>NZ_JACHLJ010000001.1 GCF_014204545.1 Brevundimonas vesicularis
TGGTCCCTATCTGCCGTGGGTGTTCGAAGCTTGAGAGGATCTGTCCCTAGTACGAGAGGACCGGGATGGACATACCTCTGGTGTACCTGTCATGGTGCCAGCTGTGCAGCAGGGTAGCTAAGTATGGAATAGATAACCGCTGAAAGCATCTAAGCGGGAAACTAACCTCAAAACAAGGCTTCGCTGAGGATCGTGGAAGACTACCACGTTGATAGGCCAGGTGTGGAAGTGGGGCGACCCATGAAGCTTACTGGTACTAATAATCCGATCGGTTTGATCGTTTCTCAGCAAAACTCATTCGATGATTGCTCCTTGACCAGAGCAATCTCAGACAATGTCTTCTCATCATCCGCTGTCCCCCTGGTTGACCTGGTGGCTACGTCGGAGGTTCCCCACCCGATCCCATTCCGAACTCGGTCGTTAAGCCCTCCAGAGCCAATGGTACTTCGTCTCAAGGCGCGGGAGAGTAGGTCGCCGCCGGGTCTACCAGGCGGACAGCCGATGATGAACAAACACCGCAATCGCGGTCCTTCTCGAACCGTTCTTCCTTCACGATACTCTACCGTTTGCCGCGGGATGGAGCAGCCCGGTAGCTCGTCAGGCTCATAACCTGAAGGTCGTAGGTTCAAATCCTACTCCCGCACCCAGATCATCCTTACACCTTGTGAGGACCCCAGAAGCCCCGCCCGAAACGGCGGGGCTTTTTGATGTCTGGCCTTCACTCAGACCTAGCAACACGGCCAAGCTGCCATGCACCTGCAGGTAGAACTTGCCAAAGCCTTCCAGGGGATAGAAATCGACTGGGTCGATCAGCTTGCAGATCTCTGTGCGGAGACCTCTTCGCCGAGCGCCGCCCTGTGTTTGGAGGCTTGCGATAGCGACGGCGTTTCAGCAGGCGCACACCGATATAGAGCTCCTGACAGGGGATACCGTCGCCGGCGCGGCGATCGTAGATGGCGCACGGGGTGCAATCGCCACCGCGCGGACCTGGTTCGCCCTCAGCACTGAGCGCGTGGGCGATGGTGCGCGGGCTGTTGCCGTCGGCATAGTCGGCGAAGACCCCGACGAACGACCTCGGCCTCGTGCGGATGACCATGCTCCTCGGTGGCGTCGCGGTAGAGTCGGTAGCCGTAGCAGCGCCTCCACCCGAGCAGCCGACCTTAGCGCTGGCCACCAGGCCACGCCGCGCGCGACAGGCGGTCTAGGGCCTCGGTCATGACCACATCAAACCCGCCGCGCTTAGCCTTGCGGAAGAGACTTTGTACGCCGGGCCGGTTCGCTAGAGTGGCGCCGGAGATGCCGGGGTCGGTGAAGCCGGCCGCCTCGTTCCAGCCATTGACATGAATGAGCGTATTGCCGCGAACTGGTCCTGGGCCGAGCGCTGGCTCTGCAGGTCGGACGAGTACCGGGCGTGAAGGGCTACGCGTCCGCGCAAGCGTTGGGGCCAGCGGCTGCAAGATGACGAGCTTGCCTGCCGTGATGGAGGACGGCAGGGAAGTGCGGGCGTCGAACGATGGTTTCGCAGTGGCGGGCGGGTTGAGTTTGTGGCTTACGAGTGAAGCATCCAGGTTTGTCGGGTTAGGTGGGGCGCTTGTCTACAGCTTTGGGCTGCAAGTTAACGCTTTTTGGTAAGCTGTCTGCTATTGATTTCGAATGATAAAGGCCGCGCGCATTCAAGTGCGGGCTTGTTTCGGTCGCGGCCGAAAAACTTTGAGAGACTTGGTCGTGAGAATAGAAACAAAACGTCTGTTGGACAGGCTGGGTCAATCCGACTTCCAGTATCGCGAATATGAGAGTGCGGCATCGGCGGGTGCCGAGCGCTGGCCGTTGTTCGAACTGGTCTCGCGCCAACTGCGCGCCAGTCACGCCCATTCCGCTCCAGAGGCTTTGCCCGATGCGCAGGCAGTGAATGCGGTCGATAGTGGAAACTCGATCCAAGCCCTTGTCGTTCGGATCGCGACGGGACGCGATCGATGATCCGGGTCGCCATCACTTCTCTGCGCGGCGGCGCTGGCGTGACCGCGCTGGTTTCCGGCATGGCGCAGGCCGCCGCTGCCGAGGGATTGGACGTCACCTGCGTGGATGCGGATGACCAGGGTCTGCTGAAGCATCATCTTGGCCTAGCGTCCCTCTCGGACGACGGCGAGAACAGAAGCGCCAACGCACGCATCACACTGCGGACAGGGCAGGACTGGAACGTCGTGAACGGCGCCGACCTGGCTATTTTCGACCTACCGCGCGCTCGGCCCGATCTCCGTGACGACGTGATGGCAGACGCAGACGCCATCGTGCTGGTAGTGCCGGCGTCCGCGTCCGGTCTGGCGCTTGCGCCCAGCGTGAAAGCCTTCCTCTCGGCGGGTGAGAACCGTTTCCTGCTGATCAATTTCGCCGACAGTCGCGTGGCGTTGAAGACGGCCGCCGCAAGCTATCTGCAAGAGCAGTTCGGCGATCGGGTGATCGGCCAGGTTCGTCTGGACGAGGCGGTGGATGAGGCGCTCGCCGCTCTGGACACCCTGTCGTCGACCTCGCCCTATAGCGCCGCCTGGACCGACATTCGCGTCGCCTTCGTCAGCTTGCTCAACAAGATGAACAGCCTGCCCGTCGCTGCGGTGATGGCGAAGTGAGACGGTCCGTTTCCACACCGACGGCGGGCGACGGCCTGCGCTGGGCGGGACTGGCCCTGGCGACCTTGCTGGCCGCCGGTCTGGTCATCGCCGTGATCGTGACGCCGCTTGATCTGGGCGGGCAGTGGATTTTCGCCATCGGCATGATCGTGCCGATGGCTCTATTGCAGTTCCGCGTGGCGCGTCGCGCGACCGTGGTCATCTGCCTGATCTCGCTACTGGCCTCGACCCGCTACATCTGGTGGCGGGCGACCAATACGCTGACGTTCGATCACCTTTCGGAATACTTCCTGGGCGGCGGGCTGTTTCTGGCGGAGGTGTTCGCCTGGCTGATCCACGTCCTGGGCCTGCTGCAGATCCTTTGGCCGCTGCGACGCCCGCCGGTCGCTCTCACCGGCGCCGACGACGATCTGCCGACCGTTGACATCTACATTCCGACCTACAACGAAGATCTGGCCATCGTTCAGAGCACCGTGTTCGCGGCGATGGCGGTCGATTATCCGGCCGATAAGGTCAGGGTCTATATTCTGGATGACGGCGGACGGCCCGAGTTCAGGCGGTTCGCCAAATATGCGGGCTGTGGATACCTGACTCGACCCGACAACGCCCATGCCAAGGCCGGTAATCTGAATGCCGCCCTGCCGCGCACCCAAGGCGAACTGATCTGCATCTTCGACTGCGATCACGTCGCCACGCGCGCCTTCCTGCAGATGACGGTGGGCTGGTTCCAGCGGGATGCGGAGTTGGCCCTGCTGCAGACCCCGCACCATTTCTATTCTCGCGACCCGATCCAGCGCAACTTCACGATGCTGGGCGAACTGCCGGGCGAGGGCGAGCTCTTCTATGACGTGGTGCAGGACGGCAACGACTTCTGGAACGCCTCGTTCTTCTGTGGATCCTGCGCCATCATTCGTCGCTCTGCCCTGGCGGAGGTCGGCGGGTTCGCCGGCGAGACCGTCACCGAGGACGCCCATACGGCCCTGAAGCTTCAGCGGCTGGGCTGGCGGTCGGCCTATCTGAACATCAAGCTGTCGGCGGGTCTGGCGACCGAGAAGCTGGCTCTGCACATCGGTCAGCGCGCGCGCTGGGCGCGGGGCATGTCGCAGATGCTCAGGATCGACAATCCGTTGCTAGGCCCGGGCCTGACCCTGCCGCAGCGGCTCTGCTACCTGAACGCCATGCTGCACTTCCAGTTTCCGCTGCCGCGCATCGTCTTCCTGACGTCGCCGCTGGCGTTCCTGCTGGCGGGTCAGAGCGTAATCCATGCGGCGGCGCCGATGATCTTCGCCTATGCGGCGCCCCACCTGTTCGGCGCCATGATCGCCACGCACCGGGTGCAAGGCGGTAGTCGGCGGTTGTTCTGGAGCGACATCTACGAGTCCCTGCTGGCCTTCCATCTGCTTCGGCCGACCCTGGAAACGCTGGTCAATCCCAAACTGGGCAAGTTCAACGTGACGGCCAAGGGCGGCGTGATCGACAAGCCCTTCTTCGACTATGGGAGCGTCATGCCGCACATGGTGGTGGCGGCGTTGCTGGCCGCCGGTCTTTGCGCGGGCTTCGGTCGTCTGGTGCTCGGAACCGCCGATGTCTGGACGGTGGTGATGAACATGGCCTGGTCGGTGTTCAGCCTGTTGATCCTGATCTCGGCGATCATGATCGGCCGCGAGTCCCGCCAGTCCCGGCACAGCGTCCGCATCGAGGCCGCCCTGCCCGTCACTCTATTTTTCGACAATGGCGCGGTGATCGACGCCGTGACAGAAGACGCCTCCATCGGGGGGTTGGCGGTTCGGATTCCCAGCGACCTTGACCTGTCGAACCTGGCCGTGACCGAGGTCGAACTCCGCACGGGCGGGGAAAATTTGGTGCTGCCGGTGAAGGCGGCGGGGGCAGGGGCCGGCCTGCTGCGGGTGCGGTTCCTGGAGCTGTCGTTCGAACAACGTATGGGCCTCAGCGTCGCCGTCCTGGGGCGTTCCGACGCTTGGGAAACGGAAGATCTGAAGCTTGAAAATTCTATGGTGAAAGCCGCCTGATGACTGTCGGTCCCAAGTCAAATCTCCGCCGTCAGTCGGGCCTGGCGCGCGGCCTGAGCGTTTCCGGTCTGGCGCTGATGCTTGTCATCTCGCCGGTTGCTGGCGCGACGGCGCAAACCACCAGCGCCATTCGCGGCGTCGACGGCGGCGTCCAATCCGACGCCATCGGATCCACGCCCCAGGTCTCGGCCGAGGTGCAGGCGCGGATGAACACCGTGGCGACCGTGGATCGCCTAGGTCAGGGTCAGAGGCACGTTCGCGCCAGCCTGCGCGATCTGCAGGTCCGTCAGAGCGTGCGTCTGCGCGGCGTCGATGGCGAGGTCGGCATTCCGTTCGGCGGTCGCGCCGACGAAATCCTCAAGTCCGGCCGGCTGGTGCTCGATTTCGGCTATTCGCCAGCCATGCTGCCGGATCTCAGCAGCCTGACGGTGTTGATCAACGACGAGGTGGTGCGCAGCGTGCCCCTGCCCAAGGCGGGCGCGGACCGGACGCGGATCGAGGTGCCGATCGATCCATCCCTGATCGTGCCCGGCGACAACCGCCTCAACCTGCGCTTGATCGGCCACTACACCCGCGACTGCGAGGATCCGCTGCATTCGACCTTGTGGGCCAATGTCAGTAATGTCCGCTCGTATCTCGACTTAAACTTCCAGAAGGTCGGCGGCGCGCCGAACCTTCAGACCTATCCCGCGCCCTTCTATGACGCGCACGACATTGCACCGCTGAGGCTGCCGTTCGTGTTCGGCGGCGAGCCGTCGAATGGCGATCTGGAAGCGGCGGCGGCGATGGCCAGCGCCTTTGGCGCAATGGCCAGCTATCGCGGTTTCAGCTTCCCGGCCTCGGTCGGCAGCTTGCCGGATGGCGACTCTATCGCCTTCATGACGCCCGACCACATGCTGCCGGAACTGGCTCGGACCATCACCGGACCGTCGGCGGCGATCGTTCGCCATCCGCGCGATCCCTACAGCACGGTCCTGTTGATCATGGGCCGCGACGCGACAGAACTAAAGCAGGCCGCAGCGGGGCTGGCCTATGCCCAGGGCAGTCTGAACGGCGACTACGTCGACCTGTCGGGCGGCGCCGCTCCCGCCTATGGTCCGAATAGCGCGCCACGCTGGCTGACGATCGATCGTCCGGTCCGTCTCGGCGACCTGGCCGAGACCAAGAACCTGACGGGGATGGGGCTTCAGCCCGGCCGTCTGGCCGCGACCTTCCGCCTGGCCCCCGATCTATTCTTCTGGCCGGCCGAGGGCGCCAAGCTGAACGCCATCTATAACTATCCGCGCGGAGAGTGGATGGATCGCGAGCGGTCGCGGCTCGACGTGACGGTGAACGGCCAGTACGTCCGGTCGCTGCCGCTGCAGACGCGCGGGTTCGGGTTCTGGGGCAAGGAGCCGGGTGTGACCTCGCATCGCTCAACGGCGACGGCGACCCTTCCGGCCTATACCCTGTTTGGCAAGAACGAACTGGGCTTCACCTACGACCTGCAGGTCAGCGATCCCGGCGAATGCGTGGGGCAACTGCCCAAGAACGTCATGTCCTCCATCGATCCGGGCAGCACCCTGGACTTCAGCGGCGCTCACCACGCCACGCGTATGCCCAATCTTGCCCTGTTCACAGGCGGGGGCTTCCCATTTACGCGGACGCCTGACCTGGGCGAGACGGCGGTGCTGATGGGCGCCAATCCGTCGGCGGGCGAGATCGAGGCCTTCCTGAACCTGATGGGGCAGTTCGGGGATTCGACCGGCGCCGCCGCGACGCGCGTGGCCGTCATGCGGACCCTGCAACCCAGCCGGATGGCCGACAAAGACATCCTGGTGGTCGGAAGCGCCGATCTGGCGAGGAACGACCAGTTGTTCGAGGATGCGCCGGTGGGGTTCCGCAACGAACGCGTCGAGGTCGCGCGCTTGGCGCCGCTTGAGCGTTTCTTTGGTTGGTTCGCGCCTGAGCGTCGCGACAATCCCGAAGACATTGAAACGGCCGTCGGTCCCGCAAACGGCTTCGAGGGCCTGACCAGCTTCCCGTCGCCCTATTCGAAGGATCGCCATGTCGTGGCGGTTCTAAGCAGCCAGCCGGACGCCTTGCCGCAACTGACCAGTCTGCTGCCCACGGCCGATGCGAAGGCGCAGATCCGGGGTGATCTGGTCGTGCGCAGCGGCACGGAGTTCAAGGCCTATCAGGTGCGTTCGACGCACTGGCGCGGCGAACTTCCATGGTGGCTGGGCATCAGCTACTGGTTCGCGCAGCGGCCGTTCATGCTGGCGCTGGCGGCCATCCTGGCAGCAGTGCTGATCGGCTTCCCGCTTTATTATTCGCTCAAGGCACACGGTCGCAGACGACTGGCGGGCTCCGACCATGAATAGGCTGTGGCCCATGAAGTCTCTGTTGAAACTCTCGGTGGCGAGCGGCGTGGTCCTGCTGGCTCTGGTCGGGCCGATGAACGTCGCCTCCGCCCAAATCGGGTCGGGCGCGGTGGCGGACCTGGTTCGTCAGGGTGACTTCTGGCGTTCGCGCGGACGGGGCGACCTGGCGGCGCAGGCCTATAACCGGGCTTTGCAGCTCGACCCCGGCAATGCCGCCGCCCGACGCGGTCTGGCCGGTCCGGCCCAGGGCCCGGCGCCTGCGGCGCCCGCTCGTCCTGCGCCTTCGACGGGCGACAGTTCGACGACGCAGGCGGCTGCGCCGCGCCAGACCGCTCAACCTCGCGCCACGACCTCGGCGGCCGATCGCGCCGGGCGAATGCGGGTCGCCGGCTATGCGGCGCTGGATCGCGGCGAGCTGGCCAGCGCGGCGACGCAATTTCAGCAGGCGCTGGCCATCAACGGCCGCGACACGGACGCCCTGGGCGGTCTCGGGGTGACCCGGCTGCGTCAGGAGCGGTTCAGCGAGGCCCGCGATCTTCTTGAACGCGCGTCCCAGGGCGCCGGCGCATCGCGCTGGACAGAAGCCTTGGCGTCCGCACGCTTCTTCGCCTTGCTGGGCGAGGCTGAAACGGCAGGGCAGGCCAACGACAGCCGCCGGTCCGAGGCGTTGCTGAACCAACTGCTCGCCAGCGCCGCAACGCCGGAGCAGAAGTCGCTCGTCGCGGTGCAACTGGGCGATCTGTTGATGCTCCAGTCGCGATACGCCGAGGCCCGCGCCGCCTATGCGCAGGCGGAAGGGACGAGCGCCGACGCCGCCTACAAGATCGCCAATGCCGAAGCCGCGCAAGCGGCCGCCGACGGCAATCCCCAGCGCGCCGAAACCGCTTATCGCGAGGCGCTTGAGCGGGGCGGCGGCGGCGATCCTTGGCTGCGCTACGCCTTCGCCGGTTTCCTGCTGGAACAGGGACGCGCCAGCGACGGCGCCGCCATCATCCAGCCGTTGCAAACCTCTACATCCGCCGAAAGCCTGTATGCGGCGGCCCTCTACTACAATCAGGCCGAACGGCCGGCCGAAGCCCTGCGTCTGTTGCGCCGTGTGCCCGAGGCGGGCCGCACCGCCGAGATGCGGTCGCTGGAGGCGGAGGTCGGCCTGGTCGACGCCGAGAAACAGGCCCGCGCCCTGGCGGCATCGGGACGTGCAAACGAAGCGTTGGCCTTGCTGGACCGTCTGAACGTGCCCGGCGCGTCTGTCGGGCAGCAGATCCGTCTGGGCGGCGCCTATTATGCCTTGGGCTCCCACGACCGTGCGGCCTCGCTCGCGTCCGCCGCTGCAGCTCAGCCAGGCGGATCGGCGACCTCGGTCGAGCCGCTGGTTCGCTTGCTGGCGCAGACCGGACAGGACGAAACGGCGCTAGGCGTGATCCAGCGTGCGACGGGCGGTTCGACGACCTCAGCCGCTGCGCGTCGTCTCTATTCGATCCTCGCCGTCGCCAGCGCGGACCGTCTGCGCGAAGACGGCATGAGGGCGGAGGCGTTTGATGTGCTCCAGTCCGGCTGGAGCGTCGCACCCCAGGATCCGGCGATCCTGGTCTCGCTGGGCCGCCTCTATCAGGACGGCGACATGACCCAGGAAGCCGCCCAAGTCTTCGAACTGGCGCTTCAGCGCAAGCCCGGCGATCCCGACGCCCTGACCGGCCTGGCCGACACCGCGTCGGCTCAGGGCGATTTCGCCAAGGCGCGTCAGTCCTATCGCCTGCTGCTGCGTGACCGGCCGCAGGACGTCAACGCCTATCTGACGGGCGCGCGTGTCGAACAGGCTGCGGGCGACCGCCGTGCAGCGCGCAGGCTGCTGGAACAGGCCGATGCCTTGGGGCAACCGCGCGGACTGGCCGCCGGATCGGCCTTCACCGTCGCCAACCCCTTCCGAAACGCATCGCAGAACCGGACATCCGTGCCGATCAATCCGTTCGCGCCCGAGACCTTGCGCGGCGTCGGGCGCAGCAGCGACGGCGAGCCGGTCAGGACGCCCGTTCAGCAGGCCCTGGCCGAGCTGGAAAGCGACGACGCGCCGATGGTGGACGCTGCTGTCGAGGCGCGGGTCCGCTCGGGTGAAGACGGTCTCAGCCGCCTGAACGCCCTGACAACGACCATCAGCGCCTCGACGCCCGTGGGCCAGGGACGGATCGGTCTATCGGTCGCGCCCACGGTCATCGACGCCGGCGACCTGAACCGTTCCGCCAGCGCCCGTTTCGGCCGCAATGCGACGGCGGAAGCTCTGGCCATCGTGGCCCAGCAGCCGACGGTTCTGGCCACGCCCGACAGCCAATACGCCGCAGGCGTGGCCCTCTCGGCCTATTACGAAAGCCCGACGATCTCGGCCGACGTCGGCTCCACCCCGCTCGGGTTCGAGCGCAAGAACGTGCAGGCCGGCTTCACCTGGCGCCCGCGTCTGGGCGCGCATGGCGCCCTGAAGGTCTTTGCCGAACGTCGCCCCGTCACCGACAGCGTCCTGTCCTACGCCGGGGCCGTCGATCCGGTTTCAGGGCAAAGCTGGGGTTCGGTGATGAAGACCGGCGGCGGCATCGGCGCCAGCTGGGAGCAGGGGGGGACAGGCCTGTTCGGCGATGTCGCCTACCGCGCCTATGCCGGTCAGGGCGTAAGCGACAACAAGGCGTTGGAGCTGAACATCGGCGCCTATCGTCGCCTGTACGGCAGCGATGCTATGAACGTCACAGCCGGGATTTCGCTGAACTATCAGGCGTTCGACCGCAACCTTTCTTACTTCACATTCGGCCACGGCGGTTATTTCAGCCCGCAGAGCTTCGTCAGCACGGCCTTCCCGATTGATGTGCGCTGGAAGCGTGGCGACTGGAGCATCAACGCCCAGTTCTCGCCGGGCTACCAGACCTATCAGCAGGATGCAGTCGCGCTCTATCCCGAAGATCCGACTGCCCAGGGGCAACTGACGGCGCTGAAACTGCTGAACAACGACGTCCGCGCCCAGTATGACAGCGAAAGCCGCAGCGGCTTCGCCTTCTCAGGCGGGGTCGAGGGCTGGCGCCAGATGGGCGCCACCGCCATCGGTCTGGACGCACGCATGAACACCTTCGGCAACTACGACGAATACCGTATGAACCTGAGGCTGAAGCAGGCCTTCGGAGCCGGTCAGTGATCCCAGCGGGCGTCGAGTCTCTGCTGGCGATGGCGATGTTGTCCGAGCTGCGCGACCAGCTCGGCGCGAGGTCGGACGAATTCCTCGTCACGGTCGGAGAGAAGATCGGCGATGTCTGCATCATGTCGGCGCAAGGCGACACCGGCCATCTGATGCGCTGGATGAACGGCATCTGGGCGGAGTTGGGCATGGGGTCCGTGACGCTGACCACCGGCGCGCGACGGCTTGAGATTACGCATCGCCTGCCTCAATTACCGCCCGAAAATATGCTCTGGAGCGACGCCCTGCCGTTCATTGTAGAGGGCGTTTACCGCAGTTGGTTCCACCGGATGGACTCGCGCGGGGTTCTGGGACGGGGCTCAAGGTCGAAAGGCGAGCTGAAGTTTGTCTATTCAGATTGATCGGCGAACCCTACTCGCCGTAGCAGGCCTAACGGCGTTCGCGCCCACTGCCTGCGCCAAGGACCTGAAGGGTTCCGAGTGGCGGTCCTACAAGCAGCGGTTCGTCTCGCCTGACGGACGCGTGATCGACACTGGCAACGGTGGCGTCAGCCATTCGGAGGGCCAGGGGTTCGGCATGATCCTGGCCTTCGCAGCCGAGGATCGGGCGACGTTCGCCTCAATGTGGTCGTGGACGAAGACGCATCTGTCCCGGACCGATACGGGCCTGTTGGCCTGGCGTTTCGATCCGTCCCAGAGCGATCCGGTCAAGGATCCCAACAACGCCACCGACGGCGACCTTCTGATCGCCTGGGCCCTGCTGCGGGCGGCGGGGGCATGGAACATGCCGGAATACGCCCAGGAGTCGCAAAGTTTGCGCGCGGCGATTTTGCGTGAAGCCTGCACCAGCCATGCCGGTCGGCGTGTCCTGTTGCCGGGACGGTTGGGGTTCCTGGCGGACAACGTCGCAATCTTAAATCCGTCCTATTATGTTTGGCCGGCCCTGGATGCCTTCGCCCGGCTGGAGCCATTGTGGAATGATGTCATCAGCGATGGCGCGGACCTGATCGGCGTAGCCGCCTTTGGAACTTGGGGTCTTCCCACCGACTGGATACAGCTCGACGCCGCAGGTTTGGTGCAGCCGGCCGCAGGACGCCCGGCGCGGTTCGGCTTCGATGCCGTGCGCGTACCACTCTATCTGCAATTGTCGGGTCGCACCGCGGAGTTGGGGCGTTTCAGCAGATACTGGCGCGAGACCGAAAAGGCCGGCGGCTGGCCCGCCTGGATCGACGTGACTAGCGGCGCCGTAGCGCCCTATGCCGCCTCCGACGGCGTCAAGGCGATCGCCTTCTCCACCCTGGATCGCAACCCGTCGACGCCGCAGTCGACCGAAGACTACTATTCCGAGACCCTAAGGCTTCTCACAAATCTGCCTTTGAATTAGAGGCGAGCTGATTGCCAAGGTCGCGGGATGGCGTCATCCAGGCCGATCTCAAGCAACGGTCACTCGTCGGGCTGCTCTGGAACTCAGCGCATAGGCGGCGGTAGGACGGGAGGCCCGTCTAAACTGCATCAGCCCGAGGATCATTATGCCTCAGGTAGCACGCGACGAACTGGGCCGTGCGCGTGGCGAGCGCTTCCGCCGGATAATCGACGCCTCTGCAGCAGGTCGTGCGGGCACGCCCGATCAGGTCGGCGGGGTCGGCACCTTGCTGATGGCACCGGACGGCGGCGTCACGGCGGCTTGGTGGTATGGCGAGCTTGTGTCTGCCACCTGAAATGAAAATCAGAATGCAGACCCTCATAGGGCCCGCAGCGTGGCGAAAGTGACTCGACGACGCCGATCAGAAAGTCTGGAACTCGGCGATCCACTAACGTCTGCTGATGGCGCATAGCGGATTTTCAACTGACGTCTCGACTGCACCTCGGCTAAGCACTGGATATGACAACGGGTGTGAGGTGCGACACGGTGCGGGCTCCCGCACCCACAACATTAAAAAGCCCCACCGCACAGAGCCGAGGGGTTTTCTGCTGTTTGGCTAACAGGCGCTGAGTAACACGCCCGAGCCGCCGTGGACTTGAAGTTCGATCTCGCCCAGGCTTGGCGCATGCTTTGGACGGCGTCGGCCATGGCCTGCGCGTGGGCAGCTTGGCGGGATGCCGGCTAGGAGACGGACTTCCACAGTCTTGGCGGCGATCAGTTTGATGCAGGTTTCGCGCTCACAGGCGGTGCAGCAGGTGCACTTTAGGCCTTCAGGGTTGTCTTCAGCGGTTATGAAACTCGCCGTCGCCCGCCCTCTCTGCCTGTGGCGGCCAGCAAGACCGTGATGCAGCGGCCAGCCGAATGGGCGAAGTCAGGATCCGATCTTCACCCGGCAAAACCACGCAGTCTCTCTCGTTTCTCACGGCCAAATGACCCAACTCGGTCGGCGACGCGGAGGTCAGAAGCTAGAGAAACCGTCAAGTCCAGCGGTCTCTCGCGTTTTATCCCTACTGAGCATCTTATGAATGCAATAAGCTTTTGGACGTTATCTCGGGCGCACCACTCTGCACGGCGCGCTGACCTCTATGCCTTTATCTGCAACGACTCCGATCTCACCGAGCCTGCTGGCGCGCCGGCTACTTCAATGGCTGGGGCTGGCGATCCTGGCATTCGCTCTTGCCTACGCGGCCGTTCTCTGGACGCGCGCGACAGGGCGGGCGGCGGCGGTCTGGCCGCTCAATGCGGTATTTCTCATCATCGGCCTGCGCGGCAGGGCGGGGGGCTGGCTGGCGGTCCTGTCGGCCATGCTCGTCGGCAACGGCATCGCCAATCTGGCAAACGGAGATAGCTTGCCGCTCGCCCTCGGGATGGCGGGCGACAATCTGATCGAGACAGTGATCGTCGCAGCTGTGATCGCCGGCGGTCGTCCGAATCAAAGTGCTCACTTTCTACCGGTCGGACGGCTTATCGGAGCAGCGATTGTCGGCAGTGCGGCGTCGGCCATTATCGCCTTTGGTCTGCTGACACTGGGCGAAGGCGCCCAACTCGCACTGTTGGACATGGCGATCTGGTTCGCGGCGGACGCCCTGGGCCTGGTGCTGTTCGCGCCGCTGGCCTGGGCGCTGACACGCCGAATGTCGCCAGTCCGCTTTCGGAACGCATTGAGCCAGGCGTCTGCGCCGTTGATCATCTTGGTCGTCGTGACGACGGCCGTCTTCTGGCAGTCTGAGTTTCCTCTATTATTCCTCGTCGCGCCGGCGGCCGTCTACCTCGCGGCGCGCAGCGGGCCGCTCGGTGTTGGTTTCGGCGGTTTGGCGGTGACGGTTCTGGCCATGGGGTTCAGCCTGTCTGATCACGGGCCTACCAGCCTGATCGACGCCGATACGCCTGTCCGGCTCTTGGTCATGCAGGGCTTCCTGGCCGTGACTGTTCTGACCAGCATGATTGTCGCCGCCTCGACGGCGCGTCAGCAGCACCTGATTGCAAGGTTGCGAGCACAGCAAGCGCGTCTGAAACGTCGGGACGAACAGGCTAGAGTGCGCGAGCAGCAGAATCTGATGGCTGAAAGCATGAGCCGGGTCGGCCACTGGTCCATCGACGTTGCCAGTGGATCTCTCTTCTGGTCACCGGAAGTCTACCGTATCCACGGTCTCGACCCGGAGGTGCACCGGCCCCGCCTAGAAGAGGCGATCAACTATTACGCCCCAGAAGACCGCGCTCGTGTGAGTGAGGCCGTGGAGTTCGCCATGGCGGTCAACCAGCCATGGCAGTTCGATGCTGACCTCATCACGGCGAGCGGTGGCCGGGTCCGCGTGAGGGCCGCCGGTGAGTGCCAACTGAACAGCGACGGCGAAGTGAAGACGATCTTTGGGGTTTTCAAGGATATCACCGAGGATGACGCCCTTCTTCGGCAGGTTCAGGAGCAGAAAGCTCTATACAAACTACTGGCGGACAATTCTTCTGACGTCATTGCTCGATACAAGGCCGATGGTGTGTTCGAGTATCTTTCCCCTGCTGTGGGGTCGCTGCTCGGTTACAGCCCCGCCGAGCTTGTGGGGCGGCGCACTTTCGAAATCATCGACCCTAGCCAGCACGCGCACGTTGAGAACGCCTTCCGCAAAGGTCTCATCGAAGGTGGTTCCTTCACCGTCAGCTATCAGGCCCGCCGCAAGGACGGGACGACCTTGTGGCTCGAGGCAAGGCCGACCCCGGCTTTCGATACGGATGGCAACGTCACAGGCTTCGTCGACACGGTCAGGGACGTCACCGAACGACGCGAACGTGAGATTGAGTTGGCTGAAGCACGTCATTCGGCGGAAACGGCGGCACGCACGAAGGCGGACTTCCTTTCCAACATGAGCCACGAAATCCGTACGCCGCTCAACGCCATTCTGGGGTTCACCGACCTTCTCGCAGAGACGGTGACAACCGAAGAGGAACGTCGTTACGCCGATCGCATCACGAGCGCCGGAAAATCCCTGCTGCATGTCGTGAATGACATCCTGGATTTCTCAAAGATCGAGGCCGGACGGATGACGATCGAGAACCGGCCGTACAGTCCATCGGATGTCGCGGCTGAGGTGATTGACCTGATTCCCGCCGCCTATCCTTCGTGTTCAGTCGATTTGACGCTCAATGTCGACCGCGTCGTGGCCTCGCACTATTTCGGCGACGAAGTCCGGTTCAAGCAGATATTGCTGAATGTAATCGGAAACGCCGTCAAGTTCACCCGCAAGGGGCTTGTCCGGGTCGATGTCACTGCATCGAACAAGACATTATGCGTCAAGGTGGAGGACACCGGCCCAGGGATCCCAACGGATCGTCTCGATGCCCTGTTCGAGGGCTTCTCGCAAGCCGACGAGTCGATTTCGCGCAACTTCGGCGGATCTGGGCTCGGCTTGTCTATCAGCCGTTCTCTGGCCAGGCTAATGGGCGGGGACCTCATCCTCAACAGCACGCTAGGTCATGGCACGACGGTGACCTTGGTTCTGCCAGCGCGCAAGGCGTCGCGGGCCGAGCACGTTTCAACGTCGACGGTTAGCCAGAACAGACCCAACGGGCTCGTCGTCATGGTGGTCGACGACGTGGAGGCGAACCGCGAGCTGCTCCAGCTTCAGCTTGGCCGAGTTGGTCATGACGTTCGTCTGTTTGAATCCGGGCAGGCGGCTCTGGATGCCCTAGCGCTTGATGGCGAGGCGTTCGACATCATCCTCATGGACGTGCAGATGCCTCGCATGGATGGGTTGGAAGCCACGCGGAGGATCCGCCGGATGGACGGCTCTGCTGCAAGCGTGCCGGTGGTGGCGCTGACGGCTAACGTTCTGCCCGAGCAGATCGCCGCCTGCCGCGAAGCAGGGATGGACGACCACATCGGCAAGCCTGTGAACATAGATGCGCTTGTTGCGCTGCTTGCCAAGCTGTCACCCGCCAAGACGACCGCCGCTGACGATGCCGATAGCGACAACGCCATGACGGCCCTGAAGCGGCGCTATGTCGACCATCTGGCTTCGGTGCCGGATCAGCTTCGCGCCCTTCTCGACCGGTCGCCGGCGATGGATGCCTATGCCGGGCTTGCAGCGCAGGCGCATTCGATCGCCGGGACCTCCGGCAGCTTCGGGCTAGACGATGTGTCGACAGCGGCTTTCGACCTGGAGGCCCTGGCGTTGAAAGCGACGGCCGGGGAGGAAGTTGATGCGTATGCATTGACCTGCGCCGTCGAACGGTTGTCGGCGGCCATGACCGACGCACATGGCCCGCAGCCTGAGGGCGAGGCTCAACTGGCGATCTTGACGGATTGACCGCTGATATGAGATTTCAGCCGCTGGAAAGGATCATAGCCGATCGGCCAAATGAAGACCGATCAAGGATGAATGCGATGAAACAATGCATCGTGGTCGAAGACGATCCTTTTTGGGCAGGTGAAATTCGCCGTATGCTTGAGGGCGAAGCCATAGAAGTGCTCTGCGCATCGACAGGCTTGCAAGCTTTGGAGCTTGCAGCGGCTCACCCAGCCGCGGCCATCATTCTCGACATAATTCTGCCTGACATCGACGGGCTGAAAGTGCTTGAACAGTTACAGCCGCGCGCCTGTCCAGTTCTTGCAATCACCAGTGGCGGCCGGATGGGCCCGGATTTCTATCTCCGACTTGCCAGTCAGTTTGGCGCACGGAGCGGGCTGGCGAAACCTTTCACCGATCAGCAGTTGCTGAAAAGCTGGCGATCCATCCACTGAGACAGTAACAGGTGAACACGCGCTTTCACACGCCGTAGTGTCGCAACGTCGCTCGCCGTCTTGCTGAAGACAATACGGGATCGAGTTAAGAAGTTAAACTTGGGGTGTTGAGCCGCCATCGTCTTGATTGGTGCGGGCCTAGTTCAAAACCTGATCCATCTGGCTCAGTGGCCTTGGCCGCCGCGGCCCTGACCGAGACGTCCTCGACCGCGGCGACCAATGTTCTGTGCGTAGATATGCCGAAGGCTCGCCCACGATCGCGCGGCTGGCTTGCGCCAGAAACGGACCTTAACTGTGGCTTCGGCGCCAAACATCAGCAGCCGAATCTCGAGTCAGGTCGGCCGAAAGACGGCCAATGCCGCCCTGGCCGTCGGCCCCTGTAGGTTAGCATCAGTTCGTTAGCTGAAAGCTTAGTCTAAGGGCGCCGGTGATGCCTTTGACGCCCATGCGCATGCAGATGGCGCGCAGGTGGGCGCGGACGGTGTGGATCGACATATCCATCTTTCGCCCGATGTCCTTTGGGGCTTCGCCTTGGGTGAGATGGGAAAGGACCAGGAGTTCGGCCCGGGTCAGACCGAAGATGGCGCGCAGCGGCTCCATAACCTCCACGCCCATGCAGTGGGCGGGGCGCGCCGTGGCGAAGATGCGGTCGATCGCATCGGGCGCCGTCGCCAGATCCAGCAGGCACCAGGCGTCATCGCCTGAGCGAAACAGAAGGCGGCCGTGGGATTGGCGTCCTTGCAGCAGACGGTTGGCCAAGGCGTCGAAGTCGCCACGATTGCGATGGGAGGGGCAGATAAAGGCCCCGCCAGCGCCCAGTACACCCGCTGCAATCATGGCTCTGGCCTTGGCGTTGGCGTGGATCACGCAGCCCTGAGTATCCAGAACGAACCGGGCGATGATGTCATGTTCGAACCAGGCGGTGCAGTCCGCGCGGGGCAGGGGTGTCGGACTTCCACACACTCCTGATGGCGTCCCGCGCCGCGTCAGTCGTGCCTCGAAAATTGTTGCCGCAGGAAAGCTGTCTGGTCGCGACGACGTCGCCGTCTCGTGATGATACATTGCGCCACCCAGTTGTCGGAGGTCGTCCAGGTCCGCACGGGGCTGTCCACCTCAAGCTTCGGATCTGCGTGCGCCGGTTCTCCCGATATTCGGCGCATCGCATTAACGTTTTAGCAATATGAAGCTGCAGCGGTAATCGCCGCTATGGGCTAACCCTGATGGGGTATGCCGCCGTCAGCGGGGGGATATGTCGATCGCGAGCACATCCTGATAGCGACCGGCCATCTGATCCTTGATCTTGCCCAAGGTGAACAGCATCGGCAGCGATATGCCGGCGAGGGTGCGGGGCGGATCGACCTCCTTGGTCCACGGGGCCTGTAGATCGACCAGCGTTCCGTCCAGCTCGACCGCGTAGGCGACGCTGGACGCGGTTTCCACATCACCTTGTCGTCTCATAGTTCCGCCATGCTCTGACTTGATCGCGATGACCGACGGCGCATTGGCGCGGACCTGCACGAAGATGCGCCGCATCAGCCCTGTAGAGGCGTCACCGAAATCGACTACCTCCACACTGGAGCCCGAACCAAAGGCGCCGGCGGCTCCGGCCAGATTCAGTTGTGCTCGGGGCGTGGAGACTAACTGCATACGGATCGGGATTGGGGCAAGCAAAGCCGTTCCAGCGGCGTCCTTGACCAGCAGCTTCAGATCGGTGGCATAGGTTCCGGCGTCGGGCACGGCGTCCACGACGATCGCGGCGTCCAGCTGCGCCTGGCCTGTCGCCTTGCCTGCGAGAGTGTAGCGGAAGACCCCAGGCTCGACGTCAGATGTCTGAAGCCCCGACGCCTCTCGCGGACGGAACTGCACCCCCACGCCCCCAAGGGCCAGCCGGGAAACAATCGCCCCGCCGTCGTCAACGACGGACAGCCGCAGCTCGCAGGCCTCGTCTGCCTGGTTCTTCAGGCCCAGATCGATGGCGCCGCTCGACGGTCCCGCAGCGAAGGGATTGTAGTTGATGACGACAGTGTTGGGGCTCTGGGTCAGGGCAAGGTCGCAGGCTCTCGCCTTGGAGGCGGTCACGGCCAGGATAGCCGCCAGGACCAGCGAGACCATGACGGTCAGCGTTTCAGACCAGGTTGGAACCCGGATCTTTCGGTCGCCTTGCGCCTTGCGCCTACGGCGACGGCGGAGACGTGCGGATTTCGCCGACATCGACTGTTCCTTCCACTTTCTCGGGAATGACGAATTCTCCCACCACTGCGCCCTGGATCACCAGGCGATAGCGACCCGGAGCCAGGCCATCGGCGACGAAGCGCCCGGAGCGGTTGGTGAAGAAGGGTTTGCCCTCGGCATCGGCCGGCGCGCCTGCCGCCTGAATGACGCCGCCGGCCAGAGCGACCGGCCCATTGGCGGACATCAGCACGCCTCGCGCGGTGCGTGACGCATCGCTACCCACCACGAAGCGGTAACCGTTGCCGTAGCCGGGGAAGATGTTGATGACGCCGCTGCCCAGGTCATAGCCCTGCGGCAGCGGATCGGCCTCGATCTCGTAGCGATTGACGCCATAGCCGCGATCCAGCCCGACCAGAGCTGGGCCCAGCCATCCGCTGTGCGCAACCGTATAGCCGCTGGAGTCCGTCAGCTTGATGCGCGAACGGGACAGGGTAGGGTGGGGCGTTGCGATGACGAAGCCCTCGCGCGCGGAACGTCCGACGCCAAAGGCGCCGCCGGCGTAACCGATCATCGTCGACATTCGCCACAATGACTCCTGGCGCGTGACCCCACCGGGTTCGGACGAAACCAGCCGGTTCGATACGAGTTCGGCGTCGAACCGATTATTGATGTAGCGCAGGTCCGCCGTGATCGCTTGGTTGGTCCGATCTTGCGACAGCCGAAGGTCGCCGCTCAAGTCGTTAAGGCGGCCCGAAGATGCGCGTGACACCCCAACCTCACGCAGGTCGTTGTCGCTGTCGTAGCGCGCGGTGGTGCTCCAGCGCCCGCCGAAGCGTGACGTGAGCGTCAGTCCGAAGCGGTCCTCGTCGCGGCCATCTTCGGTGGACCCGCGCTGCCAGGCCAGATTGACCGCGAAACGACGGAACGTGCGGCCCAGGCCCAAGCTGAAATCGGTGCGATCTTTTTGTTCGCGACGTTTTACGAAGGCGACGCCGCCGCTGATCGAATAATCACGAAAACGCACCAGCAGCCGCGCGGCGGCGCGCCATTTCTCGTTGTTGAACGCGGACGGATCGAAGGCGCTCTGAAAATAGCGGCTGGTCGCCTGGGCCGAGGCTACAAGGCGCGCATCAACGGTCTTGCCCAAAGTCCTTTCGAGGAGATAGTCGACAGAGGCGACGTAGCCGTTTTTTCCGGTGTCGCCGTTGTGGCTGGCGGCGCTGCTCAGCTGGATCAGACCCAGTTTGGAACCCCATGTCGCTATCGCCCCGGCTTGCCCTTTTCGGTCGGCGATCTGAGCGTTGACGCCGACGGTCAGAACATCGGACAGCCCTTTGCGAACAAAGCCGCTCGCGGCCAACGTCGAGCCGTACTGGAGATCTCCGCCTTCTTCCAGCAGTCCAGCCGACACCCCAAAATCCAACACGCCGCGATCCAACAGCCCGGCGCCGCCGAACAGGTCGAACACAGCGATCTCGCGCCGACCGCTGTCGTCTTCGACGAGCAGGCGAACCGTGTTGGCGCCTTGCGCGAAGGGAAAGTCGCCAATGGAATAGGGGCCGGCGTCCAGGCGAATCCGTTCCGTCACCACGCCGTTGACCTCGACGACGACCAAGGCCGGGCGGTCCAGGATAAACTGGCGGCGCCCTGCGGGACGCACGTTCTGGAAGGGTCGAATGGTTGAATACGCGCGTGCGGCCGATAGCCCCAAAAACCTCTGCGAGCCCTGAAAACTGTCGATGGGGGGCGCGAACTCGCCGGCGGTCAGACGTACAGCGGATTTGAAGATGTCCTTGGTCAGACGGATTTCGCGGCGCTGCCAGCGGCCTTGCCTGTTATTCCCGTCGTAATCGACGCCGGTTGTCAGCGTGACGCCGTCAAACCCGCCGAAGTTGGCGAAAAAGTCGACGCCGCCCTGTAGCGGCGAGAAACGAGTGTCGGTGTGGGAGTAGAGTTGGGCCAAGGTGATATTCGCGCCGGCCGAAAAGTCCGCCGGTTGATCGAAGGCGGCAGGGTCGATCACCGGGGTCTGGGAGAAGCCGACATCGCGCCGTGCTCGGCTTTCCGGCGTGGATGTCGCCACGAAGGTCAGAGACAGGGGATCGAAGGTTAGGGAGAAGGTGTCGGTGACAAGGTCCGCCATATTGACCTTGGTCTGTGTCGCGATGCGGCCTGACAGGGTGGTGGAGAGTTCGGACCCGATCTGAGGCTTCAACAGGTCCAGCAGGGCTGTCGCATCCACCAATCCCTGGCCCTGGGCGTCGACCGAGCCGCTGATGTCGCCAAGATATTTGCCGTCGAGCGTTAGCGGCCCCTGGATCGGCGTGAAAACCGAGGACGGCCTGACCGAAGCAGACTGGTCCTGAATGGGCGGCGAAGCTTCGGTGACTGGGCCTTCGCTTTCGTCTCGATCGATGGCTACGACGGCGGAGTAGTCCGGCGGGGCCGTGCGCATGACCTCATCGGTCAGCACGACGGGAGCGGCATGCGCCACGGTAGCCAATCCGCCCCCCATGCAGGCGACGGCCCCGATGCGGCGAAAAGCGGTTCGCGCGCCGGACCGCCCGCGCTTGAGGGACCTGCGGGCCACCGCCGGCCCTCACAGCAGCACGATGGAAGCGGTGAGGTCGCCGGATGCCGATGCGGCGAGGGCCGCCGGTATCTTCACCTGCCGCGTGGCGCCGCCGGCGATCACGCTGACCTGTCCGACATCCACTTCGGCGGCCGGTATCTCATGCGACTGTCCGTCCGCCGTCTTCAGGATGATCCTGGACTCACGGATATAGGCGAAGCCGGTCCCTGAGTTGTGGGCGGTCAGGATGACGTCGCCGTTCGGCTGGCGCGACACCGCGGTAACCTGCACTTCGGCACGCGCCCTGGGCGGGGCCACGAACACGTAGGTGTTGATGGTGAAGGCGACCTGTATGTCAGCGCCGACGCCGCCGTCGCTGGGCGTTGTCTGCATGTTGATCGGCAACTGGGCCGCGCGGACCAGATACATACGGCCCTCTTCGGTAGCGTCGCCCGTGTAGCGGACCTGGATCACCTGCTCGCGATTGGCCGGGATGACGGACTGGACAGGAAACACCGTGATGTCTTTGTCGTCTTCGACCAAAGACCGGGCGCCGTCAGCACCGACCTGCATGCGATAGGTCTCGATTTCGACCGTCGCCGGTGTGGCGCTGTCGTTCCTGACGGTCATCCGATAGCTGGCCCCATTGCCGGACGGCGTGATCTTCGAGATCATGGGCGACACGTCCATGGCCTTGGCCGGTGCTGTCGCGCCTGCCATCAGGACTGTCGTTAAAGCCGTTGCGGCCGCCAGTGTCGCGAATACACGACGTGTCATTGTTGCCCCCGTTGTGTTGTCAGACTTCTCACGAAGAAGCAGGGGCCGTCCGAGGGCGGCCCCTGCATTTCGCGACGATCAAGCGGGATCGAGCGAGAAGGTGAAGGTTTCCGTATAGGTTCCAGCCGGGGCCGAGGCGGCGCCGGGACCCGAGGGGGAGGCCGCGCAACCCGAAGAGCCGGGGTTGCTCGGATCGCCCTGCGTTCCGCCCACACCGCTGCCGCCGGGGACGTTGTAGCAGAGGTTCAGGAACAGATCGCCGAAGACGCCGTCAGCCAATTTCTGGCTGTAGCCGCCAGAGTTGGTGACCTGGGCAGCTTCGCCGGGATAGGTGTCGTTGGCCGCAAAGCCCAGGCTGGGGATTTCCGGCACGGACAGATCCCAATCGTAGTTGATCAGCTTGCCTGCCGCCGACTTGAAGTCGCCGTTGGCGGCGCTTGATGTCAATTTGGCGCCGCTGGCGGCGTTGCACGACATCCGCAATGTGGTGACCTTCTGACGTACGCCGTTGGCGACCGCGACGTTTCCGCCCGCAACATTGGCCAAGCCGATGCCGCAGAAGTTGGTCACGGTGGTCGAGACGGTCACATTGGTCTGTGCGCTCGACACAGCCGGCATCGCCAGCAAGGCCGCGGCGGCAGTCGCCGCCGCAATAATATAGGTCCGCATAATATCCTCCAGCTTTTCAATATTTTCCCGCCCAATAAGACTGGGAGGGCGCCACAATGTCGTGGCGTCGTCATCTATTCACCGCTGGAGGCGGCGTCGCATCGTCAAAGACACTATCGATGATTGCTTAGTTGATGCGCGCATCAATATTGGTAGTGCGAGGACACACCTTGAAGCTGCGCCAGCGTGTTGGTGTGAACGTTCGACGCAACTCGGCGAGCGGCATTGGGCCGGATCGGCTTGGACGGCCGTCAATCACCAAACTCGGGTATGTCAATTGGCCCGGTCTATGGATAGGACGGTGTGGTGAACTGCGCTTGAGAACGCTCGACGCTTGAAATGGCTGTTCACGTGTCGAGCATCGAGGCCCAGCCACGAGGGAGGGTTCGATGATTGTAGGCGTGACGGGATTTCTCGCTGTTGGAAGTGAGATCGGCGACTGCGATCCAAGACAGGCGCACCTGAACTTCGATCTTGACGCCGAGCGCATACCGCCTTGGTCTCGCGCCATCGCGGCCTGGGTCAACATCGACCCCCGCGCCAGGATGTTGCTGTCACGATCGGGACGCATCGGCTGGGCGAACGAAGCCGCCTACCGCATGTTGAACGACGCCGGCGTTTTCCGGCTCATTGGCGACCATCTTGTCTCAGACAGTACTCAGACGGCTGCAGCGCTGGCGCGCCTTCTGAGAGACGCTGTGCCCGGGCAAGCGATTTATGCGGTCACATCGACGGATGCCGACCGACAATGGCTTTTGCGCTGCCAACAGCTGATCGCGGGCGATGACGACAGCATAGGGTTTGCCGCACACCGAATGGCGGACCGTGTTTCGTACGAAGCAATGCTCCAAATTCACCATTTGACACCCTGCGAAAAACACATCGTGACGATGATGTTGGCGGGGATGGAGACAGGACGTATTGCTCAAAAGCAGGACATCTCCATCGAGACACTGCGCACTCACATCAAGCATGCCTATCGCAAGTTGGCGGTCAGCAGTCGTGGCGAACTGTTCGCCAAGGCCGTGGACTTCGCGGGTCTCTAGGGCTGAAAGCAGTCTTTCCGGCGCGCGATCTGGGCGGTCAAGGTTTCGGACTTCGGCCACGACATGGTCGCCAAACCCTTCCATCAGCCGCTGAGCGTAGTGCTTATGACGAAAGCGTTGCCGGCTGCAGCATCCGTACGCCTTATACCTCGCCTTGTCGCTGCGTGTTTCAAGCACCAATTTTGACGGAAACGGCCTCGCGACGCATCGTCCCCTGGAGGGGAAATCGGTGATTCACGGCGGCGGAAAATCGGAGCACGCAAGAGTTCGCTGGTTGGGGCAGGAAATACTGCCCCACGAGCAGGATGTTCGTGCTTGGCTTCGGCGATCGCTTGTGACCTCCAACGATGTCGATGATGTCATTCAGGAATCGTATTGCCGATTGGCCAACCTGAAGGCGGTGGAGCAGATCGAAAGTCCTCGCGCCTATTTCTTCCAGACCGCGCGGTCTGTCGTGCTTGAGCAGATGCGCCGTGCCAGGATTGTCCGGATCGACGCTGTGACGGAAATCGACGCCCTGCGCATCGAGTGGGACGAACCGTCACCCGAGCGTATCGCCGGGGGGCGCAAGGAACTCGAACGCGTAATGAAGATCGTCGCCACATTGCCCGAACGCAGCCGACGCATCTTTGAGATGCGCCGCGTAATGGGGTTGTCGCAAAAGGAAATCGCGCGCCAGTTGGGCGTGTCGGAGAACGTGGTCGAGAATGAAGCCGCACGCGGGTTGAAAGCCGTTCTGGCAGGCTTGGCCCAGGCTGACGCCAATGTCGCCCCATCATCGACCGGGGAGCGGCGCGCATGAGCCGTGAAGCCTCCACAGAGATCGACGCGGCAGCAGCCAACTGGGCCGCTCGACTGGACGCAAATGCGATGAGCGCGTCCGACCAAGCCGCTTTGGACGACTGGCTGGCTGGCGACAGCCGTCGTGAGGGCGCCTTGTGGCGGGCGCGAGCGGTCATCGGTTTGATGGTCAATCCCGCGCCTGAGGCTGAGGTGTACCGTGCGCCAGCCAAGCCTGATCGACGCATACTGCTTGGGGGAATGGGCTTGGCGGCGGCAGTTGCGGCCGGGCTCGTCCTGACGCCGGTCTTGTCGCGCCAACGTTACCGCACCCTGGTGGGTGAAATCCGCCGTGTGCCGCTCGTCGATGGGTCGATGGCGGCGATAAACACCGACACGACTTTGGACATCCGCTTTCAGAAGGCCGAACGCGCCGTGACCCTCGATCAGGGAGAGGCTTGGTTTCAGGTCGCAAAAGATCGAGCGCGGCCTTTCGTTGTGGCGGCGGGCGATGTCCGCGTCCAAGCGGTCGGCACGGCCTTCTCCGTTCGCCGCAAGTCCAGCGGGGCCGAAGTTCGCGTGACGGAAGGCGTTGTGGAGGTCTGGAGCGACAAGGGCGCTGGAAAAGTGCGTCGGCGCGTCTCGGCGGGTGAACAGGTGTTCGTCAGCGACCAGGCCGGTGCGTCCAGCCCGGTGAAGCGTCCGCTGGAAATGGACCGGGCTCTGTCTTGGCGCGAGGGCCAGATTGTCTTGGACGGTGACACGATCGGTGCGGCGGCGGCTGAGTTCAACCGATACAACAACCGCAAGATCGTGATCGTCGATCCTGATCTGGAAGGCCGCACCGTGGTTGGATGGTTCCGCACCAACGAACCGGAAAGCTTCGCCCAGGCGGTGGGCGTCGCCCATGACGCAAGCGTGAAGGTTGGGGAGCAGGTCATCATGCTGGGTGGAGCTGGATAATTCTTTTTGGTCCGGCGACGGAAAGTCGGTCGCCGGACATCGAGACTCTCGGAACCCTCGAAGAAGGGTCCGGGAACCAGGAAACAGAAAAAGGGAGGGCCGACGCATGGCCATGTCGCGAAACCAAGGCGCGAAGGCGTCGCTGATGATCGCCGTCAGCACGATGGCGCTGGCCGGAGCCGGCGCCGTTCAGGCGCAGGCTCGACAGTTCAATGTCCCTGCGCAGCCTGCCTCGACCGGCGTACCCGCCTTCGCACGCCAAGCGGATCTTCAAATCCTGGCGTCGACCGACGCGGTCGCAGGACAACGGACCGCCGCTGTGCAGGGCGTCTATTCGGTTGATCAGGGCCTGGGCCGGCTCCTGCAGGGCAGCAACCTGGTGGTGGCGTCCAACAACGGCCGCACGGCAGTGCTCGCCAGCGCGAGCGTCGCGCCCCAGACCGTCGCCCAGGGGAGCGAGGTCGAAGACCAGGCGGACGAAGTTGAAACTATCGTGGTAACCGGTTTCCGTGCGTCACTGGGCAGCGCGCTGACGGCCAAGCGACGAGCCAATGGCGTCGTCGACGTGATCAAGGCCGAGGATATGGCCGATTTTCCCGACGCCAACCTTGCAGAGTCCATTCAGCGGGTGCCTGGCGTGTCGATCGCGCGCGACGCTGGCGAAGGCCGCCAGATCACGGTGCGGGGCTTGGGTCCACAGTTCACGCGCGTCCGCATCAACGGCGTTGAGGGCCAGAGCACCGCGTCGGGTACGGACAGCTCGGGCGGCGCCAACCGCAATCGAGCCTTCGACTTCAACGTCTTCGCGTCCGAGCTTTTCAACAGCATCACGGTCCGCAAGACCGCCTCGGCCGAAACGGAAGAGGGATCGTTGGGCGCAACGGTCGATCTGCAGACGGGGCGACCGTTCGATTACGCCGGGGCGAACCTCGTTGTGTCGGGCCAATACGGCTACAATGATCTGTCCCAGAAATGGGACCCGCGGTTCGCGGCCCTCGCCAGCAATACCTGGATGGATGGGCGCCTCGGAGCCCTCGTCTCGGTGGCCTACACCAAGCGCCAGCTCCTGGAGGAAGGACATGGTTCCGGCGGCTGGCTCAACGGGACCGAGGCCGGCGGCTATAACCCTGCATCACCCTTTGCCAATGCGAGGCGGGCGGATGTCTATACGCCGCGCTTTCCGCGCTACGGACGGCTGACGCACGATCAGGAGCGGCTGGGTCTGACGGGATCGGTGCAGTTCCGGCCGCAGGAACAGACGTTGATCAATCTTGATCTGCTCTATTCCGACTTCAAGGCCACGCGTCAGGAGAACTGGCTGGAAGCCCTGTCCTTCGCTCGCAACGCGTCGCAGGGCGGCCGACCAGAGATCATCGTGCGCGACGGTGTCATCGATGCCAACGGCGACATGGTCTACGGCTTGTTCGATGACGTCGATGTGGAGACGGAAACCCGCTACGACGAACTCGACACCAAATACACGCAAGGGACGCTGAGCCTGGAGCACGCGTTCAGCGACCGGTTCAGGATCAAGGGCCTGGTGGGCTATTCCAAGTCTGATTTCGACAATCCGATCCAGACGACGGTCATTCTGAACCGCGAAAATTCGGACAACTATTCATACGACTATCGCGAAAACCGAAACGCGCCACTGATCCGGTTCGGCTATGACGTGACCGACCCGCTGGCCTACAACTTCGGGGCGGCGCGCTCCGAAATCCGCCTGCGCCCGCAGGGCGTCACCAACACGATCAAGACTGCGCAACTTGACGGCGGCTACGATCTGACGCCGTCGCTGACGCTGAAGGCCGGGGTGAACTACAAGGAATATGAGTTCGACTCCTGGGCGCTGGCGCGGGTCAACGAGGGCGTGGTGCCGCAATTGCCTGCTGGCGTGACCCTAGCCAGCCTGACCGAGTTGGTCAGCGGGTTTGGTCGCAATCTTGGCGCACCGAACGGCACCGTCACAAACTGGATCGCACCGAACCTCAACGCCTTTGCCGACCTGTTCAACATCTACAGCGGCACGGGACTGTTCGAACTCAGCGGCGCCTCCAACGCCAATGCGCGCGGCAACATCCGCAATGTGACCGAGAAGGACTCCGCCGCCTATATGCAGCTCGACTTCGACACCGAGCTCGGCGGCGTGCCGGTACGCGGCGATATCGGTGTGCGCTACGTCAAGACGAAGCAGAGCTCGACCGGCTATCAACTGGTTGCCGGCGCCGCGCAGCAGACGACCGTTGATCGCGACTATGACGACGTTTTGCCGGCACTGAATCTGACGGCCGAAGTGACGCCCGACTTCCTGGTGCGGTTCGGCGCCGCCAAGGTCATGACCCGTCCAAACCTGGGCAGTGTGACGCCGGGCGGCAGCCTCAGCACGGTTGGCGTGTTCAGCGTCAGCTCGGGCAATCCGTACTTGGATCCCATCCGCGCCACGACCTACGACTTGTCGGCGGAATGGTATTTCGCGCCTGACGCCCTGCTATCTGTCGGCCTGTTCTACAAGGACATCGAAAGCTACATTCAAACCTCTCGAACCTCCCAGCCTTTCAATCAATCCGGCTTGCCGCTGGAGTTGCTGAACGGCCTGGGTGTTTCGCCCAGCGACGTCTTCCTGTTCAGCCAGCCGGTGAACACCGAGGGCGGTCCGCTGAAGGGGATCGAGGTCAGCTATCAGCAGCCCTTCACCTTCCTGCCCGGACCGTTCGACAATCTCGGCGCCATCTTCAACGTCACGCTGGTGGATTCGAAGATCAGCTATATTTCCTCGCGATCGCCGACGGGCTTCGTCGAAAATGATCTGCTCGGCCTTTCGAAGACCGCCTACAACGCCACCCTCTATTACGAAGACGATCGGTTCAGCGCCCGCGTCTCGGCCGCCTATCGCGATCGCTATCTGACCGCGGTCCCCAGCGGCACCAGCACCAATGACATCGATGGCGTGCGTGACATCGTGACGGTGGACGCCTCGGCCTCCTATGCTTTGACGGACCGCATCAAGGTGACGTTCGAAGGCTTGAACCTGACCGACGCTTTCAATGAGCAATACACGGACAGCCGTCGCGACAGCATCTACGTCTATTCGCACACCGGAAGGCAGTACAACTTCGGCGTCCGCTACACCTTCTAAGACACTCCCACCTCCCCCGGGAGACTGGGCGCTGAACGGTTCGCCGGTCAGCGCCCTCTTTTTCCATTCGGAGCCAGCATGCTTTCGTCCCTTTCGCGCCGCCAGACGTTCGCGGCCGCCGTCGCTCTACCGATCATGGCGTCCGGCCGATCCTGGGCTGCTGCGGCTGGATACGACGCTGTAGTCGGGAGCGACGACGCCGGCCGTCGCTTTGGTGCGCCAGTCTATCCGGCGCTGTCCGCCGCCATCGCCGCTGCACCGGCGGACGGACGAAGGCCGTTCCGCATTCTGATCACGCGCGGAATCTGGACCGAGCAGGTTGTGGTCGACAAGCCTTTCATTCACCTGATCGGCGAGGATCGCTCAGGCTCGGTGATCAATCATTTGGCGGCGTCGGGACTGGCGGCGCCGGATGGTCGGATGTGGGGCACATTCCGTACTCCAACCTTGTTCGTGCGTGCGCCCGATTTCCACGCCGAGAACCTGACGATCAACAACGCCTTCGACGGTCTGGCGGAAATGACCAAGCCGAACGGCCTGCATTCGCACAATGGCGCAGGGCCCCAGGCCGTGGCTCTGATGATGGACAAGGGGTCGGATCGCGCGGTCGTGCGCAACTGCGATATTCTCAGCTATCAGGACACGCTGTTCCCCGACGCGGGCGCGACGCTGTTCGAAAACTGCCTGATCACTGGCAGCTATGACTTCATCTTCGGCGGCGGGCGTGCCTGGTTCGAACGTTGCGAAATCCGATCGCGCCTGCGTCCCGCAGACCCGGTCGAAGGCTATATCGTTGCCCCAAGCACGCCGATCGAGCAGGACTACGGCTTTGTCTTCCGCGATTGCCGTCTTACCAGAGACGCCGGTGTTCCGCGGCACTCCGTGTTCTTGGGCCGCCCCTGGCGGCCCTCAAGCACCTTCCCTGATGGTCGGTACGGCGATCCGAAGTTTGTCGGCGCAGCAACCTTCCTCGACTGCTGGATGGACGACCATATCGCGCCGGCGGGCTGGACCGAGATGTGGTACACCGGCCGCGACGGTAATCCCCGCACCATGCTGCAGCCCGAGGATGCCCGCTTCGCCACTTTCGGATCGCGCGGTCCTGGCCTGGCAGACTTCTCGCGCGGCAAGCGCCTCACGATCGGCCAGTCGCGGCAGATCAAAAGATCCGCCGTCCTGGGCGCGTGAACTTCAGATCACCAGCCGGTCTCCTTACGCCGAGAGGCGTGAAAACTGTCAGATTGGTCGCCAGTCTCGATAGAGACGTAGGTCTCCACGCCATCGGTCTTGCCAGTTAGACCTGGCACTTCATCGAGCTGGCGAAGGCTGGTGAACCGACCGCATTCCTCGCGATATCGTAAGATCTCAAAACCGTGGCCTTTCAACGCCTCGATCTTATCGAAGTCGTCGGCGGTGGCGAACGGCCCTCATCGGGTCTGGGAGATAAACGCATCCCATGAGGACTTGAGACCGCTATCGCACATAGGAACCAATAACCGCGGCGTAGCTTTGCTCTTCAGGCTTTACGCCATGGACCGATCCGAGGGGGATCGGGTTGTCGATCACGGCGGTACGGATGCGCATCGGCGTCATCGCTCATCTCAAATATCCGATCGCAGAACCCTTCGCCGGCGGGCTGGAGATGCATACCCATCTCCTCTGTCGCCAACTGCGGCTCAACGGTCATGACGTCACTCTGTTTGCAGCGACCCTGTCCGACCCGGAATTAGGGCTGGAGGCGATCTGCGACCAGACGGAAATCGCCAAGGTCGGGACTGCGGAGGCAGGCGACATCGCCTTCTTCCGAGATCATCACGCCTATCTGTCGTTGATGAGCCGGCTTCGACGCAGTTCGTTCGACGTGATCCACAACAACAGTCTGCACTATCTGCCGGTCTCGATGGCGGAGACCTTGCCCATGCCGATGGTCACCACCCTCCACACGCCGCCGTTTTGCTGGCTGGAGAGCGGTATCCGCGAAGCGAGCGCGCCGTTCGCGCGGTTCGTCGGCGTGTCGGAGGCGATGCGCGAACAATGGAGCCCGGTGCGGCCGATCGATCAGGTCATTCTGAACGGGATCGATCTGGACCGCTTTCCATGGCAGGCACGTCACGACGAACCTGGGCATTTGATCTGGTATGGGCGGATTGTGCCCGAGAAGGGTCTGCATCTGGCGCTGGACGCGGCGGCATTGGCGGGTATTCCGCTGCGTTTCGCGGGCCCGATCCTAGATCAAGCCTATTTGGATGCCGAGATCGCTCCGAGGTTGACGCATAAGACCACCTATCTCGGTCACCTCGATCACGAAGCGCTGTCGAAGGAGATCGGGCAGGCGGCCGCCTTCGTCTGCACGCCGCGCTGGGACGAACCCTATGGACTGGTGGTGGCCGAAGCGCTGGCGTGCGGGACGCCCGTCGCCGCTTTCGCGCGTGGCGCTATTCCCGAGATTCTGACCCCCGACTGCGGCGCCCTGGCGCGTCCGGACGATGTGCAGGACCTGGCGTGCGCAATCGCCCGTGCGGTCGGCCTGTCTCGGTCGGCCTGCCGCGCGCGCGCCGAGGCGGCCTGCGATGTGCGCCGGATGATCGCCGCCTATGAACGGCTCTATGGCGAGATGATCCAGGCAGCTGCGGCGGGCCAGATGCAGGCCAATGACGCGCTGGAAGATCGGCTGATCGCATGAGGGGCGAACCTGCCTTCTGCGTTTGTGTGCCCGCGCGGAATGAGGAACGGCGTCTTCCCGTGCTGCTGGCCGCCCTGGCCGCGCAGGATCTTCCGGGCAGGATTTCGGTCGCGCTCTGCATCAATAACTCGACAGACGGTTCGCTTCCTCAAGCGCAGGCAGCGGCCGATCGGTGGAAGGATCGACTGGACATCGTCGTTAATTTGCAGACCTTCCCAGAGCATCGCGCCCATGCCGGCGCGGCGCGGCGCGCCGCCATGTCCGTCGGTCTCGAGCAACTCGGAGATCGATCGAATGGCGTTCTGATCTCGACGGATGCCGACACGCGACCGCCGCCGAACTGGCTGTCCGCCAATCTTGCAGCCATCGCAGCAGGAGCCGATCTGGTGGGCGGACGGCTGGTGCTGGATGAGGCGGAAGCGATCTCCACGGATGTCGCGGCTCTGCGCCAGATGTGGGACGCCTACTGGCGCGAAGTTCGAGCGATCGAGGACGAGATCGACCCGTCGCCGCATGATCCGGCGCCCCGCCATGGCGATCACACCGGAGCCAGCCTCGCCATCACGGCGGCGGCTTATGTTTCAGCCGGCGGCGTGCCGGAACTGCCGACGGGCGAGGATCGGGCGCTTGTGATCGCCGCTCAAGCGCAGGGGGGCAGGCTTGTGCATCCCTTGGCGGTGTGGACGCGAGTGTCGGCACGCACCACGGGCCGCGCCGCCGGGGGGATGGCGGAGGACATGACCCGTCTGTTCCATCAGGCGCGGAACGGCGGTCCGATCATGGCTCCGGACTTTTCGCATTGGCGGCAGCGGGCGATGTGGCGAAAGGGGCAGCGTCAAGACGCGGCGAGCGCCAAGCGGCTGTCGGCTTTGGAAGCCCAGCTGCCCGCCATGCCGCTCGATATGGATTTACGACGTTGGGCCGACGGCGTTGCGAGAGCCGCAGCGTGATTGCTCCGATCGGATACTATGTCCATCACCAGGGCGACGGCCACCGCCAGCGCGCACTGGAAATCGCCGCTGCTGCGCCCCAGCGATTTGTTTTGCTCGGGACGGGACTGAAGGGTCGAACCGGAGACATCGCCTGCGTGGATCTGGAGGATGACAGGCCCCACGGGGGAGACCGCTTTTCCGGCTGTGACGAGGCGCCTGTCCGGCCTGAGGCGCTGCATTACGCCCCCTATCAACATGCGGGCGTCCGGGCGCGGACCGCCCGGTTCGCCAGATGGATCAGCGACGCCAAGCCGGCGCTGATGGTGATCGATGTGTCGGTCGAGATGGCGATGCTGGCCCGGCTGTGTGCGACGCCTGTGGTCTATGTTCGTCTCGCGGGGGATCGATCGGACCCGGCGCATCTGGACGCCTTCCGCGGCGCAGAAGCCTTGCTTGCGCCCTTTCATGAGCGACTTGATGGAATGGGGGCCAGAGAGGTGCGCGACAAGACGCGTTACTTCGCCCCCCGGCGGCAGACAGGATCGAAGCGAGGCTCCGGCGTCCTGGTCGTTAATGGGCGGGGGGGCGATCCGTTGGACGGCGCCAAGCTGGCGGCGGCTGCAGAGACAACGCCCGATCGATTGTGGACCGGCGTCGGGCCTATTGATCCGCCGCCGATCGTGCCTCCGAACCTGAAGCTGGCAGGCTGGATCGACGCTATCAGCGACGAGATCGGAAAGGCGGAGATCATCGTCGGAGGCGCGGGAGACGGCCTGCTGAACGCGGTGATTTCGGCCGACAAGCCCTTTGTCTGTCTTCCCGAGCCTCGCGCGTACAACGAGCAGATCGCGAAGGCCGAGCGGTTGGCGGATTTGGGCGCCGCCATCGTCCTTGCGCAGTGGCCACAGGCGCAGCAGTGGCCGAGCATCCTTCGGTCGGCACTCTCATTGTCGCCCGCTGATCGGCAGCAGATCAGCGGACAGGGGCTCGGCGCCGCTGGACCCTGGCTTGTCGACCTCGCATCCGAGCTTGAGGCACGCCGATGACAGCCCTGGAAACAACGCCGACCGCGTCATCGCCTCTCGAACTTGAGGTCAGATTGGCGGCGCTGGGTGCGCGCTACGACGCCACGCCGCGATATCCCGCCAATAGTCTGAAGCTGCTCGCCTCGGAGGGTTGGGGTCAACGGTTCGCTCCGGTCCAGAGCGGCGGAACGGCCTATGACGATCCAATCCACAAAGCCTTGGCCTTGATGGACGCTCTACGCAGCGTTGGACGGTCGGATCTCAGCGTCGGCCGACTGTTCGAAGGGCACGTCAACGCCCTGGCGGTGTTCGACTGGTACGCGGACCCGGCCCAGAAGGCTTGGCTCGGCAAGGTCCTTGAGCAGGGCGGCTGGTTCGGCGTCTGGGCGACGGAACCGCCGCCCGGCGTTCGTCTGGTCGGCGATCGGCTGCAGGGCGCCAAGATGTTCGCAACGGGCGCGGGCGGACTGGAATATGCAATCATCACTGCTCAGCCGGAACAGGGCGAACGCCAGTTGATCGTCGTGCCGGCGAACGAAGCCGAGAGGGCCGATCTGAGCGGTTGGCGGGTTCGCGGCATGCGCGCGACGACCAGCGGACGCTATGAGGTGACCGGGTTGACGGTCGATGCCGATCAGCGGCTCGGACGTCCCGGAGACTATGACCGCGAACCGCGTTTCACGGCGGGGGCCTGGCGGTTCACGGCGGTGCAGTTGGGTGGCGTCGAGGGCCTGGTCATGGCAATGCGTGACGCGCTGTCCGACGCCGCCCGCGCAGATCCCATCCAGCGCGCGCGCTTCGCCGATGCGGTCGTTGCGGCGCGAACGGCCTGGCTTTGGGTCCGCGAAGCTGCGATCCGCGCGGCGTCCGAAGCGCCGGACGCCGGGGATTTCGCCCGCGCCACGCGCGGTGTCGTCGAACGCAGCGCCCTTGATGTCATGGAGTTGGCGGCGCGGTCGGTCGGGACCCGCAGCGCCTTCGATGGCGAGCGCATCGACAAGATTACGCGCGATCTCAGCCTCTATCTTCGACAGGCCGGACCCGACTATGCGAAGGATCAGGCGGCCAAGACCTGGCTGGATCGCGATCTCTGGGGCGAGGGCGACGCCCTATGGTGAGCGAGAAAACCGGCCGGCTAGCGACCCTGGCGCTGGAGCGTTCGCCCTGGCGATCCGCGCGGTGGCTGGTCATCGCCCCGCATGCCGACGACGAGACGCTGGGCGCCGGAGCCTTGATCCATCAGGCGGCGACGACCGAACGTCTGGCAGGCGTCGTGATCCTCACCGACGGCGCGGGTTCGCACGACCATCCGGACGCGGCCTCCCGTGCGAGGCTTATCCGGACCCGACGCCTGGAGGCGGGACGCGCCGTTCGACGGTTGGCGGGAGCCGCAGCGGCGCCGCCCGTGTTTCTGGATTGGCCCGACGCCCAGCCCGCTTCTGCCGGCAGCATGGTGTTCGAAGCGACCGCGCGTCGTCTCGCGGCTTTGTGCCGGGAGCGGCGCGTCGATGCGATCGCCGTCACAGGTCCGGACGATCTCCATTGCGATCATCAGGCGGCGGCCCATTTGGCGCGCCGCGCAGCCGGTATGGCCCGCCGGCCGGTGGCCGTGTTCGATTATGTCGTGTGGGGGGCGCCTCCGTCCGGGTCGAAGCTGCGGATCGCGACGCGACCTCTGAAGGCCGGCCTGAGGGCCTATGCCCTGTCGAGCCATCAAAGTCAGTTGACGCCGATGTTCGGCCAAGGCTTCCGGCTCGAGAAGGCGAGGGGGCTGCGGGCCGCCTCGGACACCCTGTATCGGCGCGACGCCTATGACTGAACGCTCGCTTCCCGCCGCCTATTTCGAAGGCATCTTCGCCGGGGACACCGATCCGTGGGATTTGGCTTCCAGCCCCTATGAGGCGGCCAAGTTCGATCGCACGATCGCCGCTCTGTCGGCGCGGCGAGCGGCTTTTGCGCTCGAGGTCGGCTGTGCGGGCGGCGTCCTGACCGAGCGGCTGAGCGCGGTATGTGATCATCTGTTGGCGATCGACGTCAGCCCGACCGCTCTGGAGCGGGCGCGTCAGCGTCTGTCGGGGCGGCGGAATGTCCGGTTCGAGGCCGGGGCCTTCCCTTGGGACTGTCCGGTTCTGGACGGACTGGATCTCGTCGTCCTGTCCGAAGTCGCCTACTACTGGAGCGACGCCGATCTGGACCTGGCGGCGCAACGCATCGCTGATGGCTTGGTCGAGGGCGGACGCGTTCTTCTGGTGCACTGGACCGGCGAGACCGACTATCCCCAGACCGCCGACGACGCCGTCGAGCGCCTCTGGCTCGGATTATCGGACCTCATGCAAGTGGATCTCGCCGAGCGGCATCCAAACTATCGGCTGGATTTGTGGAGCCGCCGATGACCACGCTGTCTGCGCTCACGCTGGTTCGCAACCGGCAGGCGCATCTGGACCGATTGGTCGAAGGATTGACCCTCAGCGCCTCGCCGCCCGACGAACTGATCGTCATCGACATGAGCGATGCGCCCGTGCCGCTGCCGCCCGTGGGCTTTCCCGTTCGGATCGAACGTCTGGCGGGCGACGCCCTGCCTCTGGCCGCTGCCCGAAATCTGGCGGCCGCCTTGGCGTCAGGCGATCTCCTGCTGTTTCTCGATGTGGATTGCATCGTGTCGTCGTCAGTTTGCGGCCGTATGCAGGACTTGCTCGCCGAGCATGACGCCGTCGTCTGTCCGGAGGTGCTTTATCTTCCCGCCGGAGCCGTCCAGCCGGGCCCTCTGTCGGAGACCGATCTAAAGGCGGCCGGGCGGCCCCATCCCGTGCGCCCCTTTCCGCAGGAAGGCGAAAGCCTGGAGCGCAATGCCGGGCTGTTCTGGTCTCTGGCTTTCGCGCTCCGCCGCTCGACCTTCGATCGGATCGGCGGGTTCGACGAGACTTACGTCGGCTACGGCGCCGAAGATACGGACCTAGGTTTTCGCATCGCGCGAGAGGGCCTGCCGCTCCTCTTCGCCGGCGGCGCGCCGGTCTTCCACCAGCACCATGAGGGCTATGATCCGCCCCTGCAGCATTTTCGCGCCCTGATCGCCAACGCCAAACGCTTCCACGCCGCCTGGTCGATCTGGCCGATGGACGGCTGGCTGCAGGCGATGGCGGATCTCGGACTGGTCGACTGGTCGTCGGGCGGATTGACCATTCGGCGCGAACCCACGTCGACCGAAATCGCTGCCGCACGAAAAGATCCTGCAAGTCCCTTCTAGGGCGGTTCCTTCGCGCTGGCGGCTGAAAAGACCGGTCGGGGGTACGAAAGCGGGCGCAACCCCCGGCCGGCCTTGGGGTTGAGCCAAGATGAAATCGTCACCTGCCGACACAGATCTTTCCGCCACGGGCCAACAGGTCCTCGTTGGAGGTCCAGCCCCTCAAGCGGATGACGGCAAACGTTGGAAAATGCCGGCGGCGGCCGTGGCGGCCGGACTTGCTGAGCTGACGACCAAGCGCCCGCAGACTGTGGTGTTCATCGCAACCAGCGAACGTCGCGCTGATGAGATTGCGACGGCCCTATCGCCGATGGTGACGGACGCCGAGGTGCTGGTCTTGCCGCCTTGGGACTGCCTTCCTTACGACCGCGCTGCGCCTTCGCGAGAAAGCATGGGGCGGCGGATGGCCGTCTTGGCCGTCCTGAACGAAGCCGGCACAAGGCCCGTGTTCCTGGTCGCCTCGCCCGATGCGATCGTACAGCGGACGCCGTCGCGCGAACGGATCAAGGCCCGCTTCTCCGTCGCGGCGGGCGAGGCGCTGGATCGCGAAGCCCTGGAGTCGTTTCTGACGGATACGGGCTATGCGGCGGATGAGAGGGTCGACGAACCGGGCGAGTACGCTCTGCTTGGCGCGGTGGTCGACGTCTCCCCGCCCGCGTCTGCCACGCCTTATCGCATCGCTCTGGATGAGGCGGACCGGATCATCGAGATCCACGCCTTTGATCCCGTGTCGCAGCGCCGGGGCGCCGAGATTGAGACGATCTGTTTGACCCCGGCGGCTGAGTGGAGCGATCGGTCGCCCGAGGATGATGACGCCGATGATCAGGGCACGGGGCCGTCGATCGATGCTGAGACCTCCACGACCCTGTTTGATTTCCTCGTTAAGCCAATGATCCTGACCGACGTGGGCGTGGAGGATCGGTTCGAACGCATTCGCGCGCATGTGGCCGAAGCCTATGACACCCGCCTGCGGTTCAGCGAGGGCGCGCGTCCTCCGAAACCCGACAGCCTCTATTTGACGGAGAAGGACGTTGGTCAGGCGTTAAAAGGGGCCAAACCCCTGAGCGTCGAGGGTTGGGCGGCGACGCCGGCCTTCGCATTGGAGAAGTCGCCGGGGCGGGCCCTGAAACAGTTCATCGCTGAGCGGCGCGAGGCGGGCGATCGCATCGTTCTGACAGGATTGCCTCATGAGCACAGGATCATTCTGCGCCTGTTGCGCCGACACGGTATCGATGCGCCCGTGGTGCTGGAGAGCTGGAGGGCGATCGGGACTCTGCAGCACGGGCAGATCGCCCTCGTGACCGCCGATCTGGACACAGGCTTCCGGCAGTCGGCGGCCGGTCTAGTCGTCCTGACGCCTTCGGACATATTCGGCGGCCGGATCGCGCGAGGATCCGGCGACACGATCGATGCGTTCGGGGAGACCGAGCTGCGGCTGGACGATGGTCATCCACGAAGACCACGGTATGGGCGTCCTGAAGGCGTTGGAGCGGGTCGAAGCCGATGGTGTTGAGCGCGACGTTCTGCGCATAGAGTATCATGGCGGTGGGACCATTCTCGCGCCGATCGAGGAGTTCGGCAAAATCTGGCGTTATGGTTCAGAGCCGGACGCGGTGTCGCTGGATCGGCTGAATACCCAGGGATGGCTGAAGCGTCGCGCGAAGGTCAGCGCGCAGATCGACGGGGCGGCAGCGGCCCTGTCTGCCCGCGCCGAAGCGCGTGCAGCCCTGAGGACCGAGCCGATCACCGCACCGCGTCAGCCGCTGGCCCGGTTCGCCGCCGGGTTCGCCTTCCCCGAAACGGCCGATCAGGCGCGCGCCATCGAGGCGGTCCTGTCGGACCTGGGATCCGGAAAGCCCATGAACCGGCTTGTTTGCGGCGATGTCGGTTTCGGAAAGACCGAGGTCGCCCTGCGCGCCGCGGCGGCCGTAGCTCTTGCCGGCAAACAGGTCATCGTAGTCGCCCCGACCACCGTCCTGGCGCGTCAGCATTTCGAGGTGTTCAAGAAACGGTTCAAGGACACGGACATTCAGGTCGGCCACTTGTCGCGCGCCGCAGACAGCGCGGAGGCGCGGGGGGTCAAGGCAGGGCTGGCGGACGGCTCCATGCGCGTCGTGGTGGGTACGCAGGCCCTGGCGTCGGAAGGGTTGGCGTTTTCCGACCTCGGGCTTGTCATCATCGATGAGGAACACCGCTTCGGCGCGCAGATGAAATCTGCCTTGGCAGAGAAGGCGCCGCATCTGTTGTCGATGTCGGCCACCCCGATCCCGAGGACTCTTCAAAGCGCCATGGTCGGCATTCAGGACGTCAGCCTGATCGCCAGTCCGCCTGCGCGACGTCGCCCCATCCGAACCTTCATGACCCCGTTCGACGCCGGGGCCGTTCGCCTGTCGCTGATGCGCGAGAAGGCGCGGGGAGGGCAGAGTTTCGTGGTCGTGCCGCGGATCGAGGATATGGAACTCTTGGCGAAACGCTTGAAGACCCTAACGCCAGAGTTGTCGGTGGTCTCGGCGCACGGCGACATGTCCCCGTCGGCGATCGACGACGTCATGAGCCGCTTCTCCGACGGCGAGGGCGACGTGCTTCTGGCCACGAACATCATCGAGACCGGCCTGGACGTGCCGCGCGCCAATACGATGTTGATCTGGCGGCCGGACCGGTTCGGCTTAGCGCAACTGCATCAGCTGCGCGGCCGTGTCGGCCGGGGGCGCCGCCAGGGCTTCACCTATCTGCTTTCCGATCCCGAAACGCCGATGGCGGCGGCGACGGAGGCCCGCCTTCACACGTTGGAAGCTCTGGACCGACTGGGGGCGGGCTTCGCGATCAGCGGGCGCGATCTGGACCTGCGCGGCGGCGGCGATCTGGTGGGCGAGGAACAGGCCGGACATGTCAGGCTGATCGGCTCGGCCCTTTACCAGGCCGTCCTGGCTCGGGCGCTTGCGGCTGCAAAAGGCGATCCCGATCCTGACCAAGCCTCTCCCAGTCTGAACGTCGGCGCGACTGGGCATCTGCCAGCGGACTACATCCCAGACGAAACCGTGCGCATCAATCTGTACGCCCGGTTGGCGCGCGCCACGACGGCGGAAAATGTCGACGCCCTGCGAGACGAGGCCGAAGATCGGTTCGGTCCTTTACCCGACCCGGCAGAGGATCTGTTCACCGGCCGTCGCCTGGCGGCGCTCGCCCGTGATGCCGGCGTCACGGAAATCGTGTCGGGACCGAAGGCGACGGCGTTGCGGATCGCAGCGGCGCGTCGGCCCGGCATGGAAGCGTCGTTCCCGTTGAGCGAAGATCGACGCTGGTCCGAGGATCGCATGATCGTCGACGCCGCCAACGATCAACCGCACGACACGGCCTTCATCGAGAAGCTTCTGACCGAATTGGCGGCGGCCTGAGGGCAGGGCGGGTTTGAACGGGTTTCAACGTCCGGGGTCTGTTTTGTTGGGAGCAATTCCGCCGCTGGCGCGCTGATCGACGACCGCCGACCGGTCACGGCGGAGCCTCGCGTCTTCGCTTTCTAAAAAGCCCCTGCATGCCCACAGACACCCGCCCTACTGTCGTCTTCCTTCATTCCTTGGGCTCGAGCCGCCGCGATTGGGACGCGGTGATCGACCGGCTTGCCGATGAGGTGGTGACCGTGGCGATCGATCTTCCAGGGTTCGGGGACAGGGCGGGGGAAGGCTATGGCGATGTCCAAGTCGTGCTTGAGGACCTAAGCCGTCGCCTGACCGATCTCGACCTTGCGCGCTGGATCCTTGTCGGCCACAGCATGGGCGGCAAGTTTGCGACCTTGATCGCAGCGCGGGCGCGTGACGGGGCGGCGGGTCTGAGCGGGTTTCTGGGCGTGGTGCTGGTCGCCGGATCGCCGCCCTCGCCGGAGCCGATGGACGAGAACAGGCGCGCGGATATGCTGACCTGGTTCGACGATCCGACCAGGATCGAGGATCGGGGACGTCAGTTCATCGACGCCAATACCGCCGCCGGTCTGCCGCAAGCCGCCTTCGATCAGGCGCTGGCTGACTTCACCCGATCCAGCCCCGAGGCCTGGCGGGGATGGTTGGCCGAAGGATCGCGCGAGGACTGGTCCGATCAGGCCGGCGTGCTGCCTTTCCCTGCCCTGATCATCGCCGGCGCGGAGGATGGCGATCTGGGCGAGGCGGCGCAGCGGCGTTTCAACGCCCCCCACTACCGCGCGTCTGACGTGGTGGTCGTGCCGGATGCGGCGCACCTGATCCCCCAGGAACAGCCGGAGCGTCTCGCGGGCCTGGTTCTGGAATTCGTCGAGAAGGTCGGTTCATCCGCGCTGCCTCCAGCCTTCGTGGGTCTGATGGCGTCCGATCGCGTGTCGGATCGCACACGACGCGCAATGCTGGATCGTCATTTCGGTCCGGCGCCAGCTGACGGCGGCGTCTTGACCCCGACTCAACGCGCCGTGCTGTCGGCGATGATCGCGCGCATTCTGCCCGATGGAGGCGATCCGGATGATCTGACGCGGCGTCTGGATGTGGGGCTCGCCAGCGGACAGGGCGACGGGTGGCGGTTCGCCGATCTTCCCTCGGACGCCGAGGCCTGGCGACGCGGACTGGATGAGATCGCCGCCATGGCGCCGGAGTTCGCAACCCTGGCCCCCGATCGCCAAGACGACATTCTGCGCACCATTTCACACGGCGAGTGGCCCAAGCCTGGCCGGCTTTCGGCGGACGCCATGAGGCTGTGGTTCCAGGACGTCGTCTCCGAGGCCGCGCGCCTATGGATGTCGCTGCCGTCGACTTGGGCTCAGATCGGCTACGACGGCTTCGCTACGGGTGGCGAAGGGCGGTTCCAAGGCTACGACCAGACGGCGGCGGATCGTACAGAACCCTGGCGTTTGCCGCTGGAGGGCTTGGGTTGAGCGCGTCTGCAAAGACGGCCGGCGAAACCGATGTCGTCATCATCGGCAGCGGGGCCGGCGGTGCTCCGATCGCGGCCAAGCTGGCGAAGGCCGGGCTGTCGGTCACGGTGTTGGAGGCCGGGCGGGCTTTCGATCCGGCGGAGCATACGCCCGACGAAACGACGGCAGACCTTTATTGGATGGAGGAGCGCCTCAGCGGAGGGCGCGACCCGACCGCCTTTGGGGCCAACAATTCCGGCCAGGGCGTCGGCGGCTCGCTGCTGCATTGGGGCGCCTTCTGCCCACGACCCGATCCCCGTGATCTGACGCTGGCCTCGGAGACGGGACGCGGGCGCGACTGGCCGTTCGGCTGGGACGAACTGAAACCCTATGTCGAGAGCGTGGAGGCCGTGATCGGGGTCTCAGGCCCGGCCGACTATCCGTGGGGCGGGCGACAGTTCACCTATCCGTCTGTCGCGCGCAACGCCCCGGCGGATGCGATGGCCCGTGGCGCAAGGGCGGTCGGGCTCAAGGTTACGGATGCGCCGGCGGCCGTGCTGTCCCGCGATCGCGAGGCGGGCACGACGCCCCACCGTATGGCCTGCGTCAACTGCGGCGCCTGCCACCAAGGATGCCGAACCGGCGCCAAGGGCGGGGCGGACAACAGCTTTCTGCCGATGGCCGCAGCCGATGGCGCCACGATCGTCGCCAACGCGCGGGCGATAGGCGTGGAGCGTGACGCAGGCGGGCGGATCAAGTCCGTGATCTATCGTCGCGACGGGGAGGATCATCGGCTGAACTGTCGAGCGCTGTTCCTCTGCGCGGGCGGTGTCGAGACGCCGCGCCTGCTGCTGAACTGGGGATTGGGTAACGCTGGCGGTGAGGTCGGCCGCAACTTCATGACCCATGTGGCGACTCAGGTTTGGGGGAGGTTCGACGCCGACATGTCGATGAACCGCGGCTATCCTTCTTCCCTGATCAGCGAAGAAATGGTGCGTCCGTCGGACGCGAACTTCGCCGGCGGTTATCTGATCCAAAGCCTTGGCGTCATGCCGGTCACCCTGGCGGGTGGGTTCGCGCGCGGCGCGGGCCTGTGGGGCGCGCCGCTGGTTGATACCCTACGCAACTATCGCCGGCTCGCCGGGATCGGCATCAATGGAGAGTGTCTGCCGAACGACGACAACCGCCTGACCCTGTCCGATGAGGTCGACGCCGTCGGGCTGCGCAAGGCGCGGATCGACTTCAGCTATGGCGAAAACGAGCGGCGTCTGGATGCCCATGCCCGGCGCGTCATGACGGAGCTTTGGACGGCAGCGGGCGCCGAGGACATCTTCGCGGTGGCCCGGTCGGCGCACACCATCGGCGGCTGCCGGATGGGAGACAAGGCGGACGGGGCGGTCGTCGATGGCGACGGGTGCAGCGTCGAGATCGACAATCTGTACGTCTGCGACAACTCCGTCTTCCCCAGCGCGCTTTCGGCCAACCCGGCCTTGACCCTCATGGCCGTCGCCCTGCGCACGGCCGATCGCTTCCTCGAACGTCAACGAACAGGAGATTTGTGATGGACCTCGGGATCAAGGGGCGGATCGCCCTCATTTCCGGCGCCGATTCCGGCATGGGCAAGGAGACGGCGCGGCTGCTGCTGGAAGCCGGCGCACGGGTCGCCCTGACCGATAAACCGGACGGCACGCTGGATGAGGCCGTCCAGGAGCTTTCCGCCTTGGGCGAATGCATCGGTGTGACCGGCGACGTGACCAAGGCCGACGATGTCGAACGCCTGTGGGCGGAGGTTCGAGACCGCCTGGGCGATCCAGACATCTATGTGAACGCAGCGGGCGTGACGGGCGCGACCGGCGATTTCCTGGATGTCGATGACGCCGGTTGGCTGGAGACGCTCGACATCAATCTGATGGGCGCGGTGCGGATGTGCCGCCAGGCCATTCCTGCCATGCGGCGATCGGGGTGGGGCCGTATCGTCCTGTTCGCGTCGGAGGATGCGGTCCAGCCCTATATCGATGAACTGGCCTATTGCGCCTCAAAGGCTGGCATCCTCAGCCTGGCGAAGGGTTTATCCAAGGCCTACGGCTGCGACAATGTGCTGGTAAACACGGTCTCGCCCGCCTTCATCGCAACCCCGATGACCGACGCCATGATGAAGAAGCGGGCCAAGGAACGCGGCGAAACCTTCGAGGAGGCGATCAAGAGCTTCCTGAAGGAAGAACGCCCCGGCATGACGCTGGATCGTAGGGGCAAGCCAGAGGAGGTGGCGGCAGCCGTCGCCTTCCTGTGTTCTGAACGCGCCAGCTTCATCAACGGCGCAGGTATTCGAGTGGATTCCGGCTCCGTCGCCACCATCGCCGGCTAGTCGCGCGGCCGAAAGAGAGACCGGCGGCGGGACGATCCCGCCGCCGGTTTCGTCTTGTCAGGCGACGCCCATGCCGCCGGTGACGCCGAAGACTTCGCCTGTAATGTAGCTGCCTTCCTGCGAGGCTAGCAGAACATAGACCGGGGCGATCTCGACAGGCTGGCCCGGACGACCCAGCGGGACCTGTTCGCCGAACTTCATCACGGCTTCCTGCGGCTGTCCGCCGGACGACTGCAGGGGAGTCCAGAAGGGGCCGGGCGCCACGACATTGGCGCGTATGCCCTTTTCGATCAACTGCTTGGACAGGGCCTTCGTATAGGCGACGATCCCGGCCTTGGTGGTGGCGTAATCCAGCAGGATGGCCGACGGCTCATAGGCCTGGATCGAGGCGGTGGTGATGACTGAGGCGCCCGCCGGGAGATGCGGGACGGCCGCCTGGGCGATCCAGTGCATGGCGTAGAGGTTGGTCTTCAAGGTCTTGTCGAAGTCTTCCGACGTCACCTGCGAGATGTCCTCGCGATACTGTTGGCGGCCAGCGTTGATGACCAGGATGTCCAGTCCGCCCAGTTCCGACACGGCTTGCTCGACCATCTGTCGGCACCAGTTTTCATCGGTGATGTCGCCGGGAAGGTCGATGGCTTTGCGGCCTTCGGCCTCAATCAGGGCGATGACTTCGGCGGCGTCCTTGCGCTCGGACGGCAGATAGGAGAGGGCCACATCGGCGCCTTCCCGAGCATAGGCGATGGCGGCCGCCCGGCCGATGCCGCTGTCCGCGCCCGTGATCAGGGCCTTGCGTCCTTTCAGCTTGCCGGAACCCTGATAGCTGTCCTCGCCATGATCGGGCTTGGGGTCCATCTCGCGCGCTTCGCCGGGCACGGGCTGGGGTTGGCGCGGGAAGGGCGGCTTTGGATATTGCTCGCGCGGATCCTGAAGGGTCAGTCGATCAGTCATGGAACGTCTCCGTTTCGGGCTGGGGGGAAGTGGTCTGCGCCTTGCCGACGGCGGTCAGGGCGGTCAGATGCGCGAGGTGGCTGAGCCCCTGCGGCATGTTGCCGAGGTAGGCGCCGGTGTCCGGGTCGATCATTTCGGTCAGCATGCCCCAGCGGCCGCTGAGGGCTTCGCGCAGGCCGTCGATGCGGGCGCGCGCCTTGTCGGGTTCGCCTAGCGTCGCCCAGGCTTCGGCGATCCAGAAGGAACAGGCGATGAAACAGCCTTCCTCGGCCTGCATGCCGGTATAGCGATAGTGGAAGACGCCGGCGCCGAGGTGGCGGTCGAGCGCCTCAAGGGTCGCGCGCAGACGCTTTTCGCCGTCGAACCGGAACCGCACCGCCAGGGCCAGGGCGGCGTCCAGCTTGTCGCTGCCCGGATACATGACGAAGGCCTGGAGGCTCTCGGACCAGCAATGCGTCTCGACCCAGTCGAAAATCCGGTCGCGCTCTCGCTGCCAGCGATCCCGGCATGTCGTCGGCAGTTGCCCGGCGTCGGCCAGCTCAACCGCACGGGCCAGGGCCTGCCAGCAGCTGATCTTGGACATGGTGTAGTGCTGCTCGTCCTCCAGCTCCCACATGCCCGCGTCCGGCTGTCGCCAGGCGTCGGCGCACTGATCCGCCAGTTCGGACAACTGCTGGGCGCTGGCGCTGTCGAGGATGTTGCCGCAGCCGACGAAGCGCGAGGCGGTCTCGAAGATGTCGCCGAACACGCCGTGCTGGGCCTGGTCGGCGGCCCGGTTGCCCGTGACAACCGGACGAGAGCCTTGGTAGCCCGGCATGTGCCAGTGCGTTTCCGGCGGCACGATTGCGCCGTCCAGGCTGTAGCAGACCTTGGCGCCATGGCGCTTAAGTTGCATCAGCAACCAGCTGAAAGCGGCCTTGGCCTCTGCCTGGGCGCCGGCCGCCAGGAAGGCCTCGATCGTATAGCCGGCGTCGCGAAGCCAGGCGTAGCGATAATCCCAGTTCTTATCGCCGCCCAGATGCTCGGGCAGGGATGTCGTGGCCGCCGCGGCGATGGCGCCCGACGGGGAGTACAGCAGCAACTTCAACGCCAATGCGCTGCGGATGAAGTCGTCGCGATACAGGCCGGGACAGTTCAAGCGCGCCGCCCAGTCCCGCCATTCCTGATCCGACAGGTCGATGCGGGCGTCGATCTCTTCGATGGACGGCACGACCAGCGGCTCGTCGCGTCCGGCGACGATGGCCACCGTGCGCCGCTCGCCGGCGCCGACAACGATGGTTCCGACAATGCCCTCGTCGGACCATTCGCATGAGATGCGCGGATCGTGGACGAACAGGCCGAGCACCCGCTCGACATGGAAGACCGTGTGTTCGCCGATCTTCGAATGATACGGATTGGCCGTATCGCCCCGACGTCCCAAACGCATGTCCAGGTCAAAGGTCACCTCGCCCTCTAGGCCATCAATACGGCGGGCCAGTTCGCACCAGGGCAAACGACCGGCCGTCCCGCTATTCAGGCTCTCGGTCAGGCGCGCGCGCCCGGTGGCGGTGGTGAACTCCGTCTCCAACACATTGCTGTCGGCACGATAGCGGCGGGTCGCCGTAAAGGCCTCGGTCGGCGTGATCGAAAACCGGCCGCCCTCGGGATCCAGCAGGCGGTCGAAAAGGGGCGGCGCGTCGATAGCGGGCACGCACCACCAGTCAATGCCGCCATCCAGCGCCGACAGAGCGACCGTCCGGCCCTCGCCCAGAACGCCATAGTCTTCGAGGGCGACATATCCGTCGGGACGGAGCGCTTGAGAGGCTCGCGCAGGATCGGGCGTAAAGGCCGTCTCGTTCATCGTTTGGACGACCCAATCGCAAAGCCAGCCGTTACGGCAAGGCCCGCAAGGACGCCGACCGCTGCGACCTTGAGCGCCGCGATCTGGCCGCTGGACACGAGACCGATCAACGGTCTGATCACCCGTTCGGTGTCCGGGCCGTCGATCGCCGCCGGGCCTTCCTCCGGGTGGTCGAGATTGCCGAGGCGAGGAAGTTGGGGTTCGCCCTGCTGCGCTGTGATCATCTTGGCGGCCTGGCGATCCGCCAGCGCGGGCGCGAACTGTTGCCCCAGCGCCATCAGCCATGTCGTGCGACCCACGAAGACCTTGCGGCTGGGCTGCTGCACGGCCGACCAGACGGCGTCTGCACACAGGCGAGGATCGAACAGTGGATCTGGAATGACCTGCGCCCGGTCGGTCCGGTTGCGTGACCACAAAGGCTGGGGCGTGTTGACGGCCGGCAGATAGACAGTGGTCAGGGTGACGTTGGAGGATGAGGCGATCAGTTCGGCCCGAATGGCCTCGGTAAACCCGTCGACGGCCGCCTTGGCGGCGCAGTAAGCGGCCTGTAGCGGGGCAGGGCGCAGAGCCAATCCCGAGGAAATCTGGATCACAGCCCCTTTGTCCGCCGGTCGCATGGCCCGAAGCGCCGCGCGTGTTCCGTAGACCTGAGACAGATAGGTCGTCTCGACAACACGGCGATAATCGGCGTCGGTCAGATCCTCATCGCGCCCGATGACTGTGGACATGGCGTTGTTGACCCAGACATCGATGCCGCCGAAAGCGTCCACGACATCGCGGCCCGCCTGCTCGACGAACTCCGGATCGGACACATCGCCCGCCATGCCGATCACGCGATCGCCCGACCGCTTCAGCTGTTCGACGGCGTTGGAAAGACGTTCAGCCTGTCTGGCGATCACCACGACCTGCCATTCGGCTCGGGCGAACTTGTCGGCGATCGCGAGACCGATGCCGGCGCTGGCGCCTGTGACGACGATGACCGGCATGGCGATCCTTCTGATTTCGATTGCGGAGTGACGATCGCGGTTGCGGCCGAAGGGGGGAGGCTCTGACAACGACAGGTCCGGAGGAAGGTTGCCGCCTTCGAGACGATCGCCCTTGTGGCGCGTGCTTGAACTCAATGTTACCGGCGCCGCTTCCGGAGCGCCCTTTCTGGTAGACACGCACAAGGCGTAGGCGTGCGTGTTGCTACTGCGCCGCCCACCTTATCGTCAGGCCGATCGTGCGCGGACGCAAAGGCGTGATGGCCTGGGCGTCGGGGAGGCGGAAAGGGTCGCTGTAGGCGAAGGTGTTGGCTTCGGTGTCGAACAGATTGTCTACGAAGAGCGTTGCCGTCCAAGCCGGAGCCTCGACGGCAAAGGCCAGTCTTCCTGTGGCGTAATCGCCCATTCGGTATTGCTGACGTCCGTCGAACGTCAGGCGCGACGCGCCGACGTAGGACAGGCCGCCGTCGACAAATGACTCCAAATGCTCGCCCAGCGGACGTCGCCAGCTGAAGCCGACATTCGCAGAAGCCCGAGGCACCCCGGGTAAACTCGCGTCGCGACGGGAATCAAACCGCGCGTTGGGCAAAGTGATGCGCGGGTCAGCGACGAGCCCGTTGGCGAAGAGCTCAAGCGTCTCGGTCGGGCGCCAGTTGGCCTCGACCTCGAAGCCCTTGTCCGCGCCGTCGCCGACGTTGACGACATAGGCCAGGCCGCTGGGCAAGAACTGGTCGCTCTGCACATTGCGCCAGCGCGCGGCGTAGACAGCGGCGCGAAGACGCGCGCGGCCATCCGCTGATCGGTATTTGGCGCCGAGTTCGGCATTCCACAGGCTATCCGGCTGGTATTGGCGCGCCGGTGAATCGGACAGGCCGCTGAAGTCCTGACCGATGACGCCGGCGGTGTTGAAGCCGCCGGCTCGGTGGCCACGACTGACGAGGGCGGACAGGTTCAGACGATCGCTGGGCCGCCAGGCGAGGGCGATCTTGGGCGTGAAGCCGGCGGATTCACCGCGCCCGTCGAAGGATCGCGATCGGGTGAACTGTCGAACCAAGGAGGTGGTGTCATACTCCAAGGCGTAATAGCGGGCCCCGGCGGTCAAGGTCAGGTCGTGTGGCAGGTCCAGCGACGCTTCGCCGTAAACGGCGGCCTCGTTCAGCCGGTCGCGTCGCGCCTCAGAATAGATGGTGCGAGGCTCGGGCGTCAGGGCGGACAGGACGGGATTGGTGCGTGTGGTGTTAGACGACACTAGACCGCCGGCCAGCCAGCGCCAGCGACCGATATCGGGCGAGGCGAAGTTGGCCTCGCCGACGACCAGATGGATATCCTTGCCTTCGTCCAGCGCGCCGATGCGCCAGCCCGATCCGAAGCGGCGAAGGGCGCTGGAGGCGTCGTAGCGGCTCTTGAAGCCGTGCTCGACGACTGAGACCGAGGCGTTCAGCCGGCCCCAGGCGCCACGTCCCTCGATCGAGGTCGAGCCTTGGTCGAAGCGGTTCTGATGCGGTTCGCGCACCAGGTTCGCGCGTCGCAAGGGACCCAGTCCTCGATAGACATAGTGGGTGTCTTCGGTGACGATGGATTGGTGGACGACGCCGGCACGCGCCGTCCAGCCGGGCGCAATCTCCAGCGCCGCGGACAGCCGGCCGCCCCGCCGCGTGCCGTCATTGACCCGCCTCAGGTTCAGTTCGACGTCGTTGATATAGCCGCTGTACGTCTCGCCATAGAGAGCCGCGCGGATCGCGGCGCGGTCGCCGGCGATCGGCAGGTTGGCGACCAGGCCATAGTCGGAGTTCCAGCCGCCGCCGTCGGTGCGCGACCGGGTTGCGGAGAGCGACAGGGATTCTTCGCCCATCGCCGGACCGCTCGTGACGATGCGCACGACGCCGCCGATCGGGCCGGTGCCGTACAGCGTGCCTTGCGGGCCGCGCAGCACCTCGACACGGTCGATGTCGATCAACTTCAGATCCGGATCCGGGGCGGCGTAGGTCACCGGCGTCAGGTCGAGATACAGGCCGACGGTCGATTGGGTCAGGCCGGTGAAGACGCCGTCCGATATGCCGCGCAGCAGGACCTTGTTCCGGCCGGGGCCGAGGTTGGTCACCGTCATGCCAGAGACGAGGCTGTCCAAGCCCTGCATGCCCGTGACCCCCGCCCGGGTGATGCGTTCGGCGCCGACCGCCGTCATTGCCGATGACGACGACTGGATCAGTTCGGGTCGGCGCGGGGCGGTCACGACGACTTCGCTGACCTGCGCCACGTCTTGCGTCGGCGCCACAAGAGTGGCCGGGCGTGGGGCGACCGGGCGAGAGGAAGCGGGCGCTGCGCTCGATTGCCTGCTGATGATCACAGCGCCGTCCTGGCGAATGGCATGGCGACATCCGCTGCCCGCCAGCAGTCGTGTAAGGGCCGCGTCCAGCGACATCCGGCCGCTGACCGCAGGGCTGACGCCGGCGCACGACGTCAAACTGCCGCCCAGCGAAACGCGGGCCTGAAGCGCCAGGTCCAGCAGGGCGTCGTCCACGGATTGGCGCGGGATATAGATCTCGAGCAGGCGCGAATCGGCCTGCGCCGGCGTGCTCAGGGCCGTCGTGGCGAACAGAAAGAGACTGGGAAGAAGGGCGGCGGCGTGTGGCTTGGACAGGGCGAGGCGTTGGGGCCGCCCGCCCTTAACCGGCCTCACGGGCGTTGATGCGGATTTCACGCATCGAGGCGTCCACGCGGACGGGGGCGAAATCCTGCAACTGCTTCAACATCACGGCCTCGTCGCCAATGCGAAGGGCGCCGGTGAACCGCAGCGCCCGAGTCGATTTCGATAGCATGACCGGCTTGCCGAGATAACGTGAAAGATCGTCCGCGACATCGGTGATCGGGCGGTTGCGATAGACGAGAACGCCTTGGCGCCATGGCGAAGTCTGGTAGGGCGAAATCTGAGACAGGGCCGGGGTCTGCTCGCCGCGCTGCGCCAGCGCCTGACCGGCGACCAGTCTGACCTCCGGTGCGTTGACGGGGCTTACGGAGACGACGCCCCGTTCGACGGCGACGGCGAAGCGGTCGCCATGGTTCAGGACGTTGAAGGCGGTGCCCAGCACCTCGATCTGATGATCGCCGGCGGCGACGACGAACGGATGGGCCGGGTCGTGAGCGATGTCGAAGGCGGCTTCGCCCTCGGTCAGCGACACCGAGCGTTTGTCGCCGTCGAACCGGACGTCCAACGTGGAATGGCGGTTCAGATAGACGTGCGATCCATCTTCTAGCGCGACCGTCAGGGGCGCGTCAGTGGTGGCGTACACCTGCGAGCCCGGCGTCAGCCACAGAAACAGGCCGACAGCCAGCGTCACACTGGCGGCGATGCCGATCGCCGCACCTAGCCAGGGCGAACGCGTCTTGGCGCGACGTGCACGCGCGGCGGCGAGGTTGATGACCGGGGTTTCTGTTGCTGCGGATGCGGCATGGTCGTCCAGGTCGACCCACAGACGCTCGATGGCGTCATAGGCGGCGGCGTGGGCCGGCGACGCCTCTAACCAGTCCTGGAAATCAAGCCAGGCGGATTCAGGCGCATCGTCGTCACGCAGGACGACGAACCAGTGCAGCGCCTTTTCCTCAATGTCGGTTCGTGCGGTCATCCGATCCCAGCCTGAAGGAACGCTGTGCAACGCGCCTCCTGATAGCAAGACGGCGCCGCCGAGCTTTTACCTTCAGAGATATTCCCCTGGGGCGCGAAAAGCATAGGCGTCACGGTTGAACCTTGCGGGAGAGAACGCGCAGCGCGTCCATCATGTGCTTCTCGACGGAACTGCGCGAAATGCCCAAACGGACGGCGACATCGGCATAGCTGACCCCATCGAACTTGTGCAGGCGAAAGACTCTCTGCGTCTTGGGCGGCAGGGTCTCGAGAGCGGCGAGAAGGCGCGCCAGTTTCTCGCGCCCGGCCACGACCGCTTCTGCCGAAGGGGCCGCGTCCAGGTCTTCGACGGTGCCCGTCTCGTGGTTCAGTTGGCGCCATTGGGCGTCGCGGTTCGCCGATCGTTGCCCGGACCTCCAGCGGTCCATCAGCAGGTTTGAGGTCAGGCGAAATAGAAAGGCGCGTGGATTGTCCGGCGGCGGGTCGGGGGCGAGCGTCGAGACCTTCAGATAGATGTCCTGCAGCACATCATCGACATCGCCAGACGCGCCGCCCAGCCGCGCGCGGCAGAACCGGGCCAGATCCTCGCGCTGCTCAAGATAGGCGGCGATCAGGGGATGCGCGGAAGGCGCGGTCAAACGGGCGAAGTCCTCTCGTGCGGCCGTGCAGGCCAAGACCTTCAATGCCGTGACGATTTTTATGAGGCAAGGGTCGGTCGGCGGCGTCCTTGTCATGAAGACGCCGTGTTGCGGCGACGAGCAGGACCCAGATGCGCGCGTTTGCAGGACATGACGGCACGACGGCCCCGGTTCTTTCGGTCGGCTAAGGCGTCGCCGTGTTCGATCTCTGGCGCTCGGGCTTCATCCGCCGTCCCTTAAGCAGCTTCATTGACCATGAGCCGCGCGCGGACGAGATCGTCTGGCTGCCTGACTGCGGCCCTCATGCCTATGTCGCGGACCCGTTCGGGATCACGCGCGATGGGGTGCTGACCGTTTTCGTCGAGGCGTTCGACTATCATGTTCGCCGCGGCGAGATCCACTATCGCCAGTATGACGCCGACGACCGGCTGGTGGGGCAGGGCGTGGCACTGTCCGAGCCCTGGCACCTGTCCTATCCGACGCTCATCGAGGACGGCGGCGAACTCTACATGCTGCCGGAAGGCTACAAGAGCGGCGGGCTGATCCTCTATCGTTGCGTGCGTTTCCCGGATCAGTGGGAGGCGGTGGCCCGTATCGGCGAGGCGGCTGCGATCGACGCGACGGTGGTGAAGCACGACGGTCGGTGGTGGATGTTCCACGCCCTGCCGGGGCCGGACGACCGGGCGATGCGCGAACTGCACATCGCCTGGGCCGACAGCCTGACGGGGCCTTGGACGCCGCATCCGGCCAGTCCGGTCATGAGCGGTTTTCAGAACTCGCGGCCGGGCGGCTCGGCGTTCGTCCATGACGGCGCGCTTCATCTGCCGGTGCAGGACTGCGCCGTGACCTATGGCGCGGCCATCAATCTGCTGCGGATCGATGTGTTGTCGCCGGACGCGTTTTCGGCGGTGGTCATGAAACGGTTCGAGCCGGGCCATCTGCTGGACGGGTACGGCGACGGCTTACACACCCTGTCGGGTCACGGCGACGTCACCTTCATCGACGTGAAGGGCATCCGCCAATCGTCGGCGGAGCCTTGGCTGAAGGCCGGGTTCAAGGCGCGTCGGCTGCTGGGCCTGAACGGGCCGCGCGGTAGTCGCGCCACCGGCGCCGCCGTTCATCCCAAGATATTCGACACCGCTTCCGTTCGGAAGGAAGGCTAGACCATGCGTATCGCTGTCGTTCTGCCGCGAGGCTGCACCTTCTGTCCGGACAAGACCAATTCGATGGAAACGGTGGTGCGCACCCTGTCCGCGCACAGCCGGTTGAACCGGCTGGTGACGCTGATCGCCGACGCCGGCGGGCCGACGCCGGCGGGCGTGCAGATGGTGACGGTGCCGGCCGGACTGGGCCGCAAGGCGCGAAACGCGGCGGTGATGGACGTTCTGAAGAAGCTGTCGCCGGACATTGTGGAATACCATCAGCAGCTGAAGGCGGCGTCGGAGTTGGCGCGGCAGTTGCCGGACGCGATCCACGTTCTTTATCGCCACACGCGGATCAAGCCGTCGCGCAACCTGATCGAACGTCTGCGATATGGTCGACGCCTCGCGCGGTTCGACCGTCTGGTGTTCGTCAGCCGTGCGGCGGGTGAAGAGTTCGCGATGGACTATCCTCGGCTGGCCGGGCGCGTCTCATCGGTTTGCAATCCAATCGAAAGCGACGCGTGGTGCGCGTCGCCCGAACAGCGCGAGAACCTGATCCTGTTTTCGGGACGGGCGATGAAGGACAAGGGGCTGGACCTGTTCTGCGCAGCCCTGACCGAGACGTTGGATCGTCATCCCGACTGGCGCGGCGCACTGATGCTGGGCGACTGGGAAAAGCATCAGGATTGGGCCGCGCCGCAGGTGCAGATGCTTGAGCGGTTCGGCGACCGAGTCGAAATTCACAAGTCGGCGTCGCTGGACGCGGTGCGAGCGATGACGCAGCGCGCCGCCATCGCGGTCACGCCGTCGCGCGTGCGCGAGGCCCTGGGACTGGCCGCGCTGGAGGCCCATGCGGCGGGCGCGGCGCTGATCTCGTCGGGACGCGGCGGCTTGCGTGAAGCCAGCGGCGAATATGCGCTGTATGTCGACGTCGAGGAGGCCGGCTCTTTGACCAGCGCCATGATGCGTCTGGTCGAAAAACCCGATGAACGTCTGGCCCTGGCGCGCGGCGGGCAGGCCTATGTCGAGCGGGTGCATTCGCCGGCCGCGCGCGCAGCCGAGTTGGACGCCTTGCGCGAGGCCTTGGTCGACAAGGCGTTCGTGACGCCGAAGCCGACGCTGCGGAGGCGTCCTCTGTTCGGGCCGGCGGCGTCGCTGACCCGGCTTCAGGGCTAGGTTCAGGGCTAGGCTTCAGCCCCTTCGGATGAGGCTGTCGTAAACGTGAGTGACCGCGTCGAACTGCACGCGGCTTGGCTGGTCGCCCAAGAGCGCGGCCTGGAAGTCGGCTTCGGTCAGGCCAGCGGCGACGGGATCGGCGATCTTGTCGGTGTTCCAGCCCAGCAGCAGGCGGCCGCCCGGGCGTACGATGGCCGCCAGAGCCTTAAAGGCCCGCCGCTGCTGGTCGGGACTGTCGACGCCATAACCCAGCACGCCGTTGCAGACGATGGCGTCGAAGCTCAGGTCCGAGAACAGCCGATCCGCCTCGCAAACGTCGCCTGTGCGGTGGCGACCTTCGCGGCCCCAGCGTGCAGCCGCTGGATCGATGTCTGTGGTCCAGACCTCGCCACCCTGCGCCTCCAGCAAGGCGTAGTCGTCCAGCGTATATTCGCGGCATCCGACCCAAAGAATCCGCCCACCCTCGACCGCCAACGCCGGGACATAGCTGTCGGCCATCACCCGTCGGTCGGGCAGGGTGCGGATTCGCGCCGCCTTGGCGGACCGTCGCCTGCGGTCGGCGTCCATGCCGTAGATGAAACTCCTGACGAGCGTTCCCAGACCCACGTGCTTCCCCTCGGACCGTTCGATACAGTTGTTATCGAGGGGGCGGCGATCTGTCTCGCGCTTTTCCGGGCGTTTCCTGTCGCCGGGCTTTGATGTGGCGGAACGACCGCCTACTAACGGCGCATGATCCAGGACGTTCCTCCCCCCTTCACGCCCACCGCCTTGCCCGAGATCGTCGTCACCGCCGCGCGTCTACCGCCGGCGGCGGCCGATGCTGCGTTTTCGGTGGTGCGTATCGATCAGGCGGTGCTGTCGCGGTCGTCGCGTCTGGACGAGGCGTTGCGGTCCGTGCCGGCGGTGTCGCTGTTTCGACGCACCAGCAGCGCGGCGGCCAATCCGACCACGCAGGGGATTTCGCTGAGGGCCATTGCGCCGTCCGGGGCGGGACGGACGCTGGTGCTGCTGGACGGCGTGCCGCTGAACGATCCGTTCGGGGGCTGGGTCATCTGGTCCCAGGCGACACCGGAATCGCTGGAGAGCCTGGATGTGATTCGCGGGGCGGGCTCGGGCCCCTATGGCGCGGGCGCGCTGACGGGCACGATCACCCTGCGTGAACGCGCGAAAGGCGGAGCGCTGGATGTGTCCGCGTCCGAGCGCGGCGGACTGCGGGCGGCAGGGTCGGCGTCCACGCGCGTGGGGGCGGTGGCGGTGACGTTGAGCGGGTTGCGTGAAGTCAGCGACGGCTATGTGCCGGTGCGCGGGCCGGCGGCCGGGGCGGCGGATACGCCGCTGGATCTCGACAGCCGAAGTGCAGCGCTGCGGGTCGATACGGCCTTGGGACAGGCGAACTTATCAGTTAGGGCGGCGACCTGGGAAGAGGATCGTGGATCGGGTCTGGCCGGAACGCGCGCCAACGCCAGCGGGCACAGCCTGAGCGCCACGGCGGCGCAGGCGCCGACGGCCGACGGCTATGGCTGGCGGCTGCAGGCATGGCGTATCGACAGCAATCTGGCCAACAGTTCGGCCTCGGTGTCGGCCGACCGCTCGACGACGACGCCGGCCAACGACCAGTTCAAGACGCCCGCGACGGGATGGGGACTGAACGCGGCGCTGCGCCGTCGCATGGCGGAGTTCGCGGGCGGACGGCTGGAGTGGGAGCTGGGCGCCGATGCGCGCTTCAACGACGGCGAAACCAATGAACTGTTCAGCAATCCGACAGGGGCCGGCTTTACCCGTATTCGGCGTGCGGGCGGGGAGACGGCGGTTGCTGGCGCCTATGTCGATGCGTCCTGGAGCGCGGCCGACTGGCTGGTGGCTGGCGGACTGCGGGTGGATCGGTGGGAGAATACGGGCGGATTCCGTCAGGAGAACACCCTGGCGACCGGCGCCGTCCTGTTGAACGAAAGCGACCCGGATCGGTCGGGCGAGGTGGTCAGTGCGCGTTTGGCGGTGCGGCGTGATCTGGGCGGCGGCTATGCGGCGCGGGCGGCGGCCTATTCCGGGTTTAGGCCCGCCACGTTGAACGAACTGCATCGGCCATTCCGCGTCGGCAACGACATCACCGAGGCCAACGCCGCCCTGACGCCGGAGACGCTGAAGGGCGTGGAAACAGGCGTGGCCTTCGACCGCGAGGGCGTGCGTTGGGGCGCGTCGGTGTTTTGGAATCAGATCGAGGACGCTATCGTCAATGTGACGCTCGGGTCCGGGCCGGCGACCTTCCCGCGCGCCGGGTTCGTGCCGGCGGGCGGGGTGCTGCGCCAGCGCCAGAACGCGGGCATTATCGACGCCTGGGGCGTGGAAGTTGCTGGGACGCTGGACCTGTCGTCAGCCGTGTCGCTGAACGCCGCTGCGTCTTGGACCGACGCCGAGATCGACGGCGGATCGTCCGCCGCGCAGCTGACCGGCTTGCGTCCCGCACAGGCGCCGGAATGGAGCGCGACGGCTGGGCTGGATTGGCGCGCGACCGATCGGCTGACTCTGGCCCTGGCGGCACGTTATGAATCGAGCCGGTTCGACGACGACCTGAACAGCCGGGTGCTGGACGCCGCCGTGACGCTGGATGCGCGAGGGGAGTGGGCCTTCACGCCGAACGCGACCCTCTGGATGGCGGCGGATAATCTGTTCGACGAGGATGTCGAGGTGTCGGAAACGGGCACGGGCGTCGCCGGATACGGCCCGCCGCGAACGCTCAGCATCGGTTTGCGGTTGAGCTATTGAGGGCGCTGACCGGCAGACTTTTCGACCAGGTTTTTGCGCGACGCACAGATTTCGTCCGCCTGACGGGTGAAATTGACCTTCAATGCTGTTGCGCGAGGGCGCTGGCGCGCTAAGCGCTAAAGGTGGTCGATCCACGGCCGCAGATCCCAACGACGAGCCTGTCATGCCCGAAGAATTCTACCGCATGAAGCGGTTGCCGCCCTATGTCATCGCCGAGACCAATGCGATGCGCGCGGCGGCCCGTGCGGCAGGCGAGGACGTGATTGACCTGGGGATGGGCAACCCCGACCTGCCGCCGCCGCAGCATGTGATCGACAAGCTGATCGAGGTGGCCAGGAAACCCGACGCCCACGGCTATTCGGCGTCACGCGGCATCCCCGGCCTGCGCCGCGCCCAGGCCAACTATTACGGTCGCCGCTTCGGCGTCGATGTGGATCCCGAAACCGAGGTGATCGTCACCATGGGCTCCAAGGAGGGGCTGGCCAGCCTGGCTACCGCCATCACCGAGCCGGGCGACGTGATCCTGGCGCCCAATCCGTCCTATCCGATCCATACGTTCGGCTTCATCATCGCCGGCGCAGCAATCCGCAGCGTGCCGACCACGCCGGACGAGAAATATTTCGAGGCGCTGGAGCGGGCCATGGCCTTCACCGTGCCCCGGCCCAAGATCCTCGTGATGAACTATCCGTCGAACCCGACGGCGGAGACGGTCGATCTGGCCTTCTATGAACGCGTCGTGGACTTCGCCAAGGCGAACGATCTGTGGATCATCAGCGATCTGGCCTATTCGGAGCTCTATTACGACGGCAAGCCGACGGTCTCCATCTTGCAGGTTCCGGGCGCTAAGGACGTGGCGATCGAGTTCACCTCCCTGTCCAAGACCTACAGCATGGCGGGCTGGCGCATGGGGTTTGCGGTCGGCAACAAGACCCTGATCGCGGCGATGACGCGGGTGAAATCCTACCTCGACTACGGCGCCTTCACGCCGATCCAGGCGGCGGCGTGCGCGGCGCTGAACGGGCCGCAGGACATCGTCGAGCAGAACCGCAAACTCTATCATCGCCGCCGTGATGTGCTGGTCGAGAGTTTCGGCCGCGCGGGGTGGGACATTCCCAAACCCGCCGCCTCCATGTTCGCCTGGGCGCCCTTGCCGCCGGCGCTGAAGCATCTGGGCAGTCTGGAGTTTTCCAAGCAGTTGCTGACCCACGCCAAGGTCGCGGTCGCGGCGGGCGTCGGCTATGGCGAGAACGGCGAGGGCTTCGTGCGTATCGCCATGGTCGAGAACGAGCAGCGCATCCGCCAGGCCGCGCGCAACATCAAATCCTATCTGAAATCGCAGGGCGTCAATGTGCCGCCCAGCCGGGAAGACTGACTATGCCGTCTGGACTGATCGCGCTGCTGGACGACGTCGCCGGCATCGCAAAGCTGGCGGCCGCGTCGCTGGATGACGTGGGCGCGGCGGCCGGCAAGGCCTCGACCAAAGCCGCCGGCGTGGTGGTGGACGATGCGGCGGTGACGCCGCGCTATGTCATGGGCCTGTCGCCCAGCCGCGAGCTCCCGATCATCGGCAAGATCGCCCTGGGGTCGTTCCGCAACAAGCTGATCTTCATCCTGCCGGCGGCCCTGTTGCTGAGCGCCTTCGCGCCCTGGGCCATCACGCCGATCCTGATGTGCGGCGGGACATACCTGTGTTTCGAGGGGGCGGAGAAGCTGCTGGAGGCCCTGGGCCACGGCGGGCACGAGGACGCGGCGCCGATCATCGGCGATGCGGCGGCGCTGGAGAAGACCACGGTGGCGGGGGCGGTGCGGACAGACCTGATCCTGTCGGGCGAGATCATGGCCATCGCCCTGGCCGATGTGGCGTCGCAGCCCATCCTGACCCAGGCGGCCGTGCTGGCGGTGGTCGGGATCGCCATGACGGTGGTCGTTTATGGCGCGGTCGGTTTGATCGTGAAGATGGACGACATCGGCCTGCATCTGGCCCAGCGGCCGAACGGCGGCGTGCGCGCCCTGGGTCGTGGCCTGGTCAAGGGCATGCCGGTGGTGATGAGCGCCCTGTCCGTGATCGGCACGGCGGCCATGCTGTGGGTCGGCGGCGGCATTCTGCTGCACGGTTCCCATACGCTGGGGCTGCACTGGCCGGCCGAGCCGCTGGAGCATCTGGCGCAAGGCGTCGGCGCGGTGTTCGGACCCTTGGGCGGCGTCATGGGCTGGCTGACGACGGCGGTGGCCTCGGCCGTGATCGGGCTGATCGTCGGCGGGGTGGTGGTGCTGGTCCTGCATCAGGTCGCGCGCCTGCGCTCCAAGGAATCGCACTAGGAGCGAGCCAGGCTGTCACGCGGGCGCCATCCGCGACAGCTAGAGGCCGCACGGCTGTTGTTGGAGTTGTTCATGTCCCTGTCGCGTCACGCCGCCGCCGCGTGTCTGGGCGCCTTGTCGATCGCGGGCGCCGCCTGTGCGGGCGCGCCGGTCGCCCAGCCGGCGGTTCAGGGGGCCGCGCCTCAGGCATCGGCTGCGGCCCTGACGCCCAAACTGATCGTGACCATCGTAGTCGATCAGTTCAGCGCCAACCTCTTCAACCAGTATCGCAGCCGCTATACCAGCGGCCTGCGCCGGCTGGCCGACCAGGGACTGGTGTCGATCAACGGCTATCAGACCCACGGTCTGACCGAGACCTGCCCCGGCCACTCCACGGTTCTGACCGGCATGCATCCTGCTGAGACCGGCATCCCCGCCAACGACTGGATCGACGGCAAGACCGGCAAGGAGGTCTATTGCCTGGCCGCGCCGCAGAACCATCTGGCGCACGGGCGTGACGACACCGACAATGGGCCGGTGGGACCGGATCAGCTGCGCGCGACGACGCTGGGCGACTGGCTGAAGGCCATCAGTCCCGACAGCAAGGTCATGGCGGTGTCGGGCAAGGATCGCGGGGCGATCAATCTGGCCGGTCATCAGGGGCAGGCCTTTTGGTTCACTGACGGGTTTGGACTGACCACATATGTCGAGCCGGGTCAGACGGCCGAGGCGAAGCTGGTGCCGATCGCGGCGTTCAACCGCGATTTCAACGCCTGGACGGCGGCGACGCCGACAGCCTGGGACTATCAGAACGCGGACTGCCGGGCGCTGGTGGGGGAGTGGACCATTCGCGGCCAGACGTTCCATTCGGTGCTGCCGCCGGCGGGGCTGAAGTTCGACACCTCGCCGCTACTGGACGAGCAGACGCTGAAGGCGGCGGCATATCTGCTGGACAGCCAGAAGCTGGGGCAGGGCACGTCAACCGACATGCTGGGCGTCAGCCTGTCGGCCACCGACCGGATTGGCCATATGTACGGCACTCAAGGGCCGGAGATGTGCGAGCAAATGCACCGGCTGGATACGGCGCTGGGCGCATTCCTGGACAAGCTGGCCCAGATTCCGGGCGGCGCGCTGGTCGTGCTGACGGCCGACCACGGCGGTTCGGACTTCGTCGAGAGGCTGCATGAGCATGGCTATCCGCAGGCGCACCGCGCCGACACCGATGCGATCAAGGGCGTCAACGCCGCGCTGAAGGCGCGCTTCAATCTGGATGCCGATCCGCTGCAGTCCGGCGGAAGCGGCTGGATGGTCGCCGATGCGGATCACAGGTCGCTGCCCGATCCGTTGCGGACACAGGTGGCGGAGGCGGCGGTCGAGATGCTGCGCGCCCTGCCGGACGTGGCTTTCGCCGAGACGCGCGACCGGCTGCTGGCAGAGCCTCTGCCGGACAGCCGTCAGCCGGAGATGATGACGGTGCGCGAGCGGATGCGGTTGTCGACCGTCGCGGAGCGATCGCCCGATATCCAGTTCGCCTGGACCCAGAACACCACCTCGGGCGGCCGCGTCGGCTCGACCCTGGCCGGACACGGCACGCCGTGGGAATATGACCGGCGCGTGCCGATCATCTTCTGGTGGCCAGGCGCAAAAGCCGAGGAGCGGTTCCTGCCGATCCGGACCGTCGATATCGCCCCGACCCTCGCCCATGTGATCGGCGTCGCCGCGCCGCAGGTGGAGGGCCGGTGCATCGATCTGAACGGGTTTGCCGTGGCGGCTTGCGGGGCGGCGGCCAGATAAACTCCTGTTTCCGGCCGTCAACTCGTGTTTCCTGAGGGGAAGGCGGCCTTACGCAGCGCGGGTTTCGTTGGCAGAAGAGGGCGAAATCGCCCAGGCGGCCCCGTTTTGCCGTCCGAGAGAGCCAACAGGAAACGTCATGAACCGAGCCCGTCGCGCGCGCATCGTCGCCACCCTGGGACCCGCCAGCCGTGCGCCCAGCACCGTCAAGGCGCTGGCCCAGGCGGGGGTGGACGTCTTCCGCCTGAACTTCAGCCACGGTTCGCATGAGGATCACGCCGCCGCGTTGAAGGCGGTGCGCGGCGCCGAAATGGCCCTGCAGCGTCCGCTGGGCGTGTTGGCCGACCTTCAAGGGCCCAAGCTGCGTTTGGGCCGGTTTAAGGACGTCGAGATCTCGGTCAAGCCGGGCCACACCATGCGTTTCGATCTGGACCCGACGCCCGGCGACGAGACGCGGGTGCAGATGCCGCATCCCGAAATCTTCAAGGCGCTGCGCAAAGGCATGCTGTTGCTTCTGGACGACGGCCGGGTGCGGCTGCGTGTGGGCGAGCGAACTGACGAGTGGGCCGATGTGACGGTTGAGAGCGGCTCGAAGCTGTCGGACCGCAAGGGCGTGGCGGTGCCGGAGGCGGTGATCCCGGTCTCGGCCCTGACGCCGAAAGATCGTGAAGACTTGGCCTTCGCCCTGCGGATGGGCGTGGACTGGGTGGCGCTCAGCTTCGTGCAGAAGCCCGAGGACATGGCCGAGCTGAAGCGGATCGTGAATGGTCAGGCGGCCTGCCTCGCCAAGATCGAGAAGCCGGCGGCGCTGGCCGATCTGGAAGCCATCCTGGACTATTGCGACGGGGTGATGGTGGCGCGCGGCGATCTGGGCGTCGAGCTGGATCCCGAGGATGTGCCTGTGGCGCAAAAGCAGATCGTGCGCGCGGCCCGCAATCGCGGGGTGCCGGTGATCGTGGCGACCCAGATGCTGGAATCCATGACCAGCGCCCCGGCCCCGACCCGCGCCGAGGCGACTGATGTGGCCAATGCGGTCTATGAGGGTGCGGACGCCCTGATGCTGTCGGCCGAAACGGCGTCGGGCGACTATCCGCTGGAATCCGTGGGTATCATGAGCCGGATCATCGAGCGGGTCGAACGCGATCCGATGTGGCCCAGCCTGATGGGCGCCGAGCACGCCGGCATGGACGAGCATGATGTGGACGCCCTGGTCGGGGCGGCGCGCATGGCGGCGAATGCGCCCTCGACCGGCTGTCTGGTGGTGTTCACGACCTTGGGCGGCACGGCGCGGCGGATGGCGCGCGAACGGCCGCTGAAGCCGATCCTGGTGCTGACGCCTAATCCCAACACCGCGCGCCGGCTGGCCCTGGTCTGGGGGCTGGAGCCGCGTCTGGGCGAGCAGCCGGACTCGCTGGAGGCCGTGACGGACGACGCCGTCAACAGCGCGGTCAAATATGGTCTGGCCGAGCCGGGCCAGCGCATCCTGATCCTGGCGGGCACGCCGTTCGGGGCGCCGGGCGCGGCCAATCTGCTGCGACTGGCCCACGCGCCAGCGGCGACGTCGAAGGGCCGCAAGAAGAGCTAGAGAGCGATCTCGCGCCCCTCGGCCGCGCTGCGCAGTCCGGCGTCGATAATCCGCATGACGACCAGGGCCTGATCCGCCGTCACCGGCGGCGGGCCTTCCCCGCGAATGGCGTCGCGCATGGCGGCGTAGAAGGCGGGATAGTCGCCGCGCTCCGGCGTCGGAGTGGTGCGGACGGTCTCGCCCTCGATCTGTTTCGTCAGGACGCCGGGCGACGGGTCCAGGCCCCAGTCGGCGTCGCCGGGACGCAGTCCCGCCTTGGACTGGCCCTCCTGGGCGTCGAGGCCGTGCTTGATGAAGCTGCCGCCCGTGCCGTGGACGACGTAGCGCAGGCTGGATTCGGCCGCGAGGTGGCTCATGTTCAGGATGACCCGCAGCCGGTCGTAGCGCAGCAGGACGTGGGCGTAGTCGATGGCGGTCGCGCCCTGGCGCTGGGCCTGCAGATCGGCGTAGACGCCCAGCGGCGGGCCGAACAGCTGCACCGCCTGATCGATCAGGTGCGGCCCCAGATCGGCCCAGACGCCGCCGTCCCGCTTGTCCTTCCAGCGGTCGGTCACGGTCGGGCGGAAACGGTCGTAGTGGCTTTCGAACACGGCGATCTCGCCCAGCTCGCCCTCGGCGATCAGGCGGCGCAGGGTCAGGAAGTCGGCGTCCCAACGACGGTTCTGGAAGACGCTGAACACGCCGCGCGATGCGGCCGCGACGGCGGCGACCGCCTCGGCATCGGCGAGCGTCACCGCAAAGGGCTTGTCCACCACCACCGACTTGCCGGCCTTCAGCGCCGCGATCGACTGTTCGGCGTGCAGGGCGTCGGGGGTGGCGACGACGATCAGACGGATGTCGTCGCGGGCGAGCGCCGCGTTCAGGTCGGGCAGGACCTCGACATCGGGCAGGTCGGCGTGAACCGCGTCAGGGCGCGATGAGACCACCGCCGCCAGGCTCAAGCCCGGCGTGGCCTCGATCAACGGCGCGTGGAAGGTCTGGCCCGCCAGGCCGTAGCCGACGACGGCGACGCCGATGGGAGGATGTGAGGTCATGTCAATGCGGCCAGCGTTCCGTGAGGACCTCCGCCTTACCATCTCTGACGCGGACTTCCATGGCGGGCTCGGCCGGCTGGCCGACGGCGAACAGTTCGTAGATCACGCTGCCGTCCATCTGACGGCTTTCGATGATGCGTTCGGGGGCGAAGGCGCCGGTCGCGGCGCGGGCGGTGGCCTGGACGGCCTGGGGCATGTCGGCGAAGGCGACGTCGCGTTGGATTTCCACAACCTCGAACCGGTCGCCGGTCTGCTGGATGTCCAGTTCGACCTCGGACCCGTCCGGCCGGGCGCCTTCGACGTCGTAATAGACGCGGCCCTCGCGTTCCTTTCGTTCGACCTCGGCGACGGTCATGCCCGACACGGTCTGCTGGACAAGCGCCGTCAGGGCGGGGGGCAGGTCGGCAGGCGACACGTCGGAGATCTGGGTTTCAGGGCCGGGCGGCAGGGCCGTCGGCGCGGCGTCGGCCTTGTCTTCTTGCGGGGGTGAACAGGCGCCCAGCACGGCGGCTGCGGCGATGGCGAAAAGAGCGTGCTTCATCGGTCGTTCCTCCCGCGCCTTGCGCGCTTGTGCGATCAGGAAGAGGAGGCTGGTAACCGGTGTCAAGTCCTGCGCGTCCGTGGCGACGGCTTGTCGCGGCGCGAGGCCTGAGGGCTCTACGGTCGGTCGAAGCGCGGTCCATCCAGCACATAGGGCACCACGCCGCGCTCGTTCTCGGGCACGTGCAGGGCGCGATCCAAGGGCGGGAAGGCGCGCTGGGTGCAGTCGGTGCGCTCGCAGATGCGGCAGCTGACGCCGATCCGGGCGGCGGGGCCGTTCAGGTCCAGACCGGCGGCATAGACCAGGGACCCGGCGTGCTCGACCTCGCACCCCAGGGACAGGGCGTAGCGGCGGTCGTTGGCGAGGTAGGAGCCGCTGGGCTTGGACACGCTGCGGGCGATGGAGATGTAGCGCGAGCCGTCGGGCATTTCGGCCAGTTGCACCCCGATCCGGTCGGGCGTGGCGAAGGCTTCGTGCACGTTCCACAGGGGGCAGGCGCCGCCGAAGCGGGCGAACTGGAAGCGGGTGGCGCTGTGGCGTTTGGTGATGTTGCCGGCCATGTCGACTCGGGCGAAATAGAAGGGCACGCCGCGCCAGCCGGGCCGTTGCAGGGTCGAGAGCCGGTGGCAGACCTGTTCGAAACTGACCTGGAACCGGGTGCGCAGGCGGTCGATGTCGTGCTTCTCGGCCCGCGCCGCCTCCAGGAAGGCGCGGTAGGGCAACAGCAGCGCGCCCGCCGCATAGTTGGCCAGGCCGACACGGGCCACGTCGCGCGCGGCCTGGGTGCGGAAGGCCGCCTGGTCCAGCTCGGTCTCGATCAGGTCGCGGAAGGACAGCAGGGCCAACTGGTGCGCCAGCTGGAACGACCGGGTCGCCCCCGGCTGCCAGGCGTCCAGGCTCAGGATCCGGCTGGCGGGATCATAGCGGCGCAGGGCCTCTTGCCCCGCGACATAGACCGTCCGCACGCCGTGCCGGTCGGCCAGCAGGGTCTCCAGCGCCCGTTCGATCGGGCCGTCCTGCGGGATGTCGGCGGCCAGGGCCTCGGCCGCCGTGTCCAGACTGTCGACGTAGTTGTCGCGGTAATGGAAGAAGTCGCGGACCTCCTCATAGGGCAGCAGTGCGACGCGGGCGCCCAGCTCGTCGCGGCCCAGGGTGTCGTCCAGCGCCTTCACCCGCTCGTCCAGCTGGCGGAAGGCCTGGTGCAGGGCCAGGAACTGATGGGCCAGGCGCGGGGTGTTGGCGACAACCTGTTTCAGCTCGGCCGCCGTCGGGGGTTCGGCCCCGCCGCTGACCGGACCGGCGATGTCGGTGGTGGCCTCGCGCAGGTCGGCGATCAGGCGGGCGTCGCCCTCCAGATCGAACAGGCTGGCGTCGATATGGAAGGCGCGGGTCAGGGCGATCAGGACGCGCGCCGTCGCCGGCCGCTGATTGGTCTCGATCTGCGACAGATAGGAGGGCGACAGGCCCAGACGTTCGGCGCAGGCCTCCAGCGTCCAGCCGCGCGCCTCGCGCAGCTTGCGCAGTTTGGCGCCCAGGAAAAGCTTCTCAGCCATTCGCAAGTTTGCAGTTCATCGTCGCCGCCTTTGCAAGTCCGCGCAGTTCCGCACCTTTTGCAAAGTTGCGTTTGCCATTTTGCGATGAAGGCGCCACGCCTTGCCGTTCGAACAAGAGGCCGAAACCGATCATGACTCAAGCCATCCTTGAAGAACTGGAGCGCCGCCGCGCCGCCGCCAAACTGGGCGGTGGGGAAAAGCGTATCGCCGCCCAGCACGCCAAGGGCAAGCTGACGGCGCGCGAACGCATCGACGTGCTGTTGGACGAGGGCTCCTTCGAGGAGACCGACATGTTCGTGGAGCACCGCAGCCACGACTTCGGCATGCAGGACCAGCGCATCCCCGGCGACGGGGTGGTGACCGGGCGCGGCACCATCGGCGGACGGCTGGTCTATGTCTTCTCCAAGGACTTCACGGTCTTCGGCGGCAGCCTGTCGGGCGCCCATGCGGCCAAGATCGTCAAGTTGCAGAAGATGGCCCTGACGACCGGCGCGCCGATCATCGGCCTGTTCGACGCCGGCGGCGCGCGGATTCAGGAAGGCGTGGAAAGTCTGGCGGGTTACGCCGACATCTTCCTGCAGAATACGCTCGCCAGCGGCGTCATTCCCCAGATCAGCGTGATCATGGGGCCGTGCGCGGGCGGCGATGTCTATTCACCGGCCATCACCGACTTCATCTTCATGGTGAAGGACACGTCCTACATGTATGTGACCGGCCCCGATGTGGTGAAGACTGTCACCAACGAGGTGGTCAGCCACGAGGATCTGGGCGGCGCCCGCGTCCACGCCGGCAAGTCCGGCGTGGCGGACGGGGCGTTCGAGAACGATCTGGAGGCTTTATCGGAGGTGCGCCGCCTGATCGGCTTCCTGCCGCTGTCGAACCGCGAAAAGCCGCCGGTGCGCGAGAGCTATGATGAGCCCGAGCGGGACGAGCCGAGCCTGGACACCCTGATCCCGGCCAATCCGAACCAGCCCTATGACATGAAGGAGCTGATCCTGAAGGTGGTCGATGAGGCCGACTTCTTCGAGATCGGGGCCGACTTCGCCAGGAACATCATCTGCGGCTTCGGCCGGCTGGACGGCCAGACGGTCGGGATCGTCGCCAACCAGCCCCAGGTGCTGGCGGGCGTGCTGGACATCGATTCAAGCCGCAAGGCCGCGCGGTTCGTGCGCTTCTGCGACGCCTTCGACATTCCGCTGGTGACGCTGGTGGACGTGCCGGGCTTCATGCCGGGGACCAAGCAGGAGTACGGCGCCCTGATCAAACACGGGGCCAAGCTGCTGTTCGCCTATGCCGAGGCGACGGTGCCGAAACTGACCCTGATCACGCGCAAGGCCTATGGCGGCGCCTATGACGTGATGAGCTCCAAACACCTGCGCGGCGACGTCAACTACGCCTGGCCCACCGCCGAGATCGCGGTCATGGGCGCCAAGGGCGCGGTCGAGATCATCTTCCGCAAGGAGGCCGGCGATCCCGAGGCCCTGGCCGCGCGCGAGGCGGAGTACAAGGACCGGTTCGCCAATCCGTTCGTGGCGGCGGGCCTGGGCTATATCGACGACGTCATCATGCCGCACGGGACGCGGCGGCGGCTGGTGAAGGCCCTGCGGACGCTGAAGAACAAGGTCCAGGAGAACCCCTGGAAGAAGCACGACAATATTCCGCTGTGATGGGGACCGTCTCAAATACTGCGCTGTCCAAAGAGGAGTGGAAAACTCGATTGGCGCAGCGGCAGTCACCGAAATCCCTAACCAAGTTGGTGGGCGATCTCAGTGAGGCCATGGGCGATTACTTTGTAACCGACAATACTATGACGTGGGCACGAGAAGCTCATGTCTCCGCCCGGTTCGCCTCTGCTATCGGCGCTACCTCGTATGGATTGATGATCGTCCTGACCTGGGGGTCCAAATGTCGGACTCCGTGGATAGGTTTTACGAAGTCACGGAGGTGATCGAACCTGGACGACGTCGTAACGACGAATATCGGGAAGATCGCGTTCGCAAAAGCGCCGGTGAAGAAGTTCTGCGCACCTACCAACCTGACAACGTCTCATCGACGCGCTCTGCACTCCACCATGCTGCAGACAAGAAGGCCAAAAAGATTGGAAATTACGGAACCAACGGGTGCGGGCTAGTCATCTATCTAAATACCGATTTGATGGTTTTCGACGAGGTGGCGGACGAACTCGAAGCAAACCTTCTCGGTGATACCGAAGTTGCTGGCAGCGTCTTCAACGACGTTTGGGTTCTATGGTCCGACCGCCTTTATCATGTTTGGAGCGGCGGAAACGCTGTTCCGCTTTCGCCCAAACTGGGCGTTTGACGCCCGTAGGAAGCCCCATGTTCTCCAAAATTCTCATCGCCAACCGTGGCGAGATCGCGGTTCGGATCATCAAGACCTGCCGCCGCATGGGCATCAAAACCGTGCAGGTCTATTCGGAGGCTGACGCCGGGTCGTTGGCGGTCGAGATGGCCGACGAGGCGGTGCTGATCGGGCCGGCGCCGGCGGCGCAGTCCTATCTGCTGGCGGACAAGATCGTCGAGGCGGTGCGCCAGACGGGGGCGCAGGCCGTGCATCCGGGCTTTGGGTTCCTGAGCGAGAACGCCGGGTTTGCGCGGCGGCTGAGGGACGAGGGGATCGCCTTCATCGGGCCAAACCCCGAGGCCATCGAGGCCATGGGCGACAAGATCAGCTCCAAGAAGCTGGCGGCCGAGGCGGGGGTTTCGACCGTGCCGGGCCATATGGGGCTGATCGAGACGCCGGACGAGGCGGTGAAGATCGCCAACGAGATCGGCTATCCGATCATGATCAAAGCCTCGGCCGGCGGCGGCGGCAAGGGCATCCGCGTGGCCCACTCGGACGCCGACATGGCCGAGGGGTTCGCGGCGGTGAAGGCAGAGGCGCTGAACGCGTTCGGCGACGACCGGGTCTTCCTGGAGAAGTTCATCGTCGATCCGCGCCACATCGAGATTCAGGTGCTGGGCGACAAGCACGGCCATGTGGTCCATCTGTTCGAGCGCGAATGCTCGATCCAGCGCCGCAACCAGAAGGTCATAGAGGAGGCGCCGAGCCCCTTGCTGGACGAGGCCACCCGCGCCGCCATGGGGGCGCAGGCCGTCGCCCTGGCCCAGGCCGTCAACTATGACTCGGCCGGTACGGTCGAGTTCGTCGCGGGGCAAGACAAGAGCTTCTACTTCCTGGAGATGAACACCCGGCTGCAGGTCGAGCATCCGGTGACGGAGCTGATCACGGGCGTCGATCTGGTCGAGCAGATGATCCGTTCGGCCTGGGGCGAGGAACTGGCCTTCGAACAGAAGGACCTGAAGATCGACGGCTGGGCGATCGAGAGCCGGATCTACGCCGAGGATCCGTATCGGGGCTTCCTGCCGTCCATCGGCCGGCTGGTTCGCTATGAGCAGCCGGAGGAAGGCGATCAGAGGGACTATACGGTCAGGAACGATTCCGGCGTCCGCGAGGGCGACGAGATCAGCATGTTCTACGACCCCATGATCGCCAAACTGTGCGCCTGGGGCGAGACGCGCGAGGCGGCGGTCGAGGGCATGGCCCGCGCGCTGGAGGACACCCACCTGTCGGGCCTGGGGCATAATGTGCCCTTCCTGGCGGCGGTGATGGACCAGGACCGGTTCAAGTCGGGCAATCTGTCGACCAGCTATATCAAGGACGAATTCCCGGACGGCTTTAACGGCCTGCGCCCGACGGTGGAGCAGGAACACATCCTGATCGCCTCGGCCCTGGCCATGCACGAGGTCATCGCCGAACAGGACGGCGACCCGTCGGACCGCACCGACTGGATCGTGATGATCGACAAGACGCCGCACGGCGTCGGCCTGTCCTATGACGAGGACGAGGAGATGATCCTGACCCTGACGGGCGGGGGCGACATCCGACTGTCGGACATCGACTGGCGGCCCGGCCTGGCCCAGTTCAAGGCCGATCTGGATGGCGAGCCCTTCACCGCCGAGGTCAAGCGCGTCGCCGACGGCTTCGACATCCGCCACCGCGCGGCCAAAGCGCGGGTTCGGGTGCTGCGGCCCCATGTCGCCGAACTGTATGCGCGCCTGCCGGAGAAGGTTGCGGCGGACACCTCCAAGATGGTGCTGTCGCCGATGCCGGGTCTGGTGGTCTCGATCCCGGTGGTCGTGGGCCAGGAGGTCAAGACCGGCGAGACGGTGGCCATCATCGAGGCCATGAAGATGCAGAACATTCTGAAGGCCGAACGCGACGGGGTGGTGAAGGCCGTCGGTGCCAAGGACGGCGATCCCGTCGCGGCGGACGACGTGCTGGTGGAGTTCGGTTGATGACGGGCTTTCCCGCGCCCACGCCGCTGGAATGGCGCGAGGCGGCCCAGAAGGCGCTGAAGGATCGACCGATCGAGTCGCTGATGCATCTCGATGCCGATCAACTTGTGACGCGGCCGTTGTATGCGGGCGCGACGGGCGTGCAGCCGATCTTCGCCCCGCGTCCGTCCGACTCCGAAGGCCGGGCCTGGGATCTGCGGACGCTGGTGGAGGGCGACGATGCCGAAGCGGTCAACGCCGCCGTCCTGACCGATCTGGAGAACGGCGCGGCGTCGGTGGTGCTGAAGGGGCGGGTTCTGGCGGATTCCGCCCCGCTCAGCCGGGCGCTGGAAGGCGTGGCGCTGGAGCTGGCGCCGGTCGCGCTGGATGCAGGGATCGACGGGCCGGATGCGGCCAATGCGCTGGCGGTCGTCGCCAAGGGCTCGCCGCGCGCCCAACTGCGGTTTCATATGGACCCGGTGTCAGCCTTCGCCGAGGCGGGCGGCGCGCGGCGTTCGGTGGAAGAGCATCTGAGCCTGGCGGCCAATACGGCGGCGCGCCATGCGGGGGCCTATCCCGAAGCGACCTTTTTCATGGCCAGCGGCCGGGTCGCACACGAGGCGGGCGGTTCGGCGGCGCAGGAGCTGGCCTTTGCGGCGTCCAGCGTCGTGGCCCATGCGAAGGCGGCGGTGGAGGCCGGGATGTCGGTCGAGGCGGCTTTGCGCGGCACGGTCGTCGGTCTGTCGGTCGATGCGGAATATTTCGACAGCCTGGCCAAGGTTCGGGCCATGCGGCTGATCTGGGCCAGCCTGACGAAGGCGTCCGACGTGGATGTTCCGGCGGTTATCGAAGCGCGCTCGTCGCGGCGGATGCTGTCGGCGCGCGATCCCTGGCCCAATCTGCTGCGGCTGACGGCGGCCGGCTTCGCCGGCGCGGTCGGGGGGGCGGACGTGGTGGTGCTGGACGGCTTCACCCGCGCCTCCGGAACGTCGGACGCCTTCGCCCGGCGTCAGGCGAGGAACACCCAACTGGTGCTGATGGAAGAGGCCAATCTGGGCCGGGTCGACGATCCGGCCGCAGGCTCCTGGTATCTGGACGCCCGCACGCGCGATCTGGCCGAGGCCGGCTGGGCCGAGTTCCAGATGATCGAGGCCGAGGGTGGTTTGGTCGAGGCCCTGAAGGGCTCGGTCATCCAGCCGCGTATCGCCCGCGCCCGCGCGGTCCGCGAGGCCGCGCTGACGAACGGCGCGGCGCAGATCATCGGCGTGACCAAATATGTGGACGCGGACGTGCGGCCAGCGCCGGTCGAGGCGGGCGATGAGGCGGCCGTGGCGGTCGAACGAGCCTGCGAGCCACTAAGGCCGATCCGGTTTGCCGCAGCCTTCGAGGAGGCGGCTCAATGAATTTCCCCGACTTCAGCAAGATCGCCCTGAACCTCGATGCGACGGGGCAGGGGCCGACGCGCGATCCTTGGCTGACGCCCGAGGGGCTGACGGTCAAGACCGCCTATGGTTCCGACAGCACGGACGCGCTGGATCATCCGCATGGCCTGCCGGGGTTCGCGCCGTTCGTGCGCGGTCCGTATCCGACCATGTATGCGGGCAATCCGTGGACCATCCGGCAATACGCCGGCTTCTCGACCGCCGAGGAGTCCAACGCCTTCTACCGCCGCAATCTGGCGGCCGGTCAAAAGGGGCTGAGCATCGCCTTCGACCTGGCGACGCACCGGGGCTATGACAGCGACCACCCGCGGGTGAAGGGCGACGTCGGCATGGCGGGCGTGGCCATCGACAGCATCTATGACATGCGGACCCTGTTCGACGGGATCCCGCTGGACCAGATGTCGGTCTCGATGACGATGAACGGGGCGGTGCTGCCGATCCTGGCCCTCTATGTCGTCGCGGCGGAAGAACAGGGCGTGCCGCACGCCAAGCTGACCGGGACCATTCAGAACGACATTCTGAAGGAGTTCATGGTCCGCAACACCTACATCTATCCGCCCGAGCCCTCGATGCGGATCATCGCGGACATCTTCGCCTGGACGGCGCAGGAGACGCCGAAGTTCAACTCGATCTCGATCAGCGGCTATCACATGCAGGAGGCGGGAGCCTCGGCGGATATCGAGCTGGCCTATACGCTGGCGGACGGGATCGAATATCTGCGGGCGGGCGTCGCGGCGGGCATGCCGATCGACCGGTTCGCGCCGCGCCTGAGCTTCTTCTGGGCCATCGGCATGAACTACTTCATGGAGGTGGCCAAGATGCGGGCCGGCCGCCTGCTGTGGGCCGAGGCGGTGCGCAAGGAAGGCGGGGTCGATCCCAAGTCGCTGTCCTTACGCGCCCACTGCCAGACATCGGGCTGGTCGCTGGCGGCGCAGGACGTGTTCAACAATGTGCCGCGCACCATGGTCGAGGCCATGGCGGCGGCGGGCGGCCAGACGCAGAGCCTGCACACCAACGCCTTGGACGAGGCCCTTGCGCTTCCAACCGATTTCTCGGCCCGGATCGCGCGCAACACCCAGATCCTGCTGCAGCAGGAGACGGGGCTGACGCGGGTCATCGACCCCTGGGGCGGCAGTTTCTATGTCGAACGGCTGACCCACGAACTGGCCGAACGGGCGCGCGCCCATATGGCCGAGGTCGAGGCCCTGGGCGGCATGGCCAAGGCGATCGAAGCCGGCATCCCCAAGCTGCGGATCGAAGAGTCCGCCGCCAAGACCCAGGCCCGGATCGACACTGGCCAGCAAACGGTGGTCGGGGTGAACAAATATCTGAACCCTGTCGTCGACGACATTCCGATGCTGAAAGTCGACAATGCGGCGGTGCTGGCGGCCCAGATTGACAAATTGAAGCGCCTGCGCGCCGAGCGAGATCAGGCGGCGACCGATGCGGCGCTGAACGCCCTGACCGAGGGCGCGCGCGGGAATGCCAACCTGCTGGAACTGGCGGTTCAGGCGGCCCGCGCCAAGGCGACGGTGGGCGAAATCTCCGACGCGCTGGAGGCCGCCTTCGGCCGCCACGTGGCGACGGTCCAGACCGTGTCGGGCGTATACGCCAAGGAGGCGGGGACCGACGCCCGCTTCGCCCGCGCCCGCGAGATGGTTGCGACCTTCGTCGAAAACGACGGCGGCCCACCGCGCATTCTGATCGCGAAGCTGGGCCAGGACGGGCACGACCGGGGCCAGAAGGTCGTCGCGACCGGATACGGCGATCTGGGCTTCGACGTCACAGCCGGCAGCCTGTTCCAGACGCCGTCCGAGGCCGCTCAGGAAGCGGTCGAGAAGGGCGTTCACGCGGTCGGCGCATCATCGCTGGCGGCAGGGCACCTGACCCTGGTGCCGGAGCTGAAGGCCGAGTTGGAGAAACTGGGCCGGCCCGACATCATGATCGTGGTCGGGGGGGTGATCCCGCCGTCCGACGTCCAACCCCTGCTGGATATGGGCGCGGCCGCCGTCTATCCGCCCGGTTCGGCCATCGCTGATACGGCGGTCGACCTGATCGAGAAGCTCAACCAGCGTCTGGGTTACGCCCAGCCCGCTCCTGACAAGGACAAGTCATGATCGGCGCCCTGAACCACGTCGGCGTCGCCACGCCGTCCATCGCCGACTCGATCAAACTGTATCGCGACATCCTGGGCGCGACGAAGATCGGCGAGCCGTTCGACCTGCCGGCGCAGGGGGTGAAGGTGTGTTTTGTGGATACGCCGACGGCTCAGATCGAGCTGATCGAACCCTATGACGAGACCAGCCCCATCGTCGGCTTCCTGGCCAAGAATCCAAAGGGTGGACAGCATCACGTCTGTTTCGAGGTCGCCGACATTCACGCCGCCGTCGCCGAGATGCGCGCCAAGGGGGTGACGATCCTGGGGACTGGCGAGCCGCGTATCGGGGCGCATGGGACGCCGGTCGTCTTTCTGCATCCGCGCGACATGGGCGGCGTGTTGATCGAGCTGATGGAGACGCCAAAAGCGGGGCATTAAGCGGAGCCTTTGGTCAGGTTGGGCCGTTGAAGCCGAAACCAGAGGACATGACATGATGTCGCACCGCCTGACCGCATTTGTCGCCATCGCGGCTCTGACCGCCGCCGCAGCCTGCTCTCGCACCGAGCCGGAACAGCCCGCCGCGCCGGTCGAGCCGGCGGCCGCCCCTGCATCAGATGCGCCCTCGGTCGGCTATGCCTGCGAAAGCGGTGCGACGCTTCAGGTCCAGTATGTCGACAGCGACAATGCCAAGCTGACCCATCAGAATCAAACCTATGCGATGCGTTCGGTGCAGGCCGCCAGCGGCGCGCGCTATGTCGGCGGCGGCGTGGAATGGTGGACGGCGACCCGCGATGGGCAGGAGAGCGGCACGCTGAGCCGACTGGGTCCGGACGGCACAACCGGTGTCGCGGTGCTGGAGCGTTGCTCGCGGCCGATCCCCGGGGCTGACGTGACGCCTGGACCGTTGCCGACGCCAAGTCAGACGCCGACCGAGGCGGCCGGCGGGGTCTTGCCCGCTGCGCTGCCCTGCAAGGGGCCGCAACTGACGCTGGCGGCGGGCGATGGCGATGCGGGCGCGGGAAATCGGGTCAGCAACTTCAGTCTGCAGAATATCGGAACCCAGGCCTGCAGCCTGACCGGCTATCCGACAGTGACCTTGCAGGACGCGCGGGGACGCACCCTGTCGTCCATTCGCGCCGAACAGAGCCCTGGAAGTTATTTCCGCCAAGGCCAGGCTCCGACGCCGGTCCAACTGGCGCCCCGGGCCAAGGCCTATTTCGAAATGGCCTGGAGCGTCGTGCCCAATGAAGCCATGCAAAAGACGTGTCCCGACGCGGCGACGATAAAGGTCACGGCGCCCAGCGATACGGCCGCCGTCAGCCTACCGTTCTCGTTCAGCCCCTGCGGCGGTCGCATCCGCGTCAGTCCGATCCGGGCCGAGGCCAACCCGGCGCCGGCGACCTGAGGCGGGTGGAAACTGATTGAAAATCGGCGTAGGTCGCGGCCCATGACCCAGAGCTTCTACGACCGCGTCGCCGGCGAACTGTCCGAGATCGACGCCCAGGGCCTCACCAAGCCCGAACGCATCATCGCCTCGCGCCAAGGGCCTGTGATCCAGGTCGCCGGACGCGACGTGCTGAACTTCTGCGCCAACAACTACCTCGGTCTGGCCGGCGACGAACGCGTCACCCAGGCCGGGATCGCGGCGCAGCAGAAGTGGGGCGCGGGCACCGCCTCGGTCCGCTTCATCTGCGGCACCCTGGAGATCCACAAGGAGCTTGAGGCCGCCATCGCAGGCTATCTCGGCTTCGAGGACGCCATCCTGTTCGCCGCCGCCTTCGACGCCAACGGCGGCCTGTTCGAACCCCTGCTGGGCGAGAACGACGCCATCGTCTCCGACAGCCTTAACCATGCGTCAATCATTGACGGCGTGCGGCTGTGCAAGGCCAAACGCTATCGGTTCGCCAACTCCGACATGGACGAGTTGGAAAGCCGGCTGAAGGAAGCCCGAGCCGCCGGCGCCCGCGACATCATCATCGCCACCGACGGCGCCTTCTCGATGGACGGCTATATCGCCAAACTGGATCAGATCCGAGCGCTGGCCGACAAATACGACGCCCTGATCATGGTGGACGACTGCCACGCGACGGGCTTCCTGGGTCCGCAGGGCAAGGGCTCCTTCGCCCACCACGGGGTCGAAGTCGATTTCGTCACCGGCACCTTCGGCAAGGCCCTGGGCGGCGCCATGGGCGGCTTCATCTGCGCGAAGAAGTCTGTGGTCGAACTGCTGAAACAGCGGGCGCGGCCCTATCTGTTCTCCAACGCCCTGGCGCCGGCGGTCTGTGGATCCAGCCTGGAAGCCATCCGCATCGCGCAAGGTGCCGAGGGCGATGCGTTGCGCACCCGCCTGTCGGCCAACGCCCATCGCTATCGCGGGGCCATGTCGGACGCAGGCTTCACCCTGCTGGACGGCGAGCATCCGATCATCCCGGTCATGCTGGGCGACGCCAAGCTGGCGCAGGATTTCGCGGCGCGGGCGCTGGAGCTGGGCGTCTATGTGATCGGGTTCAGCTTCCCGGTGGTTCCGCGCGGCCAGGCTCGCATCCGCACACAGATGTCGGCGGCGCATAGCTTCGATCAGATCGACCGGACGGTTGAAGTGTTCACCCAGGCGGGACGGGAACTGGGCGTCATTTAGCCCTTCTCGCGCGCCATCAACGAAGACCAGGCGGCGAGTAGGCGTGGGGCCTCAGCCGCGGGTTTCGGGATGAACCCGGAGCCGTGATTTCAGGGAGTTGAGACTATGACCGACACGATGAAGGCCCTGGCCAAAACCGCGCCCGGCGTCGGCCTGGAACTGATCGACGCGCCGATCCCCGAGGCGGGACCGGAGGATGTGCTGATCCGTGTGCATCGCACGGCGGTCTGCGGCACCGACATCCACATCTGGAACTGGGACGAGTGGTCCCAGAAGAACGTGCCGACGCCGATGATCACCGGCCACGAATTCGCCGGCGAGATCGTCGCCATCGGCAAGGATGTCGACCGCCCGCTGAAGATCGGTCAACGCGTCTCGGCCGAGGGCCACGTCATCGACCTGAACTCCGAAGCGGCCCGCGCCGGACATTTCCACCTGGACCCCAAGACGCGCGGCATTGGCGTGAACCGCCAGGGCGCCTTCGCCGAGTTCGTCGTGGCGCCGGCCTTCAACGTGATCGAACTGCCGGATGACGTCCCCTATGAGATCGGCTCGATCCTGGATCCGTTCGGGAATGCGGTTCACACGGCGCAGCAGTTCGACCTGCTGGGCGAGGATGTGCTGGTCACCGGCGCAGGACCCATCGGCATGATGGCCGCGGCCGTGGCGCGTCACGCGGGCGCGCGAACTGTGGTCCTGACCGACATCAACGACTTCCGGTTGGAGCTGGCGCAGAAGGTGGCGCCGGGCGTGCGAACCTTGAACACGACCAAGGAAGACATTCACGACGTCATGAAGGAGTTAGGCCTGAAGGTCGGCTTCGACGTCGCGCTGGAGATGTCGGGTTCGCCCATCGCCTTCAAACAGTGCGTCGACACCCTGATCATGGGCGGCGGCATGGCGCTGCTGGGCATTCCCGGCAAGCCGATGGAGACGGACTGGGGCGCGATCATTCTGAAGGCCCTGACCATCAAGGGCGTCTATGGCCGCGAGATGTTCACCACCTGGCGCAAGATGCTGGGCCTGCTGAAAGCCGGCCTGGACCTCAGCCCGCTGATCACTCACCGCCTCGGCTACGCCGACTACCGCGAAGGCTTCGAAGCCATGAAGTCGGGCCAGTCAGGCAAGGTCGTGCTGGACTGGGACAAGGTCGCCTAAGAGACGAGGACCGCTGATCAGACAGCCAGCAGCTGTTTGATCAGCGCCTTTTCGAACCCTTTGGTCTCCGACCCCGGCAAGGCCTTGCCGATTTCGCCGCTTTCGAACAGGGCGAAGACCTTGGGGTGGACATAAGACGCGCGGCAGACGGTGGGGGTGTTGCCCAAGAGGCCTGAGACCGCCTTGACGCAGACGGTGATCTTTCGCTTGGCGTCGGTGGGCGAGGTCGGGGCCTCGGTGTCGCGCAGCGCCCGCGCCGCCGACACTGTGCCGGCCCAGGTGCGGAAGTCCTTGGCCGAGAACTGCTCGCCCATCGCCTCTCGGATGTAGGCGTTCACGTCGTCGGAATCGACCGGGCACAGCGTCCCGTCGGCCGCGCGGTATTTGAACAGTTGCTGGCCGGGCAGGCCTTCCAGCTGCCGCACGACCTTGGCCAGGCGCCGGTCTTTGACGCTGACGCTGTGGTCCTTGCCGCTCTTGCCGCGAAACTCGAACGTCAGGGCCGCGCCGTCCACATCGATGTGGCGCTTGTGCAGGGTCGTCAGGCCGTAGCTGCGGTTCTGTTTGGCGTAGATGGAGTTGCCGACCCGGATCAGGGTGATCTCCAGCAGGCGCACGGCGGTGGCCAGCACCTTGTCGCGACAGACGCCGCGAAGAGTCAGGTCGTGTTCGACCTTCTCGCGCAGTTTCGGCAGGTTGCGCGAGAAGGCCGGCAGCTTGTCGAACTTGTTCTCGGAGCGGGCCGTGCTCCAGTCGTTGTGATAGCGATATTGTTTGCGGCCCTTCACGTCCCGGCCGGTGGCCTGGATATGGCCGTTGGCCTTGGGACAGATCCAGACGTCGGTCCAGGCGGGCGGAATGGCCAGGGCGCGGATGCGGGCCAGGGTCTTGGCGTCCGTCACGGTCTTGCCCTTGGCGTCGCGATACGACCAGCCCTTGCCGGCGCGGCGGCGCGTCAGGCCCGCGAACTCGTCGCTGCAATAGCTGAGGCCTTCGGGGACTTCGGCGGCGATGTCGAAGGCGTGCGATCCGTCGGCCATCAGCCGTTCGCCTTTTCAAGGCGGTCATGCAGCCGTTTGATCCAGCGCTCGGCCGGATCGCCGCCCCACAGCAGCCAGGCGATATAGCCGGCCGAAGGATCGGTGCGGCTGCCCCAACCCTTGCCGTCCTTGTCGACGGTGTGGCGGGCGAAATAGCTGTAGATGTCCTTGATGTCCTTGTCCGAGACGGGCTTCTGATCCGCCAACTGGTGGGCGCGGCGTACGCCGACCTCGGTGCCGCCCCGGTCGTGCTTGTCGCGCAGGTCGAGACCCCGCTTGGCCTGGGTCGCGACGCCCTTGGGCGGCTTGCGTTGCGCGTCGGTGAGGGTGGTTTTGGCGGCCATCGCATCTTTCCGTACAAGGACTTAGGCCGAACGCCGTGTCTGGCGCGCGAGTTCCGCTTGACCGCGCGGGCCGGGCGCGGGACGAGGCGGCATGAACTATCGCCACAGCTTTCACGCCGGAAACTTCGCCGACCTGGTCAAGCACGCCCTGGTGCTGTGGCTGGTGAAGGCGCGGCAGGCGTCGGGGCCGCTGACGGTGTTCGACACCCATGCGGGGGCGGGGCTGTATGATCTGACGGGGGATGGCGCGCGGTCGAAGGAGGCCGAGGCCGGCGTGGCGCGGCTGATGTCCGCCGACGGGCGGACGCCGCTGATGGATGCGTTGGCGGCCGAGGTCGCGGCGCTGAATCCTGAGGGCGGGTCGCGGTTCTATCCGGGGTCGCCGTTGCTGATCGCGGACGCGCTGACGCCTGGCGGTCGGTATGTCGGGTTCGAGCTGAACCCGCCGGTGCGGGCCATGCTGGCCGAGGCGCTGACGGGGCGCGCGAACGCCGAGGCGCGCGAGGGCGACGGCTATGCGGCGGTGGCGGCGGAGGCGGCGAAGGTAAGCGGGCCGCTGGTGCTGATCGACCCGCCTTTCGAAAAGCCCGACGACTATATCCGCTCGGCCGAGACCGCGATTTCGGTGGTGAAGCGCGATCCGACGGCGACGGTGGCCATCTGGACGCCGCTGAAGGATCTGGAGACCTTCGACGGCTTCATCCGGCGGCTGCAGGGCAAGGCGGGGCCGACCCTGGTCGCCGAGGCGCGGCTGAGGCCGCTGACCAATCCGATGAAGATGAACGGCTGCGCCATGGTGGTGGTCAATCCGCCGGCGGGCGCGGAAGCGGCCGCGACCGAGATCTGCGGCTGGATCGCGGGGGCGCTCGGCGAAGCGGGCGGACGGGCCGAGGTCTGGACCTTCTGACCGCAGTCACTAGGTTGATCGCATGACGCGCATCGCCATTCTGGAAACCGGACACCCGCCGGAGCATCTGAAGGACGATTTCGACGACTATCCAGCGCGGTTTCGGGCCCTGCTGGGCGAGGGCGTGCCGACGACGCGGTTCGACGTGCAGTCGGGGCAACTGCCCGAGGATCCGTCGGTCTTCCAGGGGGCCATCGTCACGGGGTCGGCGGCGGGGGTCTATGACGACCTGCCGTGGATCCCGCAGCTGATCGATTGGCTGAGGGCGGCGCGAGGGCGGACGCGGCTGGTCGGCATTTGTTTTGGGCATCAGGCGCTGGCCCATGCGTTCGGCGGGGTGGTCGAGAAATCGCCCAAGGGCTGGGGCGTGGGGCTGCACCGCTATGACGTGCGCGAGGATGCGCCGTGGATGCATCCGCGTGCGCGGACGATCGCCATTCCCGTGTCGCACCAGGATCAGGTCGTCGCGGTTTCGGATGATGCGCGGGTGATCGCGTCCAGCGGCTTCACGCCCTACGCCGGCCTGGCCTGGGGCGACGATGCGATCTCGTTTCAGTGCCACCCGGAGTTTCAGCCTGACTATGCGGCGGCCCTGATCGAGGGACGGCGCGGGGCGCGCATCCCGCATGATGTGGCGGATCAGGCGATCGACAGTCTGAAGCGGCCCAACGACCGGGCCGTGCTGACCGCCTGGATCCGCGCCTTCCTGCTGCTTACCCCGCCGCCGGTCGAGGATGACGGCAGCGGGATCTAGAGACCCAGCAGCCGTATCAGCGCCAGCGCCAGCACGACCAGGGCGCCTAGCGAGAGGATGACGGCGGCGACGACGCGGCCGCCGGCGCGGGCGACAGCGCGAATGTCGGTCTGCAGGCCCAGAGCGGCCATTGCGACGATGGTCAGCAGGCCTGAGGCGGCGGCCATGGGGGCGAGGGCGATCTGCGGGATCAGATCAAACGAGCGCAGGGCGATCATTACGAGGAAGCCGACGATGAACCACGGCAGCAGGCGGTGCAGGCCAGGCTTGGCCGCCGTCGGCGCGCGGTCGCGGAAGATCAGCGAAAGCGCGAGGATGACCGGCCCCAGCATCAGCACCCGCACCAGCTTGACCACCGTGCCGGTCTGGGTGGCGACTGCGCCGAACGGTGCGGCGGCGGCCAGGACCTGCGGCACGGCATAGACGGTCAGGCCGGCCAGGGCGCCGTATTGCAGACCGTTCAAATGGATCAGCCCGCCCAGCAAGGGCAGCGCCAGGACAACGATCACGCCCAGCACGGCGGTGAAGGCGATGGAGGCGGCGACCTCTTCTCCATCCGCGTCAATAACGGGCGCAACGGCGGCGATGGCGGAGTTGCCGCAAATGGCGTTCCCGCAGGCGACCAACAGGGCCATGCGCGGGTTCAGGCCCAAGGCGCGACCGACGCCGAAACCGACGATGATGGCGAGCGCGACCAGGGCGAAGATGCCCAGGACGAAGCCGGCCCCCAACGACGACAGGGTGGCGGCGCTGACCGAGGCGCCGAGCAACACCACCGCGACCTCAAGCAGCATCTTGGCCGAGAAGTCGATCCCGGCCTTGAACCGCGCATCGGGCGTCCAGGCGGTGCGAACGGCGGCGCCCAGCAGGATGGCTAGCACCAGCGGCTCCAGCCAGACATGGCCGATCACGTCGCGCTCGATGCTGGTCAGACCGATGGCGGCCAGAGTCACCAGCAGGCACAGCATGACGCCCGGCCGGATCGTGCGCCCGAACGCCGTCACCGACGCCAAAGTGGGCGCGTGGAAGGGGGCGGGCAGGGCGGCGGACTTCATCGTCAAGCCTGATGCGCCTGCCCTCGACGGCGGTCCAACGTATAGTTATGGTCGTTTCAATCCGATTTGGAGATCAATCGTGACCTTGGAACGCCTGCGCATCTTCGTCGCCGTGGCTGAGCGTGACCACGTGACGGCGGCGGCAAGAGCGCTGAACCTGACACAGTCGGCGGTGTCGAATGCTCTGGCAGCTCTGGAAGCCGAGCATGACGTGCGGCTGTTCGATCGGGTTGGTCGGGGCGTGGTGCTGAACGAGACCGGCCGCGCCTTCCTGCCCGAGGCCAAGGCAGTGCTGGCGCGAGCGGCGGCGGCCGAGGCGGCGCTGGCGGACATGAGCGCTCTGCGGCGCGGGCGTCTGGCGGTGTTCGCGAGCCAGACCATCGCCAGCTACTGGCTGCCGCGCCGGCTGGTGGATTTCCACACGGCCTATCCCGGCGTCGAACTCGCCGTCGAGATCGGAAACACGCGCGAGGCGGCGCAGGCCGTGTTGAGCGGCGCTGCCGAGATCGGCCTGGTCGAGGGGGCCGTGGACGAGCCGGCCCTGTCGCAGGTTCAGGTGGGGTCGGATCGGCTGGCCGTGCTGGTGACGCCGGACCATCCATGGGCGACGCGACGTCGGCTGGAGGCGAAGGATCTGGCGGGCCAGCCGTGGGTGTTGCGCGAAGTCGGATCCGGCACACGATCGACGCTGGAGGCAGCGGTGCGGGACATGGGGGTCGATCCCGCGACCCTGTCGGTATCGATGACCCTGCCGTCGAACGAAGCCGTACTGGCGGCGGCCGAGGCGGGGGCGGGAGCCACGGCCCTGTCGGAAAGCGTGGCCTATGCGTCGGTGGCGGCCGGGCGGCTGGTGACGGCGCCCTTCACCCTGCCCGAGCGGCCATTCCGCCTGTTACGACACCGCGAACGGTATCGCAGCCGGGCCGGCGACGTGTTTGTCGAGGCGATGGGCTAGGGCCACTTCACCACCGGCGGCATGGACGACAGGATCGAGTCGACGTTGCCGCCCATCTTCAGTCCGAACATGGTGCCGCGGTCGTAGAGCAGGTTGAACTCGACATAGCGGCCCCGGCGGATCAGCTGTTCCTCGCTCTCCTCGGCCGTCCAGGGCTCGGCCATGCGGCCGGCGACGATGCGGGGATAGACGTCCAGGAAGGCCAGGCCGATGTCGCGGGTGAAGGCGAAGTCTCGGTCATAGTCGCCGCTGTCGTGATGATCGTAGAAGACGCCGCCGGTGCCGCGCGGCTCCTTGCGGTGGGGCAGATAGAAATACTCGTCGCACCAGGCCTTGTATTTGGCGTGCCAGGTCGGGTCATGGGCGTCGCAGGCGGCCTGCATGGCCGCGTGGAAGGCGACGGTGTCGGGGTGATCCTGACGACGATCCGCCATCAGCACGGGCGTCAGGTCGCCGCCGCCGCCGAACCAGCTCTTGGTCGTGGCGATGAAGCGGGTGTTCATATGCACCGCCGGCACGCGCGGGCTGACCGGGTGGCAGATCAGGCTGATCCCCGTGGCGAAGAATCGGGGATCGACGTCGGCGCCGGGCACATTCTTGGCGTAGTCCGCGGGAAAGGCGCCATGCACCGTCGAGACGTGGACGCCGACCTTTTCGAACAGGCGGCCGTGCATCATGCCCATGACGCCGCCGCCGCCCTCGGGCCGTTCCCATGGGGTGCGGACGAAGCGACCGGGCTCGCCGGGGAACAGGTCGGCGGGGGCGGCATCCTCCAGCGCTTCGAAGGCGGCATGGATGCGGTCGCGCAGATGTTCGAACCAGGCGCGGGTCTCGACCTTCTTCAGGTCGAGCGGATCGGAGAAGACGGCGTCGCTCATGGCGCGCTTGAACCACGTCGCGGCGTCGGCGTCATCCGGACAGGTTGTCATAGAAGGAATCGCAGGCGCTAATGGCCGCCTGCCGTTTTCAGGAAGCCCGCCCATGATCCGTCGTTTTCTCTTCGTCACTGTCGCCGCCCTTGCCTTGGCGGGAGCGGCCCAGGCTCAGGATGCAGACGAGGCGCGGGTGCTGGGCATCCTGAAGACGACGCCGCTGATCGACGGGCACAACGACCTGCCATGGGCGCTGCGACAGCAATATGGAAACGATGTCTACGCCGTTGATCTGACCAAGAATCTGGCGGCGTCCACCAAGCTGCACACCGACATCGCAAGATTGCGGGCCGGCGGCGTCGGCGGTCAGTTCTGGTCGGTCTATGTGCCTGCCAGCCTGACGCCGCGCGAGGCGGTCGAAGAGACCTTCGAACAGATCGACACGGCCAAGCGGATCATCGCCGCCCATCCCGAGACCTTTGGCGTGGCCGAGACCGCCGACGAGGTGGACGCCGTGTTCGCGTCTGGTCGGATCGCCAGCCTGATCGGGATGGAGGGCGGTTATTCGATCAACGATTCGCTGGCCCTGTTGCGCGAATTCTATCGGGCCGGCGCCCGCTACATGACCCTGACCCACTCAAAGACCACGACCTGGGCAGACAGCGCGACGGACGCGCCGAAGTGGGGCGGCTTGAGCCCGTTCGGCGAGGAGGTGGTCAAGGAGATGAACCGGCTGGGCATGATGGTGGACCTGAGCCACGTGTCCGAGGAGACGATGTTGGACTCCATGCGGGTCTCGGATGCGCCGGTGATCTTTTCACATTCGTCGGCGCGGGCGGTGACGGATCATCCCCGCAATGTGCCGGATCGGGTGCTGCGGATAATGCCCCAGGACGGCGGGATCGTGATGATCAATCTTGCGCCGGGCTTCGTGTCCGAGGCGGTGCGGGCGTGGAACGGCGCCAAGGCCGGCGAGGAGGCCCGGCTCAAGACCCTGAACCCCGGCGATCCCGGCGCGGTGGAGGCCGGGCTGACGGCCTGGACAACCGCCAATCCGACGCCTCAGGCGACCCTGGCCGACGTCGTGGCGCATATCCAGCATGTGCGCGAGGTGGCGGGCATCGACCATGTGGGGCTGGGCGCCGACTTCGACGGCATCGGCAGCCTGCCCGAAGGCATGGGCGGGGTGGACGCCTATCCGCGCATTCTCGCAGCCCTGATGCAGGCCGGCTGGACCGAGGCGGACATCCGCAAGATCGCCGGCGAGAACCTGCTGCGGGTCATGCGGTCGGTCGAGGCCGTCGCGGCGTCAAAGTCCGGCGAACGCCCGTCGATGGCGCGGCTGGAGTCTTAAGCGGGAGCCATGTGCGCCTGCATGACGCGGGCGAGGTCGCGTTCGATATCGTCGGCGCTATGTTGGGGCGTCACTTCGAGATAGGCGACGCCAGCGCGTTGGAGCGCAGCCTTCTTTACGGCGTCCCGGGCGTAGGCCGTGCCCTGATAGTGACCCTCGCCTCGCTATTCGATGGCCGCCAAGGGCCAGCCGCTGTTGGATATGACTAAGATATCGACGCGCTTGCTGTTGATGGCGCGAAAGGCGTCGTCGTCAGGTGATCGCAGAATTTCGCCAAGGCAAACCTGCGCCATCACTCGCCCCTTGATGTCGAGCCGCTTCATGGCCCGTTCGGCGGCATAGAAGACCGAGGCCTCTGCGCGGGACATCAGAGGTCGAGCCTGGAAAGCAGCGCCCATCACCGTGTCGAGTTGGCTCGTCGCGACTTGCGGCCGCATGGCGATTTTGACGCCAGGCCTGAATTTGGCGATGGCTGAACGACGTGCTGCACGTCGCTTGCCTCGCTTGCGACTGAGTTCCCAGCCGCCGACGATCACGAGAAAGACGATGATCGCCACCAGGGTCGGAGCCGTGTCCATCATGATCTGCATCCTCGTCTAATCTTCGAGATGTCTGCCTATCAATGCAGGATTGTGGGGGCCTTAGCAGACGAGGTAAACGCCGCTCACCCGATCCCGCCCGTCTGGCGCAGGCCTTCCCACAGGGCGATGCCGGCGGTGACGGACAGGTTCAGCGAGCGGGCCTGGGGGCGCAGCGGCACGACGACACGGGCGTCGGCGGCGGCGTGGACATAGTCGGGGGCGCCCGCGCTCTCCTTGCCGAACAGAAGCACGTCGTCGGGCTGGAAGACGAAGTCGGGCAGGGGCGTGGCGCCCTTGGTCGTAAGCAGCACCAGCCGCCCGGCCGGACGATCCGCCTGGAAGGCCTCCCAGTCGGCGTAGCGGGTCATGTGCGACAGGGGGCCGTAGTCGAGGGCCGCGCGCTTCATGGCGCGGTCGTCGAAACGGAAGCCCGTCGGCTCGATCACATGCAGATCGACGCCGAAACAGGCTGACAATCGGATGCAGGCTCCGACGTTCTGAGGAATGTCCGGTTGAAAAAGGGCGAGACGCATTCTAAGGCCTGACATACGCGCGGCGAGGGGGTTTGTCGCGGTCTGTTTGCGAGCGTTTCGCAAGAAACGTCAGCAGCTTGCGTCCAAACCGGCGCAAGTCACGGGCCGTCGGGGATTCCCGGCGTCTTTTGTTGGTTCGTGCCGTGGCTGGGGACGCCCTTGGGGGTCTTCTGCGGCGTTCGAGAGGTGGAAACGTGGCCGAATCGGTCGTGCATACGGAAGACGGTCACAGCCCTGAGGGCGGTGATCCCAATCGTCGGGACTTTATCTATATCGCGGCGGGCGCCGCAGCGGTCGGTGCGGGCGCCATGATCGCCTGGCCGCTGATCAACCAGATGAATCCGGCGGCCGATACGCTGGCGCTGGCGTCGATCGAGTTCGACCTGACCAAGGTTCAGGAAGGCCAGCAGGTCGTCATCAAATGGCAGGGCAAGCCGGTGTTCGTGCGTTACCGCACCCCGGCAGAGCTGCAGAAGGTGATCGCGGACGATAACGCCCCGGACCTGAAGCAGCCCCAGACCGACGCCGAGCGCACCAAGCCGGGTCACGAGAAATATCTGGTCGTCATCGGTTCGTGCACGCACCTGGGTTGCGTGCCGACCTTCGGCGCGGGCGATTACGGCGGCTGGTTCTGCCCCTGCCACGGCTCGCACTACGACGCCTCCGGCCGCATTCGTAAGGGGCCGGCGCCTCTGAACCTGGTGGTGCCGGAATACGATTATCTGTCCGACACCCGCGTCAAGATCGGCTGAGGACCAAGGGGGAATCATGAGCGATCACGAGAGCACCTACGTCCCGAAGACGGGCGTCGAGAAGTGGCTGGACACCCGGCTGCCGATCATCCGTTTCGGCGCGGACTACATGTCCCTGCCGACGCCGCGGAACCTGAACTACTGGTGGACCTTCGGCGGCATCCTGGCCCTGTGCCTGATGACGCAGATCGTCACCGGCATCGTCCTGGCCATGCACTATACGCCTAACGTCGATCTGGCCTTCGCCTCGGTCGAGCGCATCATGCGCGACGTCAACGGCGGTTGGCTCATCCGCTACGTCCACGCCAACGGCGCGTCGATGTTCTTCATCGCCGTCTACCTGCACATGCTGCGCGGCCTTTACTACGGCTCGTACAAGGCGCCGCGCGAGATGATCTGGATCATCGGCTGCGTGATCTTCTTCCTGATGATCGCCACCGCCTTCCTGGGCTACGTCCTGCCGTGGGGCCAGATGTCGTTCTGGGGCGCTGAGGTCATCACCAACCTGATCGGCGCCATTCCGGTGCTGGGTGAGCCGATCCTGATCTGGCTGCGCGGCGGCCCGGCGATCGACAATGCGACGCTGAACCGCTTCTTCTCGCTGCACTATCTGCTGCCGTTCGCCATCCTGGGCTGCGTCGTGCTGCACCTTTGGGCGCTGCACTCGGCCGGTCAGAACAACCCGGTCGGCATCCTGATCCCGAAGGATCGGGAGAAGAAGGACACGCTGCCCTTCCACCCGTATTTCACGGTCAAGGACGGCTTTGCGATCATCCTGTTCCTGATCCTGTTCGCCATTTTCGTCTTCTATCAGCCGAACGCGCTGGGCCACGCCGACAACTATATCCCGGCCAACCCGCTGCAGACGCCGGCGCACATCGTACCCGAGTGGTACATGCTGCCCTTCTACGCGATCCTGCGCGCCATCCCGGACAAGTTCGGCGGCGTGGTAGCGATGTTCAGCGCCATCGGCGTGCTGTTCGTCTTGCCCTGGCTGGATACGTCCAAGGTGCGCTCGATGCGCTATCGCCCGACGATGCGGACCTTCTTCATCATCTTCCTGGTGGTGGGCGTGGGCCTGGGCTGGTGCGGTGGTCAGCTGCCTGACGCGCCGGTGATCGGGTCGTTCAAGACCTTCACCCTGATCGACGGCGACCTGAACTCCTACCTTTGGCTGACGCGGGTCTTCACCCTCTATTACTTCGTCTTCTTCCTGATCATCATGCCGTTGGTCGGGTTGAAGGAGCAGCCGCTGCCGATCCCGGCGACGATCTCCGAGCCGGTCCTGACCGGCGCCGGCGCCGTCGAGCACAAGGTCTGAAAATCATGACGATTGGAATGAAGACCGTGTCGTTCAAGACGATCATCACCTCGGCCGCGATTGCGCTGGGTCTGTTGAGCGCCGCCGCTCCCGCTATGGCGGCGGGCGCTGCGGCCCATCCGCGCTCGGGCGGGTTCAGCTTCGAAGGGCCGTTCGGCACCTATGACCAGGGCCAGCTGCAACGCGGCTATAAGGTCTATCACGAGGTCTGCGCCGCCTGTCACAGCATGAACCTGATGCACTATCGGAACCTGGGCGACCGTCATGGGCCGTTCTGGAATCCGAAGTACCCGAACCCGAACGACAATCCCGTCGTGAAGGCTCTGGCCAAGGAAAATCAGGTCGGCGACATCGACAGCGAGACCGGCGAGGCGATCCAGCGTGACGCCACGCCCGCCGACAAGTTCCGCGCCCCCTATCCGAACGCTACGGCGGCGGCGGCGGGCAACGGTGGCGCTGCGCCGCCGGACCTATCGGTCATGGCCAAGGCCCGTCACGACGGCGCCAACTACATCTATTCTCTGCTGTCGGGCTACAAGGCCGCGCCGGCCGGCCTGCAGATCCGCGAGGGTCAGCATTACAACCCCTATATGGCCGGCGACCTGACGCCGTTCTGGACAGGCGACCACAAGGACGTTCCGCCCGGCGGCTTCATCGCCATGCCGCCGCCGCTTCAAAACGGTCAGGTGACCTATGACGACGGCTCGCCCCAGACGGTCGATCAATACGCCAAGGACGTCGCGGCCTTCATCGCCTGGACGTCCGAGCCGAAGATGGTCGAGCGCAAGCAGGCCGGTCTGGGCGTGATGATTTATCTGCTGCTTTTCGCCGGCATCACCTATGTCGCCTACCGCCGCATCTGGAAGGGCGTCGCCCACTAAGGGCATCGCCGCCGGATCGAAATCGTAAGCCCGCCAAGGTTCGCCTCGGCGGGCTTTTTCGTTTGCGGATCATGTTTGGTACGGCCCGAAGCCGTTGTGTGCACTGTCTGAAGTTGATTTTCATCGCCTTGAGGTGGCGCGTGTTTGCAACCTGTGTCTAAATCGCTGACGAACTTCGTGAGGTGACAATCCTTACAATTGCTCTCGGCTTGGCGATGACAGTTTCCGGCGCGCAGCAAACCGCCACACCGACGTCCTCGAATTCGCAGGTCATCTACGCAGTCGGCGGCCTCGCGCGTTTCGAAGACAACGACAGTCGCCTGATTGTCGAAAACGAGCGGCGTGATCAAATCCAGCGTTGGCGGCAGGTGGTCATCAACCAGCGCTTCGAGCTGGCTGACAAACTCGACCGTTTGATCGCCAGCGGCGATTGCGAAGCTGCGAGGAATCTGGCCGTCCGTGGTCGTTATGCCGATATTCGCGAGGCCGTGACAAAAACCTGCGACGCTCGTGAGAGCCCCGTTGCACGCTAACGGAAGGCTCGTTTGTGTCGACAGCTGGATGATCGCCCCCTAGGGTCGCGTATCGTTTTCGGCTGTGGGGCCTTCAGTTCATGCGTCTTGTCTCTTCTTTCGCCGCCGTTCTGTTGGCGAGCGCCGCTTTATCCGCCTGCGCGACGGCGTCCAATCCCGCTGCGGTCCACACCATGCCAACCTTCGATTCGGCGCGCATCTCGCAGGATATCAAGACGCTATCGGACGACAGCTTCGAGGGCAGGGGCATCGCCACCCCGGCCGAGGAAAAGGTCATCCGCTATCTGAGCGAAGGCTACGCCGCCGCCGGGTTCGAGCCGGGCGGGCCGAACGGCCAGTGGACGCAGGACGTGATCCTGAACCGCTTCACCCAGTCCAATGTGCGGGCCTCGCTGAAGCTGGCTGACTGGATCCTGCCGATGACGCAAGGGCGCGAGGTCGCCATCTCGACCCGCCGCCCGGCTGAACACGTCAGCCTGAAGGACGCCCCGCTGGTCTTCGTCGGCTATGGCATCAATGCGCCCGAGCGGCAGTGGAACGACTTCAAGGGCCAGGACCTGCGAGGCAAGATCCTGGTCGTGCTGGTCAATGACGCCGACTTCGAAGAGCCAGCGCTGAACACCTTCGGCGGTAAGGCCATGACCTATTACGGCCGCTGGACCTACAAATACGAAGAGGCGGCCAAACAGGGCGCGGCGGGCGTGCTGATCGTGCACGAGACGGCGCCGGCGTCTTACGGCTGGCAGACGGTCGCCAACTCCTGGGGCGTGTCGCAGTTCGACATCCTGCGCCAGAATGCGGCGGCCGAGCGCGTGCCGATGGAGGGCTGGATCCAGCGTGACGTGGCGGTCGATCTGTTCCGCCGCGCGGGTCTGGATTTCGAAGCGCTGAAGGTCCAGGCGCGCAGCCGTGACTTCCAGCCCGTCGCCTTGCCCGGCGCATCCTTCTCGACGGAGTTCGACGTGGCCACCAATCAGGTCACCAGCCACAACGTCATCGCCCGCCTGCCGGGCGCGACCCATCCGGACGAGACGATCCTCTATACCGCCCACTGGGATCATATCGGCATGGGCGAGCCGGATGCGACCGGCGACCGCATCTTCAACGGGGCGGTGGACAACGCCTCGGGCACGGCGGGTCTGCTGGAGCTGGCGCGCATGTTCGGCGGCGCGCCGCGCACCGAACGCTCGATCGTGATGATCAGCTTCACCGGCGAGGAAAGCGGCCTGCTGGGTTCGGAATACTATGCGGTGAACCCGGTCTATCCGCTGGCCAAGACGGTGGGCGGGTTCAACATGGACTCGATGAACGTCTATGGCCGCGTCACGGGCCTGGGCGTCACCGGATATGGTCAGTCGGACTTCGACGAACGTCTAGCGGCGGCGGTCCAGCCGCAAGGGCGATCGCTGGTCCCGGATTACGAGAATGCGGCCGGCACCTATTACCGTTCGGACCACTTCCCGCTGGCCAAGCGTGGCGTGCCGATGGCCTACGCCGGCAGCCGAGGCGAATTCCGCGACGAACCGATCGCCGCGCGCGAGGCGGCGCGGTCGGAATACGGCGCCAAACGCTATCACCAGGCGGCCGATGAATGGTCGCCCGATTGGGACTACAGCGGCATGATCGAGGATCTGACCGTTTTCTATGATGTCGGTCGCGCCCTGGCGAATGGTCGCGACTGGCCGCAGTGGAAGTCGGGTTCGGAGTTCGCGCCGGTGCGCGCGACGACGGCGTCCGAACGCCGCTAGTCTTCTTACAAATAGAGATGGGGCGGGGAGGAATCTCCGCCCCTTTGCCATTCCGCCTATAGAGTAAGTTCAATGATCCATCGCCGTTCACCCCTGGTCGCCCTTGCGGCCCTCGCGCTCGCCGCCTGCGCGACGACGCCGGTCGCATCGCCGGGGCCCAAGCTGGACTCCTTCGCCGTCGCCTCGGCTGCGACGCCTCAGTTCAGCGCCCAGCGTCTGTCGGACCACATCAAATATCTGGCTTCGGACGAGTTGGAGGGACGGTTCCCCGGCCTGGTCGGCGAGGGTCTGACCCTGGCCTATCTGCAGGCGCAGTATGAGGCGATGGGGCTGGAGCCGGGCGGGCGCGACGGATCATGGTTGCAGCCCGTCGATCTGGTGCGCTTCACGCCCGAGCGGGCGCCGACGGCGTCCTGGACCGGGGCGGACGGCGTATCGCATCCGCTGGTCTCGGGGACGGACATGACCCTGCGGGCCGGGTCGGCGGAAGCGGTCGTGACGGCCGAGGCGCCGCTGGTCTTCGCCGGTTACGGCATTTCGGGGCCGACCTGGGACGACTATGGCAATGCGGACCTGACCGGCAAGGTCGTGGTCATTCTGCGCGGCCAGCCGACGGTGATGGGCGAGGATCCCAACTTCTACGGCTCGACCACGCACAAGACCCAAGAGGCGCTGAAGCGGGGAGCCGTGGGCGTCATCACGCTTCAGGACCAGGACAACCGCTGGCGCCGCGCCGTGGGCGGAGCGACCCGTCCGCAGATGACGGTCAAGGGCGCGCAGGACCCGCGGTTCAGCGGATCCATCAACATGGCCACGGCGACAGCGATCGGCGGCGCGCCCCTGGAAGCCGCCGTCGAGCGGGCGAAGACGACCGCCTTGGGGCGCGTTCTGGATCTGGGCGCGCGCCTAAGCGTCGATATCGCGGAGACCACCGAGGTCATCCACTCCAACAACCTGCTGGCCAAGATCCCCGGCACCGAGCGGCCTGACGAATACGTCTTCTATTCCGCCCACTGGGATCACGTCGGCAAGGCCCGGACGCCCAATGCCGAGGGCGACGACATCTTCAACGGCGCCTGGGACAATGCGTCGGGGACGGCCGGTCTGATCGAGATGGCGCGGTCGTTCAAGGCTGGACCGGCGCCGAAGCGCACCGTGGTCTTCCTGCACGTCACGGCCGAGGAGCAGGGGCTGCTGGGGTCGGAGGCCTACGCGGCCGATCCGGTCTATCCGCTGGCCAAGACGGCGGCCGACATCAACATCGACATGCTGCCCTTTACGCCCGCGACGCGCGACGTGGCGGTGTTCGGCGTCGGCAAGTCCGAGCTGGAGGATATCCTGGGCCGGTTCGCCGCCGTGCAGGGGCGGGTGGTGACGGGCGACGGCTATCCAGAGGAAGGCTTCTACTACCGCTCCGACCACTTCAACTTCGCGGCCGGCGGGGTGCCGGCCCTGATGCCGTGGACGGGCCGCGATTTCGTCGAGGGCGGGATCGAGGCGGGCAAGCCCTATTACGAGGGCGCGATGGCCAAATATTATCACAAGCTGACCGACGAATGGCGGGCCGACTATGACTTTACGGCCGCCTTACAGAACCTGGACCTGCTGTATCGGCTGGGTCTGACGGTGGCCGACAGCGAAAGCTGGCCTGCGTGGAAGCCGACGGCCGAGTTCAACGCCATCCGCGACCGTACGGCGGACCAGAGGCGCTAAGCCTCAGGCGGCGCCGAACGGATAGGGGCTGACGGACTTGGACCAGTCATCGACCGCCAGCGGGCGGTCGATGGGAGCGGCGGCGCGTTCGGCGCAGGGGTGACGGTGACACAGGCGGCAGGCCGGGCCGATGGGCGTGACGTCGGGGTTCTGCAGGTCGACGCCGTGGGCGTAGGCTAAGCGATGCGCATGACGCAGTTCGCAGCCCAGGCCGACGGCCAGGTCGTGCCGCTCGCCATAGCCGTCGTGGCCTTGCCGCTCGACCGTGCGGGCGAAGGTGAACCAGCGGCCGCCATCTGGAGTCTCGATGATCTGGGTGACGATGCGGCCGGGCGTGCGGAAGGCCGAATGCAGCCGCCAGCGCGGGCAGGCACCGCCGAAACGTGAGAAGGGAAAGGCGCCCGCCGCATAGCGTTTGGAGATGTTGCCCGCCTGATCGACACGCATCAGGAAAAAGGGAACGCCGCGCGCCGTGGGGCGCGACAGAGTGGTCAGGCGGTGCGCGGCCTGTTCATAGCTGACGCCGAACCGGGCCTGGACCCGGGCCAGGTCATAGCGGGTTTCCTCCGCCGCCCGCTGGAAGGCGGCGTAGGGCATAAGAGTTGCGGCGGCGAGGGTGTTGGTCAGGGCGACCTTCAGCAGGGATCGCGTGGGCCCGTCCGGGGCGTTCGCGGCCTCGGCCAGCGCGTTGAGCGCCGGCCCTTGCTCGGCCAAGGCCAGTTGATAGGCGATGGCGAAGGCGCGCGAGGACGGCCCCAGGGTTTCCGATAGCAGCAGACGGCGGCGGTGCAGGTCGTAGCGACGGGTCCATTCCACCATGACCTCGGCCGGCAGGGTGCGGACGCCTAGATCGTGCTTGGCCGCCAGCCGATGACGGGCGGCGGGTTCGAAGCCGTCGGCGTGGGCAGGCGCCTCGGCGGACAGGGCGTCGGACAGGGCCTCCCCCATCTGGTCCAGTTCGGAGAAATGGTTGCCGCGCGACTGGATGTATTCGCGCACCCATTCGGCCGGGCTGGTCTCGATCAGGCTCTCGCCCGTCTCGGCGGCGGCGCGGGCGCGCGTGCGACCGTCGTCGAAGGCCTGATAGAGGCGCAGCAGGGCGTCGGCGACGCCGGGCGCCTCTTCCAGCAGTTGCACCAGTTCATGGCGGGGCGCGGACAAACCCTTGAACAGGGGATCGGTCAGGATTTCCGTGAGACGCGCCTCGTCCGCCGCGCCACCCTGGTTCAGCGCGCGCAGATCGACGTCATAGGTGTCCGCCAGTCGCAGCAGGAGCTGGGCCGAGACCGGGCGCTGGTTACGCTCTATGTGATTGAGATAGCTTGGAGAAACGTCCAGATCGGCGGCCATGGCGGTCTGGGTCAGGCCCAGATCGCGCCGCAGTCGCTTGAGCCGGGCGCCCAGAAACAGCTTGCGGTCAGCGGCGGCGTTCATCGCTGCATGATGTCACAACACGACTAACCAAGCAAAGTCATATTGTGACAAGATGACTTCGTTGATGGGGTTCGGTCTGTATCAGTTTTGACCGTTGCGTGTTCTTGTCTCCGAGACGGCGGCTGCGGCCGCGCCCTTCAGAGACCGAGTTCGACCATGACCACTTTCGCCGATCTGGTGCCTTCGCCCGCCGGCCGTTTCGACGGCATCGAGCGCCCCTACACGCCTGAAGACGTCCTGCGCCTGCGCGGCTCGGTGCCGATCACCCATACGCTGGCCGAGCGCGGGGCCAACAGCCTATGGCAGTTGCTGCATGATGAACCCTTCATCAATGCGCTGGGCGCCGTCACCGGAAACCAGGCCATGCAGATGGTCCGCGCGGGTCTGAAGGCTATCTATCTGTCGGGCTGGCAAGTTGCGGCCGACGCCAATACGGCCGGCGCCATGTACCCGGACCAGTCGCTGTACCCGGCCAATGCCGCGCCGGAACTGTGCCGCCGCATCAACCGCACCCTGCAACGCGCCGATCAGATCGAGCATGCCGAGGGCGGCGCCAAGCGTGACTGGTTCGTTCCCATCGTCGCCGACGCGGAAGCCGGTTTCGGCGGGCCGCTGAACAGCTTCGAGATCATGAAGGCCTTCATCGAGGCGGGCGCGGCCGGCGTCCACTTCGAGGACCAGCTGGCGTCCGAGAAGAAATGCGGGCATCTGGGCGGCAAGGTTCTGATCCCGACCCAGGCGCATGAGAGAAATCTGGTCGCGGCGCGTCTGGCTGCCGACGTCATGGGCACACCGACCATCACGGTCGCGCGCACGGACGCGGAAAGCGCCCAGCTGATCACCTCCGACATCGACGAGCGGGACCAGCCCTTCATCGATCGCGACAACCGCACGCCTGAGGGCTTTTTCCGCCTGAAGGAGGGCACGGGTCTGGACCACTGCATCGCGCGCGGTCTGTCCTACGCCAATATCGCCGACCTGCTGTGGTGGGAAACGAGCCATCCGGATCTGGACGACGCCAAGAAGTTCGCGGAAGCCATCCAGAAGGCCCATCCGGGCAAGCTGATGGCCTACAACTGCTCCCCGTCCTTCAACTGGAAGGCCAAGCTTGACGACGCCACTATCGCAAAGTTCCAGCGCGAGTTGGGCGCCATGGGCTACAAGTTCCAGTTCGTGACCCTGGCCGGCTTCCACAGCCTGAACAACTCGATGTTCGAGCTGGCGGACGGTTATCGCGATCGCGGCATGGCGGCCTATTCCGAGCTGCAACAGCGCGAGTTCGCCAACGAGGCGATCGGCTACACCGCTACGCGTCACCAGCGCGAAGTCGGCACCGGCTATTTCGACCAGGTCGCCACGGTCATCTCCAACGGCACGTCCTCGACGACGGCGCTGAAGGACTCGACCGAGACCGCCCAGTTCACCCACGCGGCTTAAACCGGAAAGGAACCCGCAAATGGAACCGCTGACCCGAACCGAAGCCATCATCGACTTCTGCTTGGCGCCCCTGGCGCTCGACACCGGCACGGAGGCCGAACGTGAAGTGCGTCGGCGTATGACTCACGTCCTGCGGACTTATCAGGCCAAGACCGCGACGCCCGTCGCCGTGGACTTCTCGTCCATGCCGTCACAAGTCATCAACGAAGCGGCGCACGGTTACGAATAGGCCGATCGCCCAAGAAAAAGGCCCGCTCCGATCACTCGGAGCGGGCCTTGCTCTGTTTGAGGTGTCGCTTAGCGCGACGGCGTCGTGTTCAGCGATTGGGTGGTCGCAACCGCCGGGGTCGGCACGGGCGTCGCTTGCGGGACGGTGACCGAGATGGGCGTACGCGCCGGCGCAGCGCCGGTTTCCTGCGGATCGCCGACGACGATGGTGGTGATCTGCGTCGCCTCGGTGGTGCAGGTCGCCAGGTCGCGGGTGATGTGACGGCCCAGGCAGAAGATGTCTTCGTAGCTGGGGCGCGAGGCGGCCAGGCACTGGAACAGCATCAGCTTGGACATATCCATGCAGAACTCGCTGTTCGGCTCGTGCGTCAGAGCCTCGGTGTTGACCCGCGCCTCGTCGCCGCCTGCGCCCAAAGCGCCCAGAGCCGCGATGGCCAGAGAGCGTACGACGGCGGGGGTGTAGGGCGGGCCCTTGCGCGAAGGCTCCAGTCCCAAGCCCGTGCCGCTGTTGGCGGCGGCGAAGAGGCGGCTCGATTCCTCCGGCGACGGCAGCATCTTGACGGCAGACAGAGTCTTTGCGCTTTCCAGTCGCACTTCGCGGTTCGGAATGGGCGTGATGGCCCAGCGGCGCCGGGGATCGCTGCGGCCCTGGATGGTGTAGGCGTCCTGCTCGATCGCCTCGGCGATGGCGCGCATGGCGATGGCGTCCTTGCCGACCGTCGCCGAGATCAGGCCGGCGGCGGCGTCGGCGCCGGGCAGGGTGGCGGCGTAGGCCGGATCGGCGACGATCTGAGCGACCATGCGCTGACGCTGCGCCGGATCGATCGCATACTGCTGCACGCCGGCAACAAACTCGGGCGACTGCAGGGCGATGATGGCGCCGTAAGCGATCAGGCCGCGCGACAGCTGGTCGGCGTCATAGGCCGAACCCTTGCGCAGGGCGGCCTGAATCGATTCCGCGTCGGGGAAGCCGCCCGGCTGGATCGTCTGGGCTTCGCGCAGGAAGGCGACGTAGATGGCGGCGGCGTCCGCCACGCCCTGATTCAGGGACACGGGGGGCGGCTTGCGGGCGGCCAGTTCCGCCGCCAGACGCTGGGCTTCCAGCTCGGCCTTCGAGGGTCCGCTCTCGCAACTGGCGAGCAGGATGGCGGCGGCGAGGGCGGCGGCCGACAGACCGCGGCTCAGTAGGGCCGTTTTCATGGAGACTTCCTCAGGCGAATACGCGCGCAAAAAGCGCCAATACTGTTGGCGCTTATAAGGCGGGCCTTATGGTTATCCGAAGGTTAAAGCGCGGTTTCTAACGACCTACTGATATCGCACTATTTTTTCCGGCGAGCGTCCGACTTCCGGGTTAATCGTCGCCACAAGTCGGACGCGATCACAGCGGATTGCACCCCGTGAAAACAGCTGATCGGACAGCAGAACGCCCCGGCGTCATTATCCGCCGGGGCGTTCGTCGCATCACAGCGGGCGCGGCGGGAACAAGACCGCGCGCCGCTGGGCGAACCGGATTAGCTGAAGGCGGCGGCCGCGACGGTGACGTTGCCGGACTTCGGCGCGGCCGTGACGGTCAGGACGCGGAAGGCGGTCCCGCCGGCGGCGACCAGGTGGATCACGTCTCCGGCGAACAGATAGCCGCGCACGTCATTGAAATAGCCGGCGGCGACGGCGGTCGCGACGCTGTCGGCCCCGGCGTCATAGTGCCAGATCTGGCGGCTGGCGGCCGCGCCGGTGACGGAGTTGAGGTTGCTGACCTTCGACAGCTGGTTCTTGTTCAGGGCCATGGGGCGCTCTCCTGCGGAACGACCGCCACCATGGCGATCTGATCATCAGGCTACGGCCGGCACGATAGCGGCAACGCGGGCAAATGTTCCCCTTGCGTTCACGTTCACCCGGGCGCACACCGCGCGCCGGTCGGTGGCGCGGCCGAGGCGAAGACATGAGCAGGGACAACTGGACGCCGGAGCGTCTGACGCCGCGCGATGTCGTGGTGGATCCGCAGATCGTCGTCAGCGCCAACTGCTCGGGATGTCGCTATATCGTCGAGGTGAACGTGTGGCGGATTGGCGCGCGGCTGGCGGACGAGCCTTTGCAGACCATGCGCTTTCGGTGTCGTCGCTGCGGCGCCTACGCCGCCTCGATCGAGGTCAGCCGCCGGAATATGAGCCAGGGCGAAAAGCTGCTGACCATCCCGCTCAAGCCCCGATGCTGGGACGAGGGCCACGACGCCAAGCAGCACGCCGCTTTGGCGCGGCTCAAAGGACGCGCCGGAAAGCAGTCCTTGAATACCGACTGATTCGGTCCCCATGCTTGCAACTCAAAGGAGACGGCAATGCGTATCAAGGTTCTGATCCCGAACGATGACGGCAGCGATGGCGGGTCCTGGACGCTTCAGGATGTCGATAAGGCTCCGATGATCGGCGACGTCCTGCTTTATGAGGGAGGGTTTGCCCGACTGATCACCTTCGTCGTCGAGGGCGGCAATGATCCTGACGGTGCGGACTTCGTCTGTCGGGCGGCGCCTGGGACGGGGACCGTGATCAAAGGCCGAAACGTCACCTTCTGATGTTCGGTGCGCCCTGCATCGGCATGGCCGTTGCGGTCACGCTGCGGCCGATTTGGTCCGGCTTCGACGCGGCCAGCATCATAGCTCTCGCAAGCGTCGTCGTGGCTGTATGCTCGTTGGCCGTCGCGGTCTGGGCCGGGCACGAACAACGAACTGCGTCACGGACGATGATCCTCGATGCACGACTGGAAGCCTATCTAGGACGCTACAGCGCTCTGGAAGCTCGGCTGCGCGGCGGCATTAATCAGAGCCGAGACAACTACAATAGGCTATCACTTCATAAACGCACGCAGCTGCAGTTGGTTTTCGCTAGTCTTATCTCGGTGCTCGACAGCTTGGATCAACTTCGAGAACATGATCGTTTCCAGACGTGGCAGGGCTATCTGAAATATTTTCCTGGACCACTGCTCGACGATCGATTTGATCAACTCTGCTATGCACAGAGGATCAGAACGCGAGTAGCTATTAAAGCCGCAATAGCGGCGGCGATCGTCAAGGATGAGAATGCTATCAGTGTTAGGAACACGCCTCGCCCGTGTGGAACAGGATTAGGCGGCTGAGTTGGTCGAACAGGTCGCCCCGGCTCTTGGCCAGGCGGCGGATGCCGGCGCGCCAATCGGCCGGGATCATGGCGCCGCCGTCGGTCGGCAAGCCCGGCGTGGCGACGGGACAGCGCAGCAGCTCGGCCGGCGGCGTCTCGCGCACTGTGCGCACCACGACCTCGGGTGGCGGCGCGACGGCTGGCGGCTTAGCGCAAGCCAGCAAGGTCGTTGACAGCAGCAGCCCAGTCGCCGCCAACACGATCATCTTTGACTGCCGCATCGGCCGCCTCCATTCGGGTGAGGGCGTCGGTCGCCCGTTTGGCATAGACGGCCGCCAGGGCCGCATCCGCCGCTTGCTTGCCTTCGCGGCGTTCGAGGTCGGCCAACATGGCGTCCAGCGAACCGGACTGAACCTTGTCCTGATAGTCGACCAACTCGGCGACACGCTTGTTGCACAGGCGGCCCCAATCCTTCTGGCGCGAGCCTTCGGGCTGGAACGGCACATTGACCGTGGCGCAGATCTCGCGCGCCTGAGATAGCAGCAGGGCGCGGTCGGCCTTGGCCTTCTCCAACCAGAAGTAGACAGTCGCCGCCCCGATCAGCAGGACCAGCAGCGTCAGGAACCGACGGTTGGCGCGAAAAAGGGCTATGGCTGTCAGCATCAGGGAAACCGCTTCCGATCCAGCTCGAAGTGCGGGCCGTCCTTCAGCGTCTTCCAGTCGCCGCCCCACACGATGGGCGAACCCCGCTCCAGAGCGGCTTGCTTGAAGGCGGCGGCGATCCGGCCATAGAGCGGCCAGTCCCAGCGCACCGAGCCGCCGACCAGCGCCACAACGTCCACGGCGTGGCCGGTCAGGTGACGGCTGTTCATCGTCTGCGTCGCCTTGGCGGCGAACAGCTCCTTTTGCCGGGTCACGCTGCGCAGACCTTCGGTAATCTTGAAGTCCACGGGCGTCAGCTCGATGGCGCGCTCGATGATGGCGACCAGCTCGGGATGCACACCAACCAGGCGCGCACGGCTGGCCTTTGACAGGTTGAACGCCATGTCAGCCTTCTCCTTCAGTATTTGGGGGAACCGGCGCGGCGCCGCGACGCGGAACCCAGCTGCCGAGATTGGTGAAGGCCGCCTTCAGCCCGCCGGCCGCCCCGGCGATGAAGGCCTCGCGCAGGGGCTTGTAGGCCTTGAAGGCCAGCGTCCCGACGACGAAGCCGACGGCGTTGATCAGGGGCAGGGGCCAGTGGAAGACATGGCCGGCGGCCGGGACCAGGAAGGCGGCGAAGGTCACGCCCACGGTCCATTGCGCCAGGCGGTCGCGCCAGCCCAGGCCGGGTTCCCACATCTGGCCGATGGCCGCGCCAACGGCCCCCGGCACGAACGGCTCAAGCCAGTGACGCAGGCCGTCCAGAAGCTCGATCAGGGCAGGCTTCCAGTGCATCAGGCGGTCTCGTAATCGAAGTGGATGCACAGGGCAGCGTTGCTCGCCCAAGCGGTCGTCCCGTCTGCGAACTGCACCGTCATGGATGTGCCGCCCGCCGGAATGACCCCCGTCAGCGCCTTGTCGGTGACGCCGTTTTCCAGACCCGAGACGGCGAACCTCTGGCCCGCCGCCGTATAGGGCAGGGCGATGATGATAGGGCCGCTCGCGGATCCGATGTTGCTGATGTTGACCACCACGTCGCCGCGCGCGCGTCGCCCGTCGCGGATCACCCGTCCGGTCACGACGCCCAAGGCCCCGAATGCGCCGCTCGCCGGCGACGGCGTGGGCGAGAACGAGACCGCCGCCGCCTTCGGATATTGGCTGGACAGCTCTTTCGTCATGCCGGGCGGCAGGCGGCCTTCCGAACATTCCCAGACGATGTCGTTGGCGCCGCCGGTGAACCCGGTCGCGCTCGACAGATCGGTGCCCGCGCGGACGATGCCGCTGGACCCATAGATACGGGCGGCGCCGGTCAGGGCGTTTCCGACCACTTCGATGTCGAACCGATTGGCGTTCTCGATGTCGAGCGGCTTGACCACATTGGTGATCTGGCCCGTCCCCAGTTTGCACCGGGTGCGGAAATGGGTGTTATTGCCGCGCGACCGGATCGCCGCGCCGCCGTGGCCGCCCTCCCAATAGCTGCCGTTGTCGTCGATGAAGGCCAGGGCGTGCGCCGTGCCGTCCATATCAAGGCCGACGCCGCTAGGCCCCATCTGCAAGGCCTCGCAGCGATCCAGCTTCAGCCACAGGGTGTCGCGCACGCGCACGCCATAATGCGCGCCCGTGAAGCCCGGCCGCATGCCGATCAACGACACGTCCTGGATGTGCATCCCTTCGGCGTGGGCGACGCCCGTCGACGCGTCGCTGCTGATGTCGATGCCGCCGCCGAAGCCGTTGGCGACGACGTGCTGGATCCAGCAATCGACCCCGCCCGAGAGGACCTGCAGGACATAGTCGCAGTTCAGGCTGAAGACGTTGCGGATCTTGACGCCATAGGCCTCTTCGATGGCCAGCAGCTGGCGCACGCCCACGCCGAACAGCCCGTCGATGGCGATGGGCAGCTCGCTGATGACGGTCTGCGACGTTCGCATGGCGAAGCCGTCGTCCAGCAGGCCGTTCGGATCGGTGATGAAGAAGTTCGAGACCTTCAGCAGCGACGACTTGAGGTCGAACAAGGCGCCGCCTTCCGCCAGAGGCGAGGCCGGCTGGAACCCCGCGCTCTCGCCCTGGGCCATGATCTCGACCGGCACGGCCCCGTCGATCATGTCGTTGATCGCCACCGGATCGATCCGATACGGCCCATCGCGCCAGGCCGGAACCAGCACCTTGCCGCCCGCCGCGCCAAAGTCCGCGATGGCCTCGCCGAAAGCGTCGGTGTCACGCGTCACGTCATCGCCGCGCGCGCCGTAGTCGGACAACAGCACCGTGTCGATGCCCCGGTCGCGCAGGTCGCGCTCAAACGCGCCCAGGCGGCGACGAAACTTCACATTCCCGGACTGGTCTGCGCCGATGTTGGAGCGCAGCGCGGCGAGGCGCGCGGGGTCCGCATTGCCGCCGTCCAGGCTCAGCTTGTCCAGCGCCTGGAAATCCTGCGGTCGCGTGACGACCCTCGGTCCGTCCGGGCCGATGGTCAGGAACCGCTCGCCCAACTCGGGCGCCCAGGGGATTTCCGCGTCAGCCGCGCCTATGCCGAGAGGTAGGCTTAGTGACCGTTTCGCGTCGCGCGCGCGTTCCTGCAGCTGAGCTTGAAGAGCGACGGCGTCGTCTTCCAGCGTTGCGCTGCGAATGGCGCCGTTGGGCGTGTGCTGGCGCGGACGTTCGGGCCGAAGGTCGGAATAGACCCAGTATTCATCGCCGGCCCGCGCAGCCACCGCCAGCCGACAGGTGAAACCCACGGCGCTGGCGTCCACAGGCGATACGTCAGGGCTGACCAGTAAGGTCGCCACGCCGTTGCGCAGGCGGCGAACGCGAACCGCACCCGCGTCGATCAGCGGAAAGTCCGCCGGGAAATCGGTCTGCCCTGCGACGGCGATGAAGGGACCGGCGATGCGGTCGTTTTCGGGCAATGCGGCCATGACCCGACTTTGCCGCCGGGGCAGGGACCGCAACGCGGTTCGACGCTACTCCTGCCGCCCGCCCATATTGGATAGATCCGGCGCACGGTCCGGGGCGTTTGACCCTTGCGGCCACCACTGGCCCTGGCCGGTCTCCTTCTCCATCCGCCGCGCCCGGCGCTGGAAGGCTTCTTCAGCCTCGGGATCCAGCGCCCGCTGCAGATTGTCGGCGACCAGGCGGCTGAACGCCGCTCGGCTCCACCACAGGCTGGACAGGGGGTTGTAGTTGGCGATGGCCTTGGCGCCCTCACGGCCCGCATTGGTCCCGGCCGCCGCCTCGCCCAGATCTTCGCCGTCCAGCAGGCTGTTGGTCAGCTCCAGAGCATTCCCGCCGGTAAGACCCCAGGCGTCGCTGGCCAACTGGCCCACAGGCCCGAACGCCGCCACCGGCGCCGTCTTTCCGTTCCGCGCCTGGGCGGCATAGAAGAAATCGCCCGCCATCCCCAGGCCGCCGCCCTGCGCCAGGGCCGCGCCCCAGAACTTGGGATCGTCCATCGGGCGGGGATCGTTGCCCTTGGCCATCTCCCGCAGCTGGATGTTGATCGCCCCGCCCACGGTCATGAAGGCCACGGCGCCGGCCGCCATGCCCGCCAGGTTGGCGAAGGCGTTGCCGCCCATCGCCCGCGCCTGCAGGGCCATCTCCTGCGCATACAGGCTGGTCAGGGTGGCGGTGAACCCCTTGAACATCGACGTGGACCGCTGCAGCTCGCCCCAGAAACTGCCCGGCCGCGCCGTGATCCACATGGCCCGCGTCTCCAGCGTCGTCTCGGGCGACACCAGCCGGGTCTCCATGTCGATGGCTTCCGCCAGACGCAGCCCCAGCTCGGGCTGGGCGATGTCCTCGGGCTTCAGGAAGGTGGCGCCCGGTCGCGGTTCGAACACCGGCGCCGCACGCATGATCGTCCAGTCCGCCTCGGTGAAGCCGCGCGCGTCCAGCCAGCGCGCCAGCGTCTGGTCGCGCTTGTCGCCCTTGGCCAGATCCGCCAGCGATCGATCCTTGGCGTCATGCAGCGCCCCCATCAGCTCAAACCGGAACGACCGCTTGCGCGCCGCCACCAGGCCGGTCAGCCCCTGCAGGCGGATCGTCGCCGCCGGCAGACGCCGGGCGAAGGCGTTCAGCTTGCCTTCCGCCTTGGCCCCCACGGTCATTAGACGCAGATTGTCGTGGCTCCCGCGAACGAAGCCGTCCGTGGCCTGTTCGATGATGAAGCCGGTCCGCCGGGCGATGGCCCGCTCGGCAGGGTCCGCCAGCAGACGCACCAGCTCGCCCATGTCGCCGTTCCGTGACAGGCCGGTGAAGCCGCGCGCCATCCGCCCGAACACGACGCCCGAACCGATCTCGCCCAGGACCGCGCTCCCCAGCATGGTGCCGGTCAAGGTGCTGCGGATCCCGCCGCCGACGTTGGACAGGCCAGGGTTGACCGGCATGTTCAGATCGCCCGTGAAATGGGCCATCATCCGCTCGGCCTCGCCCACCATCCCCTCGGCGCGCGCCTTGGCGCCCTCGACGCCGTTCAGCTCCTCCAGCGCCGCCTCGCGACGGGCGAAGGCTGCCAGCCATTCGAACTGGTGTCGCGGGTTCGGCCCCAGGATCTGCATCTGGGCCACGTCGCGGGCCATGTCGTCCAGATGCCCCATCATGGCCTGGAAGGCGTCGCCCTCGCCAAACTTGCGCTGATAGGTCATCCAGGCGTCGGCCGATTGGAAGGTCAGGAACCGCTGTTCGGCCCGCTGCGCCGCCAGCGCGCCCTTGCCGATCCGCTCGCCGGGCGCGCCCTTGTTGGCCCCGCCGCTGCCGATGGTTTCCCACACCTCGCCAAGAACCGCCGCCAACCGCTTGTCGGTGAACGGTTGTTTGGTGACGCTGTCGATCATCTTGGTGCGGTCCAGCAGGGGCGTGATCGCCGCGACCCACTGATCCTTGCCCGCCCGCCGCACCGCGAGCGGATCGTGCATCTGCGGCAGGCCCCAGCCGTCCAGCTTGCCGATGGCGCCGCCGGCGGCGTTGAACATGTGGCGCGCAGTCTCGGCCGTGCCGTCCCACGCCTGCGCCAGGGCCTTGGCGGCCTGGTCGCCGGTGTCCTCGCCGAACGCCTCGCGCACGACGTTGTCCATGTGCGCGCGACCGGGCGCGTCGAAGCCCGTCTTGGTTTCGAACTTTTCGATCAGGTCGGCCATCATGGCGTCGAACTTGCCGCGCACCGCCCGATACCGCCCCTCCACGCTGGCGCCCGGCGCGCCCGACAGGCCCGGCCGGTTTTCCACCAGCCGTTTCAGCGCCATGGCCGCGACCGCCCCCTTGGAATAGGGCTTGCCCTTCTCCGGCGGCGTTCCGCCCTGAACCCAGCCACCCCTCGGCGGCTTGCCGGATCCGTCGCCGCCGCCCAACGCGACGACGCCGGTATAGCCGCGCCGTTCCTTCAGCCCCGCCATCGTCTCCAGCGCCGCGCGCCGCGTCCGCACTGACAGCTGGCGACGCCGGCGCGCCTCGATGGCCTCGGCCTCCAGCTTGCGCATGGCGGCCTCGCCCGCCGCCCGGTCCGCATCCACCGGCCCCAGCGTCTCCGACGCGACCGAATAGGCGTCTTCATAGGTCGCCGTGGCCAGGTCGGCCGTCTCCTTGTCGATCTCGCCGTTGGCCAGCGCCTCGACGATACAGCCCCGAAACTCGGCCATCAGCTTCCTCCCGGCGCACAGCGCCGCAACACATCGGCCGCCTGCTGGGCGCGCGGCGGTTCATCCAGATCGTCGAATAGGCCGGCGGGGCGAGCTTCGGCCTGCATCCGTCCGAGGTCCTCTTGCAAGTCCACAAGCTGGCGCTCCGCACTAGCGAGGGTGGCTTCTCGCTTGGCCAACTGAGCGGCGGTTGCGTCAATCTGCGCCTGGGCTTCGGAAGAGATACCTGCGCGCGCAGGTGTGACTTCTCGCAGCTCGATCTGCTCATGAGGCCGGAGGTAGATTTTCACCTCGTGCGCGGCGCGATTGGTCTTCAGGCCACCGATGTGCCGCATGCCACCGAAGCCGGCCGCCTGGATCAGATCGGTGAATGCCGAAAACAGCTCTTGGACGTCGTCCTTGCTGAAGTCGAACTCCTGCCCCGAAGCTCTGTATTCGTCCATGACTTGGCGCAGGTTGGCGCGGCCGCCGTGTTCAGCAACGGCTTCGCTCAACGCGAACTGGTCATAGTCATGGCTCGCGTCGGTGATCCCGAGGAATTCTCTCCACTCGGCCTCTGTTCGATCTTCCTCCATGTCGAAAAAGCGCACGGGTTCACGCTCGCGGACTTCATAGACCTTGGCCGTCGCGCGCTTGCGGCCATAGCCGGAGGCGATGTCAGTGGCGTCCGTCGTGTAGAACGTCTCCCAACCGCCATAGATGTTGTCGGGATTGTAGTAGCCTTCGCTAAGGTCGCCGATTTCGCTGCGAGCGCCATGGAACTGCACCCCTTGGCCGCGCGTGTCAGCGAGCGGCCGGCTAGCGTCAGCCTGAGCCTTTAGGTCTTCAAGCGCGGCGCGGTCCGCCTCGACAGCAGCTCTTTCACCTTCGACGAAGGCTCTGGCCTCGGCTTCGGTGCGGGCGGCGAAATCCAGTCGGTCTTCGGTGGGCGGGCCATCGGCTTCGATCCTAGCATCTTCCGGCTTTGGTTCCAGTTGGCCGCGCTGGCCAGACCCAGCCATGTCGTCGAACAGGCCCGCGCTCTCCAGCGCCTGTTCCGCCGGCGGGCTGGGGTTCAGCACCTCGGCGCGCTCGACGTCCAGGCGCTCGCCCGCCGCCACGGCCGCGCGGATGCGCTGCACCAGGCCCTTGGCGGCCGCGCCCGGCGTCGTCTCGCCCTTGGTCACGGCGGCGGCCGCCTGGGCGAAGGCCTCGCCCATCTCGCCGGAACGCAGCGCCAGGCGCGACACCAGCTCCGACGCCGCCCGATCCACCGCCAGCCGCCGCTCGTTGTCCGACCGCGCCAGGATGTTGCCCCCGGCCTCGATGGCCTCGGCGTTTCGCACCAGGGCGGCGTTCAGCTTCTCGTCCCGACGCAGGGCGCCCATCACCGCCTCGCGGATCCGGCCGCGCGCGATCACCGTGCTTTCGCGCGGCAGGCCGCCGAACAGATCCATCTGCCGCCCTTCGGACTTGATGAAGTCGTCGAGCAGCCCTTCCTGCACCAGCGCCCGCGCGCCCTCGACCGACTTCGGCTCGCCGCGCCGGATCAGTTCGACCAGGTCGCCGTGCAGCTCCGGCCGGTCCCCCGCCTGTTCGCCGATCACGGCGGCGTAGCGTTCGGGGATCACCTTGTTCACCACGGCCCGGAAACCGTCGTCCGACAGGCTGGCCAGCTGGCGCGCCTGGTGGATGAAGTCGCCGGTGATCGGCAGGCTGCGATCCCGCATCGCGCCGGGCGCCTCGCGGAACAGCTTGGCCGCGTCCATGATCGCGCCCGAGCCTTCGCGGATGTTCTTCAGCGCCGCGACCACGCGCACCTCGCGGTCGGTCCAGCCGTCGCGCGCCCGGAACAGATAGCCGTCCAGCTGCGCGTCTTCCCAGCCCTGTTCCGCCAGCCGACGCGCCAGCCCCCGGCGCTGGTGGCCGTCCGCGACGATCATACGGCCGTCCAGATCCTCGAACAGGATCGCCTTGCCCGACGCCGTCGCGTCCCAGCGCTCGACGCCCTTCAGCCGATTGGTCACCCCGTCGGCGTCACCCTCGGCCTTGTATTGGAACCGGGCGGCGTCCGCCTCGACGGTCATCGGATCGAACCGTCCGGCATAAATGGTCCGGCCCTGATATTCGGCGGCCTCCAGCACGCCCGCCGGGGCAGGCGGCGAACCACGTTGCGAAACGGCAACGGATGGCAACACCTGACCACCAGACTGATTTGCAAACAGATCCTCCAGCCCCTGCTCCGGCTGCACGCGGGGCAGGGGACCGCCTGTCGCCAGGGCCGCGCGCGCGGCGTCGAAGTCGTCGGCCGCCGGGCCGATGGCCGCCTCGTCGTCCAGCAGACGGTCCAGCGCGTTCCCCAGCCCGCGCGCCTCTGGATCCGCTGCGCCAGAGGGCAGGCGCGCCCGGAGCTGGCGCACGCCCGCCTTGCCGAGATCGCCCAGCACCTCGAAGCCCGCCCCGGCGGTCGCCGCGAACGTCACGTCCATGGCCGCCTCGCGCGCCGTATAGTCCGGCCCGCCGAAGCGTTCGGCGTCGATGGCCCGGCCGGGGGCCTGCGTCAGCTCCACGCCCGCGTTCGCCGCCCCCTGCATGGCCATGCGGGTCAGCAGGGGCCGACCGGCCCCGGCGCCGCCCGTGGCGACCGTGGCCACGACGTTCACAGGATCGCCGAACGCCGCGACCGTCCCGCCGGCGAACCCGCCGATCATGCCGCCGGCGCCCAGCTCGCCCGCCGCCTGCGCGCGCTGGCGCACCTGGCGCAGCTCAGCGTCCTTCGTCTTCCACAGCGCCTCGCGCGTCGGCACGGCCGACAGGGCGGGGTATTGCGCCCGCAAGGCGTCAATTCGCGCCTCGTAGTCATCGATCGATGGGTCGCCCAGCAACAGCCGATAGGGCGCGTCCAGCGTATTCGACACGACCCGCGAGACAGTGTTCAGCAGGCCGTCGCCTTCGTCCCCGACCTCCAGCCCGGTCAGCTCGGCCGACGGCCGCAGGCGCTGCCCTGTCAGCCGCTCGATCTCGCGGTGACGCCGCCACAGGTCGCCGGTCCATTCGGCCTCGCGCCAGCCGCCCGTGCTGTTGCGCCATTGGTCCTCGGCCGAGGCTTTGAAGCTGCGGCCGGCCGCATCCCAGAACGGGACCGGCGCGGCGATGGCCGGGGCGACATCGTCGGTCTGACGCGGCTGGTCGCGCCGCACGCTGCGAAAACGAATGCTCATCGGCGCGGCCGGATCAGGTCGGGCATGGCGCGACGCAGGGCCGCGTGGCGCTCGTCCGTGTCGATGTCGAACTCCCACGGCCGGCCCTGCCGGTTCGGCACGGGCCGCCCGGTGCGCGGGTTGATCAGCCGATACTGGCCGTCCGGCTGGGCCTGCAGTTGCATCCGCGCCAGGCCGCTGACCGGGATCGGCTGGCCGTTGTCGAACACCGGCCCCCAGTTGCCCGCCACGGCCGCCCGCGACACCCACGTCAGCACCTCGTCCATGGCGTCCTGGCGCACCCATGACGGCAACAAGGTCTGCGCCCCGTTCACATCGGCCGCGCCGCCGTAGAACTTGCCGTTGTAGGGGTTCCGCCCCAGCGCGCTCTGGACATAGTGTTCCGCCGGACGCTGCTGGCCGCGCGCCGCATCCGCCGTCGCTGCCGCCCGCGCCGTCGCCAGCACCGGCCCCGCCAGGTCCGGCATGGTGCGATAGGCGCTGGCCACCGTGCGCTGCACGTCCTCCAGCCCTTCGCCGCTCTCGAACTTGGGCGGCGCCGCGCCTTCGGCCATCAGCCGTCGGCCTTCGGTCGCCTGGGCCGCGAAGGCCCGCGCGCCGGCATCCAGCGCCAGGGACGCCATGTGCAAATCCGCCGACGCCTGGCCGGGATTGCGGCCGACTTCACCCAAAACTTGCCGGGCATCATCCTCGCCCAGCTCGCTGACCAGATTTTTCGTGAACGTCATCACCGACGCCGGGTCCGACATCAGGCGCGCCTTGATCGTGTCTTCCTGCGCCTCGGAGAGAATACGTGGCGCGATCTGGAACTGGCGCGCCATTTCACGTCCGGCGGCGGCTTGCGCGCGGATGCCAGCGCCCCATCCGGGCGCACCTTCGAACATGGCGCTGGGATCGACTTCGCTGACAGGCGGAAGGCCAACCCTGGAGCCTTTCTGCACGGCGAACCCGATGGGGTCGGATCTGAAGCCATCCAGAGAGCGCACTGCCGTGCGGTGGCGCTGAAGCGCGCCCCTGACCTTGCCCTGACGGTTGCTCCAACCCCGCAGATCGTCACCGTATCGGCCAGGGTTACGGCGCGCGAGGTTCTCGAAGTGCTCGCGCTCCAGCCGAAGGAACCGCTCCGGATCGCCGCCAGCCTTCGCCAGGAACTCCCGCGCCTTGCCGACACCGCTAACGACCGCTGCCGCGCCGGCGACAATCTGCATCTCCGCGCTCAGAGGGCCTAGCGGGTCGAGATATTCCCGTTTGTAGATTGCGTAGGCTTCAGCTCGGTCGATACGACCATCGAGCCATGCGGCCGGATGGCTTTTCTCGGTGATCCCCCACTGCGCACGGCCCCTGCCGTTGTCGTCGGCGACGAACCCCGAACCTTCCAAATCATCCATGATGAAGTCGATGACATCGAAGGCCGCGCCGCCAACCACACCCGAACCACTCTCGGCGGCCCTCCTCAACTCGGCAGGCGTCACGTCGAAACCATGAGCCAGGCCAAACTCGGCCTCCGCGATCAAACCCAGATCACCGGATGCCAAAGCCTGCGCTCGCACTTCGGCAGGGTCAATTTCGCCACCATATTCAGCGGCCTTAAAGAGCTGGCGAGTGCGCTGGGCGGCTGCGTCGCGAGCTGCATTTTCTCCCGACACGGCGCTGGCCACATCGGCGTCCAGCCGATTGGTCAGCCGATCCATGTCCTGCGCCGACAACCCGGCAAAGGCCTTGTCACCCGCCGCCCAGCGCTCGCGCACCTGACCGGCGAAGGCCTGTTTGGACGCGGCATCCGGGGCGCGTTCCATCGCGCGGGCGATCCAGCTTGTGCGCGCATTGGCTTGGGCGGCGTCGAACAGCCGCCCCATCTCTTCCGGCGACACGGCGTTGGCCCGCGTCGGATCGGCGGCGAACTCGACGCCGTTCAGGGTGAAGGCCTCGCGCGGGCCGAACCGTGACAGGCTGGACGCGAACTCCGTCAGGCTGGCGCCCACCAGGGCTGATCCCTGATCGTCGAACCCGGCGCTGGCGATGCTCTGCCCCAGCAGCGTTTCGCTGGACGACAGGGCCGTGACGAAGGCCCCGCGCGCCGTCTGCACGCGGCGCCGTTCCTCGCCCTCGCGCACGTCGCGCAGGGCCGCCCCGTCCGTCAGGGTGCGGAACCGATCAAAGGCGACGTCCAGCTGCGCATCGCCGGTCGGGGCGAAGGCCGCACGCGCCGCTGTGACGGCCTCGGCGAACCCGGCGACATTGTCGGGGTGGTCGATCTTGGCCTTGCTGACGGCGTCCAGATAGGCGGTCTGCCGCTCCGCGCCCCGCTTCTCCCGCACCACGGCGTTATACGCCTGATCGTCGATCCCCTGGCCGGGACGGATCCGCGCCTCGATCCCGCTTTCGTTCTCGGCATTGATGGCGCGCGCGGCGTCGCTCTCGCCCTCGCGGGTCCACGCCCGCTCGGCCATGCCTTTCAGAGTGCGGCCGAACCCCTCGGCCGCCGCGCCCACGGCCCCGGCGACGCCGGCGGCCGGCGCGCCGATGTCGGCGCCGATCAGATTGTCGCTGGTCCGGCGTCCGAAATCGCCGGTCGGAAACGGACCCGCCATCAGCCGAACGCCGCCTGACCCAGATCGAGGCCCAGCTTCAGCACCGATCCGAAGCGGGCGTTCTTGGCGGCCTCACGCAGGCCCAGCGCCCGCGCCTGACGCAGGCGCGCATTCGCCTCCGCGCTGTTGCGGATGATGCCGCGCTCGCGGTCGGCATCGTCGCGGGCGGCGTTTCGCGCCGCGATCACGCTGCCGGATCCGGCGTCGATCCCCATGGCGCTCGCCGCGACCAGCTGCTGGCCGACCAGCTTGTTGTATTCGTCGTCGATGGCCGTGACGCGCTCGCTGGCCTGGATGAACTCCTGGCGCCCGGCCATCTGTTCGTCGCGGGCCGATTGATCCAGCGACGCCGCCTGCTGGCGCGCGCCCGCGAACTCCATGATCGACCCCAGCGCCGACAGGCCTCGGCTGGCCCCGCCCAGCGTCTTGCCGCTGAAGGCCGTCGAACTCGACTTGCCCGCCGAGGCCGACGCGGCCTTGCCCGCGAACGCCATAACCGCCTTCATTCTCGCCTCCATCAGCTCTGGACGGTGACGACGACCTCCCGGATCTCCAGCGGCCCCGGCCGTTCCTGAACCCAGTCAATCTGGGCGTCATTCTGAAAGCCGGGGACGGGGTAGAGGCGCGTCCATCCCTCGAACGCATCCTCGCCCGGACCATGGTCCAGCAACGCGGGCGTCTCGCCGCCGCGACGCTTCAACGCCAGCGGCCACATCCGCTTGCCCGTCATCCCGGTTTTCAGATTGGCCGTCGGCCCCAGGCGCATGGCGATTTCGCCGGACCGCGCGTGCATCGACGCCCCGCCGCGCGGATCCTGCTGCAGAACCAGGGGCAGGCATCGCCCGCGCGGGACGAACAGCAATCCGGCCTCGGCGCTGCGCTGCGCTGGATAGGGCAGGGCGATCCGGCCGCCGGTCACGACCACGTCGCCGGCGTCGGCCCCGTCCACATAGGCCACGACCGTTCGCCCCTCCAGATGCCCCAGGCCGGTGATCTCTTCGCACGGCCGGTCCACTCGCACCGCTGCGTCCAGCAAGCAGGCTTCATCCAGCACCTCCAGACGGTGCCGCACGCCGCCGCCGGAGGTGCGACGCGTGCAGACATACAGATCGCCCGCCAGCTCGCCACCGGCCTCGGTGAACGCGCCGTCGGTCGTCCATTCGTTGAACCCCAGCACGTCCTGCTTCATGCGGGCCACCATGGCCGCCGCCGTCCCGTCCGCCTTCACCCACAGCGCCAAGTGCGGCTCGGTCGCGGATCGGCCCTTCTTCATGCCCCCCGCCACCACGCCCTTGACCAGGTGCGAGGCGTAGTCCGACAGCGGATCGTCCTCATAACCCGGCTCGGCCGTGTCCGTGCTCAGGATCGCGCGGCTGATCGTATCGCCGCCCGCCTGGACGAACAGCGCCAGCCCGTCCATTTCCAAAATCGGTGTGCCGGGCGCGGCGCCCGAACAGCCGGTGCGCGGAAACGCCGGCGGGGGCGTGATCGGGCTGGACGCGCAGAAGAAGTGGGCCGACCGCCCGAACGCCTGCAGGTGACGCCCGGCGAAGAGTGCCAGGATGGGGGTCGATTGATCGGTCGCCAGATCGACACTGATCCCCTTGTCCGCCTCGCCGCCCTCGATGTTCAGGTCGAAGAAGAACCCCGACCGGCTGGCCATGATGGTCTGCGGCCGAGAGCGCGGAGCCGCCAGCCACAGACGACTATCGAAGAACACACCGGCCGCCGGCCAGCCGCGCGTCGCGCTGATCACCGGCTCGCCGCCCGGTTTGCCTTGTGTCACCGTCGCCGTGCGCACAATGCCTTTGGTCGAAATCAGCACGGCCGCCACCAGCTCGCCCACGTCGTCGGCGCGGTTGACGCCCTGATAGGCGATCCGCAGCGTCTTGTCGGCCGGGCTGGAAACCGTCACGCCATTGGCCCCGACGTTCGACAGGGCGTTCATCGCCGCCTGCACCGAGGCCGCCAGCGTCGCCATGTTCGAACTGTAGGCGATGCTGTTCGTCGTCTTCGCCTCCAGCGTCAGGTTGAATGTCTCGCCCGGCTCCATGTCGGTGAAGGACAGCTGCTGCACCTCGTTGACGCCGCCCGCGCGCGTGCCGTCGTAGTCAAACAGCGGCACATTCTCGAACGCCTGCGGACGGCTGTCCCACTCGCTGTGCGCGCCCTGGCGAGCGATGCGATAGGGCGGCACATCGACATGGAAGGCCAGCAGTGTGTCCAGCATCTGGGCGCGTTTGACGTCCAGCAGCTGCTGGGCCGTATAGGGCGACCGCACCGACGCCACCCGTTCGCCTCGGCGATAGACCTCCACATTGCCTTCTGTGGCGATCAGACCGTATCGCTGTTCGGCCGTATCGAAATCAAAGCTCCAGCGCTTATGCGGCGACAGCTCGGCCGTCTCGCGCCGCGCCTCGATCTTGGTCAGGCGCACGACGCCGGTCTCGAAATCGTCAGCGCCCAGCTTCACGATCCGCCATTTCTGGGCGGTGATCGGTCGGCCGGGCGGCATGGCCAGCCGCCGGGTGCGCAGGATCGAACCGACATCGCACCGGGCGACAGTGACCCACCCGCCGCCACTGGCCTGATATTGCAGGGCCAGCGCCTGGGAGGCCGTGACCGGAATGCTCATGGGACGACCTCTTCATAGCGCTCGATAGGTTTCCATGGGTATTGCGGCGGGACCGGGTCGGGCAGGGGCGGAAGCTCGCCACCGCCGCCGCCGCCGCCGCTGGACGTCGTCACGACGAAATCGACCAGGTCGAACATGGAGATCGTGGTCGGCGCGCCGAGGTCGATCTCCAGCACCACATAGCCGTCCGTCGCCCCGACCGGCGTCGTCGTCTCCAGACCAACGCCGCCCAGCACATCGGCGACCGTCCCGCCGTTGGGGGCCGTCAGCATCGCCGCCGTGATCGGCACGGCCTCCAGCCGATTGCGGATCAGATCGATGTGGCGGAACCCTCCACGACGCCGCAGCGGCCCCTCGGCCGTCGTCATCATGTTGACGCACAGCGCCACCGACGAGGCATAGGCCTTCAGGTCGCGGCGGCCGATGGCCTTCGGCGACAGGGCGCCGCCGTTGAAGTTGGACTGTCTCAGGACTTCCTGCGGCATCTCAGCCCCCGTTCGACAGGCTGAAGCCGGTGAACCCGAAGCGACCGAACCCCCAGCCGCCGCGCGCCTCGACCAACGGCCCGGCATCCACACCGCCGACCAGCTGGCGCTGCGGCGCCATGCGGGCGTCCTCGTTGCGCGCCTGCGCGTAAAGCCCGCCTTCGCCCTGCTCGCCGGGCGTTCCCCACGCTTCCTGGCGCAGCTCGCGACCCTTGGTGGTCAGCTGGCAGAAATCGGCCACATCCGCCGCAAAGGCGGTGATCACCAGCTGACGGAACCAGCTCGGCCAGTCCGCCTCGGTCACGGTGCGGGTGTATTCGCCGAACAGCGGCGACTGATCCGACCAGAAGGCCCCGCCGCTATCCAGCACATAGGGCGCCGTCCGCGCGCGCTGCGGATCCGCCGCGTCCCGCCAGGCGTGGACCGCCCCCGCCAGATCGGCCGGACGGGCGTATTTGTAGGCGCACGGCTTGGGATCGCCCTCCGGCACAGCCACCTGGGCGAACAGGGCGACCTGGTTGGCGAAGGTCCAGCGATACTTCCCCAGCACGAAGGCCCTCTTGTGCGGATAGTTGTCCTGGCAGAACGCCCCCAGAGGGCTGTCCTCTCCCAGGGCGTCGATCCGGTCGCCCGCCACGCGGTCGATGGCCAGATTGCAAATCGTCAGGTCGGTGAAGCTCATGGCGCGCCCGAAAGAAAAGGCCCGCGCCCGTAAGGACGCGGGCCACAGTTGGCTCAGGGAGAAACGAAAGGTCAGGCGACCGTGCGCATCGGGGTGGGTTCGCGGAACAGGTTGAAGTTCTTCTTCGTCTTGATCCGCTTGATGCCGCGCGCATTCCGGGCGGCGGCGCCCACCTGCAGCCAGTAACCGATGATGTCGGTCAGGGCGGGGCCGTCGCGCTCGTCGATCTTGGTCAGCTTGTCGTTGTAACCGCTGACCAGGGCCGACTTGGCATAGACCATGATGTCGACGCCCGCGCCGTCGGCCGATTGCGCCAGCCGCTCCGAGCGCTTCCAGTTCAGGTCGTTCCACGGCATGTTGCCGCGCACGTCGTTGCTGGCCATGTAGGGATCCAGCGACATCTGCACCTTGTTGCGGAACGGCAGAACGATGGTCACCTCCTCGCCCTCGAACGCCTCGTCCTCGCCAAGCGCCGCGATGGCCTCGGCGACCAGATCGAGGTCGGCCGGCGTGTCGTAATCACCGAACGTCTCGACGGCTTCGAAGCCGGCCGCGCCGATCTCCTTAACGCCCGTGGTGGCGGCCGTATTGAGCGCGCGGATGATGCAGTCGTCCTCGGCGCGGGCGATGGCCGATGCGGCCTGCTTGCCGTATTCGGTCGCCGTGGCGATGGTATATTTGTGGGCGTTGGGATCCCACAGGCCGAAGGCGATGAACTTGGGCGAGGCCTGCACCTCGATGAAGTCCTGCGCCACGTTGGCCAGCGCCAGGCGGGCGAACTGCGGGCTGTCATAGGCCTCGGCGACGCCCATGCGCGGGAAATAGATCTTGTCGCCAATGAACGAACCTCCACCAGCGACCGTGTCGCCGAGGCGCGACGTGTTCTGCTGATACTGATTGTGGACGGTGTTCTCGAACTTGGGAGTGAACCACTCCTTGACGTTCTGGGTCATCGCTCTCTCCGAAAATATCCGGCGAGGGCCGCCGGGCTGCTGTGACGATCATCACGCTAAGCCCGGCGGTTTGGTCGCAACGCGGTTACGCCTTGCCCCCGAAAGCGGCCGCCCATTTCAGGTCGGCGTCTCGGGTGAAACGGCGATCCTTGCCGTATTTCGGATCCTCGGCCAGGCGCTTGGCCTCTTCCTTGGCCGCGTCGGCAGGATCGCCGCCGCCAGGCGCAGCGGGTTGGTTGGTCGGGGTGGTCATCATCTTCCTCATGTATTCGACCATCCGAATGCCGGCGGCCGTGGGCGTTAGGGACATCAACTCCCCGAACATTTCATCGTCGAAGCCGTCGCCGCGCGCCTTCAGCGCCTCGGCGAACACCTCGACCTCGCGGCGGCGACCAGCGGCGTTCTCGCCCAGCTTGGCCGCCTCGGCCGCCGGATCCAGACCGGCGTCGAACAGGCCGGCCTTGGCCATCTCGGCGGCCGCCTCCAGCGCATCGTCCATCCAGCCCTGGGGCTTGCCCTTCTCGGCCGCGTATTTGGCCAGGCCCGCCACCAGGGGATCATCCTCGCCCAGCCCGAGAGCTTCGCGCGAGGCGTCGTCCAGGTTCACCTGATAGGCGTCGGGCTTTTCGTGGACGGTCGCGCGCGCGGCCGCCGCGACCTCTTCCGGCGTCGGCTCGGGCTTTTCCGGTTCAGGGGCGGGCGGATCGGCGGGCTTATCGTCCGGCGATGAGACCGGCGGCGTCCCATTCTCCGGCGTCGGAGAACCGTTCGTCGGCGGCGTCGCCGGTTCCGGCGCGGGGGGCGCTCCAGCCGGCGGCGTCGGGGTCGGCGGGGTGATCGGATCGGTCATCGGTCTTGTTCCTCAGATTGGCTTCGTGAAGGTCGAGATAGCGGACCAGGCCCGCGAAAATGCTGTCCTGCCCCTGTCGCAGCTGGGCGTAGGCCTGGCTCGGACCGGCGGGCAGGGAGTGATCGACGGGCGGCCGCAGCACCGTCATGCGGGCGAACACCATCAACCGACGCCGCCCGGCCTCGCCGGTGAAGGCTTCCGCCAGCAGGCGGGCATCCTCGGCCATGACGCTGTCCGTCAGCCGCGCCTCGTCCGAAACGTAGGACCCGCCACGCACCCAGGCGCAGACCTCGTCCAGCAGATCCGTCATGCGACCAGGCTCAACTGCGGCTGACCGCCCTGCGGCGCTTCCGGCGCGGGCATCCCGGCGCCCTGCGCGGCCGCCTCGCCCATGGCGCCCAGCAGCTTGTCGCGGTCTGCGGCCTCGCGGTTGACCCACGACGGCACGGCCATCATGGGCGCCAGCCGGTGCAGATCCTCGACCTTGGCGATGGCCGTCAGCAGCTCCTGGCCGCCGATGGACTTCAGCAGCTCCAGATAGCGCACCGTGCTTTCGACATCGGTCAGGGTCTGCGAGCGGGCCAGCGGGCCGGTGATCTTCACCTGCAGCACTAGCTGGTCGATCTTCAGCGCCTCGAAGTCCATGCCGGGGATCTTCTTCTTGTCGCAGATGTCCAGCACCCGGCTGACGATGTTCGGCACGTATTCGTAGTTCAGGCTCCCGAAGGCCGACCCGGTATCGAATGCGAAATCGCGCATTCGTTCGACGATCTCGGTCGGCGACCGCACGGCGGCGCTCTCGGGGGGCAACTGGCGAGACAGGGTGTGCTGGGCGATGGACTGGCGCACATCCTGAAGCGCCAGTTGCGCCAGATCCACGCGGCCGTTCATCTCCAGCGGCTGGATCGACGACCCCATGGGTCCGCCGGTCCGCGCCACCCGGATCAGGGCGTGCGGCGCGATCCGCAGGGTGTCGGGGTTCACGACGCCGTCGTGGGACACCATCAAGGGCGGCGCCAGGGCATAGGCGGCCGCCTTCAGGATCATCTCGACCGCCTTGTTGGCCGTCATGATGTCCGGCAGGGTCAGCATCAGCGGACCGATCCCCCACGGGCTGTCGGGCGTCGTCCACCAGCGGAAGACGTTCCACGGGTTGGTCCGGTTGATCCCTTCCCAAACCGTCTCGCCGGGCTGGGCCTGCTCGCAGCAGACGACGACATAGCGCCAGGCGCGGACGTCGTGGTCGTAATAGCTGGCCTGCAGCAGCTGCACGGCGTCGCGCGACCCCGCCAGGATCTTGGTCCGCACAGCCTCGGGCCATTTGGCGTCAGGCCATAGCCGCGCCAGTTGCCAGGCGGGATAGGCCCGGCGCCAATAGACGTTGTCGATCCGGCCGCTGGGGCCTTCCTCGATCCCCAACTGCCAGGGCGGGACCGCGCTCCAGCGCATGATCTCGTTGTCGTCGCCCTCCAGCCCCAGCAGGGCGCCGGTGCCGACGCCCAGATCCGCGTAGCTTTCCTTGGACGCCTTGTGGAAACCGCTCGCGTCCAGCACCCGCTGGGACACGGTCGTGGCGAAGTCCAGCTTGCGGTTGACCGCCTCGCGCTGATCCTCGGCGACCAGAGGCCCGGCCTCCAGCTGATACCAGCGCTGCGACGGCGGCGTCACGTCAGCCTGGACCCGGCCGGGGAACTTGTGCGCCCCGTGCAGGCCCGAGGCGTCGAACAGCCCTTCGAAAATAGAACCCGACTTGGCGCGGGGGTGCCGCCACGGCATGGCGTATTGCAGCGTCCGCTCGATATAGGGCTGCATCGACTTGCGGGTGTTTTCCGCCGCCGTCGCCCGCTCGTTGATGTCCTTGACCGACCAGGCCATCAGCCGCCCAGCGTCGGCGCGAGGCCGCCTTCGTTGCCCTGCCACGTCAGCTGGCGACGACCGGCGCCGCGCATCAGACGACCCGATGCGGCCCGCTCGGCGCGCACCTTCTGGGCCTCTTCCTCGGCCGTCCGCGCCTGCAGCGCCTGGGTCTTCTCCGCATTGATCTGCGCCCACTTCTGGTCGCGCGTGCGTCCGCCGAAGAACGACTTAACCCTGCCGGCCATGCGGTGAACCTCCAAAGCGACGCGTGAAGACATCGACGGGGCCGCCGGGCGTCGCTTCCTCGCCGGTCCGTTCGAAGCCCAACCATGTCGCCATGCGCGCCCCCGCAACGCGGTCCCGGCGCGGCGAGGTGAACCGGACGAAGGCGCGCACCTCGACCGGCGCCACGGCGGCCGCCATCGCCACCATGGCGTCCTCGACCTGATCCAGGGCCGTTCGGAACCGACGCCGAAACGCCGGACCGACCGCCAGCCACGCCTCGACATGATCGGCCTCGGGCCACAGCCCCGCGACGCAGACCAGCAGCCCGTCCGCGTCGCGGAAGGTCAGCGCCGGCCCCTCCGACACCTGGCGCGCCATCTGCCCGAACCGCAGCCGCGTGAACCGCGCCTTGCCGCGCATGTCGTCCAGGGCCTCCAGCAGATCGAACGCCGAAGCCTCGATCACCGTCAGCTGTCCCACGGCGACCAATCCGACGAATAAGACGCCCCGCGCCCGCCCGTCTGCGGCATCAGCACTCCGCCCGGCGAGGCCGCCCACCCGTCGCCCGGCCCGCCGCCATAGGTGGACTTCGGCCGGTGCTGATCGAACGCTTGGCCCGCGACGACGCCTGCACGCCCTTGATCGCCCAGCATGGCGTATTGCAGGGCTTCCTTGGCGTGGGACGAGTTCGACTTCTGGACCCGCAGGCGCTTGGCCGGGGCCTTGGGATCGCGGGGTTCCCAGCGATAGTCGCCCGCGAAGCCGCGACGCAGCCAGCGGCAGGACGGATTGATCACCAGATCCGGCTTCCCGTCATGCACGTTCAGCCGGTTCATCACCGTGCGGACGGCCTCGTGCCGGATCCCCAGCTCATTCGACGGCGCGGGCTGGACGGGGATCTTCAGCTGGCTGCAGACCATTTCGATGTCGGCGTATTCGCCCATCTCGCGGTCGGCGCCATAGAAGGCCGCCGGGTCGCCCCAGGCGATGCTGATCCGGTTGCGACTGAACCGGGGATGCAGGGCGTCCCCCAGCGCCTGGGAGAACCGCTTCGGCCCTACGCCATGCAGGATGCGGCGGCCGCGCGGATCCATCGGATCGGTCAGCACCACCTCGGCATAGACGACGCGCCGCCCCGACCGCGTCCGACCGCAGATCACGGCCGCCGGCGTCCCGCCGCCATCGATCCCCAGGAACAGCTCGTCGCCCGGCTCCGGCTCCAGCTCGACCGGCGAGAACAGCCGATCCAGATCCACCTCGCCGAACACGGGATCGCCCGCGACCGACGCGCCCCACTGATTGCGGATCATCCGCCGGATATACCACTCAGGCTGGCCTCGGGCGGCGACCTCGTAATAGTCGTCGTCCAGGTTCGCCAAGTTCTCGGCGTCTGGATTGGTGATGTAGGGCGGCCCGCCCGGCAGGATGCCCGGCGGCTGGTCGAAGAAGCCGACGCCGTTTTCTTCGTGAGTGCCGGCCTGATCGACGCACAGATCGTAGAGGGGATGATCGCTGTCGGGCTTGTTGAACGTCACCCAGACGCCGCGCGAGACACGAGTATCTTTCCGGCCTGCGCGCTTCACACGCCCCGCCAGGTAGCTGATCGCTTCGAACGGCGTCGTGTCCGCCTCGTCGATATAGGCGCCGTTCAGCTCCCAGCCGCGACACGTCGCCTCGACGGTGTGTGTCCCCAGCGCTCGCCATTCGACCCGCAGGCGGCAGAGGCCGCCCCCGGGCGTGCCATCCACGAAGGGGGCGGGGAACTCCAGCTCATGCACCGCCGGCCGGTCATCCGACCCGGTGTAGTGACCAAAGGTCTTCGGCACCCAGTCGAGCCAGGTCTTCATCGTCGTAGCGTAGAGGTTGCGGTAGTTGTCCCGCAGCACGCCGACGACCGCCGTCCGGACCCCTTGGCTGTCCGGCTTCTGCGTCATGGCCGTGAAGAACGGCTCGGCGACGCCCGCACCCACCGTCTTGCCAGACCCGATTGGGCCTGCCATCAAGCGGGTGAAGCGACGGCTCTCGTGGAACGCCTTCAGCTTCGGCCCGCCGGGAATGAACGTCCTGGCGTCGAACACCCTACACACTCTCCAGACCCGCACCCGGACCCGGATGCTTGAGTGAAGGTTCGGCGACCCGCCAAAACGGCAACGCCGAATAGTGCGGGAACGCACGGCCATAAGGGGTTGCCGACGCGGCTTGGGGGGAGGCCCCCCGCCTGGGCGGCCCGTCCGATAACGTCCAGTTACCCAAAAAGGTGTTGAGGATCAGTCCTCTAGGTCGTCGTCCGACTTCTCACGTCCGACTTGACCCAGCCTGACCGCCATCCCGCCGCCCACGGAAATCTCCGGAGCCTCCCCGCGCGCGGGACTGGAGACCCCTGTTTGCGGCCCGTTCAGCGTGACGCCGCCGAAGTTGAGGGTGAGCGCCGCGCCGCCCTCGACCTGCACCGCCTGGGGCAGTTTCTGGGCGACGTAGGGCGCGACGGCTTCGGCCATGCGGAGCTGCAGCTTGACAATGTCCAGCAGCGTGTCGCTGTCCGGCTGGGCGATCCCGATAGCCTTGGCGAAGTCGGCCGGCGACATGGAGTAGGCCTCCATCATCACTGACAGCGGGTGGCGGTGCTGGGTCAGCAGCCAGGCGGTCACGGCCTCGGTGCGCCGGTTCTTCGATCCCTTGGGCCGCCCAGGCTTGCGCGCCGATGGCAGGGCGGCCGCCAGCGGCGACGGCGCGGTCAGATTGCCCGTCTCGCACGGCTCCAACTCTTCGAACAGACCGGCCTGGACGACTTCGGCCATGTCGGCCTCGCCCTGCACCGCCTGATCTAGAGCCGCTGAAACGCCGCCGGACATATCACCCTCGTTGTTTATTGGCGCTCAGCATCGACCAGGGCGACCGGTCGCAACGCCCCAACCTGTTACCTCTGTTACGGCGTCGCGGCCGATCCCGGTAACAGCGCAAAACCAAGCCACGCCTGCCTTAGAGGGAAATGTTACCCCTGTTACCGATGTTACAGCCTATTCAGCATCGCGCGGGCGCGCGCGCACGAGCGACACGTTGCAACGCGCACGAGCGCGCGTGTGTAGAGGCTGGGGCCGGTAACATCGGTAACTTGGGTAACACCGGCGCAAGCTGCTGAAATCGTTCAGCTAATCTGTTACCGCTCGACATCGTAACACCGGTAACACCGGTAACAACGAAGCGGCTGGGCCGTCGTGACGCCATCCTTCCCCCGGACCCGCTGGATAATCAACCCTCGCGCCCGGATAAATCTTGCGGAGAAAATCGTCAGGCTTCGTCGGCGTCACCGTGATCAATCCACATAAGGGGTCCGGGTGGTGGTGGTGGTGGAGAGAATAGGGGCGAACAGTGGCCAATCCTGGCCTGTCGCGGCCGCCTGCGCCCGCCCACGGGTCCGGGGCCAAAGGTCAGTGATCAGGGGTCGGGCGCGCACCACTCGTCTGCGGCTCGCTGCGCCCGACACTCTGGAAGAGGATTAGGGGCGTCGCCTGGTCGGCGACGCAGCAAGGCCCCGGCGCTGCGCGCGCCAGGGCCTTGTCATTTCATGCCTCGCCCGCCTTCGGCGCGCTCAGGGGTGCGGGGTCAGGCGGCGCGCCTTACGTCGGTCACCGCCTCGCCGTCGCCCGGCCGGTCGATGATGCGATCCAGCGCCAGCAGCGAGCATTTGGACAGGCGGCCGTCCACGCGCTGCGGTCCGTAATCGGCGACATCGGGCGGCGCGAACTGCAGGGCGGTCGCCCAGCCGCCGGAAACGGCCCCGACGCCCATCGACCACAGCGACCGCTCGAACAGCTTGGCCACCTCGATATGGTTCGACGGCACGGCCAGGCACAGCTTGCCCGCCAGGACGCCCGTCGTCGGCCGACACAAACCCAGCCCCGCCGTGGACAACCGATCCCGCGCCGCCATCGGCGTGATCTCGTCGTGTTCATCCTTCGGCCGCTCGTCCAGCACGGCCGTCAGGAACTCTCCGACCGATCGATAGCGATATTGCCGCCAGGCGTCGGGCTGGCTCTGCAGCAGCCGGTCGATGCACTTCTCCCAGTTGGCCCGGTCATCCTGCGTCTCGGCCATCGTCGCGCGCGGCAGGTGCTTGGCCAGCGGATCGATGTCCTTGGCCAGCGGCACGCCGTCGTTCAGCACCAGGTGCGCGGCCGCCAGCAGCGTGCCGAAGGTGTCGGCCGCCCGGCTGTCATGCCCGTGCGTCAGCAGCACCCCGCGCCAGGCCGTCAGCACGTCCGGCCAGTTGGCCCACTGATCCACGATCCGCCGCAACAGATGCCGCCCCAGCTCGTCGCCCAGCGCCTCCGACAGCTCTGGCGCCTTGGCCTTGGCGTCGGTCAGCTTCTGCAGCATCGGCATGGCCAGGCGGCTCAGCTCGGCGGGCTTCATGGGTGGGGGGTTGATACCGGTGAACCCGAACGTCCCGCGCGCCTGATAGTTGGTCGGAACCCCGTCGGCCCCGCCGCGCACCACGTTCTTGCCGTCCGAGGCATAGCGCGCCAGGCGCATGACCGAGGCCGCCCGCGCATCCGACGCGCTCTCGCCCTCCTGTTCGAACTCGTCCGCCCAAACGCCGATGGCCGCCAGCCCCAGCGATTGATAGATCCCCGGCCCCGACGGGTCCGCCAGGTCCATCAGCCGGTCGCCCAGCACCGCCTTGATCAGCGCCAGCAGCGACGACTTGCCCGACGCCTTGTCCCCGATGGGATAGATGGCAGGCCGCCACTTCAGCGCCGCCCCCATGAACACGCACACGACGTAACCCAGCACCAGATAGGGGTCGAGGTCCGCCCGCTTCCAGTTCCACGTCCGCATGGCCGACAACAGCCACCGCGCCGGGATCTTGGACGGATCCTCGCCCTCCAGCTGGCCGGCGTCGAAGAACAGGGCCGCCAGATCGTCGCTGAACGTCTCCGACGCCGCCGGCGGCGACAGATCTACGTCCCGTGCATAGACGTGGCCCTCATATTCGCCCAGCTCATGCTCTTCGCCGCCGATCCACAGCCGCGATCCCAGGTGCAGGACGAACACCCCTTTCTCGGTGCGCCACGCGCCTCGGCCGCGCACCTTGCGCATCGGGTCGAACATGCCGGTCCCGCCGACGATCCGCCCGCACGCCCCGATCAGGTGGCGTCGCACGTCCTCGTATTTGATCCGCAGCTCGCCGTTCGACGACTGCTTGCCGTAGAAGCTCCAGAGATAGCCCAGGGCCGACCCGAACAGATTGTCGATCTCCCCCTGCTGCGACAGCTTGGTGGCGCTCAGCTCCACGAACTCGTCGTTGGGATCCATGAAATACAGGACCGACTTCTTCTTCCCCAGCGGCCGCACCGGCATGAACGGCGGCAGGCCCAGATCGTCGGGCGCCCAGGTGAACCCCTGCATCACGCGCGCGGCTTCCTCGGCCGCCTTGGCCTTGGCTCCGCGATCCTTCGGAATTGTGACGTCCAGAAGCGCCCGCCGCGCGGCCGCATAGGCCTCGTCGGCCCCCATGGGCGGGATGGATCCGTGCGTGAACGCCTGATCCTCGGCCGCTTCGCCGGCGGCCGCCGCGTCCTCGTCTTCCTCCACGGGTTCGGGATCCATCACCGGCTTGGCCGGCTCCACTCCGTCAAGGCGCGCCATGGCCCGTTCGTGTTTCTTGGCGGCGTCCTGCCGCGCGGCCTGACGGGCCGCCTTCCTGGCTTCGGGCGTCATACGCGGTCACTCACGAAAGGATGGTCTGGCCCATAGGCCGATAGGATCTCGCGACGCTCGATGCCGGCCGCCACGCCGCGCTCAATGGCGCACACCTCGGCGACGGACTTCCCCAGCATCAGGTTGGATCGGGCGCGGCGAGAACCGAGATTGCACAGCGCATAGTTCAGCGTGTGCCGCACCGGCGGCGGCAGGGCGTCAAACTCGTCCCAAAGGAACAGATTGCGGCCGCGTCGGCGGTTGGTGCCAGGGTTCAGGCGGGCGGTCATTTTGCGGGCAGAGCTTCCGAGAGAGCAGCCTTAATTCGGTCCGCCAGCACTTCCCACGCCGCGACACCCTTAGCGCGACGCGTGACCTTCGCCTCGTCGAGTTCGATCTCTAGATCGATGTCGTCGAACGCCCGCAACAACGCCTCGCCGGCATCGCGCCAACGCGCATTCGCGCCTAGAACGGCACACAGGGCATTGATGATTGCGGCCGCCAGCATCCCCGGCCGGTTGTTCTCGGTCTCGGTGACGCACATCAGGGCCGTGACCAACGTGTCGCGACCATACGCACGGAACCCAGCCGCGATGGCCCCGAGCGCCAATGTCTGGCCCGGCTTCATCCGAACGACCGACACCGGATAACGCAGGATCTCGACCGAGGCCGCCTCGCAGGCCTCGCGGATGGCCTTGGCGTCCTCGTCTCCGGCCATCAAGGCGGCATGCTGAACCGCCAGGGCGTGGATCCGCGTGACCTGACCGTTGATCGCTTTGAACGCCGCCGCTTGTTCGAGCGCGTCTGCAATAATCACTTGTGCCGGGACGGTGTCGAAACCTCGCAGCGCCGCCGCAGTCGCCCGGTGCTGGCCATCGATGACGGCGAACTTCCCGCCGGCGACAGGCGCGACGATCAACGGCGCAAACTTGGACCATTGGAAGCTGGACGCGATGGCCCTGACGTTTTTGGCCCCAGCGCCATAGATCGGGCGCTGATACCGATCATCGACGACCAGGTCATCGATCTTCAGCCATTGCAGCATGGGCGCGGCTCCACACGACGGCGTCTCAGCCGGCGCGGAGAAGCCCTCGGTGGAAATCGAACGGTAGTCGCTCATGAACGCACTCCCCTGATCATGTCGTTGAAGTCCTTGAACCCGCGCTCGGGCCAGCTTTCGAAGAAGGGCAGGGACCGCGCCTCGGCCTTGGCCTGCAGCTCGGCGACCTTTTTGGTCACGCCCGCCATCACCTTGCGGTTCGGATCCCGGTCGCGGATCGCCACCACGGCCCGCGCGCTGGGCGGCGGTTCGATGTGGGCGAAGTTGGCGCTGGCCCCGACGGCCGACACCCGCCATTCGGGCGTCAACAGCGCGACGGTGAAGGCGTCCTCGACCCCTTCGGCGAAGGCGTTCTCGTCAGTCAGGCCCTTCTTGACCGCCTCGCGCGGCGACAGGCCGGTTTCCCCGCGGCTGATCGGGATGAACGCGCCGTGCCAGCCCTTCGGCCAGATCTTCTTCGTCGCCATCGCCGGGTCCGGGACGCGCAGCTTCGACGACCCGTCCGGCTCCAGAAAGATGCGATGCACCGCCCCGAACGACCCGTCCTCGAACAGCATCGCTGAAATCAGGCACGGCACGGTCCGGTCCGTCTCGACGTGCCGCATCCCCGGATGCGACCGCACCGCCCACGGAATCCGCGCCAGCTGATCCAGCGCGATCCCCCGCGCCTCGGTCAGGTATCGCCACCCCGCCGTCCCCGGCTCCAGCGGCTGGGCGCCCAGGAACATCGCCTGACACCGGCGCCGATCCTTGTCCCTGTTGGCCAGGGCCATCCCCTCGGCCCGCTCGGTCGCGATCTCCATCGCTTCCTTGGCCTGACGCAGCTTCTTGGCGTGCGCCGGGTCCATGTGCCGGTGATCGCCGATCCCCAGGAACCGCTTGGCCCAGATCAGCGCCTCGCGCTGGCTGACCCGGTCCACCCGGCCGAAATGGATATAGGCCACCAGGTCCAGCGCGTCGCCGAACTCGCCCGTGGCGTATTCGTCCCACTTGCCCTGGCGCGCCCCCGACAGGTTGATGACGAAGGATCCGGGGTTCTTGTCGTTGCGCGTCGGATTGCGCGGCACCAGCGCGCCCTGGACCACATGGCCCCTCAAACCCAGCGAGGCGCACAGGCTCTGGATCTGACTGGCCAGCAGGGCGCTGATCTCGCGCACGCTGATTTCGGGCGGCCGCCCCTGAATGTTCGGGGCGTTCACCAGATCCGCCCTTCCGTGTCGAGCCTGTCCAACAGGGACACGCTGCTGTCCGAAAACAGTGGTGCGTCGAGCGAACGCTCGCGCGCCGGGGGCATCAACCGATTGCGCGTTGCTCGGGCGATCTTGTAGGCGGCGCTGACATCATCGCAGACGCCCTCCAATATCAGCACGATGACGTCGCTAATCAGATCCTCTCTTTCGTGGCTTTCCAACCAGCGAGGCACAGCATCAAAAGCTTTGCGGTAGAGAGCATTGGAGAACGGCCGCGTGATGGGCGGCGCTGACGTTGGGGCGCGCCCGAACGAATGACCAATGCGGGATCGCCGCGTTCCTATCGCCGAAGCCGATCGATGTGGAAGTAAATCCACCGCTTCGAGGAAAGTCTTAGAGCTTTTAAGTCTGGCGTCTTCAGCAGGCGTCCATGGCTCGCCGAGGCGACACCTTTTTCTCACGGCGGCGTCATACTCCCCCTTCGAAAGCCAGCCAGACGCTTGCAACAGCCACACCATCGTGGCTGTTCGCCGTTTGCCGCCCGGACCGACCAGCGACCACTGCACAGTGCCATCTTTCCGCAGCAGGCAGGATCTGGGCTTGCCTGAAAGTGAGGAGAGAACTGCGCCACTTTTAGACACAAGGACCCACCAGCCCGGAACCGGTTTAAGGGCCTCGCAGTATGCCATTGGATCAAAGCCGCTCATGCTTCACCCGCCAGCTGACCGACAAATCGCCGCTCGGCGTCCCACAGGGCCGGATCGGCTTCCTTGATCCGCCGGGCGCGACCGCGCTCCATCACCTTGCCGGCCTCGGCCTCTTCGACATCGTCGCCGTCGCGCGCCCGCAGGTAGCGTTCGGCCGCATTGTCCACGGCCTGGCGCGTCACCCCCATCAGGCCCGCCACCGTCTCGCTGTTGACCCGGCCGACATTGACGGCCAGCGCCATGGCCCATGACCGGGCGCTCTGTTCCGGGGTCGGGGATCCGCCGGCCCCGCCGCGCGCCGCGCCGATGATGGCTCCAACGGTCAGGCCTCGTTCGGACGCCACGAACCGCATCGCGGCCGTGATCAGCCCCAGGTCCAGCAGATCCATCGTCCGGCCGTCCGGCGCGGCATGATCGCGCGCCGACTTCACCTTGGCCGTCGCGCCATCGAACCCGGACTTGATTGCGAACCGCGCCCGCGCCCGGTCCATCCACTCGCGCTCACGCTCGGCCTTGATCCAGCCCGCCAGATCCGGCCGGATCTCTTCGGCCGGCACGCCGGACGCCAGCGCCGCCTTGAACACCAGCTCGCGCGGAACCTTGCGCCACCGCGATACGCACGACGCCGGCCGGCCCACGCCGCGCGCCAGGGGACGAACCCCCCGCGCGCCGTCGATGGCCAGCACCAGCCCGGCCTCGCGGCCCTTCGATCCTTCAGTCGCCCCCCGCATGGTGTCAGACGCCCCCGATGTCGCGGCGCTGCATCCACGGATGCTCGGGCAGATCCAGCGCGGCCTGGATCGGTGGCGGCGCGACGGCCGAAACCGGCTCGCTGGGCGGCGAGACATGGCCGAACAACCGCCGGATCATCATCCCCAGCTTGACCAGGGCGTCGCCCGCCAGCTGCTGATCCACCCCGCCGGGGCTGGTCGCAAAGGCCACGCACCCCCAGCGGAACGATAGGCACAGGCTCATGGCCGCCGGCTCGGTCGAGGGCGGCGTGGCGCTGACCATCCGACCGGCCGCCAGTTTCAGCGTCTCGCGGCGCTTCGTCGTCGGATCCGCCACGGCCGCCATCGCCGCATTGGCCAGCCCCAGCCAGCGCTCCCGGTTCATGTCCACGACGCGGCTCATGCTGCGGCTCTCACGCGGGTCCGCTGCTGCGGCCGTTCCACCAGCATTCGCACGGCGACCAGATCGACGCCGAGGCGGCGCATCTGACTGTCCCAGACGTTCGAAGAGCGCGATCCGACCAGCAGATGGCGCGGATTGCAGCAGGCGTGATTATGGCACAGGTGCCGGATCACCGGCCCCCGGTTGCCGACGCCCCAATAGCCTGTGTGTAGATAGTAGGCGACGCGGTGCGCCCCGGTCGCGACCGAGAAGCCCGCGCGACGCACACGCGTCATTCCATACCCTTGCGGGCTCAGGCCGCCGATCCAGAGCCAGCAGGCCCAAGGTCCGCCCGATCTATCGACGAGGTCGTGGAAGTCTGGCGATGGCGTCACGGCCTGTGGCTGGCGTTGGCGGAGCCGTACATGCAGGAGCCGTGCTGCGATTAGGTCGTCAGCCATTTGAACACGAGCATCTAGGGGCAAGGGCTTCATCCGCCGACCCCGATCAAATCGGACGCGGAAAGCTCAACCTTCATCTCGGACGCCAACGAAAGCACAGTCGGCAAATGCCGCGACGGGATGCGTCCGCCCCCGCTCGTCTCCCACTTCCAGACAGCGTTCGTGGTCAGGTCGCAGGCATAGGCGATCCTCTTTGCGGACAGGAGGCGCATGGCGCGCCCGGCGGGTGTTTCGATTTTCAGTGTGGCCATATTGTGGAAAATCCATATGGACGTTATTTCCACGTCTATGCCTCAAGTGCTTCGGCAAGTTCGTCAACGACGTGGAGTGGAATTCTTTTCCACAATCCACAGCATGGAACTGTCAGACATACCCGACCGCCTTCGCCTGCTGCGTCGCAGCCAGGCTGACCTTGCACGCAAGCTCGACCTCGACCCCTCGTCGCTGACCAAGACGATCAAGGGGACGCGCCGGGTGCAGCCCGCCGAGGTCATCGAGATCGAGAAGTATTTCGGCGAGAAGCTGTCGATCAGTGTCACCGAGGCCGCGCCGCAGGCTCCTAGACGCCGGGCGACCCCGACGAAGATCCCGGTTTATGGCTACGCTGCAGCTGGGGACGGCGAGCGGATCGCCTATGCAGACAGTCAGGTGATCGATTACCTTGATCCGCCGCCGTTCTGGCGCGGCGGCGACGACCTGGCCTACGTTCGCCTAGTCGGCGAGAGCATGGAGCCGCGATACTTCTCAGGCGAGATCGTGCCTGTGCGGCTCAACCTCCCGCCCGCGAAAGGGCAGGACTGCCTGATTGAATTCGACGACAACACCGCCATGGTGAAGACCTATCAGGGTCAGCGGGACGGCCGCGTGTTCGCCGAGCAATACAACGAGCGCAAGGGTCTAGACTTCGCTGCGACGAGCGTTCGGGCGCTCCATACCATCTGGAAGCCGGGGATGATCTAGCAGTATCCGCTAGACAGACAGACCTGCGCATTAGGCCACAGCGTCCACCACGCCGCCGCCGTCAAAACGATAAGCGCCAGCACGACGGCGGTGTTGATCGGCCTGAGTATGCGCGATGGCGAAGCGTCATCGTCGCCCTCCAGTCGCGCAGCGACAACTTTGCCAACGACGCGGGCCACGACAAAGCCCAGGAAGCCGGCGCCCGCGACCATCAAGACGATGGATAGAAAACTTGGGTTTCGCCCAGGCCAGTCCAGATGACCAGCAGCCCAAATCGGCCACGCAGCTAAGGCTGCCAGACAGGCCAGACCAACGACCCATAAGCGCTCGCCAAGCGATGCGGTCAGGCCGAAACGCCTAGAAGCGAAGGTGAGCGGCAGCGCCTCAATGAACAGATAAGCTGCGCCGAGCGCGCCGCTGAAAATGCCCCAAGGCAGATAAACCTCCATACGTCACCTCCACGCTCAGCTTAGTGGGCGGGACGTGCACAGGGCCACAGATTTAACGTCCACGATCTATGGATGTTGACATGGACGCAAAATCATCCATCCATATCTTCCACACTTTCACGTGGGAGGGCCGGATGGCCGACGTTCATACCCTCGACTTCACCAGCGCTAGGTCGCAATCGCCGCGACGGCCGAACAGCGACGACGACGCCCGCGCGGTCCGCATTGATCTCACCGAGACCGACATGGACGCCTGGCGCAACGTCGTCGTCTTCGGATCGGGCGCCCGATACGCCTACACGCCGGATCCCGAAGTCACGCCGCCGGTTGAGCCGATGGCCGCCCTGCCGGCCGACGCCCCGTCGCCCATCGTCTGGCATCGCCAGCCGGATCGGATCGTTCAGACCGTCCGCCTGTGCCTGATCGCCGCCGCCGTCGTGCTGGCCTTCGCCCAGATCGACGCCTGGATGTCGGCGTGAGCCTGGTCGTCGCCACCCGCCACGGCCGCCTGTCGGCCGAGGAAATCTCCGGCGCCTGCCGCGACGCGGGCCTGCCGGGCTGGCGCGCCGTGATCCGCAAGGCCGAGACGGGCGACTACGTCTGCGCCCTGCGCACCCCCGACTACTGCGTCGTGCGCCAGACCGGCCGGATCGTCATCCGCTACGGCCGCGACTCCCCCGATGCCTTCGCCCGCGCGGTCACGGCCGCCCAGCGCACCCTTCCACCCACCCGTCACTAATCGGAGATCCCACGTGACCGCCAAGTCCAAACGCACCCACCCGCTCGACCGCGACGGCGACGGCGATCCGGGCGGCTCGCTGCCCGGCAACCAGACCGCGCCCATGGCCTGGACCCGCGACGACCAACGCCTGATCGCCAAGCTGCAGCTGGCGCAGGTGACGCTGGATCCGGCCTTTACCGATGCGGGCCTTGCCGATGAAGTCGCGGGCTGGAGCGACGAGACAGCCCAGCAGGTCGAGGCCTTCGCTGACGCCATGACGGCTGACGGCCGCTATCAGGACGAAGCCGGGGACGAGCGGAACGCTGACGGTTCTCCCATCGAACTGCCGCCCATCCTCTCTCGCGCGCTGATCGGCGAGACGGATCAGACCGCTGGCGACACCTTCGACGCCGAACAGGTCGCGGCCGCCAAAACGGCCGGGGAGGGCGCCGTGATAGCCGAAGAGGGCGAAACCGTCGCGGATCCCACCACGGCGACGGCCCCTCTGGATGACGGCCTGGTCAACATCCCGACCGACACGGCCCCGGTCGCCGTGCGCCTGCATGAGCTGCGGATCCTCGTCACGGCCCGCCGTCTCTACAAGTCGCCCGAGGGTTACAGCTCCAACTACGGCCCGCCCTACATCGACCAGGCCACCGTCGACGCCTGGATCGCGGCCGGCCTGGCCGAAGATGTCCCGACCGCCGGCAACATGGGCGGCGTCCGCGTCACCTCCGAAGGCCGCTCAGCCCTGTACCGCGCCCCGACCGACGAGGCCGCGTGATGATCGCCGCCCTGATCATCGGCGCCTATGCCTGCGCGGCCGCCATCGACCTCGCCACGTCGATCAGGGCGGCCGAACCGGCCGACCTCGGCCCTGCCTATGTCTGCATCGCCCTGTCGAACGCCATCTGCTGGCCGCTCGGCATCATCGGCGACGTGCTGCAGGCCAGGGTGGATCGCCGCTAATGGCCGCCGCCCGCATGTCCGTGGTCGAGATCTCGGTGACGGTCGAGATCGACGGCCGCAACTTCACGACCCAGATCGCTGGGTCCTATGACGCCCTGCGATCGGTCGAGGCCGCGCGCGGCGTCGGCCGCCAGATCGGCGAGCAGCTGGGCGAATGCCTGGCCCTGCGGATCCAGCACGGCGGCCCCATTTCGCGAGCCGCCGCATGATCGCCCCCGACGCCCTCGATCTGCACGGCGTCGCTGTGCTGCTGGGCGTCTCCTACAGCCAGCTGCAGCGCACCTGGCGCACCATCGACGGCTTCCCGCCACCCTATCTGGGCGGCGGGAAGGGCGAGCGCCCCCGCTGGGCGCGCCAGGCCGTCATCGACTTCATGCATGGCCGCCGCTGGGCCGCGACCGAGGCCCCGCCCGTCGCCCTGTCGGCCGCCAAGGCCCCCGCGAACGACCCCGTGCGTCGGCCGGCCCCCGACACCGTCGCGGCCCTGCTCTTTGCAGCAGGGGGCTAGGTATGGATGACGACGCTCAACGGTGGCTGGCTAAGGTCGGCATGCCACTCGGTCGCTTGGCCGGGGTAAAGCTTGCCCGCCGACCCGACGGGAGCGCCTCGCCGAAGACGGTATTCGGCGGCCGTGACGCAGCGCTGCAAATCGCCAGGGATCGAATAGGTGATAATCGCAAAAATCCGCCACCCTTTGTCCGGCATAGGGGTGTTGGATCCAAGAACCATCGGTTGCTCGTCGAAGCCCTGATTGCCAGGGAACAACGCCGAGGCGTCCGCGCGGAGGCTTTCACTCAGCTGAGCAGCATCGCTAAGGTTGGTCCGCTCGTCGATCACATGATGCACGCGGGTCAGGACACGCAAGGCAGGCGTCTTCCCAATATTTCGCCAGTTCCACCGAAAGGTGAACTCCAAGACGCCATCTTGGAGAAGCACCGTCATGCTGTCCAAGTGGTGTTCAATCCACGCCCGCTCACTGATCAGCGACATACGGGCTGCGACAGCAGCCGCGTCAGCCCCTTTTGCAGCCGCCTTCACCGCGTCTCGGTTGCTCCGCAGCTGCAGGTAGATAAAAATCAGGCCGATGGCATTTACAGCTATCGCCAGCCAAGCCGCCCAGGCACTTGCTTGGGCGTGTCCGGCCGCCGCCTGGGTCGCCCGGAGCGTATCGACTGCAATCTGATCCATTCAGCTCTTTCCGGCGCAACTGCTAATCGGTAACGAATTCTCGCCATGACCCGCAAGCCCGCCGCCCCGTCCAACCTCCGAAACGGCCTGAAATGGCGTGACGGCCGACCGCGCTGGGAACCGTCGCCCGCCAACCGCGCCTGCGGCTTCGCCGGCATGGATCTGCGCGACCATGCCGGGGGCTGGATGGATCGCGGCGCGGCGACGACGGCCGCCGATGCGCGCACCCTGTGGGCGCGCCTGGTGCGCGAAGCCATGCGCGACGACGGGGAGGGGTCAAAGGCCCGTTCCATGCTGGCCGCCGCCCTCGAACGCCTGCCGCCGGTCCCGGTCGAGGTCGAGGCCCGCCACCGCCGCGCCCTGGTCGCGGATCTGATCGAGCGCGCCCGCGCCGTCATCGAAAGCCGCGAGCCGGATCTGTTGCCCGAGGGGGCCGCGCCGCGCACCGGCGCCGCCATGGTCGAGGGTTTCTTCGCCGACGCCCAGGCGCTGAAACGCATCTCCACCGCCAGCCAGCGCGCCTATCGCGTCCACTCCCGCAAGTTCATTCAGCGGTTCGGGACGCGCCGTGTGGACACCATCACCCTGCCGCAGATGCGCGCCTGGTATCTGGATCTGCAGTCCGAGGTTTCCACCGCCACCGCCAACGCGGCCGTCGGCGCGGCCGGGGCCTTCTTCCGATGGGCCATGTGGCAGGATCCGCAATGGATCGTGGCCAGCCCGGCTGTCGGGGTCGGCCGCCAAAAATCGGCCGGTCGCCGCGTCTTCTGGACGGTCGAGGAAGAACGCGACTTCGTCGCCTGGTGCGACGCCAACGGCTTCGTCGATGTGGCCGACGCCGCCACCGCCTGCCTCTGGACCGGCTCGCGCCAGGTCGATGTCGCCAAGGCGGCCGTCCACGAGCTGGAAGGGCCCACCTGGCGCTATGTCCCGCAGAAGACCGAGCGCAAGGGTCAGGAGGCCCTGGCGGGCATTCTGGAGCCTTTGGCTGTGCGGGTCGCCCGTCGCCGGGCCGAGGCCGACGCCGCGCCGCTGCGTCACCTGAACGCCACGCCCTATCTGTGGGACTATCGGATGAACCGCCGGCACACATCCGACACCATCGGAACACGCTTCCGCGAGGCGCGCCGCGCCGCCGTCGCCGCCGGGGCCATGCCGCGATCTTTCCTGGACAAGACGCTGCAGGACACCCGCGACACTTGCGTCACCCGTTTGGCGGCCGCCGACGTGTCCCTGGACCGCATCGCGTCATGGGGCGGCTGGGCCGTCGATACGGCCAAGAACATCCTGCGCGAACATTATCTCAGCCTGATGGACGCCAGCGCCCTGGACAGCGCCTCCAAGCTGCACGCCTGGGCTAGATCCCAGGGCGTCGCCCTCACCGCCGCCTAGAACATCCGTGAACGCAAGTCGGACGTCCGACTTGCGTCAAAGTCGGAAACACGCCGAAAAGTCGGACGCCACCCAGGCGGCGCGGGCATCAGCGGCCCTTCGATTAACCGACCCCGCTATCCGAAGGTTAATCGAACAGTTTCGATACCGATTCTTCGTTCGCGATCCGTCGGATAGCCTCTCCGACCAGCGGGGCCACGGAAACCGCTCGAATTTTCGGGCAGTTCAAAACTTCGTGGGGTTGCTCGATGGAGTTGGTGATCACCAGCTCCTTCAGCGGGCCGTCGGTGATGCGCTGGACGGCGGGGCCGGACAGAACGCCGTGGCTGATGTAGGCCGAAACCTCGGTCGCGCCCTGGTCGATCAGGGCCTTGGCGGCGTTGACCAGGGTGCCGCCCGAATCGACGATGTCGTCGAACAGGATGCAGCGGCGGCCCTCAACGTCGCCGATGATGTTCATGACCTCGCTCTCGCCGGCCTTGGGCCGGCGCTTGTCGACGATGGCGAGATCGGCGTCCAGGCGGCTGGCCAGCGCGCGGGCGCGCACCACGCCGCCGACGTCGGGCGAGACGATCATCAGGTCGTCACCGCGAGCGTAGTTTTCCTTGATGTCCTGCGCCAGTACGGGGGTCGCGACCAGGTTATCGGTCGGAATGTCGAAGAAGCCTTGGATCTGACCGGCGTGCAGATCCATCGTCAGGACGCGGTCGGCGCCGGCGCGGGTGATCAGATTGGCCACCAGTTTGGCCGAGATCGGCGTGCGGCCGCCGGTCTTACGATCCTGACGCGCATAACCGAAATAGGGAATGACCGCCGTGATCCGTTTCGCCGATGCCCGCACCAGGGCGTCGGTGATGATCAGCAGCTCCATCAGGTTGTCGTTGGCCGGATAGGAGGTCGACTGCAGGATGAAGACGTCCTCGCCGCGGACGTTTTCCTCGATGATGGCGAAGACCTCGTTGTCGGCGAACCGCTTGACCTGGGCCTTGGTCAGGGGCGCATCCAGGTGGTCGGCGATCGCCTGGGACAGTGCGCGGTTGGAGTTGCCTGAGAGCAGCTTCATCGGCCGGTCATCCTTTCGCCGTCATCCGCCCCCCATGAACGGCGGTCGGTTGGCGCGCTCTTTACCAGTGGAGCCGGGCAGGGCAAGTCGTATGCTGAGTTTTCCTCGGCATGGCGCGGCTCGGTTGCGGGTGCTAGAGGTCGCCGCGTTGGTTTCCGGGGAACGGCTTCAGAGCCGTCCTTCACACGTCATGGGGTCGTCCTTGTCCGCTTCTAAGTTCCGTTCCGGCATAGTGCTGATGGCCGCGGCGCTCGCCGCAGTGACGATTTCAGGCTGCTCGGGCACCAAGCGTCCCAAGCTGGCCTATGAGGAACGTCCGGTCGAGGCGCTCTACAACACCGGCTATGATCGGCTGCAGCAGCGCCGCTGGTCCGACGCTGTGGACTATTTCCAGGAAGTCGAGCGCCAGCACCCCTATTCGGACTGGGCGCGTCGTTCGATCCTGATGCAGATCTACGCCTACTATCAGAACAACGCCTATGCCGACGCCATCGCGGCGGCCGACCGGTTCATCCAGCTGTTCCCCGGCAATCCGTCGGCGTCCTACGCCTTCTACATGAAGGCGGTCTGCAATTTCGAGCAGATCACCGACGTCGGTCGTGACCAGGGTTACGCCACCGCCGCCCTGGCCGGGCTGAAGGATGTCTCGCGCCGCTATCCGGGCACGCCTTATGCGTCCGACGCCGCCGTCAAGATCGACATGGTCAATGACCAGCTGGCCGGCAAGGAAATGAACATCGGCCGCTACTATCAGCGCGCCAACCAGCCGCTGGCAGCCCTGAACCGTTACAAGGCCGTGATCGCCAACCCGGACTTCCAGCGCACCTCGCACACGCCCGAAGCCCTGTATCGCCTGGTCGAGGTCAATCTTCAGCTGGGTCTGAAGGAAGAGGCGACGCGTAACGGAGCCGTGCTGGGCTACAACTATCCGGGCAGCCCCTGGTATGCCGAGGCCTATGCGCTGCTGACCGAAAACGGCCAGACGCCGGACAAGGCGCCCGAGGGCAAGCGCGAGAGCTGGCTTCAGCGGATCATTCCGGGCTGATCACGCGACGGCTTGTGCAATCCGGCGGGGATCGGGATTCTGTCGGTCATGATTCGTTCCGCCGGCGCCTGATGCGATGCTGACCGCCCTTTCCATTCGTGACGTCGTCCTGGTGGACGTGCTCGATCTCGAGGTCGAGAATGGCCTGACCGTGCTGACCGGCGAAACCGGAGCCGGCAAGTCGATCATCCTGGACGCGCTTGGCCTGGCGCTTGGAGGGCGCGGCGACGCGGGTCTGGTGCGCAATGGCGCGAAACAGGCCGTGGCCACCGCCGTCTTCTCCGCCCCCGACGATCCCGATCTGCTGGCCCTGATCGCCGACAAGGGATTCGATGTGCAGCCGGGGGAGGATTTGATCCTTCGCCGCGTCTTGGGCGCCGACGGTCGCAGCCGCGCCTATGTCAACGATCAGCCGGCAGGCGTGACGGCCGTGCGCGAGATCGGAGCGGCTCTGGTCGAGGTGCACGGCCAGCATGAGACGGTGGGCCTGCTGGATTGGCGAACGCACCGCGCGTCGCTGGACGCTTATGGCGGACTGCAGCCTCAGTTGTCGGCGGTCGCGTCGGCCTCCGCCAAGCTGAAGGCCGCCGAGGCGAAATCGGCCGAGCTGAAGGCGCAGGCGGCGGACGCCGTTGCGCGGCGCGAAGAGATCAGCCTGAACCTCTCTGAACTGGATGCGCTGGATCCGCGCGCCGATGAAGAGACGGAACTGGCAGGCGAACGCGCCCTGCTGGGCGCAGCCGAAAAGGCCATCGCCGATCTGGGCGACGCGCGCACCCAGCTTGGCGGCGACAAGCTGAGCCAGAAGCTGGGCGCGGCGCTAAGGGCCGTCGAACATGCGCGTCAGCGAGCCGGGCAGGCGGGCGCCGAGGGCGATCATCCGGTCATCGTCAAACTGTCGGCCGCCGTGGAGGCGATCGACCGCACCATGGTCGAGGCGGCGGAAGCCCTCGCCGCCGTGGACGCCGCCGCCGACGCCTTCGATTATGAGCCCGGCCGTCTGGACAAGGCCGAAGAGCGTCTGTTCGCGCTGCGCGCCGCCGCCCGCAAGCTGCACACCACCGTCGACGCCCTGCCGGCCCTGCGCATTCGCCTGCGCGAGCAGCTTCGACTGATCGAGGATGGCGAGGAGGCGCTGACAAACGCCGGGCGCGAGGCGGCCGAGGCGGCGGAAGCCTATGATCTGGCGGCCACCTTCCTAACCTCAGCGCGGGAAGCCGCCGCCGAGCGTCTGACCGCCGCCGTCATGGGAGAACTGGGTCCGCTGAAGCTCGAGCGCGCGCGGTTCCGCGTGGCTCTGGAGCCGATCGAGGGCCGACGCGGGCCGGACGGCGTCGAGACGGTGCGCTTCCAGATCGCCACCAACGCCGGAACCGACTTCGGCCCGCTGGACGCCATCGCTTCAGGCGGCGAACTGGCGCGTTTCGCCTTGGCGATGAAGGCCGCCCTGGCGAGCCGCGAGGACATGCGCCAGCCCGTGATGATCTTCGACGAGGTCGATCAGGGCGTCGGCGGCGCAGTGGCGGAGGCCGTCGGCTCGCGCCTGAAACGCTTGTCGAACGGGGCCCAGGTCCTGGTCGTGACCCACAGTCCGCAAGTCGCCGCGCGCGGCCATGCCCACTGGAAGGTGATGAAGGCCGACCGCGACGGCCTGACCACCACCACCGTCGTCGCCCTGGACGATCAACGTCGCCAGGAGGAGATCGCCCGCATGCTGTCCGGCGCCGAGATCACCGACGAAGCCCGCGCAGCCGCGCGGGCATTGATCGGCTGACTGAACTTTTAGGCGCCCAGGATCCAGCCTTCTTCCTGCTCGACCTGGGCGATCAGCTCGGGCGAGGCGTCCTTGGGCGGGGCGAAGGCCTTGGCCAGGTCGCCGGCCTCGTCCATGCGGGCGAGGGCCTCGGCGGTGGAGCGGACCTGGGCCTGGTCCTTGAACTCGCCGGGCTGAGGCTTGGTTTCGTGCATCGACGGCCAGACCTCGACCACCAGGGCCGACAAGGGTGCCACGTCCTCGGGCGTCAGCGCGCGCCAGCCGGTGCCGAAGGGCCAGACGGCGCCTGACGGGCCGAGGCTTTCCAGCAGTCGCCGCACAGCTGGGATGCCGACCAGGGTCTGGCCGCCTACGGCGCCGGCGCCGTGCATCTGCCACACGCTCTTGGGCTGAAGCCGGCCCTTGCGAGCCGCGTTTTCGGTGGCGCGGAACTCGGGGATGTCGGCGCCCGAGCCTGCGGGCGGTTTGGTCGTGGTCAGCCAGCGCTGGGCCTGTTTGGCCGGCGCACCCCACAGTGGCCAGGCCTCGTCGGTCATCAACCGGTTCATCTTGGCCGCGACCTGATAGCGGTTGTTGGTGTTGTCGGCCTTGTCCACGATGTTGGAGGCGATGAACTTCCACATGGCTTGCCACGGGGTTCCGTCCAGCTTCACCCGCGCGGCCGTGCCGACGGGATAGCCGAAGTTGAAGTCCAGCCCGACCAGCACCCGGTCGCCGCGCTTTCTGTGGTCCGCCAGGATCGAGGCCAGCAGGGCTTCGCCCTCTGCGCGCGTCGCGACATTGTGCGTCTCGGTATAGAGGCGAAAACGCACGTCGCGTTTGGCCACGCCGATCCACAGCGAGGTGTCGCCGAGCTTCTTGGTTTCGGCGGCGGTCCAGTCAGCGACGATATAGGCGTCGAAAAGGCGGGCCAAGGCGGCCTCCTGATAAAGGCGTGTCAGTTAGGAGTGAGCCGGGCTTCTAACGCCGCATCGCGGCGACTGAAAGGCCCATGCGGCGCCTCAGCCCTTCAGCAGGGCCTCCAGATGCGACAGCCAGCGGCGACCGAGACGAAGGGCCTCGCCCGGCGAGCCGGTCTGGACGGGCAGGGCGGCATCCCAAAGGGCCAGCTCGAACTCAGGGTGTCGGGCGTCGGCGAACATCAGCCGCAGCACCACCTGCTCGGCGTCGGGGGCCAGCACGTCCAGGGACTTGCGCGCCTCGCCTCGGCGGATGCGGGCGACGACGTGGCCGTCGACGATGATCTCGCCCCCCTCCACCTCATCGAAGGCATAGACCAGGCCGTGGGCGCCGTTGGCCCACAGCACGACGACCTGTTCGACGTCGAAGTTCAGGGCGCAGGCGCGACCTTCGCCCGGCGAGAGGGCCTCGACCTCTGGCGCGGCGCCCAAGGTCTTGAGCATGGCGCGGTGCAGGCGGCGTGGCGGCTCCATCCACCACGACAGCGCGAGGGCCAAGGTCGTCAGCAGGGCCGCCGCGAGGGCGATCAGCAGCACCACCCGCAAGACGTCGGCCATCGGCGTCAGGCCTCTAGATCAATGTCGACAACCACGGGAACGTGGTCGCTGGGTTTTTCCATGTCCCGCGCGTCGCGGTGGGTCTCGATCCCCCTGAACCGGTCGGCGGCCTGGGGCGACAGAAGCGCGAAGTCGATGCGGATGCCATGGTCCCGCTGCCAGGCGCCGGCCTGATAGTCCCAGAAGGTGTAGGTGCCAGCCGGTTCGCCGCCGATCTCGTGCGCATCGGCCAGGCCCAGGTTCTTGAGCGCGCGGAAAGCCTGGCGGCTCTGGGGCTGGAACAGGGCGTCGTCGGTCCAGGCGGTCGGGTTCTTGGCGTCCTCCGCTTCGGGAATGACGTTGTAGTCGCCGCACAGGGCCAGCGGCTCCTCGAACGCCAACAGGTCTTGGGCATGGCGGTTCAACCGATCGAACCAGGCCAGTTTGTAGTCGAACTTCTCGGTTCCGATCGGATTGCCGTTCGGCAGATAGAGGGCGCCGACGCGAATGGGCCGGGGCGCCTCGACCAGGGCCTCGATATAGCGCGCCTGCTCGTCAGTCTCGTCGCCGGGCAGGCCGCGTCGGATGTCGGACAGCGGATATTTCGACAGCAGGGCGACGCCGTTGTAGCTCTTCTGCCCGTGGGTCTCGACATTGTAGCCCAGGCTCTCGAACGCCTCGCGCGGGAACTTCTCGTCCACGCATTTGATCTCCTGGAAACAGGCGACGTCGGGGGCGGCCTGCTCCAGCCACGCCAGCACGGTGGGCAGGCGGGCGTTGACGGAGTTTACGTTCCAGGTGGCGATGCGCATGACGGCGACGCTAGGCTGCGTCTCGGTTTTGGAAAAGAGGGCGCAAAAGAAAAGGGCCGCCGGATCGCTCCGACGGCCCTTCGATCAGTCTTTTGGCTGGCTTAGAGGCGACCGCCGGCGGGCGCCGCAGCAGCGGCAGGCGCTGTTGTCAGCTTGCAGCCCCCGCCGATCCGCTGGGCGGTGGCGCAAGGGTAGATTTGCTGAACCGCGTTTTCGGCATTCACGCGCGCGATGACGCCATCGGCCCCTTCACACTTGGCTTCATAGAACATGCCGTTTGCGTTCTGCCCCATCAGACGGGCTTCGACGACGTTGCAGGATGCGGCTTCCGAGCCAGCGAGGAGCGTTTTCATGAAGGTGGCGTTTTCGGCCGTGGTCGTGAATTCGCAGGCGCCGTTCTCGGCCAGGACTTGAAGGCACGGCGTCTTGCTCCAAACGCCGGCGTCTTGCCTGATCCAGAAGCCCGGACCGTCGGAGCACCCGATTTCGTAGACGACAACACCGCCGTTTGACTGTCCCAGCACCTTTGTCTGATCGACCGCACAAGGAACGCCGGCCTGTTGGGCGTATTCGCGCAGGAACTTGTCGGTGTCGGTGTTGGCGGCGATCGTGCATTGCAAGCCGACATCGGCGGCGGGATCGCGTTCACGTACCACGCGCGCCGAATAGGCGAGTGCGATGCAGCTGGTCGCGGACGGCGGCGTCTTGGATTCAAGGATGAACCCAGGACCCGTAGCGCAGGCGACTTCATACACTGACGTCTTGTCGGCGGTTTGGCCAAGCAGTTTGGCTTCGCTGACCTGACAGTTGGTGCTGGCCAGGGTGGCTTGTTGCTGCGCGGCCGCCAGAATCTCTTCCGCCGTGGGCGGTGCGGGCTGACGCTCGCGTCGCGGTTGGTTGTTGCTTGGGCGTTGAACACGCGACGGTGTCACTCGTTCGCTGGGGGCTTCGATCCCATTTCGAGATCCTGCAGGCCCATACCCCGATGAGGGCGTCGTTTGAGCAAAGGCAGATACGGAAATCGCGCTGAAAACGAGCGCTGTCGCTGCGGCGAATATTCGAGCTTTCATATCGACACCCAGATTTGTCACTACCGACTACGTGACGGCGTATTCACACGCGGTCAAGGCGAGTGTGGACGACGACCGAGGACACGGGCTAAGTATCTGCGCGTTTCGATTGGAGACTGACTTGGCTGATGGGACGGCACCGACGACGGCCGTGAAGGATGGGCGGGGGCTGACCTATCCGTTCGACGCCGTGCCCAGCGCGGGCGAGGCGACCGAGGTCGCGTCCGGCGTGCTGTGGCTGCGGTTCGCCCTGCCGTTTCAGCTGGACCATGTGAATGTCTATGCGATCCGGGACGGCGACGGCTGGGTCGTCGTCGATACGGGTTTGAAGACATCGGCGACCATCAGCGCATGGGAGACGGTGCTGCATGGCGCGTTGGGCGGTCGTCCGGTGACGCGGCTGATCTGCACCCATATGCATCCCGATCATATCGGCTTGGCGGGCTGGCTTTGTGAGCGGTCGGGCGCGCCGCTGCTGATGTCGCGACTGGAGTATGTGACCGCGCGGATGCTGATAGCGGAGGAGGCGGGCGACGCGCCTGCGGACGGCGAACGCTACTACCGCGCCGCAGGCTGGAGCGATGAGCAGATCGCGCGCTGGCGGGCCGACTACGGCGGGTTCGGCAAGGGCATGGAAACGATGCCGCGCAGCTATCTGCGACTGTCCGACGGCGACAGCCTTCAGATCGACGGCGACGACTGGAGTGTGGTCGTCGGGTCGGGCCATAGCCCGGAGCACGTCTGCCTGTGGCGGCGGTCGGACGACGTCTTCATCGCCGGGGATCAGATCCTGCCGCGCATTTCGTCCAATGTTTCGGTCTGGCCGACGGAGCCCCAAGCCGATCCGCTGGGCGACTGGATGGACTCGCTGGACAGGCTGAGGGCGCTGTTGCCGGAGGGCGCATTCGTCCTGCCGGCGCATGGCGAGCCTTTCTACGGCGTCCACGCACGGCTCGACGCGCTGAAGCGGGGGCACGAGGTCGCGCTGAAACGGCTTGAGCGGACGTTGCGTCAACCGTCTAGGGTGATCGACGGCTTCTCCGCCGTCTTCGGTCGAGTGGTCGGGGACAGGGTGCTGGGTATGGCCACAGGCGAGGCTCAGGCGCACCTGAACTATCTGGAAAGACGCGGCCGCGCGGCGCGGACGCGAGACGAGTGCGGCGTCGACTGGTGGAGCGCCGTCGCACAGGATGAGGAAACGACGTGAGCGAACATATCCGAAGCGAAATGGTCGACGGCGTCCTGACCGTCACCCTGGACCGGGCCGACAAGAAGAACGCCATCACCCAGGCCATGTATTCGGCCCTGGCCGAGGCGACGGAGCGGGCGCGCACCGACGATGCGGTGCGGGTGCTGCTGCTGCGCGCGGAGGGCGACAGCTTCTCGGCCGGCAATGACATCCAAGACTTCATCGCACTGGGCTCGCAAGGGGCGGGGCCGGGCGACATGCCTGTGTTTCGTTTCCTGAAGGCGCTGGCGGACCTGGACAAGCCAGCTGTGGCGGCGGTGAAGGGGCGGGCGGTCGGGATCGGTCTGACCATGCTGCTGCACTGCGATCTGGTGGTGGTCGCCGAGGACGCGTTGCTGTCGGTGCCCTTCGTCAATCTGGCCCTGGCGCCGGAGGCGGCGTCCAGCCTGCTGTTGCCGGCCGTGATCGGTCATCAGCGGGCCTTCGAACTGTTTGCGCTGGGCGAGCCGCTGGATGGCCGGACGGCCTTGGCCTGGGGGATCGCCAATCGCGCGGTCCCGGCCGATCAGGTCGAGGCGACGGCGGCGGAGCTGGCGGCCAAGGTGGCGGCCCGTGCGCCCAACTCCATCCGCAAGACCAAACGGCTGATGCGTGACGCCGAAGGCATTTGGGCGCTGATGCAGCGCGAGGGCGAAGCCTTCGGTTCGCAGATGAAGAGCCCCGAAGCGATGGAGGCCTTCATGGCGTTTACGCAGAAGCGGGCGCCGGACTTTTCGAAGGCGGGTTAAGCGGTCGTCACAAGGCCTTGCCTTGATTTGGCGCAGCTTTGCTTCTAGGTGCGCGCGCCGATGACGCACGCCCTTTCCATATCTCCGGCCGTAAGCCGTATCGAAGGCGAGACCCCGGCCGACGCCGACGGCGTGGAGGCTCTGGTTATGGCCGCCTTCGGGCCGGGACGGTTCGCCAAGACCGCCGAGCGCCTGCGTGAAGGTTCGCAGCCAAGTGCGGGCTTTGTCGTGAAGCGCGACGGGGAAGTGGTGGGCTCGGTACGACTGTGGCCGGTCGTGGTTGGAGACACCTCGGCGCTGTTTTTGGGACCGATCGCCGTGCACGCCGGCCGCCGAAGCGACGGTCTGGGCGCCGAACTGGTTCAGGCGTGCGTGGATCAGGCACGGGCGCTGGACGTTGGCGGCGTGCTGTTGGTTGGGGATGCGGCCTATTTCGAGCGGTTCGGATTCGCCCCTGCGCCTGAGGCGATCCTGCCCGGACCTGTGGATCGTCGCCGTGTTCTGTGGCTGGCGACCGGGGTGGATCAGGTTTCGGGTTCGGTTCGCATCGGCTGACCCTTTCCCGCACGGTTCGCGGGGCCTAAGTCAGATGGATGGATAATCCCAGGTCAGGACTGAACGCCGTCGCCGAGGCGGCCAAACAGGCGCCCGGCAAGGGGCTGCCGCCGGTCCATCTGTGGCATCCCGAGCATTGCGGCGACATCGATATCGTTATCCGGGCGGACGGCGTCTGGATGCACGAAGGCTCGCCGATTGGCCGCAACGAATTGGTGCGGCTGTTCTCAACCGTGCTGAGGAAGGACTCGGACGGCTATCACCTGGTCACGCCGGTCGAAAAGCTGAAGATCAGCGTCGAGGATTTGCCGTTCCGGGCTGTCGCGATGCGGCGGGAGGGCGGCGACGCCCTGATTTTCACCACCGATGTCGGTGATGAGGTGAGGGCCAGCGAAGCCGATCCTATCGTCGTTGAAACCGATGCGACGACGGGCGAGCCGGCGCCGCGCATCCATGTGCGCCGCGATCTGTGGGCGCGCATCGCGCGGTCGGTCTTCTATGAAATGGTCGAAATGGCTCAAGAGGTCGACGGACGCCTGGTCGTTCGGTCGGGCGGCCAGGTCTTCTCGCTGGGCGCGGTGACGTGAGCCTGGAGACCTTGAAAACCCGGCTAGTCGATCGGTTGGCGCCGATCGAGACGTGGCGGCCTGAACTGGTTGCGGCGCGGTCCGACTTCGACCTGAACCCGCAAGCGACACGGACGGCCAAGGAACTTCGGCCGGCGGCGGTGCTGATCCCCATCGTGGCGCGGCCTGAAGGGGCGACGGTGCTGCTGACGCGGCGCGCGGACACCCTGGCGCGGCACACGGGGCAGATCGCCTTCCCGGGCGGGCGGCTGGACCCCGGCGAGACCGCAGTTCAGGCGGCGCTGCGCGAGGCGGACGAGGAGGTGGCGCTGGACCCTGCCGCGGTCGAGGTGCTGGGCCTGTCGGACGCCTATGAGACGGGGACCGGCTTTCTGGTGACGCCGGTGATCGGCTGGCTGGGCGAGGCTCCGGTTACGACGCCGTCGCCAGACGAGGTCGCCGAGGTGTTCGAGACGCCGTGGGACTTTCTGATGGACGCCGCCAATCATCGTCGAGACTTCTACGACATGGACGAGGGGCTGCGACGCTGGTTCTGGGCCATGCCCTGGGGCGAGCGCTACATCTGGGGCGTGACGGCGGGGATCCTGAAGGCTCTCCACGTCAGACTGTACGGGGACGAGGCTGCGCCAGAAGCGGCGGCCGACGAGGACGCGGCATGAGCGTCTCTGTGAAGGGACAGCCTTGGCTGGAAAGCCAGGCGACGCGCGCGGTGATGCGGGCGCTGGAAGCGGCGGGCGGTGTGGGCTGCGCGCGGTTCGTGGGCGGCTGCGTGAGGAATAGTCTGTTGGGCCAGCCGGTCGACGACATCGACATCGCCACGCGCCTGCGGCCCGAACAGACCATCACGGCGCTGAAGGCGGCAGGGCTGAAGGCCGTGCCGACGGGCGTCGAGCACGGAACGGTGACGGGCGTGTCGGAGCGGCGTCCCTATGAGATCACGACCCTGCGTCGCGATGTGGAGACGGACGGGCGCCGCGCGGTGGTCGCCTTCACCGAGGACTGGGCCGAGGACGCGGCGCGCCGGGATTTCCGGCTGAACGCGCTTTACGCCGATGCGGCAGGGACGGTGTTCGATCCGACCGGCGGCGGGTTGGAGGATGCGGCGGCGGGACGCATCGTTTTTGTCGGCGAGGCGGAGACGCGCATCCGCGAGGACTACCTACGCATCCTGCGCTTCTTCCGGTTCTACGCCTGGTACGGGCGGGGAGAGCCGGACGCGGTCGGGCTGGCGGCGTGCGCGGCGCTCAAGGGCGGCATGGCGCAGCTGTCGGCCGAGCGGGTGTCCAAGGAGGTGTTGAAACTGCTGGCGGCGCCTGACCCGCGTGCGGCGGTGCGGGCGATGGCCGAGACCGGCGTGCTGGCCCAGGTGCTGCCGCAAGCGCAGCCGCTGGCGCAGTTCGAGGCGATGTGTGAGCTGGCCGACGATCCGGTGATGCGGTTGTCGGCCTTGCTGCCCCCAGATGCTGCGGGCGTGACGGAGATCGCGGGTGGTCTGAGATTGTCGAACGCAGTGCGAGATCGGTTGGCGGCGGCGGTGGCGGACGGTCCTGCCGTTTCGCCGACGATGAGCGACGCCGAGGCGCGGGCGGCGATCTACAGGTCGGGACGCAGGGCGTTCGAAGATCGGCTGATGCGGGCTGAAGCGGTCGGCGGGGGCGATGGCGCGCGGCTGCGGGCGCTGACCGCCGATTGGACCCCGCCCAAGATGCCGGTCGGAGGGCGAGATCTGGCGCGTCTGGGCCTGGCGCCAGGGCCGGAGACGGGACGGGTGTTGAAGGCGTTCGAGGACGGTTGGGTCGCAGACGATTTCCCTGCCCAGGGTCATGACGCGCGGCTGAGGGCGCTTATCGCGGCGAACGGGCGCGGGTGAACTCGGTGATGACGGGGCGGTGGTCGGATCCCGTCGGCTCGCCCAGGCGGCGCGTGAGCAAGGCCAGATCCGGCGAGCGATAGACCTGATCGATGGTGATGCCGGCGAAGGCGGGGATCTGGCTGGGCCAGGTGCCGGGCCAGCCGGGCGCAGGAATCAGGCCCAGGTCGGACTGGATTTGTTTGCCGATGCGGGCGCTGGAGACGCTGTTGAAATCTCCGGCGGCGATGACGGGATGCTCTGGCGCGGCCTTCATCCGCTCTGCCAAGGTCGTGACCTGGCTGATCTGGCCCCACTGATACTGATAGGGCCAGGGCCGGGTCAGGTGGACGCCGAAGACGTTGATCGGGCCGATGGGCGTCTGAACCGTCGCGCCAACGGCGCTGAGGCCGTCGGGACGTTCGGCCAGGCGTTGCAGGATCGGATAGCGCGAGGCGATGATCGAGCGCGCGTGGTCGCCGGCGCGCGCCTGGCCGATCAGAACGCGATGGGGATAGTCCGGCAGCAACTGGTCCAGCCGCGACGCCGGGGTCTGCCCCAACTCGACCAGCACCAGGATGTCGGCGTCGGCGGCCGCGATGGACCGGCGCATGGCTGCGACATCAGTGTTGAACACATACAGATTGGCCGAATAGACCCGTACGATCGGCTGGTCGGGAACCGGCGCGCCCTTCGTCGGTGTCCATTGCGGCCAGACCGACAGGGCCAGCACCACGCACGCCAGTCCACCGACGATCGAGGCCGGCCATAGGCGAAAGAGCAGACAGACCACGGTCACGCCGACGGCCGCCAGCAGCATCGGCGACGTGAACTGGGCCAGGATGTCGACCCAGCGATGGCCGATCCCGCTGAGGGCCGCCACGCCGAACGCCGCCAGCCCCAGCAACAGTGCGCTTGCCGTCACATTCGCCGCCAGCTTGATCAGGGTCATCGAAGACGTATCTCTCGGATTGAACGCGAAGCGTCGCGCCGCGTTAAGGCGACGCTTTGGAGGGCGAAAATGGCCAGACGGTCGATCCGGGATATCGAGAACATCTGGTCCAATGTCGAGGGCGTAAAGAAGCTGTCCGACCGCGTGATCGGCATCGGGCCGTTCGGTCTGGGGCTGGACGCCATGCTGACTTGGGTGCCGGTGGTCGGCACGGTCTATACGGTCGGAACCGGCGGCTGGCTGATGCTGCAGGCCGTGCGGGCCAAGGCGACGCCGGCGACACTGGCGCGGATGGGGGCCTATATGGCCATCGACACGGCGACCGGCACGGTGCCCCTCGCGGGCGACATCATGGACACCTTTTTCCCCGGCCAACTGATGGCGGCGCGGGCGCTGCAGAAGCACATCGAAAGCACCCACTGGGTCGAGGACACCGAGGCCAATGCGCGCGCCAGCGGCGACCACGAGATGCACGAGGCGCGGGTGCAAAACGACCAGACGCTGAAGCGGATCGTCTATCTGCACGATTGAGATGCGCTGGCTGAGGCGGCCTAGCCATCGTTTTCTCCGCAACGAATCTGCCTGAAATCAAGGACCTGATCCAAATGACCGCCCGTCTTCCGGCCTGAGGAAGGGCTGCGCCCAGACTGATCTCCACGACAACGGAGAGAAGAATGAGCGACGATTTCAGCGCGCGTCTAAACCTGCCCTATCTGGCGGCGGGGCAGATGCAGAAGCATGTGACCCTGAATACGGCCCTGACTCGGCTGGACGCCCTGTTGCAGACGGCGGTGGTCAGTCGCACGACGGTCATCCAGCCGGCCGATGCGTCGGATGGCGATCTCTATATCCTGCCGCAAGAGGCCGAAGGCGCAGCCTGGGCCGGGCGGGCGGCCGGCGCCCTGATGCGGTTCGAGCGCGGCGGCTGGACCGTCGTGACGACGCCGGACGGCATGATCGCCGGCGTCCTGGATGAAGGCGTCGTGGTGGTGCGGGCCGATGAGGGCTGGATCACGCTGGGGCAGCGACTGGGCGAGGTGCAGGGCCTAACGCGGCTGGGTCTCGGGACGACCGCCGACGACGCCAATCCCCTGGCGGCCAAGATCAACGCCGCCCTGTTCACGGCGCGCGGCGAGGAGGAAGGTGGCGACGGCGACCTGCGCCTGACGCTGAACAAGACGACGGCGAGCGATGTCCTGTCGCTGCTGTTTGAGAGCGGCTACGCCGCCCGCGCAGAGCTGGGTCTGATCGGCGACGACGACCTGAGCCTCAAGGCCTGCGATGACGCCGGAACATGGCGAGCAGTGTGGCGCGTGGATCGCGGGACGGGGCGCATCGCCTTCGATCAGGGGGCTGTCCGGCACGAAACGACGCTGTTCACCAGCGATGACGACTATGCCCTGCCGGCTTGGGCGCGCTGGGTGGAGGCGACGTGCGTGGGCGGCGGAGGCGGCGGGGGCGCAGGATTGGCGGGTCCGGCTGGTGCGTCGCGTATTGGCGGCGGCGGAGGCGGCGCCGGTGGACTGAGCTTCGGGCGATGGTCGGCTGAAGATCTGGACGGCGTCCTGACGATCACGGTCGGCGCCGGCGGGATCGGCGGCGTTTCTGGCGGCGATAGTGAGGTCGCGACGGGTGACACGGTCCTGTTGCGCGCGACGGGCGGGACCGCAGGCGGCTCAGGCGCCGGTGGGGCAGGCGGGATCGGCCTGCGCCTCGCCAATCCCGGCGGCAGCTCTTCGACAACCGCGACGGCGGCGACGGGCGCAGAAACCCTTTGCTCGGACGGCCCGGGCGGCGGCGGGGCAGGGGGCGGTCTGAGCGCGGCCGGTGTCGCCTATGCCGGAGGCGCGGGCGGCGTGGGCGGCTGGTCGGGCCTTCGCGCGGCCGGCGGCGTCGCGGGCGCTGCGGGACAGGCCTCGCCCAAGCCGCTCTTGTCGATCGTCGGCGGCGGCGGCGGGGGTGGCGATGCGTCAGGGAGTGGAGCCGGTTCCCCCGGCGCCCCCGGCGCCCTGTTCGGGGCCGGGGGCGGGGGAGGCGGCGCGGGCCTAAGCGTCGGCGGCCAGGGCGGCTCGGGCGCTTCGGGCGCGGTTCTAATCACGGTCGTCGGATGAGCCGGCGCGCACATCCGGCTGAGCCAGTCGAGGTGCTGGAGGCCGAGGCGTGGGAAGCGCCCGACAGCCTCAGCGACGGGGAATGGCGCGCCCAGTCCGGCTGGGACGGCCGCTGCGCCGTCGAAACCTATGACGAGGAGGACGAACGATGACCCGACACAAACAGAGGGCGATCCCCTTGGCGGAGGGGCGGTGGCTGTTTCGTCGCCTCTACGCCTTCGCCGTCAGCGCGGGACTGTGGGTGCTGTTGATGCGCACGGTCGGGCGGATGCCGGCTGAGACGCTGCCTAGGATCACGGACGGGCTGATGGGACTGCTGGCCCTGATCCTGGTGCTCTATCTGGTGGCGCCGACCGCCCAGCAGTTGATCACCCTGATCGCCACCGCAAGGCTGCGGATCGACGGAGGCCGACCATGAGCTTTCGTCTGTCCAGCCGGTCGCGCGCGCGGCTGATCGGCGTGCAGCCGGCCCTGATTGCGGTGGTCGAGGCGGCCTTCACCCGCACGCCGGTGGACTTCATGATCACCGAGGGGCTGCGCACGGCCGAACGTCAGGCCGCGCTGATCAAGGCGGGCGCCAGCCGCACGACGCGCTCGCGCCATCTGACGGGCCATGCCGTCGATGTCGCCGCCCTGGTCGAAGGGCAGGTGCGATGGGACTGGCCCCTGTATCGCCGGATCGCCGAGGCGTTCAAGGCGGCGGCGCTCGACCTGAAGACGCCGCTGATCTGGGGCGGGGACTGGAAGACGCTGCGGGACGGTCCGCATTTCGAGCTGGATCGAAAGGCCTTTCCATGAGCGCCGGATCGATACTGCGGGCGCTAACGCCGCTCGGCTGGCTGGCGGCCGCTGGGACAGCGCTGGCGCTGGGGTTCGTGCTGCTCGGCGGGCTCGGCTTTCGCTGGGACCCGTTGAACCTGCAGCACAAGCGTCTGGAGGCCGCCCGCACTCAGGTGCGGGATGCGACTGCCGTGGCGGCGGCGCAGGCTGACGCCCGACGCATCGAAGCCGAAGGCGCCGCGGCTCAGGCCCGGCGCGTCGATCACTATCACCACATGACGGGGGCGGCTGACCGGGCGACCACGGCCGCCGTCGCCCAGGCCAGGAGCGCCGACGATGCCGATCAACCCTTGGAGAACCGCCGTGCTGATCGCCTGCGCGACCATGACGGCGAACTGTGCCGCATCGCCCCCGATCTCGCCGGTTGCGCCGGCGCGACTGGTCTTGCCGGAGGCGGCGACACGGCCGTGCGTGCTGGCCACCCTGCCGGCTGAACCGACGGCCGGCGATCTGGACGCAGCCTATCTTCTGCGCGGCGCCCAGATCGTGGCTTGCGACGGGGCGCGGCGGTTGGCGGTCGAGACCCTGTTGGCCGAACGCGCGATGCAGGACGCGCAGGTGCGACGCCGCGACTGACGCCCTGCAAAAACGACTCGGCAACTTCTGCCGCCTGGTGTGCAGGCTTGCCGGGTCGTTTCGCAAACCGCCGGGATAAGGCCAATGAAATCAGTGTCGGCGTCTGGCCGGCATCGCTTTTTGGACTGGCCCCGCCCTTGCTCTCCTAGAGACCGAGCAAAACGCTCCTGACGCTAAAATGGCGTCGGACATCACACGAAGTGAACAGGAAGCCAAAATGGCTACGAGCATCAATACGAACTACGGCGCCGCTGTCGCGCTGCAAAACCTCAATGCGACCAACGCTATGTTGGAGCGCACGCAAAACCGTGTCTCGACGGGCCTGAAAGTGGGCTCGGCCAAGGACAACGGCGCGATCTACGCCATCGCGACGACCCAGCGCGCCAACATGGGCGCCATGGATGCGGTTCGGAATTCACTTCAGCGCGGACAGTCGATCGTCGATGTGGCCCTGGCCGCAGGCGACACCATCACCGCCGCCCTGGAAGAGATGAAGTCGCTGGCCGTCAGCATCCAATCCTCGGTCGCCGGCTCGGCTTCGGAAATATCATACCTGGCTGATTTCAATGCCTTGGGCAAGGAAATCGATGCTGCTCTGAAGGGCGCGACCTTCGATGGCGTGAACCTGTGGAACACCACCACGGCCACCAATATCACCACCAACGTCAGCGGCGGCACCTACCAGATCGGCTTCGGCACGGTGGACAAGGCTGCGGCCGCCCCGATCACGGCCGTCTCGGCGGGTGGTGCCGGCCGAACTGGGGCCACGACCACTATCGTCGATGCGGCCATCGCTGAGATCACCGCTGACCTGGCCACGATCGGAACCCAGTCCAAGTCGGTCGGGCGTCAACTGACCTTCGTTAACAAGCTGCAGGACGCGACCGAGGCCGGCATCGGCAACCTGGTCGATGCAGACCTGGCCAAGGAAAGCGCCAAGCTGACCGCCTTGCAAACCAAGCAGCAACTCGGCGTGCAGGCGCTGTCGATCGCAAACCAGAGCAGCTCGATCCTGCTGAGCCTGTTCCGCAACTAAGCATGCCACTGGGCTGAACGCTTCGCCTTTCGACGTGTGGTCACCACGCGCAGGCGCAGACCAACTCGACGTGCACCCGGCAAATCTTGCCTAATGCACGAAAAAGCCCGGCAAGAGTTGCCGGGCCGGAAGGAGGGTGAATCAAAGGTAAACCCATAAAATCAGTTAGTTGTGGGCTTTTGCACGGATCAGGAATGGCCCGGCAATTGCTTCTTACTTACCGAGCAAAAAGCTCCTGGCGGCAAAACGACGCCGGAAATCACTGAAGTGAACAAGGAAGGCCAGAAATGCCCAGCATCAACACGAACTACGGCGCTGCAGTCGCCCTGCAGAGCTTGAACAAAACCAACGCCCAGCTGGAAACCACCCAAAACCGGATCAATACCGGCATGAAGGTGTCTTCAGCCAAGGACAACGGTGCGATTTTCGCCATCGCCACCCAGCAGCGCGCCAACGCGGGTGCTCAAGATGCGGTTCGCAACTCCTTGCAGCGTGCCCAATCAATCGTTGATGTAGCTTTGGCTGCCGGCGATACAATCACGTCCGCTTTGGAAGAGCAGAAGGCGCTGGCGGTCAACATCGCCTCATCAACTGGTTCGGCGCAGGCGGCCTATCTCGCGGACTATAACGCATTGGGAACCGAAATCGCGAGCGCCTTGGCGGGTGCAAGCTTCGACGGCGCGAACCTGTTCGCGGCGACAAGTGCGACAGGAGCGATTACGGCGCAGACTGCGCCTGGATCGACCTTCACGCTAAAAGCCGCGAGCACGGCCGCGACGACCGTGGCGACAACGACGGCGGCTGCCACCGGCGACGCTGCAACGCTCTCGGCGACTGTGGACGGGGCCATCACGGCTTTCACTGCGGTGCTGGCGGATTTTGGCACCAAGTCAAAATCACTGGGACGCAGCATCACCTTCGTCAACAAGCTGCAAGACGCGATGGAGGCGGGTGTTGGCAACTTGGTCGACGCTGACTTGGCAAAAGAGAGCGCACGACTGACGGCTTTGCAAACCAAGCAACAGCTGGGTGTGCAAGCGCTGTCGATCGCCAACCAAGGCAGCTCGATCCTGCTGAGCCTATTCCGTTAAGGCCCTTGGCCCGATCGCTAAGGCGGTCGGGCCAAGGCCGCATCTGATCGGTCGTCGGTTCCCGGCGCCCGGACCTGAGCAAAATGCTCACCCCGGCAAAACGCCAGGGGATCTCACGAAGTGAAAAGGAGGGCCAGAAATGCCCAGCATCAACACGAACTACGGCGCTGCAGTCGCCCTGCAGAGCCTGAACAAGACCAACGCTCAGTTGGAGACGACCCAGACCCGGATCAGCACGGGTCTGAAAGTCTCCTCGGCCAAGGACAATGGCGCGATCTTCGCCATCGCCACCCAGCAGCGCGCCAACGCCGCCTCGCAAGACGCGGTTCGCAACTCGCTGCAACGCGGTCAGTCGATCGTCGACGTGGCCCTGGCGGCCGGCGACACCATCACCTCCGCCCTGGAAGAGATGAAGTCGCTGGCGGTTAACATCGCCTCATCCACGGGCGCGGCGAAGACGGCCTATGAGGCCGACTTCACCGCATTAGGCAAGGAAATCAACGACGCGATCGCCGGCGCCAGCTTTGACGGGGTGAACCTGTTGAACACGGCCGCAGGCACGACCACCGACGTTCAGACGGGTTCGGGCACTTATCGCCTGGGCACCGCCACGGCGGTCAGCGCGAACACCCAACTGGCGATGTTCACGGCGGCGACGCCGACCGTTGCAAACTACACCACCGCGAACGTCGATCTGGCGATCGCGGGCGTGACCAGCACCCTGGCCACCCTGGGCACTCAGTCCAAGTCGGTCGGGCGTCAGATCACCTTCGTCAACAAGCTCCAGGATGCAATGGAAGCTGGCGTGGGCAATCTGGTGGACGCCGATCTGGCCAAGGAAAGCGCACGACTGACCGCCCTGCAAACCAAGCAACAGCTGGGCGTGCAGGCGCTGTCGATCGCCAACCAGGGCAGCTCGATCCTGCTGAGCCTCTTCCGCTAAGGCCCGGAGACCTCGCCGTCACGGCGGCGGGGTCGAGGCCTTGAACCCCGAGCAAAACGCTCACCCCGGCAAAACGCCGGGGCTCTCACGAAGTGAAAAGGAGGGCTAGAAATGCCCAGCATCAATACGAACTACGGCGCCGCAGTCGCTCTGCAGAGCCTGAACAAGACCAGCCAACAGCTGGACACGACCCAAAACCGGATCAGCACCGGGATGAAGGTGTCGTCGGCGAAGGACAACGGTGCGATCTTCGCGATCGCCACGTCGCAACGCGCCAACGCCACCTCGCAGGACGCCGTTCGCGCCGGCCTGCAACGCACCCAGTCGATCACCGACGTGGCTCTGGCCGCCGGCGATTCCGTCACTTCCGCTCTGGAAGAGATGAAGTCGCTCGCCGTCAACATCGCCTCATCGACCGGCGCGGCGCAGACGGCCTATCTGGCCGACTACAACGCTCTGGGTTTGGAAGTCGCCTCCGCGATCTCCGGCGCGACCTTCGATGGCGTGAACAGCCTGACGACTCTGGGTTCGAACGCGGCGATCACCGCCGTCAACACCGGCAGCATCACGGCCACCAACGCCACCACGGCGAACGTCGATGCCGCCATCGCGGCGACGACGACCGCCCTGGCGACGCTGGGCACCCAGTCCAAGTCGCTGGGCCGTCAGATCACCTTCGTCAACAAGCTTCAAGACGCTCTTGAAGCCGGCGTGGGCAATCTGGTGGACGCCGATCTGGCCAAGGAAAGCGCCAAGCTGACCGCCCTGCAAACCAAGCAGCAGCTGGGCGTGCAGGCGTTGTCGATCGCCAACCAGGGCAGCTCGATCCTGCTGGGCCTGTTCCGATAAGACGCGCGGCCGGAGCGGTTTCGCGACCGCTCCGGCTGATCGTTCGTTTCTCTAGAGGGCGCGGGACGACCTGCGTGTGGAGCCATGACAGACAATGTCGCGAGATCAGTAAGCGTACCCCAGATTAGTCCCGTCCTGCCGGTCGCCGTACAGCCTACGACGCCGGCGCCGGCGGCCAAAAACGACAACCACGACGCCAGCCGCTTTCGACTGACCATCGAGGCCATGGGTGACAACCGCTTCGTTTACAAGGTCCGGGACCGGGTGACAGGGGAGGTGATCCGCCAGTTGCCGCGCGAGGACGTCGAGAAGCTGAACAGCGACCCAACCTATCGCGGAGGCCGTCTGGTCAATACCGCCGTCTGACCACAGGCAAGGGCTCCAACTCTTTGACGCCGCCGGCTTGCCGGGCGGCGCAATCATGGTTTCCGACGCATTAACCATGTGATTACGACTCATGGTTAATCCTGTAGCCCACAGAACGTCCGGGGGCTTGAAGCCATGACCACCAGCATCCACACCAACACCTCGGCGATGATCGCCCTGCAGAATCTAAATCGCACCAACGACCAGTTGGCGGCGACGCAGAGCCGGGTGAACACGGGGCTGAAGGTTCAGGGGGCGCGCGACAACGCCGCGGTCTGGGCGGTGGCGCAAGGTCAGCGCGCCGACCGGGGATCGCTCGAAGCCGTCACCACCAGCCTGAACCGCGCGACGTCCATCGCCGACGTGTCGCTGGCGGCCGGCGAGCAGATCTCGGACATTCTTCTGGAGTTGAAGCAGAAGGCGACCGCAGCGGCGGACCCGAGCGCCAGCACCGCCACACGCACCTCCTACAACGATGAGTTCCAGGCGCTGTTGAGCTCAATCGACTCGTTCGCCAACAACGCCATCTTCGACGGCGCCAACATCCTGGACGGTTCGGCGACGACGACACTGAACTTCCTGGCCAGCGCCGACGGCGCAGAAACCATCGCGCTGGATCGTCAGGACCTGACCGTCGCCGGTCTGTCGCTGACCGGCACGACACTGACCAGCCAGGCCAACGCCACGACGGCCCTTGCCGCCGTTAACGCCGCCATCGCCACCAGCAGTGCGCGTCTGGCCGAACTGGGCGCTCAGTCCAAGCAGATCGAGCGCCACACCACCTATGTCGGCAAGCTGTCGGACGCGCTGGAAGCCGGCATCGGCAATCTGGTGGATGCAGACCTGGCCAAGGAAAGCGCTCGCCTTCAGGCCCTGCAGGTCCAGCAGCAGCTCGGTGTTCAGGCCCTGTCGATCGCCAACCAGGCGCCGCAGGTGATCCTGTCGCTGTTCAAGGGCTGATCCGACAGCTTAACGGTTCCTTATCGACGCCCGTCGCACGATAGGGTCGGAGCCGTCTGAATGATCAACAACAGCTATCTGCTGGGTCTTTTCGGAACGACGACGGGGACGTCGTCGTCTGGCGCCACCTCGACCGCCAGCGCGGCTGTTAAAGCCAAGAAGACCCAACCGACGGCCCCCTGGTCGTCCACGGCGACACCGGCGAAGGCCAGCGACCTGGTTCGTGCGGCCTTGGGCGGCCGTCGCCTGATCGACGAGGGCAATGTCAGCCTGGATCTGGCTGGCGCCTCCACCGACTACCGCAAGATGTTCGCCCTGTATCAGGGCCTGAACACGCTGGGCGCCTTGGCCGACCGTGCTGGCGTCAAAGGGCTGAGCGCGTCGGAAGCGGCCCTGGTGTCCAAGCGCTTCGGCGAAGGCCTGGCCGAATTGTCGACCTATCTGAGCACCGCCAGTTTCGAAGACATGCGGTTGGTGCAGGGCGTGGCCCAGACTTCGGTCAAGAGCACCTATGCGCTGGAACGGGCGCCGACCAGTTTCGTCACCGCCCCCATCCACGACGGCGACCCCACCGCCTCGGTCAAGGCGTTCGAGGGCGACGTGAAGTTCTCCGTGACCGTCAAGACGGCGGCCGGGGAGCAGGCGATCGCCATGGACCTGTCCGAGATGGGTGCGACCGATCGGTCGTTGGCCAATGTCACCGCCTATATGAACGGCAAGCTGGAGGACGTGGGCGTCGCGACACGCATCAGCGCTCAGTTGATTCCCGCCGAGCCGAAGACGGTCAAGAGCGGGACCAAGACCATCACCCTGCCGGCCGGACCGGATCAGTGGGCGTTGAGGTTCAATGGCGGGACCGGCGAAGCTATCAGCTTTCAGGCCGTCGACACCTCCGACGCCGTCTATGTGACGCAAGGGGTCGGCAAGACCGGCACGGCGGGCCAACTGCTGAAGTTCCAGGCCGACGGCGGCGCGGCGCCGGCCGCTCAGCAGGGCGTGGACGATCCGTTCTGGGTCGAGGGCAGGGTGGGGCACGCCAACCTGCCCGACGGGGTCGCCGCGGTTAAGGCCAGCGCCGTGGCGCCCGATGGTTCCGTCTGGGTCGTCGCCGAACTGACGGCGGGCGACGCCAGTCAACCGATCAAGGGCGCGCGCGATGTCGCCCTGATGAAATATGACTCCGCCGGCAATCTGATGCAGACCAAGCTGCTCGGCGCCGCCTCCAGCGCCAACGGCTTCTCCCTCGCCATCGACGATGAAGGCCGGGTCGCCCTGGCCGGATCGGTGACCGGGGCGCTGGAACCTGGCAAGAGCGGCGACAACGCGTCCGTGGCCGACAGTTTCGTCTCTGTCTTCGACAGTTCAGGCCAGGAACTGTGGACCCAGCGTCGCGGGGCCAAGGCGGCCGATGAGGCGACCGAAGTTCGCTTCGGCGCCGACGGCATGGTCTATGTCGCCGGTCGCTCGAAATCGGCCATGCCGGGCAATGCGGCCCTGGGCGGCTGGGATTCCTATCTTCAGGCTTTCCAGGAAAAGCCGATAAAGATCAACGGCCCGGACGTGGGCGTGAACGTCGCGACCGTGCAGTTCGGCACCAGCGGCGACGATTCCGTTCAGGCCATGACGGTGTCAGGAAACGACCTCTACACGGCCGGCGTCGAGAACGGGAAGGCGGTCGTGCGCCGCTTCACCCTGGACGCCGACGGCGTACCGAGCCTGGCCTCGACGCGTGACCTTGGCTACGCCAGCGGCGCGATCGCCGGCATATCGGTCGAGAACGGCAAGGTGGTTGTGACCGGTCATACCGAAAACACCGCCCTCGATGTCGCCACGGTGACCAACGCCCATGCCGGCGGCAGCGACGTCTTCATCGCCACCTTGTCGACCGACCTTCAGGCCTCGGCCAGCGATCGGATGACCTATTTCGGCGGGGCGGGCGCGGACACCGCCGCCGACGTCGCCATCAAGGACGGCAAAGTCTGGATCACCGGCACCAACCGGGCGGAAGGCGCCGGCAAGGACGACCCCACGTCCGGCTATCTGGCCCAGATCGATCTGGCCACAGGCCAGGTCCAATCGAACCGAACCTGGCGCGCGGACGGCGATCAGGCCAAGCCGACCAGCTTGAGCATCGCAGCGGGCGGGGCCAGCGTGCTAGACCGCCTCGGCCTGCCCCAGGGCCAGATCATGCAGGCGGATTCCAAGCTGCTAACCGTCGCCACCTCATCCCGCGCCGGCGATCAGTTTTCGATCAGCCCTGCGGCCGGCGGCCGCGCCGTCAGCGTGACCATCGACGCCAGGGACACGCTGGAAAGCCTGGCCAAGAAGATCAACGCCGCCTCTGGCCGCCAGTTGGAAGCCAAGGTCATCACCGACCTGAAGGCCAAACCCATCGTCCAGCGCCTGGAAATCAAGACGGCGGCCAATAAGGACGGCGCGGTCATCTCCGCCGGAGCGATCGGCAAGGACGCCCTGGGCGCGCTGGGCCTGACGCCTGGCTTCGTCGGTCCGGTGAAGCCGGACAAGGACGCGATCAAGACCTATGGGCTGAACCTGTCGAACAAGCTGAGCCTGAACGATCCCGCCGCGATCAAGGCGGCGATCGAATCGCTGGCCCAGGCGATGACGGCGGTCCGGTCCTCCTACCGCTCCCTCGCGCCCTCGACTGGCGGCATAACCAACACCCAGACCGGCAACGGCTCCTCGACCGCCTATCAGCAGACGCAACTGGCGAACTATCAGGCCGCGCTCAGCCGCCTGACGGCCTGATAGGGGTCGTGACGGGTCAAGGCGGTTGACGCCCGAGGCCGGGTCGGAGTTATTGACCTCCTCATCCGCGAAAGCCCGTTCATGGCCCTTCCGAAAGACAACCGCGTCATCCTGTTGGTCGGCGCCGGCGTGGCGATCGTCATCGCCGTCGTGCTCGCCCTGATCTTCACGGGCGGCGGCGACAAGACGACCGAAGCGCCGCCGGCGTCCAAGGGCGGGCTGGTGGTCAACCTCGCCGAGGCGCCCACGCTGGAGCCGACACGGGAACTGCGCTGCTTCGTCGATGGTCAGTTCGTCGGCATGGCGACCCTGGCGCTCTGCGCCCAGCGCAATGGCCTGGCGACGGACGCGCTGGACGTCGGGCTGGACGCCACGGGCGCCTTGGCCGCCGCCCCGACCGCCGCCTTCGCCCCGCCGCCCGAACTTCCCGCAGTGGAGATGGCCCAGACCCCGCCGCCGGCCTCCGTCGAACAGCCGCCTGCGCCGCGTCCCACGCCCGTGGCCAGCGGCAGCCCCTGCCTGCGTCATACCGGCTCAGACTGGCGCACTCTGTCGCCGAACATGAGCCTGAACGCCTGCGTTCAGGCGCTTTACGCCGGAACCTGCGTCGGGCCGGGCGACGCCCAATACGGCCGCTGGGGCGATACGACCCTGCGTCTGGTGCCGCGTCGGGTGGAACAGTCCAATGACAACAACCGTTTCCGGACCCTGGCCGAACAGGATCGCAACTGCCAATTCACGGGAATGAACTGATGCGTTTCGTCGCCCTCGCCGCCATCGCCGGGACCGCTCTGCTGGGCGCCTGCTCCAACGAACCCAAATATGAGTTCGCCGAAGGGGCCTGCTACTTCGTGGCGACGCCGGACAATGCGCCGCCGCGCCTGCAGAAAATCGCCGACAACCAGCCCCAGCTCGAACAATGCGCCGCGCGGTTGGAAGAGATGCGCCTTCGCTTCCTGCGCATGGGCGGTTCGAACCAGGAAATCGCCGGCGCCTATCAAGGGCGGTTCATCTTCGTCGACCGCGAAGGGGTCAAGATCGGCAAGAGCCTGACCGGCAGCCGCTTCTTCGCCATGGCCCGCACAGGCGACGGTCGTCTGGCCATCCCCGGCGCCATCCAGCGCGACGAGACGGGTCGTCCCATCGCCATCGCCGCCGACCCTGCCGCCAAGTAGGGCTTGCGCGAAAAGAACAAAGGTGGAACATTTCGTTAATGATCCACCGTTTTGGCGGGTCGGATGTCAAAAGCGGCTGGCGGTAACGTGCTGCTGCGGTCAGACATCGGACTGAATTGACGGGGCGGGCGAAGTCGTCGCCGCCTCACACGAAAAGGAAGTTTCAATGGCGGGCAGCGTCAACAAGGTCATTCTGGTCGGCAATCTGGGTCGCGATCCCGAGATCCGCTCCATGCCCAACGGCGACCGCATCGCCAACCTGTCCATCGCCACCTCGGAAACCTGGCGCGACAAGTCCTCGGGCGAGCGCAAGGAAAAGACCGAATGGCACCGGGTCGTCATCTTCAACGACAACATCGTCAAGGTCGTCGAGAACTATGTGAAGAAGGGCTCGACCGTCTACATCGAGGGCGCGCTCCAGACCCGCAAATGGACCGACCAGCAGGGCGTCGAGAAATATTCGACCGAGATCGTCGTCAGCCGCTTCAAGGGTGAGCTGACCATGCTGGGCGGCCGTTCGGAAGGCGGCTCGTCGGGCGGTGGTTACGGCGGCGGCGGCGGTCGTGGCGATGACGACTATTCCTCGGGCTTCTCCACCGGCGGCGCCAACAAGCCGAGCGGCCCCAAGGAAAGCTACGATCTGAACGACGACATCCCGTTCTAAGACTGAGTGCCTGACTTGGCGATCGTTGCCAGCGGTCGCCAAGCCGGATTTCTGAGCGGAAACCTGAGGTCATCCAAAGTGAGCCGACGCGGCGGGCGCGCCGTGCCATAGGGCGGTCATGACCGACGTCCGTTCCGAAGTTGCGCCTGCGCCGGCGCACCTGCCCAAGAGGCCTCACGCTCTCACCGGGCTGGAGATCGCCGCCATCGTGGCGATTATCGTGGTGTGGGGCGTCAACAACGCCGGGGCCAAGCTGGCGACGCAGGAGTTGTCGCCGCTGCTGGTCGGCGCCATCCGGTTCGGCATCGCCACCGCCTGTCTGATCGCCTTCGTTCGGCCGCCGTTCCCGGACTGGAAGAGCCTGATGCTGATCGTCATCATCGGCGGGCCGATCCAGTATGGTCTGGCCTACACGGCCTACTGGCTGGCGACAGACGTCAGCCCGGTGACCGTGGCCAACCAGCTTTGGATCCCCTTCACCACCCTGTTCGCCTTCCTGATTCTGGGCGAGCGTCTGTCCAAGGCGGCCTTGGTCGGTATGGGCGTGGCCTTCGTCGGCGTGGCCTGGATGACGCTGGACGCTCATGCGCTGCAGGACTGGAAGGCCATTGTGGTCGCCATCGCGGCGGGCGCCGCCTGGGGCGTGACCACGGTGGTCGCGCGCCGCACCACCTCCATCCCCCCGCTGAAGATGCAGGGTCTGCTGGCGCTGGGCGCCTTTCCGGTCATGGCCTTCGGCTCGGCGGTGTTCGAGCATGGCCAGTGGGAGGCGGTGAAGCGCGCCACGCCCATGGTCTGGGCCTCGTTGCTGTGGGCGGGCGTGGTGTCGTCCGTGCTGGCGACCACCCTGCTATTTTGGTTGGTCCAGCGGCGCGAGGCGGGCCGGGTAACGCCCTATCTGCTCGTCACGCCGGTGGTGTCGATGTTCATCGGCTGGAGCTTTATGGGCGACATCCTGACGCCGCAGATTCTGACGGGATCGGCCATCACCATGGGCGGGGTGGCCCTTGTGGCCCTGGCCGAACGGGGCTTGCGCGCCGGCGCCGCCAAGGCTTGATCTGCTCCTGATCGTTTCAGGAGCCCGCCATGCACCACGCCCCCCTCGACGCCGACCACGTCTCCCGCCGCTGGCTGGGCAAGGCGAAGCACGATCTTGCGGCGAACGAAGCCGTGGTCGTTCAGAGCGCCGCCGATCGTCGCCCTGTGTCCGAAGACATCAACGAGACCTTTGACGACCGTCAGACCTTCGGCGAGCGGCTGGCCGATCGGGTTGCGGCCTTCGGCGGTTCATGGCCCTTCATCATCGCGTTCGGCGTCTTCCTGGCGATCTGGACCGGGCTGAACCTGCTGCTGCGTAAGGAAGCCTTCGACCCCTATCCCTTCATCTTCCTGAACCTGGTCCTGTCGATGCTGGCGGCGATTCAGGCGCCGGTCATCATGATGAGCCAGAACCGCCAGGCGTCAAAGGATCGGCTGGACGCGGGCAATGACTATCAGGTCAATCTGAAGGCCGAGATTGAGATCATGGCCCTGCTGGAAAAGGTCGAACATATGACCGCCCGGCAGGAGGAGCAGACCGAACTGATCCGCCGTCTGATCGCACAAAAAGAGACCCGCTGAACGCTGTCCAGCGGGTCATCGTCCGTATCTTAGAAAGGCTTAGCTTGCGCTGAGCGCCGCGCAGGCCACTCGGTCGCCGGCGCCGCCGATGGGCTGGGTCGAATGGTCGTCGGGGTTGGCATGGATGATGATGGCCGAGCCGTCGGCGTCCCACAGCCATTGGCCGGGGCCTTCGGACGAGATCCGGGCGCGGGTCGTGAACAGTTCGGCGTTCACCTTGCCGTCCGCACCGGCCCAGACGTTGGGCAGGTCGCCGTCGTCCGGCCCGGCGGCGTTCAGCAGGCCGTGCGGAGCCTTGGGCTCGCCGTGGTTGATGTGGGCGCCGGACGAGGTGAAGGGGGCGGCGCATTCGCCGGTCGCATGGATGTGGATGCCGTGCCAGCCGGGCGTCAGGCCCGAGGCTTCGATCTTCATCAGCAGGCCGGTCGGCCCCTGACGCAGGTCGACGCGGCCGATGTTGGCGCCGGAGGCGTTGATCAGAACGGCTTGTCCCGTCGCGCCGACGGGCGCGCGTTCGACGGCCGCCTGGGGCGCGTTTCCGGTCGCAGCGCAGGCGGTGGTCAGGGCCAAGGGGGAGGCGAGGAGAAGGGCGGCGGCGAGGCGAGGGGCGCGCATGTCGAAAGTCCTTTCAGAGACGGGCTTTCACGGCGACGTCGCTTTGCCACCGAGGCCCTGGAATGCTAGAAATCGTCACAGCGGATCACGTTCCGATTCCGGCCGCATAAAGCCACGCTTCATTGACCGACGACAGCTACGAAAACGCCGCATCTCCGATCGTTCCGGGAGGCGGCGGCTCCGACATTTCCACGATCACGATCGAGGACGAACTGAAGCGTTCGTACCTCGACTACGCCATGAGCGTGATCGTCTCGCGCGCGCTTCCCGACGCCCGGGACGGGCTGAAACCGGTTCACCGTCGCATCCTGTATTCGATGCACGACCTGAACATGACGCCCGAGCGCAGCTATTCGAAATGCGCCCGCGTCGTCGGTGACGTGCTGGGCCGGTTCCACCCCCACGGCGACGCCTCGGTCTATATGGCCTTGGTGCGGATGGCGCAGCCCTTCTCGATGGGGCTGATGCTGGTCGACGGCCAAGGCAACTTCGGTTCGGTCGACGGCGATATGCCCGCCTCGATGCGTTACACCGAAGCCCGGATGGCCCCGGCCGCCGTCGCCCTGATGGCCGACATCGACAAGGACACGGTCGATTTCCAGCCGAACTACGACGAGAAGGAGCTGGAGCCGGTCGTTCTGCCGAGCCGGATTCCCAATCTGCTGGTCAACGGCGCGGGCGGCATCGCCGTCGGCATGGCGACCAACATTCCGCCGCACAATCTGGGCGAGGTCGTCGATGCGGCCCTGGCCCTGCTGGATGATCCGAACGTCACCGACGACGCCTTGCTGGACATCGTGCCCGGTCCGGACTTCCCGACCGGCGGCGAGATCATGGGCCGCACCGCGCCGCGCAACGCCCTGCGCGACGGTCGCGGCTCGGTCGTCGTGCGCGGCCGCGCCTCGGTGGAGGAAATCCGCAAGGACCGCGAGGCCATCGTCGTCACCGAACTGCCCTATCAGGTCAACAAACAGACCCTGATCGAGCGCATCGCCGAAATGGTGCGCGAAAAGCGGCTGGAAGGCATTTCTGACGTTCGCGACGAATCCGATCGTCAGGGCATGCGGATCGTGATCGAGCTGAAGCGCGACGCGTCCGGCGACGTGATCCTGAACCAGCTGTGGCGCTATACCGCCATGCAGAGCTCGTTCGGCGTCAACATGCTGGCGCTGAACCACGGCCGGCCCGAGCAGATGGGCCTGCGTCAGCTGCTGCAGATCTTCCTCGATTTCCGCGAGGAAGTCGTCGTCCGCCGCGTCAAGTTCGAGCTGAACAAGGCCCGTGATCGCGGCCACGTCCTGGTCGGTCTGGCCGTCGCCGTCGCCAATATCGACGAGGTGATCCACATCATCCGCTCGTCGGCCGATCCGACCGAGGCGCGCGAGCGTCTGCAGGCCAAGGCCTGGCCCGTCGGCGACATGATGGCCCTGGTCGAACTGATCGCCGATCCGCGCACCGTCATCGTCGAGGGCGACAAGATCCGTCTGACCGACGAACAGGCCCGCGCCATCCTGGCCCTGACCCTGTCGCGTCTGACCGGCCTGGGCCGCGACGACATCTTCGGCGAGGCGCATGGCCTGGCCGACACCATTCAGGGCCACCTGACCATCCTGTCGGACCGCAAGAACGTCCTGGCCATTATCCGCGACGATCTGATCGACGTGAAGGATCGGTTCGCCGTTCCGCGCCGCACCTTGATCGGGGAAGGCGACGGGGAGATGGAGGATGAAGACCTGATCCCGCGCGAGGACATGGTCGTCACCGTCACCCACGGCGGCTACGTCAAGCGTGTGGCGCTGAACGCCTATCGGACCCAGCATCGCGGCGGCAAGGGCCGCAGCGGCATGTCGATGAAGGACGAGGACGCCATCACCGGCGTGTTCAGCGCCTCGACCCACACGCCGGTCCTGTTCTTCGCCACGAACGGCAAGGCCTACAAGCTGAAGACCTGGCGTCTGCCGCTGGGCAATCCACAGTCGCGCGGCAAGGCCTTCGTCAATCTGCTGCCCATCGAGCCGGGCGACAGCATCATGAATGTCCTGCCCCTGCCCGAGGACGAAACGACCTGGGGCGACTACGACATCATGTTCGCCACCAGCTCGGGCGACGTGCGGCGCAACAAGCTGTCGGACTTCGCCACGGTAAACCGCGCAGGCAAGATCGCCATGAAGCTGGAAGGCTCTGACCGCATGGTCGGCGTCGGCCTGTGCACGGCCGACGACGACGTGCTGCTGACCACGGCGCTGGGCCGCGCGATCCGGTTCAAGGCCGATGACGTGCGCGTCTTCAAGGGACGGGATTCGACCGGCGTCCGGGGCGTGCGCCTGCAGGACGGCGACGAGGTCATCTCCATGGCCATCCTGGGCCGCGTCGACGCCACGCCGGAGGAACGCGCCGCCTACGTCAAACACGCCAACGCCATGCGCAAGGCCCTGGCGGGTGCGGATGCGGAAGAGGATGCCGCGGCTCCGGTCGAGGCTGAAGAGGAAGTCGCGGATGCGGCTCTGACCGTGGAGCGGATCGCCGAACTGGGCGCCGCCGAACAGTTCATCCTGACGGTCACTGAGACCGGCTTCGGCAAGCGATCCTCGGCCTACGAGTATCGCCGTACGGGTCGTGGCGGCCAGGGTCTGACGGCCCACGGGCTGGGCGGTCGCGCCGGCACGCGTCTGGCGGCGGCCTTCCCGGTCGAGGAGACGGACGACCTTCTGCTGGTCACCTCGGGCGGTCAGATGATCCGCACGCGCATCGATCAGGTCCGCATCGTCGGCCGCTCCAGCCAGGGCGTCACCATCTTCCGCACCGGCAAGGACGAAAAGGTCGTCTCGGTCGAACGCCTGCCGGAAAGCGGCGGGGCGGATGATGCGGATGTCGGCGGAGAAGACGGCGGCGAGGCCTGATCCGCCTCCGCGCAGCGGGGAAGGGGAGGTTCGTTTGAGCGCGACGATTCTGATCGACGGCCTTCCCGCCACGCCTGACGACCTGGCCCATCAGGCCTTGGTGAACTACGGCGCCTATACCTCCTTCCGCGTCGAGAACGGCGCCACGCGTGGGCTCGATCTCCACCTTGCCCGTATGGAGCAGGCCGCCGTCGAACTGTTCGGCGAAAGCCCCGGCGAGGTTGAGTTCCGGCGTCTGATGGCGCTGGTCGTCGCCGGGCGTGACGCCTGCTGGCTGCGCGTCAGCCTGTTCTCGCCCGACATCGGTCATCGCGACCCGACCTACGTCGGCCGGCCCAAGGTGATGACCGTGGTCTCACCGCCCCCGCCGCCGCTGGCGAGCAGCGTGCGGGTCACCGCGGTGCACTATGAGCGCGAGGCGCCGCATCTGAAGCATCTCGCCACCTTCGGCCTGATACGCGCGCGCCGCGCCGCGTGCGCCGCCGGGTTCGACGACGCCCTATTTGTCGGTGGGGCAGGGCAGGTCACCGAAGGCACACTGTGGAACATCGGCTTTGTCCAGGGCGACCGGATCGTCTGGCCCCAGGCCCCGATGCTGGCGGGCGTAACCCAGGCCTTGATTACGCGCGGGCTGCCCCAGGTGGGGCTGACCAGTGAAACGCGGCCGATCCGTCTCGACGAGATCGGCGCCTTCGACGGCGCTTTCCTGTGCAACAGCGCCACGCCCGTCTGTCCGATCACCGCCATCGGCGACGTCACATTCGCCAACGATCCAGTCCTGCTCGCCAAAATCGAAGCGGCCTGGGCCGCCCAGCCTCTGCAACTCATCGCGGGGCGAAGCGATGACGAAGGCGTCAGCCGGCTAGGCCGCTGATTTCGCACCTGCTAAACGACGCTGACGCCACGCGACAGGCCGGGGAGACACGCATGCGCATCGGACTTTATCCGGGCACCTTCGACCCGGTGACGAACGGGCACACCGACATCATCAAGCGCGCGCTGAAGTTGGTGGACCGACTGGTCATCGGCGTGGCCCAGAACGACGACAAGGGGCCGCTGTTCTCGACTGCCGAACGGGTCGAGATGCTGAAGGCCGAGATGGCGCCGCTCGGCGGCGACATCGTGGTCCAGCCTTTCTCGACCCTGCTGATGCATTTCGCCGAAGAGCTGGACGCCAGCGTCATCATCCGGGGTCTGCGCGCCGTCGCCGACTTTGAATACGAGTTCCAGATGACGGCCATGAACCAGCGCCTCAATCAGGACATCGAGACCGTATTCCTGATGGCCGATCCGCGCCATCAGGCGATCGCCTCGCGGCTCGTCAAGGAGATCGCCCGGCTGGACGGCGCGATCGACAGTTTCGTCAGCCCCGCCATCGCCGAGCGCGTGCGGGCCAAGGTCAAGAACGGTTAGGGTACATAAGACCATGCGTAAGGCCATCATCGCAGCGACCGTCGCCGCTCTTCTCGCGGCTGGCGCGGCCCAAGCCCAGACACAGGCCCCCGCTGTGGCGCAAACGGCGCCGGCGGCGTCCGACTGGCGCGCCATTGCGCCGGAAAACCTGCTCGTTATCGATACGTCCAAGGGCCGGGTGCTGGTCGAACTGATCCCCGTCGCCGCGCCCAACCATGCGGAACGCATCCGCACCCTGGCCAATCAAGGCTTCTACGATGGTCTGAAGTTCCATCGCGTCATCCCTGATTTCATGGCGCAAACCGGCGATCCTAAGGGCACGGGCGAGGGCGGCAGCGAGTTGCCGGACCTGAAGGCCGAGTTCAGCTTCCGTCGTGGGCGCGACGCCGGCTTCGTCGCGGTGCCCAGCGTCGGCGCGGGCGTGCGCGGCCTGGTCGGCGATCTGCCGGTCCAGACCCAACCCGACGCCCAAATGATGGTCACCGCCGACTTCAAGGTCGACGCCCACGGCCTGTTCTGTCCCGGCGTGCTGGGCATGGCCCGCTCGGGTTCGCCCGACAGCGCCAACAGCCAATTCTTCCTGATGATGGGCGCGCGCGAACAGTTGGACGGTATCTACACCGCCTTCGGTCGCGTGGTGTCCGGCCTGGATGTGGTCGGCAAGCTGAAGAAGGGTTCGGACGCCGAGGACGGCAAGGTGACCGATCCCGACACCATGACCCGCGTCCGCATGGCCTCGGCTCTGCCCGAAGCCGAGCGGCCGACGGTACGCGTCCTGAACGCCGGCAGCGCCTCCTTCGCAGAACGGATCGCCACGACGCGCGCCGCGCGCGGCGCCGCCTTCAGCGTCTGCGATGTTCAGCCGGTCGCCGAGGTGACGGGCGGCTGACGCTTCTTAAACGGGGGAGGGGACGATGACGATACGAACGATGGCGATGGCGGCGGCTTTGCTGGCTGCGACGGCGGGCGCCGCCCTGGCGCAAGACGCGACCGCCGTCCCCGCGCCTCCGCCGCCGCCTGGTGAATGGAGGACCATCGCGCCCGAGAACCTGCTGGTCATCGACACCAACAAGGGGCGGGTTCTGGTCGAACTGGCGCCCGAGATCGCGCACGCCCATGTCGAACGCATCAAGTTGCTGGCGTCGCGCGGCTTCTTCGACAATCTGGTCTGGCACCGGGTGATCGACTGGTTCATGGCCCAGACCGGCGATCCGCTGGGCACGGGCGAGGGGCAGAGCTGGTATCCCGACCTAAAGGCCGAGTTCACCTTCCGCCGTGGCGCGGACATGGCCTTCACTCCCGTGGCGGCCCCGGTCGGCGCCCTGGTCGGCTTTGTCGATTCCATCCCGGTTCAAACCCAGCCCGACGCCCTGATGTCCGGCACCAGCGACAAAAAGGTCCACGGTTGGGCTCTGTATTGCCCGGGCGTCGCGGGCATGGCGCGTGACGAGGGCAATGACACCGCCAACAGCCAGTTCTTCCTGATGCGTCAGGCCTATCCGGCGCTGGACAAGCGCTACACCGTCTGGGGCCGCGTCGTGTCCGGTTTGGACATCGTGCGATCGCTGAAGGCCAGCGACACGCCGGATGGTCTGGTGCAGGGACCGGATCAGATGACCCGCGTTCGCGTGGCGTCGGATCTGCCCGCAGCCGAACGTCCGACGGCCGCCGTCCTCAACACCAACTCCGCCACCTTCCAGACCCTTGCGCAGCAGGCGCGTCAGGCGCGTGGCGCGGATTTCTCGGTCTGCGATATCGAACTGCCGGTGCGCGTCACGCCCGCCGCCTGATCAGGCGGCGGGGGCCGGCCGCCCCCGACCGCGCCGCCGACGCCGTCCCCTCGGCGGCTTCTTGTCCTCGCGCATCCTTTGCAGCAGCAGGCCTTCGCGCAGGCCCCGATCCGCGACCCGCACCCGTTCCGACGGCCAGGCGCGCTGCACCGCTTCCAGGATGGCGGCGCCCGCCAAAACGAGGTCCGCCCGATCGGGACCGATGCAGGCCTCGCGCGCCCGGCCGTCCGGACCCAGCGCCTTCAGCCGATCCGCCGCCGCCTCGCAGTCGGCGCGCGTCATCCACAAGCCATCGACCCGGTCGCGATTGTAGCGCGGCAGGTTCAAGTGAATGCCCGCCAAGCTGGTGATTGCACCCGAGGTGCCGACCAGATGCGCCCGGTTCTGCCGGAACAGGTCCAGCATCGGTTCGTCGACGATCCCGCCCGCTGCAATGGCCGCGCCCATGTCGGCGACCATCGCCTCGTACCAGGCCTCGCCGGAGTTCGGCGGCTCGGGATGCCGCTCGGCCAGGGTCACGACCCCCACCGGCGCCGACATCCAGGCGGTGGTCGTCCAGTCGGTCCCGCTGCGCTTCAGCCACGACATCTCGGTCGAGCCGCCGCCGACATCGATGACCAGCACCGCCTCGGCCTTGGGGTCGATCAGGTTCAGGCATCCCTCGACCGCCAGCCGCGCCTCCTCGGCGGGATCGATGATCCTCAAACGCAGGCCCGTGCCCTTGCGCACACGGTCGATGAAGTCGGCGCCGTTCTCGGCCGCCCGGCAGGCCTGGGTGGCGACGGCGCTCAATCGCGCCGAATCGACGCCTTTGCGCACGATCCGCTCGGCGCACAGGGCCAGGGCGTCATAGGCTCGGTCCATGGCGCGCGGGTCCAGAAGGCCCGTTCGCGACAGCCCTTCGCCCAGCCGCACGATGCGGCTGAAGCTGTCGACCACGCGAAAGCCTTCGCGTGACGGCCGCGCGATCAGCAGCCGGCAATTGTTGGTCCCCAGATCGAGCGCGCCATACAGCGGCGCATCTCGACCCGACGCATCCCGTGAACGGGAAGGCTGGGACCGCTCGTCGCGCCGTCGAGGCGCGCCGTGGGTCTCCGGCATGGGCCGTCATCCGTTGTGGGCGGTCCAAAGCGGCGCCCGTCCTGATCAGCCTAACCTGCCAAGATCGTCCGCGCCAAGCCATTCTGTCAGGAAGATGAACAGACCGGCAGGCATTGGGGTCATACGCTGAATCGTATGAAGCGCGATGACCCGCATTCAGACCGCACGTTTCGCCATCGGCCAGATCGTCCGCCACCGCGACGACGCCTTTCGTGGCGTCGTGATGGATGTCGATCACGCGTACGAGGGACCGGCCGGTGAAAGCGGCTTGGTCAGACCGGACCAGCCCTTCTACCGCGTCTTCGCCCTGGGAGAGGATGGAGGCTTCGTCGCCTACGCCGCCGAGGGCGCTCTCGAAGACGGCGATTCCGTCCTGCTGCCCGACGACGCCGAGCGGTGGTTCACCACCGACGGCATGGGCCACCACGCACCGCTGGACGAACGTCTGCACTGACGGTTGGAAGCCGTGGCGGCTCCGGGCTAGGATGGCGGCAAAAGAGGAATACGCCATGTCCGACTTCGAACACGTCTTCGAAAAGCCGCCCGAGGGCGCGGCCGCCGACTGGACCATTCCCCAGAACTGGGCCGCCTATACTGAGGTGGAGCACCAGACCTGGGACACGCTTTACGCCCGGCAGATGAAGATCCTGCCGGGGCGCGCCTGCGACGCCTTCATGCGTGGACTGGACGCGCTGGATCTGAATGCTGGCGGCATTCCCGACTTCGACGTGATCAATCCCAAGCTTCAGGCCCTGACCGGCTGGACGGTCGTCTGCGTGCCGGGCCTGGTCCCGGACGAGGTCTTCTTCGACCATCTAGCCAACCGCCGCTTCGTCTCGGGTCAGTTTATCCGCAAGCCGGACCAGCTGGATTACCTCCAAGAGCCCGACATCTTCCACGACGTCTTCGGCCACGTTCCGATGCTGACCGACCCCGATTTCGCCGCCTATATGGAGGCCTATGGCAAGGGCGGACAGCGCGCGGCCAGCGTGGGCATGCTGCCGAACCTGGCGCGCCTGTACTGGTATACGGTCGAGTTTGGCCTGATGAAGGAGGCGGACGGCCTTCGCATTTACGGCGCCGGCATCGTCTCCTCGGCGACCGAGAGCGTCTTTGCTCTGGACGATCCGTCGCCCAACCGCCTGGGGTTCGACCTGGAGCGGGTGATGCGGACCCTGTACCGGATCGACGACTTCCAGCAGGTCTATTTCGTCATCGACAGCCTGGAAGCTCTGAAGGACGAGACCCTCAAGGACTTCGGCCCGGTCTATGCGGCGTTGAAAGGCAAGGACGACCTTGCCATCGAAACCGTTCTGCCGACCGACCAGGTCTTCACCCGCGGCACCCAGGCCTACGCCCAGCGCGGCGGGCGGTTCGCGGCGTGATCGCCGTCAGGTGTGCGTGATCAGGCTGTTGTGCTTGGTGTCGCGCATGCGGATGAAGGTCAGCAGCGACAGCCCGATCATCCCGGTCACGTACCAGAAGAAGACGCTCTCGACGCCCGCGCCCTTCAGCCACAGCGCCACATATTCTGCCGTGCCTCCGAACACCGCATTGGCGATGGCGTAGGGCAGCGCGACGCCGAGGGCGCGGATGTGGGCAGGAAACAGCTCGGCCTTCACCACCGCATTGATCGCGGTGTAGCCCGACACGATCACCAGCCCGGCCAGCGCCAAGAGGAAGGCGATAAACGGGCTCTCGACCGTCGATAGGGTTGTCATGATCGGCACAGTGCACAACACCCCCAGCACGCCGAAAGCGATCATAACGGGACGCCGTCCCACCCTGTCCGAAAGCGCGCCGACCGCCGGCTGAAGCAGCATGAAGATGAACAGGGCCGCCGCGCTGATTTCTGTCGCCGTGTTCTTGGAAAATCCGCTCGTATTGACCAGGAACTTCTGGAGATAGGTCGTGTAGGTGTAGAAGGCCAAGGTGCCGCCGGCCGTCAGACCCAGCACCATGAACGCCTCTTTCGGGTGTTTCAGGATCAACTGCACGGCGCTGGATTTCGGGGCGTCCTTGGCCGCGGTCGCCTTATGCGTCTCGTCCAGCCGGCGACGCAGCCAGAAGACGACGACCGCCAGGCCCGCGCCGACGAAGAAGGGAATGCGCCAGCCCCAAGACGCCAGCGCCGTCTCGCTCAACGTATTTTGCAGCACGATCAACAGCAGCAGGGCGATCAACTGACCCGAGATGAGGGTGACGTACTGGAAGCTGGACCAGAAGCCCCGGCGATGCGGCTCGGCCATTTCGGACAGATAGGTGGCGCTGGAACCGTATTCTCCGCCCACGCTCAGCCCCTGCAACAGCCGCGCGAACAGCAGCAGCGCCGGCGCCGCCAAGCCGATGGCGGCATAGCCGGGCGTCACGCCGATGATCAGCGAACCCGTGCACATCAGGGTCACCGAGAGGGTCAACCCCGCCTTGCGACCTTTGCGGTCAGCATAGACCCCCATGATCCACGCCCCGATGGGCCGCATCAAGAAGCCCACCGCAAAGACGGCGGCGGCGCTCAGCAGTTGCGCCGTCGGGTCTTCGCTGGGGAAGAAGACCGGCGCGAAATACAGGGTGAAGGCCGCATAGGCGTACCAGTCGAACCACTCCACCAGATTGCCGGCCGATCCGCCGACGATATTTCTTAATCGGCGGGCGGGGCTCATGGGCGCTGCGGTCGTCATGGCCGGATCAGCCTCTCTGGAAGGGGTAGAAGTCGCCGCCTAGTCCCAAGATCGCCGTCAACTCGTCCAGCGCACCGCGGCTTTCCGTGAGCAGATCAGGGTCGGCCAGGTCGGCGGGGCGCAGTTCGTCGCGGTACCAGCGCCCGGCCCAATCCGACAACCGCGCATGCAGATCGTCGGTCAGGCGCATGGCTGGGTTCGTCGCTGCCAACTCGGCCTCGGTCAGCACGACACGCAGGCGCAGGCAGGCCGGTCCGCCGCCGTTGCGCATCGACTGGCGCACATCGACGTAACGGACCCGGCCGATCGGACCGTTGGAGGCGGCCAACGCTTGCGCCACCGCATGGCTGCGCGGGTTGTCGCGGGTCTCGGTCGGACAGATCAGGGTCAGGCGATCCTTGCCCGGAACCTGGATCAGCATGGAGTTGAACAGATAGCTCGAGATCGCATCGGCCAGCGGCAGGTCGGCGGCCGAGACCTCGACGAAGATCGGCTCGAACAGCCCATCGGCGGCGCGGCGGATGGCGGCCTGGGTTGCGGCCGTGTCCTCGAACGCCAACTCGTGGAAGAACAAGGTGTCCAGCGCGCCGACGCATACCACGTCGTTGTGGAAGGTGCCGCCAGCGATGGCGGCGCGGGATTGCTGGGCCAGGACCGGCCGTCCGGCTTCGTGGCGGCGGACGATGGCTTCCGACGCTTCGCGCGTCTGGCGGGCGGGGAAGGGGCCGTCCCAAGGCTCGAACGCCTCGCGACCCCACACCAGCAGATTGACGCCGCGGCCGCCCTGCTCGGCGCACAGGCGAACGTGGTTTGCGGCGCCTTCGTCGGCCAGATGCGCGACCGCGGGCAGGGCGTCGTGGACGGCGAACCGGCTGGCGTCGGGAAACAAAGCATCCAGCGCGCGCTTCGTTTGCCGGTGCTCCAGGCTGCGGTGCAGATTGGTGTGCAGATTGGCCGGGGTGAAGTGCACCCGGCCGTCGGCGGCGTCGGCGCTGGGCGTCACGGTCGCGGCGTTGGCGGCCCACATCGGCGAGGCCGAACAGGCGGCGGCGGCGAACGACGGCGCGCTCCGCCAGGCCCGCTCCAGGACCTGGGCGTCCGATCCGGCGAAGCCCAGGGTCCGCAGGAAGGGAATGTTCGGCCGCTCGTGCGGCGGGAGGACGAACTGGGGCAGGCCCAGATCCGCCAGGGTCTTCATCTTGTCGAGGCCCTGAAGCACGGCTGCGCGCGGGTTGGACGCCTCGCCCTTATTCAGGCTGGAGGCCAGATTGCCGGGCGACAAACCGGCGTAGGAATGGGTCGGCCCGATCAGACCATCGGCGTTGGCCTCGACAGCGCTGATCATCGCAATCCCTTAATCTCGCCTTCGATGTTGGCGACGGCGTCAGCCTCGAAACTGGCGACCGGATAGGCGCAATAGTCGGCGGCGTAATAGGCGCTGGGCCGGTGGTTGCCGCTAGCCCCCAGGCCGCCGAACGGCATGTCGCCGGCGGCGCCTGTCGTAGGCCGGTTGAAGTTGACGACGCCCGCGCGAATGCGGCGGATGAAGTGGTCCCAGTTCTTCGGATCATCGCTGACCAGACCGGCGGACAGGCCGTAGCGGGTCGCGTTCGCCGCCTGGATCGCCGCCTCGAACGACCCCACGCGCGTCACCGACAGGAAGGGAGCGAACATCTCTTCGTCCGGCACGTCGATCCCGGTCACGTCGATGATGGCCGGCTTGACGAAGGCGCCCGGAAGGTTGGCGACCGGCCCCGACGCGCGGATGACCTTGGCCCCGCTGTCGATCCGTTCCTGCAACGCCTTCAGCGCGGCCTCAGCCGCACGCGCCGAGATCAACGGGCCGGCATAGGGTTCGGGATCGCTGTCCCACGGGCCGAAGATCAGCCGGTCGGACAGGGCGGCGATGGCTTCGATGATCGCATCGCCCTGCGGCCCTTCCGGCACGATCAGGCGACGCGCGCACGAGCAGCGCTGGCCGGTGGTGATGAAGGCGGACTGAACCGCAATGCCCGCGACGGCTTCAGCATCCGCTGCGTCCCACACCACCAGCGGATTGTTGCCGCCCAGCTCTAGCGCCAGGATGACATGCGGATTGTCGGCGAACTTCCTGCGGAAATGCGCGCCCGCCGCACCTGATCCGGTGAACATCAGAGCGTCGATGCCGGCGTCCAGCAGGGCCGCGCCCGTCTCGCGCCCGCCCTGGACCACATTGACCACGCCGGTCGGCAGATCGGCGGCGGCGAAGGCTTCGGCCATCACCTGACCGACCAGGGGCGTCTCTTCCGACGGCTTGAAGACGACCGTGTCGCCCGCCAGCAGGGCGGGGACGATATGGCCGTTCGGCAGATGGCCGGGGAAGTTGAACGGGCCAAGCACCGCCGCAACGCCGTGCGGACGGTGCCGCAGGGTCGCGCGGCCGAACGCCGTGTCGCTGGTCCGTTCGCCGGTGCGCTCGTCATAGGCGCGGATCGAGATGTCCACCTTGCCGATCATGGCGGCGGCCTCGGTTTTGGTCTCCCACAGCGGCTTGCCGGTCTCGCGGGCGATGGCCTCGGCGATCTGGGGCGCGCGGTCTTTCAGGACGGCCTGATAGCGCTTCACCGCGTCGATCCGGTCGGCGCGCGGCGCATCGGCCCAGGCGGGGAAGGCGGTGCGGGCGGCGTCGACGGCGGCCTGAACCTGGGGCGGGCTGGCGGTCTCGCCCTCCCAGTTGGTCGCTTCGGTGGCGGGATTGGTGGAGGTGAAACGGGTCATGATTTTACTCGCACAGTGTCTCCGCTGCGCACCTTGAGCGCGGCGGCGGTTTCGGCGGTCAGGCGAACGGCGTCGCCATCGATGTCGGCCTTGGCGCGAACGGCGCGGAAGGCGACGACGCTGTCGGTCGAGATCAGGGCCGGCAACTCGGCTTCAACCCCCTCGACGATCTGAACCGTCAGGCGCCGAGCGTCGCGCACGGTCCGGATATTGTCGCGGCCGCAGGCGACGGTCGGACCGGCGTCGAAGATGTCGACCAGACCATTGGGCCGGAAGCCCTCGCTTTCCAGCAGGGCCATGGCCGGCACGCCTTGCGGATGGACTTTGCCGATCACCGCGCGGGCCGGTTCGGGCAGCAACTCGGTATAGATCGGGTGGCGTGGCGCCAGGTCGAGGATGAATTGCTTATCCGTCGAGCCGGTCATCCGGTCGGCGTGGTCGAACTCCATCGGGAAGAACTTGTGCGCCACATGGTCCCAGAACGGGCAGGCGCCGTCGGGCGTGAAGACCCCGCGCAACTCGGCCAGCACATTGTCGGCGAACAGCTCGGGCTGGGCGCCGATCAGCATATATCGCGACTGGCTGAGCAGACGGCCCGCGCCGCCCTTTCTCCGATCCGCCTTCAGGAACAGCGAACCGACCTCGGTCCAACCCGTGCATTCATTGACCAGAACCAGCGTCTGGTGGTCCAGCTTCACCCCCAGCGAGGGCGACTGGACGGTGTTGTTGACGACGCGGAACGAGAAGAAGGGGCGCTTCAGCCCCACCGTCGCCTTGACCGAGCCGACGCCGTCGATGTCGCCCGTGTCGCCGTCTTCCAGCATCAGGGTGTACCAGGCCTCTTGCCAGGGCACGCGACCTTCGAAGCTCGCCTGGCTCAGCTCCAGCCGATCGGCCAGGGCGTCGGGATCTTCAGGCAGGCTGGTGAAGCCGGGGCCGGACAGGATGGCCAGTTCCAGCAGATGATCGAGATCGGCGGGGCCGGCGGGACGGACGACAAGCATTCTACAGGGTTTCCATCCGCAGGGACTTCAGTTTGGCGGCGTCGATTTCACCCGATGCGATCTTGCACAGGATCAGGGCGCTCAGCTGGGCGCGCTCGACGAAGCTATCGGGCCAGGCGAACTCCTGATCCGAATGGATGTCGCCGCCGCGGACGCCCAGGGTGTCGATATTGGGTAGGCCGGCGGCGTGCAGATTGTTGCCCTCGCACACCCCGCCCGAGGGTTTCCAGGCGATGGGCTGGCCCAGCAGGGCGCCGGCTTCCTTCACCGCCTCGAACAGAGCGGTTTGGGCGGCGTCCATCGGTTTGGGCGCACGGGTGAAGCCGCCGTGCAGATCCAGCGTCAGGCCCTCGAACGGCGGCGTCGCGGCGATGGCCCGCACCGATGCGTCGATCCAGTCGGCCGCCGCCCTGTCCGGCACCCGGACGTTGAACCGCACCACGGCGTTATCGGCGACGACGTTCAGCGCGCCGCCGCCCGAAATCTTGGCGACGTTGACGGTCACGCCCTCGTGCTGACCGTTCAGGCCGTGCAGGGCTGCGGCGATGATGGCGGCGCCGGCTACCGCATTGCGGCCTTCGTCGAAGGCGCGGCCGGCGTGCGCGGCGCGGCCCGTCACGATCAGATGATAGTTGCCGCTGCCCTTGCGCGCCCCCGCCAGCGTGCCGTCCGCCAGCGCCGGCTCGTAGGTCAGGCCGACATGGCCGCGCGCGCCCAGCTCGGCCAGCAGCGGGGCGGACGCCGGCGAGCCGATTTCCTCGTCGGGGCTCAGCAGCACGGTCCAGCCGACGCCGTGTCTGTCTGGATGGGTTTCGAACGCCTCCAGCGCGGCCAATAGCACGCTGATCCCGCCCTTCATGTCGGCGACGCCCGGCCCGTTCAGGGCGCCGTCGGCGCGCGTGGTGACGGTCTGGAACCGGCTGTCGGCGGGGAAGACGGTGTCATAGTGGCCGGTCAGCACGACCTGGATCGGCGCATCTGGCCGGGCGGTGATCTTCAGCGCGTCGGCATGGGCCTCGGTCCGTACCGATCCGTCGTCGGCGACGGTGGTCGAACCCTGTGTCGGGACGCGTTCGACCCTTGCGGGTAGGGCGCTCGCCGCCGCTTCCAGAACATCCAGCACAGCATTCAGCCCGGCGGCGTTGCGGCTGCCGGAGTTGATGTTGGCCCAGTCGATGGTGCGGCCGATGATCGTCTCGCGTCGCGCGGCGACGTGGTCGAGGACGGCCTGGTCCGAGGTCAGAATCCGCATCGGCCGGACCCTAGACGCCTCGCTTCCAAAGGTGAAGGTCGGGGCCTGTAAGTCGTCGCCGATCACCGCTAGGTTCCGCTCGAAACGAGGGCCCCAATGCAACGCAACAAGATCGACCTCTGGCTCCGCGCCATGAACCCGCTGAAGCTGCCGCGCGGCATGGCCGAGGCCCAGCGTTCGGCGCGGTCGATGGTGATCGGCCTGGTCATCGCCCTGATCGTCGGCCTGATCCCGACCTGGTGGATGTTCACCTCGGGCTGGTTCGAGACGGCGATGAGCGCGGAGTACGCCAAGATGGGTTTGTCGGCGGATCAGGCTGCGATGCAACGCGAGTTCATGAAGGTCATGTGGCCCTACTTGATCGCCTCGAGCGCCATCTTCTCCGTCCTGCTCTACGGCGTCTTGGCGGTGGTTCAGTGGCGCATGATGACGCGCGCCATACCGATCATAATGCTGGCGGTAATCGCCTACAGCGTGGTGGCCAATCTTGGCATGCGGCTACTGAGGACCATGCCGTCGCCGGACCTTCCGCTGTGGATCAACCTGACGACCTGGCCCGCCATGATCGTGTCAGGCGTGATCTATGTCGCGTCGCTTCAGGGCGCCATGCTGCTGCATCGCCTGAAGCAGGAGGCGTGATGTCGGTCGTCCTCTACCACAATCCGAAATGCAGCACGTCACGCAACGCCTTGGCTCTGCTGCGCGAGCAGGGCGTCGAGCCGACGGTGGTCGAATATCTGAAGACCGGATGGGACCGCGAAACGCTTGAGCGATTGGCGTCCAGAACCGGCGTCGGTTTGTCCGGCCTGCTGCGTAAAAAGGAGGCAGACGCCAAGGCTCTGCTAGACGCCGGCGCAGATGACGAAGCCATACTGGCCGCAGTGATCGCTCAGCCGATCCTGATCGAACGTCCGATCGTCGAGACGGGCAAGAGCGCCGTGATCGGCCGCCCGGTCGAGCGGGTGCTGGAGATTCTTTAGCCTCCGGCTGACGGGTTGCGCCTCGCAGCCAGCACAGGTGCAGAGACAAACCTACGTCTTTTCCGTGGCTTGAAGGCTGGGATCGGCTTTTATCTGAGCGCGATGTCGAACGGGCTTATATTCGGCGCCCGGTCTTTGACATCGCCAACCCCAGACGAGACGCTGTGACTGCTGCGGTAGAATTGCACGTCGTAGCGCAGTGCAATTCGCCCAAACCTTTTTAATCCATGGAAACAACCGCGCGCTGGTCGAATTGCACGCCGTTGCACGATTTATGGCCCGTGCAATTAAGCTGTGCATGGGGCGCCGCACCTACCGGTTGCGGCCGCCCCGGTTCGGACGACGGTCGCCCGCCTCGCGGCTTTCGTGACGCCAGCGGATCGCCAGACTGGTCTGGCCCTGGCCGCCGAACTGCGAGGCGATGGCGACGTTGCGCCGAGGCTGCCATTCGACCTTGACCGCCGCACCGTTCTGACCGCCGCCGATGACCTCCAGATAGACGTCGTCGGTGATGTAGCGCCCACCCGCGACCGTGACCGCAGACGCGTCGCCGCCGAACGACAGCCGGTCCAGCCCCGCCAGTTCGCGCAGGTTGCCGATCACGTCGAATCCGCCGCCGCCCGCCAGGGCCGCGACCCCGGCCGCCAGCTGCGCCGCCTCGAAGGCCGACAGCTGCGACGCCGACCGTCCGAACAACACCTGCGACAGGATTTCGTCCTGGGGCAGGGACGGGGTGGAGGTCAGGGCGATCTTCGGTTCGGCGGCCGTTCCGGTGACGTTGATCGAGGCGGTCAGGGCCGCGTCCTCACGCGTCGCCGCCAGGTTCAGACGGATTTGCTTGGGATCGGTGGACAGGGTGACGCGTCCGGTGTCGTCGAACACAAACCGCTTGCCCGCGAACTCATAATCGCCGCGCACCACATTGGCCGTCCCGGTCAGCTGCGGCTGGGCGATCGTGCCGCGCACCCGGGCGTTCACGTCCAGGATCACGTTCAGGCCGCGACCGTTGACCCGCACCTTGCCGCCGCTGGATCGCAGGACGATGTCCATGCCGATCTGCGGGCCGCGCGCCTTCTGCTCGGTCTCCTCCGGATCGCCGCCGGGACGATTGATCTCGACCACATCCATCGAGACGATGCCGGTCGCGCCGGGCAGTTCCGGTTCGATCTTGGCCTCGTCGATATCGATCCGGCCGCCCAGCTGAATATTGCCGTCGGCGCCGCGAACGATGGTGATCGGGCCCGAGGCGCGCGCCTCGGCGATATCGTTGTCGATGACCCGGAAGCGGTTCAGCATCAGTTGCGCGTTCGATCCCGACCCCTGGCGCAGACCGATGCGGCCCTGGCCGGACACTGTGCCGCCCTTGCCGTCATTGGCCGTAAAGGTCTCGATCTGGGCGGCCGTGTCATCGAAGCGCGTCCGCAGCGTCAGGTCGCTCAGCACCAAACCGACCGCATTCTCGCGATAGGAGCCTTGGCTCAGATCGAACCGGCCGTTCAGACGCGGCGCGTTCAGCGTCCCGCCGATCGTCGCCTGACCCGCCACCTGACCGGCCAGGCTGCGGTCGCCGCCCAGGAACAGGTCCCAGATCGGCTGGATCTGGCCGTTGATCGACACCCGGCCCGACATCTCGCGCGTCCGGGCGATGGCCAGCCGCAGCGGCGCGGCCGAGGCCTCGACCGGCAGGACGACGTCAGCCGAGGCCTGAACCGCGCCCTCGTCGACGGCCGTCGCCTTGATGCTCAACCGGTCGCCCGCCAGGGTGGCGTCTACGCGTCCGTCGACGGCCAGGCCTCGCGGAGCATCAATGCTGCGCACGTTCTGGAGCGCGATATTGGCTGTGCCCGACAGGTCGCTGCCGGCGCCGCGCAGGGCGATTTGACCGGTCACGCTGCCGCGTAGTTCAGGCGAGATGGAGCCCAGATCGACCCGCGTGAGGTCGGCCTGGATCGCGGCGCCGCGCGCATCCTGACGCAGGTCGGCCAGCAGCACGCCGCCGCCCACGCCCAGATCCAGATGCGCCGTGCGGGTGGCGCCGTTCAGGGTGATCGAGGCGGGACTGCGGGTCGTGAAGGCCACCTCGCGCACCCGGCCGCCGCCGCGAAGCGTCAGACCGTGCGTCGTATTCTGCCGGGAATAGACGCCCGTGCCGTTGAATTGGGCCGGGTTGGGGCCGCCCACGTCTAGCGCCAGGGTGAAGGGCAGGTTGTTCAGCGTGCCGCGCCCGTCCAGATCCAGATTGCGAATGATCCAGCTCTGACCCGCCAGCCGGACATTGCGACCGCTGACGTCCAGAATGGCGCTGTCCGATCCGCCGCCGTCGGTCAGCCGCACCCGTCCGTTGGCTTCGCCCGAAGCCAGGAAGGCCCCCGCGCGCGCCGAGAAGGTCAGGTCCGCGCTGGAGGGAATGCTGTCGGACAGGGCGATGGAGCCCCTGGCCGTCACGCCGCCGGCGTCCACGTCCAGATCGCTCAATCGGATGCGCTTGCCGCCCAGGAAGAAGTTGCCCGAGGCGCGCGCCGGACCATAGTTCGAGCCGCTGACCACCGAAATCCGCCCGTCCGACGCATCTGCGCCCTTGCGGAAGCTGAGCGTCAGGTCGGCGTTTTTCAGCGTCAGAGCGCCGGCCGTGACCTGCTGGAAGCCGGCAGTCAGATCGACGCGCGGCTGGGCCAGTGTGCCGGTCAGGGCGCCGCGTCCGTTCATGTCGCCGCCGATCTCGACCGGCCCGGCCGCGAACGGGCCACGCGCGTTCCAGTCCAGCGCCAGCCTCAGCTTACCAGCTGTTTCGATAATGCCCTTGGCCCCCGCGCGACCGGCCGCGCCGGTCAGTTCACCGCGCTCGACCTCGATGCGTCCGCCGTTCAGCTTGCCGGCCAGTTGCAGGCGCGGCGTCTTGCCGAGCAGGCGATCCAGTTCGTCCAGACCCACAGTCAGGTTGCGGCCCCGTCCGTCGAAGTTCAGCATCCACGGCGCGCCGGCCCGCGCCGACGAGGCCCGGATCGGACCGCCGAAGGCGCCGCGCGCGTCAGGCAGCACGCGCCTAGCGTCGGTCAGTTGCGCCTCGCCGCGGAAGTTCATCCCGCCCAGCAGATTGCGCGAGCCCGAGCCATTCAGCGTCAGGCCCTGGCCCTGCAGATCGACCTTGGTCAGCAGGATGGCGCCGTCCTTCATCCGCGCCGCCTTCATCTGCACGCGCGGGGCGGGACCTAAGAGGCCGCCGATGATGCCTTCGCCCGATCCGCCGTTCGCGCGAATGTCGCCGTCCAGATCGATGCGGCCGTTTTTGACCGCGACGTTCAGCGGTCCGGCGATGCGCGTGGCGCGATAGCTGGCGACATTGGCGTTCAAGAGGGTGACCTGGCCGTCCAGCGTCCAGGTCTGGGCGTCGCCCTTGAACAGGCCGGAATAGGCCGCAGGTCCCGCCACATCGGACCCGACCAGCCGGCTCAGCGAGGCCGTCTGAATATTCAGACTGATTCCGTCGGGCGAGCTGCGATCGGAGTTGCGGATCAGGCCGCGCGCCTCGGACTGGACGTTGTCGGAAAGCAGCTTCCACGCCACGCCCTGGCTGGCCTTGTCCGGCGTAGGAACCATGGCGAAGCCGAACCGCGCGGTGCGGCCGATCTTGGTCACGAAGGGTGCCAGCAGGTCCGAGTTGCTGAAGTCGGCGAAGCCCGCGACGCGAGAGCCCTTGGCGCCGAAATGGCCCTGGACGATCAGGGGGACGAACTGTCCCGTCTGAACCCGCGCATTGACGACGTCGGCGTTCAGAACCGCAACCGCCGAGAAGGGCTGATCGGGCGAATAGCCCAAGGCCCCCGCCAGCGGTCCGCCCTGAGCCTCATTGGCGCGCAGATTCAGGCGCGTGTCTTCCAGCTTGCCGCCGAAGGTCGCCGCCAGACGCAGGAAGTCACCCGGCCGGTTCAGGCTGTCGGCGTTGACCGTCGCGCTCTTGGCGCCCGTGCGTGGCAGGCTTGCGTTCCCCGACAGGCTCCAGCGGCCGTATTCCTTTGAGAAGCCTTCCATCAGTTCGATGTTGGCCGCGAACTTGTCGATGCGGACCGAGATCGGCTGGGGGCTGGGCGGCTCGCCGGTGGGCGGCTCGACCACGGGCCGACGCAGGACGCGAATGGTCTCGGCCTTGATGTCGTTCGCATGGAAGCTGCGGCCCAGCAGGGCCAGATACGACCAGTCCATGCTGAGGTTGTTCGCCTCCAGCCAGATGCCCTGACTGTCGGCCAATGTGATGCGGTCGATGGTGAAGTCGCTGAGCAAGTCGCCCTTCAGCCCATAGACCTTCAGCCGGCCGTAGCGGCTGATCTTCAGGTCCTGAAGCCGTTGCAGCACCATTTTGCGACCGCCGTCCGAGGCGATGTAGTAGCGCCCCCCGACCAGGGCGGCGGCGATCAGCACCAGCAGTCCGGCCAACACCACGCCCAGGCCCAGGGCGATGCGTCTGAGCAGCCTGCGACGCGGCTTTGCGGGCCGCGCGGCCTTGGCCGGCGTCGCTGCGTTTTCAGGCGGGGCTTCGGGCGGTGTATCGGTCAAAACGCCTGCCCGATGCTGATATAGATCTGGAAGGCGGAATCGCCCTCGCGCTTGTTGAGCGGCATGGCGACATCCGCCCGGATTGGCCCGAACGGCAGCATGTAGCGCACGCCCACGCCCGCGCCGTAGCGCATGTTGGTCAGGTTCGGCGTCTCCTGGAATCCAACGGACCCGGCATCGACGAAGGCGACGGCCTGGAAACTCTGACCGATCGACTGGCGCACCTCGAACGAGGTTTCGAACAGCGACAGACCGCCCCGCGGCGTGCCGTCCGGCAGCTGCGGATTGACGTTCTGGTACGAATAGCCCCGCACCGAACCCCCGCCGCCGGAATAGAACAGACGGTCGGCCGGCACGTTCAGCTCGCTGCCGCCGACGATGGAGCCGATCTTCATCCGCCCGGCCAGGATGGTGCGATCACCCGCGACCGGGAAGTAAGCGGTGCCCTGCGTTTCGGTGCGCAGGAAGAGGATGTTGCTCTCGCCGGTCACCGCCGTCGGCTGAACCGCCAGATTGACCCGCCAGCCCTTGGTTCGGTTCAGCGGATCGTTGGAGCGGTCGATGTAGGCGCTGGTCCGCGCGGTGATGATGGCCAGATCGCGGTCGAAGGTCACGCGCTGCGGCGGCAGGGTGGTGAAGTCGTAGCGAGTCTCGCTGTAGCGCCCGGCGTCCAGCCCGATTCCGTAGTTGAAATAGGAGGTCTTGCCGATCCGCTGTTGCAAGTCGGCGTACAGAACCACGGCGGTGCGCAAATAGGCGTCGGTGTCTTCGTTGACCACCGCCGCGCCCAGTTTGAGCGTCCGGCCGGGCCGACGCCAGTGCGGCAGAGACAGGTCGGCGCCGATCCGGCTGTCGATGTCAGCCAGTCGCGCCTCCAGCCTCAGGGTGTCGGCGCGGCCGAAGCGATTGTAGCGGGTCTGGATCACGTCCACGCCCGCGCCCTCGGCCGTCGACCAGGTGGCGCCGGCCTCCAGCACGCGACGGGGGCGGTCCTGCAGGCTGACCACGACCGGGCGATGACCATCGGCGGTGATCTGGTCCAGCGGCGACAGCGCGACGCTGACGCCGTCATAGACGCCGGTGTCCAGCAGCCGGCGTTCCAGCTCCGCGACCATCTCAGGATCGTAACGATCGCCCTCGTTCCACGGCGCCAGGCCCGCGACCCACGCTGGATTAGTGCGGCCCTGGCTGGTCAGGCGCACGCCGTCCAGACGCACCAGCGCACCAGAGGCGATGCGATACTCGGGTGCGACGGTGAATGCCGCGTGATCCACCACCACACGGCGCGGATTGGCCTTGGCGTCGGCATACCCGTCACGCACCAACACCGCCACGGCCCGACCTTCGCCGGATATGACGTCTGCCGCTCTACCTGGATCGCCCGCCTTCAACGCGATCGCAGTCTTGGCCTTGTCCGCCGCCTCGGCCTCCGGCGCGGGATCAGCCCACTGGATCGTCGGATCGGTCAGCAGAAAACGGCGTCCCGGTTCGACCGAGACCACCGCGATCGGCGTCTCCTCGCCCTCGACGATGTCTTCGACGACCGGTTGATAGTAGCCTTCGGACCGCAGCAGGGCGGTCGCCGAGGTCACGGCGCTCTCGGCGCGACGACGGGCCTCGAAGCGGCTGGCCGGCGCGCCGTCAACCTCGCCCACGGCCCGCTCCAGCGCCCGCCGCAGATCGCCGTCCATGTCGCCCCGAATCTGCGCGCGAGGTTCCGCCGCCGCTGCATGGGCGCAGGCCGAAAACGCCGCGAGGGCGACCAGGAGGGTAGGCCTGAACGTCAAACTCGATCTTTCGTCAAAAGGACGCCCCCCGGCATACCTGTTCGTCAGTAGAACAGCGTCTCGCTCTCGGGCTGGACCGACTGTTCAGACGTGCGTTCCTCAGGCGGAAGCGTCGTCGATGGTGGGGGCGTGGGCGTCGGGTCCTGAACCTCGGGCGCAGGCGGGGGAGCTTCTTCCTTCACCGGCGGGGGCGCCGGCTCGACCGACATCTCGCGATAGTCGTCGTCCGAACGCGAAGGACGATCGTCGCAGGCCGACAGCGCGAGCACGCTTGCAACGGCGGCCAAGACAAAAATCGAGCGTGTCATGAAAGTCCCCGGTCTCCGCCGATCAAACGCCTGTCGCGCTAAGCTGTTCCCTTAGCGCCGAAATCTGCGTCGGTCATCCTGCGTGATCGGACCATTTTGTGACCATTTGAGCCAAGGTCAGTTCGGACTTGGGGACGGGTGCAGCACTTACGCCGTCGAAGCGGGGCGCGGGTTGCGGCAGGCCGCCGTGAAACGTTCCCCGCGCCTGATTGTGCGGATGATCCGGCGCCTCGGCCAGGCTGAGCACGGGCGTGACACAGGCTTCGGTGCCGGCGAAATGGGCGCTCCAGTCGTCGCGGTCTCGGCTTGCGAACAGGGCCGCAAGCCGCGCTTGTAGCGTCGGCCAGGCGGCGATGTCGTATTGAACCGCTTCGGCCGGATCGATCTCCAGGCCGGCCAGCAGCGCGGCGTAGAAACGCGGCTCCAGCGCTGCCACCGCCACGAACCCGCCGTCGCGACAGGCGTAGCAACGATAGAAGGGCGCACCCCCGTCCAGCAGGTTGGATCCGCGCTGGTCGCTCCACAGTCCCCGACCCCGCAAGGCCTGAAACAGGCCGCCTAGCAGGGCCGACCCGTCCGTCATGGCGGCGTCGACCACGCGTCCCTTGCCCATCGTCCTGGCCTCCACCAGCGCGGCCAGCACCCCGACCACCAGCAGCATGGCCCCGCCGCCATAATCCCCGACCAGGTTCAACGGCGGGGAGGGCGGACGATCCGCCTCGCCCATGGCGTGCAGCACGCCGGACAGGCCGATGTAGTTCAGATCGTGCCCGACCGCGTTCGCCAGCGGCCCCGTCTGGCCCCATCCGGTCACACGTCCGAACACCAGCGCGGGTTTTCGCGCCTGGAGGACGTCGGGACCATAACCCAATCGCTCCATGACGCCGGGCCGAAAGCCTTCGATCACCGCGTCTGCCCCATCGATCAGCTGCAGGATGCACTCGCGATCGGCCGGTGATTTCAGATCGACCGGAACCGCCGCTCGTCCCCGATGCAGGACCTCGCCTCCGACCTCGTCGAAGACCGCAGGTCCGGCCGAGGCGTCGCGCGTCAACCGCACCACCTCCGCCCCCAAGTCCGCCAGCATCATTCCGGCGAAGGTGACCGGCCCTAAGCCGTCGAATTCGATGATGCGGACGCCATTTAACGGTTTCATGCCTAATGAGTAGCAGACCGGGTCTTGACCGGAAGGCCGGATTACAACAGAAGGCGCCCTTCGACGGTTCGGGCCAGCCCGGACGTCGCGCGGTGCGTCCTTAGCTCAGTTGGTTAGAGCATCTGACTTTTAATCAGAGGGTCCTCGGTTCGAGCCCGAGAGGACGTACCATTTAAAGCCCGCTTCGGCGGGCTTTTTGCTGTCCGGGCCTTGCCTTCAGTGGGTCGCGAAACGACCGGGCGCTGTCGTATCCGCCGCGATCGGAGCGTTCGATTTGTCGAGATACTTCGACAGGGTAGCGACCAGGGCGGGCAGTTGCAGCGGCTTGGCCAGATGATCGTCCATGCCGGCGTCTCGGCACAGCTGGATCTGGTCCGGCCGAACATTGGCGGACAGGGCGATGATCGGCAGTCGGCGTCCGCCGCCCTGCTCGAGGCGGCGAATCTCGCGCGTGGCCGTCAGGCCGTCCATGACCGGCATCTGCATATCCATCAGCACGAGGTCGTAGACTTCGGACTGCACCGCATGCACCGCCTCGGCTCCATCGCTGGCGGTGGCGACCTCCAGTCCCATGCCGACAAGGATGACGCTGATCAGTTCTCGGTTCGCCGGTGCGTCGTCGGCGATCAACACGCGGCCCTCGGGCATGACGCTGAGGCGCGGCCCCTCGGCTTTCAACCCGCCTTCTGCAATGTGCAGGGGGACGGTCACCTTGAAGGTCGATCCCAGGCCGGGCTGGCTGGTGACGACGATATCGCCGTCCATCGCTCGCGCCAGCCGTCGAGAGATCGCCAGCCCCAGGCCGGTGCCGCCATAAAGCCGGGTCGTCGACCGATCCGCCTGCGCGAAACGCTCGAACAGATGGGCCTGGGTCTGAGCGCTCATGCCGATGCCCGTATCGGTGACCTCGGCCTTCAGACGCCATGCGCCGTTCGCCTCCAAGGCGCCGCCGACCGACAGGCTGACCGAGCCCTGGCTGGTGAATTTCACGGCATTGCCCAGCAGGTTCAGCAGGATCTGTCGAAGACGGGCCGGGTCCCCCATCAGGCAGTCAGGCATGTTCGGCGCCAGGTTGACGTGCAGCACCAGACCCTTGGCCAGACACTGGGCTTCCATCATCTGGACCGTCTCGTGCGCCAGGGCGGCCGGGTCGAAAGGCTGGGGCTCCAGCTCGATCATGCCGGCTTCGAGCTTGGAATAGTCCAGCACGTCGTTGATGACCGACAGCAGGGCCTCGCTGGCCGTGGCGATGCGCGCGACATAGCCCTTCTCGGCTTCGGGCAAGGCCTCGCTGGCCTTCAGCAGGTTTGAAAAACCGATGACGCTGGTCAGGGGCGTGCGCAGTTCATGGCTCATGTTCGCCAGGAACTCGCTCTTGGCCGCCGCAGCCGCCTCGGCTCGGTCGCGCGCGGTGACCAATTCGTCGGCCAGGATCTTGCGATCCGTCATGTCACGGATCACCACCACCACCTCCGACGGCTTGCCCGCTTCGGCGTCCAGGGCGCGGAAGGTGCATTCGACCCAGACGATCGAACCGTCGCGATGAAGGGCGCGGTGCTCCAGCCGGCACGGCTCCTTGGTGTGGATGGTGCCCAGCACGGCCCGGGTCACCATTTCCCGATCATCAGGATGGACATAGTCCATGGGCCGACCGTTCATCTCTTCGGTGGTCCAGCCGAGCAGGCTTTCGATCGCCGGCGAGATGTATTTGCTGGTGCCGTCCGGGCGAACGCGGGTGATCACGTCGCCCACATTTTCGGCTAACAGCCGATAGCGCGCCTCGTCACGCTGAGCTCGGGCGATCTGGGCCTGTTGGTCGGTGATGTCCTGAAACACGCCGTAAAGGATCTTTACGACCCCTGCGTCGTCACGTTCGGTGCGCGCCTGGGTCAGAACCGCGCGCTCCTCGCCATCGGCGCGGATCAGCCGAAGACGTCTTTCGAAACCGTCGCCGGTTTCGGTCGAGTGAGCGATCGCCGCCAACAGACCGGGCCTGTCATCGGGATGATAGCGGTCGACGGCTGAATCGACCTGCGGATCGAAGGTCGCACGATCCAGACCATGGATGCGGAACACCTCGTTAGACCAATGAACCCTGCCGGTGGCCAGCTCCAACCGCCAATGACCGACGCCGGCCATGTTTTCGACCAGTTCTAGCGTGCCGTGGCGTTCATCGCTAACGCGGCCGATTTCCAACGCAGCGATGATGTCTTCGGCCATGGCGCCCAGCGTGCGCAGCGTCGCAATCTGGGAGTCGGAGGGGTGAGGGCGGGGCTGGCGATCCATGACGCCGAAGGCGCCCAGCGGCTGACCGTCGGGCGCGCAGATTGTTACGCCGGCGTAGAAACGCAGATTATAGGGCGCCGCCACCAGAAAATGATTGCGCGCGACCGGATCCGCCAGGCCGTTTTCGACCACGAGGACGGCGCCCTTGCCCTGGCGCAGCAGACGATCGCCGAGGGTGCGCTCGCGGGGCAGCCGCTGGACCACTTCGCGGTCGGTGCACCACAGGACGGCGTTGTCGCCGCTGACTAAGGTGACTACCGCAGCGGGCGCATCAAAAACCGTGCAGGCCAGTTCCGTAAGGCGTTGGAACGGTCCGGCAGGGGCGTCCAGGGCTTCCAGGCTCTTGGCGATGTAAGGCACGACCGAACTCCAAAGACCGGTCAAAGTGACATGAAATCAGAGAATCCTTCGTTACCGAGCGCTTCCGCCGCTACGCTTTGATCGCCAGCCCAGGCGTGGTCTAAGCCGTCCCATGAAACGCCTTCTTCTCGCGGTCAGCCTTGTTGCGCTCTCCGGTTGCAACGCCGGTCGGTCGGCGATTGGCGGCGCCGAACAGGTCGGGGCGGGCTTTGCGGCGGCGGCGACGGCTCCGCTGGAAGACTTCAACCTTCGTCGTCAGATGATCCCGACGGTCCTGCTTCAAGCCGAAGCCAATCCCTACGACCTGCGCAACCTGAATCAGTGCACGACCATCGGCGCAGAGGTCGCAAGGTTGGACGAGGCGCTGGGGCCCGACACCGACGAACCGCTGCGTCAGGACGGCTCCTATCTCAGCGAGCGGGCGGCCGATGCAGCCGCCAAGGCGGCGTTGAACGCCATTCGCGACACGACGACCGACTTTATTCCGGGCCGAAACTGGATCCGTCGATTGAGCGGCGCCGAACAGCATTCAAAGCACGTTCAGTCGGCCATCCAATCCGGCCGGATGCGCCGCGCCTTCCTGAAGGGCATGGGCATGCAGCGGAACTGCGCGCCGCCGGCGGCGCCCAGCTGGTTCAGACCGCACCCCTAGGCGTCAGCCGTTTAACGTGTGGCGCGCGTGGAAGTCGCGCCTGAACTGTTCGAACCGGCCCTCGGAAATCGCCATACGCATGGTCGCCGTCAGCGCCTGATAAAAGGCGATGTTGTGCCAGCTCAGCAGCACCTTCCCCAAGATTTCGTCGGCGCGGATCAGGTGGTGCAGGTAGGCCTTCGAATACTGCGCCGACGGGCCGTCGATGGTCGGGTCCAGCGGGTCCTGATCCTCGGCGAACCGGGCGTTCTTCAGGTTCAGGGGTCCGTCCCACGTCCAGGCCTGACCGTGACGGCCGGCGCGGGTCGGCAGGACGCAGTCGAACATGTCCACGCCGCGATACACCGCCTCGACCAGGTCGATCGGCTTGCCCACGCCCATCAGATAACGCGGACGGTCGACCGGCAGCATTTCGGGCGCATAGTCCAGAACCTCGCACATGGCCTGGTGGCCTTCGCCGACCGCCAGACCGCCGATGGCGTAGCCGTCGAAGCCGATCTCTTGCAACTGCTCCGACGATTGGCGGCGCAGGTCCTCGAAAGTAGACCCCTGCTGGATGCCGAACAGGGCCTGGTTTTCACGCTCGCCGAAACGGGCCTTGGACCGCGCGCCCCAGCGGATCGACAGCTCCATGGCCTTTCTGGCCGCATCCTTTTCGGCCGGATACGCGACGCACTGGTCCAGCTGCATCGAGATGTCGGCGCCGATCCGGTCGGCCTGAATTTCGATCGAGCGTTCGGGGGTCAGAACGTGTTTGGAGCCGTCGATATGGCTGGAGAAGGTTACGGCCTCCTCCTTGACCTTGGAGATGCCGGCCAGGGACATGACCTGGAACCCGCCGCTGTCGGTCAGAATCGGCTTGTCCCAGCCCATGAACGTGTGAAGCCCGCCCAGACGCTCCATCCGCTCGGGCCCAGGCCGCAGCATCAGGTGATAGGTGTTGCCCAGCAGGATGTCGGCGCCGGTCGCCTTGACCTGATCCACCGTCATCGCCTTGACCGTGGCGGCGGTGCCGACCGGCATGAAGGCGGGGGTGCGGATGTCGCCGCGCGCGGTCTTCAGCACCCCGGTGCGGGCGCGGCCCTCGGTGGCGGAAATCTGGAAGGGGAAAGGCATTCAGGCGATCAGTCGTTCAAGCTGTTCGACGCGCGCCAGATCCTTGGGGCGGCCGAATAGGCGATACAGGGCGATGTGGTCACGGATGTCCGGGACGAACAGGGGCGTGTCCTCGACGAAGACGCGGCGGCGCGAGCCGAAGGCGACCGGGGTCCAGTCGCCGCCGTCGCGGGTCTCCAGATCAGCCATGACCTCGACCAGGATCGGCTGGTCCGGCGCGCGCCCGAAGACGGCGGAGCGGAACAGACCTTCGCCCGGATCGGGTATCACCACGCCGCCCAGCGCGCCCAGCAGGCTGCGCGCATCCCGCGGCGCGCACAGCACGTCGATGTCGGGCACATGGATGTCGGTCAGGCCATAGAGCGCCATGGCCGCTCCGCCGAAGATCCACCACGGCTCGCGCAGGTCGCGCGCGGCCTCGCCGACGGCGATCAGGCCGTCTTGAAGATCATGCGGAAGGTCGTCGGGTGACACGGGGCGGGCTCTATTTCGTCAGGAGGCGGCATTTAGGCGTTCCGGTCGCGATTGACCACCCGATCACCATCCCAGCGACGCCTCGCCGCGCAGGATGGCCTCGGCCTGAGGGGTGTGCTTGCCGCCCTCGCGGTCGTGCAGGATCAGCGGCGGCAACAGCCGCAGCGGCGCGCGCCCGGTTTTGATGGCGTGCACCAGAACCCGCTTGGCCGGCTCGTCCGCGAAGGGATGGATGGGCCGCACGGCGAACGACCCCGCCTTTTCGCCCAACAGAGCCAGCAGATCGGCCAACCGGTCGGCGCGGTGAACGACCACGATGCGTCCGCCTTCCTTCACCGCCTTCAACAGGAAATCGGTCCACGCCTTCAGCCCATCGTCGGCCATCCAGGCGCCCCGCTTGCCCTCGGCTGGGGCGCGCAACGCCGTGGCGTCATCGAAGAAGGGGGGATTGGATATGGCCCAGTCGGCCGGCTCCAAGCGCAGGGCCCGAAACCCGGCCGCCACGTCGCCCTGACGAATCACGGCGGATCCGGCTGCGCCGTTCAGCGCCGCATTCTCGGTCGCCAGCGCCGCCATCGCCGGATCGCGCTCCAGTCCCGTCAGGGTCACGCCGGGCCGTCGCGACGCGATCTGCATCAGGACCGCGCCCGCCCCACAGCCCGCCTCGATCACGCTCTGACCCGCCTCGGCCGGGACCGCCGCCGCCAGCAAAGCTGCATCCATCCCGGCGCGATAGCCGCGCGCGGGTTGACGCAAGCGCACCCGGCCGTTCAACAGGCCGTTCTCGACGATCGTCGTCGGCAGGGTTTCGACCGGCTCCAAGCCTCAATCTCCTTGACCCTCAAGGGGTCGAACATCATTGTGCGCCGCAACTCGCGGGGGCAAGCCGGCCCGGCCGCAAAAAGCCATTCCCGCGGCCCGCCGCGCCAGTGAAAGAGTATTCGTTTGGACGTCGCCATCGCCGCCGCTCACCGCCCGAAGGGGGACGTCAACGCCCTTGTCCGGCTGGCTGAGGTCGATATGGCGGCTGTGGACGCCCTAATCCTGGATCGGATGCAGTCGGACGTGCCGATCATCCCGAAACTGGCTGAGCATCTCGTGTCGGCCGGCGGAAAGCGTCTGCGCCCCCTGATGACCGTCGCCGCCGCGCGCGCCGTGGGCGCGACGGACGACATCGTAGCGCCGCGCAAGTTGGCCGCTGCGGTCGAGTTCATTCACACCGCCACTCTCCTGCATGACGACATCGTCGATGCGTCCGAACTGCGTCGCGGCAAGGTCGCGGCCCACCTGATCTGGGGCGCCCCGACCAGCGTCCTGGTCGGCGACTTCCTGTTCGCCCGCGCCTTCGAACTGATGGTCGAGACAGATTCGATGCGCGCCCTGGGCATTCTGGCCGAGGCTTCGCGGGTCATCTCCGAGGGCGAGGTGCTCCAGCTGACGCGCGCCCACGACCTTAATCTGGACCAGGCCACCTATCTGCAGATCATCTCGGCCAAGACCGCCGAACTGTTCGCCGCCGCCGCCGAGGCGGGCGCTGTGGGCGCCGGCGGCGATCCGGCCGCGACCAAGGCTTTGCGCGACTACGGCATGGCCCTGGGCATCGCCTTCCAGCTGGCCGACGACGCGCTGGATTACGGTGCGACTGCCGAGGCCCTGGGCAAGAACGCCGGCGACGACTTCAACGAGGGCAAGGCGACCCTGCCGCTGCTGCTGGCCGTCGCCCGCACCAAGGGCCGTGAAGAGGCCTTCTGGGAGCGCACCGTGACCAAGGGCGAGCGCACGCCCGAAGACTTCACCCGCGCCCGCGAACTGATCATCGGTTCGGGCGCCATCGGCGCGACGCTGGACCTGGCCGGCGACTATGCCGATCAGGCCAAGGCGGCCCTGTCGGTTCTGCCGTCCAGCGACTGGCGCACGGCTTTGGAAGACCTCGCCGATTTCGCGGTGTCGCGCGCAGCTTGACCGAGGCTGCGGATACCCTCGACCAACAGGTCCGCACCGCCGACCTCGACCGCTGGCTGTCCAGCCGCCTGGTCGCGGATGTGCGCGCCCGCGCCGACCTGATCGCGCTCTACGCCTTCGAGGCCGAGCTGACGACCATCCCCGCGCGCGTGACCCAGCCGCTGCTGGCCGAGATGCGCTACACCTGGTGGGCGGAACAGATGGACGGTGTGTTCGCCGGGGCGCCGCGCAAGGGCCATCCGGTGCTGGAGGCCCTGACCGACCTCGTCGCCCGCCACGGCCTGGATCGCGCCCCGTTCGACGCCCTGATCGAGGCCCATATCGGCCGTGTGCGCGAAGAACCGCACGACCTGGACGCCTTCTACGTCGGGCCGATGCAGGTCGGGGTGCGAATGCTGGCAGGCGAGGGCCACGACACGGCCGTCGCCGACGCGGGCCGTGTCTGGGGACTGGCCCAGACCGGCCGAGCAGAAGAGGCGGCGGCCCTGCGATCCGCCGCCAACACCGCGCTGAAGCGTCTGCCGCCGGTCGGCTTCCCCGCCGTCGCCCACGCCGCCCTGGCCGACCCGAACCGGCCCGAACCGTTGAAGCGGCTGCGCCTGCTGTGGGCCGTTCTGCGCGGCCGGATCTGACCTAGCCGTTCAGGCCGGCGATCAAGCGGGTCAGCAGGGCGTTCAGCGTTTTCTGATCCTCGCGGGACAGGCCGCTCATCGAGATACTTGAGGTCGGGAGACTAGCGTGATTTTCAGTCGGAGCCCCCACCATGACCGCACGATCTGACGCCACGCCCGCGCGCGGCGCGTCGCTGCTGTTGCTGGCGGCCATCGTCGCCCTGGCGCTGAATCTGCGGCCGGCGATGGCGGCGGTGGGCCCGCTGCTGGATCTGATCGAGGGCGCAACGGGCATGGGATCGACCGCCGCCAGCCTGCTGACCACCTTGCCCGTGCTGATGATCGGTCTGGGCGCCTTGTCGATCCGCCCGTTGCGTCGGCGGTTGGGCGAGCGGCGCGGGATCTTGCTAGGCGCGCTTCTGATCGGCGGGGCCTGCCTGTTGCGGGTGGTGTTGACCGGTGCGACCGGCCTGATGCCAGCGCAGTGGTCGTCGGTGTGGGCGTCGCCTTAATCCAGGCCTTGGCGCCGGTCGTCATCAAACGGGCCTTTCCGGCGCAGTTCGGCACGGTCATGGCGCTCTACACCACCGGCATCATGGGCGGCGCCGCCGTCGCGGCGGCCACGGCGGCCGGTCTCGCCGAGACGATCGGCTGGGCCGGGACGCTGGCGCTGTGGAGCGCGCCGGCCTTTGTCGCCGCATTGGTCTGGCTGGCGGCGTCACGCGACCCTGCGGCTGAGGAGCCGAACCGCGCCGCGGTGGTCGAGGCGACGGACCCGGAGCTGCCCTTCTGGCGCCAGGGGCGGGCGTGGCGGCTGATCCTGATCATGGGCCTGGGGACCTCGGCCTATACATTGATGCTGGCCTGGCTGCCGCCCTTCTACATCGACCTGGGTGAGCCGAGGGCGACGGCCGGCTATCTGCTCAGCGGCATGACGGCTGCGGAGGTGACGGCCGGCCTGCTGGTGTCATTGACTATCGGGCGCTTTCCGGATCGGCGCGGACCGATCTTGACGGCGCTGATGCTGGCCTTGGCCGGTTTGGCCGGGCTCGTGGTCGCGCCCCTCGGCATGGCCGTGCCGATCGTGATCGTCCTGGGCCTCGGCATTGGCGCGATTTTCCCGCTCAGCCTGATCCTTGCGATGGACCAGATCGACGATCCCGGCCGCTCCGGCGATCTGCTCGCCTTCGTCCAGGGGGGCGGCTACATCATCGCCAGCCTTTCACCGTTGGGCGCCGGCCTGCTGCGCGACCACATGGCCGACCTGACCCAGGCCTGGGTGCTTATGGGCGTGGGCGTCATCCTGCTGGGCGTGATGACGCTGGGGTTCCGGCCGGGTATGCCCAAGCTGCGCTGAGCGGCCCGGCCCTCAGAAATCAGTCCGCGTCGCGCCAGGTCTTCAAGCTTTCCATCGCCCGGATGCTCATCAGGCGCTTCTTGGCCCGGCCGCGTTCCTTCAGCGGAATCTTGACGCCCGCCTCATCGACCTTGGGCGCCTCGAGCGGCGGCAGCAGGCCATAGTTGATGTTCATCGGCTGGAACTTGGATCCTGCCAGATGCCCGCCGGTGATGTGCTCGACCAGGGCTCCCATGGCGGTCTCGGGCGGCGGCGGGGCCAGGTCACGACCCAGCGCTTGCGCGGCGGCCAGGCGGCCGGTCAGCAGGCCCATGGCCGCGCTTTCGACATAGCCCTCTACCCCTGTCACCTGGCCGGCGAAGCGCAGGCGCGGCATGGCCTTCAGCCGCAGCTGCGTGTCCAGCAGTTGGGGACTGTTCAGATAGGTGTTGCGGTGCAGACCGCCCAGCCGCGCGAACTGGGCGTTCTGAAGCCCCGGTATCATGCGGAAGACCTCGGCCTGCGCGCCATGCTTCAGCTTGGTCTGGAAGCCGACCATGTTGAACAGGGTGCCCAGCGCATTGTCCTGGCGCAGCTGGACGATGGCGTAGGCCTTGACCAGCGGGTCGCGCGGGTTGGTCAGGCCGACCGGCTTCATCGGGCCGTGACGCAGGGTCTCGCGACCCCGTTCGGCCATGACCTCGATGGGCAGGCAGCCGTCGAAATAGGGGACGTGTTCCCAGTCCTTGAACTCGGCCTTCGGGCCACTCAGCAGGGCGTCGATAAAGGCCTCGTACTGGGCCTTGTCCATCGGGCAGTTGACGTAGGCGGCGGCGTCGCCGCCCGGACCTTCCTTGTCATAACGCGACTGACGCCAGGCGATGTCGAAGTCGATCGAATCAGCGTGAACGATGGGGGCGATGGCGTCGAAGAAGCTCAAGGACTCTTCGCCCGTCGCCTTCAGGATGGCGTCGGCCAGGGCAGGGGAGGTCAGGGGGCCGGTGGCGACGATGACATTGTCCCACTCCTGCGGCGGCAGGCCGGCGATCTCTTCGCGCACGATGGTGACCAAGGGGTGGGCGGTCAGTTTTGCGGTCACCGCTTGGGAGAAGGCGTCGCGGTCCACAGCCAGGGCGCCGCCGGCCGGCACCTGGTTGATGTCGCCGCAGGCCATGATGATCGAATCCAGCGCCCGCATCTCGGCGTGCAGCAGGCCGACCGCATTGAACTGCCAGTCGTCCGAGCGGAAGGAGTTGGAGCAGACCAGCTCGGCCAGGCCATCGGTGTGGTGGGCGTCAGTCTTGACGCCAGGCACGCCGCGCATCTCGTGCAGGACGACGGGCACGCCGGCCTGGGCGATCTGCCAGGCGGCCTCGGAGCCGGCCAGGCCGCCGCCGATGACGTGGATGGGGGAAGGAGAGGGGGAAGCGCTCATCGCGGCCTTCTAGCGGGCGGGTGGCGTGGTGTCATGGCCCCCTGCTATATCCGCCGCCGGTCATCGGGGGCGTAGATTGAGCGAGCATCGGATTTTGCGACTGAGCGAGACGCTGTCGGCGGCGGCCCACGCCCTGCCTCGCCTGTGGCGAGGGGCTTGCGGCGCGATCGTGCTGGCGGCCGTGGTCTGGAGCCTCAAGCCGCTGGCGGCGGGCGCAGCGGGCCTGATCTGGGCGGCGTGCGCTCTGGCGTCGACCCTGGTGCTGGCGGGCGCGCTGGCGCGGATCGCCATCACCGACGATCTGGCCGGGGCGCGACGACTGGGCCTGGGGCCGGTTGGTTTGCAGTTCGGTCGACCGGAGGTGCGGCTGCTGGGCGCGGGCCTGCTATGCGCGATCTTTCTCGCCATGATCCTGTCGGTCGTGGCCCTGGTCCTGTTGGCGGTGTTCGGCATGGCCGAGTTGAACGCCCGGGCTATCGAGATGCGCCAGTGGGCCGCGGTGGGACCGGCGTGGAAGTTGACCCTGCTGGCGGTCGTCACGGCCTTCGCCCTCTTCGCCGTGATCGCCTTCGCGGTGCGCCTGTCCCTGTTCGCGCCGGCGACGATCGGGCGCGGACAGATGGTGTCGCTGCAGAGCATGAGCATTGCGCGCGGCGGCTTCTGGCCCCTGCTGGTCGGACTTGTCGTTACGGCGGCGCCGAAGATCGCGCTGGTGTTGCTGTGGGGCGCGGGGCTGCTATCGGGGACGGCGGGCTGGATCGTCTTCGCCGTCGTGCTGACGGGCTTTCAGGCTCCGCTGACGATGGCCTTTGTGAGCGCCGCCTATCGCCGGCTGGAGCCCGCGCCGCCCCGGTAAGCCGAGGCGACGCAGGGCAATCAGGCGGCCTGCAAGCCCGGTGCGACGCTGTATGCCGCCTCGGTCTTGGCGGCGACTTCGTCGAGGGTGACGCCGTCGGCCAGTTCGATCAGCTCGAGGCCCGCGCCGTCCGACTTGACGTCGAAGGTGGCCAGGTCGGTGATGATGCGGCTGACGACGCCGGTGCCGGTCAGAGGCAAGGTGCAGGCTTTCAGCACCTTGGACTGGCCGTGCTTGTTGGCGTGCTCCATGACGACGACGACGCGCTTCACGCCCGCGACCAGGTCCATGGCGCCGCCCATGCCCTTCACCAGCTTGCCGGGGATCATCCAGTTGGCGATGTCGCCGTTCTGGGCCACTTCCATCGCGCCCAGGATGGACAGGTTGATGTGGCCGCCGCGGATCATGGCGAAGCTGTCGGCGCTGGAGAAGTAGGACGACTCCGGGATCTCGGTGATCGTCTGTTTCCCGGCGTTGATCAGGTCGGGATCCTCGTCGCCGTCATAGGGGAAGGGCCCCATGCCCAACATGCCGTTCTCGGATTGCAGGGTCACGGTCATGCCGGCGGGGATGTAGTTGGCGACCAGAGTCGGGATGCCGATGCCCAGGTTCACATAAAAGCCGTCCTGCAGTTCCTGGGCGGCGCGTTTGGCGAGTTGTTCGCGGGTGCGGGGCATGATCAGACCTCCGATCCGGCGGCGGCGCCGGCGGCACGTTGACGGACGGTGCGCTGCTCGATGCGCTTTTCGGAAACGGTCTGGACCAGGCGGTCGACATAGACGCCGGGCGTGTGGATGTGGTCGGGATCGAGCGAGCCGACGGGGACGATCTCCTCGACCTCGACGACCGTGACCTTGCCGGCCGTGGCCATCATGGGGTTGAAGTTGCGGGCCGTCTTGCGGAACACCAGGTTGCCGCGCTCGTCGGCCTTCCAGGCCTTGACGATGGACAGGTCGGCGACCAGGCCCGTTTCCATGACGTAGTCACGGCCGTTGAAGTTGCGAACCTCCTTGCCCTCGGCGACCAGGGTGCCGACGCCAGTGGCGGTGAAGAAGGCGGGAATGCCCGCCCCGCCGGCGCGGATGCGCTCGGCCAGGGTGCCTTGGGGGTTGAACTCAAGCTCCAGCTCGCCGGCGAGATACTGGCGTTCGAACTCCTTGTTCTCGCCGACGTAGGACGAGATCATCTTGGCGATCTGGCGAGTGCCCAGCAGTTGGCCCAGGCCGAAGCCGTCGACGCCGGCGTTGTTGGAGATGACCGTCAGGCCCTTGACGCCGCTGTCGCGCAGGGCGGCGATCAGGTTCTCGGGGATGCCGCACAGGCCGAAGCCGCCGGACATGACCGTCATGCCGTCGAAGGTCAGGCCCTCCAGCGCGGACGTGACGTCAGCGTAGATCTTTCCCATCGCTCTCCCTTTTTTCACTGCCTGATGAATATCGGCTTTTGACCACGCCTAACGCGGGGGCGGGCGGGGGGCAAGACGCGGCGTCGATCCGACGCGGCGATTTCAGACGGTGAAGACGAAAAACAGAGTCTAATTCGTCTAATTCGTCTGAATCGACGGCGAGCCAGTTTCGAAAAAGAGGGTGCAATTGGTGCACTTTCTTCGGAATCGGTCGGCGCGGGCGACTGATGTCGGCATCCTTGGGATCGGGTTCAAGGGGGCAGGCATCCATCAGGGGCGAGGCGTCGTATTGCAGTCAAGCCTGCAGCAAGATCCGACGATCGAGGACGCCGATGAACCTGACCAATGTCGCCATTCGCCAGCTTCAGGACGCGCCGTTCCCGGACTTCGTGACGCGTCCGGCGATCGACAGCCTGGTGACGGAGGCCAGGAAGCGTCTGGATCGCGACGGGCCGCACGACGAGGCGGCCTTTGCGCGCGAAATGGCCCAGCGCGCCATCGCCGAACATACGGATGCGGCGAACCAGCAGCATTACGAACTGCCGCCCGAGTTTTTCCAGCTGTGCCTGGGCAAGCGGCTGAAATACTCCTGCTGCCTCTATCCCACGGGTCGCGAGACGTTGGATCAGGCGGAGGAGGCGGCGCTGGCCGAGACCTGCGCCCATGCCGATCTGAAGGACGGTCAGACGATTCTGGAAATGGGCTGCGGCTGGGGCTCGCTGTCGCTGTGGATGGCCGAGACCTATCCGAATTCGAAGATCACGGCGGTGTCGAACAGCCACGGCCAGCGCGGCCATATTGAAGCCCAGGCGGCGGCGCGGGGCCTGACCAATCTGACGGTCATCACCCAGGACATGAACGCCTTCGACACCAAGCAGCGGTTCGACCGCATCGTCTCGGTGGAGATGTTCGAGCATATGGCCAACTGGCGCGCCCTGCTGACCAAGGCGAGACGCTGGCTGACGCCGGACGGACGCATGTTCATCCACGTCTTCACGCACCGCAACGCGCCCTATCGGTTCGACCATACCGACAGCGGCGACTTCATCGCCCAGCACTTCTTCACCGGCGGCGTCATGCCCAGCCACGGCCTGATCCGGCAGTTTACCGACCTGTTCGCGGTCGAGCAGGAATGGACCTGGAACGGCGGTCACTATGCGAAGACCGCCAATGACTGGCTGGCGAACATGGACCGGAACGCCCCGCGGATCGCGGTGTTGATGCGTGAGACCTATGGCGACGACGCCAAGCTTTGGACCCGTCGCTGGCGGCGGTTCTACCTGGCGACGGCCGGTCTGTTCGGAAACGACGAGGGCCGCACCTGGGCGGTCAGCCACTATCGATTGAAGCCGGCTTAAGGGAGACGAGGATGATCAAATATGTCGCGGCCTATCTTGGGGCCGGCCTGACCTTTGCTGCCATCGATTTCGTCTGGCTGACGACCATGACCAACCGGCTGTATAAGCCCGTCATCGGGCCGATCATGGCCGACAAGCCGGACATGAAGGCGGCGGTGGCCTTCTATCTGATCTCCATCGCCGGGACGGTGTTCCTGGCGATCGCGCCGGCCCTGAAGGAGGGGAACTGGACGCGGGCGGCGATCAACGGGGCGGTGCTGGGCTTCGTCGCCTACGCCACCTACGACCTGACCAATCAGGCGACGCTGGCGGTATGGCAGACCAAGCTGACGATCATCGACCTGATCTGGGGCACGACCCTGACGATGCTGTCGGCGACCGGCGGCTATTTCGCCGCGCGCTGGGCCGAGGGCCGTCTCGGCTAAACAGCCCGGCTGAGCCCGCGCTTGCGATTGCAGCTGCGCGTGTCTAAAGCTCGCGCCAGGGTTGATCGCGGGGGCGGCAGTTGGGGGATGGCAGGCATCGATTGATGTCGGCGCGCGGCGCGGCCGATGTGGGCTGGGCCTATGGCGCGCACGTCGCCCGCTATGTCTCGCCGCTACTGCTCTATCCGGTTCTGACGCGACGCCTGGGGCTGGAAGGGTTCGGGGTGTTCGCCTCGGCCATCGCCCTGGCCTTGGTCGTGTCGGTGGTCGTGGATTATGGGCAGTCGCTTTCGGGGCCGCGCGACGTCGCCGGAGCCGTCGAAGGGCGCGGCGTCCTGGTCGGTCAGGCCCTGGCGATGCGCGGCGTGCTGATCCTGCCCGCCGCTGCGGTCGGCGTCGGTCTGGCGGCCTTCAATCCAGTTCTGGAAGGGGCGAGCAGCGTCGTGGCCATGGCGGTCGTGCTGGGGATCGGGCAGGGGGCCAGCCTGCTGTGGTTCTTTCAGGGCATTCGCGGTCCCGGTTTGGCAGCGATGCTGGAGGTTGGCTTCGCCTTGGCCGCGACGGGCGTCGTTCTGGCGATGCCCGGTCTGACCGTCGGCGGCGTGATGGCCGTCCAGGCGGGCGGTGTCTGGGCCGGCTTGGTCGCGACCGGCATCCTGTTGTTGCGACGGCAGAGGGTTCAAGCGCCGGAGCGGGGCTTTGTGAGGCGCGCCCTGATCCAGGGCGGTCCACTGTTCGCCAGTCGAGCGGTCATCGTCGCCTATACGGGGGCGGGCGTTCTGGTGGTCGCGGCGCTGGCCGGGCCGGCGCAGGCGGCGCTGTACGGGGCGGCGGACCGGCTGGTCGCGGCGTCCGGATCGCTGATGCGGCCGCTGGCGGGCCTGATTGCGCCCCGGATCGCCGGACTGCTGGGACAGGATCAGGCGGCGGCGTTTCGCACGGCGCGGTGGACGCTGGCCGCCTCGACAGGGGCGTTCATGCTGCTGGCGGCGGGACTGACGCTGGCAGCGCCGCTGCTGATCAGACTGTTGTTCGGGCCGGGGTTTGCGGGGGCCGTCGAGGTGCTGCGTCTTCTGGCCTGGGTGTTGCCGCTGGTGGCCGTCAGCCAGGTGTTGGGGCTGCATCTGATGAACCCGCTGCGGATGGATGGACGGTTCGCGCTGATCGTGGCCCTGGGCTGTGTCGCTACGCTGGGGCCGGCGGTGGTGTTAGCGCCCGGCCTTGGCGCGGTCGGCATGGCGCGCGCGCGGATCATCGGCGAGGGGGCGGTGGTCGCGGCGTGTGTGATCGGGTTGAGGGCGCATTGGGGCGCGCTGTTCCAGACCGGCGGGAGGCGCGATGTCCCGGCGATATGACTGGCTGATCGTCGGCGCCGGTTTCACCGGGGCGGTGGTCGCCGAACGGCTGGCGCGCGGGCTGGACCAGAGCGTGCTGGTGATCGACCGGCGCGACCATGTCGGCGGCAATGCGCACGACCGGCGCGATGTGGGCGGACGGCTGATCCATCCCTATGGCCCGCACGTGTTTCACACCAACAGCGCGCGCATCTTCGACTATCTGAGCCAGTTCACAGCATGGCGGCAATACGCCCATCGGGTCCAGGGGCAGGTGGACGCACAGTTGGTGCCGCTGCCGTTCAATCTGGGTTCGATCGAGACGTTGTTTCCCACAGCGATGGCTGGGCGGATGACGCAGGCCCTGGTCAAGCGGTTTGGTTTCGGGGGGCAGCCCAGCATCCATGACCTGCGACAGGCGGGGGACGATCCGGATCTGAGGCGGTTGGGCGACTATGTCTTCGACAAGGTGTTCGCCGGATACACCGCCAAACAGTGGGGGCTGCCGGTCGAGGCGCTGGACGCCTCGGTCACCGCGCGGGTGCCGATCGCGGTCAGCCGGGACGACCGCTATTTCGTCGACCGCCATCAGGCCATGCCGCGCGACGGCTATGGGGCGCTGTTTGAGCGGATGCTGGACCATCCGAACATCACGGTGTCGCTGAACACGCCGATGGAGCAGGTGGGGGCGGGGGCGTGGGACCGGATGGTCTATTGCGGCGCGCTGGACGACTATTTCGGCCGGTCGATTGGGGGCTTGCCCTATCGCAGCGTGCGGTTCGACCATCAGGTCGTGGATGCCGAGGACGGTCTGCCGGTCGGGACGGTCAACTATCCCAGCGACTTCGACTTCACGCGCATCACCGATTTCCGCCACCTGACCGGCGAGGGCGGGCCGACGACGGCGACGGTGATTGAATATCCGATGGCTTATGAGGCGGGCGTGAACGACCCCTATTATCCGATCCTGACGGAAACGTCGCGCGCGTTGGCGGGGGAGTATCGCGCGATGGCGGCGACGCTGGCGGGGAAGGTGTGGTTCGCCGGGCGGCTGGCCGATTTTCAGTACTACAACATGGACCAGGCGGTCGGGCGGGCGCTGAGCCTGGTCGAGAAATCGCTGGCGCCGGCCATCGCCCGGATGGCGGCATGAGGGCGTCGGTGTGGGCCGTGGTGGTGACGTGGAACCGGCGCGCCCTGCTGGAGCAATGTCTGGCGCATCTGATCGCCCAGACGCGGCATTGCGACGGGGTGGTGGTGGTCGACAACGCCAGCGACGACGGCACCGCCGAGATGCTGGCTGACGCCTGGGCGGGGCAGGCGATGGTGGTGCGGATGCCGATCAACACCGGCGGGGCGGGCGGCTTCAACGCCGGCATCCGCGCGGCGATCGAGGCGGGGGCCGACCGGGTTTGGCTGATGGACGACGACGTGCTGGCGGCGCCGGATGCGCTGGAGGCCTTGCTGGCGGCGGAAGCGGCGCTGGCGGATGAGGGCGTCGTTCCGGCCTTCCTGTGTTCCAGCGTGAGGTCGCCTGAGGGGCATCTGACCAATACGCCCGAGATCGACCGGCGGTGGAATGTCTTGGGCTACCCCGATTGGGGCGAGCGGTTGGAGCAGGGAATGATACCGGTGCGGCAGGCGACGTTCGTGTCGGTTCTGGTCAGCCGGGCGGCGGTGATGCGGCACGGCCTGCCGCTGGCGCCCATGTTCATCTGGGGCGACGATACGGAATATACGCTGCGGCTGTCGCGCGACGAGCCGGGCTATCTGGTCGCGGCCAGCCGCGTCGAGCATGTGCGCGCGGCGCCGGGACGGCTGACCATCGAGACCGAGCCGGATGCGCGGCGCGAGCGGCTGCATCGCTATCTGACGCGCAACGTCATCCTGGCCAAGCGGCGGCACGAGGGACGGCGCTCGGCGCTGCGCTATGCCGCCTCGAGGCTAAGGCTGGCGGGGCGGCTGGCGCTGAGCGGACGCTGGCGAAAGGCCGGGGTGCTGGTCGCGGGCGTGGTGGACGGGGCGCGGTTCGATCCCGAGGTCGAGCATTGCAGGCCGTCCTGAGCGCATCGCGGCGCCGAACGGTGCGCTGGTCGCAGGTGCGCGCGGCCTATGAGCGGCTGGCGTTGGGCTTGCTGGGCCTGGGCGTGACCTTGCCGCTGTTTCTGACGCCGGGGCAGGTCAGCGGGCCGCGGCTGGGCGATCTGGCGCTGATCGTCGCCTTGCCGCTCGCAGGTATGACGTGGCGAGGCATGGCGCCGGTTCTGAGGGTGGCGGGCGTGGTCGCGGCGGGGTTTCTGGCGATGACGCTGCTGGTGCAGGCCGCGCAGGGCGGAGACCGGCTGAACATCGGGGATGCGGCCTTCTGGTTTCGGTGGATCGCCTCGGCGTTGGCGGCGCCGGCTGCGGCGAGCCTGATCCTGAGGGACGAGCGACGGCGGCGGCTGTTCCTCTGGGCCGTGCTGATAGGCGCAGCTTGTCACCTGGCGACCTACGGGCTGGCTATGCAGGTAGGCCTGGAGCCTTTGCAGGCCCTGGGGCTGGCGTCGCCGCGCGCAATGGTGACCACGACGGCCGCTCAGGTGCGTCTGACGACCCTGGCCGAGCATCCGAATGCGGCGATGGCGATGATCGGACTGGCGGTCCCGGCCGGCATGATGGCGGCGGGGCGGCGCTGGGCGCGGCGCGGGACGACGTGGGGCGGCGTCGGCGTGGCGGTTCTGGGGTTCGTCAGCACCCTGTCGCGGGGAGGCATGATGGCTGCGATGCTGGCGGGGCTGGCGAGGATGCTCGTCGGTTGGCGATGGCGCGAGCGGGCTCGACCGCTGGCAATGGTGCTGGCGGTCTGCGTGCTGGCGGCGGGCGTGGCGGCTTTGCAGGCGGGGCGGTCTGACCTCGACGGCGGCCGGTTTGCGGGGCGGTTCGACGGGGCGGCGCTGCGGGACAATCTGGCCGGACGGATGCTGACCTGGCGGCGGACCGTCGATCTGGTCGTGGAGCACCCCATGGGGACGGGGTGGTCGTCGGCGGACGAGATGGGGGCGTTCCGGGCGCTGTCGGTCAGCCACAACGGCTATCTGTTCACGGCGCGGACGGCGGGCGTGGTGAGCGCGCTGGTGCTGCTGGGGCTGCATCTGGCGTCTGCGGTGCGGCTGGACGCGCTGACGCCGCTGTCGGTCTATGTACTGGCGGCGATGTTCGGAGAGGACCTGACGCAGGGGGCGGGGATGGTCTTCCTGTGCTGTCTGGTCGGCGCCCTGGCGTGGCGAAGGCCGCTGGCGCCGTGAGGGTGCTGATCGTCAACACCCTGTATCCGCCGGCGCAGGTCGGCGGGGCGGAACGAAGCGTGGCGCAGTTGGCCCAAGGGTTGACGCGGGCCGGCGTGGAAGCGTCGGTGCTGACGCTGAAGCCGGGGCGCGAAACGGTGAACGAGCGGATCGACGGCGTCCCCGTGCAGCGGCTGCCGCTGCGAAATCTGTACTGGCCCTATGACGGCGCGCGGCGGCCGGCGTTCCGGCAGGCGATCTGGCATGGGCTGGAGGCGGCCAATTCGCTGATGGATGATCAGGTGGATCGCGCGGTCGCGCGGGTGCGGCCGGATCTGATCCACCTGCACCTGACGACGGGGTTTTCGCTGTCGGTCTATCGCGCGGCGACGCGGCGAGACCTGCCGATGGTGCAGACGCTGAGGGACTGGTCGATGCTGTGCGCGCGGGCATCGCTGTTTCGGCGCGGACGGCGATGCGACCGGCGGTGTGGATCGTGCGTGTTGCTGACGGCGGGCAAGCGGGCGCGATCACAGGGGGTGGATCATGTCATCGGCCTGAGCCGGCCGGTACTGGAGACGCATCGGGCGGAAGGGTATTTTCGGCGGACGCCAGGGTCGGTGATCGGCAATGCGGCGGGTGTGGCGGCGATCGCGCCGAAACCATCGCTGGCCGAAGCGCCGACGATGCGGTTCGGGTATCTGGGGCGGATCGAACCGGAAAAGGGGAACGAGGTTCTGCTGGCGGCGACGAGAGGGTTGGCTGGCGACTGGAGGCTGATGATCGGCGGTCGGGGCGAGGCGGACTGCTTGCAGGCCTTGAGGCGGACGTACGATGATCCGCGCATCGTCTGGCTGGGGCAGGTGGAGGCGGAGGCGTTCTGGCCGAGGGTGGATGTGCTGGTCGCGCCGGCGGTGTGGGCCGAGCCGTTCGGACGCAGCGTCGCGGAGGCGGTTCAGCAGGGACGGGGCGTGATCGCCTCACGCATCGGCGGATTGCCGGAGGCGGCGCAGGGCGCAGGCATGTCAGCGCTGGTGGAACCGGGGGATGCGGGTGCGCTCACCGCGGCGATGCAGGCGGCTGTGGACCAGCCGGAGCGCTGGCGTTTTGCGGCGGTCGGTGCGTCGGCCTGGACCGAGGCGTCGATCGTCGAGGCGCACAGGGCCGTCTATCGTCAGGTGCTGAGCAGAAGGTCTTCGATGATTTCGGCCGAGCCGGACCAGGCGTAACGGTCGGCGCGGCGAAGGCCGGCGTCGCGGCGAGCGTCATCCGGTGGGCTGAGCAATTCAGCCATATGGGCAGCCAGGGCTGCGTCGTTCACGGGATCGAAATAGAGGGCGGCGTCGGCGCAGACCTCGCGCGTTGGTGGGATGTCGGAGGCGATGACCGGACAGCCGAGGGTCATCGCCTCCAGCGGCGGGATGCCGAACCCTTCGTACAGACTGGGAAAGACCAGGGCCTGCGCCCCGCCGAGCAGGGCGGCGATTTCGGTGTCCGAGCGACGGCCGGCGAAGATCAGGCGCGGGTCGGCCGGGAAGGCGGAACGGTCGAAGACTGCGCCGGGCCGGTCGCCGATGAGGACCAGCCGAATGGCGGGGTCGGCAAGATGGGACAGGGCTTGGATGGCGACGGCGAGGTTCTTGTTCGGCGTCAGATTACCCAGTGCTACGAAGTAGGGGCGGGTCGTCAGACCGAGGCGTTCGATGACGGCTGGGTCTGGCGTGATGATGCGAAGATGGTCGGCGCTGTTCGGGGCGACAGTGATGCTGTCGGGTGACAGGTTCAGGACCGAGGCCAACTCGCGGCGAGAGAAGTCGGAGACGGTCGCCAGTCGCGCCCGGCGTGCCAGGATCCTGTTCAGGGCGCGGTGGAAGGCGGCGTAGCCTATTCGGAAATGCTCAGGATGACGAAAGACGGCGGCGTCGTGGATGACGACGATCTGCCGCCGGTGCAGCACCGGACCCGAACCCGCTAAGGAAAGCAGCCGACCATGGCGCGCGGTCCAGGCTAGGGCAGTCTGTTCCCAAAGATGGCCACCTGCGCGCCCGATCGTGCGGGTCGGGATGTTGAGCAGGTTCAGGCTATTGGCGCCGGGCGGCGTCAACAGGACGTAGCGGTCGGCGGCGCCGGGGCGCTGGTCCAGGGCGTGCACGATCTGACGCGCATAGCGCTGAACCCCGCTCATCGGCTGGGTCAGGAAGCGGCCGTTGATGAAGACTGGCTTAGCCACCCAGGCGTCGGCGGGCAAAGGCGTCGCGGTAGATCCGAACCGTCTGGTCGGCCATGCGTGTGGCGGACAGCAGGCCCGGCGCGATCGGCAGGGGAACGACGCGGCTGGCCAGCGCGGCGCGCATCGCCTCGGCCAGATGATCGGGCGAGGCGTCGACGGGCAGGCGGTCGATGCGCGCGCCGGTCTGGGTCAGGCGCGCGATCCCGCCGACGTCGGTGCAGACGATGGGCAGGCCTAGGGCGGCCGCCTCAATCATGGCGTAGGAATCGGCCTCGTAACGGCTGGTCATGGCGAACAGATCGAAGCCCGCCATCAGCGGCCCCGCGTCGCGTGCGCCCAGCAGACGGAGTGCGTCGCCGCCGGCGGTCCTGACCGACGGGGCCAGATCGCCATCGCCGATCATGACGCCGATGATGCGCGGATCGATGGCGTTCGCTCGGTGAACGGCCTGAGCGAAACGGACCGGATCTTTCTGGGCGCAAAGCCGGCCGACGAAGCCAACGACCAAAGCGTCTTCGGGAACGCCGAGGGTCTGGCGGGCTGCGAGACGATCGTTGGCGGGCGGAGCGGCCAGGCCGTTGGGGACGATGTGCAAGCGGTTTCCGCCGAGCCCCCAGCGACGGGCGACAGCGGCCTCTTCCTCGGAGATGATGGCGTCGCCGGACCGGGCCAAAAGCGCCTCGGCCGCGCCTGCAACAATCGTCGCCGGGCTGGCCGGGCCCATCATCGGCAGGGCGTGAGGGGTGTAGATCTTGGCGGCGCCGGGCGCGTGGGCCAGGCGGACCAGGGCGCCGGCCTTGGCGCTGTGGCCGTGAACGATCTCGAACGGGCCGAGGCGGGCGATCAGGCGGTTCAGGGCGTGAAGGGCGGCGACGTCCCACGGTCCGACGCGGCGTCGCATAGGCAGGCGTTCATTGGCGTGGAGGGGCAGAGCGGCGACCCCGGCCTCGAACCAGGGCTCGGCGCGGCGCGGCGACCAGATCAGGTACACCTGATGGCCGCTTCCGATCAGGGGGTGGGCCAGATCGACCACATGACGCCCCGAGCCGCCGCCGGACGGCTCGATGACCAGAAGAATGCGCAATGTCGTCCCCCGACGATGGCTCAGCGCTGCAACTGAAAGCCATCATCGAGAAACGTCAAGATTGCGCACATTCTCGTTGCGCGAAATCTAATCCGAGTTGGACGAAGTCCAACTCTGCCGCTTTCGCTTTAGTTGACCGTCGCCTTGACGATCTTGCCGGGGCTGCGCGGCGGCTCGCCCTTGGGCAGGGCGTCGACGTGTTCCATGCCCGATTCGACCTGGCCCCAGACGGTGTACTGGCGATCCAGGAAGGTGGCGTCGTCGAAGACGATGAAGAACTGCGAGTTGGCGCTGTTGGGGTCCGAGGTGCGAGCCATCGAGCAGACGCCGCGCACGTGCGGCTCGGCCGAGAACTCGGCCTTCAGGTTCGGCTTCTTGGAACCCGAGGTGCCGGTGCCGGTCGGATCGCCGCCCTGGGCCATGAAGCCCGGGATCACGCGGTGGAAGACCACGCCGTCGTAGAAGCCTTCCTTGGCCAGCTCGGTGATGCGTTCGACGTGGCCGGGGGCCAGGTCGGGGCGCAGCTTGATGACCACGTCGCGGGCTTCGCCGTCGCCGGTGTCCAGGGTGAAGGTCAGGGTGTCGGCCATGTCGGTCGTCCTCTTTGGGTTGATTTGAGGCGGGACATAGCCCGCAACGCCGGTCGGGGCTATGTGGGAACGATGAGCGAAGACGAAAAGCCCCAGGAACGCCGCCGGATGGTGAAACCGCCCACTGGCGGAACCGCCGCCGGACGCGGCATGGGCACCAAGATGAAGACGGCCGACACCAAGTCGATGTCGAGCCAGCAATGGATCAAACGCCAGCTGTCGGACAAATGGTCCGAAAAAGCGCGGGCCGAGGGCTGGCGCTCGCGCGCGGCGTTCAAGCTGATCGAGATCGACGACAAGTTCCGGCTGATCAAGCGCGGCTCGAAGGTCATCGACCTGGGCGCGGCGCCGGGCGGCTGGGTTCAGGTGGCCTTGAACCGGGGTGCGGGCGCGGTGGCGGGCGTGGACCTGCTGATGATCGCGCCGATCCCGGGTGCGACCCTGCTTCAGGCCGATTTCACCCATCCGGGCGTGGACCAGCAGCTGATCGACGCCATCGGCGGGGCGCCGGACCTGGTGCTGTCGGACATGGCGCACAATACGGTCGGCCATCGCCAGACGGACCATTTGAAGATCATCGCCCTGATCGAGATCGCCGCCGACTTCGCCATCCGCACGTTGCGGCCGGGCGGAAACTTCGTCTCCAAGAACTTCCAGGGCGGGGACGCCGGCGGGGTTCTGGCGCGGCTGCGCGAAGAGTTCGAAACGGTGAAATACGTCAAGCCGGCGTCGAGCCGCAAGGACAGCGCCGAGGTGTTTCTGGTCGCGCTGAACAAGCGCTGACGCGTCAGGCGGCGGCTGCGCTCGCGCGGGCCCTACGGTCCTCCATGCGGGACCAGATGCGGTCGTGCAGGGTGAAGAAGAGCGTTTGGACCAAGGGCTCGACCATGCCGATGGTCAGCGCCGTGCGGATGTTGTTGGTCAGGGCGTAGGCGACGGCAACCGCCACGGCGAAGTGCATGACGCCATAGGTCACGGTCTTCAGCGCGATCTGTTTGAACGACCGGGGCAGGGTGTGGCTGTGGCCGTGATGGGCGTCGTGCGAGCGGCGCTGTTCCTCGGGCGACATGATGTCGAGGCGGGCGGTAAAGGCCTCGGTCGCTTCCTCGATATTGGAGGCCATGCGACGCCGCTCGACCTTGTGCCAGACGCGGTCGTGGACGGTGTAGGCGATGGTCTGAAAGATCGGCTCGACCATGCCGACGGCCAGGGCGATGCGCCAGTCGCGGGTGATGACGAAGGCGACCAGGATGGCGACGATCAGGTGCATGACGCCATAGCTGGCGATCTTCAGAGCCAGTTTGCGCGCGGTGCTGAGGATGACGCCGACCATGCGGAGAGAATGGTGAGCGGCCCTGCGGGTTGCAAAGCAATAAAATCTATCGGGCCTATAACCGCAATCGGCCTTGCCCCCGACCCCCGCATCCCGTTATACGCGGCCCGCAAAACGGAGACTCCCTATGGAGATACGCGAAGGACTGACCTTCGACGATGTTTTGCTGGAACCCGGCGCATCCGAGTTCATGCCGGCGATGGTCGATGTCTCGACCCAGCTGACGCGCGACATCAAACTGAACATCCCGCTGCTGTCGTCCGCCATGGACACGGTGACGGAAAGCCGTCTGGCCATCGCCATGGCCCAGTCCGGCGGTCTGGGCGTTCTGCACCGCAACATGACCATCGAGGAGCAGGCCGACGAGGTCCGCGCCGTCAAACGCTATGAGAGCGGGATGGTGGTCAATCCGGTGACGGTCGGCCCGCAGACGACGCTGGGCGAAGTGCGCGAGATCGTGGCGCGCAAGAAGATCACCGGCTTCCCCGTCGTGGATCCGGCGACGGGCAAGCTGGTCGGCATGCTGACCCACCGCGACATGCGCTTCGAGAGCGACCTGAACGTCACCGCCGCCTCGCTGATGACCACGGGCGACCTGATCACGGTCCGCGAGGGCGCCAGCCGCGACGAGGCGCGCGAGCTGCTGAAGACCCGCAAGATCGAACGCGTCATCGTGGTGGACGAGGATTATCGGGCCGTCGGCCTGATCACCATGAAGGACATCGAGAAGGCCCAGGCCTTCCCCAACGCCGCCAAGGACGAGCAGGGTCGCCTGCTGGTCGGCGCAGCCTCCACCGTCGGCGACGCCGGATACGAGCGCGCCATGGCGCTGGCCGAAGCGGGTTGCGACGTGGTGGTGATCGACACCGCCCATGGGCACTCGGCCTCGGTCGCCCAGGTCGTCGAGCGGATCAAGCGCGAGAACAACCGGCTGCAGATCATCGCCGGCAATGTCGCCACCTATGATGCGACGCGGGCCCTGATCGACGCAGGCGCGGATGCGGTGAAGGTGGGCATCGGTCCCGGCTCCATCTGCACCACCCGCATTGTCGCCGGCGTGGGCGTGCCGCAGCTGACGGCGGTGATGGACTCAGCGCGCGCGGCCAAGGGCACGGGCGCCTCGGTCATCGCGGACGGGGGCATCAAATATTCGGGCGACCTGGCCAAGGCCATCGCGGCCGGCGCCAACGTGGCCATGATGGGCTCGATGTTCGCCGGCACCGACGAAAGCCCCGGCGAGGTCTTCCTGTACCAGGGCCGCAGCTACAAATCGTATCGCGGCATGGGCTCGGTCGGGGCCATGGCGCGCGGCTCGGCGGATCGGTATTTCCAGAAGGAAGTCTCGTCCGAGAAGCTGGTGCCCGAGGGCATCGAGGGTCAGACGCCCTACAAGGGGCCGATCAGCCCGGTCCTGCACCAGATGGTCGGCGGCCTTCGCGCCTCGATGGGCTATGTCGGCGCCGGCACGATCCCGGAGTTCCAGGAACGCGCCCGCTTCGTGCGCATCACCGGCGCGGGTCTGCGTGAAAGCCACGTCCACGACGTGATGATCACGCGTGAAGCGCCCAACTATCGGCAGGGTTAGGCGACCTTGACGACCGAACTCACCTATCTGGCCCTGACGCTGATCCTGGCCCTGGTTCAGATCTTCCTGCCCGCCGGGGCGCGGACGGCCGAGTTCGGCTCGAAATGGAATGCGGGTCCGCGCGACGAGACGCCGGAGGCGAAGAAGCCGCTGACCGGTCGTCTCGAACGCGCCCAGGCCAATCTGTACGAGACCCTGCCGCTGTTCATCGGCGCGGTGCTGATCGCCCATGTCATCGGCGCGTCCAGCGCCCTGACGGTGTGGGGCGCGGCGCTCTATTTCTGGGCGCGGGTGGTTTATGTGCCGTTCTACGCCTTTGGCGTTCCCTATGTCCGGTCGCTGGTCTGGGTGGTCTCGCTTGCGGGACTTGTCATGGTCCTGGCGTCCCTGTTCTTCGTATGAAAGCCTGAATTGACTCCAGCCGCTCGCCTCGCCGCCGCCGCCTCCGTCCTGGACTCCATCGCCCAGGGCCGCCAACCGGCCGAGGCCGTCATGAAGGCCTGGGGCACCGCCAACCGGTACGCCGGGTCCAAGGACCGACGCGCCATCGCCGACCGAGTCTATAAGGTGCTGCGCGCGCGCGGCCGCCTGTCGTGGATCATGGGCGGGCGCGAGGACGGCCGGGCCCTGGTCATCGGTTCGCTGCACGCCATCGACGGCCTGTCGCTGGAAGAGATCGAGGCCCTGCATTCGGGCGACGGCTATGGTCCGCGCCCGCTGTCCAAACAGGAGCGCAGCCGCATCACGGCGGGGCAGGGCGAACTGCCGGGCTGGGTCGCCGCCGGCCTGCCCGAGTTCGTGGTCGAGGATTTCAAAGCCACCTTCGGCGATCGCTGGGCCGAGGAAGCCCACGCCCTGATGGCGCCGCGCGCGCCGATCGACCTGCGCGTCAACGATGCGGCCGCCACGGTCGATGAGGTCGAGGCCGAGCTGAAGGCCGCCGGCCTGGACGTTTCGCGCACGCCCTGGTCGGCCGTCGGCCTGCGCGTGCCGTCGGAACCGCCGCCCAACATCCAGGCGCTGGAAGGCTTCAAGGCCGGCCGGTTCGAAATCCAGGACGAAGGCAGTCAGGTCGTCTGCTGGCTGGCTGGGGCGCAACCCGGCATGGCGGTGGTGGATTACTGCGCCGGCGGCGGCGGCAAGACCCTGGGTCTGGCCCAGGCGATGACGGCGCAAGGCAGGCTGGTCGCCTCCGACGTCGTCAACAAGCGGCTGGAGAACATCCGTCCTCGGCTACAGCGCGCGGGCGTCGAGGCGGAACTGGTCCTGATCGGTCAGAACGGCGGTGGCCTGGAAGACCTGAACGGGCAGGCGGATCTGGTCTTCGTCGATGCGCCCTGTTCGGGGTCCGGCACCTGGCGTCGCCGCCCCGAGGACGCCTGGCGTCTGACTGCCGAAGAGGTCGAAAAGCTGCACGGTCTGCAGGTGCGGATTTTGAGCCAAGCGACCAAGCTGGTGAAGCCGGGCGGCCGACTGGTCTATGTCACCTGTTCGATGCTGGCGCGCGAGAACGAAGCCAGCGTGGACGCCTTCGAGGCTTTGCATCCAGAGTTCCGGCCCGTTCCGATCCTCCCCCGCGAAGCGGGGGAGGGGGACCACGCGCAGCGTGGTGGAGGGGGCGAACGCAGTTCCGGCGCCGGGGAGGTGTCCGCCCCCTCCACCGCTTCGCGGTCCCCCTCCCCCGTGGACGGGGGAGGATTTTTGACGCCGGCAGCTCGCGCTAAGTTTGCCGAGCTGGCGTCCGGGGCGCGGCTGCGCCTGTCGCCGGCCTCGGCCGACACTGACGGCTTCTTCGCCGCCGTCTACGAGCGCGCGGCATGAAGCTGGCGCGGCATGGCGGGGTGTCGCTGCTCTACGTCATGGCCGCGCCTGCTGAATACGGCCTGCACCTTAAGGCCCGGATCGCGCCGTTGATGACCGGCGTCGGTCCGGTGGAGGCCGCCGTGAGCCTGAGCGCCGCCCTGGCGCGGCTGGAGGCGGCGGGCGGGCTGCCAGATCTGATCGTATCGCTGGGCTCGTGTGGGTCGCGGGTGCTGGATCATGCGGCGGTCTATCAGGCCGCGTCCGTCGCCTATCGCGATATGGACGCCAGCCCGCTCGGTTTTTCGAAGGGCGTGACGCCCCTGTTGGACCAGCCCGCCGTCCTGTCTTTGCCTTGCCCGATCCCCGGCGTGCCGACCGCGACGCTGTCTACGGGTGCGAACGTCGTGTCCGGCGCCGCCTATGACGGCATCGACGCCGAGATGGTGGACATGGAGACCTGGGCGCTGGTCCGCGCCGCCCAGACCTTCGACGTGCCCCTGATCGCCCTACGCGGCGTGTCGGACGGGCGCGCCGAGTTGACGGCGTTGGAGGACTGGACCTCGACCCTGCATCATGTGGACGAGAACCTGGCGGCCGCCTTGGATCGGCTGATCGCCTTGCTGAAGGCCGACGGCCCCGCCGCTCTTGAGCTGCCCGCCCTTGAAATATCGGCCCCGCCCCGCCAAGACCCCGCCCATCTTCCTGCCCCGGATTCGATCACGCCATGACCACGCCGCAAGACCACCAAAAGGTCCTCATCGTCGACTTCGGCAGCCAGGTGACGCAGCTGATCGCGCGGCGCCTGCGCGAGGCCAGCGTCTATTGCGAGATCCATCCGTTCCAGAAGGCGGAAGCCGCTCTTGCGGCCATGAATCCGGCGGCCATCATCCTGTCGGGCGGTCCCGAGAGCGTGCATGAAGAGGGCAGTCCCCGCGCGCCGCAGGGCGTCTTCGAGGCGGGCGTGCCAGTTCTGGGCATCTGCTACGGCGAGATGACGATGTGCGAGCAGCTGGGCGGCAAGGTCGAGGGCGGCCACACGCGCGAGTTCGGCCGCGCCGAGATCACCGTCCAGAAGGCCTCGCCCCTGCTGGCCGACCTGGCCCCCGTTGGCGAGAACGAAGAGGTCTGGATGAGCCACGGCGACAAGATCGTCGCCATTCCGCAAGGCTTCGACGTGGTGGCCTCATCCGAGGGTTCGCCCTATGCGGTGATCGCCGACGAGACCCGCCGCTTCTACGGCGTGCAGTTCCACCCTGAGGTGATGCACACGCCGCGCGGCCATCAGATGCTGAAGAATTTCACCCACGGGGTCGCGGGATTGAAGGGCGACTGGACTATGGCCGCTTATCGCGACGAGAAGATCGCCCAGATCCGCGAACAGGTCGGCGACGCCAAGGTGATCTGCGGCCTGTCCGGCGGCGTCGATAGCTCGGTCGCCGCCGTCCTGATCCATGAGGCCATCGGGGATCAGCTGACCTGCGTCTTCGTCGACACCGGCCTGTTGAGGAAGGACGAGGCGACCCAGGTCACGAACCTGTTCCGCGAACACTACAACATCCCGCTGGTGCATGTTGATGCGTCGAAGGAATTCCTCGGCGAACTGGCCGGGATTTCCGACCCCGAAACCAAGCGCAAGACCATCGGCCGGCTGTTCATCGAAGTGTTCGATCGCGAGTCCGCCAAGATCGAGGGCGCCGAGTTCCTGGCCCAGGGCACCCTCTATCCCGACGTGATCGAGAGCGTCTCCTCGTCCAGCGGCAAGGCCCACGTGATCAAAAGCCACCACAATGTCGGCGGCCTGCCCGACTATATGAAGTTGAAGCTGGTCGAGCCTCTGCGCGAGCTGTTCAAGGACGAGGTCCGCGCTCTGGGTCGCGAACTGGGGCTCAGCGACGCCTTCGTGGGTCGCCACCCGTTCCCCGGACCGGGCCTGGCTATCCGCATCCCCGGCGAGATCACGCCGGACGCCGTCGAGACCCTGCAACAGGCGGACGCCATCTATCTGGACGAGATCCGCAAGGCCGGCCTCTACGACAAGATCTGGCAGGCCTTCGCCGTTCTGCTGCCCGTCAAGACCGTCGGCGTCATGGGCGACGCCCGCACCTATGAAAAGGTCCTGGCCCTGCGCGCCGTCTCCTCCACCGACGGCATGACCGCCGACTTCTACCAGTTCCCGTGGGACGTCCTGTCCAAGACCGCCACCCGCATCATCAACGAGGTCCGCGGCGTCAACCGCGTCGTCTACGACGTGACGTCCAAGCCGCCGGGGACGATCGAGTGGGAGTGAAGGGGAGGGCATGCGGGTGCGGCCTCTGACGAGAGGCTTCGTTGGTGAGAGGCGATACTAACTTTAGGGTTGGGGCATGGCGATCCCGTAGCCGTAGGGTGGTAGAGCGTGGCAGGGAGGCATAAGCTCTGGTTCGTTCTCAAGGTCCGAATGACTCGCTGTTGACCTTCCGAAAGTCTGCCCTTGGCTTGGTGCTTGAACTTAGTCGATGGGCGGTGGGATAGTCAGGTCAAAAGGTCAAAAGGTCCCGAGCGCCGCAAGGGCGATGGCGGCGTCCTGGTCAGTGTCTCCGCCGCTGACCCCGATGGCGCCGACGACATGTCCTGAGACGCGGATTGGGAGCCCGCCGGGCAGAATGACGTATTTTCCGGCGCAAGCGGTCCCGATGCCGAATAGGTTGGCCCCCGGCTGGATAAGGGAGACGAAGGCGGCGGACGGAGCGTGGAACGACCTGGCGGTCTGCGCCTTGCCGAGGGCGAGATCGAAGGCGCCGGGCCAGGCGCCGTCCATGCGCGCCATGGCGACCTGTTCGCCGCCCCGATCAAGCACAACGACGGTGGCGCGGACGCCGATCTCGGTCGCCTGCATTTCCGCGGCGATCACGGCCGCCTTCGCTGCGGCCAGTGTGATCTCTGGGGCGCAGGCGTTTGTGTCTGATGAAGTTGAGCGCATCGCGACAGCTCTTCCTGCCTACCTCAATGTGATGTTGGACAGGTCTATCGAGACGACCAAGGGTTCCCGTAGGGATGTTCCGTCGGGGTGGCGCGGATAGATACGGCGTCTTGTCGGGAAACGAAGACCGGACACGGTCGTGTAGTCCGAGATGTAGTGCGCGCCCGGCGTGTCGCCGGCGATCTCGACGTCGTAGTCGTGGCGTTTGAGCAGGCCGTTCACGTCCGCATAGAGGGTCTGAACGGTGCTGTGGGTCGCGATCTCTTTCGGGAAGACGACCCTCAGGCGGCTCCAGGTTTCGCCATTCTCGCTCCAGTCCGACAAGGGTTCACTCTCGACGCCGTGGTAGGCAAGCAGGAACGGTGTGTTCAGATAGGTCCACATCGCGATCCCCGCGAAGTAGGCGAGCTGCGGTTCGGTCCAGGGCGTCTCTAGGGCGTGGCCGGCGAAGGAGGCGCGAGGATCGTCGAGGGACTCAACCACTGCACCCGAACGGTCCTTGATCTCGACGCTGCCCGGCCTGAAATGCGTGACTTTGCCGTCGGGGCCGAACGGATGATGGGACGCCCATTCCTCCTGGAGCCCCACCGTCACATCGGTTTCGTCCAGCTTGCCGCCCTGGCCCTTGAGCGCCCAGAGCGCGCCGCCCTGCTTCAGATGCGCGGTAAGACTGGAGAACCTCCTCCAAATCTCAAGACCGCCGTGGGCGTCGATAATTTTCTGTGCGAGCGGGTTCATCGGCGTTTCTCTTGGAAAATGAGGCGTCGGCGCTCAGGCGCCGAGGAAGGTCTGGGCGTGAGCGACGAAGACATCGGCGTACTGGAAAAGAGCGCCGTGCCCAGAGTCGGGATAGAGAATGAGCGTGGCGTTGCTCATGTGTTTGAACATTTCGTAGGCGTTGATCGACGGGAACATCGTGTCGTCGCTGCCGTGCACGATAAGGGTATGCTGCTGGATGGACTTCAACATCTCGCCCCCGTCGTGCTTGGCGCACCAGGCGATGATGGCGGCGGCTTGCGGATTGCTCACGGCGTCGCCGCTTGCGGGGTCGCGATCGATCGTGCGCCTCGCCGCACGATCGATGAAGGCGGATCCGGCCGCCTGGCTCGCTTCGCTCGACGTGAAGAAGAGGGGGAGGCGGACGTCGCGAGCCTGCTTGGCGAAGGCGTCCTGGACCACCTGCAACAGATGTTCTTCTCCACCCCTCGGGGCTGACCCGGCGACGATCAGCTTGCGCACCGTGACAATCGCACGCGTCGCAAGGACCTGGGCGATGAAGCCGCCGAGGGAGAAGCCGAGGAGATCGACTTCGGTAAGGCCCAGCGCCGCCATGAAGGTCTCGGCGTCCACGGACATCTGCTCGACCGTGTCGGGCGTCGTTCCGGTGGACGTGCCCACGCCCGCGTTGTTGAAGAGGATGACGGGCCGGTCCTCGGCCAGGGCGTTTACGACCCGCGGATCCCAGGCGTCCATAGTGCCGGTGAAATGCTGGAGAAAGACGAGCGGTACGCCCGTGTCTGGTCCCAGCTTGCGATACGCGAAGCGGGTGCCGCCGGTCTCAACGAACTGAGTGGCTGCGGTTTCGAAGGGCGTGGTCATGTTCGACTTCTTTCGAGGACAAGGGAACGACAGGACGTACCGGTCGACCTACGGCTGTGCCGATTCTGAGGGTCTTGCCTCGGGCGGGCGTGGGAGGATCCTGCCCTGAAGCAGGAGTCCCAGGGTCCCGAGGCCAATCGACAGGACGAGGACGTTGGTCGCCGCGAACACCGTCAGCCCCAGCACCGTCTGGAATACAGATCCATCGTGGGCCAGTTGGATCGAGGCCCCCGCAAGCGCCGTCGCTCCAAAGGTGAAGGCCCAGTAGCTGACGTTGAAGGGCTGCTGCCGGATCCAGCCATTCATCCGGATCAGGAGAAGCGCCTGCAGCAGGGCGTAGCCGACCAGGGCGTAGGCGAAGACGTCGGGCGCGCCCGGATTGAGCGCCAGGTAGGCGCTGGCGCCGACGGCCGGCGGCGCAAGCTGGATGCCGAGCGTCGGACGCAAGGCGGGTGGAAGGGACTCCGACGTATAGAGCCTGTTCAGCAGGACGGACTCGATCGCGAGCCACGAGAACAACGCCGCTCCGAATGCGAGGTGGCCAAGGTCAGGCCAGTGGAAGGCCGCGGCGGTCGCGCCGACCGTGAACCCGCCGGCCACGGCCGGAAGGTACAGCACCGGCGTTGTCTCTGTCTGCGAGCGCTCGCCGCGCCACAGAAGGCCCGTGCGCCACACGGCGAAGCCGAGGGTGAAAAGCGCGCCCGCGACAAACAGCAGGGTCGCCAGGCCATGGGCGTCGGCGTCGGCGCCTTGCGCGATCAGGAGTGTGGCGACCCCGGCCAGGCCGATGAAGCAGCATTGCACCGGATGTCCGGCCTCAGCCCTGGCGACGTCCGGCGCTGTCAGCCATTTCAGGGCGTAGAGCACGGTGATCAGCGCCCAGGCGATCGTGGCGATCCCGAACAGGCTTTCGGCGATGACAGAGGGCGCTCCCCAAACCCGGTGAGCTGCGCGCCATGCGTTGGCCAGACCGGCCAGGCCGAGCACAACGCCGAACATCGAAGCAGGAATGAGGGGTATGGAGGCGATATGGGGACGCCGGGAACTCGACGCTTCACGCATGGCGGAGAACCTTTGGCGCGGTGGTTCCGGCCAACCAGAGCGCAAGGTTGACCACGTAGCGGTGCGTATCCTTCAGGGCGTCCGGATCGGTAGCCATGGTGTCGCCAGGAGGTTCGTCGACGAAACCGGGACAGCCGCTGAGCGGGTCCCAATTGTAATCCACAAAGTGATGGAAGGTGCTCTGGGCGACCGCCCGTCCAGCGCCGTCGTTTCCCTCCAGCGCCACAGCGATGTTGAAGCGGGCATCGGTGGCCTGGCTGACGCCCTGGGCGACGACCTGGCCGTCTGCTCCGCGTGGCAGGCTCACGGCGCCCTCATGAGGATGGGCGGGCAAACGTGTCAGCGGGCGCTCACCGCCCCAGGCCAGCAGGGGGTGGATCGGCGCCGTCGCCTCGATCACCTGAAAGTCGCCGTTGGGACCCGAGTGGTAGTTGGGCCAACTGATATGGGTCGTGAAGGGATCGTCTCGTTGACGCCGGTCTTCCAGTTCTTCCGGGTTTAGCGAGTGGAAATTGTGCGCAGCGCCGACGCCGCTTATGGCTCCGACCGACGCGCCCAGATCCATGTGATCGCGCGTGACCAGCAGCCCTCCGCCCCGCGCGCGAAAGCGGTCGATGCCGGCCAGGTCTTCGGGCTTGAGACCGCCGCCGGCGTCTACGCCGAACAACCACAACTGGTCGAACGGCTGGTCGTCCAGCGTTGACAGGATCGGGTCCGCGACGTCCATCGTCGAGCGGTCTCGGGCGGTGACGTGAAAGGCTGGCTCATCGTCAGACGTCACCTGCGACCGGAGCAAGTCGGCCAGAAGGCCGAAACGTCCAATCGACCAGTCATCCGGGGATGCCGTGATGGTGGTCTGCAACAGAATGCGAACTTGGTGCGCCGCCATGGCTCCAGGCTTTCCAACAGAGGGATCAGGCCAAGGCGCAGCCGCGCTCAGCGGCCGATGACATATCGCCCGCCCGCTAGGCGCCGCTATTCAACGCAGGGACGGGGCGACCATACTCTGGGATGGGGTGTCGGTGACCGGACGGGGCGCGCATACCTCGGTAGGGGGTTTTGTCGGGAGACGAGTTTGCTAGAGCTTGCAGGCGCTGGCGAACCTGCGCAGGCAGAGGATCCCCAGTGCCGAGTACCCCGCTCATTTCCGTCATCGACGACGAGGCGGACATCCGCCAAGCCCTCTACGAAATGTTCTTCGGCGCCGGCTACGCGGTGAACTGTTTTGAAAGCGCCGAGCAGTTCCTTGGCGCGGGGGCGCCAAACCCGTCATCCCTGATCATCAGCGATCTGCAGATGGGAGGCATCAGCGGGCTTGAACTCATCAGGACGTTGAGGGGGAGGGGCGACGCCACGCCCGTGATCCTGCTAACCGCATTCGCCACGCCCGCCATACGCACCTTCGCGGCGCGATCAGGCGTGTCGCGGATTTTTGAAAAGCCCTTCAAGACCAGTGAGTTGCTGGAGATCGTTTTGGAGATCGTAGGCTGACCGTTCCCGAGTAAGGTTGCACCCGGGCGGATTGGAGGTGCAGTTTTAGTCCCTGGAGGCCTGTTCCAACAATGACGCTCTCGGAGACACTTCACCGCTTTGGCCAGCTACTCGCGGGAGTGTTGGCCGCCGCCCTGCTCTGGATCGATCTTCAGGTCGGATTCGATGTCTCGATATCGGTCCTCTATGGCTTGGTCGTCGTCATCGCCTCGGTCGGCCGCAGGGAAGGCACCATCCGCCTTTGGGCAGCAGTCTGCTGCGGCCTGGCGATATCTTCCTTCCTGCACGTCCACTGGTCCGATCCGACCCTCCAGAGCACCTTGCGCCTCATCATCGCTCTCGTGGTGATCCTGATCACGAGCGCGCTGATGACCAGCCGGTTGAGACTGCAGCGAGCCCGCCAGGAGCTTGAAAGTAGTCGTCAGGAGCTCAGAAACTTCGCAGATTCGGTTCCGCACATCCTCTGGGCCGCCGGTCCAGACGGTCGGCTGGACTTCCTGAACCAGCGTTTCGAGGACTTGACCGGGCTTGATCCCAAGGAGGCTCTGCGCAACGGAACCTGGACTGCGCCACTGCACCCGGAAGACCGGGAGCCCTACGTCCGATCATGGCTTGAGGCGCCCCGTGACGGCTCCGAAGTCCGGTCCCATTTCCGCGCGCGGCACCGTGATGGATCCTACCGCTGGATGCACTCGGTGGGGCGGTCGGTTGTATCTCCAGAGACCGGGCGGGTCTTGCGATGGTATGGCGGTCTCACCGACGTGGACGCCGAGTTCAAGGCCCAGGAAATGGTGCGGGAGCTCAACCAGACGCTGGAACAGCGGGTCGAGGAGCGAACGCGTGAGATGCTCGGCGCCCGCTGGCGCTATCGCTCATTGTTCCATGACGAAAACATCGGAGTGCTGGAGTTGGACATCGCTCAGGCACGGGCGAAGGTCGAAGCGTTGCGCGCCGAGGGGTTCACGGATCCTTCAATCCTCGCCAAGACGCGACCCGCCTTGTTTGAGGAGGTCCTCGGTGAAATTCGTCTCGTCGAAATCAATGAGACCTGTTCCCGTATCTTCGGATACAGCGACGGCGGACAAGAGCTGTTGGAGCGAAGGCCGCAGGAAAATCGCCTCGGCGGTCGGCCTGTTCTCCTGAAGCATATCGAGGCGCTGTTCGCGGGCGAAGGCGGATTCAGCGGCTCTGTGGTAATGCGGCGCGCGGACGGATCCCGCCTGGTCGCGGCCTATACCGCCAAGCTGTCCGAAGAGGGAGTGTCCTTCGTCACGGTGGTTGACATCAGCGAGCGGGAAAAGACCCACGAACTGCTGCTGGCCGCTCAGAACGAGATGTCCAGGGCGAACCGCGTCGCGACGATCGGCGCCCTGTCGGTCTCAATCGCCCATGAGCTGAATCAGCCAATCACGTCGCTATCGGTGGACATCGACACCGCCTTGCGCACGCTGGATAAGCCGAGTCAGGACCCAGCCCTGCTGGGCCGCCTTCTGACCCGGTTGAAGCGCAACGCCGAGCGGCTCGCGGGCATCGTTCAACGTACGCGCAATCAGGCGTCGAACCAGCAGGCGGGGCTGGAGGAAGTCGAGCTGGACGCGATGGCTCGCGAAACAGCGGCGTTGCTGGAACGCGACGTCGAACGCCGGCACGCTGTCCTCCATCTGCGGATCGAGCCGGACCTGCCTCGCGTGGAGGCCGAGCCGGTGGCGGTTCAACAGGTTCTCGTCAATCTGATCGTCAACGCTCTGGAAGCCACTGAAAGCCTGCCCATCAAACAGCGCGTCGTGACCGTCTCCATCGCCCGCAAAGGGCCTCAGGCGGTCATGGTGAAGGTGACGGATGCGGGTAACGGGATCGATCCGGACATCCTGGAGAAGATCTTCGATCCGTTTTTCACCACCAAGGGTGAGGGGGTGGGGATGGGGCTGCAGATCTGCCGGTCGGCGATCGAGTCGATGGGCGGCGACATACGCGCGGGCGACGCCCCGGAAGGCGGCGCCCTGTTCGAGTTCACCCTGATGACGGTCTGACAGCCCCTACGAAAGCTGTCGGCGGACATACTTCCGTACAGATGTGCCGTCCCGGACGGCGTGGGAGGGTCGAGCGTCACGCGCCGCGGCGTCACGCCCTTGGCTAAGGCGCGACCGCGCTTCAGGTGCTTCGCCAATTTTATCCGCGGGATTTCCGATCATGACCGGCACTGAGGCCCTCTCCGATGTTCCGACGACCTTCACGATCGGGGGCGACCTTCCCGTCAGGCGACTGGGCTTCGGCTCAATGCGGATCGCCGGTCGCGGCGTCTGGGGCGAACCGACTGACCGGGAAGGCGTGCTTCGAACCCTGAAGCGGGCGGTCGAGCTTGGGGTCAACTTCATCGACACCGCCGACTCCTACGGCCCGTTCGTCTCCGAACAGCTTATCCGGGAGGCTCTGCATCCCTATCCGGGGGTTGTGGTCGCCACCAAGGCCGGCCTGACGCGGCCCGGGCCGGATCAGTGGGCCCCGCGCGGGGATCCCGACTATCTGATCGCCGAAGCCAGAGGCAGCCGCGAGCGGCTGGGCGTCGAGCGTATCGACCTGTGGCAGTTGCATCGGATCGATCCGACGGTTCCGCGGCTTGAGCAGTTCCAGGCGATCCGGGCCCTTTTGGACGCCGGGGTCATTCGCCATGCCGGGTTAAGCGAGGTCTCCGTCGAGGAGATTGAGGCGGCCCGGGAGATATTCCCTGTCTCGACTGTCCAAAACCGCTACAACCTGGCGGATCGCTCCAGCGAGGCGGTGCTCGACTACTGCACCGCCAACGGCATCGGCTTCATTCCGTGGTACCCGTTGGCGGCTGGGCGCCTGACGGCCAAGGACTCGGTTCTCAGCCGGATAGCAGCCGGCCTGGGCGCCAATCCGGGGCAGATCGCCCTGGCCTGGCTGCTGCGCCGCAGCCCCGTCGTTCTGCCCATTCCGGGCACGTCGCAGGTCGCGCATCTGGAGGAGAACGTCAGGGCGGCTTCAATCACGCTGAGCGCCGAGGATTTCGCGGTGCTCGACCGCGCCGGACGAGACGAGTGATGTGGGCCTCAGACCGGAACGCGCGCCCCGGCGCGGCGTATCGCTTGAGGCGGCTGACCCAGATTCCGCATGAAGGCGCGCCGCATTCGATCACGGTCGCCGAAACCGGTCTGTTGCGCGACGACGTCGATCGGGTGGCGGGTGTCTTCCATCATCACCCGAGCCGCCTCCAGCCGCAGATGCTCAATCGCCTTTGCAGGCGACTGGCCTGTTTCAGCAACGAAGGCCCGGCTGAACTGTCGTGGGCTCAGGTGAGCGATCTCGGCCAGATCCTCCACGCTCAGCCGGGCGCCGAGGTTGCGACGGGCGTAGGCCAAGGCGGTCTGGATTCGATCGGACTTGGGCTCGAGATCCAGAAGGGCCGAGAACTGCGACTGGCCGCCAGCACGCCGGTGATAGACGACCAGCTTCCGCGCCACCGCGCGCGCCAGCTCCGGCCCGTGATCGTCCTCGATCAGCGCCAGCGCCAGGTCGACGCCAGCCGTCATTCCCGCAGAGGTCCAGAATCGACCATCGTTGATGAAGATGCGATCTTCGTCGACACGGATCGACGGGTGGTCCTCTCTCAGCTGGCGCGCCATGGCCCAGTGGGTGGTGGCGCGACGCCCGTCCAAAAGGCCGGTCGCGGCCAGAACGAAGGCGCCCGTGCAGATGGCGGCGACGCGGCGCGAACCAGCGGCCGCCTGTCTGACGAAATCGACGAACGTCTCCTCCAGCGGCTCCATCCCGCCCCCGATGACGAGAGTGTCGAGCGCACGGTCGTCCAGCCGCTGGGTGTCGATGTGCACGTGCAGGGAGGTGCGAACCGGGCCGCCCGCCTCAGAGATCATGCGGATATCGTAAACGTCGGAGCCGGAGATCGAGTTGGCCAGCTCGAAGGCCGTGGCGACCGCCAGGCTCATCATCGAATAGCCGGGATAGAGCAAAAATCCGACCGTGCGCATCTGTATAGCTTCAATGTCCTAAAACGCCGCTTCTATGACATTTGAGCCGCAAGGCGTCCAGCGTAGACCTTCAGACAACTTCGCAACCAAGGAGAACGATCATGAAAATGACGGGCAACACCATCTTCATCACCGGCGGCACGTCAGGCATCGGCCGGGCGCTTGCCGAAGGCTTCCACAAGCGCGGCAATACCGTGATCATTTCGGGTCGCCGCAAGAGCCTGCTGGACGAGATCGTCGCAGCCAACCCGGGGATGGGCGCTGTCGAAATGGACATTACCGATGAGGCGAGCATCGAGGCGGCCGCCAAACGTCTGATTGCGGAATGGCCGGCGCTGAACGTCCTCATCAACAACGCAGGCATCATGCCGTTCGACAATGCCGCAGGCGTGATCGATGACGCTGTCTCCCAGTCCATTCTGACCACCAACCTGCTCGGCCCGATCCGCATGACGTCGGCGCTGATCGAACATCTGAAGACCCGCCCGGACGCTGTGGTCATCCACAACACCTCGGTCCTCGCCTACGTGCCGATCGCGATGACCGCGGTCTATTCGGCGAGTAAGGCGGCGCTGCATTCCTACGCCCTGTCTCAGCGGTTCATGCTGAGGGACACCTCGGTCACGGTGCGTGAGATCGCCCCTCCATGGGTGGACACAGACCTGATCAAGAAGAGCGGAGATTCGCGCGCCATGCCCCTGGAGGATTTCATCGCGGCCACATTCGAAGGCCTGGCGACGGACGCGCCGGAAGTGTTCGTGGAGGCGATCCGGGCTCTGCGCGACAACCCCGGAAGCGGCGAGCACACGGTGGTTCACGGCTTTAATCAGAGCCTCGTCGACAACCCCATCCCCGTGTAGTCGCGCTTTCAGTAGCGGCCTCCGGCTCCGCGCCGGAGGCCAGGAGACGACGATGTCCGAACGCTCTATCGCCTATGTTGAAACGCCTGCGGGACGGTTGGCCTTCGAGCGATCCGGACGGCGAGGCGGCACGCCCCTGGTGCTGCTGCAGCGGTTTCGCGGTACGCTCGACGACTGGGATCCGGCTTTCCTGGAGGCCATCAGTCGGGACCGGGACGTCATCCGGTTCGACAGCGCCGGCATCGGCCGATCGGGCGGCGAGACCCCGGACAGTCTTGAGGGAATGGCCGACGTCGCGCTGGGATTCATCGCGGCTCTTGGGCTGACCTCGGTTGATCTACTGGGCTGGTCGCTCGGCGGCTTCGTCGCCCAGTATGCGACCCTGCGGTCGTCGGGCCTGGTGCGCCGCCTGATCATCGCGGGTTCGGGCCCGGGCGGGACGAGCGAAGGGCCGTCGCCCGAGTTCCGGGTGTTCCAGACCATGGCGCATCCGGTCAACGGCGACGACGACTTCCTCTACCTCTTCTTCACCAAGACCCCGACGGCGCTGGCGGCCGGCCGGGCCTATCTGGCGCGACGGGCGTCGGTCGTCGAACCCGGCGAACCTGTCAGCGCCGTGGCCTTCGAGCGCCAGCTGAAGGCCATCACCACGGCGTCAGGCGTGCGGGATAGCCTGAAGAGTCTCAGCCTGCCGATCCTGGTCGCCAATGGTGCGCACGACGCCATGATACCGGCCTACCGATCGTACATCATCTCTCAAGAGGCCCCGAACGCCAAGCTCGTGCTCTACCCGGATTCTGGACATGCCTTCCTTTTCCAGCACGTCGAGCCGTTCGCCGCCGAGGTCTCGGCCTTCCTCGGTTGAGCACCTGGTCCGTCCACCCCGAGACCTCCGAACCGTCCATGAAGTCTGTAAACGACGTTGCCGTGTCCGACGCCCCATCATCCGGCGCTTCCGTGGTTCCCGCCCTGTTCCTGGCGCTCGGAACCTTCGCCATCGGAACCGAGGGGTTCATGATCGCGCCCCTGCTGCCGACGATGGCCGCCGACTTCGGCCTGACGGTGCCGACGGTCGCCATGCTGGTGGTTGTTTTCACTTTCACCCTGGCCGTGAGCTCACCCATAAGCACGGTCGCGACCGGACGGGTCGACCGTCGGAATGTCCTTCTCCTGGCTATGGCGGTGTTCACGGCGGGAAATCTGCTCGCGGCTATGTCGACCGGGTTCTGGAGTTTAATGGTGGCGCGGATCCTGATGGCGCTGGCCGCAGGCCTGTATGCGCCCACCGCCAACGCCTTGGCGGGCGCGGTCGCAGGTCCCGCCTTTCGCGGTCGCGCCCTGGCGATCGTCAGCGGCGGCATGACCATCGCCATTGCTCTGGGCCTTCCTCTGGGCGCCTTGGTCGGCCATGCGTTCGGCTGGAGGGCGACCTTCCTTGCCGTCGCCGTAATGGGCGTCGTGGCGATGCTGGGCGTGTCGCTCGGAGTGCGGCGGTCCCTGACCACCGGTCTGCCGGTGGCCGATCTGGCAGCTCGGCTCGCGGTCTTTCGAGCGCCGGCGGTGATGCGACTTCTGGGCGTTACCCTGTTCTGGGCGATCGGCGCCTATGCGGCCTACCCCTATATCGCTTCATACCTCGCTGACGTCCTGGAGTTCGGCGTCGGCGAGACGGCCGCCGCGGTCTCAATATGGGGCCTTTTCGCAGCCCTGGGTGTGACGGCAGGAGGCGCCCTGAGTGACCGGGTCGGTTCCACCCGCGTGGTTGTCGGGTCGCTGGCGGCCCTGACCCTGGCCTTCTGGGGACTTGCCCTGGCCGCCGGGTTGCCTGCCAGGGCCGCCTTGGCTCCCGCGTTGATCGCCATAGCCGTCTGGGGCTTCAGCGTTTGGTCGTTCTTTCCGGCCCAGATGGCGCGATTGATCGCAGCCGTCAGACCCGATCAAGGCTCAGTGTCGCTCTCGCTCAATACTTCGACCATGTATCTCGGCTTCTCCATCGGCAGCGCGTTCGGTGCGGGCATTCTGGGCGCCGGGGCGGTTTGGGGCATCGGCCTGTTCGCCGGAGTCGCCAGCGCGATGGCCTTGGTAATGGATCGGGCCTTGGTCTACCGCGCCGATGGCCGTTGAACACGAGCGCTCAGCAGGACCATACTATGGTATGAAGGTGTCGCGGGCCCTCGCGGGATAGCATCCGGCCCGCGGCGTATCTCCGCCGAAGTCCAGGAATGATGCAGTGAGCACGACCCAGACGACATCGCGGGCCAGCCAGACCGTCGCTTCTACGCCGACGGGAGACGCTGTGACGCCTGTTGTGCTCGTCGTCGATGACGATCCCGATATCCGTGAAAGTCTGCAGGACCTTTTTCAGTCCGTAAGGCTTGACGTTGTCGTCTTCTCCGGCATGGACGATCTGCTCGCCGCGCCGCTTCCCGACCGGCCGAGCTGTCTGGTGCTGGATCTGCGTCTTCCGGGCGCCAGCGGACTGGAAATTCAGTCCCGGCTGACGTCCATGGACATCGGCATTCCCATCATCTTCATCACGGGGCATGCTGACGTCAGCACTACGGTGAGGGCGATGAAGGCCGGCGCGGTCGACTTCCTGCCGAAGCCCTTCAGGGACCAGGATCTTCTCGACGCGGTGACCCAGGCTCTGAGACAGGACGCCGAACGGCGCCTAAAGGTCGATGTCGCCTCGAAAGTCCAGGCCATGGCCAAGTCCCTGACGCCACGGGAGGTCGCGGTTCTCCGGGGCGTCGGGCGGGGCCTTCTGAACAAACAAATCGCTCACGAGCTTGGCGTCAGCGAAATCACTGTGAAGATGCATCGCAGCAGCGCTGGCAGGAAGTTGGAAGTCCGCTCTGTCGCCGACATGGTGAGCAAGGTCCGCCTACTGGGCTTGTGAGTTGCTCGGGACGGGCGCTCGCAACCTTCGCCAGAATGACGCCCGCCGCTCGTTGGAACGGCGGGCGTTCAGACCCTGAGGCTGATGTCAGGCCTTGAAGAAGGCCAGCAGATCGGCGTTGATCACATCAGCATGGGTCGTCATCATCCCATGCGGGAAGCCCGGGTAGGTTTTCAGTTCACCGTGTTTCAGCAGGGTGATGCCGATTCGGGCCGAGTCCGCGATCGGCACGATCTGGTCGTCTTCGCCGTGCATCAGGAGGACCGGCACGTTGATGGACTTCAGGTCGTCGGTGAAATCGGTCTCCGAGAAGACCTTGATGCAGTCGAAGTGCGGCTTGGCGCCGCCCATCATCCCTTGGCGCCACCAGTTCTGGATGATCGCTTGGTTGGGCTCGACGCCTGGCCGGTTGAAGCCGTAGAAGGGGCCGGCGGGCAGGTCGGTGTAGAACTGCGAGCGGTTGGCCAGCAGTTGGGCACGCAGGCCGTCGAACGCCTCGATCGGCGTCCCGCCCGGATTGGCCTCGGTCTTCACCATGATCGGCGGAACGGCGCCCAGCAGGGCCGCCTTCGCCACACGGCCGCCGCCGCCATGGCGCGCAACGTAGCGTGCAACCTCGCCGCCGCCGGTCGAGTGACCGACGTGAATCGCGTTGCGTAAATCCAGGTGCGCGGCGAGCGCGGCCACGTCGGCCGCGTAGGTGTCCATCTCGTTCCCGGTATCGGTCTGGCTCGAGCGGCCGTGGCCCCGCCGATCATGGGCGACGACGCGATAGCCTTGGGCGAGGAAGAACAGCATCTGGCTGTCCCAGTCGTCGGCGCTCAGGGGCCAACCGTGATGGAAGACGACCGGCTGGGCGGTCTTGGGGCCCCAATCCTTGTAGTAAATCTGAGTTCCGTCGGTGACGGTAATCGTGCCGCTGCTCATGCGATGATCTCCTTGGGTTTGAGAGGGTTGATTGGCCAGGGCCATGGTGGGGAAGAGCGACGCCGTCGAGGCCGCCGCCGCCAGACCGATGCTCGCGGTCAGGATGTCGCGCCTTGAGGCGCCGTCTTGGGAGGAATGGGTCATCATCTTTCCTTCGCCGTTCCTGCCGTGACGTCCAAGGCCGCGAGGAACGGGCCGCACGATGGGCGTGGGGCGACCACCTGGCTTGAACACTGTCCCGCCGCTTTGAACGATTGCCCGATCCTGAACCGGCCCGACCGCTCAAGCTTTCAATCGAGGCGTTCAAGCCTCGGAGCTCATCGCCCGATACCGTCGCAAATCAGGGCTGCGCATTGCGTGGTTCATCATCTGAGACGGCAAGGGACCCGGCGGCGCGATGCTTCACCCATTCGATCTGTTTGATATGGCGGCGGCCCAGCTTGCGTCGTCCGACGACCCATCCGTCCAGTTGGCGGGTCTGTTCGAATTGATTGCGGACGAACTGCAGCTGGACGCCTTCTGTTGCTATGGCCCGGCCTCGCGCGAGACGCTGCACCTGCTCGCATCCGCCGGGCCCGCAGCGGGTATGGCTAGCGTCGGGGGATTGGATCTGAGCGCAGATCTCTGTGCCGACGTCGCACGAGAACGGCAGGCGCGCCTTCTCACCGATCTGCAATCAACGGCGGACCCCCGATTCGCCGGCCTTCGCGATGCCGGCCTGGATGTTTTCGTCTGTATCCCACTGGCGTCAGAAGGTCGGCTTATCGGCGCCCTCGGCTACGGCCGGGCCCACGGCGCCCCGTTCGAAACGGAAGAGTTGCGTCTGCTGCGGTCATTGAGCTGCTATCTCGCGATCTGGCTCCAGCAACTCGGAGCGCTGTCGTTTGCTCGAGGAGCCGCGCGACGCATGTCCTCCTTGCTGGATAGGATGCGGGTCGCGGTCGTGGGTGTGGATGGAGCTGGTCGATGCGACTATCTCAACTCGGCCGCGCTTCACCTGCTGGATCGTCCCGCTCAGGACGCTCGCGGTGGTCATGTCGCGGATCTACTGGCTGGCGATGACGCATTCCGGCGGTTGATCGAACGCAGAGATCCGGCCTGCGGCGAGATGGTGACCGCTCGGAACCGAGTCGTCGCCTACCGTATCAGTCCGCAGATCGACGGCGCAGGCTCCGATCTGATGCTGGAGCTGCGGGACGTCACCGCCGACCGTCATGCCGCCGCGCTCCGTGATCTCGTGGCTCGGGAGATCGACCATAGGGCTCGCAATAGCCTCGCGATCATCCAGTCTATCGTTCGATTGACGCCGGCGGCCAATCCCGATGCGTTCAGGGCCGCTGTCTCGGGCAGGATCGACGCCATGCTTCGTGCCCAGTCGGCTCTTGGGCGCGAGTGCGGTGAAGCCGCCACGCTGACCGATCTCTGTCGTGATGAATTGGACGTCGCATCCACCCCCGATCGCTTCTGCCTCGCCGGCCCGACCGTGGAGCTGTCGCCCGCGCTGGCGCAGCCGCTGGGAATGGTCATTCACGAGCTCGCCACCAACGCCGCCAAGTACGGCGGCCTCTCACGCGTTGGTGGGCGCGTTGACGTTTCATGGCGTCTCACACCTTTGGGCGAAGTGGTGATTGACTGGTGCGAAAGCGGCGGTCCTCCCGTCGCCGCACCCGAACGGGTCGGGTTCGGATCAGAGCTAGTGGGCGCTCTCACGCGTCAGATCGGCGCCGACCTGCGGTGGTCGTGGCAGCCGACAGGCCTGAGGGTCCGGCTGGCGTTCGCCAGGGACATTGGATTCCAGCGCTGATGCGAGCCGTTCCATACCATACCTCCGGATGGGGCGCCCCATTCACCCGGACGATGGCCGACGCAGGTGCGCAGCGCCAGTTTGATCCCAGGTATTTCGTCGAGCCTGGAGCTCTCGCCCGATGTCGAACATGTCCGCTGACGTCCGCCCCCTGGTCGCGTTCGAACCAGCTCGGGTCGTCGAGGCCCAAAGGTTGATTGAGAGGGTGAAGCGTTGCCTGTCAACGGACCGCAAGTCCGCCGAGGCCGGTCTCAGCCAACTGACCGATCTGTTTCGCTCCGAATACTGCGTCGCTCCCTCGGCCGAACGTGGTCTGTCCCACTGGCAGCGGAGGCGCGTCGATCAGTACATCGAGGACAACCTCGAGCGGTCGATCGAGTGCCGCTTTCTGGCGGATCTCGCGGGTCTTAGTCATTCCTACTTCGCGGCGGCGTTCAGGATCAGCTTCGGCGAATCGCCGCGCGCTCATCTGATACGCCGGCGGTTGCTCCGGGCCCGGGCGATGATGCTGGAGACGCGCCAGTCGCTGGCGGAGATCGCGATAGGGGTCGGGTTCGCGGACCAGGCGCACCTGACCCGTCATTTCCGTCGCCTGTTCGGCGATACGCCCGCCGCCTGGCGCCGGGCGAGCGAGCTCGGCAGGCCGCCTGAACGCTACGCGCCCTGGCCCACCACCAGCGACGTTCCGTCCGTGTCGGCCGCCTGATGCCTTCGAACTTTTCCGTCGCAGGTCTTGAAACTATGCATCCCGTGCCTTTTGACGCCGCGCGCGAGACGGCGCGCTACCTGGCGACCGTCTCCCAAGCGGACGTTGCGCGGGCCGTGGCCTATACCCAGGGAAGCCATTGGCTGCTCGTCTGGGACGCGCTGATCAGCTTTGTGATCTGCCTTCTGATCGTCCGGCTGGGGCTGTTGGTCCGCCTGGCGGGTCATCTGCAATCGACCAGGCAGCGACCCAACCTCGTCGCCTTCCTTTCCGCTGCGCTTTTCACGATCGTCCGCTGGGCTTTGGAGGCGCCGTGGTCCGCTTATGCGGATTGGGGGCGCGAGAGGGCCTACGGCTTCACACGGCAGCCGTTCTATGACTGGCTCGGTCAGGGCCTGATCGAGGCCGTCATCTCGAGTGTCTTCGGCGGGATATTTTTCGTCCTGCTTTACGGCCTGATCCGCCGGACGGGACGGTGGTGGCCGGCGTGGGGGACCGCGTTGGCGACTGCTTTCAGCTTCGCCGCGCTCGTGATCGCACCGATCTTCGTGGCTCCTGCATTCAACCACTATACCCCCGCGCCCGCAGGCCCTGTTCGCGATGCCGTGGAAACCTTGGCGAGGGAAGACGGCGGCAAGGCCCCATCCATACGGGTCTATGATGGTTCGCGTCAGTCGAACCGCTTTACCGCGACAGTGGTCGGCATCGGCGACTCGGCGCGCATCGCGATGAGCGACGCCATGCTCCAGCAAGGGGTCGGCGTTGAAGAAGTGCAGGCGGTGGTCGGTCACGAGATCGGCCACTATCGCTACGGCCATCTGATCTGGCTTGCGACCTTCCTGAGCGGCCTCTTCGCGGTGGGCTTCGTCCTGATCGACAGACTGTTCCCCGTGACGGCTCGGTTGCTGGGCTTCTCCGGCAACATCGCCGACCCGGCGGGATTGCCAGTCCTGACGGCGCTGATTGTGGCGCTGACTCTCTTGGCCACGCCCCTGATCAACACCGTCCAACGCACCATCGAGCTGCAGGCCGACAACTACAGTCTCGCCCATGCCCGACTCCCTGACGCCCTTGTCAGCGCCCTCCTGAAGACGGCTGACTACCGGTCGCCCTCGCCGTCCGGCCTTGAGGAAGCGCTCTTCTACGACCATCCAAGCATCGCTCGTCGGGTTCGGAACGCGATGGATTGGAAGGCTGCGCACTTTTCGCTGCGGCCCGAACGAGCTGCCCGGGACGCAGACCCGAACAGCTCCCCTGCGGCCGCCACCCCTGATCGCCGAGGTGTCAGGCGTTCACGTCGATGACGACGCGGCCCTGCACCTGGCCTTTCAGAATCTCGATCGCGATAGCAGGAGCCTCCGCCAACGGCGCGGTGCGGGTCACGCGCTCAAGCTTCTTCAGATCAATGTCGCCTGCGAGCCGTTCCCACGCCTTCAGTCGCACGGCTTGGGGGGCGTTGACCGAATCCAGGCCTGCGAGCGTGACGTTTCGCAGGATGAAAGGCAGGACTGAGGTCGGCAGGTCGGACCCTTGGGCCAGGCCGTTCGCTGCAACGACCCCGCGGTAGTGGGTCTGGGCCAGCACATTTGCGAGGGTGTGACTGCCGACCGAGTCGATGGCGCCGGCCCAACGCGGCGGCTGGATCGGCGCGCCGGATTCTGACAGGGTGTTCCGATCGATCACTTCCGCAGCACCGAGCGCACGCAGATCGTCCGCCAGTTCCCGGCGGCCGGTGGAGGCCACGACCCGATAGCCGAGGTCGGACAGAAGCATGACCGAAACCGATCCCACGCCGCCATTCGCGCCGGTGACTAGGATATCGCCGCTTTTGGGCCTCACGCCTCCATGCTCGAGGGCCAGCACCCCCAGCATGGCGGTATAGCCGGCCGTGCCGATCGCCATGGCGTGCCAGGTGCTGATGGACGGGGGCAGTTTGATCAGCCAATCGGCGCTGAGCCGCGCCTTCCGGGCGTAGCCGCCATGATGGGTCTGGCTGAGGCCCCAGGAATTGGCGACCACTCTGTCGCCCGCTGCGAACCGCGGATCGTCCGATGCGAGGACCGTTCCCGCCAGATCGATGCCGGGGATCAGGGGGAAGGTCTGAATGACGGGCGCGCGTCCCGTCATGGCCATCGCGTCCTTGTAGTTGACGGTCGAATAGTCGATCTGGACGGTGACCTCGCCCGGCATCAGGTCTGTCTCGTCGAAGTCGACGACCTGGGTTTCGATCCGGTCGGCCGTTTTGGTGGCGAGAAGGGCTTTGAAGGTCATTCTGTACTCCTGGGTTCGCTTATCGGGATCATGCCGAGGCGTAGCGAGCGGCGGCTTGTGAGCCGCTGAAGCCGCTGATCATGGCCATGCGCGCGGCCTGGTAGTCGTCCCATTGGCCGGCGTCGGACAGGACGGGGATTGTGATGGTCTCGCCCCGGTCGAAGCCGACCATGGCCGCGTCGACGAGCACCTTTGCATCCATCATCTGAGGAAGCCGGCTGGTATCGAGGCCAGATCTTTCCCACAGCGGCGTCACGGTGCCGGCGGGCAGTACGCATTGGACCTGCACCCCCTTGCTTGAGAGTTCGAAGGCCATGGCCTGTGACAGAGTGGTGACATAGGCCTTGCTGGCCGCATAGGCCGCCTGCCGAAACTCGGGAACGAGGCCCACGACCGACGAGATGTTGATGATGGCGCCTCGGCCCGCATGGGCGAAGCGCTGCGCCGCCACTTGGGCCAGGCGAGTCACCGCCGCGACATTGACGGCCAGGAGCTCTGTGACATCGGCCGGCGACTGGTCGATGAAGCCGCCGGACAGGGCGATACCGGCATTGTTGACCAGAACATCGATCCGCGCGTCGTCCGCCAGGCGGTTCGCGACCATCGACAGGTCTTCCGCCCCAGCCAGATCGGCCTGCACTACCTCAATCTGGACGCCATGTTTGTCGCGCAAGCCAGTCGCGACCGTATCGAGACGTTCGGCGTTGCGGGCCACCAGCACAAGATTGTGGCCACGCCGGGCGAACCGGTCGGCATAGACCGCGCCGATGCCGGAAGATGCGCCGGTGACCAGCGCAACGGGGTTGGACGACATCACGTTCTCCCTGTAATCATTATGAGTGTCATGTTTGGGTCTGTGATATGACGGCCATCATGAAACAGTCAAGCGACATCAGCAGGGGTCAGCAATGAAGGTCAGTCGCGAGCAGATGGCCGCCAACCGGGCTCGCATTCTGGAGGAGGCAGGCCGCCTGTTCCGCGCCAAGGGGTTTGATGAGGTCAGCGTCGCCGAGGTGATGAAGGCCAGCGGCCTGACCCATGGCGGCTTCTACGGGCATTTCGCCTCGAAGGATGATCTGATCGCCCAAAGCATCGCCCATGTCTTCGCCAAGTCTCCGCCCGGTGAGCAGGAGTTACGGCAATATTCCGAGGCCTATCTGGCGGACGCCCATCGACGGAATCCTGGCCGGGGATGCCCGATGGCCGCGCTGGCGTCCGAAACTGCGCGGCAGTCCCCGCAGGCACGGCGGGCGATGACCGACGGCATCAAGGCCCAGATCGACCGGATCGCTTCGACCTTCACCGAGGACCAACCTGAGGCCGCGCGACGAAGGGCCATCGGGACCTGGTCGGCGATGGTTGGAGCGATGATCTTGGCCCGGTCGTCCGAGGACTCGGACCTGGCCGATGAACTGCTTAATCAGACCCGCGCCTGGATCTGTCACGACCAGCGATCAGAAGGGAGCAACGCCTGACCCGCTGTTTGGTGGTCTCCCGCACGGGTCAGACCTGTTTCCGGCGGGGTCAGGATCGAGGCTGAGGCGGCCGTCCGCTTCTCGTCCGAAGTCGATCCGCAGCTCGGTTTTCCCTCGCGCGGGAGGACGACATGCTGGTCGGCGACGAGGATCGACGCTTCGATCGCTGTATGCCAGAACGGAGGGCGATTATCGGGTGTCGATCGTCGAAGGTGATGCGCTCCTCAACGTAGAGTAGCCTGCCGATAGATGGCGACATCACCTGAATTTTATTACGTCTAATTTCACCAATGAATTCAAAGGCGGCGTTCAGGTGACGGTAGGTCGCGCGGTATGGTGCCTAGATCAAAGAAAAGGCGCTGTTAAATCAGCGCCTTCTGGTGGATTGGACGATCGAGTGGGAATAGGACAGGGCGTCCGTCAGCCTTTTCAGGCGTCAGGCATTCTTCGAAACCCCACAATGTGCCGGCGGGCCGCGTGCAGTTGCGTTTCTGGTTAAGCCACGTTCTTCGGCGAGATTACAGATCCCCATCAGTAGAGTCGCCCGCTTGCGAGTCGCGGCTGAATATGGCTAAAGACGGATGACACCGGTAGCAGTCAGGCGGCCAACTCGTTTTGACACCGGTGTCTCCCGTCAGCAGCGGGAGGCGTGAACAAGGGCGTTCGATCCTTGAAGCGCGACACTTGGGAGGAGAAACTGGAAATGACTCAACGCCATAAATTCGCGCGCCATGCCTTGGTCGCCACCGCGTCACTGGGCGCGCTAGCTCTCGCCATGATGGCGCATGACGCCGCCGCCCAAACGGCCGAGGTCGCTGCGCCTCAGACGGATGACGCTGCCGAGGTCGATGACATCGTCGTCACGGGCTTCCGGGCCAGCCTACAGAATTCCTTGAACATCAAACGCCGCGAAGCCGGCGTCGTCGACGCCATCTCGGCGGAAGACATTGCGGATTTCCCCGACACCAATCTGGCCGAGTCGATCCAGCGCATTCCCGGGGTCTCCATTGACCGCGATGCGGGCGAGGGCCGGTCGATCACCGTCCGCGGGCTGAGCTCGGAGTTCACCCGCACGCGGATCAACGGCATCGAGGCCCAGGCATCGACCGGCGCCACCGACTCGTCGGGCGGGGTGAATCGCGGTCGTGGCTTCGACTTCAACGTCTTCGCCTCAGAGCTCTTTAACAATATCACGGTGCGCAAGACCGCCTCGGCCGAAACGGAAGAGGGGTCGTTGGGGGCGACTGTCGATCTGCGCACCAGCCGACCGTTCGACAAGGTGGGCTTCCAGGGCGCGCTGTCGGGCCAATACGGCTATAACGATCTGTCGCAGGATTGGAGCCCACGCTTTGCCGGTCTGATTTCGAACACCTGGGCGGATGACCAGATCGGCGCTCTGTTTTCGATCGCCTACAGCGAGCGTGACAGTCTGGAGGAAGGTTTCAGCTCGGTGCGCTGGGGACCTGCCAGCGCCGACGGCGGTTTCCAGAATGGCGCTGTCCTGCCGAACGCCGCGCGCACCTACCATCCTCGTATCCCGCGCTATGGTAGTCTGGAGCACAGTCAGGAACGTCTGGGCGCGACGCTGTCGGTGCAAGCCCGGCCCGGCAACGGTCCGACCCTGTTCACGATGGACATGCTGTACTCGAAGCTAGATTCGACCCGCAGCGAAAACTTCCTGCAAGCCTGGTCGCTCAGCCGTGGCGCCGATCAGGGCGGCAAGCCGCAGGTCGACATCATGAGCTTCGAGATCGATCCCGACACGGGGGAGATGATCTATGCCCAGCTCGACGACATGGACATCCGCAGCGAGCAGCGGTTCGACGAGCTGCAGACCGAATTCAAGCAGATGACCTTTGGGGTCGAGCATGAGTTTTCGGATCGGCTGAGGTTCAACGGCCTGATCGGTCGCGCGGAATCCAGCTTCGCCAACCCCGTCCAGGTCAGCGCCATCATCGATCGCCAGAATGTCGATGGCTATTCCTATGACTTCCGTCAGAACCGCAATCTGCCGGCGATCAACTGGGGCTTCAACGTCGCCGATCCCACGCAGTGGAGCGTCGTCGGACCGACCGGCGCGCAACCCCGATCGGAGCTGCGCATCAGCTCTAACTTCCAGGAAAACGTCTACACGACGGGTGAGGCTAACTTCGCCTTCGACCTGAGCGATTGGCTCACCCTGAAAGCGGGCGTGAGCCGCAAGGAATACGAGTCGAGCAGCCGCGCCTTCGCGCGCCCGAACAACGCCAACGGTTCGCCAGCGCTGCCGGCCGGCACGAGCATGGCTTCGGTCACCAATCTGCTGAGCGGTTTCGGTCGCAACCTCGATCTGCCGTCGGGCGCTGCGACCAGCTGGGTTCGGCCGGATCTGGCTGCGTTGCAGACAGTCTGGAATTACAACTGCAACTGCGACACGGGCGTGGCAGGCGGTGATTTCCGGCTGATCGGCCTGAATGGCAATCCGTCCACCTATGGCAACTGGCGTGACGTGACCGAGACCGACACCGGCGCCTACGTGCAGGCCGACTGGGACACCGAAATCATGGGCGTGCCCTTCCGGGGCAACATCGGCGTACGTCAGGTCAAGACCGAGGTCGACGCCTTGGGTTATTCCAACGTCGGGGGCGTTGCGACGCCAGTTCGGGGCGAGAACGAGTATGACGACACCCTGCCGTCGCTGAATGTCTCGATCGAGCCGATGAAGGATCTGATCGTGCGCGTGGGCGCCGCCAAGGTCATGGCTCGGCCGCCTGTCACCAGCCTGGTTCCGGTCTTCACGCTGAGCGCAGCCGGCGCGGCGACGAATACGGCCTCGCTGGGCAATGTCGAGTTGGAACCCTATCGGGCGACGACCTACGACCTGTCGGTCGAATATTACTTCGCGCCTGAAGCTCTGCTGTCCTTCGCCTACTTCTACAAGGACATCTCGACCTATGTGCAGACGACCACCGAACCGTTGTCGTATAGCCAACTGACGGCGTTGAACCCTGTGGCCTTCCCGGCGGGCGGTCGTCCTGCCGGCGACATCTATCAGTTCAGCACGCCCACCAACACGCCCGGCGGGCCGCTCAAAGGCTTCGAGATCAGCTATCAGCAGACCTTCTCGTTCCTGCCCAGCCTGCTGTCGAATATCGGTACGCAGCTGAACTACACGCACGTCGAATCCGAGATTCAGTATTGCGTGACCGCCACCTGCGCGGCCTTCGTGACGGCGGATCTGGTCAACCTGTCGCCAAACGCCTGGAACGCGACGCTGTATTATGACGACGGCAAGTTCAATGCGCGTGTGTCAGCGGCCTATCGCGACACCTATTTCCAGAGCGTGCCGGGTTCGAACGGCGCCACGGGCCTTATTCCCTATCAGGGCAAGACCGAAACCACGACGATCGACGCTTCCGCATCGTACAACCTGACCGATAACCTCAGTGTTTCGGTCGAGGGGCTGAATCTGACCGACGAAGCCAACCGTCAGAACCACGGCGACATCGGCCTGCCGCGTGACAGCACCTATGTCTATCACCACACTGGCCGCCAGGTTTACATCGGCGCGCGGTATCGCTTCTGATCCCAACAGATCGGCGAAATAAACAGGCGGCGCCGGTATGTCCGGCGCCGCCTCTTTTTGGACCTTGGCCGCGATGGCACGACGCGGCGAGAGACCTCCGGCTGGAGATCTAGTCGCCTTGGCGGAAATCGAAACTCTGGTTTGCGACGAAGTCTTCCCAGGCGCTGCGCGTCGTGAAGTCCAGACCGCGATCCCAAGCCGATCCCATGTAGTAGGTGAACGGCTGACCCGGCGTTACCCGCACCAGGATCAGATAGTTGTCGGCGTCTTCGGTAAAGCCTTCGACCGTTGCGGGATCAACCGCCAGAGCGATGCCAAGCGCGCCATGCTCCGGGTTTTCCGGCTCCCAGAACATCAGGCGCCCGTGTGCGGCGTCGCGCGTGACGAAACCCCGTCCGTTGTCGTTGCTGCGCTTCGAAATGCCGATCGCGACGATCAGTGGTGCGTCGGAATTCGAGGACAGAGTTGAAGTCATGCGCGTGAAGTTGGAGCCCAACGGAAGGCTGAACTCGCGCGTTTCTGAAACCGTGCGTACGACGTCGACCGGCCAAGGGCGGTAGGTCACGCTGAACCGCGCCTCGTCGCCGCCGGTTTTGTCGATTTGGTAGGTGGAGAAGTTGCGGCTGGTCCAGAGCTTGTTGTCGTACCAAATGCCAAGACCCCCGGCGCCTCTGCCGCGTCCCACGTCATAATAATCCAGGCCTTCGCCGCGATCGACGTGATAGTTCGGGAACTTCAGCTGACGGTCCATGAAGGGATAGCGGACACGTTTGGCCCACACATCGATCCCCGAGCCAGACGGCGCCTCACGCGCTTCAAGCGTGGGACCGTAAATGCGGTGAGCGACGCGATCGTTTTCCCATAGCAGGTCATCCAAACGATCCGGCGCGAAGCGGGCGACCGCGCGCGGTCGCTGCTGGTCTTCCGGCGGCGGCTCCAGCGGTTCGATGGTCGAGGGTCGATTTAGAGCGGATGGATCGTAGGAGAGCGCCGAGGTCGCACGCATCTCGGCGTCTCGACGGCGGATTTCTTCGGCGCCGACGACCGTCACCGGGGCGGGCGGGACAGGCGTGGTCGCAGCGATCACCTCGGCCGTGTCGCGCGTGGGTTCCGCTAACGGCAAAGACCGAACAGCGTCGTTCAGCGTCGCGACTTCCAGTCCGGCCAGAATATAAGTTCCTGAAACATAGAGGCCGACGTCTTCCGGGGCCGTCGACACGGGCTGATCGCCGGTCTTCTGCGCCGCGCCCACCAGGCCGTTCGCAAGGACATGGCGGTTCAGGCCGGCCCAACCCTTCAACACATGCGGCAGGTAGGTGTCGCGATCCAGAAGGCCGTGATTGATCCCCCAGGCCAGGGCGTAGACATAGAAGACCGAGCCTGAGGTTTCAGCCTCGGGATAGGCTTTGGGATCCAGCAAGCTGGCGCGCCACAGTCCGTCCTCTTGCTGGAGACCTGCGATCCTGCCGGCCATCTTCTGGAAGAGGTCGACATAGAGGCCGCGCCCGGCGAAATCGGCAGGCACGGACTCCAGCCATCGCACCAAACCGCCCATGACCCAGCCATTGGCCCGCGACCAGTAGATGCGGTCCCCGTCAGCGTCACGATGGTTCTCGTCCTTGAACCGTTCGTCGCGCAGAAAGAGTTTTTCGTCCTCCACCCACAGCCGCGCCGCCGTGCGTCGCCATTCCTTGTCTGCGGCGTTCAGATATTTCGGATCGCCCGTGATCGCGGTCATCCGGGCGAAGACCGGGGGCGCCATATAGAGGGCGTCTGCCCACCACCAGACCAGCGCGGGTGTGTCTTCCGCCCTGGCCAGATAGGGGACCTGCCAATCCAGCCGCTGACGCAGCGGCATCAGCACGCCCTCCTGTCCACGACGCGCGTAGAGTTCTTCGTAGAGATCGCCGATGGCGATATCGTCGGCGTTCAGCATCGTCTTGCCCGAGCGCGCGCCGCGCACACCGTAATTGTAGTGATCGGCCACGGCGCTCAAAAAGCGCAGCGTTCGCCTGTCGTCCGAGACGCGCGCAAGGCGCGAGGCGCCGACGTAAAAGGTTGCTGCGACCCAGTTGGACGACATCTGCGTCAGGTTGCTGCCCGTCGACAAGGCGAGCGGCTCGGCGGCCATGGCTGCGATTTGCGAGGAGGCGACATATTCGACGGCCGCCATCGTGCTCTCGCGTGACGGCACGCCTGCCACCTCGGTGTAAAGGGCGGGGCGATTGCGTTGAGCCAACCATTCGGCCTCGACACCTGGCGGCAAGGCTCCGACCGTTTGCGCCAGGACGGGGCCAGACATGGCGGCCGAGCTCATCAGGACGGCGATCAGGCCAATGCAGGGTCGGGTTGGCAGGGCCATGCTTTCCTCCGGCGTCGCTCCAGGCGGCGCATGATGGTTGGTGGCCCACTTGCACGGCGAGCCGCAACGTAACCGGTGTCAATTTCTGACGATCAACTATCGGTATCTCTTGCCAGCCTTATATCGTCCACTATTGTGAGACGAAAGAACAGAATGTGGGAAATCTAGATGCGCGCCGATCGCCGCACGCTTCTGCAACTGGGTGTCGTCAGCGCCTTGACGCAAGCAGCGCCGACGTTCGCACAGTCGAGCCGTTCGCGCACCTTCGACGCGTCCGATTATGGCGCGGTGGGCGACGGGGTCGCAATCAACACTCGTCCTATCCAGGCCGCCATCGACGCGGCGGCAGGGCAGGGCGGAGGTGTCGTGGTGCTGAAACCCGGTCTGTATCTGTCAGGCTCGCTATTCGTGAAGTCGGGGGTGACCCTGTCGATCGAACGCGGGGCCACTCTGCGCGGCGTTCAGGATTTGGCCGCCTATCCGATGGTTCGCACGCGTGTTGCAGGCGTTGAGATGGACTGGCCCGCCGGCTTGCTGAATGTCTATCAGCAACATAACGCCAAGATCACGGGCGAGGGTCTGGTCGATGGCGACGGCAAGGTTTTCTGGGATTCCTATTGGGCGCTGCGACGCGATTATGATCCGCGCGACCTGCGATGGGCGGCCGACTACGACTGCCGCCGGCCGCGGCTGATCCATGTCTACGACGCGCAGCAGGTCGAAGTTTCTGGCCTGAACTTGGCGCGATCGGGGTTCTGGACCGTCCACGTCTGCTACTCGCGGGACGTAAAGGTCGCCGACCTGATCATCAGGAACAACATCGGCGGACGCGGCCCCTCGACGGACGGCATCGATATCGATTCATCGGAGCGGGTGCTGGTCGAGAGATGCGACCTGTCGGTCAACGACGACGCGATCTGCATCAAGGCGGGACGCGACTGGGACGGGCTGCGGGTGGCCCGGCCGTGCCGTCAGGTGAAGATTCGCGACTGCATCGTCCGTGACGCCTTGGCCGGGATGACCTTCGGGTCGGAGACATCAGGCGGATTTGACGACATCGAGGTTTCTGGGCTGAGGATCGAGTATCCGGTGCCGCTGGGGATCTTCTTCAAATCAGGCCACACACGCGGCGGCGTGATCTCCAACATCCGCCTGCGCGACATCCATCTGCAGGACGTGCGCACATTGATGCAAGTGAACCTGAACTGGTACCCAAACTACAGCTACGCCCAGATCCCGGACGGCATCGCGGACGTGCCGGATTACTGGCGCGCGCTCGCCACGCCGGTCCCGCGTGAACAGGGCATTCCCCGCATCCACGATGTTCGCCTGTCGAACATCAAGGCCGTCGGCGGCAAGGTCGGATTCGCCGCCGCCGCCTATCCCGAAGCGCCGCTGAAAGACTTCATTTTCGAGCGGTTGGACTGGGATGTGCAAGATGCGGGCGCCATCGCCAATGCCGAGAACTGGCGTTTCCGCGACTGCAACATCGACACCCTGGACGGCCAAGGCCCCAAGGTGACCGAGTCGTCCGGCGTCACTGGCCTGCGATCCAGACAAACATGAAAACCAAAAAAGTTGTGGGAGTTAGCGCGATGAAAATCCTGTCCGCCTGTTCTATCCTGGCATTTGGCGCGGTCGCGCTTGTGGGGGGTGTTGCCGGCGTCGCCCAGGCTGAAGTCCTGCGGCTGAACACGCCGGCGGTGGGTCTGACCAGCGACAGGATCGGCGCCTTGCCCGACGCAGAGCGCGGTCCGTGGGCCGAGTATCTGGCACGCTCTCAAGCCCAGCATCAGGCCGACCGCGCCGCGCTCGCGGCCGAGCTTCGCGCCGGCGCTGCCCCGCCGCCGCCGCCCAAGGCCGTCGGACCCGCCCACTACAACATGCCGCTGGACCGGCCTGCCGACTGGTACGCCACGGCCGACGCCCGGGCCGTCGCGGATGCGATCGTCAGTTTCCAGACGCCCGCCGGCGGATGGAGCAAAAACCAGGATCGCAGCATTGCGCGCCTGCCGGGTCAGCGGTTCTCCAACGATGCCGAAACCATGGAGCAAAACCCGGCGAACTTCGATGCGCCGGCGGATCGCTTCTGGACCTTCGTTGGCACGTTGGACAACGAGGCGACGTGGTCGGAAATGCGTTTCCTGGCCAAGGTCGCCGCCCATGCGCCCGGACGCGACGGCGACAACTGGCGCGCCAGCGTGATCCGAGGCGTGCGGTATCTGCTGAACGCGCAGTATCCCAATGGCGGCTGGCCGCAGATCTGGCCGCTCGAAGGCGGCTTCCACGACTCAATCACCTTCAATGACAATGCGGTGGCGAACGCGGCCATGCTGCTTCGTGATGTCGCGCATGGCGCTGAGGGCTTCGATTTCGTGCCGGCTGAGCTGGAGACACGGGCGGCCGAGGCGACCCGGAAGGCGATCGACGTGATCCTCGCGGCACAGGTGCGTCAAGGGGATCGACTGCTTGGCTGGCCACAGCAGGTTGAGCCCATGCGGCTGGTGCCGACCAGCGCTCGGAACTACGAGCCGCGATCCATCGCAAGCGGCGAAACAACCGATATCCTGATCTTCCTGATGGGCGAGGAGAACCCGTCGCCGGAGATCAAGGCCGCTGTTCGCGGCGCCGCCGGGTGGCTTCAGACGGCGCGTGTCTATGACAAGTCCTTCGAAATGACCGACGACGGACGCAAGCTGATCGACAAGGCCGGTGCGGGTCCGATCTGGTCTCGCAACTACGATCTGGTGACCGGGCGTCCGATCTTCGGCGACAAGGATCAGACTATCCACGACGACGTCAATGAAATCTCCGTCGGACGGCGTAATGGCTATTCCTGGTGGATCTCATCGCCGCAGAAGGCGCTGGACCTTTACGCCGATTGGTCCAATCGGGTCGGCTGAATCCGGGACGCTGATCAGCATTGTCGATGTGGTCTGGGGGCGCGTCCGCGCCGGTTGTTAGCAAGCCACTGAGGGCGAGGACGCGCTCCCAGTTCCGGCGCCATGAGATCAGCGCGGCGAAAGCCGGTGAACCATTTCCCGTTCAGACGGTTAGCCAAGCCAGACTTTACGGAGAGGGCTGGCATGAGCACCCATGGACTGAAGGATGCGGTCGTTCGACCGTTGCATTGGCTATTGCTGGCGTTTCCGATCGCGCTGTTCACCTTCGCCCTGTTCACCGACATCGCCTATCTGAAGACGGCCGAGGTCCAGTGGACGAACTTCTCGGCCTGGCTGATCGCCGGAGCGCTGGTGTTTGGCGGTGTCGCTGGCCTGTTTTCGATCTTTGATTTCGTCATCGGTCTGCGCCACGGACGGTCTCGGCGGGTGACGGTGCATCTGGTCGCGCTTGCGCTGGCCTGGGTGCTGGGTCTGGTGAACGCCTTCAAACATAGCCAGGACGCCTGGAGCTCCGTCGGAGCCTTCGGTCTGATCCTGTCGATCCTCTGCACAATTCTGGTCCTGGTCGCCGGCTGGACCGCCTATGCCGCGCGGGAGAGCGTCCGATGAACAAGAACCTGCTCGCCGCCAGCGTCGCCACCCTGGCCATGGCCCTGACCGTCGCATCGTGCGGCAACGCCAGCGATCCGAAACTGAACCAGACCGGCGCGGCGCCCGACCTGCCCAGGGTCAACGAGACGTTGGTGCCGCCGATGAAGATCAGCCCGCCGGCAGGCTGGAACGGCGAGACGCCGACGGTGCCGCAAGGCTTTACGATCAGCGCCTTCGCTAAGGATCTCAAGATTCCCCGTCAGATGCTGGTCCTGCCCAACGGCGACGTCCTGATCGCCGAAGGGCGCGGCGGCCATGCGCCCGCCATGCGGCCCAAGGATGTGATCGCCGGCGTCATCAAGAAGCAGGGCAACACCAAGATCAAAGGCGGCAACCGCATCACCCTGGTGCGCGACGCGAACAACGACGGCACTCCCGAACTGCGGACCGTTCTGGTGGACAACCTCGATGCGCCCTACGGCTTGGCCTATGTCAACGGCTATCTTTATGTCGCCGAACAGGGGGCGCTGGTTCGCTTCGCCTTCCAGCCCGGCCAGACCGGCATCGCCACGCCCGCTGAGCGGGTGACGGAGCTGCCCTCGCGCATCAACCACCACTGGACCAAGTCCCTGACCGCTAGCACGGACGGGTCGAAGCTGTATGTCGGCACCGGCTCGAACTCGAATATCGGCGAGCGCGGCATGGCGGTCGAAGAAGAGCGCGCCACGGTGTGGGAAATCGACCGGGCGACCGGCGCACGGCGCACGATCGCCACCGGCATTCGCAATCCAACGGCCCTTGCCATCGAGCCGACCACTAATCTGCTGTGGTCTGTGGTCAACGAGCGCGACGAACTGGGGCCGCAACTGGTCCCGGATTATCTGACCCAGGTGCGCGATGGGGCCTTCTACGGCTGGCCCTACAGCTACTGGGGCCAGAACCGCGATCCACGCGTGATGCCGCAAAATCCCGAGATGGTCGCCAAGGCCATCCGGCCGGATTACGCTCTGGGATCACACGTCGCCGCCCTCGGGCTGGACTTCGCCCGAAATGGCGGTTTTGGCGGGTCGTTCGCCAACGGCGCCTTCATAGGCATGCACGGCAGTTGGAACCGCCAGGATCCGTCCGGTTACAAGGTCGTATGGGTGCCGTTCAATGCTGGCCGCCCGGCGGGACAACCCGTCGACTTCGCCACCGGCTTCCTGAAGGACGGCAAGGCGCGCGGCCGTCCCGTCGGCGTCGCGTTCGATGGCACCAGGCGTGTGCTATTCGTCGCCGACGATCTGTCCAATACGGTGTGGCGCATCGCGCCTGCGCGATAAGCTGGCGTTTCCCTCGTCCGCCAAGGGCGAGGGAAATCGCTATTGTCCCTAGACATGGTCGAATACGAAAAGTCCCCGGCTGCGAGCAACCGGGGACTTTTCATATGAGGCTGAGCTGTGGCCTACGGCGTGAAGTCGATGGTGCGTTCGAAGGGGGCATCGACCGCACGGCCGCGGTCCATGATGGGGGTGACTTCGGCGCCGTTCATCAGGGCCAAGGCGGCTTCGCCAAACCCCATGCCCGGACGGGTTTCTTCCAGCACGACGCAGTCGGTAACGTGACCCGAAGCCAAGGCAGTGCAACGTAGGCGCACGCTGAAGCGGTCCGTGCTCTCGGCCTTGGGCGCGACGGCGCGTTCGATGGCGGGTTGAGGCGCGCTGTACAGGGCCGCGTCCTTGAGCAGCGGTCCGGTCGGGGCGCCCAGCAGGGCCGTCATCAATGTCAGGCTGAAGGTCAGTGTCATGGCAGGCCTCGTTCGTCCTCTATTAAGATTTGAACGAGACCTCCGTTCCCCGAACTTTCAAAAACGCGCAGGTGTGTGCGGCGCACCACACTTCGATTTCTCTGCCGAAGTCAGAATGGCCTCAAGCTTGACTGTTGTTCATGGCACAGGGTCTTCAGCCACGAACGGACGGTGCGCAGACGCGAGGTGTCATGGACATCACGATGGGTGGCCAGCCAGAAGCGGCGCTCGATCAGGATCGACGGCAGCACGCGCACCAGACCCTCGGCCAGGAAGCACGGCAGGACGCCGACGCCGCCCCCGGCGGCGATGATCTCCCGCTGCGCCCGGATCGAAGACGAGGCGACGTGGGGCGCGAGACCCGGCTGGACCTCGTCCAGATAGCGCAACTCGGGCGCATAGATCAGATCGTCGATATAGCCGACGATGTCGAAGCGGCTCAGGTCTTCGACGGTGTTCGGAACGCCGTTGCGGTGCAGGTGATCGGGCGAGGCGTAGAGGGCCAGCTGATACGGCGTCAGCGGCTCGACGATCAGGCGTGCGGCATGTGGCGCGGCCAAGGTGATCGCCATGTCGACCTCTCGGCGCGTGGGCGACAGGAAGCCGGAGGTGGCCGCCAGTTCGATCCTCAGACCCGGATGCGTCAGGCGCAGCGCGGGCAGGGCGGGGGCCATCAAGGTGACGCCAAACCCCTCGGAGGCACTGACGCGCACGACGCCGGCGGGCGCGTCGGGCTGGGTCACGCGGCCAGCGGCCTCCATCGCGCTTTCGGCCTCCAGACCGATATCGAGCAGCTGCGCGCCAGCGGCGGTCAACTGAAGCCCGGTGGTGGAGCGGACGACCAGGGTGGATTTCAGCGCGCTTTCCAATCGGGCGACCCGGCGCCCGACCGTGGCGGCATCGACGCCCAACCGCTGCGCCGCACCGCCTAACGAGCCCGCGCGCGCGGCCGCGATGAAGATGCGCAGATCGTCCCAATCATACATGGTCGTCTAGCTATCCTGCAAAAACGCAGACTGTTGCCTGCAACTTTGCATTATCGACCCGCGCGCAGGGGTGATAGCCATAGCCGCAACAAAAGAACCAACAGGAACACCCAGGCCATGCGCGACATTCGCCACTTCATCGACGGTGCGGCTTTCGACGGCGCGTCCGGACGCTTCAGCGACGTGTTCAATCCCAACACCGGGGATGTGCAGGCTCGCGTCCAGCTGGCGACGACGGGCGAGGTCGATCGCGCGGTCCAGGCGGCGCAGAACGCCTTTGACGGTTGGGCTTCGACCAATCCCCAGCGCCGCGCCCGCGTGATGTTCGACTTCAAACGCCTGGTCGAGGCGCGGATGGACGAACTGGCCGAACTGCTGTCCAGCGAGCACGGCAAGGTCATCGCCGACTCCAAGGGCGACATTCAGCGCGGCCTGGAAGTGATCGAGTTCGCCTGCGGCATCCCGCACGCGTTGAAGGGCGAATACACTCAAGGCGCCGGCCCCGGCATCGACGTCTATTCGATGCGTCAGCCGCTGGGCGTGGTGGCGGGCATCACCCCGTTCAACTTCCCGGCCATGATCCCCATGTGGATGTTCGGCGTGGCCATCGCGGTGGGCAACACCTTCGTGCTGAAGCCGTCCGAGCGCGATCCGTCGGTGCCGGTGCGTCTGGCCGAACTGATGCTGGAAGCCGGAGCGCCGAACGGCGTGCTGAACGTGGTGCACGGCGACAAGACGTCGGTCGACGCCATCCTGACCCATCCGCTGGTCCATGCCGTCAGCTTCGTCGGTTCGTCCGACATCGCCCACTATGTGTATCAGACCGGCGCCGCGAACCATAAGCGCGTCCAGGCCATGGGCGGCGCCAAGAACCACGGCATCGTCCTGCCCGACGCGGACATGGACCAGGTGATCAAGGATCTGTCCGGCGCGGCCTATGGCTCGGCGGGCGAACGCTGCATGGCGCTGCCGGTCGTGGTGCCGGTCGGCAAGAAGACGGCGGACGAACTGCGCGAACGGATGGTCGCCGAGATCCCCTCGATGCGCGTCGGCGTCTCGACCGATGCGGGCGCCCACTATGGCCCGGTCGTCACGGCTCAGCATCGCGAGCGTGTTGCGGGCTGGATCGAAAAGGGCGTGCAGGAAGGCGCCGAACTGGTCGTCGACGGCCGCGACTTCAGCCTGCAGGGCCACGAGAAGGGCTATTTCATCGGCCCGTCGTTGTTCGACCATGTGAAGCCCGAGATGTCGTCCTATCAGGAGGAAATCTTCGGTCCGGTCCTGCAGATCGTTCGCGCCGAGACGTTCGAGGAGGCGCTGGCCCTGCCGTCGGAGCACCAATACGGCAACGGCGTCGCCATCTTCACCCAGAATGGCCGCGCGGCCCGCGACTTCGCCGCCCGCGTCAACGTCGGAATGGTCGGGATCAATGTGCCGATCCCGGTGCCGGTCGCCTATCACACCTTCGGCGGCTGGAAGCGTTCGGCCTTTGGCGACATCAACCAGCACGGCATGGAGGGCGTCCGCTTCTGGACCAAGACCAAGACCGTGACGGCCCGCTGGCCGGACTCGGCGCTGGAACATTCGGACAGCTCGTTCGTCATCCCGACGATGCGCTGAGGCCGTCATGGATTTCGCTCTCAACGACGATCAGCGCGCCATTCAGGACGCCGCCCGCGCCTTCGCCGAGGCCGAGCTGGCGCCCCATTCGGCCCGCTGGGACGAGGACAAGCATTTCCCCGTCGAGGTGATGAAGCAGGCGGCCGAGATGGGCTTCTGCGGCATCTATACGGCTGAGGAGCACGGCGGCATGGCCCTGGGCCGGGTCGAGGCGGCGGTGATCTTCGAGGAGCTGTCGCGCGGCGACGTGGCGACGGCGGCCTTCATCTCGATCCACAACATGGCGACGTGGATGATCGATCGCTTCGGGTCGGACGATCTGCGCGGCCGGTTCGTGCCCTCGCTGGTCGGGATGGAGAAGATCGCCTCCTATTGTCTGACCGAGCCGGGCTCGGGATCGGATGCGGCGGCGCTGCGGACCACGGCCGTGCGCGACGGCGACCACTATGTGCTGAACGGGTCCAAGGCTTTCATCTCGGGCGCGGGGACCAGCGACCTCTATGTCGTCATGGTCCGCACGGGCGGGGAGGGCGCGAAGGGGGTGTCCGCGATCGTGGTCGAGGCCGGCACCCCCGGCCTGTCGTTCGGCGCGCAGGAAAAGAAGATGGGCTGGAACGCCCAGCCGACCGCCATCGTCCAGTTCGACGACTGCCGCGTGCCGGTCGCCAATCTTCTGGGTGAAGAGGGGGCGGGCTTCCGCTACGCCATGGCCGGTCTGGACGGCGGACGGCTGAACATCGCCGCCTGTTCGCTGGGCGGGGCGCGGCTGGCGCTGGAGACGGCGCAGGAGTACGTCGCCACCCGCAAACAGTTCGGCCGACCGATCGGCGAGTTCCAGGCGCTGCAGTTCCGGCTGGCGGACATGGCCACGGACCTGGAGGCGGCGCGTCTGATGGTGCTGCGTGGCGCCTGGGCCATCGACACCGACCATCCGGAAAAGACGAAGTGGTGCGCCATGGCCAAGCGCCTGGCCACCGACGCCTGTTTCCAGATCGCCGACGAGGCCCTGCAACTGCACGGCGGCTATGGTTACCTGAAGGACTATCCGCTGGAACGGATCGTGCGCGACCTGCGGGTCCACCGCATTCTGGAAGGCACCAACGAGATCATGCGGGTGATCATCGCGCGTGAGATGACCAAGTGAGCGAAGACGAAGTCGTCACCCGGATCGAAAACGGCGTCGGTCGGATCACCCTGAACCGGCCCAAGGCGATCCATGCGCTGAACCGGGCGATGTGCGAGGCGATGACCGAGGCGCTGCTGGCCTGGCGTTCGAATCCCTCCGTCTCCGCCATACTTATAGACCACGCCGGCGAGCGGGGTTTTTGCGCGGGCGGCGACATTCGCATGATCGCCGAAAGTGGTGCGGGCGATGCGTCGGAGGCCAAGGCCTTCTTCTTGGCCGAGTACCGGCTGAACCATCTGATGTTCGACTATCCCAAGCCGATCATCGCCATCGTGGACGGCATCGTCATGGGCGGCGGGGTCGGCATTTCCGAGCCGGCCGACATTCGTGTGGCGACCGAGCGCACCACCTACGCCATGCCCGAGACAGGGATCGGCCTATTCCCAGACGTGGGCGGTGGCTGGTTCCTGCCGCGCCTGCCGGGCCAGACCGGCGTCTGGCTGGCGCTGACAGGCGCGCGGCTGAAGGCGACGGATACGGTGGCGCTCGGCATCCACACGCACTTTGTGCCCGCAGATCGCGTCGAGGCGTTGAAGGCCGATCTGATGGGTGAGGCCGCAGATCCGTCGTCGGTCGTGGCGCGCCACGCCGGGGACGCGGGGCCTGCACCGCTGTCGGCCCACCGCGAGGCCATCGACCGGCTGTTCGCCTTCGACACGGTTGAGGAAATTTTCCGGGCGCTTGAGGCGGACGGCTCGGACTGGACGCTGCAGCAGCTGGAAACGCTGAGAACCAAGTCGCCACAGTCGCTCAAGGTCTCGCTGCGCCAGATCCGCACGGGCGCAACGCTGAACAGCTTCGCCGACAATATGGCGATGGAATACGCCCTGGGCGGCCGCGTCGTGCGCACCCACGACTTCCAGGAAGGCGTGCGGGCCGTAATTGTGGACAAGGATAATGCGCCGAAATGGTCACCGGCGGACCTGTCGGGCGTTACCGACGAGACGCTGAATGCGCTGTTCGCGCCGTTGCCGGACAATGAAAAATGGACGCCGCTGGCCTGACCACGTCCCCGCTTTCGCGGGGATGAGCGGACGACAAAAAGGGAGAGAGACCATGACCAAGATCGCCTTCATCGGCCTGGGCAATATGGGCGGCGGCATGGCCGCGAACCAGGCCAAGGCGGGCCATGCGGTCGCCGCCTTCGATCTGTCGGCGCAGGCGCTGGAGCGGGCGGTGGCGGCCGGTTGCGTCGCGGCCGGATCGGTCGCCGAGGCGGTCAAGAACGCCGAGGTGGTCATCACCATGCTGCCGGCCGGGCCGCACGTGCTGAAGGTCTATTCCGAACAGATCATCGGCGCCGCGCCGTCGACCGCGTTGCTGCTCGACTGTTCGACCATTGATGTCGAAACCGCGCGCAAGGTCGCCGGGTTGGCCAAGTCGGCCGGCTACGCCTTTGCAGACGGGCCTGTGTCAGGCGGCACGGCGGCGGCGGATGCGGGCACGCTGGCCTTCATGGTCGGCTGCGACGAGGGCGACTTCGCCCGCGTCGAGGCGGCGCTGGAGCCCATGAGCCGCATCACGATCCGCGCCGGCAATCATGGGGCGGGGCAGGCGGCCAAGATCTGCAACAACATGCTGCTCGGCATCTCCATGCTGGGCACGTGCGAAGCCATCGCCCTGGCGGAGAAACTGGGTCTGGATCCCGAACGGTTCTTCGAGATCGCGTCCAAGTCCTCGGGTCAGTGCTGGAGCGTGACCAGCTACTATCCCTGGCCTGGTCCGGTTCCGACCGCGCCGTCCAACCGCGACTATCAGGGCGGGTTCGCCACGGCCATGATGTTGAAGGACCTGAAGCTCGCCCAGGACGCAGCGGCGAAATCCGGCGCCTCGACGCCGTTGGGCGCACAGGCCGAGGCGCTTTACGCCCTGTTCGACGGGATCGGGCACGGCGGCCGCGACTTCTCCGCCATGCTGCAGATGCTTCGCGGCAAGCTGGATGACCTTAATCCCGCATAGATTCGTCTTTCGCATCGTGATTGCGGCCCGCGCAGCTTCGGCGGCGCGGGCCTTTTCGTATGAGGCTGCGGACGCGTCCCCGTTCGGCGGCAGTCGGTGCGACCAAGGCGCGCGCCTTATTCCGTCTGTCGAAAAGAGCCTAGGAAAAGTGCAGTCCAAACAGCGACCTATCTACCATCTTCGGTCGGGACGGCTCCAGCCGAGATCGAAAATCGCCTGAAATGTGGCTGAACGGCGCTTGCGGCGGACATTGCTCCTGTGTCATGTAACCGCTTACATCACCTATCGACGGATCTTCGAAAAGGGGCCGGGACGATAGGGAGCAGGGAGAATTCGATTGGACATGGCCGCGCCTAGCGCTGCGTCTGCCCGGCAGGAGGGCCAGCCCTTCGCAAAGGCCGCCACCATGCGCGACGTGGCTGAACGCGCCAATGTGTCCGTGGCTTCTGTCTCTCGTGTGTTGAACGGCTTGGGCGTGACCTCGGATGCGACGCGCCAGCGCGTGCTCGATGCGGTCGAGGACCTTCGCTACGTCCCTCACTTCGGCGCCCGCAGCCTGTCGACCAGCAAGAACGACACGATCGGCGTCATCCTGCCCGACCTGTTCGGCGAGTTCTTCTCCGAGTTGATCCGGGGCATGGACCTGGCCGCCCGCGCTCACGGCAAGCATCTGATCGTCTCCAGTTCGCATGACGGCGCCGAGGACACCCTGGCGGCCGTGCGTTCGATGCGCGGACGGGTGGACGGCATGATCGTGCTGTCGCCGCATCTGGGCGCCGCGAACCTGTCGTCTGAATTCGCCGGTCGGATGCCGGTCCTGCTGATGAACGGCGGCGCGGCAGAGCCCGGCCGGGCGTCCATCATGATCGACAACCATGGCGGGGCCGTCGGCGCGGTCCAGCACCTGTTGTCCACTGGCCGCAGGCGCATCGCCCACATTCGCGGCGCCGCCGGCAACGTCGAGGCGGACACGCGCGCGGCCGGATACACGGCGGCGCTGGACGGTCATGACCCGATCATCGTCGAGGGCGACTTCTCTCAGGCCTCGGGCCACCGCGCCGCGACCCAGCTTCTGGCCATGACGGAGCGGCCCGATGCCGTCTTCGCCGCCAACGATATGATGGCCGTCGGCGCGCTTCTGGCCTTCCAGGAGGCCGGCGTGCGCTGCCCCGAGGACATCGCCGTCGTCGGCTTCGATGATGTGCCTATCGCCGCCCTTGTGCGGCCCGCGCTGACCACCATGCGCGTCAACATTGCGGAAATCGGCCGAAGGGGCGTCGAACGCCTGATCGGCCTGGTTCAGGCCGGCGCGACCGCCGACGCCACGGACACCGCTTGCGAAATCGTTCGGCCGATCTTGGTCGAACGCCAATCCACCGCGGCGGCATCGCCCGCCAGGTTCAACAAAGGGTAGGCCAGCCATGTCGCTGAAAACCGATCCCATCAGGAGGGGAGAGCTCAGGATGACCCAGTTCAACACGCGAAAGGCCGCGACACGTCAGGTCGCCTTGGCCGCCGCATCGGCGCTTGCCATCAGCATGGCGGTTGTCGGCGGCGCACAGGCGCAGGTCGCGACCTCGACGATCCGAGGCAATGTGACTGATGGCGCGACGGTCGAGGCCGGCGCCACCATCGTCGCGCGCAACGTCGCCTCGGGCTTCACCAGCCGCACCACGGCGAACGCGCAGGGCGGCTACACCCTGTCAGGTCTGCGCCCCGGCACCTATGAGATCACGGCCACGACAGCCGAGAACGAGACGGCGACCGACACCGTTTCGATCGGTGTGGGTCAGGTCGGCAACCTGGATCTGGCTGTGGCGGGCGCGGCTGACGCCAATGCGGCCAACCTGGGTGATATTGTCGTGACCGGGCGTCGCCTGGTCGAGGTGCGCACACCCGAAAACGCCACCAACGTCACGACCCAGCAAATCCAAACCCTGCCACAGATCAACCGCAACTTCCTGAACTTCGCGGCTCTGGCGCCGGGCGTGCGGGTCGGAACCAATGAGTCCGAAGTTCAGATCACAGCAGGCGGTCAGCGCGCCGAGTCCGTCAACGCCTTCATCGACGGCGCCAGCCTGAAGTCGAACATCATCGCCGGGGGCATCGTCGGTCAGGACGACAGCCGCGGCAATCCGTTCCCGCAGGCGGCCGTTCAGGAATTCCGCGTTGTCAGCCAGAACTTCAAGGCTGAATACGAGCAGGCCTCGTCAGCCATCATCACGGCCGTGACGCGCTCCGGCACCAACGAGTTCCACGGCGAAATCTTCGGCACTTATCGGGACCAAGATTTCATCAAGCAAGACGAGTTTTCGCGTGCGGCAGGCCGTGAAAAACCCGCGCTCGAAGTTCAGCAATACGGCGCCGCTCTGGGCGGGCCGATCATTCAAGACAAGCTGCACTTCTTCGGCAGCTATGAGCACAAGCAAGAAAATCGCGCAGCTGCCGTGACGCTAGGCCGTCAGAACCCGGCCTATGTCAGTCAGTTCGGTCAATATATCGGCACCTTCGCCACGCCGTTCGAGGAAGACCTTTACTTCGGCAAACTGAGCTTCCAGCCGGCAGAGGGGCATCTCTTTGATCTGAGCGTCACCTATCGAGACGAAGCAGATGTGACGGGCGTCGGCGGCGCAAACTCCATCGAACGCGCAAGCGGTCTGCAGCAGACGACCAAGAGCGCCAATCTGCGTTATCAATGGCAGGGCGACGGCTTCCTGAACGAGTTGGCAGTCGATTACCGCAATTATAATTACAACCCGACCGCTGTGAACTTCGACCAGATCGGCCGGAGCTATCGCATCTTCGAAAACGGCTATGATCCGTTCGGCGGCGTCTCCATCTTGAACATTGGTGGATCCGGCAGCCGTCAGGACATCAGCGACAACGCGCTGACGATCCGCAACGATCTGACGTTCAACGACATCGAGTTCAACGGTAATCACACGATCAAGCTGGGCGCCAAGGTCAGCCGCCAAGACTACGAGGTCGTCAAGGAGTTCGGACGTAATCCCGAGTTCTTCTATGACCTGAACGGCACGGCCAGCGGCAATGCCGCCGTGCCCTATCGTGTTCAACTGGGCAATGAATTCCCCACGGTTGACCTGACCAACACCGTCATCGGCCTGTATGCGCAGGACGACTGGCAGATCACGGACAAGCTTGAACTGAACCTGGGTCTGCGTTGGGATTACGAGACCAATGCCGACAACACGAATTATGTGACGCCGGCCTCGGTCGTCACAGGACTGAACCAGTGGATCGCATCGACCGACGGCGGCAAGCCTGCCGGCTATGCGCCGAGCTGGTTCGACATCAACGACTACATCTCGACCGGCGACAATCGCGACCCGTTCAAGAACGCGTTCCAGCCGCGCATCGGCTTCTCGTATGATGTGTTCGGTGACCGCGGCACGGTTCTGTTCGGCGGCGCCGGTCGCTACTACGACCGTGTTCAGTTCAACTTCGCCTTCGACGAACTGGCCAAGCCGTTTGACTTCACGCAAAACGTCTTCTTCTCGACCACAGGCCGCGCGGCCGGCGTGGCGAACGGCAGTTCGTCGGATCCGATCCTGTGGAATGCGTCCTACGAAACCACGGCTGGACTTGACGCCATCTTAGCCAACATCCCGGCCAAGGGCGAAGCCTTCCTGCTGAAGAACGACTTCGAGCCGCCTCGCACGGATCAGTTTAACCTGGGCATTCGTCAGAGGGTCGGCGATTGGCAGACCGAGTTCACCCTCGCCTACGGCAAGACCGAAAACGAGTTCACTTGGCAGTATCTGAATCGCTGCCGCGAACCAACGCGCGGCAACGACGGCAATGGTTTCGGCGACAACGGCGGTTTCTGCGGCCCCGGCGGCGCGAACCCCTACCGCTCGTATCTGGTATCCGATCACAACAAGGAGCGGACGTTCAAGGCGCTCTACGTCAAGCTGGATAAGGGCTACACGCGGGACTCCGGTTGGGGCGTCAACATCGCCTATACGCTGTCCAAGGCTGAACAGAACGGCGGCAATGACAACTTCTGCTTCGACTGCTTCTCGGTGGAAAGCTCGCCGATGCGTTCGTCGGCAAACGACGAACGTCATCGCATCGTGGCTAACGGCATCGTTGATCTGCCGCTCGATTTCCAGCTGTCCGGCATTCTGACCTTGGGTTCCGGCACGCCCTTCGATGTGTTCGACGGACGCGGCGCCAACTTCGTTTACCGCCCCTATGGCGCCTATCCGGAGAAGGAACAGTTCTTCCTGCCGAACGCCTTCGCCTATCGGAACCTCGATCTCCGTCTGACGAAGAACTTCGACGTGCCGGGCGCCGGTGAGCTGTCGGTTTATGTGGACGCCATCAACGTGTTCAACTTCAAGAACTACAACGGCTTTGACGGAGGCACGGGTTCGGCGACCAACCCGAACCCGAACTTCGGCCGTCCGAGTTCGGTGCTGTTCCCGACGCGGACGTTCCAGATCGGCGCCCGCTACGCCTTCTAAACCCTGAAGCCTTGGCCGCCTCGTGCTTGTCGCGAGGCGGCCTTTCTTTTTCGATTGAGACCCAGTGAGCGTGCCCATGAATCGTCGAAACTTCCTGATGCGGACCACCACAGGCGCGGCGGCTCTGGCCGTTGGATTTCCGGTGATGGCGGCGGCGCAGCAGGCGGCGGCGACGGGGGCGGTCAATGGGACGCAGAGACGGCCGATGCGGCTGGATCAGGAGATCGAGGAGCTTCAGGAGCGGACGTTCCGGTGGTTTGAGAAGGTCACGGATCGCAAGACCGGTCTGACGCCGGATCGCTGGCCCACGCCGTCCTTCTGTTCGGTGGCGGCGGTCGGCTTCGCCTTGACCTGCTGGCCGGTGGGCGTCGAGCGCGGCTGGATGAGCCGGGCCGAGGCGCGTGAGCGGACCCTGACGACGCTACGCTTCTTCCATGACCTGCCGCAGGGCCCGGAGGCCAGCGGCACGGCGGGGTACAAGGGCTTCTTCTACCACTTCCTGGATATGGAGACGGGGCTTCGTTACCGGGCCAACGAACTGTCGACGGTCGATACGGCGCTGTTGATCGGCGGCATGTTGTTCGCCGCCCGCTACTTCGACGGCCGTCATGCCGACGAGGCGGAAATCCGTCAGAAGGCTCAGGCTATCTACGAACGGATCGAATGGCCGTGGGCCGTGATCCGCGACAACCGCATCACCATGGGCTGGCACCCCGAGAGCGGCTTCATTCCCTCCGACTGGCACATCTATAACGAGGGCATGCTGGTGCTGTTGCTGGCCATCGGCAGCCCGACGCATCCGGTGTCGGTCAATGTCTGGCACGAATGGGCGGCCAGCTACGATGAGAGCTGGACCGATCGCTGGGGCAGCTGGCACCTGAATTTCGCGCCCATCTTCGGGCACCAGTACAGCCACATGTTCATCGACTTCCGCGGCATTCAGGACGCCTGGATGCGGGGGCAGTCTGCTCAACTGGGCGAATATCTCGACTATTTCGAAAACAGCCGCCGCGCCGTCTACGCCCAGCAGAAATACGCCCACGACAACCCCGGCGGCTGGGCGGGCTATTCGTCCGAGGTTTGGGGGCTGACGGCGTGCGACGGACCGGGCGACTTCAAACAGGTCATCGACGGCAAGGAGCGCGAGTTCTTCAGCTATTCCGCGCGCGGTCCGGGCGAGCGCGACGACGGCACCATCGCGCCGACGGCGGCGGCCAGCTCCATCGCCTTCGCGCCCGAAATCGTCGTGCCCTGCGTCAAGGCGATGAAGGCGCGCTATGGCGCGGGCATCTATACCGAGTGGGGCTTCCTCGACAGCTTCAACCCGACCCTGACGGTGCGCGATGGGCCGCTGCAGCACGGTAAGATCGTGGATGGCGTGGGTTGGGTCGACGGCGATTATCTGGGCATCGACCAGGGGCCTATTGTCATCATGACCGAGAACCACAGGTCCGAGTTCGTCTGGCGCTATATGCGCGGCGAGCCCAATATCCGCCGCGCGCTCGACATCGCGGGCTTCACCGGCGGCTGGATGAACGGATGAGTTTGACGGCGCCCAGGTCCCATCTTGATAGACGTGGCGCGCTGGCCCTGATGGCGGGCGGGGCGGCTGCGGCCTGTACCCCGCGCCGTGATGGCGAGACCGTGCTGCGCTTCTGGGCCATGGGCAATGAGGGTGGGACGGTGGGCCAGTTGATGCCCGAGTTCGAGCGCCGCAATCCGGGCGTCCGCGTCTCGGTCCAGCCCCTGCCGTGGACGGCCGCGCACGAAAAGCTGCTGACCGCCTATGCCGGGGCCTCGCTGCCGGACGTCAGCCAGATCGGCAATACCTGGGTGGCGGAGCTGACCGCCATCGGCGCCCTGTCGCCGACCCCGCCCGAAGCCGCGAACCTGTTGACCGATCAGTTTCCGGCGGTGCTGGAGACCAACGAAATCGCCGGCCGCGCCATGACCACGCCCTGGTATGTCGACACGCGGCTGCTGTTCTATCGCAAGGATCTGCTGGCGCGGGCCGGCTTCGATACTCCGCCCGAGGACTGGGCCGAATGGAAGCGGGCCATGCATGGGATCAAACGTGTGGCGGGCGGCGACAACTACGCCATCCTGCTGCCGTTGAACGAGTTCGAGCAGCTTCTGACCTTCGGGCTTCAGATCGACGAGCCGCTGCTGAGGGATCGGGATACGCGCGGAAACTTCTCCAACCCCGGCTTCGTCGCGGCCCTGGCCTTCTACCGCAGCCTGTTCACGGAAGGCCTGGCGCCGCTGGCGTCGTCGACGCAGATTTCAAACGTTTGGACCGAGTTCGCCAGGGGCTATTTCAGTTTCTACTTCTCCGGTCCTTGGAGCGTGGGCGATTTCCGCAGCAAGCTGCCCGCGTCGTTCCAGCGGAACTGGGCTACGGCGGGCGTGCCGGGACCGAATGGCCTGGGCGCCTCGGCGCCGGGCGGGTCCAGCCTCGCGGTATTCAAATCCTCTCCGCACCAGGACGCGGCCTGGGCCCTGGTCCGCTATCTGTCCGAGCCGGCGGTGCAGGCCCGGTTCAACACCATCGTCGGCGATCTGCCGGCGCGTCAGAGCGCCTGGGACATCGCGGGCGTGGAGCGTGATCCGATGCTGGCGCCGTTCCGGGGGCAACTGGCGCGCGCCAAGGCCGTGCCCAAGGTGCCGGAATGGGAGCGGATCGTCACGGAGATGCAGATCGTCGCCGAACGGATGGTGCGCGGCGAATACACGCCTGAGGCCGCCGCCGCCGAGATTGACCGCCGAGCCGACCGCCTGCTGGAAAAGCGTCGCTGGATGATGGAACAGGGCAGGGCCGTATGACCGTCGCCGATCCGACACTGGTGGGAGTGAAGCCGTCACGCGGCCGCGGCGCGCGTGAGCGGGCGGCCTGGGCTTTCGTCGCCCCGGCCGTGATCGCCATCGGCCTGTTCTTCGCCATTCCGGTGATCGCGGCCCTGCTGCTCAGCCTGACTGACTTCGACATCTATGCCTTGGCGAACCTGGACAATCTGCGTTTCGTGGGCTTGCAGAACTACGAGCGGCTGATGGCCAATCCGCTGTTCTGGGGGGCGATGAAGAACACTCTGACCTTCGCCGTCCTCGGCGTGCCCCTGTCCATCGCCGCGTCCCTGGCAGCGGCGGTGATCCTGAATGCGCGGGTCGTGAAGTGGCGGCCGATCTGGCGGGTGATGTTCTTCGCCCCCTATGTCACGACCCTGGTCGCGACGGCGGTGGTGTGGCGATATCTGCTGCACACCAGGTACGGCGTCATCAACTGGGGGCTTGAGAGCGTTGGGCTTCCGGCCGTGGACTGGCTTGGCGATCCATCGACCTCCATTCCGGCGATCCTGATGTTCGTGGTCTGGAAGATCTTCGGCTACAATATGCTGATCTTCTTGGCAGTGCTTCAGACCGTGCCGGACGATCTGTACGAGGCCGCGCGCATCGACGGCGCCGGCCCGTGGAAGCAGTTCCGCCATGTGACCCTGCCGGCCATCGCGCCGACCATGCTGCTGGTTTCGATCATCTCGGTCGCCAGCTTCTTCCAGCTGTTCGCCGAACCCTATGTGATGACGCAAGGCGGCCCGGCCCAGAGCACGGTGACGGTGCTCTACTTCATGTACGAGGAAGGCTTCAAATGGTGGAACCTGGGTTCCGCCAGCGCCGTCGCCTTCGTTCTGTTCCTGTGCATCCTGGCGATCACCCTGGTCCAGTTGGCGGTGGCCAAGCGCGTGGGGGCGTATCAGTGAAACTCCGCGCGATCGTGCTTAATCTGGCCGTCGGCCTCATCGCCGTGGTCGTGCTGTTCCCGCTGGTCTGGATGGTGTCGGTCAGCTTCATGGCGACCGGCGAGGCCGCCGTCTTTCCGCCGCCGCTGCTGCCGTCGCATTGGACGCTGGAGCATTACCGCGACCTGTTCCTGAACCAAGGCATGGGGCGGTATCTGTGGAACAGCTTCGCCCTGGCGACACTGGCGACGGTCCTGGCGCTCGGCTTCACAGTTCCGGCCGGCTACGCCTTCGCCAAGCTGAAGTTCGCCGGGCGCGAGCGGCTGTTCCAGTTCCTGGTCGCCGCCCTTGTGGTGCCGGCCCAGATTGGCACCCTGCCGCTGTTTCTGATGCTGAAGTCGATGGGGCTGGTAAACACCTACGCCGGCGCCCTGGTGCCTTGGCTGGCGTCGATCTTCGGCCTGTTCCTGGTGCGCCAGTATGCCCTGAGCATTCCCGACGAGATGCTTGAGGCGGCCCGGATCGACGGCGCCAGCGAGGGCCAGATCTTCCGCCGCGTGGTCCTGCCGACGCTGCAGCCGATCATCGTCACCCTGGGTCTGTTCGTCTTCCTGGGCAGCTGGAACGACTTCCTGTGGCCGCTGATCATCCTGACGGACCAGTCGAACTATACCCTGCCGGTCGCGCTGGCCGCCCTGTCGCGCGAACATGTGCAGGACATCGAACTGATGATGGCCGGCGCCGTCGTCACGGTCGCGCCCGTGCTGATCCTCTTCCTCGCCCTGCAACGCTACTACATCCGTGGCATGCTCGCGGGCAGCGTGAAGGGGTGATCCCCGTAGCCCTCTACTGCCGTCATCCTAGGCCTTGTGCCTAGGATCCATAGACTCCGTCGAGGACGGGACGCACGCCTTCGACACCGGGCGTATGGATCCTCGGGACAAGCCCGAGGATGACGGCAACAGAGGAAACTGGAGTAATCCAATGCGTAACATGACCTCTGCCCTCGCTCTCAGCGCCGCCCTGATGGCCGCCCCCGCCATCGCGCAGGATCCGCGCGCTCTCGACACCATAGACGACGCATCGCGGTGGGAGGCCAGCGCCTCGACCGACGTTCATGCCGCCGTCTCCGCCGTGGCGGGGCATGACGGACGGGCGGTCCGGCTCGACTACGATTTCGACGGCAAGGCCGGTTATGCGGTGCTCAGCCGGCCGCTGCCGTTCGACCTGCCCGACAATTACGAGATCAGCTTCTGGGTGCGCGGCGCGGGGCCGACCAACACCTTCGAGGTCAAGCTGACCGACGCCTCGGCCGAGAACGTCTGGTGGAAACAGACCGCGCGCTATGATTTCCCCGACGGCTGGACGAAGTTCGTCATCAAACGCCGCCAGGTGTCCAAGGCCTGGGGCCCCAGCCCCGAGACAGTGCTTCGCCGCGCCGAGCGGGTCGAGTTCGTCGTCGTCGCGGCCGAGGGCGGCAAGGGGGCGGTCGAGATCGACCAACTGAGCCTTCGCGCCCTGCCGGTCGATCCCGCCGTGCCGCCGCATCCGGTCGCCGGCGACGGCCAGACGCAGACGACCGCCGCCAACGCCGTCGATCTGGACCCGAAGACCGCCTGGACTCCGCCGGTGGGCGAGGCCTCGGCGCTGACGCTGGATCTGGGATACGAACGCGAGTTCGGCGGCTTGACCCTGCGCTGGGGCGAGCGCAGCGCGGCGGCGGACTATCGGATTTCCGCCTCGACGGACGGACGGGACTGGCGCGAGTTGGCGAAGGTCACGGGCGGGAACGGCGGCGTCGACTGGCTGCGCACGCCCGAGACGACCGCCCGCTGGCTGCGGCTGGAGCCGCTGAAGCCGGTCCCCGCATCGGACGTGGTCGGATCGTCCGGCGCGGGCCAGCGGCTGGGGGCAGGGCAGGCGACGACCTACGCGCTGGCCGAGATCGAGGTCGAGCCTCTGGCCTTCGGCGAGGACGCCACGGCTTTCGTCGAGGCCGTGGCCAGGGAGAACCGGCGTGGCCTCTATCCGCGCGGCTTTTTCGGTGAACAGCCCTACTGGACCCTGGTCGGCGTCGACGGCGGCGGCGAAAGCGGCCTGATCGGCGAGGACGGCGCCATCGAGCTGCGCCGGGCGGGGCCGAGCATCGAGCCCTTTGTGGTCGACAACGGGCGGCTGATCACCTGGGCCGACGTCAATATCGAACAGGGGCTGAAGGACGGCGATCTGCCGATCCCGTCGGTGACATGGGCCGCCGACGACTGGACGTTGAAGATCACCAGCTTCGCCGACGGCGCGCCGGAGCAGGCGCGGCTGTGGGGTCGCTATGACCTGACGAACACCTCGAACCGGCCGCGCAGCCTGACCCTGGCCCTGACGGCGCGGCCGTTCCAGGTGAACGGGCCGGTGCAGTTCCTGGCCATTCCGGGCGGCGTGGCGCCGGTGGAGCGGATCGCCTGGGACGGCGCGAGCCTGACGCTGAATGACGATGTCCGGGTTCACGCCCTGACCGCGCCGGACGCTGTGGCGGCTTCGAGCTTCGACGCAGGGGCCGATCCTCAATCATTGATTTTACCAACAGCGCGACGGCCCGCGGGCGAGCCGGTCGCCGTCTCCGACGCCACGGACCTGCCGGCCGGCGCCCTGCTGTACGAGGTGACGCTTCAGCCCGGCGAGACACGCACCTTCGGCTTCCTGTCGCCCCTGGCGGGCTACCCGCCGCAGGCCGGGCAGGGCGTCGCCGCGCTGGATCAGGCCGAGCAGGCACTGGCCGTCAAATGGCGCGAGAAGCTGGACCGGGTGGACCTGACCCTGCCGCCCGCCGCCCAGCGGATCGAGGACGCGTTGAAGTCGTCCCTGGCCCATATGCTGATGTCGCGTCAGGGGCCGATCCTCCAGCCCGGCACCCGCAGCTACAACCGCTCCTGGATCCGCGACGGGGCCATGATGGCCGAGGGGCTGAACCGGCTGGGCATGGCCGAGCACTCGGCCGACTATCTGCGCTGGTACGCCCCCTATGTGTTCGACAACGGCAAGGTCCCTTGCTGCGTCGATGCGCGGGGCGCCGACCCGGTGCCCGAGAACGACAGCCACGGCGAGTTCGTCTTCCTGGCCGCCGAGACCTATCGCTACACCGGCGACGAGGCCCTGCTGCGCCAGGTCTGGCCACAGGTGCAGAAGGCCATCGCCTATACGGACGAGCTGCGCGCCTCCACCCGCACCGCCGCCTTCCAGACGTCGGACCAGCGCCACCTGTACGGCCTGCTGCCGCCGACGATCAGCCACGAGGGCTATTCGGATAAGGCGGCCTATTCCTACTGGGACGATTTCTGGGGCCTGCTGGGCTACAAGGACGCGGTCTTCATCGCCCAGACCCTGGGCGACGCCGAGGCCGCCGCCCGCTACGCCGCCGCGCGGGATCAGTTCGCCGCCGACATCCGCGCCTCCATCGTCGCGACGGCCCAGCATCACGACATCGACTGGATCGCCGGCGCCGCCGACCGGGGCGATTTCGACGCCACCTCAACCACGATCGCCCTGTCGCCGTCGGGCGAGCAGGATAATCTTCCGCCCGAACTGATGGCGCGAACCTTCGACCGTTATTGGGAAAATTTCCAGAGCCGGCTGACCAATCGCACGGCGTGGAAGGACTATACTCCCTACGAATGGCGGCTGGTCGGCACCTATGTGCGGCTGGGTCAGAAGGACCGGGCGCTGGATGTGCTGGACTTCCTGATGGCCAACCGCCGGCCCGAGGCCTGGAACGGCTGGGCCGAGGTGGTGGGGCGCGAAAAGCGCGAGCCGCGCTTCATCGGCGACATGCCGCACGCCTGGATCAGCTCGGACTATATCCGTTCGGCGCTGGATCTGTTCGCCTATGAGCGGGACCGCGATCACGCCCTGGTGCTGGCGGCCGGCGTGCCTGAGGCGTGGCTGGACACCGCCGAGGGGGTCGGCGTGCGGGATTTGCGCACGGCCTATGGGCCGCTGACCTACGCCTACCGCAAGGAACGGCGCGGCCATGTGCTGACCCTGGGCGACGGCGCGACGCCGCCGGGCGGCTTCGTGCTGCAATGGCCGGCGGGGCAGGGGCGGCCGGAGCGCGTTCGTATCGACGGCCGCTCAGCGACGTGGTCGAGTGATGAACTGGTCATTCCGGCAGGGGCGCGGCGGGTTGTTCTGAACTGAGCCTTTTTGCTTGAGGCGAAGGGGTCAGAGGCGCTTGAAGGCTTTCCCGTCCGCGCCGAACAGGTGGGCCTGTTTTGCGGGCACGTGCAGCGTCAGTCGCTCGCCCGCCTTGGATTGCAGTTCGCCTGCCAGCTGAACCGTCAGCGTGTCTGGCGTCGCCGGATGCTTCAGGTGCGCCATGGTCGTGGCGCCCAGGGTTTCGACGAACATGACTTCGGCGCTCAGGGCGTCGCCGTCGTCGTTGAGGGTCAGATGCTCGGGACGGACGCCCAGCATCACGGTATCGCCGGGCTTGGCCGAGGCGGCGTCCACTGCGATCCGGATCGTTTCGCCGGCCGTCGTCTTCACCGTCACGCCGGTGGCCGACGCCTCGACGATTTCGGCTTTTAGCAGGTTCATCTTGGGACTGCCGATGAAGCCGGCGACGAACAGGTTGGCAGGGTGTTCGTAAAGGTCCATCGGCGCGCCGACCTGTTCGATCCGCCCGGCGTTCAGCACCACGATCCGGTCGGCCAGGGTCATGGCCTCGACCTGGTCGTGGGTGACGTAGATCATGGTGGTCTTCAGCTCGGCGTGCAGCCGCGCGAACTCGTAGCGCATCCGAACCCGCAGGGCGGCGTCCAGGTTGGACAGGGGCTCGTCGAACAGGAAGACCTCAGGCTCGCGAACGATAGCGCGGCCGATGGCGACCCGCTGGCGCTGGCCGCCGGACATCGCCTTGGGCTTGCGATCCAGATAGTCGGTGATACTGAGCGCCTCGGCGGCGGCCCGGACGCGGCGATCAATCTCGCCCTTGTCCGTCTTGGCCAGCTTCAGGCCGAAGGCCATGTTCTCATAGGCGGTCATGTGCGGGTAGAGCGCATAGGACTGGAACACCATGGCGATGCCCCGGTCCGACGGCGACAGGTCGTTGACCACGCGGTCGCCGATCAGAACCTGGCCTGTCGTCGCCTCTTCCAACCCGGCGATGGTGCGCAGCAGGGTGGACTTGCCGCAGCCCGACGGGCCGACGAAGACCACGAACTCGCCGTCGGCGATCTCCAGATCGACGCCCTTCAGCACCTCGACGGCGCCGAACGCCTTTTTCACGTCGACCAGACGGACGTTCGCCATGCTTCCTGCTTTCCTGACCCGTTATGTTTTGTCGCACCGTAACCGGTTACATGGCGGGATCAATGGCGCACGATGTCTCGCCAACAACTGAAATTGCAAAACTGCAAAATTGGGCTTTCGCAAAAACCAAGCGCTGGATAGAAGCCCGCTGCCAATCGCGGGGGAGTATCCGAATGACGCAGCGCAACTTCTTGATGACGACAGCCACGATCGTCTGGCTGGCGACGGCTGCGGTCGCCCAGGCCCAGGAGCCGTCGCGTGTGGACGATGTGGTGGTCACCGGCTCCCGGATCGCGGGCGGCGAGCGGATCGCGCCGGTAAAGACTGTGGCCCGCGAAACCATCGCCGCCGCCGGCATCGCCGATGCCGCTCAGCTGGTCCGTCTGGTCACGGCCAACTCGGGCTCGGAGGCCCAGGTCGATCAGCTGAACCAGCCGCAGAGTTCGGGCACAGCCCAGTTCAACCTGCGCAATCTCGGCCTTGGGTCGACCCTGGTGCTGGTGGACGGCCAGCGCTGGACCAACAGCGCCGTGGTGGCGACGGACGGCTCGGGCTTCGTCGATATCAACTCGCTGGTTCCGATGATCGCGCTTCGGCGGGTCGAGGTGGTCAAGGACGGCGCCTCGGCGGTCTATGGCTCGGACGCGGTGGCGGGCGTGGTCAACTTCATCACCCGGCGGGGCGTGGACCGCCCCGAGGTCAGCGCCAAATACGCCGTCGCCGACGGGTCGGAAGAGAGCGTGATCGAGGCCCTCGGCGGGTTGAAACTGCTGGGCGGCGAGCTGACGCTGGCGGCCTCGCATTTCCATCGTTCGGCCCTGGGGTCGGACGAGCGAAACTTCACCCGGGCCGAACGCTATGGCCGCGCCGCCTGGACGGCCGTGACCAGCTATGGCCAGCCGGGTTCCTATTTCCGACCCAGCCGCAACGGTTTTTCGCCCGATCCGGCGTGCGGCGATCCGGCGTTCGGCAGCGCCTATCTGAACTCGCCCACGGACGCCTTCTGCCGGCTGGACTATTCGGACTTCTTCGATCTGGTCCCGGAGGAGACGCGCACGCAGCTGTTCGCCGACTATCGTCGGCCTGTGGGCGACATGACCCTGTCGCTGCAAGGGGCGTGGTCGGCGACCAACACCATCGCGCGCCAGTCGCCGTCGCTGCCGATCCTGGCGCGGTCGCTGACGGTGCCGGCGACCCATCCTGACAATCCGTTCGGCGAGGCGGTGCTGTTCCGGGGGCGGCTGCTAGGGGCGGAGGCCGGCGCGTCGCAGGCGGAGTTCGACTATCGCACCTGGCGTCTGGCGGCGGGGCTGGATGGGCGCTTCGGCAATGGCTGGACCTGGACCCTGTCGGCGACCAGCAGCCGCCAGCACGTCGCCTATGACAAGCCCGACACCATCGGCAGCGCCTTGCAGAATGCGCTGAACGGCCTGGGCGGGGCGGGCTGCAACCCGGCGACGGGAACGCCCGGCGTCGGGGCTTGTCAGTATTTCAACCCGTTCGGCAGCGCCTATTGGGGGACCGGATCGGCCAACAGCGCCGCCCTGACCGACAGCCTGATCGGCTCGACCGGCCTGCGGGGCGCGGCGACCCTGACGACGGCGGACGCCTCGACCAGCGGCGAGGCCCTGGCCTGGGCCGGCGGGTCGGTGGATGTCGCCGTCGGCGCCCAGTATCGCCGCAGCGGCTTCCTTCACGACTGGAGCGATCTGGTGAACCGGGGCGATCTGCTGACGGCTGGCGTGTCGCCGGACTTTGAGGGCGATCAGGAAGCCCTGGCCGCCTTCGCCGAAGCCCGCCTCCATCTGGGCGACCGGATCGAGGCGCAGTTGGCCGGGCGCTACGAATCCTACGACGGCAACGAGGGCCGGTTCAGCCCGAAGGCCGCGATCCGGTGGGACGTCACCGATGCCCTGGGCCTGCGCGCGTCGTGGGGGCAGGGGTTCCGGGCGCCGTCGGTCTATGCCCAGTCTGGGGCGCAGGCATCGCAGCCGTCGGTGTTCGACCGGGGGGCGTTCGTCTTCGTCAACACCCTGACCTCGGGCCGGGCCGACCTGAAGCCCGAGAAGTCCGAGAGCTTGAACCTGGGCGCAGTCTGGACGCCGATCGACGGGCTGGAACTGGGCGTGGACGCCTGGCGGTTCGACTATGCCGATCAGGTGGTCAAGGAATCGGCCCAGGCCATCATCAACCAGGCGGCGGCCGATACGGCGGCGGGGCGGACCGGCACGGAGGCGCAGAGCCGCATCACCCGTTCGGCCAGCGGCGCCCTGACCTTCGTGCAGCTGTATTTCGTCAATGCCTCGTCCATCGAGACGCAGGGGATCGACCTGTCGGCCCGCTATCGGCGCGGCCTGTGGGGCGGGGAAGCGACGGCCTCGGCGACCTGGACCTATGTGGACGCCTATGACATCCGGCTGGACGCGTCGGCCGCCAAGGTGTCGGGCGTCGGTTCGACCAACCTGAACAACATCGGCCGGTCCCTGCCGCGCAATCGCGGGGAGTTCGCCCTGGGATGGAGCGGCGGGCCGAACGCGGTGACGGCCCTGGTCCACTATACCGACGGATACGCCAACGACCGCAGCGGCATCACCGACGCCAGCATCGCCAGCCAGACGACGGTCGACCTGCTGTACCGCCGCACGATCGGCGCTGACCTGGATCTGTCGGTCGGGGTGGTCAATGTGGCCGACAAGGCCCCGCCGCTGGCGCAGTTCGCCCTGGGCTATGACCCGGTCGTGGCCGATCCGCGCGGACGGGTGGTCAGCATCGGCCTGAGCAAGCGGTTCTGAGCAAGCGGTTCTGATCGGCGGTTGCGCGGTCAACCGGGCGGTGTATGCATCCCCTAGGGGAGAATCCGATGACCGACGGCGAGACGACGCGCAAGCAGGCGTTCAAGGACCTGTCCGAGGACGCGCTGGGCTTTGGCGGCGCGGAGGTGCGGACCGCGCGCGACTTGCTGGTGCGGCCACGGTTGGTGCTTCAGGCCTGGATGATCGAGGGGCCGACGGGGGGCGGGCGTTACGCCAAGCCGTTGAAGCTTTATCTGGCGCTGAACGCGATCCTGATGTTGATCGTCTTTCTGCGCGGGGGACTGAGCCTCTATCTGGAAGGCATGCCGGCCGATGTTCTGAACCCTTTGCTTCAGGAAGCGGGCAAGTCGCGCGACGCCTTCATGTCGGACGCTGACGGCTGGATGTCGCTGGTCGCCGTGCCGATCATGGCGCCGCTCTATGCCCTGGCGGCCATGCCGCTGTTTCGCCTATGGGACGCTGAGGACCTGGGCCTGAGATGCGGGTTCCGCGCGGCCTTCGCCTATCTGAACGCCTGGACCGTGCCGTTGCTGCCGCTGGCCTGGTTCATGTTCAGCCCCGGCCCGCTGGCCGCGGCGTGCAGCCTTTTGATGCTGGCGCTCGGCATCGTGGCCTTCATGCGGATGGGGCGGGGACGGTGGTATCGGGGCGTGGTCCCCGGCCTTGCCAAGGGCCTGATCGTGATGACGGCCATCGGTCTGTCCAGCGTCGTCGCGACCTTCATCGTGATGGTCATCGGCGTCTTCGCCGGGTTCGTGGCCTAGACGGTCGCCTGACAAAAACACCGTCTAATTCGTCTAATTCGTCTAAAATCAGCGATGGAGCGAAATTGCACGGCCCCCAAAAAAAGGGGTGCAAAGTGCAAGATGGTGCAATTGCTTAGCTGCTGTTTTCAAAGACCCTTCGACATCATAATCCCGTTCGCGGGCGCGTCGGGTCGATTGACGCAGGCTGCCCTCAAGCGACAGAAATCAAAGCGGAATAGTCGCAAAAAAGAGATGGGAAGGTTTGGCGCCGCTGATCCTGGCTCATCCGCGCAAGTCTCCGCATCAAACCTCATTTTCGGTAATCACCTTGTCGACACGGCGTTGAGCTGGGGCGACAGTGTTCGCCGAAGCCTCAAAACGGTTCGCTAATGTCTCTGCGTTCACAGGCCGCTCAAGTCGCTTGGCTGAATACGAAGCTGACCCTCGATTTCATCAGCGCATCGCGCACCTGGATCGACGAGGATCTGATATCCGCCCTGCTGACCGCTGGCGTGGTGGATGCGAATGTCAGAGGGGCTGACAACGAAAGCGCGGCACGCGACACTTCCATTGGAGCGGGCATTTTGCCGAACGCGCTGCGGCGGCCTGTGAACGCAATCAGCATCGCCATGTCCTTGGGCGTGCCGCGCGAGAGCGCACGCACCAAACTGGCGGGGCTGGTGGACCGGGGCGTGCTGGTGCGGACGGACGGCGGCTTCGTCTTGCGAGCCGAGGTGTCGCAGTCGAAACCGTTCAAGTCCGCGATGGAAGCCTTTCTGCTGGCCACGGTGGAGTTCGTCGATGGGCTGGCGATGCTGAATGCATGCGGCGCCCGCGACGGCGACCGGGTCGTCACGCCAGCCTGGCCAGTCGCAGGTTTGGCCACGCGGCTGATGACGGCGCACGTTCTGAAAGGCATCCAGCACGCCCGATCACTGAAGCCCGAAATCAGCCTGACGACGCACTACGTCCTGCTCTGGCTGTCGCATCTCACCGGGAGCGCCTTGCGCGTTGGTCATGGCGAGCCGGACGCCGGCCTTCTTGCCCTGCTGAACCCGCCGTTCGGGCCAGTGAGCGTGATCGAGGTCGCCAAGGCCGCCAGAATGGACGACGAAACGGTTCGCCGGCACCTTGGTCAGCTTGAAAAAACAGGCCTGGTCATCCGGGTCGCGGGCAAGAGAGACATCAATCTGCCGGATCAGACCCTGGTCGCGAACTGGCTGGATTTCCAAAGCCGGACGATCCTCGGCACGCAGCAACTGGTGCGCAAACTCTATGTCGCGGGCGTGATCGTCGATCGGCCAAGCGAAACCATCCGATTATTCTGAACGACGATGATGAGGTTCGCATCACAGATCGATGCTGGAGCTGCATTCGTCGGTTGCTCGTCGAATGCCGTCGTCAACAGGGGCCGCGCCGATGCCAGCCCTTATTGATGCGTTCGACTGGGCGACGACGCCCCTGGGGCCAAGGCGAGATTGGTCGCCCGCGCTGTGCATTACCTATGACATGATGATGGGAATGGGTTTCGCGGCCAGCGTCATGTGGGGCCCGGAGCGCACCTTGCTCTACAATGGCGCCTATATTCCGCTGCTCGGACAAAAGCATCCGAGCGCCCTGGGTCGTCCGCTGGATCAGGTCTGGCATGAGGTGTGGGACGTGTTGCGCCCCCTGACGGAGCGCGCGCTGGCGGGCGAAACGGTCTTTTTGGAAGACCTGCCGCTGACGATGGTTCGAAACGGATATTCGGAAGACACCTGCTGGGTCCTGTCCTACAGCCCCGTGCGGGAGGGCGACGCGATCGTCGGCATTCTGAATATCGCCATCGAAACGACCGAGCGGGTGCGGGGCGAGCAACACCGGCAGATGCTGGTCGACGAATGCGGCCACCGGGTGAAGAACACCCTCGCCCTGGTTCAAGCGGTCGCCCGCAGCACCTTGTCGGGCGTTGATCGTGACGTGCTGGAGCGTTTCGACGAGCGATTGAACGCCATCGCCCGGACCCAGCAGACGCTGGACGAAAAGGCGTGGAATGGCGGCGACCTCGGCGAGATCGTTCGCGACGCGGTGGGTAATTTGGTGCGCAGGCCGGTTTCCATCTCGGGGCCGTCGGTGCACCTGTCGCCGCGTGTGGCGCAGACGGTCGCCTTGATCATCCACGAACTGACGACGAACGCATTCAAGCATGGCGCCCTCGCCAAGCCCGGCGGCCGCGTCTCGGTCGATTGGCGGCTGGATGAGGGGCAACTCGTCCTGACGTGGATCGAAGGCGGGGGCGCGCCGGCCCATCCGCCGCTCAAGACCGGCTTTGGCGTCAAACTACTCGCGAGAGGCCTGCTGGGGTGCGGCGGCGCGGATCTTCGCTACGGCATAGAGGGGTTCTCGGTGACGTTCACAGCGCCGGCGTCGCGTCTGACCGACAGTTGACGATGCTCGGCGAGGGGGCGAAAGCGGCTGCATCCGCTTGATCCGCGACCTTCGAGAGACCCATGACCTATACCCTCTACGGCATTCCCAACTGCGACACGGTGAAGAAGGCCCGGGTCTGGCTGGAGCAGCAGGGGGTGGACTATGTCTTCCACGACTACAAGAAGGCCGGGGTCGATGCGGAGCGGCTGGGCCAGTGGGTCGACGAGCACGGTTGGGAGACGGTGCTGAACCGGGCCGGGACGACGTTCAAGAAGCTGCCCGAAGCCGACAAGGCGGACATCGACAAGTCGAAGGCGATCGCGCTGATGACGGCCCAGCCGTCGATGATCAAACGGCCGGTGCTGGATCTGGGGGACCGGCGGCTGGTGGGGTTCAAGCCCGAGGCTTACGCCTCAGCGCTTACCTGAGCTGGACGGTCGCGACGACGCCGAAGTGGTCGGACGGATATTCGCCGTTGGTCGGCGTATCGCCGAAGCGGCGGGCCTCGCCGGGCGCGAAGGCGGTCTGTTCGACAAAGATGTGGTCGATGACGCGCTCGGGGTGACCCTTGGCCGGGTTCAAGGTGGTCGTGACCGCGCCGCGGGGCAGGGCGCTGAAGAAGCGGGGGCCGGTCAGGGTCGCCAGGCCGGAATCCTCTTGGGTCGCATTGAAGTCGCCCATGACGACCAGGGGCGTGCCGTCCTGCGGCAGCCAGCTTAGCAGCGACGCGATCTGGCGGGCGCGGACCGGGCCGGCGTCCTGTTGCCACGCCAGATGGGTGACGACGACATCGACCGGGCGACCCTGGACCGCGACGCGAAGCTGAAGCGCGGTGCGGAAATCGTCAAGCGGCTCAAGCCTGGTCGAGGCCTCGGCCAGAACCGGCAGGCGGGTCAGCAGGGCGTTGCCGTAACGGCGCGGGGCGCCCTCGGCGTCGGTCGAGACGAAGGCGACATGATAGCCGCCCAGTTCGCGCGCCAGCATCCGGGCCTGGTTCTCCAGCCCGACATTGGCGTCCTCCAGCACCTCCTGAAGGGCGATGACGTCGGCGTCCTGGGCCTTCAGGGCGGCGATCAGCAGCGGACGACGGGCGGCCCAGTCACCCATGTTGTGCCAGATGTTGAAGGTGACGAGCCTCAGCTCGGCGGGCGTCGTCGTCTTTGGGGCCGTGGCGCAGCCTGCCAGCGGCGCCAGCGCGGCGGCGGCCAGAAGGGTGCGACGGGGGATCATCTCGGCCTCAGCCCTCGACGTCCGTCGAGGGGCGGTCGTGACCGTCGGCGCTTTCGGTGACCCATTCGCCGGCGGCGGTCTCGTATTCGATGGCGGCGGTCTGGTCCGGCACGCGCTGCTCTCGCGCGACGCGTAGGGCGGCGGCCTTGGCGTCGTCGTGGCTGGCGAAGGTTTCGGAATAGGTGTCGCCGGACTTGTAGGCCCAGCCGCCGTCGTGTTCGACGATGCGATAGGTGACATGGGCCATGGGGATGCGCTCCTGAGATTGATGAAACCGGACCCTAGACCGAACCGACGGCGGCCGAAACGGCGACCTTACGAAGATTTCACGTAACGCCGCGCATCCGTTGAGGCGTCGGCCAGCCTCTTGTGATCAGAAGGCCGCCGCATCAGGCTGCTGCAACGGTTCAAGGGATACTCGACATGGAAGACTTCATTCCGATCTTCGCCATCTTCGCCGTCTTCGGCACGATTACGGCCATCGTCTTCGGTCCCACCTTCCTGAAGTACCGCGAAAAGCGCGACATGCAGGAGACCGTGCGTCTCGCCGTCGACAAGGGTCAGGAACTGCCGCCCGAACTGCTCGATGTGATGACCAAGGATGTGCAGAAGGGCCTGCCGTCGCGCAGCAAGGACATTCGCAAGGGCGTGCTCAGCCTGGCGAGCGGCATCGGCATCGCCGGGTTCGGCATCGTGGTTCAGGGCACGACCCACGTCTGGGGCGGCAATGGCCAGGGCGCGTTGCTGGGCATCGCCTGTATTCCCGCAGCCATCGGCGTCGCCTTCATCATCCTGGGCTTCTTCAACCCGAACAAAGACTGACGTCCGCCGGAAGGGGGAAACGTCATGGTCAAATCATTGAGAGACTTCCACGACGTGGAGCTGGCCGCTCAGGCGGCGGCCGGCGGTCGGCGGGAGTATGGCGAGCTGGTGCGTCGGCACGGGTCGGCGGTGCGGGGGCTGTTGCGCCGAATGGGGGCGACGCCGTCCCTGTCCGACGACGTGGCGCAGGACGCCTTTCTGCAAGGGTTCCAGCGGTGCGCGGAGTTTCGCGGGCAGGGGACGTTTGCGGGCTGGATCAAGAAGATCGCCGCGCGGCTCTATCTGAAGCGGGTGGCCAAGGAGGCGCGCTACGTCGCCGAGATCGAGGCCGATCAGGCGGATGTGGTCGTCGACCGCGGCGGCTTGATGGACCTGGACGAGGCGCTGAAGACGCTCAACGAAACCGAGCGTGTCTGCGTCTCCCTGTGCCACGGCGCGGGGATGTCGCATCCGGAAATCGCGGCAGCCATGAATTTGCCGCTTGGCACGGTGAAATCGCATGTCAAACGTGGTCTGGATAAACTCCGTGCGCGGCTTCAACCGGCGCACGGCTCAGGCGGGAGGTCGGTCCATGTCGGCTGACGAATTCGATCCGATGATCGAAAGGCTGTTCGCCCAGGCGCCGAGCCTGCCGGACGAGGCCCTGTTCCTGGCGACGGTCCAGGCGCGCATGGAGACGCGGTCGCGCTGGCGCGGCGTGACCCTGACGGCGGCAGGCCTGATCGGCGGCGTGCTGGCGGTGCGCGAGGGGGTGAACATCAACTTCACCGCCGACGGCGATACGACCCTGGCGCAAGGGCTCAGGGCCGCGGCCGCCACGGCGCAGGGCGCAGCGCAATCGGGCCTGAACGGATTGGGCCTGCAAGATCTGGGCGTCGGGTCGCTGGATCTGATGAACGGCTCGGGCATGATGGCCTTTTGGATCGTCGCCGGGGCCTTGGTCGCCCTGATGGCGGCGGGTGTGGCGAAGCTGTCGCAGGACGTGTGAGCGTGGGTGCAAGGGTGACACTGGCGGGGCAGGGGCCTATCTGACCCCTTCACGTCAGGAGGCCCGGCGATGTCCGTCCACACCCAAGAAAGCGTCAAACGCATCACCGTGCCCGATATCGCGGGACGCAAGGGCGGCGAGCCGATCGTCTGCCTGACGGCCTATGACGCGCCGATGGCGGCCCTGCTGGATCCGCATTGCGACGTGCTGCTGGTCGGAGACAGCCTGGGGATGGCGGTTCACGGCCTGCCCAATACCGTGGGTGTGACGCTGGAGATGATGATCCTGCACGGGCAGGCCGTCATGCGCGGCGCCAAACGGGCCATGGTGGTCGTGGACATGCCGTTCGGCTCCTATGAGGGCGGCAAGGAGGTCGCCTACGCCAACTGCGTGCGGGTGATGAAGGAGACGGGCGCCCAGGCGGTGAAGCTGGAGACCAGCATCGAAATGGCCGAGATCGTCGCCTTCCTGGTCAAGCGCGGCATTCCGGTCATGGGCCATGTCGGCCTGCGCCCCCAGGCGATCCTGGCCGAAGGCGGGTTCAAGGCCAAGGGCCGGACCGAGAGCGAGCGCGACCGGGTGCTGGCCGAGGCCAAGGCCGTCGCCGAGGCCGGCGCCTTCTGCATCGTCATCGAGGGCGTCGCCGAATCGCTGGCGCGCGAGATCACCGAGACGATCGACGCGCCCACCATCGGCATCGGCGCTTCGGCCGCCTGCGACGGTCAGGTGCTGGTGGTCAACGACATGCTCGGCATGTTCGACTGGACCCCGAAGTTCGTGCGCAAATACGCCGATCTGCGCACCGAGATCGATCGCGCGGCCGCCGCTTTCGCCAGCGATGTGAAAACCCGCCGTTTTCCTGCCGAAGTCGAGACCTACTTCTCGAAAAAGCCGGCTTCGCAGTAACGGACGACGTTGCGGGCGGGGAGCCGACCTTCTAGGGTCCGCGCCGGTTTGCATTTCGCGATTTTGGGGCGACGTTTCAGTGGTTGATGTCTTCGAGCAGGTCGAGGAGGAGCTTCGCTCCGACAAGTTGAAGCGCCTGGCCAAGACCTGGCTGCCCGTTTTCGGCGTGGTGCTGGTCGTCGCCCTGATCGGCGCCCTGGGCTGGTGGGGCTGGGACAGCCTGAACTCCAACAAGGCCGCCAAGGCCGCCGAGGCCTATGATCGCGGCATGGAGGCTCTGCGTGCCGACAAGCCGATGGATGCCCGCGCGGCCTTCGAGGAAGCGATCAAGGAAGGCAACGGCGCCTATAAGGTCCTGGCCCTGCAGCAGCAGGCCGGCCTGGCCGTCAGCGCCAACAAGTTCCAGGACGCGGTTCGCCTGTTCGACGAGGCCGCCAAGGCGTCCAGCGATCCGATCCTGTCGGACCCGCCCGCCCTGAAGGCCGCCTTCCTGGTCATGGACACCGCGCCGCTGGCCGAGATCGAAAAGCGCCTGACGCCGCTGGCCGAAGACAAGCGCCCGCTGCACGCCTTCGCCCAGGAAGCCCTGGCCCTGGCGCGCCTGCAACACGGCAAGACCAAGGAAGCGCGTGAGGCCTTCGTGCTGCTGCAACTGGGTCAGGACGTGCCGGACTCGATCCGTCAGCGCGCCCAGATCGCCGTGGAATCCATCGACGCCGGCACCGCAGCCGCCATCAAGCCCATCATCGACGCCGCCGCCAAGGCGACCCCGCCGGCCGCCGGCGCTGCGAACGCGATGACGCCCTCGGCTGCTCCGGCTCAGGCTGCCCCGGCTCAGGCCGCACCCGCTCAGGCGGCTCCCGCCGCCGCGCCGGCCGCCCAATAGTGACGACCCCTTACAGGACGCCCCCGATGAACCGAGTTCTGAAAGTCGCGCTGATCTGCGGCGTCGCCGCAACGATGGCGTCCTGCGGCACCGTGCGCCGCAACCTGCCGTTCGGTCTGGGCGGCGGCAAGGAAGACGTCGGCGCGACCGCCTCGGCCGGCCAGCGCATCTCGGTGCTGGAGTTCGAACAGAGCCTGTCGCCGTCGGCCGCCCTGTCGGGTCGCGACTTCTTCCTGCCGGGTCCGCAGGCCGTGACGGCCTGGACGCAGCCCGGCGGCACATCCGAGAACCTGGTCGAGCACGTCATCGCGGCGCCGAACTTCCAGATCGCCTGGAAGCGGGGCGTCGGCTCGGGATCGGCCCACGTCGGCAACGTCATGGCGCCGATCGTGGCCGCCGACGGCAAGATCTTCGTGCTGGACGGCGAATCGACCGTCTCGGCGGTTTCGGCCGACACCGGCGCGATCCTGTGGAAGGCCAACGTCAAGAACGCCGATCGTGACCGCAACGGCGGCTTCGGCGGCGGCGTGGCCGTCGGCGGCGGCAAGGTCTTCGTCTCGTCCGGCTATCGCTCGATGACGGCGCTGGACGCCAACACCGGCGCGGTGGTCTGGACCCAACAGGTGGACGCCCCGATCCACGGCGCCCCGACCGTCTCGGGCAACCGGGTCTTCGTCGTGGACGTGGACAGCCAGCTGTTCGCCTTTGACGCCAACACCGGCGCCCAGGACTGGACCTATCGCGGCATCGCCGAGCCGGCGCGCGTCATGCGCGCCTCCAGCCCCGCCGTCAGCGGTACGACCGTCGTCGCTCCGTTCGCTTCGGGCCAGCTGGTCGCGCTGAGCGCCCTGAACGGCCAAGCGGTGTGGGAAGAGACCCTGTCGCGCACCAGCCGCACCAGCGCCCTGTCTGAAGTTCGCGACGTGGCGGGCCGCCCGGTCATCAGCCGCGGCATGGTCTATGGCGTCAGCCACTCGGGCGTGATGTCGGCGCTGGACCTGCGTTCGGGCCAGCCCAAGTGGCAATTGCCGGTGACGGGCGTGAACGCGCCGCTGCCGGTCGGCGACGCTGTCTTCGTGGTGTCCAAGTCGGGTCAGCTGATCACGGCCAACCGCGACACGGGCCAGATCTACTGGACGCGCGAACTGAACGAGGGCCGCGAGCGCCGCGAGGGCGGTTTCCTGACCTTCGGCCGTCGCACCATCCGCCCGCAATGGTCGGGACCGCTCTTGGCCTCCAACCGTCTGGTGATGGTCAACTCGTTTGGCGAGGCCGTGGCCTTCGATCCCAAGACCGGCGCTGCGCAGACGACGCTGAAGCTGGGCGCGCCCGCCTATATCGCCCCGGCCGCCTATAACGGCGCGCTCTATGTGCTGACCGACAACGGCCAACTGATCTGCATCCGCTGATTTTCAGCCCAAACTAAGCTAGAAGGCCGACATGGCTCTGAAGGTCGCCATCGTCGGCCGCCCCAATGTGGGCAAATCGACACTGTTCAACCGCCTCGTCGGCAAGCGCCTGGCGCTCGTCGACGATCGCCCAGGCGTGACCCGCGACCGGCGATACGCCGACGGCAACATCGGCGACATGGACCTGACGCTCATCGACACGGCGGGATACGAGGACGTCACCGACGACAGCCTGGAAGCCCGGATGCGCGAGCAGACCGAGGCCGCGCTGGACGACGCCGAACTGGTCATGTTCATGATGGACGCCCGCGAGGGCGTGACGTCGCTGGACCGGATCTTCGCCGAGCGCCTGCGCCGGGTGCACAAGCCGATCATCCTCTTGGCCAACAAGTCCGAGAGCCGCGAAAGCGGCGGCGGCGTCGGCGAGGCGCACGCCCTGGGCTTCGGCGAACCCGTCGCCATCTCGGCCGAGCACGGAGAAGGGATGGCCGATCTGTACGCCGCCATCGTCGCGGCGTCGCAGGACATCTTCGTCGAGGAGATCGACGAGCCGGACAAGCCGATCCGCATCGCCGTCATCGGCAGGCCCAATGCGGGCAAGTCCACCCTGATCAACCGCCTGATCGGCGACGACCGGCTGCTGACCGGGCCGGAAGCGGGCATCACCCGCGATTCCATCTCGGTCGACTGGCAGTTCGAGGGCAAGAACATCCGCCTGGTCGATACGGCCGGGATGCGTCGCAAGGCGCGGGTGCAGGAGAAGCTGGAGAAGCGGTCGGTCGCCGACACCATACGGGCCATCACCTTCGCCGAAGTCGTCATCCTGATGATGGACAAGGACGACGCCTTCGACACCCAGGACCTGCAACTGGCGGATCTGGTCGAGCGCGAGGGCCGCGCCCTGGTCTATGTCGCGTCGAAGTGGGACCTGGAGGACGAGCCCCAGTCCCGCATGGCCAAGCTGAAGGGCATGGCCGAGGACAAGCTGCCGCAACTGAAGGGTTCACCCTTCGTGGCCCTGTCGTCGCACAGTGGGCGCGGCGTCGAGCGGCTGATGCCGGCGGTGCTTCAGGCCTATGACACCTGGTCGGTCAAGGTGAAGACCAAAGACCTGAACACCTGGCTGTCCATGGCGACCCAGCGGCACCCGCCCCCCGCCGTGGACGGCAAGCGGATCAAACCGAAATACATCGCTCAGACCAAGGCCCGTCCGCCGACCTTCGTGCTGATGGCCAACCGCGCCGAGTCGATGCCGGAGCATTACAAGCGCTATCTGGTCAACTCGATCCGCGAGAGCTTCGACCTGCCGGGCACGCCGATCCGCCTGAACGTCAAGTCCAGCGGCGTGAACCCCTATGCCGAGGGCGGCGCCAAGTCCGGGCCGGAACGCTACAAGGGCGACGCCAAGACCGCGCCGCGCCGCGTCAAGAAGGCCGAGAAGGAAGAGGCCCTGTCCAAACTGCCCGGCAAGGCGCTGGAGCAGAAGAAGACCCGCAAGGCCCAGCCCAAGATACTGGGCGGGTTGAAGTCCAGTGCGTCGAAGAAGGCCGGTTCGTCCGTGGCGGTTCAGAAGGGCGCGCGCGGCGGCGCTCGCCAGGTGTCGCGTTCGGGCCGGATCCGCACGGGCCAAAAGGGCGGCGCCAAGAAGTGACGGCGTGAGCGAGGCCGAGAGCGCGCTTCCCGCCCGGCCCACCTCGCGTTGGCTGCTCCTGGACGGGCAGGGGCGGGTGCTGCTGTTCCACTTCGTGTTTTCCGAAGGACCGCTCGCTGGGACGGCCTTCTGGGCGACGCCCGGCGGCGGGTGCGAGGCCGACGAAACCTTTGAAGAGGCCGCGCGCCGTGAACTCTTCGAAGAGACAGGCTTGATCGTCGAAGACCCCGGCCCGCAGGTCGCCCAGGTCCGTGTCAGCTTCCGCCTGCCCGATGGCCGGATGGCGGATGTGGATCAGAGGTTCTTCCTGCTGCGCACGGAGACGTTCGATCTGTCTTCCGCAGGCTGGACCGTGGAAGAACAGGGCGTTCTGGTCGATCACCGCTGGTGGAGCGTCGCCGACATCCGCGCCTCGGCCGAGACGATCTGGCCGGCGGACCTGGCCGACATTTTCGATACGCTCTGAGGCTCAGCCCATCATCAGGCTTTGACGCATACGGACCGCGTCGCGGCCGGGCGGCAGGCCGAACTGACGGGCGTATTCGCGACTGAACTGGGACGGGCTGTCATAGCCGACGGCGAAGCCGGTTTCGGCAGCGCCCTCGACGCCCGTCAGAAGCCGGGCGCGGGCTTCGCGCAGCCGCAGCTGCTTGTGGAACTGCAACGGGCTCATGGTCGTCACGGTGCGGAAATGCCGGTGGAACGTGGACAGGCTCATGCCCGCCATGTCCGCCAGGGTCTCTAGCCTGACGGGTTCGGCGTAGTGGGCGCGGAGCCAGTTGATGGCGCGACTGACGCCTGACAGGCGGCTTTCGGCCGAGCCAATCTGGCGCACGGTGGCGGCGTGCCGGCTGTGGAGCAGGCGCCAGATCAGTTCGCGTTCGATCATTGGCGTCATCACGGCGATCTCTTCGGGCCGGTCCAGAAGGCGCAGCAGGCGCGCCATGGGCTCCAACAGTTCGTCCTCTAACGCTGTCACATGGATGCCGCTCGGCGGCGGCTGATCCGAGGGGGCTGGCACGTCGATCTCCAGCATCAGGCCAGCGATGGCGGCGGGGTTGAGGTCGAAGCTGAGGGCGCGATACGGCGCCTCGACGATGCTGCCGCACACCGGCAGTTCGGCCGAGACAACCAGGCAATCGCCGGCCTGATAGGAATAGACGGTCTCGCCCAGGATCGTCTGTTTGGCGCCGCACACCACCAGGCACAGCATGGGATCATAGGCGACGGGGACCAGCCGCGTCTGCGCGTCGCTGCCATACAGGCGAAGACCCGGCACGGCCGATCGCGACAGATCAGGCGGCGCGTGACGCGCCACGATGTCGCTCATTTCGGGCAAAAGGCTCATGACGGCATTCAGCGCCCGTCATCGGCTATTCGCAAGCGGGCGAGGGCGGTTTGACAGGATCGTGCAAGCCTTCGCCCGGATCGCCCTAACGCCGGGCGCCCGAAACCGCGTGTTCTCCGCCTGGTCAGGCAGAGGAGATTTCCCATGACAACAACCAACCAAAAGACTTGGCTCATCACCGGAGCGGCGCGCGGTCTGGGCGCCGGGATCGCCCGCGCGGCCTTGGACGCGGGCGACCGCGTCGTCGTCGCAGGTCGAAACCGCGACGCCCTGGTCAAGGCGTTCGGACCGGATAGCGACACGGTGCTGAGCCTGATGTTGGACGTCACCGACACGGCCGCCATCGCAGCCGCCGTCGAGGCGGTCATGGCGCGCTTCGGCCGCATCGACGTTCTGGTGAACAACGCCGGCTATGGCCACCTCGGCATCTTCGAGGAAACCAGCGCACAGGATGCCCGCACCCAGTTCGACACCAATGTCTTCGGTCTGTTCGACATGACACGCGCGGTGCTGCCGATCATGCGCGCGCAGAGGTCGGGTCATGTCTTCAACATCTCGTCGATCGGCGGCCTGATGGGCGGTGAGAGCGGAGCGATCTATTGCGCGTCCAAGTTCGCGGTCGAGGGATTCAGCGAGTCCGTCGCGCAAGAGGTGCGTCCGTTCGGCATACACCTGACCATCGTCGAGCCGGGCTTCTTCCGCACCGACTTCCTCGACGCCTCGTCGATCCGATACGGCGATAATCCCATCGCCGACTATGCCGAAGCATCGCGCGCCATCCGCGCCTTCTATGACGCGCGCAGCCATAATCAGGCAGGCGATCCCGCGAAGTTGGGTCAGGCCTTGGTCGTCTTGGCGAATGCGGAAAATCCGCCGGTGCGATGGTCTGCGGGCACAGACGCCATCGGCGTGGTCGAGATGAAGGCGGACAGCCTGAAAGCCGAACTGGCGGCCTGGCGCGATCTTTCAGCCTCAACCGACGGCGACTTCACCTTCCGCGAAGAGCCAAGGCTAGGCGGCGCCTGGGGCTGATCCCAGCCTAGACCAGCGCTTCCGTCGTCGGTCCGGCCGCCCAGTCGCGGAAGCGGATCGTCAGCGGGGGCGTGGCGTCGGGGCGGGCCAGATCGACCACTAGGGGGCCGATCTCGGAGGGGTGGGGCAGGACGGACGGGTCTTCGCCCGGATAGGCCTGGGCGCGCATGGCGGTGCGCATGCGGCCGGGATCGACGATGCTGACGCGGACGGGCGTGCTCTCGATCTCGTCGGCCCAAGCCTTAACCAAGGCCTCGGCGCCCGCCTTGGTCGCGGCGTACATACCCCAGAAGGCCTTGGGTGCGGTCGCGACGCTGGTGGTGAAGTGGATGGCCCGGCCGGCGTCGGAGGCGCGCAGCAGCGGCTCCAGCGAGCGGATCAGGCGATAGACGGCGGTGAAGTTGGTCTTTTCGACCTTGGCGAACTCGCGCGGGTCGGCGTGCGACACCGGCGTCAGGCCCGACGGGCCCATGGTGGCGGCGCAGTGGACCCAGATGTCCAGCTTCTTGAACCGTTCGAAGATGGCGCCGCCCAGCCGGTCGATGGCCCCGCCGTCGACCAGATCGAACGGGATCAGGGTCGCATGGCGGCCGGTGGCGGCGAAGATGGCGTCGTCCAGCTCTTCCAACCCCCCTTGCGTGCGCGCTGTCGCGATGACGTGGGCGCCGGCCTTGGCCAAGGCCAGGGCGCTCTCATAACCGATGCCGCGCGAGGCGCCGACGACGAGGGCGATACGGTCGTTCAGGGGAAGTTCGGACATGGCCGCTGATAGCGCGGCCTTGACCCTCAAGCCAAGGCCGCGCGCTCAGGTTTCGCCCTAGGCGCTGACCAGCAACGACAGCTGTTTGGCGCCGAACTCGCGTCCGCCTTCCTCGATCTCGCGATCCAAGAGGCGGGTGGGGTAGTCACCAGTGAAATAGTGGTCAGTGAACTGCGGCGCGGCGGCGTTGCGGCCGGTCTCGCCCATCGCGCGATACAGGCCGTCGATGGACAGGAAGCCGAGCGAATCGACCTCCAGCATGTCGCGCATCTCTTCCAGCGTCTTGTTGGCGGCCAGCAATTGGGCGCGCTCGGGCATATCGATGCCGTAGAAGTCGGGGAACAGGATTTGGGGGCTGGCCGAACGCAGGTGGACCTCGGTCGCGCCGGCGGCGCGCACGGCGCGGACCAGTTTCAGCGACGTCGTGCCGCGCACGATGGAATCGTCGATCAGCACGACGCGCTTGCCGGCCAGGGCAGACTTGTTGGGGCTATGCTTCATCCGCACGCCCTTCTGACGGGCGCCCTGGCTGGGCTGGATGAAGGTGCGGCCCAGATAGTGGCTGCGAATGATGCCCATTTCGTAGGGGATGCCGCTTTCCTGGGCGTAGCCGAGCGCGGCCGGAACGCCGGAATCCGGCACCGGCACGACGATGTCGGCTTCGACGCCCAGTTCGCGAGCAAGGCCGCGGCCCATTTCCTTGCGGACCTCATAGACGGAGCGGCCGTTCACGACCGAGTCCGGGCGCGAGAAATAGACGTATTCGAACAGGCAGGGGCGGGCCGCGCGGGCGGGGAAGGGCTTGAGCGAGCGCAGGCCGCTGTCGTCGATGACGACGATCTCGCCGTGTTCGACATCGCGCACGAAGGTGGCGCCCATCATGTCCAGGGCGCAGGTCTCGGACGCCAGAACCCAACCGTCGCTCAACTGGCCCAGCACCAGCGGGCGGATGCCCAGCGGGTCGCGCGCGCCGATCATCTTGGTGCGCGTCTGCGCCACCAAGGCGTAGCCGCCCTCGATCCGGGCTAGGGCGTCGGTGAAGCGATCGACGATCTTGGCTTTGCGGCTGCGCGCGATCAGGTGGAGGATGACTTCGGAATCCGAGGTCGACTGGAAGATGGCGCCTTCGCTGACCAGCTGGCTGTGCAGGAATTTGAAGTTGGTCAGGTTGCCGTTGTGGGCGATGGCGATGCCGCCCTGGTCCAGATCGGCGAACATCGGCTGGATGTTGCGCAGGAAGCTGCCGCCGGCGGTGGAATAGCGGGTGTGGCCCACGGCCGCGCGGCCGGGCATCCGCGTCATCAGGTCGGCGCCGCCGAAGGCCTCGCCCACCAAGCCCTGGTGGCGTTCGGTGTAGAAACGCTCGTCCTTGACGCTGGCGATGCCGCAGGCTTCCTGGCCGCGATGCTGAAGGGCGTGAAGACCCAGGGCGACGACGGAAGAGCCTTCGTCCTCGTCCGCGCCCCAGACGCCGCAGACCCCGCATTCCAGACGGAGCTGGTCATCCTCCGGCTCGCGCCAGTGCTCGCGGTGAACGACGGGATCGGCGATATGGTGGCGCATCGTGGGGCTCCGATGACCGGGGAAACTTAAGGGGCGGCTTCGCGCGGCGAGTTAGGCTCTGATTGCGTCGGGGGCAAGGCTTCGTCGTCCGAAAAGCCCCGGCGTACGGACGAATCCACGACGGGCGTGATGGCGTCGGCGCCGCGCCCGATGCTGGGCAGGACGATCTGGATCATCCGAGCGCCCATGGCGCTGACTGGATAGAGCGCCGCCTTCCCGAGCCAGAGCGGCGTGCGCTCGCCCGGCAAGGCCGCGACGATGACCAGATGAACCGCGCCGATCAGGACCAGCGCACGGACGCCGCCGATGAAAAGTCCGAAGATGCGGTCGATGACGCCGAGGTGCGGATGGTCCTTGGCGCTCTTGGACATCATCGAGCCGACCAGGCGCAGGCCGAAATAGACGACGAAGAAGGTCAGGACGGCGGCCAGGATCGACCCGGCCCACTCGGGATCGACGAAGGCGCGCGTGACGCCCGCGGTCCAGGGCAGGGCGATCAGGGCGACCAGGGCCGCCAGGGTCGCGCTGAGCAGGGTGATGACCTCGCGCACCCCGCCGCGCACCCAGCCGGCGGCGACGGAGAACAGGATCACCACTATGGCGAAGACGTCGTATCCGGTCACTTAAGTAACTTGCTCTCCAAAGAGCCCCACCGTCCCCAACCCCGTCATCCTAGGGCTTGTCCCTAGGATCCATACGCCCGGTGGCGCCGGGGACTCCCGGCTTCGACGGAGTTTATGGATCCTCGCCACAAGGGCGAGGATGACGAAGCGAAAGAAAGCGCGACCGTCTATCCTCTAATAGCGGTTCTGCGAGATTCGTTCGACCACATCCGTCAGGCGCGTGACGGATGTCACCTTCACCCCCTTCGTCTTGGCGGTCAAAGTCGGGCTCAGAACCTGATCGAAACCCAGTTTTTGCGCTTCGCGCAGCCGGGCCTCGGCGCGGCCGACGCTGCGGACCTCGCCCGACAGGCCGATTTCGCCGAAGACGACGCAGCCCTGAGGCAGGGACACGCCGGTCGCCGAGCTGATCAGCGCCGCCGCCGCCGCGAGGTCCGCCGCCGGTTCGTTGATGCGTAAGCCCCCGGCGACATTCAGATAGACGTCCTGATCGCCAAATCCGAAGCCGCAGCGGGCCTCCAGCACGGCCAGCACCATGGCCAGACGTCCCGTCTCCCAGCCGATCACGGCGCGGCGCGGGGTGCCATAGGCGGACTTGGACACCAGGGCCTGCATCTCGACCAGTACCGGCCGCGAGCCTTCGATCCCGGCGAAGACGGCGGCGCCCGGCGCGCGCTCCTTGCCGTCGCCCAGGAAGAGGGCGGACGGGTTGGCGACCTCGCGCAGGCCGGCGTCGCCCATCTCGAACACGCCGATCTCGTCGGTGGCGCCGAAGCGGTTCTTGCCGGCGCGCAGGATGCGGAACGGATAGCCGCGCTCGCCCTCGAAAGTCATGACCGCGTCGACCAGGTGTTCGACGACGCGCGGGCCGGCGACCTGGCCGTCCTTGGTGACGTGGCCGACCAGGACCACCGCAACGCCCTGCGACTTGGCCAGTCGCACCATCTCGCCGGCGCAGGCGCGGACCTGGGTGATGGATCCGGGGCCGCTTTCGTGCACGTCGGACCACAGAGTCTGGATCGAATCGACGATGACGATGTCGAACTGTTCGCGCTTCAGCGTGCCCAGGATGTCGCGCAGCGCCGTCGCGGCCGCCAGATTGACCGGGGCGTCGGCCAGGCCCATCCGTTTGGCGCGGGCGCGGATCTGCTCGACGGCTTCTTCGCCCGAGATATAGGCCACGCGCGATCCGCGCAGCGCCGCCTTGGCCGCGACCTCCAGCAACAGGGTCGATTTGCCGACGCCCGGATCGCCGCTGAGCAGGATGGCCGAGCCGGGCACCACGCCGCCGCCGCAGACCCGGTCGAACTCCGCCACGCCCGTCGTGATGCGCGGCGGCTCGGGCGTGTCGGACTGAAGCGTTTCGAACTGAATGCCGCGCGTGCGGGCCGAAGCCGCCGCCGACGGCTTGATCGCGCCCGGCGGAGCCGAGCGGCTTTCTTCGCTCAAGGTGTTCCACTGGCCGCAGGAGCCGCACTGGCCCGACCACTTGCTGTGGACCGAGCCGCAGGACTGACAGACGTAGAGGGCGGAATCGCGAGCCATGGGCTTCCTTAGCAGATCGAACGGTCGCGTCGGACATGGCGTCGGCTCACGACAGTTTCGGTCGCAAGCGCAACCTTTGCCATATTGAGGGATTGAGAATGTGTCGCACACCCTTGCTTCTTGAAGCGACGCAACGTCAACATCCGCCCATCTTCTCTCGCCGAGGCCTGTCATGAGCGATCCGACGACCCACTCCCAACCCGCTGTCGATCCGGCCCTGGTCGCGCGGGTCAAGGGGATTTTGGTCCAGCCCAATGCGGAATGGCTGCGCGTCGATGGTGAGTTCGCCACGACCAAAACGCTGTTCACCCGTTACGCGATGATCCTGGCCGCGATTGGTCCGATCGCTGGGTTGATCGGCAGCCTGATTTTCGGTGACGCGTCGATTACCGGAGCCTTGGTGGTAGCTCTGATATCCTACGGTCTGTCCCTTGCCGCAGTCTTCGTGCTCGGCATTCTTATCAATGCGTTGGCGCCCAGCTTCGGTTCGACCGTTGATCAGGTTCAGGCCATGAAGGTGGCCGTTTACGCCTCGACCGCAGCATGGGTCGCTGCGGTATTCGACCTGATTCCTGTATTGAGCGTCTTGAGCCTGATCGGCGCGATTTACAGCCTAGTGCTGCTGTTCATCGGCCTGCCGCTGCTGATGAAAACGCCGGACGACAAAAAGGTGGTCTACTACGTTGTCGTGCTGATCGCGGGCTTGGTTCTCTATGCGATTATAGGCGCGGCGATACGTGGGGTGACACTCTCCGTCGCCGCTACGACCGCTGGTCTCGCCGGAATGGGCGCCGGCTACTGAGAATAGACGCGCGGCACGCGGGGGGTGATCGAGGTCAGCAACTCGTAGCTGATGGTCCCCGCCGCGGCTGCGGCGTCATCCAACAGGCGGGTCGGGCCGAACAGTTCGACCGGATCGCCGACCGCGACATCCAGGCCAGTGATGTCGACCGCGCAGACATCCATCGAAACCCGACCCAGCAGCGGGCGGGTCTCGTTGGCGATACAGACCGCCCCCTTGGGCGAATAGGATCGCAGCAATCCATCCGCATAGCCGGCCGCCACGGTGGCGACCTTGATCGGGCGTTCGGCGATGTAGCCGCGCGAATAGCCGACGCTTTCGCCCGCCAGCACGTCGCGAACCTGAAGCACTTCGGCCGTCAGGGTCGCCACGGGTGCGATACGAGAATCGGGACGCCCCTCCGGTCCGCCGCCGTAAAGACAGATGCCCGGGCGCACGGTGTCGAAGGCGAAGTCCGGGCCCAGGAAACAGCCGCTGGAGTTGGCGAACGACCGGATCACGCCCGGATAGCGATCCAGCACGCCCGCGAAGGCGTCGCGCTGGCGCCGGTTCATCGGATTGGCCGGTTCGTCGGCGCAGGCGAGGTGGGTCAGCACCAAGGCCAGGCCGTCGATAGCCTCGGGCGCGTCCTCGGGCCGAATGCCCAGCCGGTTCATGCCAGTGTCGATCTGCAGGCCGCAAGTCCCGCCGCCCGCCGCCCTCCAGGCCTGGATCTGCGCCGGATGGTTCAGCACGGGCCGCAGGTCCGACGCCTTCAGCATCGCCGCATCGTCGCCGTGGCAGCCGTCGAGCACATAGATGACGGGACCGTCGGCGCCCAAGGCCGCCCGCAGCCGCACGCCCTCCGCCGCCCGCGCCACGAAGAAGGTCCGCGCCCCCTCGGCCATCAGCCGTGTCGCCACGGCCTGCGCCCCCAGTCCATAGCCGTCCGCCTTGACCACCGGATGCACCGGCTGGCCGCTGACGGCCTCCAGCGTGTGATAGTTGCGCGCGAGGGCGTTCAGATCGACGGAGAGGACGGCGGGGGTCGCTACGGTCATGGCGTCCTTATGCGCCAACACCGCGCCGATGGAAGAGGCTACTCGTAGCTGACCTCTTCATAGCCGTGCGCCAGGTTGCCGAAGCGGACGGTGTCGGCGTCGAAGGCCAGTTTGACGATGCCGATGGGGCCGTGGCGCTGCTTGCCGATGACGACCTCGGCCTGACCTTGCAGGCGGTCCATGTCCTGCTGCCATTGCAGGTGTTCCTCGGTCCCCTCGCGCGGCTCGGCGCGGCCCAGGTAGTAGCTCTCACGATAGACGAACATCACGCAGTCGGCGTCCTGCTCGATCGAGCCGGATTCACGAAGGTCCGACAGTTGCGGGCGTTTGTCGTCGCGCTGTTCCACCTGACGCGACAGCTGCGACAGGGCGATGATCGGCACCGACAGCTCCTTGGCCAGGGCCTTCAGTCCGCCGGTGATTTCGGACACCTCCTGCACGCGGTTCTTCTGGCCGCCGCTGTTCCCGGTCGTGACCAGTTGCAGATAGTCGACGATGATCAGGTCCAGCCCATGTTCCATGCGCTTCAGGCGGCGCGCGCGGGCTGCCAGCTTGGAGATGGACAGGCCGCCGGTGGCGTCGATGTAGAGGGGGCTTTCGCCGATCTCGACCGCCGCGTCGCGCAGCTTGCCGAAGTCGGTTGCGTCGATCTCGCCCTTGCGCAGCTTGTCCGACGAGACACCGGACGCATCGGCCAGAATACGCATCGCCAGCTGTTCGGCGCTCATTTCCAGCGAATAGAAGGCGACGACGCCGCCGTTGACGGTCTTGCGGCCCTCCGGCGTCGGCTCCCACTGATAGGCGCGCGCCACGTTGAAGGCCATGTTGGTCGCCAACGCCGTCTTGCCCATCGACGGACGGCCGGCGAGAATCAGCAGGTCGGACGGGTGCAGGCCGCCCAGTTTGCGGTCCAGATCGTTCAGGCCGGTGGCGAGGCCGGCCAGCTTGCCCTCGCGCTGATACGCTTCGGCCGCCATCTGAACGGCGCCGGACAAGGCGTTGGAGAAGCTGACGAAACCGGACGACGGTTTGCCTGTCTCTGCTAGCGAATACAGGGTCTGTTCGGCCTGTTCGATCTGTTCGTCGGCAGGCGTCTCCGGATTGGGCGCCTCCTTGATCATGTCGCCGCCGATGCGGATCAGGTCGCGCCGCAGCGCCAGGTCATAGACGACGCGGGCGTAGTCGGGGGCGTTGGCGGCGGGCGGCGCACGGTCCACCAGGTCGGCGAGGTAGCGCAGGCCGCCGAACTCCTGGAACGCCGGATCCTGCTTGAACCGCTCCATCAGGATGGTCGGTTCGGCGAGCAGCCCCTGGCGGATATGGTCCTCGATCGCGTCGAACAGCCGCTGGTGGAAGGGTTCGTAGAAGTGCGAGCCGCGCAGCCGGTCGTTCAACCGCTCGAACACGGCGTTGTCGAACATCAGCGAGCCCAGCAGCGCCTGCTCGGCCTCCAGATTGTGCGGCATCGAACTGACGCCGCCGGAGTCCAGCGGAGACGACGAGAAGGGCATGGGGGCGAAGGCGTTCATCGATTAACGCTTTAGCCCTCTCACGCTTCTGCGTCAGACGCGGACGCCGCCTGGACCGTGGACAGATCGCGCCGCCTTGGGGACGAACCGGAATTCCTCAATCGGCGCGGGTCAGGCGCACGGGTAGTCGTGCGCCATCCATTCGCGGAAGGCCTGGGTCACACTGATGTTGCGACGGGCCTGCGGAATGGCGTTGAAACGGTTCAGGATGGCGCTGGGCGAGACGCTGACCTTGTCCGGCATGCAGGTCGCGGGCTGACGGCCGGCCGCCTTGGCCTGGGTCTGTTCGGCGCGGACGGTGCGAACTGCGCCCCGGAACTCGGCCATCAGACGGCGGGTGTCGGAGCGTAGCAGGGCGGTCGGGTTCTGAGGAATGGCGTTGGCGGTGGTCAGGAATTCCTGAACCGTCATGGCGTTGGCCGCGCCGGCGAAAAGCGACAGCGCCAGGACGCCGGCTGCGATCGATCTGGTCTTCATCTGGTCCCCTCCAAAGCCCCCTCTGGCAGCGCCCAGATTGAACGGCGATATGTGTCGCAACTGCGGCGAAGCAGAACGGCCAAGCTGAAGGTTTCGTAATGCAAACAAGGAAAAGGGCGCTCCGAAGAGCGCCCCTGCCTGACTGGCGATCAGCCCAACCTCACCATTTGAGGCTAAGGCGCGCATAGCCGTAGCGGCCGTTGAAGCCGAAGGGCGAATAGTAGGGGAAGCCCAGAACGCCGTTGGAGTTCAGCGACGCCGGCACGAAGTCCGGATATTCGTCGAACACGTTGTCCACGCCGATCGCCACCCCGACGCGTTCGGTCAACTGGAATCGGCCTTCCAGATCCACGACCGTCTTGGCCCCGGTGCTGTAGTCGTTCGCCGCCGTCGATCCGGGTTGCAGCACGTCGCCATAGTAGGTGGCGCGAACCGTGGCGCCCCACTTGTCCCGGCTCCAGTCCGCCGACGCCGAGACCTTGGTGTCGGGCGTACCGTCCTCGATGGTCAGGATGCGTTGGCGCGCGAACAGGGTCGGGACCGGGTTCAGCACCGAGGAGGACGTCGGCACGCGGTTGACCGAGACATCGTTTAAGTTGGCTGCGACGGTGAAGTCGAAATCGCCGAGCGTGTCGGTCGGCAGACGATACCGTCCGACGACATCCACGCCTTCGGTCGAGGTCGAGACCCCGTTCAGGAAGAAGCGTGCGGCCTGGACGCCTTGCGGATCCAGCAGACTGGCGACCTGGCCCGAGAACGTCCGGTTGATCAGTTCGGACAGAACGATCTGATCGTCGATGTCGATCTTGTAGGCGTCGACCGTCAGGTCGAACCGGCCCAGTCGCACCACGGCCCCCACCGAATAGTTGGTGGAGGTCTCGGCCTTCAGCGGACGCGCGCCAAGGGGCCCTGCGACGGTGCTGGTGGCCGGGAAGGTGCCGGTTTCGACCACGGCGCCGTTCTGGATCACCGAGGCGGTCGAGGTGAAGAAGGACTGCTGTAACGACGGCGCGCGGAAGGCGGTCGAGACCGAACCGCGCAGGGCGAAGCTGGGGGTGAAGTCATAGCGGGCCGACAGCTTGCCCGTCTGGGTGTCGCCGAAGTCGGAATAGTCCTCGAACCGCACGGCGCCCTCGACCCGCAGCTTGTCGGTCAAGGGGATTTCGACGTCGGCGTAGGCGGCGAAGTTGTCTCGATCGACATCGACGGCGTTCGAGGGCTGGAAGCCGACGAAGCCCTGGGCGCCGCCGGTCAGGGCGGTGTTGGGGCCCAAGGGGCCGCGGTTGTAGCTCTCGGGCTGGCCGGCCTCGATCTTGTAGTTTTCCCAGCGCTGCTCCAGGCCCCAGGCGAAGTTCAGCGGCCCGCCGGACAGACCGACCTCGAACTCGCGGCTGAAGTCGGCGCCCAGCACCAGTTGGTCGTAGATCAGGCTGCCTGAATCGAAGCTGGTCGGCGAAGTCGCGCCGTAGGTGGAGTTCAGCGAATCCTCGGTGCGGAAGTCCAGGGCATTGCGGCCATAGGTCAGGCTGATGTCCGTGTTCCAGCCCGCCAGTTCGCCGCGCAGGCCGCCGGCCAGCGACGCGTCTTTGGAATTGATGGCGACCTTCGACAGGAAGCCGTTCGGGTAGATCGAGGCGACATTGTTGGCGTTGTCGGACAGGCGAGGGAAGGCGGCGCCTTCGCTGTCGCGGTCCTGATAGCCGGCCCAGCCATAGGCTTCCCAGCCGTTGCCCAGACCCTTGCCGGCGTTGGCGAAAACGGTCCACTGCTCCACATCCGGATCGCCGAAGCGGGCGGTGATCGCGCCGTTCGCGGCTGCGCGGGGATCGTAGTCCGAGCGGTTGGTCGATTCGCGGCTCAGATATTCGGCCGACAGGGTCAGAAAGCCGTCGTCGCCCAGCGAGAACCCTTGCCAGGCCGAGGCCGTGACGGTGCCGCCGTCGGTCTCGTCGCGTTCACCGCGCGCGGTCTTCACGGTGGTGAAGTACTGGCCGTAGGTCACGCTAGCGCCGCCGCCGCTGGAGGCTTCCTTCAGGCGCAGGTTCACCACCCCGGCGATGGCGTCCGAGCCGTATTGGGCCGAGGCGCCGTCGCGCAGCACCTCCACCCGGTCCAGAGCGCCGGTCGGAATGGTGTTCAGATCGACGGCGGCCGAGCCGCGCCCCACTACGCCGTTAACGTTGACCAGGGCCGAGGCATGGCGGCGCGTGCCGTTGACCAGCACCAGCGTCTGATCCGGCGACAGGCCGCGCAAGGTGATCGGGCGGATCGAGTCCGAGCCATCGTTGGCCGACGGCCGCTGGAATGTCAGCGACGGCACGGCCTGGGCCAGGGCGGTGGCGAACTCGGTCGTGCCACGCGTCTGCAACGCCTCGGACGTCACGACATCGACGGGCGCCAGGGTGTCGAGGCGCGAGCGGTTCTGGACCCGCGTGCCGGTCACGACAATGTCGTCCACCTGCGCCGCCTCACCGGCGACGGGTTCGGCGTTCTGAGCAAAGGCCGGGGCGGCGCTCAGCAGGGCGAAGGTCGAAACGGTGGCGAGCAAGGCCGGTGCGGCGGCCCGTTGAGAAAGAGAGCGCATTGAGAGATTTCCTAAGGCTTGTTTTGGCGCGAACGCGCATCGCCGCCGCTGCTCGCGACGGGCTTTGAAGTCGATTTGCAGTTCAGGTGTATTGCGGTCTCAGCCGCAACATCGCGCGATGGCGGGCGGCGTCGCCGTAGTATGGGGGGTGATCTTCATGGCCTCTCCAACCGCAAGGTCGGGGAGATCCCGGCGGTCATGGCCATATCAGGGCGAAGGTGCGGCGGGTCAATCGACGCAGAGGGCCATGTTTCGTTGCAGCAGCCAGTAGGAAATCTATCGCCACGCAAAATGGGGCGCTCCGAAGAGCGCCCCATTCGGGTGTGATATCGGTTGGCTTAGAAGTTGTAGCTCAGACGGCCGTAGAAGAAGCGGCCGTTGAAGCCGTAGGGTGAGTAGCTCGGGTAGCCCACCGAACCGGTCGCGCCGTTGATGTTGGTCGGCGTGGCGGTTGGATATTCGTCGGTCAGGTTGTTCACGCCGACCGCAAGCGAGACGCCGAACGGCAGGGTGTAGCGGCCCTCAAGATCCACCAGCAGTGCGTCGCCCGTTTCGTAGTCCAGGGTGGCGTTGTTGTTGGCGACCAGAACGCTGTCGTAGCTGGTGCCCTTCAAGGTCGCCCCGAAGTCGCCCAGCGACCAGTCCACGCTGGCGACGATCTTCTGTTCCGGCGTGCCCTGTTCAAACGACAGTTTGGAGGAGCGGTCGAACAGGAAGGCGTCGGACGGCGCAATGGCCAGGTTGCTGGGAACGGCTGGCGTCTTGGTCACTTCGGTCGAGTTGAAGTTGCCCGCCAGTGTGAAATCGAACCGCCCGAAATCCTGCTGCGTCCGATAGCGCGCCACGACATCGACGCCGCTGGTCGAGGTGTCCACACCGTTCAGGAAGAACCGCGCGCCGGTCACGCCGAACGGAGCGAGCAGAGCCTGAATGGCCGCCGTGGATTGCGCCGTCTGGCTGGGCCGCGACACGCCGAGCGTCTCGGAATAGATGATCCGGTCAGCGACATCGATGCGGTAGGTGTCCACCGTCAGTTCGAAGCCCTCATGTCGGAAGACCGCGCCGAGCGAGTAGTTGGTCGAGGTTTCGGGCTCCAGCGGCTTGGAGCCCAGGGCGATCGCGATGGGATCGTCGACCCGGTACGAGCCGTTCTGCTGAAGCACCACGCCGCCCGCTGTGGCGACGAGGTTGGTGGCGATGTAGCTGAAGTACTGTTGCTGAAGGGCTGGCGATTTGAAGCCAGTCGATATGGCGCCACGCAGGGCGAAGGCCTCGGTGAAGTCGTAGCGCCCCGAAATCTTGCCCGTGAACTGATCGCCGAAGTCGGAATAGTCCTCGTAGCGCCCGGCCAGACCGACACTGAACTGTTCGGAGAATTTGCCCTCCAGGTCGATGTAGGCGCTGATGTTGTTGCGATCGACATCGACCGCATTGGACGGCGCAAAGCCAGGGAAGCCTTGCGATCCAGCGCCGCCGGCCGTGACGGGGCCTTTGTTGTAGGAGGTCGGTTCGCCTGCGGTGACGCTGAAGTCCTCGCGTCGGTATTCGACGCCGAAGGCGACGTTCAACGGTTCGTACAGGTTTGCTTCGATCTGTTTGACCGCATCCACGCCGATGGTCAGTTGGCCGTAGCTGAGGCCGCCGGCGTCGAACTGGGTCTGAGACGCGGCGCCATAGGAGGCGTTCAGGGAGTTGAGGACGCGATAGTCCAGCTCATTGCGCCCATAGCCGACCGAGATGTCCCAGTCGAAGCCGGCCGCGGGGCCTTTCAGGCCGCCGTATATATTGTAGTCGGCGATGTCGGCGGAAATGATTGGCAAGAAGCCATTGGGATAGATGGCGGTGACGTTGTTGGAGTTGTTGAAGGCGCGGGCCGTCGCCGCAGCCTCGGATTTGCGCTTCTGATAGCCGCCGAAGGCGTAGGCTTCCCACTCGCCGCCAAGGGGTTTCCCGGCGTTGAAATAGCCGGTGTAGGCTTCGGTATAGGGATCGCCGAAGCGACCGATGACGGTCGTCGCATTGCCGCCGTTGACGGCGGTGGTCGCAGCGTAGTCGGAGCGATTGGTGGGCTGGCGTTTCTGGACTTCGCCCGAAAGGGTCAGGAAGCCGTCGCCGAACAGGGGCAGGCCGATCCAGCCGGCGAGCGAGGTCTGTTCGCCGTCGCGGCGGCTGTGCTCGCCGCGCGCGGTCGTGAAGTCGGTGTCGTAGATGCCGTAGTTGGCGGTGATACCGCCGCCGCTCGAGGCCTGGCGCAGACGCAGATTAATGACGCCGGCGATGGCGTCGGCGCCGTATTGCGCCGAAGCGCCATCACGCAAGACTTCGACCGAGCCAAGGCTGATCGACGGAATCGTATTCAGGTCGAAGGCGGTCGAGCCACGGCCAAGCGCGCCGTTGACGTTGACCAGGGCGCCGACATGGCCGCGCTGACCGTTGATCAGGACCAGGGTCTGGTCAGGAGCCAGACCGCGCAGGGTTGCCGGACGAACGTGATCCGAACCATCGGAAATGGCCGGACGAGGGAAGTTGATGGACGGGGCGGTGGCGGCGAGGGCGGCGGCCAGCTCTGTGCCGGTGCCCTGTTTCGCCAGAGTTTCGCCGGTGATGACATCGACGGGCGCGACGCTGTCGAGCCGGCTGCGCCCGACGGTGCGCGTGCCGGTGACGACGATCTCATCGACATCGGTGGCTTCACCTGCCGGAGGCGTGGTCTGGGCGAACGCCGATGAGGCGATGAAGAGCGCGCTGGTGGAGGCGAAGGCCAACAGGGCCTGACGACCGTATCCGATTTTCATTGATAGTCCCCGACGATGCATGACAGCCCTCTGTGTCGGCGCTCGACAGGCCGCCATGCCGTCGCCCTCGGCCGGCGTCTCGAAAAGCGCAATAATCTTGCGCATATATTCGAAACGCAGGTCTCGATTGCAGGCTGTGACCACAATGTGACGACGTCAAGCAAGCTTGATGTCTAGATGTCCATTTGAGAGATCAATGATCTGGCTTTGTTGTAATCTTGTCATAGGTCAAGCTGACGATCGGCCATGCGGTTGGCGATAGCGTCCCGCGCAGCAAAAAGGGCGCGTCCCTTGCGAGACGCGCCCTTGATGTCGTTTGGGATCCGGTCGGATCAGGCTTCGTCGCCGAAGCCTTCCTGTTGACCGGCGCCGCCTTCGATCAGTTCCTGGGCCGATTGCTCGGCGGCCTGGCGCTCATCGTCGAACTGGCTGCGGATCACGTCCTCGCCCTTGGCTTGGCGCTCGGCCTCGTCCATCGAGCGGGCGATGTTGATCTTGACCGTGGCGCGGACCTCGGCGTGCAGGCGAACCGGCACTTCGTGGACGCCCAGGCTCTTGATCGCCGTGTTCAGGACGACCTGCGAACGCTCGACCTTGCCGCCTTCGGCCTGGATGGCCTCGGCGACGTCGCGACCGGCGACCGAACCGTACAGGTGACCGGTTTCACCGGCCTGACGGATCATGACGTAGGTCTGGCCGTCGATCTTGTCGGCGACCTTCTGAGCGTCGGCCTTGTTCTTCTCGTTGCGCTGCTCGATGGCGGCGCGGTCGAGTTCGAACGCCTTCAGGTTGGCGGCGGTGGCCCGGCGGGCCTTGTCGCGCGGCAGAAGGAAGTTACGGGCGAAGCCGTCCTTGACGGACACGACGTCGCCGATGGCGCCGAGATTCTCGACGCGTTCAAGCAGAACGACCTTCATCTCACTTCACCACGTAAGGCAGGAGGGCCAGATAGCGAGCGCGCTTGATGGCCTTGGCCAGTTCACGCTGCTTCTTCTGGGAGACGGCGGTGATGCGCGAAGGCACGATCTTGCCGCGTTCGGAGACGTAACGCTGCAGCAGCTTGACGTCCTTGTAGTCGATCTTCGGCGCATTGGCGCCCGAGAACGGGCAGACCTTGCGGCGACGATAGAAGGGGCGGCGGCCGGCGGCGCCGGAGCCCGCCGGTGCGCCCGGGGTCGGGGCGGTGGTATCGGTCATGTTCCGGGTTCCTTATTCGGCGTCGGCGGCGGCGTCGTCGCGCGGGGTGCGCTCGCGCTCACGCTCGCGTTCACGCTCGCGGCGGGCCAGCAGCGGCGACAGTTCCAGGTCGAGTTCCTCGACGCGGACGGTCAGCCAGCGCAGCACGTCTTCGTTGATCGACAGCTGACGCTCGACTTCGGCCATGGCGGCCGGAGGGGCGTCGACGGCCAGCAGCGAATAGTGAGCCTTGCGGTTCTTCTTCACGCGGTAGGTCAGGTTGCGCAGACCCCAGTATTCGATCTTGGCGACCGAGCCGCCACCGGCGACGATCAGATCCTTGATGGTGTCATTCAGCGCTTCGGCCTGTTGCGCCGAGATATCCTGGCGCGTCATGACCGTGTGCTCGTAAAGAGCCATGCGGTAGTCTCCCTTGTGGGCGTCGGCGCGGAAACGACCGGGTAAGTCGGTCTCCACGATGGCTCCTGGCGCGGCGGCCGGACCGAACGTCCAACCCTTTGGTGCTCCGCGACAGGACCGAAGCCCTGGAAAGGCGGGGCCTATAGGCGAAAAGGGGCGAGGAAGCAAGGATGGCGGCAGACGCTTGTGGCGCCCCTCGACCCCGCCTAAACCAGCCCCATGCCGAAGCTGACGTCCGCGGTCGATCCGCAAAGCCAAAAGTACAAGTCCCTGCACGCGCACAACAGCGCCCTGGTCGCCGAGTTGCGCGACCATGTGGCCAAGGCCGCGCGCGGCGGGTCCGACAAGTCGCGCGACCGTCACGTCGCTCGCGGCAAGCTGTTGCCGCGCGACCGTGTCGAGCGCCTGCTGGATCCCGGCTCGCCCTTCCTGGAGATCGGGCAACTGGCTGCGCACGACATGTATGACAGCGAGGCCCCGGCGGCGGGCGTCATCGCCGGCATCGGCCGGGTGTCGGGCCGTGAGGTCATGATTGTCTGCAACGATCCGACGGTGAAGGGCGGCGCCTACTTCCCCATGACGGTGAAGAAGCACCTGCGTGCGCAGGAGATCGCCGAGCAGAACCGCCTGCCGTGCGTCTATCTGGTCGATAGCGGCGGGGCCAATCTGCCGCACCAGGCCGAGGTGTTTCCCGACCGCGACCATTTCGGCCGCATCTTCTTCAACCAGGCCCGGATGAGCGCCAAGGGCATCGCCCAGATCGCCTGCGTCATGGGCCTGTCCACCGCGGGCGGCGCCTATGTGCCAGCCATGTCGGACGAGACGATCATCGTCAGGAACCAGGGCGCTATCTTCCTGGCCGGCCCGCCGCTGGTGAAGGCGGCGACCGGCGAGGTCATCTCGGCCGAGGAGCTGGGCGGGGCCGAAACCCACGGCCGTCGCTCGGGCGTAGTCGATCATGTCGCCGAGAATGACGAGCATGCGCTGGAGATCGTGCGCTCCATCGTCGGCAATCTGAACACGACCAAGACCGTAGAGATGGATGTGCGCGAGCCGCGCGCGCCGGCCTTCGACGCAGAGGAGCTGTACGGCCTGATCCCGGACGACGTGCGCGCCCCCTATGACGTGCGTGAGGTCATCGCCAGGTTGGTGGACGGGTCGGAGTTCGACGAGTTCAAGAGCCTGTACGGCTCGACCCTGGTGTGCGGGTTCGCGCGCATCTGGGGTTATCCGGTCGCCATCCTGGCCAACAACGGCGTCATCTTTTCCGAAAGCGCCCAGAAGGGCGCGCACTTCATCGAACTGGCCTGCAAGCGCAAGATTCCGCTGCTGTTCCTGCAGAACATCTCGGGCTTCATGGTCGGCGGCAAATACGAGGCAGGCGGCATCGCCAAGGACGGCGCCAAGCTGGTGACGGCCGTGGCCTCGGCCGAGGTGCCCAAGTTCACCGTCTTGATCGGCGGCAGTTTCGGGGCGGGGAACTACGGCATGTGCGGCCGGGCCTATTCGCCGCGCTTCTTGTTCACCTGGCCCAACAGCCGGATCGGGGTCATGGGCGGCGAGCAGGCCGCCAGCGTCTTGGCCACCGTGCACCGTGACGCCGAGACCTGGAGCGCGGAAGACGCCGAGGCCTTTAAGGCGCCGATCCGTCAGAAGTATGAGGACGAGGGCAATCCCTATTACGCCACCGCCCGCCTGTGGGACGACGGCGTCATCGACCCGGCCCAGACCCGCGATGTGTTGGGCCTGGCCATCAGCGCCAGCCTGAACGCCCCGATCCCGGAGACGACGTTCGGCCTGTTCCGGATGTAACCTATTGGTCCGCGCCTCGTTGTGAGCGGACACGCAGTTTGGAGACCCCCATGGCCGATCAACCGACCGAAGCCGACCTTAACGCCCTGGACGTCACCGACGCCGAGGCGGCCGAGATCAACAGCATCGCCCAGCCGCTGGTGCCCGATGCCGCGCCGGACGCCGACGACGATCTGGTGCAGATCGATTCGACCACCGACGGCGTCGTCTTCGTCACCATCAACCGTCCGGCCAAGAAGAACGCCTTCGACGCCGCGACCATCGCGGCCCTGCATGAGGCATTCGAAACGCTGCACGGCGCGGACCGGGTGCGGGCTGTCTTCATTCGGGGGGCGGGCGGCACCTTCAGCGCCGGGGCCGATCTGAACTGGATGCGCGACGCCGCCAGCTGGTCCGAGAGCGACAACCGCGACGACGCCATGGGTCTGGCGAAAATGCTGAAGGCCCTGCACGACATTCCCGCCCTGACGGTGGCGGTGGTCGAGGGCAACGCCATGGGCGGCGGAGCGGGCATTGTCGCCGCCTGCGACATGGCCGTGGCGGTCGAGGGCGCGCGCTTCGCCTTCTCCGAAGTGAAGCTGGGTCTGATCCCGGCGACCATCGCTCCCTATGTGATCGAGGCTGTCGGCGCGCGCCGCGCCCGCCAGTTGTTCCTGACCGCCAACGCCTTCGAAGCCGACTACGCCGCCCATGCCGGCCTGATCGACCTGGTCCTGCCAGAAGGATCGGTGGACGAGTTCATCTCGATGCTGAGCGACAGCCTGACCAACAATGCGCCGGGCGCGATGGGCGAGGCCAAGCGCTTGGTCAACGACATCGCCCACCACAAGATCGACAACGGCCTAATGGACGAAACCGCCAAACGCATCGCCCGCGCCCGCGTATCGGACGAAGGCCGCGAGGGCGTCGCCGCCTTCCTCGAAAAGCGCAAGGCCAGCTGGACGGTCTGATTGCGCTGATCGGCCGACGGAAACGGCGGCCGACTTCAGGCGTAGTTGAAGCTGATCGAGATTCGATCGGCCTTGGCCAGGTTGGTCGGCACCTCGTGCCGCAGCCAGCTTTCCCACATCAGCACCGTGCCTGCCTGTGGCTGCAGATAGACGAACGGCCGCTCGGCTTCGGTCGCGTCGTCAGTCACCGACGGGCGGGCCATCATGAAGGGCAGGCGGGGATCTTCGAGCTTTAGCGATGAGGCGCCGTCTGGCACGTCGATATAGACGGTGCCCGACAGGAAGGCGTGCGGGTGGATGTGACCCGTATGGCCGCCGCCGGGCTTCAGAATATTGACCCACAGATTGTCGAGGCGGGGTTTGCGCGCCAGGTCGAAGTTCAGCGCCTTGGCGTAGGCGACGGCATGGCGATCCAGGTGGCGCTTCAACTCGGCGAACTCCGGGAAGCGTTGGGGCAGGTCGTTCAGTGATCCGTAGGAGGTATAGCCGCGATAGGCGTTGACCTTGCACCATCGGCGGCCTGCCTCGTCCTCCTCGGCCATCATACGGATGACGTCGATCAGCTGTGCGTTGAAGTCGGACCAGCCACGCCCTTCGGCGAGGGAGGCTTCATAGACCTGGGTGACGAAGAGGGGGCGCAGGGACATCGGAGAGGCTTAACGCCTGCCGCGCTGTGTGAGAAGGGTCGTGCTCTGCCTCTCGCCTGATGCGCACGATCCGGCTAAGACCGCTTCATGTTCAAGTCCGTCCTTGTCGCCAATCGCGGCGAAATCGCCTGCCGTGTCTTCCGCACCGCCAAGCGGATGGGGATTCGCACCATCGCCGTCTATTCCGAGGCGGATGCCAACGCCCTGCACGTGCGCGAAGCCGACGAGGCGGTGCTGATCGGTCCGGCGGCGGCGCGCGAATCCTATCTGGACGGCGCCAAGGTGCTGGCGGCGGCCAAGGCGACGGGGGCCGAGGCGATTCATCCCGGATATGGCTTCCTGAGCGAGAACGCAGACTTCGCAGAGGCCGTCGCGGCGGCGGGCCTGATCTGGATCGGGCCGGACCCGTCCTCGATTCGCGCCATGGGTCTGAAGGACGCGGCCAAGGAGCTGATGATTCAGGCCGGGGTGCCGGTGACGCCGGGCTATCAGGGCGCGGACCAGTCGGAGGAAACCCTGACGGCCGAGGCGGCGCGGATCGGCTATCCGGTGTTGATCAAGGCGGTCGCGGGCGGCGGCGGCAAGGGTATGAAACGGGTCGATGATCCGGCCGATTTCGCCGCCGGTCTGGCCAGCGCCAAGCGAGAAGGGGCGGCGGCCTTCGGCGACGACCGCGTTCTGATCGAACGCTACATCACCCGCCCACGCCACATCGAGGTGCAGGTGTTCGGCGACAAGCATGGCGAGGTCGTCCATCTTTATGAGCGCGACTGTTCGCTGCAACGCCGCCACCAGAAGGTGATCGAAGAGGCGCCCGCGCCCGGCATGAGCGATGACGTGCGCGCCGCCGTGACCGGGGCCGCGATCAAGGCGGCCCGGGCGGTGAACTATGTCGGGGCCGGGACCATCGAGTTCATCGCCGACGCCTCGGACGGGCTGAAGGCGGACGGCGTCTGGTTCATGGAGATGAACACCCGGCTGCAGGTCGAGCATCCCGTGACCGAGAGCGTGACGGGCGTCGATCTGGTCGAATGGCAGTTCCGTGTCGCGGCGGGTGAGCCGATGCCGTTGAAGCAGGCCGAGATCCAGCTGAACGGCTGGGCCATGGAGGCGCGGCTGTATGCCGAGGACCCGGCCAACGGCTTTCTGCCCTCCATCGGCAAGCTCGAGCATTTCGTCATGCCCGAAGGCATCCGCGTCGATACCGGTGTGGAGCAGGGCGGCGAGGTCAGCCAGTTCTACGACCCGATGATCGCCAAGCTGATCGTGCATGAGGACACGCGCGAAGCGGCGGCGGCGCGGCTGGCTGAGGCGGCCGGCGAGGTCGAGGTCTGGCCGGTCAAGGCCAACGCCGGCTTCCTGAAACGCTGTCTGCAGCACCCGCGCTTCGTCGCGGGCGATGTGGACACGGGCTTCATCGCGGCGGAAGAGGCGGCGTTGCGGCCGCAGCCGTCCGACGAAGCAACGCTGGCGGCCCTGACCCTGATTGCGGAAGCGGCGGCGGAGGCGGTCGAGGCGCGTTCGGACCGTTTCAGCCCCTGGGGCGGGCAGCCGGGTCTGTCCTATGGCGTGCGCCTGAATGCGCCGGCGCAGACAACCATCTGGGCCAATGTCGATGGTCAGGGCGTGTCCGCTGCGGTGACGCCGGTAGAAACGGGCTGGCTTGGTTCGCAGGGCGAACTGGCCCACGTCGGGTTCGACCAGGTTCAGGCCGGGGATCGACTTTTCGGCTATCAGGCCGTCAACGACGGTTTCGTCCTGTTCGTCGACGGCGAGGCGCGTCGCGTCACGCCCTATCGCGCCGCCGTGGGTTCAGGCGCGGGCGCGGTGTCGGATGGGTCGCTGCGCGCGCCGATGCCGGGCAAGATCGTCGCGACGCCGGTCAAGGCCGGTGACGCCGTCACCAAGGGCCAGCCGGTCGTGGTGCTGGAAGCCATGAAGATGGAACACGCCCTGACCGCGCCGTTCGACGGCGTGGTGGAAAGCGTCGCGTCTCTAGGCGATCAGGTCGTCGAGGCGGCCGTCCTGGCGGTGGTGAAGGCGGACTAAAGCCCCACGCCGCCGATGGGGCGCGTCACGACCGTATCGCCCCATAGCGCGATCAGGCCGAGCGCCGGACGCATCACTCCGGATTTGCGGATCGTGTCGAACCAGGCATCGTGTGAGGGCTTGCTCATCCATACCTCTGTGACGAGCAGGGCGTCGGCGTCATTCACGTCGTGCGCCACGACGTAGCTGTGGCAACCCGGACGCTTCACATTGGGATCCAGCAGGCAGAGCGCTAGTTCATCGCGGCGGCCGGGATGGGCCGTCAGGCGAGTAATCAATCCGTACATACTGGTCCTAAGCGCGTTGGGCGAAGTGAACTGCGCCGGAGAATGGTTAGGGGGCTAAGATTAAGAATCTGGCCAATGCGCCTAAGGGGCACTACGTGGGCGCCATGCCGCTTCACATGATCAAGCTGGGCGTCGGAGTGCCGGACGTCGAATGGCTGGAGGCCCGCGCCGCCCGGGGCGGGGCGCTCGTCGTCCACACACGTATGACGCCCAAACGGGCGACCGAGATCGAGGACGGCGGCTCGCTTTATTGGGTGGTGAAGGGGACGATCGTGTGTCGCCAACCGGTGCTGGACATCGCGACGCTGGGCGAAGGCAAGCAGAGCCGATGCGAAATCACGCTCGAACCCAAGGTCATACGCACCGCGCCCATGGCCCGGCGGCCCTTCCAGGGGTGGCGATACTTCGAGCCCAAGGATGCGCCGGTCGATCTGACCGACCTCGACGCTGGCGAGGCGCCTGAGGAACTGGTGCGTCAGCTTCGCGAACTGGGCGCCTGGTAGGCTGAACATCAAAGTTTTTGGGAGTTGACCCCGGCGGGTCGGCGTGGCCTGTGCCGCGTCCGATGATCGCGCTCAGCCCCCAGACCCGTACCGCCTTGCGCGACCTGCTGAACCTGGCATGGCCGGTGATCCTGGCGCGCATCGGCATCATGACCATGGGGCTGACCGACGCTATCGTCGTAGGCAACTATTCCAGCAAGGAACTGGCGTTCCATTCGTTGGCCTGGGCGCCGACGTCGATCGTGGTGACGACGGCGGTGGGCCTGATGCTGGGCGTTCAGGTGATGACGGCGCGGATGCTGGGCGAGGGGCGTCGGCACGCGGTCGGATCGGTGCTGCGTCGCGGCCTGACCTATTCGTTGCAGATCGGCGTGGTGTCGATGATCGCCCTGATCGCCATTGGCCCCTGGGGGCTGGGCAAGTTGGGGTTGGAGGACGGTCTGGCGGAGGGCGCCGGGCCTGCCCTGGTGGTCTTCGCCCTGTCCATGCCCTTCTATCTGATCTCGGTGACGGAACAGTTCTTCCTGGAGGCGCTGGGCCGGCCCAAGCCCGGCATGGTCGCCATGTGGGTGGCGAACGGGGTCAATCTGGCGCTGAACATCGTGTTGGTGCCGGACCTGCTCGGCTTCGGCTTCGACGGCGCCTTCGCCTCGGCCTGGGCGACGTTCGGGGCGCGGGCGGCGCTGGCGATCTTCCTGGTGATCTACATCCTGCGTTTGCCCGAGGCGCGGGCGCTGGGCATTTTCGACAAGCCCGAGCGCGATCCCCAAGCCGCGCGCGAACAGGTCAAGGTCGGCCTGGGCGCCGGGGCCTCCTATTTCATCGAGGTCGGGGCCTTTTCCGGTTTCACGTTCTTCGCCGGTCAGATCGGCACAGCGGAGACGGCGGCCTGGGCGGTTGTGCTCAACGTCTCAGCGATCGTCTTCATGCTGCCCATGGGGCTGTCGTCAGCGACGGCGGTGCTGGTGGGCCGCAGCTATGGCGCTGGCGACGGGCGAGGGGTGTTGCGCGCGGGTCTGGTCGGGTTGGGCGTCGTGACGGCCCTGACATTGGTGGTCGCCTTGCTGGTCTGGCCCAGTGCCCATCTGATCGTCGGCGCCTATAATCGCGATCCGGCCCTGCTGGCTATCGCCGCGCCGGCCCTGGTGCTGGCGACCCTTTTCTTCGTAGCGGACGGTATTCAGGTCGTGGCGGCCCAGGCCAACCGCGCGGCGGGCGACGTCTGGTGGCCCACCATCATGCATTTCGCGGCCTACGGCGCGGTGATGATGCCGCTTGGCTGGGTGCTTGCGCACCAAATGGGCGTCAACGGCCTGGTCTGGGCGGTGGTGATCGCCAGCCTGGCGTCCTCGACCCTGCTGACCGGACGGTTCATCCGTATTGCGCGCCGTCTGCCGCAAGGCGTTTGAGGAAACGGCCTCGCCGCTCTATATCCCTGCGCTTCCCCGAACTCCTGGACGATCATGGCCCGCATCCTCATCACCTCGGCGCTGCCCTACATCAACGGCATCAAGCACCTGGGGAATCTGGCGGGCTCGATGTTGCCGGCCGACGTCTGGGCGCGGTTCAAGCGGGCCCAGGGGCATGAGGTCCTCTATATCTGCGCCACCGACGAGCACGGCACCCCGGCCGAGCTGGCCGCCGCCGCCGCCGGTCAGGACGTGCGCACCTATTGCGACGAACAGCACGAGATCCAGAAGGCCGCCGGTCAGGCCTTCGGCCTGAGCTATGACTGGTTCGGCCGGTCGTCCAACCCGCAGAACCATCGCCTGACCCAGCATTTCGCCGAGGCGCTGGAGAAGAACGGCCTGATCGAGGAGCGGGTGGATCGGATGATTTATTCGATCGACGACGCCCGCTTCCTGCCCGACCGCTATGTCGAGGGGACGTGCCCGCACTGTGGCCATGTCGGCGCGCGGGGCGACCAGTGCGACAACTGCGGACGCCTGCTGGATCCGACCGACCTGATTGATCCCTATTCGTCGGTGTCGGGCTCCAAGAATTTGGAGGTGCGCGACACGCGTCACCTCTATTTGCTCCAGACCAAGATCGAGCCCGAGATCCGCGCCTGGGTCGACGGCAAGACAGGCTGGCAACAGTTGGCCAAGTCCATCGCCTACAAGCATCTGGACGAGGGGCTGATCGACCGGGGCATCACCCGCGACTTGGCTTGGGGCGTGCCGGTGACCAAGGACGGCTTCCCGCGCCCGGGCATGGAGGACAAGGTCTTCTACGTCTGGTTCGACGCCCCCATCGAATACATCGCCGCGACCGAGGAATGGGCCGAGGCGACGGGCGGATCGTGGCGTGACTGGTGGCGTCTGGACGAGGGGGCGGAGGACGTTCGCTATGTCCAGTTCATGGGCAAGGACAACGTCGCCTTCCACACCGTCAGCTTCCCCGCGACCATCATCGGCTCGGGCGAGCCGTGGAAGACCGTGGATCAGCTGAAGGCTTTCAACTGGCTGAACTGGTACGGCGGCAAGTTCTCCACCAGCCAGAAGCGCGGCGTCTTCATGGATCAGGCGCTGGAACTGCTCCCGGCTGACTACTGGCGCTGGCGCCTTACAGCCTATGGGCCGGAGCACGCGGATTCGGCCTTCACCTGGGAGGATTTCCAGGCCTCGACCAACAAGGACCTGGCCGATGTGCTGGGGAACTTCGTCAACCGCATCGTCAAATTCGCGGAATCCAAGTTCGACGGCGTTGTGCCCGAAGGCGGCGAGGCCGGACCGGTCGAGATCCAGCTGGAAGCCGATATCAAGGCCGCCGTCGCCGAGGCGACCGAACAGCTGGAGGCGATGGAGTTCAGAAAGGCCGCCGTCGCCATCCGCGCCGCTTGGGTGCTGGGCAACGAGTATCTGCAGGTCGCGGCGCCCTGGACAGCGCTGAAGACCGATCGCGACCGCGCGGCGGTGGGCGTGCGCACGGGTCTGAATCTGGTGGCCCTGTTTGCGCGTCTGGCCGCGCCGATCCTGCCCTTCACCGCGCCCAAGATCGCGGCGTCGGTGGGGGTGGAGGATCTGAGCTGGCCCGGCGCCGACGAGGATCTGCTGCACCGTCTGCCGGTCGGCGGCAAGGTCGAAGCCCAAGGCGTCTTGTTCGCCAAGATCGAGGACGCCCAGGTCGCCGAATGGTCCGAACGCTTCGGCGGCCCGGACGCCTGATCCGAAGGGGATAAGCGATGACGCCGACCCTGACGCCCCTGACCAACGCAGCGCGCGCCGCCATTCGCGAGCGGTTGGGGCGCACGGGGCGGGCGCAGATCGAGGGCGTCCTGGCTCCTAAGGACGCGCAGACGCTCTACGACGCGGCGACGCGCGCCGAATACAATGTCGTGACGCGACGCGGAACCGGCCATGTCGATCTGCCCGCCGCCTGGCTGGCTTCCCTGACGCCGGATCAGAAACAGGCGCTGGGTCAGGCGGTGCAAGCCTCAGCCCAGACCGACTTCCAGTATCTGTACGACAATCACCCGATCTACGATCTGGTCCAAGCAGGGCAGGCGGCGCCGGTGTGGTCCGATCTGTTGGCCTTTCTGAACGGCGAGGCCTTCCTGGGTCTGATGCGCGACATGACCGGGGAGCCGCGGCTCGCCCTGGCCGATGCGCAACTGACCCGTTATCGCGCCGGCCATTTTCTGACCGAGCATGACGATCACGCCGAGGGCAAGAATCGCTTCTTCGCCTATGTGCTGAACCTGACGCCGGTCTGGCGCATCGAGTGGGGCGGCCTGCTGGCCTTCCATGGCGCCGACGGCAATGTGGCGGAGGCCTTTACGCCGCGCTTCAACACCCTGAATCTGCTGAAGGTGCCGACGCCCCATTCGGTGACGCAGGTCGCCCTGTCGGCGGCGGCGGACCGGATTTCGGTCACCGGCTGGCTGCGCGGTCGCTGATCAGTCCTGTTCGGCGAACACGACGGGAAGGCCCGCCGCGTTCCAGGCCTGGATGCCGCCGGTCAGGTTGAACAGCGGCTGGCCCTCGGGGCCGGTCGGGCCGACGAACGCGCAGACCTGGTGGCTGCGGCCGCCCTTCAGGCATTGGACGATGATCTTCTTGTCGGCCGGAAGGTCCAGCGCCCCCCAGGCGGCGGGCATCTGGCTGAGCGGCGCCAGGATCGCGCCGTCGATTCGCGCGGCGGCGAACTCGTCCGGCTCGCGCACATCGATCAGCACCGCTTCGCCGGCCTGCAGCCAGGCGGCGGCCTCTTCGACGGTGACGGTGGCGACGGTCATGGCGCGACCGTCGGTTCGGCGGGCGCCGGCGTCGGGCTGTCCGCGGTGCGCTTCTGACCCAAGTGTTTGGCCGCTTCCTTGGGACCGATCTCAAGGAAGGCCGGGGCCGAGGCGTTGAATTCGTCCATATGGCCGGTGCGGACCACCACCTGACGGGCGCCGTCCCAGACCATGTGCAGGGCGACATAGAGCACGACGACCAGACCGATGTAGCCGATCCAGCTGAAGCGATGCAGCAGCTTGGCGATATAGGTGGCGGCGACGCCCATCAGGGCGATCGACAGCACCAGGCCGAAGACCATGATCCAGGGGTGTTCGTGCGCGGCGCCGGCGACGGCCAGCACATTGTCCAGCGACATGGTGATGTCGGCGACCAAGATCTGAAGCAGGGCGGCGCCGAAGCTCTTGCGCTTGATGCCCAGTTCCTCGGGCGACGGACCAGAGCCATGCTCGATGCTCATGGCCAGTTCGAGTTCTTTTTCGGCCTCGGCCTGGTCGTGGGTCGCCTGCTCGCGCAGTTCGCGCCACATCTTCCAGCACACCCACAGCAGCAGCAAGCCGCCGGCCAGCAGCAAGCCGACCAGGGCCAGAAGCTGCACGGTGATCAGCGCAAAGCCGATTCGCATGACGACGGCGGCGGCCAGGCCGATCAGAATGGCCTTCTTGCGCTGGTCCTGGGGCAGGGCGGCGGCGGCCAGGCCCACGGCGACGGCGTTGTCGCCGGCCAGGACGAGATCCATCAGCAGGACCTGGCCCAGGGCCGTGGCCTGGCTGGCGAGTTCGGGAGACGAAAGGAATTCCATTTCCGCTCCTTAGCCTCGGTGCGGCCTTCTGTCAGCCGCGTTGCGCGCGCGCCGCTTCATAAAGCGCGACCGCCGCCGCATTGGACACGTTCAGGCTCTCGAATCCGCCCGGCATGGGGATTTTGGCCAGAACATCGCAGTGTTCAGCCACCAGACGACGGATGCCGTCGCCTTCGGACCCCATGACCAGAACGGTCGGCTGATGATCCAGCGCTTCTTCCAGCGTCTGTTCGCCCGTTCCGTCCAAGCCGACGGCGCGCCAACCCAGATCGGCCAGCCGCTCCAGCGCACGGGACAGATTCGTGACGCGCGCATGGGGCAGGCGTTCGGTGGCGCCCACAGCCGCCTTGGCCAGGGCGCCGGCCAGGGCCGGAGCATGACGGTCCTGAACGATGATTCCCCGCGCGCCGAACGCCAGGGCCGAGCGGAAGATGGCGCCGACGTTCTGGGGATCGGTTAGCTGATCCAGCATGACGATGACGCCCTCAGCCGGCTCGGCCAGCTCTTCCAGCGACACGCCTTCCAGCGGCTGGACCTTGAAGGCCAGTCCCTGATGCACGGCGCCGGGGGGCAGCATCCGGGTCAGGGCCTGGATTTCGACCACCTCGATCTTGTGGCCGTTTGCGAGAGCATTGTTCTCGATCTCGGCGGCGCGCTCGGCCGTGGCCAGCAGACGACCCATCCCGCGACGGGCGGGATTCGCCAGAGCGGCCAGAACTGGATGTCGGCCCCACAGAAAATTATCGGCGTCCGACTTGCCCCGATCGGGCGAACGGGGCTGGCGAGGGGTTTCCTCGCGCCGGCCAAACCCTTGCGCAGCGGGCTTTTGGCCCTTGTCGCGGGGGCCGTCGGGACGGTTTCCGAAGACCGGTTTTTTACCGCTTTTACGGTCGTTGCGTTCTGATTTCGACGACACTATAAGACGCCCTCCGATTTGGAGCCCCAAGGGCTTTCGGGTCTGGGCGCCCCCTCTATCCTAGAGGAGGCGACAAGCCGAAGGCTTTTGTTTCGTCCCGCTTCTTTATGGGCGGAAACGAGGGGTCCGACGGTTCGACAAGGCGCGCTGGGGGAATGTCCCGAGTGGCAAAGGGGGGGGACTGTAAATCCCCTGCGTAAGCTTCGAAGGTTCGAGTCCTTCTTCCCCCACCACGCGCCTTGACGGATACGACGGATCAGGACGACGGAGAGGAACCGGCTGCGGCGTTCCGAAAGAACTTCCGCAGTCTCCGCGCGGGTATAGCACAATGGTAGTGCAGCAGCCTTCCAAGCTGAGGATGTCGGTTCGATCCCGTCTACCCGCTCCAGGTTTTTAAAAGATCAGCATCGCGCCCCTCCGCTGACGGACCCGGGCCATCAGGAGTTTGGCCATGGCCAAGGAAAAGTTCGAACGGACGAAGCCGCACTGCAACATCGGCACGATTGGTCACGTTGACCACGGCAAGACGACGTTGACGGCTGCGATCACGATGACGCTGGCGAAGGCCGGTGGCGCGAAGGCGATGAACTACGCCGACATCGACGCTGCGCCGGAAGAGAAGGCTCGCGGCATCACGATCAACACCGCGCACGTGGAATACGAGACGGCCAACCGTCACTACGCCCACGTCGACTGCCCCGGCCACGCCGACTATGTGAAGAACATGATCACCGGCGCCGCGCAGATGGACGGCGCGATCCTGGTGGTGTCGGCCGCTGACGGCCCGATGCCTCAGACCCGCGAGCACATCCTGCTGGCCCGTCAGGTCGGCGTGCCGGCCCTGGTGGTCTTCATGAACAAGGTCGACCTGGTCGACGACGAAGAGCTGCTCGAGCTGGTCGAGATGGAAGTGCGCGAGCTGCTGAGCTCGTACCAGTTCCCCGGCGACGACATTCCGATCACCAAGGGTTCGGCCAAGGCCGCGACCGACGGCGTGAACCCGGAAATCGGCGAACAGCGCGTTCTGGCCCTGATGGAAACCGTCGACGCCTACATCCCGCAGCCGGAGCGTCCGGTCGACCTGCCGTTCCTGATGCCGGTCGAAGACGTGTTCTCGATCTCGGGCCGCGGCACCGTGGTGACGGGCCGCGTCGAGAAGGGCATCGTCAAGGTCGGTGAGGAAGTCGAGATCGTCGGCATCCGTCCGGTCCAGAAGACGACCTGCACGGGCGTGGAAATGTTCCGCAAGCTGCTGGACCAAGGTCAAGCGGGCGACAACGTCGGCGTGCTGCTGCGCGGCACCAAGCGTGAAGACGTCGAGCGCGGCCAAGTGCTGTGCAAGCCGGGCTCCATCACCCCGCACACCAAGTTCCTGGCCGAAGCCTACATCCTGACCAAGGAAGAGGGCGGTCGTCACACCCCGTTCTTCACGAACTATCGCCCGCAGTTCTACTTCCGCACGACGGACGTGACCGGCATCGTTCACCTGAAGGAAGGCGTCGAGATGATCATGCCGGGCGACAACGCCGAGCTGAACGTCGAGCTGATCACCCCGATCGCGATGGACCAAGGCCTGCGCTTCGCCATCCGTGAAGGCGGCCGCACCGTCGGCGCCGGCGTCGTGGCCAAGATCGTCGAGTAAGAAGGCATCCTTTCGGCCTAACGCGCTCACGCGCTGCTTGAGGCCGGTTGGATACAGAGTAGCGTAACAGAACGGCCCCCGGAGCAATCCGGGGGCCGTTTTGCTGTGGGTGAGCCACCGGCGCTCGCAACGGGCATGCTGTTCAGGCGTTAGGATCGTCTGCCGAACAGCCAAGGTTCAAGATGCGTCTGATCTCGTTGCTTGCGTGCCTTGTCGCCCTGTCGGCCTGCGCCACCCATCCCGGCAAGGTGGATCAGGTCCGGTTCGCCAAGGACGCCAAGCCGGTGTTGGCGACGACCGAATCCGGGACGGTGCGCGGCGTCGATGGGGCGGGGACGAGAGCGTTCCTGGGCGTGCCGTTCGCAGCGCCGCCCGTCGGCGAACAGCGCTGGCGGGCGCCGCAGCCGATCCAGGCTTGGCAGGGCGTTCGGGACGCGACGCGGATCAGCTCGGACTGCACCCAGGCGATCGGGCGACGTTCGATCCTGGGCGGCGGCGGCGGGATCGTCGTCGGGTCCGAGGACTGTCTGTATCTGAACATTTATACGCCGGGCGGAGACGCGGCCGAGGCGCGGCCGGTGATGGTCTATATCCCGGGCGGCGCTTTCACCGTGGGGGCGGGCGCCAACTACGATCCGTCGAAACTGGCGCGCGAGCAGGGACGGGTGGTCGTGACGATGAACTATCGGCTCGGCGCGCTGGGCTGGCTGGCGCATCCGGGGTTTCAGGCGACCGGCGAAGGCTTTGGGGGAAACTTCGGCCTGATGGATCAGCAGGCCGCGCTGAAGTGGGTGCATCGGAACATTGCGGCCTTTGGCGGCGATCCAGGCGACGTTACCCTGTTCGCCGAGAGCGCGGGCGCATGGACGGCCTGTTACCTGATGGCGTCGCCGCAGTCGCAACGGCTGTATCAGCGCGTCATCATGCAGAGCGGCGGATGTCTTGAGCCGTCGTCCCTGGTCAGTGCGCAGGATGCGGCCCAGTCGGGGCCGATGTTCGCCGAAAGGCTGGGCTGCACCGGCGACGATCAGATTGCTTGTCTGAAAGCGCTTCCGGCCTGGCGGCTGTCGCGGGCGGCGTCATTAAGGGCGGGGATCAACGGGCCGGGATCATGGGGGCCGGTGCACACGGACGCCACTGTGCCGGAAAACCCGGCGGTCGCGATCCGCGAGGGGCGGTTCACGCGCGTGCCCGTCCTCGTCGGGACGAACCTCGATGAGGGGCGGCTGTTCGCTAACGAGGTGCAGGACATGGATCGCTATCAAAAGGAGACGATCTGGATGTATGGCGACCAGGGCGCGCGGGTGCTGGCGCGCTATCCGGTGGGAGAGGACGGCCCCGCCTATGCCATCGCCACCAACTTCACGGATCAAAGGTTCGCCTGTCCGTCACAGGCCTTGCGGCGACTGCTGGCCCAGCATGTGCCGGTGTGGGGCTATGAGTTCGCGGATCGCAGGGCGCCGTTTGTCTTGCCGCATCGGATCGTCGGTCTGGATTTAGGCGCCTATCACGCCAGCGAACTGGCCTATGTGTTCGGCACGCGCTGGGTGTTTGCTGATCCCAAGCGGTTCACGCCTGAGCAGAAGGCGCTGTCGGAGCGGATGCAAAGGTTGTGGGCGACGTTCGGCAGGTCGGCCTTCGCCGCCGAATGGCCCCGCGTCGAGGGTGCGGGGCCGGTGCGGGTGTTCAAGCCAGACGGCGATGTCATGGACGACGGCTTCTTCGAACGCCACCACTGCGACTTCTGGGACGGGACGCCGTTCGGCGCCGTCCACTAGATAAAGCGGACGGTGACGCCCGGCTTGACCTTGTCGGCCAGCATCCAGGCGTCCCAGTTGGTCAGGCGCACGCAGCCGTGCGAGGCCGTCTTGCCGACCAGATGCGGGTCTGGCGTGCCGTGGATGCCGTAGCTGGGCTTGTTCAGATCGATCCAGACGACGCCCACGGGATTGTTCGGACCGGGTTTGACGACGACCTTCGTCTTGCCGTCGCCATAGCTGAGTTTCGACGGGTCGTAGGTGTAGTCCGGGTTCCGCGCCACGCCGTTGACCTTGACCGTGCCGGTCGGGGTCGGGTTGTCGCCGCTGCCGATGGTGGCCGGGAAGTAGGCGATCAGCTTGCCGTCGGCGCCGAATGCCTTGACCGAGCCTTCGCTCTTGTCGACGTCGATGTGGTCCACGTCGGCGGGCAGGGGTGCGCTGTTGACGGCGGGGACAAGTAGGCCTTGGCCAACGCGGTTGAAGTCGGCGCCGGGGTTCATGGCGCGCAGCAAGGCCTCGGTGACGTGGAAACGTTCGGCCAAGGCCTCGACGATATTGGCGTAACCCATGTGCGCCGCCTGACCCTGAGCCTCCAACTCAGTGGGCACGACGCCGAGGTAGGGTCCGGCGATGTCCTGCTGGGTGATGGTGTAGGTGGTGGTCACAGCGCCCGGTCCGGCGGCGGCGCGCAGTCGGCCGAGCACGTCAGCGTTCAACTCGCCGTTTACGGTCATGCCGTTGGCTTCCTGAAACGCCGAAATCGCCTGACGCATGTTCGACCCGGCCAGGCCGTCGATCGCGCCGGGCGAGAAGCGGGCGCGCTCCAGAAGCACCTGGGCGCGGATCAGGGCGGGCTGCGGCTGCGGCTGGGCGGCGTTCGGGGCGGCTGGCTGGCCGTCTTGCGCGGCGGGCGGCGGCGCATAGGCGGTGTTTTCGATGGCGTCACGTGAAAGCGGGCCGGTTTGGCCCACTTGCGCGGCCTCGGCCGTCTGCGCCGCTGGGGCGGCTGCGTTTTCCTCCTTCGGCGAACAGGCGCCCAGAGAGAGAACTGCGAGTGCGGCGAGGTAGGCGGGACGGTTCATATGGGACTTTCGAGATAGTGAGTGCAGACGGTCGGTGTTTCAGTTGGGTTCGCCGGTTGCAGGGTCGGTTTCGGTCTCGCCGGAGTTCGACGAATCCTTCGAGCCCTTGGGTTCGGTCGCCGGGCGCGGCGGCTGGCCGTCGGCGTCCGGGCGCAGGTTTTCGTTCTCGACGGCTTTGCTGTCAGGGCGTTGATCGGTCATGGTCTTCTCCTTGGCTCACTCAAACGCGCCAAGGCGACCGCGGCTCCGTGAACGCGCGTTCACCATGCCGATGAACCCTGATGAAACACGCATAGGGCAGATTGGGGTGCGGAATGGACCTTGCTGCGCAGGGCCCCGAGAGGATGCGTATGGGCGGAATGCTGCAGGTCGAGATCAGGGACGCGGCGGCGATGGACGCCGCCGCCGTCGCCCTGTGGCGCGGGTGGACAGCTGGCAACCCTGATCTGGCCAGCCCCTATTTCCGCTGGGACTATGCCGAGATCGCCTCGCGGGTCTGCCCCGGCGCGGCGATCGCCGTGTTCCGGCGGGATGGCGAGATCGTCGGCTTTTTCCCGCATCAGCGACGCGGGGGAGCGGTGCAGCCGCTGGGCGCGCCGATGAACGACTATCATGGCGTCATCGCCCCGGCGGACGAGACGATCACGCTGGAAGAGGTGGCGCGGCTGTTGAAGGCCAAGCGGCTAAACGTGCCCGGCTGGATCGGTGCGGGCGAGACGGGGCAGGCGCGAGAGACCGTACAGGTGGCCATGTCCAAGACGGGCTATGACGACTGGTACGCCGAGCGTCGCAAGACCTTCGCCAAATACTTCAAGGACAAGGAGCGGGCGCGCCGCAGCCTGGAGGCCGAACTGGGGCCGATCCGGGTGGAGCGGGGTCTCAGAGATCCTGCGCTGCTGGATCATCTGATCGCGCTGAAGGCGGTGCAGTATCGCCGCTCGGGCCTGCACGACATCTTCGCCTGCGGCTGGACGCGGGATCTGCTCCACGCGCTGATGAGCGAGCCGCGAGCAGGCTTCGGCGCCTCGATGGCGGCGATGCACGCGGGCGACAAGCTGGTGGCGATCGAGTTCTCGCTGCACGCCGGGCGGCATTACCATTTCTGGTTCCCCGCTTATGAGCCGACGCTGGCGCGGTGTTCGCCGGGCATCCTGCTGAGCATGGACACGATGCGGCTGGCGGCGGCCGAGGGCTTCCGGGTGTTCGACTTCGGCTTCGAGGGCGAGACCTACAAGAAGTATTTCGTCAACGCGCGGCAGACGGTTCGCGAGGCCGTGGTGATGCAGCCGGGCGTGACCCAGGCGTTGGGCGACATCACGGTGGCGGCGTTGAACAGGGCGGGTGGACGCGGCGAGGCGGTGCGGGCGTCCCTGCGCCGGCGCTGGGCCACCATCGAAGCCTGCGAGGCGACGCCGGTCGGGCGGCTGAGGGGCGCGGCGGTCGCCGCACGGTCGGCTGTCCAGAAGGCGGCCGCCAAGAAGAAGACGCCAGCGCGCGTCGCCCACGTTTGAGGATATCGGCATGACCCAACGTCGCACACGCTATCCGGGCCCGATCGCCGAGGCCAAGACCCACGCCCACACCCTGATCGAGCAAGGGTTCGCCGAGGACGGGGCGCTGGCCGCCGTGCTGGATCGCTATCCGGCCGAGCTGTTCGACATCAACCTGTATGATTACGACGACGACGGGCAGGTGTCCTTGCGCACCGGCGCACGCGGGCGGCTGTCGGGCGAGGAGCTGCTGGAGGCGATCAAACAGGGTCGGCTGTGGGTCAATCTGCGCGGGGTCGAGACGGGCTGGCCTGAACTGTGGGCGGCGGCGATGGAGGATTTCGCCGCGATCCAGGCGACCTATCCGAAAATGCGGGCGGTGCGGAATGCGGGGCAGCTGATCCTGTCGTCGCCCAAGGCGCGCGTGCCCTATCATTTCGATGCGGCAGGCGTGGTGCTGTTTCACCTGCGCGGGCGCAAGCGGCTGTTCGTCTATCCCGGCGATGAGGGCCATCTGCCCGAGCGAAACATGGAACAGGTGGTCGCGCGTCAGACGACCGAGGAACTGCCTTACACGCTGGCGTTCGAACAGGACGCGCAGATCATGGATCTGGAGCCAGGCCACGCCCTGACCTGGCCGCTCTATGCGCCGCACCGGGTGGAGAATCTGGACCGCTTCTGCGTCAGTTTGTCGATGGATTTCCAGACCTGGCCGTCGCGGTTCCGCAACGGGGCGCTGTTCACCAATGCGGTGATCCGCAGCCGGGGCGGGCGGCCGCGCTTCACCGACGGCATGACGACGCCGGAGCTGGCGGCGCGCTGGGCCGCGTCGCTGGCGCTGAAGAAGGCGGGGGCGATGAAGAGCAAGATCGCCAACTTCGAGCGCGACTTCGAGCCGGAGATCGGCGCGGCGGACGGCGCGGGCGCGCTGAACGCCTCGTCATGAGCTCGGGGTGTTAATTCGAGTTCATGACCTCGAGTTAAAATGACTTGGGCGCGGGCGGCGCGCACCTTCTCTCCACATTCGGGAAGGGAACACCGCTCATGAAAACCGCACTGATCGCCGCAGCCGCCGTCGCCACCCTGACCGGGTTCGTCGCCGCGCCCGCTTCGGCCGCCGAGGTCGAGATCCGCAACGCCGTCGCCCGCGTGGTGGTGATCGTCGAGGATCGTCAGGATATCGGGGTCGAGGTCACGCAAGGCCAGACGCGCTTGCCGGCCATCCAGGTTCGCCGCGACGGCAATGACGTCAAGATCGACGGCGGCCTGCGCCGTAACGGCATGTGGGGCGGCAACAGCGCCATTCGCAACTGCAACTCCGGCCGCAGCGATGCGGGCCAGCCGGGGCAGGGGGCGACCGTCGAGGTGCGCGACCTGGGCCGCATCCGCCTGGAGGACGCGCCTTTGATCGTCGTGCGCACGCCGCGCGCGGTGGATGTCAGCGCCAGCGGCGTGGTCTTCGGCTCGGTCGGACGCGGCGCGCGATCGGTCGAGTTGGACAATGGCGGCTGCGGCAACTGGAACGTGGCCAATGTGGACGGCGATCTGGAACTGGGCCTGGGGGGCTCGGGTGCGATCCGCGCGGGAACGTCTCGATCGCTGAACGCCAGCGTCGGCGGTTCGGGTTCCATCTCCGCCGGCGCGACTGGAGCCCTGAAGGCGGCCGTGGGTGGATCGGGCAATGTCGAGGTGGCCAGCGCCGGCGGACGCAGCGAACTGTCCATCGGCGGCTCGGGCGGTGTGAATGTGCGGCAGGGCCGAATGGACAAGCTGTCGGTCGCCATCGGCGGCTCGGGCGATGTTCGATACGGCGGCGCAACGCGCGACCTGGACGTGGCGATCGCCGGATCGGGCAGCGTCCGCGTCGCCTCGGCAACGGGATCGGTTTCTCGCTCCGTCGTCGGATCGGGAACCCTGCAGATCGGGCAGTAAGACCCGAGCGACGAGAAGGCCCCCGGTCGTGGAACCCCGGGGGTGTTTTCCGGCCAAACAAAAAGCCCCGGCGGATTGCTCCGCCGGGGCTCTTCGTAGGGCTCAGGTCCGAGACGCTTAGAAGACGTTCAGGACGCTCGAGATCGCCGAGACGCCCAGGTTGGCGCCGGCGCGGTCACGCGCTTGCAGACCGCCACCGAACGAATAGCGCAGGCCGACCGACCAGGTGTCGACGTCCAGCGAATCGATGTCGGCGCGCGTGTAGGCGGCGCCCAGCGAGAACGGGGTGTTCTCGAACTCGTATTCGGCGCCCACGCCGTAGGTCCAGGCGTCGGTGTCGCCGCCCGAGAAGTCGACGTTGTTGTAGGCAACGCCGGCGTTCAGGCGCAGGTTCGGCATGACGTAGAAGGCGGCGTCGGCGCCGACGGTCCAGATGTCGGCGTCCACGTTGTCAGCGGTCGTGTAGGCGACTTGGCCGGTCAGGGTGGCGTTCGACAGATACTTCTGCGCTTCGGCGCCCACGGTCCAGATCGGCTCGTTGCCACTGCCGATGCCGTTGCCGGCGACGAACGCGCCGGCGCGGACGTCGGAGGACCACATCTTGGTCAGGTGAGCGGCGGCGGCGCCGGTGACGTCTTCTTCGCCGAAGGCCTTGGTGTAGTCGATCGCGCCGTTCAGGGTCACGGTCCAGTCCTGGGCCGGCAGGGCGACCGAGCCGTCAACGGTCCAGACGTCGGCGTCAACGTCGTCGCCGGCGACTTCGATCGACGGATTGGAATAGGTCACGCCGACCGAACCGATGGCGTCTTGGGCGAAGGCCGGGGCGGCGAACAGGGCGGCGGCGGCAGCCGTGGCGAGGAGGATCGTCTTCATTTTTCTTTTGTCCTTAGCAGTCTGCACCCGGATGGGGGTCCGGGGAGGGGCGCTGCTATCAGCCGAAGGCCAAGCGGAGCAATAAACCGGCGTTCGATCGGCTTGAGACAGCAAGGTTGTTGCGCAACAGCCACGCGTTGCGGCCAGAATGTGTCACGACTTGGCGATCTGTGGGGCAAGTCGTTGATCGCGCGCCGCAGTCGCGCTCATGCACTATAAAGAGTCGTCCGCCGCCGCCGATGTCGCCACTGAACGTGTCGTCGCGCCGTGCGCCGTCCTCGGCGAAGACCGCGTCGAAATCCTGTGTCAGCCCGGGTTTGCGCGCTTGACGAAATCAGAATCGATAGGCATAAGCCACCACTCTTGTTGGACCGGCTGTGCAGCTCGCTGCAAACGCGGTTCGCAAGAACGACCTAAGTCACTGTTCTTTGCAGCTTCTTGGGATATCAACGGCCTTCGCGGGCAACTGCGTGGGCCGATCGTTTTTGCGGATTTGCGTTCCCTGAGGGCTTTTTGCCCGAAGGCCTTCGGTCTTTGAAATGGTTCACAGGGACGCGGTCCTCCGACCGCATTGGAAGTAAGCACCGATATGGATCAAAGCATCCGCATCAGGCTCAAGGCCTTTGATCACCGCGTCCTCGATTTTTCGACGCGCGAGATCGTTAATACCGCCAAGCGCACCGGCGCGACCGTTCGTGGTCCGATTCCGCTGCCGACCCTGATCGAGAAGTTCACCGTGAACCGCTCTCCGCACGTCGATAAGAAGTCGCGTGAGCAGTTTGAAATCCGCACGCACAAACGCGTGCTCGACATCGTCGACCCCACCCCGCAGACCGTGGACGCGCTCATGAAGCTCGACCTGTCCGCCGGCGTGGACGTCGAGATCAAGATTTAAAGTAGAAAGAGGCGGGATCCGATGCGCACGGGCGTGATCGCCAAGAAGCTGGGCATGACCCGCGTGTTCGCCGATGACGGCGCGCACGTACCGGTCACTGTGCTGCAGCTCGACGGCTGCCAAGTCGTCGGCCAACGTACCCAGGAGCGTGACGGCTACGTCGCTCTCCAGCTGGGCGCTGGCACGAAGAAGGCTAAGAACACCAACAAGGCTCAACGCGAGACCTTCGCCAAGGCGGAAGTCGAACCGAAAGCCTATGTGACCGAGTTCCGCGTCGATGCGGACGGTCTGCTGGACGTGGGCGCCGAACTGTCGGCCGAACACTTCCTGGTGGGCCAGAAGGTCGACATCCAGGGCGAGACCATCGGTAAGGGTTTCGCCGGCGCCATGAAGCGCTGGAACTTCGGCGGCCTTCGCGCCACCCACGGCGTTTCGGTCTCGCACCGTTCGCACGGTTCGACGGGTAACCGTCAGGACCCGGGTCGCACGTTCCCCGGCAAGAAGATGGCCGGCCACTACGGCACCGAGACCGTCACCACCCAGAACCTGACCGTCGTCCGCGTGGACGCCGAGCGTGGCCTGATCCTGATCAAGGGCGCTGTCCCCGGTCACGACGGCAGCTACGTCAAGGTTCGCGACGCCATCAAGAAGGCTCGCCCGGCCGACGCTCCGTTCCCCGGCGCGCTGAAGTCGAGCAAGTCTGCTGCTCAACCCGCTTCGACCCCGGCTGAAGAAGCCCCCGTCGAAGCGACCGAAGGCGGTGAAGCGTAATGAAACTCTCTGTCATCCAACTCGACGGCAAGGCTGCTGGCGACGTGGAACTGTCGGACGCCGTCTTCGGCATCTCCGACATCCGCGGCGACATCCTGGCCCGCACCGTCAACTGGCAACTGGCCAAGCGCCGCGCCGGTACGCACAAGGTTCAAACCCGCAACGAGAACTCTCGTACGGGTAAGAAGATGTACAAGCAAAAGGGCACCGGCGGCGCTCGTCACGGTTCGCGCCGTGCACCGCAGTTCGTCGGCGGTTCGCGCGCCTTCGGCCCGATCGTTCGCGATCACGGCTTCTCGCTGCCGAAGAAGATCCGCGCCCTGGCTCTGCGTCACGCCCTGTCCTCCAAGGCCAAGTCGGGCGACCTGATCGTGGTCGACACCGTCTCGGTCAAGGAAGCCAAGACCGCTTCGCTGCGCGAAACGCTCGGCAAGCTGGGCTGGACCAAGGCGCTCATCATCGCGGGTCCCGAAGTCGACACGAACTTCGGCCTGGCCGCACGCAACATCCCGCACATCGACGTGCTGCCGAACGCCGGCCTGAACGTCTATGACATCCTGCGGGCTGACAAGCTGGTGCTGACGAAGGCCGCCATCGAGGCCATCGAAGCCCGCTTCAGCGATAAGGAAGCCGCGTAATGGCCGCTCAACCTACCGCCAAGCACTACGACACCATCCTGGCCCCGGTGATCACCGAAAAGGCCACGATCCTGTCCGAGCAGAACAAGGTCGTCTTCCGCGTCGCCGACACGGCGACCAAGGACGAGATCGCCGCTGCGGTCGAAAGCCTGTTCAAAGTCAACGTCCTGAAGGTCAACACCCTGGTTCAAAAGGGCAAGACCAAGCGCTTCCGGGGCATCCTGGGTCGCCGGGTCGACATCAAAAAAGCGATCGTGACGCTGGCTGACGGCCAGTCGATCGACGTCACCACGGGGCTCTGATCAGATGGCCTTGAAAACCTACAATCCGACTTCGCCGGGCCGTCGCGCCCTCGTGCTGGTCGACCGTTCGGAACTCCACAAGGGCCGTCCGGAAAAGTCGCTGACCGAAGGCCTGACCAAGTCGGGCGGACGCGGGCAGGGCGGTCGCATCGCGGTCCGCTTCCGTGGCGGCGGCGCCAAGACCCTGTACCGCAAGATCGACTTCAAGCGTCGCAAGTGGGACATGGTCGGCACGGTCGAGCGTCTGGAATACGACCCCAACCGCACGGCCTTCATCGCCCTGGTCACCTATGCCGACGGCGAGAAGACCTACATCATCGCGCCGCAACGCCTTAAGGCGGGCGACACGATTGTGGCGGGCGAAAAGACCGACGTAAAGCCGGGCAACGCCATGCCGCTCCGTTCGATGCCGGTGGGTACGATCATCCACAACATCGAAATGAAGCCGGGCAAGGGCGCCCAGCTGGCCCGTTCGGCCGGCGCCTACGCTCAGCTGGTCGGCCGCGATCAGGGCTACGCCCAGATCCGTCTCGGCTCGGGCGAACTGCGTATGGTCCTGGACGGCTGCATCGCCACGGTGGGCGCGGTTTCGAACCCCGACCACATGAACCAGAACCTGGGCAAGGCTGGTCGCAAGCGTCACATGGGCTGGCGTCCGCACGTTCGCGGCGTCGCCATGAACCCGATCGACCACCCGCATGGTGGTGGTGAAGGCCGGACCTCTGGTGGTCGTACCCCCGTCACGCCGTGGGGTAAGGACACCAAGGGCACTCGTACCCGCAAGAACAAGGCTACGGACAAGTACATTATCCGTACCCGCCACGTTAAGAAGGCTCGCTAAGAATGGCCCGCTCCTCCTGGAAAGGCCCGTTTGTCGACGGGTATCTGCTCAAGAAGGCCGACGCCGTTCAATCGTCGGGCCGCAAGGACGTGATCAAGACCTGGTCGCGCCGCTCCACCATCCTGCCGCAGTTCGTCGGTCTGACGTTCGGCGTCCATAACGGTCAGAAGCACGTGCCCGTGTCGGTCTCGGAAGAGATGGTCGGCATGAAGCTCGGCGAGTTCGCCCCGACCCGGAACTTCCCGGGTCACGCGGCGGACAAGAAGGCCAAAAGGAAGTAACCGATGGCCCAGACAAAAAACGAGCGTCGGGTCGCCCCGACCGAGGCCCGCGCCAAGCTGGTCAACGTGCGCATCAGCCCGCAAAAGCTGAACCTGGTCGCCGCTTCGATCCGCGGCATGCCGGTCCAGAAGGCGCTGAACGAGCTGGAATTCAGCCGTAAGCGCATCGCTGGCGACGTCCGCAAGGTCCTGTATTCGGCGATCTCGAACGCCGAGAACAACCACAACCTCGACATCGACAATCTGGTCGTCGCCGAGGCCTTCGTGGGCAAGAACCTGGTGATGAAGCGTTTCGCGAGCCGTGCTCGCGGTCGTTCGTCGCGCATCCTGAAACCGTTCAGCGAGATCACCATCGTGGTCCGTGAAGCCGGCGAGGCCGCCTGATGGGACAGAAAATCAATCCGGTCGGTCTGCGCCTCGGCGTGAACCGCACGTGGGACAGCCGCTGGTTCGCCGCCGGCGCCGACTATTCCCGCCTGCTGCACCAGGACCTGAAGCTGCGCGAGTGGCTGCGGGAACGCTTGGCCGCCGCCGGCGTGTCGCGCATCATCATCGAGCGCCCGCACAAGAAGTGCCGCATCACCATCTACGCCGCCCGTCCGGGCGTCGTGATCGGCAAGAAGGGCGCTGACATCGAGAAGCTCCGCAAGGACATCTCGGCGCGCACCGAGGGTGAAGTTCACCTGAACATCATCGAAGTCCGCAAGCCGGAAACCGATGCGCAGCTGATCGCCGAGAACATCGCGCAGCAGCTGGAGCGCCGCGTGGCCTTCCGTCGCGCCATGAAGCGTTCGATGCAGTCGGCCATGCGTCTGGGTGCCAAGGGCATTCGTATGAATGTCTCGGGTCGTCTGGGCGGCGCCGAAATCGCACGTATGGAATGGTACCGCGAAGGTCGCGTGCCGCTTCACACGCTGCGCGCCGACATCGACTATGGCTTCTACGAAGCCAAGACGACCTACGGCATTATCGGCGTGAAGGTCTGGGTCTTTAAGGGTGAAGTGCTGGAGCACGATCCCATGGCGCAGGACAAGCGTTGGGCCCAGGAAGCTTCGGGTCCGTCCTCGAACGAAGGCCGCGAACGCGGCGGCCCCCGTGGCGACCGCGGTCCGCGTCGCGACCGGGGACGTGAGAACTAAGTCATGTTGCAACCGAAGAAGACCAAATACCGCAAGGCCTTCAAGGGCCGGATCCATGGCTCGGCCAAGGGCGGTTTCTCGCTGAACTTCGGGTCGTATGGCCTGAAGACGCTGGAGCCGGAACGCATCACCGCGCGTCAGATCGAGGCGGCTCGCCGCGCGATCACTCGCCAGATGAAGCGTCAGGGCCGCGTCTGGATCCGCGTCTTCCCCGACCTGCCCGTCACGGGCAAGCCGGCCGAAGTCCGGATGGGTAAGGGCAAGGGCGCCGTGGACCACTGGGCCGCGCGTTGCCACCCGGGCCGTATCCTGTTTGAAATCGACGGCGTGCCGGACGATGTCGCCCGCGAAGCACTCCGTCTCGGCGCCGCCAAGCTGCCGGTCCGCACCAAGGTCGTGACCCGTATCGACGCCGGCGTCGCGCATGTGGAGGCTGCCGCCTAATGACCAAGATCGCCGATCTGCGGTCGCAAACGACCGACCAACTGTCCGATGAGCTGCTGAAGCTCAAGAAGGAACAGTTCAACCTGCGCTTCCAGGCGGCCACCGGCCAAATGGAAAAGACTCACCGCGTTGGTGAAGTCCGCAAAGACATCGCTCGCATCTCGACGCTTCTGCGCGAGAAGCGTGCGGCCTCGTAAGGAAACGAATATGCCCAAGCGAATTCTTGAAGGCGTGGTCGTGTCCGACAAGGGCGAGAAGACTGTCGTTGTGAAGGTGGAGCGCACCCTGCTTCACCCGCTTCTGAAGAAGACCGTCCGGTCGTCCAAGAAGTACCACGCGCACGACGAAGCCAACGCGCTCAAGGTCGGCGACATCGCTCGCATCGTCGAGTGCGCCCCCAAGTCCAAACTGAAGCGCTGGGAAGTCCTTTCCAACGCCTCCGCCTCGTAATCAGAAGGATCTGATCTTATGATCCAGATGCAAACTAACCTGGAAGTGGCCGATAATTCGGGCGCCCGCCGGGTCATGTGCATCAAGGTGTTGGGCGGCTCCAAGCGCCGCTACGCCTCGATCGGCGACACAATCGTCGCCTCCGTGAAGGAAGCCATCCCGCGCGGCCGTGTGAAGAAGGGCGACGTCGTTCGCGCCATCGTCGTGCGCACCGCCAAGGACATCCAACGCAAGGACGGCTCGGTCATCCGCTTTGACAAGTCGGCCGCCGTCATCGTCAACAAGCAGAACGAGCCTGTCGGCACGCGGATCTTCGGCCCGGTTCCTCGCGAACTGCGCGCCAAGAACCACATGAAGATCATCTCGCTGGCTCCGGAGGTCCTGTAACATGGCCGCCAAGATCAAGAAGGGCGACCGCGTCGTCGTCCTCACCGGCAAGGACAAGGGCCGCACGGGCAACGTGCTGAAGGTCCTGCCCACCGAAAACCGCGTCCTTGTCGAAGGCGTCAACATGGTTCAGCGCCACACGCGCCCGAGCCAGGCTGACCCGCAGGGCGGCATCAAGAACAAGGAAGCCTCGCTTCACCTGTCGAACGTCGCGATCGCCGACGCCAACGGCAAGGCGACCCGCGTCGGCTTCAAGATCGATGGGGACAAGAAGGTCCGCATCGCCAAGACGACGGGAGACGTCATCTGATGGCTACCGAGAAGTACACCCCGCGCCTCAAGGACGAGTATCACGCTCGCATCCGCCAGGTGATGAAGGAAAAGTTCGGCTACACGAACGAAATGCAGGTGCCCAAGCTGGACAAGATCGTCCTGAACATGGGTATCGGCGAAGCTGTCGCTGACTCCAAGAAGGCGAACACCGCCCTCAAGGATTTGACCGCCATCGCCGGTCAGAAGGCCGTCGCCACCAAGGCCCGTAACTCCATCGCCGGCTTCAAGCTGCGCGAAGGCATGGTCATCGGCGGCAAGGTCACCCTGCGCGGCGACCAGATGTACGAGTTCCTGGACCGGTTCATCACGATCGCGCTGCCGCGCGTGAAGGATTTCCGTGGTCTGAAGGGCACGTCCTTCGATGGTCGCGGCAACTACGCCACGGGTCTGAAGGAGCACATCGTGTTCCCGGAGATCAACTACGACCAGATCGATCAGATGTGGGGCATGGACATTGTCGTCTGCACCACGGCCAAGACCGATGAGGAAGCCAAGGCTCTCCTCACCGAGTTCAAGTTCCCGTTCGTGAAGAACTGAGCGGGAAGGGAAGAGCACAATGGCTAAGAAAAGCGCCGTAAACCGCAATGAAGCCGTCAAGGCCCTGGTTGCGAAGTATGCCGCGAAGCGGGCCGCCCTCAAGGCGACCGCCAACGACGAAAACCTGCCGCTGGAGGAGCGCTTCGACGCGCGCCTGAAGCTGGCCGAACTGCCGCGCAACTCCGCGCCGAGCCGCATTCGCAACCGCTGCGAAGTGACGGGTCGTCCGCGGGCGTTCTACCGCAAGCTCAAGATGAGCCGGATTGCGCTGCGTGAACTGGGCAACCTAGGCCAGATTCCCGGCCTGACGAAGTCCAGCTGGTAAGGGGAGCGAACAGACATGATGATCAACGATCCCCTGAGCGACATGATCGCTCGCATCAAGAACGCGGCGACCCGCAAGCGTTCCAAGGTGCTGACCCCGGCTTCCCGTCTGCGCCAGCGCGTCCTCGACGTGCTGCAGGACGAAGGCTACATCCGCGGCTACAACCTGGTTCAGAACCCGGGTGAGTTTCCGCAGTTCGAGATCGAGCTGAAGTACTTCGACGGTCAGCCCGTCATCGCCGAGATCGCGCGCGTGTCCAAGCCGGGCCGCCGCGTCTATTCGGCGATCGGCGATCTGAAGCCCGTCAAGAACGGCCTCGGCATCTCGATCCTCTCGACTTCGAAGGGCGTCATGTCCGACGCTTCCGCCCGCGACGCTAACGTCGGCGGCGAAGTCCTCTGCAGGGTCTACTGATATGTCCCGTATTGGCAAGAAAACCATCGCCGTGCCGAAGGGCGTGACTGTCACGCTCGACGGCCAGAACGTCACCGTCAAGGGACCCAAGGGCGAGAGCGCCTGGACCGTCGCCGACGAGATCGAAGTCAAGCAGGAAGGCGACGAACTGTCGCTGACGCCGCGTTCGGACACGCCTCGCGCTCGCGCGATGTGGGGTCTGTCGCGCACGCTGGTCGACAACATGGTCGTCGGCGTCACCACGGGCTTCGAAAAGTCGCTGGAGCTGGTCGGCGTGGGTTACCGCGCCGCGATGAAGGGCGACGCCCTTTCGCTGCAACTCGGCTTCTCGCACGAAGTCGATATCGCTCCGCCGGCCGGCGTCAGCTTCGCTGTGCCGAAGCAGACCGAGATCAAGATCTCGGGCGCTGACAAGCAAGCCGTCGGTCAGATCGCCTCGGTCATCCGCAAGCTGCGTCCGCCGGAGCCCTATAAGGGCAAGGGCGTCCGTTACGCGGGCGAGACCGTCCGTCGCAAGGAAGGCAAGAAGAAGTAAGTCATGGCTCTTTCTCTTCGACAACAAGCCAAGCGTCGCTCGGAGCGCACGCGTCGCCGCCTGAAGGCTGTCGCCAACGGTCGTCTGCGTCTGTCGGTCTACCGTTCGGACAAGAACATCTCGGCCCAGATCATCGACGACGCCCAGGGCGTGACCGTCGTGGCTGCCTCGTCGCTGGAAGGCGGCAAGGGCAAGCGCGGTTCGGACACGGCTGCGGCCGCCGCGATCGGCAAGCTGATCGCCGAACGCGCCATCGAGAAGGGCGTCAAGGACGTCGTCTTCGACCGTGGCGAGTACATCTATCATGGACGGGTGAAGGCGCTGGCGGAAGCCGCGCGTGAAGCCGGCCTGAACTTCTAAGGGACGCGACAGATGGCGCAACAACCCCAACGCGGCGGCGGCGGCAACGATCGCAACCGTCGTGACAACCGCAACGGTCCCGCTGCTGATGGTCCGGATTCCGACATCGTCGAGAAGCTGGTGCACATCAACCGCGTCGCCGCCACCGTCAAAGGCGGCCGTCGCTTCAGCTTCGCAGCCCTGATGGTCGTCGGCGACGGCAAGGGTCGCGTCGGCTTCGGTCACGGCAAGGCGCGCGAAGTGCCGGAAGCCATCCGCAAGGCGACCGAAGAAGCCAAGAAGACGATGATCCGCGTTCCGCTGCGCGAGAACCGCACCCTGCACCACGACGGCAACGGCCGTTGGGGCGCCGGCAAGATCATGATGCGCGCCGCCCCTCCCGGGACCGGCGTCATCGCGGGCGGTCCGATGCGCGCTGTGCTCGAAACCCTCGGCGTCCAGGACGTCGTGGGCAAGTCGACCGGTTCGTCGAACCCCTACAACATGATCCGCGCGACGTTCGAAGCGCTGAAGGTCCAGTCCTCGCCCCGTCAAGTCGCGTCCAAGCGCGGCAAGAAGGTCGCGGATCTGATGGGCCGCCGCAACGACGGCGCCTCGGCGCCCGAAGCCGTGGAGTCCTAAGTCATGGCTGAGAAGAAAACCGTCACCGTCAAGCAGACCGGCTCGCCGATCCGCCGCAAGAACGACCAGCGCGCCACCCTGGTGGGCCTGGGTCTGAACCGCCTGGGTCGTGAATCCACGCTGGAAGACACGCCTTCGGTTCGCGGGATGATCGCCAAGGTCGCCCACCTGACCGAGATCGTCGAGAAGTAAGCCGTTTCGCCCTCTCCCGAACCCGGGGGAGGGCGTTTCTGCACTTGCGAATACCCAGAGGGTCGCCTATCAGCGGCCCTTCATTTTTTCCAAGCCGAGTCCGGACGATGTCCGGGCGCTAGCACCCGAAAGGATCAGGCATATGAAACTGAACGAAATCCGCGACAACGAAGGCGCCCACAAGAAGCGCATGCGCGTCGGCCGTGGCCCCGGTTCGGGCAAGGGCAAGACCGCTGGCCGTGGCGTCAAGGGTCAGAAGTCGCGTTCGGGCGTCGCCATCGGCGGCTTCGAAGGCGGCCAAATGCCGCTGTACATGCGTATGCCCAAGCGCGGCTTCAACAACGCCAATGCTCTGAAGCTGGCTGAAGTGAACCTGTGGCGCCTGCAGGACGCCGTCGACGCTGGCAAGCTGGACGCCAAGTCCGAACTGAAGGGCGACGCTCTGGTCGCCGCTGGCGTGATCCGTCGCGTCAAGGACGGCGTGCGTCTGCTGGGCACCGGCGAACTGAAGCAAGCGCTGAACCTGGTCGTCTGGTCGGCCACTGCCGGCGCCAAGAAGGCCATCGAGGCCGCTGGCGGCTCGGTCGTCGAGCAACGCATCGAAGCCGAAGCCAAGGCCGCCGCGCGCGTCGAGAAGCGCAACGCCGCCAAGGGCAAGGCTCCGGCTCCCAAGGCGCCGCGCGGCGACGAGAACAAGATCTCGGCCCGCACCAAGCGTACCGCCGCCAAAGCCTAAGTCACGCGTCGTCGCGGCGATTAGGTCGTGACCTGATTACATCTGCGACGACGAAAGAACGGAAGCGGCCCTCGCATGAGGGCCGCTTTCCGCCTATCTGACGACTCAATCAGTCGTGGGGACGCATAATGGCTTCGGCCGCAGAACAACTCGCCGCCAATATGAATATGGGCTCGTTCGCGAAAGCGACCGAGCTGCATAAACGCCTGCTGTTCACGCTGGGCGCGCTTCTGGTCTATCGCATCGGCACCTATGTGCCGATCCCTGGCATCAACTCGCAGGCCTTCCTGCAGTTCTTCCAGAACCCGGACGGTCAGCGCGGCATCCTGGACATGTTCAACATGTTCTCGGGCGGCGCGGTCGAGCGTATGGCCATCTTCGCCCTGAACGTGATGCCCTACATCTCGGCCTCGATCATCGTGCAGCTGATGGGCACGGTGTATCCGCCCTGGGAGAAGCTGAAGAAGGAAGGCGGCGAAAGCGGCCGCAAGCAGCTGAACCAGTACACCCGCTATCTGACGGTGTTCCTGGCGCTGGCGCAGTCCTTCGGCATCGCGGCGGGCCTGAACAGCACGGCCGGCCTGGTCGACAACCCAGGCATCTTTTTCATCATCTCGACGGTCGTGACCCTGACCGGCGGCACCATGTTCCTGATGTGGCTGGGTGAGCAGGTGACGGCGCGCGGCGTCGGCAACGGCATTTCGCTGATCATCTTCGCCGGTATCGTGGCCGTTCTGCCGTCCACCATAGCCCGCCTGCTGGGTCTGGCCCAACAAGGCCAGATGTCGGCCTTCGCCCTGCTGTTCATCGCCATCCTGGCTGTGGCCACCGTGGTCTTCATCGTCTTCATGGAACGCGCCCAGCGCCGTCTTCTGATCCAGTATCCGAAGCGCCAGGAAGGCAACCGCATGGCTGGCGGCGAGCGTTCGTTCCTGCCGCTTAAGGTCAACACCGCCGGTGTGATCCCGCCGATCTTCGCCTCGTCGCTGCTGATGCTGCCGACAACGGTTGCGACCATGACGGCCAACGCCGACCTGCCCAGCTGGATGAGCTGGCTACCGCTGGTGACGGCGCAGCTGACGCACGGTCAGCCGCTGTTCATGGCGCTGTACGCCGCCCTGATCGTCTTCTTCTGCTTCTTCTACACCTCGATCACCTTCAATCCCGAGGACACGGCCGAGAACCTGCGTAAATACGGCGGCTTCCTGCCGGGCATCCGTCCGGGCAAGCGGACTGCTGAGTATCTGGACTATGTCCTGACCCGCCTGACCGTGATCGGCGCCGCCTACATCACCGCAGTCTGCCTGCTGCCGGAGTTCATCGTCAGCCAGTTCGGCAACAGCCTGTACTTTGGCGGAACGTCTATCTTGATCGTCGTCTCGGTCACCATGGACACTGTGGCCCAGATCCAGTCCCAACTGCTGGCGCACCAGTACGAAGGCCTGATCAAGAAGGCCAAGCTGCGTGGTCGTGGCGGTCGCGGCGCTCCCACGCCCGTCCGCCGCTAAGTCTTAGGTTGTCAGACGCCCAGGGGAGGGCTGAAGCATGAACTTGATCCTGTTCGGACCGCCGGCGGCGGGCAAGGGCACCCAGGCCAAGCGGCTGGTGGAAGAGAAGGGCATGGTCCAGCTCTCCACCGGCGACATGCTGCGCGCAGCCATCGCTTCGGGCTCGGAACTGGGGCTCAAGGTCAAGGACGTGCTGGCGCGCGGCGATCTGGTCACGGACGAGATCGTCATCGCCCTGATCGAAGATCGCCTGACGGAGGCCGAGGCCGCCGGCGGCGCCATCTTCGACGGCTTCCCGCGCACCGTGGCCCAGGCCGAGGCGCTGGACGAGATGCTGGCCAAGCGCGGGGTTCAGATCGACGCCGTCGTCCGCCTGAAGGTTGACGACGCCGCCCTGACCGAACGGATCGCCAAGCGCTTCGCCGAACAGGGCCGGCCGGACGACAATCCGGAATCGTTCAAGGTCCGGCTCGAGGCCTACAACCGCAACACGGCGCCGCTGCTTCCCTACTATGAAGCCCAGGGCAAGCTGACCGAAGCTGACGGCATGGGCTCGATCGAGTCCGTCGCCAAGGCGATCGACGAGGCCCTGGCCTGATTTGCGTTTTCGGGCGTTGATCGCCTGATGACTGAGTTGGACGACCCCAAACCCGAGAAGACCCGCCTACGCCGCTGGCGTATGGCGGGCATATTCGTCGCCGTCGCGGCCGCGGAAATCGGCCTGTTCCTATTGCTGGGACAGGTGAGGGGACCGGCCCCGACGCCCGTGGTGGAGCCGCCGCCGTTCGAGGTCGTCCTCTACGATCCGCCGCCGCCGATTTCCAACGAACCCCCGGCGCCCGAGACCGGCGGCGGCGCGCCCGCTGCGCCATCCGTCATTCACACGCCGCCGCCTCCCCCCAAGGAACGCCCGCGCGAAGTTCCGGCGCCGCCCGTCAAGGCGCCGGAGCCTGCGCCCGTCGTCGGGGTCGCGCCGGCACCATCGCCGCAACCCGGCTTCGGCCAGGGCGGGCAGGGGACAGGCAGCGGATCTGGTGTCGGCTCTGGATCCGGCCCCGGCAGCGGCTCGACCGGACCGCGTCTGGTCACAGGTCCCACCATCGGCCAGATTCGCGCCAACCACCCGCCGGGCGCCCGCAGCCGTTACGGCCGGGTCGAACTGTCCTGCGTCATCCGTTTGGACAGCCGGCTGGACGGGTGCCGCGTCGTTCAAGAGACGCCCCCCGGTCTGGGCTTCGGCGCGGCCGGCCTACAGGTGTCTGGCTATTTCCGCTTCCAGCCGCCGACGGAAGACGGTCGACCGGTTGAGGGGCAGCGGGTCACGGTCGGCGTCGATTTCGGCCGCCCGCCACGCTGAAGCGGCGCCGCGCCGGAGCGGATGTTGACGCCCGGTGAATCATCTGTATAAGGGCGCCTTCCCGCGAAGGGCGCCACGCTCCTGGTTTGTTAACCGGAGCGTTTGTTGCGTCTGACTAACGCGTATCTGGAGAATTTCGTGGCCCGTATTGCTGGCGTCAACATCCCGACCAACAAGCGCGTAGAGATCGCGCTTCAGTATATCCATGGCATCGGCCCCGCCGCCGCCAAGGACATCACCGAGAAGGTGGGCATCGAGCCCGCCCGCCGGGTGAACCAGCTGACGGACGCCGAAGTCCTGTCGATCCGCGAAACGATCGACAAGGATCACACCGTCGAGGGCGACCTGCGCCGCGAGACGTCGATGAACATCAAGCGTCTGATGGATCTGGCCTGCTACCGCGGCCTGCGTCACCGTAAGGGCCTGCCGGTCCGCGGTCAGCGCACCCATACGAACGCCCGCACCCGCAAGGGTCCCGCCAAGCCGATCGCCGGCAAGAAGAAGTAAGACAGACACATGGCCAAGGAACCGGGTCGCGTAAAGAAGCGCGAGCGCAAGAACATCACCTCGGGCGTCGCCCACGTGAATGCTTCGTTCAACAACACCATGATCACGATCACCGATGCCCAGGGCAACGCGATCTCGTGGTCTTCGGCGGGTCACATGGGCTTCAAGGGTTCGCGTAAGTCGACGCCCTACGCCGCTCAGATGGCTGCGGAAGACGCTGGCAAGAAGGCCCAGGAACACGGCGTGAAGACGCTGGAAGTGAACGTCTCGGGTCCGGGCTCCGGCCGTGAGTCGGCCCTGCGCGCGCTGCAGTCGGTCGGTCTGACGATCACGACGATCCGCGACGTCACGCCGATGCCGCACAATGGTTGCCGTCCGCCCAAGCGTCGTCGCGTCTAAGCGATAGCGTTCCAAGGCACCCCCAATCTCCGTCCGCTCCATCATGGCCTCGTCGACAAGGCCGGAGCAGGCGAAACCCGTTCGAGGGACAAAATGATCGAAAGAAACTGGCAAGAGCTGATCCGTCCCGAGAAGCCGCAGATCGAGATCGGTTCCGACGCCCAGCGCAAGGCGCGCCTGGTGGCTGAACCCCTCGAGCGTGGCTTCGGCGTGACGCTCGGCAACGCGCTCCGTCGCGTTCTGCTGTCCTCGCTGCAAGGCGCGGCCGTCACGGCCATCCAGATCGACGGCGTCGTTCATGAATTCTCGTCGCTGGAAGGCGTGCGCGAAGACGTGGTCGACATCGTCCTGAACATCAAGCAACTGGCGCTGCGCATGCACGCCGAAGGCCCCAAGCGCATGACCCTGCGCGCCACGGGCCCCGGTCCGGTGACGGCCGGCCAGATCGACGTGCCGGCGGACATCGAGGTTCTGAACCCCGACCACGTCATCTGCACGCTGGACGACGGCGCCTCGGTGCGCATGGAACTGACCGTCCAGAACGGCAAGGGCTATGTCGCCGCCGAGCTGAACCGTCCGGAAGATGCGCCGATCGGCCTGATCGCCGTCGACGCCCTGTATTCGCCGGTCAAGAAGGTGGCTTATCGCGTCGAGCCGACCCGTCAGGGCCAGTCGCTGGACTACGACAAGCTGCTGCTGGAAGTCGAAACCAACGGTGCGGTCACGCCGGTTGACGCCGTGGCCTACGCCGCGCGCATCCTGCAGGACCAGCTCCAGATCTTCATCACCTTCGAAGAGCCCAAGAAGGCTGTCGAGCAGTCGGACGGCAAGCCCGACCTGCCCTTCAACCCGGCGCTGCTGAAGAAGGTGGACGAGCTGGAACTGTCGGTTCGTTCGGCCAACTGCCTGAAGAACGACAACATCGTCTACATCGGCGACCTGATCCAGAAGACCGAGGGCGAAATGCTTCGCACCCCGAACTTCGGCCGCAAGTCGTTGAACGAGATCAAGGAAGTTCTCACGACGATGGGCCTCAGCCTCGGCATGGACGTGCCGAACTGGCCGCCCGAAAACATCGAAGATCTGGCCAAGAAGTTCGACGACCAGATCTAAGTTCAACCCTCCGCCCGTCTCCTTCGGGAGAATGTCGGGGCGGTTAGAAGATTACGGTTCCAGGTCCCTGTCGGGATACCGGTTCCGGAGTAGGAGAGACCCAGATGCGCCACGGCGCCGCCCATCGTAAACTCGGTCGCACGACCAGCCACCGCACCGCCATGTTCGCCAACATGGCCGCCTCGCTGATCAAGCACGAGCAGATCACCACGACCCTGCCCAAGGCGAAGGAACTGCGTCCCTTCGTCGAGAAGCTGGTCACCCTCGCCAAGAAGGGCGACCTGCACGCGCGTCGTCAGGCCATCAGCCATGTTCGCGACGTGCCGCAAGTCGGCAAGCTGTTCGAAACGCTTGGCCCGCGCTACAGCGAGCGTAACGGCGGCTATATCCGCATCATGAAGGCTGGCTTCCGCCACGGCGACAACGCCCCGATGGCCGTCATCGAGTTCGTCGACCGCGACGTCGAAGCCAAAGGCAAGGACTCCGGTCCGGTCCTGGCCTTCGAAGGCAACGACGAAGACTAAGATTTGGTCGTTAGACCAAACGCCGGAAGGGCGGTCGGAGTGATCCGACCGCCCTTTTGCTTTGCGTGCACACCGGGCATGAGGGGTGAATGACCGTCGCCATCGTCGATTTCCGTCCCGATCACGCCGCCGCCTGGGCGCAGTTGAACACCGCCTGGCTGGTCGAGGGCGGTTTCGCCATCGAGGCCAAGGATCGTCTGGCTATAGATGATCCGCAGGGCGTGTTCCTGGACAAGGGCGGGCGCATCTTCATCGCGCAGAGGGATGGGGAGCCAGTCGGCTGCTGCGCCCTGGTCCCGACCAACGACGGGGTGGAGGTCTGCAAGATGACGGTCACGCCCGCCGCGCGCGGCCTGGGGCTGGCGCGACGCCTGCTCGAGGCCTGTGAAGCGGCGGCGCGGCAAGCGGGCTCTGACCGTCTGTATCTGGAAACGAACAGCGCCCTAAAGCCCGCGATCGCCTTGTATGAAAGCGCCGGCTTCGTTCACCTGCCGCCACGTCCCACGCCCTATGTGCGCGCGGACGTCTTCATGGAGAAGCGGCTCTAGCCGCCTAGGACGCGGCGGTGGCTGCCTTCCGCGACTGGCTGGTCGCGGAAGGCGCGCGTAGTCCGTCGCCGCCTATTCTTTCGATAGGTCCTGGCGGTTGAACCAGGCGACGGCGGCGGCGAAGGGGACGCCGATCCACAGGGCCAGGCTGAGGACGCCTTTGAGGACGGCGTGACCCGGCAGTTCGGTCGCCGCCATGCCGCCCTCGATAGCGGCCTTTAGCAGGTCGGTGGCCATGCCGGGCGACAGCAGAGGCAGAAGCCAGCCGTCTGGCGTCACGCCCATCGGCAGCAGCAGTTGGGGCAGGAAGAACTGGGCCACGCCGATCACCAGCGGCGCAAACAGGGCCGCCAGCAACGAGCGGGTCACCACGGCCGCCAGGAGGCCGAGCATGGTGAACTGCAGAATGCGCGCCCAGGAGGTCAGGGTTAGAAGGCCGAAGTCCGCCGCCGCTGCGCCGTTCATCGAGAAGGTGAGGGGGCGGCTGAACACCGCCGCCTGGATCGCACTGGCGATCAGGTCGGAGATCAGGGCGGCGATGGTCGCCAGCACGATCACCAGACCCACGACCGCCACCTTGCCGGTCAGCAGGTTCGGCCGGGTGTTGCGCGCGCTGATCAGCCGCCAGGTCTCCCAGCGATAGTCGCCGGCGTAGATGGTCGCCGCGCCGATCAGGACGAACATCAGGATGGCGGGATTGGCGAAGTCGCCCGCGCTCTTGACTAGGGCCATCCCCAGATCGAGCGGGCCGCCCTTCATCATGTCCGGCGGCAGCTTGCCCGCCAGTTTGGCTTCATTGGCCTTGGCGACCACGAAGCCCAGGGTGGCTAGGATCACACCCATGATGGGGATGAACAGCACGCTCCAGAACAGGGCGGTGCGGTTCTTGGACAGGCGGTAGGTTTCGGAACGGATAGCGTCAGCCAGCACGGTTTTGCTCCTGCACGCCGGTCCAGCCGGTTTCGCTCATGAAGACGTCTTCCAGGTCCGCGCCGATCCAGCGGGCCTCTTCGATATCGACACCGCCTTCGACCAGAGCCTTGATGGCGGCGGCGGCCTCGGCGCGGGGCACGGCGGCCACCACCGCGTCGCCCTCAAGCGTCGCGCGGTCGCCCAGCAGGGACATGGCCTTGGCCAGCGGCGTAACGGACAGGCGCAGACGCTCGCCCGAGGCGGTCAGGTCTGACACGCGGCCTTCGGTGATCACCTTGCCCTTGTTGAAGATGGCGACGCGGTCGCAGACGCGCTGGACCTCCTGAAGCTGGTGGCTGGCCAATATGACGGTGACGCCGTCGTGGTCGGCCAGGCTGCGGATCAGGGCGCGCATCTCCTGGATGCCGGGCGGATCCATCCCGCTGGTCGGTTCATCCAGGATGACCAGATCCGGCTTGGTCATCAGGGCGGCGGCGACGCCCAGTCGCTGCAGCATGCCGACCGAAAAGCCCTTCACACGGCGGTTGGCGGCCTCGCTCAGGCCAACGCGTTGCAGCCAGTTGTCGATCTCGGCCGAGGACACGCCGCCATGGGCGCGGGCCAGCCATTCCAGCACCTGGCGGGCGGTCATGAACGGCGGGAAGCGCGGCGTCTCGATCATCGAGCCCATGCGACGCATCGAGGCCGGATCGCCGATCCGACCGCCCATCACCGTGGCCTCGCCCTCGGTCGGACGAATCAGGCCCAGCAGGGTGCGAAACAGCGTCGATTTGCCCGCGCCATTAGGCCCCAGAATGCCGTAGACCCCGCCTCGCGGGATCGACAAGGTTAGGCCGTCCAAGGCCTTTACCGTCCCGTAGGTCTTGGTCAGGCCGCGAATGTCGATGACGGTTTCCATACGCCAAGCTTGGCGAGTGAACGCCGGTCGCACAAGCCGTCGCGTGGCTGTCGTCCATTAAGTTTAGGCAATGGTTCAATGCCGCCTTGGAGTAAGCTCATGTCTCGTTTCGTCGCCGCCAGCCTGGCTGTGGCCGCCGCCTTCGCCGTCGCGTCCTGCGCAGGGGCCCCGCAACCCGCCTTTACATCGTCGGTTGTCGAGCAGGCCGCGCAGACGAGCCGTCCCGATCTGGTGATCCTGGTGTCGATCGACAGCTTCTCGCCGAACTATCTGGGCAAGGGGCAGACGCCGGTGCTGGATGGACTGGTCGCCGGCGGCGCGTTCGGACCGATGCGGCCGTCGTTCCCAAGCGTGACCTTCCCCAACCACTATACGCTGGTGACGGGGCTGCACCCAGACCACCACGGCGTGGTCGGCAACCGGTTCACCGACGCGCAGCTGGGCGTCTTCACCATGGCCAGCAAGGAAAGCGGCTTTTGGGATCAGGGCGAGCCGATCTGGGTGACGGCCGAAAAGGCGGGCGTGCGCACCGGCACCATGTTCTGGCCGGGATCGGAGGTCGAAATCCACGGCGTGCGGCCCAGCCAGTGGGCGCCGTTCGACCAGGCAATGCCGGGCGATGCGCGCGTGGATCGCCTGCTGTCGTGGCTGGACCTGCCGATGGATCAGCGACCGAAGCTGGAGACGCTGTATTTCGACATCGTCGACACGGCCGGTCACCGCAACGGCCCCGATGCGCCCGAGACGCGCGCCGCCGCCGCATCGGTGGACGCCTCGATGGGACGATTGATCGAGGGGCTGAAGGCGCGAGGGCTTTATGATCGCACGATGCTGGTCGTAGTGTCGGATCACGGCATGGCTGCGACCTCACCAGATCGCGTCGTATGGATCGACGACATCATCGATCCGGCGGCGCTGAAGATCGGTTATGGCGGAGCAGTCCTGACCGCCGATCCGGCGCCGGGCCGCGAGGCCGAGGTGCAGCAAAAGCTGGTAGGGCGTCATCCGCATATGGAATGCTGGAACAAGGCCGATGTGCCGGCGCGACTGGTCTATGGATCCAACCCGCGGGTGGCGCAAATCGTCTGTCTGGTCGAGACCGGCTGGCTGACGGCGACACGGGATCGGCCGGTGACGCGAGCGGGCGGCGCCCACGGTTATGACAATCAGGCGCCGGAGATGGCGGCGATCTTCATCGCCCATGGGCCGGGCGTGGTAGCCGGGCGTCGGCTGACCGATATGGACAGTGTCGATGTGCAGCCTTTCCTAGCGCGGATGCTCGGGATTGCGGCGCCGGCCGGTGACGGGCGGGCGCAAGACACCTTGCCCGTCACCATGCCCTGACCGGGTGATTGGCGAGCCGACGATTTGAGCGCACACTGGTCGTCAGAAGGGGAGGCGAAGATGCGCAAGAGTCTGTGGGTCGCAACCGTTTCGGTCGCTTGTCTGATTGCGCCCGTGGCGGTCGCCGACGCCACGGCGACGGCGGCGACCTTGGCCCTGATCACCAATCCGCAGGTCTGCGGTAGAGTCGGGGCCGTCGGCGACGTTCAGCCGACACGCGACATGGTCATGGTTCCGGGCTTCGGCGACGACGGTTTCGCGGTCGATACGAAAAACCCTGAGGCCCAGGCCTGGTTCGACCATGGCGTGCGGCTGCGCTGGGCGTTCGAGCATTCGGAATCGGTGCGGGCGTTCAGGAAGGCGAGGCAGTTGGACCCGTCGTGCGGCATGTGCGCCTGGGGCGAGGCCTGGGCGATCGGGCCGAACCTGAATGGCGGAGGCGGCGATCCCGAATCGATCGCCACAGGCCTGCGCGTCGCCCGTGACGCGCGGCGTCTGGCCCGAGACGCTACGCCGATGCAGCGTCAGATGATCGACGCCCTGATCCAGCGCTATTCCGGCAAGGAGAAGACACGCGCCCTGCGTTACGCTCGCGCCATGGACCGGATTGCAAGGCGCCATGCCGACGACGTATCGGTCGCCTCGATCACCGCCGACGCCTGGATGCTCCAGCCCGAGGGCGAATGGTGGGACAAGGACGGCAAGGCGACCGATCCGGCCGTCACCCGCGCCATGGCGATCCTGCAGCACGCCCTGACGGTCAAGCCGAACGATCCGGGCGCCATTCACCTGTTTATCCATTTGACCGAATGGTCGGACGATCCACACAGGGCGCTGGCCTATGGCGAGCGGCTGGCCCTGTTGGCGCCGGGCGCCAGCCATCTGGTGCATATGCCGTCGCACACCTTCTATCGGGTCGGGCGCTACAAGGATGCGATGATGTCCAACGTCAACGCCGTGGCGCTGGACAAAAGCTACGACAAGCTGGTCGGCCCGCCCGGCGGCATTCGCGGCATGCGGCTGCATGCCCACAACATCCATTTCGGCATGGGCGGCGCCCTGATGGCTGGCGGGGCCGAGCGAGGGCTGGAGCTGGCCGACTGGTATATGGCGACTTATCCGCAGCTGGCGGGACCACCCGAGGCGGGCGAAGACGGCTATGTCGTCTATCGTCAGGTGATGGCGGCGGACGCCTATGCGCTTTACGGCCGGTTCGGATCGGACGCCCAGGTCGCGGCGCTGGCCGAGCCGGACGTGGGCCGTCCGCTGATGCAGGTCGGCTGGCGCTATGCACGGGGCGAGGCGGCGGCGCGGCGCGGGGATGCGGCGGCGGTTCGGATCGAAGCCCAGGCGATCGCCGCCCTGCTGGCGGACAAGGCGTTCAAGGGCCCGATGGCGGATCGTCAGACCGGTTTCGCCGAACTGTTCCAGAAGGTGCTGGAAGGCCGCGCGGCCATGATCGATCAGGACTATACCGCCGCCATCGCCGCCTATGGGCGGGCGGCGGCGATCCAGGCCATGGCGCCCGAGGGCGGCGATCCGCCGATGATCTGGTATCCGACGCGTCGCAGCCTGGCCGCCGCCATGCTGGCGTCCGGCGATGCGGCGGCGGCCAAGGCCAAGATCGGCGAACTGCTGAAGGATTGGCCGAACGACCCGTACAGCTACTACGTCCTCTACCGCGCCGAACAGGCGCTGGGCGACGAGACTGCGGCCAATGACGCCCTGCGCCATGCCGGCGTCGAATGGATCGGCGGACAGATGAGTTTGGCCGAGGCCTGACGCCTCGGCCGCAGGTTGGTCAGCGCTTCGCTGCTTCGATCAGTTTGCCGATTTCGGCCGGGTCGATGCCGGGGCTGGCCTTGCCGTTGACGAAGAAGGTCGGCGTGCCGCGCAGGCGCAGGGCGGCGGCCGTGGTGTGGATGTCGGCGATGTGGCGGGTGGTGTCGGGCGCGGCGATGGCGGCCTTGGCGCGGGCCATGTCCACGCCATGCGCCGCCAGAATGGCGTCGATCGCTTCGATCGACAGCGCCCGCTCGGTCATCAAGGCGTCATAGACCTCCAGATACTTGCCCTGCTGGTGCGCGGCCAGGGCGGCGCGGGCGGCGTATTGCGAGGTGACGTCGTCGCCGCGGTCCAGGATGGGCCAGTCCTTGAAGACGAAGCGAACCTCCGGATGGGCGGCCATCAGGGCGCGATAGTCGTGGGCTACGGCCTTGCAGCCGGGGCAGCGGAAGTCGAAGAACTCGATCACCGTGACCTTGGCGTTCGCGGGACCGAAGGCCGGATCGCGGGCGTCGGGCGCCAGGAGGCCGGCGTTGGCGGCGGCGGCCTGGTTCGTCTCCTCGACGGCGGCTTCGGCGTCCTTGGTCTGCAGCGCCATCTGCGCTTCCTGCAAGACCTCAGGATGCTCCAGCAGATACGCACGCACGTTCGATCCGCCGGTCAGATAGGGCGCGGCTGAAAAGCCCAGCGCGATGACCGACAGGCCCAGGGCTAGATAGCCGGCGCGGCCGCCGCTGAGCCAGGCAGGCTTGGCGGTCTTGGGTTCGGGCGCAGGCGGGGAGGCGTCGTCGGTCATTCAGGCTCGCAGTCGGCGGTGAGGGGTCAGTTGAGTGTGGCGGGCCGGCGCGCGGCGTCACGTCGGTCCAGGTCGTTAAGATCGTCGGGCGTGGCGCCCGAGGCCAGGACGATATCGACGGCGCGGCGCCATTCGATCGAGCCGGGGTCCAGCATGGAGCGGGCGCGCAGAGCGAACTGGGTGGCCTGTTTCTCGTCTCCGCCGGCGAAATAGTATTCGGCCGAGGCCAGTCGCGCCTCGCCTTCCTTGCCCTGGGAGGCATAGGCCTGGGCCAGCAGTCGCCAGGCCATGGTGTTGTCCTTCTCGGCGACGACGGCGTGTTTCAGCTGGTCGATGGCCTCGTCCAGCTTGGCCTTGTCATTGGTCTCGATCAGGGCGTGGGCCAGGTTGACGCGCAGGAGGGGGGCGTCGGGCTTTAGGCGGACCGCCTCGCGGTGGGCGGCGACGGCCTCGGCCGGGCGGCCTTCCTCGAACAGGATCTGGCCCTTCAGTTCCTGGAAATAGGGGTTGTTCACGTCGCCGGCGATCAGCGCATCCACCGCCGTCAGCGCCTTGTCCGTCTGGCCGTCGCGATACCAGGCGATGGCCCGCGCATAGCGACCGGGCAGGGAGGTGTCGGTCGACGGATAGTCGCGCAGGGTGGCGTTCGGCGCATCCATGAAGGCGTGAATCTTGGCCAGGATCAGCGCGTGCTGCGCCATACGTTCGGGGCTGTCGCGATGGTCGTAGTGCGGCTGCTCCTGCACATAGCGGCGCAGACTCTCGATCCGGTTCGACGACAGGGGGTGGCTGCGGAAATAGGGATAGCGGCGGGCGTCGGAGAAGACTTCCTGCGAGCGGAAGTTCTCGAAGAAGGACACCAGCCCGGCGGCGGATTGGCCGGCCGCCTCCAGCGCCCGCGCCCCCGAGATGTCGGCCTCGCCTTCCTGGCTCTGCATGTAATGCAGCGCGCCCAGAGCGCCGAAATACTGGCTGGAGCCGAGCAGGGCAACGCCTGCGTCCGGCGCGCCGGCGGCGATCGCCAGGGCGCCCAGCGCCATGGTCATGAACATCGGCTGTTTGCCGGCGTTCTCGGCCCCGTCACGCAGGGTGTGGCGGTTTTTGATGTGGCCCGCCTCGTGCGCCATCACGCCCAAGAGTTCGCCGGGCGTCTTGGTGCGCAGGATCAGGCCGGTGTTGACGCCCATGATCCGCCCGCGTGTCGCAAAGGCGTTCAGGTCGTTGTCGTTGACCAGCAGGACTTCGATATCGTTCGGGTTCAGCCCCATGGCCACGAAGACCGGGTCGGCCCATTCGCGCACGATGCCCTCGACCTCGGTGTCGCGGATCAGGCTTTGCGCGGAGGCCTGGCTGGCGACGGAAACAGCCATCAAGGCCGTCGCCGCCGCCGCCAGAACGCGGGATGCAGATCGGGGAAGCCATCTCATGGCTCTACTCCAACAACGACCGGCCCCCGCCTGTATCCAGACAGTCTAATCGTGACCGATCAGCGGCGCCACCACCCGCGCTTGGGCTTTTCGGGCGGTGCGACGATCTGGTTCGGGTCTTCAGCGATGATGGCCTCGACATCGATCTCCGGCGTGGGGGCGACGAACGGCTCAGCCAGGACTGCCTCGGTCACCGGAACCGCCGTCGGGGCGGCGACCGGGGCGACCTCGGCCGGTTCGGCGGCCAGCGCCTCGTGCGGGGTCACGTCCAGCTCGGCCGGCGCGCCTTGGACTGTGGCCTCGTTCGGCTCGATCGCGGTGTCGGGATGCGGCTCGGTCGCGATCTCGACATTGGCGCTGGCCGACTTGCGGCGCACGCGACGACGCTGAGGCTCGGGCGCGATAGCCGGGGGGGCCGTTTCGACGGCCTCGGTCGGCTCGACCATGACGGCCATCGGCGTCTCGGGCGAGCCATCGGGCGGCATGCCTTCGTTGGTGGCGCGGTTCTCGACCTTGATCTCGTGGCTGACGGGACCGTCGCCACGACCGCGACCGCGACGACGACGACGGCGCGAACGGCCGCCTTCCTCGCCGGAGCCTTCGGCGGCGACCACTTCCAGGCCTTCGACCTCGAACTCGGCGACAGCTGGGCGTGCAGCCCGCTCGGGGCGCTCGCCGCGTTCCGGACGACCTTCCGAGCGGCCGGGGTTCAGCGGGTCGAACCAGACATAGGGGTCGTCCAGCGACGGCGTGCGGCCGCGAACCCAGGTGTAGACGTCGCGCTCGCCATCCTCGCGCACGCGGCGACCGCCACGGCGGCCACGGCGACGGCGGCGGCCGTTTTCGTCTTCCTCATCGTCCGAGGCGTCGTCGGCGCTGACCGTATCGACGGCCTCGACGTCCGAGGTTTCCTCGTCGCGACGACCGCCGCGACGGCGACGGTTGCGCCCACGACCCCGATCGCGACCGCCTTCGTGACGTTCCGAACGTTCGCGCGGTTCGTCGTCGTCGCTGTCTTCGCGATCCAGGGATTCGACGGTGTCGTCATCGTCGTCGGCGATGATCTCCTCGTCGTCGTCCTCATCTTCGTCTTCGTACAGCGAGGCGTCGAAGTCGTCGTCGAGATTGGGCATCTCGATCTCGGGCGCGACGAAGTCCTCGTTGGTCTCGGTGCGCTCGATATTGTGTTCGCCCTGGCCCAGGCTGTCGTCGATCTGGACGATGACGTTCAGGCCGCGACGTTCCAGCAGCGACTGCAGATAGGCGCGCTTGTGGTTCAGGATGTACAGGCCGACGGCGGTGCAGACCTTCAGCACCACGACGCCCGCGCCGTTCTTGCCGGCTTCGATGTCGACCGCGCGCAGGGTCATCAGGGCGGCGGATTCGGCCGAGCGGATGCGGCCCGTGCCCTGGCAGTGCGGGCAGGCTTCGGTGGCGCCCTCGATCACGCCCAGTCGGCGACGCTGGCGGCTGATCTCCATCAGGCCGAAGGGCGAGATGCGGCCCATCTGGATGCGGGCGCGGTCGGAGGACAGGGCTTCCTTCAGCACGCGCTCGACGGCGCGGTTGTTCTTGCCCTCATCCATGTCGATGAAGTCGATGACGACCAGGCCGGCGAGGTCGCGCAGGCGCAGCTGGCGGGCGGCTTCCTCGGCCGCTTCCATGTTGGTCTTGAACGCCGTCTGTTCGACGTTGCGTTCCTTGGTGGCGCGGCCCGAGTTGACGTCGATGGCCACCAGGGCCTCGGTCTGGTTGATGACCAGATAGCCGCCGGACTTCAGCGGCACGACCGGTTGGTGGATCTGCGTCAGCAGCTCCTCGATGCCGTTGGCCGCGAACAGGGGCCGCGAGCCGCGATAAAGGTGAACCTTCTTGGCCTGGGCCGGCATCAGCACGCGCATGAAGTCGCGCGCTTCCTTGAAGCCCTCGACGCCCTCGACCTGGATGCCGTCGAAGTCCTTGTCGAACATGTCGCGCACGGCGCGGCGGACCAGGTTCTCTTCCTCGTAGATGACCGAGGGGGCATGAGAGGCGAGGGTGGTCTCGCGGATCGTCTCCCACAAGCGCAGCAGATATTGATAGTCGCGCTTGATCTCGGCCTTGGTGCGCTTGGCGCCTGCCGTGCGAATGATCAGGCCCATGCCCTTGGGCACTTCCAGGGCCGAGACCGCGCTCTTCAGGCGACGACGGTCCGAAGTGTTGGTGATCTTGCGCGAAATGCCGCCGCCCTTGCCGGTGTTGGGCATCAGGACGCAGTAGCGGCCGGCCAGCGAGAGCCAGGTGGTCAGGGCTGCCCCCTTGGCGCCGCGCTCGTCCTTGACGACCTGGACCAGCAGGATCTGGCGGCGCTTGATGACGTCCTGGATCTTGTAGCGACGCATCAGGCGGCGCTTCAGCCGCTCCTCGTCGGCCAGCGCCGACTCGGGGTCGACGTCATCGCCGGTCGATTCGCGGTCGAGATCGTCCTCGTCCTCATCATCGTGCGCCTCGGCCATGATGGCTTCGCGGTCGGCGACGGGGATCTGGTAGTAGTCGGGGTGGATTTCGTTGAAGGCGAGGAAGCCGTGGCGATTGCCGCCGTATTCAATGAAGGCGGCCTGCAGGCTGGGCTCTACGCGGGTGACCTTGGCGAGGTAGATATTGCCGCGAAGCTGGCGCTTCGCACGGGATTCGAAATCGAATTCCTCAATCTTGCGCCCGTCCACGATGGCGACCCGGGTCTCCTCGGGATGCGCCGCATCGATCAGCATTGTCTTTGACATGGAAAGTCTCTCTCTGGCGCGCGCAGGCCGACCGTCCCGGATCTCCGGACAGGGTCATGGCGGCTCGCCGAATGAAGGTGAGGGCCGGCGCGCGCGACATCCCCTCGCCGAGAACGGCGAAGAAGGCTTGATCAAGCCGTTGGGGAACGCAGGCGGAAAGGCCCATTAAGTCGTCGGTCCTGAACCGGGCGCGCCAATCCCTTGGGAAGGCCGCGTCCCTGGTCCGCTCTTCGAACCATCGGCCAGGCCGGGGCGGTTCTAGGATTGGTGAAAGTCAACGCCGCGAGGAGGGCGCGCCAAGATTCGCAAAGGCGAAATCGGCGCGATCGGTTCGCGAGCGGTCACAGCATAGTCATGCAACGGGAGAATTAAAAGGCGCTCGCCTTAACTCCCTGAATACGAGCCTCTGTCATGATGGGGTTCAAGTAGGCTTAAACTAGGTTCGCCGACGCAGATGAGCGGTCGCGTTTTGACAGGTCTGATGCGCTGGGGCGCGAAGGAGTGGGCGATGACCGCCCTGGCCTTCGTGGTCATCTGCATGGTCGGTCTGTCCGCAACGCGCGGTTTCGCCTGGGGCGCGCAGGGCGATGTGCTGGCGGTGCGCTTCGGCGCCGACGGCGATCGGACGCGCGTCGTCATCGATCTGGACAAGACGGCGCAGGGACGCGTCATCGACGCGGGCGGCGAAGGTCGGGTGGTCCTCGCCCTCAGCGGTGTTGCGCCGGGGCGCGGTCTGAACGGCGGCGGTTCGGGTTTGGTGCGCTCCTATGAGGTCACGTCGTCCGGCGGTTCGTCGCGGGTTCAGCTGGAACTGGCGCGCGGCAGCGAGATCGAACGACGCTTCCTGCTGCCCCCCGGCGACGGTGTCAGCCATTATCGTTATGTTGTGGACTTGAAGGCGACGGGAGCCGCCGCGCGCGCCTCGACCACGCCGGCCCCGCGCGCCAGCACGCCGCCGCGTCGCGCCGAACGCCCCCTGATCGTCATCGACGCCGGCCATGGCGGCAATGATCCAGGCGCCAGCGGCGCGAGCGCCCAGGAAAAGCAGGTTACCTTGGCCGCCGCCCTGGCTTTGAAGGCCGAGCTTGAGAAGAACGGCCGTTATCGCGTGCGCCTGACCCGGACCGACGACCGCTACGTCGACCTCTATCGCCGCGTCTCCACCGCGCGTCAGGCCGACGCCGACCTGTTCATTTCCTTGCACGCCGACGCCGGCGCCGATCCGGCGCTGCGCGGGGCCAGCGTCTATACCCTGTCGGAGCAGGGCGCCGGACGGGCCGTGCGCGAGTTCACGCGCGGCGACAACTGGCATCGCGAGCTGCATCTGCCGGGCCGCGATCCGTCGGTGGATCGCATCCTACTCGACATGACCCAGCGCGCGACCCAGAACCGCTCGGCCCAGTTCGCGCGCGTCCTGCTGACCCATCTTGAAGGTTCGGATCATCCTCTCTTGCGCCGCAGCCATCGCGATGCGGGTCTGGCTGTGCTCCTGGCGCCCGACGTGCCGGCCGTGCTGCTGGAAATGGGCTTCATCACCAATCCTGAGGACGAGCGGCTTTTGACCGATGAGCGCGCGCGCCGTCGCCTGATGAAGTCGGTGGCGGACGGCATCGATCGCTATTTCCGCGAGCCTACGAGCCCGATGATGGCCGCCGCGAACAGCCAAGCGGCCGGTCAGCCCTGATCCGGCGCAACCAAGCCGGCCGTCGCCGGTTTCGGCACCATGAAAAAAGCGATTGTCACGGGCGGATCAGGCCTGATCGGAACGGGCGTTTGTGACGCCTTGCTGGCCAACGGATGGGAGGTCGCCTCTTTCGACCTGAAACCGGGCGAGGGCGAGGCGCGCCATATCGACTGCGATCTGGGAGACGAGGGCTCGGTCAAAGAGGCGTTCGAGACGTTGGGCTGGTCGTCGCTGGACCTGCTGGTCAACAACGGGGGCAACGCCGATCCGGTGAACGGCCCGCTGGCTGAGCTGTCGCTGGCCGACTGGCGCAAGACTGTCGACAGCCATCTGACCGGCGCCTTTTTGATGAGCCGCGCCGCAATACCGATGCTGAACGAGGGCGGCGCCATCGTGAACATGATCTCGACGCGCGCCTTCATGTCAGAGCCGCACACCGAGGCCTATGCGGCGTCCAAGGGCGCGCTGTTCGCCCTGACCCACGCCCTGGCGATCAGCGAAGGTCCTCGAATCCGCGTCAACGCCATTGCGCCCGGCTGGATTTCGGACGGCAAGAATCTGCGTCCTGTCGATCACGAACAGCATCCGGTCGGCCGCGTCGGCCGCGCCGAGGATATCGCCGGGGCCGTGCTCTACCTCGCCGAGGCGGGCTTCGTCACGGGCCAGGTGCTGACCGTGGACGGCGGTATGACGCGCAAGATGATCTACGCCGACTAGGCCGTCAGGCCAGACCGGCCTTCTTCAGCGTCTTCCAGGCCTTGATCACACGTTGCAGCTTAGCCTCGGCGCTGCGGTCGCCACTGTTAGTGTCGGGGTGAAACCGCTTCAGCAGCTCATGATACTGAGCCTTGATCTTCGCCTTGTCCGCGCCGGGGTCCAGATCGAGGTCGGCGAGGGCGGCGCGTTCCAGCTTGCCGATGCGGCGGTCCTCGGTCGCCGATTGCGGCGCCTGATCACCCTTGCGCCCGAACAGGCCGAAGCTGTCGCGCCATGAGCCGGCGCCGGTGGTGTTCGAAGTGCCCATCTTGGCGGCGAAGGCGGCGGCTTCGCGCGTGAACTTGCCGGCCTGCATCTCCCAGGTCGGGCGCCCGCCGGTCATGGCCTCGTTTTCCTGGGCGGCGCGGATCTGGCCTTCGCTCATGCCTGCGTAGAAGTTCCAGCCCTTATTGTATTCGCCGGCGTGCGGCTGGCAGAATTCGTAGAAGTCATTCAGCCGCTCGCGCGACTTGGGCGCCTTGGCGGCGGCGGCCCGACGGCAGTCGGGCCACTGGCACGGCTTTTCGCCCGGCTTGAGGTGAAGGACGTCGGCCTTCGCCGCCTCTTCCTCGGGCTTGGGCGGCTTCACCCGAATGTCGGTGAAGCGCGGCTTGTATTGAAAGGAGGCGGACATCAGCCGAAGTGTAAGCCCGATTGGGACAGCATCAAGGAATCGATCATGTCTGAAGGCCCGGTGGCGACGATTATTCGTGCAAAACTGACGGCAGGGCTGTCGCCCGAGCGTCTGGAGGTCGAAGACGACAGCTGGCGCCACGCCGGACATCATCATGAAGGCGGAATGGACGCCAAGCCTGGCGGCGAAAGCCATTTCAATCTGGTGATCGTGTCCGCCGCTTTCCAGGGGCAATCGCGGCTGGCGCGACAGCGCGCGGTGAACGCCCTGTTGAAGGACGAAATGGCCGGACCGGTCCACGCCCTTTCGATCAAGGCCCTGACGCCTGAGGAGGCGAAATAGCCGAAAGAACTGCGTTCACATCGTCTTAGAACCTTCGTCTTAGCGTCATGCGACCAAACAGAACGTGGGGATCTGGGCTTATGGTGGAATCAGACGGCGTCGCGAAGGCGCTCGAAGGCGAACAACGCGCCGGAGACGCGGCTCAGGCGCTGACGGCCATCCTGCAGACGCAGTATCTCCGCTACATGATCATCGCTTCATGGGGGGTAGGCCTTCTGGGGACGGTCGGTCTTTTGCCGGCGCTGCTGTGGTTCGGGGGCACGCTGGCGGCCGGATCGCTGCGGGGAACTGTCGAACATCGTCTAAGCCACCGTGTCGGCACCAACTGGGGCGTGATCTTCCCGATCGTGGCCACGGTGACGACTGGCGCCTGGGCCATTGCGCCTCTGATGGCCTGGTTCTCGCCCGCCGAGTTCGGACGCCCCCTGGCGCTCGCCCTGCTGATTTCCGGCTATGTTCTGGTCTTCGCCCAGCTTCGCAGCTCGCCGCGTCAGGCCCTGATCATCTCTTCGCCCTATGGCGCGGCGGCCACCATCATTCTCTTCAGCCTGTGGGGCACCAACGCCTTCTGGTCGATGCTGGCGGTCCTGCCGTTCACGGCGGCGGGTCTTTTTGTGCTCGTGACCATGACCCTGCTGCGCGAAGACCGCATCCGGGCCTTCCAGTCGCACCAGGCGCATCTGATCGAGGAGCTGGAAGCGGCCCGCGACAGAGCCAATGCCGCCAATGACGCGAAGTCGAACTTCCTGGGCGTGATCTCGCACGAGCTGCGCACCCCGATGAACGGCGTGCTGGGCGCGGCGCAACTGCTCAGCGCGACGCGACTGGAGACGACGCAGCGCGAATATCTTTCGATCATCCGCAACTCCGGCGACAATCTGTTGTCGCTGCTGAACGACATCCTCGACATGACCAAGATCGAGGCCGGCAAGATGAACTTCGAGGTCGTCGACATCGTCATCGACGGTTTGAACAAGCGCATCACCGGCCCCTTCGAGGCACAGGCCGAAGCCAAGGGCCTGACGTTCGTCACGACCGTGGAAGGCGATATCCCGACGGTGGTGCGCGGCGATCCGCTGCGCGTCTGCCAGGTGGTGCAGAACCTGCTGTCCAATGCGGTCAAGTTCACCGAGGCCGGCGAGATTCACTATCTCGTGCGCGGGCACCGCGTGTCGGATCAGCGCGTGCGGTTCGAGTTTGTCGTCCAGGATAGCGGCGCAGGCATTGCGGCGGCAGATCTGGAGCGGCTGTTCATGCCCTTCACCCAGGTCGATACCTCGTCGACGCGGCGCTTCGGCGGCACGGGTCTGGGTCTGACTATCGCGCGACGCATGGCCAACATCATGGGCGGCGACATCACCGTGACGTCCAAGCTCGCCGAGGGCTCATGCTTCACCCTGGAAATCGAGGCTGAGGTCGTGGAATGGGCCAAGCCCGTGGCGGCGGCCGAGGTTCATGCCGAGATCGAAGGCGGCGAATCGCTGCGCGTCTTGGTGGTCGAGGATCACCCGGTGAACCGCATGATCCTGGAGGCCTGGATGAGCTCGGCCAGCCACGTCACTTCGACGGCCGAGAACGGCCAGGTCGCGGTCGATATCGCCAAGGACCAGCCGTTCGACCTGATCATCATGGATGTGAACATGCCGGTTATGGACGGACTGACCGCGACCCGCATGATCCGCGAGGGCGGCCAGAACGCCGGCACCCCCATCGTGGTCCTGTCCGCCTCGGCGCGTCATGAGGATCACGAAGCCGGTCTTCAGGCCGGCGCCGACGCCTATCTGAACAAGCCGATCGATTTCGGCGCCCTGGCAGCCCTGATGGGTCGCGTCAGCGGCGGTCGCGATGCGGTCGCGCAGATGGCGCTTCAGTCGTCTGAGGCCTCCGTCGCCGCCTGATTGCGGCGATCCTGTGTTCCAGACATGAACCTGGGCCGATGACGCCGGTTCAGGTGCGCCTCAGTCGCCGTGCGCCATAACTGCACCCAAGCCGACGTTCTTCGGCGCAGATGGAGACACGATCATGAAAAAGATCCTGACCACCGCAATCGCTTCGGTCATGGCCGCCGGCGCGCTGGGCGCTGCGGGCGCAGCCTCGGCTCAGCCCGTACCGCCCCACGGTCCGCATGGTCCCGCCGCACGTCACGGTCCGGGTCCTGACCACTACGATCGTCGGGACTATCGCCAGGATCGCCGCGATTACCGCCGCGAGCAGCGTGAGGATCGTCGCGACTATCGCCAGCAGCAACGCGCCTATGAACGCTGGCAGCGTGCGGAACGTCGTTACAACGCTCCGCGCTATGTTGCGCCGCGCGGCTATGCGGTGCGGACCTGGAGCTATGGTCAGCGGATGCCGTCCTACTACCGCACCAACGCCTACGTAGTGAACGACTATAACCGCTATGGTCTGCGCGCGCCGCCCCGTGGCTACCAATACGTCCGCAGCGGCAATGACGTGGTGCTCGCCGCCGTCGCGGGCGGCCTGATCACCGCCGTGATCGCCGGCCTGTTCAACTGATCCGTCAAGGATTTGAGATGCGCCCCGGAGGGAAACCTCCGGGGCGTTTTTCGTTCTGATGAAGACGGCGACGCTTCCGACGCCCAAGATGGATGACGATGCGCGCCTTCGCCGAGCTACTGGACCGCCTGTCTTTGACGGCTTCGCGCAATGCGAAGCTGGTGCTGGTGCGCGACTATCTGAGGGCGACGCCGGATCCGGACCGGGGATGGGCGCTGGCGGCCCTGACCGGCGACCTCACGTTCGACGCGGCCAAGCCGGCCATGATCCGAAAGGCGGTCGAGGGCCGGGTCGACAGCGTACTGTTCGGCTGGTCCTACGACTATGTGGGCGATCTGGCGGAGACGGTGGCCCTGATCTGGCCCGTGACGCCTGATCATCGGCCGAACCGCGAGCCCGAGTTGGCCGAGGTCGTGGAGACGCTGAGGACGGCGACGCGGACCGAGGTGCGCGGCCTTCTGGAAGGCTGGCTGGATGCGTTGGAGCCGAAAGGGCGCTGGGCGCTGCTGAAGCTGATGACCGGGGCCTTGCGCGTGGGTCTGTCGGCGAGGCTGGCCAAGACGGCGGCGGCGATGATGAGGCCGGACGCCGTGATGGCGCCGCCTTCGCCGGACGGGGACGAGGCGCAGATGACGCTGGAGGCGCTCGACGCCTCGGCCATCGAGGAGGTGTGGCATGCGGTCGAGCCGCCCTACGCCGACCTGTTCGCCTGGCTGGAGGGCAGGGCGGAGCGGCCCAGCCCGGATGCGCCCGGCCGATTCCGACCCGTCATGCTGGCCGTCGCCATCGATGAGGCCGTGGACCTGCCCAAACTTTCGCCGGCCGACTATGCGGCCGAGTGGAAGTGGGACGGCATCCGAGTTCAGGCGGTCCTGGAAGGCGAGGTCCGCAAACTTTATTCGCGCACGGGCGACGAGATTTCGGCCGCCTTTCCCGATGTGATGGAGGCTTTGGCGTTTGAAGGCGCGATCGACGGCGAGCTGATCGTCTGGCGCGACGGGGCGGTGGCGCCGTTCGGCGACTTGCAGCAGCGGCTGAACCGCAAGTCTGTGGACGCCAAGGCGATGCAGGCCTTTCCGGCGGCGGTCGTCGCCTATGACCTGCTGGCCCAGGATGGCGAGGATTTGCGCGGCCTGCCGCTGCGCGAGCGCCGGTCGCACTTAGAGACCTTGGTCAATGGTCATACCGGCGAGCGACTGCACCTGTCGCCGGTGGTCGATTACGCCGATTGGGATCAGCTGGCGCGTTTGCGGGCCAATCCGCCGGTCGGCGCGGCGGCCGAGGGGCTGATGCTGAAACGCTGGGACAGCCCCTATCTGGCGGGGCGACCCAAGGGACCGTGGTTCAAATGGAAGCGCGACCCGCACGTCATCGACGCCGTCCTGATGTACGCCCAACGCGGGCACGGCAAACGCTCCAGCTTCTATTCCGACTACACCTTCGGCGTCTGGACGCCGGAAGGGGCGCTGACGCCGGTGGGCAAGGCCTATTTCGGCTTCACCGACGAGGAGTTGAAACAGCTCGACAAGTTCGTGCGCGATCACACCATCGACCGGTTCGGGCCGGTCCGATCGGTGCGGGCCGAGCGGGACTTCGGCCTGGTGTTGGAGATCGCATTCGAGGGGCTGAACCGTTCTACCCGACACAAGTCGGGCGTGGCCATGCGTTTTCCGCGCGTCAGCCGCATTCGCTGGGACAAGCCGGCGCGAGAGGCCAACACCATCGACGATGTGATGGACCTGCTGGACGCCATCGAAAGCGGCGGCGGACGGATCGCAAAGGCCTGAAATCGGGCTTTCGGGGGTTCCAATCGTCGCGTCAGGCGTTAGACCCGACCTCATGTCTCTGCCTATTTCCAACGAAGTCGCCGACGCGGTGGCCGCGGGCCGTAAGGCCGTTTCGATCGACTCAGCCGTGATCGCCAAGCTGACCGACATAGCGGGTGATTTCGCGATCAACTTGACGATCGCCATCCTGATCTTCGTCCTCACCGTCTTTGCGGCGAAATGGGCGGCGCGCGGGGCGCGCAACACCCTTTCGCGGGTCAGGGGCTTCCGCCACGATCCCACGGTCCTGAGCTTTGCGGTCCAGGTGGTGCGGGTGGTGGTCTTCATCATCGGCATGATCGCCGTGCTCCAGCGCCTGGGCGTTCAGACGACCTCGATCATCGCCGTGCTAGGCGCGGCGTCACTGGCGGTGGGTCTGGCGTTGCAGGGCACGTTGTCGAACGTGGCGTCGGGGATCATGCTGCTGGTGCTGCGGCCCTACCGCGTCGGCGACGTGGTCGATGTCGGCGGGATGAGCGGCACGGTGCAGCGACTGGACCTGTTTACGACCCAACTGTCCAACGCCAACAACCACAAGATCGTCATTCCTAACTCCAAGGTCCTGAGCGATCCGCTGACCAATCTGACCGGCCAGCAGACGCGTCGGATCGAGATCAACTTCACGGTCGGCTATGGCGACGATCTGAACCAGGCGCGCTGCGTGCTGGCGGATATGGCCGCCGCGCACGACAAGGTCCTGCATGATCCTCATCCTTGGACCGGCGTGACGGGCCTACTGGACAGCTCGGTGCAGGTGACGCTGCACGCCTGGGTCAATGTCGGCGACTGGTGGCAGACACAGGCCGACCTGATGCAGGGCGGGAAGGAGGCGCTGGACGCCGCCGGAATCGAGATCCCGTTCCCGCATCAGGTCGCCGTGCCCTATGGCAACGAGGATGTGGTGCCGGTCGTGCGCGTCCGCACGGTCGATGACGATACGGCCGATCTAAAGGTTACGAACCGTTGATGCGTTACGATTTCGGCTCCGACAACACCGCCGGCATGGCGCAGAGCGCCATCGAAGGCCTGGTGCGCGCCAACAAGGGATTCGCCCGCGCTTATGGCGCAGACGAGGTCACCGCCCGCGCCGCCGACCAGATTCGCCAGCGGCTGGATGCCGACGCCGAGGTGCGGTTCGTGTTCAGCGGTACGGCGGCCAACGCCATCGCCCTGTCGATGCTGGCCCAACCCTATGAAGCGGTGCTGGCTCATCATGCGGCGCACATCTGCACCGATGAGACCGGCGCGCCCGGTTTCTTCGGTCACGGCGTCGGCCTAATCGGCTTGCCGGGGTTCTCGGGCAAGATCGATCCATTGGCCTTGCAGGCGCAGTTGGGCGAACCCGAAGTCGGGCATCGTCAGCCGCCCGCCGCCCTGTCCCTGACACAGGCCACGGAATATGGCTCTGTCTATACCGAGGAAGAACTGCGCCACCTGATCGAACCGGCCAAGGCGCTGGGCTACGGCGTTCACATGGATGGAGCGCGCCTGACCAATGCGGTCGCCGCCGGTTTCGACCTGAAAGACATTCCGCGCCTGGGCGTGGACGTGCTGGTGTTCGGTGGAGCCAAGGCGGGCGCCAACTGCGCCGAGGCGATCGTGCTGTTCGACAAAAGCCTGGCGCGGCGACTGGACAATCGGCTGAAGCAGGCGGGCCAGACGTCGTCCAAGACGCGTCTGTTGTCGGGTCCGATGCTCGGCTTGCTGGAAAGCGGCGATTGGGAATCGGGCGGCGCTCACGCCAATCTGATGGCGCAGCGACTGGCTACGGGCATCGCGGGGCGGTCGCCCTTCGTCCTGGCCCATCCGGTGGAGGCGAACGCCGTCTTCGTGCGGATGCCGCCAGAGGCGCATGCCCGCCTAAATGAAATGGGCTGGGCCTGCTACGCCTTCGATGACGGTTCGGTGCGCTTCGTCTGTTCATGGGCGACGCAGGAAGCGGCCGTGGACGAGTTGATCGAGGCGGTCGCCGGTCTAGGCTGAGCGACTAATCGCCGCTTGCGCGCCAGCGTGGCCTTTCCCCGGTCGCAATAGGTTTCCATATGCGGATCATGGCGATGCGAGGCGAACGCTCCGGCGGCAGGCGTGACCCAATGGTCAAGGCGCAGCAGGCAGGGAGCCCACAGGACAAGACGGACGGACCCCCGACGCTGACGGCGCTGGCGGACCTTGCGCGGCTGGTGGCCCGATCGGGCGCGCCGCACCTGAAACTGCGGCTGATCTCGGCCATCCTGCTGACGCTGGCGGGCAAGGGGCTGGGCGTCATGGCGCCGCTGGTGCTGGGCGCGGCGGTCAATCGTCTGGCGGCGGGGCAGGGTGCGGCGACCGCCGTCGGCTTGGGCTTTGCAGCCTTCGCGATCGGCTGGACGGTCGTGCGGTTTCTGTCGGCGGCCTCACCCCTGATCTCCGACGTCGTTTTCGCGCCGGTGCGCGCCGCCGCCCAGCGCGCGACGGCGGCCGAGGCCTTCGCCCATGCGCTGAGCCTGTCGCTGGATTTTCACCAGACCAAGCGCTCGGGCGCCCTGTCGAGAACGATGGACCGGGGATCGCGCGCGGTCGATTTCTTGCTGCGCATCCTCGCCTTCAACCTGGTTCCGACCGGGGTCGAACTGGTGCTGGCGGCCGGGGTGCTGGGCGCCAAATACGACTGGCGTTTCGCCGCCGTCGCGGTGGTCGTCGTCGTCATCTACACCGCCGCCACATTCGCCATGTCCAACTGGCGGCTGGAGCATCGCCGGATCATGAATGCGGCCGATTCCGAGGCCGCCGGCGTCTCGGTCGACGCCCTTCTGAACTATGAGACGGTCAAGTCGTTCGGCGCCGAGACGCGAGCGGCCCAGACCTATGACCGCGCATTGGGCGACTACGCCGAGGCGTCGCTGAAGGCCAACAGTTCGCTGAACATGCTGAACGGGATGCAGGCCCTGGTGATGAACCTGGGCCTGGGCGTCATGGCGGTGATGGCTGGGTTCGAGGCGGCGGCCGGAAGGATGGGGCCGGGCGACGTGACAGCGGCGGTGCTGATCATGATCTCGCTATATGCGCCGCTCAACATCCTGGGCTTCGCCTATCGGGAAATCCGCCAATCCTTCATCGACATGGAAGAGATGCTGAAGGTGACACGTCAGACGCCCCAGGTCGCAGACGCCGCCAATGCGCTGGCCCTGCCGCGTCCGGTCGATGCGCGCGGCGCGTCCGTCCAGTTCGAAAACGTCGGCTTCCGCCACGACGCGCGGGCCAACGGACTGGAGGACGTCAGCTTCTTTGCGGCGCCCGGCACGACGACGGCGCTGGTCGGTCCTTCCGGCTCGGGCAAGTCCACCATCGTCAAACTGGCGCTACGCCTGCTCGATCCGCAGGAAGGGCGCGTGCTGATCGACGGCCACGATGCGCGTCAGGTGACCCAGGCGTCGTTGCGCGCCGCCGTGGCCCTGGTGCCGCAGGATGTGGCGCTGTTCAACGACACCCTGGGCGCCAATATCGCCTTCGCGCGGCCCGATGCGGACGCTGCCCAGGTCTGGGCCGCGGCCGAGGCGGCGGAACTGGCCGACTTCATTCGCGGCCTGCCGGACGGGATGCAGACCAAGGTCGGCGAACGGGGCCTGAAGCTGTCAGGCGGCGAACGCCAGCGTGTCGGCATCGCCCGCGCCCTGCTGGCCGATCCGTGCATCCTGATCCTGGACGAGGCCACGAGCGCCTTGGACAGCCGCACCGAGGCCGCGATCCAGAAGACCCTGCGCAAGGCCAGGAACGGCCGCACGACCCTGGTGGTGGCCCACCGCCTATCGACCGTGGCGGATGCCGACCAGATTCTGGTGCTGAAGGCCGGGCGGATCGTCGAACGCGGCGGGCATCACGAGCTGGTGGCCCGACAAGGCGGGGAATATGCGGCGCTGTGGCGCAAACAGACGCGCGGCGGCAAGACGCCTCAGATGGCCGACTGATCGGCGGCGGGAAGCTTCTTTCTCAGAACTTCATGCAGGTTCGTCAGGATGGCGGTCCGCGCGGCCTGCTCTTGCGGCGGCAGCGCCAGCAACAGCTTCATCGCCTGGGCATGAACCGTGGCGATGCGCCAGTCGAACCCGCCCTGACGCGGCGCGGCGTCCAGCAGGTCGCACAGGCCTTTCGCCGCGGTGCAGAGGTCGTCCATCGAAAAGGGGCTGGCGGCGTCGATGATCTGGCTTGAGGCGGAATAGGCCATATCCAGCCGCATCGGTTCGATCAGGTTCGGATCGGGCTTGGCGAGGAGCACCGCGATATTGTCGCCGATGATGGCGCGGGCCTGATCCTGAAGTCCGTCCAGGTTGGCGCGGGCCTGGGCCAGAGCGACCCCGACGCTGACACCGCCGGGGCGATCCAGCATCTCGGACAGGCGCGACTTGCGTTGGTTGTGGGTGATGACGGTCATAGGGCCAGACTCTCCATCCCCTTCGCCTTGCGAATCATGTCGGCGCGGCGTTCCACGCCTTCATAGCCTGTGTGTCGGAACCGGCGATCCGGCCCCAGATAGTCGCCGACTTCCAGGAAGGGCCGGCTGTCGCGCGCGACCCACAGGATGCGCTCCAGCAGAAGGGCGGGGCTGAAGGGCTTGGTGACGACGAAGTTGGCGCCGCAGTCCCGCGCCTCGGCGACGCGCCCGCGACGAATGTGGCTGGCGGTCATTATGACGGGGGTGAAGGCGTTCGGATTGGGGCCGGAGCGGCGCAGCCAGCGCACCAGTTCGAACCCATCGATGTCGGGCATGTCGGTATCGACGACCAGCAGATCGACGGGCTTGTCGGTCAGCAGCTTCTTGGCTTCCAAGCCCGCACTGCACGCGTAAGTCGGGCGGATGCCGAAACCGATCAGGGCGTTGGACGTCAGGGTCAGCGAGAACGGCGAATCGTCGACGATCATCGTGATCGCGCCGGCCAGGTTGAAGACGGCGCTTTCACGCAGGGACTCGCCGCCGCTCATGGCGCAAAGGCCCCAGTCTGTCGCGCCGCTGAACTCATGGCCGGTCGCAAACCCCGATGCCCCTGAACGAAGCGTCGAGCTTGGCAGACGAGGGTGGATGCTGCGTTAACGCTGGTCGGCCAAAGCAATCAGGCGTCAAAGGGCGCCGATGGCGTAGAAGCGATCTGCGCGGCGCTTCTTGATCTGCTGGGGCGTCAGGCCGTCGAAACCCTTCAGCTCGTCGGCCAGAACGTCGCCGACAGTGGCCATGGCCGCGTCGCGATCGGTGTGGGCGCCGCCGACGGGCTCTTCGATCAGGCGGTCTACGATCTTCAGCTGCATCAGGTCCGGGCCGGTGATCTTCATCGCCATGGCTGCATCCTTGGCCCGCGCGCCGTCGCGCCACAGAATGCCGGCTGCGCCCTCGGGCGAGATGACCGAATAGATCGAGTGTTCCAGCATCAGCACGCGGCTGGCCGCTGCGATGGCGATGGCGCCGCCCGAGCCGCCTTCACCGGTGATGGTGGCGATGGAGGGGACGCTCAGGGTCAGGCAGCGCTCGGTCGAGCGCGCGATGGCCTCGGCCTGGCCGCGTTCCTCGGCGCCCAGGCCCGGATAGGCGCCGGCGGTGTCTATGAAGCTGAGCACCGGCAGGCCGAACTGCTCGGCCATGTCCATGAGGCGCACCGCCTTGCGATAGCCCTCGGGCCGCGCCATGCCGAAGTTGTGAGTGATGCGGGTCGCGGTGTCGTGACCCTTTTCGTGGCCCATGATGACGACCGGGCGACCGCGGAACCGCGCCAGACCGCCCAGGATGGCCTGATCGTCGCCGAACTGACGGTCGCCGTGTAGTTCGTTCCAGTCGGTAAACAGGCTCTGGACGTAATCGATAAAGTGCGGACGCTGCGGATGGCGCGCGACCTGGGTCTTCATCCAGGGGTCGAGGCCGGCGTAGGTTTTCTTGCGCAGCTGGTCGGCCTTCTTGCGCAGGCCCTCGATCTCATGGTCGATGTCGCCCGAGGTGTCGGCCAGCAGCGACAGCTCCTCGATCTTGGCTTCCAGATCGGCGATCGGCTTTTCGAAGTCGAGATAGTGCGTGGCCATCAAGGCGTCCGGGAACTGCGAGCGGGCAAGAGCGCCCTTGGGGAAGGCGGGGGAAACTAGAGAGGTCAACGCCGCCGAGCAAGCGGCGGTTCAGAAGGCCTTCGGCAAACCGGCCTGTTTGAGGACGGTGTTAGCGGTGTGTCGGCTCTTTGAGCGTGGAACGATGACGGCATGCGGCTGATCCGGATGCCTCCATTTCTCGTGACTGCCCTTGGCGTTGACGACGCGACGCCACCCGGCGGCGAAGAGGAGGGCGGTCAGTTCGGGGTAGAAGTCCTTGGGCATGGCGCTTTCGATCAGGTCAGATCGCGTATCATCGCTACCGACATATCTGCCTCAACGCACGATCACGCCGCGATCACGTCAAACCCGCCAGCCGCTTCGAAGCGCACCGGGACTGCGCCGTGAATGCCAAGGTTTTCCGCTAAAAGCTCTGGCGCGAAATGGCGCGCGAGGTTTTCGAACTCACCGAGCGTCGCCGTTTCCAGAACAAGCCCGACGATATTCGATTCGCTGCACCAGACCCCCGTTTCGGGATCCCAGATCGCCTTGACGTAGAACTCTTCAGCCATGGCCCGAATATGCGCTGTCAGTCGTCGCGCGCCAAGGGGTGGTTTTGGTGGACGACCTGGGCCAGGCGGTCGGTGGCGACGTGGGTGTAGATCTGGGTCGTGGCGATGTCGGCGTGGCCCAGCAGGGTCTGGACAACGCGCAGGTCAGCGCCGCCTTCCAGCAGATGGGTGGCGAAGGCGTGGCGCAGAACGTGGGGGCTGACGCGGGCCGGGTCGATGCCGGCCGTGATCGCGGCCTCGTCCAGCAGTTGGGCGAAACGGCGCGGGGTTAGGTGGCCGGTGCGGCCGGAGGAGGGGAAGAGCCAGGGACTGTCGGGCGCCTCAGGCTTTCGCCCATCCTTGCCCTTGAAACTGGCGTCGCGCGCGACGAGCCAGGCCTTGATCGCTTCGCGGGCGGCGGTGTTCAGGGGCGCGAGCCGTTCCTTGCCGCCCTTGCCGCGCACGATCAGATAGGCGGGGTCGCGCCGGACGGCTTCGACTTTGAGCCCCAACAGTTCGGATACCCGCAGGCCGGAGGCGTAGGCCATCTCGACCAGGGCGACGAGGCGCAGGCCCGCCGCGGCGTCGCGCGCGGCCGAGGCGGCCAGCAGGGCGTCGATCTCGGCGCGGCTCAACACCTTCGGCAGCGACCGGCCCTGTTTGGGAGCGTCGAGACGGCGCGACGGATCGTCGGTGCGCCACCCCTCGGCCAGGGCGAAGCGATAGAACTGCCGCGCGGAGGAGCGGCGGCGGGCGGCGGTGGCGGCGGACAGACCGCGCCGCGACAGGTCGGCGAACCAGGCCTCGACGGCCTCCTCGTCGGCCTTCATCAGACCGCCGGCGTCCGATAGCGCTTTCTCCGCGTCCGCCAGATCGCGGCCATAGGCGGACAGCGTATGGGGCGAGGCGTCGCGTTCGACCGCCATCATCTCAAGAAAGGCCTCGATCTGGGGCGTCATGCGGCGATCCGCAGCTTGAACGACTGGCGCAGGGTCAGGCTTGGTGTAGAGGTTTTCTGGATCATGCCTGCCCGCGCCGCCGCCTTCGCCTTCCTCTCGACCGACCGTTCCGCCGGAGCCGCCGGATGAGGCGGCGCGCGAATCCGGGTCCGACCCGCACCATAGCCCTGGTCGGCCTGATGGGGGTGGGCAAATCGTCTGTCGGTCGTCGGTTGGCCAATCGGCTGCGACTTCCGTTTGCGGACGGGGATGTGGAGATCGAGGCGGCGGCCGGAATGACGGTGTCGGAAATCTTCGCCGCGCTGGGCGAGGCCGAGTTCCGCGCGGGCGAGGCGCGGGTGATCCGCCGCCTGCTGGAGGGCCCGCCCATCGTGCTGGCGACCGGCGGCGGGGCGATGATGAACCCGGAGACGCGGGCATTGCTGAAAGCCAAGGCCGACACGGTCTGGTTGAGGGCCGATCTGGCGGTCATCGCGGAACGGGTGGCGCGGCGCGACACGCGGCCCCTGCTGCGGGGCAAGGATCCGCTGGAGGTTCTGACGGGCCTGGCCGAGGCGCGCTATCCCATTTACGGCGAAGCCGATGTGACCGTGGACGTCGGGCAGGGCTCGCACGGCCAGGCGGTTGACGCCATTCACAAGAACCTGCGCCGACACTGGCGCCAGAGACGACGCACGGAGACCCCGCAATGACGATTATTCCGGTCAGCGGCGGTGCCTTTGCCGCTTATGACGTCGTGGTGGGACGCGGGCTGCTGGCGCAGGCCGGCGCACACATCGCGCCGCTGGCCAAGGGGCGGACGGTCATCGTCACCGACGAGACGGTGGCGGGCATCCACGCCCAGGCCCTGACGGCGTCGCTGACGGCGGCAAGCGTGACGAGCGAGATCGTGGCGGTGCCCGCAGGCGAGGGCTCCAAGTCCTTCGCCGAGCTGGAGCGCGTGCTCGACCGGCTGCTGGAGATCGGGCTGGATCGCAAGGACGTGGTCATCGCTCTAGGCGGCGGCGTCGTGGGCGATCTGGCCGGTCTGGCGGCGGCCCTGTTCATGCGCGGCATCGATTTCGTGCAGATTCCGACGACTTTGCTGGCCCAGGTCGACTCGTCCGTCGGCGGCAAGACGGCCATCGACACGCCGCGCGGCAAGAACCTGGTCGGCGCCTTTCATCAACCGCGTCTGGTGCTGGCGGACATCGACGTGCTGGCCACGCTGCCGGCACGCCAGGTGAAGTCCGGCTGGGCCGAGGTGCTGAAGCACGGGCTGATCTGCGATGCGGCCTTTTTCGACTGGCTGGCGGGCGAGGGGGCTGTGGGCGTCAAGGGCGATCCGGCGGCGCTGGAACGGGCGGTGATCCGCTCGGTCGAGATCAAGAGCGCGGTGGTCGGCGAGGATGAGAAGGAGGCGGGGCGGCGCGCCCTGTTGAACCTGGGGCACACCTTCGGCCATGCGATCGAGACCGAGGTCGGCTTCGACGAAGGGGCGCTGGCGCACGGCGAGGCGGTGGCGCTCGGCTGCTGCATGGCCTTCCGCTATTCGGCGAGTGAAGGCCTGTGTTCGGCGGAGGACGTGGCGCGTGTCGAGACGGTGGTCGCGGCGGCTGGGCTGCCGACGCGGCTGGACCAGGCGGGATCATTTGGAGCCGATCGTCTGCTGGCCTTGATGGCGGGCGACAAGAAGGCCGAGGGCGGGGCGCTGACCCTGATTCTGGCGCGCGGCATCGGCCAGGCCTTTGTCGCCAAGGGCGTGGATGCGGCCGAGGTGCGGGCCTTCCTGATCGAGGAAGGCGCGACCGCGTGATGCAGATCGCCCCGGTCCCTCTGGAGGACCGGTTCGTGCGGCTGGAGCCGTTTGAGGACGGATTGAAGGCCGATGTCCGCGCGGCTCTGGATTGCGACGCTGCGTCCTGGGACATCATGGTCGCGCCGGCCTATGGCGCGCATTTCGAGGGCTGGTGGGGCAGCGCCCTAGCGGCGATGCAGGCCGGTACACGAATCGCCTATGCGGTGCGGCGGCGCTCGGACGGCGCGGTGGTCGGGACGACCAGCCTTTATGAGATCAACCCCGCCTATCGCCGCTGCGAGATCGGCTCGACCTTCTATCGACCCGAGGCGCGGGGCGGGGCGATCAACCCGGCCTGCAAGCGGCTGTTGCTGGGGCATGCCTTCGACGCGGGTGCGGTGCGGGTCGAGATCATCACCGACGCCGTCAACGCCCAGAGCCAGGCCGCCATCGTGAAGCTGGGCGCCAAGGCCGAGGGCGTCCTGCGCAAGCACAAGATCACCTGGACCGGCCGGGCGCGCGACACCGCCATGTTCGCCGTGATCGACGACGACTGGCCCGAGGTTCTCGAGGCGCTGGACCAGCGGTTAGCGGCCTTCTCTTAGTCGACCGCCCGGCATTCCGTCGGCTGGCGGCCTTCGACGGACCAGGTGGCGAGTACGCCCTTGCCGCGCAGTTCGACGTTGGAGGCGCGGTACCAGATGCCGTCGGCGGCGCGTTCCTGATACAGGTCGATGGCCTCGCCGGAAGAGTTGCGGATGGTGGCCATCTGGCGCGGGTTGTCGAAATCGACCGACAGACGCTCGCCGTTGTCGCAAAGATAGACTGTATGCACCACGCGGTTCAGGGTGCGGTCCTGGATTTCGGCGCCGGTGCGCTGGCGGGCGGTCTGGGCCTCGATGGCGCGTTCCTTGACCTCGTCGCCGGTGCGCGGAGCCTTGTCGGGATCAGCGCCGCAGGCGGCAAGGAGGGCAAGGGCGGCCAGGCCGCTGAACACGATCGACTGCGGCAGATCCGGCTTGAACAAGGTCTTTTCCCTCCAGGGCCCCGCCCAACGGCGCAGCTTTTCGCGGCGTTCTAACGTGCGCCGCCTGTCGCCGTTCCCCGTCGGAGGCGGAAGAACGACTTGAGCAGGCTGGACGCCTCGTTCGCTAGAAGGCCTGAGTCTGTGCTGGGGCGCCAGTGGCAGGTGGGCTGTTCGAACAGGCGAGGGCCGTGGATGACGGCGCCGCCCTTGGGATCGTCGGCGGCCCAGACGACGCGGCCGATACGGGCGTGGCTGATGGCGCCGGCGCACATGGCGCAGGGCTCCAGCGTCACATAGAGGGTCAGGCCGGTCAGGCGGTAGTTGTCCAGCGCCGTCGCCGCGCGCCGCATGGCGACGATTTCGGCATGGGCGGTGGGATCGCGGGCCGCAATCGGAACGTTGGCGCCGGTCGAAATTACCTCACCTGAAGCAGGATCGACAAGAATTGCGCCCACGGGCACCTCTCCTGCGTCCGCCGCCGCTTGCGCTTGGTCCAGCGCCATGCGCATGAACCGCTCATCATGGTCCGCCATACAGACGACAACGACAAGAAGCCCCGCGCCCGTCAAGACGAACGGTCGCCCCGGCCCTTTAAATCCTCCGGTCCCCGCAAGAGCGGCGACGGGACGAGTTCATTCGGCGACAAGCCGCGCGGCCCTCGCCAAGACGGGCCCAAGCGTTTCGGCGACAAGGCCGACCGCCCCCGCAGCGACAAACCGCGCAGCGACCGGCCCCGCGCCGACAAGCCGCGCAGCGATGGGGGCGGCAAGGACGGCAAGTCCAAGACGCCGGACACGCCTCTGCGCGCCGAGCGAATCGCCAAGACCATGGCCCGCGCCGGCATCGCCTCGCGCCGCGAGGTCGAACGGCTGATCGGCCTGGGCAAGGTGGCGGTCAACGGCCGCATCCTGGATACGCCCGCGACCCTGGTGACGCGCGACGATGTCATCACGGTGGACGGCAAGCCCATCGGCTCGACCCAGGCGACCCGCGTCTGGCGCTATCACAAGCCGGCGGGCCTGTTGACCAGCCATAGCGATCCGACGGGACGACCGACGGTGTTCGACGCCCTGCCGGCCGGCTTGCCGCGCGTGATTTCGGTCGGACGGCTCGATCTGGCGACCGAGGGCCTGCTGCTGCTGACCAACGACGGCGAGCTGAGCCGGGCGCTGGAGCTGCCTTCGACCTCGCTGGTGCGTCAGTACCGGGCGCGGGCGCGAGGCAAGATCACCCAGGAGCAGCTGGACGCTCTGAAGGACGGCGTGGTCGTGGACGGCGTGTCCTATGGTCCCATCGAGGCCAAGTTGGATAAGGCCAAGGAGTCCAAGTCCGAAGACGGCAAGACGCCGGCGAACCTGTGGATCTCGGTGTCGATCACCGAGGGCAAGAACCGCGAAGTCAGGAAGGTGCTGGAGTCTGTCGGCCTGACGGTCAACCGGCTGATCCGCCTGGCCTACGGCCCGTTCCGCCTCGACGTCCTGCCCATCGGCTCGGTGGAAGAGGTCGGGCCGCGCGTAATCCGCGAGCTGCTGGCCGAATACATCCGGCCCGAGAACCTGCCGACCGGCAATACGGTCGAGACGCCTGCGCCCATCCCCGGCCGTCGGGTCTCGACGCCCATCGTCAAGGGCCGGTCGGGTTCGGCCATGTCGGATCCGTCGCGCAAACCCAGCCGCGTCCGCGCCGCCGAGACGGCCCAGGCCGATGCGGTCGAGCGCCGCGAGCGTCCGCCCAAGAAGGAAGGCTGGGCCAAGGCCGCGCCGAAGTTCGAGCATTCCAAGAGCTTCAAGCCGCGCGAACGCACAGCCCCGGCCGGCGATCGCCCGGCGCGTGAGGATGGAGATCGGCCCAAGCGCGCCTTCAAGCCGCGCGACGATCAGTTCATCGACGATCGGCGCGGCAAGCCCGGCGCCAAGCCGGCGGGACGCGGCGGTTTTGGCGCCAAGAGCGACGCCAGACCGGCCGGCCGCGACTTCAAGCCCCGCACCGGAGGCAAGCCGGCGGGACCGTCGGGGACCAGCGGTCGCGGACCGGGGGGCAAGCCCCGCACGCCGCGCGGCTGATCCATGCGGATCGTCGCCGGAAGCCTGAAGGGCCGGGCCATCGTCGCGCCGGAGGGGCAGGGCACGCGCCCGACCTCGGACCGCGCGCGCCAGGCTGTGTTCAACGTGCTGGAACACGCCGCCTGGGGCGAGAGCCTGCAAGGCTTGCGGGTCATTGACCTGTACGCCGGTTCGGGCGCCCTGGGGTTCGAGGCGGTCAGCCGGGGGGCGGGCTTCTGCCTGTTCGTCGAGACGGACGACGGGGCGCGCGGCGCGATCCGCGAGAACGCCGACGCCTATGGGCTGATGGGACGCACGCGGGTGCATCGCAGGAGCGCGACGGACCTGGGCGGGCGGCCCGGCCCGATCGCCGAGGCGTTCGACCTGGCGTTTCTGGACCCACCCTATGGCAAGGGGCTGGGAGAGCAGACGCTGGCGCGGCTGATCGAGGGAAACTGGCTCAAGCCCGGCGCCCTAGTGGTGTTCGAACGCGGGTCGGACGAGCCGGAGATCGACACCCCCGGTTATCAGCGGCTGGACGCGCGCGACTATGGCGCGGCCAGGGTGCTGTTCCTGAAGGTTTCGCCGACAGCAGAGTGAGGCGACGCCGCCCGTCTGCGAACGGGAGAGGGCTACAGTTTGGCGACCAGGCCGCGCGCGGCGGCCGTCACCTCGGCCCAGGTGATCTCGAACCCGTCGTCGTCGCCGAAATAGGGGTCCGCGACGGCCTGACCCTCGCGACCGGGGACGTGGTCGAGCAGCAGGCTGAGTTCGGCGGTCGCATCGGCGGGGGCCAGGCGGCGCAGGTTTTCAAGATTGTCGTGGTCCAGGGCGATCACATGGGTGAAGCGGCGAAAGTCGCCCGGCGTCACCTGCCGCGCCCGCAACCCCGAAATCTCCACCCCATGCCGCCGCGCCGTCGCCTGCGCCCTCGGGTCCGGCGGCTCGCCCGCATGCCAGTCCCCGGTCCCGGCGGAATCGACGATCAGATCGAGACGGAGCCGCTCCGCCTCGGCGCGCAGGGCGGCCTCGGCGAGGGGGGAACGACAGATGTTGCCGAGGCAGACGAAGAGGATGGAGGGCATGGGGCGCGATCAGACCTATAAAAATCTAATGTTTGATCATCTGAAATTATCTATTCAGGGCCGCGACTAGGAATCGACCAAGCCGGATCCAATACGTTCTAAGTTCGTGTTCCATTGGGGCGAACTCAGGCGAGTGTATATATCGTTGCATACTTGCAATCGAAATGAGCTGATCGTTTAGCCTTATCCGTTCCAGTTCATCGAAATAGTCCTGATCTATAGCTCCATGATCTAGAAGATGGCGAGAAACTGCGCCAACTCTCCGCGAGAGGTTGTCGGGGGCATTTAGATTGTGTTGGGCGATGTAATTTTCCACGGATAATTCGAGGAGAATACGCATTAATGCTGACACTGCGTTTGGATGAGATCTGAGTTGAAGTGACTGTAGTTCTTCCCAAATCGCACGTATGCGCTGCTGATTAGCGATCCACTGAATGTGGGGTGCATCGCTTGGCACAAAGTTCGTTTGTGGAGGCCGTGGACGTTTGTTACGTCCCGGATTGCGTCCAGTGCCGTCAGGGTTACCTGGATTGGCTGGATTGGGCAGCCGTTCGCTTTCTGCAGGAAGAACGCCTTCGTCCTGAAGCGAGTTTAGGTAAGCCCGCTTTCCGGCATTATTCCAGAGATTGCCCAAAGTAATCGTTTGATTGGAAAGATCCGTGGTAATGCGGTTCAAAGCATCAAGCACTACTTCCGGATCATGGGTTAAGCGAAAACGTCGACCTGCTGTACTTACGCCGGCCCGATTTCGAAATTCTTCCGATGATAGAAGTCTGGTCAGTGTGGACCAAGGTATCGCTCCGCACGGTAGGCGATCAGCTTCGCTTAGGAGGCGTTCGACTTCTGCCGCGACATTTACACCGCCGCCTTGTCCAGTTCTCTCGACGAAGTTTAGTTTCGCCCGATCATTCCAGCTTAACTGTCCTACACCTCGCTGAGATCCGGTGTGTCTGCGATACAAAATGGCATCAATGAGGTTTCGATCATGCTCGATTTGGCACGTAACTGATGCTGAAATTTGGACAGTCGCTTCTTCTGCCAAGCGTACAAAATAATCTCGCAGTTCGGCAGTAGGTGCTCGCTCGGGACTAAGCAGGAGTTTGAGGCACGTAATGCGGCGGTTGCCATCAAAGACGATATAATGATCATCAATGGGCATGACGAGTGGAGGGTCGTAGATTGTGCCTACTTCCGCAATATCTGCGGCAAGGTTGCGCATCTGGGCATCGTGTAGCCGAAACAGTTCGGCGATAGCCAAATCTTCGCTACCCAATTCCCCATGGCGGTCATTGGCTTGGTTGACCAGAAGCTCTCTGATCTCCAGATTCTCATAAGGCATCGGCACCACCCCCGCGCGATTCACATGCGGGGCAATATGCACGGAAATTTCGCGGCGTATGCAGCACTTAGCGTGATGTAGTCGTCGCGCACTATCGCGACGAGCTACACTTTGTTGGTCTCTTCGCGTCGTGAGGCACCTTCACCGCCGTCCAAACAGCTTCTCCAGATCGTGCAGTTTCAGCTCCACATAGGTCGGGCGGCCGTGATTGCACTGGCCCGAGTGGGGGGTGGCTTCCATCTGGCGGAGAAGGGCGTTCATCTCGGGGGCCGAGAGGACGCGGCCGGAGCGGACGCTGCCGTGGCAGGCCATGGTGCCGCAGATGGCGGCGAGGCGTTCCTTGAGCGACAGGGCCTGGCCGTGTTCGGACAGGTCGTCGGCGATGTCGCGGATCAGGCCCTGAACGTCGGTGTCGCCCAGCATGGCCGGGGTCTCGCGCACCAGGACGGCGCCGGCGCCGAAGGCCTCGACGATCAGGCCCATCTCGGCCAGTTCCTCGGCGCGGGAGGCGACGCGCTCGGCCTCGGCGGGGTCCAGATCGACCACCTCGGGCGTCAGCAGGGCCTGGCGGGTGACGGAGCCCTCGGCCATCTGGGCCTTCATCCGCTCATAGACCAGCCGCTCGTGGGCGGCGTGCTGATCGACGATGACCAGGCCGTCGCGGGTCTGGGCGACGATATAGTTGGCGTGGAGTTGCCCCCGTGCGGCGCCCAGGGGGTAGTCGAGGGGGTCGGCGGGGGCGTGAACGGTGAATCGTGGCTCGTGACTGATCGCGGCGGCATCGGCGGATGGCGACGGCCATGACGGGCCATCCCAGCCGGACTCGACGCGGGCGCTGCGTTCGTTGAGGCCGGGCAGGACCTGGGCGGCGGCGGCGGGCTGAGACCAGCCGGTCCACCCGCTGAACCCTTGCGCCGACGGGGCGCTGGGGCTGTAGGCGGGGCCGGATGCGACGCCGGTGTGGGGCTGGAACCCCGCCATGGCGTCGGCGGCGACGGTGGTGGAGGCGCGGTGGCCGGCGGCGTGCAGCGCGTGCCGCAGGGCGCCGACGATCAGGCCGCGCACCAGGGCCGGATCGCGGAACCGGACCTCGGCCTTGGCGGGGTGGACGTTGACGTCGACATAGAGCGGATCGATGTCGAGGAAGAGGACGGCGGCCGGGTGCCGGTCGCGCGCCAGGAAGTCGGCGTAGGCGCCGCGCAGGGCCCCTTGCAGCAGCCGGTCCTTCACCGGGCGGCCGTTGACGAACAGATACTGATGCGCCGCATTGCCGCGCGAATAGGTGGGCAGGCCGGCGTATCCGCTCAGGCGCACGCCGTCGCGCTCCTGATCGATCAGCAGGGCGTTGGCCTCGAAGTCGCGACCCAGCAGGGCGGACAGCCGTTTCAGCCGGCCCTGATCGCCGGGGTGTTCCGCGGGCAGGCGAAGCGTGACCTTGCCGTCCAGCGACAGGGTGAAGGCGACGGCCTCGTGCGCCATGGCCTGGCGCTTGATCTCTTCCGAGATGGCCATGGCCTCGGACCGCTCGGACTTCATGAACTTGAGGCGGGCGGGGGTGGCGTAGAAGAGGTCGCGCACCTCGACCCGCGCGCCGTGCGGGCCGGGGAAGGGGGCGGGGGCCAGGGGACGGGTCTCGCCGCCCTCGACCGTGATGGCCCAGGCCTCGGTCTCGTCGCGGGAACGGGTGGTGATGGACAGGCGGGCGACCGAGCCGATGGAGGGCAGGGCCTCGCCCCGGAAGCCCAGGGTGTGGATGCGCAACAGGTCCACGTCGCCGGCGTCGTCCGGTTCCAGCTTGGAGGTGGCGTGCCGTTCGATGGCCAGGGGCAGTTCCTCGCGCGGAATGCCCTTGCCGTCGTCGGCGATCAGGATGCGCGACAGGCCGCCGCCGTCGGCCTGGATCTCGATGTTGCGGCCGCCGGCGTCGAGGGCGTTCTCGACCAGTTCCTTGATGGCGCTGGCCGGCCGCTCGACCACCTCGCCGGCGGCGATGCGGTTGACGGTTTCGGGGGAGAGACGGCGGATGGGCATGAGCAGGCGAAGATAGGGCGCGGGGGGGATTCGCGCCATGCGTCAGGCGTCCTTCTCCCCTTGGGGGAGAAGGTGGGGCTGCAGGCCTCGGATGAGGGGGCTCTGTCCGCCTCGGGACGGTGAGGGGGAGACTGCGTCTGGCAGCCCCCTCATCCGTCTCGCTGCGCGAGCCACCTTCTCCCCCGAGGGGAGAAGGGATTACTCGGCGGTTTTGGCTTTTTTGGCCGGAGCCTTCTTTGCGGCCGGTTTCTTGGCGGCGGCTTTTTTGGGGGCGGCGGCCTTCTTGGCGGGCGCCTTCTTCTTGGGCGCGGCGCCGGCCTTGGCGGCGAGGAGTGGCAGGGCGTCTTCCAGGGTCAGGTCTTCGGGCGCCGTGCCCTTCGGCAGAGTGGCGTTGATCTTGCCGGACTTGACGTAGGGCCCGAAGCGGCCGGCCATGACGTGGATCGGCTCGCCCGTTTCCGGGTGGGCGCCCAGGTCTTTCAGCGGGGCCGTCGCCGCGCCGCGACCGGGACGACCGGCGCGTTTCTCGGCCAGCAGGGCCACGGCGCGGTTCAGGCCGACCTCGAACACCTCGTCGATGTCAGACACATTGGCGTAGGTGCCGGCGTGCAGGACGAAGGGTCCGTAACGGCCCAGGCCCGCCGTGATCATCTTGCCGTCCTCGGGGTGGACCCCGACCTCGCGCGGCAGCGCCAGCAGGCGCAGGGCCTGGTCCAGCGACAGGGAGGCCGGCGACCAGCCCTTGGGCAGGGACGAGCGTTTGGGCTTGTCGCCCTCGGGCGGGGCGATTTCGACATAGGGGCCGAAACGGCCGATCTTCAGCTGGACCGGTTGGCCCGTTTCCGGATCGACGCCCAGTTCACGGTCGCCGCTCTCGGCCGAGCCGTCCTCCGCCGACGGGCTGGCGACGGGGCGGGTGTATTTGCACTCGGGATAGCGATCGCAGCCGATGAAGGCGCCGAAGCGGCTGGTCTTCAGGCTGAGTTGGCCCTGGTGGCACAGGGGGCACTCGCGCGGGTCGGTCCCGTCGCCCTTGTCCGGGAAGATGTGGGCGCCGAGGCTTTCGTTCAGGGCGTCCAGAATGGCCGTGGTGCGCAGTTCGCCGGCGGCTTGCGTCGCGGCGTGGAAATCCTGCCAGAAGTTGCGCAGCAGCACCTTCCAGTCCAGTTGACCGGCCGAGACCTCGTCGAGCTGGGTCTCCAGCCCGGCGGTGAAGTCGTATTCGACCCACTTCCTGAAGAACTGCTCCAGGAAGGCCGTCACCAGCCGTCCCTTATCCTCGGGATGGAAGCGGTTCTTGTCGACGCGGACATATTCGCGGTCGCGCAGGGTCGACAAGGTCGAGGCGTAGGTCGAGGGGCGGCCGATGCCCAGTTCTTCCAGCTTCTTGACCAGGGTGGCTTCCGAATAGCGTGGAGGCGGTTCGGTGAAATGCTGGTCGGTGCGGATGGCGTCGACCTTGGCCTTGGCGCCTTCCTTGAGCGCGGGCAGGCGGCTGGTGTCGTCGCTCTCGTCGTCTTCGGCGCCCTTCTGCTTTTCGTCGCGGCCTTCCTCATAGACGGCGAGGAAGCCGTCGAAGGTGACGACCTGGCCGGTGGCGCGCAGACCGGTCTGGCCGTCGGCGGTCTCGATATCGACGGTGGTGCGGTCCATCCGGGCCGCCTCCATCTGCGAGGCGACCATCCGCTTCCAGATCAGTTCGTAGAGGCGTTGGAGATCGGATTCGAGGCGCAGGCTGTCGGGATGGCGGGCGATGTTGGTCGGCCGGATCGCTTCGTGCGCTTCCTGAGCATTTTTAGCCTTGGTCTTGTAATAACGCGGTTCTTGCGGAACGAAGGCCGGGCCGAACGCCTGGCTGATGACCTCGCGCGCCTGGGCGATGCCCTCGGGCGTGGTCTGGACGCCGTCGGTCCGCATATAGGTGATCAGGCCGCCGGTCTCGTCGACGCCCTCATACAGTTTCTGCGCCGCCTGCATGGTGCGCTGGGCCGAGAAGCCGAGCTTGCGCGCCGCCTCCTGTTGCAAGGTCGAGGTGGTGAAGGGCGGGGCCGGATTGCGGCGGACGGGCTTCTTCTCCACCGCATTGATGGTGAAGTCGCCGGCGGCGATCGCCGCGCGGGCGGCGGAAGCCGTGGCCTCGTCGTTGATGTCCAGACGCTGGATGCGCTTGCCGGCGTGCTTGACCAGGCGGGCGGTGAAGGGCGGGCTGTCGGCGTTCAGGTCGGCCTCGATGGACCAGTATTCCTGAGCCTTGAACTTCTCGATCTCCATCTCGCGATCGACGACGATGCGCAGCGCCACGGATTGGACGCGTCCGGCCGAGCGCGCGCCCGGCAGCTTGCGCCACAGGACCGGCGAGAGGGTGAAGCCGACGAGGTAGTCCAGCGCGCGGCGAGCCAGATAGGCCTCGACCAGCTCCATGTCGATCTGGCGCGGATTGGCCATGGCCTCGAGCACGGCGGACTTGGTGATGGCGTTGAAGGTGACGCGTTCGACGTGGGTGTCCTTCAGCGCCTTCTTCTTGTTCAGCACCTCCAGCACGTGCCAGCTGATGGCTTCCCCTTCGCGGTCGGGGTCGGTCGCCAGGATGACGCGGTCGGCGCGCTTGGCGGCCTCGGCGATTTCGGACAGGCGCTTGGCGCCCTTGGCGTCGGCCTCCCAATGCATGGAGAAGTCGTCGTCGGGCAGGACCGAGCCATCCTTCGACGGCAGATCGCGGACGTGGCCGTACGAGGCCAGGACCTCATAGTCCGAGCCCAGATACTTATTGATGGTCTTGGCCTTTGCGGGGCTCTCGACGATGACGAGGTTCATAACGGTCCGGTCTCGGGAAGGGGCGCGAACGTGGTTGGAGCGGAGCCGTGAGTCAATCGCACCCGTTGTCTTACACCCTAGGGTAGTTGTGTTTTAATGAGGCGCGGTTAGATTGTGCCCTTGGCAGCGGAGACGATCATGGCGACGGCGCAACCTCAATCGGCCGGCGAAACGGATCGCCAGGCGCATATCGAAGCGGCAGCCTTTCCGACGCGGGAATACATCGGCGCCATGGCGCTGGAAATGGCGCGGTTGGCGCGGGACGAGGGCGATGTGCGCCTGGCTGGTTTGCTGGAACAGGCCGCAGGCGTGGCGGGTCATCCGGCGGCCTAGAGCGAAGTGAGGCCGCCGGGCAGCAGGTCGGCGCGGCCGGTCAGGCTGAGCTCCAGCAGGGCGGCGGCGACCTGGGACACCGGGGCGTTCAGGGCACGGGCGATCTCGTCGCGCGGCGCCGGGGTCGGCGACAACAAGGCGGCGACGCGGTCGAGGAAGGCTTCGTCGATGTCGCCGTCGAATCGCATTGGATCGGCAGACGGCTCACGCAGGGTGCGCAGGGTGTTGAAGGCGCGGTCGATGTCTTCGATCCCCTCGCACAGGATGGCGCCCTGACGCAGCAGTTCGTTCGGACCGCGCGCGCGGGGATCCAGCGGTGATCCGGGCACGGCGAAGACATCGCGGCCCTGTTCGGCGGCGAGACGGGCGGTGATTAGGGAGCCGGACCGGATCTCAGCCTCAACAACGACCGTTCCGCGCGACAGGCCGGAGATGATGCGGTTGCGGCGCGGGAAGTCGCGCGCCTGGGCGCGGGCGCCGACCGGGCTTTCGGAGACGACGCAGCCTTGTTCCGTCAGGCGAGCGTAGAGGTCGGCGTGTTCGGACGGATAGATGTCGTTCACCCCGCCGCCCAGGACCGCGACGGTCCCGGTCGCCAGGGCGCCTTCGTGGGCGGCGGCGTCGATGCCGCGCGCCATGCCCGAGACGACGACATGACCGGCCTGACCGAGTTGTTGCGCCAGGCCGCGTGCGATCCGCTGACCGCCCGCCGAGGCGATGCGGGCGCCGACGATGGCGACCGAGGGCTGGTTCAGCAGATCGACGCGACCGCGTGTCCACAGGATCGGCGGCGGCGGATCGAGCGCGGCCAGCATTTCGGGATAGTCGGGATCGCCCAGCACCAGCAGCCGGGCGCCGATGGCGTCGCCGGCGGCGATCTCGCGTTCGACCGCCTCGACGGGCGGCGGAACAGAGGCGGCGCCGGACTTGCGCACCAGATCGGGCAGGGCGTCCAGCGCACTGAGGGCCGAGCCGTAGCGGCCGATCAGTTGGGTGAAGGTGACGGGGCCGATGCGGTCGGTGCGGGCGAGCCGCAGCCGGGCGAAGCGTTCGGCCGGGTCCAGGCTCACGCCTTCTTGGCCCCGATGCGCGGTTCCTCACCCTTCAGCAGCCGGGCGATGTTCTGGTGATGTCGAACCCAGATCAGGACGGCCGCGAAGACGGTCAGGGCGAGGATGGGCAGGCTGACCGGCAGGCCCACGACGGCGAGCGGCAGAAGCGCCAGCAGAGGCGCGGTGGCCGATGAGATGAGCGCCGCCAGCGACGAATAGCGGAACAGGAAGGCGCAGAGCAGCCAGACCGCCCCCGCCATCAGGCCCAGCGGCCAGGCGGCGGCCAGCAACAGGCCATAGAAGGTGGCGACGCCCTTGCCGCCCTTGAAGCCCAGCCAGACAGGGAAGAGGTGGCCCAGGAAGGCTGCACCGCCGGCGATGGCGCCGGCCAGTTCGCTGCCGAAGAGATGACGGGCGATCAGCAGGGCGACCGCGCCCTTGCCGGCGTCCAGCAGCAGGGTGGCCAGGGCCAGATCCTTGCGGCCGGTGCGCAGGACGTTTGTCGCGCCGATGTTGCCTGAGCCGATGTTGCGCACGTCGCCGGCGCCGGCTGCACGCGTGATCACCACGCCGAACGGAATCGAGCCGAGCAGATAGCCGCCCAGCGCCACCAGCGCCAAGGTCCCGAGAGCCGGGGCCACTAGATCCTGCACGTTGATTCGCTCCCCGCGTGTCGTTGCGGCAAAATGCGTCGCGGGGCGGCCGGGAGCAAGGGCGATCCGACCTCTTGACCCGATGATCGGCGCAGCGTTTGGTCCGCGCGTCTTTCCGGAGCCGATCCATGACCCGTATTTCCGCCGCCGCCGCGACCATGCTGCTGCTTTCGACGACAGGTTGCGTGGGTGCGCCGCCGATGGCGTCTGCGCCGTCGTCAGGTCCGGCCATGGCGGCCTATTTCGACTGCGTGCGCGACGGCGGAGTGGCGATCTCGGCGCACCGAGCGGTTTCGGCGCTTGACCAGCCCGAGAACTCCATCGCCGCCATCGAGGCGACAGGCCGTGCGATCCCCAATGCGATCCTGGAGCTGGACGCCGTCCTGACCAAGGACCGGCAACTGGTTCTGATGCACGACGACACCATGGACCGGACGACCACGGGACGCGGCCGGGTCGCTGACCTGACGCTGGCCCAGGTGAAACAGGCGCGGCTGAAGGCGTCGAACGGCGCCCTGACGCGCGCCGCGCCGCCGACGCTGGGCGAGGCGCTGGACGCCGCCGGACGCGTGGGGGCCATCGCCAGCATCGACCTGAAACCCGCCGACGGCGAGACCACGGTCGATCTGGCGCGGGTGGTGATCGATCAGGTGCGACGGTCACGGGCCGAAAACCGGGTGATCCTGATCACCTATAACGACGCCGATGCGCGGGCGGTGGCGGCCATGGCGCCGGAAATGATGATTTCGGCCGGGTTGGGCGGCGTGGATGACCTGAGCGGGCTGAACCCAGCGCAAATCCTGGCCTGGACCGGCACGCGCGAAGAGCGTCCGGCGCTGTGGCGCGCCCTGCGTGAGGCCGGGGTCGAGGTTCAGTTCGGCACCCTGGGCGCCGAGGGCGTACGCCGCGACGACCGATACGCCGCCGACGGGGACGTTTCGGAATACCGCGATCTGGTGCGCCAGGGCGTGACCGTGATCGCCACCGATACGCCACTGGCCGTCAAGTCGGTGCTGGGAGCCGAAGTGGCCAAGGCCGCGACGTGCGCGCGGCCGCTCTGATCTGAGCCTTAGAAGACCTTGCGACCGCCCACCCAGGTTCCGATCAGCTTGCCCTGAAGCCGGCGGCCGTCGAAGGGTGAGTTCTTGGACTTGGAGTGAAGGGCGTCGGCGTCGATGATGACGGGGGCGCCGGCGTCGAAAAGGATGACGTCGGCCGGCGCGCCCTCGGCCAGGACGCCCGCGTCGAGGCCGAGCAGGGCGGCGGGGCCCTGGGTCAGCGGACGCAGCACGTCGAGCAGGTCCAGACCGTCTTCGTGGTGCAGGGTCAGGGCGGCGGGCAGCAGGGTCTCCAGGCCGATCGCGCCGGGCGCGGCCTCGGCGAAGGGGCGCCGCTTGTCCTCGGCGGGGGCGGGGGCGTGGGCCGAGGTGATGACGTCGATCAGGCCCTCCCGCACAGCCTCGATCAGGGCCTGACGATCCGCTTCGGAGCGCAGCGGCGGGTCCAGCCGGTAGAAGGTGCGGTAGTCACCGATGTCCACCTCGTTGAAGCACAGGTGGTTGATCGAGACGCTGACGGCGACCTCCAGCCCCTTGGCGCGGGCGCGAGCCAGAGTGTCCAGGGCGCCCTGGGTCGAAATCTGATCCACCAGGAACCGCGCGCCGGTCTGTTCGACCAGGGCCAGATCGCGCTCCAGCCCGATCCGCTCGGCGATGGCGGGGCTGCCGGAAAGGCCCAGGCGCGTGGCCAGTTCTCCGGAGGCGGCGACCGCGCCTTCCGTCAGCCAAGGGTCGGCCGGGCGGCAGGCGATCAGGGCGTTGAAGGCGGCGGCGTAGCTCATCACCCTTTGCAGGGTGCGGCTGTTGACGATGACCTTGTCGCCGTCGGTGAAATACAGGGCGCCGGCCTCGTCCATCAGGCCGATCTCGGCCATGCGCTGGCCGTCCAGAGCCTTGGTCGCGGCTCCGGCGGCGCGGACGTTGACGAGGTTCAGGGCCGCGCCGCGCCGCTGGATGAAGTCGATCATGGCCGGGTCATCGACGGCGGGATCGGTGTCGGGTTGAACCACGATGGTCGTCACGCCGCCGGCGGCAGCGGCCAGGCTGGCGGATTTCAGTGTCTCCTTGGGCTCGGCGCCCGGCTCGCCGGTCTTGACCCGGATGTCGATCAGGCCAGGCGCGAGGCACAGGCCGTCGGCGTCGATGATCTGATCCGCCGCCAGGTCCGGCGTCGGACCATGGATAACGCGGCTGATGCGGCCGTTCTGGATCAGCAGGCCGCCTGGGCCGTCGTAGTCCGTTGCGGGGTCCAGCAGACGGGCGTTGATGATGGCGACGGTGGTCATCGGGCGTCTCCCCAACGGGCGGAGAGGGAGGCCAGCACGGCCATGCGGGCGGCGACGCCCATCTCGACCTGATCCTGGATCAGGGAGACATCAAGGTCGTCGGCCACGTCGGAATCGATCTCGACGCCGCGGTTCATCGGGCCGGGGTGCATGACGCGGGCGGCCGGATTGGCCCAGGCGAGCTTCTCGCGATCCAGGCCCCAGAAGCGGAAATATTCGCGGGTCGAGGGGACAAGGGCGCCGGCCATACGCTCAAGTTGAAGGCGCAGCATCATGACCACGTCGCAGCCTTTCAGACCCTCGCGCATGTCATGGAAGACCTCGCAGCCCCAGCGGTCGGCGTCGCCGGGCACCAGAGTCGGCGGCCCGATCAGGCGTACGCGCGCGCCCATCATCTGCAGCAAGGCGACATTGGAGCGGGCCACGCGGCTGTGGGTGATGTCGCCACAGATGGCCACGGTCAGGCTGGTCACATCGCCAAAAGCGCGGCGCATGGACAGCAAATCCAGAAGAGCCTGGGTCGGGTGTTCGTGACGACCGTCCCCGGCGTTGACGACGGCGCAGCCGACCTTTTGGCTCAGCAGTTCGGCCGCGCCCGAGGCCGAGTGGCGGATGATCAGGATGTCGGGCTTCATGGCGTTGAGGGTGACCGCCGTGTCGATCAGGGTTTCGCCCTTCTTCACCGAGGAGGAGGCGACTGGCATGGTGACGACGTCGGCGCCCAGCCGCTTGGCGGCGATCTCGAAAGAGGAACTGGTGCGGGTCGAGTTCTCGAAGAACAGATTCACGACCGTGCGCCCGTGCAGCAGATCCAGGGCCTTAGACGACTGACGATTGAAGTCGACGAAGGCGTCGCCCAGATCCAGCAACTGCGGCGTCACATACGGATCGAGGTCCGATGCGGCCAGGAAGTGCGGTTTGGGGAACGGAACCAGCCGGTCGCGGATGGTCTGATCGGTGACTTGAGCGGGCTGGGTCATCGAGACGCGGCTATAGGCGTGACTCGCCCTGAACGCCAGTCAGGTGAAGTGGAACAGGGCCAGCAGGATAGGAATGACCACGGCGCTGCCCACGGTGGTCAGGGCGATGACGCCGGCGATCAGGGGCGCGTCGCCGCCCATCTGACGCGCCAGGATATAGGAGGCGGCCGAGCCGGGCGCGGCACCGCAGATCAGGGCGATGCCTTGCGCCAGGCTGTCGCCGCCCAACGCCCAGGCGATGAACCACATCAGCGGCGGCATGACACCTAGTTTGACCAGGCTGACGGCGGCGATGGTGGTGCGGCGACGTTTGACCTCGGCGAAGGACAGTCCCGCCCCGGCGACGATCAGGCCCAAGGGCAGGGCGGCGGCGCCCAGCAGATCCATCGCATCCGACAGACCCGGGATCAGCGGCACGCGTAACAGGTTCAGCGCCAGGCCGATCAGACAGGCCAGCAGGATCGGATTAGCCAGCATCGACTTGATCAGGCCGACAACGGAAGGCTCGCGCCGCAGAGAACCCCATTTCGCCAGCACGGCGACGCAAGCGATGTTGGTGACGGGAATGATGAAGGCGATGGCGACGGCGGCCAGCGCCGTGCCTTCGGAGCCATAGACCGACTGGATCACCGGCACGAAGACGAAGCTGTTCCAGCGGATCACGCCCTGAAAGACGCTGGTGTAGGCCGGGCCGTCCAGGGTGATCAGGGGCTTGGACGCCAGGGCCGCCGCCGCCACGATCAGGGTCGCCCCGATTGCCGCAGCGCCCGCTACGGTCGCGCCGCCGCCGGCGAGGTCGGCGTGCCAGATCGCGGGGATCAGGAAGCTGGGATAGAAGATGTTGATCGACAGCTTCTCGATCGGCCGCCAGGCCTCGTCGGGCAGGAAGCCAGACTTTCGCAAGCCATAGCCCAGGGCGATCATCAGAAAGACCGGCAGGACGCCGGCGATCAGGGCCGTCAAACCCAGGTCGCCTGGTCCCGAACCCGATCCAGCGCCCCTTGCAGAATCCAGGCGGCGGCGGTGCGGTCCACGACCTGGGCGCGGCGTTTGCGGTTCAGGTCCAGATCTTCGATCAGGAAGCGCTCGACGGCGCTGGTGGACAGCCGCTCGTCCCAGAAGGCGATGTTGACGGGCCGCAGCCGCTCCAGATTGCGGGCGAAGGCGCGGCACGACTGGGCGCGCGGGCCTTCCGTTCCGTCCATGTTGGCGGGCAGGCCGATGACCAGGGCCGAAACCTTGCGATGCGCCATCAGCTTGAACAGGTGTTCGGCTTCCTGCGTGAACTTTGACTTGCGGATCAGCTCCAGCGGCGAGGCGATCAGGCGGGTGGAATCCGACACGGCGACGCCGATGGTCTTCTCACCCAGATCCAGCCCCATCCACGGGGTGTCGGGCGGGCAGGCGGCGGGCAGGTCGAGGAGGTCAAGGACGGGCACGGCCTGCGGTTAGGACTGGCGCGGACCGAAGTCAAAGGCGATGGTGACGACGATCGACAGGAAGGACGATGACATGCGCATGGCGACAGCGGCCATGACGGCTTTCGGGCTTGTGCTGAGTGGTTGCGGACAGTCCGACGCGCCGGCCAGGATCCAGACCGCCGAGGACACGCAGATTGCGGCAGCCGTACCGACGCCGGCCGCGATCACACGCGCGGCCCCGCCACCGACCGCCAAGCGGGTCGGGCCTACCGAACGGAGCTCCGCGGCTGCTCGCGAAGAGATCGGTACGGCCGCCGATGTTTCGCAGTTGCAGGCCCTGCCGGACCAGAACGCCAAGGTCTTCAGCCTGTCGGGCGGCGATCCGGCGGTGAATGGTCTGGTGACCTATTTCGCCCTGTTCGGCGGCTCGGCCGAGGGCTGGCGCGCCTATCCTTTAGGCGATTACGCCGAATGGAAGGTCGTCGAAGCGAAGGCCGGTCGCGTGGTGCTGGCGGTGCGTCAGGACACGGCGGGGCCGAACGGCGACATCCTGAAGGTGGAGCGCACGGTGCAGATCGACTTCCCTTCAGGCGGTGAGAGCCGGCCCGACGCGGTGTCCGTCAGCACGTCGCAGTAAGATCACGCCTGACGAAGGGGGCTGATCCTTGTGAATCCCAGTGCGGGCGGCTAATCCGACCGCTTCGTTTTCAATTTGTGTGTTGGAGGGCCGCATGGCCATCGACGCTGCGACGGTGCGCAAGGTTGCGCATCTCGCCCGCATCAAGACCCCCGAGGACCGGCTGGAGCCGCTGGCGCAGGAGCTGAACGGCATCCTGGCCTGGATCGAGCAGTTGGATCAGGTGGATGTCGAAGGCGTGGAGCCGATGACCTCGAACGTCGCCCAGCCGCTGCGCCTGCGCGACGACGTCGTCACGGACGGCGCCAAGGTCGATGCGGTCCTGTCGAATGCGCCCAAGTCGGCGGACGGCTTCTTCGTCGTGCCCAAGGTGGTCGAATAGTCATGAGCGACCTGACCAAACTGACCCTGAAGAGCGCCGTCGACGGGCTGAAGGCCAAGGACTTCACCTCGGCCGAAATCACCCAGGCCTTTCTGACTACCATCGAGGCCGCAAACCCGACCCTGAACGCCTATGTCGAGGTGACGGCGGACAAGGCCATGGACATGGCGCGCGCGTCCGACGCCCGCATCGCCGCCGGTCAGGGCGGGGCGCTGGAAGGCGCGCCGCTGGGGATCAAGGATCTGTTCTGCACCGAGGGCGTTCAGACGACGGCCGGCTCCAACATGCTGCGTGGCTTCGTGCCGCCGTATGAATCCACCGTCACCGCCAATCTGTGGCGCGATGGGGCGGTCATGCTGGGCAAGCTGAACATGGACGAGTTCGCCATGGGCTCGTCCAACGAGACCTCGGCCTTTGGTCCGGTGAAGAACCCGTGGAAATCAACCGGCTCGAATGCCGAGCTGACGCCGGGCGGTTCGTCGGGCGGTTCGGCCTCGGCCGTGGCGGCCGACCTGTGCCTGGCCGCCACCGCGTCGGACACCGGCGGTTCGATCCGCCAGCCCGCCGCCTTCACCGGGACGGTCGGGATCAAGCCCACATACGGCCGGGCCAGCCGGTTCGGCATGGTGGCCTTTGCGTCCTCGCTGGACCAGGCCGGCCCGATCACCAAGACGGTCGAGGACGCGGCCCTGCTGTTGCAATCCATGTGTTCGTTCGACGCCAAGGATTCGACCAGCCTGGACATCCCGACGCCCGACTGGACCGCTTCGGTCGGCAAGTCGGTCAAGGGTCTGCGCATCGGCGTGCCGCGCGAATATGTCGTGGACGGAATGCCGGCCGAGATTCAGGCGCTGTGGGATCAGGGCGTGGCCTGGCTGAAGGACGCCGGGTGCGAGATCGTCGAGATCAGCCTGCCGCACACCAAATACGCCCTGCCGACCTATTATATTGTGGCGCCGGCCGAGGCGTCATCGAACCTGGCCCGTTATGACGGGATGCGGTTTGGGCACCGGGCGGAGGACTTCAAGTCGCTGGACGACCTGTACGCGACCTCGCGCGCCGAGGGCTTCGGCAAGGAGGTCCAGCGTCGCCTGACCATCGGCGCCTATGTGCTGTCGGCCGGCTTCTATGACGCCTACTACGTCAAGGCGCTGAAGGTGCGTCGCCGCATCGCCGAGGACTTCGACAACGTCTGGGGCCAGGTGGACGCCATCCTGACGCCATCGACGCCGTCGGCCGCCTTCGCGCTGGGCGATAAGCAGATCGACCCGCTGACCATGTATCTGAACGACGTCTTTACGGTGACGACCAATCTGGCCGGCCTGCCGGGCATTTCGGTGCCGGCCGGCGTGGACGCCAGCGGCCTGCCGCTGGGTCTGCAGGTCATCGGCAAGGCGCTGGACGAGGCGACGGTCTTCCAGGTCGGCGCCGCGCTGGAACGGGCGGCGGGCTTCACGGCCAAGCCGGGCAAGTGGTGGTGAGCATGAGCGACAATACCAAGACCATCAAAGGCCGCACCGGCGATTGGGAAATCGTCATGGGCCTGGAAATCCACGCCCAGGTGGCGTCGAAGGCCAAGCTGTTCTCCGGCGCGGCCGTCGGCTTCGGCGCGGGGCCGAACGAGCAGGTGTCGCTGGTCGATGCGGGCTTTCCCGGCATGTTGCCGACGCTGAACAAGCACTGTGTCGAACAGGCGGTGAAGACGGGTCTGGGCCTGCGCGCGCAGATCAACCGCCGCAGCCAGTTCGACCGCAAGAACTACTTCTATCCCGACCTGCCGACCGGCTATCAGATCAGCCAGCTCTATTACCCCATCGTGGGTGAAGGCGTGGTCGAGGTGGAGGCCGAGGACGGCAGCTTCTTCAACGTCGGCATCGAGCGGCTGCATCTGGAGCAGGATGCGGGCAAGCTGATCCACGACCTGTCGCCGACCGAAAGCTACGTCGACCTGAACCGGGCCGGCACGGCGCTGATGGAGATCGTGTCGCGTCCCGACCTGCGCACGCCGGACGAGGCGGTGGCCTATGTGAAGAAGATCCGGACCATCCTGATCTATCTGGGCACCTGCGACGGCGACATGGAGAAGGGCAATCTGCGCGCCGACGTGAACGTGTCGGTTTGCCGGGCCGGCAACTACGACAAATTCAAGCAGACGGGCGACTTCAGCTATCTGGGGACGCGCTGCGAGATCAAGAACGTCAACAGCTTCCGCTTCATTTCTCAGGCGATCCAGTATGAGGCGCGCCGCCAGATCGAGATCCTGGAGGACGACGGTTCGATCACTCAGGAGACGCGCCTGTACGACCCGACGGCCGGCGAGACGCGTTCGATGCGGTCCAAGGAAGAGGCGCAGGACTATCGCTACTTCCCCGATCCCGATCTGTTGCCGCTGGACCTGGAAGAGGCCTGGATCGCCGAGATCAAGGCGTCGCTGCCCGAGCTGCCGGACGACAAGCGCAAGCGTCTGATGGCGGACTATGGCCTGTCGCAATACGACGCCATCGTGCTGATCTCGGAACAGGCGAAGGCCGACTATTTCGAAGCCGCCGCCAAGGGGCGGGACGCCAAGCTGGTGTCGAACTGGGTCACCAACGAGGTGTCGGCGCGCCTGGCGGCCGAGGGCAAGGACTTCAGCGAGAATCCGCTGCCGGCGGCGCACGTCGCGCAGCTGGTGGAGTTGATCGAGACGAACGTCATCTCGTCCAAGATCGCCAAGGAGGTCTTCGATCACGTCTGGAACGGCGAAGGCTCGCCGGCCGAGGTGGTCGAGAAGCACGGCCTGAAACAGGTCACGGACACCGGCGCCATCGAAAAGGCCGTGGACGAGATCATCGCCGCCAATCCGGACAAGGCGGCGGCGGTGGCTGAAAAGCCCCAGGCCATCGGCTGGTTCGTCGGTCAGGTCATGAAGGCCACGGGCGGCAAGGCCAACCCGGCGGCGGTCAACGACATCCTGAAGGCCAAGCTGGGGCTCTGATGCTTCGGGGCTGCGGCCCCAAACACCCTGCTGGTCGCTAACGCTCGCGACCCGGTCGCTCGCTGCTTGAGCGACGAACTGCACGATAAAGGCCCGGAGATTGCTCTCCGGGCCTTTGTTCTTACCAGCGCCAGGCGTCGCGGATGACGTCGATGATGTAGCCGTCGTATTCGTCGATCAGATACAGGGTGTTGTCGACCGAGACCCAGCGTGTGCCCTCCGGCGGATAGCCTAGGCCGTAGGTGCGCCAGTCGTTCAGTTGATAGCGCCAGAAGACGTCCGGCAGATACTGGCCGACCGACCACGACCGGCCCCAGTAGGAGCGCGGCACGCTGTAGTAGCCCCAGCCCGGCGCGAAGTAGAAGCCGGCGCGCACGCCGTTGTAACCCCTGAAGCGCCGATCATTGCGCCACCAGTCCGAGCGGTGGCTGCGATAGAAGTCGCGCCGCCATTGATCGCCGTTGAAGCGCTGGCGGAACTCGCGGTGCTGACGGTCGCGGTCACGACCGTTGTTCCAGCCCGAGCCCGGACGGTCGGGACGGTTCCAGCCGTTTCCGGGACGGTCGGGGCGTTGACCGCCCGCATTTGGGCGGTCGGGCCGATCGGGTCGGTTCCAGCCGCCTTCGGGTCGGTCTGGACGTTGGCCGCCGGTGTTCGGACGATCAGGACGGTTCCAGCCGCCTTCGGGTCGGTCCGGACGTTGTCCGCCGGTGTTGGGGCGATCAGGCCGGTTCCATCCGCCTTCGGGGCGGTTCGGACGTTGGCCGCCGGTGTTGGGGCGATCAGGCCGGTTCCATCCGCCTTCGGGCCGGTCGGGACGCTGGCCGGCGGCGTTGGGGCGATCGGGACGGTTCCAGCCGCCTTCGGGCCGGTCGGGACGCTGGCCGCCGGTGTTGGGGCGATCAGGCCGAGACCATCCGCCTTCGGGACGATCCGGACGTTGGCCGCCAGCATTGGGCCGTTCGCTATCCGACGGGCGCTCGGGACGGGGCGTATCGTTTGCGGGGCGGCTGGGGCGTTCGGGTCGAGGCTCGCGCGGTCCGTCTTCACGACCCATCTGCGGGCGCTCGGGCCGGTTCATGCCGCGTGCCCGCCCTTCGCGCTGCGGCCGCTCCTGCTGAGCCTGGTCCTGTTCCTGGGCGAGGGCTTGCATCGGAACTGCAAGCGGGCCGGCGACGGCGGCGATGGCGGTGAAAGCCATCAGGAGGCGTTTCATGGTCTTTGGTTCCTGCACGCCGGGTCTCCGGCGGCTTGAGACGATCATCGATCCGTGGCGATGAACCCAGGCTGAACACTGTTCGCAATCAAGGGACTGTCCGAAAACGCAGAACCCCGCAGGCAAGACCTGCGGGGTTCGATCGTCCGGTTATGACGAGGCTTAATAGACGCCCGAGAGGACGCTGGCGATCAGGCCGCTGGCCACAGCGATCAACAGGATATCGTTGCCGGCGTGGACGTAGCGATAGCCGCGCGGCGCTTCGCGAAGACCGTAAACATAGGGGTCGCGGACATAGTAGTTGCGATACTGGTGGGGCAGATATCCGCCGGTTCGCCAGCGATAGTTGCTGTAGCGCGGCTCCACCCGGTAGTAGCCATAGCTGGGGGCGTACCAGTAACCTGCGCGCGGACCGTTATAGCCTCGGAAGTCCGAGCGGCCGCGCCACCAATTGCTGTTGTTGCGGTCCCAGCGGTCGTTGCGCCAATCGCGACGATCGTCCCGGCGTTCCGCCCAGTAGTCCCGGCGGTCGTCGCGGCGGTCACGACGATAGTCCTGGCGGCTGTCATAGCGACCGTCGCGCCAGTCGCGGCGATCTTCACGGCGTTCCTGGCGGAAGTCGCGGCGGTCGTCCCGACGATCCTGACGATACTCGCGGCGGTCGCGGTCCTGGGCCTGGACGAGCATCGGCACAGCCGTGGTCGACAGGGCGAGGGCGACGACGGCGGCCTTGGTGAGGCGGTTCATCTTCGTGCTCCATTCTGGGCCGCCGACGGATGTGCCGAACCGACCCGTTAATGATGAGCAAGGTCGGGTTTTGCGCCTGAATGCCCGCTGAACGATCGCGTCAGGTTTGCGATGCGCTCGTGGGCCGCGTCGGTGAGGCGTGAACGAGAGATTATCAGAGATTTCCGAGGTCTGAATCCTGCCGGAAGTATTCATTTCTGCTTTACTGAAAAGTCCTAGCGCGGCTTTTCGTTGTTAACTTTAACTTCAAACCACCGGTATTTGATGGCGTCTCAGAGGCGGGCCCAGAATGGCGCCCGATCAGGAGATACGGTGATGAACGCGCAAGAAATGGCGCACGACCTGCAGGCCAATGACGACGGTCTGCCGCTGCCGACCCCGGACATGTCCGGCGACGACCTGTTCAAACTGGGCATGATGTATTCGGCCGGATCGGGCGGTTGCCCGATGGACCGGGTGTCGGCCCACATGATCTTCAATCTGGCGGCCATGAAGGGTTCGATCGAGGCGCGCGTCTATCGCCGCGAGATGAGCCTGGAGATGGAACGCGAGGAGATCGCCGAAGCCCAGAAGGCCGCGCGACGCTACATCGACCAGGGCGTGGTTCAGCTGGTCGCCTAAACGACGGGCTCAGAACTGTGCGTAGCCGTTGCCGTTCGATCCGTTGATCGAATAGCTGAAGCCGATCGGCAGGGCGGCGCGCACCTGGGTGAAGAAGGCCGCCAGTTCGCCCAGCGTCGAACGCGGCACGAAGACGATGTCGCCACGCCGCAAGGGCACGACCTCGCCACGACGCGGACGCAGGTCCACCACCCGCATCATGCGCGAACCGCCGGGCCCGCGACGGATCAGGGCAACGCTGTCCTGACGCGAGGTCGGGGCGAACCCGCCGGCCTGAATAACCGCCTGATAGGCGTCCAGATCGCCGATCATTTCGAAGACGCCCGGGTTGCGCACCTCGCCATCGACCCAAACGCGGATCGGGCCGGCCTGGCGCAGTGTGACCTCGACAACAGGGCGCACCAGCTGTGACGCATAGGCCGCCGAGACGACCTGCTGAAGCTGGGGCAGGGTGCGATCCGCCGCCATGACTGATCCGATCAGGGGCAGGGCGATGCGACCATCGGGACCGACCTTGAGCGTGCGCGTCAGCTCCGAGGCCGTCGGCGTCGCCACCTCGATCTCGTCGCCGGGATACAGCAGATATTCCGGCTCCTGGTCCGTCCAGGGGGCGAAGGGCAGGCCGGAAAGCTCGTCGTAGGGCGACCGGTCGGCGCGCCGAGGATCGCGAACGCCGCCGACGCCGCTGCAGGCCGCCAGAGAGGCGGCGATGGAGGCTGAACCCAGGGTCAGCAAAAACAGGCGGCGATCGGTCAGCATGGGAATCGGTCGGCCTCGACGGGGGATATCAGGCAACGTCGCCGGTTATGGGTAATCATCGGTTAACGCCGGTGGGCGAAGGGTGAGGACTACACGCCTTTCAAGGGATTCGGCCCGCCCGATGCGCTCCACCGCACACGTCACCACAAGGCCGCGCTACGGTGTTCTGGACGTGATCGGCCTGTTGTTCCGCGAACTGCTGCTGATGATCGTCGTCTTCGTGGTGATCCTGGGGCTGGGGTTCGCCGCCGCCATGACGCTGAAGAAGAGCTACACCGCCACCGGCTCGGTGTTTGCAGGCGTGGGTCAGGAATACGTCTATCAGCCGCGCGTCGGTACGGCCGAGCGGGGCCAGGCGCCGCAGGGCGACGAGGTCGCCAACTCCGAAGCCGCCATTCTGGGTTCAAGCGCCGTTCGCCAGAAGGTGGTCGAGGCCCTAGGCCCCGCCGCCATCCTGGGCGAGCCACCCAAGGGCAGTCCGCAGGCCGCGCGGTCCGCTGCGCTGAAGGCCGTCGGTGGCGGCCTGGGCGTCGCCACGGCGCCGGGCAGCGCGGTCATCCACCTGACCTATAAGGCCGACGATCCCGAACGGGCGGCCCGGGTCCTGAACACGATCATCGAGCAATATCTGATCTATCGCCGCGAAGTCTTCCAGGACAAGACGCCGGCTATCGCCAGCCAACGCATCGCCTTCGAAGATGAACTCGGCAATGCGGACCGGGCTTATGAGGCCTTCCTGGCGTCCAATGACATCGGCGACTTCACCGCGGCCAAGGCGACGCTGGCCGCAACCTATCAGACGGTCTTCACCGACCGGATGTCGACACAGAGCCAGCTGAACCAGACCGCCCAGCGGCTCAACACCCTGGTGGCGCAGCAGGCGGGAACACCGGCGGAAGTGGCGCTGCAGCAGGATCTCAATATCTCGGCCCAGGACCAGGTGCTGCAACTGCGCACCGAGCGCGAGCAGCTGTTGTCGCGCTATCAGCCCGACGCCCAGCCGGTGAAGGACATCGAGGCGCGGATCAATCAGCTGCAAGCCTATGTCGCGACCGGCACGGCCGTCGGGGCCAAGGAGGTCCGCACCGGGCCGAACCCTGTCTGGACCGAGCTGGAAACCACGCGGATCAACACCCGGGCCGAGCGCGACTCGCTGGCGGCGCGTCTGGCGGTTCTGGACCGACAGCTGGCCGATATCCGGTCGCGGCAGGCGCGGTTGACGGCGTTGGAATCCGAGAACACAACCCTGGCCGGCAATCGCGAAGTGCTGAGCGCCTCCATCCGGGAGTTCCAGCAGCGCGAGACCCAGAGCCGCGCCGACAACGCCTTGGTCGCCGCCGGCGCCGACAACGTTACAGTCATCGAACGCGCCCAGCCGCCGGCGACGGGCAAAAGCCTGAAGATCCCGCTGCTGGCGGCGGTCTTCCTGTTCGCGGGTTTCACCGCCCTGTGTGTCGGCCTGTTGCGCGTGTTTACGCGGCGCGGCTTCACGACCCCGGCCTCGGTCAGCCGCACGCTGGACATGCCGGTCCTGGCGGTCGCGCCGGCCAAGGCGGCCTAGCGAAACTCGTGCTAGGCTGAGGGCTTAGGGAGCGCCTTGGCGATTCGATGGTCGATCTGACTTCAGAAATGGCGGGCCTGTGGGCGACGCTGGGACCGGCGCCGGCGCACCGTGCGCGCGTGATCCAGTTCGCCTCCGCTGCGACCGGCGAGGGCGTCTCGACCGTGGCGCGCGAGTTCGCGCGGCTGGCCGCGGTGCGGGCGCGCAAGCCCGTCTGGCTGATCGACGGCGATCTGACGCAACAGGGACAGTTGGAGACGGTGTCGGCTGAACCGGATCGTTTCGGTCAGGTCGGCAAGGCGGCGCATGGCTCGCCTGACGGATCCAGCTTTTACGCTGTGACGCCGCGCGTTACCGGGCGCGACGGCAAGCCGGTGCCGGATTCGCGGCTGCTGACGGCGCGGTCTTGCCTGGGCGGCCGGCTGTGGGTCACGCATTTCCACATGGAGGCGCTGCGATCCGGGCACCGGGTTGAGGCCGTCGGAGAGCCCCGCTACTGGGAGGCCTTGCGACCCCACGCCGACACCATCGTCATCGACGCGCCCGCCGCCGATCGCAACGACATGGCGATCATCCTGGCCCCCTTCGTGGACATGACGGTTCTGGTGATCGCCGCCGAAAGCACCGCCGCCCATGCGCCGGTCATCTTGCGCGACGAGATCGAGGCTGTGGGGGGCAAGATCGCCGGCGTGGTCATGAACCGTTCGACTTACAAGGCGCCGGGTTTTCTGCAGCGGCTGATGGGCTGAAGCCGTTCCTAGCCGACGTTTGAGGCGTCCGATTCCGCACGTTCGGCAAGAAAATGAAACGGTTGCGTTCAAATCGAACGCGGATGCGGCGCCTTTGCGTGCGTTACGCATTGTGTGGCCATGACAAAGTCCGTCGCATTCGTCGGAGCGGGGCCGACGACGCTCTACGCCCTCCATGCCCTGATGTCCCAAGGCGTCGTTTCGGCGCGGGTCACGGTGTTCGAGGCGCGCGAGACGGCTGGCTGCGGCAGCCCCTACAGCCTCGAGTGGAACGATCCGGCGATGCTGGCCAACATCGCCAGCATCGAAATCCCCCCGTTGCAGGACACGCTGGCCGACTGGCTGGCGAAGCATACTCCGGCCGAACTCGAAGAGCTGGACGTAGATGGGGCGTCGCTTGATGAGCGCACCTTCGTCCCGCGTGTCGCCCTGGGGCGATATTTCGAAAGCCAGTTCGCCACGCTGGTTCAGCAGGCCCGCGCCAAGGGCGTCGAAATCGATGTGCGGACGGGATGCAGGGTTATCGATGCAGCGAATCGCAAGGACGGGATCGAGCTGACCTTCACATCGCCGCCGTCGCGGAAGGTCGCCAAGGCTGTATTCGACCACGTTGTTCTGGCGACCGGTCACCAGTGGCCGTCGCGGCCGGGCGCCCAGCCCGGATATTTCCTCAGCCCATGGCCTGCATCTGACCTCGCGGATGTTCCGGCGACACGCATCGGTATTCGGGGGTCGTCGTTGACGGCCATCGATGCGGCCGTCGCCTTGGCCACGTCGCACGGGGACTTCGTTCGGCGGGATGATCGGCTGATCTATCAGCCCGCGCCGGATACCGAAGATTTGCTCATCGCCATGATGTCGCGAAAGGGTCTGCTGCCCGAGGCGGACTTCTATTTTCCGCTGCCGCATGGTCCGCTGACCTATTGCACGCCCGAGGCTGTCGCTGCGGCTGTGGCGCGCGGTCCTGACGGGCTGCTGGACGCCGTGTTCGACCTTTTTCGAGCGGAGCTGATCCATCTGGATCCCGACTACGCTGCCGAAACCGGATTGCATGACGCGACGCTGGAAACCTTCGCCGAGAGGTATTTCGCGCGGCGCGCATCGGTCGATCCCTTCATCTGGGCGGCCGCGAACCTAAAGGAGGCGCAGGCGAACCATGCCGCACAGGTGACGGTGGCCTGGCGCGACGGCATTCTGCGCATGCATGAGATCGTCGCCGTCATCGTGCCCCATCTGGACAGCGCCGAGTTCGAGCGGTTCAGCCGCTCTTTCAAGCCGATCTTCGTCGATATCTACGCCGGAGTGCCGCACGAATCGATCGAGCGGATGTTGGCGCTGCACGCCGCCGGACGGCTAGACGTCATCGCCTTGGGCGACGATCACGAGGTGGACACGCGCTGTCCTGAAGGCGGCGCCCGCGTGACGATCGGCGACACGACAAGCCACTTCCCGACCTTCATCGAGGCGACCGGGCAAGCGGCCCTGAGCGGCATCCAGTTTCCGTTCCTGTCCCTACTGGAGCAGGGGATCGTTCGAGATGAGGTCGCCAACGATGCGCCCGACGTGATCCGGGGGATTGCGGTCGATGACCTGTTCCGGCCGGTCGATGCGCCTCTGCCGATGGATCGTCTGTTCTGTCTCAGCCTGCCGTTCCTCATGGGGCGGCATCCCTTCGCGCAAGGGATCACCAGTTCGCACGAAATGGGCGGGATCGTCGGTCGGCGACTGGCGTTGATCCTGAATACCGCAAAGCCTGCGGTCGACCAAGCCGACACGGCGGCCTGACGCGAGGACGAATGAAGCTGTTTGCGATCTACATCGGCGGGGAGCACCCCGGCGCCAATATCGAGGTGCACGATATGCGCTTCCTTGTCGCCTCCACGATCGAAGCAACGAAAGACGCCTTGCTTGCGCAGTGGTGGGGACGCGAAGGGACCTTGCACATCGATTGCTGGTCGGAGATTTCGCAGGCAGACGGCTATGAGGTCAGTCTGTCGCCGACGCCCTATCAGGGCAAGGAAAAACTCTACTACGTCAACCTGGGCGGCTACGACGGCGTGGCGTTCGCCGAGCAGCACCGCAATGTCTTCGTCGTCGCCGACAGCCTGCCGGCGGCCAAGGCGCGGGCTATCAAACTGGCCAAGGGTTGGACGGACGCGCACCGAGACGAGATGTATGAGGCCGAACAGGCGTTTGCGTTGGACGACGTTGCGGGCGCCGAACGCCTGTACATCCACCTTAAGCCCAGCCTGATGAGCGGCGATCCTAACTTCACCTGCCGCTATATGCCGATCCGCTGATCAGGCCGTGGGGCGGTTCAGCATTGCCGCGCCGTAAAGCTTCGGCTCGAAGCCCTTGGTCCAGAAGACCTTGCCGAGCCCTTGGGCGCAGCGATCGTAGGTGTGGGCGCGGTCGGGACGGCGCAGCAGGACGGCTATTAGGGAAGCGGCGCCCCACACGCTGGTCTGGACTAAGCCGACCAGCATCCATTTGACGACGCCGGGCCAGTCGCGGCGGTCGGCTGCCATCTGCGTCGGGCTCTGGCCATAGGCGAAGGCGCGGGTCAGGGCGTAGTTCAGCGTGGCGCGGTGGGGCGGTGCGAACTCGTCCACCCAGGCGTCGGCGGCCCAGCCGAAGCGGCCGCCGTGCGCCGACAGGGCGGTGAACAGCCGGTCGTCCTCGCCGCCCGTCTCGTTCATGGCGACATCGAAAGGCGCGTCGCCGGGCAGGGCGGTCGCGCGCACCATCAGACTGTTGCCGCAGCCGTGGATGACGTCGGTCAGACCAGTCTCGCGCGGGCCCTCGCGGCCGAAGAACCGCTCCAGATAGGTGGTGGTCCAGCCGGTGTTTTCCGGCACCCGCCCGCGAATGGGGCCAAAGACGACATCGGCGCCGGTCTGGGCTTGGGCGCTCAGCAGGGCGGCAAGCCAGCCGGGAGAGGCGGCTTCGTCGTCGTCCAGAAAGGCGATTAGGGGCGCGTCGGTGGCGGACAGGCCGATGTTGCGCGCCGTCGCCACGCCGGGGATGGGGGCGTGGGCGTAGGTCAGGAGGACGGGCGCCTCGGCGCGCAGCCGTTCGATCAGGGCGGCGGCGGAACCTTGAGGGTCATTGTCGGCGACGACGATGGCGGCGACACGATCCAGCGATCCGGTCTGGCCGAAAACGGATCGCAGGGCGCGCTCCAGGCTGTCGGGGCGGCGCAGGGTCGGGATGATGACGGCGACATCGCGCATGGTCAGACGGCGTCCGCATAGACGGCGGCGCGGTAGAGCCTGAGCGCGAAGGCGCGCGCCTTGACCGGCAGGGCCGTCGTCAGGGCGGCCTGTTTCATCAGACGGCGCATCAGGGGCAGGGCGGGCAGGCGTTTCAGGGCGCGCGCGGCCTTATAGCTGGGATAGGTCTGGACGATGGCGGGATGCAGGGCGACGACGCGGGCGAAGTTGCCGGCGCCCTGATCGAACTTGCGCGCCAGATCCTCTACTGTATCCAGGCCCATATGGGTGGCCGGATTGTCGATGTGGACGACCGGAAAGCGGCGCGAGACACGCATGGCCCACTCCACGTCCTCCCAGCCCCAGCCGCTGAAACCGGGATCAAAGGATTCCGCGGCGAACACATCGCGGCGCACCAGCAGATTGGAGGTGTAGACGTATTTCGCAGGCGTCAGGGCGCGCTGGGACGCCGGGAGGCATTCCGAGGCGCCGGACAGCGCGCGGTGGACGGCGAACGGTGCGTCGGTCGGGGCCTGATCGAGCGAGAAGCCGCCAAAGGCCACGGCGGGCGCATCCTGGGCGATGAGGCGGACCCAGGTTTGTAGGAAAACGGGGGTGTCGGGCCGCATGTCGCTGTCGAGGAACAGATAGGTCTCGCCCCGGGCGGCGGTGGTCAGGCGGTTTCGTCCCCTGGCGCGACCCTCGTTGGCGACCAGGCTGATCAGGCGCACGGGCAGGCGCAATGTGTCGAGGGTCGCCTGAAGCCGCGCCGTCAGATCGGCGTCGGCGGTGCCGTCGTCCAGCAGAATCAGCTCGATGGCGCCTGCGAGCGCCGGGGCCTCAGTGTCCAGCTGGCGCACCAAACCTTGCGGATCGTCACGCAAAAAGGGGATCAGGACCGAAATCGTCGGCATCGCCTGAGACCAGGCGGCGTTGTCGTGGATCTGGGCGCTCATGCCGTCACGCTCCGGCGCGTGCGGATCAGGCGCAGCAGCACGTCACGCACGCCTGCGGCGTTCAGCGTCAGGGCGACGACGGCATAGACGAGGCCGCCCACGCTCGCGTCCATCATCAGCTCCAAGAAACCGCCAAGCGGCGGCAGCAACCAGACGACCCCGGCCATGACGGCGGACGCGATCCCGCAACGGATCAACGCGTCCCACGGCATCGGCAGGGCGATGGCGCGGCGGCTGAGCAGGATGCAGGCGATCAGGCCGATGGCGAAGCTGGCGGCGGTTGAGACCGCGGCGCCCGTCACGCCCATGCGGGGGATCAGCACCAGGTTCAGCGCAACGTTGCAAAGCGCCGGGATCGCCATCGTCACCAGCAGCAGTCCTGTCTTCTTGCCCAGCGTGAAGCCGAAGCCGAAATAATAGGCGATCATGCCCGACAGGAAGGACGAGGCCGCGATCCACGGCGTGACCAGGGCGGCGGCGGCGCGCAGATCCTGGCCGATCATCAGCTCTGCCAGCGGTCGCGCGACGAGTGACAGGCCGACGGCGGCGGGCAGGCCGATCAGGATCAGGGTCGAACCCTGTTCGATGGCGGTTTGACGCAGCGCCTCGCGCCCGCCGCGCTCCAACGCCATGACCATGGCCGGCGCCCCGGCCGCCCCGAGCCAGATGAAGATGACGTCCAGCGTCCGGTTCGCCAGGCTGTAGCTGGCGTGATAGGCGCCGACTGCCGCCGCATCCATGAAGGCGGCCAGCAGAAACCGATCCGTCGAGGCCAGCACCAGCGCCAGCGTCAGCGACGCCGCGATCGGATAGCCGTAGAGGGCATAGGCCTTCAGCCGCGTGCGATCCACGGTTCCGCCACCGGCCTGTCGCAACTCGCCCGGCAGGATGAAGGGCAGGGCGAAAAGGGGCGCGATGGCCAGGCCCAGCAGAGGCGATGCGGAGCCGGCGCCGGCCAGGGCGAACCCGGCCCCGACCAGGAACCCCAATACGGCGACCCCGATATCCACGGCGGCGGATTTCGATACCTCGCCCGCCGCGCGATACCGCTCCTGCGCCAGCTTGGCGAGGTTGCGCACCGGCGCGCCGGCCAGGCCGAAGGCGACGGCGATCTTGAACACAGGCGTCAGCGGCGCGAGCCACACGCTCAGGGCCGCGATCGGGGTGAAGACGGCGATGATCGTGAACGACGTGCGGTATAGGCTGGCGAAATGGGTCGCCATGCCCTCGGGCGTGCGCTCGGCCGCCCAGAAGCGCGCCATCGACGCCTCCAGCCAGGTGAAGGTCACGGTGTGGGCTAGCGTCGTCACCGAAAACGCCAGGGCGTAATGGCCGAAGTCGTCGGCGCTCAGCAGGCGCGTGAAGACGAAGATGGTCAGGAACCCAACCACTCCCTGGACGATCTGAGCCGGCAGATAGCCCCAGACCCCGCGCCAGAACATGCGCTTCTCGCTCAACGCACGGCCGCCCGGTCGCCCAGCAGGACGGGGATGGTGACGGCGATGACCCACAGGTCCAGCCAGAAGGACTGGCGCTCGATATATTCGATGTCCAGTTGAACGCGCTCGCGCACCTGCGCCTCGGTGTCCACCGGCCCGCGCGAGCCCTTGATGGCGGCCCAGCCGGTCATGCCCGGCTTAATACGGTGGCGATGGGCGTATTCGGCGACCAGCAGGGCGGACTCGGTCTCGCCGGTCTTCATGCCGATGGCGTGAGGGCGGGGGCCGACCAGGGACATCTCGCCGGACAGGACGTTGAAGATCTGGGGCAGTTCATCCAGGCTGGTGGCGCGAATGAAACGGCCCACGCGGGTTACGCGGTCGTCGTCGGCGCAGACCTGGCGGCTTGCGGTCGCATCGGCGGCGGCGTGGCGCATGGAGCGGAACTTCCACACGACAATGGTCTCGTGATTGAAGCCATGACGGCGCTGGCGGAAGAAGACGGGGCCGGGACTGTCCAGCTTCACCGCCAGAGCGACCAGGGCCATGATGGGCGCAGCGACGACCAGGGCTGCGGCGCCGATCACCAGATCCTGGATCCGCTTGTTGAAGGCGCGGCGGTCCGGGTTGGCAGGACCATCCAGAGGCGCGAGCGGCGCATTGGCCAGCCTGTTCAGCAGTCCATCGCGACCCAGTTCTGAATCAACCAGGACCGTCAGCGGATTGGGCAGCGCATTCAAGGTCTGCGTCAGGTCGCGCACGCGCTGGCCCGCATCTGGATCGATGGCCAGCACGATCCGGTCGACATAGGGCGTCAGGCGGTGGGTCAGCAGGGCCTTGGCGGTCCCCAGCACCGGCACGCCGGCGACGCTGTCGGGCGATCGGGCCAGCCGGTCGTCGAACACGCCCAGCACATTCATGTCACGCCGCTCAAGCGCCTGTTCGATCAGACGTCGCGCGTGTCGGGTCGCGCCGACGATGACGATGTTGGGCGACAGCACGCCCAGCCGACGCCACCGCGCAATGACGACCAGCCACAATCCGTGCAACAGCGCCAGGGCGGCCGTCGTCGTCAGCGCCCAGGGCGCAATGACGTCCAGCGCCGGGCGGTCTAGCAGCCAACCCAGCACGAGCGCCACGCTGGCCGAGACGACGCCCACGCCTGCAACGCCCGCCATGTGCAGAGGCCAAGGCGTGTCGCGCCCGAATCGATAAAGCTGAAGCGCGCGCATCAAAACGAGCACCAAAACGGCGCCGATGACCACAGGCGCGGCGTCGCCGACGGTGATCAAAGCCAAGCCCGTTGGCTGGATCGCCAGGACCGCGCTGAATGCTAGCCCACAGACCATCAGCACGTCGATCAGCCGGAAATAATGCGCCGACAGACGTACGGACGATCGCTCGCGCGCATTCAGCCAGATTTCCGGGCGGAACGGCCCGCGCGACGACCGGCTTTTCAGTGGCGTGTCGGCGGCGAGACTGGCGGGGCGGTCGAGCAACAGGCGATCCAGGAGCGATCGGGGGGCGAATGATGGCCGCGATACTGCCGCTTTGGCCTCTATGTCGCGTTAACGTGGACGCTTTCTCTCGAACCGGATTGCGCGACGCATCAGCCTCCGCTATCGACGCCCTCGCAGGAGACGTGGCCGAGTGGCTGAAGGCAACGGTTTGCTAAATCGTCGTACCCCGTAAGGGGTACCGAGGGTTCGAATCCCTCCGTCTCCGCCATTCCTCTCAGAATATGGGCCGATGGCAGCTACCCGCCGCGCAAAGGGTCAGTTGGCTTCGCGCGTCATGTCGCCGTTGAAAACGACCGCAATGGACGGCTAGCTGAACAGGCGCCACCAGGGCTTCCAGGGGGTCAGGTGGTGTTCGTGGTGGCGGCCGAAGTGGAAGCAGGTCAGCAACGACAGGATCGGGCCGAAGGGGCTGGTGCGGGCGTTGTGGTGGTCGGGGAAGGCGTCGTCGGTATGCCTGTGAGGCAGCCAGGTGCCGAATGTGAAAAGCTGTAGCGCCGAGAGCAGGGCGGGCGCGGCCCAGAAGACCAGAAGATTGGGCATGCGGGCGCCAAGGATCAGCACTGCGACGGCCACGAGCACCGTCAGAACGGCCAACTCGCGCCAGCCGAAATAGGTGCGGAAAAAGCCGTAGAACCAGGGCAGGAAGGCGCGCGGGGCGTCGGCGTGAAAGTCGGGGTCGTCCGCCGTGCCGGGCGCGGCATGATGAGCGTGGTGCGCCGTCTTCAACGGCGCAAAACGAAAACCGGCGTAGAGGCCCAGCGCCAGGCTGCCGATCGCCGTGTTCAGCCGAGGGCGTCCCGGAGCCAGAGAGCCGTGCATGGCGTCGTGGGCGACGATGAACAGGCCGACGGACAGCCAGGTCTGGACAGCGACGATTAGCGGAACGGTCAGGATGCTCCACATCGTCCAGCGATGAAAATAGACGCCGTAGATATGCAGGCTCAGCCAGGCCGTCGCGATCAGGCCAGCCAGCGTCAGACCGATCAGGGCCTGGTTCGGGACGACCCGTGACATTGGCGTGACGGCGGACATGGCGCGACACTTAGCGCATCGCGGCCCGGTAAGCATCCTGTTCGCTTGCCGCATGCGTCCGCGCGTGCCACCTGTCTGCAATGCAGGTCGACGCCTCTGACACTTCCGCGCCGGACCTTTTGCTGGTCGGCGGCGGCCTGGCCAATGGCCTGCTGGCGCTGCGGCTGTCACAGGTCCGTCCTGATCTGGACGTGCGGATCGTCGAGGCTGCGCAGACCCTGGGCGGGGTCCACACCTGGTCCTTCTTCGACAGCGACCTGACGCAAGCGCAGCGCGATTGGATCGCGCCCTTGATGGTGCATCGCTGGCCAGGATACAGCGTCCGTTTTCCTCAGTTCGAACGGGCGCTGTCGACCCCCTATTGCAGCGTCACGGCCGAACGGTTCGCGGCGGTGATCGAGGCGGCCTTGCCCGGAAAGATCATGCTGGGTGCGCCGGTCGCTTCGGTGTCGCCGACCGAAGCGGTACTGGCTGATGGACGGCGTCTGGGCGCCAAGGCGGTGATCGATGGGCGTGGGCCGACCGCGACGCCGGATCTGGCGCTGGGTTTCCAGAAGTTCGTCGGGCTGGAGGTGCGGCTGGCGGCGCCGCATGGCCTGACCACGCCCATCGTCATGGATGCCTGCGTCGATCAGGCCGGGGGCTATCGGTTTCTTTACACCCTGCCGTTCGATGATCGCACGCTGCTGATCGAGGACACGCGCTACACAGACGGCGATGCGCTGGATCGCGAGGCGTTCCGGCAGGGCGTGCTGGATTACGCCCGCGCGCAAGGCTGGGAGATCGAGACGGTATTGCGTGAGGAAGACGGCGTCCTGCCCGTCGCGCTCGACGGCGACATCGGCGCGCATTTGTCGCGGATGGGGCCGACGGCGCTCAGCGGCCTGCGAGCCGGGCTGTTTCACCCGACCACCGGCTATTCCCTGCCGGACGCCGTGCGCCTGGCCGACCGATTGGCGCGGGATTTCGAGCCGACGACGGTCGCCGAGGACATCCGCCGCCATGCGCATGACGTATGGGCCGGACGAGGTTTTTATCGGTTGCTGAACCGGATGCTATTCCGTGCGGCGCGGCCCGATGAGCGATACAAGGTGCTGGAGCGGTTCTATCGTCTGCCCCAGCCTTTGGTCGAACGCTTCTACGCTGCGGGATCCACACTCGCCGACAAGGCGCGGATTCTGAGCGGAAAACCCCCGGTGCCGATCGGCGCCGCACTGACCTGTCTGGTCGAAAAAGGACGTGCGTGATGCGGGCTGCTGTAATCGGATCGGGCTTCGGAGGCTTGTCGCTGGCCATACGGCTGCAGTCGGCGGGCATTCAGACCACGGTGTTCGAGGCCCGCGATCTGGAGGGCGGCCGGGCTTACGTCTTCAAGGACAAGGGCTATACCTTCGACGCCGGTCCCACCGTCATCACCGACCCGTCAGCGCTGGAGGAACTGTTTGAGGCCAGCGGGCGTAAGCTGTCGGACTATGTCGAACTGCTGCCGGTCGCGCCCTTCTATCGGCTGTGCTGGGAAGACGGCGACGTCTTCGACTACGTCAACGATCAGGACGAGCTGGACCGCCAGATCGTGGCGCGCAATCCGGCCGACAAGGAAGGTTATCGCAAGTTTCTGGCCTATTCGCAGGACCTGTTGAAGGAAGGCTATCTGAAGCTGGGCGCCGTGCCGTTCCTGGACTTCGCCAGCATGGTCAAGGCGGCGCCGGAGCTGATGCGGCTTCAGGCCTGGCGGTCGGTCTATGACAAGGTCGCCAGCTATATTCAGGACGAGCACCTGCGCCAGGCGTTCAGCTTCCACTCCCTGCTGGTCGGCGGCAATCCGTTCGCGACCTCGTCAATTTATGCCTTGATCCATGCGTTGGAGCGGCGCTGGGGCGTCTGGTTCCCCCGTGGCGGCACCGGCGCCCTGATCCAGGCCATGGTGCGTCTGCTCAAGGATCTTGGCGGGGAAGTCCGGCTGAACAGTCCGGTCGAGCGCATCACCATGGCGAACGGTCGCGCGACCGGCGTGGTCGTAAACGGCGAGACGCTGGCCTTCGACATGGTCGCCTCCAACGCCGACGTGGTTCACACCTATCAGCGCCTGTTGGGTCAGGAACCGCGCGGTCAGAAGGAGGGCGCCAAGCTGGCGTCGCGGCGTCACTCCATGTCGCTGTTCGTTATCTATTTCGGCCTTAAGCGGGTTCACCCGGAGGTGCGCCACCACACGGTGCTGTTCGGGCCGCGCTATCGCGAACTGATCGCCGAAATCTTCAAGGGGCCGGACCTGCCCGACGACTTCTCGCTGTATCTACATGCGCCCACGCGGACCGATCCATCACTGGCGCCGGAAGGCTGCGACGCCTTCTATGTTCTGGCGCCCGTGCCGCACCTCGCCTCGGCGGACATCGACTGGGAGGTCGAGGGACCGCGCTATCGCGACCGGATTTTGGCCTATCTGGAAGAACGCTACATCCCCGGCCTGACGGCGGACCTGGATACCTGCCGGATCTTCACGCCGGTCGATTTCCGCGACCAACTGAATGCCCACCAGGGTTCGGCCTTCTCGCTTGAGCCGATCCTGACCCAGAGCGCCTGGTTCCGGGTGCATAACCGCGACGATCAGATCCCCAACCTCTATTTCGTGGGCGCCGGCACCCATCCCGGCGCGGGCGTGCCGGGCGTGGTCGGATCGGCCAAGGCCACCGCCGTCCTGATGATCGAGGACGCGAGGCAGCCGGCATGACTGATGCCGTCCTGGATCACAGCCGCCAGTCGATGGAGCAGGGGTCCAAGAGCTTCGCCGCCGCCGCGCGCCTGTTCCCGGCGGCGATCAGGGACGACGCCTGGATGCTGTATTCCTGGTGCCGGCACTGCGACGACGAGATCGACGGCCAGGTGCTGGGCCACGGCGCGGTCGGCATCGATCCGGTGCTGGCCGGCGAGAAGCTGGACGAGCTGCGCCTGCGCACCGCCGCGGCCCTGGCCGGTGAGCCGCAGACGGACCCCGTCTTCACCGCCTTCCAGCGCGTCGCCATGCGCCACGGCATTCCGGCCGACGAGGCGATGGACCTGTTGCAGGGGTTCGAGATGGACGTGGTCGGCCGGCGTTACGACACGCTGGAGGACACGCTGGACTATGCCTATCACGTCGCCGGCGTCGTCGGGGTGATGATGGCGCGGATCATGGGGGTGGACGATGCGCCGACCTTGCGACGCGCTCAGGACCTGGGGCTGGCGTTCCAGCTGACGAACATCGCTCGCGACGTGGTCGAGGATGCGAAGGGCGGGCGCGTCTATCTGCCCGGCGCCTGGCTGGATGAGGCGGGCGTGCCGCGCGATCAGGTCGATCAGCCCCAGCACCGCGCCGCCGTGGCCAAGACGGCCCAGCGTCTGGTGGCGGCGGCCGAGCCCTTCTACGCCTCGGCGCGGTGGGGGTTGCGCGATCTGAACCCGCGCTCGGCCTGGGCCATCGCCACGGCGCGCGGCGTCTATCGTTCGATCGGCCGCCATGTGTCGCGCGCCGGCGTGACCGCCTGGGATGGGCGGACGTCCGTCGACAAGGCGGGCAAGCTGATGCTGCTGGGGCGGGGTGGTCTGATCGCCCTGTGGTGCAAGACGCTGGACGCCTGGCGCGAGCCGCCGCCGCGCCCGGCGTTGTGGACCCACGTCTGACGATCAGCGGGCGGCGCGCCGCCTCTCCAACATCAGGGCGATCGCAAGGCCGCCTGCGCCCAGGCCGGCCATGACCGCCCAGGCGGCGATGACGGTCGACGTGAATTCGCCGCGCCAGATCACGGCCTGATAGGCCTCGATCGCCCAGGCGTGGGGCGTGATCCAGCCGAGGTCGCGGAAGGCCTCGGGCATCAAAAAGCGCGGCGCCATCGATCCGCCCAGAGCGGCCAGAAGCAGGACGACGAAGGTCGTCAGCGGCTGGGCTTGCTCACGCGATCGACACGCCGCCGTCAGGGCCAGGGCCAGGCCAGCGGCGCAGAAACCGACCGCCAAGGCGGTGACCGCCGCCGCCGCCATCTGCCAGGGCTCCAAGTCGGGCAGCTTGACCCAGGCGGCGACGAAGACCGCCGCCGACTGCATCACGCCCACCCCCGTCAGCCAGGCCGCGCGTCCGGCCAGGATGGGCGCGAGGCCGCCGCGCGCCAGGGCCAGGCGTGATTGGAGGCCGGACCGCCGCTCGTCCAGCCCGCCCATGGCCCCGTGCATGGCGGCGAAGAAGACGAACATGACGCTGACCGCGCCCGCATAATAGGTCGCCTGCACATCACCCTGGGGACCGATCTGGAGGGTCTGAACGCGCGACGCGGGTCGTGCGACCTGACCCGACAGGGCGGCGGCCATCGGCTCCAGCCGCGCCTGAAGCGCCGACGCCGCCACGTCCCGGCCGGCGGCGGAAACGATCACCAGCTTTGGCGGTCCCTGCGGCGAGGGACGGATCAGTATGCCCGCGTCGGCGCGACCGTCGATGACGGCGCGATCGAAGGCCTCGCGATCATCGATGATGCGAAGACGCGCGCCCATGTCCGTCGACACCGCCTCGCGGATCGCCGCCGTCGCGGGCGTGCGCGACGCGTCGTGCAGCACCACGGTCGTGTCGATGTCGCCGCGCGCGCCCGCGCCGAAGATCGCCGCAAACAGCAGATAGACCAGGGGCGGCAACAGCAGGGTCAGGATCACCCCCGCGCGGTCGCGCCAGAACCCTCTCGCCCAGGCGCCCGCCACCGCCATCATGACGGAGCCTGCGACAGCTGTGCGACCAGATCGTCCAGGCCGGGGCGGCGCACGGCGACCTCGCCATCCTCGCCATCGACCACGGCGGCCAGCATCTGGGCGATGGCCAGCGCGTCTTCGCAGAGCCGCCGCCACTCCAGGCGATCCTCGGACGCGGTCAACCCCGCCTGGGCGAACCATTGGGCGGCAGGGTCCGACGCCGGTCGGGTCAGGCGAATGCTGAGCAGCCGGGCCGAGCCGAAGGCGCGATGAAGCAGGGCGTTCGGCGCGCCTTCCGTCAGCAGTCGTCCCTGCGCCAGGACACCGATCCGGTCGGCCGTATCGGCGACGAAGATGGCGTCGTGACTGATCAGCAGGCATCCGGCGCCGGCCTTTGCGGTTTCGCGCAGCGCGATGGACAGGACGCCGCGGGTCGTCGAATCCACCCCTTCCGTCGGTTCGTCGGCGATCAGCAGGCGCGGTTGTCCCACCAAGGCGGCGCTGAGGTTGGCGCGCCGTTTCCAGCCGCCGGACAGGGTGCGCACCGGCTGGTCCGCGCGTGGGCCGCAGCCGGTCAGGTCGAGCGCGCGGTTCACAGCGGCGCGGCGCTCGCGCTTCGGCACGCCGCATAGCCGCGCTGTGACATCGACGTTCTCGCGTGGCGACAGGGCTGGGAACAGGGCGCTGTCCTGCGGCGCCAGCCCGATGCGCCCGCGTGGTCCGCTGCCCTCACCTAAGACGACACGCCCGCGCCGAGCGGGCAGCAGACCCGAGGCGACACGCGCCACCGTGGACTTGCCCGCGCCGTTCGCCCCGAGCAGCGCATAGACCTCGCCCGCAGCGATGCTGAGGCTGAAGTCGCTCAGCACGGATCCGCCGTCGTAGCCCGCATCGATCCCGCTCAGCGACAGGGCCGGCGCGACGTCAGACCCCAAGTTCGGCCTGCTGGAAAAGGTCCAGGACATAGAGAGCCAGGGGGCTGTCATGGCCGACCGCCTCGACCGCCTTGGCCAAGGATTGTCGCACCGCAGCGCGTGTCCGGCATTCGCCCCACAGATCGACGAAGGTGGTGGTGTCGTCGTCCTGACCCACGTCCTTGCCGACGGCGTCCACGGTCGAACAGACATCCAGCAGATCGTCGCAAAGCTGGAAGGCGAAGCCGATCGCCGCGCCGAAGTCCGACAGCCGCGCCAGATCCTGCGCATCGCCGCCGCCGAGCAGACCGCCGCCGCGCACGGTGGCCACGAACAGAGCGCTGGTTTTCAGATCGTTGATCTGGCGCAAGGCGGTTTCGTCGCGATCCCTCGCGTCATCGCGCAGGTCGCGCATCTGGCCCTCGGACAGACCATCGAAGCCGATCGCCTGCGTCAAAAGGTCCAGGGACGCCAGTCGCGTTTCCGCCGGCGCCGGGGTCTGCAGCACCAGACGTGTCGCCTGGTTCAACAGGGCCACGGCCGCCAGAACAGCCGTATCCTCGCCGTGGCGTTGGTGCAGGGTCGGCTGGCCCCGACGTAGCGAGGCGTCGTCCATGCAAGGCAGATCGTCCAGAACCAATGACGCGGCATGAACCATTTCAAGCGCGCAGGCATAGTCCAGGGCGTCTTCCGGCTCGCCGCCGACATGCGCCGCCGCTAGCATGGCCAGCACCGGCCGGACGCGTTTTCCCTGTCCCAGCAAGGCCTCGCGGGCTGCTGTGGACAGCAGCCCGTCATGCGCCGGGGCAACCTCAGCCAGACGCGCCTGAACCTGCAGACGCAGATCGTCGGGGTCGCAAGATGCGCCCGCCAGAGGCGTCTGGCGCCGGATGCCGACGATGGCCATACAGATCTCCCACTGTCGCCGACGTCGCGTTGCGACCACGCGCCGAACCCTTATGATGCCATACGGCATCACGACCGCGTCGGATGCAACCCGCCAGGAGCCGTTTGCGATGTCCACCGACGCCGATGCCTTGATCCGGCGCAAGGACGAACACATCGATCACGTGCGGGCCGGACGAGGCGTCAGCCAGACGACATCGGGTCTGGACGCCGTCCGTTTCGTTCACGACGCCCTGCCGGATATCGATCACGACGCGATCAATCTGGCGACGTGCTTTCTGGGGCGACGGGTCGCCTTGCCCTTCCTGATCAGTTCAATGACCGGCGGGCCGTCGCGGGCCGAGGCGATCAATGCGCGGTTGGCCGAGGCCGCCCAGGCCCTGGGCGTCGTTCTGGCGGTCGGCTCGCAGCGTGTCGCGCTGGAGACCGACGGGGGCTTGGGTCTGGGGCTGGATCTGCGACGCCGGGCCCCCGATGCGATGATCCTGGCCAATCTGGGCGCCGTGCAGTTCGCCCTGGGCTATGGCGCCGACGAGGCGCGGCGGGCCATGGAGATGATCGGCGCCGACGCCCTGATCCTTCATCTAAACCCGTTGCAGGAAGGGGTTCAGCCCGAAGGCGATCGAGACTGGCGCGGCGTGGCGAAGGGTATCGAACGGGTCGCGGCGGCGTTCCCGGACCGCCTGATCGTCAAGGAGACGGGCGCCGGCCTGTCGGGCGGGGTGGCGCGTCGCTTGGCGGACATGGGCGTCGCCGCGCTGGACGTGGCCGGGGCGGGGGGCACCAACTGGGGCCTGATCGAGGGCGCGCGAGCGACGGGCGGTCGGGCGGAAGCGTTGGCCGCGCCCTTCGCCGGCTGGGGCGTACCGACGGCACGCAGCCTGGCAGACTGCGCCCAGGCAGCGCCGGAATTGGATCTGATCGGGTCGGGCGGCATCCGCGACGGGCTGGATGCGGCGCGCGCCATCCGGCTGGGCGCCTGTCTGGTCGGCCAAGCGGCCGGCGTGCTCGAGGCGGCGCTGACTTCGACTGAGGCCGTGGTGGATCACCTGGATCTGATGGCGGCTCAGTTGAGACTGGCCTGTTTCTGCACCGGGTCGGCGGACCTCGCCGCCCTGGCTCAGGCGCCGTTGCTGGAAGCGCCGCGTTTCTGAGACAGTTCGGCCTTCAGCGCCCGCGCCGAACGCACCCACAGAAAGCCGAACGATACGCAGCCCTCGCGTGTCCGCACCGCGTGATGCAGCCGGTGAGCCTGAATGCGCCGCGTCCAGAACCCCGAGCGCCCAGCGACCCCCGTCGGAAACCGGCGATGCACCAGCCCGTCGTGGAAGAAGAAATAGATCAGTCCATAGGCTGTCACGCCCATGCCGATCGGCAGCGCCCAAGGCCAGACGTGCAGACCCAAGGCGACGAAGACGATGGCCGGGGCGGCGAACACCCCCGCAAACAGGTCGTTCTTTTCCAGCACGTCGTCGTGCGGCTCATGATGGCTGCGGTGCCAGGTCCACAGCAGGCCGTGCATGACATAGCGATGCATCGCCCAGGCGAAGACCTCCATCCCCAGGAAGGTGGCGAGGAACAGCAGGATCATCGTCGGCCAAGACATGACTCCATCATAGGCGCTTTGGGGACCGCGCGTCACGACTTGACCCGGCGCGACGTTTCGCCGTCTGTGCGCCCATGTTGAAGGATCTGTTCGTCACCACCCTTGCGCTCAGCATGATCATCGGCGTGCGCTATCTGCTGGTCGGTGTCGTGACCCATGGCTTGCTGTGGGGCGGAGCGGGACGGGGGCGCCAGCTGAACCACCGGCCGCCTATCGCTAAACGCATCCGCGCCGAAGTCATCGCGTCCCTGATCGCCTGCCCGATCTACGCCTTGCCGGCCGCATTCGTCATTGAACTCTGGAAGCGCGGCGGAACAGCGATTTACGACGATCTTCATGCCTGGCCGCTGTGGTGGTTGCCCGCCAGCTTCATCGTCTACATGCTGGCCCACGACGCCTTCTACTATTGGGTCCACCGCGGGCTGCACCACCCGCGCATCTTCCCCTGGGCCCATGCCGAACATCATCGGTCGCGCGACCCCAGCGCCTTCGCCTCCTTCGCCTTTGATCCGGCCGAAGCGATCGCGACGGCCTGGTTCTTGCCGACCCTGACCTTCTTCTTCCCGATCCATTGGGGCGTAGCGCTGGCGCTGCTGACCCTGATGACCGCCACGGCCGTGTTGAACCACGCCGGACGCGAAGTTTGGCCCGCGTCCTGGCTGAAACGCGCCCCGCTGCGCTGGATGATCACCGCCACCCACCACGATGCGCACCACAAACGCTTCAACGGCAACTATGGCCTGTATTTCCAGATGTGGGACCGATGGGCAGGCAGCGAGATTTCTTCCGCTCGGAGGAGGAAGGCTGAGACGCCACCGCTTTGAACCAGGATTGTCGGGCGTTCTCAGCGGAAGTCGGCGGGCTTCAGGCCATGCCGCTGCAACTTGTCGTACAGTGTCTTTCTAGGAACCTGCATTTCGGCCAGCACTGCGGATATGTCCCCACGATGGGACTGAAGCGCGTCGCGTAGCAGTTCGCCTTCAAATCTGTTGACGCGGTCGGGAAGGCTTAAGCCTTCATCAGTCGGGCGGGTTGTGTCATCGAGCGACAAGGCGACGCGTTCGGCGAAATGCGCCAGTTCGCGAATATTGCCGGGCCAATCGGCCTCGACCAACATGCGTCTTACGCTGTCGCTTATAGAGGGCGTATCGACGCCGTGGCGGTCCGCAGCGCGACGCAGGAAGTGGGCGAACAGCAGGGGGATGTCTTCTCGCCGTTCGCGCAGAGGCGGCACGCGGAGTCGCACCACGTTCAGACGGTAATAAAGGTCTTCGCGAAAGGCCCCCGCGCGCGCGGCCTCACCTAGATCGATCTTTGATGAGGCCAGTACACGCAAATCTAAGGCGCGGGGCTCGTTGGCTCCGATCGGATGCACCTCGCGTTCTTCCAGGACACGCAGAATTTTGACCTGAACGGCCAGAGGCATGCTCTCGACCTCGTCCAAAAATAGCGAGCCGTTGTGCGCCCGTTCGACGTGCCCGACCCGTCGGCGCAAGGCTCCGGCGAAGGCGCCGAGTTCGTGTCCAAACAGTTCGCTCTCGATCAGCCCGTCGGGCAGGGCGCCGCAGTTGACGGCGACGAACGGCGCCAATCGTCGTCGGCCGCCGTTGTGCAGGGCGCGCGCAACGGCCTCCTTTCCTGTCCCGGTTTCGCCTTCGATCAGCACGTCCATCCGGGCGTCGGCGATCTGAGCGATGGTGGCGCGGAGGGCGGTGATGGCGCGAGACGATCCGGCCAGGGGCAGCTCCTGTCCGCTGTCCGACGCCATCGCCAGCAGGCGACGGTTTTCCAGGACCAGGCCGCGTTTTTCCAGCGCGCGGTTCAAGCTGTCCTGAAGGCGCTCAAATGGGAAAGGCTTGGCGACGAAGTCGTAGGCGCCGTCCTTCATCGCTGCGACGGCGTCGGTGATGTCGCCATGACCAGTGATCATGATGATCGGCAGGGCCGCGTCCAAAGCCTGCAGGCGGCTAAGCAACTGGCGGCCATCAAGGCCGGGCATCCGCAGGTCGGTGATCACTACGCCCGGGAAATCGGCGTCGATCGCTCTCAACGCGGGTTCGGCCCCTGGAAAAGCGCGGACATCATAACCGTCCAAGGTCAGGCGCTCGACCAAGGCATGGCGGAAATCGGCGTCGTCCTCGATCAGGGCGACCGCAGTGGGGCGGGCAAATTCCATCACGCGATCCTCAGCGTGGCGACGAAAGTGGCTCCGACGTCCTCGTCGACCAAGTCGAGTTCGCCGCCGAAACCGGCGATCAAATCTCGACAGATGACCAGACCCAAGCCGAGGCCATTTGCGCGTGTGGTGACAAAGGGGGTGAACAGTTGGGCGCGCACAGCGGGCGGGACGCCGGGACCATTGTCGGAAATGCTCAATCGAACACGGTCCCTATCCCGCGAGACCTTCAGCGTTAGTCGCGGCCGATCGCAGCCTTCAAGCGCTTCTGAGGCGTTCTTGACCAGATTGACGATCACCTGTTCCAGGCGGAAGCGGTCGGCGCGCACTGTGACGTCTGCGTCGCCTTCGCGGATCAATTCCACGCCGCCCTCGTCCAATCGGCCGCGCGTCAGCAGCAGGGCGCCGTGGATCGCGTCCTCCAGACGGACGATGCCAATTTTGGGATCTGACTTTCTGGAAAAGACCCTCAGGCCTTCGGTGATCGCGCCGATCCGCTGGGTCAGGTCGCTGATCCGCGCCAACGCGCCACGCGCCTTGGCGGGGTCGTCGCGGTCAAGCAGGACACCGGCGGTCTCTGCCTGGGTCTGGATGGCGGCGACGGGTTGGTTGATCTCATGCGCCACACTGGCGACGATCTGCCCCAGGGCGGCGAGTTTGCTGGCTTGAACCAGTTCGTCACGCAGTAGTTCGCGTGCGGTCTCGGCTCGGCGGCGTTCCTCGATCTGGCGATTAAGGGCGGCATTGGCGTCACGAAGCTCGTGGGTGCGTTCGTCGATCAGCCTTTCCAGCTCCAGCCGCGCCTCTTCTTCGGCACGGGCGCGGACAAGGGCCTGATGGCGACGACGCAGGAGCACGGCGATGACGCCTGCCAGCAGGGTGACGATCAGGGCCGCAAGCGCCCGCGCGGTTGCGACGGCCGTCCCAATGGATCCGCGATCCGGCGACAGCAGGTGCAGGGTCCAGCCAGGCGTTTCCGTTGGAATCGTCGCATGCATCCAGCGTTGCTCACGGCCATCGACCGGAGCCTGGATCAGACGCGGTCGGTCGTTGGAGGGCGTTGTGAAGGGGAGGGGGCGCAGGGCCTCGGGTTGAAGCGTCTGATCGGTCAGCGTCAGGCGCCGTCGACGTTCGTCCAACGCTTCGGTGGTGCGGAAACGCCATGCCGGCACGCTGGTGATCAGCACGACGCCGCCGGGATCGACAACATAGGCCGGCTCACCCGACGCGCGCCATTCGGCCTCCAGAGCGGCGAACTCTACCTTGACCACGACGACGCCCACGGCGGAGCCGCTCGACCCGTCAACGCGCCGCGCCAGATAGAGTCCGGGTCGGCCGGACACGGTGCCCAAGGCGAAGAACTCCGCCTGGCCCTGGCGCATGGCGTTGATGAAATAGGGGCGAAACCCGTAGTCGGCGCCGACGAAACTGGTCGGCAGACGCCAGTTGCTGGCGGCGCGTGTCCGGCCGCTGGCGTCGATGATGTAGATGGCGGCGGCCCGTGTCTGACGCGCCAAAGTCTCAAGTTTAAGGCTGACAGGATCGCCTTTCGCAGTCATCGAGGCGCTTAGCAGGGCGGCGATGTCGGGATCGCTCGCCAACGCCAGCGGCAGTGAGCGATGCTTCTCCAGTTCGCTGCGTAGCACGGCCGCGTGCAGGGCGGCCGCCGCCTCTGTCTGCCGAGCCAGTTCGATCTGAGCGTCACGCCGAGCGACCTCGCCCGCCCCGAAAGCCGCCAGGACGGCGATCGTGAACCAAGCCCCCGCCGTTAACGGCCAACGGGAGCGCCAAGGTTTTCGAGCCGAGTCTATGACAGGTGAATGCTGCACATTCCCAGTGTGCGGATAATCGCACGTAAGGGCCAGTCGCCTGGGTGAAAAACCGCACAAATATCTCAATCAACTCTCCCGCTTTTGTAGAAAGTGCCGGTTTATCATAGAGATGGCGGCATTAGATCAATCGCTTTCGCGGTGAGTGTTCTCGTTGGAAGCTCTATCGAACGGAGCGTGGCGAAGACCGCGCCCATCGAGGAGACTGCGGGATCACCCCCGCACATCAGGAGCCCTTCGTGATCTCAGTCCCGTCCGAGGCCGCGCCGGTCGTTCGCCGGCCGTTCTATCGCCACCTGTATTTCCAGGTGCTGATCGCCATCGCGCTCGGCGCCTTGATCGGTCACTTCTGGCCGACCTTCGGTGAGAGCCTGAAGCCGCTGGGCGACGGATTCATCAAACTGGTGAAGATGGTCATCGCGCCGGTGATCTTCCTGACCATTGTGACCGGCATCGCCGGCATGCGTGATCTTGGAAGTGTCGGTCGCGTCGCCGCCAAGGCCTTCGCATACTTCCTGGTCTTCTCGACCCTGGCTCTGATCGTTGGCCTGATCATCGCCAATCTGGTGCGTCCGGGCCATGGTCTGAACATCGACCCGGCGACGTTGAACGCCGGCGCTGTCGAACAGTATGCCGCCGCCGCGCACGAGAGCACGATTGTCGGCTTCCTGATGGGCGTCATCCCCGACACGCTGGTCAGCGCCTTCTCGACCGGAAACATTCTGCAGGTTCTGTTCGTGTCGATCCTGTTCGGCCTCGCCCTGGCGTTGGTAGGAGAGCGGGCCCAGCCGGTGGTCGACCTTTTCGAGACGCTTAGTCTTGCTGTGTTCAAGCTGGTCGCCATCGTGATGAAGGCCGCGCCCATCGGCGCCTTCGGAGCCTTCGCTTTCACGATCGGCGCTTATGGCATCGCATCGATCGCCAATCTGGCCGCCTTGATCGTGACCTTCTACGTCACTGCGATCATCTTCGTCGTGGGCGTGCTGGGTCTGGTGGGCGTCGCCAACGGCTTCAACATTCTCAAGCTGATCCGCTACCTCAAGGAAGAGCTTCTGCTGGTGCTGGGCACTTCCAGTTCAGAGGCGGCCTTGCCCAGCCTGATCTCCAAGATGGAACGTGCGGGCGCCGCCAAGTCGGTCGTCGGCCTGGTCGTGCCGACCGGCTATTCGTTCAATCTGGACGGCACCAACATCTATATGACGATGGCGGCTCTGTTTATCGCTCAGGCGCTGAACATCGAACTCACCATCTGGCAGCAGATCACGCTTCTGCTGGTCGCCATGCTTAGCTCAAAAGGCGCGGCGGGCATCACGGGCGCGGGCTTCATCACCTTGGCGGCGACCCTGTCGGTCGTGCCGGATGTGCCAGTCGCCGGCATGGCGCTGATCCTGGGCATCGACCGCTTCATGAGCGAATGCCGGGCCCTGACCAACTTCATCGGCAACGCCGTGGCCACCATCGTCGTGGCCCGCTGGGAAAACGCGCTGGATCGCGACGCCCTGACGGCCGCGCTGGACGGACATCCCTTGCCGGTGGCGGCGCTGCCCGACCCTGCGGCGGGGCCTGGAGACGATCTGGTTCTCGCCAAGGACTGACGGCGAGAACGACTTTTGAATGACGGGACCGCCGACATAACGACGGCCCGGGAGGAGGAAACATGAAGATGCAATCCAAGTTCGCACTGATGGCGGGCGCGGCCTCGGCTGTCCTGCTGATCTCGGCGGGAGCGGCTCTGGCTCAGGAGGCCACGCCTCAATCCACTCCAGCGCAGGAGGGCGAGGCGGCGCAGGTCGAGGACATCGTCGTCGTCGGCTCTCAAATCCGCGGCGCCTCCACCACGGCGGCTCTGCCGGTGACCGTCGTCACGCAGGAAGAAATCATCGCGACTGGGGCCGTCAGCGGTGATGATCTGCTGCGGTCCATTCCCCAGATGGGCGATGTGCTGTTCTCCAGCGCCAACAATCCTCAAACCTCAAACGCCGCGCGAGGCGACGTCAACTCGGTCAATCTGCGCTCGCTCGGGGTGGGTAACACCCTGGTGCTCTTGAACGGACGTCGGATCGTTCAGCACCCCACCAGCCAAGGGACGTCAGACACCGGCACGGTGCCTGTGCTCAGCTACAACTCCAACGCCATTCCGGTCTCTGGGTTGGAGCGGTTGGAGGTTCTGCTGGACGGCGCCGCCGCCATCTATGGCGCGGACGCTGTCGCGGGCGTCGTGAACACTGTGCTCCAGAAGGATTTCGACGGCTTGGAGATGAAGGCCCAGTACGGCGGCGCCGAGGGCACGCATCGCCGAGAGTTCACCTTCGGGATGTTCGCAGGCAAGGATTTCGAGCGGAGCAATCTGTCGGGCTTCCTCGACTACACCAACCGCACCGCCCAGCAGGCCAGCGACGAGCCCTATACCGCCTCTGACGACCGTCGCAGCCTGTTCGCCAACGTTCCGGGCTATGAGAATTCGACCGACACCGATGGGCGCTCCTCCTATACAGCCTGGGCCAACTTCCAGACGCCGTTCCAGGTCCGTCGAGGCACGACAGCACTGACGACCGGCGCCGGAGCCTTTCACAATCAGCCTTCCAGCTTCGGCTGCACCGCGCCGGTCGGCGGTGATGTGTGCTTGGCCAGCGGCAACATCAGCTACAGCGGCGCCGGCCGCGAGTTGCGCTATGATGGCGCCAAGGGCACGACCCAGTCGCCGGATATTGAACGGTTGAACCTGTTCGTGTCGGGTCATTACGATCTCGACAACGGCGTGACGGCCTTTGGCGAACTCGGCTATTACACAGCGTCGACCCAGAACATTCAGCCGCCGACCATTTTGCTGAACCCGCTCTGGATCCCAGCCAGCAACTACTGGAATCCGTTCGGCCCCGTCACCTTTGCCGACGGGACGCGTAATCCCAATCGTCTCGCTGGCCTGACAAACGTCCCGGCAAGCGGCACGGCCGTTAAGCTGGTTCGTTATCGCTTCAACGATCTGGGCGCCCAGGTGGTGGATGTCGACAACTGGCAGTCACGCTTCTTGGGCGGCCTGCGGGGCGAATGGCGCGGCTTCGATTGGGAAAGCGCGCTGCTGTATTCGGAAGCCGAGGCCACCGACAGCTCGAACGCCGTCAATCTGACCGCGCTTCAGGCCAATCTCGCCCTGTCGACGCCCGACGCCTACAATCCGTTCAGCGGCGGATGTGTGAACGACACCAGCTTCGGCGACTGCACACCCAGTTCTCAGGCCGCAATCGACGCCATCACGACCGACCTGACGCGGGTGTCCAAGACCACGCTGGCGCTGTGGGACTTCAAGGTCAGCCGTCCCGATGTCTTCACCCTGCCGGGCGGACCTATCGGTATGGCCTTGGGCGTCGAGGCGCGCCGTGAGACCCAGCGTGACGACCGCGACGCCGATCTGGACGGCACCAACATCTTCCGCGACAGCGTGTCGGGCGAGATCAGCCAGTCCAACATCGCCGCGGTCAGTTCAAACCCCGATACCTACGGCAAGCGCGAGGTCTATTCGGCCTATGTCGAGTTCGCGGTGCCTGTCGTTTCGCCGGAGATGAACATCCCGCTGGTTCGCAGCCTCGATTTCCAACTGGCCGGTCGATACGAGCACTATTCCGACTTCGGCGATGTGGCCAAGCCCAAGATCGCCATGGCCTGGGACCTGGTCGAAGGCGTGCGCGTCCGAGGCTCGTATTCCGAGGGTTTCCGCGCGCCGAACCTGGAACAGACCAACGCGGCGCAGTATGGGCGTCTGTCGACCAATAACGACTACATCCGCTGCGAGGCCGATCTGCGCCTGGGTCGGATCACCAACTTCAACCAATGTTCGCAACCCGCCAGCGCCTCGCTGCTGGTGTCGGGCAATCCCGAGCTTCAGCCCGAGGAAAGCACCAACCAGTCCATCGGCCTGGTGTTGCAGCCCTGGTTCATTCCCGAGCAGTTCGGCCGCTTCACCTTCACGCTCGACCGCTGGAAGATCGAGCAGGAGAAGATCGTCGGTCTGCTGGGCGCGCAGTCGAACGTCGTGCTGGACTATCTGAACATCCTGAACGGCACGCGGAACGACAACGTCAACCGTGCGGCGGTGACGGCCGACGATATCGCCTTCTTCCAGGGCAGCGGGATCACGCCTGTCGGACAGATCGTCTCGGTCGAAGATCAGTTCATCAATCTGCTGCCGCAGACGGTGGAGGGGCTAGACATCGGTCTTCAATGGCGGCTGCACGGCACGCCGTGGGGCAACTTCCGCGCCAGCGTGAATGCGGCGCATTTGATGAAGTTCGATCGTTCACCTGGCCCCTTGGTCGAGTCGCTGTTCGCGGCGCGTGAAGCCGGTCAGATCAATGCGAATACGCCGCTGCCGATCTCTCAGACCTTGCTGGCGCGCAACGGCCGGCCGGAATGGCGGGTGACGGGCTCGTTCACCTGGTCGCAGGGTCCTTGGCAGGTAGGCGCATTCACCCAATACAATAGCGACGTCACCGAGACCGGCTTCCTCAGCGCCCAGGGCGACCCCTGGCAGGTCGATAGCCAGATCACCGGCAATCTGTATGGTCAGTATGAGTTCGGCGACAACGCCGGCTTCGCGTCGGGCACAACGGTTCGCCTCGGCGCGCGCAACATCACTGACGAACAGCCGCCGCTGACTTCGTCGGGCTATCTGGGTGCGCTCTACAATCCCTACGGCCGCTACTGGTACGCCAACATCTCCAAGACGTTTTAAGAGGGGAGGGCGCGATGACCGACCGTCTCGTTGGATCTCTGGGGGCGCTGGTCGCCGCCTGGGCCGGCATCGCGCCGATGACGCGAGCGCAGGAAACGCAGACTGCCGTCCTGGCGGCTGTCGATCCTGCCCCCGCGCCAGCTGATTGCCCGGACTTCGTGCCGCAGCAGACGCGGTGCTGGTCGGGCAGGGCGGTCAAGGGCGGCTATTATTGGATCGCCGTCCCTCAGGACTGGAATGGATCCCTGATCGTTCACGCGCATGGCGGACCCCGCACCAGCGCACCAGAACCGAACGATCCGCTGGAGGACATGGAGCGTTTCTCCATGACGGTGAAGGAAGGCTTCGCCTGGGCGGGCTCGACCTATCGCCGTGGGGGCTATGGCGTGCGGATGGCGGCGGAAGACACGGATGATCTGCGCCAGATTTTCTGGAATGCCTTCGGCAGGCCACGTCGAACTCTGTTGCATGGCCAGTCCTGGGGCGGAAACGTCGCGGCCAAGACGGCTGAGCTCTACGCCCGCGATGCCGAGGGACAGGTGGTGTGGGACGGCGTCGTCCTGACCAATGGCGTAATCGGCGGCGGGACCCGCACCTACCGTTTTCGCGCCGATTTGAGAGCGGTCTATCAGTTCTACTGCAACAACCATCCACTTCCGAACGAGCCCCAGTATCCGCTGTGGCAGGGGCTGCCGCTAGACAGCGATCTGAACCGGGCGCAGCTGGCGGAGCGGGTCAAGACCTGCACTGGCGTGGGCCTGCCGCTTGCCGAGAGGTCGGCTGAGCAGAAGCGCAATCTTGCGGACATCCTGGCCGTGACGGGCGTGAATGAGGAACAGTTGGTTGCGCATCTGGCCTGGGCGACCTTCCTGTTCCGCGACATGGTTTTGCGCCGTCTTGACGGGCTGAACCCCTTCGACAACAGCCATACGGTTTATCAGGGTTCTCACGACGACGAGGCGTTGAACGCAGGCGTTCAGCGTTTCGCCGCTGATCCGATGGGTGTGGCGCGCTTGGCCTACGACGCCGATCTCAGCGGTCTGATCGTGGCGCCGACGCTGACGATTCACGCCAAGAATGATGCGACGGCCTTTGTCTCCAACGACGCGCTTTACCGGGAGACGGTCGCCGCGGCGGGACGATCGGACCTATTGGTCCAGACGTTCACGGACGAGTCGGAACATAGCCGCCTGTCGCCGCCAGAGTACGTCGGTCTTTTCCAGGCGCTGATGCGATGGCTGGACGAGGGCGTGAAGCCTACGCCCGCTGACGTGGCCATGCTGTGTCAGGTGGCGGCTCCACGCTATGAGGACGGCTGTCATTTCGACACCACGTTCGAGCCGTCGACGGACAGCCGCGCCAACTGAAGCTGCCGCTTCACTTCACAACGATCTGCCCCAAACGCAACACGGCCCGCAGGCGACTGCAGGCCGTGTCTTTCTGTGTGTGACCTGAAAGATCAGGCCGTCTTGGCGCGGTCCTTATCGGAGGAACTGCGGGCCAGTTCGCGGTTCAGCCACAGGGCCACAAGGGTGCAGATGGCGCCCGACAGCAGATAGGCGCCGGCGGCTATCAGGCCGAACTGGCTGGAGATCCACAGGGCCGCCAAGGGCGCAAAGCCCGCGCCGAACAACCAGGCCAGGTCCGAGGTCAGGGCCGAGGAGGTATAGCGGTTCGTCAGGCTGAAGCTGGAAGCCACCGGGCCAGAGGCCTGGCCGAACGACAGGCCGAGCAGGATGAAGCCGGAGATCATGAAGGTCAGCTCGCCGGCCGGGCCGCCGTTCAGCAGTTGCGGCGCAAAGCCCGAGAAGGCGGCGATGCCGGCGGCCGTGATCGCCAGCAAGGTGCGGCGGCCGTAGCGGTCGGCCAGAATGCCCGATGCGAGGATGGCCAGCAGACCGAAGACCGCGCCCACCATCTCGATCAGCAGGAAGCGGACCGGCGTTTCCTTGGTGAACAGGAACACCCACGACAGAGGGAAGACGGTGACCATGTGGAACATGGCGAAGCTGGCGAGCGGAGCAAAGGCGCCGATGGCGATCTTCGGGCCTTCGTCGCGCAGGGCCTGGGTGATCGGCGTAGGCTGAAGCTCGCGCGTTTCGAACAGCTTCTGGAAGGCTGGCGTCACCACGATGCGCAGACGTGCGAACAGGGCCACGACGTTGATGGCGAAGGCCACGAAGAACGGATAGCGCCAGCCCCAGTCCAGGAAGTCGGGCGCCGAGAGCGTGTTCAGGAAGAAGGCGAACAGGGCCGAGGCGACCAGTAGGCCGATGGGCGCGCCCAGTTGCGGGATCATCGCGTACCAACCGCGCTTCTTCTCGGGCGCGTTCAGCGCGAGAAGCGAGGCCAGACCGTCCCAGGTGCCGCCCAGGGCGACGCCCTGGCCGATACGTGTCAGGGCCAGCAGAACCGGCGCCCACATGCCAATGCTCTCATATCCGGGGATGAAGGCGACCGACACGGTGGAGGTGCCCAGCAGCAACAGGGCGGTCGTCAGCTTCGCGCCGCGTCCGAACTTGCGGTCGATGGCGATGAACAGGACGGTGCCCAACGGCCGGGCCAGGAAAGCCAGGGCGAAGACGGCGAAGGAGAGCAGGGTGCCGCCCACCGGGCCGGCATAGGGGAAGATCAACTGCGGGAAAACGACCACCGAAGCGATGGCGTAAACAAAGAAGTCGAAAAACTCGGAAGTTCGGCCGATAATGACGCCGATGGCGATCTCGCCGGCGTCAACCTTGCCATGATCCGTGTGAAGGGCGGCGGCGTCGCGTTCCAGCGACTCTGACGAAGGGGTCGTCGAGGCGGACATGGGCTTGGTCGCTCCGTGTGAGACTGAATTATCGGCCGTACGGCAGGTCGCCGCATTATGACCGGGCGGCCTTTGCGATGAAAGCGGCCTCATGAGGATAGGACATATTGCCCAATGTCGTTCCTGATTGAGCTTGAGTATCCCGCCGCCTACGAACGCCAACCGTCGCGGCGCCTCCCCCTCGCCCGACGCTTTTCGATTGGATCCGCCTTGCGCCGTCTGCGCCTACTTTTGCTCGCGCCCGTCGTGGCCCTGCTGTCGGCCTGCAACCTGGTCGTCCTGAACCCTGCCGGCGACGTCGCATCCCAGCAGGGCGATCTGCTGATGATCTCGACCCTGCTGATGCTGATCATCATCGTGCCGGTGATGGGTCTGATCGTCTTTTTCGCCTGGAAGTATCGCGCGTCGAACAAGGAGGCCGAGGCCGACTATCGTCCCGACTGGGACCACTCCACGTCGCTGGAGCTGGTCATCTGGGCCGCGCCGCTGATGATCATCATCTGCCTGGGCGCCCTGACCTGGGCGGGCACGCACCTGCTGGACCCCTATCGCCCGATCGACCGGATCAAGCCGGGTCAGTCCGTCGAGGAAAGCGTCGAGCCGTTGCAGGTCAATGTCGTCGCGCTCGACTGGAAGTGGATGTTCATCTACCCGCAGTACGGCGTCGCCACGGTCAATGAAATGGCCGCGCCAATCGACCGTCCGATCCGTTTCCACATCACCTCGTCTTCGGTGATGAACAGCTTCTACATCCCCGCCCTAGCCGGTCAGATCTACGCCATGCCGGGCATGGAGACGAAGCTGCACGCCGTCATCAACCGTCCGGGCGAATACGAAGGCTTCTCGGCCAACTATTCCGGCGACGGCTTCTCGCACATGCGCTTCGCCTTCCACGGTCTGGACCAGTCCGGGTTCGACCAATGGATCGCCGGCGTGCGCCAGGGCGGCCAGACGCTGGACCGCGACCGCTACCTGGAGCTCGAAAAGCCCAGCGAGAAGGCGCCCGTCATGCGCTTCGGCGCCGTGGACGGCGCGCTGTGGGACGCGATCCTCAACATGTGCGTCGAGCCGGGCAAGATGTGCATGGGCGAGATGATGGCCATCGACAAACAGGGCGGTCTGTCCATGGCGTCGGTGCGCAACACCATGCCGCTGGTCTATGACAAATACGCCGGTCGCGGAAAATCGCCCGCCTACTTCGGCTCCAACGACAGCTACGTCATGACGATCTGCACCCCGCTGCAGGCCGAGGCGGCCGCCGCCGACCGCATGCGCCGCGCCGAACTGGATACGGTCGCTGGACCGACCAGCCTGGAGCGCCTGACCGGGCAGGGGTTGTCGCCGGGCCAGACTCCGATGGCCTCGCTGACGACGCTGGCCCGCAATCCCTTCGCCACGGGGCCGGTTCCGACCGACGTCCGTTCCGCACCAAACGCCTGAGCGAACACAGTCGATGAACGCTGATCAACTCATTCCGCTAATCTTCGGGCGCCTCACGCTTGAGGCTCTGCCGCTGCACGAGCCGATTCTGGTCGTGACCATGTCGGTCGTGCTGCTGGGCGGCCTCGCCCTGTTCGGCGCCCTGACCTATTTCAAGCTGTGGGGCTATCTCTGGAAGGAGTGGTTCACCACCGTGGACCACAAGAAGATCGGGATCATGTACATGATCCTGGGTCTGATCATGTTCGTGCGCGGCTTCGCCGACGCCATCATGATGCGCCTGCAACAGGCGATGGCCTTCGGCGGGTCCGAGGGCTACCTGAACGCGCACCATTATGACCAGATCTTCACCGCCCACGGCGTGATCATGATCTTCTTCGTGGCCATGCCCCTGGTAACGGGCATCATGAACTATGTCGTGCCGCTGCAGATCGGCGCGCGCGACGTGTCCTTCCCCTTCCTCAACAACTTCAGCTTCTGGATGACCACGGCCGGCGCCATCATCGTCATGGCCTCGCTGTTCGTGGGCGAGTTCGCGCGCACCGGCTGGCTGGCCTATCCGCCTCTGTCGGGCATCGGCTACAGCCCCGGCGTCGGGGTCGACTACTACATATGGGCGCTGCAGATCGCGGGGGTCGGGACAACGCTGTCCGGCATCAACCTGATCGCGACGATCGTGAAGATGCGCGCGCCCGGCATGGGCATGATGAAGATGCCGGTCTTCACCTGGACCTCGCTGTGCACCAACGTGCTGATCGTGGCGTCCTTCCCGGTCCTGACCGCCGTCCTGGCCCTGCTGACGCTGGACCGTTACGTCGGCACCAACTTCTTCACGAACGACTTCGGCGGCAACCCGATGATGTACGTGAACCTGATCTGGATCTGGGGTCACCCCGAGGTCTACATCCTGATCCTGCCGCTGTTCGGCGTCTTCTCGGAGATCGCGTCGACCTTCTCGGGCAAGAAGCTGTTCGGCTACACCTCCATGGTCTACGCCACGGTCGTCATCACGATCCTGTCCTACCTGGTCTGGCTGCACCACTTCTTCACCATGGGCTCGGGCGCGTCGGTGAACAGCTTCTTCGGCATTACGACGATGATCATCTCGATCCCCACGGGTGCGAAGATCTTCAACTGGCTGTTCACGATGTACCGCGGGCGCATCCGCTTCGAGCTGCCGATGATGTGGCTGGTCGCCTTCATGCTGACCTTTGTGATCGGCGGGATGACAGGCGTGCTGCTGGCGGTGCCGCCGGCCGACTTCGTGCTGCACAACTCGCTGTTCCTGGTGGCCCACTTCCACAACGTCATCATCGGCGGCGTGCTGTTCGGCCTGTTCGCGGCGATCAACTTCTGGTGGCCCAAGGCCTTCGGCTTCAAGCTGGACAAGAAGTGGGGCCTGATCAGCTTCTGGTGCTGGGTGCCCGGTTTCTGGCTGGCCTTCCTGCCGCTGTACGTGTTGGGCCTGATGGGCGTGACGCGCCGGATGCGAGTGTTCGACGATCCCTCGCTGCAGATCTGGTTCGTGATCGCCGCCATCGGCGCCGGCGTGATCGCTTTGGGCATCGCGGCCATGTTCATCCAGTTCGCCGTGTCGATCATCAACCGCGACAAGCTGCGCGACACCACGGGCGACCCGTGGGGCGGCCGCACGCTGGAGTGGGCGACCTCGTCGCCGCCGCCGGCCTACAACTTCGCCGCCACGCCCTACGTCCATGACGCCGACGCCTGGTGGGACATGAAGAAGCAGGGCTATCAGCGTCCGCTGAGCGGCTACAAGGCGATCCACATGCCCTCGAACACCGGGGCGGGGATCATCATCTCGGGCCTGTGCCTGGTGATGGGTCTGGCCTTGATCTGGTACATCTGGTGGCTGGCCGCCATCAGCTTCATCGGGGTGTTGGCCGTCTCGATCGGTCATACCTTCAACTACAAGCGCGACTACTACATCCCCGAGGATGAGGTCCGCACGACAGAAGAGGCGCACACCCGCGCCCTGGCCGGAACGGAGGCCTGATCATGAGCGCGACTGCGACCGAGATCGACCGGACCGTCTTCCACCTGGAAGAGGAGCCGCACCACGAGGAAGGTTCCAGCACCATGCTGGGCTTCTGGCTCTATCTGATGAGCGACTGCCTCATCTTTGCGATGCTGTTCGCCGTGTTCGGCGTGCTGGGCGGCAACTACGCCGCCGGGCCGGGGCCCAAGGAGCTGTTCGACCTGGAGCTGGTGGCGATCAATACCGCCATGCTGCTGTTCTCGTCGATCACCTATGGCTTCGCCATGCTGGCGATGGATCGCAACAACCAGCGTCAGACGCTGGTCTGGCTGGCGATCACCGGCCTGTTCGGCCTGGCCTTCCTGGGGATCGAACTCTACGAGTTCGCGCACCTGATCCATGAGGGCGCGACGCCGCAACGCAGCGCCTTCCTGTCGGCCTTCTTCACCTTGGTCGGCACCCACGGCCTGCACGTCACATTCGGCATCATCTGGCTGGTGACGTTGATGGTTCAGGTCAGCATGAAGGGCCTGATCCCCGCCAACAAACGCCGCCTGATGTGCCTGTCGATGTTCTGGCACTTCCTGGACGTCATCTGGATCGGCGTCTTCACCTTCGTCTATCTGCTGGGCATGCTGCGATGAGCGCCGACAAGAACGACCACAGCCCTGAGTCTCACGAGACCGACCATCTGGGCCACGAGGGGCACAATCACGGCTCCTTCAAGAGCTACATGATCGGCTTCGTGCTGTCGGTGATCCTGACGGCCATCCCGTTCGCCCTGGTCATGACCGGCGTTCTGCCGACCCAGGCGACGGCCCTCATCGTCATGGGCTTCGCCGTGGTGCAGATCGTGGTTCACATGATCTACTTCCTGCACATGAACTCCAAGTCCGAGGGCGGCTGGATCATGCTGGCGCTGATCTTCACCATCATCGTGGTGGTCATCGCCCTGTCGGGTTCGCTGTGGGTCATGTACCACCTGAACACCAATATGATGCCCATGACGCACGACATGGCGCAGATGGGCGGCTGAGGTCGAGATCACGGACCCGTCCTCAGCCCCGGCCGGCGGCAAGGCCAGACGTTCGCGATCCTTCCGCATGGCGGTCGTGGTCGCGGGCTTGGCGTTGTTCGTCGGCTTTCTAGCGCTGGGCGGGTGGCAGGTTCAGCGTCTGGTCTGGAAGACCAATCTGATCGCCCAGGTCGATGCGCGCGTTCACGCGACCGCCGTTCCAGCGCCTGGCCCGACCCAATGGGCTGCGGTGACGCGCGAAAAGGATCAGTACCGCCGCGTCACGATTCACGGTCGATTCCTGCACGACAAGGAAACCCTTGTTCAGGCGGTGACCGACTCCGGTGGCGGCTTCTGGGTCGTGACGCCTCTGGTCGACGACCGGGGCTTCACCGTCCTGATCAACCGAGGCTTCGTGCCCGCAGGCCGACGCGATCCGGCCGTCCGCGCCGATGGTCAGGTCGAGGGGCCACAGACGGTGACGGGACTGCTCCGGATCACCGAGCCCAAGGGCGGCTTCCTGCGCGCCAATGATCCCGCCGGTGATCGTTGGCGGTCGCGCGACGTCGCGGCGATCGCTGCACGGCGGGGCCTGACGAGCGTCGCGCCCTATTTCATTGACGCGGACGCCAGTCCGAACCCGGGCGGATTGCCGCGCGGAGGACTGACGGTGATCCGGTTCGCCAACAGCCATCTGGTCTATGCACTGACCTGGTTCGGCATGGCGCTGCTGACTTCGGTCGGTCTGTGGCTGTTCCTGCGCGACGGCAGGCGCAACAGGTCGTGACGACGACAACTTTGCAAAGACTGCTGGGCCTGGGGCTCAGAGGCGGGGTCGCGACACACGGCGGGGCCAACCGCCGCAACATGCTGCTGCTGATCCAGCTGCGCTGGCTGGCGGTCGCCGGGCAGGTGGCGACGATCCTGCTGGTCCAATATGTGATGCGGATCCCCCTGCCGGTGCTGTGGCTGCTGGCGGCGCCGGCGGGTCTGGTGCTGGTCAATCTGGTCAGCGCGCCTTTGACCGTGCGCCGGCAGGAGGTCGAGGATCAGGCGCTAATGATCGCCCTCCTGGCGGATGTGGCGGCGCTGACCTGGCTGCTGTTCCTGACCGGGGGCGCGGCCAATCCGTTTGTGGCGCTGTATCTGCTGCAAGTTGTCTTGGGGGCGGTGCTGCTGGCGCCGGTCTATGCCTGGGCGCTGATCGCCATCACCAGCCTGTGCTTTGCCGGCCTGGGCCTGCATTCCCGGCCGCTGAACCTGCCGCCGGCGCGCGAGGATTCGCTGCTTAGCCTCTATCTTCAGGGCAGTCTGATCTGTTTCGTTCTGATGGCCGTGCTGCTAGTGCTGTTCGTCACCCGGATCAGCCAGAACCTGCGTGAGCGCGACGCCTCCATGGCCGCCCTACGCCAGCAGACGGCCGAGCATGATCATATCGTCCGCATGGGCCTGCTGGCGTCGGGCGCGGCGCATGAGCTGGGGACGCCGCTGGCTTCGTTGTCGGTGATCCTCAGCGATTGGAAGCGGATGCCGGCCCTGACCCAAGACGCCGACCTGGCCCAGGACATGACGGTGATGCGGGCCGAGGTCGAACGCTGCAAGGCCATCGTCACCGGCATCCTGATGTCGGCCGGCGAGGCGAGGGGACAGGCGCCTGAGCGCACAACACTGCGGGCCTTCGTCGCCGATGTGGTGGCCAGTTGGAACGGCGACGGCGTGGCGGTGCAGATCCGCGACGAACTGGCCCAGAACCCGTCGATCATCGCCGACCCAGCCCTGCGTCAGGTGCTGGGCGTGCTGTTCGACAATGCGGTCGAGGCCGGAGCGAGCCGCATCACCGTGAGCACAACGCGCACGGACGAGCATTTCGGCATCGCGGTCCGCGACGACGGACCCGGCTTTCCGCCGGCGATCCTTCAGGCCTGGGGCAAGCCCTACAACTCGACCAAGCCCAGGCCCGGCGCGGGTCTCGGCCTCTTTCTGCTCATGAATGTGATCCGGTCGCTGGGCGGACGGGTAGAAGCCTCCAATCCCCCGGCGGGCGGCGCAGAAGTGCGTCTGACCCTGCCGCTTTCGGCCTTGGCTCCGACGGACGAGATCACGCATGACCGATGACGCCAGATTGCTGCTGATCGTCGAGGACGACGAGTCGTTCTCGACCACCCTGCGACGCTCGTTCGAACGGCGTGGCTATACGGTCGTCAGCGCCGCCAGTCCCGATCAGATGACCGAGGTGCTGAAGACGCATCGCCCCGGCTATGCGGTCGTCGATCTGAAGCTGGGCGGGCATTCCGGCCTGACCTGCGTCGAGGCTCTTCACGCCTTCGACCCCGAGATGAACATCGTCGTCCTGACCGGCTTCGCCAGCATCGCCACGGCGGTCGAGGCGATCAAGCTGGGCGCCCGGCACTATCTGGCCAAGCCCGCCAGCACCGATGACATCGAAGCCGCCTTCGGCCGAGCCGACGGCGACGCCGAGACGCCGCTGGGCACGCGCCCCACCTCGATCAAGACGCTGGAATGGGAGCGGATCCACGAGACGCTGGTGGAGACCGACTTCAACATCTCGGAGGCGGCGCGGCGGCTGGGCATGCACCGCCGCACCCTGGCGCGAAAGCTGGAAAAGCGCCGCGTCACCTAGTCCAGTTCGGCCGCGATCCGGTCGGCCAGCGCCCGCAAGGTCGCCGTATCCGCCATCGGCGCATGGCCGTGACCCTTCATCTCGCGATCGGCCCAGCGCGGCACGATGTGGAAATGGAGATGGAAGACCGTCTGTCCGCCCGCCTCGCCATTGAACTGCAGGATCGACAGGCCTTCGGGCTTCAGCGCTTTCTCGACCGCCTTGGCCGTGCGTTGCAGGGCGGCGGTCACGCGGGCCAGCACCTCGGGCTCGATCTCCAGCAGATTACGGGCCTGGGACTGTTTGGCGATGATCAGGACGTGGCCTTCCGACTGGGGAAAGACGTCCATGAAGGCAAGGACGTGGTCGTCCTCCCACACCTTAACCGACGGAATGTCGCCGCGCAGGATCTTGGCGAAGATGTTGTTGGTGTCATAGGCGCCGTGCAGGCTCATGGGCGGTCTCCGTGCGGTTCTGACCTTCGATAGCAGCGCCGTCACTGAAGGGGGAGCCTTCGTCCACCTCGTGCATTATGGTCACGCTTGAACGTAACGAAGCCCGTCATGATCCGTTTCATCATCCAGGCGCTGGTCACGATGGCGGGCCTGTGGCTGTCCGCCCAGATCGTGCCGGGCGTTGATTTCACCAGCACCGGGTCGCTGATCGCGGCGGCTATCATTCTGGGCCTGGTCAACGCCTTCGTCCGGCCGATCTTGGTCGTGCTGACCTTCCCGATCACCGTCGTGACGCTGGGCCTGTTCCGGCTGGTCGTGAACGCCGCCATGATCGGGCTGACCTCCGTCTTCCTGGACGGCTTCCGGGTCGACGGCCTATGGGCCGGCATCGGCGCGGCCATCGTCACCGGCATCGTCAGCTGGATCGCCGGCGCCTTCATCGGCGGCGGTGAAGAGCCGCGGGGTTGAGCCTTACCCCACCTTCACCCGCGTCGCCGCCTCGGGCAGGTCCTCGCCGAAGGCGCGCTGGTAGAACTCGGCGATGGTCGGGCGTTCCAGCTCGTCGCACTTGTTCAAGAAGGTCAGGCGGAAGCTGAGGCCCAGGTCGTCGTTGAAGATCTGGGCGTTCTGGGCCCAGGTGATGACGGTGCGGGGCGACATGACGGTTGAGATGTCGCCGTTCATGAAGGCGTTGCGGGTCATGTCGGCGACGCGGACCATGGCGGCGATGCGGCGGCGGCCCTCGGCGTCCTTCCACTCGGGCACCTTGGCGGCGACAATCTCGGCTTCCACGTCGTGATCGAGGTAGTTGAGCGTGGTGACGATGTTCCAGCGGTCCAGCTGGGCCTGATTGATCTGTTGCGCGCCGTGATACAGGCCCGTCGTGTCGCCTAGGCCGATGGTGTTGGTCGTGGCGAACAGACGGAAATAGCGGTGCGGGCGGATGACGCGGTTCTGGTCCAGCAGGGTGAGGCGACCCTGGGCCTCCAGCACGCGCTGGATCACGAACATCACGTCGGGCCGGCCGGCGTCGTATTCGTCGAAGACCAAGGCGATAGGGCGTTGCAGCGACCAGGGCAGGATGCCCTCGCGGAACTCGGTGATCTGCTTGCCGTCCTTCAGGACGATGGCGTCCTTGCCGATCAGGTCGATCCGGCTGACGTGGCTGTCCAGGTTCACCCGCACCAGCGGCCAATTCAGTCGGGCGGCGACCTGTTCGATGTGGGTCGACTTGCCGGTGCCGTGATAGCCCTGGACCATGACGCGGCGGTCGAAGGCGAAGCCGGCGCAGATGGCGATGGTCGTCTGCGGATCGAAGCGATAGGCCTCATCGATCTCGGGCACATGGCTGTCGCGCTCGTCGAAGGCGGGCACGGTCATGTCGCTGTCCACGCCGAAGGCTTCGCGCAGGGTCACGCGGCGATGTGGTTCGAGCGTCAGCAGGGGATCGGGGGAGGCGTCGAGCGGGGAGGTCATGCCTGTGCGATTAGCGCACGTTTCGGATCACTTAAACCCCGCTCGTCCCCGCGAAAGCGGGGATCCAGTTCTTTTGGTCGGCAGTGCGTTGGACGATGACCTGTTGAAGACGGCAGCGATCATCGCCCAAAGCACTGGGTCCCCGCTTTCGCGGGGATGAGCGGAAGTCGTTTACTTGGCTTCCAGCCGAACATCGACGTTGTTGCGGGTGGCGTTGGAGTAGGGGCAGACCTGGTGCGCCTTCTCGATCAGGTCGTCGATAACGGCCTGGTCCAGGCCGTGGTCGGTGACGGTCAGGTCGACATCCAGGTTGAAGCCGTCACCCTTGGTGTTCTTGCCGAAGCCGACGCCAGCGGTGACCTTGGTGTCAGGGCTGACGGGCGTGCCGGCCTTGCCGCTGACCAGACGAAGCGCGCCGAGGTAGCAGGCGGCGTATCCGGTGGCGAATAGCTGCTCCGGATTGGTGCCGTCGCCGCCCTTGCCGCCCATCTCGTTCGGTGTGGACAGTTTGACGTCGATCTTGCCGTCATCGGTGGCCGAACGGCCATCTTCGCGGCCTCCGCCCGATGCCGTTGATTGGGCGCGATACAGAACTTCCATGGCAGGCTCCTTGGGTTGGGATGCTTGAGATGGGAGCTTAACGGCGGACGGGAAGGGGGCGTTGCATCGCGGCTCTAGCCATCGACCGGCGACGCGGGCTAAAGCACCCTTTCGGGGCGCGTCGTCGGAGTACGCAGTGAAGATTGCCGAACGCTGGTTCGTGTGGGCGGGCATGGTTCTGCTGGGCGGCATCGCCCTGGCGGGGTTGGTCGTCGCCGTCTATGCGGCGTGGCTGTTCCACGACCTTCCCGATGCGTCGGAGCTGGCTGACTATCGCCCGCCGACCGCGACGCGCGTCTATGCCGGCGACGGCACCCTGATCGGCGAGTTTTCGGACGAGCGCCGAATCTATGTCTCCTACGACCAGATCCCCCAGCCGGTCATCCACGCCTTCCTGGCGGCCGAAGATCGCAATTTCTTCCAGCATGGCGGCATCGACGTGGGCGGCATCGGCCGCGCGTCGCTGAAGAACGTTTTCAACCTGGCGTCGGGACGCCGACTAGAAGGCGGCTCGACGATCACCCAGCAGGTGGCCAAGAACGTCCTGCTGACCAACGAATCCAGCCTGAACCGCAAGCTGAAGGAAGCCATCCTGGCCAATCGCCTGGAGGCGACCTTGTCCAAGGAACAGATCCTCGAGCTGTATCTGAACGAGATCTTCTTGGGCTATCGCTCGTTCGGCATCGCGTCGGCGGCCTACAACTATTTCGGCAAGTCGCTGGCGCAGCTGACGCCCGACGAAGCCGCCTTCCTGGCGTCCCTGCCCAAGGGGCCGAACAACTATCACCCCAAGCGTCACCCAGGGGCGGCCAAGGGCCGTCGTGATTGGGTGCTGGGCGAGATGGAGCAGAGCGGCTGGCTGACGCCTGAACAGCTGGTCGAGGCGCGCGCCAAGCCTCTGGTCACGCGAGATGCGCCGCAACGGTCGGATTACAAGGACGCAGACTTCTTCGTTGAAGAAGCGCGCCGCCAAGCCGCCGCCAACCCCCAGTTCGGCGAGCAACTGCGCGCCGGCGGCTTCTATATGCGCACGACCCTGGACCCGACGCTGCAGACGGCGGCGCGTCGGGCCCTGATGCAGGGACTCGAAAACTACGACCGTCGTCACGGCTGGCGCGGCGGGTGGGGCACGACCGACTTCGCCGACGGCTGGCAGGCGGTCGCGCTGAAGGAACAGGCGCCGCCCGAGCGCCGCAGCTGGCAGGCCGCGGCCATTGAAAGCGTCAGCGGCAATACGGTGCGCATCCGCACGGCCCGCGACGACAAGTCCGGCACGCTGCTGGCGTCTGACGCCGCATGGGCCAACGCCAATCGCCAGCTGAAACGCGGCGAACTGATCTTCGTGGAGCCGCAGGGCGGCCAGTTCGCCCTGAAACAGGTGCCGCGCGTCAACGGGGCGCTGGTCGCCATCGAGCCGCAGTCCGGCCGCGTGCTGGCGATGGTCGGCGGCTATTCCTATGCCCTGTCCAGCTTCAACAGGGCGACCCAGGCCCGGCGCCAACCCGGCTCGGCGTTCAAACCGTTCGTCTATGCGACGGCGCTGGAGGGCGACTTCACCCCGGCGTCGATCGTGTTGGATGCGCCGATAAGCTTCGCCGGCGGTCCCAACGGCACGCGCTGGACGCCAGAGAACTACAGCCGCCAATACTATGGCCCTCAGACGCTGCGGCGCGGGCTGGAGTTGTCGCGCAACGTCATGACGGTGCGGCTGGCCCAGTCGGTGGGCATGAAGAAGATCGTCGATCAGTCGGCCAAAATGGGTCTGCCGGGCATGACGCCGAACCTGTCGGTGTCGCTGGGCGCCGGCGAGGTCACGCCGCTTGAGATCACGGCCGCCTATTCCGCCTTCGCTAACGGAGGCCGGCGAGTGACGCCCTATTTGATCGACTATGTTCAGGACCGCGACGGCGAGACCATCTTCCGCGCCGACAACCGCGGCTGCCGCGAATGCGGACGGGGCTTCTCGGGCCAGGAATCGCCACGCCTGCAGCAGCGCGGAACCCAGGTCATCGACCCGATCACCGCCTATCAAATGAGCTCCATGCTGGAAGGTGTCGTTCAGCGCGGCACCGCCGCCAGCGCGCGTGGCCTCGGCCCCTGGGTCGCGGGCAAGACGGGCACGACCAACGAATACCGCTCGGCCTGGTTCGTGGGCTTCACCACCGACATCGTGGTCGGCGTCTTCATCGGCTTTGACGACAACCGCTCTCTGGGATCCGGAGAAGCCGGCGCGTCGGCCGCCGTGCCGGTCTTCACGGAGTTCATGCAGACGGCGTTGAAGGAACGGCCGGCTCGCCCGTTTGTGCGGCCCAAGAACGCCATCTTCCGCACCGTCAACGGCATCGAGGAGGCCTTCCGCCCCGGCACCGAGCGCCAGGCTCCGCCGCCGCGCCCGACCGGCCCGGCCCAGCCCGTCGGACCGCAGAACTACTATGAGGTGATCCGCCGCGAGCAGGAGGCCGCAAGCGGCGCGCCCGCCTCGACGCCGGCACCCACCGCGCCGCCGCCGCCCAAGAAGGCGCCGGCCGAGGACTTGAGCGGATTGTACTGAGGCTCTAGGTAGGCCTTTCGAACGGCGCGTCCTCGTGGCGCGCCGTTTTCCATTAATCCTGCCCTGTCGCGTGGCCTGCGGGCCTCGCGACTTGAGGGCGTTGTGTCGCGGAGATTGCGATGAGACCGGATGTCGAGGCCATGAAGGCCGACATCGAGCAGAGCGTCGCTCTGCTCAGGAGGCGTCTTTGACTGGGATGTCGCTCTAAGAAAGCTCGACGAGCTGAACGCGCGGGTCGAAGATCCGACGCTGTGGGACAAGCCCGACGAGGCTCAGGCCGTCAGCCGTGAACGCTCGCAGCTGGAAGGCAAGATCAACACCGTCAAGGCGATGGAGCAGGACCTCGAAGACGGGGTGATGCTGGCCGAGATGGCGGACGAGGAAGGCGACGAGGGCGCGCTGGAAGACGCCCGCGCGTCGCTGCGCGGCATCAAGGAACGCGCCGCCCGCGCCGAGCTGGAGGCCCTGCTGTCCGGCGAGGCCGACGGAAATGACGCCTATCTGGAAGTGAACTCCGGCGCCGGCGGCACCGAGTCAAACGACTGGGCCGGCATGCTGCTGCGCATGTATTCGCGCTGGGCGAAGGCGCACGGCTACGAGGTCACGATCGAGGCGCACGAAGAGGGCGAGCAGGCGGGGGTCAAGTCGGCCACCATCCTGATCGAAGGGCCCAACGCCTATGGCTGGCTGAAGTCGGAATCGGGCGTGCACCGCCTGGTCCGCATCAGCCCCTATGACGCGGCGGCCAAGCGCCACACCAGCTTCGCCTCCATCGGGGTGTCGCCGGTCGTGGACGACGCGATCGAGATCGACATCAACCCCTCGGACGTGCGCACCGACACCTATCGCGCCTCGGGCGCTGGCGGTCAGCACATCAACAAGACCGACTCGGCCGTGCGCCTAACGCACACCCCGACCAACACCGTTGTGGCCTGCCAGGCCGGCCGGTCGCAGCACCAGAACCGCGAGATGGCCTGGAAGATGCTGCGCGCGCGCCTGTACGAGCTGGAACTGCAGAAGCGTGAGGCGGCGGCTCAGGCGCTGGCCGACGCCAAGACGGACATCGGGTGGGGTCACCAGATCCGCTCCTATGTCCTGCAGCCCTATCAGATGGTGAAGGACCTGCGGACCGAAGTTGAGACCTCGGACACCCAAGGCGTGCTGGACGGCGACCTGGACGCCTTCATGGGCGCGGCCCTGGCCCAGCGGGTCGGCGAGACCCGCGGATCGAGCGTGGACTGACGGAAAAGGGCGGCTCCAACGAGCCGCCCTTTTTGTTTTGGGCTTCCGGCTTTGCGGCCGTTCGCATTCGACGCGGTCAGGCGGCGGTCTTGTCCGCCTTGTCGGCCTTCGGCGCGGGGGCTTCCAGCATGGCGGCGCCGGGGGTGTCGCGCTTGGCCTGGTTGCAGCGGCCCTGGAACCAGGCGCCCTGGTCGATGGCGAGCTGTTCCTGGGTGATGTCGCCCTCGACACGGGCAGTGGCGTGAAGCTTGACCTGCTTCGCAACGATGGCGCCCGAGACGCGGCCGCGCACGTCAAGGACGTCGGCATGGACCGTGCCCTCGACCGAGCCGCCTTCGCCGATCACGACGCGCGAGACGCGGACGTCGCCCTTCAGCGAGCCGTCGACCTGAAGCTCGCCGGCGCCGGAGATGTTGCCTTCGTATTTCACGCCGGCCGACAGGGTCGACAGATTGCTGGACCGGGCCGCCGGACGGGCCGGTTCGGGCGCGCGCGGCGCAGGCGTCGTGGCAGGCAAGGAAGGTGTGCTCGCAGCCGTCGGCGTGGGCTTGGTTGGTTCGGGCGCCGGGGGGATGCCCAGGCCGTTCGATCCGCTGTCGTAGGATTTGCTCTTGGTGAACATGGTGCGCTCCGCATCTGCCAGCCAAGGCCGGCCAAGCCCCTATTAGCCCCGACGCCCACTAGGCCGTGCAGGAGGGGCCAAGGTCAAGCATCGCTTCCGAACGGCGCTCGCTGATCACAGGGCCCTGGCGGCCTCCAGCACGGCGGCAGCGTGGTCGGAGACCTTCACATTGCGCCAGGCCTTGGCGACGCGGCCCTCGGCATCGATCAGGAAGGTGGCCCGCTCGATGCCCATATACTCGCGGCCGTAGAGCTTCTTCTGCACCCAGACGCCCCAGGCCTCGCAGGCGGCGCCGTCCTCGTCGGAGGCGAGGGTGACGGCAAGATCGTATTTGGCCTTGAACCTGTCGTGCTTCTTCACCGTGTCCTTGGACACGCCGATAACCGGAACGCCCAGCGCGGCGAATTCAGAGGCCAGGGCGGTGAAGTCCTGGGCCTCACGCGTGCAGCCAGTCGTGTCGTCCTTGGGGTAGAAATAGACGACGGCAGGCTTGCCCTTCAGGGCGGAGAGGGTGACGCGGCCGCCGCCGTCCGTGGGCAGGTCGAGGGCGGGCGCGGGCTGGCCTTCATTGATCATTCGGTGTCTCACTCATTCCGCTCATCCCCGCGAAGGCGGGGACCCAGTCCTTTGCGTCCTTCAGGCCGCCAAGGCGAAAGTCATCGTACAAATCGAGCCAGTTCGGATTTTCCTTTTCGATCATCCGAAGCTTCCAGTCTCGATTCCATTTCTTGATCTGCCGTTCCCGGCGGAATGCGGCCTCACGCGTTTCGTGAACTTCGAACCAGACCAGCAGATCCACGTCATACTTTGCCGTGAAGCCGGCGAACGTCTTGTGTCTGTGCTGCGCGACACGCTGGATCAGATCATCGGTCGAACCTGTATAGAGCGTTCCATTTCGGCGGCTTGCGACGATGTAAGGTGAAGAACGCCATGCTTTGACATCGTCTGGGTCCCCGCTTTCGCGGGGATGAGCGGAAGTAGGAAATCTGGCGGGATTGAGAGAGTTAGACAGGCCTCACCAGAACGATCTTTTTCTTGCCGGCCGCCAGTTTGATGACGCCGTCCTTGAGGTCGGCTTCGGTCAGCAACTGGGCGCCGTCGGACACCGCGGCGTCGTTGAGGCGCAGACCGCCGCCCTGAGCCAGGCGACGGGCCTCGCCGTTGGAGGCCGTCAGGCCGGCCTTGGTCACGACAGCCGCGATCATCGCGCCGTAGACCTCAGCCGACGGAAGTTCGACGGTCGGCAGGTCGGCGGACAACTGGCCTTTTTCGAAGGCGCTCTCGGCGGCGGCGCGGGCGGTTGCGGCGGCCTCGGCGCCGTGCAGCATGGTCGTTGCGGCGTCGGCAAGGGCCTTCTTGGCGTCGTTGATGGCCGCGCCTTCCAACGCTTCGTATTCCGCGATCTGCTCCAGGCTCAGGTCCGTGAACAGGCGCATGAAGCGGCCGACGTCGGCGTCCTCGGCGTTACGCCAGAACTGCCAGTAGTCGTAGGGGCTGAGTTGTTCGGCGTTCAGCCAGATGGCGCCCTGAGCGGTCTTGCCCATCTTGCCGCCGGATGCCGTGGTCAGCAGCGGCGTGGTCAGGCCGAAGGCGGCCTTCTGATCCACGCGGCGCACCAGATCCACGCCCGAAGTGATGTTGCCCCACTGATCCGAGCCGCCCATTTGCAGGGTGACCTTGTGGCTGCGGTTGAGCTCCAGGAAGTCCACCGACTGCATCAGCATGTAGTTGAACTCAAGGAAGGTCATGGGCTGCTCACGCTCCAGCCGCAGCTTGACCGAGTCGAAGCTCAGCATCCGGTTGACGGTGAAATGGGTCCCGAAGTCGCGCAGGAACTGGATGTAGCCGTAGGTCGAAAGCCAGTCGTCGTTATTGACCATGACCGCATCGGTCGGGCCGTCGCCGAAGGTCAGGAATTTGGCGAAGACCGTCTTGATGGAGTCGATGTTCGACTGGATCGTCTCTTCGGTCAGCTGGGGGCGCGACGTGTCCTTGCCGGTCGGGTCGCCGACCTTGGTGGTGCCGCCGCCCATCAGGACGATGGGCTTGCCGCCCGCCTGCTGAAGCCGGCGTAGCATCATGATCTGGATCAGGCTGCCGACGTGCAATGACGGCGCAGTGGCGTCGAAGCCGATATAGCCCGGCACCACGCCCGCAGCGGCCGCCTCGTCCAATTCGACGGGGTGGGTGATCTGATGGATGTAGCCGCGCGCCTGGAGCGTGCGCAGGAAGTCGGATTTGAAGGCGTGTTCGGTCATGGTGTGGCTGGGTTAGCAGGGATGACGAGGGTCGTCTTCCCCTAGTCGAGGCGGCGTTCGCTGTTCAGACGGTGCGGATGAAAAACACCGTCTAAAGTGTCTAATTCGTCTAATCGCGGTCGGCGCGAAATTGCACTGCACCCGGAAAACACGTGCAAAATGCAAGATGGTGCAATTTATGCGTAGCGGCTTTGGGCATGGCCCGCCCATTGTAGCGCCGTTTTGAGGCGCGACAGGCTGGACGACGTTGGTTCACTGTAAGGCGTTGTAAAGCCATCTGATACCTTCGGCAGATGCGATGGCTGGCGGATTGCGCCGACGGGGCCGCGTGAGAATTGTGTTGTTCAGGATCACGGCGGCGGCTTTGACCCACGACCGGGCTGCGCATACGAAGCCTCTATGCGCCTGCCTCTGATCCCGCACCCGACATCCAGCCCTGAGGGACTGACGCTGGAGGTCGAGGCGAGGCGAGCGGGGCGGGTGCTGAGCCTGGAGTATGTGCTGGCCGGACCGGTGGAGAGGGTGTGGCGGCCGGAGGCGGCGGCGCGGGTGCGGACGGACGGGCTGTGGCAGGCGACCTGTTTCGAGGCGTTCGTGCGGACGGCGGGCGGCTATGTCGAATACAATCTGTCGCCGTCGGGGGCGTGGGCGGCCTATCGGTTCGACAGCTATCGCGAGGGGATGCGGGATCTGGAGATGCTCGCGCCCTTCATCGTGACGCGGTCGGCGCCCGGACAGTTCGTGCTGACGGCGGACGTGACCTTGCCTGAGGATGCGGGCGATGCCGTGGGGTTGGCGGCGGTGATCCGGGGCGTGGACGGGGCGATCGGCTATTGGGCGCTGGCGCATCCTTCGGATAAGCCGGACTTTCATCATCCCGACTCGTTCGCGCTGGACCTGACATGAACTTCGGCCTCGACCGCCTTTTGTCCGACGACGCCCTGAGGGCGCAGCTGAAGGGGCGGCGCGTGGCCTTGCTGGCGCATCCGGCGTCGGTGACGAAGGATTTGACCTACGCGGTGGACGCTTTGGCCGCCTGGCCCGAGATCAGTCTGACCGCCGCCTTTGGCCCGCAGCACGGGATGAAGGGCGATCTGCAGGACAATATGATGGAAAGCCCGGATTATCGTGATCCGGTGCACGGCTTTCCCGTCTTCAGCCTGTACGGCGAGGTGCGGCGGCCGCGCGATGAATGGATGGCCGAATTCGACGTGCTGCTGGTCGATCTGCAGGACCTGGGCTGCCGCATCTACACCTATGTGACGACCCTTCTGTACGTGCTGGAGGCGGCGGCGAAGCACGGCAAGTCGGTCTGGGTGCTGGACCGGCCCAATCCGGCGGGGCGGCCGGTCGAGGGGATGACGCTGAAGCCCGGCTGGGAAAGCTTCGTCGGGGCCGGGCCGATGCCGATGCGCCACGGCATGACGATGGGCGAACTGGGCCTGTGGTTCATCGACCAGTTCAAGCTGACTGTGGATTACAAGGTGGTGGAGATGCAGGGCTGGGCGCCCGAGGCGGGGCCGGGCTTCGGCTGGCCGCAGCTGGACCGGTCGTGGGTCAATCCCAGCCCGAACGCGCCGAACCTGTCGATGGCGCGCGCCTATGCGGGCACGGTGATGCTGGAAGGCGCGACCCTGTCGGAAGGGCGGGGGACGACACGGCCGCTGGAGCTGTTCGGGGCGCCCGATATCGATGCGCGGGCGGTCATCGCGGAAATGCAAGCCTTGGCGCCGGACTGGCTGGGCGGCTGCATCTTGCGCGACATGTGGTTCGAGCCGACCTTCCATAAGCACGTCGGAAAGCTGTGCAGCGGGGTGCAGATCCACGTCGATCACCCTGGCTATGACCATGCCGCCTTCAAGCCGTGGCGGGTTCAGGCCCTGGGCTTCAAGGCGATCCGGCGGTTGTATCCAGACTACGACCTGTGGCGGGATTTTCCGTACGAGTATGCCTTCGGCAAACTGCCTATCGACGTGATCAACGGCGGGTCGGGCCTGCGGGAATGGGTGGACGACGCAGCGGCGACGCCCGGCGATCTGGATGCCGCAACGCAGCCGGACGAGGGGGCGTGGGAGGAGGCCCGGAGACCGTTCCTGCTGTATTGAAGCCCGCCCAAACTTCGCCATGAACGCGGCATCACCTCGCGGTTGGATTGTGGAGGGGCGTCATGATTGGAATGATCCTAGCGGCCGCGCTGTTGTCGCAGCAGGCGCCTGCCGGCCTGAGCGCCGAGGCGAGAGCGCTTGTTGCGCCAGTCGCTGAGGCGATCGCAGCCGAGAAGGCGCGGCAGGCCGCCTTGCCGCCGCCAACGACAGATCGTGAGCGGCTCGAACGTATGGGCGCGCTGGATCAGGTCGGCAGGCGCGCGTTTACGGTGCTGGATTTCAGCGCCCTGCCTGCCGACGAGCGGCAATCCGCTGAGACCTTGGCGTGGGCGGACATCAACGCGGTGGACAAGGCCTTGCTGGACGAGCTTTTGACCATGGTTCCGGCTGAAGGGTGGTTCAGGAAATCGGTGTATGGAGAAAGGGCTGCGGGAGCCGCCTTCCTGATCATTCAGCATTCCGATCTGGAAAACTGGCGACGGTTCGTTCCCGTGCTGGAGCCGCTGGTCGCGCAGGGCGAGGTCGAGGGTCAGAGCTATGGCCTGATGTACGACCGGCTGGCGATCAACGAAGGCCGCCCGCAGCGTTACGGCACGCAGATGACCTGCAAGGAGGGGCGCTGGGTGGTCGACACGCTGGAGGATCCCGAGCGCGTCGAGCAATGGCGCCGTGAGATGAAGTTTCCATGGACGCTGGCGGAATATGAGGCGCGCTTCAGGGACTATCCGCCTTGCACCCAACAATAGGCGGCATAACCAAAATCTATTGCGCATCTGCAAATAAGTGATTGGGCTTATTTGGTGCGGTGCGGTAGGGAGGGGGCCTCCCAACCACCTTGCATTGGATTTTGCGCATGGCCCTCATCAACACGACCATCAAACCCTTTACGGCCGAAGCCTATAAGGGCGGCAAATTCCTGACGGTCACGGACGCCGACGTCGCGGGCAAGTGGGCGATCTTCTTCTTCTATCCGGCAGACTTCACCTTCGTGTGCCCGACCGAGCTGGAAGACCTGGCCGACCACTATGCCGAGTTCCAGAAGCTGGGCGTCGAGATCTATTCGGTGTCGACCGACACCCACTTCTCGCACAAGGCCTGGCACGACTCGTCGCCGGCGATCGGCAAGATCGAATACACGATGCTGGGCGACCCGTCGGGTCTGGTGACCAACAACTTCGACGCCATGCGTCCGGGCGTGGGCCTGGCCGACCGCGCGACCTTCCTGGTCGATCCGGACGGCGTGATCCAGTTCACCGAGACGACGTCGGAAGGCATCGGCCGCAACGCCGCCGAACTGCTGCGCAAGGTCAAGGCCGCCCAGTATGTGCGTTCGCACCCCGGTGAAGTCTGCCCGGCCAAGTGGGAAGAAGGCGAAGCCACCCTGGCGCCGTCGCTCGACCTCGTCGGCAAGATCTAAGACCCCAAGTTGGGCCGGCGGCGTTTCGATGTCGCCGGCCGGGACGCCTGATCCTGTCGGGCGTTCGCAGAGGCCGCGGGGTGCGTAGCGTTTCCAGCCCCGCGGCCTTTTTGCGTCCTGTCCTCGCCCGAAGCGGCTTGAAGGCGGCGCTCAACCTATTGAATTTCGAGGAGCATCCGATGCTAGACGCCAATCTGAAATCCCAGCTCGAAGCCTACCTCAAGAACATCGTCCATCCCGTCGAACTGGTCGCCTCGCTGGGCGCGGGGCCCAAGTCGATCGAGCTGAAGACCCTGCTGGAGGAGATCGTCTCGGTCTCGCACGGCAAGGTGGAGATGGGCCGCGACTATGACGACGAGCGCCAGCCCAGCTTCCTGATCCGGCGCAAGGGCACGGACATCGGCGTGCGGTTCGCGGGCATTCCGCTGGGCCACGAGTTCACCTCGCTGGTGCTGGCCCTGCTGCACGTCGGCGGCCATCCGTCCAAGGCGGCGCAGGAGGTGATCCAGCAGGTCAGGGACCTGGACGGCGACTATGTGTTCGAGACCTATTTCTCGCTGTCGTGCCAGAACTGCCCGGACGTGGTGCAGGCGCTCAACCTGATGAGCGTGATCAATCCGCGCATCAAACACGTCGCCATCGAGGGCGGCCTGTTCAAGGACGAGGTCGAGGAACGCAAGATCATGGCCGTGCCGACGGTCTTCCTGAACGGCGAACTGTTCGGTCAGGGCCGGATGGAGCTGGAGCAGATCGTCGCCAAGCTGGATTCCGGCGCCGAGGCCCGTGCGGCCGAGCGTCTGAAGTCCAAGGATCCGTTCGAGGTTCTGGTGGTCGGCGGCGGGCCGGCCGGGGCGGCGGCCGCCATCTATACGGCGCGTAAGGGCATTCGCACAGGCGTCGTCGCCGAACGCTTCGGCGGACAGGTGCTGGACACAATGGCGATCGAGAACTTCGTTTCGGTCCCCTACACCGAGGGGCCCAAGCTGGCGGCCCATCTGGAGCAACACGTCCGCGAGTATGAAGTGGACCTGATGAACCTGCAGAAGGCGGCCAAGCTGATCCCGGCCAAGGTTGCGGGCGGCTTGCATGAGGTGGTGCTGGAGAACGGCGCCAGCCTGAAATCACGGACCGTCATCCTGTCGACCGGCGCGCGCTGGCGCCAGATGAACGTGCCTGGCGAGGATCAGTACAAGAACAAGGGCGTGGCCTATTGCCCGCACTGCGACGGGCCGTTGTTCAAGGGCAAGCGGGTGGCGGTGATCGGCGGCGGCAACTCCGGCGTCGAGGCGGCGATCGACCTGGCGGGCATCGTGGCCCATGTGACCCTGATCGAATACGACAGCGAGCTGCGGGCCGATGCGGTGCTGCAGCGCAAGCTGGCGAGCCTGCCGAACGTGCGGATCGTGACCTCGGCCCTGACGACCCAGGTGCAGGGCGACGGCGAGAAGGTGACGGGCCTGTCCTACAAGGACCGCAACTCCGACGCCCATCACGACGTCGATCTGGAAGGCATCTTCGTGCAGATCGGTCTGGTCCCGAACACCGAATGGCTGCACGGCGCGGTGGGCCTGACCCCGCGCGGCGAGATCGAGGTGGACCACCGCGGCGAGACCTCGCAGCCGGGCATCTTCGCCGCGGGCGACGCGACGACCGTGCCCTACAAGCAGATCGTCATCGCCATGGGCGAGGGGTCAAAGGCGGGTCTGTCGGCCTTCGACTACATGATCCGCACCGAGCCGGCGAAAGAAGCGGTGGTCGAACCGGCGTGATCGCTTAACGGTGAGGGCAACCGGGCCAGCAGCAGGGGCGGCGTTTGCCGTCGCTTAAGCTCGCCCGGCCCCAATCCAGCCGTTTGCGCCGGGTTTCCGACTTCTTGGCGGACTCGATCCAGCAGATCCATTCGTTGCGGGCCAGGGGTGTGATGTCGCGCCAGGTCGCCAAGGCTTCGGGCGCGGCGACCAGCGATGCGCGCAGGTCGTGCGACAAGTCGTGAACCACGCCGCCGGGGATGTCGGTCGCATCGGCCAGGCCCATTTGTCGCAGCGACACGTCTGATCCGCAACGGCGATCTAGAACCGTCGTGCAAGACCGACGCCGAACTCCACATCCGGACTGTCGTCGTTCAGGCCGAAGTTGAGGCCGAAATCCAGCTGGGCGTCGGGCAGGGACGGGGGCGACCAGACGGCGGTCAGGTCGAAGGTCGACGGCGTGGTCGGGGCGACGGCATCATCGTCGCGGCTGATCCAGAGTTCGGCGCCAACGTCCCATTGGCCGAAGCCGCGTCCCACGCCGGCGACCATCGTATAGGCGCCATGGCGGCCGTCGCGCTGCGCGTCCGAGACCCAATCGATCTCGGGCGACAGGCTCAGGGTCCAGTCGTCGTTCAGCGGGATGGAGACCGGCACGATGACGCCGCCCTCGAAACCGTCGGCGCGAATGTGCGCGCACCTGTCGGCGCGGTGATGAAGCCGGAAATCGCGACGGACAGGCCCGAGCCATCGGGGTTCTTCAGCGAATGGCGCAGGCCGAGACTGAGATCGCCGATGCCCTCAGCCACATCACGGTCGCCGGTCGCGCGGTCGAGGGTTCGTTCGTGGTTCCAGGTCGTGAGCCCAAGCTGAAGCTCAGTCAGGCCCGTCAGCCCATAGCGCACGGACAGATCGCCGGCGTCCCAGGTGTCGGTCCGTGTGCTGTCGTCCGTCTGACGCGCGCCGTCGAACAGGCCGAGCTCGACCTGCCAGCGGCCCTTGGCGAGGATGCAGGCAGGCGTGCCCTTGCCGGGGCGATCGGCGCAGAAATCGCGCTCTGGCGCGGGAGTCGACTGAGCCGCCACGGCCGTGGGCAAGGCCAGGGAGGCGATCAAGGCGATCAGAAGGGGCGGACGCATGGCGAATCTCGCAGCGATGTCTCGCCCGATCATGCCGCCCGCGCCTTAATCAGCCGTGATGGTGGACCGAATGTCAGGCCGGCTTTTCTTCCAGACGCTTGTCCAGATAGGCGCCGACGCGGGTTTCGACCGCGCTCATATGGTCCTGCCAGAAGTGGCTGGCGCCCTCTTCCAGTTCGTAGTCGATGATGATGCCCTTTTGGGTGCGCAGCTTGTTGACCACGCGCTCAACCTCGACCGGCGGGACGATAGTGTCGGCCGTGCCGTGCAGGAACAGGCCGGACGCCGGGCAGGGCGCCAGGAAGCTGAAGTCGTACATGTTCGACGGCGGCGAGACCGAGATGAAGCCGTCCGTCTCGGGGCGACGCATCAGAAGCTGCATGCCGATGTAGGCGCCGAACTGATAGCCGGCGACCCAGGTCTGGCTGGCGCCGGGATTATTGGCCTGGAGCCAGTCGAGGGCAGTAGCGGCGTCGGCCAGCTCGCCGATGCCCGAATCAAACTCGCCCTGCGACTTGCCGACGCCGCGCGAGTTGTAGCGCAGGGTCGCAAAGCCACGCTGCTGGAACAACTGGTGCAGGGTGACCGCCACCGGGTTGTTCATATGCCCGCCCGCCTTGGGGTGCGGGTGCAGGATCAGCGCGATCGGTGCGTTCGGGCGCTTGCCCGGGGAATAGCGGCCTTCGATGCGACCGGAGGCGCCGGGCAGGATGACTTCAGGCATAGGGGCTCTGGAATCCGTTCAACTGTCATTTCGCGAGTGCGTAATACTTGACCGCAGAGGTGGGACTTTCTAAGTCCCTCCGCAAGCGCGCCGCCTTTGCGAAGGCGCGGGTTCTAGCACAGGAGCCCCGAAAAGCGCGCAATTTTTGAAGGTGCGAAATGCGTCTGTCGACCAAGGGACGATACGCCGTGATGGCGATGGCCGATCTGGCGAAGAACGGATGCGGCGAGAGCGGCGAAATCCGGGCGGTTTCGCTGGCCGAGATCGCCGCGCGCCAGGAGATTTCGCTGAGCTATCTGGAGCAGTTGTTCGCCCGTCTGAGGAAGAGCGAACTGGTCAAGAGCGTGCGCGGACCAGGTGGCGGATACCGTTTGGCCAAGGCGGCGCACGAGACGGTGGTCGCCGAGATCGTGCTGGCGGTGGATGAACCGATCCGGGCGACGCGATGCGTGGCGCATGGCTCGCCCAAGGGCTGCATGCTGGCCGGCGAACGCTGCATCACCCACAATCTTTGGGAAGACCTGGGCGACGAAATCCATCGCTATCTGGCCGGCGTGTCGCTGGAGGATGTGGTGATGAACCGCACGGGCCAGCGCCGGCGCAATGTCGAGGCCTCTGCCGTGGGGGTCGCGGCATGAGCGGCGTCTATCTGGACTACAACGCCTCGGGCCTGGTGCGGCCGGAGGTGTTGGAGATCATGGCCAGGGCCCTGGCCGACAACGGCAATCCGTCGGCGGTCCATGCCGCCGGCCGGCGGGCGCGGGCGCGGGTCGAAACCGCGCGGGCGCAGGTCGCGGACCTGGTCGGGGCCGATCCGACGGCGGTGGTGTTCAACTCGGGCGGCACCGAGGCTAATGCCCAAGGCATCGCCAGCGCCTTGGCGGCGGGATACGAGCGATTGGTCGTGTCGGCGACCGAGCATCCGTGCGTGGCCGAGACGGCGGCGAATGCGGGCGCGTCGGTCGAGGTCCTGCCGGTTGATGCCGACGGGGTGGTCGATCTGGAGTGGCTGGCGGAGGCGCTGAGCCGTCCGGGCCGGGCCGTGGTCGCCATCCATCATGCGAACAACGAAAGCGGCGTCATCCAGCCGATCGCCGAGGCGGCGGCTCTGGTGCGGGCGGCGGGCGGCTGGCTGCATGTCGACGCAATCCAGTCGGCGGGCAAGATCGCGGTCGATATGCGCGCGCTGGACGCGGACACCCTGACCCTGTCGGCGCACAAGCTGGGCGGGGCGCAGGGCGTGGGCGCCCTGATCTTCAAGGAAGGTCTGTCGGGCGTGCGGATTTTGCACGGCGCGGGGCAGGAGCGGGGCCTGCGCGCCGGGACCGAGAATGTCCCGGGCATCGCCGGGTTCGGCGTCGCGGCCGATTGCGCCGCGCGGGATCTGGAGACGATGGCCTCGCATGTCGCTTGGCGCGATGCAGCCGAAGCCAAGGTCAAGGCCGCGGGCGCGACCATCATCGGCGGCGGCGCAGCGCGGCTGCCCAACACCCTGTTTATGGCTGTCGAGGGCTGGGACAGTCCGCAGCAACTGATCACCCTGGATATGACGGGCGTGATGGTGTCGGCCGGCTCGGCCTGTTCGTCGGGCAAGGTGAAGCCGTCCAAGACCATCAGCGCCATGGGCCTGAATGCGCTGGCGACCGGGGGCGTGCGCGTCTCCGGCGGATGGGGCACGGTCGAGAGCGACTGGGCAAGGTTCGCCGACGCCTGGGTCGCCGCCTATAACAAGCACAAGACGCGCGCCGCCGAGCGCGTGAGAGAGGTCGCCTGATGGCCGCCGTCAAGGAAACCATCGACGCCGTCGCCGCGCTGGAGAAGTACGAGCACGGCTTCACGTCCGACATCGAGACGGAATATGCGCCCAAGGGATTGAGCGCTGAGATCGTGCGCTTCATTTCCGAAAAGAAGGGCGAGCCGGAATGGATGCTGGAATGGCGTCTGGCCGCCTATGAGCGCTGGCTGGCGATGGAGGAGCCGACCTGGGCGGCGGTCCGTTACGAGCCGGTCGACTATCAGGACCTGTTCTACTATGCGGCGCCCAAGAAGAAGGACGGGCCCAAGTCGCTGGACGAGGTCGATCCCGAGATCCTGGAGATCTACAAGAAGCTGGGCATCCCGCTGAAGGAGCAGGAAGTGCTGGCCGGGGTGCAGGGCGCGCCCAAGGTCGCCGTGGACGCCGTGTTCGACAGCGTGTCGGTGGTCACGACCTTCAAGGAGGAACTGGCCAAGGTCGGCGTGATTTTCATGCCGATTTCCGAGGCTTTGCGCGAATATCCTGATCTGGTGCGGCAATATCTGGGGTCGGTGGTGCCGGTCTCGGACAACTATTTCGCAGCGCTGAACAGCGCGGTCTTTTCGGACGGCTCGTTCGTCTACATCCCGCCGGGCGTCAAATGCCCGATGGAGCTGTCGACCTATTTCCGCATCAACGCCAGCCAGACGGGCCAGTTCGAACGGACCCTGATCATCGCCGACAAGGGAGCTTACGTCTCCTACCTTGAGGGCTGCACCGCGCCGATGCGCGACGAGAACCAGCTGCATGCGGCCGTGGTCGAGATCGTGGCGCTGGACGACGCCGAGGTGAAATATTCGACCGTCCAGAACTGGTATCCGGGCGACGCCGAGGGCAAGGGCGGCATCTACAACTTCGTGACCAAGCGCGCCGACTGCCGGGGTGATCGGTCCAAGGTATCGTGGACGCAGGTCGAGACCGGCTCGGCCGTGACCTGGAAATATCCGTCCTGCATCCTGAAGGGCGAGGAGTCGTCCGGCGAATTCTATTCTATCGCCATCACCAACGGGCATCAGCAGGCCGACACCGGCACCAAGATGATCCACCTGGGCAAGAACTCGAAGTCGCGGATCATCGCCAAGGCGGTGTCGGCGGGCCGGTCGGATTCGACCTATCGCGGCCTGGTCTCGGTGCATCCGAAGGCGACGGGCGTGCGCAACTTCACCCAGTGCGACAGCCTGCTGATCGGCAAGGAGTGCGGCTCGCACACCATCCCCTATATCGAGGCCCGCAACGGCTCGGCCCAGCTGGAGCACGAGGCGACGACGACGCGGTTGAGCGACGACCAGCTGTTCTACGCCCAGCAGCGCGGGCTGTCGCAGGAGGAGGCGGTGGCCCTGCTGGTCAACGGCTTCGTCCGCGACGTGATGCAGAAGCTGCCGATGGAGTTTGCCGTCGAGGCGCAGAAGCTGGTGGCGATCTCGCTTGAGGGGAGCGTGGGGTGACCAGCTTCCACCAGCGCTTTTTCAATCGTCGGCTAACCGGCTTTTACCCCAAGGGACCGAAGGCGCGTCGTTTTGGTCTTATCTGCGTCGGCGTTTCCCTTGCTCTTGGCGCAACCGGCCTCGCCTTACTTTTCAATGGGCAGAAGACCTTCGGCCAGATCGTCCTCGGCGCATTGGCCATTTTGATCATCGCTTACAACGGCTTTGTGTCCACTCGTTCGGACCTGTGAGAACTATGCTTTCCATCAACAACCTCCACGTTTCCGTCGGTGAGAAGCCGATCCTCAAGGGACTGACGCTCGACGTTCCCGCCGGCGAGGTGCACGCCATCATGGGGCCGAACGGAGCCGGCAAGTCCACGCTCGGCTACGCCCTGTCGGGACGGCCGGGCTATGAGGCGACGGAGGGGTCTGTCGAATGGGCGGGCGAGGACCTGCTGGCGCTGGATCCGGCCGAACGGGCGGCTAAGGGTGTCTTCCTGTCGTTCCAATATCCGATCGAGATCCCCGGCGTGCCCGCCCTGACCTTTGTGCGGACGGCGCTGAATGCGCAAAAGCGCGCACGGGGCGAGGAGGAGGTGGCGGCGCCGGCCTTCCTGAAGCTGGTTCGGGAGGCGTCCAAGGCGCTGAAGATGGACTTCGACATGTTGAAGCGGCCGTTGAACGTCGGCTTCTCCGGCGGCGAGAAGAAGCGGATGGAGATCCTGCAGATGGCTCTGCTGGAGCCGTCGCTGCTGATCCTGGACGAGACGGATTCAGGGCTGGACATCGACGCCCTGCGCATCGTGTCGGAAGGGGTGAACGCGCTGCGTCGTCCCGACCGCGCCATGCTGGTCATCACCCACTATCAGCGCCTGCTCGACTATATCAAACCGGACCGGGTGCACGTGCTGGCCGGCGGTCGGATCGTGGCCTCGGGTGGGCCGGAGCTGGCGCTGGAGCTGGAGGCGGAAGGGTACGACAAGTATCTGCCGCAGGCTGCATGAGCGTGGCCTTCGCCATCGACCTGACCGACGCCGACACCTATCCGTCGCGACGCACGGAGACGTGGAAATACAGCGACCTGAAGCGCCATCTTCGCGCCGCGCCCGAGCCGTCAGGCACGGCTGAGGTCGGGCCGCCGGGACCGTTTTATGATCTGGGCGGCGAGGCGATCGTCTTCGCCAACGGGCGCGCCGTGGGCGTGACCGACTTCATCGCCTCGGGCGAGCGGACCCTGCGGCTGCGCTATGTGTCGGACGCCGTCGGCACGGGCCATACGGCCAGCGCGCGGGTTTCGGCGCGCGCGGGCGCCAAGCTGCTGCTGTTGGAAACGCACGAGGGCGCGGGCTCGGCCTATGTGGCGCACAATACGCTGGAGCTGGACGTGGCGGCCGGCGCCGAGGTGACCCGCGTTGTTCTGGTCGAGGAGCCGGAAGACGCCATCTCCATCGCCGAGGCCCATGTGAAGGTCGAGGCGGGCGGCGTCTATCGCCAGACCATCGTCACGACCGGCGCCAAATTGCAGCGGATCGAGACGCGCATCACCCACTACGCCCAGGGTGCGCAGGTTCAGGCCGACGGCCTTTATCTGCTGAACGGAGCGCGCCATGCGGATCTGACCAGCGTGGTGCGTCATGTGGAACACGACGGCGCGACTTCGCAGCTGATCAAGGGCGTGGCTCGCGACACGGCGCGGGGCGTCTTCCAGGGCAAGATCGTGGTCGAGCGCGGCGCCGACGGAACCGATGCGCGCATGGGCCACCATGCGCTGATCGCGTCCGAGCGGGCCGAGATCGACGCCAAGCCGGAGTTGATCATCTATGCCGACGACGTGCAGTGCGCGCACGGCAACACCGTGGGGACGCTGGACGAGAGCGCCCTGTTCTACATGCAGCAGCGCGGCATCCCGGCCGACGAAGCCCGCGCCCTGCTGACCCAGGCCTTCCTGATCGAGGTCATCGACCGGATCGAGCATGAGGGCGCGAGAGAGGTGGCACGGGAATGGCTGACGGCGCGGTTGTGAATAATCCTCCCCCAAGCCTAGCGCAGGGGGAGGCGGACCGCCCGAAGGGTGGTGGAGGGGGCTCGCCCCAGACACCGGCCTCGCGGTTAGCCCCCTCCACCGCTTCGCGGTCCCCCTCCCCCGATGGGGGAGGATTTGATCCCTATGCCGTGCGGGCGCAGTTCCCGATCCTGTCGCGACAGGTGAACGGCAAGCCGCTGGTCTATCTGGACAACGCGGCCTCGGCCCAGAAGCCGCGCGCGGTGATCGACGCCTTGGTCGCGACGATGGAGGGCGGTTACGCCAACGTCCACCGCGGCCTGCACACTCTGTCGAACGAGGCGACCGAGGCCTTCGAAAAAGCGCGCGAGATCGTCGCGCGCTTCCTGAACGCCGAGAACGCCGAACAGGTGGTCTGGACCAAGGGCGGGACCGAGGCGATTAATCTGGTGGCCAACGGGCTGGGGCTGTCGATCCAGCCGGGCGACGAGATCATCGTCTCGGAGATGGAGCATCACTCCAACATCGTGCCGTGGCATCTGCTTCGCGAACGGCGCGGGGCGGTGATCAAGTGGATTCCGATCAAGGACGACGGGTCGCTGGACATGGCGGCCTATGCCGACCTGCTGGGGCCCAGGACGCGGATGGTCGCGGTCACCCATATGTCGAACGTGCTGGGGACGATCAATCCGGTCGCCGAGATCACGCGACTGGCCCAAGCGGCGGGGGCGCAGGTGCTGATCGACGGGTGCCAGGGGGCGGTTCATGCGACGCCGGATGTGCAGGCCATCGGCTGCGACTTCTATGTCCTGACCGGGCACAAGCTGTTCGCGCCCACCGGCATCGGCGCCCTGTACGGCAAGGCCGAGGCGCTGGAGGCGCTGCCGCCCTATCAGGGCGGGGGCGAGATGATCGAGACGGTCGAGCATGACCGCGTGACCTATGCCCGGCCGCCTCACCGGTTCGAGGCGGGGACGCCCCCGATCCTGGAGGCCATCGGCCTGGGCGCGGCCCTGGAATGGCTGGCGCAATACGACCGGGCGGCCGTGCAGGCGCATGAGCATGCCCTTTATCAGCACGCCGTCGATCGACTTCAGGGTGAGAACTGGCTGCGGATTCTAGGCGAGGCCGAAGGCAAGGGCGCGATCCTGACCTTCGCCGTCGAGGGCGCGCACGCCCATGACGTGGCCCAGATCATGGATCGTTACGGGGTCGCGGTGCGCGCGGGGCTGCACTGCGCCGAGCCGCTGGCGAAAAGAATGGGGGTGACGTCAAGCACCCGCGCCTCCTTCGCCCTATATAACACCGTGGAGGATGCCGACGCCTTCGTGGATGCGCTGATCAAGGCGCGGAACTTCTTCGTGTAAGCCGATGACAGATCAACCGATTCAAGACAGCGACGCCTTCAAGGACGCCTGGGACGAGCCCCAGAAGAGCGCCCTGTCGCAAGCCGAGCTGGACACCCTGACCGATCAGCTGATCGAGGCGCTGAAGTCCGTCTATGACCCGGAAATCCCGGTCGACATCTATGAGCTGGGCCTGATCTACCGCGTGGATGTCAACGATAACCGCGACGTGGTGGTGGACATGACGCTGACGGCGCCGGGCTGTCCGGTCGCCGGCGAAATGCCGGGCTGGGTGGAGACGGCGGTGGAGAAGGTCGAGGGCGTGCGCAGCGCCAAGGCCAATCTGGTGTTCGATCCGCCGTGGGACGCCTCCAAGATGAGCGACGAGGCGAAACTCGCCTTGAATATGTTCTGATGACCGAGCTTCAAGCGACATCCCGTCCGCGCCGCCCGCGCCCCAAGGCCGTGACCCTGACGGACGCAGCCGCCGAGCGGGTGCGCGAGATCCTGGACAATGCCGAGAACGATCACATCGGCCTGCGCATCGGCGTCAAGAACGGCGGTTGCGCCGGGCAGGAATACACGTTCGCCTATGCCGACGAGATCGGGCCCATGGACGAGGTGGTCGAGGACAAGGGCGTCACTATCCTGATCGAGCCCCGGGCCGTGCTGTTCCTGATCGGCACCGAGATCGACTATGAGACGACGCGTCTGGCGTCCAAGTTCGTGTTCAACAATCCGAACCAGACCGACGCCTGCGGCTGCGGCGAGAGCGTGACCATCGTGCCGGTCGCCGCCGATTGAGAGGGCCTGGGTCTGATGGGCTGCTGGACCCTGACCGACGCGGCCCTGGACGATCCCGACGAAGCCGTCGCCTGGGCGCGGCAGTCGCGCTGGACGTGGCGGTAAAGAAGGCGACGAGGAAGACGCCGAAGTCCGCTACTTAGTCGGTGTGTCGATGAGCACGGCCGGCGTGATGGGTTGACCTGTGGCCTGGGCGACGAGCTCGGCGGTGCGGGTCTCGATGACGGCTTCGAGGCGAGCCAGGAACTCGTCCTTGGGGAGGCCGACTGGGATCGGGTCGAGGAACTCCAACGTCGCCGTGCCGGGATGTTTTTCGTATTTTTCCTCGGGCCAGAAGAGGCCGAGGTTGGTGCCGAGCGGCACGACGGGCACGTCGAAGTCGCGGTACATGTGCCAGACGCCGGAGCGATATTTGAACTTCTTGCCGACAGGCGCGAGATGTCCCTCGGGATAGATCAGGATCTTGCGGTTCTCGGCGCGGGCCTCGGCGGCGCGCATGGCCAGGGCCTTGCGGGCTTCGTGGCCGCCGCAGGAGTTGACGACGATGGCGCCCAGTTTCTTCAGCACGCCGCCCAGCAGGGGAAACTTTTCCAGGTGGTCGCCAGTGACGAAGGCGATGTCGTCGAACTGGTCATAGGTCGCAAAGCCGTCGCCCCAGCTTTGGTGCTTGGAGGCGATGATGAAGGCGCCCTCGGGCAGGCGATGCTTGCCGCGAACATCCAGTTTGATGCCGCCGAAGATCGCCATGGCTTGGACCATGCGTTTCACATAGCGACGGATGACCCAGCTGGCCGGGCCGCGACCGGGCGCCAGCGCAGCGAAGGCGGCGGTCAGCCCATAGCCGATCGACAGTATCCAGTAGGCGACATTGAAGGCGAAGCTGCGCATGCGGCGACTATGGCAGAAAGCTTGGCCTTGTCAGACCCTAAGCCGCTTTTTCGAGCGACGAAGCGGGCGTGACGCAGTTTCGACCTGCACGTTTGGATTCGTACAGAGCGGCGTCGGCGCGTTCCAGCAGGCTGGCGGCGGTTTCGCCCTTGCGGCGCTGCGCGAAACCGGCGGAGACCGTCACAGAGCCCAGGTCGTCATTGGTCGATCGACGGCGCAGTGCGCGTGAAGCCACGTCGTTGCGGATGCTTTCAAGCGCCGCCATCACGACGCCGGCGCCTTCACCAGGGAAGATGATGGCGAACTCTTCGCCGCCGAACCGAGCGGCGAACCGGGTCCTGCCGCAAATATTGGACAGGACGGTCGAGACATAGCGCAACACCTGATCGCCCGTCTGGTGGCCCCAGGTGTCGTTGAACCGTTTGAAATGGTCGATGTCGAGGATGGCCAGGCTGAGCGGCGCGCCGTCATCCTCGGCGCAGGCGGCCTCAAGCCGTTCGTCGAAGGCCTTGCGGTTGGCCAGATTGGTCAGGGCGTCGGTCATGGCGTCGCGGCGCACCTGTTCCAGGTTTTCGCGCAGGCGGATGACTTCCTTATTGGACTTTTCCAGACGCTTTTCCAGGATCGCCGTTTCCCGACGCACCCGGTTGGTCGCGGTCGAAAGGCCGCCGACCAGATCCTTCAGCGAAGACGGATCGTCGACGGTTTCCATGCACTGAGAGGCGTCGGCGAGGGTTTCGCCGTAGTCGTGTTGGGTCTTGTGAGCCATGGCGATGGCGCTGGCGACGCTGGCCAGTTCGCGATCCAGCACGGCGCCGACGTCGCGGATCTGATCCGGCAAGCGACCGCGCGGCAGGAACTCGGCGGCCAGCATTTCGGATGTCTTATCAGTGATGGTAGCGGACTGCGCCAGAAGACGGCGAATTTCCTGGGCCAAGGCGCCGTCGGGGTCGCTGATGTAATGCAGCCAAAGCTCGAAGTTCAGGGGGGTCGGCCAGACGCCGGCCTTTTCCATTTCGTCGATGACGTTGCGCGCCAAAGCATAGGCTTGAGGAGCTCTTAGCGCCGTCTCGACTTTTTTCGACATTCTTGTTCCCCTGCGCTCCTGTTCTGGAGCTGTATCGCGGGGCACACTACGGGATGTTCCGTAATGCGGGGTAAACGGCGCAGCATTCACTGCGCCGCTGTGTGTGAGTTCAGGCGCGAATGACGACGGGCCGGCGCAGGAAAGCGGGGATGTCGTCGCCGAAGCCACGCACGCCTTGGCGCTGCGTATCGCTCTTGTCAGCCTTGCGGTCGCCGCGGCGATCGGATTGCAGCAGGTGCGGCTCGCGATCTGCGCGTTCCGGGCGTGGGGCGCGAGCGGTCTCAACAGGTTCGACGGCCGCCTCAGCTTCGATTGCGGCGGCGACGGGAGCCGCGACTTCGACCGGAGTCTCGGGGCGGGCCTTGCGGCGGCTGCGGCTGCGGGGCGCCTCGGCCTCTTCAGACGAAGGTGCGCCGGCGACGGCGGCGATGTCGACAGGTTCGGCGGACGGTGTGGGCGCGCTGCTGGTGCGCGACCGGCCGCGACCGCGTTCGCCCGAGCGTTTGTCGTCGCGGCGCGGGCCGTCCTTGATGGCGGCGAAGTCGATGCCTTCGAGGACCAGCTCTTCCGGATCCTTCTTGATCAGCTTCAAGACCTTATCCAGCGACTTGTCGTCGGCCGGGGTCACGATCATGAAGGCCTGGCCCAGCTTGCCGGCGCGGCCGGTGCGGCCGATGCGGTGGACGTAGTCGTCGGCGTGGTGCGAGACGTCGTAGTTGAAGACGTGGCTGACGTCAGGGATATCCAGGCCGCGCGCGGCGACGTCGGAGGCAACCAAGATCTTCAGAGCGCCCGAGCGGAAGTCCGCCAGGGTCTTCATCCGGTGCGACTGATCCAGGTCGCCGTGGATCGGGGCAGCGTCGAAGCCGTGGGTCTTCAGCGACTTGGCGACGATATCGACTTCGGACTTGCGATTGCAGAAGACGATGCCGTTGCGAACGTCCTCACGGCCGACCAGGGCGCGCAGGGCGGTCCGCTTGGCCTTGGGGTCCGAGGTCGGGATGCGGACGATGTACTGGGTGATGGTGTCGGCGGTCATCGCCGGACGCGAGGCCTCGATCCGGGTCGGATCCTTGAGGAAGGCGGTCGTCAGGCGCGTGATCTCGGGCGGCATGGTGGCCGAGAAGAACAGGGTCTGGCGACGCGGCGGCGTCAATTTGAAGATCCGCTCGATGTCGGGGATGAAGCCCATGTCCAGCATCCGGTCGGCTTCATCGACGACCATGATCTCGACGCCGGTCAGCAGCATCTTGCCGCGTTCGAACAGGTCGAGCAGGCGGCCGGGCGTTGCGATCAGGACGTCGACGCCCTTGTTCAGCGCCGCGACCTGGTCGCCCATGGAGACGCCGCCGATCAGCAGCACCCAGCTCAGCTTGGTGCCCTTGGCGTATTTGGCGAAGCTTTCGGCGACCTGATCGGCCAGTTCGCGGGTCGGCGCCAGGACGATGGCGCGCGGCATGCGGGCGCGGGCGCGCCCGGTGGACAGGCGATCGACCAGGGGCAGGGTGAAGGCGGCGGTCTTGCCGGTGCCGGTCTGGGCGATGCCCAGAACGTCACGGCCGGCGAGGGCGACGGGGATCGCCTGTTCCTGAATGGGCGTGGCGGTCGTGTAGCCGGTGTCGGCGACGGCCTGAAGGGTCGTGGGCGAAAGGCCCAGTTGGGTAAATTCGGTCATGAATCCTTGGGAGAGAAAGCGTCTGCGTGCATAGCAGCGACGGAACCGCCCCTCTTTGGGCGAGCGGGCGGCGCGTATCGCAGACCTGTCCCGAGGCTGGGGGCGATATAGAAGCCCCTGCGCAGAAGTCAAGTATTCCTGGTTTTTCGCTCGTGCGGACACAGCCGTAAATTACGGCCCACAAACGAAAATCGCCGGACGGGCGAGCCGTCCGGCGATCTGCTGGATCAGAGGGGAAGTGCGATCAGCGCTTGCCGAAGATCATGTCGCCGAGTTTGGCGAGGAAGCCCTTTTCCTCGGGCTTGGCGGTAGGCGCCGGCTTGGGGGCTTCGACCGGCTTGGGAGCCGGAGCCGGAGCCGGAGCCGGCGTAGGCGCCGACGCCGCAGCGGCGGAGGCAGCGGCGGGTGCGGGGGTGGCGGCGGGCTTGGGCGCGGCGACGGCTTCAGCAGGCTTGGGCGCCGCTGCGGCCGGCTTGGCGGTAGGCGCGGCCTTCGGGGCGGCGGCGGGTTTCGAAGCGGCGGCCTTAGGCGCAGCAGGTTTTGCCGCTGCAGGCTTTGCCGCCGTCGCCTTCGGTGCGGCAGCTTTCGAAGCTGCAGTCTTCACTGCCGTCTTGGCGGCGGCGGGCTTGGGTGCGGCGGCTTTGGGCGCGGCTTTCGGAGCAGTCTTGGCGGCAGGGGCGGTCTTGGGCTTGGCTGCGACCTTGGCGGCGACCGGCGCAGCGGCGGCCTTGGGGGCGGCGGTTTTGGGCGCCGCAGCCTTGGGCGCGACAGTCTTGGCGGCGGCGGGCTTCGGCGCAGCGGCTGCCGGCTTTGCCGCGGCCTTGGGCGCAGCGGTTTTCTCGGCGGCGGTCTTCACAGCGCTCGACTTCGGCGCGGCTTTAGGCTTGGAAGCGGCGGTCGCCGGCTTTGGCGACGCTGGTTTAGACGTAGACGGTGACTTGGCCATGTATTCCCCGACCCCTCGGTTTGATAAAAACGCGGCGGCGACGGGCGTTCAGCACCGGATCGCTACGATTCGCCATATTACCGGTGTTTGAAAAATGTCCGAGTCCGCACTTCAGATAATCGCACGTGGCCCGCGCGCCGCCGCAGAGGCCGCCGCAGAGGCCGTAGACGCCGATCCACGGCTGGAAGGCGCGACCTATTCGATCCTGGAAGAGGACGAGGACAACGACGTCTGGCGCATCGACGCCTTTCCCACGACCGACGACGAGGTCGAGGGTCTGAAGGCAGTGCTGGCGGGCTATCCGGTCACGGTGCTGGTCGAGAAGCTGGCGGACGCCGACTGGCTGGCCATGTCGCTGTCGGGTCTGCCGCCCGTCGAGGCCGGACGGTTCTTCGTCTATGGCGCGCACGATCAGGGCAAGGTGCCCGAGGGTCGCGTCACGCTAAAGATCGACGCCGGCGCCGCCTTCGGCACGGGCCACCATGGCACCACGGTCGGCTGCCTGGAGGCGTTCGACAAGCTGCTGGAGACCGAAAGCTTCGAGAAGGTGTTGGACGTCGGCTGCGGCACGGGCGTGCTGGCGATCGCGGCGGCCAAGACGGGCACGCCGATCGCCGTCGGCACCGACATCGACGAGCCCTCGGCCCGGATCGCCAATGAGAACGCCGAGATCAACGAGGCCAAGTGCGACTTCTATTTCGCCGATGGTCTCAGCGATCCGCGCATCGCCCAGCATCAACCGTATGATCTGGTGTTCGCCAACATCCTGGCCGCGCCGCTTGTGCATCTGGCGCCCGAGATCGGGGCGGCGCTGAAAACCGGCGGGGTCGCAATCCTGTCGGGCCTGCTGCGCACGCAGGAGGAGCGGGTGCTGGAGGCCTATCTGCCGCTGGGCTTCACGGTCGAGCAGACCATTCATCACGACGCCTGGAGCGCCCTGCAACTGCGCAAGGGCTGAGGATCGATCATGCGCCAGACGTTTGATGAAACGACCGACCCGTCCTTTGGGGCCAAACACCTGCCGCTGCTGCGCGCCGAAATGGCCAAGCAGGGGCTGGACGGGTTTCTGATCCCGCACGAGGACGAGCATCAGAACGAATATCTGCCGGACGCCAATGAGCGTCTGGCCTGGGCGACCGGCTTCACCGGCTCGGCCGGGGCGGCGGTGGTGTTCCAGGATCGGGCCAGCATGTTCACCGACGGTCGCTACACCGTTCAGGTGAAGGCCCAGACCGATCCGGCGCTTTTCGAGCGACGCGACTTGAATGACGTGGCGGCCTATCTGGAGACGGCGGCGAAGGGGGCGGTGATCGGTTACGATCCGCTTCTGCACAGCCCGGATGCCTTGGTCGCCTTGAAGGCGGCGGCGCAGAAGGCGGGGGCCGAGTTGCGCGCCGTGGACGCCAACCCGCTGGATATGGCCTGGGGCGCCGATCGTCCGGCTCAGCCGACGGCGCCGGTCGTGCCGCATGAAGATGTCTATTCCGGAGAGATCCATGCATCGAAGCGGGCGCGGATCGGCAAGGCCGTGGCGGACGCCGGCGCAGATGCGGCAGTGCTGACGGCGCCGATGTCGATCGCCTGGCTGTTCAATGTGCGCGGCGGGGACGTGATCCGTTCGCCCCTGCCGATCGGTCAGGCCATTCTGGCGGCGGACGGAAAGGCGCGGCTGTTCCTAGACCCGGCCAAGGTGACAAATGCTTTGCCGGACTGGCTGGGCGACGATGTTCGCATCGAGGCGACCGAGCAGCTGCCGGCTGCGCTGGACGGGCTGTCGGGCCAAAAGGTCATGATCGATCCGTCGCTGTCCTCGGCCTGGTATTTCGACCGGCTGGAAAGCGCCGGGGCGACGGTGGTGCGGGCGATGGACCCCTGCGCCATTCCTCGTGCGGCCAAGAATGCGGTGGAGATCGAAGGCAGCCGCCAGGCGCACATCCGCGACGGGGCGGCGCTGAGCCGGTTCCTGCACTGGGTCGACACGGTGGTGCAGGAGACCCTGCCGGACGAGCGCGAAGTGGTCGAGGCGCTGGAGCGGTTCCGCGAGGAGACCGGGGCGCTGAAGGACCTGAGTTTCGACACCATCGCCGGGGCCGGGCCAAATGGGGCGCTGCCGCATTACAAGCCGGTCGGGGCCAGCATTCGCAAGGTCGAGAAGGGCTCGCTGCTGCTGGTGGACGGCGGCGGCCAGTATCTGGACGGCACGACCGATGTGACCCGCACCATGGCGGTGGGCGAGCCGAGCGAGGACCAGCGCCACAAGTTCACCTTGGTGCTGAAGGCGCATATCGCCATGGCGACGATACGCTTCCCGGCCGGGACCAGCGGCATGGCCCTGGACGCCATTGCGCGGGCGCCGATGTGGGCTGCGGGCCTGGATTATGATCACGGTACGGGGCACGGCGTCGGCTCCTACCTGGGCGTGCACGAGGGGCCGCAGCGGATCGCCAAATGGGGCACGTCCCAGCCGCTGCTGGAGGGGATGATCCTGTCCAACGAGCCCGGCTATTACCGCGAAGGCCATTGGGGCATTCGCATTGAGACCCTGCAGGTGGTGACGCCGGCCGTGGTGCCCGAGGGCGGAGAGCGGCCGATGCACGGCTTCGAGCAACTGACCTTCGCGCCTCTCGACCGCAAACTGATCGATGTCGGGATGCTGACGCCGGACGAGCGGGCCTATATCGACGCCTATCACGCCGAAACGCTGGCCAAGGTCGGGCCGTTGATGGACGGCGAGGCGCTGGACTGGCTTCGAGGGGCGTGTGCTCCGCTCTGACACCTTCCCAGCCGCTCATCCCCGCGAAAGCGGGGACCCAGTGCTTTGGGCGAAAAACTTGACCCCGTTTTCAAGATTGCTGTCCAACGCACTGCCGAGCGACAGAACTGGGTCCCCGCTTTCGCGGGGATGAGCCGATAGGTCAGAGGCCAGACGGAGATCTTCTTCTCAGGTGGGTGATGGGGACCGTCAGTTCGGCCAGCGCCGCCCTCATAGCGTCATAGCCGATGGCGACGGGGCCGTCGTAGGTCTTCCAGTCCCGAATGTCGCTGCCGGCGACCTGGGGCAGGACCAGAACGTCGGCGTCAGCCCTCGACTGCGTCATCTCAACGTCGGTGGTGATGGTGGCCGAGCGCATCAGGATCGAGACGATGGGCGGGCCGGCCTTCCAGGCGCCGGACAGGACCCATTTCCACCAGGACGGCGGATTCTCCAGCGCCTGGGGATCGACGCCGCGCGTCTGGGACATGTCGACGCCGATGATCGGGCCGCTGTTCAGCTGGCGCATCACGCTGGTGGGGAAGTTCTTCAGAACGGCGCCGTCCACCAGCACCTGACCGTCCATGACGACCGGCGGCAGGACGCCGGGGATGGCGATGGAGGCGCGCATGGCCCTGCGCATCAGGCCCGTGCGATGCGCCTCGATCCGGCCCGAGGTCAGATTGGACGAGACGGCGAAGAAGGGCAGGGGCAGGTCCGCCAGGTCGATGTCGCCGTAAGCCTGTTCCAGCAAACGGGCGACCTTGCGAGCGCGGGACATGGCGATGATCGGCACGGCCAGGTCCGACAGCGGATCGGACTCGACGAAGGCGCGCCGAATCTCGAAATCCAGCCGTTCGCAGGACCAGCCCAAGGCCGGGCCGGCGGCGACGACCGCGCCCATGGACGCGCCGCCCGCGAAGTCGATGGGCACCTTGGCCTCTTCCAAGGCCTTGATCGCGCCGATGTGGCAATAGGCCCGCGCGCCCCCGCCGGACAGCACCAGGCCGACCGCCGTGCCGGTGACGACGCGGGCGATGCGCTCGGCGTCCTTGGCCAGTCCTTCGACGCAGTGGAACCAGCGGTCGGGCTGTAACGCATCCAGCCAGACGCGCGTGTTGGCCGGGTGATGCATGCGCGGATCGCGCAGCAGGATCAGGTCGGTCAGGCGGCGGCCGTCGCCGAAGCCCTGGCGGCGCGGCACGGCGGACGGCGGCGCCAGAAGGCCGCTGCCGACGATGAACATCCGGTCCACCTGGCGCGCGCACAGACTGGCCCAGGCGGGCTGATCCTGCTCGGCGACATAAAGGACGTAGTCGTGGTCGCCCTCCACCCGGCTGAACCACTCGGACGCCGAGGCCAGGGCCGACTGGTCGATGACCTGACAGGTGAAACCCATGGCCTGGATGGCGGCGGCGATGCGTTCGACGAAGGCGCGGATGGGGCGGGGGCGGGCCGAGACGAAGCCGAAGACGCTGGGCTCGGATGCGCCGGCGGTGCGTTCGCGAGCGCGGTGGATCATCAGCCGCGACAGCTCGACCATCAGGTCCGGCTCGGTGCGGGCGGCCTCGAAGAAGGCTTCGCGCGGCAGGGCCAGGATTTCGCTGTCCCTCAGGGCGACGACGGTGGCGGTGTGCGGCGTGCCGGCCAGCATGGCCATGCCGCCCACCGGCTCGCCCGCCTTGACCACGCCCAGCATGTGCGGCGTCTGATCGGCCTCCGTTCGAAACACGCCCAGACGGCCGGAGCGGACCAGATACAGGGTGTCGGCCGGATCGCCCTCGGTGAACAGCGGCTCGCCGCCGGTCAGGGCAAACCAGCTGGCCCGGTCGACCATGCGACCTTCGAAGATGCGCGCGAGCGAGGTCGCCAGCGTGTCGGGGCGAAGCGTGGCCATGATGCGTTTGTAGGCGCGATTCTGGGACGGGTGAATTGGCTTCTCGCGTTGCCCGAGTCCGCGTGGGCGGGTAGAGCGTTCGGCTTCTCCCGCCCAGCCGAAGTTTCAGACCATGCACGACATCAGAGCCATTCGCGAGAACCCCCAGGTTTACGTGGCGGGCTGGTCGTCGCGCGGGGTGGACGAGGCCGACGGGCTGGTGGCCGAGATCCTGCGGCTGGACGCCGAATTGCGTCATGCCCAGACGACGGGGCAGGACGCCCTGGCCAAGCGCAATGCGGCCTCCAAGCTGATCGGCGCCGCCATGGGGCGCAAGGACATGGCCGAGGCCGACCGACTGAAGGCCGAGGTCGAGGCGCTGAAGGGCGATATCGCGACGGCGGCCGAGGTCGAGGCGCGCGTCGGTAAGGAACTGCGCGAGCTGCTGGCAGCGCAAAAGAACCTGGCGGCCGAGGATGTGCCGGACGGCGAGGACGAGGCGGGCAATGTCGAGGTCTCGACCTGGGGCGAACCGCGTCGCACAGGTCCGGCCAAGGATCACGCCGACCTGGGCGAGGCCCTGGGGATGCTGGACTTCGAGGCGGCGGCGAAGATGTCGGGCGCGCGGTTCGCGGTGCTGAAGGGGCAGTTGGCGCGGCTGGAACGGGCCGTGGGCCAGTTCATGCTGGATATGCAGACGGACCAGCACGGCTATCTGGAAGTGAACCCTCCGCTTCTGGTGCGGGATGAGGCGATGTTCGGCACGGGGCAGTTGCCCAAGTTCGAGGAGGATCTCTTTGCGACTTCCGACCCGATTGTCGCGACTGGACGCGAAATTCTAGCCGCTGCGGAAAAGCTCCGTAACAAACCTTCGTCTGAGCTGAGTTTGGATGAAACCTATGTCGTACTCGATGCAATCGACATTGAGTTGGAAGTCGCTCGTAGCAACAACCGACGTTTCCTCATCCCCACCGCCGAAGTCTCCCTGACCAATCTCGTGCGCGAGACCATCCTGTCTGAGGACGACCTCGCCACGCCGATGCGGATGACGGCGTTGACGCCATGCTTCCGGGCCGAGGCGGGGTCGGCGGGACGCGATACGCGCGGGCTGATCCGCCAGCACCAGTTCTCCAAAGTCGAGATGGTGTCGATCGCGCGGCCGGAAGACAGCGACGCCGAGCATGAGCGGATGACGGCCTGCGCGGAGGCGGTGCTGATGGCGCTGGAGCTGCCGTTCCGGCGGATGCTGCTGTGCAAGGGCGACATGGGCTTTTCGGCGCAGAAGACCTTCGACCTGGAGGTCTGGCTGCCCAGCCAGGGGACCTATCGCGAGATCAGCAGCTGCTCGAACTGCGGCGACTTCCAGGCGCGGCGCATGGACGCGCGGTTCAAGCGTGCCGGCGAGAAGAAGACCGAGTTCGTCCATACGCTGAACGGCTCGGGGCTGGCGGTCGGCCGGACCCTGGTGGCGATCATGGAGAACTATCAGCAGGACGACGGGCGGATCGCCGTGCCGGCGGTGTTACAACCCTATATGGGCGGTCTGATCCACATCGGAGGAGTTTGATCATGAAGACGTTGAGCCTGATCGTTGTCGCCGCGACCGCAGCCCTGTCAGCGTGCGCCACGCCCACGACCCTCACCAATCCCAATCTTGATACGAACGCTTCGGAGTTCACCGGCTGGGTGCGGGTGGCGAATGGGGAATTTCAGCTTTACCAGACGCAGCGGGACCTGCGTATGCCGCCTTCCGCCCTTCGCTGTGTCAGCGGCGCGCTGCCGTTCAATCAGCAGAATGGTGCGCAGGATCTGGGCGGCTCTAAAGTGGTCTTTACAGGCCGGGCTGTGCCTTGGGCCGAGGCCGACGGTGTTCAGACTATACGTCATGAGGGCGCGCGCATCACCAACCAGTGCCGCGGCGACTATGTCATCAAGGCCCAGTCGGTTCGGGTGTTGCGCTAGGCATGCGGATTCTGCTGACGAACGACGACGGGATCGAGGCCGAAGGCCTGGAATGCCTCGAGCGGATCGCCCGCACGCTGAGCGACGACGTGTGGGTGTGCGCGCCCGCCGTCGAGCAGTCGGGCAAGGGACGGGGGATCACCCTGACCGAACCGCTGCGGGTGCTGAACCTGGGCGAGAAGCGGTTCGCCGTGACGGGAACGCCGACCGATTGCGTCGTGCTGGCGGTCAATGACCTGATGCCGGAGAAGCCCGATCTGGTGCTGTCGGGCGTCAATCGCGGGCACAATATCGGCGAGGACGTCAGCTATTCCGGTACTGTCGCGGGCGCCTTGCAGGGGATGGCGTTCGGCATCCGCTCCATCGCCCTGAGCCAGAGCCTGGAGCGGTTTCACGACGAGGTGGTTGCGCACTGGGAGACGGCGGAAGCCTTCGCCCCGGCGATCATCAGTCGCCTGCTGGACCAGAAATGGGCGAACGGGGTGGTGATGAACCTGAACTTCCCCAACCGGCCGCCCGAAGCGGTCGATCAGGTCGAGGTGACGACCCAGGGCTTCCGCAACGTCGGCGAGATGCACGCGGTGCGGCGCACGGACCTGCGCGGTCGTGACTATTACTGGATGAGCTTCCGGGGCGAAAAGCAGGAGCATGCCGAGGGCACGGACCTGCGCGCGATCGAAGAGGGGCGGATCTCGGTCACGCCGCTGCATATCGACCTGACGCACATGACCAGCGTGCATGACCTGAAGAAGGTGCTGGGCGGAGCGCCGCCAAAGAGCGTGGCGACCGCCGCATGAATCTGCACGACGACCGGGCCGGGCGGCTGATCCTGTCGCTCAGGCAGCAGGGGGTCACGGACCCGCGCGTGCTGAAGGCGATGGAGAGCATCGACCGCGCGGTCTTCGTGCACGAAAAGTTCCTGGATCAGGCGTGGGAGGATCAGGCCCTGCCGATCGACTGCGCCCAGACGATCAGCCAGCCCTATATCGTCGGCCTGATGACCCAGGCGCTGGAGGTGCAGGCGCGGCATCGGGTTTTGGAGATCGGCACGGGCAGCGGATACCAGTGCGCGGTGCTGAGCCGGCTGGCGCGCTATGTCTATTCGGTGGAGCGGTATCGCAGTCTGCTGGTCGAGGCCGAAGCGCGACTGCGGGTGCTGAAGATCGAGAACGTCATCACCAGGCACGGCGACGGCGGCCTGGGCTGGGCCGAACAGGCGCCGTTCGACCGGATCATGGTCACCGCCGCCTCGCCCACCGAGCCGACCGAACTGCTAAAACAGCTGAAGCCGAACGGGGTGCTGGTCGCGCCTGTGGGACGCACGTCGGTGCAGATGCTGCATCGCTATGTCGGGCAAGGCGACGGGTCGTTCCACCGCGAAAGCCTGACGGAAGTGCGTTTCGTGCCCCTGGTCGAGGGGACGGCGAAGGAGGGATAGGCTCCTTTTTGCTGGCTATCACTCGCGACCGGGTTGCTCGCTGTTTGAGCCGTTAACCTTCGCGCCCCAATTCCGCGATGATTGCGGGGTTGGCTTATGGGGCGCGAGCGGGCACACCGGGCGGGCGAGTTTAACCACGAATGGGAGCAGCCGGTGGCGATGATTTCGGGCTGGATGAGAGCGGTTCTGGTCGCGGGGGCGACGTTGAGCACGGCGGCCTGCATCAGCTATCCTTCGGAGCCGCGCTATTCGACGCATGCGAACCCGGCGCCGGCCTATGGTCCGGGGCAGGGCGCCTACCCGCAGCAGCCGACCTATCCGAATGCCGGCCAGAATCCGAACCAGCCCTATCGTCCCGCCCCTTATGAATCGCCGCCGCCCGCGACGGCGCCGATCGGTCAGGTCGATGGCGGGGCCTTGCCGCCGACGGTCAATGTCGGTCCGAGCCAACCGACCTATCAGCCGCCGGCGTCGCAGCCGCCCGCCTATACGCCGCCGTCCTATCCGTCGTCGTCGGCCCCGGTGCGCCCGGGCGCGGCCTATGTGATCCAACCGGGCGACACGATCTCGGGCGTGGGACGCCGGTTCCAGACGCCGGTCCAGACGCTGATCGACCTGAACGGCCTGGGACCGCGCGGGGCGATCACGACGGGCCAGCGAATCATCCTGCCTGAAGCGGCGGTGGATACCGGCCGCGATCCTTACGCGACCGGCGCTTCGCCCGTCGGCGTGCTGGTGCCCAACAACGGCGCCGTGCCGCCGCCCCCGCCGCCGCCGCCCTCGGGCAATGCGGCGCTGCCGGTCCAGACGCGGCCTGTCGAACAGACCAACGCCGCCAGCGCCGCTGCCGGTCAGCCGAACCTGCTGTGGCCCGTGCGCGGCGACATCGTGCGGCGTTTCGGCCCGGTCGGCATGGGCGAGCGGAACAACGGCATCAACATCGGCGCCTCGGCCGGCGCGACGATCAGCGCCTCTGCGGCCGGGCGCGTGGCCTATGTCGGCAGCGATCTGGTGGGGCAGGGGCTGACGGTGCTGATCGTGCACGCCAACGGCTGGCGCACGGTCTATGGCCATCTGGGTTCGGCGACGGTCAAGGACGGCGACGACGTGCGCGCGGGCCAGCAGATCGGCACCGTGGGTCTGACGGCCGGCGACGGACGCCCTTCGATCCACTTCGAGACCCGTCAGATGCGCGGCGACGATCCGGTTGCGGTCGATCCTTTGACAGTGTTGCCCAGGTAGCGCTTTCGCCGCGTTGCATTCCACGAAGCGGAGCCCTAGGTTCCGCGCCTCGTTTTTGATGGGCGCCGATGACGGCCGCCCCCTATCTGTTTGCGGAGACTACCATGGGCGCTGAAGGCGGCTTGACGGCGCAGTTGATCGGGTTTGCGCCCATCATCGGTATTTTCATCCTGTTCTACTTCCTGCTGATCCGTCCGCAGCAGAAGCGCGCCAAGGAACACGCGACCGCCATCGCCGCCGTCAAGCGTGGCGACACCGTCGTCCTGGGCAGCGGCATGATCGGCAAGGTCACTCGTGTCGAAGAGGCCGAGGTCAACGTGGAGATCGCGCCCAGCGTCAATGTGCGCGTGGTCAAGGCCATGATCGCCGAGGTGCGCAACCGCACCGCCATCGCCGCCAACGATTCCAAGGCCTGATACGCTCGCGTATCCGCCGATACCTGGACCGCCCTCATGATTCAGCTGTCGCGCTGGAAAGTCATTCTCGTCGTCGTCGCGGCCGTTCTCGGCTGTCTGCTGGCGTTCCCGAACCTGTTGTCGGATCAGCAGCGCGAGGCGCTGCCCGGCTTCATGCCCAAGAACAAGCTGAACCTGGGGCTGGACCTTCAGGGCGGTTCGTATCTGCTGCTGGAAGTCGATGTGCCGGCGATGCGCGAAAAGCGCGTCACCAACCTGATCGAAGACGTTCGGGTCACGCTGAACGGCGCGGGCGTCGCCACCAACGGCTTCCAGCGTGAAGCCGGCGGCGTGGTCGTCACCCTGGCCAATCCGGCCCAGAACGATGCGGCGTTTACGGCGCTGCAGCAGCTGGCCGGTCAGGCCGGCGCGGGCGGGCAGGTCGAACGCGCAGCGACGCGCTTGGGCAATAACCGCATCCGCTTCGCCTACACCGACGCCGCGCTGAACGGCATGGGCGCGACGGCCGTGGACCAGTCGATCGAGGTGGTGCGCCGCCGCATCGACAGCCTGGGCACGCGCGAACCCTCCATCACCCGTCAGGGCGCCGACCGCATCGTGGTCCAGGCACCGGGCGAGAGCGATCCGACCAAGCTGGAAGAAGTCATCGGCCAGACGGCCCAGCTGACATTCCAGATGGTGGATGTCGAAAACTCGGTCACCGAGGCCGTCGCCGGACGTGTGCCGCCGGATTCCGAACTGCTGGTCGGCGAGGACGGCACGCCCTATCTGGTCAAGAAGCGCGTGCTGGTGTCGGGCGAGAACCTGACCCGTGCAGGCGTCGGTTCGGACCAGAGCGGCCGCCCGGCCATCGATTTCCGCTTCGACGGCGCCGGCGCCCGCCGGTTCGGCGAAGCCACCGCTGCCAACCTGCAAAAGCCCTTCGCCATCATCCTGGACGGCAAGGTGATTTCGGCTCCGACGATCCAGAGCGCGATCACTTCTGGCTCGGGTCAGATCACCGGCAACTTCTCGATCCAGGAAGCGGCGACGCTGGTGAACCTGCTGAACGGGGGCGCCCTGCCGGCGCCGCTGAACGTCGAAGAGCGCCGCACCGTGACGGCTGAACTGGGTGCGGACGCGGTCGCCGCCGGCGCCCTGTCGACCGCCGTCGGCTTCGCCATCATCGTGCTGTTCATGATCCTGGCCTACGGCCTGCTGTTCGGCGGCGTGTCGGTGGTCGGCCTGGTGCTGAACGGCGTGCTGATCGTGGCGGCCATGTCGTTGACCCAGGCGACCCTGACCCTGCCCGGTATCGCCGGTCTGATCCTGACCTTCGCGGTCGCGGTGGACGCCAATGTGCTGATCTATGAGCGGATGCGTGACGAGGCCCGGGCGGGGCGCAGCGTCATCGCCTCGATGGACGCCGGCTTCAACAAGGCCATGGGCACCATCATCGACGCCAACCTGACCACCCTGGTCGCGGCGGGCATCATGTTCGTGTTCGGCGAAGGCCCGGTTCGCGGGTTCGCCTGGACCCTGACCATCGGTGTGTTCACCTCGGTCTTCTCGTCGGTCCTGGTCGCCCAGGTCCTGCTCGGCTACTGGCTCAAGACGGCCAAGCCCAAAAAACTGCCGATCGCGGAGTGATGGCGATGCGTGGATGGCCCCTCATCAAACTGCTGCCGCAGAAGACGAACTTCCACTTCGTCAAATATGCGCGGTTCGCCGGCGTTCTGTCGGTGATCCTGTGCGTCGCGTCGATCATCGCCTGCTTCTATCCTGGCCTGAACATGGGCATCGACTTCCGGGGCGGCGCCTCGATGGAAGTGTCCAAGCCGGCGGGCCAGACGATCGAGCTGGATCGGGTCCGCGAGGCCGTAAACGGCCTGAACCTGGGCGACGTCCAGGTCCAGGGCATTGCGCGCCGCGACACCAATGTCGATGACGGCTCGACCGCCATTCTTCGCTTCCAGGTGCCGGAAGGCCGCGATCAGACCCAGGTCGTCAACCAGGTCGAGGGCGCCATCAACGGCGCGGTCGGTCAGGTCAACTATTCGGGCGTCAGCGTCGTCGGCTCCAAGGTGTCGGGCGAGCTATTCACCTCGGGCCTGTTGGCTCTGGGCGTCGCGATCGGCCTGATGTTCCTCTACATCTGGTTCCGGTTCGAGCCGCAGTTCGGGTTTGGCGCCGTGGTCGGCCTGCTGCACGACGTGATCCTGACGTTCGGGCTGATCGTGCTGTTCAAGCTGGAGTTCAGCCTGAACATGGTCGCCGCCGTCCTGACCGTGATCGGCTATTCGATGAACGACACCGTCGTCGTGTTCGACCGCCTTCGCGAAAATCTGCGCAAGTACAAGACCATGCCGCTGCGCGACGTGATCGACCTGTCGCTGAACGAGACCCTGTCGCGGACCATCATCACCGGCGTGACCGCCGTCATGGTGCTGGCGGCCCTGGCCATCTTCGGCGGCGAGGCCCTGTTTGGCTTCTCGATCGCCCTGATGTTCGGCATCATCATCGGCACCTATTCGTCGATCTATGTCGGCGCGCCGATCATCCTGCTGTGGGGCGTCAAGCGCGGCGCCCTGGCCGACGACGCCAAGCCGGTGAAGCTGGGCATGGCCAGCCGGCCGTAGGTCGAGCGCCATCGTCGAAAGTTGGGCCGTCCCGTCATCGCCGGGGCGGCCTTTTCCTTTGGGCGGCGTCCGTGCAAGACTGAGCCTATGAAAGCGCTCGTCTATACCGCCGTTGCCCTCGCCCTGACTGGCGCCCTTACCGGCGGACTGTCCGCCTGCACCGACAGCAAGCGGGCGCGCAACGACGCCACCTGGGGCGACAAGCCGGCGGACATCACCTGCTGGACCTATGGGGTGGAGAACTTCAAGGGACGCTCGACCGGCAAGGTCGAGTACGACGACGGCGGCCGGATCTCGTTCGTCGACGCGTCGAACAACCGCTACACCACGATCGATGGCGATTGCCGCGTGGTCTATATGCAGCCCAGCCAATAGGGCCGGATGGCGGGCGGAGGCCTGAACCTCCGCCCTGAATCGATCAGCGCAGCGAGGCCGTGAAGCGCTGGATGCGTGTGCAGGCTTCTTCCAGCACAGCGTCCGAGGTGGCGTAGCTGATGCGGAAATAGGGGCTGAGGCCGAAGGCCTCGCCCTGGACGACGGCGACGCCCTCGGCGTTCAGCAGTTCCGCGGCGAAGGTGGAATCGCCGTCGATGGCGACACCCGTCTCGGTCGTCTTGCCGATTAGTCCGGCGATGGACGGATAGACGTAGAAGGCGCCCTCGGGCGTAGCGCAGGTAATGCCAGCCGCCTGGTTGAGCATCGACACGACAAGGTCGCGGCGCTTTTCAAAAGCGGCTTTGCGCTCAGGGATGAAGTCTTGCGGGCCGTTCAGCGCCTCGACGGCCGCCCACTGGCTGATGCTGGACGGGTTGGACGTGGTCTGGCTGGCCACCTTGCGCATCAAATCGATCAGCGGATTGGGGCCGCCGGCGTAGCCGATGCGCCAGCCGGTCATGGCGTAGGCCTTGGACACGCCGTTGACCGTCAGGGTGCGGTCGATCAGGTCCGGCGCCACCTGGGCGATGGTGGTGTATTCGAAGTCGCCATAGACGAGGTGCTCGTACATGTCGTCGGTCAGCACCCAGACGTGCGGATGGCGACGCAGGACCTCGGCCAAGGCTTCAAGCTCGGCGCGGGTGTAGGCGGCGCCGGTGGGGTTGGATGGGCTGTTGAGGATCAGCCATTTGGTGCGGGGCGTGATCGCGGCCTCCAGCACGGCGGGCAGCAACTTGAAGCCGTCCTTCTCCTCGCCGATCACGGTGACGGGCTCGCCGCCGGCCAGCAGCACCATGTCGGGATAGCTGACCCAGTAGGGGGCGGGCACGATGACTTCATCGCCGGGGTTCAGCGTGGCGACCAAGGCGTTGAAGATGACGGGCTTGCCGCCCGGCGCGACGTGGATGTTGGCCGCCGTATAGTCGAGATCGTTCTCGCGCTTGAACTTGGCCACGATGGCCGCCTTCAGCTCGGGCATGCCGTCGGCGTCGGTGTATTTGGTCTCGCCGCGGTTGATCGCGTCGATCGCGGCCTGTTTGATATTTTCGGGGGTGTCGAAATCCGGTTCGCCGGCGCCCAGGCCGATCACGTCGCGACCTTCGGCTTTGAGCTTCCGGGCCTGCGCAGTGACGGCGATGGTGGCCGAGGGCTTGACGCGGGCGAGGGCGGAAGATTGCAGGCTGGACATGAACTATCCCGTGGTTTTGGAAGTTTTTGCCGGGGAGGCGGGGTTGTTTACGCGGCGTCGTCCCTCGGGACAATGCGCTGATGCTCGCTAATGCAGAGATGGGATGATAAGCGGCGGCTCTGATGCGCTGGATCATCGATTTCCTGTCGAACATGGAGGGGCGGCGCTGGCGCGCCGTGCTGGCGACGGCCCTGCTGCTGGTCGCGATGATCGCCCTGTTCGCTGTGGGCAAGAGCCAACTGGGTCTGGAGGCCGAGGGGCGGCTGGAAGACTGGCTGGCCGGATTCCGTCAGGGGCCCTGGGGCCTGGTCGCCGCCATCGTGGTGTTCACGATCTCGGCCTTTTTCGGGGCGCCGCAATTCATCCTGATCGCCGCCTGCGTCGTGGCGTTCGGGCCGTGTTTCGGCTTCCTTTACAGCTGGATCGCGACGGTCGTGTCGGCGGGTGTGACCTATTGGCTGGGACGCGGACCTACGGCGCGGCTGCTGGCGCGGCACGGCGGCAAGACGGTCGGACGCCTGACGCGGTTCGTCGGCAAGAATGCCTTCTACGCCAGCTTCATGATCCGCAACGTGCCGTCGGCTCCGTTCATCGTCGTGAACATGGCGTTCGGGGCGGCGAGGGCGTCGTTCCCGGGCTTTCTGGCGGGGTGCGCGCTGGGCGTATTGCCGAAGACCGCTCTGGTCGCCTTCTTCGGCGGATCTTTCATGACGGCGGTCAGCGGCGACGGCATCTGGACCTCGGCCATACTGGCCGGCGTGGCGCTGGCCTGGCTGGCGCTGATGCTGTTGGTGCGTGAACTGGTGAAGCGGCGCGAGATCGCGCGCGGCGACTGAGGGAATTTGCTTAGCCTGCTATTTACACTCCGTTCACCCACAGGTTGCATGATGGCTGGTGGGAGGCATCGCTATGGATGTCGAGGTTCTAAAAACGCAGCACGGCCGGATCATCCGATTGGCCAGCGCCTTGAGCGGGACCGCCGCCGTTCTGAAAACATCGGATGATGCGACACGCGCGCGCGAGTTGATGAGCGCGCTGAACGTCGCCCTGACCGAGCATCTGGCGATCGAGGACGGTGAACTGTACCCCGTGCTGGTGCAGTCCGAAGATGTGTCGGTTCGTCACCTCGCCGAGCATTACGTCGAGGATATGGGTGCGCTCAGCGGGGTCTGGGCGCACTATTTCAAGGAATGGACGCAGGCTCGGATCCTAGCGGATCGTGACCGGTTCGCCAGCGTCACCAAGGGGCTGATCGGCGCGCTGGCGCACAGGGTCGCGCGCGAGGAAGACACGCTGTATCCGACGATGCTGGCCGCCGCCAGTTTTGGCGTCGGCGCATATAGGCCGGGCAGGGCGGCCTCCTAGGCATGGCGTCCACAGGCGACGCGTATCAATAGCCGTCTCTATATGACGACACTGTCATCGGGGCTTGTATTCCCGGTTTCATACGGGCAAACCCGCCGCTAGTAGGCGTGGCGAAGACGATCAGGAACTGTCCGGCGTGGGGATGTCAGGGCAGTTGGGGCGTCGCCAGGTCGACTGAGACATCTAGACGCCCTGCCAGCTAACAACGGTATCGATTCCCATGAGCTTCTCCCTTTTCGGCGCGATCTCCAACGACATCGCGATGGACCTGGGCACCGCCAACACCCTGATCTACATGAAGGGCAAGGGCATCGTCCTGAACGAGCCGTCGGTCGTGGCGCTGAGAAACGTGGGCGGGCGCAAGGTCGTCCACGCCGTGGGCATCGAGGCCAAGCAGATGCTGGGCCGGACGCCGGGCCACATGGAGGCGATCCGCCCCATGCGCGACGGCGTCATCGCCGACTTCGAAGTCGCCGAAGAGATGATCAAGCACTTCATCCGCAAGGTTCATAACCGCAAGGGCTTCGTGAACCCCAAGATCATCGTCTGCGTGCCGTCGGGCGCTACGGCGGTCGAGCGTCGCGCGATCAACGACAGCTGCCTGAACGCCTCGGCGCGTCGTGTGGGCCTGATCGACGAGCCGATGGCGGCCGCGATCGGCGCCGGCCTGCCGATCCACGAACCGACCGGCTCGATGGTCGTCGACATCGGCGGCGGCACGACGGAAGTCGCCGTCCTGTCGCTGTCGGGCATCGTCTATTCGCGTTCGGTCCGCGTGGGCGGCGACAAGATGGACGACAGCATCATCAGCTACATGCGCCGCAACCATAACCTGCTGATCGGCGAAACGACCGCCGAACGCATCAAGAAGGACATCGGCACCGCCCGCATCCCGGCCGACGGCGAAGGCCTGTCGATCGAGGTCAAGGGTCGTGACCTGATGCAGGGCGTGCCGCGCGAGGTGCGCATTTCGGAGCGTCAGGCGGCGGAAGCTCTGGCCGAGCCGGTCACTCAGATCATCGAGGCCGTGAAGGTCGCGCTGGAAGCCACCCCGCCGGAACTGGCCGCCGACATCGCCGACAAGGGCATCATGCTGACGGGCGGCGGCGCCCTGCTGCGCGGTCTGGACGTCGAGATCCGCGATCACACCGGCCTGCCGGTCTCGGTCGCCGACGATCCGCTGTCGTGCGTGGCCATCGGCTGCGGCCGGGTTCTGGAACACCCGCGCTGGATGAAGGGCGTGCTCGACTCCGCGCTCTGATCCGTCTGTTGCGGCCAGATGAAAGCTTGGCTGCAAATCCTTGTGTTGCCTGTGTGATCACGGTTCCATTCCGGCCTTGATTTTGCGATAGGCAGGCTCAGCGGCAGGGGGCGTCCTGCCGATTCCAACCCCTTTGAGTGGAAGGTCGCCCGTGGCGTTTCGCGACGGCCCTTTTGAAAACATCAAGGTGCCGCTGGCGTGGACCGCCGCGGTCGTCGTCGTCGTGGCCGTCATCGGCGCGATCGTCCTGTTGCTGGGCGACCGGACCACGTCCGAGGGCGGCTCGACCATGGGCGCCGCGCGTGGCGGTTTCGAAGCGGCGGCCGGGCCGGTCGGCGGGGTCTTCGCCGCGCCGGTGCGTTGGGCTGGGGCCGCGCGCGACTATGTCGGCGGTTATTTCTTCGCCATCGGCGAGAACCGCCGCCTGAAGGCCGAGATCGCCGAACTGCGCGGCTGGCGCGACGAGGCGATCGCCCAAAAGAATATCAACGGCCGCTATGAGGCCATGCTAGGTCTACGCACCGAGCCGCCGTTGCCCATGGCCACGGGACGGGCGATTTCGGAATCGCGCGGTCCCTTCTCCAACGCCAAGCTGATCGACGTCGGTTCGGCCAAGGGCGTGCGGATCGGCAATCCGGTCGTGACGGAACATGGACTGGTCGGTCGGGTGACGGGCGTGACGGGGGGCGTCAGCCGCGTCGTGCTGCTGACGGATGTGGCGTCGCGCACGCCGGTGATGATCGAGCGCACTGATGCGCGCGCGATGCTGACCGGAGACAGCGGCGACAGCCCGCGTCTGGAATTCATTCGCGGCTCGGGTTCGATCAAGGCGGGTGACCGCATCCTGAGTTCGGGAGACGGCGGCGGTCTGCCGCGTGGTCTGCCGGTCGGGGTCGCCGCCAAGGGCGTGGACGGCGCCTGGCGGGTTAAATTGTTCAGCGATCACGGCGCGATCGATTATGTCCGCGTGCTGTTGTTCCAGAGCTTCGGTCAACTCGTCAGCCCGAACGCGCTCAATGCGCCGCCGCTCGCAGGCCTGACGACGGCACCGGAGCCGAGCGCCGCCGAGGTCGGAGCAATCCGTGACGCCGCCGCCCGTCGTCTGGCGGCGCAGCAGGCCCAGGCCGAACGGGCGCGTGCTGCGGCGGCGACGCCAGCGCCAACGCCTGCGCCCGCCGCTGCGCCGACTGCGGTCCGTCCGGCTGCGACGTCTCCGAGGCCTGCGGCCTCGACCCCGTCGCCTGCGCCGACTGCGCCCAGCCCTGCGCCGGCGCCCGCTCCGGGAGGCGCGGCGTGAGACGGCCCGTCGCGGTTCGCGTTGTCGGACCTCTTCAGTGGATCGTCTATCCAGCCCTGCTCGTCCTCGCCGCGACGGTCGTTCTGGGGACGCCGCTGCAACTGTTCGGTCTGCATCTGCCCGAGCCGGTCATTCCGATGATCCTGGCCTTCGCCTGGCCCTTGATCCGGCCGTCGATGCTGGCGCCGGCGGTGCTGTTTCTGATCGGCCTGTTCCTGGATCTGTTCTGGAATACGCCGCTGGGTCTGTGGGCGCTGTGTCTGATGGCCGTCTATGGAACGGTGCTGCTGTCGCGCAATCTGCTGGCGGGGCATGAGGGGCTGATCCGCTTTGGAGCCTATGCCGCCTGTACGCTGGGCGCCTTTTTTCTGGCCTATCTGGTGGTGACGATGCGGGCGACGAACGCGCCGGCGATTCTGCCGCTGGTCGGACAGGTCGTGCCGACGCTGCTGCTTTATCCGATCGCCAACTGGATGCTTGAGCGATTCGACGACGGAGACATTCGGTTCCGATGAGCGGCGAGCCCTCCATCTTCTTTGCCGATGTGAACGAACGCCAGGGGTCTTTCCTGCGGCGCACCTTCGTATTCGGCGGGGCGACGGCGCTGGGGATCACCGCGCTGATCGGACGGCTGGGCCAGCTGCAGGTCGTGCAGGCTCAGGAATATGCGACCCTGTCGTCGCAGAACCAGTTCAATTTTCGCATGGTCCCGCCGCCGCGCGGCCTGATCAAGGACCGCAACGGCGTCGTCATCGCCGGCAACCGCCCCAGTTTCCGGGTGCTGGTGGTGCGCGACGAAACCAAGGACCTTGACCAGACGCTGGATCTTCTGGGACGGCTGTTGCCCGACACGCTGGAGCGCCGTCGCGCGATCATCCGCGACGTCAATGCGGCGTCCAAGTTCAACCCAGTGCCGGTCAAGAGCGACCTGACCTGGGAGGAGTTCGCCAAGGTCAATCAGTACGCCAACGAACTGCCTGGCGTGATGGTCGATATGAACGAGGCGCGCTACTATCCGTTCGGCGGATCGTTCGCCCACGTCATCGGCTATGTGGCCAAGGTGTCGGACCGGGACGTCAAGGCGATCCGCGACAAGGGCGAGCAGCCGCCCGCCCTGCTGTTCAACCCCAGCTTCCGCATCGGCCGCCAGGGCGTCGAAAAGGCGCTGGATATGTCGCTGCGCGGCGAGCCGGGCGGCAATCGGGTCGAGGTCGATGCGCGCGGTCGCGTCGTCGCCGAGGACATCGGCGGATCGCGGCCCGCCGTGCCGGGCAAGGAAGTCGTCCTGACGCTGGACGCCGACGTTCAGAACCGGGCGCTGGAGGTGTTTGGCGACGAGTCGGGCGCCTGTGTGGTCATGGATGTGCGCAACGGCGACATCCTGTGCATGATGTCTGCGCCATCGTTCGACCCGAACCTGTTCGTCGGCGGCGTGCCCAGCAAGACCTATCGCGCCCTGGCCGATTATGAGCGCAAGCCGCTGCTGGACAAGACGCTGAACGGCACCTTCCCGCCGGGCTCGACCTTCAAGCCGACGACAGCGCTGGCTCTGTTGGAAGCCGGCGTCGATCCGAAGCTGACGGTGTTCTGCTCGGGTTCGTATCGGACCGGTAACCGAACGCAGCGATGCTGGGGGCGGCATGGCACCCAGAATATGCACGACGCGATCAAGAACTCGTGCGACGTCTATTTCTACGCCATGTGCAACCGCGCGGGCGTGGATAACATCCGTAAGGCGGGGCTGGCGCTGGGCTTCGAGCACGAGTTCGACATCGGTGTCGGCAACCAGCGCAAAGGCCTGTTGCCGTCCACGGAATGGAAGGCGCGGACCTTCCCGCGTGATCCGGTCTGGCATCCGGGGGAGACGACCTCTGTCGCCATCGGCCAGGGTGCGATCACGGTGAATGCGCTGCAGCTGGCGGTCATGACCTCGCGTCTAGCGAACGGGAAGAAGCAGCTACAGCCGCGCCTGATCAAGTCCATCGGCGGTGTCGAACAGCCCAGCGGGGCCGAGGCGCCGGACCTGCCGTTCGATCCGGCCCACGTCGAATACGTGCGCCAAGGCATGATCGCCGTGGCCAACGACCGATCCGGCACCGCCTATCGCCAAAGCCAGCTGGGTCTGGGCGACATCCAGATGGCCGGCAAGACCGGAACGGCCCAGGTCCGGAACTACGGCTCCGGCTCGCGCAAGAGCAATATCTGGGCGCTGAAGGATCACAACTTGTTCGTGGCCTTCGCGCCGGTGGATGCGCCGCGATATGCGGTCGCCGTCATCGTGGAACACGGGGGCAAGGGCGGGGCGACCGCAGGCGCGCCGCGTGCGCGTGAGGTTATGCGCACCGTGCTGCTGAAGGATCCGGACATGCGAGCCCGCATCGAACGGCCGCTGCCGCCTGAACCGACAGGCGACGCCATCGTCGAGGACGGGGTGGTGGGCGCCGCGCCCGAGCCCGATGTCGTGGCTCCGCCGCAGCCGAGCCGCCCTGCGCCGTCTGCGACCAGCGGGCCGCGTCCCTATCTTTCAGAGCCTGGCCGTTGACCGCCTCGGCCCTTTCACGTCCCGGCGAGCGCGAACGCGTCTCGACCAAGCTGGGCCAGATCGACTGGCGGCTGACGGCCTTGCTGTGCGTGGTGTCCGGCACTGGCGCCCTGATGCTGTATTCGGTGGCCGGCGGATCGTGGTCGCCGTGGGCGATGAAGCACCTGATCCGGTTCGGCCTGTGTCTGGCGCTGATGCTGATGCTGTCGCTGATCAGCATCCGCTACTGGTTCGCCCTGGCCTATCCCATCTACGGGATGGCGCTGTTCATGCTGGCGCTGGTGGAGACGCCGCTGGGCTATACAGCATTGGGCGCCACCCGATGGCTGGACCTGGGGTTCACCCGCATCCAGCCGTCCGAGATCATGAAGATCGGCGTCGTGCTGGCCTTGGCGCGCTGGTATCACGGCGCCTCGGCCAAGGAAGCGAGTTTCCACTGGAAGCTGATCTTCCCGGTCGGGATCATCGGCCTGCCGTTCCTGCTGGTCGCGCACCAGCCGGACCTGGGATCGGCCATGCTGATCGGTTTGACGGGCGCGGCGATCATGTTCGTCGCCGGGCTTAGCTGGCGGATCATCCTGCCGCTGATCATCGCCGCCGCCGTGCTGGTGCCGCCCTATGTGATGTTCGGCATGCACGACTATCAGCGTCACCGGGTGCTGACCTTCCTGAATCCCGAAGCCGACATGTCGGACAAGGGCTATCAGATCGTGCAGTCCAAGATCGCCATGGGGTCGGGCGGGCCGCTGGGACGCGGGTTCGGCCTGGGTAGCCAGAGCCAGCTGGAGTTCCTGCCCGAACGCCAGACCGACTTCATCTTCGCCGCCTTCGCCGAGGAGTTCGGCTTTGTGGGCACCTTCACGCTTCTGGCCTCTTACGCCGCCATCATTCTGATCTCGCTAAGGATCGCCTCGCTGTCGCACAGTCACTTCGGCCGATTGGCGGCGTCGGGCGTCACGGCGACATTCGCGCTCTATGTGCTGATCAACGGGGCGATGGTGATGGGGCTGGCGCCGGTTGTGGGCGTGCCGATGCCGCTCTTGTCCTATGGCGGCACGGTGATGCTGACCGTCATGATCGGGTTCGGTCTGGTGATGGCGACGCGGGTTCACCGCTACGCCGAACTGCCCAAGGGCCACGGCCTGATCTGACGTTACGTCAGCTATGTGATCGGCATTCAGGTTTCGCTTTCTAAGGCGGGGATTTCCTGGATAAGGTCATTCCCAACGATGTCTCGCATCGGTTTCGGCCGGTCAGCGACGCACGCCATGGGAGACGAGGAATGACCGATCTGGAGCAATTCCGCGCCGAGACGCGCGCCTGGCTGGAGGCGAACTGCCCGGCCGAATGTCGCGGGCCGATGGCCGACGACGAGATGATCTGGGGCGGGCGAAATCCCACCTTCAAAACCCCGGCGCACAAGCAATGGCTGGAGCGGATGGGCGCGCGGGGCTGGACGGCTCCGGAATGGCCCAAGGAATACGGCGGAGGCGGCCTCAGCCGCGAGGAGGCCAAGGTGCTGGCCTCCGAACTGCGACGCATCAAGGCCCAGCCGGCCCTGGCCAGTTTCGGCGTCTGGATGCTGGGCCCGGCGCTGCTGGCTTTTGGGACGGAAGAGCAGAAGAAACGCTTCCTGCCAGAGATCGTGCGCGGCGAGATCCGCTGGTGCCAAGGCTACTCAGAGCCCGGCGCGGGGTCGGATCTGGCGTCCATTCAGACGCGGGCCGCGGATCGGGGCGACCACTGGATCGTCAACGGTCAGAAGATATGGACCTCCTACGCCGACAAGGCCGACTGGATCTTCTGCCTAGTGCGCACGGACCCTGAGGCGCCCAAACATCTGGGCGTCAGCTTCGTGCTGTTCGACATGAAGACGCCGGGCGTAACGACGCGGCCGATCACCCTGATTTCAGGCAAGTCCCCCTTCTGTGAGACATTCTTCGACGACGTGCGGGTGGAGAAGGAAAACCTGGTCGGGACGCTGAACCGGGGCTGGGACGTGGCCAAATATCTGTTGGCGCACGAGCGCACCATGATCGGCGCGATGGGCGAGGTCGGCGGCGGGCGCCCTGTGGGGCAGGTGGCGATGGACGCCATCGGCGCCGACGAGGCCGGACGATTGGATGAGCCGATGCTGCGCGCCCGGATCGCGGACCTGGAGATCGACGCCGCCGCTTTCCGTCTGGCGATGGAGCGGGTGGGCGATCAAGTGAAGGCTAAACAGGCGCATCCGGCCATCGCCTCCATGCTGAAATACTATGGTTCCGAACTGAACAAGCGGCGGCATGAGTTGCTGATGGCGTCGGGCGGGGCCGATGCGCTGGAATGGGAGGGCGAGCGGTCGCATGACGGCAAGACGGCGCGCGACTGGCTGCGGACCAAGGCCAATTCCATTGAGGGCGGCACCAGCGAGGTTCAGCTGAACATCATCGCCAAACATCTGCTGCAACTGCCGGGAGCGTGAGACGATGCCGCTGATCCTGACCGAAGAACAGACGATGTTGCAGGACGCCGCCCACGGCTTCCTGAACGAACAGGCGCCGATCGCGCACTTGAGGAAGCTGCGGGACGAGCGGGACGCCGACGGGGTGTCGCGCGACCTGTGGCGGGCCTTTGGCGAAATGGGTTTCGCCGGCGTCATCATTCCCGAAGCGCTGGGCGGCATGGGCTGGGCGCCGTAGAGGCCGGAGTGATCGCCGAGAGCCTGGGCCGCACCCTGACGCCGTCGCCGTATCTGGGATCGTCGATCCTGTCAGCCAAGGTGCTGATCGACGGCGGATCGCAGGCGCAACAGGCCTGGCTGCCCAGGATCGCAGCCGGTGATGCGATCCTGTCACTGGCGGTGGACGAAGGCGCGAAACACGCGCCGTCGCGGATCACGACGCGGGCCGAGCGGGCGGGCAACGGTTTCAAGCTGAACGGCGCCAAGGCCTTCGTGCTGGACGGCCATGTGGCCGACGCCCTGATCGTCGTCGCGACGGCTGAGGAGGGGACGACGCTGTTCCTGGTTGATCCGGCGACGGCGGGCGTCGAAATCGAGCGCACGGTGATGGTGGATGCGCACAATGCCGCCCGTATCACGCTGACCGATGTGGCGGTCGACGCCGATGCGGTGATCGGCGCGGTCGGGGGCGGGGAGGCGCTGCTGGACGGCGCGCTGAACCTGGGGCGGGCCTGTGCGGCCTCAAGCCTGACGGGCGCGGGCGATCAGGCGTTCAAGACGACCATGGATTATCTGCGGACCCGCAAACAGTTCGGAAAGCTGATCGGCGAGTTTCAGGCGCTGCAGCACCGGGCCGCGCATCTGTTCTCGGAGCTGGAGTTGGCGCGGGCGGCGACGATCGGCGCCCAGATCGCCATCGACGAGCGGCGCGAGTATGCGCCGCTGGCGGCTTCCATCGCCAAGGCCAAGGCGGGGCGCGTCGCCGAGCTGGCGGTGCAGGAGGCGGTTCAGATGCACGGCGGCGTCGGCATGACCGACGAGTTCGACGTCGGCCTGTTCATGAAACGGGTGCGGGTGCTGAACGAACTGCTGGGCGACGCCGGCTTCCACGCCGAACGGGTAGCGCGGGCGCAAGGGTTTTAGGAGTAAGGTCTAGACGAAGACGCCGTCATTCCGGGGCTGAGCGTAGCGAAGAACCCGGAAGCCAGGAGTGCGTGTCACGGCTCTTGCCGCGTTAGGTGTCGGCGATGTCCTCCTGGGTTCCGGGTTCGTCCTGCGGACGCCCCGGAATGACGATGAGATTGGGTTCGCTTTCGGCCTAAACCGCTTTTTCGCTCCACAGATCCAGATCCGCCTCGCGGCCGATCAGGGCCAGGCCGGCGGCGATGGATTCGAACTCGCCGCCGGTTTCGATCCGCTCGGTGCCGAACCGGTCCTGGAAAAGCGCCCGCACGGCCGGCACGAAGGAGGTGCCGCCGGTCAGGAAGACGCGGTCGATGGCGTCGGGCGCCAGGCCGCTGCGGGCCATCGCCTGATCCACCGCGCCCTCGATGGCGGCCAATTCCGGCGCGATCCAGCGTTCGAAATCAGCGCGGGCGACCGGCTTTTCGATATGGACGCCGCCGGCCTGGAACAGGAAGGTCGCCTGGTCGTCAGCCGACAGGGCCATCTTCAGCGTGGAGACGGCGCGGTACAGGTCATGACCGTGGTTGTCGTCCAGCACCTCGATCAGGCGTTCGATCTTCTCCGGCTCCAGCGCGGTGCGGGCCAGCGCGCGGATGTCGCGCATGTCGCGTGATGCGCGCAGCAGGGCCAGCTGATCCCAGCGGGCGAAGGCGGAATAATACCGTTGGGGAATGGGCAGTTGTTTGCCGACGGAGCTGTACAGACCGCCCCTACCCAGTTCAGGCGAGACCAACTGGTCGATGATCCGGTAGTCGAAGGCATCGCCCGCCACGCCCACGCCCGAGCGCGCCAGCGGCGTCGAACGCAGGCCGTCGGGCGTATGCTCGAAGCGGATGATGGAGAAGTCGCTGGTGCCGCCGCCGAAGTCGGCGACCAGGACCGTGGCGTCCGCCTTCAGCTGGCGCGCAAAATAGAAGGCGGCGCCGACCGGCTCGTGCGCATAGCGGATGTCGGTGAAGCCCAGCCGCTCGAACGCCGTCTGATAGCGCGAAAGGGCCAGGGTCTCGTCCGGATTACCGCCCGCAAAGGTGACGGGACGGCCGACGATGACGGCGGGCGGGCTGTCGGACAGTTCGTCGCCGGCGTGGTGGCGCAGACGCAGCAGGAAGGCGGCGAGCAGATCCTCGAAGGCGTAGCGTTTGTTGTCGATCCGCGTCTCGGTGAAGGCGGCGCTGGCGGCGAAGGTCTTGAACGACTGGATGAAGCGGGTCTCCAGCGGATCCTCGACATAGGCGGCGATGGCCCAGGGCCCGGCCTCGACCACGCGCTCGGGCGGCTGGCCGTCGATGCCCGGATGGGTCTGGAAGCTGAGCGCCGAGCGGAAGGTGGTCGTCTGGCCCTCGACCGCGTCAAAGGTCACGAGATGGGCAAGGCCGTCCGCATCGGTCAGGGCAACGACTGTGTTGGTCGTGCCGAAATCGATCCCGATCGTCATCGGTTTCGTCGCCGTCATGGCAGGGCTCCAGGCAGGGGAGCCGGGTTCCTAACGGCAGACGGGGCAATAGCAAGGGCTAAGCGAGGGATAGTGGCGGAAGCGGTGGGATTCGAACCCACGGACGGCTCTCACCGTCGCTGGTTTTCAAGACCAGTGCCTTAAACCACTCGGCCACACTTCCTTGCCGCCGCAGCGGAGGCGGACGCCATAGCAGGCGAACGGGTCATTAACCAAAGCGGAAATGTCTTCGGTCATCCTGTTTTCGTATTTTTTGCGAGGCGGGTCGATGACGTTTGGACGGGGAGTGCGCGGCGCGCTGATCCTGGGGCTGTTTTCGCTGCTGGCCGCCTGTTCCACCGTTGGCGGAGCAAGCGTGCGCGGGACGGTCGCCGGGCGCGGCGAGGACCATCCACCCGTCGTCAAGGACCCTGCGCCGATCGTGTCGGGCACGATGCGGCCCTATCAGGTGCGTGGGCGCTGGTACACGCCCAAGGAGCAGCCGGATTACGAAGAGGTCGGGATGGCGTCCTGGTACGGCGACGCCTTCAACGGCCGGCCGACCTCCACTGGCGAACGGTTCGACATGCATGCCCTGACGGCGGCGCACAAGACCCTGCCTCTGCCCGGTCTGGTCGAGGTGACGAACCTGGAGAACGGGCGGCGACTGGTGGTGCGGATCAACGACCGCGGGCCGTTCGTGGACAGCCGGATCATCGACCTGTCGCGCGAGGCGGCGAGCGAACTGGGGATGCTGTCGCAGGGCGTGGGGCGGGTGCGGGTGCGCTACCTCGGGCGGGCGCCGCAGCAGGGCGGGGGCACGCTGTTAAGGGCGTCGGTGCCCGTGCCGCGCGGTTCTGCCCCGGTCAGCGCGCCCGTCGTTGCGCCCGCGTCGATCGTGGCGGAGGTGACGACCTTCTGGGTCCAGGCAGGCAGCTTCTCGGATCAGGTCGAGGCCGGGCGAATCGCTGACAGCCTGAGCGGCTGGGTGCGCGCCGATCGGGGCGCGGGGCGGTTCAACGTGGTTGTAGGCCCCTGGGACAGCGCCAATGCGGCCGAGGCGGCGCGTCAGTCGGTCGTGGCGCGCGGTTATGCGGGCGCCCTGTTGATATCCGGCAGCTGATCGCGCGCGCGGGCTTGCGCCGGGCGGCGTCGGCGCGCCATGAAGGCGCGTGACCCGTGGACAATTCATAAGCTTCGAAGGCGGCGAGGGCGCCGGCAAATCGACCCAGGTCGGGCGGCTGGTCGCGCGGCTGCAGACGGTGCTGGGCGAGCGCAAGGTCGTGCGCACGCGTGAACCGGGCGGGTCCAAGGGCGCGGAGGTGATCCGCAATCTGGTGGTGGCCACGGACGCCGAGCCGTGGTCGGCCATGACCGAAACCTTGCTGATGTACGCCTCGCGCTCGGACCATCTGGAGCGGACCATCCGCCCGGCGCTGGCGGCCGGCGACTGGGTGGTGTGCGATCGGTTCGCCGATTCCAGCCGGGCCTATCAGGGCGCAGGCGGCGGCGTGGCGCAAAGCTTCATCGAACAGATCGACGCCGGCGTGGTCGGGGACGATCAGCCGGACCTGACCCTGGTGTTCGACCTGCCGGTCGAGATCGGCCTGGAGCGGGCGTTCGGGCGCGGCCTGTTCGAGACGCGGTTCGAGTCCAAGGGGCTGGAGTTCCATCAGCGGCTGCGCGAGGGCTTTCTCAGGATCATCGAGGCCAATCCGCAGCGGTGCGTGCTGATCGACGCGGTCGGATCGCTGGACGAAGTCGAGGCGCGGGTCTGGCAGGCGGTTCAGGACCGGCTGCTGTGAGCGACCACCCGCGCGACCGGTTCGACCTGGTTCCTGATGCGGCGGCGGAGACGGCGTTTCTGGACGCCTGGGAGCGGGGGCGGTTGCACCACGCCTGGCTGCTGTGCGGGGTCGAGGGGACGGGCAAGGCGACGTTCGCCTATCGCGCGGCGCGACGGCTGCTGGGCGCGGCGGCCGATCCGGCGTCCGGGCCGCTGGGCGCCCGGCGCGATGATCCGGTCAGCCGGCTGATCTCGGCCCAGTCGCATCCGGACCTGCTGGTGCTGGAACGCCTGGTCGAGGGGGGCAAGACCAAGAAGTCGATCTCGGTCGATCAGTCGCGCGAACTGCCGGAGTTCTTTTCAAAGAGCCCGTCGCAAGCCCAGTTTCGGGTGGCGATCATCGATGCGGCGGATGACTTGAATCTGAATGCCGCCAACGCCTTGCTGAAGGTTCTTGAGGAGCCGCCCGAGCGTGGCGTGCTGTTTCTGGTGACCCATGCGCCGGGGCGATTGCTGGCGACGATTCGGTCGCGGTGCCGGCGGCTGAGCTTTCCGATCTGGACGCCGGACCGGCTGGAAACCTTGGTGCGCAACCGGACGGGCGCGGAGCGTGAGGACGCCGAACACGCGGCCGTCATGGCGGGCGGATCGCCGGGCGCGGCCCTGGCCCTGGCGTCAGGCGCGACGTTCGAGATGGATCAGCTGGCGCGGAGCTGGGTTGAGGGCGATGTGGACCGGGCCGAAGCCCTGGCCATCGCTGATCGATTCCGCGGCGCCGAGGGGCAGGAGCGATTCGAGACGCTGATGGACCGGCTGATGGCGGCGGTGCGGATGCGCGCCTTGCAGAGCGCGCCCGGCGCCGGCAATCGATGGGCCGAGCTGTGGGAGCGGCTGCAGCCGCTGCCGGAACGCGCGGCGGGACTAAACCTGGACAAGGCCGATGTGCTGGCCGGCGCGCTGGCGGACCTGAAGCGGGTTCAGGCCCAGCAAGAGCGGATGGGCTGATGTTGATCGACAGTCATGTGAACCTGCACGCGCCCCAGTTTGACGAGGACCGGGACGCCGTGATCGGGCGCGCGCGCGAGGCGGGTGTCTCGATTATGGTGGAAATCTCCGACAAGCTGACGACGTTCGAGGCGACGCACGGGATCGCCATGGCCAATGACGACATCTGGTGCACGGTCGGGGTGCATCCGCACGAGGCCAAGGACGCGGCGGAACTGACGGCGGCGACACTGATCGAACTGGCGCAGCGGCCCAAGGTTGTGGGCATCGGGGAGTGCGGCCTGGATTTCCACTACGACTTCAGCCCGCGCGAGGTGCAGGCGGCGGTGTTCCGGCAGCATGTGGCGGCGGCGCGCGAGACGGGCCTGCCGCTGGTGATCCACACGCGTGAGGCGGACGAGGTGATGGCCGGGATCCTGCGCGAGGAATATGCCGTGGGATCGTTCAAGATGTTGATGCACTGCTATACGAGTGGCGCGGAACTGGCTAAAACTGCTGCCGAAATGGGCGCGTGGTTTTCTGTGTCCGGCATTGCGACCTTCAAGGCGGCTGAGGATGTGCGGGCGGTGATCCGCGATATGCCGGACGACCGGATCATCGTCGAGACCGACTGCCCCTATCTGGCGCCCATTCCGCATCGGGGGCGGCGCAACGAGCCGGCCTACATCGGTCATGTGCTGGACAAGCTGGCCGAGATCCGAGGTTGGAGCGCCGAGGAGGCGGACCGCGTCACGACCGAGGCCTTCTTCGGCCTCTTTCACCGGATACCCAGGCCCGCATGAGTTTCGAAGTCGTCATTCTGGGCAGCGGATCGTCGGGCGGTGTGCCGCGCGGGGACGGCGACTGGGGCGCTTGCGACCCGACCGAGCCAAAGAACCGGCGCACGCGCTGTTCGATGCTAGCTAGAAAGACCGGCGCCGAGGGCGTGACCAACGTCCTAATCGACACCTCGCCGGACCTGCGCGAACAGATGCTGGCCAGCGGCACGAAACATGTGGATGCGGTCCTCTACACCCACGATCACGCAGACCAGACCCACGGCATCGACGATCTGCGCACCTTCGCCGCGCGGGCGAGAAAGCGCATTCCGGCGTGGATGGATGCGGCGACGCATGGCTCGCTGACGCATCGCTTCGACTACATCTTCGAGAGCAAGTTCGGTTATCCGCCGCTGCTGGACGGGCGGATCATTCCGCCACACGGCGTGGCCTGGTCCGTCGAGGGCGCGGGCGGGGCGATCCCGGTCACGACCTTTGACCAAGCGCATGGGCCGATCCTTTCGATGGGGTACCGATTGGGCGACGTGGCCTATTCCAGCGACGTATCCGATCTGGACGAGGCGGCATTGGCGGCCGTGGCCGGCTGCAAGCTCTGGATCGTCGATGCGCTGCGTTATGGGCCGCATCCGACCCATGCCCATCTGGACCAGGCCCTGGCGTGGATCGCCGCCGCAGACGTGGAGCGCGCGGTTCTGACAAACCTCCACATCGATATGGATTACAAGGCGTTGTCGGCGCTTGTTCCTGCAAATGTCGAGGTCGGATTCGACGGTTGGAGCCGAGTGATCGACTAGCTTGCGCCGGCCTTGTGGTTTTTCCAGTCGAATAACTCTTCCAGCACCTGGACCGCCTGACCGCGTTCCGACGTCAGATCAGGATCGCGGTTCATGATCAGCCGCGCATCATCGGCGGCGGCCAGCATCAGGCTGCGGTGGCGGATCGGGTCGGCGAAGCGGTAGGCGGGAAAACCACTCTGTTTCAGGCCCAGAGGATCGCCGCCGCCGCGCAGCCGGAAGTCTTCCTCGGCGATGACGAAGCCGTCCTCGGTGCGACGCAGGGTTTCGAGCCGCTCCTTGGCCGTCTCGCCGAGGGCGCCGTCCTGACCGCCGTACAGCAGAATGCAGGAGCTGGCCTTGGCGCCGCGACCGACGCGGCCGCGCAGCTGGTGCAGCTGGGCCAGGCCGAAACGGTCGGCGTGTTCGATCACCATGATCGAGGCGTTGGGCACGTCCACGCCGACTTCAACCACCGTCGTGGCGACGAGAACCGGCAGGCGGCCGTCTGCGAAGTCGGCCATGACCGCCTCGCGCTCGGCGCCCGGCATCTGGCCGTGGGCCAGGCCGACCTCCACGCCCAGCAGGCGTCGCAGATCGTCGGCGCGATCAACGGCGGCGGCCAGGTCGATGGCCTCAGATTCCTCTACCAAGGGACAGATCCAATAGGCCTGGGCGCCGCTCTCTACCGCCGTTTTCAGCCGGGCGGCGACCTCGCCGATACGGGCCAAGGGCAGGACGGCGGTCGTGACGGGGGTTCGGCCGGGGGGCTTCTCCATCAGGCGACTGACTTCCAGCTCGCCGTATTGCGTCAGCTCAAGCGTGCGGGGAATGGGGGTGGCCGACATGGTCAGCAGATGCACCGCCCCCAGGCGCGGGTCGCCCTTGGCCTGCAACCGCTGACGCTCGTTGACGCCGAACCGGTGCTGTTCGTCGATGACGGCCAGGGCCAGACGGTCGAAGCGGACGGCGTCCTGGAACAGGGCGTGGGTGCCGATAGCGACCTGGGCTTGACCCGAGGCCAAGGCGGCCAGTTTCTCGCGGCGTTGGGTCGGGGTGTCGCGGCCGGTGAGCAGAATCGCAGCCACGCCGGCTGCGTCCAGCATGGGGCCGAGCTTTTCATAATGCTGGCGCGCCAGGATTTCGGTCGGGGCCATGAGCGCGGACTGAAAGCCGCTCGAAGCGGCGTCGGCCAGAGCGAGAGCGGCGACGGCGGTCTTGCCCGATCCGACATCGCCTTGCAGCAATCGCCCCATCTGCTGGCCCGACGCCAGATCACGACGGATTTCGGCGACGGCCTGGGCCTGAGCATTGGTCAGCTGGAAAGGCATGGCCTGAAGCAGGTGGTCGGACGCCGCGCCGGGGGCGATAACGGGGGCGGGCTTGATCTCGCGGGCGCGCCGACGACGGGCCAGAGCCAGCTGATGGGCCAGGAACTCGTCATAGGCCAGGCGCTGGCGAGCCGGTGCGTCGGGCGACAGGTCGATCTCGCCTGTGGGGGCATGCAGCGCGTCCAGAGCGGCGCGCCAACCCAGCCAGGTTTGTTTCTTGAGCCAGGCGGGATCCTGCCATTCCGGGAGGTCGGAGGCGGTGGGCAGGGCGGCCTTGACGAGTTTACGCAACTGGCGCGAGCTGAGGCCCTGCGTCGCCGGATAGACGGGTTCAGACGCCGGAATGTCGGCGGCCTTTTCGAGCGTCACGATGTCCGGATGGACGATCTGGACCTCGCCGTTGAAGCGCTCGACCTTTCCTGAGACCAACCGCGTTTCGCCACGCGGCAACAGCCGGTCGATGTGCTGGGGCGAGCCGCCGAACCAGACCAGATGCACGAAGCCGGTGGGATCGCTGGCCCGCACCTTCAGCGGCGCGCCGGGACGGCTGGGCGTGAAGAGGCGATCGATGGTGACGGTGAAGACGCCCACCTCGCCATCGACCGCGGTGGCGGCCTCAGCGGGGCGGCGGACGATGACGCCGGACGGGCTGAGGAACAGCAGATCGCGGACCAGCGGGCCCGCCACCTTTTGCACCAGAGGCAGGACGCGCGGGCCCACGCCCTTGAGGGTCGAGACCTCGGCGAACAGGGGAAAGAGAATCTGCGGACGCATCGCCGTGAACATAGCGTGACCATGACGGGTGGCGAAGTGCGTTCAGGAACGCTATCTGCGCTTCTCACATTCCTGATGCGCTATCGCTCTCCGCGCGGCGGATCGCTGCATGAGCGCATCGGCATTTTTAACGGGCAAGGATTCTTGTGGCCGAAATCGACGCGCGTGCCGAAAGCGAAATGACCCCTGAACCCATGACTCCTGAGCGGAGGCAGCGGCTGGGCCGCATCCAGTTCCGCGCCTGGCGGCGGGGCTTTCGCGAGGCTGATATGGTGCTGGGTCCGTTTTCCGATCAGGTCGCGCCGACGCTGACCGATGCGGAACTGGATCAGTTCGAACGGCTGATCGACGAGGAGGATCAGTGGCTTTACGGCTGGATCATCGAGCGTGATCCGACGCCGCCCGAGTTCGAGACGCCGGTGATGGCCAAGGTGCGCGCCTTCATGCGCGCCCACGTCGCGGCCGAAGTCGGCAAGGGGATTGGCTGATGGACGCCAAGGTGGAACATCGGACCGACGCCGATCTGGGCGGCGCGCCCGAGGGGCTGGACGCGCTGATCGTCGCCGAACGGATCAAGGCCGGCGGCGGCGTCGGCCTGTTTGTCGCACGCGACTTCCAAAGGTCGGGCAGCTTCGTTCAGGCGTTTCAGTTCTTCTCGAAAGATATTGAAGTCCTGGAATATCCGGCGTGGGACTGTCTGCCCTATGACCGACTAAGCCCCACGGCAGGGATTGCGGCGCAGCGCATGGCGACGCTGACGCGGCTGGCGATGCGCAAGCCTGGCGATGCGCCGGTTCTGGTTGTGACGACGGTGTCGGCGGCCATGCAACGCACGCCGCCGAAGTCGGTCACAACCCAGGCCGGGTTCGAGACCAAGGTCGGCCGCGATCTCGATATCCAGGCGCTGGAGCGATATTTCGCCGCCAACGGCTATGTCCGGGCCTCGACCGTGTCGGAGCGCGGCGAGTTCGCGGTGCGCGGCGGGGTTGTCGACGTCTATCCGCCCGGCTTCGAGGAGCCGGTCCGGCTGGACATGTTCGGATCCGAGCTGGAATCGATCCGCACCTTCGATCCCGAAACGCAGCGGTCGACCGGCCAGATGACGTCCGTGTCGCTGGCGCCCGTTTCGGAAGCGCTGCTGGATGCAGCGGCCATCTCGCGCTTCCGCACCGGCTATCTGAACCTGTTCGGCGCGCCGGGCGACGATCCGCTGTACGCAACGATCAGCGAGGGCGCGCGGCGTCAGGGCATGGAGCAATGGCTGCCGCTGTTCTATGAGACGCTGGACAGCCTGTTCGACTATCTGCCGAGCGACGCGGCGATCTTCCTCGACAGTCAGGTCGAGACGGCCCGCGCCGAGCGATGGGATTTGGTCGCGGACGCCTATGATGCGCGCGCCGAGGCGGCCAAGGCCAAGGGTCAGGCCAGCGCCAATCGCGCCTTGCCGCCTAAGCGGCTCTATCTGGACGCCGGCGACTGGAACCAGGCCCTGGCGGGACGGGCGGTGCGACGTTTCACGCCGTTTTCCGGCGGGGGAGAGGATGCCGGCGGACGGTTGGGCCGGACCTTCGCCGCCGAGCGGGCGCAGGACAGCGTCAATCTGTTCGAGGCGGTGGCGGCCCATGCGGCGGCGCTGAAGGCCGAGAGCAAGCGGGTGCTGTTCGCCTCCTGGACCGAAGGCTCGTCGGAGCGGCTGGCGACCATGCTGGCCGACCATGGGCTGGATCACATCGTCGCCGTGCGCGACTGGGCCGATGTTCAGGCGGCGCCGAAGGACCTCTATCTGCGCGGCGTCCTGCCGGTCGAGCATGGCTTTGTCACCGACGCCGTGGCGGTGATTTCCGAGACCGACATTCTGGGCGATCGTTTGGCGCGGCCGCGCAAGAAGCGCCGCGCCTCGAACTTCCTGGCGGAGGCGTCGGCCCTGACGACGGGCGATCTGGTGGTTCACCTGGATCACGGGATCGGTCGCTATGAGGGGCTGAAGACGCTGGAGATCCAGCAGGCCCCGCACGATTGCCTGGAGCTGTTCTACGCCGGTGAGAGCAAACTTTATCTCCCGGTTGAAAACATTGATCTTCTGACGCGATACGGTTCGGACTCCGAGGGCGTCCAGCTAGATAAGTTGGGCGGGGCAGGTTGGCAGGCGAGAAAGGCCAAGGCCAAGGAACGCCTGCGCGCGATGGCCGAGGGGCTGATCGCCCTGGCCGCCAAACGGGCGCTGCGCGAGACCGATGCGGTCACGCCGCCGCCGGGTCTGTTCGCCGAGTTCTGCGCGCGCTTTCCTTACGAGGAAACCGACGACCAGCTGAACGCCATCGGCGATGTGCTGGAGGATCTGGGCAAGGGCACGCCGATGGATCGCCTGATCTGCGGCGATGTCGGCTTCGGCAAGACCGAGGTGGCGCTGAGGGCCGCCTTCGTCGTCGCCATGAAGGGCCAGCAGGTGGCGATCGTTGCGCCGACGACTTTGCTGGCGCGCCAGCACTACAAGACCTTCACCGAACGCTTCGCCGGTTGGCCTGTGAAGGTGCGTCAGTTGTCGCGGATGGTGGGCGCCAAGGAGGCGGCGGAGACACGCGCCGGGCTGAAGGACGGATCGGTCGAGATCGTCGTCGGCACCCATGCGGTGCTGAGCGAACAGGTCGGCTTCCGCGACCTGGGCCTGGTCATCGTCGACGAGGAGCAACACTTCGGCGTCAAGCACAAGGAGAAGCTGAAGACGCTGCGCGCCGACGTGCATCTGTTGACCCTGACCGCCACGCCGATCCCGCGCACGCTTCAGATGGCGCTGTCGGGCATCCGCGAGATGTCGATCATCGCCACCCCGCCGGTCGATCGTCTGGCGGTGAGGACGTATGTGACGCCGTGGGATCCGGTGCTAGTGCGCGAGGCTCTGCTGCGCGAGAAATATCGCGGGGGTCAGGCCTATTACGTCGCGCCGCGCCTGAAGGACCTGCCCGCCATCGAGAAATTCCTGCGCGAGCAGGTGCCAGAGGTGAAGTTCGTCGTCGGCCATGGCCAGATGAGCGCGACGCAGTTGGAGGAGGTGATGAGCGCCTTCTACGACGGGGAATATGACGTCCTGGTCTCCACCACGATCGTCGAGAGCGGGCTGGATATCCCGACGGCGAATACGCTGATCGTGCACCGCGCCGACATGTTCGGCCTGGCGCAGCTTTATCAGATCCGGGGGCGGGTCGGCCGGTCCAAGGCGCGCGCATTCGCCTATCTGACCACCGACGCGATCAAGCCGATGACGCTGTCGGCCGAGCGGCGGTTGCAGGTTCTGCAGTCGCTGGACAATCTGGGCGCCGGCTTCCAACTGGCCAGCCACGATCTGGACCAGCGCGGCGGCGGGAATCTGCTGGGCGACGAACAGTCGGGCCACATCCGCGAGGTCGGCGTCGAACTGTACCAGCAGATGCTGGAAGACGCCGTGGCGGAGTTGCGTGAGAAGGGCGAGGGACAGACGGTGGATCGCGGTTGGTCGCCGTCCATCAACGTCGGGGCTTCTGTCCTTATTCCAGAAGATTACGTGCCGGACCTAAACGTGCGTCTGAGCCTATATCGTCGTCTTTCCGACGCCGAACAGGCCGAGGATCGCGAAGCCTTGGCCGCCGAACTGATCGACCGTTTCGGGCCGCTGCCGGATGAGGCGCAGCAACTGCTGAAGATCGTCGGCATCAAGTCGAACTGCCGCAAGGCCTGCATCGAGAAGATCGACATTGGGCCGCGCGGCGCGGTGCTGACGTTACGCGACAACAGCTTCCCCAATCCGGGGGGACTGGTCGGGCTGATCCAGAAAAACCACGCCTTCTGGAAAATTCGGCCGGATCAGAAGATCGTCGTTTCGGGCGATTGGCCGACGGCGGAAGAGCGTCTGAAGGTGGCCGAGCGGATCACCGCCGATCTGGCGCGGGTGGCGGGGGCGTAAAGCCCCTCAGCGCGTCTTTTCGAACAGGTCGGCCGAGGCGCGCTCAAGCAGGGCGGCGGCGCTTTCGTCGGGGCGCATCTCGGCGGCGCCGACGTCGAACTCGGCGACGAACGGCGACCTGTCTGGACCTGCGTCGAAGGCGGTGCAGCCGATCACGGCGGCGATACGCTCTGCGGCCAGACGCGCCGGTTCAGCGTGGGTCGCCGGCAGGGCCAGAGCGAAGACCTCCTTGGCGAGGCGGGCAGGGGTGTCCTCGACACGGACCAGGCGCGAAACCATGGCCCCGATCTGCGGCATGGCGCGATCCAGCCAACCGCCCTGACGGGCCCAGGTGACGGATTCGGTCTCGCGCACCCTCAGGACGCAGACGGAAAGCGGGCGTTTGCGCGCGCGCGAAGCCTCGGCGACACGGCCCAGGTGGCTGGCGAACAGTTCGGGCGTGAACATGCCTGTTTCCGGATCCATCACTTCCAGGCTGCGCACCGAGTCCAGCGTCTTGCGGATGCCCAGATGGATGCGGTGCGCGCCGGCCAGGGACAGGATCCGTTCGGCCGTTTCGCCTTCGGGCGTGTCGGCAGACGCGACATCGGCGAAGCCGCGATTGAACAGCTCAGCCAGACTGATCTCGTTCCTGCCACGCAGATAAAGCATCAGCGGAATATGGTAGAGACGCGTGTTGCGCTTCATGCCCGCCGCGATCGACAAGGCTGGCGCATGGTCTTCGGCGCCCCACAGAACGGCGGCGTCGAACGGGCTTTCGTGCAGATAGTCGAAGGCGGTGTAGGGCGTCGGCGCCGCGACTACCTCGACCCCGGCCGCGGTCAGGGCGTTCGACAGGGCGAGAAAGCGCCGGTCCGCGACGCCGGCGGCCAGAACACGCAAGGGACCGTCGTCGTCTGTCCGCTTGTCCAGACCGACCCCGCGCGTGGCGAAGGTGGTGACGCGCAGCCGATACTCTTCCTCGGCGATGGCGGCCCGGCCCAACTGCTCCAAACGCAAGGCGGCCTGAGCCGGATGCGGCGGGGTGGACATGGTCAGATCCGCGCCCTTCACCGAATCGGGGCGGGCGCCGATGACCACGATGGGCAGGCGGCGCGGCTCGGCGGCGGCGCGAAGGCGAGACGCCACGTCGGCGTCAAAGGTGTTGATGTCGATGACGGCGGCTTCGAGCGGAAAGTCGTGAAGCGTCATCTCGGCGGAGACGACGTCGCGGGCGGTCACCGTCGTCCAGCCCAGCGCATCCAGACCCGCAGCGAGCGGCCCGATCCGGCCATCGTCAGCCGCCAGGATCAATACGCGCGCGTCGAAAGCCAAGCCGATCGTCTCCAAAAGTCGCCGCGCCAATAGACGGCCGGAAACGCGCGGACCATAGCGACGAGGGTGTTAAGGATGCAATGTCGTCCGGCCAAAGCGATGCGGCCGGATCGCGAATGATCGTCCTCACGCGGATGAGACTTTCGCCGCAGACGAATTCCGCTAGGTTCCGCCGCTTGTGCAAGGGTGGGGGGACCGATTTGAGTGAGCAACTGACACGGTCGGTCCTGAAAGCGCCCGGGTTCTGGGGCGGGCTGGCCGTGCGAGCGTTCACCCGCAGCTGGGGACGTGACGTCATGCTCTATACGGGCGGCGTGTCCTTCTTCGCCCTGCTGGCCGTGTTTCCGGCGATCGCCATCCTGATCGGCTTCTACAAGCTGGGTCTGTCGATCAGCGAAGTCAGCGCCCAAGCGACCGCCTTGTCGGACCTGCTGCCCAAGGCGGCGCAGACCATTTTTCAGGGCGAGATCACGCGTTTGAGCAATGCGTCGGCGCGGACGGTTTCCGCTCAGAGCGCCTTCGCCCTGTTCGTCGGCGCCTATGCCGCGCACCGAGGTTTCAAGGCCTTGTTGGCGGGATTGAACCTGATCCATGACGAGACCGAGCCGCACGGCTTTTTCAAATTCAATCTGCTGGCTTTCTTCGTGGCCATCTTCGCCTTTGCGCTGTTCACTGTGGTGTCGGGCGCGGTTGTTACCGTGCGGATCATGGCGCATGCGTCGTCGTCGGCCGCCGGCCTGCCCGGGCGAAGCGGCATGGCGCCGCTGGACGCCTTCCTGCCCGCCATTGGTTTGGTGATCGGACTGAGCCTGCTCTACCGCTACGCCATGAGCCACAGGACGCCGGTCGCCTGGCTGCCGGCGACGGCGGGCGGTCTGGTGGCGACACTGATGTCGGTCGTGTCATCGTGGCTGTGCGCCATCTATGTCGAGCAGATCGCGCCGCTGGGGGCCACCTATGGATCGGTCGGCGCCGTGGTGGTGCTGTTGATCTGGCTGTCGTGGAACGTCAACGCCATCTTCTACGGCGGCGCCTTCGCTACCGAGATGGAGCTAGCGGCCAAGGCGCGCGCGGTCGTCGATGCGCCGCGGGCCGATGTCGTCAATCTGTCGGAGCGTCGCGCCGGGCGCCGGTCGCGATCGTAAAGCGAAGAAGGCCGTCGGCGTCCTCGATTTCGATTACGCGGCCACCCTTCTGAAACATCAGAAACGGCACGTCGATCCGGGCCATCGGATCGGTGGCCAGCAGCACCATCCGCGCGCCGGGCGGAGCGGTTTCCATCGCCTTCATCAGCTTCAGGCTGGGAACAGGGCACCGGTGCCCCTTGGCGTCGATGACGACGGGGTCGCTCACGCGAGCCGATCCACCAGCATTGTCAACGCCACGCGAACGCTGGCTTGGCGGATCCCATCGCGGCCGAGATCGCCGAATCGCTCGACGCGGTGAACGACACCTTTTGGCCCGGACGCCGCGAAGTGCACCAGCCCTACGGGTTTATCGACCGACCCGCCGCCTGGTCCGGCCACGCCTGTCACGGACACCGAAACAGAGGCGCGCGAGTGCGCCACGGCGCCCTCAGCCATCGCCACTGCGACGGCTCGCGACACGGCGCCGTGGGCGGACAGGCCTTCCAGCGACACGCCCAGCATCTCGGCCTTGGCCTCGTTGCTGTAGGTGACGAACCCGCGATCCAGAACCGCTGACGAACCGGGAATGGCCGTGATCGCAGCGGACACCAGCCCGCCCGTGCAGCTTTCGGCCGTCGCCAGCATCAGGCCGCGCTCGCTGGCCGTTGCGACAATCTGTTGCGCCAGGTGCGCGATATCTTGGGAAAACATGGTCTTTTCATAGGCCGCGAACCCCGCTCTAACCAGAGCCATGACCGAGGCTGTCGATCCGTTACGCCCCGCCGCCCCGACATCGGATCGCATCGCGCCGATCCTGTTCGCCGTCGCCATCTTCACATCGGCCTGTCTGGTCTTCGTCGTTCAGCCAATGGCGGCCAAGCTGCTGTTGCCGACGCTGGGCGGATCGCCTTCGGTGTGGAACGCGTCGATGGTGTTTTTCCAGACCGCGCTGCTGGCCGGATACGGCTATGCGCACCTGCTGCAACGTCTGGCGACGATGCGGGCGCAGGTCGGGGTTCACCTAGGCCTGCTGGTTCTGGCGGCGTTTTTCCTGCCCTTGCAGATCAGCGGCCTGTTGGGGGATCCCGATCCGTCCCAACCGGCGGTGTGGCTTCTGGCGACGCTGGCGGTGTCGATTGGCGCGCCGTTTGCGGTTCTGTCGGCGACCGCGCCATTGCTTCAGGCCTGGTACGCGCGCGTGCGGGCCGGGCACGCAGACGGCCAGAACCCCTATGTTCTCTATGCCGCCTCGAACCTAGGCAGTTTCCTGGCCCTGCTGGCCTATCCCGTCGTGATCGAGCCGCTGGCCAGCCTGTCGGATCAGCGCCTGGGCTGGAGCGTCGGCTATGGGCTGTTCGTGGTGATGGTCGTGGGGCTGGGCGTTCAGGTCTGGCGACGACGCGAGATGGGGACAACGGAGCCCGCCCCGCTTGAGGCCAGCCGGCCGATCGCCTGGCGTGAAAAGGGGATGTTGGTTCTGCTGGCCGCCGCTCCGTCCAGTCTGATGCTGGGGGTGACGGCGCACCTGACGACGGATGTGGCCTCGGCGCCGTTTCTGTGGGTCATACCGCTCGCGCTCTATCTTCTGACGTTCGTCATCGCGTTCCAGACCCGGCCGGCGATCCCGCCCACCATCGGCCTAGGGCTGCAGGCGGCGATGGGCGCGGCCTGCGCGGCCCTGATCGCGTTCCGGACAGGTGAATGGCTGCTGGTGTTCACCGTCAATCTGGCGGCCTTCTTCTTTACCGCGTTGATGTGCCACCAGAGGCTGGCGGCGCGGCGGCCGGCGCCGGATCGGCTGACCGAATTCTATCTTTTGCTGTCGCTGGGCGGCGTAGTCGGCGGGCTGTTCAACGGCCTGATCGCGCCGGCCGTTTTCGACATGGTGTGGGAGTATCCGCTGGTGCTGGTGGCGGTCGGATTGCTGCGACCGTGGAGCCGTCGCGAGATCAGGCCGTGGGAGATCATCTGCTGCGTCGCCGGCGTGGTCATCGCTCTGTTGGGGCCGCTGTCGATGGAGGCGGTCCGTTATGCGCCCGACATTCGCGCGGCCATCCCGGACGCCGAACTGGTGCGGATCGCGCAAGCCATCCTGGGGATCGCGACCCTGTTCGCCTTCCTGGTGCGCGATCGGGCGGTGATGTTCACGATCGTTTTGGCCGCCCTCGTCTGGTCCGGCTATCATCTGGCGCGCGGTTATGACTGGGCCCTGTCGGAGCGCAGCTTCTTTGGCGTGATGCGGGTGGCCAAGATCGACGATCCGCTGATGGGCGGGCCGGTCCATGTGCTGATGCACGGCACGACCCTGCATGGCGCCCAGGCCCAGGCGCCGGCGAACCGCTGTCAGCCGACACTCTATTATGCGACCTCGACGCCGCTGGGGCAGGCAATGCTGCAGATGCAGACAAAACGGCTGGACGGCGCGCGCGTCGGCGTGGTGGGGCAGGGCTCGGGCGCCATGGCCGCCTACAAGCGCGCCCAGGACCAACTGACCTTCTTCGAGATCGATCCGATGGTGGATCGGCTGTCGCGCGACCCCCAATGGTTCAGCTTCATCAACGGCTGCGCCGAGGGGCCGGTGCGGACGGTGCTGGGCGACGCGCGTTTGACGATGGATCGCGAGCCGGCGGGATCCTACGACCTGCTGGTCATCGACGCCTTTTCGTCCGACGCCGTGCCGACGCATTTGCTGACGGTGGAGGCGATCCGCGGCTATCTGCGGCTGTTGGCGCCCGACGGCGTCGTCGTGCTCCATCTGTCGAACCGGAACCTGGAGATCACCCTGCCGGCCGAGGCGGCGGCGCAGGCGCTGAAGGTCCCGCACCTGCACCAGGTCTATATCGAGCAGTCAGGTCAGGGCGACATGGCCGAGGCCTCGACCGAGGCCCTGCTGATCGGCAAGAGCCCGGCGGCGTTGGAAGGCTTCAGGGACGATGCACGTTGGCGCAGGCTGTCGCCGACGACGGTGCGTCCCTGGACGGACGACTATGTCAATCTGTTCGGATCGCTGGTGCGTCAGATGAAGATGGCGGCGCGCTAGGCGACTGGCGTTTCAACGGTTGCGACGGCCTGGGCGGCCAGACCCTCGCCGCGTCCGGTGAAGCCAAGCCCTTCGGTCGTCGTCGCCTTGACGCTGACGGCGTCGAGCGGAAGGTTCAACAGCCCGGCGATGCGGTCGCGCATGGCCTGGCGGTGCGGCTTCACCTTGGGGCGTTCGCAGATCAGGGTGACGTCGACATTGACGATGCGGCCGCCGCGCGCCGCGACCAGTTCGGCGGCATGGATCAGGAACTGGTCCGAGGAGGCGCCCTTCCATTTCGGATCCGTTGGCGGGAAATGGTCGCCGATGTCGCCCGCCGCGATGGCGCCCAGGATGGCGTCGGTCAGGGCGTGGAGACCGGCGTCCGCGTCGGAGTGGCCGATCAGCGTTTGATCGTGCGGCACCTCGATCCCGCAAAGCCAGACGGACCCGCCTGGTCCCCAGCGATGCACGTCATAGCCGGAGCCGATGCGGGTTTGATAACGCTGCGCTTCGGGCAGCAGAGCTTCGGCCATGGCGAAATCCTCGGGATAGGTCAGTTTCATCAAACGCGCATCGCCCTGAACCAGGGCCACCGCGCCGCCGCTGCGCTGGACGACGACGGCTTCGTCGGTAGGGACATCGGCGTCCGACCAGGCCGCATAGGCGGTCTCAATCACGCCCCGGCGGAAGGCTTGAGGCGTCTGGGCGCGCCACAGACCTTCGCGATCAACCACGTCGGTCATGATTTCCGCCTCTCCGCGTCGCAGGCTGTCGGCGACAGGCAGGACGGGCAGGGCGCCGTCCGAAGTTCCAAGGGCCGACAGCAGACGATCGACGACGGCGGCGTCCAGCAGGGGGCGGGCGGCGTCATGGATCAGCACCGGCTGATCCGCTGGACAGGTCAGGGCTGCAAGCCCGGCGCGGACCGAATCGGCGCGGACGGCTCCACCGACGACGGCTTTCCAACGCGGCAAACCGGACATCACCTCCGCCACACGCTCAACGGCGTCAGGCGCGATCACGACGATCAGTTCGTCGGCGCCGGCGTTCAGCAGGGCTTCGGCGGACCAGCGCAGCACAGGCTTTCCACCCAGGTCTCGCCACTGTTTGTCGCCGCCGGCGCGTGAGCCGGAACCGGCCGCAACGATGATGCCCGAGAATGTCATGGCGGTCTTGATAGTGCGCGCGGCGACGGGGCGAAACCATCAAAGCGCCGCGGTCGTGCTTGACGAGGGCGGCTGCGATGCGGCGAAAGACGGAAATGCCCAAGACCTTGCAAATCGGCGATGTGACCGTGCCCGGCCAGGTGCTGATGGCGCCGATGACCGGCGTGACCGACCTGCCGTTTCGCGTGCTGGCCTCCAAACTGGGCGCCGCCTATGTCGCGACAGAGATGGTGGCGGCCAAAGAACTGGCGCGGGCGCGGCCGGACGTCGTGCGGCGCGCCGCCGTGGGAGCCGGTCTGCCGCTGACCGTCATCCAACTGGTCGGGCGTGATCCCGAACAGATGGGCGAGGGGGCGCGGATGGCGGAAAAGGCCGGGGCGGACATCGTCGATCTGAACTTCGGCTGTCCGGCCAAGGAGGTGACAGGCTCGGCCGCCGGTTCGGCTCTGATGCGGACGCCGGATCTGGCGTGTCGGATCATGGAGGCGGCGGTCAAGGCGACCGAACGGCCGGTGACGGTCAAGATGCGGCTGGGCTGGGATGACGAGAGCCGAAACGCCGCCGAACTGGCCCGCCGCGCGGAAGCGATCGGCGTCAAGGCCGTCACGGTGCATGGCCGGACGCGAAAGCAGTTTTACACCGGGCAAGCGGATTGGGACGCGGTCGGAACGGTGAAAGCGGCGGTCGGCATTCCCGTCATCGTCAATGGCGACATCATCACCGCTGACGAGGCGCGCCAGGCCTTGGCGCAGTCAGGGGCCGACGGGCTGATGCTGGGACGCGGCGTCTATGGCCGGCCGTGGCTGGCGGCGCACCTTGAGCGGGCGCTGATCGACGGCGTGGCGCTGGAGGAACCCGGACCGGAAGAGCGGCTGGCGATCGTGATCAAGCACCTGCGGGCGTCGGCAGAGTTCTACGGCCTGCCGCTGGGTTTGAAGATGTTCCGCAAACATCTGGGCTGGTACATCGAACAGGCGCCGTGGCCGGCCGATCCGCAACACCGTCGCGAGGCGAAGGCAAGAATTTGCCGCTTGGACGATCCGATGGCCGTCGAAGACGCCATGCACGAACTGTGGCGGCCGGATTTGCCTCGAGATGGCAAGTCTGCTGTTGAAAATGGGTCACAGGTGTTGGAGACTGCTGTGGCATGACGGATACGCCTTCAGCACGCACTGCTTCGCCCGACCTCGCGTCGGACGACGGATCGTTCTGGGGGTGGGTCGATAGCGAACGGGCGCGGACCGGCTTCGGACTAGCGTTCTTTCTGGCTGTCGCGATCACGGCGGCGGCCATCTGGCTGGTGGCGGTCGCACCGGGCGCCACATCAGGGTCGGCGCGCGGATCGAGCAGCCAGATCGCTCTGATCGTGCTGGCCGCTAATCTGCTCCTGATTTCAGGCTTGGCCATCATCGTCGGCCGGCGGGTGCTGACCCTGATGCGCAGCACTGACGAAGCCGGATCGCGCCTTCACCTGAGGTTCGTCGCTCTGTTCTCGATGGTGGCTCTGGTGCCGTCGGTGCTGATCGCGTTGGTGTTCGGCGTACTGGTCAATCGGGGCGTGGACCAGTGGTTCAGCGAGAACGTGAAGTCGTCGGTCGACAACGGCGCCATTATCGGTCGCGCCTATGTCCGCGACGTGGCCAGCTCGATGGATGCGGATCTGGTCACGATCTCCGATCAATTGGACAGCGCACGAGGACTGTTTGACGACCGCATCCAGTTCAATGCCGCCTTGGCGCAGGTTGGGGACATTTTCCGATATCCGGCCATCTATATCGTCAACGGCAACGGCGAAGTTCTGGCGCGCGCCGAGCAACCCGGCGCACCGCCCTATCTGGCGCCGCCACGCAGCTATCTTGAGGCCGCCGGGCAGGACGGCCAACCGCCCACTGACGTCACGCAAAATCCCGATACCGTACGCTCCATCATCGCTCTGCCGGCCTATGGAGACGCCTACCTTTATCTCGTTCGTCCCCTCCAAGAGGGACTGATCGCGCGGATGAATGCGTCGGACCAGTCGATACAGGCCTATCGCGAGGCGGAAGAGAGCCGCGCTCGAATCCAGTCAGCCTTCATCCTCAGCTATCTGGAGACGGCGCTGCTGGTGCTGGTCGGAGCCGTATGGCTGGGAATGTCGGCGGCCAGCAGCATCTCTGCGCCCATCGGTCGGTTGGTGAAGGCGGCGGGCCAGGTCGCGGGCGGCGACTTCACCGCACGGGTCGACAGCGACGGCGCGCCGGCCGAAATCGCCACCCTGTCGGACGCCTTCAATCGCATGACCGGCGATCTGCAAGCGCAGCAGGCGGCGCTGAAGGCCGCGAGCGACGAGGCTCATGATCGCAGCCGTTTCATCGAGACCGTGCTGTCGGGCGTCAGCGCCGGTGTCATCGGTCTGGACAAGCGCGGCCGGGTGTCGGCGATCAACGACAGCGCCCTGCAGCTGCTTCACATTGACGACGCCGAGGTTCTGGGTCACGAACTCGCAGCCCTGTCGCCAGAGCTGAGCGATCTGGTGCGGCGCGCCGAGGCCCATATCGAAGAAGACATCGACGTCAGCCGAGGCGGAGACACGCGGCGGCTGCGCGTTCGGATCGAGGGCGGCTTGGGCGGCGAGATGGTCCTGACCTTCGACGACATCACTCGCCTTGTGACGGCTCAGCGAAACGCCGCCTGGCGAGACGTGGCGCGTCGCATCGCCCATGAGATCAAGAACCCCCTGACGCCGATCCAGCTGTCGGCCGAGCGGCTGAAGCGGAAATATCGCGCGCGGATCGGCGAGGATGTCGAGATCTTCGACCGCTGCACCGACACCATCATCCGCCAGGTCGGAGACATCGGCCGCATGGTCGATGAGTTCTCGTCCTTCGCCCGCATGCCGGCGCCACGTTTCGCGCCCGAGAACCCGGCCGAAATGCTGCGCGAGGCGGTGTTCGCTCAGCGGGTCGCCGCGCCGGACATCGTCGTCGACATCACCGAGCCCCTGCCCAAGGCGATGATGCAGGCCGACGGCCGCATGGTGGGGCAGGCGCTGATCAACATCCTCAAGAACGCGGGCGAGTCGGTTGCGGCGCAACGGCTTGCGGCGGGTGAGGCGGCGGCATCGGATCATGCGGGCGTTATCGCCTCGCTGACGATCGAGGACGGCATCGCGACCTTCGTCATCGAGGACGACGGCGTGGGTCTGCCGGCGCGTGACCGGGACCGCCTGACCGAACCCTATGTGACCACGCGCGAGAAGGGCACGGGCCTGGGCCTGGCCATCGTCAAACGCATTTGCGAGGACCACGGCGGCGAGCTGAAGTTGGCTGACGCCCAAACCCTGCGCGGCGCACGCGTGTGCATGATCTTCCCCCTGAAACCCCACGGTAAAGGCGGCGAGGGCGCGGAGCGCAAGCTCCAGACCCTGGCCGCCGAATAGCGAGGCAAGATGCGACCAACCGGTTCCGACATTCTCGTCGTCGACGACGAGGCCGACATCCGCGACCTGGTGTCAGGCCTTCTGGAGGACGAGGGGCATGCCGTGCGCGTGGCCGCCAACTCCGACGAGGCCCTGGCCGCGATCCGGGCAAGAAAGCCGTCGCTGGCGATCCTGGACATCTGGATGCAGGGCGGGGGGCTGGACGGGCTGGAGCTGCTGGAAGTGGTCAAGGAACTGGACCCAGACCTGCCGGTGGTGATGATTTCCGGTCACGGCAACATCGAGACGGCGGTGACGGCGCTGAAACGCGGCGCCTATGACTTTATTGAAAAGCCGTTCAAGTCGGATCGGCTGGTTGTCGTGGTCGAACGCGCGATCGAGGCGGCGACGCTGAGGCGCGAGAACCGCCGCCTGCGCGCGGCGACCATGACGCCGTCGGGCCTGATCGGCCGATCGCAGGCTGCGCAGGCCTTGCGCAGCACCATCGCCAAGGTGGCCCAGGCCAACAGTCGGGTCCTGATCGCTGGACCGGCCGGCTCGGGCAAGGAGCTGGTGGCGCGCCAGATCCACGAAGCCAGCCCGCGCGCCCGCGCCGAGTTCGTCGCGATTTCGGCCGCCGGCATGACGCCGGAACGTCTGGACGTCGAACTGTTCGGCGAAGAGGGCCAAGATGGCCGCCCGCGCAAGATCGGCGTGTTCGAACGCGCCCATAATGGCACCCTGTACCTGGACGAAATCAGCGACATGCCGCGCGAGAGCCAGAGCCGCATCCTGCGTGTTCTGGTGGACCAACGATTCCGGCGTGTCGGCGGAGAGCAGGACGTTCAGGTCGACGTGCGCGTCGTGACCTCGACCTCGCGCGATCTGAAGGCCGAGATCGCAGAGGGACGTTTCCGCGAAGATTTGTTCCACCGTCTGAACGTGGTGCCGATCCGTGTCCCGCCGCTGTCGGAACGGCGCGAGGACATCGCAGAGCTGGTCGAATATTTCGTCGACACGATCAGCGCTTCGCAGGGACTGCCTAAACGCATCGTCGGGGACGACGCGGTGGCGGTGCTGCAGGTTCATCCGTGGCCCGGCAACATCCGCCAGCTGCGCAACAATATCGAGCGTCTGCTGATCCTGGCGACCGGCGATCCGGCCGAGACGATCACCGCCGACATGCTGCCGCAGGAGGTGGCGACCTCGAACGGCGGGACGGCGAACCTGGGGGGCGAGCGCACCATCGCCCTGCCGCTGCGCGAGGCGCGCGAGGTCTTCGAACGGGAATATCTGGCGGCGCAGATCATGCGGTTCGGCGGCAATATCTCGCGCACCGCCGCCTTCATCGGCATGGAGCGATCGGCCCTGCACAGGAAGCTGAAGTCGCTGGGCGTGTCGCCTGCGCGCGGCGGCGATGAGGAAGAACCGGCCTGATGTCACGCGTGGCCTATGTGAATGGCGCCTACAGCGCGTATGGCGAGGCCGTGGTCCATATCGAGGATCGCGGTTTCCAGTTCGCAGATGGCGTCTATGAGGTCTGGTCGGTCCTCGACGGGCGGCTGGCCGATTTCGAAGGTCATATGAGTCGCCTTCACCGCAGTCTGAGCGAACTGAAGATCGAGATTCCGATGAGCGCCGGCGCCTTGGGCGTCGTTCTACGTGAGACCGTGCGGCGCAATCGCGTACGTTACGGCATGGTCTATCTGCAGGTCACACGCGGCACGGCGCCGCGCGATCACGGCTTTCCGCTCGATGTCGCGCCCAGCGTGGTCGTGACCGCCAAGTCGATCGATCCGGCGCGAAATCAGCGTCTGGCGCAGAACGGCGCGGTGGGCGTCACCCGACCCGATATTCGCTGGGGACGTTGCGACATCAAGACCGTCGGTCTCTTGCCGAACGTGCTGGCCAAACAGGCGGCGCGCGAGCGCGGGGCCTATGAGTGCCTGATGTACGACGACATGGGTCTGATCACCGAAGGCGCATCGACCAATGCGTGGATCGTGGATGAGGACGGCAGGCTGAGAACTCGGGACATCCAGGCCAATATCCTGCGGGGCGTCACGCGAGCGGCCGTCCTCGCGCTCGCCGCCGCCGAGGGTGTCGAACTGGAAGAACGCGCCTTCTCGGTCGACGAAGCCAAACGGGCGCGCGAAGTATTCGTCACCGCCGCCAGCGCCTTCGTCATGCCGCTGGTTTCGCTGGACGGCATGAAGATCGGCGATGGTAAGCCCGGCCCCGTCGCGACCCGCCTGCGCGAGCTCTACCTTGAACAGGCGCGTCGAGGGGCCATTTAGGGCGTTGCCCGAGCGGCCGGGCGGCGGTTAAGGTCGCGGTCGGCCGCCTCGGCCCCGCCGCTACCACGGCGACAAACAACGAAGAACAGGAAAAACCTGCCATGTCGCAAGACAAACGTCAGAACCTTCAGGACACCTTCCTCAACTCGGTCCGCAAGACCAAGACGCCGCTGACCATCTTCCTGGTCAATGGGGTCAAGTTGCAGGGCATCGTGACCTGGTTCGACAACTTCTGTGTCCTGCTGCGCCGCGACGGCCAGTCCCAGCTGGTGTACAAACACGCCATCTCAACCATCATGCCGTCTGCGCCCGTGCAGTTGTACGAGCCCGACGCCGAAGAAGACTGATTGACCCAAAAACTGATCGACCACACCGTCCCGCTGATCCGGGCGGTCGTCATTCACCCCGACCGACGCTCGGACAGTCCCCGGCTGGCGAGCGAACGGCTTGAGGAGGCGGCGGGCCTTGCCCGCGCGCTGGATCTCGACGTGCGCGCCGAAGAGATCGTGCGGCTGCGTAGCACCACGCCTGCGACCTTGTTCGGCACGGGCAAGGTCGAGGAATTGGCCGCGCTCGTGCGCGCCGCAGACGCCGAGGCCGTCATCATCGACGACGCCCTGACGCCGGTGCAGCAACGCAATCTGGAAAAGGCATGGGAGGTGAAGGTCATCGACCGCACCGGCCTGATCCTGGAAATCTTCGGCCGTCGCGCGCGGACCAAGGAAGGGCGTCTTCAGGTCGAACTGGCGCGGCTGGATTATGAGCGGTCGCGTCTGGTGCGGACCTGGACCCACCTTGAGCGGCAACGCGGCGGCACTGGTTCGACCGGCGGGCCCGGCGAAACCCAGATCGAGTTGGACCGGCGGCTGATCGCCGACCGGATCGTCAGGCTGAAGTCCGAGTTGGAGGAGGTGCGACGCACGCGCGGCCTGCACCGCAAGCAGCGTCAGAAGGCGCCGTTCCCGACGATCGCCCTGGTCGGCTACACCAACGCCGGCAAGTCGACTCTGTTCAATCGGCTGACGGGATCGGAGGTCTTCGCCAAGAACCTGCTGTTCGCCACTCTGGACACGACCCAGCGCACCATCCGGCTGCCGCAAGGGCGACCGGCCATCGTGGCGGATACGGTCGGCTTCATTTCTGACCTACCGCATGAATTGGTCGAGAGTTTCCGCGCCACGCTGGAGGAGGTCGGCGAGGCCGATCTGATCCTGCACGTCCGCGACATCGCCTCGCCCGACAGCGCCGCCCAGGCCAAGGACGTCGAGGCCGTGCTGAAACAGATCGAGACGCCAGAGGGCAAGACGCGCCGGGTGCTGGAAGTCTGGAACAAGATCGACCTGCTGGACGACGAGGCGCGCGAGACTGTGCTGGGTCAGGCCGAACGTTTGGCGAAGGACGGTGAGGCCGTCGCCGTCTCAGCTTGGACGGGCGAGGGGGTCGAGCCTCTGCGCCAGATCATCGCCGGCCTGATCGACGACGATCCCGAGACGCAGCTGACGCTGGAGCCTCATCAGGGCGACGCCCTGGCGTGGCTTTATGAACATGGGCGGGTCACGGCGCGCGATGCGGACGAGCTTGGCCGTACTCACGTCACGGTACGGCTGCATCCTGCGGCGCTTGGGCGATTCGAGCGTCTGTATCCCGACCTGACCGACTGAGTTTTCATGCATCTGATCGAAACCGTCCTGCTTCTGCTGTTGGCTGTGGTGGTGTCGGGTTCGATCGCGCGTATCACGCGCATTGCCTTGCCCTTGGTTCAGATCGGGTTGGGCGCCGCCATCGTGCTGATCACGGGCAAGACGGTCGATCTTGAGCCGGACATCTTCTTTCTGCTGTTTCTGCCGCCGCTGCTGTTTCTGGACGGCTGGCGCATTCCCAAGGAAGACCTGTTTCGCGACCGGGCAGTCATCCTTGAGCTAGCGCTGGGACTGGTGCTGTTCACCGTCGTCGGTCTGGGTTTCTTGATCTGGTGGATGATCCCGGAGATGCCGCTGCCGGTGGCCTTCGCCCTGGCCGCCATCCTGTCGCCGACCGATCCCATCGCCGTTCAGGCGATCGCGGCGCGGGCGCCGATCCCCAAGCGTCTGATGCACATTCTGGAAGGCGAGTCGCTGTTGAACGATGCGACGGGCCTGACCTGCATGCGGATTGCGGTCGCCGCCGCGACGACCGGAGCGTTTTCGATCGGCAATGCGGTTGGGACGTTCACCTGGCTGGCTCTGGTCGGGGTCGCGGTCGGCGTTCTGGTCACCATGGCCATCAGCTACGCCAAGAGCTTCATCAGCCGACGCTGGGGCGAGGACGTGGGCGCGCAGATCCTGATCAGCCTGCTGATCCCGTTTGCGGCCTATCTGGTGGCGGAAGAACTGCACGCTTCGGGCATCCTGGCGGCGGTGGCGGCTGGGGTGACGATGAGTTTCACCGAACGCGGAGGCATCGCCGGCCAGTCGATGGCGATGACGCGGATCCGGCGCAGCGTTGTGTGGGACACGGTTCAGTTCGTGGCCAACGGCATCATCTTCGTGATCCTGGGCGAACAGATGCCCTCAATCATGTCGCGCGCGGCCGAGGTGGTGGCGGGCACCAGCCGGCCCGAGGTCTGGTGGCTGGCGGTCTATGTGTTCGGCATCGTCGCCACCCTGGCGGCGCTGCGGTTCGTCTGGGTCTGGACCTCGCTGAAGCTGACCCTGTTTCGCCGCCGCCATCGAGGTCCGCCGGCCAAGGTCGGTTTGCGGCTGACCATGGTGATGTCTCTGGCGGGCGTGCGGGGGGCGATCACTCTGGCGGGTATTCTGACCCTGCCATTCGCCTTGGGCGACGGGTCGCCGATGCCGTCGCGGAACCTCGCGATCTTCCTGGCGGCAGGCGTGATCGTGGTGTCCCTGGTGCTGGCGACCTTCGCCTTGCCCCGGTTGCTGAAGAACGTCGAACTGCCGCCGGAGCCGTCGCACGAGCAGGAAGAGGATCGCGGCCGGGTCGCGGCCGCTTCGGCCGCCCTGCGCGCCATCGAGGACGCGTCGCACGCCATGGCGGAGGGCAAGCCCAACCCTGACCTTTATTCCGACATCGCGGGCCGGATCATGGAAACCTATCGCCAGCGGATCGAGACCCATACCCGCACGGACGAGGAAGACGCCGCCCTGACGCGCAAGATGGACGACATCGAGCGGCGTCTTTGGCTTGCAGGGCTAGCCGCAGAGCGAGAAGAGTTACGTCGGTTGCTGAGGTCGCGTCAGCTGGACGAGGTGACGGCCAAGAAGCTGTTCCGTGACGTCGATCTACAGGAACTGCGCTACCTCTGACGCTCAGCGATCCATGAAGGCGGAGACGGCGGCATAGCTGTCGGCGATAAAGTGGGCGCCGCGCGCCGTCAGGCGTTCGGCATGACCGTCGCGAACATGGCCGCCCGCCGTCAGTCCCACGACCGTCATACCGGCCGCGACGCCTGCGGTGACGCCCGCCTCGCTGTCTTCGATCACCAGGACGCGCGTGGGATCAACGCCCATCGTCTGGGCGGCGTGCAGGAAGATGTCCGGGTGGGGCTTGCCGCGCTCGACCACCAGACCGGTGAAGACCGCGCCGTCGAAATGATCCGTCAGGCCGAACAGGTCCAGACCGACCCCGATCCAGTCCGGGCCGCTGGACGAGGCGATGCAGCGAGGCTCGGTCCGGGCGGCGACGAAGTCCAGCAGACCGGGCACGGGCTCAAGCTGGTGCGGCGCGCGCTGGCGACAGGTCGCAAACCATGTGGTGTGGAAGTCGGCAGGGCAGGCGCGACCCAAGGCCGCCTCGACGATCGGCCGATTGTCGCGCCAGCGCTTGCCCGTATAGGCGGCCAAGACGTCGTCGAGCGAGGTCGGCAGACCGATGGCGGTCAGTTGCTCGGCCATGACAGTGCTGTTCAGCACCTCGCTGTCGGCGACCACGCCGTCGTAGTCGAAGATGATAAGGTCGTAGGGCATGCGGCGGCTCAGGATGGCAAGCCGGCCTTCTCAGCGACCTTTGCGGCGTCCCAGAGGCGGTCCATCTCGGCCAGATCCGATTGGTCGGGCGTACGGCCGTCCTTCGCCAGCGCCGCCTCGATAAAGCCGAAGCGACGCATGAATTTGGCGTTGGCGGCGCGGAGCGCATCCTCGGGCTCGACGTCCAACTTGCGCGCCAGGTTGGCGACGACGAACAAAAGGTCACCCAACTCTTCGCGCGCCTTGGCCTTGTCGCCGGCGGCGATCTCGACGCGCAATTCCTCGACCTCTTCGGCCAGCTTGTCGAAGACCTCATCGGTAGACGGCCAGTCAAAGCCGACGCGGCCGGCGCGCTTGGTCAGTTTGGCGGCGCGGGTCAGGGCGGGCAGGCCGACCGGCACGTCGTCCAGAACACCCGGCTTCTTGCGGTCCTTGCGCTCGGCAGCCTTGATGGCTTCCCAGGCGACGGTCTGTTCCTTCGAAGAGCGCTGCGCCTCGTCACCAAAGACATGGGGGTGGCGGCGCTCCAGCTTGTCGGCGATGGCCGTGACCACGTCGTCGAAAGCGAAAAGCCCCTGTTCCTCGGCCATGCGGGCGTGAAAGACCACCTGAAACAGCAGGTCGCCCAGCTCGCCCTTCAGCTCGACCAGATCGTTGCGCTCTATGGCGTCAGCGACCTCATAGGCTTCCTCGATCGTATAAGGGGCGATGGTGGCGAAGGTCTGCTCCACGTCCCACGGGCAGCCGCCGTTGGGATCACGCAACCGCTCCATGACGCCGAGCAGGCGGTCGATCGGTCTCAACGGCGGGCTCCGTCGCGAGCTTCCAGGGCGAGGCGGATTTCATCGTGCCGCTTCGGCGTTAAGGGATAGCCCTTCAGCACCCAGGCGGCGGCGGCCAGCAACAGGCCGGGGACCAGGATGAACAGGATCTGGAGCGTCAGCAGGGAAAAGTCGCTGTTGCCCGTCGGCCCCGGCACGGCCTTGAAGCCCACGCCCTGCAGGATCAGATAGGGGATCAGCGCGACCACATGGCCGATCTTGGTCGTCGCGGATAGGATGGAGAACATCAGTCCGGTGCGATCCACGCCGGTCTCCAGCCGCACCTCATCGCCGGCGTCCGCCATCATGGCGCGCAGCAGGAACAGGCCGGCCGCATAGGGCAGGCCGGCGATGAACATGGCGCCTGCCGTCAGCATGAAGTTGCCGCCGGGAACCAGGGTGGCGGCGATGTAGAGGACCGCGAAGATCAGGCTGGCGACGGCCAGGGCCTTGTCCTTGCCGATCCGCGTGGCCAGCCAGGCCCAGATCGGCGCGCCGCACAGACCGGCGACGAAATAGAACAGCATGAACAGGCCGGCCTGGCTGTGGTCATAGCCTTTGATCTGTCCGAAAAAGAAGAACAGCAGCGAACCCGTGATGCCCGGCGCGACGCCCAGCAGAAGGTCGGCGATCAAGAGCTTTCTGACCGTCGGCATTTTCAGCAGGGCCAGATAGGCGCCGGCGCCGCCGTGCGGCTGGGCGCCCGCATTGACGGGCTCCGGCACGGCGACCATGGCCAGGCCGATGGTGACGGGCAGGGCGATCAGGATGGCCCAACCCATGATCCGCACGCCGTCGGCATAGGTCCCGATGCCCGTCTGAACCACCACGGTCGGCAGCACCAGAATCAGGATCACGCCGATGATGTTGAACACCTGCCACCAGCCATAGACGCGGCTGCGCTGATCATACTGCGGCGCGAGCACGGCGGCCCAGCCGAGTTGGCCCAGGGTGCCGATCGAAAAGCCGAGATACAGGACCAGCAGCCAGCCGAACAGATAGGCCGGTCCGGCGCCGGGCTGGACCACGACGAACATCATGAAGGCCGACAGCATAAGGATCGGCGTCGAAATCGCCATCCACGGACGATAGCGACCGAACCGCGTCTTGGTCTTGTCCATGCCCCAGCCGATGAAGGGGTCGAAGACGATGTCGATCAGGCGCACGGCCATGAAGACGGCCGCCACGACTCCCAACTCCAAACCCACATGAGTGGCGTAGAACTCCGGCAGTGTGACGGGCAGTGCGACGCCGAAGGCCGCCAGCGGCAGGCATGGGCCGGAGAAGGACGCGAGCACGGCGTTGGAACGGCGGGGCGCGGTCGGCGCGGCGGTGGACATGCATCGGTCCGAAAGGCGCGGCGCGAGTCGGCCGCGCGTCACCATGCCAGCGATCGGTGACGCATGCACTTGTGAGATCGACCGGCTTGGGGCTTCCTGTGGGACATGTGGCGAAGCCTTTTTGCGTTCCTGTCCGTTTGCTTCGTCATGACGTTTGCCGGCGGCGCGCGTGCGGCCGGGCCCTGCCACACCAACGCCGATGGCTGGCAGGCGCAGGGACTGGCGAACGCGGCGTCGGCCTACGCCATGGAATGGGCGCCGTTCGGGGCGGCGGAGTGGGGGTGGCAGGCCTATCTGCCGCTTATCCAGCGTGAACTGCATACGACGTGCGGACCCGGCACACCGATCTTCGCGTCGCAACTGGCCGGGTTTCAGCAGACGTACGGCCTGGCGCCGACCGGCCTGTTCGATGCGGCGACATTCCAGGTGTTTCGCGGCCTCTGGCAGGAGCGGCGGCCGTTCGTCATGGCGCGCGTCAGCGGAGCCTGTCCCGAGCCGCCGCCGATCAATCAGCTCGGCTATCTGGTCGAGTCCGAGGAACATGCCGACCGTCTGACACGCCTGCTGCGCCGTGACGTGTTGGACGCCTATCGCCGGCTGGTCGCGGCGGCGCGGGCTGAGGTTCCGGAGGTGGAGGCCGATCCCGAACTGCTGCAGATCTTCTCCGGCTTCCGCGATCCCGAAACGGACGCGGCGCGCTGTGCGCAACAGGGCAACTGCGACGGGCTGCGTCGGGCGATCTGTTCGCCGCATCGGACGGGGACGGCGATCGATCTGTATGTCGGTCAGGCGCCGGGTCTGGGTGTTGATTCCACCAACCCGGCCAGTCGCGAATATATGGCGCGGTCGGCGACCTATCGCTGGCTGGTGGCGAACGCTGGGAGTTTCGGCTTTGTGCCCTATGTCTATGAGCCGTGGCACTGGGAGTATGTGAAGCCTTGGGATCCTTCGTTCGCGCCCTGACAGTATCTGAGAAATCGCTCGCGGGAGAGGCGTTTGGGGCTGCGATCGACCTGGCGCCCGTTCGTTTGATCGGTTGGCCGTTCCGCCGCGCCTTCGTGGCTGGACGCTGGTTCGGACGAGACTGGATTGTCTGGCCGAAAGCGCAGCTCGTCGCAGACTTCACGGCCGCATCTGTGAGAATTCAGGGCGTCCTGATCCACGAACTGACCCACGTCTGGCAGGCTCAGCATGGGGTCAACCTGCTGTTCGCAAAGCTGAAGGCTGGGGACACAGCCGCGTCGTATGCCTATAGCGTGGAACCGACCTGCCGGTGGGACACGTTGAACATCGAGCAGCAGGCGATGGTGATGGAGCATCGTTTCCACTGTCGCCGCGGTCGCCCCACGCCGGGCGACAGGACCTTTTACGACACCGTTTGCCCCTTCGAGACGTGATTTGCTGGCGGGGACTTGCGGAACGACAAGCAGCGCGCCAAGTTAGCAACGGTCGTTGTTGCGAATGACGACCATGTCATTCAACGGAGCCTCCCCGATGCCGAAAGTCCTCGTCCTCTATCATTCGACCTATGGTCACCTGGAAACCATGGCCGAGGCAGTCGCCGAAGGCGCGCGCGAGGTCGAAGGCGCAATCGTGGACATCAAGCGCGTGCCGGAAACCGTGCCGGAAGAGCTGGCTAAGGCCTCGCACTACAAGCTGGATCAAAAGGCGCCGATCGCCAAGATCGACGATCTGAAGGACTATGACGCCATCATCATCGGCGCCGGCACCCGCTTCGGTTCGGCCGCGTCGCAGATGCGCGCCTTCCTGGATCAGGCCGGCGGCCTGTGGTTCTCGGGCGCCCTGATTGGCAAGGTGGGCGGGGCCTTTACCGCGACGGCGACCCAGCACGGCGGTCAGGAGACGACCTTCCAGGGCCTGCACAACTTCTTCATGCACCACGGCATGCCGGTCGTGGGTCTGCCCTATTCCTTCCAGGGACAGATGACGCTGGACGCCATCCACGGCGGTTCGCCCTATGGCGCATCGACGATCACGGGCGGCGACGGCTCGCGTCAGCCCAGCGACGTCGAGCTGGACGGCGCCCGGTTCCAGGGTAAACATATCGCCGAGCTGGCCAAGAAGCTGCACGGCTGATCCGATGCGCCAGCCCGCCGTCTTTTTCGGCCACGGTTCGCCCATGAATGCGCTGGGCGGTCCCTATGGGGCCGCTTGGCGTGAGCTCGGCGAAGCGATCGGCAAGCCCTTGGGGGTGGTGATGATCTCCGCCCACTGGGAGACGCGCGGGCTGGGCGTCACCGCGCAGGAGAAGCCAGAAACCGTCCATGACTTCGGTAATTTCCCGCGCGAACTTCATGAGATGCAGTATCCGGCGCCCGGGTCGCCCGCCCTAGCGGCGCGGGTGTCGGCGCTGACCGGGGCCATCCAGACGCAAGCGTGGGGCCTGGATCACGGAGCCTGGTCGGTGTTGTGCCATGTGTGGCCCGAGGCGGACGTGCCTGTGGTGCAGTTGTCGCTGAACCGCGAGCTGACGGCGCGCCAGCATTACGAACTGGCCAAGGCGCTGAAACCGCTGCGCGACGAAGGGATCGTCATCGCCGGCTCGGGCGACTTCGTCCACAATCTGCGGACCTGGAAACGCGAGGACGACGCCGAGCCCTACGCCTGGGCGACCGGCTTCAACGAGGCGGTGAAGGCGGCGTTCGAACGGAGCGACCATGAGGCGCTGATCAACTGGGTAGGTCTGGCTGAAGACGCGCAACTGAGCGTGCCGACCGACGAACATTTCCTGCCGGTGCTTCATATCGCCGCGCAGCAGGAGGCGGGCGAGGCGGTCAGCTTCTTCAACGACCGCATCGACGGCGGCTCGATCTCGATGACGGGCGTCCGGATAGGTTGATCAGGCCGCCTTCTCGGCCTCGACCATCTTCTGGATCGACACATAGTCGGTCTTGCCGGTGCCCAGGACGGGGACCTCGGCGACCTTGACGATCTTCTTGGGCACGATCAGTTCGGGCGCACCGTTGGTTCGCGCCCACTCAGCCAGGGGCGCCACTTCCGCCTCGGCATGATCCGTCACCAGGACCAGCTTTTCGCCCTTGCGGCTGTCGGGAATCGACACGACGGCGTGGCGCTGATCCGGCCAGACGGCGCCGGCGATGCCTTCGACGGCGGTCAGGGAAACCATTTCGCCGCCGATCTTGGCGAAGCGCTTGGCGCGGCCCTTGATGGTGACATAGCCCTCGGCATCGACATCGACGATGTCTCCGGTGTCCAGCCAGTCGTCGCCGATCGCATCCCAGGTCATCGGCTCGGCCGATGTAACGTAGCCGCTCATGACATTGGGCCCGCGCAGCATCAGGCGACCGCCCGCGTCGATGCCCTCGACCGGCTCCAGCTTCCAGTCGATGCCGGGCAGCACCTGACCGACCGTGCCGGGCGCGTTGCGGTCAGGGTGGTTGACGGCGATGACAGGCGAGGCCTCCGTCGCACCGTAGCCTTCCAGAAGTGCGACGCCGCCGAACTTGGTGTTGAACAGGGTGCGGGTCTCCTCGCGCACCTTCTCGGCGCCCGCGACCACGAACTTCAGCGTCGAGAAGTCGTTCGGTTCGGCGACGCGGCCGTACTGGTTCAGGAAGGTGTCGGTCGCGAACAGGATCGAGGCGTTTACCTGGGGCAGCAGGTCGGTGATCTGTTTGGCGTGCAGCGGCGACGGATACTGGAAGGCCTTCAACCCTTGCAGCAGCGGCAGGATGACCCCGCCGGTCAGGCCGAAACAGTGGAAGGTCGGCAGGGGATTGAACATCACCCATTCGGGCAGCAGGTCGATATGGGCTGCCACCTGACGCGCATTGGCGACGAGGTTCTTCTGGCTCAGCACCACACCCTTGGGCGTGCCAAAGCTGCCGGAGGTGAACAGAACGACGCCCGGCGCATCGGGGTCCGTCTTCGCGCGAAACCGCTTGGGCGCCGCGCCGGCGGCGAGACCGTAGAGCTTGTCTGCCAGGCCGATGGTCTTGCGCACGTCGTCCAGCCAGACGACCTCGGCCACATTCTTCAGTTCGATGATCAGGTCGTCCAGCTTGGCCTGGTCGATGAAGCGTTTGGCGGTTAGCACCTTCTTGACGCCCGAGGCCTTGATCGCCGCCTTCAGATTGGCTTCGCCGGCGGTGAAGTTCAGCATCACCGGCACACGACCGTGCGCGTGCAGACCAAAGAAGGTGACGACGACGCCCATGGACGACGGCAGCAGGATGGCGACCCGCTCGCCCTTGTCGGTCATGTTGGCGATCTTGCGCCCCAGCACGAAGGCGGCGCGGATCAGGCCAGTATAGGTCAGCGGATGCCGGTCCTGATCCTCCAGGATTTCCTTGTCGCCGAAACGCGACCGCGCATCGATCAGGGCGTCGATCAGGGTCGAGTCGTAAAGCGAGGGATCCAGGGCCTGGCGCAAGCGCGTCTCCTACGGAGGACGCGGGCGGCCCTCTCTGTTGTTCGGGCGACTGTCATTAATGACGCCGCGCCATCTTGAAAAGATGCGTAACGTCGCGTGAGTTCCGATGCGCGATCACGCCTGCGGCAAGTCTGTTACCCGGTGTGCCTTGCCTAAACGGCCTCAAAGTCCGAAATACCGGCCATGGTCACCCTGATCGACACCCTTCAGCGCAAGCCGTCCGAGCTGCGTCACCCCGAAAAGCAGAACCGGCCCGAGTCGGTCGTTCTGAAAAAGCCCGACTGGCTGCGGGTCAAGGCGCCGGGCTCTGGTCAATACAACGCCACCAAGGAGATCGTTCGCTCCAAGGGGCTGGTGACGGTGTGCGAAGAAGCGGCCTGCCCGAACATCGGCGAGTGCTGGAGCCAGAAACACGCCACTCTGATGATTATGGGCGACACCTGCACGCGGGCCTGCGCCTTCTGCAACGTCAAGACGGGCTTGCCTCAGCCGCTGGATCCGGAAGAGCCGGGCAAGGTGGGCCTGGCCGTCCAGCAGATGGGTCTGAACCACGTCGTCATCACCTCGGTCGACCGCGACGATGTGGCCGACGGCGGCGCAGCCCACTTCGCCGAGGTGGTGCGCCAAATCCGCATCCAGGCGCCGGACACCACCATCGAGATCCTGACACCCGACTTCCTGCGAAAGGACGGGGCGGCCGCCGTCATGATCGACGCCAAGCCCGACGTCTTCAATCATAACCTGGAGACCGTGCCGCGCCTGTATCTGAAAATCCGGCCGGGCGCGCGCTACTTCCACAGCCTGCGCCTGTTGCAGATGGTCAAGGAGCGGGACCCGAACCAGTTCACCAAGTCCGGCATCATGGTCGGCCTGGGCGAGACCAAGGAAGAGGTCATGCAGGTGATGGACGACATGCGATCCGCTGGCGTCGACTTCATCACCATCGGCCAGTACCTGCAGCCGACGCGCAGACACGCCGCCATCGATCGGTTCGTGACGCCGGAAGAGTTCAAGGCCTATGAGGCGATCGCCCGGGCGAAGGGCTTCCTGATGGTGTCCTCCAGCCCGCTGACGCGTTCGTCGCACCACGCCGGCGACGACTTCGCCCGGCTGAAGGCCGCGCGCGAGGCGCAACTGCGCCGCTAAGTCCCGAATGTCCGTCCACCGCGTCACGCGCATTCTTCCCTATGCGCCCGAACAGCTTGCCGATCTGGTCGCCGACGTGCGCGCCTATCCTGATTTCGTGCCATGGGTGACGTCGATGCGCGTCTGGAACGCGCGCGAGGAGGGCGAGGGCGTCGGCTTGCAGGACGCGGAGGCCAGCGTCGGTTTTTCCTTCCTGAAGGAGCGGTTCTCCACCTGGGTCCGGCATGATCGCAATGCGCCCAAGGTCGAGGTCGGCTTGCTGCGCGGTCCCTTCAAGCACCTGAAGAACCGTTGGGAGTTCTTTCCTCATCCCGACGGCACGCGGCTGGAGTTCATGATCGACTTCGCCTTCAAGTCCCGGATGCTGGACATGATGCTGTCGGCGAACTTCGACCGGGCCGTGGAAAAGCTGATCGGTTGTTTCGAGGCTGAGGCGAAACGGAGATACGGCGTCCGATGAGTTTTGATTTCGACGCGACCGTCGTGGGCGCCGGGGCTGTGGGCCTGGCCTGCGGTCGGGCGCTGTCGAAACGGGGGCTGACGGTGCTGGTGTTGGAGAAGGAAGGCCACATCGGCCAAGGCGTCTCCTCCCGCAATTCCGAGGTGATCCACGGCGGCCTCTATTACCCGACCGGATCGCTGAAGGCCCGCTTCTGCGTCGAGGGACGTCGTGCGCTCTACGACTTTCTGGCCAGCCGCAAGATCGACCACTGGAAATGCGGCAAGCTGGTTGTGGCGACCGAAGAAACCGAGGTCGAGCGGATCGAGGCCATCTTCGAACAGGCGACGGCGAATGGCGTCGAGGGGCTTGCGCATCTGACCGGCGCCCAGGCGCGGGCGCTGGAGCCGGAGCTGAACGCCCACGCCGCCATCCTGTCGCCCGAGAGCGGCCTGTTCGACAGCCATGGCTATATGCTGGCCCTGCAAGGCGAGATCGAGGATGCGGGCGGATCGGTCGTGGTCTCGGCGCCGTTCGAGGGCGCAGAGTCTCTGGCGGGCGGCGGTTTCACGATCCGTGTCGGCGGGGAGGGGGCGATGCAGGTCACCAGCCGCCTTTTGGTCACCGCGCCCGGACTGTCGGCCCAGGCTGTGGCGGCGTCGATCGAAGGCTATCCGCCCGGCGACATTCCGGCCGGGCATTTTGGCAAGGGCGTCTATTTCCGGCTGACGGGAAAGGCGCCGTTCGACCGGCTGATCTACCCGCCGCCTATCCCCGGCGCGCTGGGCACCCACTATCGCAAGGATCTGGGCGGTCAGGCCGTGTTCGGCCCTGATCTGGCCTATGTCGAAACCGAGGACTACTCGGTCGATCCCGCCAAGGCCGAAGAGTTCGCCACCTACATTCGTCGTTTTTGGCCGGGTCTGCCCGACCGCGCCCTGACGCCGGACTACGCCGGCATTCGACCCAAACTGCATGGGCCGGGCGAGCCGCAACCTGACTTCCAGCTTCATGGCCGCGAGCATCACGGCATCGATGGTCTGATGGCCCTGTTTGGCATTGAAAGCCCGGGCCTGACCAGTTCGCTGGCCATCGGCGAAGCGGTGGCCTCCGCTATGACGGAGGCCGCATGACCGAGCGCGAGAAGATGCTGGCGGGCTTGCCCTATGATCCGGGCGATCCCGATCTGCGCGACGGTCGCGCCCGCGCCGTGGCTCTGACCGTCGCCATCAACGCTGAGCCGGATCGCGACCGGCGCGGCGCCCTGGTCAACGAACTGGTCAATGCGGCCGACAGCAAGGCGATCATCATGCCGGGCTTCTTCTGCGACTATGGCGTCAACATCCATTTGGGCGCGCGGGCCTTTGCGAACGCCAACTGCGTGTTCCTGGACTGCGCCGAGATCCGTATCGGCGACAACTTCCAGGCGGGGCCAGGCGTCCAGCTTCTGACGCCGGAACATCCGCTGGACGCGGTCGCCCGCCGGGGCGAGGAGACGGCGCGGCCGATCGTCATCGGGGACGACGTCTGGCTCGGCGGCGGCGCGATCGTTCTGGCGGGCGTCACCATCGGCGATCGTTCGGTGATCGGCGCGGGATCGGTCGTGACGAAGGACGTGCCGTCCGACGTGGTGGTGGTGGGCAATCCTGCCAAGATCGTCCGGCGTCTGACGCCTGCTTAAACGCCTTGAAATCGTCGCGCGGTTCATGCATAAGCCGCGCCTCGCGTGGCGGTCCTGAGGGCCGCCGCTATTGTTTTCGCGCTAGACGGAGCTCGGCTCTGGGCGGCGCCCGACTTAGAAGATTGAGACGGACATGGCCGTTCCGAAGCGCAAAGTATCTCCCTCGCGTCGCAACATGCGCCGCGCCCACGACGCCCTGACCTCGAACGTTTACGTCGAGGACAAGGACACCGGCGAGCTGAAGCGCCCGCACCACATCGACCTGAAGACCGGCACCTATCGCGGTCGTCAGGTCATCACGCCGAAGGAAGACTAGTCTCTCAGGCGACCCCGACTTCGGTCGGATGACGATTTCGACGGCGCGCGGTGACCCGCGCGCCGTTTTCGTGCGTTCAGTGCGGTGAAGCTTCCATGGGAGACGCCGCATGATGATTCGTTTCACCGCCGTCAGCGCCTGCGCGCTGCTGACTCTCGCCGCCTGCAATCGTGCAGAGGAGCGCGTCTCCGAGCCCGCCGCAGCGCCGGTCGCATCGGCGAACGAGACGCCCGCAACGCCCGCCGCCGATTCGAATGCGTTGACGGCCGAAGGTCTGGGCCCGGTGCGAATCGGCATGACGCGCGCCGAACTGGTCAAGGTCTGGGGCGAGGACTCCCAACCGAACGCCGCCGGCGGCGCCGAGCCCGAAGTCTGCGATCAGTTCCATCCCGCCAAGGCGCCAGCAGATGTGCAGGTGATGGTCCAGAACGGCGTACTGACGCGAATCACCCTGGCGCGCGGTGCGACGACCAAGACCGATCGCGGATTCGGGGTGGGCGATACGGCCATGGCAATCAAGCAAGCCTATGGCGGTGCAGTCTTCGCCCAGCCGCACAAATACCAGGAAGCGCCGGCCGAGGATCTGTTCGTCTGGTCCAAAGGTGGATCGACGACCTATGTCACCGACCCGTCCGCACGCGGCGTTCGGTATGAGATCGGCGGCGACGGCAAGGTGATGATGGTCCACGCGGGCGATCCTTCGATCCAACTGGTCGAAGGCTGTTCCTGACGCCCGGCGACGATGTCGGCATTGGCGTTTGGCGGGTAGGCGGCTAAACCGTCTGACCTTCCTTGCCCCTTGAGCCAAAGAGCCGAGCCATGACCGACATCGCCGACATCGTCGCCCGCCAGATCCTCGACAGCCGGGGCAATCCGACGGTCGAGGTCGATGTCACGCTGGAAGACGGTTCGTTCGGCCGTGCCGCCGTGCCGTCCGGCGCGTCTACGGGCGCGCATGAAGCGGTCGAGCTGCGTGACGGCGACAAGGACATGTGGGGCGGCAAGGGCGTCCAGAAGGCGGTCGACGCCGTCAACGGCGAGATCTTCGACGCCCTGTCCGGCATGGACGCCGAGCAGCAGCGCCGGATCGACGAGGCGATGATCGAGCTGGACGGGACGCCCAACAAGGGCCGTCTGGGCGCCAATGCGATCTTGGGCGTGTCTCTGGCGGTCGCAAAGGCCAGCGCCTTGTCGGCCAATCAGGAACTGTATCGCTACCTGGGCGGCGTCTCGGCCCGCGTCCTGCCGACACCGATGATGAACATCATCAACGGCGGCGCCCACGCCGACAATCCGATCGACATCCAGGAGTTCATGATCCTGCCCACCGGCGCCGAGACCTTTTCGGACGCGGTGCGCATGGGCGCCGAAATCTTCCACGCTCTGAAGAAGCAGCTGAAGGACGCCGGGCACAACACGAACGTCGGCGACGAGGGCGGCTTTGCCCCCAATCTGGCCTCAGCCGATGAGGCGCTGAGCTTCATCACCAAGGCGGGCCAGGCGGCAGGCTACCTCGCGGGCGAGGATTTCCACCTGGGCCTCGATGTCGCCTCGACCGAGTTCTTCAAGGACGGCAAATACGTCATGGCCGGCGAGGGCAAGACCGTAGATTCCGAAGGCATGGCCGCTTACCTGGTCGATCTATGCGAACGCTTCCCGATCGTGTCGATCGAGGATGGTATGGCCGAGGATGACTTCGACGGCTGGCGCCTGCTGACCGAACGCCTTGGCGATCGGGTCCAACTGGTCGGCGACGATCTGTTCGTGACCAATCCGGCGCGTCTGGCCGCCGGTATCGGCGAAGGTCTGGCCAACTCCATCCTGATCAAGGTCAACCAGATCGGCACCCTGTCGGAAACCTTGGATGCCGTCGATATGGCCCACCGCGCGGGCTATACCGCCGTGATGAGCCACCGGTCGGGCGAGACCGAGGACTACACCATTGCCGACCTGGCCGTGGCGACCAACTGTGGGCAGATCAAGACCGGCTCGCTGGCCCGCTCCGACCGGGTGGCGAAGTACAACCAGTTGCTCCGCATCGAGGAAATGCTGGGTGACCAGGGCGTTTATTTCGGCGACGGCATGCTGCTGAAATAGAAAACGGAATTGTCGGCGGAGAATCAGCGTTTTCCGCCGACATTCTTACGGTCAAGCTACATTTCGTTAGGCATTTTCGGGCACGGTTTCTGAACTGTGTTTTCGCGCTCAGAAGGAGCGTCTCAAGTGCCCGAACGGATGAAACCTTACCGCCTGTCCCTCGCCCTGTTGCTGCTTCTGGCCTATCTCGGGGTGCAGGCGCTGACGGGCGAGCGCGGACTGTTGAGCGGCTCGTCTCGCGACGCCCTGCTGGGGCAACGCGAGGAGCAGCTGGCGCATCTGACCGAGCAGCGCCGCGACCTTGAGACGCGAGTTCGCTATCTGCGCACCGACAGCCTGTCTCGCGATCTTCTGGAAGAGCGCGCGCGCGCCGTGCTCGGCTTCTCCGATCCCCGCGACTATGTGATCCGCGTCTCGGCCCCCGCTGCCCAAGGCTAAGCGACCTTCACCACTTGAACTATTGTTACAGGGCGACCCGCACCCCTTTGCGTTACCGGAAGGAAGGCTGCTAAAGCCCCTTTCCGTAACGATAAGAAGGCGTCGGTTCTCGGCGCCTAGCCGGGAGATACCGGATGGCGAAAGCCCCAGCCAAATCCGCTCAGACGACCACGCCTGACAAACTGCCCAACACGCCGACGGCGTCCAAGGAAGACCTTCTGCGCTTCTATCGCGAGATGGTTCTGATCCGCCGCTTCGAAGAGCGTGCGGGCCAGCTCTACGGCATGGGTCTGATCGGCGGCTTCTGCCACCTGTACATCGGCCAGGAGGCCGTGGCGGTCGGCGTTCAGGAGAGCGTCAAACAGGGCCACGATAAGATCATCACCGGATACCGCGACCACGGCCATATGCTGGCCGCCGGCATGGATCCCAAGGAAGTCATGGCCGAGCTGACCGGCCGCAGCGGCGGTTCGTCCAAGGGCAAGGGCGGATCGATGCACATGTTCGACGTGCCGACCGGTTTCTATGGCGGTCACGGCATCGTCGGCGCCCAGGTGGCGCTGGGCACCGGCCTGGCCTTTGCCGGCAAGTATCGCGGCGACGATTCGGTGGCCTTCGTCTATTTCGGCGACGGCGCCTCGAACCAGGGGCAGGTCTACGAGAGCTTCAACATGGCGCAGCTGTGGAAGCTGCCTGCCATCTACATCATCGAGAACAACCAGTACGCCATGGGGACGAGCATCGAGCGCTCGTCCTCCACCACCGAACTGTATCAGCGCGGCGCCAGCTTCGGCATTCCGGGCGAGCAGGTCGACGGCATGGACGTGCTGGCCGTGCGTGACGCGACGGCCCGTGCGGTGAAGCGCGCCCGCGAAGGCGGCGGTCCCTTCATCCTGGAAGTGAAGACCTATCGCTATCGCGGTCACTCGATGTCAGACCCGGCCAAGTACCGGACCAAGGAAGAGGTCGACGAGGTCAAGAAGACCCGCGACCCGATCGATCACCTGAAGATGCTGCTGTCGGCCGCCAATGCGACCGAAGACGAGCTCAAGGCCATCGACAACGAGATCAAGGCGATCGTCGCCGAAGCTGTTCAATTCGCCCAAGAGAGCCCGGAACCCGATCCGTCCGAGCTCTATACCGACGTCTACGTGGAGGCCTGATCCGTGACCGACATTCTGATGCCGGCGCTGTCCCCCACGATGGAAGAGGGCACGCTGACCAAATGGCACATCAAGGCGGGCGACACCGTGTCGGCCGGCCAGGTGATCGCCGAGATCGAAACCGACAAGGCGACGATGGAAGTCGAGGCCGTGGATGAAGGCGAAGTGCTGGAAATCCTGGTCGCCGAAGGCTCCGAGAACGTGAAGGTCAACACGCCGATCGCGCGTCTGGCCGGCGAAGACGGCGCAGCGACGCCTGCGCCCAAGGCGGAGTCCGCAAAGGGTGAAGCTGAGGCGCCCAAGGCGACGGCCGAAGGCAAGACCGGCGATCCCGAGAAGGCGCCAGCCCAGACCGCGACGCCCAAGGTCGAATTTAGGGACCCGGAAATCCCGGCCGACGCCAAGCTGGTCAAGACGACCGTGCGCGACGCCCTGCGTGACGCCATGGCCGAAGAGATGCGCCGCGACGATCGCGTCTTCCTGATCGGCGAGGAAGTTGCTCAGTATCAGGGGGCCTATAAGGTCAGCCGCGACCTGCTCCAGGAGTTCGGCGACCAGCGCGTCGTGGACACCCCGATCACCGAGCATGGCTTTGCCGGCCTGGGCGTCGGCGCCGCCATGTCGGGCCTGAAGCCGATCGTCGAGTTCATGACGTTCAACTTCGCCATGCAGGCGATCGACCACATCATCAACTCGGCCGCCAAGACCCTCTATATGTCGGGCGGTCAGATCCGCGCGCCCATCGTTTTCCGCGGTCCCAACGGCGCCGCATCACGCGTCGGTGCCCAGCACAGCCAGGACTATTCCGCCTGGTATGCGCAGGTGCCGGGTCTGAAGGTCATCGCGCCCTATGACGCGGCCGACGCCAAGGGCCTGCTGAAAGCCGCCATCCGCGACCCGAATCCGGTCGTCTTCCTCGAACACGAGATGATGTACGGCCTGGAGTTCGATGTGCCGGAGGTCGAGGACTACGTCCTGCCGATCGGCAAGGCCAAGGTCCGTCGCGAAGGCAAGGACGTCACCATCACCGCCCACAGCCGCATGGTCGGCTTCGCCCTGCAGGCCGCCGAGAAGCTGGCCGAGGAGGGTATCGAGGCCGAGGTGATTGACCTGCGCACCCTGCGTCCTCTGGATCACGAGACCATCGTCGAGAGCGTCAAGAAGACGAACCGTCTTGTCTCGGCCGAAGAGGGTTGGGGTCCGATGGGCGTCGGCGCCGAGGTCGTGGCCCGCGTCATCGAGTACGCCTTCGATTATCTGGATGCCCCGCCGCTGCGCGTGCACCAGGAAGACGTGCCGCTGCCCTATGCCGCCAATCTGGAAGTCTTGTCGCTCCCGGGCGTGGACAAGATCATCGCGGCCGTGAAGCAGGTGATGGCATGACCGAGGCATCGGAGTTCATGCTGACGACGCCAGACAGCGTCGCTGCTGACCCCAAGGCCATCGAAGTCCTTCGGATGTGGTGGTCGAAGGACGAGCCGGTGATGTCCGTCAAACCGGCCTTCAACGATCCCATACAGTTCGGTCGGCTGCTGGCCTATGCGGCTCGACATATGGCGCATGGTTATGCCGTGCGGCATCAACACGATGAAACTGCGGCCTACCACCGCATCCTCGAAGGTCTCAGCGAAGTGGTGAGGGCGAATGACGTCCGCACTGTCGCCGAACCGATCGCGCCAACCGGGGGGAACGCCTGATGACCGACATCCTGATGCCGGCCCTGTCTCCGACGATGGAGGAGGGCGTTCTGGCCAAGTGGCACGTCAAGGTCGGGGACGTCGTCTCCGCCGGAGACGTGATCGCCGAGATCGAAACCGACAAGGCCACGATGGAAGTCGAGGCCGTGGACGAGGGCGAAGTCACCGACATCCTGGTCGCTGAAGGCACGGAAGGCGTGAAAGTCAATACGCCCATCGCCCGCCTGAAGGATGAGGGCGGCGCGGCCGCACCCAAGCCTGCTGAAAAGCCCGCCGCCAAGACGGAAGAGGCGCCAAAGGCCGAGGCCGCTCCGGCTGCTGCCGAGGCGCCCAAGACAACTACGCCTGCCGCTCCGGCGCCCGCCGCGCCGAAGTCGGACGGCGGAGATCGCATCTTTTCTTCGCCGCTCGCTCGCCGTATCGCCGCTCAGAACGGCGTCGATCTGAAGTCGATCAAGGGCACTGGTCCCCACGGCCGCATCGTCAAACGCGACGTTGAGGCCGCCGGCAAGGCGTCGGCCCAACCGGCGACCGCATCGTCGGCGTCGCCCGCCGCGACCGCAGCCGAACCGCGCAAGGCGCAGTCGCTGGCTCAGATGGGCATTCCCGACGGCAGCTACGACCTGATTCCGCTAGACGGTATGAAGAAAGCTGTGGCGCGTCGCATGGTCGACAGCGTCCAGAACGTCCCACACTTCCCGCTGTTCATCGACTGCGAGATCGACCAGCTGATGGCTGTGCGCGCCAAGGTCAACAAGATGCTGGAGCCGCAAGGGATCAAGGTCTCGGTCAACGACTTCGTCATCAAGGCCGCCGCTCTTGCCTTGAAGATGGTGCCGGAGGCCAACGCCTCCTACACGCCCGAAGGCATCGCCATGCATCACAACGCCGATGTTTCCATGGCGGTGGCGATCGACGGCGGCCTGATCACTCCGATCATCAAAAAGGCCGAAACCAAGGGTCTGGCGCAGATCGCGACCGAGTCCAAGGACCTGGCCAAGCGTGCGCGCGACCGCAAGCTGAAGCCGGAAGAGTTTCAGGGCGGCACCTTCTCGGTGTCCAATCTGGGCATGTTCGGCATCAAGCAGTTCACCTCGATCATCAATGAGCCGCAGGGCTGCATCATGAGCGTGGGCGCGGGCGAACAGCGCGCCGTCGTCAAGAACGGCCAGGTCGTACCGGCCACCGTCATGACTGTGACCCTGACCTGCGATCACCGCGTGGTGGACGGCGCGACCGGCGCCCGCTTCCTGCAAGCGTTCAAGCCGCTGATCGAAGATCCCGTCGCGATGCTGGCCTAAGGGGAGGGTGAGGTCATGACCTCGGTCTATGACTTCTCCGCCCGCGCCATCGACGGCACGGACGTATCGCTTGATCGCTTTCGCGGTCAAGCGCTGCTGATCGTGAATACGGCGTCCAAGTGCGGCTTTACGGGGCAGTACGACGGCCTGGAAGAGCTGCATCGGACGTTCGCTGATCAGCCGTTCGAGGTGTTGGGCTTTCCCTGCAACCAGTTCGGCGAGCAGGAGCCGGGCAAGGCGGCGGAAATCGCCGCCTTCTGCGCCACCAGTTTCGACGTGACCTTCCCCCTGTTCGACAAGGTGGAGGTCAACGGACCGAACCGACATCCGCTTTACGCCTGGCTGACGGAGCAGAAGCGCGGCTTCCTGGGCTCCAAAGCCATCAAGTGGAACTTCACCAAGTTCCTGACCGACCGCGAGGGCAGGGTGGTCGCCCGCTATGCCCCGCAGACTGAACCCGAGGCCATTAAGGCCGACATCGAGAAGTTGATCTAATGGCTGCTGAATTCGATCTCGTCGTCATCGGCTCGGGCCCCGGCGGTTATGTCGCGGCCATTCGCGCCAGCCAGTTGGGCCTGAAGGTCGCCATCGTCGAGCGCGAGAACCTGGGCGGCATTTGCCTGAACTGGGGCTGCATTCCCACCAAGGCCCTGCTGAAGTCGGGCGAGAAGTTCGAGAGCCTGAGCCATCTGAAGGACTACGGCCTGTCCGCATCGGGCGCGTCGTTCGACTTCGACGCCATCATCCAGCGCTCGCGCGGCGTGGCCAAACAGCTGAATCAGGGCGTCGGCTTCCTGATGAAGAAAAACAAGATCGAAGTGATCGAGGGTTCGGCCAAGCTGGAGAAGGGCGCCGCCGCGCCCAAGGTTGTGGTCGCCCTGAAAGCTGGCGGTTCACGCGCTCTGGAGGCCAAGTCCGTCATGCTGGCCGTCGGCGCCCGTGCCCGCGCCTTGCCGCAGATCGGGCTGGAAGCCGACGGCGATCGCATCTGGGCCTATCGTGAGGCCATGGCGCCGAAGTTCATGCCCAAGTCGCTCGTCGTGATCGGTTCGGGCGCCATCGGCATCGAGTTCGGCAGCTTCTATCGCGCCCTGGGCGCCGAGGTGACGGTCGTGGAGGCGGTCGAGCGCATCATGCCGGTCGAGGACGAGGAGGTCTCCAAGGCCGCCCAGAAATCGTTCGAGAAGCGCGGCTTCAAGTTCAAGCTCGGCGCCAAGGTGATCAAGGTCACCAAGACCGGCGCCGGCGTGAAGGTGGACATCGAGGTCGGCGGCAAGGCCGAGACGCTTGAGGCCGAGGTCTGCATCTCGGCTGTCGGCATCACCGCCAACACCGACGGCATCGGCCTGGAGGCGCTGGGCGTCGAACTGGACCGCGGCCATATCAAGACCGACGGCCACTGCCAGACCAACGTCAAGGGCCTGTTCGCCATCGGCGACTGCGCCGGGGCGCCCTGGCTGGCGCACAAGGCCTCGCACGAAGGCATCCACGCCGCCGAATATATCGCCGGCTACAAGACCCCGAACGTCCATTCGCCCATCGCCGGCTGCACCTACGCCCAGCCGCAGGTCGCCTCGGTCGGCGTCACCGAACAGGCCGCCCGCGCCGAGAAGCGTGAGGTCAAGATCGGCCGCTTCCCGTTCCGCGTGAACGGCAAGGCGATCGCCTCGGGCGACACCGACGGCTTCGTCAAGGTGATCTTCGACGCCAAGACCGGCGCCCTGATCGGCGCCCACATGATCGGCCACGAGGTCACCGAGATGATCCAAGGCTATGTCACCGCCATCACAATGGAGGCGACGGAAGAAGACATCCACGGGATCGTCTATCCGCACCCGACCATGTCGGAGGCCATGCACGAGGCGGCGCTGGACGCCTATGGGCGTGTGATCCACATCTAAGCCAGAGACCGAAACGGCCCCGGAGTGCTCCGGGGCCGTTTCTCGTTTCAGGCAGGCGGCATCAGCGCTTCTTGCCCAATTCCGCCGCGATATCCTTGGTCATGCGTCCAACCTTGCGGTGCGCTGCGGTGATCTGGTCCTTGGTGACGCCCCAGCGCTTCATCCAGTATTCGACGGACTGACGCTCGGATAGGTCGATCCGGTCCTTGTCGATGAAGCCGCGCTTGTCCTTGAGGCCCGCCATCTTTGGCTCCGTTCGTTGCGTTAGAGCGCCGGGTTAGGCCTTCTCGACAAAGCTGTCGATCACGCGCTTCTCCCCGGCCTTTTCAAACTCGACCAGCAGTTTGTTGCCTTCGACCACGCGCACGTTCCCGTAGCCGAACTTCTGGTGAAAGACGCGTTCGCCCTTTTTCCAGCCTGAACTGGATTTGGGATCGGCGGTCGCGATTAGGCGACCGTCGCCTTCGATGACGGCCTTGCGCGCCGGAAGCTTGGCTGGCGTCTGAGCGGCGGTGAAGGATTGGGCGCGCTTCCATCCGGGGGACGAATAACCGCTGCCAAAGGATGGCGCGTCGTCCCAGCGGCTCTTGGCCTCCTTCATGCCGGTCGATGCGCCGTAATAGCCGGTGTCGGATTGGGGATCGACGTGGGCGATGGGCAGTTCGTCGACGAAGCGACTGGGCAGTTGCGAGGTCCAGCGGCCATAGACCAGCCGGTTGGCGGCGAAGGAGATGCGGGCGTCCTGCTTGGCGCGGGTGACGCCGACATAGGCCAGGCGGCGTTCCTCCTCGAGGCCTTTTTCTCCCTTTTCGTCGATGCTGCGCTGGCTGGGGAAGACGCCTTCCTCCCAGCCGGGCAGGAAGACCAGCGGGAACTCCAGCCCCTTGGCGCCGTGCAGGGTCATGATCTGCACCGCCCCGTCGCCGTTGGGATCGTCGCTGGTCGCGCGCTCCAGATCCATCACCAAAGAGACGTGCTCCAGATAGGCCTGTAGCGTCTCGAACTGTTGCATCGACTGGGTCAGTTCCTTCAGGTTCTCTAGGCGGGTCTGGCCGCTGGTGCGGTCGGCCTTCTGCATGTCGGTGTAGCCGCTCTCCTCCAGCACCGTCTCCATGACCTGCCAGTGGGGCGTGGTCTCGGACAGTTGGCGCCAGCGGTCGATGTCGCGCACGAAGTTGGACAGAGCGGTGCGCGTGCGGGCCTGAAGCTCGTCGGTATTGATCAGGCCCCGCACGGCGGTCAGGGCCGACAGGTCGTGCTGGCGGGCCAGTTGCAGAATTTTCTGCACGCTGGTGTCGCCGATGCCGCGTTTGGGCACATTGACGATCCGCTCAAAGGCGAGGTCGTCGTCTTCCGACAGGATCAGGCGCAGATAGGCGTGGGCGTCGCGGATTTCGGCGCGCTCGAAGAAGCGCGGCCCGCCGATGACGGTGTAGGGAATGGCCAGCATGACCAGCCGTTCTTCAAAGGCGCGCATCTGGAACGAAGCGCGGACCAGAATGGCCATGTCCTTGTATTTCAGGCCCGGCTCGCCGGCGTGGGGACGCCGCGCGGTCTCGATCTCGTCGGCGATCAGGCGGGCCTCGGCCTCGCCGTCCCAGACGCCGCGCACCCGCACCTTGTCGCCTCTGTCGTCCTCGGTCCACAGGGTCTTGCCCAGACGGTCGCGGTTGGCGGCGATTAGCCCGGACGCCGCGCCCAGGATATGACTGGTCGACCGGTAGTTGCGCTCAAGCTTGACGATCTTGGCGCCGGGGAAGTCGCGCTCGAAGCGCAGGATGTTGTCCACCTCGGCCCCGCGCCAGCCATAGATCGATTGATCATCGTCACCGACGCAGCAGACGTTGCCGGTCGAGGCCGTCAGCAGCCGCAGCCACAGATACTGGGCGACGTTGGTGTCCTGATACTCATCCACCAAAATGTAGCGGAAGCGGCTGCGATATTCCTCAGCCAGGTCCGCATGCTGCGACAGGATGGTGATGTTGTGCAGCAGCAGATCGCCGAAGTCACAGGCGTTCAGGCTGCGCAAGCGCGCCTGATAGGCGGCGTACAGGCCCTGGCCCTTGCCGTTGGCGAAGTCCTCGCCCGGCGGCAGCTTGTCCGGCGTCCAGCCGCGATTCTTCCAGTGATCGATCAGGCCGGACAGCGACTTGGGCGTCCAGCGTTTGGTGTCGATATTGGCCGCTTCCAGCAGCTGTTTCAGCACCCGTTCCTGGTCGTCGGTGTCCAGGATGGTGAAGCTGGATTTCAGACCGACCAGTTCGGCGTGGCGACGCAGGATCTGGGCGGCGATGGAGTGGAAGGTGCCGAGCCAGCGAAGCCCTTCGGCCGACGGGCCGATCAGATGGGTGATGCGCTCGCGCATCTCGCGCGCGGCCTTGTTTGTGAAGGTGACAGCCAGCAGTTCCCACGGCTTGGCCCGGCCTGTCGCCAGAATGTGCGCCAGTCGTGTCGTCAGAACGCGGGTCTTGCCCGTACCCGCGCCCGCCAGAACCAGAACCGGCCCCTCAGTCGTCTCGACCGCCTCGCGCTGCTCCGGGTTCAGTCCCTTGAGATAATCACGCGGCGCCTCGCCCTCGGGCGCACGAGCGCGCGCGAGGTCGGAAATGCGGGGGGCGGGAAGATCGGTCACAGGCGCAAAACTATCCGTCAGTCAGAATCAAACCGGAACATAAGGTGACCGCGCGACAAAGTCAGGGCCGCGCATGACGAAAGCTCGGAACCGTGCGGGCGAGGGTCGGTTCCTAGCTGCAATGCAGCACGACGATCACCAGCAAGGGCCGACGCGCCGCAAGCCGAACGGACGAGCGGGCTGGATCGCCTTTGCCTTGGGCATGACCGCGATGTTCGCCATCATGGCGATCTGGGTGGCGGTCGTCGAAATGGGCGACGCCCCTTCAGACGAGGTGCAGTTGATCAGCCGATCGGAAACTATAGAGGACCATGGCGGGCGCGGCCGCGGCGACTAGCCGATTCTCCAGACGGCGTTCACGGCTGACGTCCATGATCCGCCACCCAGTCCAGCGCCAGCAGGCGACAGGCGGAGGCGAGGGGGCGTCGGCCGCGACCGGCGTCGATCTCGGCCAGAAGTTGCGCCTTGCTGAGGCTGCGGGCGGCTGCGATCCGGTCCAGCACGGCCCAGAACTCCGGCTCCAGCGCCACCGAGGTGGCATGGCCGGCAAGGGCGACCGAACGTTTGCTGAGGCTGCTCAACGCGCGGACTTCAGCACGATCTCGGCCGAGGCCGGCGCGCCGTTCGTCAAGATCGCGTGGCGGGTGTCTGTGACGAAGACTAGGGCGCCTGCCGCGTCTCGGATCTCGGCGCGCGCGGCATAGGTGTGTCGCGGATCGATCTGAGACGTGGAAAAGCCCAGAGTGACGCGATAAGGCGGGGCGCCGGTCAACGGCTCGCTGGTCTCGGCGAGAACCTTGGCGGGCGCGTCGGCCAGACTGACATCCTCAACCCTGACGGTCAGGACATGGCCGGGCGACAACATGATCCGTTCGCGATAGGTGGCGGTCACGTTCACCACCGTCGTTCCGGTGGTCACGTCCGGCGTGGCGGCGCAGGCTGCCAGGACCAGGGCGGCGGGCAGGATCAGGGGGGCGTTTCGCATGGCGATCTCCTTCGAGGCGTCCAGTGTGCCACACTCAGGCGCAAGACGTGAGGGCGGGTGGCGTCAGGGCGTGTTATGCGGGCCGTCCACCGTCGGAGATCAACCCTTGAGCCGCCCCTTTGCGATCGCCGCGATCGCCATCTGCGCCCTGATCTGGGGCACGACCTGGTACGCGATCACCCTGCAGCTGGGGCCGGTTGATTCCATCGTCTCCATCGTCTGGCGGTTTGGTCTGGCGTCGGCGGTCCTGTTCGCCTTCTGCGCCGTGACGCGCCGGCCGCTGCGTCTGACGCGCAGCCAGCATCTGGCCGCCATCGGGCAGGGCGCCTTCGTTTTCGCGGTCAGCTATGGCTTCGTCTATGCGGCGGAAGGGCAGGTGGCGTCGGCTGTGGTCGCGGTGATCTTCGCCGCCTTGGCTTTTGTGAACCTGATCCTGTTTCGGCTGCTCGGCGGACAGAAGGCGGCGCCGGCCGCTTGGATCGGCGCAGTTCTGGGCGTCATGGGCGTCGGGGTCTTGTCCTACGGCCAGATCACGGCGGCCGGCGCTGGCCTTAATCCGGGGCTGGGCGTCATCTTCGCCCTGACCGCTGTACTGGCTTCGGCGCTTGGCAACTGGTTCGCCTGGAAGGGACAGCAGGCGGGCGCGCCCGTCATGGCCGCCACCTCCTGGGCGATGGCCTATGGCACAGTGATGTTGGCGCTGTACGGCATGGCGACCGGCGTGACGTGGCGGATCGAGCCGACGCCGGACTATGTCCTGTCGCTGCTCTATCTGTCGCTGTTCGGCTCGGTGATCGCGTTCGGCCTATATTTCACCATCGCGCGCCAGCGCGGCTATGCCCTGGCCAGCTACATCTCGGCTCTGACGCCGCCCATCGCCATGCTGGTGTCGGTGCTGTTCGAAGGCGCGCGTTTCGGTTGGAGCGCCCTGATCGGACTGGCGCTTGTGCTGGCGGGGCAGGTCATGCTGATCCGCGCGCCCAAGGCCTGAGCCGTCAGTCGTCGGATTTCGGCTCCAGCTTCTGACCGTCCAACTGCTTCTCGGCGCGACGACGCTCAAGAGCGGACAGGGTCTTTTCGGCCTTGGAGCGTCCGTGCGCCGCGCGGTTGGCGGCAGCCAGCGCCTTGTCCTCGGCCTTGGCGCGGGCCTTTCGCGCCCGGTTCAGATTGATGATCTCGCCCATGACTACGACGTGGGCTTGTCACCGGGGGGCGTATGCGCCGACGGTTTCGCCGAGGGCTCGGGCGTCAGCACAGCCGGCACTTCAGACTCCGAAATCGTCGTCTGGGGGATGAAGGGCTGGTCCGCCGGGCGCTCGCCCAGCCGTGTCCAGGCATCGGTGCCGCGTCCGCGCTGGCGACCCAGTTCGAACATGGCCGTCATGGTCTCCGGATCGAACTTCAGGCTGGACGCGGCGACATTGTCTGGAATTGCCGACAGCGCCATGTCCAGCCCATTGCGCCGCGCAAACGCCGCCGTCACCGCCAGATGGATGCGCAGCGACGACTTGCTCATGCTGTCATAGGTGCGCGACAGAATTCCCGACAGGCGGCCGGGCGTAACCCCGTCGTTGCGGCCGACCTGACCATTGACGATGACATAGAGGGCACCGACACGCCCTTCGTCCTTCGGACGGGTCCACAGCATCAGGTCTTCAGGAATAGCCAGAAACGGCGTGTTGACGCCGCCGTCGACATGCATTTCCAGAACCACCTTGTCGTCGTCTTGGAGCCCGGCGATCAGAACCGGTGGAAAGACGCCGGGAATGCTGGCCGAGGCGACCAGCACCTCCTTGAACAGTTCGCGGGTGTTCTCGTCGCCCTGGGTCGCCAAAAGGCCCATGTCCCAGATGACGGTTTCCTCGCTGTCCAGATCGGTCGTCGCCACCAGCAGGCGTCGGCCCTTGGCGTGCTCGCGCGCGACGGCCTGCATCAGTTCAGGGGTGACGTTCTCGTCCACCAGATTGCGCAGGACCTGCGACGAGAACAGGCTCGGGTTCAGGAAGGCGGCGAAACTGCGCCAGCTCAGCAAATTGCTGGCGGCGCCGCTGGTATAGGCGTGCTGAAGTTCGTCGTCCCAATCCGATCCAAGAAAGGCGAACGGAGCGGCAAGCGCTCCCGTGCTGACGCCGGTGACGACATCGAACGCGGGGCGATCGCCCTGTTCGGTCCAACCGACCAGAAGCCCGGCGCCGTAGGCCCCGTTTGCGCCGCCGCCAGACAGCGCCAGGATCGACGTCGGTTTGTCAGGCCGAAGTCGCTGACCGATTTCCTGGGTGAAGGCCTGCAGGCGCGCGTTGTCGCTGGCGCGGATGCGAGGGTCTTCCGCCTTGACGAGCGTGCCGTCGGTGATGCGGAGGGGGCCGGTCGGGCGATCCAGCGTTCCACACGCCGACAAGGCCAGGGCCATGAGGACGCCGAACAGGCCTGATCCAATCCGCCGCATATCTTGAGTTCCGGTTCCGTGTGAACGCCGGCTTCTACCGCGTCCTTGCCAATCCTGTCATCAAGGCGATGAACAAGCGTCGCCGTTTGAAACCGTCGCAGGCCGGGTGTGTTCTCATCGGCAGGACAAACCAAACTGCTGGAGATACACATGGTTGACGTTTCGCTCATCAAGGAACACCTCGAAGTCGTGGGCTCGGACGGCGGTCACGTGGGGCGGGTCGATCACGTCCTGGGCGACCAGATCGAACTGGCGAAGCTGGATTTCGCCGGCGGCTTCAAGCACCACATGATCCCGGTCAGCTGGGTCGAACGGGTTGACGACAAGCACGTCCATCTGAGCCTGACCCAAGACGACGCCAAGGCGCGCTGGACCGAGAAGCCGCACTAAGGCCGATCTGACGCCGATTTAATGAAGGCCCCGCTGCACAAGCGGGGTCTTTTGCTTATCTGAGGTATGTCGCATTGGGCGACAGTGGAGCCTGTCTTGATGCGCCTGATCCTGAATGTCCTCTGGCTCATCTTCGGCGGCTGGATTTCCGGGCTGCTGTGGCTACTGGGCGGCGCGATCCTCGCGCTGACCGTCGTCGGCCTGCCGTGGACGTTCGCGGCGTGGCGCATCGCCAGCTATTCGTTCTGGCCCTTCGGTCGCGAGATCGTGTGGCAGGACCCGCATCCCGTCGCTGGCTGTGTCGGCGTCGTGTTGAACATCGTCTGGTTCGTCGTGGCCGGCTGGTACATCGCCCTGACGCACCTGCTCATCGCCGTGGCGGAGTTCGTCTCCATCATCGGCATTCCGTTTGCGCTGAAGGATCTCGAACTGGCCAAGCTGGCGCTGGCGCCGGTCGGACGCACCATCCGCGACAAAGCCTGACCCAAACGAAAACGCCGACGTCAGACGACGTCGGCGTTTCAAAAATCTCGATCTTGGAGGGGTCAGCCCGGCGAGATCATCTTCTCCGGCCGCACGGCTTCATCGAACTCCGCGTCCGTCAGATAGCCGCCGCCGACAGCCTCTTCGCGCAACGTGGTGCCGTTCTTGTGCGCGGTCTTGGCGATCTTGGCGCACAGATCATAGCCCAGCTTGCCGTTCAGAGCGGTGACCAGCATCAGCGAGTTGTTCAGGCCGCGCGCAATATTGTCCTCGCGCGCCTCGATGCCGACGACGCAGTTGTCGGTGAAGCTGATGGCCGCGTCGGCGACCAAGCGCACCGACTGCAGGAAGTTGTAGGCCATCACGGGGTTGTAGACGTTCAGCTCGAAATGGCCTTGCGATCCCGCGAAGGTCAGGGCGGCGTTGTTGCCGAACACCTGGACGCAGACCTGGGTCAGGGCTTCGCATTGGGTCGGATTGACCTTGCCCGGCATGATCGACGAGCCTGGCTCGTTTTCCGGCAGCGCCAATTCGCCCAGACCCGAACGCGGGCCGGAGCCCAGGAAGCGGATGTCGTTGGCGATTTTGAACAGGCTGGCGGCGACCGTGTTGATGGCGCCGTGGCTGAAGACCATGGCGTCGTGGGCGGCCAAGGCCTCGAACTTGTTCGGGGCCGTGGTGAAGGGCAGGCCGGTGATCTCGGCGATCTGGGCCGCAACCTTCTCGGCGAAGCCGATGGGTGCATTCAGGCCGGTGCCGACGGCGGTGCCGCCCTGCGCCAATTCCATAAGGGCCGGCAGCGTCTGTTCGATGCGCTTGATGCCGTTTTCGACCTGTTGCGCATAGCCGCCGAACTCCTGGCCGAGCGTCAGAGGCGTGGCGTCCTGGGTATGGGTGCGGCCGATCTTGATGATATGGGCCCAGGCCTTGGCCTTGGCGTCCAGGGCGGCATGCAGATGTTTCAGGGCCGGGATCAGGTCGTTGACCACCTGCTCGGCGCAGGCGACGTGCATGGCCGTGGGATAGGTGTCGTTGGACGACTGGCTCATGTTGACGTGGTCGTTGGGGTGGACCGGCTTTTTAGAGCCCATCTCGCCGCCTAGAATCTCGATCGCGCGATTCGAGATCACTTCATTGGCGTTCATGTTCGACTGGGTGCCCGAACCCGTCTGCCAGACCACCAGCGGGAAGTGGTCGTTCAGCTTGCCTTCGATAACCTCATTGGCGGCCTTAATGATGGCGTCGGCCAGGGCCGGATCCAGCTTGCCCAGGTCGCGGTTGGTCTCGGCGGCCGCACGCTTGACGATGCCCAGGGCGCGCACGACCGGCAGGGGCTGCTTTTCCCAACCGATCTTGAAGTTGCCCAGCGACCGCTGCGCCTGAGCGCCCCAGTAGCGATCGGCGGTGACTTCGATCTGGCCGAAGGTGTCGGTCTCTGTGCGGACGTTGCTCATGCGCGTAAATCTCGTCTCTCAGGCGTGGCGATGGGTTGCGCGGCGGTGTAGCACGAGAGCCATGCAGGGCAAGAAGAGCGCGGATATGAGACGAGGGCTGATCGCCGTGGCGGCGCTGTCGGCGCTGGCGGGCTGCGCGACTGTTCAGCCTGAACCCATAAGGCCCCGCGTTGCGCTCGATACGACCGCCGGCACGATTGTGCTGGCGCTGAATGCAGCCGTCGCGCCGAGCACGACATGCAACTTCATCGGCTACGTCGTGACCGGTGATTATGATGGGGGCACGTTCTTCCGAACGGTCAACCGCGATACCAATACCGCCAGCCGCTATCCTATCGACGTAATCCAGGCGGCGACGCCACGCGGCAGCGATGACGCCTCGCGGCCGCCGATCATTCTTGAACGGACACGAGACACTGGCCTGCGTCATACGGCCGGCGCGGTGTCCATGGCGCGGGACGGACCGGACAGCGCGACCTCCAGCTTCTTCATCGTCACTGAGGATACGCCGAGTTTGGACTATGGCGGAGGGCGGAATCCTGACGGTCAGGGCTTCGCCGCATTCGGAGCCGTGCTCCAAGGACTGGATGTCGCGCGCCGGATCCAGCGGATGCCCGTGAACTCTCAGGAGCAGCTTACGCCGCCCGTCGGCATCCGCTCCGCGCGTTTGCTGGATGCGGCGCCCGCCGTCTGTATGAAGTCGATGCGACCGTGACCGCCGGCTGGATAGGGACCGGCAAGGTCAGGGCGCGCGAGGATGGCGATGCGGTCGAGATCGTTATCGACGGCCTGACGACCCAGGCCAAGTACTACAAGCCGCTGGTCTATGAGTTCATGCGTAAGGAATGGCGCGGAGCCAGACCATCATGGGGCGACCACGTCGTCGAAATCCGCATGGAGCATGTCGGCGAGCCGCCCTGGATGGACCTCGACAACCTGGCCAAGGCCTTGCTCGACTCCATCAAGGGCTATCTGTTCCACGACGACGCCCAGGTCGCGCGGCTGCTGGTCGAAAGACGCGAAGGCGAAAAAGAGCGGATCCTGATCCGCTCCTATCCGCGTAAAGACTAACGGCGGCTATTTTTTGCGGAACTGGTCCAGCGAAACGACCTTTGGTCCGTCCGAAATCGGCGGCATGTCCTGCGGCGGGGTCGGCTCGTCTTCGACCTCGTCCAGAAGCTGCGGGTCTTCGAACTGCAGCAGGAATTGGACGCTAGGATCGTAGAAGCGCGTGATCGCGGAATAGGGGATGACAAGGCTCTTGGGCATGCCGCCGAAGCGCAGCTTGACCGAGAAACGCTCAGACTCGACGCGCAGGTCATCGTACTGGTGCTGCAGAACGACCGTCATCTCTTCCGGATATTTCGCAAGGATGTCAGGGGCCACGCTGACGCCGACGGCGCGCGTCTTGAAGGTGATGTAGAAGTGATGAGCGCCGGGTAGGCCCTCGGCCAGTACGCGTTCCAGCGCGGCACGCATAACGCCGCGCAGGGCTTCCTGCGCCAGCTGTTCGTACCGCATCTCATCGACCGGAGGGGCCTGGTCGCTCATCGTCACCTCACATTAGAGCGCGACTGATAGCGGCGCAGGGCCGCAGGCGAAAGGTGTCATGAAGGTAAAGCGCCGGGATTCTGACGCCGGGCTCCCGACCATCTTTTGGAAAGCGCCGGGATTCTGTTGCCAGGCTCCCGACAGGCCCCGCCCAAGGATCTGAACCCCTAGGACTTAAGATTCGAAATCACTCGAACCGCATTACGCGGCGAGAGCGACTTCTCCAGCGAAGTTATCGTTCGCAGTTAGAAAATGGCCCGATACGGTGGGCCAGGACGAGCGAAAGCAATCCTCTTTACACGTCCGTCGATGCTAGTCGGCCCCATGCTGCCTCCGCCGATAACGCGGGGAGAGAGTTGGTGGAGCCGCCGGGAATCGCACCCGGGTCCGGTCCGCTTATTACAAGCGCGTTTATCGCTATAGTCCGGCCGAAACCGGACATGACGAATATAGGCGCAGCCGTGAGGCATTCCAAGCGCCGGATTGCACTCAGGCGCGGCGCCAGTCCGGCGTCTGGTTTCGAAACCACGTCAACTGACGTTTGGCGTAGTTGCGGGTGGCTTGTTTCAGAGCGGCGATCGCGTCGTTGCGGGCCAGGTCGCCGGACTGGTAGGCGGCCAGTTCTCTAACCCCGACCGCCTTCATGGCAGGCAGGGCGGGGTGCAAGCCACGGGCCACAAGCGATTGAACTTCGTCTATCGCTCCCTGATCGATCATCAGATCCACGCGCTGATCGCAGTTTGCATAGAGCGGCTGACGGTCGGGCTCTCTGACCCATCCGGTCCATGAGCCTGGCGCCAACAAGGGCTGGGTGTCGGCCTTCCAGGCGCTCAGCGCGCGACCGCTGGCGATGAAGACGCTCATGGCTCGAACCAGTCGCTGGCGGTCTCCCTGTTCAATGGCCTGCGCCGCCTCGGGATCGATCTGGGCCAGGCGGCGGCGGAACGCTGACTCGCCGAGCGTCGTGTAGTCGGCATCCATCTGATCGCGCACCGCGCTCGGCACCGCTGGAATGTCGGCCAGGCCGCGCGTCAGGCTGGTGAAATAAAGGCCTGTGCCGCCCACCAGAATGGCCGGGCGTCCTTGATCGCGAAGGTCGTCGAGCAACACCATGACGGCGCGGCTCCAGCGCCCGACCGACCAGGCGTCGGCCGCGTCAGCGACGCCGTAAAGGCGATGATCGGCCTGAGCCTCGTCCTCAACCGAGGGCCGGGCCGTCAGGATGCGCAGGTCGGCGTAGAGCTGTTGGCTGTCGGCATTGATGATCACCGCGCCCGTTTCGCGCGCCATCTTCAGCGCCAGCGCCGACTTGCCCGAGGCGGTCGGGCCGGCGATCAGGGTGATTGAGGGCGGTTGGGACAAATCGTGGCTCGCGGGACGGGTTCGAGGGCGATAGAACGCGCGCATCATTGCCTGCAAGTCTTCTGGAGACCGCCTTGGTCGAACGCTCCGCCGTCATCGCCGCCCTCGACGCCGTCATCGATCCGGTTTCCGGCCAGGGGCTGGTCGCCGCCGGTCTGGTTCAGGGTCTGGTCGTGGCCGAAGGTCGCGCGGGGTTTGCTCTGGAAGTCGATCGCAGCCAGGCCGCCGCGTACGCCCCGGTCCGTGACGCGGCGGAGGCTGCGCTGAAGGCCGTTCCCGGCATGGCGCGTGTCTCGGTCATTCTGACCGCTGAGACCAAGCCTACTGCTGCGCCACGCACGGCGGGTCTGTCCAAGGCGGCGGTCGATCAGGGCCGCGCCAAGTCCCCGGTCCCGACCGACCGTCCTGCGCATGTCCGCCGCGTGCTGGCCGTCGCCAGTGGCAAGGGCGGGGTCGGTAAGTCCACCGTCGCCGTAAATTTGGCTGCCGCACTTTCGGCGCGCGGGCTTTCGGTCGGCATTCTCGACGCCGATGTGTATGGGCCCTCGCTGCCGACCATGCTGGGTATCAGCGGCCAACCCGCCTATGAAGACGGCGCCATCGTGCCGCACGTCGCCCATGGATTGAAAGTCATGTCGGTCGGCCTCTTGACCAAGATGGACGACGCCATGATCTGGCGTGGCCCCATGGCGTCGCAGGCCATCACGCAGATGCTGACCCAGACGCGTTGGGGGACAGCTGATGCGCCCTTGGACGTGCTGGTGGTCGATCTGCCGCCAGGCACGGGCGACGTGCAACTGACCTTGATCCAGAAGACGCCGCTGGATGGGGCGGTGATCGTGTCGACGCCGCAGGAAGTGGCCTTGGCCGATGCGCGGCGCGCCCACACCCTGTTCCAGCGAGTCCATGTCCCGACGTTCGGCCTGATCGAGAACATGAGCGGGCCAGTCTTTGGTGAAGGCGGGGGAAAAGCCGAGGCCGAGCGCCTATCCATCCCATTCTTGGGGGCCTTGCCGCTGGACGCAGCCTTACGAGAGGGCGGCGATGCCGGACGACCGCTTTTCGCAACCGATCCGCAGGGCGATATCGCTGGCCGTTTCGCCGAAATCGCCGCGCGCGTCTCGGCGGCGCTCGGGATTTAGAAAAAGCCCAGGCAAGGGGTTTTCAAACGCAACCCTGTTCGCCACCTTGGGTGCTACAGATACCCAAGGAGATCCAATGAGCCTCGACGCCCTGTTCAGCCCCTTCACGATCAAGGGGCTGACCCTGCCCAACCGCATCGTCATGGCGCCCATGACGCGGTCCTTCTCGCCGAACGGCATCCCGACCTCCGACGTCGGCGCCTATTATCGCCGTCGCGCCGAGGGCGGGGTAGGACTGATCGTGACCGAGGGGACGGTCGTCGAACGTCCGGCGGCGCGCAACGACGCCAATGTTCCGGTCTTTCACGGCGAAGCGTTGCCGGAATGGAAGTCCGTGGTGGAAGAGGTTCATGCCGCAGGCGGTCTGATCGCGCCGCAGATCTGGCACGTCGGCTCGGCCCGGGGACAGGGCGAGGACTGGGCGCCGCTGGGCAAGGTGGACAGCCCGTCGGGCATGACCATGCCGGGCAAGACCAAGATGGAGCCGATGACGGAGGAAGATGTCGCCGACACGATCGCCGCTTTCGGGCGGTCGGCTCGCGCGGCACGAGACCTGGGCTTTGACGCCGTCGAAATCCATGGCGCCCACGGCTATCTGATCGACCAGTTCTTCTGGAGCGGCCTGAATGCGCGCGAGGACCGCTGGGGCGGGCCGACCATCGCCGACCGCGCCCGCTTCGGCGCCGAGGTCGTCAAGGCGGTGCGCGAGGGCGTCGGCGACGACATTCCCGTCATCCTGCGCCTGTCGCAGTGGAAGCAGCAGGATTTCGCCGCCCGCATCGCGCAGACGCCGGAGCAGATGGTCGAGTGGCTGACGCCGCTGTCGGACGCCGGCGTCGATGTCTTCCACTGCTCGCAGCGCCGCTTCTGGGAGCCGGAATTCGAAGGCTCGGACCTGAACTTCGCCGGCTGGACCAAGAAGTTGATGGGCAAGCCCACGATCACCGTCGGGTCCGTGGGCCTGGACGGCGAGTTCATCGCGGCCTTTGGCGGCGAAGGTTCAAAGCCCGCCTCGCTGGACGGTCTGCTGCGTCGTGTCGAGAATGAGGAGTTCGATCTGGTCGCTGTCGGCCGCGCGTTGCTGGCCGATCCTCAGTGGGTCGCCAAGATTCGCGACGGCCGCGAAGACGAGCTGCGCAACTTCGAGCGTTCGGACCTGATGACCCTGTCCTGATCGGGAAACGTCGAGCCGGTTATGCCGGCTCGACGATCACGCCCGTGCCGTAGCACAGCACCTCGGTTACGCCCGGCATGATCTCCGTCGCGTCATACCGGACGGCCAGAATGGCGTTGGCGCCGTGGGCTTGGGCATGTTTGACCAGTTCGTCATAGGCTTCCTGACGCCCGGCTTCAGCCAGCTTCACATAGGCGCCGACGCGGCCGCCCAGCATGGACTGCACCCCGCCGATGGCGTCGGAGATGGCGTTGCGCGATCTCACCGTGACACCGCGAACCAGGCCGATGTGGCGGGTGACGCGAAAGCCGGGCAGGTCGTTGGTCGTGGTGACGTACATCTGTTTCTCCTAGCGGCGTTCCAGCACGCGGAAGGTGAAGGCGTGGTCGTCCTTCTCGCCCGCCGGGTGCGATTCCGACGATACCTCGACCCAAGCGGTTTCGTCGAATGACGGAAAGACGGCGTCGCCTCCGGGCGAGGCGTCCACTTCCGTGATGTAGAGGCGTCTGGCGCGGGGCAGGGCGGCATCGAACAAGGCCGTGCCGCCGATGATGCAGATCTCATCGACGCCATCGTCCTCGGCGGTTTCGCGTCCGATCTCGATGGCCTCGTCCAAAGTGGCGCAAACCAGCGCGCCCTTCGACATGCCGTCGGTTTCGTAGGATTCGTCACGCGTCAGCACGATGTTCAGCCGACCGGGCAGAGGCTTCAACGGCAGGCTCTCCCAGGTCTTTCGGCCCATCAGGCAAGGCTTGCCCACGGTGATGGCCTTGAAGCGCTGTAGATCACTGCGCAGTCGCCAGGGCAGGTCGCCGTCACGGCCGATGACGCCATTGCGTCCACGCGCGACGACCAATGCGATTAGAGGAACGGTCATGCTTTCGGCTCCAGCCACTTCAGCCATTTGCTCTGCATGGCCTGATCAAGATCGACACCCGCCCGCGCGCAGTAGATCAGCAGCATCCCCAGCACATCCGCCGCCTCGTCGCCCAGCGCCTGGCTGTCAGGTGCGCCCCGTGCGCGGCCGGATAGGCGCAGATGCTCGGCTGTCAGTTCGCCCAACTCCTCCTGAAGCTTCAGCAGCGCCCAGTCGCGATCCCGGTCGATGTCGTGTTCGGCGGCGTAGATGTCGGAGATGCGCAGGACGTCGGCCTGAAGGTCCTTGAGATTCATCAGACCGCGACGGCGGCCTTGATGTGCGGCCAGGCTTCGTAGCCCTCGAGGGTGAAGTCCGAGAGGTCGAAGGCGAACAGGTCGGTCTTGGGCGCGATCTGCATGACGGGCAGGGGCAGGGGCTCGCGGGTCAGCTGAAGCTCGGCCTGTTCGAGGTGATTCAAATAAAGGTGGGCGTCGCCGAAGGTGTGGACGAAGTCGCCCGGCTCCAGCCCCACGACCTGGGCCAGCATCATCGTCAGCAGGGCGTAGGAGGCGATGTTGAACGGCACGCCAAGGAAGACATCGGCGCTGCGCTGATACAGCTGGCAGCTAAGCTTGCCGTCGGCGACGAAGAACTGGAACAGGCAGTGGCAGGGCGGCAGGGCCATGTCGTCGACATCGGCCGGGTTCCAGGCGGTGACGATGTGGCGACGGCTGTTGGGATTGGTCTTCAGCCCATGAACCAGCTTCTCGATCTGGTCGATGACCCGGCCGTCCGGCGCGGTCCAGGACCGCCATTGCTTGCCGTAGACCGGGCCCAGCTCGCCCTCGGCGTCGGCCCATTCGTCCCAGATGCGGACGCCGTTGTCCTTGAGATAGGCGATATTAGTTTCGCCGCGCAGGAACCACAGCAGTTCGACGATGATCGACCGCAGATGCAGCTTCTTGGTCGTCAGGACGGGAAAGCCCTTGGACAGATCGAACCGCATCTGGCGACCGAAGACGCCCAAGGTGCCGGTGCCGGTGCGATCGTCGCGGCGGACGCCATTGTCGCGGATGTCGCGCAACAGGTTCAGATACTGCCGCTCGGGATGATCGGCCGGCGCGGCGGCGACGCGAGCCTGAAGTTCAGCGATGGCGACCTGAGCGTTCATTTCTCGAGCTTGCCTCAGAACCTGCGATTCGAAATGCAAATCGATGCGGACTCCTAGGGAGTCCACAGAAATCGAATCAGCCCCCGAAGCCGCCTTCGTCGAGGAAGGCCTGTTCTTCAGGCGTGGTCTGGCGGCCCAGTGCGGCGTTGCGGTGCGGGAAACGGCCGAAGCGGACGATGATGTCGCGGTGCAGCTTGCCCCATTTCTCCAACTCTTCATCGCCGGCGACCGAGGCCATGTAGCGGTCCTGATCCTCGATCCGTTCGGAATGTTCGAAGGGCAGAAGCAGGAAGTTCTTCAAAGCCGGCTCCACCGCCAGATGCAGATCGCGCGCCTCCGCCTGATTGGCGAACATCAGGGCCAAAGGATCGGTGGCGAACTGATGCGCCGTGCCGCGAAAACTGTTTCGGGGATACTGGTCCAGCAGGATCAGCAGCGCCAAGGCTCCCTCGGGCGTGTCCATCCAGTCGTCCAGTTCGCGGCGCGCGGCGGCCCAATGCAGGGCGTGGCCTCGGTCGCGGAAGTCGGAGTCGAACGCCTCGTCCTTGGCGAACCACTTTTCAGGCCCAGCCTCTTTCCAGAAGGCGACGACGTCGGATGGGGTTATGAAGGCGGTCATGACCCAGACCCTACCCAATCCGCTGCCCGTCTTCCATGACCGCGACTGCGACCTTTCGATCATACGCAGCAAGCGCGTGGCGATGATCGGGTACGGCAGCCAGGGTCGCACCCATGCGCTGAACCTGCGCGATTCGGGCGTGACTGACATCGTTGTGGGCCTAAAGGTCGACTCCAAGACCCGCGACCTGGCGCGCGCCGACGGGTTTGAGGTGATGACGGCGTGGCAGGCCGCGTCGGGCGCTGATGTGGTCGCCGTCATGACCTCAGACGAGGCGCACCGCGATCTGTGGCGCGACGAACTGAAGCCGAACGTGCGGCCGGGCGCGGCCTTGGTCTTCGCCCACGGCCTGTCGGTGAGATTCGGCCTGGTCGAGCCGCGCGCGGATCTGGACATCATCCTGGCCTCGCCCAAGGGGATCGGGCCGCGCATCCGAGATCTGTACGAAGCCGGGGAAGGCGTCTTCTGCCTGTTTGGCGTGCAGCAGGACGCGACGGGCGGCGCGCATGCGCTGGGCCTGTCATATGCGGCGGCGCTGGGCTGCGGGCGCAAGGGCATTTTGGAAACGACGATGCGCGACGAGTGCGAGAGCGACCTGTTCGGCGAACAGGTGGTTCTGTGCGGCGGCATCGCCGAACTGATCGACGCAGCCTTCATGAAACTGGTCAACGCCGGCTATCCGCCCGAAGTGGCGTGGTTCGAATGTTTCTACGAGACCAAGCTGGTGACCGACCTGATGTACGAACGCGGCATCGCGGGCGCCTTCGCCAAGATTTCGAACACGGCGGAATACGGCGCCTATCTGACCGGGCCGAGGATTATCGGAGCCGGATCGCACCAGGCGATGGATCAGGTGTTGGCCGAGATTCAGGGCGGGGCGTTCGTGCGGCGGCTGATGGCCGACTACGACGCGGGTTCGCCCGACCTGACCACGCGCCGAAAGGCGTTGGGCTCAAGAACCATCGAGTCGGTCGGAGCGCATCTGAATGCGGTGGCGCGCCAGGCGATGGAGAGCGCGGCGAACGACGACTGACGCGGCTCTAGCAGCGGGCGAAGACCCGCTGTCGCATCGTCGATTTTTCTGAGGAGAAGATGGTCGGAGTGAGAGGATTCGAACCTCCGACCCCTGCGTCCCGAACGCAGTGCTCTACCAGGCTGAGCCACACTCCGACCGTGGGGGCTGGCCTGGCGGCGTCGCCCCGAAGTGAGGACGCGGCTTATAGCCATGGGTTTGATAGGCCGCAAGCGCCCATTTCGACCCATCTTCACGGTAAGCGAAAATAGTCCTGAAAGAGGGTGTTGCATCCCAAAACGGCTTGGCGTATCTGACCGCCTCCGCCGCACAGAGTGCTTCGGAAACGCCGGTCCTGCTGGGGAATGGTGTAATGGTAACACTACGGTTTTTGGTACCGTCATTCTAGGTTCGAGTCCTAGTTCCCCAGCCATCCGCCGACAAAGGTCGGCGCCGCCGAACCACTTTACAGCTTCAGCATTATCATCTGCGCCAGGGGTTCCGTTCGGACGCCCGGCTACCTAGCTTGACCGCAGACTACTGCTGAGGAGAACGATGATGGTCACCGCCAAAGAAAAGCGCCTGGCGCCCCTGAGGACGCCGACGAGCCTGTCGGAGGAGGCGACCCAGAGCATTTCCGCCGCTCTGACCGGGCTGCTGGCCGATACGTTCGCCCTCTACATCAAGACCAAGAACTTCCACTGGCACGTCTCAGGCCCGCATTTCCGGGACTATCATTTGATGCTGGACGAGCAGTCGGCGGAAATCCTGGCCATGACCGATCCGATGGCCGAGCGGGCGCGCAAGATCGGCGGGACCACGCTGCGCTCTATCGGTCAGATCGCCAAGGAATCACGCATCGCCGACAACGACGCCGATTACGTCGATCCGCTGGATATGCTGGCCGAGCTTCGCGACGATAACGGCGAACTGATCGGCCGGATGCGCGAGGTGCATGACCTATGCGACGAGCATAACGATGTCGCGACCGCCAGCCTGCTCGAGAATTGGATCGACGAGAGCGAGAAGCGCGTCTGGTTCCTGTTCGAATCGGGTCGTCGCGGCAACGGCTGAGGAACCGCAGCGCTTGCGCCGTCTTATGTATCGTCGATAGTCGATGACGGACGGCGCAGGAGGGGCGTGTGAAGCAGGATTCGGTGATCTGCGGCTTGGCGATTATAGGCGTGCTGGCGGCCTCGCCCGCCTCAGCCGATATGTCCAAGGCGTTCGGTAATACGATCTTGTCCCATTATCCGAACGGACAGTGGGTCCGGCATTATTTCGAGCCGGATGGACGCTACACCTCGCAGTTTTCGGATGGACGACGTGTGGCGGCCCGCTGGTCAGCCGAGGGCGACAAGATATGTCTGACCGGATTCAGTCCGCGCCAGATCCTGCCGCGCTTCTGCAGCCGGATGGTCGAGGCCGATGTCGGCGACACTTGGCGCGCCCGCGATCCCTTGGGACGCTCCATTCGCAACGAACTGATCGCTGGGCGTCGCTAGGCCTTGCCCTGAGCGACGTCACCCTCTAGACGCGACCGCCTACCCGATGCGGATGTGGCGGAACTGGTAGACGCACTGGATTTAGGTTCCAGCGCCGAGAGGCGTGGAGGTTCGAGTCCTCTCATCCGCACCAAGACAAAAAAGGCCCCGGAGCGATCCGGGGCCTTTCTTTATTCTTGGCCTATCGCCCTTGCGGGCTACTTGAGGCCGATAGATGGGCCTGCCGTGATTGGTGCGACAGGCCCACAGTTTTGGCTTAGCTGATCGGCGGCACGGGCGGCGGCGGGACGTCGCGGTCCGTTTCATGAACCTCGACCAGACCGCGACCCAGGTGGCTCTTGCGATAGCCATACAGGAAGTAGATCACCAGGCCGATGCCGCCCCAGATTGGCAGCACCATCTTGGCGTCGTGCGGCAGATTCCAGAACAGGAAGGCGCAGCCGAACGCCGACAGGGGCGCGAACACCCAGATCAGCGGCGTACGGAACGGACGGCGACGGTTCGGATCCTTGACCCGCAGCACCAGCACCGCGATCGACACCATGAAGAAGGCGAACAGGGTGCCCGAGTTCGAGATGTCGGCCAGTTGGCCCACCGGGAACAGGGCGCCGGCGATGGCGACCGCGATGCCGGTGGCGGCGGTCACGATATAGGGCGTCTTCCACTTGGGGTGGATCTTGGTCAGGCCTTCCGGCAGGAGGCCGTCGCGCGCCATCACGAAGAAGATGCGGGTCTGACCGAAGATCATCATCAGGATGACCGACGGCAGGGCCAACAGGGCGGCGGTGCCCAAGGCGTTGCCGATTTGGGGGTGACCGACGACGCGCAAAACGTGGGCCAGGGCCTCGTTGGAGCAGACCAGCATTTCTGCGTTTGCGGGCAGGGCGCAGGCGGCGACGAAGGCGGGCGAGCCCGGCTGTACCGCTTCACCGGCGGCGCCCAGAACCGGCTGGGCACCGATAGCGCCGGCGGCGCCGAGCGCGACCAGCAGATAGAAGATCGTGCAGATGGCCAGCGAGCCGATCAGGCCGATGGGCACGTTGCGCTGCGGGTTCTTGGTTTCCTCAGCCGCCGTCGAAACGGCGTCAAAGCCGACATAGGCGAAGAAGATCGAGGCCGCGGCGCCGACGATGCCCATCCCCGAATATTGGCCGAACAGGCCATTGGGAGCGAACGGCGACAGGTTGGCCGACTTGATGACAGGCAGGGTGATGACGATGAAGACCGTCAGGGCGACGACCTTGATCGCGACCAGGATCGCGTTGACGCGAGCCGATTCCGTGGTGCCGACCATCAGCAGAGCCGTCACCAGCAGGGCCACGACGATGGCGGGGATGTTGACGATCCCGGCCGAGAAGTCAGGCGTGGGGATGAAGCCGTTCATCGACCAGGTCGGCCCGGCGGATAGAAGATCAGGGAAGTCGAATCCGAGCCCCTGTTCTATCAGCCCGAGCACATAGCCCGACCAACCGACCGACACGGCCGAGGCCGCCACGGCGTATTCCAAGATCAGCGCCCAGCCGACCGTCCAGGCCAGCAACTCGCCCATCACGGCATAGGTGTATGTGTAGGCCGAGCCCGAAACCGGAGCCATCGACGCCAGTTCGGAGTAGCAGAGCGCTGCGACCGCGCAGACGGCGCCGGCGATGACGAAGCTGATCATCATGCCCGGTCCGGCCTTTTGGGCGGCCGAAGCGGTCAGCACGAAGATTCCGGTGCCGATGATGGCCCCGATCCCCAGAAGCGTCAGTTGAATAGGACCAAGCGACCGGTGAAGCGACTTCTTCTCGGCCGTGGCAAGGATCGCGTCGAGCGACTTAACGCGCCACATAAAATACCCCCACGTTTTGATGCAGCCCCTCGGCTGCTTGGGGCGGACGCTAGCGACGGATGAGGCGGCGCGCAACGCGCATGACGGGGTGGTTAAGGCGCGACGACGCTTTCGTGATCGCCTGTCGGCAGGCTAGAGGCGAAGCATGCTGCCCATCCACGCCGTTCTGGAACCGCTGAAGGCCGCCCTGAGCGCGGGCAATACGGCCGTGCTGGCGGCGCCGCCGGGGGCCGGGAAGACGACGGTCGTGCCGCTGGCCCTGCTGGATCAGCCCTGGCTGGACGGCAAGGTGCTGGTGTTGGAGCCGCGACGCCTGGCCGCACGGGCGGCGGCCGACCGGATGGCTTCTACCTTGGGCCAACAGGCGGGCGGGACGGTAGGCTATCGCACCCGGCTGCAGAGCCGCATTGGGCCGAACACGCGGATCGAGGTCATCACCGAGGGCGTCTTCACGCGCATGATTCTGGACGATCCGGGGTTGGATGGCGTGGGCGCGGTTCTGTTCGACGAGTTCCACGAACGCAGCCTGGACGCCGATCTTGGGCTGGCGTTGGCGAGAGACACGCAAAAGCTGCTGCGTGAGGACCTGCGACTGCTGGTCATGTCGGCGACGCTGGATGTGGTCGGGGTCTCGCGCCTGCTCGACGGCGCGCCGGTGATCGAGGCCGAGGGACGGGTCTGGCCGGTCGAGACCCGGTATCTGGGCCGCAATCCGTCCGAACGGTTCGAAGAGGCTTTGGCGCGGGCCTGTCTGACCGCGTTGGGCGAGGAGACGGGGTCGGTGCTGGTCTTCCTGCCGGGGCAGGGCGAAATCCATCGGGTCGCTCGGCTGGTGAACGCTCGGCTCCGGCTGCCGAACGTCGATGTCGTGCCCCTGTATGGCGGGCTGGACCGGGCCGAACAGGACCGAGCCATCGAACCGGCGGCTGAGGGGCGTCGCAAGCTGGTGCTGGCGACGTCGGTTGCGGAAACCAGCCTGACCATCGAAGGCGTGCGGGTCGTGATCGACGGCGGCCTGTCGCGCGTGCCGCGGTTCGAACCGTCCAGCGGCCTGACTCGGTTGGCGACGGTCAAGGTCAGCCGATCCTCGGCCGAACAGAGGCGCGGCCGGGCCGGGCGCACCGAGCCGGGCGTCTGCTACCGCCTGTGGGATGAGGAACGGACGCGCGGGCTGGTTCCGCATCAGCGGCCAGAAATCCAGGAGGCGGATCTGACGGGTCTTGCCCTGGATCTGGCCCGATGGGGCGCACGATCGGTCGAGGGGCTGGCCCTGTTGGACCCGCCGCCGGCTGGAGCGATGGCCGAGGCGCGCAAGGTGCTGACACGGCTGGGGGCGCTGGATGCTGATGGCGGACTGTCGCAACACGGGCTTAGGCTGACGAAGATCCCGCTGTCGCCGCGGCTGGCCCATATGGTGGCCGTGGCGTCCGACGCCGGCGACGCGATGACGGGCGCACGGATCGCGGCGGTGTTGAGCGAGCCGGGTCTGGGCGGATCGAGCGTCGATCTGGCGGATCGCCTGATCGGGCTGGAGCGCGATCGGACGCAGAGAGCGCGCGATTCGATCAAGCTGGCGGAGCGCTGGGCGCGCGCAGCGGGCGGCGGATCGGGACGGACGATCGATCCTGGACTCCTGCTGGCCGAGGCCTTTCCCGAGCGGATCGCAAAGGCGCGGGGCAAGGCGGGTGAATACCTTCTCGCCAGCGGGAGAGGGGCCGTGCTGGAGGCGACCGACCATCTAGCGCGTGAGACCTGGTTGGCGATCGCCGAACTGGGCGGCGGCGACACGCGCGACCGGGTGAGACTGGCGGCGGCGCTGGAGGCGGACCGGATCGACAGCGATCTGGCGCGCATGATCTCGACGGAAGACCGGCTGGCGCGCGAACCGTCGGGGCGGTCGGTGATCCGGCGCTCGCGGCGCATCGGCGCCATCGTGCTGGACGAAAAGATCGTCGGCGCGCCGGATGCGAAGACCCTGACCGCCGCCCTTCGGGCCGAGATCGAGGCGGATGGGCTGGGCGCTCTGAAATGGGGCGAGCAGGCGTCGGGACTGCGCGCACGTCTGGCCTTCCTGCACGCGCGCGACCCAGCCTGGCCCGACGTATCGAACAACGCCCTGCTGGCCGCGCGGCAGGACTGGCTGTGGCCCCTGCTGGACGGGGCGAAGTCGCTGGAGGCGATAGCTGACGGTCGTCTGACCGAAGCCTTGCGTGGACTGATCCCTTGGGACCTGCAACGGCGGCTGGACGAGCTTGCGCCCCCGCGTCTGATCACGCCGCTAGGCTCGGCAGCCATCGACTATGCCGCCGAGGGCGGGCCGCGCGTGGATATTCGCGTGCAGGAACTGTTCGGCGTGACGACGCATCCGACTGTCGGCGGCGTGCCGTTGACCCTGGCGCTGTTGTCGCCGGCGCGACGGCCGGTGCAGGTCACCAAGGATCTGCCGCGCTTCTGGTCGGGATCGTGGGCGGCGGTGCGTGCGGAGATGCGCGGCCGCTATCCCCGTCATCCGTGGCCGGAAAATCCGGCCGAGGCGCAGGCGACGAACCGGGCCAAGCCGCGCGGGACTTGATCGCCTTGACGCGGCGGGCGGGAAACGGGCATCGCTGGGACAACCGGGAGAAGAAGATGTCCGACGTCCTGCCGAAGAACTCCACCGGCCGCGTGCTGTTCGCCAGCCTGATCGGCACGACCATCGAGTTCTTCGACTTCTATATCTACGCCACGGCGGCCGTTCTGGTGTTCCCGACGCTGTTCTTCCCCGGCGAAGATCCGGGGACGGCGCTGCTGTCGTCGTTCGCGACCTTCTCCATCGCCTTCTTTGCGCGGCCCATCGGCGCCTTAGCCTTCGGACATTTCGGGGACCGGGTGGGGCGCAAGGCGACGCTGGTCGCGGCGTTGATGACGATGGGCCTGTCGACCGTGGCGATCGGCCTGTTGCCGACGCACCAGCAAGTCGGTCTGCTGGCGCCCCTGCTGCTGGCCCTGTGCCGGTTCGGTCAGGGGCTGGGCCTGGGCGGCGAGTGGGGCGGGGCGGTGTTGCTGGCGACAGAGAACGCGCCGCCCGGAAAGAAGGCCTGGTTCGGCATGTTCCCCCAACTGGGCGCGCCCATCGGCTTCATCCTGTCCACCACATCCTTCATCGTTCTGACGTCGACGATGAGCGAGACCGCGTTCGAGGGCTGGGGCTGGCGAATTCCGTTCCTGGCCAGCGCCATCCTGGTGTTCGTCGGCCTGTGGGTGCGGCTGAAGATCACCGAGACGCCCGAATTCCAGAAGGCGGTCGACCGCGACGAGCGGGTCAAGGCGCCCGCCGTGACCCTGTTCGCCCATCACAAGGCGGCGCTGGTTCTGGGGACGTTCAGCGGCGTGACGACCTTCACTCTGTTCTATCTGATGACCGTCTTCGCCCTGGGCTGGGCGACGACGGGAATGGGGCTGGCGCGGGCAGATGTCCTGCCCATACAGTTGATCGGCGTGCTGTTCTTCGCCGCCTTCATCCCGGTGACGGCGCTGCTGGCGGATCGATACGGGCAGGTCAGGGTGCTGATCGCCTCGTCGGTCGGGATCGGCCTGTTCGGCTTTCTGTTCGCACCGCTGTTCGGGGGCGGTCTCAGCGGCCTGCTGATCTTCTTTGCGCTGGGGTTCGCCCTGATGGGCTGCACCTATGGACCCATCGGCGCGGCCATGGCGCGGCCGTTTCCCACAGCGGTGCGCTACACCGGCGCGTCGATGGCCTTTAATCTGGCGGGCATACTGGGCGCATCACTTGCGCCCTATGTCGCGCTGAAGCTGGCCGAGCGATTCGGGCCGGGAGCCGTCGGCGGCTATCTGGCGATTTCGGCCCTGGTCACAATCGCCGCCCTGTGGGGCATGGGGCGGGTGGCGCCGGAAGAGAAGCGCTAGGCTTCGTCCGTCGCGGCATAGACCATGATGCCGGTGGCGATAGCCAGGTTCAGGCTGTCAGCGCGGCCGCGCATCGGGATCTTGACGTTGACGTCGCAGGCGGCGGCCAGGCCGTCGGTCAGGCCCGCCTGTTCATTGCCCATCAGGATCAGCGACGGCCGTTGCATGACGGCTGAGCGGTGACTGACCTTGGCGTCCAGTCGTGTGCCGACGACGCTGCCGGGCCAGCGCTTGCGCCAGGTCAGGAAGGCTTCGGGCGTCGTCTTGGTGATCGAAACGGCGAAGACCGAGCCCATGGTCGCGCGCACGGCCTCAACCGAATAGGGATCGACGCAATCGCCGATCAGGATGACCCCGCCGCAACCGGCCGCGTCCGCCGTGCGGATGATGGTGCCCAGATTGCCGGGATCGCGCACCTGCTCCAACGCGACCCAGCAGGGCGCCGAGGCGGGGTTGAGGCTGTCGAGAGGCGCATAGGCCTGTTCGAACACGCCGAGCACAGTCTGCGGATTGTCCCGGCGGCTGATCTTTTCAAGGATGGCGTGGGTGACGACGATGATGTCGCCGCCGGCCTTGAGCGTGGCGGCCTTGGCGCGGTCCAACAGCGGGTGGGGGCGGGCGTCCTCGCCGACCAGCAGCATGCGGGGCGCACGGCCCTGGTCCAGCGCCTCGCCAATGAACTTCAGACCTTCGGCCAGGAAGGTGCCGGTCAGGTCGCGTTCCTTGCGCATATGCAAGGCACGGACGCCCTTGACCGTGTCGTTGGTCAGGGAAGTGATGACGCGTTCGGTCATTGGCTCCACCGCGCGAAGAAGGACAGGCCGATGGCGCGGGCGCCAGGGCCGTCTTCGGACAGGGCCAGTTCGCCCCAGTCGATCCGGCCGCCGCGATCCTGGGTCGCCTCGACCATCAGATGCGCCAGGGACAGGCCGGAAACGCGGGCCGCATAGGCGTTCAGCAGCAGGAAATCGGCTTCGTCGGACAAAAGGGTGGCGCAGTCCTTGAGCAGGCCCGGCATGTCCTCGAACAGGCGCCAGACTTCGCCCGTCGGACCGCGCCCGTATTTGGGCGGGTCAAGAATGACGCCATCGTATTTCGAGCCGCGCCGGACTTCGCGCGCGACGTATTTGCGGGCGTCCTCGACGATCCAGCGGATTGGATGTTGGGCCAGGCCCGACTGTTCGGCGTTCTCGCGAGCGTAGGCGACCGACTTCTTGGAGGCGTCGACGTGGGTGACCTCTGCGCCCGCGGCGGCCGCAGCCAGGCTGGCGACGCCGGTATAGCCGAATAGATTTAGGATCTTCGGCGCGCGGCCGCTCGAACGTGAGAAGTCACGCACGCGTCCGTCCAGCCATCCCCAGTTCGCCGCCTGTTCAGGGAAGAAGGCGAGGTGGCGGAAGGGGGTGAAACGGCCGCTGAATTTCACATCGCGCCACCTCAGGGGGAAGGCTTCGATGGGGCCGTGCTTGTCGAACCGCCAGCGACCGCTGTCGTCCTCTTCCTGCTGGGGATCGAAGGTGGCGGTGACGTTTTCGAAGGCCGCAGGATCGCGGGGAGACCAGAAACACTGCGGCTCGGGCCGGACGACGGTGTAGCGGCCATAGCGCTCCAGCTTCTTGCCGTCGCCGCTGTCCAGCAGGGCATAGTCCGACCAGCCGGAGGTCACGAGCGTTTCGGGAGTTTTGGAAAGGACGGGCGCCATCGTCGGGCTGATAGGCGCTCAGGCCGCCTCGCGTCCAGCGTCCAGCGCAACGACGGTCAATTCCGGTATCTGATCGTCGCGATCGTGCGGGGTCTTGTCCCAGACGTGCGGTTCGACCGCGAGCCGCCAGGCCGCATGGACGAAGGCCAGACTAAGCAACGCCCAGTATGCCGGCGCAGCCAGCACATCGCCCAGACGATAATCGAGCCCGGCGCGTCGTGCTCCGACCGCACAGCTCATCCAGGCGGTAATGACGCCCAGGGCCAGCACGCCTAGCGAGCCGCCGGGGAGGGGCGGCAAGACGCCTGACAGGGCCCAGACGGTGATGGCTAGAACCAGCCAGGCCAGCGTCGGGGCATGGGCGGCCGCCGAAAGGATCGCCGCACCCAGGGTCATGACCAGCGACAAGCTTCCGCGCCGGCCCAACGCATTGGGACGCCGCGTATGCACGCCCCAGGTCTGCATATAACCCTTCAGCCACCGGGTGCGCTGGGGCAGCCAGCGGTCCATTGCGCCCGGCGGCGTCTCCCAGGTCGGACTGTCGATGACGCCGAGCTTCCAGCCGAGCGACCACAGGCGAAAGCCCAGGTCGGCGTCCTCGGTGACATTGTGCGCGTCCCAGCCGCCGGCGCCGCGCAGAGCCGTCATCCGGATGTGATTGCTGGTGCCGCCCAGTGGGAAGGGCAGGCCCAGCCGCGCCATGCCCGGCAGCGTCACCTCGAACAGCGCCGCATATTCAAAGGCGAACTGCCGATCCAGAAACCAGGAACCAGTCTTGCCGGATGCTCGGATGCGCAGCGGCGCCTGAAGACAACCCAATCGGGGCTGGGCGACGAAGCGCGCCGCCGCCTGACGGAGTTGTTGCGGATGCGGTCGGTCCTCTGCGTCATAGATGGTGACCAGATCGCCCCGCGCTTGACCCAGGGCGTAGTTCAAAGCGCGCGGCTTGGTCTGGGGATTGCCCGGCGGCGCGATCAGGATTTTCAGCCAAGGCGGCTTTAGCGTCGCCTGGGCTGCGGCCAGGGTGGCCTCGTCATGCGCCTCCAGCACGATGAAGGCCTCCAACCTGTTCGCCGGATAGTCGATCCGGCTGAGGTTGGCGATCAACTGCGAGGCCACAGCCGCCTCATCGTAAAGCGCCGCCAGAATGGAGTAGCGCGGCCATTCGATCGGACGCGGAACAGGTGCGGGGCGTCGCAGGCTGGCGATGCTGATGGCGACCTTCCACAGAGCGCAGATTACGAATGCAGCCTGGAACAGCACCAAGGCGACGTCGAAGGCAGTTTCGGTCCAGCGGATTAGCGCCACGACGGAGGTCAGGGTGAGCAGGATCAAGGTCGTGACCTGGAAACCGCTTGGCGCGCGTCGTGAGGCGCCGTTTTGGCGTTGCCTGATCCCTGGATGCGCCCAATCCTTCACCGCATCCGCCCCCAAAGCGCCACAACGCCTAATCGCTATTTGAAACAACCGAGTTCTGCAAGTCGGTTGGCGCCCGGGACGGATTGTCGCTATTCAGGGCGCCTCACCCGGAGCAGCGGCTTGTCTGAACCCTCGAACGCCTCGCGCACGACCCGAAAGCCCAAGGGCGAAGGCCATTCGCGGAGGGGTGAAATCCTGGCGGCGGCTGAACGCATCTTTGTCGAGCACGGCTATGAAGGCGCGACGATTCGCAAGATCGCGGACGAGGTCGGGTTGTCGTCGACAGCGCTCTACATGCATTTCTCGGACAAGGGCGCGATTCTGCAGGAAATTTGCCGTGACGCCTTCGCCCGTCTGATCGCGTCGAACGCCGCCGTCGCCGATGAGGAAGCGCCGCCCGAGCAGCGGCTGCGGCGGATGATCGAGGGCTATATCGACTTCGGTTTCGCCCATCCCAATGCCTATCGCCTGATTTATCTGACACGACCTGTCGAGGCGCGAGAAGGCGCGCAGGACGCGGCGCGCGAACTGGGCTCCAGCTTGTTCACGACATTGGAAGTGACCGTGGGGGACGCCGTGACGGGCGGACGCATGAAGGGCGATCCCGCCACGATCGCCCAGGCGATCTGGGCTGCGGCGCACGGGATCGTGTCCCTCATGATCACAAAGCCTTATTTCCCGTGGTCCGATCGGCAGGCGCTGGTTCGCACGACCCTTGACGCCCTGTTCGCCGGTCTGATCGAACGATGAGGCGTGTCTGCGTCGCCTTGGCGGCTCTGGCGTTCAGCAGCAGCGCGGCTCAGGCCAGGCCCTTGCGGATCATGGCGCTGGATCAGTGCGCCGACCAATATGTGCTGGCCTTGTCGCCGGGCGCAGACATCGCGCTATCGCCGCGCGCCGACGATCCAGACGCCTGGCTGCGTCAGCAGGCGGTCGGTCACAGGCGTTTGCGTCCGACACTCGAAGCCGCCGTGGGTTTTCAGCCTGACGTCGCGGTGCGCTACTGGGGCGGCGAGCCGCGCCTGCTGACAGCGCTGGCGAAGCGCGGGGTCAAGGTTGTCACGATCGATGATGCGGTGGACCTAAACGGGGTGCGCCGGAATATCCAAACCGTGGCGCGCGATCTGAATCAAACGCAGCGCGGACGGGCTCTAGAGCAACAGATGGACGCCAAGCTGGCGAAGGCGGCGCCGGTAAGACCTGTGACTGAAGCGCCTGGGGCCGTCTATCTGACATCGGGGGGCTTCACCGCGGGTCCGGGGACGCTGATGGATGCAATGATGCGGGCGGCCGGATTTCGCAATCTGACGGCCGCTCCCGGTTTTGGCGCACTCAGCGTCGAGCGAATTGTGATGAATCCGCCAGTGCGATTTGTGCTCGGCTTTTTCGATCAGCTGCGCGCCGATCTGCGCGGGCCGGGGCGGCATCCGGTTGTCGCGCAGGCGGCCGAGAGCCGAACGGCGGCGCGCCTGCCCGCCGCGACCTTGACCTGCCCGGCTTGGTTCGCCGCTGACGCAGTTGAAATGATGGCCAAGGGGCGGCCGTGAACAGCACAGTTCGGCTATGCCTAATCCTGACCGGTTTCATCGTCGCGGCGCTGGCTCTGGCGGTGCTGGCAGGCGAGACGGCGTTCGACGTCGATCAGTTTGCGGCTGCCTTCAGCGATCCGACATCCGGTCCGGCCGAGGTGCTGTGGCAGGTGCGGGCCCCGCGCGCGGTATGCGCGCTTGTCGTCGGCGCAGCCTTGGGTTTGGCGGGCGCGGTGATGCAGGGGTTGCTGCGCAATCCGCTGGCCGATCCCGGCGTCCTGGGGGTGTCGGCGACGGCGGCCCTAGGCGCGGCGCTGGCGATCGTGCTGGGCTCGGCGGCTGTGCCGGGACTGATTGAGCTGTCGGCCTTGGCAGGCGCAGCGTTGGCGGGCGGACTTTTGATCGCAGCTTCCAGGGCTATGAGGGCGCCGGAGGCCCTGATCCTGTTCGGCGTCGCGCTGTCCAGTTTCGCAGGCGCGGCGACGGCCTTGATCTTCAACCTGTCCCCGTCGCCGATCGCCTCGGCCGAGGTCATGTCCTGGCTTTTGGGATCGGTGCAGAACCGAAGCTGGGTCGATGTCGCCTGGGTGACCCCGGCCGTGATCGTCGCGGGCGTCTTCGCTGCCTTGTCGGGCGCAGGTCTGCGCATGCTGACCCTCGGCGACGAGGGTGCGGCGGCGTCGGGCTTGAACATGGGACGGTTGCGGGCCTTCGCCCTGATCGCAGCGGCCCTGGCCGCCGGGGCGGCGGTAGCAGTAGCGGGCGTCATCGGGTTCGTGGGCCTGGCCGCACCGCATCTGGTGCGCGCGGCGGTTCGCGGTGATGCGAAGCGAATCCTGGCGCCCTCGGCGCTGGCCGGCGGGTTGATGCTGATCGTGGCGGACCTGTTGGCGCGACTGACGCCGACGGATCAGGAACTGAAGCTGGGCGTGTTCACCGCCCTGATCGGCGCGCCCCTGTTCGCCCTGATCGCCTGGCGCGCGGCGCGGGAGTGGCGACTGTGAGCCTGTTATCTCTGGACACGGTTCAGGCGCGGCTTGGCAGGGCTGTCGTGCTGGACGGAGTGAGCCTGTCGGTCGCGGCGGGCGATGTCGTGGCCCTTTGCGGTCCGAACGGCGCGGGCAAGAGCAGCGCTATCCGCGCGGCCGTGGGACTTTTGGCCATGACCGGCGGACAAATCAGGTTGGGCGGCGCGGACATCACTGATCTATCCCCTCGCCAGCGGGCGGAGCGCGTCGCCTATCTGCCGCAGGAACGGCGCATCGCCTGGAATCTGCCGGCGGTGGAGGTGGCGGCGCTCGGCACGCCTTTCCTGTCAGGCGCGGATGCGCTGGCGCGCGCGCGAGCTGCTCTGGACGAAATTGGCGCCGGTCATCTGGCGGACCGCGGCGTTGCAGAGATGTCAGGCGGCGAGCGTGCCCGGGTTCTGCTGGCGCGAGCTCTTGTCGTCGATGCGCCGCTGCTGCTGGCCGACGAGCCGATCGCGGGGCTGGACCCGGATGCGCAGCGTCTGGTGCTGGAGCGCCTTAGGGCCCGTGCTGACGGTGGGTCGGGGGTGTTGGTCAGCCTTCACGACCTGTCCCTGGCTGCAACCGTGGCGGATCGCATCGTCGTGCTGGATCGGGGGCGAGTAGTCGCCGACGCCCCACCGATCCAGGCCCTGTCGTCCGCCGTCCTGCGCGAGGTGTTCGGGCTGGACGGCGAGTGGATCGAGGGGCCGAACGGGCCGCTGCTGGCGGCCCGCCGGGCTCAATAGGCGATATAGGGCCGCGCGCCAGCCGCCGATCCGCGCGAGATGTCGGCCGAGGGCGTCAGCGGCGCCGTGCCGCCGTTCAGGCGCGCCTTGTAGACCGCCATGTTCTCCATCACCCGCATCATGTAGTTGCGTGTCTCCGTGAAGGGCGCGCACTCAATGAAGTCGATGGTCTTGACCGCATCGCCGCGCGGGTCGCCGCAACGGGCGATCCACTGGCTGGGGCGCGCCGGGCCGGCGTTGTAGCCGACCGTCGCCAGCAGCATGGAGCCGTTGTTCGCGGCCATCAGCTCGCCCAGGTGATAGCTGCCCAGGGTCATGTTGTAGTCTGGATCCCACAACTGCTCGGCGGAATAGCTCATGCCCAGACGGCGGGCGACGCCGGAGGCGGTGGACGGCAGGAACTGCATCATGCCGCGCGCGTCGGCGCCGGAGCGGGCGCGGGGATCGAAGCTGGATTCCTGGCGCGTGATCGCCTGGGTGAACTCCAGCGGTGCGGCGCCGGCGACCTGGGGCGGGACGCGGACCGGATACATCCGCTCGGGCATGACGAAGCCCCGCTGGCTGGCGGCGCGCCCCACCATCATGGCGGTGAAACCCTCGCCGTAGCCGCGCGACAGGTCCATCAGCAGGGCCAGATCGTTGATGGTCGGCAGGTCGTTGTCCAGCTGATAGGCGAAAACGCGCAGCAGGCTCATCTCGCCCGTCTCGCCCAGGATTCGTGTGGCGCGGACGATCTCATTGTCTTCGAAGCGGGCCATGTCTGCTTGGGACGGCACAGGCTCGCCCGGCAGCTGAAGGGTGGTCATCCCCGCCTTCTCGGCCGCCAACTGACCATAGAAGGTCTGCCAGTGCTGGGCGCCATTGCGGTAATAGGCGAGGGCGACGTCGCGTTCGCCGCGCGCCTCGGCGGCGCGACCCAGCCAATAGTAGGCGCGCCCCTGAGTGATCGGCGTGGATGATGCGGTGCGCAGAGCCTCGAAATGGCGGGCGGCCACTTCGGGCTGGTTCAGCTTGGTCAGGGCGACCCAGCCGGCGAAGAACTCGGCGTCCACCATCCGGTCGCCCGAGGTGAAGCCGTGACCGTTCATGGCGTCATAGGCTGCGCGCCAGTTGCCCTGTTGAAGGGCGTCGAGGAAGTAGTTGCGGCGCTCGCTCCACAGAGTGTTGTCGCCGGTCGTGTGGCCCGGCGCCGGCGGAAGATTGGCCAGCAGCGCAAAGCCTTCGGACTGCCGGTTTTGCGATCGCAGAAGGCGCACGCGCTCCAACACGACCGCCGGATCGGCGGCCTGGGCGGTCGTCAGATTGGCGATGACGGCGTCGGGACTGTAGGCCGAACGCAGGGTCATGACCGTGTTCGCGATGGCGGCGCGATCGGGCGACACCAGATTGATCATGCTGCGCGTCGCCGGTCCGTGCGGACCGAGCAGCAGCATATTCAGCCGCGCCTCATGATCGGCGGGTGTCAGCCAGGAACCCCATTGGCTGAGGATGCGCGACTGCGGCGCGTCGTCGAACGAGCGGGTGCGCCACCAGTCGCGGACCAAGGCGCGCGCCTCATCCTGGCGGCCGCGCTGCTGCAGCGCGGAGGCGTAGGCGATGGCCCCCTCGACCGTCGTCGGCTTGCCGTCAGACATCAGGGCCAGTGCCGCGTCCGCGCCCATGCCGGAGCGGTCCAGCACCTTTTCGGCGGCGGCGCGTCTTGATTCGCCGCGCGGCCATCCCGCCAGATCGGACTGACCGCGCGCGAGGTCCGAGTAGGACAGTTGCTCGCCCGAGGTGTCGATCAGCGCCCATTCGACCAGTTTGCGAGCCGAGGCGTCCTTGATCTGCGACATGGCGGACTGGGCGCCGAACACATCGCGCGCACGGGCCGCCGCCAGCCCCTGACGAAACAGCGCGGTGTCCTGATCGGTCAGCACGCGGCCCTGATAGGTCGCTGAATAGCCGGGCACGGATGAGGACGCCGAGGCATAAGGCACAGGCTGGGTGGGCAGGACGTCCTGCGGGTTCGGCGCAAGGACGGCGAGGGCCGCCGCCAGACTGGTCGCGATCATGATCTGTCCTGTTCCCATTCAATCCCGGTTGCGGCGGAGCCGCTGGCGACCTAACGTCCCGCGCTCATTGCAAAGGCGATGAACACTCGTCCATCGTCACTCCCCACGCAGGCCAGCTTAGTCTCATGAACGCCCCCTTGTTCAAGGGCGTGATCACCGCCCTGATCACACCACTTCGTGACGGAAACGTGGACGAAGCCGCATTCGCCAAACTGCTCGAGCGTCAGATCGCCGCAGGCGTTCACGGCGTCGTCCCTATGGGCACGACGGGCGAGGGCGCCAGCATGGATCTGGATGAGCACAAGCACGTCATCGAGCTGTGCGTGCGCCTGACGGCCGGGCGCGTCGCCGTCATCGCCGGCACCGGATCGCCCTATACCAAGGAAGCCATCGACCTGACCCGCCACGCCAAGACGGTGGGCGCGGATGGGGCTTTGATCGTGACGCCCTATTACATTCGTCCGTCCCAGGCGGGCATGGCGGCCCATTTCGAAGCGGTGGCCGACGCGGTTCAACTCCCGATCCTGCTTTACAATGTGCCGGGCCGGACGGGGACCGATCTGTCCAATGAGACAGTGGCGCGGCTGGCGGGCCACCCCAACATCGTCGGCATCAAGGACGCCACAGGCGACATGAGCCGCGTCAGCTGGATGCGCGCGAACATCGATGGCCAGTTCGACCTGATCTCGGGCGACGACCCCAGCTATCTCGGCTACCACGCCCATGGCGGCGTTGGCCTGATCTCGGTGGCGTCGAATGTCGCGCCCGAAGCCATGGTCGCCTTGCACAATGCGATGACCGCCGGCGATTATGCGACGGCACGCGACTGGCAGGACCGACTGATCAGTCTGTGCAAGGCGCTGTTTCTGGACAACTCGCCCGCGCCAACGAAGTACGCTTTAGCCAAGCTCGGCTTGTGCAACGAGGAGGCGCGTCTGCCGCTTTCGCCGACCTCCGATGCGGTCAAACCTTTCATCGACCGCGCCATGGCGGCGGCGGGCGTCATCTGATGGCCCCCAAGCCGCAATCGAAGTCCAAGGTCATCGCCGAAAATCGCCGCGCGCGGTTCGACTATTTCCTGGAAGACAATATCGAGGCCGGGATCCAGCTCCTGGGCACCGAGATCAAGGCGCTGCGCGACGGCCGGGCCAATATCGCCGAAAGCTATGCGGCGGTGGAGGGGCGCGAGATCGTGCTGATCAACGCCGATATCCCCCCATACAAACAGGCAAACCGCTTCAACCACGAGCCGCGCCGACCGCGTAAGCTGCTGCTGCACAGAAAGCAGATCGACAAGCTGATGGGGGCGGTCCAGCGCGACGGCCAAACCATCATTCCGCTGAAGCTCTATCTGAACGATGCGGGCAAGGCGAAGCTGGAGATCGCGCTGGCCAAGGGCAAGAAGCTCCACGACAAGCGCGAGGCTTCGGCCGAACGCGACTGGCAGCGCGACAAGGCCCGCCTGATGCGCGACAAGGGCTGAGGCTCAAGCCTCGATCAGGGTTCGGGCGCGCGCGAAGATGTCCTCGAACATCTGCGGCGTCAGGCGACCCGTGTTCGTGTTCAGGCGAGAGCAGTGATAGCTGTTCAGAATGATGTAGCCGCCGGCTTCGCCCTGCGCCCCGTGACCCGCCGGCATCGCTGACGCAGGCCGTCCAAAGGCTTTCAGGATATTGCGGCGTGAAACGTCGCCCAGGGTCACGATCACCTTCAGATTCGGCAGCAGTTTGAGCCGGTCGATCAGGAAGGGCCTGCAGGTGGTCTCCTCGATCGGCAGAGGCTTGTTGCCGGGCGGGGCGCACCGGACCGCATTGGTGATCATGCAGTCCGTCAGCGTCAGGTCATCGTCGCTGTTGGGATCGTAATGGCCGTGCGCAAAGCCGGCCTTATTCAGCGTGTCATACAGCAGCCAGCCGGCGTGATCGCCGGTGAAGGGACGTCCCGTGCGGTTTGCGCCGGTCCGGCCGGGTGCGAGTCCGGCGATCAGCAGGCGCGCGTTCGGATCGCCGAACGAGGCGGCTGGTCCGTTCCACCAGTCTGGATTCTGACGCGCATTCTCCTGACGATAGGCGACCAGGCGCGGGCACAGGGGGCAGTCACGGGGCGGTTCGGGCGTCAATGTCATTGGGCGGCCTTCGGTCGGCCGAAGTCGGCCATCAGATCGTTCAGGTCCAGGAAGGCGTCGGCCTGACGACGCAGTTCGTCAGCGATATGCGGCGGTTGGGTCTTCTGGGTCGAGATGACAGTGACCCGCACGCCCCGGGCCTGGATCGCCTGAACCACTCGCCGGAAGTCGCCGTCGCCGGAGAACAGCACCGCATGGTCGATGTGCGGCGCTAGCTCCAGCATGTCCACCGCGATCTCGATGTCCATATTGCCCTTGATCCGGCTATGGCCGCTGTTGTCCGTGAACCGCTTCACCGGCTTGGTGACGACCGAGAAGCCGTTGTAGTCGAGCCAGTCCACCAGAGGCTTCACCGGCGAGAATTCTTCGCCCTCGACCACGGCCGTATAGTAGTATGCGCGGGTCAGGATGGACCTCTCGCGGAACCAGTCCAGCATCCGCCGGAAGTCCATGTCGTGCTGCAAGGCGCGGGCGGCGGAGTAGAGGTTCGAGCCGTCGATGAAGATCGCCAGCCGGTCGGTGGGATGAAACATGGTCGAAGCCGTCGAAAGAGATGAAAAATCGGATCGCGCGGTCGCTGTCGGAATCGATGACGGGTTCGACCTGAATGACGCAGTCATCGTGGCCCTGGGCTGCAATGACAAGGGGGCATGGTCGTCCTGCACCGAAGCGCTGGAGGCGGCGCTTGCGCGTTTTCGCAGCGAGGGGATTGATGTCGTCGCACGCTCGTCGTGGTGGTCGTCACTGGCCTGGCCCGATCCGCACGATCCCGCCTTCCTGAACGGCGTGGTCATCGTCCGCACAGAACACGATCCGCATGCCCTAATGGCGGCGCTCGGCCGGATCGAGGACGCGTTCGGCCGCGAGCGGTCGGTTCGCAATGCGCCGCGGACGCTGGATCTTGACCTGATCGCCTACGGACGATTGAGCGGTGATCTGCAGGGATTGATCCTGCCCCATCCCCGCGCGGCCGAGCGGCGGTTCGTCATGGGCCCCATCGCCGAGATCGCCCCAAGTTGGGTGCATCCGCATGGCGGGGCCGCGAGCGACCTAGCCGCTCTGGCCACCGTCGGCGCCGACGCCCGCCCGACCTGACGCCTAACTTCCGCCCCTGTAGCGTTGCAAAAAGCCGTCCTCATCTGTATTTGACGCGGTTCTCCCCCGCGTTCGAGGAATTTCATGGCCCGCGTCACCGTCGAAGACTGCATCGAGAAGGTTCCGAACCGCTTTGGTCTGGTGCTGATGGCTGGCCACCGCGCCCGCAGCATCGCCAATGGCGCCGCCCTGACGATCGACCGCGACAACGACAAGAACCCTGTCGTCGCCCTGCGCGAAATCGCCGACGACACTGTCGTGCCGGACGAACTGCGCGAGACCATCATCACCACGCTGCAACGCGTCGATGAGCGGACGGAAGCCGAGGACGAGGCGGAAACGGTCGCCCTGCTGGCTTCGCCGCAGCACATGAATATGGCCGAAGCGGAGCTGATCCGCGCCCTGCAAAGCGACCGCGACGGCGGTCAGGAGGAGCGGTACTGACGCCCGAAGGAGCCCCTGGCGTCACTATCCTGCCGGCGCGGACCGAGACGGTTTCGCCGGCGCCCCAAGCTGCAAACAAAAACGACCTTCAGACGGCGCTCGTTGATCCGGCGCCGCAGCCCAAGCGCGCGCCGATCCTTCGTCAGTTTGAGCTGATCGAGGCCGTCAAGGCTTATGACCCTACCGCCGACGAAGCGCTTCTGAACCGCGCCTACGTCTATGCGATGAAGATGCACGGCTCGCAGTTGCGAGCCTCGGGCGATCCCTATTTCGCCCACCCCATTCAGGTCGCGGGCATACTGACCGACTATAAGCTCGACACCGCGACCATCGTCACCGCCCTGTTGCATGACGTCGTCGAGGACACGTCCGCGACGCGCGATGACATCGCCGGCATGTTCGGCGAAGAGGTCGCCGTCCTGGTCGAGGGCGTGACCAAGCTGTCGCGGTTGGAGCTTCAGGCGGAACACACGCGCCAGGCCGAGAACCTGCGCAAGTTCATCCTGGCCATCAGCCGTGACGTGCGGGTGTTGCTGGTCAAGCTGGCTGACCGTTTGCACAACATGCGGACGCTCCAGTTCGTGAAGCCGGAGAAGCGCGAGCGGATCAGCCGCGAAACGCTGGAAGTCTATGCGCCTCTGGGACGGTCGATCGGCATCCACTCGATCGCGTCAGAACTGGAAGAGCTGGCCTTCACCCATTTGAACCCAACGGCCAAGACCGCCATCGAGCGTCGGTTGGAAGCGTTGAAGCTGGAGCACGGTCGCGCCATCGACGGCGTGGCGAGCGAGGTCGAGCGCGTCCTGTCCGAGGCTGGCCTGAAGGCCAATGTCTATGGCCGGCAGAAGACGCCCTATTCGATCTGGCGCAAACTTCAGCGCAAGTCGGTCGGCTTTTCGTCCCTGTCCGACATCTACGGCTTCCGCGTTATCGTCGAGGCGGAGGACGACTGCTACCGCGCGCTGGGCGTGATCCACCGCGAATGGCCGATGGTGCCTGAGCGGTTCAAGGACTTCATCTCGACGCCCAAGTCTAACAACTATCGCTCGTTGCACACGACGGTCGTGGGCCCCCGTGGTCTGCGGATTGAGATGCAGATCCGCACCGAGGATATGGATCGGATCGCCGAGGACGGGGTCGCCGCCCACTGGCGCTACAAGAACCAATCCTACGGCTTCGACCGCGAGGCGATGGAGCAAGGCGGCGGGCGTGACCCGCTTCAGAACCTGCGCCACCTGGTTCAGGTGATCGAGCACGGCGAGGGCGGCGAAGACTGGGTCGAGCACGCCAAGCTCGAAATGTATCTGGACCAGGTCTTCGTCTTCACGCCGAAGGGGCAGCTGGTCACCCTCCCTCGCGGGGGAATGCCTCTGGACTTCGCCTATGCTGTCCACACCGAGGTCGGGGACACGGCGGTGGGGGTCAAGGTCAATGGCGAGTTGAAGCCCATGCGCACGCCGCTCCAGAACGGTGACGTGGTCGAGATCATCCGCGGCTCTAAACGCGAAGTGCCTGCCGACTGGCGCAGTCTGACGGTCACGGGTCGTGCGCGCTCCGCCATTCGCCGCCATATCCGCACCTCCGAGCGCGAAGAGTTCATCAAGCTGGGCCGCGTGGCGCTGGATCAGACCCTGGGCCGCGTCGACAAGACGCTGACCGAGGTGTCGTTGAAGCCGGTTCTGGAACTGCTGGCGGTCGCGAGCGATGACGATCTTTTCGAAGGCCTAGGACGCGGACGATTGTCGCCGACGACGGCGGCCGAAATCCTGTTCCCCGCGCTGAAGGGGAGGCTGAAGGCCGGGCCTGAGAAGCAGCGCATCGAGGGCGATAAGGCGCGGCTGTTCGTGCGCGGCGGGGGGTTGACGCCCGGCGTCTCGGTGCATTTCGGTCAATGCTGCACGCCCGTTCCGGGCGACCGGATCGTGGGCATTCTGGAGCCGGAATCCGGCCTGACCGTCCACACCATCGATTGCCAGACCCTGGCCGCCTTCGCCGATGATGATTCGGTCTGGCATGATTTGCAATGGACCCCTCAGGCCGAAACGGACGCGGTCGCCGCCGCCCGTATTCGCGCGACGATCCGAAATGCGCCGGGCGTGCTGGGTCAGGTCACGACCCTGATCGGCGAGGCTGGCGGCAACATCATCAACCTGTCGATGGCGCACCGTCAGCAGGACTTCTTCGACGTGGACGTGGATGTCGAGGTCGAAGACGCCAAGCATGCGACCATGATCATGGCGGCGCTGAGGGCCAATCCGTCGGTCGATTCCGTCGAGCGTGCGCGGGGCGAATGAGCGACCCGATAAAGCCGAACGCGGCGCAGATGGCCTCGCCGTCCTATCGCATGGCGGCGATGGATCAGGACTTCCTGCTGGGCGATTCGATGCGCGGCGTGCGGTTCCTGATGGAATACGCCAAGCCCGAGGAGGGGTTGAGGGCCTGGGGCGTGCGCTCGACCATCGTCGTCTTCGGCAGCGCTCGCATCCGCGAAGGGCACCGTTGGTATGACGAGGCGCGCGCTTTTGGTCGATTGGCGTCCGAGCGGGGCGGGGCGTTTCGGGGTTCCGTGGGCGAGCCGCGCGACAACGTCATCGCCACCGGCGGCGGACCGGGCATCATGGAGGCGGCCAATCGCGGCGCCGTGGACGCCGGTGCGCCCTCCGTCGGGTTCAATATCATCCTGCCGCACGAGCAGGAGCCGAACGCCTATTCGACGCCGGAACTGACCTTCCTGTTCCACTATTTCGCGATGCGGAAGATGCACCTGGCGATGCGAGCCAATGCGCTGGTCGTCTTCCCCGGCGGGTTCGGCACATTCGATGAGATGTTCGAGATGTTGACCCTGCGCCAGACGAACAAGGCGCCGCCGGTTCCGGTCGTTCTGGTGGACAAGGCCTACTGGACCTCGGTGATCGGTTTCGACGCCCTGGTCGAACATGGAATGATCGCGGCCTCCGACCTAAATCTGATCGGATTCGCCGAGGACGCGGAGGGCGTCTGGGCCGAACTTCTGGCGCGCGGGCTGCGGCCGAACGAAAACATCGAATGAAGCGTCGCCGGAGGGTTCATCCGCGCGCGATCCGGGTCTAGAACCCTGTCATGAACACCCAAGACGTCCTCAACGAGTTCCGTGACGCCGGCGCCCTGCGCGAAGGCCATTTCGTCCTGTCGTCGGGTCTGCACAGCCCGGTCTTCCTGCAGAAGAACTTGGTCTTCATGGACGGCGCGCGATGCGAGCGCCTGTGCAAGGCGCTGGCGGACAAGATCACAGCCACGGTCGGCCCTGTCGATGTCGCCATTTCGCCGGCCGTGGGTGGCATCATACCCGGCTACGAGACGGCCAAACACCTGAAGGTCCGTTCGATGTATGTCGAGCGCGAAGGCGGTGCGTTCAAACTCCGTCGCGGCTTCTCGGTCGAGCCGGGCGAGAAGGTCGTCATGGTCGAGGACATCGTCACGACTGGCCTGTCGTCGCGCGAATGCATCGCCGCTATCCAGGCGGCCGGGGGCGAGGTGATCGCCGCCGCCTGTATCGTCGATCGCTCGGGCGGCAAGGCGGATGTGGGCGTGCCGCTGATCGCCCTGGCGTCGCTGGACGTGCCCGCTTACCCAGCCGATGCTCTGCCTCAAGAGTTGGCCGCGCTTCCGGTGGAAGATCCCGGCAGCCGCAGATTGTCGAAGTAGAGCCATGCGCGAACGGGTCAGGCTGGGAGTCAACATCGACCACGTCGCCACGGTGCGAAATGCGCGGGGAGGGACGCATCCCGATCCTGCGCGCGCGGCCGAGGCGGCGCTGGCGGCTGGCGCCGACGGAATCACTGCGCACCTGCGCGAAGACCGCCGCCATATCACCGACGCTGACATCGATGTGTTGAGCGCTCTTTGCGCCCGCGCTGGCAAGCCGCTGAATCTGGAAATGGCGGTGACGGACGAGATGCTGGCCATCGCTCTGCGCCACCGGCCGCACGCCGCCTGTCTGGTGCCAGAGCGGCGCGAAGAGGTCACGACCGAAGGCGGTCTGGCGGTCGCCGGTCAGGAGGCGCGCATCACGCCTGTGGTCAAGGCGTTGGCGGGCGCCGGCATCCGGGTCTCCCTCTTCATCGAACCGTCCGAAGCGCAGGTCGAGGCCGCCGCCGCCGTCGGCGCCCAGGTGGTCGAGTTCCACACCGGCCGCTACTGCCACCTGACCGATCCGGCAGAGCGGGAGGTCGAGTTCGAACGCCTTGCCGCCGCCGCCGCCCAGGCCGACATCCTGGGCCTGGAGGTCCATGCGGGCCACGGGCTGGATTACGACACGGCTCCGCGCATGCTGGCGATCCCGGAAATCCGCGAGCTGAACATCGGCCATTTCCTGATCGGCGACTCGATCTTCATCGGCCTGGACGGGGCGATCCGCCGGATGCGGGCTGCGATGGATGCGGCATGATCATCGGCGTCGGCGCGGATCTGTCGGACATTCGTCGCATCCAGACGTCGCTGGATCGGTTTGGGGATCGCTTCAAGACCCGCTGCTTTACCGAGTTGGAACGCGCCCGCTCGGACCGGAAGCCGGACCCGGCCTGGAGCTACGCCAAACGGTTCGCCGCCAAAGAGGCCTGCGCCAAGGCCCTGGGGACAGGTATGCGGGCCGATGTCTATTGGCGCGACATGGGGGTGGTGAACCTGCGTTCGGGGCAGCCGACGATGGCGTTGACCGGCCATGCGGCCGAGCATCTGGCGCGTCTGACACCGCCCGGGCACGAGGCGAAAATCCACCTGACGCTGAGCGACGAACATCCCTATGCGCTCGCCTTCGTGGTGATCGAAGCCTTGCCGCAGTCGTAATCAGGTTATAGGCGTGCGCGATGACCGCGCGGACGCGGCGAGGATGCCTGATCGCATGAGCGAAGACCAAAAGCCCGACGACGCCAATCGCGACGCCACCCCCGAAGAACGATTTGCGGCCTCGGAGGCGGACGCTCCGGTCAAGTCGGTGCAGGAGCCGACAACGGCGAACCAGACGGTCTATGCCAAGACGCCCAAGGGCGGCGACAAGGCGACCTCGGCGGCCGGCGAAACCGGCGAAATCTTCAAGACCATTGTCTTCGCCCTGCTGATCGCGATGGTGCTGCGGATCTTCCTGTTCCAGCCTTTCACCATCCCTTCGGCCTCGATGGAGCCGAACCTGTACGAAGGCGACTATATCGTCGTCTCCAAGTGGTCGTATGGCTTCTCCAAGCACTCGATCCCGTTCAGCCCGCCGCTGTTCGATAGCCGGATCATGGGCTCGGCACCCAAGCGTGGCGACATCGTTGTGTTCAAACTGCCGCGCGACAACAAGACCGACTTCATCAAGCGCGTGATCGGCCTGCCCGGCGACCGCATTCAGATGATCGCCAACAAGCTGTATATCAACGACAAGCCCGTGCAGGACGTCGTGGTCAGCGAGCAGGAGATCAACGACATCTTCGGCCCGCGCCCGGTGACGGAGGTCCGCGAGACCCTGCCGGAAGGTAAGAGCTTCATGACCCAGGACTTCGGTCCCGGAAACGATCTGGACGACACCCCGGTCTATGAGGTCCCGGCTGGCCACTACTTCATGATGGGCGACAACCGCGACAACTCGATCGACAGCCGCGTCGAACAGTCCAGCGGCGTGGGCATGGTCCCGGCCGAAAACCTGGTCGGCAAGGCGCAGATCATCCTGTTCTCGTGGAAGCCCGGTTCGTCGCTGTGGAACCCGGTCAGCTGGTTCAACGTGCGGCTCGACCGGTTCTTCAACGTCCTTCACTGATGGCCAATCTGAGAGCCGAAGCGGTTGCGGCGCTGGAAACGCGCCTGGGACACAGGTTCAAGGACAAGGCCCTGCTGGAGCGCGCCCTGACCCACGCCAGTGTGGGCGAGGGAGCACCCGTCGGCATCCACGGTCCACGCGACAACGAGCGGCTGGAGTTCCTGGGCGACCGGGTGCTGGGTCTGCTGGTCGCCGAGCGCCTGTCGGCCCAGTTTCCGACGGCGGACGAGGGCCAACTCTCGTCCAGCTTGCACGCCCTGGTCGACAAGGGCGCCTGCGCCCGAGTTGGTGAAGCGCTGGGCGTGGGGCCTGCGCTGCGGCTCTCGCCCGGCGAGACGAAGACCGGCGGGCGCCGCAAAGCCGGCGTCATCGCCGATGCGGTCGAGGCCATATTGGCGGCTGTCTATCTGGACGGCGGGTTGGATGCGGCCAAGGCCGTGTTCGAACGGGCCTGGTCCGACGAACTGGCGGCGCCGCCGTCCCGCAGCGTGACCAATCCCAAGTCCGCCTTGCAGGAGTGGGCGCAAGGGCAGGGCCGGCCGCTGCCGACCTATCGCGTGGCGGATCGGACGGGTTCGGATCATGCGCCAACCTTCACGGTCGAGGTCGAGGTTGATGGCGTGCGGCCCTTGACCGCACAGGGGCGTTCGCGTCAGGAGGCGGAGAAGGCGGCCGCAACGGCTCTCCTCAAACGTGAAGGCGTCATTTGACCGATTTCGAAAACCAGCGCGCAGGCTTTGCCGCCATCATCGGCGCACCCAACGCCGGCAAGTCCACGCTGGTGAACCGGCTGACCGGGTCCAAGGTCTCGATCGTCACGCAAAAGGTGCAGACGACGCGCTTTCCCGTGCGCGGCATCGCCATGGAAGGCGACGCCCAGATCGTGCTGGTGGACACCCCTGGCATCTTCACGCCGCGTCGTCGCCTGGACCGGGCCATGGTCGCCTCAGCCTGGGGCGGCGCGGAAGATGCGGACATCGTCGTTCACCTGATCGACGCCCAGTCCCACATCAACGCCGAAGGCCGGGAGGGCACGGCGGCCGATCGTCGCTCGGCCGAGGACACCGAGACCATCATCGCCAACCTGCAGGCCACCGGGACCAAGGTTGTTCTGGCGCTGAACAAGATCGACGGCATGCGCCGCGACACCCTTCTGGCCCTGTCACAGAAGCTGTTCGAGAGCGGCGTCTATTCCGAGGTCTATATGATCTCCGCCGCCAACGGCGACGGCGTTGAGGACCTGAAGCAGCGTCTGGCCCTGTCTATGCCCAAGGGGCCTTGGCTCTATCCCGAGGACCAGGCGGCCGACGTGCCGGTTCGCGTGCTGGCGGCCGAGATCACGCGCGAGAAGGTCTATCTGCGCGTTCACGAAGAGCTGCCCTATTCTGCGGCGGTGGAGACCACCAGTTTCGAGGACCGCACCGACGGCTCGGCCCGGATCGAACAGACCATCTATGTCGAGCGCGAGAGCCAGCGGCCCATCATCCTGGGCAAGGGCGGCCAGACGCTGAAATGGATCGGCCAGAAGGCGCGCGAGGAGCTGAATGAAATCCTCGGCCGTCAGGTGCACCTGTTCCTGACCGTCAAGGTCGATCCGAAGTGGCAGGACAGCCGCGCCCTCTATGCCCAGTTCGGTCTAGATTTCGACGTCTGAATTCCTGTGTTTGATGTGCCGCGTACCGCCGGGGGGCATCCCCGGATCGTTCTGGGCGTCGTTGGGGCGCTGATTCTCGGCGGCGCGGTCTGGGGCGGCATCGCCACGGCCGTGGCCCCCAAGACCGATGTGGAACTGGCGACCGAGCGCGCCGATGCGCCGCCGAGACCGCCCGTGGTCGTGGTTCAGGACCTGCCGCAACTGGCCGCGCGCTTGGATCGCGAGGCCGCTTCAGGCCGCTTCATGGGCGCGGTTCTGGTGGCCAAGGGCGACAAGGTTCTGTTCCGCCAGGTCTATGGCAAGGCCAACTATGGGCAAGACCAGCCGCTGGCGCTGGGCTCGCGCTTCCGCTTGGCCTCCATCTCCAAACAGTTCACGGCAACGGCGATCCTGAAGCTTCAGGACGAGGGCAAGCTGAACGTCTCCGACCCGGTTTGCAAATGGATCCAGCCCTGTCCGCAGGCTTGGGCGCCGATCCGTATCACCCATCTGTTGTCGCATACGTCGGGCATTCCCGACCTGATGGCGCGGCCCGGTTGGGGCATGCGCCGCACGACGCCGGCGACGCTGGACGAACTGACCGAGGACTCAAAGCGGTTCGGTCTTCAGTTCGAGCCGGGCGCCAAGGTTCAGTACGACAACGCCGGTTTCAACCTGGCCGCCGCCATCGTCGAAAAAGCCAGCGGCAAGCCCTTCCAGACCTATATGCGCGAGACCTTCTTCAAGCCTCTCGGCATGACGGATAGCGGGCTTGATCTCGATGGCGGCGATCACGGCGTCATCATGGGCTATGCCAACTTCCCCGGCGGCCTGGCAGCCCAGCCGAACGCCAACACCTCCATCGTAGCGGGCGCCGGCGCGGTCTATTCGACGCTGGACGATCTGCTGGTTTGGCAACGGGCGCTGCACCGCGGCGGCCTGCTGATCCCCGCCAGCTATCAGCAGATGCTGGCCGACCACGCGCCGGCCGACACCAAGCCGAATGAGCGCAGCCATCCGCGCCGCGACTGGGGCTTCGGAATCTTCGCCAACCGTCTGGGCGATCAGGTACGGCCCAGCTTCCAAGACCGTCAAATCTATCACACCGGCAGCTGGGGCGGGTTCCGCAACCTGATGCTCTATCAGCCGGACGCCGACGTCACGGTGATTGTCCTGTCCAACAACTATCACCTGCGCGACCAGGTCTTCTTGGTCAGCCAGCAGGCCATGGCCGAAGCCTTGGGTCACGAGTTTCCGACGACACTGGCGCGCTGAGGCATCCGACTGTTTCCCGGCGAGGAGAACAGGAGTAGAACAGACCCATGATCGCTCTTTTTGCCGCTCTTGTCCTTTCCGCTTCGTCGACGCAGGCCGCAGGCGATCCCTTCGTCGACGCCGGCGCCGTTCTCGACCGAATGCACGCGGCGGCTTCGCGTGCGGACGGCGACGCCTATTTCGATCTGTTCACGTCTGACGCCCGGTTCATCGGCACGGATGCGACCGAGCGCTGGTCGCTGGCTCAGTTTCGCGTCTATGCCACGCCTTATTTCTCGCAAGGGAAAGGCTGGACCTATCGCCCGCATGACCGGGTGGCGACCTTGGTGCCGGGCGATTGCCGCTGCATCGTCTGGTTCGATGAGTTGCTGGACAACGACGCCTATGGCCTGACGCGAGGCTCAGGGGTGCTGCGCCTGACAGATGATGGCTGGAAGATCGAGCAATATGTGCTCAGTTTCACCGTGCCGAACGACAAGGCCAAGAGCGTGGTCGGGCTGATCGCCCTAGGTCCGGCGGACTGATGGACTTCCACGAAGAGGCGTTCGTCCTGTCGGCGCGCAGTCACGGCGACACGGGCGCCGTGGTCGATCTGCTGACCGAGAATCACGGCCGGCGGTCGGCCTATGTGGCGGGCGGAGCATCGCGCAAGATGAAGCCGTTCCTGCAGGCGGGCGCGCGGGTCGTGGCCGATTACCGCGCCCGCACTTCGGATCACCTCGGCGCGGTGCGGCTGGAGCCGGTAGGCGAGGGGCCCAGCGCCCTCTTCGACGACGCCTTGGCGCTGACAGGGCTGGCGGCGGCGGCGGGCGTGACGCAAGGCGCGTTGCCGGAGCGTGAACCGCATCCCGGCGTCTTTTTGGCGTTCGAGGCGCTGATGGCGGCGTTCGAGATGCCGGCGGTCTGGCCAGCGATCTTTGTGCGGTTCGAAGCTGGCCTGCTTGAAGATCTGGGCTTTGGCCTGGATCTGTCGAAATGCGCTGCGACCGGCACCGCCGACGACTTGATCTACGTCAGCCCTCGCACGGGCCGGGCGGTCAGCCGCGACGCCGGCGCACCCTATGCCGACAAGATGCTGACCCTGCCGCCCTTTATGCTGGGCGCCCAATCCGGTCTGATCGAGGGCGACGTCCGGGCCGGGTTCGACCTGACGGGGCATTTCCTCGAACAGTTCGTGTTTCATCCGCAGAACAAGCCCCTGCCGCCTGCGCGCGTGTGGATGCTGGACAAGCTGGGCGACGCTGGTCGGCTCTAGCCGAAAGTGAAGGCGAAGACCTGAACGCCGGGATCCAGGAACTCGATCTCGAACGTCCGTTCGCGCACCGCGCCCGTCTGACGGACCAGCTGGTAGAGCCGCTCGCCGTCGACCCGGCCAAGGCCTTGGGCGTCGATGTCGCTGCCGGCGTTGGCGCCCGGCGCCGCGCCATCGATCCGGACGCGGAAGCGGACGGGTGCGCCCGGCTTGCTGGGGCCCATGACCAGATGGAGATCACGCGCCTTGAAGCGGAAGGCGATACGGCCGCCGGCCGTCTGCAGGTCGGCATGCTCACGCGTCACGCGCCAGCGGCCCGACAGGTTCCAATCGTTCAGCTTCAGCGGCGCGGCGACATAGTCCTTGATCACGTCGTTGGCCAGGCCGCCGGGAGAGCGGAAGTTGTCGGCGCGGCCATAGCCGACGTAGGTCTCCGGCGATTCGACCCGGGCCATGTCGGCGGCGGCCTCTGCGCCCTGGGCCTGGATTGTGACGACGTTGCTGGCGACGTTCGCGGCGCCCGCTTCCTTCAGAAGTTGCTGGATCACGCGTTCGGAGCCCGCATAGTCGCCTTCGCCGAAGTGGTGGTGACGGATCTGCCCCTTGGCGTCGATGAAATAGTGGGCGGGCCAGTACTGGTTCTTGAACGCCCGCCAGATCGCGAACTCATTGTCCATGGCGACCGGATAGGTGATGCCAAGGCGCTGGACGTTTTGGCGGACGTTGGCCTCGGATTTCTCGAAGGCGAACTCGGGCGTGTGCACGCCGATCACCACCAGACCCTGGTCCTTGTACTTCTCGGCCCAGGCGCGGACGTAGGGGATGGAGCGGATGCAGTTGATGCAGGAGTAGGTCCAGAAATCGACGACCACCACCTTGCCCCTCAGTTGTTCGGTCGTGAGCGGCGGGGTGTTGATCCAGGTCGTCGCCCCGGTCAGCGGCGGCATCACCCCTTCGACGGGCAGATTGGCCAGATCGGCCGGGGCCTGGTTCGTCGGCATGCCGCGCCCGATCCCACCCAGCAGCGCCTGTTCGATCCGGCCCGTGCTGGCGGCCGAAATCCGGGTCAACAGTCCCGTGTCCGCACCCAGGCCAATCACGATCACGCCGATCAGCACCAGAACGCCCAGGCCGCGCCGCACCCATTCGCCGACGCCCAACGCGCCCTTCATGGCCTTGAACACGCGGCCGCCCACCAGCAGGGCCAGACCCAGTGATGTCGCCGCGCCTGCTGCATAGGCCAGCAGCAGAACCGTCGTTCCGACGCCTGCGCCCTGAAGCGCTGCGCCCGTCAGGATCACGCCCAGAATAGGTCCGGCGCACGGCGCCCAAAGCAGTCCTGTCGCGACGCCGAGCAGCAGGGATGAGCGCACGTCGCCCTGATCGCCACCCTGACGCTCGGCGCGATCGGTCAGCCAGGACCCCGCCGCCACGAACGGCCGCATCAGGCGATCGCCCACGGCCGGAAACAGCAGGCTGACGCCCAGCACCGCCATGACGGCCAGGGCGATCCAGCGCCCGACCTCATTGGCCCGAACCGCCCAGCCGCCGCCCAGCGCCGCCAGCGTCGCCACGCCCGCGAAGGTCACAGCCATGCCGACCAACAACGGCAAACCGTTGCGGATGAACGGCCGATCCGCCCGCGCAAAGACGAAGGGCAGAACCGGCAGGATACAGGGACTGACGATGGTCAGAACGCCGGCGAGATAGGACAGCAGGAACAGGATCATGGCGCGGCCTGACGAGAGTGTGTCACTCACATACGCACGGCGGAGCGGTTTGGTGACTCCCCAGCGCGCTTATCCCCCAATCTGGCGCCTTACGGGCTAGACTTCCCGCTTCCGATCCCCGATTCGCAGAGCCATGACGATCCACGCCCCGCCGCCGGAAGGCGGCCGCATCATCGACGAACCGATGGAGACGGCGCTTAGCCGCCGCTATCTGGCCTACGCCCTGTCGACCATCACGAACCGCGCGCTGCCGGACGTGCGTGACGGGTTCAAGCCCGTGCACCGGCGCATCCTATATGCCATGCATCAGATGCGGCTGAACCCGCAGGCGGCGGCGCGCAAATGCGCCAAGGTCGTCGGCGAGGTGATGGGCGGATACCACCCTCACGGCGACGCCTCGATCTATGAGGCCCTGGTGCGCCTGGCCCAGGATTTCGCCCAGCGTTATCCGCTGGTCGACGGACAGGGGAACTTCGGCAACATCGACGGCGATAGCGCCGCGGCCATGCGCTACACCGAGTGCAAGCTGACGCCCGCCGCAGTCCTGCTGCTGGACGGCATCGATCAGGACGCCGTCGATTTCCGGCCCACCTACGATGATCAGGACGAAGAGCCCATCGTCCTGCCCGCTGGCTTCCCAAATCTCTTGGCCAATGGTTCGTCCGGCATCGCGGTTGGCATGGCCACCTCGATCCCGCCGCACAATGTCGGCGAACTGATCGACGCCTGCCAACTGCTGCTGGAGCGGCCGGACGCGACGACCGAGGACCTGGTCCAGCATGTGCCCGGCCCCGACTTCCCGACCGGGGGCGTTGCGGTTGAAGGTCATGCCTCCATCCTGGATGCCTATGAAACGGGGCGGGGCGGGGTGCGTCTGCGCGCGCGCTGGGAGGCCGAGGACCTGGGGCGCGGCGTGTGGCGGATCATCGTCACCGAAATGCCCTATCAGGTGCAGAAGTCGCGTCTGATCGAGGCGTTGGCGGACCTGATCGAGCACAAGAAGGCGCCTTTGCTGGGTGATGTTCGTGACGAGTCGGCCGAAGACATCCGCCTCATCCTGGAGCCCAAGAACCGCACCATCGAGCCTGAAATGCTGATGGAAAGCCTGTTCAAACTGTCCGATCTGGAGGTCCGCTTCCCGATCAACATGAACGTGCTGGACGCCAGCGGCACGCCGCGCGTCATGGGTCTGAAAGACTGCCTGCGTGCCTTCCTGGATCACCGGCGCGAGGTGCTGAACCGGCGTTCACAATGGCGGATCGAGCGGGTCGAGAAGCGCCTGCACCTGCTGGAAGGCCTGCGCATCGTCTTCCTAAACCTGGACGAAGTGATCCGCATCGTTCGCGAGGAAGAGCAGCCCAAGGCTGTCCTGATCGCGCGCTTCGGCCTGACGGAGGTTCAGGCCGACTTCATCCTCGACACCCGACTGCGTCAGTTGGCGCGTCTGGAAGAGATGACGATCGAAAAGGAATTCAACGCCCTGTCCGAAGAACTTGCCAACCTGAAGGCGCTGACGTCGTCTGAAGGCAAGCAGTGGAAGGCGATCTCCAAAGAACTGGAGGCCGTGCGCAAGGCGCTGATCTCGCCGCGCCGGACCACAATCGCCGAGGCGGTGGACACGTCCGCCTTCGTCGCGCCCGAGGCCTTCATCCCGCGCGAGGCGATCACCGTTATCCTGTCGGAACGCGGCTGGATTCGCGCGGCCAAGGGCAAGGTCGAGGATCCGTCGGAGCTGAAGTTCAAGGAAGGCGACCAGCTTGCCTACCTCGTCCCGGCCTATACGACCGACAAGCTGCTGGTGGCGGCCTCGGACGGCCGTATCTTCACCATTGGCGCGGACAAGCTGGCGTCCGGACGCGGCCATGGTGAGCCGCTGCGCCTGATGATCGATCTGGACGAGAAGGCCGAGATCATCAACGTCCTGGCGCATCAGCCGGGCGGCAAGCTTCTGATCGCATCAAAGGCCGGATACGGCTTCATCGCACCGGAAGACGACACGCTGGCGCAGAAGCGCGGCGGCAAGCAGGTGCTGAACGGCGAAATGCTGGCGGTGCTGCGAGTGACCGGCGATCACGTCGCGACCATCGGCGAGAACATCAAGACGCTGATCTTCCCTCTTGCTGAACTGCCCGAGATGGGACGAGGCAAGGGCGTCAAGCTGCAAAGCTTCAAACAAGGCGGCCTCGCCGATATCGCAGTCTTCAACGCCGAGAACGGGCCGGAATGGGCCGACGGCGGCGGACGTCGTCGCAACTGGCCCGACTGGAAGGACTGGCTGGGCAAACGCGCTGGCTCGGGTCGCCAAGGACCAAGAGGCCTGCGGAAGTTCAGATAGGCGGCCCGCCGTCGGTTCTAGAACAGGACCGACGGGTTCATGATCCGCTTGGGATCGATGGCGCGGCGGATGGCGGCCATGGTTTCGATCTCGAGCGGGGACTTGTAGCGCTTGACCTCTTCGGTCTTCAGCCGGCCCAACCCGTGTTCGGCGGAGATGGAGCCGTCGTAGGTTCCGACAACATCGTGAACCACTTGCGAGCCTTCCTTCCAGCGGCCGATGAAGGCGGGAATGTCCTGACCGACACCCGGCAGGATATCGTAATGCAGATTGCCGTCGCCGACGTGGCCGAAGACCGAGATGCGGGCGCCGGGGTGGAAGCGTTCGACGGCGGCCGACGCTTCGTCGATGAAGTCGGCGATGCGGCTGATGGGGACGGAGACGTCGTGTTTCCAGCCGCCGCCTTCGGGCTTCAGCGCCGCTGAATGTTCTTCGCGCAGGCACCAGAAAGCAGCGCGCTGGGCGTCGTTCTGAGCGATGGCGGCGTCAGTGATCAGGCCTTCCTCGAAAGCGACCTCCAGCAGGGCCTCCATCTGGGCCTCGGCTCCGCCCGGGGTGCCCGAGGCGATCTCGATCAGGACATACCAGTCGGGGGTCGAATCCAGCGGCTCGCGTGTGTCGGGAATGTTCTTCAGCACCAGTTCCATGCCGAGGCGCTTCATCAGTTCGAAGGCCTCCACCCCGCCGCCCGTCTCGGCCTTAGCGCGGGCGAGCAGTTCGACCGAGGCGGCGGCTGTTTCCAGCCCGACCACCGCGACGGCGCGCGAGCGCATGATGGGGAAGAGTTTCAGGGTGGCGGCGGTGACAACGCCCAGCGTGCCCTCGGCGCCGATCAGCAGCTGTTTCAGATCGTATCCGGTGTTGTCCTTACGCAGCCGCTTCAGGCCCCGGAAGATTTCGCCGTTCGGCATAACCGCCTCGAGGCCCAGCACCAGGTCGCGCATCATGCCGTAACGCAGCACCTGGGTGCCCCCGGCGTTGGTGGAGATGACGCCGCCGATGGTGGCAGAGCCTTCGGCCGCCAGGCTGAGCGGGAAATGGCGGCCGGCTGCCGTCGCCGCCTGCTGCGCCTCCAGCAGGGTCAGGCCGGCTTCGACCGTCATGGCGTCGTCAAGCGGAGTCACATCGCGGACGGCGCGCATCTTGCGGGTCGACAGCAGGACCTCGCCGAAGGGGATCTGGCCGCCGACCAAGCCGGTGCCGCCGCCTTGGGGCGTGATGGCGACGCCCTCTCGAGCGCAGATCGTCACAGCGCGCGCAACCTCTTCCGTCGAACGCGGGGTCAACAGGATCGCCGTATTGCCCGTCCAGCGATTGCGCCATTCGGTCAGATGCGGCGCGATGACATCAGGATCCTGGGTCCAGCCGCCCGGACCGAGCGCGGCTTTCAGTTCGTCAAGCACGGTGGCGGAGGGGGCGGGCGTCTGCATGCCCCCTTTTGTCAGGGGTCGCCTTGCGTTGGAAGGGCGGCGAGGCCCCTAGACGTCGAGTTCTTCTTTCACGAACTGAGCGTTTTCCTGAATGAACTGGAAGCGCGCGTCGGCGCGCTTGCCCATCAGGCGTTCGACTAGGTCCTCGATGCTGGCCTCGGCGTCGGGCACCGTAATGCGGGCCAGGGTGCGCTTCTTCGGATCCATGGTGGTCTCCTTCAGCTGGGAGGCCATCATTTCGCCCAGGCCCTTGAACCGGCCGATCTCGGTTTTCTTGCCCTTGAACACGGTCGCCAGCAGTTCGTCGCGGTGGGCGTCGTCGCGGGCGTACTCGCTCAAGGGACCGGCGCTGATGCGGTAGAGCGGTGGCAGAGCCATGAACACTCGTCCCTGACGGATCGTCTCAGGCATGACGCGGTAGAAGAAGGTGATCAGCAGGGCCGCGATGTGGGCGCCGTCCACGTCGGCGTCGGTCATGATGACGATCCGCTCATAGCGCAGGTCGTCGATATTGAACCGGTTGCCGGGCTGGACGCCCAAGGCCAGGGCCAGGTCGGACAGTTCGACATTGGCGCGCAGCTTGTCGGCGGTGGCGGAAGCGACGTTGAGGATTTTGCCGCGCAGGGGCAGTATCGCCTGGGTGGTGCGGTCGCGCGCCTGTTTGGCCGAGCCGCCGGCCGAATCGCCTTCGACGATGAACAGTTCGGTGCCCTCGGCGGCCTGGCGGCTGCAGTCCGACAGCTTGCCGGGCAGACGCAGCTTGCGGGTGGCGGCGGCGCGCTGGACCTCCTTGTCCTTGCGGCGGCGCAAGCGCTCTTCGGCCCGATCAATGACGAACCCTAGCAGGGCGTTGGCCTGTTTCGGACTCTCGGTCAGCCAGTGGTCCAGAGGGTCGCGCAGCAACTGCTCCACGATCCGCGCGCCCTCCGGCGAGGACAGGCGATCCTTGGTCTGGCCCTGGAACTCGGGATTGCGGATGAAGACGCTGATCAGGGCGCCGGCGTTGGCGATGACGTCCTCGGCCGTGATGACCGAGGCGCGTTTCTCATTGGTCAGTTCCCCGTACGCCTTCAGCCCCTTGACCAGGGCCGCGCGGAATCCGGCTTCGTGCGTACCGCCGTCGGGTGTGGAGACGGTGTTGCAGTAGGACTGGATAAAGCCGTCCGCCTCTCCGAAACCGGCGGGCGACCAGGTGACAGCCCATTCGAAGGCGCCCGCTTCGCCTTGACGCTCAGCGCGGCCGGCGAAGGTCGGGGTGACGGTCTCCAGCTGACCGATGCGGTCGATCAGGGCGTCGGCCAGGCCGCCGGGGAAGTGCAGACTGGCTTGGGCCGGCGTGGCGTCGGTGATCCGCTCCGGCGCGCAGGTCCAGCGGATCTCTACGCCCCGAAACAGATAGGCCTTTGACCGCGCCATGCGGAATAGACGAGCAGGCTTGAAGGCCGCGCCCATACCGAAGATTTCGTCGTCGGGCTTGAAGCGGATAAGGGTGCCGCGCTTCTTGGATGGACCGATCTGCTGGATCGGGGCCAGGACGTGGCCCCGGCTGAAGGCCTGTTTCCATTCGAAACCGTCGCGCCAGACGGTGACCTCGACGCTTTCGCTCAGAGCGTTGACGACCGAGACGCCGACGCCGTGCAAACCGCCAGACGTTTCATAGGCTTTGCCGGAAAACTTGCCGCCGGAGTGCAGGACCGTCATGACGACTTCCAGGGCCGACTTGCCGGGATGCTTTGGATGTGGGTCGACCGGAATGCCGCGACCGTCATCACGCACCGACAGATAGCCGTCGGCGTCCAGATCGACGGTGATCAGCTTGGCATGCTTCGCCACCGCTTCGTCCATGGCGTTGTCCAGGACTTCGGCGAACAGGTGGTGCAGGGCGCGCTCGTCGGTGCCGCCGATATACATGCCGGGGCGTTTGCGAACGGGTTCCAGCCCTTCCAACACCTCGATGGAGGAGGCGGAATAGCCGGTGGCGGCCGCCGTCGTGGCCGTGGCCTGAACAGCAGGCGGCGCGGGCGTGGGGACGATAGAGGGCGCAGCCGCAGGCGGAGCTGCCACAACAGGCTTGGGCGGCTCGGGTTTGCGAGCTTCGGGTTCGTCGTCAAAAGCGAAGAGGTCGGCGGCCATTCACATAGTCTGAGGCGATTCGGGACCGGGTCTGGTAGGCCCGTGAGGCCGGTCGAGCAAGCGGCGCACGAACCGGGGCCGGATCGAAGGTCACGGCGCGAGCCATAATCGCCAGCATCAGGATCCACGGCAGGTTGGCGTGGGTCAGAAGAACGCTCTCTGAAAGGCTCAAAGCGGTGAAGGCGGATAGATAGGCGATGCTCCAATAGCCTTCGCGCGCACCGAGGCCGTTCGTGCGCGCGATGACGAAGATCGCAGAGAGCGCCATGATGGCCCCTACCGCCACCGCGCCGGGCCAGCCCAGTTGAACGAGCAGATCGATCCAGCCGTTGTGGGCGGAAGGCACGGGCCATTGGGTCTCGATGCGGATCTCGCGCGCGGGGATCGAGTCCACGCCCCAGAAGGCGCTGAAGCCATATCCGGTCCAAGGGCGCTCAGCGACCTTCCGCATCAAGGCCTCCCAGATCAGGGTGCGGCCTGTCAGCGATGGGTCCTTGCCCAGCGCCTCCAGGATAGCGGCGGAGTCGGAGTTCCACAGCCAGGTTGCGCCCGCTGCAATGATGACGGCAAGCCAGATTCCAATGACGGTGATGACGGCGCCGCCTTGTTTCAACGCCCACCATCCGCCGATCATGCCCAGGCCCAGGCCCCAGCATAAAAGCGATGTCTTGGATTGGGTGGCGAGCACCAGAAGCGTGGTCAGACCCAATGTCAGCAGGCAAATCCAGAACCGATGGCTGCGTCCGGCGATATGATCGGCCGCCAGTGTCGCAGCGGCCGAGACGGCGCCGATGACCATGACCAGCCCCATCTGGTTTTTCTCGTACCAAAGACCGCGCCACAGGCCGGCGTTGTCGAACTGGTGGACGCCCACCTTGGGATAGCCGAACACCATCATCAGGCTGCCGACCGCCATCACAAGACACGTGTACATCAGGACGCGCGGCAGGGCGTCGTCACGGAAGCGGGCGCCCAGATAGACGGCGAAGGCGCTGTTGATCGCCATGGCGATGACACGGCGCTCCGTGACCTCGGGATCGATGGACCAGTATTTCGAGACGAAACACAGGACGACCAAGGCGAACATCATCAGCCAAGCGGGCCAGGCGCGGATGACCTTGTCGAAGCGAAAGACGATAAGGCCCGCGATGACGGCATAGACGGGCAACCAAATGAACCGCAGGATCGGCGTCTCGACCTGGGTCGGCGCGATGACGGGCGCGATAAGGGCGCCGGTCAGCATGAAGACGACAAAGCCGGCCGCCCACTGTTCCCACAGCGGCGGCGAATCATCCTGGATCTGAACGGGCGGTTCACGCACGGGCGCACAGTCCTTTGCGGCGCTTAAGGAACCGTGAGCGCGGCCGCGAAGGCAGCGAGACCTCGTTCCAGATCGGCGATCAGGTCGGAGGGGTCTTCCAGACCGACATGGAGGCGGATCAGTTCGCCCTCAAGCACGGGCGGATGATCGCGATAGGCCATCTGATGGGTCTCGTGGGTGATCAGACTTTCGAACCCGCCCCAGGAATAGCCCAGCCCGAACAGGGTCAGAGCGTTCAGGAAGGCCTCGCCCGCCGCCTTGTGACCACCCCTCATGACCACGCCCATCAAAGACGCGCCGCCTGTGAAATCTCGCCGCCAAAGATCATGACCGGTTGAGCCGGGCAGGGGCGGGTAGAGCACGCGAGACACCTCGGGCCGGGCTTGCAACCATTCCGCCACAATCAAGCCTGACCGCGCCTGTTCGCCATAGCGCAGCGGCAAGGTCCGCAGGCCGCGCAGCGCCAGCCAGGCGTCGTCGGGCGAGACATGCCAACCGAGATCCTCAATGGTGTCGCCGATGACGCGCAGGCAGGTGGGATTGTTCGAAGCGATACTGCCCATCAGCACGTCCGAATGACCGCCGACATATTTGGTGACGGCCTGAACGCTGACATCCACGCCATGGGCCAGCGGGCGATAGGCCATGCCAGCGGCCCAGGTATTGTCCACCACCGTCAGCACGCCTCGCGCGCGGCAGGCCTGGGCCAGGGCGGCGACATCGACCATTTCGAATGTCAGAGAGGCTGGCGACTCCATCAGCACCAGCCGCGTGCGCTCGCCGATGGCGGTGACAGCATCCCGCGCGTCGGCGTCTGCGGGCAAAAAGCGGGTCGTGACGCCGCGGGTCGATTGATACCGGCTCAGGAACCGACGCGTCGGACCATAGACGGCGTCTGTCGTAATCACCTCATCGCCCGGTCTCAAAAGCGCCAGTAGCGGAACCGTGACGGCCGCAAGACCCGACGGAACGAGGAAGGCGTCCTTTGCGTCCTCCAGATCGGCCAGGGCGTGGCGAAGATCGCGGGCAGCGCTGGTTCCGCTGAGCCCATAGGTCGGTCCGTCGGTCTCGTCGCGCATGACGGCCGCACTGTCGCTCAACATCGTCGAGGCGCGTTCGATCGGGGGATTGACGCCGCGTCGACCCTGGCCGCGTCGCGTGGCGGCGGCGATCAGGCGGGTGCGGTCCGAAAGCGGCGACATGGCCCCTCCGATGGGTTGCGGATCGGCCCCTAAAGGCCTCTAAAGCCAGCGGGGCGCAAGCGGCGAGGGATAGGAACGCGATGCGGTGCTGGACGATCGGAGCGATGGCCGTTGTGCTGATGACGACGGCTTGCGGGCGCAAGGACGCCAGCCCTGCGTCGGAAACCAGCCCCGCCACGCCCGCGCAAGCGTCTTCGACTGCGGTCGCAAAAAGCCCGACGCTGGCCGCCATCAAACGCCGCGGCCGCCTGAATTGCGGCGTGCATCAGGGGTTGGTCGGCTTCGCCTACACCGACAATCGCGGCCAGTGGCGCGGCTTCGACGTGGACTTCTGTCGCGCGACGGCGGCGGCGGTGCTGGGCGATGCTGAGGCGGTGCGGTTCGTGCCTCTGTCGGCGTCTGATCGTTTCACGGCGCTAAACGACGGCCGCATCGATGTCCTTTGGCGCAACTCATCCTGGACCATGAGCCGCGACGCGGGCGAGGGCTTCGTCTTTGCCGGCGTCAACTATTACGACGGCCAGGGCTTTCTGGTCCGGCGTTCGCTGAACCTGAACAGTGCGACAGAACTAACCGGCGCGCGGGTTTGCGTTCAGTCGGGTTCGACGTCCCAGGCCAACGCCGCCGACTATTTCCGTTCTCGCGGCATCGACTATCGGCCCGTCGTGTTCGAGACGGAGGAAGCGGCGCGCGACGCCTATGGCCGTGAAGATTGCGACGCGTTCAGCGCCGACATCTCTGCGCTAGCCGCCGCGCGGACTGTGCTGACCAATCCCAACGAACATGTGATCCTGTCCGACGTGGCGTCCAAGGAGCCGCTGGGGCCGGTGGTCAAGGCGGGCGACGAACGCTGGGCCTCGACCGTCCGCTGGACTCTGAACGCCCTGATGCTGGCCGAGGAACTCGGCGTCACCAAGGCCAATGCTGAAGATCAGTTCAAGATGACGACGGACCCACGCGTGCGACGTCTTTTGGGCGCCGATGGCGAGTTCGGACCCATGCTGGGGCTGTCGAACGCCTGGGCCAAGGCCGCCGTGGGTGCGGTCGGGAACTACGGCGAGATTTTCGAGCGAAATCTCGGATCGCAATCGGCGCTCGACCTGGCGCGCGGTTTGAACGCACAATGGAACGCGCGCCCGGCCGGCTTGATCTATGGCCTGCCGATCCGATAAGCGCCGACGCTTGCATCGCTTCCTGGGGGACAGATGACCGAGACGAAACGCGGCGGCCTTGCGCTGCATTGGCTGATGTTGATCGGTTTCGCGGTCGGTCTGATCGGGGGATTGCTGGTCAATCTGACGCTCGGAGCGGATACGGCGTGGGTGGTCTGGCTGACGGACAACGTCACCGGACCGCTGGGCCAGATCTTCCTGCGCCTGCTGTTCATGATGGTGATCCCGCTGCTGTTCTCGGCCCTGGTGGTCGGGGTGGCCGAGATGGGCGATCTGAGCTCGCTGGGCCGGGCGGGAATCAAGACCCTGTTGTTGACCATTCTGGTGTCCAGCATCGCCGTGGTGATCGGCCTGGTGATGGTCAATGTGTTCCAGCCTGGGCGAGGCGTGGATCCGGTCCTCGCGCAGCAACTGCTGGACCAGGGACGTGACGGCGCGGCCGGTATCGTCAGCGGCGCGCCCGAAACCATCCAGCTGGGTGATTTCTTCCTCGACCTGATCCCGTCGAACGTCTTCACCGCGGCATCCGAGAACCAGATCCTGCCGGTGATGGTGTTCGCTCTGTTCTTCGGCATCGGCCTGGTGATGGCCAAGTCGCCTGCGACCGACCGCTTGCAGCAGGTCATCGAGGGCATGTTCGAAGTCACGATGAAGCTGATCAACCTCTTCATCAAACTGGCCCCCATCGCCATCGCCTGCTTGATGTTCAACCTGGCGGCCCTGTTCGGCTGGGACCTTTTGGTGCGTCTCGCGGCCTATGTCGGCGTCGCGGTGGGCGCGATGGCGATCCACATGTTCGTCGTCTATCCGCTGGTGATCTGGATCCTTGGCGGCCGGTCGCCGATCGCCTTCTTCAAGGGCGTGCGCGAGCCGATGGTGGTGGCCTTCTCGACCGCTTCATCCAATGCGTCTCTGCCGGTGTCGCTGAAGGCGGCCGAGCAGGAGCTGAAGCTGCCGCGCAAGATCGCTCGCTTCGTCCTGACGGTCGGCGCCACCGCCAACCAGAACGGCACGGCCCTGTTCGAAGGCGTAACGGTGCTGTTTCTGGCCCAGTTCTTCGGCATCGACCTGACGATCACGCAGCAGGTCATCGTCATGCTGGTCTGCATTCTGGGCGGCATCGGCACGGCCGGCGTGCCGGCCGGTTCGCTGCCGGTCGTGGCGATGATTCTGGTGATGGTGAAGGTGCCGCCGGAGGGCATCGGCCTGATCCTAGGCGTCGATCGCTTCCTGGACATGTGCCGCACAACCCTGAACGTCACGGGCGATTTGGTTCTGGCGACTGTCGTTTCGCGCGGCGAGGAAGACGAACCTTTCGACGCCGACGTTGTCGTCCCCGTGGCGCCGCCGGCCTGATCTCACCCGGTTTCGACGGGGGTGTCCGTTCGGGCGCCCCATTCGGCCCAGGAGCCGTCATAGAGCCGCGATGGGCGGCCGAGTTCGGCCAGGCCCAGCGTCAGGACAGCAGCGGTCACTCCGGATCCACAGGTCGTGATGACAGGTCGGCCGATATCCACGCCGGCGTCCGCAAAGGCCTGAACCAGGGCAGCTCCACGCTTCATCGTGCCGTTGTCGTTTAGCAATCGGCCGTAGGGGAGGTTGCGTGCGCCGGGCATATGGCCGCTGCGAACACCGGCGCGAGGCTCGGGGGCAGCGCCCTTAAAACGCGGTGCGCCGCGCGCATCCACGACTTGGGCATCCTGGGCCAAAGCCGCGCGCACGTCATCCAACGAGGCGACAGCATCGGGCGCCATCTTGGCATGGAAGTCTTTTGCATCTGCGACTGAAGGCCCGGAGACGGTCGGCAGGCCGTCGTCACGCCAGCGCGGCAGGCCGCCGTCGAGCACCTGAACCCTCGTCGCGCCCATAGTCTTCAGCATCCACCAGACGCGCGCAGCCGAGAACAATCCGGTCGTGTCATAGACGACGATCTGATCGTCGATGGAGAGCCCCAGCGCCCCGACCGCCGCTCCAAAGGCCTCTGGCGTCGGCATCATGTGGGGCAAAGAGCTGCCGTGATCCGATGTCGCGTCCAGATCGAAGAAGACGGCGCCAGCGATATGGGCCTGCTCGAAGTCGGCGCGCGCGTCGCGACCGTCCAGATGCCAACTGCCATCGACGATCCTTAGATCCGGCGCGCCCAATCGCGCGGCGAGGTCCGTTGTCGAAACCAGCGGGCTCATGGGCGAGACAGGCTCAACTGGATGACGTCGGTGCGGCGAGAGCGGAAACCGGCCTCGCAATAGGCCAGATAGAAGTGCCAGAGCCGACGGAATCGTTCGTCAAAGCCGGAAAGCTTGCTGATCTCGCCCCAGGACGCCTGGAAACGCTCATCCCAAAGCTTGAGCGTCGCAGCGTAGTCGAGGCCGAACCGTTCCACCGACTGCCATGACAGTCCGGCTTTCGACACGACCGGCGCCAGCCGGTCTTCGGAGGGCAGCATGCCACCGGGGAAGACGTACTTTTGGATAAAATCCGTCCGGGCATTGTATTCGTCGAACAGGTCGTCCTGGATCGTGATGATCTGCAGTCCGGCCTTGCCGCCAGGTTGAAGGACGTCGTGAACCTTGCCAAAATAGGCGGGCCAGTACTCCATGCCCACAGCCTCGAACATCTCGATGGACGCCACCCGATCAAATCGACCCTGCACATCGCGGTAGTCGATCAGCTGAATATCGGCGCGGTCGCTCAGTCCCGCGTTGAACATGCGCTGGCGAGCGAAATCGTGCTGCTCTTTGGAAATCGTAATCCCAGTGACGTTGGCGCCGATCTCGCGCGCCGCAAACTCGGCGAAGCCGCCCCAGCCGCAGCCGATTTCGAGCACCGACATGCCCAGCCGAAGATCCATCATTCGGGCCAAGGCGGCGTATTTCTCGCGCTGCGCCGCCTCCAGTGCCTCACCATCGCGGCTGAAGCGAGCCGATGAATAGGTCATCGTCCCGTCCAGCCACTGGGAATAGAAGGCGTTGCCCAGATCGTAGTGGGCGTGGATGTTCTTCTTCGACCCGGTCTTGCTGTTGCGATTGGTGCGGTGGCTCAGCCAGTTGACCACCCACATGATCAGATTGCCGTCGAACAGACGCCGGATGTGATCGTAGTTGTCCACCAGGGTTTCGAGCAGGCCGGCCAGGTGCGGACTGTCCCACTCGCCCGCGATATAGCCTTCGGCGAAGCCGATATCGCCGGCCGCCAGCACGCGGCGCGCGAACTGGTAGTCGCGCACGGTCATCATACCGCTGGGGCCCGGCTGCTTGCCTTGAAGCACGTGGGTCTCGCCATTGGGCAGTTGCACCGTCAAGCGCCCGAAGGTCCAGTTGGCGGCCAGAAGCCGCAGCAACATGGCGAACACGCGCGGTGTTCGGCTGGCGACGGCTTCGATATCGGCGTGTGCGACGCTCATTTTTTGACTTTCAAAGCGGAATACAATGGGGGTCAATCACGGTCGCTGCGGTCGTCGCCACGGCCGGAAACGGTCTTCAGGGCAGCGAGCGCCCGGGCGCGACCCTTCTCGTGTTCGACGATGGGCTTGGGATAATCGCGCCCTAGAACGATTCCGGCGTCACGCAGCACCTCGGCGGGTGCGGTCCATGGCGACTGCAGCCAGCGGTCGGGCAGGCGGCGAAGTTCCGGCACCCACCGTCGCACATAACCGCCATCGGGATCGAACTTCTCGCCCTGCGTGATGGGATTGAAAATGCGGAAGAAGGGGGAGGCGTCTGCGCCAGAGCCTGCGACCCACTGCCAGTTCTGCACATTGCTGGCGCGGTCGGCATCCACAAGCGTGTCCCAGAACCAGGCTTCGCCTTCGCGCCAGTCGATCAGCAGATGTTTGATCAGGAAGGAGGCGACGACCATCCGAACCCGATTATGCATCCACCCTGTCGTCCAGAGCTGGCGCATACCGGCGTCCACCAACGGGTATCCGGTCCGCCCCTGTCGCCACGCCTTGAGGCTCGCGTCGTCTTTGCGCCAGGGCATGGCGTCATACTCGGGACGGAAGCCGCGCTCGGCGATGTAGGGAAAGTGGTGCAGCAGGTGCGCCGAGAACTCGCGCCAGCCGATCTCAGCAATGAATTTGTCGGCCTCCGACTCTGACACCTTGCCGTCTTTGGCCGCCTGTCGGGCGCGGTCAATCGCCCGCCAGGGGCTGATCTCGCCCCAGTGAAGATGCGGCGACAGGCGGCTGTTGGCGCCCTGCCGGTTGGGAAAGTCGCGATCCTTCGCATAGGTCTTCAGGCCGGATGGTATGAACCTGGACAAGGCCTGCGAGGCGCCATCCTCGCCGGGCGTCCAGTCGAAGCCCTTGGACCAATCCGGACAGTGGTGGTGCAGCTTCCAGCCGTCGAGGTCGTCGGATTGAACCGTTTTGGGCGTCTGAATTTGGCGCGGTCCCGTTGTGTGAGCCGGGGCCTCGGCCATGGCCAAGAGGGCTCTCAAGAACGGGGTGAAGACTTTGTACGGCTGGCCTGATCCGTTCAGCACAGCGCCGGGGCGGCAGAGCAGGGCGCCGTTGAAGCCAAGGCATTCGACACCGTCCGCCTTGAGCGTATGGGCGATCTCGGCGTCGTGCTCAAACGCCTCGGGTTCGAACAGGCGGTTGATGAAGACGGTGTCGGCATCGGTTTCGCCGATCAGCACCTGAAGTTGGTTCAGAGCATTGCCCTTGCGAAGAATCAGGCGCGAACCGCGATCTTGAAGCGTCGCATCCAGCGCCCTCAACGACTTGTCGAGCCACCAGCGCGACGCGGCGCCCATCGGCCGCTCGAAATGCTCGTCCAGAATATAGACGGGCAGGATTGGTCGTCCCGTCTCCGCCGCGCGGTCTAGGGCGGGATTGTCATGCAGTCGCAGATCGCGGCGAAACCACAGGATGATAGGTTTGGTGGCCACGTGGGCGAACTCCGTGATAACTTGCGCTCGTCCATTCAGAGCGCCACCTGATGGCCCAATAGCTGCGGCAAAAGCCGCCTCCACAACACCGAACGTCGAAAGAGCCGCCTCGTGAGCCGACCCAACGCTGTCATTACGTTGTCCGAAGGTCTTCGGACGCCTGTCGTCATCGGCGGCGGCGCGAGAATCGCTTTTATCGCCGGTCCTTGCCAGATGGAGAGCCGCCAGCACGCGCTCGAGACGGCTCATGCCCTGAAGGAAATCGGCGAGCGGCTGAACGTCGGCATCATCTACAAGACGAGTTTTGACAAGGCGAACCGGACCAGCGCCAGCGCTGCGCGCGGTATCGGTCTGAAAGACGCCATGCCGATCTTCGCTGAGATTCGCGAGGTCACAGGCCTGCCGACCCTGACGGACGTCCACTCCGAGGTTCAGTGTGGTCCGGTCGGCGAGGTCGTCGACGTGCTGCAAATCCCGGCTTTCCTCAGCCGCCAGACTGACCTGCTGCTGGCCGCCGCCGCCACCGGCAAGGCGATCAACATCAAGAAGGGTCAGTTCTTGGCTCCTTGGGACATGAAGAACGTCATCGCCAAGGTCGTCGGCGCCGGCAATCCCAACGTCATGGCCTGTGAACGCGGCGCCAGCTTTGGCTACAATACTCTGGTCAGCGATATGCGGGCGCTTCCGGTGCTGCGCGAGATCGGCTGCCCTGTCGTGTTCGATGCGACCCACAGCGTTCAGCAGCCGGGCGGGCAGGGCGCGTCGTCGGGCGGTCAGCGCGAGTTCGTGCCGGTGCTAGGACGCGCGGCGGTGGCCGTCGGCGTTGATGCAGTCTTTATGGAAACGCACCAGGACCCGGATAATGCGCCGTCGGATGGGCCCAACATGGTGCCGCTGAGCCAGTTCGAAGCCTTGGCCGCCGAACTGATCGCCTTCGACGACCTGGCCATCAAGATCGGGGCCAAGGCGCCGGTGGCGCAGGCCGCCTGAATCCTCTAGGTCGGACCTATGTCTGACACCTTGGACCTGGGCGCCCTGCAAAGCCTGCTGGAGCGCGTGCGCGGCCTGAAGATCGCCTGCGTCGGCGACCTGATGCTGGATCGCTACGTCTATGGCGAGGTCAGCCGCATCTCGCCCGAGGCGCCGATCCCGGTGCTCCGCACCAGCCGCACCGTCGCCATGCCAGGCGGCGTCGGCAACGTTGCGCGCAATGTCGCGGCCCTGGGTGGGGTGGCGCGGCTGGGCGCCGTGATCGGTAACGACACGGCTGGGGCGGAGCTGACTGCTCTAATCGCCGCCGAGACACACATCGAGGACGTCGTCGCGAGGCCGGCAGGCGCGTCCACCATTGTGAAGACGCGCTTCGTCTCGGGAGGGCAACAGCTGCTGCGGTTAGATGACGAGGCTGCGCCGACCGCGATTCAAGATTCGGACGCGTTTGCAGATGCTTCGGTCTGTTTGCTGTCAGATTACGCCAAGGGTGTCGTCAGCGATGCCCTTCTGGCTTCGGCGCTGAACGCGGCGCAGATATCCGGTGCGCCGGTTGTCGTCGATCCAAAGGGAAGGGATTTCGCTCGCTACGGCGCGGTCGATGTCATCAAGCCCAATGCTTCGGAACTAGCCGGCGCTACCGGCCTGCCGGTCGGGACGGACGCCGAGGTCGAGACGGCGCTTGCCGCCTTGCTGGCCGCCACGACCGCCAAGGCGATCATCGTCACCCGTGCGGGCAAGGGCATGAGCCTGGCGCGGCGCGGCGAACTCGTGAAGCACTTCCCCGGCCGGGCGCGCGAAGTCTTCGACGTGTCTGGAGCGGGCGATACAGGCCTGGCCGCCATCGGTTTGGCGCTCGGCGCCGGCGCTTCGCTAGAGATGGCGGTCGAGTTCGCGATCCTGGCTTCGGGCGTGGTCGTCGGGAAGGCCGGCACGGCCGTGGTTACACCCGCCGAGCTGATCGAAGCCGAGCTAAGCCAGCACGCTACCGCTGCAGTATCCAAGGTGACGCCGCTCGACGAGCTGGCGACCGAGGTCGAAGGGTGGCGACGTCAGGGCCTGAAGGTCGGTTTCACCAACGGCTGTTTCGACATTCTGCACCGCGGCCATGTGGCCTATTTAGCGCAGGCCCGCAGCTGGTGCGATCGTCTGGTCGTGGCGCTGAACACCGACGCCTCCGTCAAACGACTGAAGGGCGAGGGGCGTCCGGTGAATGATCTGGATAGTCGCGCCGTCGTTATTGGCGGGCTGGCCAGCGTCGACCGCGTGACCAGCTTCGACGATCCGACGCCGATCGCCCTGATCGAACGGCTTCGTCCTGATATTCTGATCAAGGGCTCGGACTATACGCGAGAGGGCGTCGTGGGCGGCGATCTGGTCGAAAGCTGGGGCGGCGAGGTCAAGCTGGCCGATTTCAAGGACGGCTATTCGACCACGCGAACGATCGAAAAGATGACAGGGAGCGCGCAGTGACGCCGAGAATGATCGTCGTGACCGGCGGCGCCGGTTTCATCGGCTCGAACATCGTTGCGCGGCTGACGGCGGAGACCGCCTATGATGTGGTCGTCTGCGATCGTCTGGAGACGGCTGACCTGGCCAAGTGGAAGAACCTGGCGAAACACGCGATCGCTGACTTCTGGTCGCCGGAAGAGTTGTTCGAAAAGCTGGAGCGTCATGCCGAACGGATTGAGGCCGTGGTGCACATGGGCGCGATCTCTTCGACGACCGAGCCGGACGCCGACCTGATTATGCGGACCAACTTCACCCTGTCGCGCGACCTGTGGGATTGGTGCGCAATCCGGGGATCGCGGATGATCTACGCGTCTTCCGCTGCGACCTATGGCGACGGCGAGACAGGCTTCAACGACGACGACGATGCAGAATCATTGTCGCAGCTTCGCCCTCTAAATGCCTATGGCTATTCGAAACTGCTGTTTGACCAATATGCCGTTCGGCAGGCCGATCGGGGTCAGGCGCCGCGCCAGTGGGCGGGGCTGAAGTTCTTCAACGTCTATGGCCCTAACGAGGGCCACAAAGGCGGAATGAAGTCGGTCGTGGCTCAAATCTGGCCCAAGGTCGCAGCGGATGAGACCGTGACTTTGTTTCGGTCGCACAATCCGAACTATGCGGATGGCGGCCAGATGCGCGACTTCGTCTACGTCGACGATGTGGTCGATATCATCGAGTTTCTGCTTCACTCGTCGCAGGTCTCGGGCATCTTCAACGCAGGGTCGGGCCAGGCGCGGTCATTCGTTGATCTTGCGCGTGCCACCTTCAATGCCGCCGGCAAGACGCCGTCCATCGACTATGTCGAAACGCCCCTGTCGATCCGCGACCGCTACCAATATTTCACCGAAGCCCGCATGGATCGTATCCGCGCCGCAGGCTTCGAGGGGCAGTCTACGCCGCTGGAAGAGGGCGTGCGGCGCTATGTACAGGACTTCCTCGCCACGGCTGATCCGTACCGCTGATGCGTCGGCTGACCTTCAGGCAATGGGTCGGATATGCAGGCTTCGCGGCCGTCTTCGTGCTGACGGCGGCCGTCGCGGTTTGGAGCGGCGACATCCTGAGGGCAGGTCTGGACCCGCAGGTGCCGTTTCAAACCTACAAGCCGCCGCCCGCGCCCGACTATCGAAAGACATCCTCCTGGGCGCTGATCGATCAGGGCGCGCCTAACCAGGCGGCGGTCTTCTTCGTCATGCCGACCACTTTCGATGGCGGGGCCGAGTGGAATGGGCCGATCGACGATGCGCGGGCCAACGCCTATATGCGGCGCGTCGTGCTGCCAAACTATGCGTCGCCCTTCGCCCGGGAAGGCCGGGTCAGCGCACCGCTGTATCGTCAAGCCAGCCTTTACACCCGCCTGACCTTACGTGATGACGCGCGCGAAGCGCGCGCCTTCGCCTATGAGGACGTGAAGGCCGCCTTCGAGCTGTGGCTGCAGCAGCATCCCTCTGGACCCATCGTGATCGCCGGCGTCGAACAGGGCGGAGAGCTGACGGCGCGTCTGGTTCGCGACCAGCTCCGCGCCGAACCGGCGCTGAAGGACAGGCTTGTCGCCGCCTATCTTATCGAGACTCTGGTCGGGCGCGAGATGTTCAGGCAGGCGATCTCGCCCTGCGACGCCGCCGATCGAACGGGGTGTATCGTAGCTTGGGCGTCGGTGCAGGACGGCGACGAACCGGGCGCGCGGCGCAAGCTGAGACGCGCTCTGGAATGGGACGATCGCGGCGATCTGGTGAACCTGTCCACTGACCCCATCTGCGTGAATCCGGTCACGGGTGCTGCGAACCAGCCGCGCGCCGCGGCGCGTCAGCACAGCGGCGCGACCAATGCGACCGGCCTGGAATGGGGCGCCCGGCCGGCTCTGACTGGCCGGTTGATCTCTACCGAATGCCGTGGCGGCCTGTTGTGGCATAGCGCGCCGGACGCCGATTTCTTGACGGCTGGCGGCAGTTGGGCGGATCGGCGCAAGATCGTCCCTTACAATCTCTTTTACGGCGACATCGAACGCGACGTCAGCGTGCGTCTCGCTGCTTGGCGGGCCAAGCGCGGCCTTTAAAGCGGCCGTCCTCTCAGTTTGTCTGGCGCGGCTCGCGCACAGCGGGTAGGCTTGCCGCGTCAGGGAGGGATTTGAATGGACGTGACCACCATCTTCGCCGGCGTCGTGCTGCTGCTGGCCATCGTGCTGTTGATCAGCGTAATCAAGATCGTGCCGCAAGGCCGTGAATTTACGGTCGAACGGTTCGGAAAGTACACCAAGACGCTGAGCCCTGGCATCGGGTTCCTGACGCCGTTCGTGGAACGCGTCGGTCGCCGTATGAACATGATGGAGCAGGTGCTGGACGTGCCGACTCAGGAGGTCATCACCAAGGACAACGCCATGGTGAAGGTCGACGGCATCGTCTTCATCCAGGTGATGGACTCAGCCCGCGCCGCCTATCGCGTCGACGATCTGCCCTATGCGATTTCGCAGCTGTGCATGACCAATCTGCGGACCGTCGTCGGTTCGATGGAACTGGATGAGGTGCTGAGCCAGCGCGACAGCATCAACACGCGCCTGCTGCATGTCATCGACGCAGCGACCGAGCCGTGGGGCGTCAAAGTCAATCGGATCGAGATCAAGGACCTGACCCCGCCGACCGATATCACCAACGCCATGGCCCGTCAGATGAAGGCCGAGCGTGAACGTCGGGCTGTCATCACCGAGGCAGACGGCGAGAAATCCGCCGCCATCGCTCGCGCCGAGGGCGCCAAACAGGCCGCCATCCTTCAGGCCGAGGGCCGCAAGGAAGCCGCCTTCCGCGACGCCGAGGCGCGCGAGCGCGAGGCTGAGGCCGAGGCCCGCGCCACGGCCATGGTGTCGGAAGCCATCGCCCGCGGGGACGTCAACGCCATCAACTATTTCGTGGCTCAGAAATACGTCGAGGCCTTTGCGGAACTGGCGCGCAGCCCGCAGCAGCGCACCGTCATCGTGCCTGCTGAAATGGGCGCCCTGGTCGGCACAATCGCCGGCATCGGCGAGATGGTGAGCCTGGCTAAGGATCAGAACTCGGGCGCGACCCCACCCGTGCGCCCCGCGCCGCCCCGCCGCCCCGCCGGGGGCTCCGTTTCACCCTCGGCCTGATCCACGGAGGCTGACCGATGATGTCGCTTGCTGATCTTTATGTAGCCCAGCCGTTCTGGATCTGGTTGGCGATCGGGGTTCTGCTGCTGGCGGTCGAGGCGATGTTCTCGACCGAGTGGCTGCTGTGGCCGGCCGTGTCGGCCGGCGTCGTCGCGGTCATGACGGCGGCGGGCGTGCGGTTGGGGTTGCCGGGCGAGGTCGCCGTATTCGCGGTTCTGACCGTCATCGCCACCCTGCTGTCCCGCCGTCTGATCTCCAAAGCCAATCCCGATGGTCCCGACATCAATGACCGAGACAGCCGTCTGGTTGGTCAGCGTGCGCGGGTGGTCGAGACGTTTGTCGCGGGTCGCGGTCGCGTCTTCATCTCCGGCGCTGAATGGCCGGCCGAGATCGTTGGCGAGGCGCCGATCGAAGGACAGGATGTCGTCGTGATGCGCGTGAACGGCTCGTTGCTGACGGTGCAGTCGCCCGTCTGAACGCAACGGTCGCATCGGCGTTCGTCAGGCATGAGAGACATACAGAACGCCGTCACGGACGGTTTGCCGACACCCAGGCGCTATTGGGCCATCGTGTCCATCGGTCTGGGCATCACGCTTGCCGTTCTGGATGGCGCGATCGCCAATGTCGCGCTGCCGTCGATTGCGCAGGATTTACAGGCGTCATCGGCCGCCTCGATCTGGATCGTCAACGCGTATCAGATCGCCATCGTGGTCGCTCTTTTGCCACTGGCGTCGCTGGGCGAGATCGTTGGCTATCGGCGTGTGTCACAGGCGGGTCTGGCCGTCTTCACCCTGGCCTCCATCGCCTGTGTGTTCGCCAATTCCATCGAGACGCTCAGCCTCGCCCGGGTCATCCAAGGCTTCGGAGCGGCAGGCATCATGAGCGTCAATGGGGCCTTGGTCCGTTACACCTATCCGCAGCGACTGCTGGGTCGCGCGGTCGGAATCAACGCGGTGATCGTTTCGCTGGCGGCGGCGGCGGGGCCCACGATCGCAAGCGCCATCCTGGCTGTCGGACACTGGCGCTGGCTGTTTGCACTGAATGTGCCGATCGGCTTGCTGGCGGTGTCGCTGGCGGGTTTCACCCTGCCGCACAACCGACTTCAGCCGCGAAAGCTGAATTGGGTCGGGGCTGCGCTCAACGCCGCCGCGTTCGGCCTGCTGATCACCGGCCTTCAATCGCTCGCGCATGGTGAGGCCGCCGTTCTGGGCTTTGGTCTGACAGGGGCAGGGCTCGCAGCCGGGATCTTGCTGATTCGCCACGAGCGCTCACGGACTTCGCCACTGATCCCCCTCGATCTGCTGGCGCGACCGATGTTCAGCCTGTCAGTCGCCACATCGGTCATATCGTTCACCGCTCAGATGATGGCGTTCGTCGCTTTGCCGTTCTTTCTCCAAGGCGCGTTGGGGCTTACGGCGGTCCAGACCGGCCTGCTGATGACGCCTTGGCCACTGGCGACCATGATCGCAGCGCCGCTGGCCGGCCATCTGTCTGATCGCTATTCGGCGGGCGTGCTGGGCGCCATCGGCCTTAGCCTGTTTGCTTGCGGCCTGATGGCGCTCAGTTTTCTCAGTGCCGATTCGACCCATTTCGACATCATATGGCGCATGGCGCTTTGCGGCGCGGGCTTCGGATTTTTCCAGTCGCCCAACAATCGCGCGATGTTGTCGGAAGCCCCAAAGGACCGCGCCGGGGCAGCGGGTGGAACCTTGGGCATGGCGCGGGTCGTCGGCCAATCCCTGGGCGCCGTGGTGGTGGCCTTCCTGCTGTCAGCCGCGCCGATCAACGGCGTCGGTCACGGGTTCCAGATTGCGGCCGTCACGGCCCTGTTCGGCGCCGTGATGAGCGGATCGCGGGTCCGCCGACGTTCAGCCGAGCCGGATAAGGAGGTCGAGGCGGTCTAGCGCCGGGGCAGTTCCGCGACACCGCGATTCGCCAGTTGGTCGGCGCGTTCGTTCAGTTCGTGGCCGGCATGACCCTTCACCCACCGCCATTTCACGTCGTGACGCAGGCGCGCCGCGTCCAGCCGCTGCCACAGGTCTGCGTTTTTTACAGGCTTCTTATCGGCCGTCAGCCAACCGCGCGCCTTCCAGCCGCGCATCCATTCGGTGATCCCCTGCATGACGTATTTGCTGTCGGTATGCAGTTCGACCTTGCAGGGCCGTTTCAGGGCTTCCAGCGCCATTATGGCGGCCATCAGCTCCATGCGATTGTTGGTCGTGTTGGGCTCGCCGCCCCATAATTCCTTTTCGCGACCGCCGCCGGCCTGAAGCACGGCGCCCCAGCCTCCGGGGCCCGGATTGCCCTTGCAGGCGCCGTCGGTGTGGATGATGACGTGATCGGAGGGACTCATGGTCGCGCAGACCTACAGCCTCCCTTGGCGCGGGGCCATCACTGCGCCTATATGCGGGTCAAATAAGAGTGGATGGGATCGGATGACCGATCCCCGCGAGGAGATTAGCCATGGGCTCCATGAGCATCTGGCATTGGGCCATCGTCATCGTCGTCATCGCGCTGCTGTTCGGCGGCCGGGGCAAGCTGTCGGGCATCATGGGTGACGCCGCCAAGGGCATCCGCGCCTTCAAGGACGGCCTGAAGGACGAAGACAAGAAGGACGGCCCGCACGAGGGCGTCAGCTCGCTGCCGCGCACCGAGGCGGAAAAGGAAGAGCTGAAGCGCTAGTCGTCGTCTGTAAGGGCTGACGCATGGGCGGGCTCGGCCCCGGTATCGGGGGCTTCGAATTAGTGGTGATCGGTCTGGTGGCCCTGCTTGTCGTGGGGCCAAAAGACCTGCCTGTCCTGATGCGTCGCGTCGGTCAGATGGTGGCCAAGGCGCGCGCCATGGCCAACGAGTTTCGATCCAGTTTCGACGAAATGGCGCGTCAGTCCGAACTGGATGACCTGCGCAAGGAGGTCGAGGCGCTGCGGACGGGGCAGGGGGCCATGTACCCCTTGGGCGCAGAGGCGGACACCGCCTTTAAGGACATCAACGCCGGATTGACCGGGCCGACTGCGGCCACTGCACTGCCTGCGCCCGAGCCGGCGGCGCCGGTGATGTCGCCTGCGGCGGACGAATGGCCGGACACGCCGGTGCCTGTCGAGCCCATCACGGCGACGAAACCCAAACGAACGGCCCCCAAGGCCAAGACGGGGACGGGTGCTTCGGGATCGGCGACGGCCAAGGCTCGCTCAGCCGCGAAACCGAAGGCCGCCGCGCCTGCCGCCAAGACCAAGCCCTCGCGCAAGAAAGCCGCTGACCTGTGACGCCTTCCGATCGTGATGAGGCCGAGATCGAGGCGTCGCGCGCGCCCCTGATGGATCACCTGATCGAGCTGCGCGGACGACTGCTCGTCTGTGTGGTAGCTTTCTTCCTGGCTTTCATCCTCTGCTTCGCCTTCGCCAACCAGATCCAGATTGCGCTGATCAAGCCGTATCAGGCCGCTGTGGCGATCCATGCCGCTGCCCTGGCGACCGGCGGCCACGCCAATCCCATCGAACTGATCGCGGTGATGACGGGAATCAGACCCTATCCGCCGGGCAGCGCCGCCGTTGTCCAGCTGATCGCCACGGCGCCGCTGGAACAGCTCTTCACCAAGATGAAGATCGCGGCCTTCGGTGCGGCGGTCCTGACCTTCCCCGTGATGGCGTGGCAGATGTACCGGTTCGTCGCGCCGGGTCTCTATCGCAACGAGCGTGGTGCGTTTCTGCCGTTCCTGATCGCCGCGCCTGTGATGTTCTGCCTGGGCGGGGCATTGGTCTATTACGTCATGCTGCCATTCGTGATGCTGTTCTCGCTGAGCCAGCAGGTGGCCACCGACGGCATATCCGTGGCGCAAACCACCAAGATTTCCGACTACCTCAGCCTGGTGACCTCGCTGCTGCTCGCCTTCGGTCTTTGCTTCCAGCTACCCGTGGTGACGACTCTTCTGGGCCTCGCTGGCCTGATCAGCTCCAAGGTCATGGCGGCCGGTCGGCGCTACGCCATCGTCGCCGTGGTCGTGGTCGCGGCGGTCGTCACGCCGCCCGATCCGATCAGCCAACTGATGCTGGCCGTGCCGCTGGTCATTCTCTACGAAATTTCAATCTGGTGCGTGCGACTGATCGAGCTGCGCCGCAAGAAGGCGGACGATCTGGAAGCCGAGATCGCTTAGCGCCACGTCGGCGTGTCGATCGCTGCTCGAAGCAGCAAGGCCATGCAAAAAGGGCCGGGGAGCGATCCCCGGCCCTTTGTCTTGACTGCGATCAGGTGATCAGCAGCTGTAGTACATGTCGAACTCGACCGGGTGCGGGTGCAGTTGCAGACGCATCACCTCTTCCATCTTCAGTTCGATGTAGCTGTCGATGAAGTCGTCATCCATGACGCCGCCCTTCTTGAGGAAGGCGCGGTCCTTATCCAGGTTCTCCAGCGCTTCACGCAGCGAGCCGCAAACCTCGGGGATCGAGCCGCGCTCTTCCGGCGGCAGGTCGTAGAGGTTCTTGTCGGCGGGCGCGCCCGGATCAATCCGGTTCTCGATCCCGTCCAGGCCGGCCATCAGCAGGGCGACGAAGGTCAGATAGGGATTGCCCATCGGATCGGGGAAGCGGGCTTCCAGACGCTTGGCCTTGGGCGAGGAGACGTGCGGGATACGGATTGAGGCCGAACGGTTGCGGGCCGAATAGGCCAGCTTCACCGGGGCTTCATAGCCGGGGACCAGACGCTTGTAGCTGTTGGTGGTCGAGTTGGCGAAGGCGTTGATGGCCTTGGCGTGCTTGATGATGCCGCCGATGTACCACAGACATTCCTGCGACAGACCGGCGTACTGGTCGCCGGCGAACTGGGGCTTGCCGTCCTTCCAGATCGACATGTGGACGTGCATGCCCGAACCGTTGTCCGCAAACATCGGCTTGGCCATGAAGGTCGCCGACTTGCCGTAGGCGTGGGCCACATTGTGGATCACGTACTTATAGAGCTGCAGCCGGTCGGCCATGGTCAGCAGGTCCGAGAACTTCAGGCCCAGTTCGTGCTGAGCCGGAGCCACCTCGTGGTGGTGCTTCTCGGGCTGAAGGCCCAGATCGCGCATGACGCCCAGCATTTCGCCGCGCAGGTCCTGTCCGGAATCGACCGGATTGACGGGGAAATAGCCGCCCTTGGGTCCAGGGCGATGGCCCATATTGCCTTCGGAATATTCAGCGCCGGTGTTGGCGGGCAACTCGGTCGAATCGTAGCTGTAGCCGGTATCGTGCGGCTGGGTGGACCAACGCACGTCGTCGAAGATGAAGAACTCGGCTTCCGGTCCGAAGAAGACCTGGTCGCCCACGCCCGACGACTGGACGTAAGACAGCGCCTTCTTGGCCATTGAGCGGCTGTCGCGGTTGTAGGGCTCGCCGGTGTCCGGGTTCAGCACGTCGCAGAACAGGAACATCGTCTTCTGCTGATAGAAGGGATCGATGTAAGCCGTAGTCAGGTCCGGCTTCAGCAGCATGTCGGACTCGTTGATGGCCTTCCAGCCCGCGATCGACGAACCGTCAAACATCGTGCCTTCGTTCAGGAAGTCCTCGTCGACCAGGTCGACGTCGAAGGTGACGTGCTGCAAACGGCCGCGCGTGTCGGTGAAGCGGACGTCCACATATTGGACCTCCTGATCCTTGATCTCTTTGAGGATCTTGCTGGCGCTCATTCTCGAAAAGTCCTGTTCTTGTCGTTTGGGGAGGAGACCGGACAGCGACCCGAGGGCCGAGGGCCGGGGAGGGTAGTCAGGTCAGACGGCTTGGGCTCCGGTTTCGCCGGTGCGGATGCGGATCACCTCGGCGACGTCGGACACGAAGATCTTGCCGTCGCCGATCTTGCCTGTGCGCGCCGAGGTCTGAATGGCCTCGACAACCGCGGGCGCGAGGTCGTCGGCGACGACCACCTCGATCTTGATCTTGGGCAGAAAGTCGATGACGTATTCTGCGCCGCGATACAGTTCGGAATGACCCTTCTGGCGGCCATATCCCTTGGCCTCCAGCACAGTCATGCCTTGCACGCCCACGTCCTGGAGCGCCTCTTTGACGTCATCCAGCTTGAAGGGCTTGATGATGGCTTCGATTTTCTTCATGGCGACCCCGGAGCGGCGCACGGAATGCAGCGGCGCTCGGGCGCGAATGGGACACAGCAGGGCCGCTCAAAGCAAGCGATTTTCGCAGGCTGGCGAAGGATAATCGGAACGCGGATGATAGAAACCAACGACCCGACGATCTGGCGCAATTTTCTGCCTTGGCCGAGCGCGGAAACGCACAAGCATGCGCGTGGTCGTTTGACGGTCGTTTCAGGAAAGGCGCATCACACCGGCGCCGCGCGGCTTGCAGCCCATGCGGGGCTCAGGATGGGCGCTGGAGTCGTGCGAATCCTTTGTCCGCCAGATGCAGCGTCGGTGATCGCGCCGGCGGTTCAGGCGGTGATGCTGACGCCTTTTTCTTCACCCGAAAACTTAAGTCGGGAAGCCGCCGGCAGTGACGCCGTCGTGATCGGTCCGGCCGCAGGCTTGGACGATGCAACGATCGCGAACATCCAGGCGCTCGGCTCGACCGGCGCCGTTCTGGTGATCGACGCCGATGGTCTGTCGGTCTTCAAAGGTCGGACTGCCGAATTGTTCGCCGTGTTGGATCGCGACGATATCCTGACGCCGCATGAAGGCGAGTTCGAGCGACTGTTCCCAGGGCTGCTTGCAAAAGGCCGCGAAACGGCCGTTCAAGATGCGGCGCGAGCGGCCCAGGCGACGATCGTCCTGAAGGGCGCACAGACACTGATCGCATCGCCTGACGGCCGCGTCCGCCGAAATGGCAATGGTTCGCCATGGCTGGCGACGGCCGGAACCGGCGACGTCCTGGCCGGCATGATCGGCGGATTGGCCGCCCAGCGCATGAACAGCTTCGATGCCGCTTGCGCCGCAGTCTGGCTTCATTCCGACGCGGCAGAGCGTTTTGGTCCCGGACTGACCTCAGACGATCTCTACGATGCCTTGCCGAAGACGTTGTTCGAGCAGTGGAGTATCGGGAATCAAAAGTGACATTTTGAATTCGGTCCCGCAATTTTGGATCAATGAAAATCTCTAGATCCGGGCAGGATACGCACATCACGGGGATGGCTATGCGGCGGATGGCGGGGTGTCTGGGGATGGGCGACGACATCGGCGCGGGCGAGTTGGACGCTGATTTCGTGATCCTGAGATAGGCGGGACAGTTCGCTGGAGCGATCGATGACGCGGCGGGCGACCAAGTGGACGACGCCTTCGGGGCTCTTTTCAACCACGCCTTCGACCGCCATCAGACGGGCGGCCATGACCTCGCGGCGGAACTGCTCGAACATCCGCGCCCACAGGACAACGTTGATGATGCCGGTCTCGTCTTCCAGGGTGACGAAGATGGCGTTGCCCTTGCCAGGGCGTTGACGGACCAAAACCACACCGCCGACCTTCACCACGGCGCCACCGCGTCGGGCCTCGGTCTGGACGCAGGTCAGGAAACCTTCGGCGTCGAAGATCGGGCGCAGGATGGCCATTGGGTGAGCCTTCAGAGACAGGCGCAGTGTCTGGTAGTCGGCGGCGACATGCTCGCCTAGCAGCATGGTCGGCAACCGGGCGTCGGGTTCGGCGCCGAGCTCGCGGGCGTCTGCAGCGGCGAACAACGGCAGCGGCGCATCGTCAGGCAGGCGGCGAACGGCCCACAGGGCTTCACGCCGGTCTAGCCCCAGCGAGCGGAAGGCGTCGGCGTCCGCCAGTTTGCGCAGAGCGGCAGACGGCAGGGCGGCGTGCCTGGCCAGGGCCTCGATGTCGCGTATCGGGAAGGCGCGGGCGGCGGCGAGCGCCTCTGCCCAATCTCCGCGGAAGCCCTCAATCTGGCGCAGGCCGATACGCAACGCCGGCGTTCTGTCCGAACCTTCCAGACTGTTGTCCCAGCCGCTGTAGGAAACATCGACCGGCCGCACCTCGACGCTGTGTTCGTGGGCGTCGCGTACAATCTGGGCCGGGGCGTAGAAGCCCATCGGCTGGCTGTTCAAAAGGGCGCAGGCGAAGGCCGCAGGATAGTGGCATTTAATCCACGACGAGACATAGACCAGTTGGGCGAAAGAGGCCGCGTGGCTTTCCGGAAAGCCATAGGATCCGAAACCCTTGATTTGGTCAAAGCAACGCTGGGCGAAGGTTGGATCGTAGCCGCGTTCGATCATGCGGCCGACCATTCGGTCTTCGTAGGTGTGCAGTGTGCCGTCGCCTCGGAAGGTGCCCATGGCCTTGCGCAGGCCGTTGGCTTCCTTTTCGTTGAACTCGGCCGCGACCATGGCAACCTTCATGGCCTGTTCCTGAAACAGGGGCACGCCCAGGGTCTTTTCCAGAACCTGTTTCAGTTCGTCTTCAGGATACTGCGGCCCCGGGCTTGAGTAGTCCGGCTCCTCCAGCCCGTTGCGACGGCGGAGATAGGGGTGAACCATGTCGCCCTGGATCGGACCGGGCCGGACGATGGCGACCTGGATCACCAAGTCATAAAGGCGGCGCGGCTTTAGCCGGGGCAACATGTTGATCTGGGCGCGGCTCTCGACCTGAAACACGCCGATGGAGTCGCCCTTGCACAGCATGTCGTAAACGGCGGGATCGTCGCGCGGGATCGCATGCAGCGCCCAATCGTCCCCGTGATGAGCGCGGATCAAGTCGAACGCCTTGCGGATGCAGGTCAGCATGCCGAGCGCCAGCACATCGACCTTCATCAGGCGGAGTGCATCGATGTCGTCCTTGTCCCATTCGATGAAGGTGCGATCCGGCATGGCGGCATTGCCGATGGGGACCAGTTCGTCCAGCCGGTCCTGGGTCAGGACGAATCCCCCGACATGCTGGGACAGGTGGCGGGGGAAGTTCAGCAGCCGCATTGCCATCCTCACCGCACGCTGGATCATGGGATTGGCGGGATCGAGGCCCGCCTGTTCGACATGGCGCTCGCCGATCTCACTGCCCCAACTGCCCCACTGGCTGGAGGCCAGGCGGGCGGTGACGTCCTCGGTCAGACCGAGGACCTTGCCGACGTCACGGATTGCGCTCTTAGGGCGATAACGAATGACGGTGGCGGCGATGCCGGCGCGCTCGCGGCCATAGCGAGCATAGATGTGCTGGATGACCTCTTCGCGCCGCTCGTGCTCAAAATCGACGTCGATGTCTGGCGGCTCGCCACGGTCGGTGGAAAGGAATCGTTCGAACAACAGATCGGATTCCGCCGGGTCCACCGCCGTGATGCCCAACACGTAACAGACAGCGGAATTAGCGGCAGAACCTCGACCTTGGCATAAGATCCGCTTGTCGTGCGCCACTCGCACGATGTCGTAGATGGTCAAGAAGTATGGCGCGTAGTTGGCCTTTGCGATGAAGGTCAGTTCCTTCTTCAGCAGCGCCGTCACCTTCTTAGGCAAACCGTCGGGATACCGCATCTCGGCATGGCGCCACGTCAGGCGCTCCAACCAGCCCTGCGGCGTCTCACCAGGCGGGGTCGTCTCGTTGGGATACTGGTACCGGATGTCACTCAGATCGAAACCGATACGAGCCAGAATTTGCTCCGTTTCGGTGATGGCCTCGGGCGCTTCGCGAAACAGGCGCGCCATTTCGGCGGGCGGCTTTAACCAGCGTTCGGCATTAGCGTTCAGGCGCCGGCCCGCGCTCTCGATTGTCACGCCTTCGCGAATACAGGTCAGCACGTCCTGCAGATCGCGTTGGATCGGGTCATGATAAAGCACGTCGTTGACGGCCAGAAGCGGTGCGCCGCTTTGCTCTGACAGTGTCTTTAGCCGGGCCAGTCTTCGACGGTCGTCGCCGTTGCGCCCCATCACCGCGCCCAGCCAAACCGCGCCGGGCGACGCATCGGTCAACTGCGCCAAGACCTGATCTATGCCATTCAACCGTTCGCCCGGCATGAGGATCAGCAGCAGATCCTCAGGCGCGGTCAGCAGATCGCGCAGTCCTATCTCGCACTGCCCCTTCACCGCCCGGCGATTGCCCAGGGTCAGCAGCCGCGTCAGTCGTCCCCAGCCGGCGCGCGTTTCGGGATAGACGATGACGTGGGGCGTTCCGTCGTTGAAGGCAAGACGCGCGCCCGTCGCCAGTTTGAAGGTCGCGGCCCGTTCTTTCACCATTTGCGACAGAGCGGGATCGTTAAGCGGATCCTCGACATAGGCCACTTCACCGGGCCCGCCGCCAGCCCGCACGACATCGGGCGGCGATAGCCCATCCTCGCGAATAGCGCGCAGGGCGCTCCATGCCCGCACCACACCGGCGACCGTATTGCGATCGGCCAGTCCCAGGCCCGTATGACCCCTCAATATAGCCGTCAGTATCAGATCTTTGGGATGCGACGCACCTCGCAGAAAGGAAAAATTGCTGGCGCTGGCCAACTCGGCGTAGGCGGGCGCAATCATGCGAAAAGACCATGCACGAACCAACGCGGTTCGTCGGTTTCACCATAAAGGCCTTGGCGGAACAGCCAGAAGCGGCGCCCTTCACGGTCCTCGACTCTGTAATAGTCGCGCGTCTTCTGGTCCGGCGCGCGCCACCACTCGCCGCCGATTCGCTCCGGCCCCTCTGCCAGAGCCACCTCGTGCAGCACACGGCGCCAGCGGAAGCGCAGGGGCGAACCGTCCGGCACCTCCGCCAAGGTCTCAACAGGTTGAGGCGGATCGAATATCTGCAGGGGGCGCAGGGGCGGATCGTCAGGATCGAGATCGGGCCAGTCGTGGATCGGCTGCAGGGTCTTCATCGTCGCGGGGACCATCCGACCGGCGCGTTCGGGGATGTGTGACCCAAGAGGCTCGAAACTTAGAACCGCCTCAGGACCCAGACGCGCCGTCAGTCGATCGATAAGGCGACTGAAATCCTCGCCGTCCGCACGGTTGCCGTCCAGGCCGCGCTGAGCCGGTTTCAACGTCTGGGTTTCTAGAACCGACAGCCGCATCTGATCGAAGCCGAAACCGGGATCCAGCGGATTGGCCAAGGCCGCCAGACGTTCTCGGAACAGGCGCAACACCACATTCACATCGCGTGTCGGGTGACCCGTCCGTGCGACAATGCGGCGGATTTGACCATCGACGCGGTAAAAGCCGGCCTCGAACGCCCGCCCACCTTGGCCTGCTTGCTCCAGCCGATCGGAGGTGGCGACCATCAGATCGGATAAAACGCGATCCACATCCGCATCGGTGAGAACGGGTTCAAAGAAGACGCGGTCCATAACGATGGGCGGCGGCGGGCGATGCGGCGTAATCCGAACGTCTTCGTCCCCGAGGACGCGCGCCAGTCTGGCAGGAAAGTCGGCGCCGAAACGGGCAGCCAAGGGCGCGCGTGGGCGGTCGTCCAAATCAGCGATACATTTCAGGCCCGCACGCTGTAGAGCCTGGGTGTCGCGCTCTGACAGTTCCAGCGCGGTGATCGGCAGTCGGCGTACGGCTTGTCGAACCTGCCGTGCATCGTACAGGCCGCCCCGCCCGAAACGGACCAGGGCTCGCGCCGCTTGAGGCGTGGACGCCAAGCCGCTGCGGACCTCCAGGCCAATGCGCCCTGCACGCTGATGCGCGGCGCGCACCAAGCCATCCTCGCCGCCGAACAGATGGGCGCAGCCAGTAATGTCCAGCATCAGTCCGTGCGGCGCGTCCTCGGCGATCATTGGGGTGAAGCGGCCGAAGTCCTCCAGCATCTGCCGCAACAGGACCAAATCCGATCTCGGCCTATGGACGATGGTGTGAAGCCTCGGCGTTCGCGCCCGAGCGTCCGCCAGAGTCAGGCCCGGCATCAGTCCAGCTTGCGCCGCAGCCGGATCAATAGCCGCCAGACGAAGGGCGCCGCAGACCTTCTCGACCAAAACCACCGGCGTTGGGTCAGGCCGAGTTTCATGCGACGCGTCGCGGGCTCTCGCCTCGCGCTTCAGCCGGTCGCTGGGCAGCCATGGGAACCACAGCGCGAGGTAGCGGCGCGGGCTCACGGAACAATCGGGCGTCACGATCCCACTCCAAGACCCAGTTTTTCGCTTCGCCGCCGCCTCTGTGTCGCAGCAGAGTAAGCGAGAAAGATGGATGACCAGGCGCGCCTCCGGCCAGAGGGACGGAGGCTGTTGCTTTCACAGACCATCTTGTTTCAGCCGCGCTTGGAGTTGGTTCGGCCCCAGCACGCATAAAAAAAAGCGTAGCGCCTTCAGACTTGGCCGCCAGAGCAAGGCGTCGACTTGCGGTCAATGACAGGTCTTTGGAATCGCCCCACGCGCTAATCACAACAGAACCGACTGACGAGGTCTTTAATGATTCCTCACCAATAATTAGAAGGCTTTTTATATTGGGGGCTTTTGCAAATAATATTTCAGATGTTTCAATTCCTATTTCTTCGATACCACCACCATAAGGATCTCCAAATTCAGAAATCATCATTGAGTGCACTGCCCATACTAAGCGCCGTCCGTTTGAGGACATTGCGCCAGCCATCAAAGCAAAGGCGTTTACCGCAACAGCGTCGGCCGCAGTGGACGCATATAACTCATGAACCGCTCCCTGCTTAAAAATACGAGATAATGCATCAGGCGTCTGATTTTTAAGGCAATTATCCGTATCTCTCTTTTCGAACGTCGTGAGTTTTTGACGTAAAAGGGATAATCGCTCAGCTCTGTTGATGTTCTCCATTTGTTCTTATTTGCGTCAAGCGTTGAGCTTTTGTCAAGCCATATGGATCGGCTGGAAGGATATGCCGGATGGCCAACTGCGAGTTCGCTTGGACATTCCACGGTCACGGATGGGCGTCATGGCTGGCCGGATCAATCGGTCGCTTCCGGCCGGAAACCAGGAGCAGGGATCGTTATCGTCGCCGGCGATCAAGCGAAGGACTGGATTGTGTGGGGTCGATATAATCGGGGACGGAATGTACGCCGACCTAAGAAAGATCAGCACGCGCGGCGGTCTGCCGCTTCCCGACGGTGTAACGGCTACTCAGGGAGTGGCTCTAACCTTCAATCCGAGCGCAAAGCGACCGGTGAGAAGTTCCTCATTGATCCGACTGTGAACTGACGCAGATTAATTAGACGACTAGGCTTCGACGCAGTCAATCTGATCGGAGAACCGGCGCCGGCCGCCGCGAAAGGGCGTGCAAGGCCGCCAAACCGCCGCCCAGAGCCGCGACGCCCGTGGCGCCGGTCAGAAGAAGAACGACGCCGGTCCAGTCCACGCTCCAGGTCGCCTTGAACGCGAGGGTCACGACCGGCCAGGCGCCGGCGGCGCCGAGAAGAAGGCCGGCGAGACCGGCGATCGCGCCAACTAGGCTGTATTCCACGAGGTAGGCGCTTAGAATCTGGGCGTGGGAACCGCCCAGCACCTTGAGGACGGCGGCCTCGCGCGCCCGCTCGCGCACGCCCGCCGCAATGGCCCCGATGAGAACGAGCAGGCCCGCGAGACCGGCGACGGCCGCGGCCCCGCGAATGGCCAGGGCGAGGCGGTCGAACAGGGTGGCGGCGGCCTCGAGCTGCTCGCGGACGCTGATGATGTTCACCTCTCGGAAGTCTGCGCCAAGCGCCTGCGTCAGGGCGCGTTCTTCGGCGGGCGAGGCGCGGGCGATGGCGACGCTGCGCGGATTGGCGCCTTCGATGGCGGCGGCGTTGAGGACGAGCAGGAAATTGGTCCCGAACCCGCCCGGCTCGGTCCGACGAAGGGCGGCGATGCGCACGTCCATCTCACGGCCCAGCAGTTGCAGGGTCAGGCTGTCGCCCACCTTGAGATCGGCGGCCTTGGCCAGATCCCGCGAGAGCGCGACCTGAGGCGGACCGACATAGTCGGCGGCCCACCATTCGCCGGACACGACATTCGCATCGTCCGGCGCGCCGGCCAGGGCGGACAGGAGAATGTCCTGATCGAAGGCCCAGCGTTCGCCTTGAGGCAGGGCGTCCACATCGACCGGCGCGCCCTTCAACCGCACGATCCGCCCGGTCAGGAGGGGAAGGCGCCGATAGCGATCCGGACCGGGCGTCGCCATCACCTTCGCCACCGCCGCATCGAACGCCGCGCCGCGATCAGCGGGGATTTCCGTGAAGACGACGGATGGGGCTGATCGTGGTGCGACCTCGGTGATCTGGCCCAGCAGGCTAGACTGGATTAGGACGACCATGGCCAGAAGCGCGACACCCAGGCCGATGGCGGGGGAGGCGGTGCGCGCCGCCGAGCGCGGCCCGGCGAGATTGGCCAGTCCCAGCCGCACCGCGCCGCCAGCGTATCGTCGCAAACGCCCGGCCAGGAAGGCCGCCGCACGGCCGAGCGCCCACAGAAGGGCGAAGGCGACCACCGTGCCGCCGATCAAGGCCGCCGCTGCAAGCTTGGACGGCGCGGTCCAAAGGGCCAGACCCGCCAGGCCGATGGCGGCCAGTACAGCGAAGACCAGTTCGACGCCGAGAACCGGTCGGTCGTTAAGCTGGCGACGGAACAAGGCGGAAGGCGGCGTGGCGCGGGCGCGGGCCAGGGGCGCAAGCGCGAAGGCGGCGGCCGCCAGAAGGCCGAATGCTCCGGCCTTGACCAATGGCACCGGATAGACCGCGAAGAGGGCGGGGATGGGCAGGCTGTCCTTCGCCAGCACGCCGATGACCAGCGGCGCGAAGGCCCCGATCACGAGCCCGATAGCGACCCCGACGGCGGCGAGTACGCCGATCTGGATCAGATAGATGTCGCGGATCAGCCCGCCCTCGGCGCCGAGCGCCTTCAGCGTCGCGATCGACGGTTTGCGTCCCTCGAGATAGGCCGAGACAGCGCCCCCGACGCCGAGCCCGCCGGCCACTAAGGACGCCAGACCGATGAAGCCCAAGAAATACTCCAACTGATCGATCAGGCGTCCGGCGCCGGCGGCGGCTTCCGACCGATCCCGGGCTTCGAGCCGGCTTTGTGGAAACTGTTTTTCGATGCCTGTGATGGCGGCCTTGGGATCGACGCCGGCGGGAAGGGCGATACGCACCGCCTCGCCGAACAGGCCGCCGGGCGCGAGCAGGCCGGACTGTTCGACGGCGGGGACCGTCGTCACCACGCGCGGCCCGAGCGCAAAGCCCCGACCCAGGCGGTCGGGTTCGGCCAGCAGGACGGCGCGGGCGACGAACCGCGCGCCGCCGACGGCGAAGGTGTCGCCGAGCTTGAGATGCAAACGGTCGAGCAGGCCCTGTTCGACGACGGCCCCCGCCAAACCGTTCTCAACACGCAAGGCCGTGGCCAGATCAGTAGCGCCGGAAAGTTCGACCGCGCCGACCAAGGGATAGGCTGAGTCGACTCCGCGCATATCGACCAGACGACGCTGGCCGGTTCCGGTCTCGGCCATGCCGTTGGCTCGCACCGAATAGGCCACGGGGCCCAGGGCGGCGAAGGCGGCGCGTTGGTCAGGGCTAAACCGGCCCTGGTCGAGGCTGATGACGACATCGCCGCCGAGAATCTCCCGCGCCTGGCTGGCCAATCCCTGGCGGAAGGCCTCTGCGGTCGATCCCGAGGCGGCGATCGCCGCAACACCCAGCGCCAGACAGGCCAGAAAGATACGGAATCCTGCAATTCCGGAACGAAGTTCGCGACGGGCGAAGCGGAAGGCGAGCCTCATGCAGAGGCCTGCGCCGGGGCGACGACCTGGCCGTCGCGCATCGTCACGATCCGATCCGCACGCGCGGCGAGACGGTCGTCGTGGGTCACCATGACAAGGGCGGCGCCGCTGTCGCGCACGAGGTCGAACAGCAAGTCGGCGACCAAGGCGCCGTTGTTCCCGTCCAGATTTCCGGTCGGTTCGTCAGCGAAGAGAAGCTCCGGGCCGATCGCCAGGGCGCGGGCCAGGGCGACGCGCTGCTGCTCGCCGCCGGACATCTGATGAGGATAATGCGACCGCCGGGGGCCGAGGCCAACCCGCTCCAGCCAGCTGCGCGCCAAGGCTACAGCCTCCGAACGGTGGGCCAACTCCAGCGGCGCGGACACATTCTCCTCGGCCGTCATATTGGGCAGCAGGTGGAAGCTCTGAAAAACGAGCGCGGCGCGACCCCGGCGCAGACGGGCACGGCCGTCCTCGCCCAGCGCGGCCATATCCTGACCAAACAGAATGGCCCGGCCATGGGTCGGAGTCTCCAAACCCGCAGCGATGGAGATCAGCGACGACTTGCCCGATCCAGAGGGGCCGACGATGGCGACGGTCTCGCCAGGCGCTACGACCAGGTCCACGCCACGAAGGATCTCCACGGGGCCTGCTGCGGAGGGCAGGGTGAGGACAACGCCGTCGAGGACGAGCGGGGCGGCTGAAGCCATCGATATGTCGCCTGCTGCATTGGGAGGAGGAAGATCGGTCCCTATATGGGGGCGCAGATCATGACACTAAAGCCCTCCTCGCCCATGCCGCCCATTCGCCGCCGCACGCTCCTAACTGGAGGGGTGGGGCTCGTCCTCGCCGGATGCAGCGCCTCGAAAGAAGACACGTCAGAGACCCCAGCTAAGCCCTCGGTCTCGCCTTCACCCACGGCCGCACCTTCGGACGGACCCGAAAAAAACGTGACCCTGTTGGGCGATTCCATCACCGCCGGATTCGGCCTGCCTTCGGCCGAGGCTCTACCTGTGCGCCTCGAAGAGGCGTTGAGGGCAAAGGGGCTCCGGGTGAGGGTTCGCGGCGCCGGCGTGTCGGGCGACACGACCGGCGGCGGACTGGCCCGGGTCGGCTACAGCGTTCAGGACGACACCGACCTGTGCATCGTGGCCCTGGGGGGCAATGACATGCTCCAGGGCGCCGACCCCAAAACGGTTCGGTCCAATCTGGAGGCGATCATCGCCTCGCTGAAGGCGCGCGATATTCCCGTCTTGCTTGCAGGGATGAAGGCTCCGCCCCAATACGGCGCCTACGCCGTCGAGTTCGACCGCATCTTCGCGGACCTGGCGCGCAAGGAAGATGTTCCGACCTATCCCTTCCTGCTGGAAGGAGTGGCCCTGGATCGCCGATACAATCAGCCAGACGGCATCCATCCCAACGCCCAGGGGGTGCGCGTTATCGTTGACGGATTGGCGCCGGTCGTGGCGGCTGCGCTGGCGAGGCGCTGATCGCGGCGGTCGACCAGCCTTGAGGCCTGCGCAGCGCTGCCGACTTCGCGATCACCGCCCAGAATATCCGTCTGGCTTTTAACGAGGGCGACGCCATCTTTCGAACGCAGTAGGCTAGGGCCCGCCAAGGGGGAATCGGCCGCATGACCAATGCTGAACTGAGCGTGGCCTTCTTCCTGCAGATGGCGATCATCATCGCCGCCTGCCGCATCGTCGGCTGGCTGGCCAAGCGTTACCTCGGCCAGCCGCAGGTGGTGGGCGAAATGATCGCCGGAGTGATCCTGGGCCCGTCCCTGTTCGGGCTGTTGGCGCCCGATGTGCAGGCGGCCCTATTCCCGAAAGAATCGAAGTCAATCCTGTTCGTCGGCGCCCAGCTGGGCGTCGGCCTCTACATGTTCCTGGTGGGACTGGGCTTCCGTCGCGACCACTTCCGCGCCAATGCGAAGAGCGCCGCCGCCGTGTCGCTGGCCGGCATGGCCGCGCCCTTCCTGGTCGCTGTCGCCATTGCGCCCTGGCTGGTCGCTGAGGGTTTGTTCGGGCAGGGCATCCAGACTTGGCAGGCCATGCTGTTCATGGGCGCGGCCATCTCGATCACGGCCTTTCCCATGCTGGCGCGCATCATTCATGAGCGGGGGCTCAGCGGCACGCGGCTGGGTTCGCTGTCGCTGGCGGCCGGCGCCATCGACGACGCCGGCGCTTGGTGCGTCCTGGCCATCGTTTTGGCCGGCTTCGGCGCCGGGCCGATGGTGGCGGTGACCGCAATCGCCGGAGGCGGCGCCTTCGCACTGTTCATGCTGACGCTTGGCCCGAAGCTGCTGGCGCCGCTGGGCCGGATCGTCGAGCGGGAAGGGCGGCTCGGCCCGACAGTGCTTGGGATCGTGCTGATCCTGTTCATGCTCAGCGCTTGGGCCATGGACGCAGTCGGCATCCATGCCGTGTTCGGCGGCTTCATCCTGGGCGTCGCCATGCCGCGCGGCCTGTTGAGCGACGAGGTCAAGCGTCAGCTGGAGCCGTTCGCCGTGCTGGTGCTGCTGCCGATGTTCTTCACCTTCTCGGGGCTGAACACACAGCTGACCATGGTCAACAGCCTGGGGCTGCTGGCCGTGACCATCGTCATCCTGCTGGGGTCGATCCTGGCCAAGGGCGGCGCCTGCTGGGCCGCCGCGCGCCTGACGGGTCAGGACAACCCCACGGCCATGGGTATCGGCGCCCTCATGAACGCGCGCGGCCTGATGGAGCTGATCATCATCAACATCGGCCTGCAGAAGGGTGTAATCGGCCTGGCCCTGTTCTCCATCCTGGTGCTGATGGCCATCATCACCACCCTGATGGCCTCGCCCCTGTTCGAATGGGTTTATGGTAGAAAGGCCAGAGAGCGTGGCGAGTTGGGCGGGTTGAACGATCCCGATTTGGGGCTATCGCCGGACCATCGCAGATCTACAGCACATGCTCGCGACATCTAGCTAGCTTTTCTGTGGAAATGCCAAACGTTAGGATGAACGATGGCACCGCCTAGAAAACAATCTCTTCGCAGATCGCACAGGTTCGGTCGGTGTTGTCGATCTAATCAGCTGTAAAACCGTCAGAAAGTTGCAGTTCGGATGCGGCAGCCCGTTGCAGCCGCTATGATGGCGAGTGTTGCAGGCTGTGGCGGGCACAGCCGCTCTTCCCTGCCTCCGACCCAGCAGACAGCGAACCTTCTGAGAGCTGTGGATAAACGCCAAGAGGAAGCGAGATGGACCGCTTCTGACTCATAGCAGCGGTTCAGATCGTCCGCTGTCGGCACCAGGTGTTAGCGATGCCCCGATAGGCCCGGACCTGACTCACAGCGGCGGTTCGAAGCGACGGCTTTTGGTGCCGTCTTTCTAGTTCCGAATCCTGGTTCTCCAGCTCTACTGGCTGAGAAATCGATCCGAGCCGATGCCGATTTCCTCTACCGTTCAAGGGTCGATCGAGTTTGTTCGCTCGACGCTGGGCGCCGCCGTTCACCCTCGATCCCTAGCTGAATGTGGACGGCCCGCAGGGGTGGATTAAGGTGCTCACCTCAACCGAAGGATGACGCTCATGATGGCCTATGGCTTGAACTACCAATACTTCCCGAAAAACAGCCCGAACGGTCGTCCGCTCGATTCAGGAGCGGCCCTGCTGGATCATCCTGTGAAGGCTGAGGAGTTGGTCCTCCTCCCCAACGTGGGCGACTACGTCCAGGTCGATAACAGCGTCCGGGGCGGCGATACCTTCGCTGGGAAGGTGCGTAGCAAGCTCTTCCGCTACACTGTCACCAATGACCAGCAGTGGTGCCAGATCAACATCGTCGTCGAGGAAGATGACGACGACTGGGGCTTGCTTATCAAGGAGTAAGGGCGGGTTTGTCCTGTGAGATACAGAAGCCCCCCCAGCGAATGCCGGGGGGGGCTTTTCTCATTATTCAGGTGTGTGGTTGGCGTCGGCCGACACAATGATCGCGTTGTTGCCGATCCCGATGATGAGCCCCTGACCCATGAAAGCTTGGCGGAGTTTCTCGTGCCGCTCGTTGGCGAAACGCTGCATATCGTTGGCTTTGTAAAACTCAGGCCAAGTCATGGTCATCACCTTCTCCCCGGTGGCGCGCAGACGGTCGGCGAGTTCAGCGGCGACGACAGTTTCTCTCTTCGGCATTGGGCTTTCTCCAGTCGCTTCCCGCGTGGAAGCGATCCATAAGCGACGTATAAGATCGCCATAAGGAGCGTGCAAGAGTTATATAGCGGTCGCGTAAGGCCGAGCCTATCCCATTCCAACGTGTGCGGGTTTCGCCTTCCTCAACGTGTGATAGCGTTGCCGTTTCCAAATCGTCGAGGGGAACAATGCGTCCAGCCTTTGCCTTGTTCGCGCTTCTCATGATCTTCGCATGTGGTCCCACAGCGGAGCCTGAGGCTGAGAAGACAGCCACGGCCGAGGTCGCACGCTTCGAAGGCCTGATCGTGGAAGGGACGCCAGTCGAGGCTCGGTCGTCGGGCTTCACTGACTGTGTGGCGGAGGGGAACTTTCGCTTCAACCCGCCTGAGACCGGATCATGACCTCGCCAACGCCGGCCTTGGAGTCCGGCAGGGCCCCGTAAAGCCAGCAATCGAAGGGGTCGTTGAAAACCGCCGCGCCCGGATGGAAACACTTCCCTTCCAACTAGGCGTTGAGCCTCTCTGTCCAAGGCGGTGACAAGTCCGATCCCACGCCCAAGAATTTGTAAAGCAGCGGCGGTGGGCCGTCGGGCGGATAAGGATCGGTCATGGATCAAGGTTAGGCGAGGGCGGAGCTTCTGTCCCGACTGGATCTCGCGATTGTCTGTCTGGAGGGAACTGCTTAGCCTCCCACTAGCGGTGACCGGCCCGTGTCTTAAGGTTGAACCAGATGCGCCGTGATGATGCCTTGGCGGGCCTGCGTAGCCTCGAGACATTCTTGAGGGGCCGTGGAGTGTCGCAAATCTACCTGTTCGGATCGGTTGCTCGCGATGAGGCAGCGCCAGGCTCTATAGTGGGGGTGGCTTTTGACATCGCGCCCGGTTCTGACTTCGACGCTTTCGATCAGGGCGGCCTCTACCTCGACCTGGTTGATGCTTTGGGCACCCAAGTCAATTTCATCGAACGACGGAACCTCCGAACCACGTCGAAAATAGGTGTCGAAGTGGACCTGATACGAGTGTTTTGACGGGCCAGCTCGGCTAGTCGATTAAACTTATCATGGGGCTATGGCTGCTCAGGCGTTTGGGCCAGCAAGGTTGCAGCTCCAGAAGTAGTCGCGATGCTTCGCCACGGTTGAACGTCGGCACGTGAGAGCAAATTTGCCGAAAGCACCGCTTCCAAGGACGAAAGATCCGCAGAAATCAAAGCAGCGTCCAAATCAATCGGCGGAGTCATGCGTTCGGCTTGGTGGTAGAGCGCATTCGCTGCTGCGGCGTACTTTGCTCGGGTCGATGACGCCAACTGGCCGTTGAGAAAGTCGATCCAGATGGTGGCGCTGTAGCGCGGTACTCCAAAAGAATCGGCGCAGTACGGCCCGAGCAGAGCCGCGGAACAATCTTGCATACTCGAACTCAGACAGCTGCCTACAAGCGTAGCTATGACTGCTATCTCAGCTTCGAACTATCCAGATCAAGCCCAGAAAAATCGTGCTGTGGCCCGCACGAAGCCCCGTCGCTGCGTGGTTTGGAGCTCCGCGCCGGCGCTTCGTGCTACAGTCTGCAACAGAAACGAATATGTGCGGCCTTCGCATAATATATCTTAGGCGACATGTTGAGCGCATTGTTCAGGGGCGCAATCGGCTCTCTTGAGCTTGGCGTTGAATGGTCACCGGCATACCTGCCGGTTTGGGCTGCTGTGTTAGACCAACGCCCTTGACCCAGAGCTTCAGAGCTTCCCAATGGATCGCCGCGACTACCTTGAATGTCATCAGCGGGATCGCTGCCGTCGCGGCGGCGATGTTGCGATCTTCCAACCGTTCTCGCTTTGCCGCCATGGCGGCCGTGATCAGCACGCCCTCGGCATCTATCCCATCAATGGTCATGTCCAGGCGATCGCCAGGCGTATGGCCACGGAACTGGTAATCCATCTCCATGCCCATGAATGGCGACACATAAAGCGCCTTGGCCGCGCCCTGGCGAATGACGCCTGCGGCCTGATCTTCGATCGGGATTGGAATGACATAGGCGTGTCGGATGCCGAAGGTGCTGGTCACCTCGTACACCATGGCGGCCAACCGTCCGTCGGGCCAATGGCAATAGTAGATGCTGATTGGGTTGAAGACGTATCCGAGGACGCGCGGCATGGTTAACAGGCGGACAGGTCCGCCCTCCAGATCGATGCCGGCTTGAGCCATCCACGCATCTACCTGAGGACGCAGCGCGCCAGAACCGTCTCCGTAATCCTTGTCGTGGAAGGACAAGAGATTGAACCGATTGCGCGAAAACAGGCGCAGGCGCGCGTCCACATCATCGATTTCCGACAGGTCGAGCAGAAGCCAGAAGACGCGATAGTTCAGCTTATGGATCTTGGGACGAAGGCGTCGGTGCAGGACCCGGCCGCGATAAAGGGCCGAGCTGAGTGTCACGCGGCGCGTTCCAGCTGCGCGCCCATAGGCGTCGTCAAATGAATGCGACCGCTTTCGTTGGCGACCGACCAAGGGCGCCGCACGCCGCCAAGCTGCTCCGCGACGGCAAGGCCCGATTGCAGGCCGTCCTCGTGGAAGCCCGCGCCGAAGTGGGCCCCACAGAACCAGACGCCCCCCTGCCCTTGCAGGCTCCACAACTGCTTCTGCGCCTGTATGGCGGCGGGATCGAAGATGGGATGCTCGTAGAGTTCGCTACGCAAAATCGTGTCGGCGCGCGGCGGACGCGGTGGATTGAGCGTCACGAACAGATCGTCGCCCGGCAGACCTTGCAGTCGGTTCATCCAATAGGTCACGCAGAGGCCGTCATCTGCTCCGATGTAGTTCCAGCTCGCCCAGGCGCGACGGCGATGCGGCATCAGGCCGGCGTCGGTATGCAGGACGGTCAGATTTCGGCTGTACCGGAAAGCGCCGAGCAGCGCCTTCTCGCGCGCCGTCGGTTCGGCCAGCATCGCCAGAGCCTGATCGGCATGCGAACCGATCACGACTTGGTCGTAGCACTCGACGCCGCCTTGGCTGTCGTGAACGAAGACGCCCTGGTCGCTGCGCCGCACCGCCGTGACGCCGTGGTCCAGCCGAATGTCCTGGATGGCACGAGCGAGATGTTCGACATAGACGCGGCTGCCACCCTCGACGGTCCGCCAGAGGGGCCGCCCTACCAGTTTCAGCAGGCCGTGATTGCCGCAGAAACGGATGAAGGACTCGGCTGGATAGTCCATCAGCGTGTGCGCCGGCGATGACCAGATCGCGGCGGCCATGGGCAGCAGGTGATCGTCGCGGAACGCCTCGCTGAACCCTTCACGCTTTAGATAATCGCCGAGCGTCAGCGAGGAATCCGACATCCCAGCCAAGTCCTTGGGCGCGTCGCGATAGAAGCGCAGGATTTCGCTTAGCATCGACCAGAAGCGAGGACGCAGGGCGTTGCGACGCTGAGCAAACAAGCCCGGCGCGGCATATTCGAACTGTCCGTCATCCAGCGAGACAGCGAACGACATATCCGTCGCCCGTGTCGCGATCCCCAAATGCTCGAACAGGGCGATCAGATTGGGGTAGGTTGCGTCGTTAAAGCAGATGAAGCCAGTGTCGACCGCGATATCCCCGGAAGGCACGCTGGCCATCACCGTATTGGAATGCCCGCCCAGGCGGTCGCCCTTTTCGTACAGCGTCACGTCATGGCGATCGGAAAGAAGCCAAGCCGAAGACAGGGCGGCGACGCCAGATCCGACCACAGCGATCTTTTGACGTTCGGCAGAGGGCGTCGCGGACGACAGAGGCATGAAAACTCCGAAAGATACGCCGCAGCGCAATCGCTGGGGCATGAACGGATTACGGGTCGCCGTCATGTTCGGATCGCGATTGATCCAGACATTTCCGCTGAGCGTATTAGTGTTCATGCATGCCGAGCCGTTATCCTTCGCATCAACGCCATGTCGGTCAAACCGCATGAAGGCGCTCGACAGCTTGCCTGATCCGTTGCTGCACGATCGTCTGATCGAACAGATCGCTCTGAGGCGTGATCGCGACGCTTTCGCTGCACTCTTCGCCTACTTTGCTCCGCGGCTGAAGGCCTGGCTGATCAAGTCGGGCGCGACGCCCGGCGCGGCCGAGGACTTTGCGCAGGACGCCATGCTGACCGTGTGGCGCAAGGCCGACTTGTTTGATTCGTCCAAGGCGCGCGCCGCCACGTGGATTTTCACCATCGCTCGCAATCGTCGCCTGGATATGCTGCGCCGTGACGCGCGTCCCTTGCCGACGCCGGAGATCGAGCTGGCGGGGGACGACGTCCGCCGGCCGGATGAACTGCTGTCGATGTCGCAAGACGCGGACCGCGTGCGCGACGCCCTGGCGCGGCTCAGCGCCGACCATGTCGAGGTCCTGCGTTTGGCCTTCTTCATGGACAACTCTCATTCCGAGATCGCCAAACATCTCGGCCTGCCGCTCGGCACCGTCAAATCCCGTATTCGTAACGCCATGACCAAGCTCCGTTTGATACTCGCGCCGTCCGAGGAGGCTGCGCGATGACACCTCAGCGCAATCCTTCCGAAGAGCGTTTGCTGGCCTATGCGGCCGGCACGCTCAGCCCTCCCGAGGCTGTGGTGATGGCGGCGCATCTGGCGATGCGCCCGACTAATGACGCCTGGGTGCGCGACCTGCAGTCCGTAGGCGGCGAATTCCTGGACGAGACTCACCCCTCCCCCCTGTCGAATGACGCGCTCGCCTTGGCGATGGCGCGGATCGAGACGGATACTGGCAAAGCCAATCACAGCGCGCCTTTGAACGACATGCCCGAGCTGCCCGAGCCGCTGCGACGCTATGCTCTGGGCCCATGGCGCTGGGTCGGGCCCGGGATGCGTGTGCGCGACGTCCATGCACCGCGGGATGGTGATTGTCGCGTCATTCTTCTGAAGATCGAGTCGGGTCGAGAGACGCCGAAACATACGCATGGCGGCGTCGAGCTGACCTGCGTCATCTCCGGCGCCTATGCGACCGAAACCGAGCGGTTCGATGTGGGGGACTTTGAAGAGGCGGATCCGGAGGTGCTGCACCAACCCCGTGTCGTGTCGGACGAGCCGTGCCTGTGCGTCGTCGCGCTTGACGGTCAGATTCAGCTGGATGGATGGGTTGGCAAGCTGATCCAACCCTTCGTTCGCCTGTGATTGCTCTTGCGACCATTTGGGGTGTCGCTGCCCTCTTTCTCGTTGTCGTCATGTCTACGGCCTGGCTGGTTCAGAAACGAACCGGCCAGGGCGGTTGGGCGGACGCCTTCTGGTCGCTTGGACTGGGTGCAGCCGGCGTCGGCGTCGCGCTGTTCCCGATCGATGGCGCCGCTCCTTCATTGCGCCAGTATCTTGCAGCGCTTCTGATTGGCCTTTGGGGCTTGCGACTGGGGTCCCACATCGCCGTTCGCGCCGCCCAAGAGGAGCGCGAGGACGCTCGCTACGCGCGTCTGCGAGAGGACTGGGGCGCCGGTTTTCAGGCCAAGATGTTCGGCTTCCTGATGCTGCAAGCCGGAGCCGCCGCCTTCCTGGCGCTCAGCGTGATGGCGGCGGCGCGCAACCCGGCGCCGGGCCTGACGCTTCAGGACGCCGTAGCAACGCTGATCTTTGTCGGAGCCCTGGTGGGAGAAGCCGTTTCCGATCGCCAGTTGGCGGCCTTCAAACGCAACTCGGCCAACAAGGGTGGAATCTGCGATGTTGGTCTGTGGGCCTGGTCACGCCACCCGAACTACTTCTTCGAATGGGTGAGTTGGTGCGCCTGGCCTGTGTTCGCGATCAATCTGAGCGGCGAATGGCCTTGGGGTTGGCTGGCGCTGACGGGGCCAGCCTATATGTACTGGCTTTTGACCCAGGTGTCCGGCGTGCCCTTGCTGGAAGAGCATATGCGCCAATCAAGACCCAAGGCGTTCGAGGCCTATGCCGCCCGCACCAGCGCCTTCTTCCCTCGCCCGCCCCGGCGATGAGGCGATTTTAGTCTTTCTGAGCTGATCCCAGATGCGTCTCGCCGCGTTCGCGGGCCATCTCCATCTGCCTGTGACGCTCGGCATATCGCTGCCGTTGGATTTCATCACGGGCGTCGTGACAGCGCTCGCAGCACACGCCTTCGACATAGTGCGGCGAAGCCCGACCGGCCTCGTCAACTGGCAGACGACATCCCCGGCACAAGGAGTGGGGGCCTTGGCTCAGGCCGTGCCCGACCGAGACGCGTTCGTCAAAGACGAAACACTCACCGCGCCATAGGCTGTGATTCTCATCCACCGTCTCAAGATAGCGAAGAATGCCGCCTTCCAGATGGTGGACGTTCTGCACACCTTCGGCTTTCAGGAAGGCGGTCGATTTCTCACAGCGAATGCCGCCGGTGCAGTACATGGCCACGCGCTTGGCGCCGGTCTGCTCAAGCAGGGCGCGACCTTCGCTCCGGAACCAGTCGGGAAAATCGCGAAAGCTGCGGGTATTGGGTTGGACTGCCCGTTCAAACGCGCCGATCTCGCCCTCATAGTCGTTGCGCGTATCGATCACCAAGGTCTCGGGATCGGTGATCAAGGCGTTCCAGTCCGTGGCCGCAACGTAGACGCCCGCCTGGTTCGCAGGGTCCAGATCCGGTTGTCCCATGGTGACAATCTCGCGTTTGACGCGCACCTTCATCCGGTGAAACGGCAGGGCGTTTGTCCAGGCGTATTTGAGTTCGAGCGTCTCGAAGCCTGGCATGGCGTGGATCGCGGACAGCACCGCTGCAATGGCTGTTTCCGATCCTGCGATGGTGCCGTTCAGACCCTCCGGCGCGACGAGCAGCGTCCCCCTCACCTGCCCAGCATCACAGACAGCCTGAAGCGTCTTGCGTACGGATTCGGGGTCGGCCACCGGCGCGAACCGGTAGAGTGCGGCGACACGGACGGCATGATCGGACGAGGTCTGATGGTCGGTCATGGATCAGCCCCTCGAAGGCGCCGGAGATGGCGCGCCCAGCAGGACTCGAACCTGCAACATCCCGCTTAGAAGGCGGGTGCTCTATCCGGTTGAGCTATGGGCGCTCTGGCAAGACGTCAGGCGTCAGTGCGTCCAGGACTGCTTGCGGTTGGTGGCGAAATTGTCGGCATAGGCCTTGATGATCACCGGCGGATCGTTCGGCTCGTGCAAGCGGAAGGCGATGCCGTGACGCTCGGCGTATTCGATCGCCTCTTCCTTCGATTCGAAGCTCAGCCGAACCTGGCCGTTCATGTCGGTGGAACTGGTCCAGCCCATCAGCGGATCGATGGTGCGCGCCGACGCCGGTTCGAATTCCAGCCGCCAGTCACGGCTCTTGGCCTTGCCCGACTGCATCGCAGTTTTGGCCGGGCGGTAGATGCGAGCCAACATGGCGAAATCCTCAGTGACGGCGGGGTCTGTGACCCTGCCATAACGCGCGCTGGACATATGATCCAGCGGCCTTCCGTTGGTCGGGGCGAGAGGATTCGAACCTCCGACCCTCTGGTCCCAAACCAGATGCGCTACCAGGCTGCGCTACACCCCGGACCGAACGGAGCGCTCTATTGGCACTTCGCGACGCGATCCGCAATCAAGGCTTGAAATAAGGATGTAAAACTTTGTCGCCGGGCTTGGCGTTGATTTCGGCTGCCCGCCCTGCCCGCAGTTCAAGGACGCCGTTGGCGGCGCCATTGGAAGGGATCGGCGCCTCGGAGAAGGGCGTGGCGTGCGAAGCGATGGAGACGATCCGACCCTGCGGATCGATATACAAAATGTCCAGCGAACTGGGCGTGTTGCGCATCCAGAAGCTTTGCTCGCGCGGCGCTTCGCCCGGCCACTGGAACAGCATGCCGCGGTCGGCCTCGAGCGGCGGACGGAACATCAGCCCCCGTTGACGTTCGGGCTCTTCGTCGGCGATTTCGACCCAGAACTGATGCTCGCCCGACGTGGTCACGACGGCCAGCTTCTGAAGCGGCTCGCCATTGGGACCGACCGGCGCCTTGGCCGCGCATCCAGCGAGAGCGAGCATAACCAGGCCCGCCATTGCAAAACGTCTCGTCGCCTTGATCATACGCCTCTCCTGGGCGCTCGATCAGTCGCCCGTTCTGATGTCCGCCACCACCAGACCTTTGGGCCCATTGGCGAATCGCACCCGCACCGCATCGCCAGGGATCAGATCATCCAAGCCGCAGCGACGCAGGGTTTCGATGTGGACGAAGATATCGCCCGGCTCGCGATCGCGCACGACGAATCCGTAGCCCTTGGTCCGATTGAACCATTTGACCAGGGCAGTCTCCAGCTGTTCGTCACTTTCGACGACCGGCCGCGGCGGCGGCGAAGTCACGGGTCGACGCACGGCGGGCGTCGCTTCGCCCTCGCCCAGGTCATGGATCTCGATCGTCTGCCAACCCTTGGCGCGTTTGACGCAGTCGCAGGTGATGGTCGCACCTTCATCGGCCGCATCACGGCCGAGATCCCGCAGGCTGCTGATATGCAGCAGGACGTCTCTCGTTTCGGTCAGGGTCGGATCGTCGGGGACGATGAACCCATAGCCTTTGACGGCGTCGAACCACTTCACGCGCCCAGTGACGCGAACGGTCTGCGCCGTTTCCGTCTCTCTAAAGTCAGACACTTAAAAACCCCCGCCCGCGCCTCCAGCGGACTCGTTTTATATTTAACACCGTTCCGCGAAATTTTGAAAAGCGGAAAATGCGCGTCAATGCAGAAGCTTGCGTTTGGGGAGTGCAGACGCGCGTCGTAGGCGCCGGCGAATTACCGCAAGTTTCGTCCACAATCCGGGTTAGGCTGTTTTTAGGGAGCCTCGTAGGGCTCAACCATAGTCCTGCCCGCGTGGCAGTCCCTAGGGGAGTCGAACCCCTCTTTTCAGGTTGAAAACCTGACGTCCTAACCGATAGACGAAGGGACCGCTGCGCGGGAGAGCCGGCGATATAGCCGCGCCCTCGGAGCGGTGCAAGCGTGGATTTTCAGTTTTTTTGGAGCCGCCGTCAGATCATTCGAGGATCGGCGACATCCTCGATCTCGAACTGCACGCCCTTGCGCCCATTCCAGTCGTCAGCCTTCAACCGGCCCACGACGCTCAGCCCGCCCTGCCCCGACAGCAAGGCTTGGCCCGTCGGCAGATCGGCGCAGCGCCAGGCGATGGCCTTGACCGACGCGCCATCTGGACCGACCAGCCGGCACCGCACATGACCGCCATTCATGGCGACGGGTTCGCGGGCTTGAACCCCGCTTAGGGCGAAGCTGGGCTCCGGGTTGGCGGGGCCGAATGGGGCCAGACGCTCGAACGATTCGAACAGATCGCGCGTCGCCGCCGCGGGGTCGATCAGGGCGTCGATCTCCAGCACGTCCTGTGCGACAGCTTCGACCCTTTCGGTAGCGAGTCTCTCGTTCAGGAAGGCGGTCAGCTCGGACACACGCGCACCGTCCATCGCCAGGCCTGCCGCCATGGCATGACCGCCGCCAGCGAGCAGGATCCCGCTCTCCCCGGCCGCCTGGATCGCGCGTCCCAGGTTCATGCCTGGCTGTGACCGGCCCGAGCCCTTACCAAGACCGGTTACGGGATCGACGCCAATGACGATCACCGGCTTGCGCCAGCGCTCGCGCAAACGGCCGGCGACGATCCCGACCACTCCCGGATGCCAGTCCTCGCCCGCGACTACGACGACGGCGCTCTCGTCGGCATGGGCGCCGGTCGCCTCGACTCGACGAACGGCGGCGTCGGTGACCGCTCGCTCGACATCGCGCCGTGACACGTTCAGGGCATCGAGCTCGATCGCCAGGGCCTCGGCCTCGGCCGGATCATCTGTCGACAACAACCGCGCGCCGAGGTCGGAGCGACCGATGCGTCCTCCGGCATTGATGCGCGGCCCCAGAATGAAACCGGCATGATTGCTCTTGGCCGGTCCCGGTTCGGCGCCGGCCGCCGCCAACAGCGCGCGCAGACCCGGATTGCGCCAGTCGCTCATGACCTTCAGACCAAGGCCGGTCAGGGCGCGATTGAAGCCGGTCAGCCCGGTCACGTCGCAGATGGCGCCAAGGGCCGCCAGATCCAGCCACTGGCGAATGTCCGGCTCGGGCGTCTCGGCGAACAGGCCTCGCCGCCGCCCCTCCCGGTTCAGCGCCGCCAGAAGTACGAACACGACTCCCGCCGCCGCCAAATTGCCCTGACCCGAGTTGCAGCCCGGCCGGTTTGGGTTGACGACCGCCAACGCCGTCGGCGGCTCGCTGCGCATCAGGTGGTGATCGATAACGACGACGTTAAGGGCGATGGCCGCCGCATGGGCCAGGGCTTCGTTCGCCGCCGCCCCGCAATCCACCGTGATGACCAGGTCCGCGCCAGACGCCTTCAGCGTATCGAAGGCCTTGGCGCTGGGGCCGTAACCTTCGGTCATCCGGTCCGGAACATAGATCGACAGCGCGTGCCCCATCGCCCGGAACCAACGCACCAACAGCGCTGCGCTGGAGGCGCCGTCCACGTCGTAGTCGGCGAACACATGAATGTTCGCCTTGGCCTGAAGCGCGTTCAGGATCGCATCGGCCGCTGCGTCCATATCCATGAAGCTGGACGGGTCGGGAAACAGGGCGCGCAGGGTCGGGGTGAGGAAATCTTGGCCCTGATCGGCGCGAACGCCCCGCGAGGCCAAGGCCCGGGCCAGCGGTTCTTCCAGGTTCAGGGTTTGCATGTGCGCGCGCGTCGTTGCGGCGTCGGCCGGACGTTGACGCCAGGCGCGCCCGGACAGGGATCGAGACACGCCGAGGAATGCGTTCAGTGTCTTTGCGCCGCTGTCGTCTGCCATCAGCGCATTATCGCGGGATTCTGCCTCCCGCGCGACGGGTCATCGCGTCGGGCGGCGGTCGAGCGGCGGAGGAGCCTTGGCCTTGTCACGCAGGCTTTGGGCGAAGGCCTCGATATCCGCCTGGGTTCGGACAGCGTCAGGCGACACGGGAACAGCGTTCACGGCCGCGCGTATTTCGGCGGCGAGCGCCTCGGCGTCGCCGAGCGTCCAGTCGATGCGTGCGATCTCGCTGGTCAGCGTCGCGCTGTCGCCTTGGAGACGCTGCACATTCGAAGCAACCTGAGTGACCGGCGGCAAATCGGTCGGCGCTGCCGGAAAGTCCTCCCAGCGTGGATAGCGCCCATTGGCGTCGACCAACTCCTGGATACGTGGCGCCAGCGGCGAGACAGCCTCCGTCTTGGAGGCGGATGCGCCGACACAGCCGCTCAATGGCGTCGCGATCGCGGCTGCGGCGATCAGGATCATCTTTTTCGAGTGCGACGCGTTCATTTCCTTGATGGTCTTATGCCATCATCGCGGGGCGCGGAAGGGTGGATGAACCACCCTCTGGCGCAGGATGCGCGAAGGACGATCATGGCCAAAGCTCCAACGACGCCGACAGACGCCTCGGACCGCCCCGTACGCAAGGCCGGACGTCCGACGTCCGCCAAGCCCCGCCCGCCTCGCCAGCCCAAATCGAAACCTGCCGAAAGGCGGGAAGCCGCCTCTGAAACCCACGCAGAGCCGACCCCAGAACCGACCGCAGCGACGCCCAACCAGGCCGAGTTGATCGAAACCCTGTCGATGAACTTGGCCAAAGCGGCCATGATGGCCCAGAGCGCGATCGCCGAGGCGGCGCTGACCCAAGCCGATCGGCCGGCCGCCCTTTCCGCCGATCCCTTCAACGTCGCGCCAGCCATGACGTCAGTCATGACCAGTTTGGCCGCCCAGCCCGACAAGATGATTCAGGCTCAGGCCGACCTGTTTAGCCGCTATATGCAGCTCTGGTCATCAACGGCGCGTCAGGCGGCCGGCGAGGCGCCCGATCCCGCTCCGGCCGACAAGCGGTTCAAGGACCCGGCATGGTCCGAAAATCCGATGTTCGATATGATGCGGCGATCCTATCTGCTGACGTCGGACTGGATGAACGGTCTGATCGCCGGGGTCGAGGACGTCGATCCGACGCTGAAACGTCGCGCCCAATTCTTCACCCGCCTGCTGACCGACGCCTTCTCGCCGTCCAACTTCCTGGCCTCCAACCCCGTCGCGCTGAAGGCCTTGGCGGAGACCAGCGGTGAATCGCTGGTGAAAGGTATGCAGAATTTCGCCGCCGACCTTGAGCGTGGCGGCGGATCGCTGCGCATCAGCCAGGCCGATTACGGCAAGTTCGTCGTCGGTGAAAACGTCGCCACCGCACCGGGCCATGTCGTGTGGCGCGATGAGCTGTTCGAATTGATCCAATACGCGCCGACGACTGAAACCCAGCACGAAATCCCGCTGCTTATCTTCCCGCCGTGGATCAACAAATTCTACATCATGGACCTGCAGCCGGCGAACTCGCTGATCCGCTGGCTGTCGGCTCAAGGCTTCACGGTCTTCGTCTGTTCCTGGGTCAATCCAGACAAGGACAAGGCCGGCTTCGGCTTCGACGACTATCTGGAAAAGGGCATCTATCGCGCGGTCGAGAAGACGCTGGAACAGGCGGGAACCAAGCAACTGAACGCCGTGGGCTATTGCATCGGCGGCACCCTGCTCGGCGCTGGTCTGGCGCATATGGCGGCCAAGGGCGACAAGCGCATTGCCGCCGCCACCTTCTTCGCCGCCCAGCACGACTTCGCCGAGGCCGGCGACCTGCTGCTATTCACCGACGAACACTGGATTGCGGAGATAGAGCGTCAGATGGATGCGGCGGGCGGCGTCTTGCCGGGCGCAGCTATGGCCGAAACGTTCAACGCCCTGCGGTCCAACGACCTGATCTGGTCCTTCTTCATCAGCAATTATCTGCTGGGCAAGGATCCGCCCGCCTTCGACCTGCTGTTCTGGAACGCCGACCAGACGCGGATGCCCAAGACCCTGCATTTGGACTATCTGCGTCAGATGTACGGGGCCAACGCCCTGGCCACAGGGCAGTTCGAGATCGGCGGCCAGACGGCGGACCTGTCGAAGGTCAAGATCCCGCTCTATTTCCAGGCCAGCCGAGAGGATCACATCGCGCCGATGAACTCGGTCTATCGGTCCGCCAAACTGTTCGGCGGCAAGGACGTGACCTTCACCCTGGCTGGGTCAGGCCACATCGCCGGCGTCATCAACGCCCCCGCCGCAAAGAAGTACCAGCACTGGACCAACCCTGCCCTGCCCGCGACCTTGGCCGAATGGCAGGCTGACGCGGTCGAACATCCCGGCAGTTGGTGGGAACATTGGGCGGCCTGGCTCGGCGCGCGATCCGGCGCTCAAATCCCCGCCCGCGACCCCGCCAAAGGTCCGCTCAAGCCCATCGAGCCGGCACCGGGCAGCTATGTGAAAGTGAAGTCTTGAACCGTCTCGAACCCAACGCCCTGCTCGCCGTCAGCACAGGCGTCGCCTTGATCCTGCTGATCATGACGGCCAGCTTGTTTGGCGAACCTGGCAACACGGTCAAATATGTGATCTCGGCCGTCATCTGCGCGGCCGCCTTTGTCCTGCTCAACGACCGGATGGCGCGCGCGATGAAACGACCGGTCGCTCAGCCGCTGATCCACGTCAGCGCGCCGGGCACGGCGGTCTGGGCCGGACTGTTTCCATTGATCGTCATCGCCATGGCCTGCGCGCCCGTTTTCTTCGCCGGTCACGACTATGGTCTGCTGGTGATCATCGCCTCGGTCATCTTCGGCCTGACCGTCGATTCGGCCGTGCGCGCGCGTCACGCCTAGGCCGAGACGAACTTCAGCGCCACGCCGTTGTTGCAGTAGCGCAGCCCCGTCGGACGCGGACCGTCTTCGAACACATGCCCCTGATGTCCAAGGCAGCGGGCGCAATGATATTCGATGCGTGGAATGCCGATGGCCAGGTCACGCTTCCTGCCGATATTGGCGGCGATCACGTCATAGAAACTGGGCCAGCCGGTGTGGGAATCGAACTTCCACTGCGATCGGAACAGCGGCAGATCGCAGCCCTTGCAGACGAAGGTCCCGCGTGCGTGCTGATCGTTCAACGGGCTGGAATAGGGGCGCTCCGTCCCCTCGTGTCGCATGACGCGCCAGGAGGCGTCGCCCAAGCGTCGTCGCCAATCCGCATCGGACACCCGACGATAGGGCGAGGCCGCGTATTGCCCCTCCCCGGCTTCGGACGTCTCAGGCGAACAGGCGGACAGGGCGAGCGCGCCGGCGCCCATCAAAAGGCCCCGGCGATGCACGATCAGGGACTGGGTCATGTCCCTGATACGACGCACGCCGCCGAATGGTTTCAGCCTTAGATCAGACCGGTCGCCTCATCCAGGCCCAGCATGATGTTCAGGTTCTGCACCGCCGCGCCCGACGCGCCCTTGCCCAGATTGTCGAGCAAAGCGACCAGCCGAGCCTGCTCGCCGTTGCGATCGCCGAAGACATGCAGACGTAGGCGATTGGTGCCGTTCAGGCCTTCGGGCTCGATGCCGGTCATCGCTTCGGTCTCCTCCAGGTCGGCGACCTCGACGAACCGCGGGCCGTCATAGGCCTCAACCAGGGCGCCGTGGAGCCGTTCGACAGAGGGGGTTTCCGGCAGGGCCGCCAGATGCAGCGGAACCTCGACCAGCATGCCCTGGCGGTAGTTTCCGACCGCCGGCGTAAACAGCACGTCTCGGCTGAGACCTGTGTGTTTGGTCATTTCGGGCACATGCTTGTGCCTCAGCGTCAGACCATAGGCGCGATAGGCGGTCGTAGCGCCCCCGCTGTCTTTTGGGGCCGCCTCAAACTCGGCGATCATGGCCTTGCCGCCGCCGGAATAGCCCGACACCGCATTGACCGTGACAGGATAGTTGGCTGGAACCAGACCCGCCTTCACCAGCGGCCGCATCAGGCCGATGAAGCCCGTAGGATAGCAGCCGGGGTTCGACACGAACTGAGAGCGGGCGATCAGCGCACGCTGCCCGGCATCCATTTCGGGAAAGCCATAGGCCCAGCCCGGCGCGACCCGATAGGCGGTCGAGGCGTCGATCACCTTGACCGACGGGTTCTCGATCATTGACACGGCTTCCCGCGCCGCATCGTCGGGCAGACACAGGATCACGGCGTCGGCGCCGTTCAGGGCCTCGCGCCGTGCATCCGCATCCCGACGACGCTCGCCCAGCAACAGCAGGTTCAGATCCGGGCGCGCTTCCAGCCGCTCGCGGATTTCCAGCCCCGTGGTGCCGGCCTCGCCGTCGATGAAGATGGTGTGGGTCATTTGTCTCTCCCGTCCCTTCTCCGCTTAAGGAGCAAAGGCGCAAGAAAAAGGGCGCTCCGGGTCTCCCCGAAGCGCCCCAAATCCAAACCGCGTGAACGCGATTAGCGCTTCGAGAACTGGAAGCTGCGGCGAGCCTTGGCGCGGCCGTACTTCTTGCGCTCGACGACGCGGCTGTCGCGGGTCAGGAAGCCGTGCGGCTTCAGGACCTTGCGCAGTTCCGGTTCGAAGTGCGTCAGGGCGTGCGACAGGCCGTGGCGGATGGCGCCGGCCTGGCCCGACAGGCCCGAACCTTCAACGGTGCAGATCACGTCATATTGCGTGGCGCGGTCCGAGACGGTCAGCGGCTGAGCGATCATCATGCGCAGCACGGGACGAGCGAAATACTGCTCCTGGTCCTTGCCGTTGATGGTGATCTTGCCGGTGCCGGGCTTCACCCAGACGCGAGCGATGGCGTTCTTGCGCTTGCCGGTCGAATAGGCGCGGCCCTGGGCATCCAGCTTCTGGACATAGACGGGCGCGTCGTTCTCGACCGAAGAGCTCAGGCCCTTCAGAGCGTCGAAGCCGGTGGCGGTTTCGGTGTTGGTCACGTCGGTCATGCTCAGACGCTCCGGGTGTTCTTGGGCGACGCCGACTTGAAGTCGATCGTTTCCGGTTGCTGGGCTTCGTGGTCGTGCTGGTTGCCAGAGAACAGGCGCAGGTGCGTCATCTGCTTGCGGGCCAAAGGGCTTTCCTTGGGCAACATGCGCTCGACGGCCTTTTCAAGCACGCGCTCGGGGAAGCGGCCGCCCAGAACCTTCTCAGGCGTGGTCGACTTGACGCCGCCCGGGTGACCGGTGTGGCGATAGTAGATCTTGTCGGTGTTCTTCTTGCCGGTGAACACCACCTTATCGACGTTGGTGACGACGACATAATCGCCGCAGTCGACGTGCGGGGTGTAGTCGCCGCGGTGCTTGCCGCGCAGACGGTTGGCGATGAAGGTCGCGAGGCGGCCCACCACGACGCCTTCGGCGTCGATGTGGATCCACTTCTTTTCGACCTCGGCCGGCTTCAACGAAGCCGTAGTGCTCTTCAGCATGAGGGAGTTCCTGGAGACGAAATCGGGTCCGGCCCCCGAGGGAACCGAATGAAGGCGCGCTGATACAGGAGACGATTGGTCGCGTCAATGCGACGCCACAACACCACATGTGACGCAACGCATTGTTTGAGCGCAGCTTTTTATATACGGTAATAAAATACCCGACGCAGGGAGTACGGGTAGCGTTACGGCGTAACACAAAACGTCATCAAACCATGATTATTGGCTGGCATCGCAACGGCGACACTTTTGGAGCCCTTCATGATCCTTCATCGTCGCAGTCTGATCGCCACGGGCGCAGCCGCAGCCTTCTCGGGGCTGGCGCGTCACACCGCCGCTCAGACGGGGGGTGAAGAGACCTACATCAACGACGTCCCTGGCTACGGCCCACTGCTGCGCGATCCCAATCGCCTACTCGATCTGCCCGAAGGCTTTTCCTATCAGGTCGTGGCCCAGAGCGGCGACACGATGGACGACGGCCTGTTCGCTCCGGGTCAGCCCGACGGCATGGCCTGCTTCCCGCTGGAAGGATCTCGCGTGGCCCTCGTCGTCAATCACGAGCTGAAAGGCTCTAGCGGCCTGCATCGCAACCTCGGCCCCGGCGGCCTTCGTGAGGAACGGCTTGACCTGCTGGACGCCAGCCGGGGCTACGACACCTACAAGAATGGCCGCCCCCTGCCCGGCGGCTGTTCCACCATCATCTATGATCTGGCGGCCCGCCGGATGGTCAGCCGACATCTGACGCTGGCCGGCACCTCGACCAACTGCTGTGGCGGCCCGACGCCGTGGGGCAGTTGGCTGACCTGTGAGGAAACGCTGGAGACGCCGGCCGACGCCGATGTGACCAAGAGCCACGGGTGGGTCTTCGAAGTGCCCGCGACCGCGACCGGCCTGGTCGATCCCGTGCCGCTCAAGGCGATGGGCCGGTTCGATCACGAGGCCGTCTGCGTCGATCCCCGCACGGGCGTCGTCTATCTGACCGAAGACGACAACGCCGGCCTCTTCTATCGCTTCATTCCCAATGCGCCCGGCAGGCTGATCGAGGGCGGCCGGCTTCAGGCGATGGCTTGGAAAGGCGCGCCCTCGGCGGACACCCGCAATCAGGACGGTCGCACCTGGGCTGTCAGCGATTGGAGGGAGATCGAATGGATCGATCTGGACGACGTCGAATCTCCCAATGGCGACTTGGCCAAGCGCGGTCATGCGGCCGGCGCGGCCTGGGTTGCGCGGGGCGAAGGCGTCTGGTGGGGCGAAGACGAACTGTATTTCACCGCAACCTCGGGCGGGCCGATCCGCCGCGGTCAAGTGCTGCGTCTGGTGCCCGGGCTAGGCGGCGCCGCCGATCGTCTTCAGCTGTTCGTCGAGAGCACTGATCCAAAGACGATGAATATGGCCGACAACATCACCGTCGCGCCTTGGGGACATCTGATCCTGTGTGAGGACAACTATTCCTCGGACGTGCGCAACCACCTGAAAGGGGTCACGCCAGAGGGCAAGGTCTATACGATCGGCCGCAACGTCTTCACCGGTAACTCCGAGTTCGCCGGCGCCTGCTTCTCGCCGGATGGCGAGGTGCTGTTCGTCAACATCATGTACCCCGGCATGACCCTAGCGATCAGAGGCCCATGGTCCTCGGTCCGGACATGAAGATGCGCGGCTGAGCTCGCAGCACCAGCCAGAGGTTCACGGTGGCCGTCGCCAGCACGATGGCGGCGCCCGCCTGGTGCAGCACGCCCAGCCACACCGGAACGGCGTGCACCAAGGTCACGATCCCCAGCAGAGCCTGGAACCAGATTACACCCGCAAGCGTGAAGGCGCCGAGCCCCATTCCCTCCGCCACGCGCCAGCGCCAGGCCTGGAAGGCGTAGATGCTGACGGCGATCAGCAGACCATAGGCGACCAGTCGGTGATTGAACTGCGTGAGCGCCTGATCATGCAGGAAGGCGGCCGCGCCCAGGCTCCAGTCGGCCGGTGGCAAAACGGCGCCGTTCATCAGCGGCCAGTCGGTATAGACCAGCCCCGCATGACCGCCGGCCACGAGGGCGCCCAGCAGACATTGCAGGAAGACCGCGCCCAGCAGCAGGCCGGCGCCCCTCGCCCAGCCCGACGGCGGGCGGCCATGATCTTGGCCGTTCCAGGCCTCCAGCCCCGTCCAGATAAGGGCGGCGAACAGCACGAACGCCAGGCCCAGGTGCGTCGCCAGACGCTCCGGCGCCACGCTGACACGCTCGGACAGGCCGCTGGACACCATCCACCAGCCGATCAGACCCTGAAGGCCGCCTAGAGCCAGGAGCAGGACACAACGCCAGATCAGGCGATTGGGCATCGCCCACTGGTGAAATACCGACCGGGCCGGCGCCAGACGGCACAGCAGGAAGACGATCAGCGGCAGGGCGAACACCATACCCACCAGACGCCCGATCAGCCGGTGCAGCCATTCCCACCAGAAGATGCCCTGAAACTCGCCTAGGCTCATGCCGGCGTTGACCTGCGCGTACTGCGGGATCTGCTTGTACTTCTCGAAGGCCTCGGCCCACTGCGCGTCGTTCAGAGGCGGAATGGCGCCCATGATGGGCTTCCATTCTGTGATCGACAGGCCAGAGCCCGTCAGCCTCGTGATGCCGCCAATCACCACCATCAGCAAGACGACGGCGGCCGTGGCGAACAGCCACACGGCGACGGCGCGGTTACGATCTGGATTTCCGAAACGGTTCATTCGACGCCTGACACTGACCCGGATATGGTGTCGCGTCGAACGAAGACCAGACGCGACCGGTGCGGTATGCCCGCCCCAAGCGACAAGATCGAGTCGGATTGAGTTAACGGCGCTGTCGCCGCAGGAGATCAGGGTTGCAATACGCCGATATCGCCGCCGCCGTCGCAGGCGGCCTGCTGCTGGCCTGGATCGCCGACCTTCTGACGGGCCGGCGCGGCTTCGGCGGCACAAGCCTTGTGTCCGGGATCGGCCTGGCCTGCGGATGGTTTCTGGCGGTACGGGTCTTCGCGGTCAGCACGATGGACAGCTGGGTCTGGGTGCCGTGGGCGCTCGTGGGATCGGGCATCTGTCTCGTGGCCTTCTTCCTGTTTCGGAACAAGCGCTGATGCCGCCGCGTCTGCGTCGCTTCGTCGCCGCGATCGGCGTGCTGCTCTTTCTCGTTTTCTGGGTCTGGGGCCTGATCGCCCTGCGCGGAATGCTGCCGCCGTCGCAGTGGATTGACTTCCTGTTCTTCGGCATCGGCGGCACCGCCTGGGGCCTGCCGCTCATCCCTTTGCTGCGATGGACCGAGCGGGGCTGAGCGCCAAACCTGCCACCAAATACGGCGATGGGGCCGCCCGCAAGGACGACCCCACCATCATCATTCTTTTCCAAGAATGGTCGGAGCGACAGGATTCGAACCTGCGACCCCTTGACCCCCAGTCAAGTGCGCTACCAGGCTGCGCCACGCTCCGAAGGCGCTCCCTATAGACGGGGGGACCGCTGTCCGCAAACGCTAAAACGACTTTTCCACCTACCGTGAAAGAACGGCGTCCAGACGCGCCTTGGCCTGTTCCAGATCGGCCAGAACCTTATGCAATTTCGAGGTTTCGGCCCGCGCGACATCGGAAGACGCCGTAGCGAACGTGACATCGCCGTCGTCGATCAGTGCAGCGGCCTCCGCACCGATAAGCTTTTTCAGCCCCTGTTCCTTGTGCAGACGCTGCACGCCGCGAATCGTCAGCCCGTCATTGTGCAGCAGGCGTTTGACCGCCTTCAGCACCGCGATGTCCTGAGGCCGATAGAAGCGCCGACCGCCGGCCCGCTTCACAGGTGTGACGAAATCGAACTTCGTCTCCCAGAACCGCAGGACATGCTGGGGCGCGCCGACCTCTTCGGCCGCTTCGGAAATGGTTCGGAAGGCGTCGGCGCTCTTGGCCACCGCGATCAGGCCTCGACGACGGCGTCGTGAACCCGGCTTTTCATGATTTGCGAAGCGCGGAAGCTGATGACCCGGCGCGGATTGATCGCCGCCGGTTCGCCCGTCTTGGGATTGCGGCCCATCCGTGCGCGCTTCTCACGCACTTGGAAGACGCCGAAGCCGGACAGTTTCACCGTCTCGCCGCGCTCGAGCGATTCGACGATCAGTTCCAGGGTGCGCTCGACCATGCTGGAGCATTCCTGACGCGACAGGCCGACCTCTTCATGCACGGCTTCGCACAGGTCGGCGCGCGTCACGGTCTGTTGGCCTGCCATCGTATCCCCGCTGTCATGCGATCCGCTCGCATCCATAGGGGCGCAAAGCCCCCGAAAAATCAATGCCTCGATGTCGATTAGAGCCGAAGCGCGCAGGCGCCCCATGTCAGGCCGCCGCCCATGGCTTCAAGCAGCACCAGATCCCCCTTCTTGATTCGCCCGTCCTGGATCGCAGCATCCAGAGCCAGCGGGATCGAGGCGGCGGAGGTGTTGGCGTGGGTGGCGACGGTGGAGATCACCTTGTTCTCGTCCAAACCCAATCGGTCGCCGACGCCCTTGATGATTCTCTGGTTGGCCTGGTGCGGCACGAACCAGTCGACATCCGCGATCTGGATGTTGGCGGCGGCGCAGGCGGCGGTAATGCCTTCTGCGATATTTACGACCGCATGGCGGAAGACTTGATTTCCGGCCATGCGCAGATGACCGACGGTCCCCGTCGTCGCCGGGCCGCCATCGACGTAGAGCAGATCGGTCTTGGATCCGTCAGCCCGCAAGGCGAAGCCCAGCATACCCTGGTCGTCCGATGTCCCCTGCCCTTCGCGCGGTTCCAGCACCACGGCGCCGGCCCCGTCGCCGAACAGGACGCAGGTGGTCCGGTCGGTCCAGTCCATCAGCCGCGTCATTTCCTCGGCCCCGATCACTAGGGCGCATTTCGACAGGCCCCGCGCCACGAAGCCGTCAGCGACGCTGAGCGCATAGACGAAACCGGAGCAGACGGCTTGCACGTCAAAAGCGATGCCGACGCCCGCGCCCAACTTGGCCTGGACGATCGATGCGACCGCCGGGAAGGTCATGTCCGGCGTGGTGGTGGCCACGATAATCAGATCGACATGGGACGCCGCCTTGCCCGCGTCGGCGAGCGCCTTCCTGGCGGCCTCGACGGCCAGATCGCTGGTCGGCTGGTCATCGCGCGCCTTGTGACGCTGTTTGATGCCGGTGCGCTCCTGAATCCATTCGTCGGACGTGTCGATGAATTTGGCCAGGTCGGCGTTTGTGACGATTTCGTCCGGCAGATAAGAGCCGACGCCGGTCACGGCGCTGCGGGTCACGGTCACTGGAGGGGTTCTCCCACGGCTGCGGCGGGCTTGGCGGCATGGTCGAACACCGCGTCCAGCTTGCCCAGGTTGTCCCCCACCTTGCTCATATAGTCGCTGCGGGCCAGATCGACAGCGATGCGGATCGCATTGCCGAACCCCTTGGCGTCGGCGCCGCCATGGCTCTTCACCACAATACCGTTCAGGCCCAACAGGGGGCCGCCGTTGATGGCGCTGGGGTCGATCTTCTCGCGCATCTTCTTCAACGCCGGCATGGCGATGACGGCGCCCAGCTTAGATTGCAGGTTCGAGGTCAGGGCCTCTTTCAGCAGGGCGGAAATATAGCGCGCCGTGCCTTCGGCAGTCTTCAGCGCGATATTGCCTGTGAAGCCGTCGGTCACCACCACATCCACCGTGCCCTTGGCGATATCGTCGCCCTCGACGAAGCCGTGGTAGTTCAAATCGAACGGACCATCGCGCAGGATTGCGTGCGCCTCCTTGACCTGTTCGTTGCCCTTCATGTCTTCCGAACCGACGTTCAACAGGCCGATGGTCGGGCGGGCGATACCGCGCACGGCTGACTGGAACGCCTCGCCCATGATGGCGAACTCGATCAGCTGCTCCGCATCGCTGCCGATGTTGGCGCCGACGTCCAGAACCGCCGTGTGGCCCTTGAAGGTGGGCCAGCTGGCGACGATGGCCGGACGCTCAAGCCCGGGCGCAGACATCCGCAGAATCAGTTTCGAGATCGCCATAAGAGCGCCGGTGTTGCCGGCCGAGACGACGCTGCCGGCCTGGCCCGTCTTCACCGCCTCGATGGCGTTCCACAGGCTGGAGCCCTTGCCGCGCCGCATGGCCTGGGCCGGCTTTTCGTCCATGGCCACGACCTTGTCGGTGTGGCGGACTTCGCACATGTCCGCCGTCAGGCCGCAACGCGCCAGTTCGGGAGCGATCTTGGCCTCGTCGCCATGCAGCAAGAAGCGAACCCCCTCGCCGTCATGAGTGCGGATATAGCTGCGGATGCCGGGAACGACGACGGAGGGCCCGTGATCGCCGCCCATGGCGTCAAGCGAGATCGTAACTGGGGCTGGCAAATGGACCTCTTATGGCCGCGTCGTCTTGTCGCGCGACGCTTGGCAGGATGCGCTGGACGATAGCGCCGACGCCGGGGGATGCAACCACCCGGCCCTTACGTCAACCTCAGCCTTGGTCGTCTTTGGCCTTAAGCGCCTTCAGGGCTGCAAACGGCGAAATCTCCGTCGGCTCCTCAGGTTGCACGAACTCTGCGCCGGGCTTGCGCGGGAACGGATCAAGCGAGAGCACCAACTGCTCGACCGCATACTGGCCCAGGTCGATCTTGCCGTCCTCGATCACATCGGCGTCTTCTTCATCCAACGTGACTTCGATCTCGTCGGTTTCCTCGGGCTTGGCTTCGACAAGCTGAATGGAGAACCGGCGATCCACATCGACTGGCAAGGGCTCCAGCGTCAGGCCGCAGGTCTGCACCGCGTGTGCGGTCACCCTGCCCTTCATCGTCCATTCGCTGGTCGACGGCGTCGGCTTGATCTCCAGATCGACAGCGAAATCGTCCAGCCCCTGAAGATCGAGACTGCGGGCGATTCGCATGCGAGTGTCTGCATCCGGTTCCAGCCGGCGGCTTAAGCCCGCGCCGATCTGATTGACCCGCACCGTTTCGCTGTAGGGGAGCGTCACGCTCATCTCTTTCAAACTTCCGTCCAGGCCGGCGTCGCCAGCACCTTGTTGAAATCCTGCGCCGCCAAGGCCGCGCGTGTCGTCAGCGCATAGCGCGCCAATGTGTCCGCATGGGGCGCTTGCGGGTCTGCATAGACATTCTTCGCCATCGCCTCCGCCAAAGCCGCCGCATCGCCGGCGCGCAGGGACTGCTCATAGGCGTTCATCCGGCCGTAGAGGGCTTCGCCCAGCTTGCGCATCTTCTTGCCGACGGCGACGTCGCCCACGCCCTCCTCTCGCAAGACGTGATCCAGCGCCGAGACATAGACGTCGAACACCGCCTGAGCCGCATCCTGGCCCTGAGCCGTGTTCTCATCGCGCAGCCGCAGCACCAGCAACAGCACATGCAGCGTGTAGAGTTCGAATCGCGCGTCGATCCGGTCATCGACCGCCAGTCGCGTGTAGAAGGCCGGATTGCGGGCCTGGCTGACGGCCTTGGCGTAGAGATCGTCGCCAAGACGGACGCCGGACCGGGGTTTGAACAGGTTTTTCAGCATGGGTTTCAACGGCCCCTTTTCCGCCGCGCCGTTGAACTAGGACGCAGGTCCGTCTAGGTCAAAGACCTTGTTCTCTCGCAGGCGCCCGACCATGTCCCGTTTCGTCCCGCTTTTCGTCGCCGTTTCGCTGGCCGGCCTGTCGGCCGCCTGTGCTCCGACCATCGGCTCCAACGGCTTCCAGGCCATCGACGCCAAGCCCCAGGACGTGGTCGCCGGCACCGACACCAAGGAAACGGTCCTGGCCAAGCTGGGTTCGCCCTCGACCACCTCGACCTTCGAGCCTGATCAGGTCTGGTACTACATCAGCCAGACGACCGAGAAATACACCTACAACCTGCCCAAGGTGTCTACCCGCACGGTGACCGAGATCACCTTCGCGCCCGAAGGCGACCAAGTAGCGTCCGTCCGCACCCTAGGCCTGACGGACGGCGAGCAGATCGCCATGAACCGTAACGAGACGCCGACGCGCGGCCGCGAGCTGACGGTGCTTGAACAACTGCTCGGCAACGTCGGGCGCGGCCAACTGCCTCGCACCGAAGAAGACCTACCCGGCCAGCGCCGCCCCGACTAAGGCCACCTTCTCCTCCCAAACAAAGACGCCCCGGAGATCGCTCTCCGGGGCGTTTTCGTATCCGCAGTCTGACGACCTAGCCGATGTTGCCGCTCGCCAGCACCGCCAGCAGCAGCAGGGCGACGATGTTGGTGATCTTGATCATCGGGTTCACCGCCGGACCAGACGTATCCTTGTAGGGATCGCCGACCGTGTCGCCGGTCACGGCTGCCTTGTGGGCTTCGGAGCCCTTGCCGTGGACGACACCGTTCTTGTCGGTGAAGCCTTCCTCGATCACCTTCTTGGCGTTGTCCCAGGCGCCGCCGCCCGACGTCATGGAGATGGCGACGAACAGGCCGGTCACGATCACCCCCATCAGCATGGCGCCCAGGGCCGCAAAGGCGTTGGCCTTGTCCGAAATCGCCAGCACCGCCACGAACAGGACGATGGGCGACAGCACCGGCAACAGCGACGGCACGATCATCTCTCGGATCGCCGCCTTGGTCAGGATGTCGACGGCCCGGCCGTATTCCGGCTTCACCTGATAGGTCATGATGCCGGGGTTCTCGCGGAACTGGCGCCGCACTTCCGCAACGACGGACTCGGCCGCCCGTCCCACCGCCATCATCGACATCCCGCCGAACAGGAAGGGCAGCAGCCCTCCGAACAGCAGGCCAACGACGACGTAAGGGTTGGTCAGATCGAAGGCGATCTCCCCCATGCCCGCAAAGAAGGGGTAGTCCGCCGGGTTGGCCGAGAAATACTGCAGGTCCGACGTATAGGCGGCGAACAGGACCAGCGCCCCCAGACCCGCCGAACCGATGGCATAGCCCTTGGTCACCGCCTTGGTGGTGTTGCCCACGGCGTCCAGGGCATCCGTCGAATGCCGCACGTCGCTGGGCAGGCCCGCCATCTCGGCGATGCCGCCGGCGTTGTCGGTCACGGGTCCGAAGGCGTCCAGCGCCACGATCATTCCCGCCACACCGAGCATGGTGGTGGTGGCGATGGCGATGCCGAACAGGCCGGCCAACTGGAAGCTCGCCACGATGCCGACGATGATCGTCAGCGCCGGCAGCGCCGTCGCCTCAAGCGAGACGGCCAGGCCTTGAATGACATTGGTGCCGTGCCCGGACACCGAGGCGTTGGCGACCGATCGCACCGGGCGGAAGCCGGATCCGGTATAGTATTCGGTCACGACCACGATCGCCGCCGTCACCGCCAATCCAACCATGCCGGACCAGAACAGCGCCATCGGCTGGATTTCCAGACCGCTGGCCGTCACGATCGGCCCCGTCACCATCTGGTCTATCACCCACCAGACCGCACCGATGGACAGGACGCCGGTGACGATCAGCCCCTGATAGAGCGCGCCCATGATGTTGTTGGACTTGCCCAACCGCACAAAGAAGCTGCCGACGATGGAGGTCACGATGCACACCGCGCAGATCGCCAGCGGCAGCACCATCATCAGATCCACATAGGGCTGGCCCCTGAAGAAGATCGCGGCCAGCACCATGGTCGCAACGGTCGTCACGGCATAGGTCTCGAAAAGGTCGGCCGCCATGCCGGCGCAGTCGCCGACATTGTCGCCCACATTGTCGGCGATGGTCGCGGCGTTACGAGGATCGTCCTCGGGAATGCCCGCCTCGACCTTGCCCACCATGTCGCCGCCCACGTCGGCGCCCTTGGTGAAAATGCCGCCGCCCAGGCGCGCGAAGATCGAGATCAGCGAGGCGCCGAAGCCCAGCGCCACCAGCCCATCGATCACTTCGCGGCCCGTCGAAGCCAATCCCAGATGCTGGGTCAGCACGATGTAGTAGCCTGACACCCCGATCAGAGCGCCGCCTGCCACGAACATGCCCGTGATGGCGCCCGAGCGGAACGCCAGGTTCAACCCTTTGGACAGGCTTTCGGACGCCGCCTGAGCCGTGCGCACATTGGCCCGCACCGAGATCAGCATCCCGGCGTAGCCGGCCGCGCCAGACAGGACGGCGCCGATCAGGAAGCCGATGGCGGCGTAAGCGCCGATCAGGAAATAGGCGGCGATCAGGATCACGATCCCGACGATGCCGATGGTCAGATATTGCCGCTTCAGATAGGCCGAGGCGCCTTCCTGGATCGCGGCGGCGATCTCTCGCATCTTGTCGTTGCCGGTGCTCGCCTTCATCAGCACGGCGGTCTGTGCGGCGCCATACAGCACCGCCAGCACACCGGCCGCGAAGACCAGCGTAAGTGAGTTCGTCATTGGCGTTTCCATGCCCTTGCAAACAGGCGCGCAGGCCTTGGCGCGGTCGGGCGTTATCGCCTCTGTCCGCCTTCCGGTCCCCCCGCACGCGGCGAACGCGTCAGTGCGTTCTTTGGGATTTGCAACGGGAGCCTGTCATGGCAGGCGGAGTGACGCAACAGCGGTCGGTCAGGCCGTTCAGCGGGCGGTCTGCATGCCCGTTCGGCGACGCGGCGACTGGCTGACGACCTCGACGCGCCGGACGGAGCCGCGACCCGAGATCGCCGCAGACGCCGCAACCAGCGAGGCAGACAGGGCCCGCTCGTCCAGCCGTGTCCAGTCGCCGGGCACGGTGAAGGGGGTCTTGTGCGCGGCGCGGACGACGGCGTCGCGGAAGAAGGCCTCCTTGGGCTTCATCTGCTCGACGGTCTTGCCGCCGCCGAGTTCGAGCCTGAGGGCGACGAAAACGTAGTTCCGCAAACGCCCGCCCTCGATGACGGGCAGGCCGAGGCCCGCGATGCTCAGGGCCGCAGGCGCAGACTCCGTTTCGCTGCCGGAGGCGGAAGCGCGACTGGCGGCGGCGCCGGTCAGGGCGGCGGTTCCGGCGGCGATCAGGGTTCTACGGTCCATGACGACATCCTGCCGGACGGGCGTTAGGATTCCCTTGCCGCCTCAGCCGTGGGTCCAGCCGTTTCTGGCCATCGGCACGGGCTGACCATCGTAAAGGACCGTCAGGCCCTGACCATTGGTGACCTCGCCGACGCGGGTCAGGCGAATCAGCCGGCGCTCGGCCTCGCGCCGCAGGGAGTCTTCGTGGCGCGGATGGGCGGTGAAGGCGATCTCATAGTCGTCGCCGCCGCTGGCGAGGTCTTCCAAAGACAGCTGCGGATCGACCCGGTCGTCGAACCAGGCCTGAGCCGCCGCGGACAGGGGCAGGACGTTCAGATTGAGCGCCACGCCGACCCTGCTCGCCTGCGCGATGTGGGCCAGGTCGGCGGCCAGGCCGTCCGACACGTCGACGGATGCGGTGGCGAACTCGCGCACGATGTCGGCGAAGTCGGTCCGTGGCGTCGGCATCCGATAGTGGCTGACCAAGGCATCCATCCGCTCTGGAGCCAGAGCCAGCTGTCCTTGCGCCGCCTTGAGCCCCAGAAGCCCGTCCCCGATGACGCCGGTGACGAAGACGAGGTCGCCGACCTGCGCCCCGGCGCGAGAAACGGTCTTGCCCGTCGGCGTCCACCCAAGGGCCGTCAGAGAGAGGGACAGCGGGCCGGGCGTCCTGACCGTGTCCCCGCCCAACAGGTGAACGCCGAACCGCGCCTGATCCTCGGCCAGCCCGGCCGCAAACGCCTCGCGCTCGGGCCAGCCGCAGCGCTCGGACCAGAAGCAGGCCAGAAGATAGCCGAATGGCTCAGCGCCTTTGGCGGCGAGGTCCGACAGATTGACCCGCAGCAGCTTCCTGGCGACCGTGTCCAGCGGATCGTTGGGCAGGAAATGCACGCCCTCGACGATGGCGTCCTTGGTCAGGACGAGGTCATAGCCGGGCCGTGACGGCAGCGCCGCCACATCGTCGGCCAGCCCCCTGCCCCACTCGGGATGGGCCAGGGGCTTGAACAGCCGCTCGATCGTCTCGAACTCGCCCGCGACGTCGAGCGCCGGCATTATTTGCGGGTGTCTTTCGCCACGCCGTCCAGCGCCGCGTTGACGAAGCGGGCCTCGGCGTCGTCGAAGAAGGCCTTGGCCAGTTCGACATATTCGTCGATCACGACCTCGCGCGGCGTCTCGGGATGCTTGATCAACTCCCACGCGCCCGAACGCAGCAAGGCGCGCAGGGTGGCGTCGATCCGCTCCAGCTTCCAGTTGGAGGCCAGGCGGGCCTTGATGGCCGCGTCGATGTCGCGCTGGCTTTCGATCACGCCGCGCACGATGTCGGCGAAATAGGCTTCGTCGGCCTCGGCCAGGGCTTCGCCCTCAATGTCCGTGTCGAAGCGGAAGTTGGAGAATTCGGTGATCACCGTCTCCACTCCCTCGCCCGCCAGTTCCATCTGATACAGGGCCTGGACGGCGGCGAGACGCGACACGGTGCGGGCGCGACGCTGTTTGGAGCTTAGATTGGGCTCGGCGCGCTGCTTTTCGGCTTCGGCGAGTTGTTCGAGGACGGCTTTGACGCTGTTCGGTTCAGTCATGCGCCGACGCCATGACGCAACCGCTTCTTCAATGCAATGAGGTCCAGGCACGCCTTGGCGGCGCCGCCGCCTTTATCCCCTTCCGAAAGACGGGCCCGATACCAGGCCTGGTCTTCGTCTTCGGTCGTCAGGATGCCGTTGCCGATGATGACGCCCTTGACGCCCAGCGCCATGATGCCGGCCGCCGACTGATCGGAGACGATCTCGAAATGGTAAGTCTCGCCACGGATGACCGTGCCCAGAGCGACATAGCCGTCATAGCGCGGTGCGGTCGGAAAGCGGCCGGCCTCCTCGGCCAGGGCGATGGCCGGCGGCACTTCCAGCGCGCCGGGCACGGTGATGACGTCGAAGTCGGCGCCGCGCGCCTTCAGCGTCTCCTTGGCCCCTTCCAACAGGGCGTCGGCCAGATCGTCGTAGAAGCGCGCCTCAACGATCAAAATACGGGGGGCTTCGGTCACGCCTTGGTTTCTCCATCCATGTCGCGCCAGCCGACGATGCGCAGGCCGTAGCCTTCCAGCGCCGTCGGTTCGGGTCGCGTCGAACTCATCACGATCATATCCCTGACGCCCAGGTCCAGCAGGATCTGAGCCCCCACGCCATAGGCGCGCAACGATCGATCCATCGCCGCTGGCTTGTCCGCGCCCGCCAGCCGTTCGGCCAGCGAGGTCAGCGACGGATCGCGCAGGAAGACGACGACGCCGGGACAATCATGGTCAGTGATCTGTTTCAGGGCGCTGGGCACATAGTCCTGGCGCGCCTCGACGTGGCCCAAGAGGTCGCAGGCGAAGTCCACCTGGTGCATTCGCACCAGGGTCGGTTTGGCCGGATCGATGCGCCCCTTGACCAAGGCCACATGCTCGGCGCCCTCGATGGTGTTCTTGTACAGCATCAGACGGAACGGGCCGCCGTGAACGCTTTCGAACGGCGTATCCATGATCCGCTCGACGAAGCGTTCGGTGCGGCGGCGATAGGCGATCAGGTCGGCGATGGTGCCGATCTTCAGCCCATGCAACTGGGCGAAGGCGACCAGATCGGGCATCCGCGCCATCTCGCCGTCGTCCTTGATGATCTCGCAGATCACCCCCGCGGGCGTCAGGCCGGCCATGCGGCTGATGTCCACCGCTGCCTCGGTGTGGCCAGCGCGGACCAGCACGCCGCCGTCGCGCGCGACCAGCGGGAAGATGTGTCCCGGCGAGACGATGTCGTCCATGCCCTTTGCCGCGTCGGTCGCCACATGAATGGTGCGCGAGCGGTCGGCGGCGGAAATGCCCGTCGTGACACCGTCCTTGGCCTCGATCGAGACGGTGAAGGCGGTCTTCATGCTCTCGCGGTTGTCGGCGGCCATCGGCGGCAGGCGCAGTTGCTGCGCGCGCTCGGCGGTCAGGGCCAGGCACACCAGGCCGCGCGCCTGGCGGATCATGAAGTTGATCTGGTCCGGCGTCGCGAACTGGGCGGGGATGATGATGTCCCCTTCGTTCTCGCGATCCTCGGCGTCCACCAGAATGTAGGGACGGCCGTTGCGGGCGTCTTCCAGAATGTCCTCGATGGGACTGATGGGGCTGTCGTTCATGTTCGCGGCCTGGGCTTGCATCACGCGGTCTCCTGCCACCGCGCGAGGTATCGCGCCAGCATGTCGATCTCCAGATTGACCGGATCGCCCACTTTCAAACGCCCCAAGGTCGTCACGTCCCAGGTGTGCGGGATGATGTTCAGCGAGAAGACCTGACCCTCGACGGCGTTTACGGTCAAGGACACGCCGTCCACGGTGATCGACCCCTTGGCGGCGATATAGCGATGCAGAGGCGCGGGAGCCTCGACCTCGATCCGGTGCGATCCGCCTTCGGGCGTGATCGAAACCACCCGCCCAAGACCATCGACGTGGCCGGACACGACATGGCCGCCCATCTCGTCGCCCAGCTTGGCGGCCCGCTCCAGATTGACGCCGTCGCCTGTCTTCCAGGCGCCCAGAGTGGTCTTGGACAGGGTCTCGTTCGACACTTCGACGGCGAACCATCCGGCGCCCTTTTCGGTCACCGTCAGGCAGCAGCCCGCGTGGCTGATGGAGGCGCCCAGGTCGATGCCGTCGGTGTTCCACGCGGTCTCGATCTCGTAACGGCGGTCGCGATCGGTCTCGCGGACCTCGCGGACGCGGCCGATGTCGGTGACGATGCCGGTGAACATTTGGACTCTGGACCCCTTGGGAGAAAAATACCGTCTAATTCGTCTAATCGTCTAATTGGACGGCGTCAGAGACGGGCGTAGCGTTCCCACAGATCGTCCCCGACGGGCTCGACGCCCAGGCGACGGAACTTGGGGGCGTCGGCCAGCTTTGCAAGAGCCAGTGCGGCGACGCAGGGCCGCCCCTCCCCGCCCAGCAGGATCGGGGCGCGAAACCATTCCAGCGCATCGACGGCGTTAGCGCGCAGGAAAGAGGCCGCGACCTGGCCCCCGCCTTCGATCAGAAGCGAGGTTGCACCGGCGGCTTCCAAGGCTTTCAGCACGGCAGGGATGGTCGGACGACCGTCTTCGGCGGCGACCTGCACGACCTTGGCGGCGCCGATCGCGCGCGGCTCCGCAGCGGTCAGGATCAGGGTGTTTTCGCTGGCGACCTTCGCCGTCTGCGGCGTGCGCAGGCGGCTGTCCAGCACGACCCGAAGCGGCTGATCCACGCTGCGGCCCGGAAGGCGGGCGGTCAGTTCGGGATCGTCGTGCAGAACCGTCTCGACACCGACCAGAATGGCGTCATGCCTCGCGCGCAGGCGGTGACCCTCCAGCCGCGCCGCCTCGCCGGTGATCCACTGGCTTTCACCCGATGCCGTGGCGATCCGCCCGTCCAAGGAGGTCGCCAGTTTCAGCGTGACCCGCATCAGGCCTTGCCGGACGGTTCGTCGAACCCTTCGTCGCCCAGAAATTTGGCGAAGTCGCCGGTGTGGCGGAAATCCTTGTAGACCGAGGCGTAGCGGACATAGGCCACCTCATCCACGCCCTTCAGCGCCTTCATGATGAAGTCGCCGACCGTGCTGGACGGGATTTCGGTCTCGCCCAGGCTTTCCAGCTGGCGGACGATCCGGTTGACCATCTGCTCGACCTGATCGGCCTGAACCGGGCGTTTGCGCAGGGCCACGCCCAGCGAGCGTTCCAGCTTGTCGCGATCGAAGGGCGTGCGCCGTCCATTACGTTTCAGGATGACCAACTCACGCAGTTGCACACGCTCGAACGTCGTGAAGCGCCCGTTGCAGTTCGGGCAGGACCGGCGGCGTCGAATGGCCGAGCCGTCGTCCGACGGCCGGCTGTCCTTCACCTGAGTATCCTGATGACCGCAAAAAGGGCACTTCATCAGGAGCTTATCCGTAGATCGGGAAGCGGTGCGTCAACTCTCGCACCTGGGCCGCGACGCCTGCGACCACGGCCGGATCGGCTTCGTCGCCGCCGTTCATCGACGAGACGACATCGGCGATCCAGTGACCGATCTGCTTGAACTCTTCCTCGCCGAAGCCGCGCGTGGTGCCGGCCGGGGTGCCTAATCGCACGCCGGAGGTGACGGTGAAGGGGGCGGTGTCGAACGGCACGCCGTTCTTGTTGCAGGTCATCAGCGCCTTTTCGAGCTCATGCTCGGTCGCCTTGCCGGTCACGCCCTTGGGCCGCAGGTCGACCAGCGCCAGGTGGCTGTCGGTGCCGCCCGAGACGATGGCCAGGCCGCGCTCGATCAGGACGCCGGACAGAGCCTGGGCGTTTTTGACTACCTGTTGCGCATAGCCCTTGAACTCGGGCTTCAGCGCCTCGCCGAAGGCCACGGCCTTGGCGGCGATGACGTGTTCCAGCGGGCCGCCTTGCAGGCCGGGGAAGACGGCGGAGTTGATCTTCTTGCCCAGATCAACGTCGTTCGAGAGGATCATGCCGCCGCGCGGACCACGCAGGGTCTTGTGCGTGGTCGTGGTGACGACGTGGGCGTGCGGGATCGGATCCGGATAGGCGCCGCCAGCGATCAGGCCCGCATAGTGGGCCATGTCCACCATCAGATAGGCGCCGACGCTGTCGGCGATTTCTCGGAAGCGCTTGAAGTCGATGTGGCGGCTGTAGGCCGAGGCGCCGGCCAGGATCAGCTTGGGCTTCTCGCGCTCTGCCATTTCGGCGACGTGGTCATAGTCGATCAGATGGGTGTCTTCGCGCACCTTGTAGGTCACAGGGCGGAACCACTTGCCCGACTGGTTCGCCGGCGAACCGTGCGTCAGGTGTCCGCCGCAGGCGAGATCCATGCCCAGGAAGGTGTCGCCGGGCTGCAGCAGGGTGAAGAAGACCGCCTGGTTCGCCTGGGCGCCCGAGTGGGGCTGGACGTTGGCGAAGGCCGCGCCGAACAGTTGCTTGGCCCGCTCCCGCGCCAGATCCTCGGTCACGTCGACGAACTCGCAGCCGCCGTAATAGCGACGACCGGGATAGCCTTCGGCGTATTTGTTGGTCAGGACCGAACCCTGTGCGTCCAGAACCGCCTGAGACACGATATTCTCGGACGCGATCAGCTCGATCTGTTCGCGCTGACGGCCCAGCTCGCCCTGAATGCCCTTGAAGACATCAGGATCGGCGTCAGCGAGCGTCTTGGTGAAATAGGCGTCGTGGGTGAAGGCCGTCACGCTGGAATCCCCGGAAATCAGAAGCTGGCCTATCTATCCCCAGCCGCGCACGACCACAACATCTAGTGGTCAGCCTTTGCCCAGAGCCCGCCTCAACTTGGCGATCGCCACCCGTTCGACGGACTTCGGCTCATTGACCGGCCCCATGGCGCTGACCTCCCGGCCCGTCGCAACGTGGATGGCCGCGCATTTGAGGTAGGGGCCGTTGCGGGTGAATTCGACGATGACCTCTCCGAGGCCGTCGTCCGTCGTCATGCGGCGACGGGTCGGCGCGCCACGTTACAGTGGGCGAACAGCTTGTCCATCGCCTGGACCAGATGATCCATCATGGCGTCGGTGTGGTTCGGCGAGGGCGTGAAGCGCAGGCGCTCGGTCCCCTTGGGCACGGTCGGATAGTTGATCGGCTGAACATAGACGCCGTACTCGTCCAGCAGCATGTCCGAGATCATCTTGCAGTGGACAGGATCGCCGACGTGCACCGGCACGATATGGCTCTCGCTTTCCATCACGGGAATGCCGGCGGCGGCGAAGCGGGCCTTCAGCGTCGCGGCGCGTTCCTGATGCTGGACGCGCAGTTCGGGGTGGGCTTTCAAGTGACGCACCGAGGCCAAGGCGCCGGCGGTCAGGGCCGGCGGCAGCGAGGTGGTGAAGATGAAGCCCGAGGCCCAGCTGCGCACCGCATCGATGATCATGGCGTCGGCGGCGATATAGCCACCCATCACGCCGATCGCCTTGCCCAGTGTGCATTCGATGATGTCGATCTGGTCCAGCACGCCGTCGCGCTCGGCGACGCCCGCGCCGGTTTCACCATACAGGCCGACCGCATGGACCTCGTCCAGATAGGTCAGGGCGCCGTATTTCTTGGCGAGCGCAATAGTGCCAGCCAGATCGGCGATGTCGCCGTCCATCGAATAGACGCTCTCGAACGCGATCAGCTTGGGCGCATCGGCCGGCGCCGCCGCCAGCAGGGCCTCCAGATGCGCCAGATCGTTGTGCATGAAGACGTGACGCTCGCCGCCGCCGTGGCGGATGCCGGCGATCATCGAGGCATGGTTCAGCGAATCGGAGAAGGTGATCAGGCCCGGAAGGATCTTCTGCAGGGTCGACAGCGTCGCCTCGTTGCCGACATAGCCCGAGGTGAACAGCAGGGCTGCTTCCTTCTGGTGCCAGTGGGCCAGCTCGGCTTCGAGATCCACGGCGGAGCGGGTCGTACCGGAGATGTTGCGCGTTCCGCCCGCGCCGGCGCCTACCGCATCGATCTCACTATGCATGGCGTCCAGCACGACGGGGTGCTGGCCCATGCCGAGATAGTCGTTGGAGCACCAGATGACGACGTCCTGTTCGGAGCCATCCTCGCGGCGACGCACGGCCTGCGGAAACTGACCGCGCACGCGCTTCAGATCGGCGAAGACGCGATAGCGTCCTTCGCTGCGAACCTGCTCCACCGAGCTATTAAAGGCGGCCTTATAGTCGAACAAACTACGCGTTCTTTCGCTTATGGCGATGTCTTTGCGTTGTTTGCTCTCCCGAAGCGGGCTTGTCCATGTCCGCCGCATGGACAAAACGCCCCAAACCCTTAATTGATAACGGTTCTCAGTATCGAGATCGATCAGCCCGGCTTGCGGAAGCGATAGACGAACTGGTCCGTCTTGCCGCGGATCTTCTCGTCGAAGACGTTCAGGCTGTGGTCGTCTGCGGGATTGGCGACGGCCTGGCTCTCACCCTCGAAGACAAAGCCGGCCGCTTCGACCTCGCGCTTCAGATAGTCGCCTTCGATGCGGTGCAGGGTCTGAACCGCCGAGATGCCCGTGCCGGGCGCGGCTTCATGGTCGATCAAAATGTAGCGGCCGCCGGGCTTCAGCGCCGCGAACACCGCCGCGTTCATCTTGGCCACGTCGGTGTTGAAGCCGGGGATGTGGAAGTCGTGATATTCCTGGCTCATGAAGATCATGTCCAGCGGCTCGGCGTAGGTCATCGAGTCCAGCAGGCCGTTGACCCGCGTCACGTTCGAATAGGCTGCGACAAGTGCATCGGCCCCGGCGTTCTCGCGCGCCATCGTCCGCTCAGGTACGAAGGCGTAGACGCGGCCGGTCGGGCCGACCACGTCGGAGAACAGACGCGTAAAATAGCCGGCGCCGGGGCGAATGTCGGCGACCTTGTCGCCCGGCTCGAGTTGGGCGAAGGCGAGAATCTCGGCCGGATGGCGCAGCGGATCACGCGCGACCTCTTCTGCCGGACGCTTGGGATCGGCGACGGCGTCACGATATAGTTGGGACTGACCGACAACTCTGTCCGCTTCCGCAAATGCTGCATTTGCCGCTTCATCAGCAGTGATCGCAGGAGTAACGACAGTCCGTTCCCCGCCGTCGGAAGACACGATAATGCAGGCCGAAAGGCCCGTCGCCAGAGCCAGAACCGCCGCGCCGGCCGCCAATCGCTTGATCATCGTCATCTCCCAGGATTTTCGGCGATAGGCTCGCATTTCGCCGATCCGCGCAAGCCGTCATCACGCACGAAACGATCCGACGCATCACGCGATTTGCGCACCGGTCGTTGCGGCGCTAGTCCGACGCTGGATTGTCCAAGGTCTCGCCATGCTTCCCTATCAGCCCGCCCCCTTCCCGCTTGCCCGTCCGCGCCGCCTGCGGTCCAGCCCGTGGGTGCGGCGGCTGGTGGCGGAAACGACCCTGACGCCGGCCGATCTGATCTGGCCGTTGATCGTCCATGACGGCGCCGAGGATCGCGTCCCGGTCGCCTCCATGCCCGGCGTGTTTCGGCTTTCGCCCAAGGCGGCGGCGGCGGCGGCGGTCGAGGCGCGCGACCTCGGCATTCCGATGGTGGCCCTGTTTCCTAATGTCGACGGCGCGATCAAGGATGCGGTCGGCACCGGCGCGACCGACCCCGACGGCCTGATTCCCGACTGCATCAAGGCCATCAAGGACGCCGCGCCCGAGATCGGCGTCATGACCGACGTCGCCCTGGACTGCTACACCGACCACGGCCACGACGGGGTGATGGAGGGCGACCGGATCGCCAACGACGCCTCGCTGGACCGTCTGGCCGAACAGGCCTTCATCCACGCCCATGCCGGCGCCGATGTCGTGGCCCCGTCGGACATGATGGACGGCCGCATCCAGGCGGTGCGTGAGGCGCTGGAGGCCAACGGGTTTCAGGACACGCTGATCCTGTCCTACGCCGCCAAGTTCGCCTCGGCCTTCTACGGTCCCTATCGCGACGCCGTGGGCTCCTCGGCGATGCTGAAGGGCGACAAGAAGACCTATCAGATGGATTACGCCAACTCCGACGAGGCGCTGAAGGAGGTGGCGATGGACCTGTCGGAAGGCGCCGATGCGGTGATGGTCAAGCCGGGCATGCCCTATCTGGATATCGTCCGGCGCGTGTCCGAGACCTTCCGCGTACCCACCTTCGCCTATCAGGTGTCGGGCGAATATTCGATGATGCAGGCGTCCATCGCCAATGGCTGGCTGGACCGGGACCGTGCGATCCTTGAAACCCTGCACGGGTTCAAGCGCGCGGGTTGCGCGGGCGTGCTGACCTATTTCGCACCGCAGGCCGCACGGCTGCTGGGCTGATGGGCGTGGAGATCCGGCCGATCACGGAGGCCGACTGGCCGGGCCTGTGGCCGATCATCGAAACCGTCACCCGCGCGGGCGAGACCTATACCTATCCGCTGGACATGACGGAGGCGCAGGCGCGCGCCATGTGGACCCCGCCGCCGCCCGGCGGAACCTTGGTTGCGGTTGAGAATGGCCAGGTGTTGGGCGCCGCCAAGATCATTCCGAACCAGCAGGGAAACGGCGCCCACGTCGCCAACGGCAGCTTCATGGTGGCGCCCGAAGCGCGCGGGCGCGGCGTGGCCCGCGGTTTGGGCGAAGCCGCGCTGGGTTTTGCGCGGGATGCGGGCTTCCGGTCCATGCAGTTCAACGCCGTGGTCGAAACCAATACCGTCGCCGTGGCGCTGTGGAAGAAGCTGGGCTTCGAGATCGTGGGCACGGTTCCCGAGGCCTTCAATCACCCGACGCACGGACCGGTCGGCCTGCACGTCATGCACCGCCGGCTTTAGGCGTCAGTCGCGAGGTCGCAGTCGCGCCGCCAGGCTGGAGGTGTCCCAGCGGTTTCCGCCCATGGCCTGAACCTCGGCGTAGAACTGGTCGACAAGGGCCGTCAGAGACAGGCGCGCGCCGTTTGCGCGCGCCTCGTCCAGCACCAGCCCCAGGTCCTTGCGCATCCAGTCCACGGCGAAGCCGAAGTCGAAATCGCCCTTGGCCGCCGTCTTCCAGCGATTGTCCATCTGCCAGCTTTGCGCCGCGCCCTTGGACACGGCCTCATAGGCGGCGTCGGTGTCCAGTCCCGCGACCTGAGCGAAGTGGACGGCCTCGGCCAAGCCCTGGACGACGCCGGCGATGGCGATCTGGTTGACCATCTTGGTCAGCTGGCCCGAGCCGGCCGGTCCCATATGTTTGATCGCCTTGGAATAGGCCTTCACCACGGGCTCGACCTTCGCCAGGGCGGCGGCATCCCCGCCGGCCATGACGCTGAGCTGTCCGTTCTCGGCGCCCGCCTGGCCGCCCGACACCGGCGCGTCGATGAACGACCGCCCCTGCCCGTTCGCCAGTTCGGCCATTTCGCGCGCCACCTTGGCCGAGGTCGTGGTGTGATCGACGATCACGGCGGCCTTCGACAGATGCGGCAAGGCCTCGGTCACCACGGCCCGCACGTCCTCGTCATTGCCGACGCACAGGATGAACAGGTCGACGCCCTGCGCCGCCTCAGTCACCGTCGCCGCCGCCTTGCCGCCCGTCGTCGCCGCCCAAGCCTCTGCTTTTGTGACAGTCCGATTGAAGCCGGTCACATCATGGCCCGCCTCGACCAGATGACGGGCCATCGGGGCGCCCATGACGCCCAGGCCGGCGAATGCGATCTTCATGACAGGCTCCTTGATCCTGCCGTCGGACTAGGCCGCGCCGCGTCGAGGTTCAAGGTCAACGCCCGGTTAACCTTGGCCAGCCCACAATGGGACACCATTCGTCGGGGTGCGCGTCCATGTCCGTGAGCGATCGTCCGATCCTCATCAAGAAGGTCAAGAAGGTCTCCGGCGGAGGCCACCACGGCGGTGCGTGGAAGGTGGCCTATGCGGACTTCGTGACCGCCATGATGGCCTTCTTCCTGCTGATGTGGCTGATCAACACGACCGACCCGGAGCAAAAGCGCGGCATCGCCGAATATTTCGCACCCGCCAGCGTGTCCGAGACGACGTCGGGTTCGGGCGGCATTCTGGGCGGCACATCGCTGGGCGACCATGGCGTCAAGAGCACCGGCTCGCAGTCCGTGCTTGAAGAACTGGCGCCCGAGGCGCCCGCGACCGATCAGACGGGCTCCAGCCTGTCGTCCGCCAGCGACGCGGCTCTCCAGGCCGAGATCCAGAAGCGTGAGGCCGCCGAGTTCGCCAGCGCGGCCGAATCGCTGCGTCAGGCCATGCAGTCGATGCCGGAGCTGGCCGAACTGTCGAAACAGCTGATCGTGGACCAGACGCCCGAGGGGCTGCGCATACAGCTGGTCGATCAGGAAGGCCGGTCGATGTTCGACAACAACTCGGCCCGCCCCAACGCCCGCGCCCAGGTGCTGCTGCGCGCCGTGGCCAAGGTGATCAACCAGTTGCCGAACCGCATCTCCATCACCGGACACACCAGCGCGGCGCCCGGCTCCAGCCGCGCCAGCGCCCCTGCGGACTGGACCCTGTCGTCCGAGCGCGCCAACGGCTCGCGTCTGGTGCTGCAAGGTTCGGGCGTCGATCCCGACCGGGTCTATTCGGTGGCGGGCAAGGCGGGGTCAGACCCGCTCTATCCGGACGATCCGACCCTGGCCGGCAACCGCCGCATCGCCATCGTGCTGTTGCGCGAGGCGCCGGTCCTGCCGTCGGACACCTCGCTGTGACCCGGCTCGGCTGCAACGCGAACACGCTTGCAGCCGGAACACGGATGACGCCAAATCGCGCGATGAGCGTTGTGTCGTCGCAATATTGGCAAGATCGGATGCGGACCTGAGGCCGTGACCCAGCACGTACCGACCCGACAGCTTCGCTTCTTCATGACCTCGGTCGCGCCCTGCCCCTATCTGCCGGGCAAGACGGAGCGGAAGGTCTTCGCCAACCTGCCCTTTTCGGACGGCGCGCACGTCAATGACGAACTGACGCTGGCCGGTTTTCGCCGCAGCCAGAACATCGCCTATCGCCCGGCCTGCGAGGCGTGCGACGCCTGTGTCTCGGTACGGCTGCCGGTGCCGGAGTTCACGTTCAGCCGTTCGCAGCGCAAGGTTCTGGCCCGCAACGCCGACCTGTCGCGCGATCTGGTCGAGGCGGAGGCGACGACCGAACAGTTCCAGCTTCTGCGCCGCTACCTGACCACGCGCCATCCGACCGGCGGCATGAGCGACATGGGCTGGCTGGATTACGTCGCTATGGTCGAGGACACGGCCGTGCGCACCCATCTGATCGAATACCGCCTGCCCTCGACCGACGGCGGGCCGGGCGATCTGGTCGCCGTAACCCTGACGGACCTGCTGAAAGACGGGCTGTCGATGGTCTACAGCTTCTATGATCCGACGATGGAGCGGCGCAGCCTGGGGCGGTTCGCCATCCTGGATCATGTGCGCCAGGCCGCCATCGTCGGTCTGCCGTTCGTCTATCTCGGCTATTGGGTCCAAGGCTCGGCCAAGATGGACTACAAGGCCGACTTCCGCCCGATGGAAACCCTCGGCAAGCTAGGCTGGTCGCGCCGCGACGCCTGAGACGCCCTTCGCCGCAGCCGGTTCAAATCGTCATCGAAGCATCCTATGTGGGCGGCGACATTACGGAGCCGCGTCTTGCTGATTGTTCTTTCCCCGGCCAAGCGCCTCGATTTCACCGAAGCCGATGCGGCTATTCCGGGCACAGATCGGCGGTTCCTCGAAGACACCGCCAGCCTGTCCAAGACCGCCAAGCGCCAGACCAAGGCGGACCTGCGTCGGCTGATGGGGATTTCGGACGATCTCGCGACCCTAAACGCCGCAAGGTTCAAGGCTTTCGATCCTGAATCGACCGAGGGCGTTCAGGCCGCCTTCGCCTTTGCCGGCGATGTGTATGAGGGCTTGCGGGCGCGTGAACTGGACGCCGACGCCCTGGCGTTCGCGCAGGATCACTTGCGCATTCTGTCCGGCTTTTATGGGCTGCTGCGTCCATTGGACCGGATCCAGCCCTATCGCCTGGAGATGGGCACGCGGCTGAAGACGCGTCGCGGGGCCAGCCTGTACGACTTCTGGGGCGACCGGATTTCCAAACAGTTGAACGAGGATGCCGAAGGCCAGTCGGATCCGACGCTGGTGAACCTAGCCAGCCAGGAATATTTCGGGGCCGTTGATGCAAAGGCTCTGAAACTGCCTGTCGTCACGCCCCAGTTCCGGGAAGAGAAGAACGGCGAGAGCCGCATCATATCCTTCTTCGCCAAGAAGGCGCGCGGGGCCATGGCGCGGTTCGCGATCGACGAGCGCGTGGAACGGGTCGCGGACCTGAAGGCTTTCGACCGGGACGGTTATGCGTTCGACAAGGCCGCCTCGACCGACGCCGAGTGGATATTCATCAGATCGGGAAATTCTTGATCCCGACATCGACCTCCCGCTAATCTCGCCAAAACAAACGAAGGGGCGGATTCATGTCGCAAGAGCCTAAGGACTCCACGGGCGCTGACGGTCGGGCGGCACGCGGTATCGGCGATCTGAAAGGGCAGGTTGCGGTCATCACGGGCTCGACCTCCGGCATCGGGCTGGCTCTGGCGCGGGCCGTGGCGGCAGGCGGCGGCGACGTCGTGCTGAACGGCCTGGGCGAGCCGGCGGAGATCGAGCGCACCCGCGCCGATCTGGAGGCCTCATCCGGCGTTCGCGTCCTCTATCATCCGGCGGACATGACGCGCGGTGACGAAATCGCCGACATGATCGCCTTCGCTGAACGCGAACTGGGACGCCTGGACATTCTGGTCAACAACGCCGGCATCCAGCACGTCGAATGCGTCGAGAACTTCCCCACCGAACAGTGGGAGAAGATCATCGCCATCAACCTGTCCTCGGCCTTCTACGCCACGCGCGCGGCGATCCCGATCATGAAGGCGCAGGGGCGCGGCCGGATCATCAACATGGCCTCAGCGCACGGTCTGGTGGCCAGTCCGTTCAAGTCCGCCTATGTCGCGGCAAAGCACGGCGTCATCGGCTTCACCAAGACCGCAGCGCTGGAACTGGCGCGCGACAACATCACCTGCAACGCCATTTGCCCCGGCTTTGTCGAGACGCCGATCGTGACCAAACAGATCGCGGATCAGGCGCGCACGAGAAATATGACCGAGGAGCAGGTGCTGACGGACGTGATCCTGGCGGCTCAGCCGACAAAGCGGTTCGTCACGACAGATGAGTTGACCGGCATCTTCCTCTATCTGGTCAGCGACCTCGGCGCCTCGGCCAACGGGGCCAGCTTCTCCATCGACGGCGGCTGGACCGCGCAGTAGCTAAGGAAGGCGGCGGTCATGGCGATTTTTAAGCGCAAGACCGCCGAGGCGGCGGGCTCCGTTCCCGCCTCTCCCGCCCGACGTCCCATCTGCCTTGCACTTCAGGGCGGCGGCGCACACGGCGCCTTCCAATGGGGCGTGCTGGATCGTCTGTTGGAAGACGATCGGCTTGATATTCGCGCGGTGTCCGGCGTCTCAGCGGGAGCGATGAACGGCGCGGCCCTGGTGTCTGGGCTTGCATCGGGCGATGGCCGCGCGGCGTTGGACAAGCTCTGGCGAGAGATCAACCAGTCCGGCGGTCGCAACGTTTTCGGCGACAGCGCGATCTGGAATGCTGCGCGAACGCCCGACTGGATCAAGGACAACCCATTCTGGCGTGCGGGCGAGACGCTGGCGATGTCGATGAGCCCGTATGAATTCAATCCACTGAACCATAATCCTCTGAAACGGGTTTTGCAGGCCTCGGTCGATTTCGGCGCCGTCCAGGCCTCGGACATCCGGCTGTTCGTCGCCGCCACTGCCGTGCGCCAGGCGAAAGCGCGCATCTTCCAGACGCACGAAATCAACGCGGATGTCCTGATGGCGTCGGCGTGCCTGCCCCATCTGTTTCAAGCCGTGGAGATCGACGGGGAGCCCTATTGGGACGGCGGCTATCTGACCAATCCGCCGCTGTGGCCGTTGACCGGAGACGACACGCCGGACGACGTGGTGCTGATTACACTCAATCCGATGGTGCGCGACGAGACGCCGAAAAGCGCAGGCGACATTGTCGATCGGCTGAACGAGATCGTCTTCAACGCGCCGCTGGTCGCCGAACTGCGCGCCATCGCCCTGGCGGGTGAACTGATCGAACATGGGCAGCTGAAAGGCGGCGGCGCCGGACCTTATCGGCACGTCCGATTGCACGCGATCGAGGCGGACGGCTGGCTCTCGGACCTGTCGCTGCGATCCAAGTTCAACACCGAATGGGGTTTCCTCAACGACATGAAGGCGCGGGGACGTGCGGCCGCCGACGATTGGTTGAATGCTTGCCTGGTCAGCGTCGGACGCCAGTCCAGCGTCGATCTTCAGGCCCGCTTCGGCTAGCCGACGAAGCCTGCGGCGCGGCGCAGACGGTCGTTGATGGCTTCACCCAGTCCCGTCGTCGGAATCGGCGACACGGCGATACCCGTCGGCCGTGTGCGGTCGGCCTCGCGCAGCAGTCGGAACAGATTGGCGGCGGCTTCGCGCAGGTCGCCCGACGGGCTGAGGCTCCAGCGCGGCTCACCGGCGTCAGGGCCAAAGCCGAGCAGGATCTCGCCGTCACCCGCCTGCTCCGCCTCGATCCGAACCGGAGCATCCGGCGCATAATGCAGGGTCAGTCGCCCGGGCGAACGATGCCCCTCGATGCCCTCTTCAATCGGACCGACGACCGCCTCTACCTCGGACCGGGTGATGGCCCCTGGACGCAGCAAGGCGACCCGTCCCCCCAGCACCGACACGACCGTGCTTTCCAGACCGACCTGGCAAGGCCCGCCATCGACAGCCGCTGAGACGGCAAAGCCTGTCTCTTCGACAGCATCTGTGAAGGTCGTCGGGCTCGGTCGGCCGGAACGATTGGCCGAGGGGGCCACGACCGGGCCGCCGAACGCCGCCAACACTTCCCTCGCCACCGGATGCGCCGGAACGCGGATCGCGACGCTGTCCAGTCCGGCGCGCGCCAAGTCGCAGACGCGTCGGTTATCCAGGATTGGCGTGATCAGGGTGAAGGGTCCGGGCCAGAAGGCGTCCGCTAAGGCAAGTCCGAGCGGGCCGAGCTCGCCAATCTTGGCCGCCGCATCGACATCCACGACATGCGAAATCAGCGGATTGAACTTCGGCCGCCCTTTCGCGGCGAAGATGGCGGCGACCGCCTCAGCATTGCTCGCGTCGGCGCCCAGTCCGTAAACGGTCTCGGTCGGCAGCAGGATCAGATCGCCGTTCGCCAGCGCCTGAGCGGCTTGCAGCGGCGTTTGGCTCACGGTCGGCGCGGGATGATCGGGATCATCCGGTGCAGCACATTGTCCCGATCGATGAACTGATGCTTCAGCGCCGCGATCACATGCAGGGCAATCAAGACGTAGAGGCCCTTCACCGCCAGTTCGTGCAGCCCCATCAGGCTGCGCGCCGTTTCGCGCCCGCCGCCGACGGGCAGCAGGGGCCAGGAGAAGAGGCCGAACCACTCGATCGCGCGTCCGCCCGCCGATGATGCGAGCCAACCGGTCATCGGAATGACGATCAGAGCCAGATAGAACAGAACGTGCGTCGCGCGCGCCGCCACCTTCTGCCAGCGCGGCAAGGCCGACGGCAAAGGGATCGCCGGATGCGCCAAGCGCCATCCGATCCGCGCAAGGGTCAGCACCAGGATCGTCAGACCCAGCGACTTGTGCAGCATGACGAACTGGCCCGAAATCGGCCCTTCTGTATTCTCATGCGCCGTGATCAGCAGCACCTGCGCCAGAACGGCGGCGGCGATGCCCCAATGCATCAGCAGGGAAACGACCGAATATCGATTGCGGGGCTCGCCCATGTCTTCCCTTCCGCGACGGCACGGCGTCACCATGCATTCAGCCACTTTGCACTGAGACGGGGCGCGTCGCCAAGACGCTTGCAGCGACAGGCCCCGACGCGGCACTTAGGCCGCAAAGACGATTGAGGAAACCCATGACCTATCGCGCGCCCGTTCGAGACCTGGCCTTCACTCTGGAATCCGTCGCCGGCATGGCCGACGTGGCCGCAACCGGCGCCTTTCCCGACTATGACGCCGACGTCGCCGGCGCCGTTCTGGAGGCGGCGGGGCAATTCTCCGAAGAGGTGCTGGCCCCGCTAAACCGGCTTGGGGACCAGAAGGGCTCGACCTACGCCAACGGCGCCGTCACCGCCGCGCCCGGCTTCGCCGACGCCTATCGCCAGTTCGCGGCCGGCGGCTGGACCGGGCTGTCGGCTTCGACCGAAGCGGGCGGACAGGCCCTGCCCAAGGCGCTGGAACTGGCGGCATATGAGACCGTCCATGCCGCCAACATGGCGTTCGGCCTGTGTCCCATGCTGTCGCTGGCCTCGATCGAGGCGCTGGAGCAGGTCGGAACGGAAGAGCAGAAGGCCAAATATCTGACCAAGCTGGTCAGCGGCGAATGGACCGGCGCCATGGTGCTGACCGAGCCGGGCGCCGGATCGGACCTGGGTTCGCTGATCACCACGGCGACGCCGAACGGCGATGGGACCTATGCGCTGAACGGGCAGAAGATCTACATCACCTGGGGCGACCACGACGCGACCGACAATATCGTGCATCTGGTGCTGGCCCGCCTGCCGGACGCGCCCAAGGGGCCCAAGGGCATCAGCCTGTTCCTGGCGTCGAAGTTCGCGGTCAAGGAAGACGGCACGCTGGGCGATCGCAACGCCTTCCGCCCCGTCGGCGTCGAGCACAAGCTGGGCATCCACGCCTCGCCAACCTGCGTCATGAGCTATGAAGGGGCGACCGCGGAGTTGGTCGGTCAGCCGAACCAGGGCCTGGCCCATATGTTCGTGATGATGAACGCGGCGCGCCTGGCCGTCGGCGTCGAGGGCGTCGGCATCGCCGAACGCGCCTATCAGCACGCCCTCGGCTATGCCTTGGACCGCCGTCAAGGTCGTTCGGTCTGGACCGGAGAGGCCAACGCCCCCATCTTTGACCATCCCGACGTGCGCCGCATGCTCAGCGTCATGAAGGCCAAGATTTCGGCGGCGCGCGCCGTGTGCCTGTCGACCGGCGTCGCCGCTGATCTGGCCCGTCACGCCGGCACCGAAGAGGAACGCCGTCGCTGGAAGGGACGCGAAGATCTGTTCACGCCGATCGCTAAGGCCTGGTCCACCGATATCGGCTGCGAGGTCGCCTCGATGGGCGTCCAGATCCACGGCGGCATGGGCTTCATCGAGGAGACCGGCGCGGCGCAATACTATCGCGACGCTCGTATCGCCCCGATCTACGAAGGCACCAACGGCATCCAGGCGATGGACTTGGTCGGCCGCAAGCTGTCGATGGACGGCGGCGATGCAGCCAAGGCGCTGATTGCGGACATGAAGGCGACGCTGGGCGATCTCGGAAAGCTCTACAGCGGCAAGCCCGTCGAACGGTTCGCCACCGCCATAGAGGCCGTCGAGGACGCGACCCTGTGGCTGCTGGATCAGAAGGCCGATCCGAATGCGGCGGCCGATGTGTTGGCGGCGGCCGACGCCTATCTGAAACTGCTGGGTGATGTAGCCGGCGGCTGGATGCTGGCCAAGGGCGCGCTTGCCGCCAAGGCGAAGCTGGACGCCAACGAGGGCGATCCGGTGTGGCTGCAGGGCAAGCTGGACCTCTACGAAGTCTATGCCGCCAATGTGCTGGGCCACGTCTCCAGCCGTCTTGCGGCCGTGGGCCAGGGCGGCGACCTGCTGCGGCGCATGACGGTGGACGCGCTGGCCGGATGATCGGCTTGGCGTTTCTTCGTTTGACGTAGATGGGGCCGGACCTTCAAGGTCCGCCCCTCAAACAAGCAGGGAGCGTCCGATGAATCGTCGGCAACTGATCATCTCCACGGCGGCGACCGCCCTCGCCGTCTCGGCCTCCCCCGCGCTCGCCCGTCAGTCCACCGGATCCCCCATGCCTCAGCCGCCCGTCGCCAAGAAAATCCCTGTCGTCATCGAACAACTGGGCCGCACCCGGACCGACGACTATCAGTGGATGAAGGACGACAATTGGCAGGCGGTCCTGCGCGATCCGACCCTGATCAAGGCCGAGGTCAAGGAACACCTGACCGCCGAGAACGCCTACCGCGAGGCCATGATGGCCTCCACCCTGCCCTTGCAGGAGACGATGTTTGCGGAGATGCGCGGCCGCATCAAGGAAGACGACAGCTCGGTTCCGGCGCCGGACGGCGGCTGGAACTACTATGTCGAATATCAGACCGGCGATCAGCACCCCCGCTACATGCGCGTCGAGCGTCAGGGCACCTGGATGGTGGATGGTCAGCCGGTGACGAAGAATTTCGTCATGGCTCCCACGCCTCAGCTGCTGCTGGACGCCAACGAGCTGGCCAAGGGCAAGGCCTATTCGGAAGTGTCGGCCGCGAGCCACAGCCCGGATCACACCCTGTTCGCCTATGCCGAGGACGCCCAGGGTTCCGAGGTCCACAAGATTTACGTCAAGGATCTGGCGACCGGCGAGGTGCTGCCCGAGGTGATCGACAGCGCCACCGGCGACTTCGTCTTTTCGCCTGACAGCCAGTGGATCTTCTGGACTAACCGCGACGACAACGGCCGCCCGGACAAGATCTTCCGTCGTCCGGCGCGCGGCGGCGAGACCACCCTGGTCTATGAGGAAGCCGACGACGGCATGTTCATTGGCGTGGGCCGCACGGCCGACGACCAGTTCATCGTGGTCGGCATCCAGAACCAGGAAACGTCGGAGGCGCGCTACATTCCCGCCGCCACGCCGACGGCCGAACCGGTCGTGCTGGAGCCGCGCGTGGTGGCGACCCGCTACGACGTCGATCACTGGGGCGACCGCTGGGTGATCCGCACCAATGCGGACGACGCCATCGACTTCAAGATCGTCCAGGCCCCGACGGCGACGCCGTCAAAGGCGAACTGGACCGACCTCGTCCCCCACACGCCCGGTCGCTTCATCGAAGGCCTGGACCTGACGAACGCCCACCTGGCGCGCCAAGAACGCGCCGACGCCAACACCCGGATCATCATCCGCGATCGGGCCGGCGCCGAGCATGAGATCGCGGTCGACGAACCCGCCTTCGCCCTGTCGCTGGCCGGCGCATCCGAGTTTGAGACGACGACCACCCGCTACGCCTACAACTCGCCGTCCACGCCGACCCAGACCTTCGACTACGACATGGCGACGCGCGAGCGGACTCTGCGTAAGACCCAGCAAATTCCGTCCGGTCACAACATCGAAGACTATGTGGTCGAACGGGTGAACGCGCCGGCTTCGGACGGCCAGTTGGTGCCGGTGACGGTGCTGCGTCGCAAATCGACGCCGGTCGATGGCTCGGCGCCCCTGCTGCTCTACGGATACGGCTCCTACGGCATCCCCATGCCGGCCAGTTTCTCGACCAACCGGCTGTCGCTGGTGGATCGCGGCTGGATTTACGCCATCGCCCACATTCGCGGGGGCTCCGACAAGGGCTGGGGCTGGTTCCGGGATGCCCGGAAGATGACGAAGAAGAACACTTTCACCGACTTCATCGCCTCCGCCGAACACCTGATCGACAAGAAGTACGCCGCGGCCGGCAACATCGTGGCGCAGGGCGGATCGGCGGGCGGTCTGCTGATGGGGGCTGTCAACAATATGCGGCCCGACCTTTGGGCCGGGATCATCGGTCAGGTGCCGTTCGTGGACGTGATCAACACTATGAGCGACACCTCTCTGCCGCTGACGCCGCCCGAATGGCCCGAGTGGGGCAACCCGATCGAGGATCCGGCCGCCTACGACTATATGATGAGCTACAGCCCCTACGATCAGGTCGAGCCGAAAGCCTATCCAGCAGTCCTGGCGACGGGCGGTCTGTCCGATCCGCGCGTCACCTACTGGGAGCCGGAGAAGTGGGTGGCCAAACTTCGGTCCGCCACCACCTCGGGCAAGCCCGTGCTGCTGAAGATCAACATGGAGGCCGGTCACGGGGGCGCGGCCGGGCGGTTCGATTATCTGAAGGAAGTCGCCCACGACTACGCCTTCGCGGTCTGGGCCATCGACAAAGGCTGGGAGCACGCGTGAGCGCGCTGACGGTTCGCGACGCCCGTCCCGGCGACATTGCGGCGATCACGGCCATCTATGCCGAAAGCGTCGCCAACGGACGCGGCACCTTCGAACTGGAGGCGCCCGACGAGACCGAGATGGCGTCGCGTCTGGCCGCCGTCGCGGCCTTCGGCCTGCCGCGACTGGTGGTCGAGATCGACGGCGCGGTCGCCGGGTACGCCTATGCCGGGCCTTTCCGCACCCGTCAGGCCTATCGCTACATGGTCGAAGACTCCATCTACGTCGCGCCTTGGGCCAGGAGCCGCGGCGTCGCCGGCGCCCTGCTCGATGCGCTGATCGTCCGATGCGAAACGATGGGTCTTCGTCAGATGGTCGCGGTCATCGGCGATTCAGAGAACGTCGGCTCAATTGCCCTGCACCGCACGCGGGGCTTCACCGACTCCGGCGTGTTCAAGGCGGCCGGCTGGAAGCACGACGACTGGCGCGACGTGGTGTTCATGCAGAGGGTGCTGGGCGATGGCGGCGCGACAGCGCCAGACGCGGCGGGTCTGCCGCTTGTCGACAAGAAGCCGCCGCGCTGACGCATTGCGGCGTGATCACCCGACGCCTATCCTGACGCCGTGAAGATGGTTCAATCCCTGTTGTTGCTGATCGGCGCCCTCTCGGTGCTGGCGCTCGGCGCGGTCGGCGCCTCGGCGTCGCCGGCGACCGCCGCGCCTTGCCATCAGACGGGCCATGAGACAGGCCAGTCTTCGCCTGACCAGACCCCAAACCATGCGCCCAAGGTCATGAAGGCGATGATCTGCTGCGTCGCCTGCGTTGCGACGCCCACGCTGGATCCTGCCCCGATGTCCGGTCCGACCCTTTCGCCGTCGCGCATCGCCGCAGTTCCGGCCGCCTTGCCAGTCGGGCAACGGCTGTCGCCCGAACCTGGACCGCCCCGCCTCCTGATCGTCTGACACACCTCGCGCCCCTCGCAGGGCGTATTCCGTCATGATCATCAGAGGAGGCCTTGAATGGCTATCCGTACTCTCGTCGGCGCCTGCGCCGGCGTTTCCCTGCTCGCCCTGGCTGAGGCCGCGGCGGCGCAGGATCACTCGCACCACGCGTCGACCAAGCCCACTGCCGATCCGCACGCAGGTCACGACATGCCCATGTCATCCGCCGAACCGATGACCGATCACGCCAGCATGGGTCACACGATGACCAGCCCGTATGGCCCTTGGCCCATGAGCCGCGACGCCTCCGGCACCGGCTGGCAACCCGACGCGGGCGAACACGGGGGCATCCACACCGTCCGTGGCGACTTAATGGTGATGACCCACGCCATGCTGAACCTGGTCTATGACAGCCAGTCTGGGCCGCGCGGCGGCGACAAGACCTTCGTCGCCGGCATGTTGATGACCTCGGCGCGGCGTGACTTCGACGACGGTTCGAAACTGAACCTGCGCGCGATGCTCAGCCCCGATCCACTTATGGGCAAATCCGGCTATCCGCTGCTTCTGGCGGCGGGAGAGACGGCGGACGGCGTCAATCCGCTGGTCGATCGCCAGCACCCGCACGACCTCTTCATGGAGCTGTCAGCCAGCTATTCGAAACGCCTGTCCGACAAGGACAGCGTTTACGGCTATATCGGCCTGCCCGGCGAGCCCGCCTTCGGCCCGCCCGCCTTCATGCACCGCATGAGCGCGATGGACAGTCCCGAGGCGCCGATCACCCATCACTGGCTGGATTCGACCCACATCGTTTTCGGTGTGACCACCCTGGGCTGGGCGCACGACCGCTTCAAGATCGAGACCTCGGCCTTCAAGGGACGCGAACCGGATGAGGAGCGCTGGGGCATCGATTCGCCACGGCTGAACAGTTGGTCGGTCCGCGCCGCCTGGAATCCGAGCGACGAATGGTCGCTGCAGGTGTCCTACGCCGATGTCTCTGCGCCGGAGCAGTTGGAACCCGACAAGGACGAGACGAAATGGTCGGCTAGCGCCATCCACACCCGCCGTCTGGGCGATGACGGCTGGTGGTCCTCGACCCTGGCCTGGGCTCGCAAGACCAACGACCACGGCGAATCGAAGGACGGCTGGTTGCTGGAATCGGCGATCCATCCAAACGACCGCTGGACGGTCTTCGCCCGCGCCGAGCGAATCGAGACGGATGAACTGGTTCCCGGCGTCGGCGGCGGCCATGGCCCGCTCTATACGGTGGGCAAGGCGTCGGTCGGTACGGTCCGCGACTGGCGGATCGCCGAACACGTCCGGTTCGGCCTCGGCGGTCTCTATGCCATGAATCGCGTGCCGACGGCGTTAGAGCCTCTGTACGGCGGCGATCCCGACGGGGCGATGCTCTTCGTGCGGCTGAAGATCGATTAATCTAGCTCAAGGCCTGCCCGGCTTCGGCCGGGCGGGCCGGCGGCTGGTCCAGAAGCCGCAGCGCTTCATAGCCGACCAGGATCACGCCGAGCACGAGCATCAGCGCTCCGGCGATCAGCACCAGGCGCACGTGCCGGTGCAGGTGATAAAGCAACTCGCCGATCATCGACGGTCCCGCCGCATTCGGATCGTGCCAATTCGATCCGTTCCGGACAGTCTACTGCAAAACGCGGACCTGATGGAGTCCGTCAGAACCGCGTTCCGTCAGACCAGGCGGCTTTGCACCACCGCCGCGCCGATGAAGCTGGCGAACAGAGGGTGCGGCGCGAACGGACGGCTCTTCAGCTCGGGGTGATACTGAACGCCGATGAACCAGGGATGGTCCGGGCGTTCGACGGTTTCGGGCAGGACGCCGTCAGGCGACAGACCGGCGAAGACCAAACCGCCTTTCTGCTCGATCGCCTCGCGATAGTTGATGTTGACCTCGTAGCGGTGTCGGTGACGCTCGCTGATCGCGGTCGAGCCGTAGATCTCTGCGATCTTGGACCCGGCTGTCAGAGTCGAATCATAGGCGCCGAGACGCATGGTGCCGCCCAGGTCGCCGCCCTGCTGACGCAGCACGCGTTGATTGCCTTGGGTCCATTCGGTCATCAGACCGACGACCGGCTCGGCGGTCGGGCCGAACTCGGTGGACGAGGCCTTGGGATAGCCGGCCAGGTTCCGCGCCGCCTCAATCACTGCCATCTGCATGCCGAAGCAGATCCCGAAATAGGGGATGTTGCGCTCACGGGCGAAGCGGGCCGCCTCGATCTTGCCTTCCGAGCCGCGCTCGCCAAAGCCGCCCGGCACCAGAACGGCGTGGGCGCCCTGAAGCCGCACCTCGCACGCCTCGGGATCGCCCTCGAAGGTGTCGGCCTCGACCCAGTCGATGTTGACCTTGACGTTGTTGGCCACGCCGCCGTGATGAAGCGCCTCGATCAGCGACTTGTAGGCGTCCTTCAGCACGGTGTATTTTCCGACCACGGCGATGGTGACTTCGCCATCGGGCTGCAGGCGGCGACGCGCGATTTCCTGCCAGCCGCTCAGATCCGGCTCAGGCGCGTCGTTGATGCCGAAGTGCGCCAGGACCTCGCGGTCCAGACCCTCGCGGTGATAGTCCAGCGGCACGGCATAGATGTCGGCGGAGTCCATCGCCTGGATGACGCCGCTTTCGCGCACGTTGCAGAACTGGCCGATCTTGCGCTTTTCCTCGGCCGGGATCGGCTGCTCGCAGCGGCACAGCAGGATGTCCGGCTGAATGCCGATGGAGCGCAGTTCCTTGACCGAGTGTTGGGTCGGCTTGGTCTTCATCTCGCCGGCCGTCTTGATAAACGGCAGCAGCGTTAGATGGACGAAGCAGCTCTGGCCGCGCGGCAGGTCCTGCCCTAGCTGCCGGATCGCCTCGAAGAACGGCAGGCCCTCGATGTCGCCGACCGTGCCGCCGATCTCGACCAGAACGAAATCGACGTCTTCGCCCGCGTCCGTCAGGGCGGGCGTCAGGCAGAAGGATTTGATCTGGTCGGTCACGTGCGGAATGACCTGGACGGTGGCGCCCAGATAGTCGCCGCGACGCTCCTTCTCCAGAATGGTCGAATAGATGCGGCCGGTCGTGATGTTGTCGGACTTGGCCGCCGACACGCCGGTGAACCGCTCGTAGTGGCCCAGGTCCAGGTCGGTCTCGGCGCCGTCGTCGGTCACGAAGACCTCGCCGTGCTGATACGGGCTCATCGTGCCCGGATCGACGTTCAGATAAGGGTCGAGCTTGCGCAGGCGGACCTTGTAGCCGCGCGCCTGCAAAAGAGCGCCGAGAGCGGCGGAGGCGAGGCCTTTTCCTAGCGAGGAAACCACGCCGCCGGTGATGAACACATAGCGAGCCATGGGGGGACACCTTACTCCATGATTCGCGGCTCGGTCATGCCGCCGTCGAATCGAACTGTTGATCAAAAGAAGAAAGCGCGCCCTGCGGCGCGCTTTCGGAAACTCGGGTCTTTGTCTGAGCCTTACTGAGCGGGCTGTTGGGCCGGCGCCGGAGCGGTGGAGGCCGACGGCAGGCTGGCTTCCAGATCATCCAGCGAGGGCGTCGCCGGTTTGGCCGGCGCAGCGGGCTGTTGCTGGGCGGGCTGCTGCGTCTGGGTCTGCGGCGTCGTGGCCAACGAACCCACAGCGTCGGCGTCGATGCCCGAGACCGAGGCGCGGTCCATATTGCCGACGACCGTCAGAATGATGGTCAGGGCGAACAGCGCTGCCGCCAGCCACCAGGTGGTGACGGTCAGAAGATTGCCAGCGCCGCGTGCGGTCATGAAGCCCGACGGACCGCCGCCCATGCCCAGGGCGCCGCCCTCGGACTTCTGAAGCAGGACGATGCCCGTCAGCGCGATGGCGACGATGATGATGGCGACGAGCAGGATGGTCTGGAGCATGGCGTCATTCATGTGGGCGCGGATCTGCGCCGATCAAGCGGCGGCCTCTATCATCGAAGCGCGCCAGGGGCAAACGTCACGCGGCGGCGTTGACGATCGGCATGAAGTCCTCGGCCTTCAAGGACGCGCCGCCGACCAGGGCGCCGCCGACGTCCGGCGTGGCCAGAATATCCCGCGCATTCTCCGGTTTGACCGAACCGCCGTACAGAATGGGAGCCGTTCGAGCGCCTTCTCCCAGCTTTGCAACGATGGCGGCGCGGACGGCGGCATGGACCTCGGCGATCTGATCCAGCGTCGGGGTCAAGCCCGTCCCGATGGCCCAGACGGGTTCGTAGGCCACCGCAAAGTCGCGCTCGGCCAGGCTGGACGGCAGCGAGCCCGCGACCTGGCCCGACACCACGGCGATGGCGTCGCCCGCTTCCCGCTGCTGTAAGGTTTCCCCCACGCACACGATGGGCTCCAGCCCTGCGGCGACGGCGGCCTCGACCTTGTTGGCGACGTCCGCATCGGTCTCGCCGAACGCCGCGCGGCGCTCGGAATGCCCCAGAATCACGACTGTCGCGCCGGCGTCGACCAGCATCTCGGCCGACACCGAGCCGGTGAAGGCCCCTGCGGGCTTCTCATGGCAATCCTGACCGCCCACGGCCACGCCGCCGCCCGCCAGGGCGGACCGCATACGCTCGATCAGCGTCGCCGGCGGGCACAATACAACACGGCATCCCTGCCCCGTCGTTCCGACGGCGTCCCTGATCGCCTCAGCCTGCGCCAAGGCGGCCGAGACGCCGTTCATCTTCCAATTGCCGACGATCATCTTCACGGATTGTTTCATGGCCGCCTGTCTAGAAGGCGAAAACCGCCAAGCCAAGAGGCGTCGCCGCAATCCGGACACGAAGCCATCCTTGCAGCGGCGGCCCCGCCCCGACTATACGCGACGATTGACGCCAATATCGGCCAGTCCCGGGTTTTCGAATGCTCACCGCCTTCCGCGCCTTCTCTCGATCCAAATGGGCGGCCGCCCTGCTTGTCCTGATCGCAATCAGCTTCGTGATCGTCGGCGCGCGTATGGACGTCTTTTCCAACCTGGGACCGAAACACGTCATCGATGCGGGCGACCGCTCAATGAACGAAGTCGAGTTCCGCACCGCCTTCGATCAGGTGCGTGAACGTCTGCAGCAGCAGGTCGGCCGTCCCCTGACCAACCAGGAGCTGGTTGCGGAAAACATCCACGTTCGCTTCCTGACCGAGCAGACGCAGCAGTTGGGCTTCCTGAACTGGGCCTATAAGGCAGGTATCCGCCCGGGCAAGGAACTGATCGTCAAGCAGATCCGCCAGATCCCGGCCTTCTTCAACTCGGTCACCGGACAGTTCGACCAGCAGGCCTATGAGGCTGCTCTGGCGCAGCAGAACCTGACGCCCGCCATGCTGGAGCAGGACCTGCGCGACCAATACGCGACGGAGCATTTCGGCGCCGCCGTCTTCGCCGGCGCGCGCGTGCCGCGCATCTATGGCGCGCTGCTGGCCGGTTCCGCCTTCGAAAGCCGCGACGGTCGTTGGTTCGAGGTGACCCCGGCGATGGCTGGCCAGGTCCCCGCCCCGACCGACGCCCAGTTGAACGCCTTCATCCAGGAGAACGCCGACCGCCTGCGCGCGCCCGAGTTCCGCATGGTGTCGGTGGTTCTGTTCACACCTGAGGCTTCGGCCAATGCGCCGATCTCGGAAGACCGTATCCGCGAGCGCTTCGAGTTCAAGAAGGACACGCTGAGCAAGCCCGAGACGCGCTCGTTCGTCACCCTGACTGCGCCCAACCGCGAGACGGCCCAGAAGATCGCCGCCGCCCTGCGCGCGGGCCAATCGCCCGCCGACGTCGGCCGCGCCAACAACATCACGCCGGCCGCCTTCAACGAAACCCCCCGCTCGGCCATCGGCGACGCCGCAACCGCAGCCGCCGTCTTCGGCCTGCAAGCCAATCAGGTGTCCAACCCGGTCCAGGCCGGTGTCGGCTTCGCGGTCGCCAAGGTCACGGCCGTTCAACCCGCCGCGCCCGCCACGCTGGACAGCGCTCGTGAGGAACTGATCCAGGAACTGCGCGCCGAGGACGTGAAGACCCAGACCTACGCCAAGGTCGAGAAGTACGAAGCCGCCCGCACCGCCGGCAAGAACTTGGCTGACGCGGCGCGTGAAGCCGGCGGTCGGGTTGTTGACCTGCCGCCCTTCACCAAGGACGGCAAGCTGCCGAACGGTCAGGCGCTTAACGCGCCGCCGCAAATCTTCGAGACAGCCTGGAGCCTGACCAAGGGCGGCGAAAGCGACGTCATCGACGCCGGTCAGGGCCAGTATTTCGCCGTGCGCGTCAACGACATCCGCCCGTCAGCGCTGCCGACCCTGGCAGAGGTGCGTGAGCCCCTGGCCGCCCAATGGATCCAGCGGGAGACCATGCGACGGCTGTCGGCCAAGGCCGAAGAGCTGACGACCCGCGTGCGCAATGGCGAGGACATCGCCGCTGTCGCCCGCTCGGTCAATGCGCCGCTGACCGTGCGCACCGGAGTCATCCGCAATCAGCAGACCCAGGAAGCCCTCGGTCAGGGCGTGCTCCAGGGCCTGTTCGGCCAGTCCAAGGGCCAGGCCTTCTCGCAGCCGGCGTCGCAGACCGCCTATGTGGTCGGCCGCGTCGACAACGTTCGCGCAGCCAATCCGGCCGTAGCCGGACCGCTGGCCGAGCAGGTCCGTCCGCGCCTGACCCAGGAGTTGGTGCAGGCCATGGTCGAATCGTCGGTCTCGGCGGGCGCCCAGCGCTCCAAGGCCAAGAACGACCCGGCCCAGGCGCTGTCGGCCCTGGGTCTGTCGGGTGGCGCAACGCCCGCCGCACCGGCGCAATGACCGACGACGCTTCGCGCGACCTCACGTTTGACGCCTTCGCCGCCGGCCTTTCGGCCGGTCGGCCGCAGGTCGTGGTTCGGCGGGTCATCGACGACCTGGAAACCCCGGTCTCGGCCTACCTGAAGCTGGGACGCGACCGCCCGTACGCCTGTCTGCTGGAATCGGTTGAGGGTGGCGCGGTCAAGGGGCGCTATTCCATCCTCACGCTGGATCCTGATGTGGTCTGGCGTTGTCGATCCAACGCGGCGGAACTTTCGCGCGGCTCAGCCATAGGCGAAGGTCGATTCACGGCCGAACCCTTGCCGGCGCTGAAATCCCTGCGCGCGCTGATAGCGGCGTCGAAGTTCGATCTGCCCGAAGGACTCCCGCCGATGGCCGCCGGCCTGTTCGGCGTCTTCGGCTACGACATGGTGCGACTGCTGGAGCCGCTGGGTGCGCCAAACCCTGATCCGCTCGATCTGCCTGACGCCGTGCTGACGCGGCCGTCGCTGGTGGCCATCTTCGATTCGGTCCGCCACGAGATCGTTCTGGTATCCGCCGCCTATCCCGACGCCGGCATCGCTTTCGAAGAGGCGTTCGACGCCGCGACGGCGCGGCTGGACGCGTTCGAGACGGCCTTGCGCCAACCCTTGCCCGTTCGCGCCGCTCCGCAGCAAACGCCGGCTCCCGTCTTCACCTCGCCGGTTGACGAGCCAGCCTTCGGCGAGATGGTCGCCAGGGCCAAGGACTACATTGGCGCCGGCGACATCTTCCAGGTCGTGCTCAGCCACCGCTTTTCGGCGCCTTGGACGGACGATCCCTTCGCCTTTTATCGCTCGCTGCGTCGCCAGAATCCGTCGCCCTATCTGTTCTATCTGAACTTCGAAGGCTTCCAACTCGCCGGCTCCAGCCCCGAGATCCTGGTTCGGCTGAAGGACGGCGAGGTCACGATCCGGCCGCTGGCCGGCACCCGCATGCGTGGCGCGACGCCAGAGGCGGACAAGGCGCTGGAAGTCGAACTGCTGGCTGATCCGAAAGAGCTGGCCGAGCATCTGATGCTGCTGGACCTTGGCCGCAACGATGTGGGCCGCGTCGCGGCGCCCGGCACGGTCGAGGTCACCGAGAGCTTCGTCGTCGAACGCTACAGCCAGGTCATGCACATCGTCTCGAACGTGCGCGGCAGGGCCGATCCCAGGCTGGATGCGGTGGACACGCTGCTGGCCGCCCTGCCCGCCGGGACCCTTTCCGGCGCGCCCAAGGTGCGCGCGATGGAGATCATCGACGAACTGGAAAGCGAAAAGCGCGGCGTCGGTTACGGCGGCGGCGTCGGCTATATTTCAGCCGGCGGCGAGGCGGACATCTGCATCACCCTGCGCACCGCCCTGTTCGCCGACAACCAGATCTTCGTTCAGGCCGGGGCGGGCGTGGTCGCCGACAGCGACCCTGCGGCCGAATATGCCGAGACCCAGCATAAGGCGCGCGCGCCGATGCGGGCAGCGGAAGACGCCTGGCGCTTTAGAGCCGGCAATCGCTAGCGCGAAATCGTCATTACCGGGTCGTTGAACTGCACGCCCGGCCCGATGATGACGACGCCCGCCATCAAAACCGCCGCAGTCGCTGCGAGCGCGGCTGCGCCAAGCGCGGCGACGGGGTTGGGCTTGGTTTCGACCACGACCAGCTTCGCCTTTGCAGCGGCGATCTTGGCGGCGATGTCTTTTTCAGCGGCGAGTTTCACCGGCCCAGTCCTAGTCCCGTCGAGTTAAAATGCGCTTTAAGGCCGCGCCCGCTTGGCGCGGACGCGCGTCACGCCTAGAAGCCAAGCCATGATCCTCGTCGTCGATAACTACGACAGCTTCACCTACAATCTCGTCCACTACCTCGCGGAGTTGGGCGCACCGACGCATGTGGTGCGCAATGACGACCTGACGGTGGACGAGGCGTGGGCGCTGAAACCCGCCGCCGTCCTACTGTCGCCCGGCCCGTGCGCGCCCGATCAGGCGGGGATCTGCCTGCCGTTGATCACGACCGCGCCAGAGTCGATGCCAATTCTGGGCGTGTGCCTGGGTCATCAGGCCATCGGCCAGGCCTTCGGCGGCGACGTCATCCGCGCCAAGACCCTGATGCACGGCAAGACCTCGCCGATCTTGCATGAGGGCCAGAGCGTCTTCGCCGGCCTGCCCTCGCCGTTCACCGCCACACGCTACCACTCGCTGGCGGTCAAGCGCGAAACCCTGCCCGATTGCCTGGAGGTCACCGCCTGGACCGCCGACGGCGAGATCATGGGTTTGCAGCATCGCACCCGCCCGATCCACGGCGTGCAATTCCACCCGGAATCCATCGCCACCGAACACGGTCACGACATGCTGGCCAACTTCCTGGATATCGCCGGCGTAAAGCGCCTCGCGGCCGCCTGACCATGGACGACGGGTTCAAGCCGATCCTCGCCCGGCTGGTCGGGGGCCATGCCCTGACGTCCCAGCAGGCGCACGACTTCTTCGCCGCCTGCCTGCGCGGCGAGCCGACCCCGTCGCAGGTCGCCGCCGCCGTCACCGCCATGCGGATGCGCGGCGAGACCGTGGACGAGATCACCGCCTTCGCGGGCGCCATGCGTGAAGCCGCCCTGACGCTGGATCATCCCTATGAGGTGATCGACACCTGCGGCACCGGGGGCGACGGTCAGCACACCTACAATATCTCGACCGCCGCAGCCCTGGTTCTGGCCGGAGCGGGCCTGAAGGTCGCCAAGCACGGCAATCGGGCGATGTCATCGAAATCAGGGTCTTCAGACGTCTTGTCGATCCTGGGCGTGAACCTGATGGCGTCGCAGGCGCAGCAGAAGAAGGCGCTGGATGAGGCCGGTATCTGCTTCCTGTTCGCCCCTGCCTATCACGGGGCGATGCGTCATGTCGGGCCGGTGCGAGCCGAGATCGGTTTTCGCACTGTATTTAACCTGTTGGGACCGCTTTCGAACCCGGCGTCTGCAAGGCGACAAGTCATGGGCGTCTATGATCCGCGCCTGCTGGAGCCGCTGGCCGAGGTGCTGGGCCGGCTCGGCGCCACCCGGGCCTGGACCGTTCACGGCCAAGGCCTAGACGAACTGGCGACTTCCGGCCCCACGGACGTCGCCGAATGGAAGGACGGTGTGGTTCGCCGCTTCCAGGTCACGCCCGAGGACGCCGGCCTGCCGCGCGCCTCTATCGCAGACATTCGCGGCGGCGACGCCGAGGAGAACGCCGTCGCACTGCGCGCGCTTCTGGCCGGCGCGGCCGGACCCTACCGCGACATCGTGCTGCTGAACGCGGCCGCCGCCCTCGTGGTGTCGGACCGCGCGGCCGATCTGGCCGAGGGCGCCACGCTCGCCGCTGCCGCCATTGACGACGGTCGAGCCGCCGAGGCGCTGGATCGCTTGGCGCGCATAACCTCCACGCCGTTGGAAAGCGAAGAGTCCGAATGACCGACGTTCTGGACCGCATCGCCGCCTACAAGCGCGAGGACGTTGCCGCCCGCAAGTCGGCGACCTCGCAGGACGCGATCGAAGCCTTGGCCCGCGCCGCTTTGGCCCCGCGCGGCTTTCGCGCCGCCCTGGAGCGGGTCGGAGAGGAAACCGGTCGTCCCGCCCTGATCGCCGAGATCAAGAAGGCCAGTCCGTCCAAGGGCCTGATCCGGCCCGATTTCAATCCGCCGGCCCTGGCCCGCGCCTATGAGGCCGGCGGCGCGGCCTGTCTGTCGGTGCTGACCGATGCCCCCAGCTTCCAGGGCGACGACGCCTATCTGGGCCAGGCCCGCGAGGCCGTCGCCCTGCCCTGCCTGCGCAAGGATTTCCTGGTTGATCCCTGGCAGGTCGCCGAAAGCCGCGCCCTGGGCGCCGACTGCATCTTGATCATCTTGGCCATGGTCGATGACTGGTTGGCCGCCGAGTTGCTTTCGGAAGCCGAACGCTTTGGCATGGACGCGCTCATCGAGACCCACGACGAGGAAGAAATGGCCCGCGCCTGTGCGCTCGGCGGCGATCTCGTGGGGGTCAATAATCGTTCGCTCCGCACGTTCGAGGTCGATCTGGAAACCACAGAACGGCTGTCGATGCTCAGCCCCGTTCGGGCTCTGCTGGTCGCCGAGAGCGGCATCTTCACGCCCGACGACGTGGCGCGCGTTTCGGCTGCCCATGCCCAGGCGATCCTGGTTGGCGAGAGCCTGATGCGGCAGGCCGATGTCGAGGCGGCGACCCGTCAGTTGCTGGCCGTTTGAGCCAAGACGCGGCGGCAAGCCTCGCCGTTAAGTTGACATTAGCAAGGAACACTTACAGAACATCGACAAATGTTCACGGCCCGTTCCGATTCGTCGGCGGGCGCATGAGGGCCTGGCGATGCTCACGCGCAAACAGCACGAACTGCTGATGTTCATCCACGAACGCATCCAGGAGACCGGCGTCTCCCCTTCGTTCGACGAGATGAAGGAGGCGCTGGATCTGGCTTCCAAGTCCGGCATTCACCGGCTGATCACGGCCCTTGAGGAACGCGGCTTCATCCGCCGTCTCGCTCATCGCGCCCGCGCGTTGGAAGTCACTAAACTGCCCGAACAGGCGACGGCCGGCGCGCCGCGCGGTCGCGCCGGGTTCAAGCCCGACGTCATCGAGGGCGGCGGGGGTGTCCGACCTGCGGCCCCGATGGCGGCCAACGACACCCGCGAGTTGCCGCTGATGGGCAAGATCGCCGCCGGGACGCCGATCGACGCGATCGAGCATGAAACCGCCCGCTATCCGGTTCCGGAGTCGATGCTGGGCTCGGGCGAGCACTACCTGCTGGAGATCGAAGGCGACTCCATGATCGAGGCGGGCATCCTGAACGGCGACATGGTGGTGATAAAATCGACCGACAACGCCGCCTCCGGCGAGATCGTTGTGGCCCTGGTGGAAGGCGAGCAGGCGACGCTGAAGCGCCTTCGCAAGAAGGGCGCCTCGATCGCGCTGGAACCCGCCAACCGCAACTACGAGACCAAGATTTACGGCTCGGATCAGGTCGCGGTTCAGGGCAAGCTGGTCGGCCTCATGCGCCGGTATCACTGACGTCCGGATCGGACTGACGCGTCCAGGGGCGGTCGCCGCGAATGTCGGCCGTCCACACCGCGCGCCATCGATTCGGCTCGCCCGAACGGACACGCCACAACTCCACCGCCCCGCCTCTGGCGAAATCGATGCCGTCGAGCACCAGTCGATCCTGACAAGCGCTTGGGATCGATGTGAGGACCGCGCGCACGCTGATGACGAGCGCCGCGCGGCATAGGGCCACCATCTGGTCCAGACCGGGAGCCTTACGTCCCCACCAGATCGCGACAGGACCGACTTGCTCAGTCTCTGGCCGACAAGAAAAGCGCTCGCAAGCCCAGCCCGTCGCCGGCCGATCCATCATGGTCAGGCCGCGCCGACGCGACCACAGATCGACGGCGAACTCTCGGACGCCGGGCCTGACGACGACCGCCTCCTTCTCGCGGTGAAATGCGGCGTTTGTCCCCCCGTCTCCGATCCACAGATCCGGCGTCGGCGCGCGTGGCCAGACCAGAACGGCCGCCGCCAGCGGCAGGCCCAGCCACCTCAGTCGTCCCTGCCACAGACAGACGAACAGCACTCCCAGGAAGGCGATCGGCAGGACATAGTCCGGCGCGCTGGCCACCGTCCGCACCGCCCCCGGCAGCCCCGCCGTCCAGGTTCCGATCGCCAGCATCAGATCGACGCCCCATCCCGCAACCGCCAGGAAAGGCCCGCCCAATCCCAGCGGCTCCAACGCCGCGCCGATGGCCAGGGCCGGCATCAGGATGAAGTCTGCGACTGGCGACGTGCCCAGGTTCGCCAACAGCCCGTACATGGCCGTGCGATTGAAATGCTGCATGGCGAACGGCCCGGTCGCCAGCCCCGCCACGACGCTGGCCGCCAGGGCCGCCGTCAACCAGCCGCCGAACCGCTGGATCGCCAGAATCGGCCACGGGGCGGAAATCTCTCGCGTCCGCTTGGGCCAGGCCTCGACCAGGGCGACCAAGGCGGCGGTCGCCGCGAACGACATCTGGAATCCCGGCGTGACGATGGCTTCCGGCTGGATGGCCAGGACGATGAAGGCCGCAACGGCCAGGCCATGCATCGTCACCGCCTGCCGATCCAGCAGGATGGCCAGGAAGGCGATGGAGGCGGTGATGGCCGCTCGCTCGGCCGGGGGCGGCGCACCCGACACCACCAGATAGACGCCCACCGCCGTCAGTCCCGCCACGGCCGCGACCTTCTTGCCGTGAACCCTCAAGGCCAACCAAGGCCAAGCCGCCACGCCCAGACGCACGGCGAAGAAGACGAAACCGCCGACAATGGCCATGTGCAGCCCGGACACCGAAAGGATGTGCGCCAGGCCCGAATCCCGCATGACGTCCATATCCTCCTGACTGATCCAGGTCTCGTGGCTGGTGGTCATGGCGGCGGCGATTCCGCCAGTCCGCTCGCCCAGGCGCGCCACGATCCGCTCCGCCAAGGCATAACGCGCGCCATTTACGGCCATCGCCAACCGAAGCCGCCATGGGGGCGGCGCGAGATCAGCCGACCGCGTCTCACCCAGGGCGAAGGCCACACCGCCCATGCCCTGGAAAAAGGCGTTGCGGCCGAAATCATAGGCGCCGGGGCTGGCCGGCGCCGGTGGGGGATTGAGGATGCCGAAGAGACGGATCGCCTCGCCTGGTCTGGGCGGTTCGCCTCGCACCGTCGCCCGCAAACGCACGGGCGTTTGATCTGGCGTAAGCCCCCGTACCCAGACCGGTGCAATCACGATCCGCGCGCCCCTCTGGCCAGGACTGTCGACGTCCACGACCCAGGCCTCGATCACGGTCGGCTCGCTCATTGCGGGCGCGATGGGCGCGGCGACCATTTCGGTGCGGACCTTGGCGGCCGCCAAACCGCCGGCGACACAGGCCAGCATCAACAGCGGCCAGGTCAGACGCCGCGCCCATCCCCGCCGTCTCGCCGCGATCCAGGCTGAAAAGGCGACGACTGCGCCCAGCAACAGAGGCCACAACCCCGGCTCGGCACGCAGGGCGAAATAGACCGCAGCGCCGGCGCCGAATGCGACCGGCGTCCACAACCGCCATCGCAGCGTCTGTGCCGCGACCTCCTCCCCCAACCACGCGCGCAATCGCGCGGCGGGGGTAGGCTTTGCCGCGTCGGGGCGTATAAGGGCCTCGCTTACGGACCCATCGCCTATGACCTCACCCTCCTCGACTGTCGTCACCCGCTTCGCCCCCTCGCCGACAGGCTATCTGCATATCGGCGGGGCGAGAACCGCTTTGTTCAACTGGCTGTACGCCAAGAGACACGCTGGGCGTTTCCTGATCCGGGTCGAGGACACCGACCGCGAACGCTCGACCGATGAAGCGGTGAAGGCGATCTTCGACGGCCTGAGCTGGCTGGAGCTGTTCGCCGATGAAGAGCCGGTGTTCCAGCACAGCCGCGCCGACCGCCACCGCGAGGTGGTCGATCAACTGCTCGAAGCGGGCCACGCCTACCGCGACTTCACCTCTGCCGAGGACACGGGCCGTCTGCGCGACGAAGCCAAGGCCGAGAAACGCACCTTCGAATCGCCTTGGCGCGACCGCGAGCCCACGGTCGATGACCTGGCCCTGCCCCACGTCGTGCGCTTCCGCCGCCCCAAGGCGACGACCGTCACCGTCGCCGACGAGGTCCAGGGTTCGGTCAGCTGGTCCACCGAAGATCTCGACGACCTGGTGCTGCTGCGCTCGGACGCCGCACCGACCTATAACCTCGCCGTGGTGGTCGATGACCACGACATGGGTGTGACCCACGTCATCCGCGGCGACGATCACCTGAACAACGCCGCCCGCCAGAGCCTGATCTACGACGCCCTGGGCTGGACGCGTCCGACCTTCGCCCACATCCCGCTGATCCACGGTCCGGACGGCGCCAAGCTGTCGAAACGCCACGGGGCCCAGGCGGTCCACGAATATGCCGAGATGGGCTACTTGCCCGAGGCCATGCGCAACTATCTGGCTCGCCTGGGTTGGTCCCACGGCGACGACGAATTGTTCAGCGACGCCCAGGCCATCGAATGGTTCGATCTCGCCGGCATCGGCAAGGCGCCGGCCCGCTTGGACTTCGACAAACTGGCCCACGTCAATTCGCACTGGCTGCGTCTCGCCGACGACGAGCGGCTCGCCAAGCTCACACTGGATGCGCATCTGCAGAAGGGCCACGCCCTGGCGGAGGCGGACGAAGCCCGGCTTCAGCGCGCCATGCCTTTCGTCAAGGACCGCGCCAAGACGATCCTCGATCTGGCCGACCAAACCGCCTTCGTACTGAAATCGCGCCCGCTGACCCTGGACGACAAGGCGAAGGCGCTGCTGTCCGGTGAGACGCTGGATCGCCTCGCCCGCCTGCGCGAGCGGCTGTCCCTGTTCCAATCCTGGGATGTCTTTGCGCTGGAAGCCGAGCTCAAGGCCTTTGCAGAATCCGAGGGCGTTGGGTTCGGGAAAATCGGCCCGTCGATGCGCGCGGCCATTACCGCAGGGTCAACATCACCTGATATTGCACGAACTTTGTCGGCTCTTGGGCGCGACGAAAGTCTCGGGCGCTTGGATGATGCGCTGCAACAGACTAAGTGATCACCCACAAACCAAAAAGCGGCCGACGCCTCCCCGCGCCTGGACGTGTGATGCAAAGGGGCATTCATGACTGAACAAGCCAAACCCGCCGGCTCGGCGACCCTGTCCTTCGAGGACAAGACGATCGAGTTGCCGGTCCTTTCGGGCTCCACCGGCCCGGACGTCATCGACATCCGCAAGCTCTATGCGGGAACCGGCGCCTTCACTTTCGATCCCGGCTTCACCTCGACGGCGGCCTGTGAATCGGCTCTGACCTATATCGACGGCGACGCCGGCATTCTGCTTCATCGCGGCTATCCGATCGACCAGCTGGCGTCGAAGTCGAACTTCGTGGAGGTCTGCCATCTGCTGCTGCACGGCGAACTGCCGACCGCCGCTCAGTACGAAAAGTTCGAAAACAGCATCACCACCCACACGATGCTGCACAGCCAGTTCGATCGCTTCTTCGAAGGCTTCCGCCGCGACGCCCACCCCATGGCCATCATGGTCGGCACCGTCGGCGCCCTGTCGGCCTTCTATCACGACAGCCTTGACATCCACGATCCGATCCAGCGTGACATCTCGGCCATTCGCCTGATCGCCAAGATGCCCACGATCGCGGCCCGCGCCTATAAGTACCACGTCGGCCAGCCGTTCGTGTCGCCGCGCAACGACCTGTCCTACGCTGAAAACTTCCTGCGCATGTGCTTTGCCGTGCCGGCCGAGGACTATCACGTCGATCCGGCCCTGGTTCGCGCCATGGACCGCATCTTCACCCTGCACGCCGACCACGAACAGAACGCCTCGACCTCGACCGTGCGTCTGGCCGGTTCGTCGGGCGCCAATCCGTTCGCCTGTATCGCCGCCGGCATCGCCTGCCTGTGGGGCCCGTCGCACGGCGGCGCCAACGAAGAGGCGCTGACGATGCTCAAGGAAATCGGCACCCCGGACAAGATCCCGGAGTTCATCCAGGGCGTGAAGGACCGCAAGTACAAGCTGATGGGCTTCGGCCACCGCGTGTACAAGAACTACGACCCGCGCGCGAAGGTCATGCAGCAGTCGGCCTATGAAGTGCTGGCCGCCACGGGCCGCGAAAACGACCCGCTGTTTCTGGTCGCCAAGGAACTGGAGAAGGTCGCCCTGTCGGACGAATACTTCACCTCGCGCAAGCTGTTCCCGAACGTCGACTTCTATTCGGGCATCACCCTGTCGGCGATGGGCTTCCCGACCACCATGTTCACTGTCCTGTTCGCCTTGGCCCGCACCGTGGGCTGGATCTCGCAGTGGCAGGAAATGATGGCCGATCCGTCGCAGAAGATCGGTCGCCCGCGTCAGCTCTACACGGGCCCGACCCAGCGCGATTACGTGCCGATCGAACAGCGCGGCTGATACGAAAGCTGAAATGCAAAACGCCGGGGAGACATCCCCGGCGTTTTTCTTTGTCGTCAGACCAGCTTCAGATCCGCGAACCGTGCAGCCAGGTCGTCCAGATCGCGGTGCATATGGGCCACGCCGATCGCAGCAGCGCCCAGAGCCACATCGTCGCCCTCGACGGCCATGGACAGGGCCAGGCTTTGGTCGATTGCGCCCATGGGCTGGGCGGCCCTGCCATCAGACAGAGACTTGAGTTGTTCCACCGCACTCTCCGCGTCCTGCGACCAGGGATCCAGCCGGGCGCCAGCGCCCTCGGCCTGGAAACCACGCCCCAAGATGACGATGTCGCTGCGCACGCGCCAGAAGGCGCGCACGAGCGCAGCCCGATCCGCCGTCTCGCGTTGCGGACCGGGCAGATCGATGACGTTCTTGGCCGCCTGACCCAGCGCATCCAGTCGTCGCTTCAGATCGGCATGACGGCGCGAAATCTCGGAGGCATCCGCCGGGGCGGCCTTTGAGACCAAAGCCAGCAGCCCCGCCGCTTCGCCCGCCGCCTCGCGCGCCTGAAGCTTGAAGGATTGCCTGGCATGGCGCGGAAACAGAGCCAGAATCGCCAGAACCCCCACGCCGCTGCCGACCAGAATTTCCATGACCCGATCGAGCGCGAGGGACGCCGGCCCTTCCGCGCCCGTCCCGCCGGCGATGACGATAGTCGCCGTCACGGGCGCGACCTTCAGCCATGGCCGCCCGGTTGCAAAGAAGGCCAGCAGGCCCGCCGAGACGGCGATGCTGAGGGCCATGCTTTCCAGGCCCGGCGGACGAAGGAAGGCGAACACCGCCCCCGCCAGCGCTCCGGTCGCCGTGCCGATGGCCCGGTCGCGCGCAACGGTCAAAACGCCGCCGCCGACGCTCGCCTGGATGACGACGATGGCGGAAATCACGCTCCAGTAGGGGTGCGGCAGGTTCAGCCAAGTCGCGAGATAGAGCGCGGCCATCGCACCTACCGCCATCTGAAGCGCGGCGCGGACCTCGGCCGCACGTCGCGGACTGCGCGCCCGCGCCATCGTCAGCTCGCCGACTTGTCGGCGATGACCTTCAGCACCGCGTCGGCAGCCAGTTCGGACGGGTCCGGTCCTCCGCGTCCCATCAGGTCCAATGCCGCCGTCTGGCGACGTGCCTGCTCGGCCGCCAAGGCCGGGTCGGCCAGCAGCCGCCCGACCGCCGCCGTCAGAATGGCCGGGGTCGCCTCGTGCTGGATAAACTCGGGTGCGATCCGGTCGTCAGCCGCGACGTTGAACAGGGTGATGTGTTTGGCCGTCACGAACCGCTTCATCAGCTGATAGCTGAGCCCGTCGATCTTGTAGGCGATGACCATCGGCGCGCCCGCCAGCGCCAGTTCGGTCGACACGGTGCCGCTGGTGGCCAGGGCGACGGTCGCGGCGCGCATGGCGTCATACTTTTCGGCTTCGTCGACCAGGTGAACGCGGAAAGGCCAGGCGGCGACGCGGCCAGCAACGTCGTGAGCCACCGTCCCCGCGGCGACCACGGCGACTTCCAGACCGGAGTTGGTGGTCTTCAGTTTTCTGACCGTCGCCTCATAGACGGGGGCCATTCGGGTGATCTCACTGGGCCGGCTGCCGGGCAGCACCAAGAGAAGCTGCACATCGGCCGAGATCCCACGACGCGCGCGGAACGCTGCGCCGTCCGCACCATCCACGTTCACATGAAGCGCAGACGAACCGACCACGGTCGTCGGCAGGCCCTCGCGCTCGAACCAGGGCGCATCAAAGCCATAGAGGGCCAGCAAATGATCGACGGCGCCCGCCAAGGTCTTGGCCCGGCCCGGCCGTGAGGCCCAGACCTGAGGCCCGACATATTTGATCAGCGGCAGGTCCGGCCGCGCGGCCCGGATCGCCTTGGCCACACGGATGGTGAAGCCCCAACTGTCGATCAGCACAACGGCGTCGGGCTTTTCCCGCTCGGCCAGCGCCGCCGTCTGCTCGACGCGCCGCTTGACCTTGCCATAGGCGCGCAAACCCTCGATCCAGCCCAGGATCGACAGTTCGACGATGTCGAACGGGCTGACCACGCCTTCGGCCGCCATCTTGGGCCCGCCGACGCCGACAAAAGCCACGTCGTCCCTCAACCGCACCTTCAACGCCTTGGCCAGACCGGCGCCCAGCGCATCGCCCGAAGCCTCGGCCGCCACCAGCATGATCTTCAGCGGACGGCTCACCGAGCCTCGCCCCAGACGAACAGGCCCAGACGGTTCGCCGTCTCGACGATGGCCGCGCGATCGATCAGGATCAAACGTCCGGCCACGCCGCCGATACCCGCCAGACCCGCCGCCGCCGCCATTTCGACCGTGCGCGGTCCGATCACGGGCATATCGACGCGCAGATCCTGGATCGGCTTGGGCGCCTTGCCGAGCGCGCCCTTGGGACTATCGACCGCTCCACGCAAGTCGGCGGACAGATTGGCGACGCGGGTCAGCATCGCGTCCGTGCCTTCCTGCGCCTCAACCGCAAGGACCAGGCCGTCACAGACCACAGCGCCCTGACCGATATCCAGTTCACCTGATTTTTCGGCGACATGCAGCGCCTTTTTCAGATCGTCTAGCTGCTCCTTGGTCGGCGAGACGTCGCCCAGCGCGCCTGCGCCAAGCGTGTCGCCGCCGAGAATGTCGTCGGCGCCCTCGACGGCGAATCCTTCGGCCTCGAACACTGACAGGATCTTTCGCAGCAGGGCGTCGTCGCCCTTGGAGGCGGCGGCGACGATGCCCGGCAACAGGGTCGCCCCTTTGAAGTCGGGTCTCAACGTCTTGAAATCCGGCCGATTGACGATGCCGGCCAGACACACGGTCGTGCAGCGCTCTAACTTCAACGCCTTCAGGATCGCGCCGATCTGCGCCATGCCGAACTCGGCGCCGGGCCAGCGCGCCAGATGCTCGTCCGCGAACCCCGCCAGCCGGATCACGAAAACCGGCCGCCCGAGCGCATCGCAACGCGCCGCGACGGCCGCCGGAAGATCGCCGCCGCCTGCGATCAGACCCAGCTTTCCAGCCGCGCTCATTCCGCGTTGGGCAGGCACAGCGGACGCCGCCCGCCGTCGCGGATGAAGGCGATGATCTCCATGATCTCCGGCAGGTCGGCATAGCGTTCCGCCACGCCATCGATCCGACCGGCGAACTCGCCGTCGCCCTCGAACAGATCGCGATAGGCCGCGAGCAGGCGCCGCACCTGATCCTTGCCGTAGCCCTTGCGCTTCAACCCGATCAGATTCAGCCCACGCAGCCGCGCATGATTGCCCCAGGCCGAGCCATAGGGGATGACGTCACGCGTCACCGCCGCCAGACCGCCGATGATCGCGCCCTGCCCGACGCGGCCGTTCTGGTGCACAGCGCACAGTCCGCCCAGAAACACCTTGTCCCCGACCTGAGCATGACCGCCCAAAGTCGCGTTGTTGGCCATGACCACATTGTCGCCGACGACGCAGTCGTGACCGACATGGGCACCGGTCATGAACAGGTTGTTCGAACCCACGACCGTGACGCCCGTCCCCTGCGGCGTGCCTCGATTGAAGGTGCAGTGCTCGCGGATCAGGTTGTTCTCGCCGATCTCCAGCCGAACCGTCTCACCCTTGTAACCATTGTGCTGCGGGTCGCCGCCGATGACGGCGAACGGATGGATGACCGTCCCGCCCCCCACGGTCGTGTCCTGCTGGACCACGACATGGCTGACCAGGCGCACACGGTCGCCCAGCACCACATTCGGTCCTACCGTGCACCAGGGGCCGACCTCCACACCCTCGCCCAATGTCGCCGTCGCGTCGATCACAGCGGTAGGATGAACGGTCATCACGCCTCCGGCCTAGGCGAGGGCGTGGGCACAGTCACGACCATGGCCATGAACTCGGCTTCGGCCGCCAGCTTGCCGTCGATGAAGGTCTCGCCCCGGAACTTGTAGGCGTCGCCCCGCGCGCGGATCACCTTAACCTCCATGCGCAGTTGGTCGCCGGGCCGCGCGGGCTTTCTGAAGCGAACTCCGTCGATCGACATGAACATGATGACCTTGTCGGCCACGGCGACATCCAGCGTCTTGGACATCAGCAGGGCGCCGGTCTGGGCCATGGCCTCGACAATCAGCACGCCGGGCATGACGGGATCGATCGGGAAGTGACCGGGGAAGAAGGGCTCGTTGTGGGTGACGTTTTTGATGCCGACGATCGATGTCGCGGGCACGAAGTCTTCGGCCTTGTCCACCAGCAGGAAGGGATAACGGTGCGGCAGCCGCCGCATCACCTCGGCGTAATCGATCTTGCCTTCGACGGCAGTCGTGTCGCTCATCCCTATGATTCCTTCGGAGCCTTCTTCGATGAGGCCTGTTTGGCGAGCCAGACCGTCTCGCGCAAGAACTGTCGGATCGGGCGCGCCGGATAACCCGACCAGGTCTCACCGGCGGGAACATCGGACAGCACACCGGCTCCGGCCGCGACGCGCGCGCCCTCGCCGATCGTGATGTGGTCGCCAATTCCCGCCTTGCCGCCGAAGATGACATTGTCGCCCACGGTCACCGAGCCCGAGATGCCGGTATTGGCGACCAGCAGGCAGTTACGGCCGATGACGCAGTTGTGGCCGACCATGACCAGATTATCGATCTTGGTGTTTTCGCCGATGACCGTGTCGTCATAGGCGCCGCGGTCGATGCAGGAGTTGGCGCCCACCGTCACGCCGTCCTGAAGGATGACGCGGCCCAGTTGGGGAATATCCATGACCCCCGTCGCTGTCCCCGTGGCGCCAAAGCCCGCTTCGCCGATCCGGGCGCCGGCATACAGCTTCACCCGGTCGCCAATCAGGGCGAAGGCCACGCTGACGTTGGCGCCGATCACGCAATCACGGCCGATCTGCACGCCGGGCGCGATGACGCTGTTGGCGCCGATGCGGGACCCGCGACCGATGCGAACGCCTTGCCCCAGGATCGCGCCGGGTTCGACCACGACGCTGTCGTCCTCGCCCGCCTCGTCGCGGGTGATCGCCTTATCCAGAAGTATGGGCCGATGCAGCGCCAGCGACGCCTTGGCCCAGGCGGCTTGAGGCGTGCGCGAGACGATGACCGCGGCGGCCGACGGCGCGGCGTCCTTGGCTTCAGCCGGCACGACAACACAGCCGGCCTGCGTTGTCGCCAGCGCGGCCGCGAACTTGCGGTCGCCCAAGAACGCGATCGCGCCCTCGTCCGCAGAGGACAAGGGCGCGACGGAGGCGATCATGCGATCCCCTCCCCGCTCGACCTCGCCACCGATCTGGGCCGCCAGATCGGCGACGCTGAGGGGCGACAGGGTTTCGAAAAAGCGGGGATCGGGCATCGACGACTTAGTTGGCGGCGGCCGGTTGAGCCTGCGTCTGAGCCGGCACGGCCATACGGTTGAAGCTCAGCGTCGGCAGGGCCGTGTTCAGGCGCTGGATCGCCAGGTCGGTGACGTCCATTGCCGGGTTCATCATGAAGACGCTCTCCCGGTCCAACAGCAGGCCGCAGCCCTTTTCCTGATACAAAGCGGTCAGGATCGGCGAGACAGCCTCAGTGATGGCTTGGCGTTGCATGCCCAGGGTGTAGCGCAGTTCGTTTTCACGCGTGGCTTCCAGCTGTTGCGCCTCTTGCGCGCGCTGCTGCAGAGCCTGACGACGCTGTTGCAGTTGGTCGGCTGGCAGGCTCGAACCCGAGGCTTGCAGCTGTTGGGCGTCCGACTGGATGGACGTGGCGTAAGGTTGCAGTTCACCCTGAACTTCCTGGGCCAGCTGTTGCATGCGGGCTTCGACGGCTTGGCCGGCCGACGACTGGGCCAGCAGACGCGCGTTGTAGTAAACGCAGACGCCGGGGATGACCGGGCCGGGATTGGCGGGCGCGCCGGCCTGTTGCGCCGAGGCGGCGGTGGCGATGAGCGAAGCAGCGGCGGTCGCCGCGATGATCAGAGCTTTCATGGTGTTTCCTCGTGCGGTCGAAAAAGCCGCGATTAGAACTGAGTGGAGGTCGAGAAGCGGAAGGATTCCGTCTTGTCGTATTCTTCCTTGGACAGAACCTTGGAGATGTCGAAGCGGATCGGACCCATCGGCGACTTCCAGTGGATGCTGATGCCGGCCGATGCACGCAGCGACAGCTCGTCGGCGATATTGGTGTTCACCGTTCCGGTGGACGTCAGCTTGTAGCGATCATCCAGCACGCCCAGCGTACCGACATCGGCGAACAGCGAGGTCTTGATGCCGTACTGCTCGGGCAGATAGTTCGGCAGGGTCAGCTCCACCGTGCCGATGGCGTAGAAGTTGCCGCCCAAGGCGTCGGTCGTATTCAGGTCGCGTGGCCCCATACCGGCCGTCTCGAAGCCGCGGAAGCTGTTGCCGCCCTTGAAGAAGCGGTCGTTGATGCGGATCGGATCGCCGTTCCAGCCGCTGACGTAGCCAGTCGAACCCTGAACGCTGACGATCCAGCTCGGCGTGAAGCCGTAGTACCAGCTCGCATCAGCCTCGGTCTTCACATAGTTCACATCGCCGCCCAGACCCGCAAGGTCCTGACGCAGCGACCCAGCCCAGCCGCGCGTCGGACGGATCGGATCGTTGGTGTAGTTGACCTGAAGCGTATAGCCGACCGAAGAGTTGATGAAGCTGCCCACTTGATCGCACAGCGCCGATGACCCTTGACCAACGCCGGAGCAGAAGCCCGTCGGCACGATGATCTCATCGGACTTCAGGAAGTAGCGGGTGCTGAGCAGCATATTGCCGTTCAACGGATAGGACAGACGCAGGCCCGCGCCGGTCGAGCGATAGTCGTACGACGAATATTGGCTCAGATCGTAGCGCGAGTGGAACAGGTCAAAGCCGGCGCGCAGATCACGTCCCAGGAATTTCGGCTCCGTGAAGCGGAAGTCGACCTGCTGACGCAGCGAACCCCATTCCAGACGGGCGACCACGTTCTGGCCGCGCCCACGGAAGTTCCGCTCCGAGATGCCCAGGTTGACCGTAAAGGAGTCGACAGAGCTAAAGCCCGCACCGACGGACAGCTCGCCGGTGGGCTGTTCCTGAACGTTGACGTTGATGACCGAACGGTCCGGCGCACTGCCGCGCGTTTCCTCGACCGTCACGTCCTTGAAGAAGCCCAATGCGCGCAGGTTGTTGCGCGAGCGCTCCATCAGGGCGCGGTTGAAGGCGTCGCCCTCGGTCAGCAGCAGTTCGCGGCGAATAACCGGGTCGATCGTGCGCGTGTTGCCGACCACATTGATGCGATCGATGTACACCCGCTGGCCCTCGGACACGTTGAAGGTCACATCGACCGTGTCCGTCTCGGGATTGGCCTTATAGGTCGGATTGATTTCGACGAAGGCGTAACCGGCCGAACCCGCCGCGAAAGTCAGGGCGTCGACCGCCTGCTCGATCTTGTCGCTTTCGTACAGCTGGCCTTCCCGGATCGGCACCAGAGCCTTCAGGAAGTCGGCGTTCAGGCGGTCGTTCTGGGTGACGACCTTGATCTCACCGAAGTTGTACTTGTCGCCTTCGTTCAGCGTCAGCGTCAGCTGGAACGCCTGATCGTCCGGCTGCAACTCGGCGACCGAAGACACCACGCGGAAGTCGTAATAGCCGCGGTTGGTGTAGAACTTCCGCAACTGCTCCTGATCGTATTCCAGGCGGTTGGGATCGTAGTTGTCGTTGTTGGAGAAGAACTTCCACCAGGTCGACTTCTCGGTGACCATCACACCGCGCACATCACGATCGGAAAACGCCTCGTTGCCCAAGACGTTGATGGCGCTGATGCCGGTCTGCGGGCCTTCGTTGATTTCGAAGATCACATCGACGCGGTTCTGTTCCAGCTGGACCAGCTTGGGTGTCACGGTCGCAGAGATGCGGCCCTGCAGGCGATACAGTTCGACGATGGCGCCGACGTCTTCCTGGACCTTGGCGCGGGTATAGATGCCGCGCGGCGCCAGGGTCACTTCCTTGGTCAGCTTGTCCTTGGACAACGCCTTGTTTCCCTCGAACACCACCTGGTTGATGATCGGGTTCTCGACGATCTGGACGATCAGGTCGCCGTTCTGGATGCCCAGTTGCACATCGGCGAACAGGCCCGTGCGCGACAGGGTGCGCACCGCGACGTCCAGCACCGAGGCGTCGACCGCATCACCGGGGCGGATCGGCAGGTAGGACAGGACCGTCGTCTGGTCGATCCGCTGCGCGCCCTGAACGATGATGCGGTTGATCGTGATCGTCTGCGGCGCAGCAATCTCGACACGCGGTTCGGCGGCGCTCGCCGGGGCCGTCTGGGCTGGCATTTGAGCCGGCGCAGCAGGCGTCGTCGTCGCCGGCGCGGTCTGGGCCGGCGCAGTCTGCGCCAGCGCAGGCGCGCCCAGCCCAGCAGCGACCGCCAGAGCCAGCAGGCTGGAGCGGGCGCTCAGTCGAACGGCGGCGCGAGAGGTCATGTCATTCATTCGGGAAACCGTCGGGGGCTGGCGTCGGCTCACGAGACGAGCCCGCCGAGGAATTGGAAGATATTGAGCTTCTGTAGGTCGTTCCACGTTGCGAACAACATAAATCCCGCCAAAAGCGCAAGGCCTGCACGATAGCCCATCTCCTGGAACCGCGCCGACACAGGCTGTTTCGCCACAGCCTCATAGCCGTAGAAAAGCAGATGCCCGCCGTCGAGGACCGGAATGGGAAGCAGATTTAGAAAGCCGATTCCGATCGAAAGTATGGCGGCCAAGGTTGTCAGAGTCAGGATCAGGTTGATCGCCATCGCGCCAGGCGCTGGATTGGCCTCAACCGCAGCCGTGGTCAGCGAGCCCGTCGCCTTGGCCATGCCCAACGGACCGCTGAACTGATCGCCCGACTCGCGGCCCGTCGCCAGGCGTCCGAGGTAGGTCAGGGTCGAGCCGATGACGTCGGCCGTCTGGCGCGCGCCCTCGGCGACAGCCTCGACGGGGCCATAGCGCACATGGCGGACATCGCCGGCCAACGAGCCCAACCCCAGCCCGATGCGGCCGACCTTGACCCGTCCGGCGATGGGGTCGTTTTCCTCGCGACGTTCCGGCGTGGCGACCAGCTCGACAGGACGCCCGGCGCGCTCGACCTTGAAACGCACAGGATCACCGGTCGAGAGCATGACGGTGCGGGTGACCGCGCTTCCGTCCTTGATGGCCTTGCCGTTCACCTCGGTGATCAGGTCACCGACCTGGAACCCGGCGGCGGCAGCCGGCGATCCCGTTTGCACCTGAGCCACACGCGCGGGGCGCAGGGACACACCGACGGCCATGAACACGACGGCGAAGATGGTGATGGCCAGGATGAAGTTGGCGATGGGCCCGGCCGCGACGATCAGGGCGCGCTGCCACACCGGCTTGAAGTGGAAATAGTCGCGCTCGGCGCCGGGCCCACGTTCGGCGACCACGCGGCTGCGCAGTTCGTCCAGTCCGGCCCGGTCGGGCACGCTGGACGCATCCAGATCGCCCGAGAACTTCACATAGCCGCCCAGCGGCAGCCAGCCGAGACGCCATTCGATGCCGTGACGATCGGAGCGGCTGGCCACAGCCTTGCCGAAGCCGACCGCGAACCGGTCCACCTTCACGCCAAAGGCGCGCGCGACAAGGAAGTGACCCAGTTCGTGGATGGTGACGATGAAGGTCAGCACCAGCAGGAACGAGGCGATGGAGATCAGGACCTGACCCAGGACGCCCAGCATTCGAAAATCGTCTCCCCTGGCCTGCTGTCAGGCCGCATTCGCAAGGCCGGCGATGACGCTCTCGGCCATTCGACGCGTCTCGGCGTCGACCGAAAGGGCCGCGCCGCAGGCGTCTCCAGAACCGAAAGCCATCCCCGCTTTCGTCGCACGCTCAAGGGTTTCGGCGACGACTGCGGCAATATTGAGAAACGCCAGCTTGCGGTCAAGGAAGGCGAAGGCGGCGACCTCGTTGGCGGCGTTGAACACGGCCGGGGTCGCGCCGCCCGCCTTCAGGGCCTGACGCGCCAGATGGAGGGCGGGAAAGCGCGTCATATCGGGCGCTTCGAACGTCAGCCGACCTAGCGCAGCCAGATCCAGCTTGGGCGCCGGCCACGCGATCCGATCCGGCCAAGCCAGCGCGCAGGCGATCGGCGTGCGCATATCCGGCGGTCCCATCTGGGCCAGGGTCGAACCATCCACATATTCCACAAGGCTGTGGATGATCGATTCGGGGTGCACCACGACGTCGATCCGATCCTGCGGCATATCGAACAGATAGGCCGCCTCGATCATCTCCAGGCCCTTGTTGGCCATGGTGGCGCTGTCGACTGAAATCTTGGCGCCCATGCTCCAGTTGGGGTGGGCGACGGCCTGTTCGGGCGTGATGCCGACCATCTGCTCACGCGGCGTCTGGCGGAACGGTCCGCCCGATGCGGTCAGGATCAGCTTGGCAACCCGCTCAGGCACTTCGGCCGGAAACACCTGGAAGATGGCGGAATGCTCGGAATCGACGGGGATCAAGCGCCCCCCTGCCCGCCTGACGCGTTCGATCAGGGCCGGGCCGCAGCAGACCAGGCTTTCCTTGTTGGCCAGCGCCAGGGTCGCGCCCGTTCCCGCCGCCGCCCAGGCGGACTTCAAACCCGCCGCTCCGACGATGGACGCCATGATCCAGTCGGCAGGTCGCGTCGCCGCCTCGACGATGGCGGCGTCGCCAGCGGCGACAGAGACGTCCGTGCCGGACAAGGCGTCACGCAGTTCGTCCAATCGCGCTGGATCGGCGGTCACGGCCAGCTTGGGCCGCCAGCGCTTGGCCTGCTCGGCCAGTTTGGCGATGTTGGCGCCGCCCGTCAGGGCCTCGACCTCGAACGCGCCCGTGCCCGTCGCCTCGGCTTGAGCCATCAGGTCCAGCGTGGAGGCTCCGACCGATCCGGTCGCGCCAAGCACGGTGATGCGACGCCGGATCACGCCCCGCGCTCCAGCATCAGGACGGTCAATCGGCCAGCCGCGACGACCACGACCGCGAACATCAGGCCATCGACGCGGTCCAGCAGGCCGCCGTGGCCAGGAATGGTGTTGCCCGCGTCCTTGACCCCGAACCGTCGCTTCAGCGCCGATTCCCACAGATCGCCCGCCATGGTCGCCAAGGCCCCCGCAAAGCCCAGCACTGCGCCCCAGACGACGCTCAAGGCGCCCATATTGACCCAGGCCGTCATGACGGCGCCCGCAACCGCGCCGGCCGCAACGCCGCCGATGAACCCGGACCAGGTCTTGTTCGGCGAGAAGCGCGGCCACAGCTTGGGTCCGCCAAAGGTGGATCCCGCCAGATAGGCCACGATATCAGCCGACCAGGCGACGGCGAAGACCAGCACGGTCCAATGCAGGCCGATCAAACTGTCGACGTCACGCAGCCAGATCAGCAGGACCGAAGGCCAGCCGAGATAGAGCACGCCATAGGCGGCATCCAGCGCCTCCTGCCCTCGACTTCGGGCATAGACCCCGGCCGCGACCGCGCCGAACACCAGCATGATGAAGGCGACGGACATGGCGCCGAAATGGGCGCTGATCACCGCCGCCACGACGCCGAAGCTGACGGCGCCGCCCATGACGCGGCGCGCATGGGGCGCACTCATCGCCGCCCATTCGAACGCCAGGACGACGCTGGCGACGATCATCAGCCCCAGGAACCACACGCCGCCGCCCCACGTCGCAGCGACAGCGGCGGGCGCCAGCACGACGGCGGACGCAGCCCTGAGGGCGATATCTCGACCCTTGACCGCCATCAGGCCGTCGCGCGCTCAGGCGCAATCACGCGTCCGCCGAAACGGCGATCGCGCTGACCAAAGGCCGAGATCGCCTCAGCTAGGGCCTTCGGGCCATAGTCGGGCCACAGGATGTCTTGGAAAACGAGCTCGGCGTAGGCAGCCTCCCACAACAGAAAGTTCGACAGCCGCTGCTCGCCCGACGTGCGCACGATCAGGTCAAGCGGCGGCGAGCCCGCCGTGGCGAGGCCTGAGGTCAGGATCGCCTCGTTGAAAGGCTCGACCGTCTCGCCCGCCAGCACCCGCTCCATATGGCGACGCGCCGCGTCCACTAGATCCGCCCGACCGCCGTAGTTGAAGGCGACCTGCAATAGGAAACGGTCGTTATGGGCGGTCTGAGCCTCGGCCCGTTCGATGATGGCGGCGATGTCGGCCGGCAGTCCTTCGCGTCGCCCCAGGATCTTCAGCCGGACGCCGGCCTTGGTGAGGCGGGCCAGATCGCTGGCGACGTAGGACCGCACCAGTCCCATCAGGTCTGACACTTCGTCCTCGGGACGGCTCCAGTTCTCGGTCGAGAAGCCGAACACCGTCAGGCAATCGATGCCCAGATCCGGCGCCGCCTGGATGGTGCGCTTCAGCGCCTGGACGCCCTCACGGTGGCCCAGGGCCCGCGGCAGGCCGCGCGCCTTCGCCCAGCGTCCATTGCCATCCATGATGATGGCGACGTGGCGCGGGCCGTCCTGACCCTGCTTGTCTGGGCTTTGGCCTGAAGGCGCGGCGCGGTCTGCCGTCATCTGTCGTGCGATCCCTTCCGGACCCAGCCGTTTCGCCTCAGACCTGCATGATCTCTTGTTCCTTGGTCTTCAAGGTCTCGTCGATGCGCTTGATGGCCGCGTCGGTGTCCTTCTGGACCTCGGTCTCCATCTTCTTTTGCTCGTCCTGGCTGATCTCGCCCGCCTTCTCGGCCTTCTTCAGGTCGTCGTTGGCGTCGCGGCGGACGTTGCGAACCGAGATCTTCTGCTGCTCGGCGTATTTGCCGGCCAGCTTGACCAGATCCTTGCGGCGTTCCTCGGTCAGGGGCGGCACCGGAATGCGCAGGGTCTGGCCGTCCACGATCGGGTTCAGGCCCAGGTTGGCGTTGCGGATCGCCTTTTCGACGGCAACCACCATGCCCTTGTCCCAGACGCTGACGCTGATCATGCGAGGCTCTGGCACGCTGATGGCGGCGACGGCGGTCAGGGGCGAGGCCGAGCCGTAGGCTTCGACCCGCACGGGCTCCAGAAGACCGGCGTTGGCGCGGCCGGTGCGCAGACCGCTGAACTCTTCCTTCAGGGCGGCGACGGAGCGATCCATGCGGTCGCGATAGGTCTTCAGTTCAGGCTTTGCCATGGTCTTGGTCTCTCTTGTCTTTCCTGGTCAGGCGAACGTTCAGGCGACGTCCTGAATGACCGTGAACGTGCCTTCGCCGGTCAGGGTCCGGCGCAGCGAATTGTCTTCCCGAATGGAGAAGACCACGATCGGTATGCCCGTGTCGCGCATCATGGCGATGGCCGAGGCGTCCATGACCCGCAGATCCTTGGCCAGCACGTCCTGATAAGACAGCGTCTCGTAACGCGTCGCGTCGGGATCCTTCTTCGGGTCGGCGGTATAGACCCCGTCCACGCTGGTGCCCTTCAGCAGGGCGTCACAGCCCATTTCCGCCGCACGCAATGCCGCGCCCGAGTCAGTAGTGAAGAACGGTGCGCCCACGCCGGCGGCGAAGATCACAACCCGACCCTTTTCCAAATGACGCAGGGCGCGACGGCGGATGTAGGGTTCGGCGATGGCCGCCATCGGGATGGCGCTCTGCACGCGGGTCGACACGCCGATCTTCTCCAGCGCCGACTGCATGGCTAGGGCGTTCATGATGGTCGCCAGCATGCCCATATAGTCAGCCTGGGCGCGCTCCATGCCGGCCGCCGCCTTGGACAGGCCGCGGAAGATGTTGCCGCCGCCGATGACTAGGCAGATTTCCACGCCTTCGGCCGCGACGTCCGCGACGGCCTTAGCCACAGCATCGACGGTCTTCATATCGACGCCGAACGACTGGTCGCCCATCAGCACCTCGCCCGACACCTTCAGCAGGACGCGTTTGTAGCGGAAGGTCGAGGGGGCGTCGGGCATGCGGGAAGGTCCGTTTGACTGCGGCGCCATTGAATCAGGCGGCTTCTTATAGACGAAAGGCGCGCCGGCCATCAAAGCCGAACGCGCCCTTCTGATACAAAACCCTCACGAATGAGGGGAATGTTTTTAGTTGCCGCCCATCATGGAGGCGACTTCCGACGCGAAGTCGGGGCCTTCGACCTTCTCGACGCCTTCACCCAGCGCCAGGCGGACGAAGCCGGCCAGGTGCAGGTTGGAGGAGCCCAGTTCCTTGGCCGAGTTGGCGACCAGTTGTTCGATGGTCACGTCCGGATCCATGACGAACGGCTGCTTGGACAGCACCACGTCCTTCTGGAACTTGTTGATCTGACCTTCCACGATCTTGGCGATCATGGCTTCCGGGCGACCTTCTTCCTTGGCCTTTTCGGTCAGAACGGTGCGTTCCTTCTCGATGGCTGCGGGGTCCAGGTCGTCGGTGTTCAGCGACAGCGGCGCGGTGGCGGCGACGTGCATGGCGATCTTGCGGCCCAGTTCGCGAAGCGCGGTCTTGTCGCCCTCGCCTTCCAGCGCCACCAACACGCCGATACGGCCGACGCCCGGCGAAACCGCGTTGTGGACGTAGGTCGAGACAACGCCTTCCGAAACCGACAGGCGGGCGGCGCGGCGCAGTTGCATGTTTTCGCCGATGGTGGCGATCATGTTGGTCACTTCGTCCTGGACCGTCTTGCCGGCTTCCAGTTCGGCGCCGTGCAGGGCCTCGACCGAGTGGTGCTCCAGACCCAGTTGGGCGAACGACTTGGCAGCGTTCTGGAACAGCTCGTTACGGGCGACGAAGTCGGTTTCGGCGTTGAACTCGATGGCGGCGGCGACTTCGCCCTTGCCGTCTTCCTTCGACGCGACGGCGACCAGACCTTCAGCGGCGACGCGGTCGGCCTTTTTAGCGGCCTTGGACAGGCCCTTGGCGCGCAGCCAGTCGATTGCTGCTTCGATGTTGCCGTCGTTTTCGACCAGCGCCTTCTTGCAGTCCATCATGCCGACGCCCGAACGCTCGCGAAGCTCCTTCACGAGGGCGGCAGTGATCTCGGCCATGTTCTTCTCCTTGGGGGATTTCGTATGTGGGAACGGCCGGACTGATTTAGCCCGGCCGTGTGTCAGTTCGTCAGGCGGCGCTCAAGAACGCGAACGCCGCCCGGCGGGCGATCAGCCCTCGGCCTTCTCGGTTTCGGCAGCCGGCTCAGCAGCGGCTTCCAGTTCGGCAGCGGCGCCTTCCGTGCCAGCCGGCGCGGCTTCGGCTTCAGCCTTGGGGGCCGACGCTTCACGCAGCATCGGCTCAACCGGGGCTTCCGAAGCGCCCAGGTCGATGCCCGAGGCCGAAGCGCCGGCGGCCAGGCCGTCCAAGACGGCGTCGGCGATCAGGTCGCAGTAGGTCTGGATGGCGCGGGCGGCGTCGTCGTTGCCGGGGACCGGATAGGTGATGCCGTCCGGATCCGAGTTGGTGTCCAGGATGGCGATGATCGGGATGTTCAGCTTGCGGGCTTCCTGGATCGCGATCGCTTCCTTGTTGGTGTCGATCACAAACATGATGTCCGGGATCGAACCCATGTCCTTGATGCCGCCCAGCGACAGCTCAAGCTTGTCTTTCTCGCGCTGCAGGTTCAGCAGCTCTTTCTTGACGCGGCCTTCGCCGCCGTTTTCCAGAATGCCTTCCAGCTCACGCAGGCGAGCGATCGAGCCAGACACGGTGCGCCAGTTGGTCAGCGTGCCGCCGAGCCAACGGTTGTTCATGTAGTACTGGGCGCAGCGCTTGGCGGCTTCGGCGACCGGCTCTGCGGCTTGGCGCTTGGTGCCGACGAACAGAACGCGACCGCCCTTGGCGGCGACTTCGCGCACGGCCACCAGAGCCTGGTGGAACAGCGGCATCGTCTGCGACAGGTCGATGATGTGGATGTTCGAGCGCGAGCCGAAGATGTAGCGGTCCATCTTCGGGTTCCAGCGGTGCGTCTGGTGGCCGAAGTGGGCGCCTGCTTCAAGCAGGGTGCGCATCGAGAATTCAGGCAGAGCCATGATCGTTCAGTCCTTTTTCCGATCAAACGTGGCGCGGGGGATTAAAGGTCTAAAAGACCCTCGGAATGGTGCGGATCGGGATGTCTCCCCGAAGCGCGCCTCTCCCGCGTTGCGAAATGCGGGGGCCATGTAGTCCGGATGGGCCGCAATAGCAAGCGCAGCCCTGCAAATGCGGAAAAGGCGGCCCCTTTGGGGACCGCCTTTGGTCAGCAACGCGACGGCTGCCTTTACTTCATCGCGTCCAGCAGGGTCCGGGCGCGGTCCCGGTGCGCAGTGACCGGCGTCACCAGTTCGCGCGCGAGCGTGGCCAGAGCCGGCGCTTCGGTGTTGTCGGCAAAGCCGTTCAGCAGCGTCAGCGTCTCGTTGTGGGCGGCGACTTGTTGGTCCAGATAGACCTTGTCGAAGTCGTCCGGCGTGGCGGCGTTCAGATTGTCGATCAGGCCCTTGCGGCGTTCGTCCAACGTCGTGGGGATGACGACGTTGGGCGCGGCGGTTGCTTGGGCGGCGGCCAGCTTCTCGCCGGCGGCGGTGTGATCCTTGGTGATCATGGCGGCCAGGGCCTTCACGTCGGCATTCTTGGACTTGGCGGCGGCGATCTTGGCGGCTTCCAGCTCGTACATGTTGCCGGCGCCCAGACCGGTGACGAAACCGTCGACGGTGTTGGCGCCCATGGTCATGGCCGAGGTCTGGCCCACGACGCCGGAGGTAGCGTCCTGAGTGGCGTTGACCGCTTCGCCGGTGTTCTGGGCGGCGCTGTCGCCACCCTGGTTGCAGGCGGCGAGAAGGGCCAGCGAGGCGACGCTGGCGATGGCGAGATATTTCATTGGAACAGTCTCCCTATGGACTGACCAAACCCATCACGCGTCCGTGAGGTTCCGCAAAATCAGAAGCTTGACCATTGATCCTGGGCACACAGTCGACTGTCAGCGAAGCTTGTATTCCAGATCGTAGCGATGAACGCCGCCCTCGATCTTTAAGTGAAAGACGCCCGTGATCCCCGCCAAATCGCCTTCGCCGGACCCGGGAACGATGGTGATCAGCAAATCTTGGCTGCCCGCCTCCATAACCCCGCGATGGACCAAGGCGAAGGCGCCGCGTCGTCCGTCGAGCACCCCTGACACGCGTTCCATCGCGACATAGGCGCCGGAGCCATTGTTCAGAAGCCCCAGCATCTCGCCAGCGCCCTCGCCTTCCAGATCTCCGTGAAAGGTCTTGGACAGGCGCATCCGGCCGGGTGCAGCGGCGGGTGAGCCGGCCTCCGCCGCGACGGGCGTCATCTGAACCTCGAAGGTTCCGACAGCGTGGAACATGGTCTGGCTTTCCCTTGGTGCAACGGGCTGTGGGACTGCAGCGGCCGAGGGACCAGCCTCAGCAAGAGCCAAGCCGAAAATCAGCGCGGCGACGCACATCAGGCGTCCTCCAGCATGACGACGCCCGGCGCCGATTTCAGCGCGCCGCGCAATGCGCCGTCCAGGCGATAGCGGCCGGGAATCTTGACCTCGACCTCGCGCCCCTGCTCGAGGCCCGCGATCATCAGCGACACCTCTCCTCCCTTGCCGATCGCGCCCGATCGCGCGCGCTCAAGCCGCGCCTTCAGCGCCTCGGCGTCCGCGCTGCGGGCCGAGACATGGATGCGAAGGCCGATGTTGGCGTCGTCCAGCAGATTGTCCATTTGCGAGGCGTCGTCGCCGAAGAAGCGCACCTCCCCTTCCGACGACTTGGCGCGGACGCGCACCATGACCGAGGCGCCGGGTTCCAGCACCTCACGGCATTTGCGCAGTTGTTCGGGCGGGAACAGGCATTCGAACTCGCCGGTCGGATCCGAGAAGGTCACGAAGGCGAACTTTTCGCCCGTCCGCGCACTGGCCCGCTCCTGCTTGCGACGCACGACGCCGGCCATCTGGAACGCTTCGTGGCCGGACTCCGCCAGTGGAACCGCTTCGGCGACGAAGGTGACGCGCTTGCGCTTCAGGGCTGAGGTCATCTCGTCCAGCGGGTGACCGGACAGATAGAAGCCGACCGCCGACAGTTCGTGATCCAGTCGCTCCGGACCAACCCAGGGCTCGACGCTCTTCAGACGCGGGCGCGCGGCATGGGCCTGGTCGCCGCCGAACAATGACACCTGAGACGAGGCGCGTTCGGCCGCCACGCTCTGGCAATAGGCCATCAGAACGTCGGCCTGTTCCAGCAACTGACGCCGGTTGGAGTGGATGCTGTCGAAGGCCCCGGCCTTGGCCAGACCTTCCAGCGCGCGCTTGTTCACGCTGCGCGGATCGACGCGCTCGAGGAAGTCGAAGATGTCGGCGAAGCGTCCGCCTGTCTCGCGCACCTCGATGACGTGTTTCATCGCCTCGAGACCCACGTTTCGGATTGCGCCCAGGGCGTAGAGCACCGCCCCCTTGTCGTCGTCCCAGGCCACGTCGAAGTCGGCCGAGGAGCGATTGATGTCGGGCGCCAGGACGGGCACGTCGAACCGTTTGGCGTCCTGATAGAAGACCGCCAGCTTGTCAGTGTTCGACAAGTCCAGGCTCATGGAGGCCGCGAAGAACTCGACCGGCTGATTGGCCTTCAACCAGCCCGTCTGGAACGAGATCAGGGCGTAGGCGGCGGCGTGGGACTTGTTGAAGCCGTATCCGGCGAACTTGGCGACCAGGTCGAAGATGGAGCCGGACTGCACCTCCGGCACGGCCTTATCGGCGGCGCCCTTGACGAAGCGGAGGCGCTGGAAATCCATCTCCTCCTTCTTCTTCTTGCCCATCGCACGGCGCAGCAGGTCGGCCTCGCCCAGGCTGTAGCCCGCCAGGATCTGGGCGATCTTCATCACCTGTTCCTGGTAGATGATGACGCCGTAGGTTTCGGTCAGCACCTCTTTCAGACTGGGGTGCAGATAATCGACCTCGGCGCGCCCAAACTTGCGGTCGATATAGGTGTCGATCATCTCCATCGGCCCCGGCCGATAAAGGGAAATCAGGGCGGTGATCTCTTCGATGGAGCCGCAGCGCATCTTGCGCAGAGTGTCGCGCATGCCTTGGGATTCCAGCTGGAACACCCCTACCGTCTGGCCAGAGGCCATCAGCTCATAGGTGCGCGCATCGTCCAGCGGCAAGCTGTTCCAGTCCTTGGCTGCGCCTCGCCGTTCGAGATAGCCGCGCGCCCGATCCAGCACCGTCAGCGTCTTCAGACCCAGGAAGTCGAACTTCACCAGGCCTGCCGGTTCGACCCATTTCATGTTGAACTGGGACGCCGGAATGGTGGAGCGCGGATCCTGATACAGCGGCACCAGTTCCGTCAGAGGCCGGTCGCCGATGACGATGCCGGCGGCGTGGGTGGAGGCGTTGCGGTACAGCCCCTCCAGCTCCAGCGCGGTTTCCAGCAGGGCCTTCACCGCCGGCTCGGCGTCGCGCGCCTCCTTCAAGCGCGGCTCGATGTCGATGGCTTGGGCCAGGGTGACGGGCGCAGCCGGGTTGTTCGGCACCATCTTGCAGAGCCGGTCCACCTGGCCCAGCGGCATCTGCAGCACCCGGCCCACGTCGCGCAGCACGGCCCGCGCCTGAAGCGTACCGAAGGTGATGATCTGGGCCACCCGGTCCTTGCCGTAGCGGTCCTGAACATAGTCGATCACCTCTTCGCGCCGCTCCTGGCAGAAGTCGATGTCGAAGTCGGGCATGGAGACCCGTTCGGGGTTCAGGAATCGCTCGAACAGCAGGCCGAACCGCAGTGGGTCCAGATCGGTGATGGTCAGAGACCAGGCGACCAGCGAGCCGGCGCCGGAGCCCCGCCCCGGCCCCACGGGAATGCCGTGGGTCTTGGCCCATTTGATGAAGTCCGACACGATGAGGAAGTAGCCGGGGAAGCCCATCTGCTGGATGATCCCGACCTCCCATTCCAGGCGGGTCCAGTATTCCTCTTCGGGCACGGCCGGCGTGACCTCGGTCAGGCGGACCTTCAGCCCCTCGCGCGCCTGGTGGGCCAGTTCGTCAGCCTCAGAGCGCCCGGCCCCGGTGTCGAAACGCGGCAGGATGGGCGCGTGCGTATTGACCAGGAAGGCGCAGCGGCGCGCGATGTCGATGGTGTTGTCGCAAGCCTCGGGCAAGTCGGCGAACAGCTCGCGCATGACGGCGGCGGGCTTGAACCAGTGCTCGCCGGTGATGCGGCGGCGATCTTCCTGGCCGGTGAAGGCGCCATCGGCGATGCACAGCAGGGCATCGTGGGATTTGGCCTGCGCCGCCTTGGCGTAATAGACGTCGTTGGTGGCGACCAGCGGCACGTCATTGGCATAGGCCCATTCGACCAGCCCCGGCTCGGCGCGCTTTTCGTCCTCAAGCCCGTGCCGTTGCAGCTCGACGTAGAAGCGATCGCCGAACGCCGCCTTCATCGCCGCCAGCGCGGCGGCGGCTTCGGCCTTCTTGCCTTGGGCGAACAGCGGATCGACCGGGCCGTCCGGGCCGCCGGACAGCAGGATCAGGCCTTCGGAGCGGGCGACGACCTGTTCCCAGGCCACGCCCGGCTCGGCCATTTCTCCGGCGTCCAGATAAGCGGACGACGACAGGGCGCACAGGTTTAGCCACCCGGCCGTATCCTGGGCCAGCAGCACCACGGTCGGAACCTTGGCCCAGCGGGCGGTGATCTGGCCGCCGATGCCGAAGACTGGCAGGGCGCAGGCCACGAGCGGCTGAACACCTGCATCCTTCGCCGTCTGGCTGAACTCCAGCGCGCCGAACAGATTGGCCCGGTCCGCCACCCCAACCGCCGGCATTCCGGAGTCGGCCGCCAGCTTGCCGACCTTGGCCGCCTTGATCGCGCCTTCCAGCAGCGAATAGGCCGAACGGACCCGCAGATGGACAAAACCCTGACTGTTCACCGGCTCGTTCACGCCTTCTTCGACCCTGACCCGCTGCCGAGCCCTACCCTATCCTGAGTCTCATATCGGGCGTCGCGCGGCCATCGCAAACCGGTCGCCCGACAGATCGGCTGTGGATCGCTGGCTTCAGACGGTTCTCGAAAAAACACCGTCTAAAGCGTCTAATTCGTCTGATCTCAGGCGGTGACGCTGATCGCCACGGTCCAGACCATCCAAACAAAACCGCCGCACGACGCTAGCGACAGCATATCCCTCATCAAACGCGACATGACCTTGGCTCCGAGACATCCGATATGTTCTGCTAATGTTCTATGTTGGCATTTTGTTCCGGTCAAGGCGTTCTCGGTGAAACCGTTTGCCCGTTGCCGTCGTAGTCAATGCAACAGGAGTTGAGACCATGTCCCTTCGCACGACTTCCCTCGCCGCCGTTGCATCGTTGACCGTCGCTGCACTGGCGATCGGCGCGCCTCTGGCCCGTCAGGCCGAGGCGCAGACGGCGCTTCAGACCGCGATCTTCGCCGGCGGCTGCTTCTGGTCGGAAGAGAAGGCCTTCGATGACGTACCGGGGGTGCGTTCGGCCGTGTCCGGCTTCGTCGGCGGCCATACCGCCAACCCGACCTATGAGCAGGTGGTGCGCGGCGGCACCGGCCATATGGAGGCGGTGCAGGTCACCTTCGATCCGCGCGTGGTCAGCTATCGCACCCTGGTCGATCGCTATTGGCGCACCATCGACCCGACGGATCCTACCGGTCAATTCTGCGACCAGGGGCCGTCCTATCGATCCGCCGTCTTTGCGACAGCGGGCCAACGCGCGGACGCCGTCGCCTCGCGCGATGCGGCGATGCGGGTGTTGAGAAAGAGCTTCACCACGCCGGTCGTCGGCGCCCAGCGGTTTTGGCCAGCGGGCGAGGAGCACCAGAACTACGCCAAACGCCACGCCGCCAGCTATCAGGCCTACCGGATCGGATGCCGCCGCCCCGAACGCCTCAGAGCGATCTGGGGCGACGCCGCCGTCAGCTGAGCGATACGCATGGCTCAGTAGGCGTGGCTCTGGGCCTCGCGCTGTTCCAGATGACCGTCCTTCAGGGCGAAGACGCGGTCCATATGGCCGGCCAACTCCATATTGTGCGTGGCGATCAGGGCGGCGACGCCCGTGGTCTTGGCCAGGTTGCGCAGGGACTCGAACACCGACTGGCTGGTGGTCGGATCCAGATTGCCAGTCGGCTCGTCGGCCAACAGCAGGCGTGGGCCGTTGGCGAGCGCGCGCCCGATGGCGACGCGCTGCTGCTCGCCGCCCGACAGCTGGGCCGGCTGGTGCGTCAGACGCTCGCCTAGACCCAGCGCTGTCAGGGTGACCTCGGCGCGTTTGCGCGCCTCGTCCTGAGACACACCGGCGATCCGCATCGGCAAGGCGACATTGTCGCGCGCGTCGAACTCGGGCAGCAGATGGTGGAACTGATAGACGAAGCCGATTCGGCCCAGGCGCAGGCGGGTGCGGGCGCGTTCGTCCAGATCGCCGACCTGTTCGCCGTCGATGGCGACCGTGCCGCTGGTCGGCTTTTCCAACAGGCCGGCGGCGTGCAGCAGCGACGACTTGCCAGAGCCCGACGGCCCGATCAGCCCGACCAGTTCGCCCGGATAGACGTCCAGATCCACGCCCTTCAGCACGGTCAGGCCGCCTTGGGCCGTGTCATAGGTGCGGGTCAGGCCGCGCACCGAAAGGATGGGAGCCTTACTCATAGCGCAGCGCCTCCACGGGATCGATGCGAGACGCGTTCCAGGACGGCGGCAGGCTGGCGATACAGCTCATCAACAGGGACCAGAAGGCCACCCAGGTCACGTCCACCGGATCGACCAGGGCCGGGATGGCGTCCAGCATATAGACGTCGGAATCGAACAGCTTGGTCTGCAGGACGAACTCCAGGAAATGCTGGATTGAGCCGATGTTCCAGCAGAACAGCAGACCCAGGATCAGGCCCGCGATGGTGCCCGCGACCCCGATCATGGCGCCGGCCATGAAGAAGACGCGCAGGATCGCCGAGGGACTGGCGCCGATGGTGCGCAGGATGGCGATGTCGCGGCCCTTGTTCTTCACCAGCATGACGATGCCGGAGATGATGTTCATAGCGGCGATGGCGACGACGAGGCCCAGGATGATGCTCATTGCCACGCGTTCGACCTTCAGCGCGCCATAGAAGGCGGCGAGGCGCTCACGCCAGTCGCTGACGACCGAGCCAGGGCCGGCGGCGTCGCGGATGGCGGCGGTCAGGGCGCCGACCTGATCGGGATCATCGACCTTGATCTCGATCGCGTCCCAAACCCCTTCCTTGCCGAAGAAGAGCTGCTGCTGCTCCAGAGGCATGAAGATGAAGGCCCGGTCGTAATCGGCGGCGCCCGAGCGGAACAGGCCGCCGACGAAATAGGTCTTCTCAAGTCCCCCGAGGTTGCCGAAAGCGCTGTCGGCCCCGGTCGGCGAATACAGGGTCACAGGATCGCCGACGCGCAGGCCCATGGAATTGGCCAGGGCCGCTCCGACCAGAATGCGGTCGCCGCCATAAGGGCCCTTGCCGAAGCTGGCGCGTTCCTGCGGGCTTAAGCTGTCGAAGACATACTGGGTCTTGGCCAGATCCTCTGGGCGGATGCCCTTGGCGATGGCGCCGGTCGTATAGCTGCCGACGCGGATCAGGCTTTGGGCCTCGTTCAGCGGACTGGCGCTGGCGACGCCCGGCACGGCCTGGATGCGTTTCAGCGCGGCTTCGCGATCCGGCGAGGTCAGGACCTGCCCCTGCACATACATGTGGCCGTTGAAGGCCAGCATGCGGCCCAGCAGTTCGCTGCGGAAGCCGGACATGATGCTCATCACGCTGATCAGCACGGCGACGGCCAGCATGATGCCGATGAAGCTGATGACGGCGATGGTGGCGACGCCGCCTTCCTTACGCTTGGCGCGCAGGTAGCGCAGGGCCAGGCCGATCTCCCACGAGGAGAAGGCGCCGGACGGGCGAGACGGCAGGCTCAAGCGGTCAGCCTTTCGATAGCTTCGGCGAGCGGCACGGAGACCTTCTCGCCGGTGGCGCGGCGTTTCAGTTCGACCACGCCGTCCGCCAGCCCCTTGGGTCCGATGGTCAGCTGCCACGGCACGCCGATCAGGTCAGCGGTGGCGAACTTGCCGCCGGGACGTTCGTCGGTGTCGTCGTAGAGCACGTCCTTGCCGAGTTTCTCAAGCTGGGCCACCGCGTCCTCGCAGGCGGCCGAGACGGTCTCGTCATTGGCGCGCAGATTGATCACGACCACGTCGAACGGCGCGACCGCGTCGGGCCAGATGATGCCGCCGGCGTCGTGGCTCGCTTCGATGATGGCGCCCAGCAGGCGCGACACGCCGACGCCGTAGCTGCCCATGTGGACCTCGGCGTCCTGCCCGTCAGGCCCCGCGACCTTGGCCTTCATCGGGGCGGAGTATTTGGTGCCGAAGTAGAAGATGTGGCCGACCTCGATCCCGCGCGCCGAAAGGCGGTCGCCCTCGGCGGTCTTGGCCTCGAACTGCGACGGATCGTGCATCTCTTCGGTGGCGGCGTAGAGGGCGGTGCGTTCGTCGAAGACGGCCTGGACGGCTTCAGGGCTGAAGTCGTCGCCGGGCGCGGGCATCTCGACCAGCTTGCGGTCGCAGAAGACCTCGCTCTCGCCCGTTTCAGCCAAGACGATGAACTCGTGGCTCAGATCGCCGCCGATGGGGCCGGTGTCGGCGCGCATCGGCACGGCCTTCAGGCCCATGCGGGCGAAGGTGTTCAGATAGGCGACGAACATGCGGTTGTAGGCGACCCGGGCCGCGGCCTCGTCGACGTCGAAGGAATAGGCGTCCTTCATCAGGAACTCGCGCCCGCGCATCACGCCAAAGCGCGGACGACGCTCGTCACGGAACTTCCACTGGATGTGAAACAGGTTCAGCGGCAGCGACTTGTAGGACTTCACATAGGCCCGGAAGATGTCGGTGATCATCTCCTCGTTGGTCGGTCCGTATAGCAGCTCACGTTCGTGACGGTCGGTGATGCGCAGCATCTCGGGGCCATAGGCGTCATAGCGGCCGCTCTCGCGCCACAGGTCGGCCAGTTGCAGCGTCGGCATCAGCAGTTCGACCGCCCCGGCCCGCATCTGCTCTTCGCGCACGATCTGCTCGATCTTGCGCAGCACCTTCAGACCCAGCGGCAGCCAGGCGTAGATGCCGGCGGCCTCCTGCTTGATCATGCCGGCGCGCAGCATCAGCTGGTGCGAGACGATCTGGGCGTCCGAAGGAGCTTCCTTCAGCGTGGGCAGGAAAAAGCGCGACAGGCGCATGGTCGGGAATCCTAGGCGTAGAGACGGAACAAGGCTTTAGCCGCTCGGACGGGGCGAAAGCTAGGCCGATGCGTCGTTTAGACAGCCGGGCCGCTGGCGAAGTTCGGCAGGGGCAGCCAGCCCGTGAAGATCAGGACCATGACGAACACCCAGACCAGGGCCGAGACCCAGGTGGTGGTCAGGAACTTCTTCTTCAGATTGGGCGTCTTGGGCGCGCCCCATTGTGAGCCGTCGGTCGGCGGCTCGTGCGTCTCGCTCGCCGTGCCCAGCGGAAGCACGGCGAACAGCACCGTCCACCAGGCGATGATGTAGATGCCGACCATGGTGAAGACGCCGATGGGCATGACGAACCTCTAGGGATGGGGTCGGCCGACGCCGTAGCGGGCCGCCAGATAGGGAGCGATGGCGTGATCCTGAAGGAAGCGCCGACCGGTCGTTTGGCTGACCTCGGCCTCGGGCCAATCCAGCTCGCCGTCCAGGATCAGGATGGGGCAGCTCTGATGGGCCTCGCCGACCTGGTCGATGACCGGCTGGCGCGGGCGCGGATGGTCCAGATAGACGACGTCCAGCGCATCGCGAAGCCGAGGATAGAAGGCCAGCACGCCTTCGATATAGGCGCCGGGCGGGCAGAACCACGGACCGCCCTGGTCGTCGTGCCAGTCGGGATTCAACAGGAAGAGTCGCTCGGTCATCGGCGTGGATATATCCGAGTTGAGGCCGTCGGCGCGACCGCTATTCGCACGATGCGCCAAACCCCGGCGCCCGTAGCGCCAGAAGGATCGACGAGCGGGCCTGCTGCGTGATCGCCCCGGCGCCTTGCAGCACGCAGCCGACGGCGGTGTTCGAGTTCGGCGCCAGAAGGCCGTAGGTCAGACCTTCCTGCGCCAGGCGAGCCTGGGCGCCCTTCAACGTTTCGACGGCCGTCGCGACGCGCGCCGGGTCATTGGTGATGCGGGTCATCTCGTGCAGGGCCTCGCCCGAGCTGGGAAAGTCATAGGCGTTCGGATCGAACGGCGCGATCTCGGCCGACAACCGCTCGGGATGAATGTCGATGCCGAACTTGGCGTTCTGGCTGGCGGAGAAGGCGATGGCCGGCCCGCTTTCCGGCACGACCAGAATATAGGCGTGGCGCGGAAACAGCAGGTACTGCGCCATGAACTTGGTCACAGGCACCAGCGGCATCCCGTCCGGTCCCAGGGCATGGGCCCCGACATACACGCCGGACGGCACGCTGCGCGCATCGATACGGCCGTTCAGCTTCAAAATGCGATCGACCATGACGTGGTCCAGCAGAAAGACGCCGTCCTCCGCCTCGCGCTCGAGATAGGCATGGATGGCGGCGGTGTCGGGCGCCGGACCCAGATCGCGACCATAGACGGTCGGGAATGCGGTAGGGGACATCGGCTGGCCGTCGGGCGGGCTGAACCACAGCACGCGCAGCTCGTGAACCGTCCGCGCCAGAGGGTCTTCGCCCCGGAACGTCGACAGGCTGAGCACCAGATTGACGACGGCGAACAGGGCGACGAAGCCGACCAGCCCCTGCCCCGCAATCACCACCCATCGCCGCCACCCGCGCAGCGGATGCCGGGCGTGCCTGATCCGCTCCAGCAGGCGGCGCGCACGGGCAGGCTTTTTAGACATGCGTTTCCCCGACCGTTCAGGCGCACGACAAATGCGCCCGAACGGTCAAGGTTGCGTCAGACGCGCAGGACGACCGTCTCGACGATGGGACGACGATCCCAGATCTGCTGGCTAGCCTTTTTCAGCACGCGGGCGACGGCCTGTTCGATGACCATTTCGTCGTCCAGCGCATCGCCTTTCAGACCCTTGACCACCTGTTCGACGCGCTCGGCCAGCTTGTCCAGCGCATCGCCGAGCGGCGTGGCGGTGTCGCCGGGCAGGCCGACGCTGCGGATGTCGATGTCGCTGGCGATGCGGCCGCGCTTGTCCAGGGCGAAGCTGACGATCAGCACGCCGTTGGTCGAGGCGTGACGACGCTCCTTCAGGGCCTCGCCCTGCTCCGTCACCAGCATGCCGCCGTCGACGTACAGGCGGCCGTTCGGCACCTCATCGATGATCTTGGCAGGGCCAGGGGCCAGGCGGACCATGTCGCCGTTGCGCGGCGTCACCGTTTCGGGAACGCCCATGTCCTTGGCCAGGTTGGCGTGTTCCAAGAGGAAGCGACGCACGCCGTGGGTCGGCACCGCGATCTGCGGCCGGGCCCATTCGTACATCTGCTTCAGCTCGTCACGGCAGGGGTGGCCGGAGACGTGGATGCCGGGGTGATCCTTCTCGGTGTAGAGGCGCACGCCGCGGTCCGCGAGGCGGTCCTGCAGATTGCCGATCGCCAGTTCGTTGCCGGGGATCTGGCGCGACGAGAAGATGCAGTGGTCGCCCAGACCCAGTTTCACGACCGGGTGGGTGCCGTCGGCGACGCGCGACAGGGCCGCTCTCGCCTCACCCTGGCTGCCGGTGCACAGGTACAGGATTTGATCGGCGGGCCAGACGCGGGCCTCCTCGTCCGACAGGAAGGGTTTCACGTCCTTCAGCATGCCGACGTGTTTGGCCGCCGCCGTGATCCGGTGCATCGAACGGCCGGCCAGGGCCACGCGACGCCCGCAGGCCTCTGCGGCGCGGATCACGCTGTCCATCCGGGCGACGTTGGAGGCGAAGCAGCCGACCGCGACGCGCCCCTTCAGGCTGGCGATCAGTTTGGAGATGGCGACGGCGACATCGCCCTCGGACCCGGCGACGCCCGGCACGAAGACATTGGTCGAATCGCAGACCATGGCCAGCACGCCTTCGTCGCCCAGGGCGCGGATGACGGGGGCGTCGGTCTTTGTGCCGATCACCGGCTGGTCGTCGATCTTCCAGTCGCCGGTGTGGAACACCATTCCCAGCGGCGTATCGATGGCCAGGCCGCTGGGCTCGGCGATCGAGTGGGTCATGTTGACGAAGGTCACGCCGAACGTGCCGATATCGACGGTCCCGCCCAACGGCACCTCGATCAGTTCGACCTCGTCCAGAATGCCGCGCTCGCGCAGCTTGTCGCGGATCAGATAGGCGGTGAAGGGCGTGGCGTAGATCGGCGCCTTGATGCGCGGCCACAGCCAGCCCAGGGCCCCGATGTGATCTTCGTGCGCGTGGGTCAGCACGATGCCCTTGATGTTCTCACCCTCCAGGAAGGTGGGATCAGGCACGATCACGTCCACGCCGGGCGTGGACAGGTCGCCGAAGGTGACGCCGACATCGACGATCAGCCAATCACGGTTCGCCTCAGGGCCGAAGCCATAGGCGTTCAGGTTCATACCGACCTCGTCCGAGCCGCCCAGCGGCAGGAAAACGAGTTCGTCTTGGGTTTGCTTTTTCATTCAATCAGTCAAATGGGCGTTACGACGCCAGATTTCGAGGAGGCCGCGAATAGTCAGGTCGGGATCGAAGTGATCGATGCTGTCGGTCGCGCCTTCGAACAGGCTGGCGACCCCGCCGGTGCCGACGACGGTCATGGGCTTGCCCCACTCCGCCTTGATGCGTGCGGTCAGGCCTTCGATCAACGAGATATAGCCCCAGAAGACGCCGGACTGCATGGCCTCGACCGTGCCCTTGCCGATGACGTTCTCGGGTTTCTGAATGGCGATGCGCGGCAGTTTGGCGGCCGCTTCGTGCAGGGCCTGAAGCGACAGATTGATGCCGGGCGCGATCAGACCGCCCTCGAACGCGCCGTCCCCCGAGACGATATCAAAGGTGGTCGCCGTGCCGCTGTCGATCAGCAGCAGGTCCCCGGGGTACGTCAGCGAGGCCCCAACCGCATTCACCAGACGATCGGCGCCAGCCTCACTGGGCTTGGCGATCCGCACCTCGATGCCCAGTTCGGCGTTCTCGCCGATGACCAGCGGTTCGATGTTCAGATAGCGCCGCGCCAGATTGCGCAGGTTGAAGATCGACTGGGGCACGACGCTGGAGATGATGCAGCCGCCGAGCGCGTCGAACTTGAGCCCCTTCATCACCATCAGCTGGTTCAGCCAGACCGCGTATTCGTCAGCCGTGCGACTAGCCTCGGTCGCGGCGCGCCATTGGGCGATCCAGTCCGAACCGTCATAGACCGCGAACAGCGTGTTGGTGTTGCCCTGCTCGATGGCGAGAAGCATCAGGCGGCTTTCCCGAAGAAGACGTCGCCGGCGGAAATCAAACGCACGGAGCCGTCGGCCAGACGCAGGCGCAAGGCGCCATCGGGCTCCACGCCCTCGGCCAGGCCCTCGATGGTCTCGTTATCTAGCCGCGCGACGCACGGTCCGTTCAGCCCCGTCAGGCGGCTGGTCCAGGCGTCGAGCACGGGCTCGAAGCCCATCGTCTGCCAGCGCCCCCACCAGACGGCGAAAGTCTCGGCCAGGATTTCGGCGGCGGCCTCGATCGGCGGGACATAAGCCAGGTCGGCGCGAAGACGCTCGGCGACCGAGGTCGCCCCCCGCTCGGTGCCCTCGGGCGCATGGGCGAGGTTCACGCCGATGCCGACGGCGAGCCAAAGGTCGCCGTTCGCATGCCGGCCGGATTCCACCAGGATGCCCGACACCTTGACCCCATCCAGCAGGACGTCGTTGGGCCATTTGATCGAAACGAGCGCGGGCGAGACGAAAACGTCCAGCAGGTCCGCGACGGCCAGGGCCGCGATGAAGGTGGCCTGGGCCGCCTCCGCCGCCGACTTGGGCGTGGTGATCAGAAGGGTGGCGGCCAGATTGCCCTGATCGGTGTCCCACTTGCGACCCCGCCGACCGCGGCCGGCGGTCTGGCGGCGCGCCACAATCCAGCGCGGGCCCGCCTCTCCGGCCTCGGCGAGGCGGCGCGCCTCGGCGTTGGTCGAGTCGATCTCGTCGAGGATGACCAGTGGGACGGGCGCCAACGCCCTACCCGTTCCCGAAGCCGGCGCTCGCAGCCTTGGTCAGCGGCTCCAGCCAGGTCAAACCGACGATCACCAACGGGAAGGCAAAGGCGGCGCAGGCCCAGCCGATCCACTTGGCCTCGGCCGGCGCGGCGTCGGTCGCGATGTCGTCTAGCGGCGCATCGAACCACATCAGCTTGAGGATTCGCAGATAGTAGAAGGCGGCGACGACCGAGGCGACCAGACCAGCGGCCGCAACGGGCCACAGTCCTGCATCAGCGGCGGCCCCGAACACATAATATTTGCCCCAGAAGCCCGAGAACGGCGGCATGCCCAGGACCGACAGCGATAGGATGGTCAGGGCCACGGCGGTCAGCGGCCGATCCTTCTTCAATCCGGCCAGATCGGCGATGCGGCGGATCGGACGGCCGGACTTGGACAGGCTGAGCAGGATGGCGAAGAAGCCCAGTTGGTCGATGACATACAGCGTCATGAACATCAGCATGGCCTGCAAACCCTCGGCCGTGCCCGCCGCAATACCCAGCAGCGCGTAACCGATGTTGGCGATCGAGGAATAGGCCAGCAGGCGCTGGATGTCCTTCTGCGCCAGGCCGCCAAAGGCGCCGACGACGAAGCTGATCAGGGAGATGGCGATCAGGACCTGCGACCACTGCGCGTGAGCGTCGCCGAAACCGTTTTCCAGCGCGCGGGCGATCAGCACCATGGCCGCCACCTTGGGCGCCGTGGCGAACAGGGCCACGACCGGCGTCGGCGCGCCTTCATAGACGTCGGGCGTCCACATGTGGAACGGCGCGGCCGAAACCTTGAACGCCAGGCCGCAGATCAGGAAGACCAGGCCGAACACCAGACCCGGGCCGGGATTGTCGGCGGCGACGGCGGCGATGTCCTCGAACCGCATCGATCCGGCGAAGCCGTAGATCAGGCTGGCGCCATACAGCAGCAGACCCGACGACAGCGCGCCAAGAACGAAATACTTCAGGCCCGCTTCCGACGCCTTGACGTCGTTGCGGTGGAAGGCGGCCAGAACATACAGGGCCAGCGAGTGCAGCTCGATCCCGACATACATGGAGATCAGGTCGCCCGAGGACGCCATCATCCCCATGCCGGCCGAGGCCAGCACGATCAGGACCGGATATTCGAACTTGGCGATGCGCGTGCGCTTCATCCAGCCGTCGCCCAGCACGACCGCCACGGCGGCCGACAGATAGATCAGGCTCTTGGCGTAGATGGCCAGAGGATCGGCGACATAGGCGCCGTTGAAGGCGACGCCCCACGGCCCGACGATCGAGATGACCGATGCGGCGATCAGCAGCAGGACCGACAGGATCGAGACCAGACGGGCGCTCTTGTCGCCCATGAAGGCGCCGACCATCAGCAGGACCAGGGCGCCGACCGCGAGGGTGACTTCCGAGGCGGCGAGATGCAGGGCGGAGGATAGATCAGGCATCTGTAAGTCTCACCCGCCGATCGCGGCGCGATACGCGCTGGTCAGGGCCTCGACGGCAGGCCCGGTGTAATCGAGCACGGAGGCCGGATGGACCCCCAGCCAGATGGTGCCGACGATCAGGGGCACGAACAGCAGCAGCTCGCGCTTGTCGATGTCGGTGATGGTCTCAAGCTTCGGATTGGTGATCTCGCCGAACATGACCGCGCGGTACAGGGTCAGGGCATAGACCGCCGAGAAGATGACGCCCGAGGCCGCGACCAGCGCCGCCCAGGTCGAGGCGTTGTAGGCCCCGGTCATGGTCAGCACTTCGCCGATAAAGCCCGAGGTGCCGGGCAGGCCGACGTTGGCCATGGTGAACATCAGGAAGATGGCGGCGTACCACGGCATCTTGGACGTCAGGCCGCCGTAGAAGGCGATCTCGCGAGTGTGCATCCGGTCATAGACGACGCCGACGCACAGGAACAGCGCGCCCGAGATCAGGCCGTGGCTGATCATCTGGAAGATGGCGCCCTGCATGCCGATGTCGTTGCCGGCGAAGATGCCCAGGGTCACAAAGCCCATGTGGGCCACGGACGAATAGGCGATCAGCTTTTTGATGTCCGTCTGACGCCAGGCGACCAGCGACGTATAGACGATGGCGATCACCGACAGGGTGAAGACCAGCGGCCGGAACATCTCCGACGCCATCGGGAACATCGGCACGTTGAACAGGATGAAGCCGTATCCACCCAGCTTCAGCAGGATGCCGGCCAGGATGACCGAACCGGCCGTCGGCGCCTGAACGTGGGCGTCGGGCAGCCAGGTATGGACCGGCCACATCGGCATCTTGACCGCGAACGAGGCGAAGAAGGCCAGCCACAGGATCGGCTGGACGGCCGGATCGAAGGCGAAACGCTTCAGCTCGGGAATGCTGGTCGTGCCTGCTTCATGCGCCATCCACAGCATGGCCAGCAGCATCAGGACGGACCCCAGCAGGGTGTAGAGGAAGAACTTGTACGCCGCATAGATGCGGTTCTGACCGCCCCAGATGCCGATGATCAGGAACATCGGGACCAGGGTGCCTTCGAAGAAGATGTAGAAGAGGAACAGGTCCAGCGAGGTGAACACCCCGATGACCAGCGTCTCCAGCACCAGGAAGGCGATCATATATTCGACGACGCGTGTCTCGACCGACTTCCAGCTGGCCAGGATGCAGATTGGCATCAGGAAGGCCGTCAACAGGACGAACAGAATCGAGATCCCGTCGACGCCCAGGTGATAGCTGGCGCCCGCGAACCACGGCACCATCTCGACGAACTGATAGCTGGTGTTGGCCGGATCGAAGCCGGCGACCAGCACGACCGACACGGCCAGGGTCACCAGGGTGGTGATCAACGCGATCCAGCGCGCGGCCGGCGCGGTCGCATCGGTCGACTTGGACGTCAGCCGAGCGGCGAAGATCGCCAGGGCCCCGACCAGGGGCAGGAATGTAACGAGGCTCAGGATGTAGGGCACGAGATCAGGCTCCCCACGCGAGGATGGCGAAGGTGAGCAGACCAGCCACCCCGAGCAGCATCACGAAGGCGTAGTGATAGACATAGCCGGACTGGATCTTGCCCAGTCGAGCGGCGGATTTCAGCGACACCCAGGCGGCGCCGTTCGGGCCCAGACCGTCGATGATCTTCACGTCGCAGATCTTCCAGAAGAAGTTCCCAATGGCGCGGAAGCCGCGCACGAAGACGAAGTCGTACAGCTCGTCGAAATACCACTTGTTGTAGAGGAAGCGGTAGATGACGCCGTTCCGCTCGGCCATGCGACGGCCCATGCCCTCGCGAACGACGTAGATCCAATAGGCGAAGGCGGTGCCGATCAGCGTCAGGATCAGCGGCGACCATTTCACCCAGGTCGGAACATCGTGGCTTTCGTGCAGGACGTGGTTGTTCGCGCCGGTGAAGATCGCACCGCGCCAGAACTCGCCTTCGTGGTGGCCGATGAAGTGCGGCGCGAAGACGAAGCCAGCGGCGACGGCGCCGACCGACAGCAGGATCAGCGGAACCAGCATGACCAGCGGGCTCTCATGCGGCTTCAGCGGGCCATGATGACCGTGGTCGTCATGGGCATGATCGTCGGGATGATCGCCGACCGGCTCGGAATGGGTTTCCAGCTGGGCGTGGGAAGCGTGGTCGTCAGCATGATGCGCGTCCCCCTCTTCCTTCCACACCGGCTTGTTGTGGAAGGTCATGAAGACCAGGCGCCACGAATAGTAGGCCGTCAGACCGGCGGCGATGATGCCGACGAAGAAGGCGAACAGGCCGATGGCCGAGTGGCCCGAGGCCGCCGAAGCATAGGCGCTCTCGATGATCGAATCCTTGGAGTAGAAGCCGGCGAAGCCGCCGACGCCGGGGATGCCCAGGCCGGTGATGGCGATGGTGCCGATGGTCATCACTGCATAGGTGACCGGCAGCAGCTTCCACAGGCCGCCCATTTTCCGCATGTCCTGCTCGTGGTGCATGCCGTGGATCACCGAGCCGGCGCCCAGGAACAGCAAGGCCTTGAAGAAGGCGTGAGTGAACAGGTGGAACATGGCCGCCTGATAGGCGCCGACGCCCGCCGCGAAGAACATGTAGCCCAGCTGCGAACAGGTCGAATAGGCGATGACCCGCTTGATGTCGTTCTGAGTCAGGCCGACCGTGGCGGCGAACAGGGCCGTGATCGCGCCGATGATGGCGATGATCTGCGATGCGCCCGGCGCATACTCATAGATGGGGCTCAGCAGGCAGACCATGTAGACGCCGGCGGTGACCATGGTCGCGGCGTGGATCAGCGCCGACACCGGGGTCGGGCCTTCCATCGCGTCCGGCAACCAGGTGTGCAGGAAGAACTGGGCCGACTTGCCCATGGCGCCGATGAACAACAGGAAGCCGGCGAGATCCAGTGCGGACCACTGGACGCCCAGGAACTCCCACGTCGTGTTCGCCTTGGTGGCGATCAGCGGGAACAGTTCGGCGAAGTTGATCGTGCCGTACATCCAGAAGATCGTCATGATCCCCAGGACGAAGCCGAAGTCGCCGACGCGGTTGACGACGAAGGCCTTGATGGCGGCGGCGCTGGCCGTCGGCTTCTTGAACCAGAAACCGATCAGCAGATAGGACGCCAGGCCCACGCCTTCCCAGCCGAAGAAGATCTGCATGAAGTCGGCCGCCGTCACCAGCGCCAGCATCATGAAGGTGAACAGCGACAGATAGGCGAAGAAGCGCGGCCGGCTGTCGTCCTCGGCCATGTAGCCCCAGGAATACAGGTGAACCAGCGAGGACACGCTGGTGACCACGATCAGCATGGTCGCCGACAGGGCGTCGATGCGGATCGACCAGGCCGATTGGAAGTCGCCGACGTTGATGAAGGGCGCCAGGCGGATGGTGAAGGGCTCCAGATGGCCCCAGGTCCATTGGCCGAACACCGTCCAGGCGACGGCGCACGAGAAGAACAGCAGGCCGGTCGTAACGGCCTGCGACGGGATGTTGCCGATCCGGCGTCCGAAGAAGCCGGCGATCGCCGCGCCTAGCAGCGGGGCGAAGATCCCGAGAATGACGAGGGTATGGAAGATCACGCTCAGCCCTTCATCACGGAGGCGTCGTCCACGGCGATGTCGCCGCGGTTACGGAAGAAGGTCACCAGGATCGCCAGGCCGACGGCGGCCTCGGCTGCGGCGACGGTCAGGACGAACATCGCCATGATCTGCCCGCTGATCTCGTTCAGATAGGCCGAGAAGGCGACGAAGTTGATATTCACCGCCAGCAAGATCAGCTCGATCGACATCAGGATGATGATGACGTTCTTGCGGTTCACGAAGATGCCGAACACACCGATGGTGAACAGGATCGCAGCGACCGTCAGATAGTGGGTCAGACCGATCATCAGAGAAGCTCCTCGGCGCTGACGCCTTCGCCCGTGGCGGCGGACTTGATCTCGACCGACTTGCGACGGTCACGGTTCACCTGGTCGCCGGGGTTCTGGCGTTTGATGTGCGGCTTGTGGCGCAGCGTCAGGGTGATGGCGCCGATCATCGCGATCAGCAGCACGATCCCGGCCGCCTGGAAGAAGTAGACATAGTCTGTGTAGAGCACGCGGCCGATGGCCTCGACGTTCGTCACGCTGGCGTCCGGCGCGCCCGGCGCCGGCAGGCCTGCAGCGGCGCCGCCCTGAACCACGGCGACCGAGACGATGATCATCTCGACCAGAAGCACGGCGGCGATGATGGCGCCCAGCGGCAGATAGCGCGCGTAACCTTCGCGCAGCTTCAGGAAGTCCACGTCCAGCATCATGACGACGAACAGGAACAGCACCGCGACCGCGCCCACATAGACGACGACCAGCAGCATCGCCAGAAACTCGGCGCCCAGCAGGACGAACAGACCCGCCGACGAGAAGAAGGCCAGGATCAACCACAGCACGCTGTGTACCGGGTTGCGCGCGGTCACGACCAGAAGGCCGGAAACCGTGGCGACCGCCGCCAGCAGATAGAAGGCTATGCCTTGCAGCATGTCGGGACGAAGCCCCTTTCGTATCGGCCGCGACCCCCATTCAGGAATCGCCGACCCGTTTAGCGAGATGCGCCTTAGCGGTAAGGCGCGTCGAGTTCCAGATTCTTGGCGATCTGCCGTTCCCAGCGGTCGCCGTTATCGAGCAGGCGTTGCTTGTCGTAGAGCAACTCTTCGCGCGTCTCGACGGCGAACTCCGAGTTCGGCCCTTCCACGATGGCGTCCACCGGGCAGGCCTCCTGGCACAGGCCGCAGTAGATGCATTTGACCATGTCGATGTCGTAGCGGGTCGTGCGGCGGCTGCCGTCGGCGCGCGGCTCGGCCTCGATGGTGATGGCCTGGGCGGGGCAGATGGCTTCGCACAGCTTGCAGGCAATGCAGCGTTCCTCGCCGTTCGCATAGCGACGCAGCGCGTGCTCGCCGCGGAAGCGCGGCGACTGCGGATTGCGCTCGAACGGATAGTTCACCGTCATCTTGGGACGGGCCATATATTTCAGCGACAGACCGATGGCGCCGATGACGTCCAGCATCATCGCGCCCTTGGTCGCCTGGACGATACGGGTGAACATCAGGGCTTATCCTTGGGAGCGGGCGGCGTCTTGGGGGCGGTCTGGGAAGCGGTCTGGCTGGCGCGCCAGTCGTGTTCGATGCGGTCCTGGCGTTGCTGCCATTGATAGCTCGACTCAGGCATGCGCGACGCGTCGGGCGCGCAGGCGGCGGTCATCGTCAGAAGACCGAAGCCGATGATGACGCCGCGCATCACGACCCCACCACGAAGACGCGCCAGGCCGACACGATCACGACCGCGACCAGCGACGTCGGCAGGAAAATCTTCCAGCCCAGACGCATCAGCTGGTCATAGCGATAGCGCGGCACGAAGGCCTTCACCATCGAGATCATGATGAACCAGAAGACCGTCTTGGCCATGAAGGTCAGCAGATAGATCGTATAGGCGATCCAGGCCGGCAGACTGTCCATCCAGGCCTGCGGCACCCCGGGGTTCCAGCCGCCGAAGAACAGCAGGCTGATCATCGCCGACATGAAGACGATGTTGACGTACTCGCCCATCATGAACAGCAGATACGGCGTCGAGCTGTATTCGACCTGGTAACCGGCGACCAGTTCGGACTCGGCCTCGGGCAGGTCGAACGGCGGGCGGTTGGTCTCGGCGAGGGCCGAGATGAAGAAGATGATCGACATCGGGAACAGGATCACGACCAGCGGCCAGGTGTCGGCGCCGCCGCCGAAGCCGTACCAGTTCCAGAACATGCCCTTCTGGCTGTCGACGATGGCCGACAGGTTCATGGTGCCGGCCAGCAAGATGACATTGATGATGATCAGGCCCAGCGAGACTTCATAGGACACCATCTGCGCCGCTGAACGCAGCGAGCCCAGGAACGGATACTTCGAGTTCGAAGCCCAGCCGCCCATGATGATGCCGTAAACGCCCAGCGACGACACCGCGAAGATGTACAGGATGCCGACGTTCAGGTCCGACACCACCCACCCGGGCGCGAAGGGAATGACCGCCCAGGCCATGAAGGCCAGGATGACGGTGATGATCGGGGCGATGATGAAGACCGCCTTGTCCGCGCCGGCCGGGATCACGACCTCCTTCAGCACGAACTTGATCATGTCCGCAAAGGATTGAAGCAGGCCGAACGGGCCGACGACGTTCGGACCCTTGCGCATCTGCACCCCGGCCCAGACCTTGCGGTCGGCCAGCAGCAGGAAGGCGACGGCGATCAGCACGCCGACCGTGATCAGCAGGACCTGGCCGACCGTGATCAGCGTCCAGCCCAGAGGCGTGGCCCAGAAGGAAACGGGGTCCATGGCTTACTCCGCCGCCATTGCGACCGGCTGGGTCCGCAGGGCGGACAGCTCGGCCATCGTCGCGCTGGCGCGCGCTATCGGATTGGAAAGATACGGGTCGGTCACGGCCGAGACAAAGGCGCGGTCGCCCAGATCGCCCTTGGCGCCCAGGGCCGCCACGTCGAACGCCGCCGGCGCGGGCAGATAGTCGATCCGGCCGAACGTCGGATGATCGCCCATCAGCTTGGCGCGCAGTTGCTCCAGCGTGTCGTAAGGCAGGGTCTGATCGACGCGCGCCGACAGGGCGCGGATGATGGCCCAGTCTTCCTTGGCTTCGCCCTTGGGGAAGACGACGCGTTCGGCCATCTGCACCCGGCCCTCGGTGTTGACGTACAGGCCGGCCTTCTCGGTATAGGCCGCGCCCGGCAGGATCACGTCCGCGCCGTGCGCGCCGCGGTCGCCGTGGCTGCCCAGATAGACGCGGAAGGCGTTCGAACCGGTCGGATCGACCTCGTCTGCGCCCAGCAGGAACAACACGTCCAGCGCGTCCGGCTTCAGCATCTCGGCGACGGTCAGGCCGCCCTCAGCCGGCACGAAGCCCATGTCCAGACCGGCGACGCGCGACGCGGCGTGGTGCAGGACGTTGAAGCCGTTCCAACTGTCGGCGACGACCCCGACGGTCTTGGCCAGGGCGCCGAGCGCGTTCAGGACGGCCGGACCGCCCTCCCCGCCCAGCGCGCCGGAGCCGACGATGATCGCCGGACGCTCGGCCTTTGTCAGGAAGTCCAGCGCCGACTTCGGCAGCTTGGCCAGGATCTGCGTGCCTGCGCCCAGATAGGCGTAGTCGAACGTCAGGTCGGCCTGTTCGCCGATCAGACCGATCTCCATGTCGCCCTTCAGCCAGGCCTTGCGCAGGCGGGCGTTCAGCAGCGGCGCCTCGGTGCGCGGATTGGCGCCGACGATCAGAACGGCGTCAGCCTTTTCAATGCCTTCCAGGCCGGAGTTGAACAGCCATCCCTCACGCGGGCCCCCACCCTTAGAATCGGGGCCCACGGCGGCGCCGTCCTGGCGGCAGTCGGTGTTGTTCGAGCCCAGGGCGCGGAACAGATCCATCGTCGCCTTCATCGACTCGGCGTCCTGCAGATCGCCGGCGATGACGCCGATGCGGTCGGCCGGTGCGGCCTTCAGCTTGGCGGCGACGGCGTCCAGCGCCTCGTTCCACGAGGCGGCGCGCAGCTTGCCGTTCTCACGGATCCACGGACGGTCCAGACGACGCGCGGTCAGGCCGTCGACAACATAGCGGCTCTTGTCCGACAGCCACTCCTCGTTGATGCCCTCATTAACGCGCGGCAGCACGCGCATGACCTCGGACCCGCGATAGTCGGCGCGGATGTTCGAGCCCAGGGCGTCCATGACGTCGATGGTCTCGGTCTTCTTCAGTTCCCACGGACGATAGTGGTACTGCCATGGACGGTGCGTCAGGGCGCCGACAGGGCACAGGTCGTTGACATTGCCCGACAATTCCGAGGCGACCGACTTCTCCAGATAGGTCGTGATCTCGGCGTCCTCGCCGCGCGAGATCATGCCGATGTCCGGCACGCCGGCGACTTCGGTGATGAAGCGGACGCAGCGCGTGCACTGGATGCAGCGCGTCATGAAGGTCTTGATGGTCGGACCCATCGCCTTTTCTTCGACCGCGCGCTTGTTCTCCGAATAGCGCGAGCCGTCGCGGCCGTAGCCGACCGACTGGTCCTGCAGGTCGCACTCGCCGCCCTGGTCGCAGATCGGGCAATCCAGCGGGTGGTTGATGAGCAGGAACTCCATCACCCCTTCGCGGGCCTTCTTGACCATCGGCGTATCTGTGAAGATTTCCTGCCCTTCGGCGGCCGGAAGCGCGCACGAGGCCTGCGGCTTCGGCGGTCCAGGCTTCACCTCGACCAGGCACATGCGGCAGTTGCCGGCGATGGACAGGCGCTCGTGATAGCAGAAGCGCGGGATCTCTTGTCCGGCGCGTTCGGCGACCTGGAGCACGGTCATGCCGGGCTCGAACTCGGTTTCGACGCCGTTGACCTTGGCGATAGGCATCAGCGGGCCTCTTGCTTGGCGGCGGGAGCCGCCATTTGTACATCCACGGACATCCGCTGACCGTCGCGGAACAGGCCCGCGCCGTCGGCTTCCGCCCGGCATTCGAATTCCAGCCTGCCGCCATCGACCGGCGCGCGCCACGACACCTGGGCTGTGCGTTCGCCGGTGGCGGTGAAGGCGACGGCGTCGCCTTCCTGGCCATACATGCGGTTCACCACGTCGCGGCAGGCCGCTTCGAGGTTCGCCGGAGCCGCCGCGGTCGCGACAGACGCTACTTCAGCAGGAGTCGGTGTCGCGGGCGCGGTCGGCGCTTCAGGCGCAGCCTTTTCCCCCTCGCCGCAAGCGGCGAGGATCGGAAGCGTCAGCAGCAGGGCGACGGCGAGGCGCATCTCTACTCCGCCGCGATCGCGTGGCCGGCGAAGTTCGCGCGGCGGCTGCGATAGTTGGCGATCCGCTCTTCGATCTCGTGACGGAAGTGACGGATCAGCCCCTGAACCGGCCAGGCGGCGGCGTCGCCCAGGGCGCAGATGGTGTGCCCCTCGACCTGTCCGGCGACGTCCAGCAGCAGGTCGATTTCCGACGGATCGGCCTCGCCCACGGCCATCCGCTCCAGCACGCGCCACATCCAGCCGGTGCCTTCGCGGCACGGCGTGCACTGGCCGCAGCTCTCATGCTTGAAGAAATAGCTGATGCGGGCGATCGCCTTCACGATGTCGGTGGATTCGTCCATCACCGTCACGCCGGCGGTGCCCAGCGAAGAGCGAACCTCGCGCATGGAATCGAAGTCCATCAGGACCGTTTCGGCCTGTTCGCGCGTGATGACCGGGCAGGACGCGCCGCCCGGGATGATGGCCTTCAGATTGCTCCAACCGCCGCGCACGCCGCCGCCATGATCCTCGATCAGCTGACGCAGCGGGATCGACATGGCCTCTTCGACCACGCAGGGCGTGTTCACGTGGCCGGACAGGGACATCAGCTTGGTGCCGGTGTTATTCGGGCGGCCGAAGCTGGCGAACCAGTCGGCGCCGCGACGCAGGATCGTGCCGACGACGGCGATCGACTCGACGTTGTTCACCGTGGTCGGGCAGCCGTACAGGCCCGCGCCGGCCGGGAACGGCGGCTTCAGACGCGGTTGACCCTTCTTGCCTTCCAGCGATTCCAGCAGGGCCGTCTCTTCGCCGCAGATGTAGGCGCCCGCGCCGTGGTGGATATAGACGTGGAAGTCCCAGCCGTGGACGTTGCCGTCGCCGATCAGCTTGGCCTCATAGGCCTGCTTGACGGCGGCTTCCATCCGCTCGCGCTCCAGCACGTATTCGCCGCGCAGATAGATGTAGCAGGCATTGGCCTGCATCGCGAAGCTGGCGATCAGCGCGCCTTCGATCAGCAGGTGCGGATCATGGCGCATGATCTCGCGGTCCTTGCAGGTCGCGGGCTCGGATTCATCGGCGTTGATGACCAGGTAGTGAGGACGATCCTTCACTTCCTTGGGCATGAACGACCACTTCAGGCCGGTCGAGAAGCCCGCGCCGCCACGGCCGCGCAGACCCGAGGCCTTGACGTTGTTGATGATCCAGTCGCGGCCAAGGTCCAGCATGTCCTTGGTGGCGTTCCAGGCGCCGCGGTTCTTCGCTCCGTCCAGCGTCCAGTCGTGGAAGCCGTACAGGTTGGTGAAGATGCGATCCTTGTCTTCGAGAATGCCGACCATGGCCCTCAGAGTCCTTCCGCCAGACGGCGCTTGTGGTGGCGCGTGCGCATCCAGATGGCCGCGATGACCATCACCCAGCCCGCCGCCAGCATGAAGTAGGAGAGATTGACCGCCCACGGCCCGACTGCGCCCTGACGCGAGATCAGGATCAGAACGGCCGCGCCGACGACCATGGCCAGGCCGCCAGCGCGCAGCGGACGCCCGACGTTGCGCAGTTCCTTGCGGTAGGCTGCGCGGCCCTCCTCGGTGTTCAGATCCGGCGGCGACATCAGGCCGGCGCCTTCTCGACCGGCGCGGGGTCGCTGTTCGGCAGCTTCTTGATCGGATTGGCGGCCGAGCCGTCATACAGCGTCGCATCGAGCAGGGTCTTGGCCCCGCCCTCCGGCGCCGCATTGGTGCGACCGATGTAGGAGCCCGGCTCGGGCGTCTTGCCGGCGGCGAAGTCGTCGATGATCCGGCCGATCGTCTCGGGCGTCAGATCCTCGAAATAGTAGTCGTTGATCTGGGCCATCGGCGCGTTGGAGCAGGCGCCCAGGCACTCGACTTCCTGCCAGGTGAAGCGGCCGTCGGCGGACAGATGATCCTTGGGACCGATCTTCTCCTTGCAGACGCGCATCAGCTCATTGGCGCCGCGCAGCATGCACGGCGTGGTGCCGCACACCTGGATCAGCGCCGTCTTGCCGACCGGCTCCAGCATGAACATGGTGTAGAAGGTCGCGACCTCCAGCACCCGGATGTAGGCCATGTCCAGCAGCTCGGCGATGGCGCGAATGGCGGGTTCGGACACCCAGCCTTCCTGCTTTTGCACCAGCCACAGGATCGGGATCACCGCCGACTGGCGACGACCTTCAGGATATTTCTTGATCCACCATTCGGCCTTGGCGGTCGTATCGGCCGAGAAGGCGAACGAGGCGGGCTGTTCCTTGGCGAGACGACGAACGCTCATCGGTCCACTTCTCCGAAAACGATGTCGAGCGAGCCCAGGATGGCGGACACGTCGGCCAGCTGGTGGCCGCGATTCATCCAGTCCATCGCCTGCAGCGAGCGGAAGCCCGGCGCCGAGATCTTCACGCGATAGGGTTTGTTGGTGCCGTCCGACACCAGATAGATGCCGAACTCGCCCTTGGGCGCCTCGACCGAGGCGTAGACCTCGCCCTCAGGCGTCTTGAAGCCTTCGGTGTAGAGCTTGAAGTGGTGAATCAGCGATTCCATCGAGCGCTTCATCTCGCCACGGCGCGGCGGGACGATCTTGTTGTCCTCGACCATCACCGGCTCGCCGGGGCAGTTGCGCAGCTTGTGGATGCACTGCTCCATGATCCGCACCGACTGCTTCATCTCCTCGATGCGCACCAGATAGCGGTCCCAGCAGTCGCCGTTCTTGCCGACGACCACGTCGAAGTCGAGCTCGGCATAGCACTCATAAGGCTGCGACTTGCGCAGGTCCCAGGCGATGTTCGAGCCGCGCAGCATCACGCCGGTGAAGCCCCATTCCAGGGCCTGCTGCTTGGACACCACGCCGATGTCGACGTTGCGCTGCTTGAAGATGCGGTTCTCGGTGACCAGGCTTTCGATGTCCTTCAGCGCCGGCGGGAACTCGTGGCACCAGCGGCCGATGTCGTCGATCAGGTCCATCGGCAGGTCCTGGTGGACTCCGCCGGGACGGAAGTAGTTGGCGTGCAGACGGGCGCCGCAAGCGCGCTCGTAGAACACCATCAGCTTTTCGCGTTCCTCGAAGCCCCAGAGCGGCGGCGTCAGGGCGCCGACGTCCATGGCCTGGGTCGTCACGTTCAGCATGTGCGACAGGATGCGGCCGATTTCCGAATAAAGGACGCGGATCAGCTGCGCCCGGTACGGAACCTCGATGCCCAGCAGCTTCTCGATCGCCAGGCAGAAGGCGTGCTCCTGGTTCATCGGCGAGACGTAGTCCAACCGGTCCAGATACGGCACGTTCTGAAGATAGGTGCGCGCCTCCATCAGCTTTTCGGTGCCGCGGTGCAGCAGGCCGATGTGCGGGTCGACGCGCTCGACGATCTCGCCGTCCAGCTCCAGCACCAGGCGCAGCACGCCGTGCGCGGCCGGGTGTTGCGGACCGAAGTTGATGGTGAACTTGCGGTCTTCCATCTCGCGCGCATGGGCGGTGCGGGTGTCGAGGTCGTCCTCGAACACATCGACGCCCAGCGGCGCCACGGTGGGGTTTCCGTCAGCCATTACGCCTGGCCTCCCGCCTTCTCGTCGCCGGGCAGGACCGGCGCGGGGTATTCGGCGCCCTCCCAGGGCGATAGGAAATCGAAGGTGCGGAACTCTTGGGTCAGCTTGACCGGCTCATAGACCACGCGGCGCTGTTCCTCGTCGTAGCGGACCTCGACATAGCCCGTCATCGGGAAGTCCTTGCGCAGCGGATGGCCTTCAAAGCCATAGTCCGTCAGCAGGCGACGCATGTCCGGGTGGCCCGAGAACAGCATGCCGTACATGTCGTAGGCTTCACGCTCGAACCAGTTGGCGGCCGGATAGGCCGAGATGACCGACGGCACCGGCTGGGTCTCATCGGTCGAGACCTTGACCCGCAGGCGCGCGTTCCGCGTCATCGACAGCAGGTGATAGACCACCTCGAACCGCTCCTTGCGATCCGGATAGTCCACGCCGCACAGGTCGAGCAGTTGCTGGAAGCCGAACTGATCGCGCAGCGTCGTCAGCACCTCGACGATCCGCTCGCGCGGCGCGACCAGCGTCAGTTCACCGAACGCCACCTGAGCCTCAACGCCCAAGGCCCCGACCATCTCGGCGCCCAGCGGCGTCAGCGCGGCTTCGTGTTGCGCTTGAACAGCCAGAGAGGTCATCGGTCGATGGTCCCCGTGCGACGGATCTTCTTCTGCAGTTGCAGCAGGCCATAGAGCAACGCCTCGGCCGTCGGCGGACAGCCGGGCACATAGACGTCCACCGGCACCACGCGGTCGCAACCGCGCACGACGCTATAACTATAGTGGTAGTAGCCGCCGCCGTTGGCGCAGCTGCCCATCGACACGACATAGCGCGGATCGGGCATCTGGTCGTAGACCTTTCGGATAGCCGGGGCCATCTTGTTGGTCAGGGTGCCGGCGACGATCATCAGATCCGACTGACGCGGGCTGGCGCGCGGCGCCATGCCGAAGCGTTCGACGTCGAAGCGCGGCATCGACATCTGGATCATCTCGACGGCGCAGCAGGCCAGGCCGAACGTCATCCACATCAACGAGCCGGTGCGGGCCCAGTTGATGACGTCGTCGGCGGCGGCGACCAGATAGCCGCGCTCGCCGAGCTCCATGTTCACGGCCTCGAAGAACTTGTCGTGGACCTTGGGGTCATAACCCTCGACGGTCGAACGCGCGCTGGCGCCGGCCGGAACCAGCGGCGCGCCCGATGCGGACACCAGGCCTGCGGGCTTGGAAGCGGCGACTACTCCCATTCCAGGGCTCCCTTCTTCCATTCGTAGATGAAGCCGATGGTCAGAACGCCCAGGAAGACCATCATCGACCAGAAGGCGAACACCATGCCGGCGTGCGACAAATCGAACATCGACACCGCCCACGGGAACAGGAAGGCGACTTCCAGGTCGAAGATAATGAACAGGATCGACACCAGATAGAAGCGGATGTCGAACTTCATCCGGGCATCGTCAAAGGCGTTGAAGCCGCACTCATAGGCCGACAGCTTCTCGCTATCGGGGCTCTTCGGCGCCAGCAGCAGCGGCAGCACGATGAAAAGAATGCCGATGAAGGCGGCTACGCCGGCGAAGACCAGGACCGGGAGATATTCGAGAAGGAATGCGTTCATTCGAAGAACCTCGTCCGCCGGGGAGAGGCGGGATTCGGCGCTTCTTAGACCCAAGACCGCCGCCGTTCAAACCCCTGCGGCCATTGGATTTTCATTGAGAACGGCTCGCAACTTTGCGCGCCATATGTCGCAGGGCCGATGCTTGCGCGCCGCCGGGCTGCAAAGGCCTATTGGCGAGCCGATCGCGTAACCGAAAGTCATCCGAATGAGCCTAGCCAGCCGCGCCCTGAACGCTGTCGAACGGATCGGCAATCGACTGCCCGATCCCGTCTTCCTGTTCCTGTGGCTGATCGGCGGTCTGATCGTGCTTAGCATGGTCGGCGCCGGCCTGGGCTGGTCGGCCGTCAATCCAGTCACCGGCGATCAGCTGGTCGCCAAGAGCCTGCTGTCGGCCGAGAATCTGGAACAGTTGATCATCGGCATGCCGCGCACCCTGGCGGACTTCCCGCCCCTAGGCATCGTCATCACCATCATCTATGGCGCGTCCGTCGCCGAACGGGCCGGGATGTTCGCCACCGCCATTCGCGGCGCCCTGCTGAACGCCCCGCGTTCCATACTGACGCCCGTCGTTGTGATCACCGGCATGGTGTCCCATCATGCGTCGGACGCCTCCTATGTTGTGGTCATCCCGCTGGCGGCCGTCATCTTCGCCGCTGCGGGCCGCCATCCGCTGGCGGGTCTGGCCGCAGGCTTCGCCGCCGTGTCGGGCGGATACGCCGGCAACCTGTTCCCCGGCGCCAGCGACGCCTTGATCCTGGGCATCACCGAGCCGGCCGCCCGCCTGATCGATCCGTCCTATTCGGTCAACATCGCCGGCAACTGGTTCTTCATCGTGGGAGTCGTCTTCGTCTTCACCCCCATCGTCTGGTTCCTGACTGACCGGGTGATCGAGCCGCGCCTTGGCGTCTGGAAGCCGTCAGAGGGTGTCGCCGCACCGAACGCCTCGGAAAAACAGCCCCTGACCGCGGCCGAAAAGCGTGGTCTGAGGTTCGCCGGCCTGGCGCTTCTCGGCATGATCGCGCTTTGGGCCCTGCTGACCTTCATACCGGGCTCGCCGTTCGTCGATCCCGAGGTGGACCCGGAGCAGAAGTTCAATCCGCTCTACAAGTCCCTGGTCGCCTTCTTCGCCATCACCTTCTTCGTCACCGGCGGCGCCTATGGGGCCGGAGCCGGCACGATCCAGTCGCACCGCGACATGGTCACGATGATGCGCGACGGGATCGCGCAACTGGCGCCCTATATCGTGCTGGCCTTCTTCGCCGCCCATTTCGTGGCCATGTTCAACTGGTCGGGCCTTGGGCCGATCCTGGCGGTGAATGCGGCGGCGGGCCTGAAGACCCTGGCCCTGCCCGCCCCTCTGCTGTTGATCTGCGTCGTCTTCGTCTCCTGCTTCTTCGACCTGTTCATCGGCTCGGCCTCGGCCAAGTGGTCGGCCCTGGCGCCGATCGTGGTGCCGATGTTCATGCTGCTGGGCATTTCGCCCGAGATGACGACCGCCGCCTATCGCATGGGCGATTCCGTCACCAACATCGCCACGCCGTTGATGAGCTACTTCCCGCTGATCCTGACCTTCGCCCAGCGATGGGATCCGCGATTCGGCCTTGGCTCCCTGATGGCGACCATGCTGCCCTACGCCGGGGCCTTCCTGGTCGCGGGCTTGGCGATGGTGGCGGCCTGGGTCGCCTTCGACCTGCCGCTGGGGCCGGGCGTCGGCGTCCACTATGAGCCGCCGCCTCCTGCCGTGGCGGCCCATGAGCCTGCCGACGGCGGCTTAGCGGGCCCGCACAGCCCGCCCCAGGCGGCGATCGTCACACCGTCCACAGCCCCATCGCGTTGAGGGGCGCGTTTCTCCGAAAAGGTCGCTTGACGCGATGTGTCAGCCCGCCTAAACGACGCCCCTCGCCGGGGCGCACAGCCGCTTCGGCCGGGAAACGCGGGTGTAGCTCAGTTGGTTAGAGTGCCGGCCTGTCACGCCGGAGGTCGCGGGTTCGAGCCCCGTCACTCGCGCCACTCTTTCTAGAAATAGAAGAGTGGCGCACACCGCCTTCCCAAAAAGCTTTCGAAACAGCTCAAAAGTTTCGACCTGATACGCGGGTGTAGCTCAGTTGGTTAGAGTGCCGGCCTGTCACGCCGGAGGTCGCGGGTTCGAGCCCCGTCACTCGCGCCACTTCTTTTCAAGACATCGATAAAAGAAGTGGCGCGCTCCCGTTTTCGGAAACGCGCCATTCGAACGCGTCGTGGCCTTCGCCGCCTCAGTGCAGCGGCAAGGCAACATCCGAATTCACGAACGCCGCTTCGCCCGTCAGCTCGCCATAGACCATGCACAGATCCTCGAAGACGCGGTTCCAGGCGAACCGGCTGACCGCCTTCTCGCGCGCCGCCCGGCCGATCGCGTCAATATCACGCGCGAACAGGGCCTCGACCGCTTGGGCGTAGTCGTCGGCGTCCGCGCTGGCGGCCAGTTGCCCCACGCTTTCGTCGACGGTTTCGGCGACCCCGCCCGCATTGACTCCGACCACGGGGCGACCGCAGGCCATCGCTTCCAACACGATCAGTCCGAACGGCTCTTTGTCATTGGCATGAACGAAGGCGTCGCAGCTGGCGATGATCTTGGCGACCGCCCTGGGATCGCTTTCATAGGGCATGGAGATGACGCGGTCCTCTTCCGGCATTCCCGCGCCTGCGCCGACCAGCACCAGGTGATAGGGCGCGCCTAGCTTCTGAACCGCCTCGATCAGCACGTCGACGTTCTTTTCCTTGGCTGGACGACCGGCGAAGCACAGCAGGCGCGCGTCGTCGCCCAGGCCCAGCTGTTTCAGCAGCCACTGGCGGTCGCGACGTTCCGGCCGGAAGGTGTCGATCTCCACGCCCAGCGGCCGAATGACGATGTTGTTCACACCGGCCTCCTCCAGACGCCGCGCGATGAAGCGGCTGGGCGACACAACCCGGTCGAACTGGGAAAAGAGCTTGGCCCAGCGCTTCTCCACCGGCTTCTTGGCCCATTCACCGAAGTGCAGCGCCGCCAGCCCAGCCGGGTCGGAGTGGCAGAAACCGACGACCGGGCATCCGACTCGCTGCCCGGCCTCCAAAGCCCCCTGCCCCGGCGTGTAAGGGTCGCCGGCCTCGATGATTGACGGCTTCATCGCCGCCACCCAGGCGCTCCAGCGTTTGACTGAACTGGGCCAGCGATAGCCGTCGCCGAACGGCAGCTTGGTCGCCCGCAGTTGCACGATGCCGTCGGCCCTCGCCTTATGACGGGCGCCGGGCACGATCAGGGAGTGACTGACCCCCGGCCGATTGGCCTCGATCCACGCCTTCTTGGACAGGATATAGCGCTTCACCCCGCCCGAGCGCGGCGCATAGAGCATTGTGGTGTCCACCAGCCGGGGCCGCTCGTCCATCGCCGCCGCCTTCAGGGCCCGCAGCGTATCGGCGACTTCCACGTCCAGCCCCGGAATCAGTCGGAGTTCGCTTTCCTGGACGTCGAGGTCTGTCATGCTCATGGAGTGTTCTCGCCTGGTCTGGGCTGTCGAACGCCGGAGGGGTTCGATGGATGCGTCCACGGGACGCAGCCTCTAAGACCGTTCGACGCCCGTAAACCCGGGCGCGGCAAAGCTCAAGTGCACGCCGTCGCGATTTCCTCCGCATTCGGCCTATGAGGCATCGACGAGCGAACGCGGGTCGCATTACAGGATTACTTAAGGACCTTCGCGGCCTTGCATTCGCCTCAAATTCGATAAACTTGGAACGCTGGCGCGGACCCTGCTAAGGGGTCTCCCGTAACGTGACGCGTGACCACCAGGGGTTTCTACCGAATGCGTATTTTGCTCGCGACCGCCGTGGCGATCGCCCCCTTGATGGTCGCCACCGGATCCCAGGCCGAGATCGTCATCTCGAACGCCCAGACCACGCCGATCCAGACGTCCAATGCGACCGGCGCCGCCGCCGACAACATCCGCATCGCCAGCGGCGGCAGCGTCGCCGTCGCCTCGGGCGCGGCGGTTACGCTCAACAGCAACAACACGGTCGATCTGGACAGCGGCAGCTCGATCACGATGGACAAGTCGGCTGACGGCTCGACGGGTCTTCTGGTCAACGGGGGCAACACCGGCTCGGTGATCGTCGGCGGCTCGATCACGGTCAACGATACGCTGGAGACAGCGGACATCAAGGACACCGACGGCGACGGCGATTTGGACGGCCCGTTCGCCACCGGAACCGGTCGCTATGGCGTACGGGTCACCGGCGCCTCGCCCTTCACTGGCAACATCCTGGTCGAGGGCACGGGCGCGATCGCGGTCGAGGGCAACAACTCGTACGGCCTGTCCGTCGAATCCGCCTTGAACGGCAAGCTTCAGAGCCTGGGCACGGTGCGTGTGACCGGTAACGACAGCGCCGCCATCCGCACCACAGGCCCGATTTCCGGCAACGTTGACCTTGCCGGCTCCATCTCGGCGCTAGGCGCCAATGCGACGGGTGTGTCCATCGAGGGCGATGTCGGCGGTGCGCTCAAAATCCATTCCTCCGTGGTGGCCACGGGCTATCGCTACACCACCCCGCCGCCCGCGCGTCCGACGACCGGCACGTTTGACAACGCCACGACCCTGTTCCTCGACGAACTCGACGCCGACGATCTGCTGCAAGGCGGACCGGCCGTGCGCGTCGGCGCCAATGTCGCCGGCGGCGTGCTGCTGGACAAGGCGCTCGCCTATTCCGAGGCTGGCATCGAGGGCGACGACGACAAGGACGGCGTCAAGAACGGCGACGAGGACGATGACGGCGACGGCATCAAGAACCGCGACGATCCGGACCGTGACGGCGACGGCATCCCGGACGCCAGCGAGACAGCCGCCTCCATCACGTCATTGGGCGGCGCGCCTGCGCTGCTGATCGGTTCGACGACCAATACCGTGACCCTCGGCGCCGTCGGTACAGGCGATGCGGCCTATGGCTTGATCAACCGCGGCACCATTGTCGGCTCCGGCCTCTATTCCGGCGTGGAGTCGCGCGCCGTGCAACTCGGCGTGACCGGCGGCCAGGCCGTCAATGTCGTCGGCGGCGTGCGCAACGAGGGCGGCATCTCATCGACCGCCGTCGACGCCAACGCCACGGGTCTCTGGATCGGCTCGGGCGTGACCGCTCCGACGATCAACAACTCGGGCGCCATTCAGGCCGTCGCCTCGGGCAAGCAGGCCCAGAGCGCGACCGGCATTCTGATCGGCGCAGGCGCCAACGTCGGCTCACTGACCAACACCGGCAATCTGGTCGCCTCTTTCGGCGGCAATCAGGGTTCGGCCACCGTTATTCGTGACCAGTCCGGCAGCCTGACCCAGCTGAACAACGCCGGTTCGATCATCGGCTCGCTCACCCCTAACACCGACGATACAAATCCGGTCACGGGCAAGGTGACCGCCATCGACGTCTCGGCCAACACGACCGGCGTCACCCTGCGGCAGTACGGCATCGCCGCCGCTGCAGGCAGCACCGCGACGGACACGGACAAGGACGGCGTGCCGGACGCGAACGAGCCGGCCATCGTCGGCGCGATCAAGCTGGGCTCGGGCGCCGACACGCTCAATATCGAAAACGGCGTCGTCAACGGCGACATCGATTTCGGCGCTGGCGCCGACCGGCTGAACATTAGCGGCGGCGCGGTCGTGACCGGCGCCATCGCCAACAGCGACGGCCTGCTGGACATCAACGTGTCCAAGGGCACACTGGCCGCGACCCAGACCGGCGCCACGGCGATCTCCAACCTGAACATCGGCGCCGAAGGGACATTGCTGGTCAATCTTGACCCCGCCAACGACCGCGCTGGCGGCTTCAACGTCAACGGCAACGCGACCCTGGCGACCGGCTCTACCCTGGGCGTGCGCTTCTCGTCGCTGATCGATCAGCCTGAGCGGTTCAACGTCATCACCGCCGGCACGCTGAATGTGGGTCAGATCAACCAGACCCTGCTGTCGGACAACTCGCCCTATCTTTACGTCGTGCAGGGCGGCGTGGCCGGCAACACCGTCTATGTCGATGCGCGTCGCCGTACGGCCTCCGAGGCCGGGCTGATCCCGGTCGAGGCGTCCGCCTACGACGCCGTCTATGGCGCGCTGGGATCCAATGAGGCGCTGCGCAATCTGTTCCTGTCGCAGACGTCGCGCGACGGCTTCATCGACGCCTACGAGCAGATGCTGCCCGACCACTCGGGCGGCCCTCTGATGTCTCTGTCGGCCGGGGTGGACGCGGTCACTCGCGCACTGACCGGCCGCAACGCCGCCGCGGCGCCGGGTGAGACCAGCGCCTGGGTGCAGGAGATCAACTTCTACGCCGACAAGGACAAGACCGACTCCTACGGCTTCCGCTCGGAAGGCTTCGGCGTCGCTGGCGGCGTCGAAAAGGGCACCAGCCTGGGCGCCGTCGGCATCTCGGCCGCCTTCACCTCGTCCGACATCAAGGATCCCGAGGCCGAAGCAGAAGAGGTCCTGTCCGCCAACCTGCTGGAGTTGGGCCTCTACTGGCGTGCTCAGGGTCAGTACTGGACGACTTGGGCCCGTGCGGCTGGCGGTTACGCCTCCTTCAGCGCCGATCGCTCTCTGGTCGCCACGGGCGTCTATCTGAACAACAAGTCCGACTGGCACGGCTGGACGGCGGCGGTCGCCGGCGGCGCCTCGTATGAGCGAAACTTCGGCCGTCTGAACATCCGCCCCGAAATCTACGGCGAGTATTTCAGCCTGTCGGAAGGTTCGCGCAGCGAGAAGGGCGGCGGCGACGGCTTCGATCTCGACATCGATTCGCGCGACAGCCACATCTTCTCGGCGGTGGCGGCGATGAACGTCGGCTATGGCTTCGGCCGCAACGGTTGGATCCGTCCCGAACTGCGCGTCGGCTATCGTCAGAACATCTCGGTCGACGCCGGCGAAACCATCGCTCGCTTCGCCAGCGGCGGCCCGGACTTCATTCTGTCGCCGGACGCCATCGAAGGCGGCGGGCCGATCCTGGGCTTCCGCCTGAACTTCGGCAACGAACTGGGCATGCTGTCGCTGACCGGCGACGCGGAGCTGCTGGAAGACTACGTCCGCTACTCGCTGCTGCTGCGGGCCAGCTTCCGCTTCTGATCGCAGCTTGATCCAAACAACGAAAGGCCGCCGGAGCAATCCGGCGGCCTTTTTGTTTGGTAGGCGGCGACGGGTTCGAACCGCCGACCCTCTCGGTGTAAACGAGATGCTCTGACCAGCTGAGCTAGCCGCCCCCAAGGGCAGAGACGGGCTTATGCCCGTCGCGCCTCAACCGTTCAAGGCGCTTTTCAAACCTTCTCCCGGGCGAAAGCGCGCGGTGCGAGAGGCCGGGCGCGCGACGGCCGCGCCGGTCTGCGGATTGCGCGCAACGCCAGCCTTGCGGTCCACGGCGATGAAACTGCCGAAACCGATCAGCTTCACATCCGCGCCCCGCGTCAGCGACTCGGTCACGCCGTCCGTAAACGCCTCCAGCGCCGTTTTCGCTTGGTCGCGGCTGATGTTCGCCGCGCTGGCCATCCGGCCGATCAGTTCCGCCTTGGTCATCTGTCCCCCCCAGAACGAATCACTAAAGGACAGATCGGCGGTTGCGTCAAAAACGAAAACGCCGCCGGTGTGATCACCGGCGGCGCTCGCTGTTCACTCAGCTTTAGTGGCTGACCGCCGCCGCCGGTCCTTCCGGAGCGGCGACCGCGGCCGGCAGGGGTTCGGCAGCCTCGTCCCACTCCACTGGCGTCAGGGTGCCGACAAGCGCCCACTTCAGCGCCTCGTCCGCCGTAGAGATCGGCACGATCTCCAGCGCCGACTTCACATTGTCCGGCACGTCGGCGAGATCCTTCTCGTTCTCCTGCGGGATCAGCACCGTCTTGACGCCGGAGCGCAGGGCCGCGAGCAGCTTCTCCTTCAGGCCGCCGATGGCGGTGACCCGGCCGCGCAGGGTGATCTCGCCGGTCATGGCGATATCCTTGCGGATCGGAATGCCGGTCAGGACCGAGACCATCGCCACCGTCATGGCCACCCCGGCGGACGGACCGTCCTTGGGCGTGGCGCCATCCGGCACGTGGACGTGGATGTCAGTCTTCTCGAACACCGGCGGCTTGACGCCGAAGGCCAGGGCCCGCGACCGCACATAGGACGCCGCAGCCGAGATCGACTCCTTCATCACGTCTTTCAGGTTGCCGGTCACGGTCATGCGCCCGCGGCCCGGCATCTTGATCGCCTCTATGGTCAGGATGTCGCCGCCGAACTCGGTCCAGGCCAGACCGGTGACGATGCCGACCTGATCCTCCTCGTCCGTCTCGCCGTAGCGGAACTTCTTGACGCCCGCATAGTCGGCCAGCTTGGCCTCATCGACCGTGATCGACTTGGCGCCCGTCTTGGCCATCTCGCGCACGGCCTTGCGCGCCAGACCGCCCAGCGCGCGCTCCAGCGAACGCACCCCAGCCTCGCGGGTGTAATAGCGGATCAGATCGCGGATCGTGTCTTCCGGCACGATCAGCTCGCCGTCTTTCAGACCGTGGTCCGCCAGCTGCTTGGGCAGAACGTGGCGCTTGGCGATCTCGACCTTCTCGTCCTCGGTGTAGCCCGACACCCGAATGATCTCCATCCGGTCCATCAACGGCTGCGGCATGTTCAGGCTGTTCGCGGTCGTCACGAACATCACCTGGGACAGGTCGTAGTCCACCTCCAGATAGTGGTCGCCGAAGGTCGAGTTCTGGGCCGGGTCCAGCACCTCCAGCAGGGCCGACGACGGATCGCCGCGCCAGTCCGATCCCAGCTTGTCGATCTCGTCCAGCAGGACGAAGGCGTTGGTGGTCTTGGCCTTCTTCATCGACTGGATGATCTTGCCGGGCATGGAGCCGATATAGGTCCGGCGGTGACCGCGGATCTCGCTCTCGTCGCGCACGCCGCCCAGCGACATGCGAACGTATTCACGCCCCGTCGCCTTGGCGATGGATTTGGCCAGCGAGGTCTTGCCGACGCCGGGAGGGCCGACCAGGCACAGGATCGGACCCTTCAGGCTGCCGGTGCGGGCTTGGACGGCCAGATACTCGATGATCCGTTCCTTGACCTTTTCCAGGCCGAAGTGATCCTCTTCCAGGATGTCCTCGGCCTTGACCAGGTCGATCGGCTTCTGCTTGGCCTTGCCCCACGGCACGGACAGCAACCAGTCGAGATAGTTGCGCACGACCGTCGATTCGGCCGACATCGGGCTCATGTTGCGCAGCTTCTTGACCTCGGCCTCGGCCTTGGTCCGCGCCTCCTTGGACAGTCGCGTCTTACGGATGCGCTTTTCCAGATCCATGATCTCGTCGCGCGCGTCGTCGGTCTCGCCCAGCTCGCGCTGGATCGCCTTCATCTGCTCGTTCAGATAATATTCGCGCTGGGTCTTCTCCATCTGGCGCTTCACGCGCGAGCGGATCTTCTTCTCGACCTGGAGGACCGAGATCTCGCCTTCCATCAGCCCATAGACCTTCTCCAGCCGCTTGGGCACGTCGAAGGTTTCCAGCAGGCCCTGCTTGTCGGCGATCTTGACCGACAGGTGTGCGGCGACAGAGTCGGCCAGCTTGGAGGCGTCGGTGATCTGGGGGATGGAGCTGAGGGCCTCGGGCGGAACCTTCTTGTTCAGCTTCACATAGTTTTCGAACTGCTCGACCACGGCGCGCAGCATGGCCTCGGCCTGCGATGCGTCGCCGGCTTCGTCCTCGATCTCGACGGCCTCGGCCTCGAAATATTCCTCACGGTCGGTGAAGCGGGTCAGGCGCGCGCGACCCTTGCCCTCGACCAGCACCTTGACCGTGCCGTCGGGCAGTTTCAGCAGTTGCAGCACCGAGGCCAGCACGCCGATGGGATAGATTGCGTCCGGCGATGGGTCGTCGTCGACGCTGTTCTTCTGGGTCGCCAGCAGGATCTGCTTTTCGCCCTTCATGATCTCGTCCAGCGCCTTCACCGACTTCTCGCGCCCGACGAAGAGCGGCACGACCATGTGCGGGAAGACGACGATGTCTCTCAGCGGCAGGACGGGCAGGATTTTTGGTTCAGTCATGATGCGTACTCCTGGGCCATTGATCATCTCCGGCCCGCCGCCAGGGTCCGCCGGGCAAGAGGCCCGACCGGCGCATGGCGGCCCGTCGATTCCGACGGCGTTCGGATGAGTATGTGGTTTGAAAGACCCGCGGTTCAAGCGTGACCGCGGAATGGCCCACATCTGCGTGGCCACAAGCCCTTCCGATCACGTCGCTTTAGGTCCGCATTACGCCCGGCGGCGCTTTCGACATGGCCGCTTTACGGGGATCGGGCGTCTTGTGCGGCTCCAAGGAGATGACCATGAGCCGTTCCCACCTGCTGGCCGAGACCCTGAAACGTCCCGCCCCGGCGCCGACAACCCTTCAGATGGCGATGACCTTCATCGGCGCCCTATTCGGCGCCCCGATACGCAAGGACCGCGCGCGATGATGCAGGGCCATGTCGAAGGCGGCGTGACACGCGCCGCCCCTCCCCGACGATATCGGGTCGTGCCTCGCGCCAGCGGTTGGGCCGTGGCGGTCAACAACGCCTGCACCCGCCCCCTGCCCGATCGCATCTCGGCCGAACGTCTCGCCGCCCGACTTCAGGCCGAGGCCGACCGCCTGAACCGCGACCAACATCGCCAAACCCAATGATTACTACCCAAGCCTCCCTAGCCGCCGTCGAAACCCTAACAATCCAGCCTGTCGGCGATCGCTGGCGCATCACCTCAAGCGACGGCCTGTTCGAAGGCGTCTTCACCGACGCCAAAAGCGCCGTCCGTTGCGCCAAGGCCGAGGCCGACGCCCATCCGGGCCATGTCCTGATGCTGGCCGAGCCCGCCTGACGCCTCAAGTCAAGAAAAAGGCCGGAGCGAGATCGCTCCGGCCTTCGTCATTTCAGCATCTGTCGCCAGTTCAGGCGGCGCCGTCGGCCTTTTTCTTTGAGGCTTCCGAGTAGATCAGCAGGGGCTGGGCCTTGCCGTCGATGACCTCGGCGTTGACGACGACCTCTTCGACGCCTTCGAACGTCGGCAGTTCGAACATGGTCTCCAGCAGGATGCCTTCCAGGATCGAGCGCAGGCCGCGCGCCCCGGTCTTGCGGGTGATGGCCTTCTTGGCGACGGCGATCAGGGCGTCGTCGGTGAAGGTCAGTTCGACATTCTCCATCTCGAACAGACGCTTGTACTGCTTGACCAGGGCGTTCTTCGGCTCGGTCAGAATGGTGACCAGCGCCGTCTCGTCCAGGTCTTCCAACGTCGCCAGAACAGGCAGACGACCGATGAACTCGGGGATCAGGCCGAACCGCATCAAGTCGTCAGGCTCGACACCCTTCAGGATGTCGCCCGTGCGACGTTCGTCGATCTCCTTGACCTGGGCGCCGAAGCCGATCGAGGCGCCTGCCCCGCGCGCCGAGATGACCTTCTCCAACCCGGCGAAGGCGCCGCCGACGATGAACAGGATGTTGGCGGTGTCGACCTGCAGGAACTCCTGCTGCGGATGCTTGCGACCGCCTTGCGGAGGCACGGAGGCGACAGTGCCTTCCATGATCTTCAGCAGGGCCTGCTGCACGCCTTCACCCGACACGTCGCGCGTGATCGACGGGTTGTCCGACTTGCGCGAAATCTTGTCGATTTCGTCGATGTAGACGATGCCGCGCTGGGCCCGCTCGACGTTGTAGTCTGACGCCTGAAGCAGCTTCAGGATGATGTTCTCGACATCCTCGCCCACATAGCCGGCCTCGGTCAGGGTCGTGGCGTCGGCCATGGTGAAGGGCACGTCGATGATCCGCGCCAGCGTCTGGGCCAGCAGCGTCTTGCCCGAGCCGGTCGGACCGATCAGCATGATGTTCGACTTGGCCAGTTCGACGTCGTTGTTCTTCGTCGCGTGGTTCAGGCGCTTGTAGTGGTTGTGGACGGCGACCGAGAGCACCTTCTTGGCGTGCGCCTGGCCGATGACATAGTCGTCCAGCACGTCGCGGATTTCCTTGGGCGTGGGCACGCCGTCGGTCGTCTTCTTGAAGCCGATCTTGTGCTCTTCGCGGATGATGTCCATGCACAGTTCGACGCATTCATCGCAGATGAAGACGGTCGGACCCGCGATGAGCTTGCGGACCTCGTGCTGGCTCTTTCCGCAGAACGAGCAGTAGAGGGTGCTTTTGGCGTCGGTGCCGGCTGCTTTGGTCATAGACCCTTATCTCACTCCCGCGGGGCGGACCGAAATGGCCCGAAACGCGCTTCCCTCACATTGATTCCAGCACTCTGGATGCGAAGGTCTTCAAAAAATGACAATCACCCATCACACGTTCCTGAACAACCCCGAAGGCGGCAAGGGATTGTTGCAGTGCGTGGATGGATCAGTGTCGACGGGGATCAAGGCGAATGTCTGACATGGGTATTGTGCAGGAAATACGCCAGTCCACGGCAAATGGACGCACGATCGTCGCTTTCGATTTCGACGGCACGCTGACGATTCGCGACAGCTTTACCGAGTTCCTGCGCTGGCGCGCCGGTCCGGGCGCCTGGGCCTTGGGTTTGGTCAAGCTGGCTCCCGCGCTGGCCGTTTACGCCAAGGATCGCGACAGAGGACGCATCAAGGCGGCCTCCGTCAGGGAATTCCTGCTTGGCGTGAACCGCCAGACGCTGGAAGCGGAAGCCGCAGCCTTCGCCGAAGAAATCTGGCCCCGCTTCATGCGACCCGATGCGCTTAAGGCGTGGAACGACTGGGGCGAACAAGGCGCGCACCGCGTCATCGTGACCGCGTCGCCCACGACGACCGTCGCGCCGTTCGCGCGCAAGCTGGGGGCCGAGGCCCTGCTGGGCACCGCGTTCGTCTTCGATGCGGATGACCGAATCACCGGCGACTTCGGCGGCCCCAACTGTCGCGGTAAGGAAAAGGTGCGGCGGCTGAAGGCGGCCTATGGCGACGACATGACCCTGACTGCCGCCTACGGCGACACCTCAGGTGACACCGAGATGCTGGCGATGGCCCAGCAGCCGGGTTTCCGGGTCTTTCGGCAAAAGCCCTGAGGCTCAGTTGCCGTCGGCGTCCACGTCGAACACCATCGCCTTGCCGCGCGAGGCCGGATCCCAGCCCGCCTCGATCGCCGAGGCGATGGCGGTGCGGACGGCGTCGACATTGACGCGCTGCTTCTCCACGTCCGGCCGGCCGTTGGGCCGAAGCGGCGGCGGAAACTGCACGATCGCTTCGCGCTTGAAGTCCGCGTGACGAAGGGAGACGGCCATGCCTTCCCAGACGTTGCCGCCTTTGGGCTGAGGTTGGCGACGAAGCTCCCAGACGTAGCTTTCGCCATCGACATCGACCGTGCCGCTTTGATCTCGTGTGAACTGCATGGCCGTTCCGATAGCACAAAATGAAAAGGGCGCGCCGCAACGGGCGCGCCCTTTCGTCATTCGACGGCCGTCCTAGTTGCCGGGCGTCTTCACGCCGTCGGCGTCGGCCTGCTCGCGGCGATCATAGACGTGGTCCACGATGCCCCAGGCCTTGGCTTCCTCGGCCGACATGAAGTGGTCGCGGTCCAGCGTCTTTTCGACCTCCTCATAGGTGCGGCCGGTGTGATGGACGTAGATCTCGTTCAGACGACGCTTGGTGTAGCGGATGTCGGCGGCGTGCAGTTCGATGTCCGACGCCTGGCCGCGGAAACCGCCGGAGGGCTGGTGCACCATGACCCGCGCATTCGGCAGGGCGATGCGCTGGCCAGCAGCGCCCGCCGTCAGGATCAATGAGCCGGCCGAGGCCGCCATACCCATCACTACGGTCGAAACCGGGCTCTTGATGTATTGCATGGTGTCGTAGATCGCGAGCGCCGAGGTCACCTGACCGCCGGGGCTGTTGATATACATGCTGATTTCCTTCTTCGGGTTTTCCGATTCAAGGAACAACAGCTGGGCGCAGATCAGCGACGCCATACCGTCCTCGAACGGTCCTGTCAGGAAGATGATCCGCTCGCGCAGCAGACGCGAGAAGATGTCGAAGGAGCGCTCGCCGCGGCTGGATTGCTCCACCACCATCGGCACCAGGTTCATGTTCATCAGTTCGATCGGATCGCGCATTTAGCCTTCTCGGATGCAGTGGCGACGATTCAGCGTCGTCAGCCGGTTATGCTGCATATCGCGTTCGATGACACCCTGCGCAAGACGCACGGTTCAATCGGGCTGCGCGTCTTGCCGGTTCGCTGCGGCACGACGTCCCTTCTGCAGTCGTTCCGCGACCGCCGCCTCCTGCGCAGCGGCGGATGCGCGATCCGGCTCCGCTTCATAGAGAGCTTGTAGATAGGCGCGATCCCAATCCGTGAGGCCGGTCACATTCTGCGGATCGCCGAACAGGTTCAAAACCGTGGGCTGATCGGAATAGTCTGCGCGGGGATCGACCTGAGCCAAGACGACCATCGCAGCGTAGTCCATTAGAGCCGGCAAAAGCACGCCATCGGCCTTGGTCATGTCAATGACGACGGTCGCCGAGTTCAGGTCGTAACGCAGTGGCGACCTCATGCGGCTGACGTTCCGCGATCCAATCGAAGGCGGCTCTTCACCCGCGACACGGGCCGCCAGTTGGCCCGTGTCTGCTGAGACCGGCAGGGAAATATGCCACCATCGCACTGGCGCATCGTTGGTTTTGAACCGTTCCAGCGCCGCCAAACCCATGTTCGTGTTGTCGATCGGAGGACGGAAACGACGACGCCAACCTTCCACCAACGCCGATGCGACGCTGGGACCATCTTCCGTGGCGATGATGAGCACATTGGCCGAGCAGCCAGGCTCGCCCACGCGAATTTCAAGGTCATGAGCGATTTCGCCGATGCGATCTGCAAGCATCTGACCGTAGGGCGCCTTCAATCCGGCGACGCTGACGCACAGCGGCGTGTTCCAACGCCCAAGCCGCGCACCGGCGGGCGCGGTCGCAACACGCTGGACAAACTGGCGCGCAGCCTGCCGCGGCGACTGACCCTCGACCGTGATCTCCTCCAGATCTGTCGGGGGCGGCTGTCCCGGATCCTGCGCCTGCGCGCCTGTGGTGATGAGGGCGGCCAGAGCGACAGCGGAAAAAGACATTGACGGCATACCTGAAAAGCAAAATGGGCCCGCACTGCGGACCCATTCGACTTACAATCCAGACACCACAACCGCCAGTTACGGTCGTGTAATCGGGCGAAAAATCAGCCCTCGTCTTCGTCTTCCTTCAGCAGCTCTTCCTTGGTGATCGGCTTGTCGGTCACGTCGGCGACGCCCACGATCAGGTCGACGACCTTCTCTTCGTAGATGGGCGCGCGCATCTGGGCGGCGGCGTTGGGGTTCTGGCGGTAGAAGTTCAGCACGGCCTGCTCTTGGCCCGGATAATTGCGCGCTTCCTGCAGGATGGCAGCGTTCAGTTCCTGGTCGGTGACCTGGACGTTGTTGGCGCGACCGATTTCGGCCAGCACCAGGCCCAGACGCACGCGGCGTTCGGCGATCTTGCGGTATTCAGCTTTCAGATCTTCGTCCGACTTGGCGGCGTCTTCTTCCGGCAGACGACCAGCGGTCTTGTCGGCCTCGACCTGCTGCCAGATGCCGTCGAACTCGGCGTCCACCATCTTCGGCGGCAGCGGGAAGTCGTGGGCCTCATCCAGTTGGTCCAGCAGAGCGCGCTTCAGCTTGAAACGGGCGGCGCCGGCGTACTGCTGGTCCAGGTTGGACTTCAGCAGTTCCTTCAGCTTGTCCAGCGACTCCAGACCGATGCGGGTGGCGAAATCGTCGTCGATCTTGGATTCGGCTTCCGCCTTGATGGCCTTCACCTTGATGTCGAAGGTGGCCTTCTTGCCGGCCAGATGGGCGGCTTGATAGTTCTCGGGGAAGGTGACCTCGATGGTCTTCTCTTCGCCGACCTTGGCACCCGTCAGCTGCTCTTCGAAACCGGGGATAAAGCGGCCCGAGCCGATCACCAGGTCCGCGTCCTCGGCGGCGCCGCCTTCGAACGGCTCGCCGTCCAGCTTGCCCAGGAAGTCGATCGTCAGCTGGTCGCCCTCGGCGGCCTTGACGGTCTTGCCCTTCTTGTCTTCGTAGGTCTTGGCCTGACCGGCCAGTTCCGTCAGGGCCTCGTCCAGATCGGCGTCCGACGCTTCATAGGTCGGACGTTCCAGCTTCAGGGTCTTGGGATCGACCGGCTCGAAGTCCGGCATGATTTCCAGCGACATTTCGTAGGCCAGGTCTTCCTGACCGGCGATGACCTTGTCCATGTCCGAGGTCAGCTTCATCTCGGCCGGCGCGGCCGGACGGATCTTGGCTTCGTCGAGCGCCTTCTGGCTGGTTTCGTTCAGCTCGGCGTTGATGATCTCGCCCATGAACTCACGGCCGAAGGTCTTCTTGACGTGGGCGACCGGCACCTTGCCCGGGCGGAAGCCCTTCAGCTTCACCTGCGGGGCGACTTCCTTGACGCGGGCTTCGAGCTTTTCGTTCAGCTCCGCGACGGGAATGGTGACCGCGATCACGCGGCTGAGGCCTTCGTTCGACTTTTCGACGACTTGCATGGTCGGGATTCTGACGCTCTGGGGCGCATGAGCCATCGAGACGGCCGGCGCGGAATGGATAAAGCAAGAAGGCCGCCCCGTGTGGAGCGGCGCCTCGAAGCCCGCCCTTATGTCGAGAAGGGCCCGAAAGGTCAACGCGGGCGTGGTCAGAGCCGGTGGTTTCGCGGCCTCGGCGTGGCTATGTTGATGAAATGAGCCAACCCGCCTCCCCCATCGGCGTCTTCGTCACGCCCGTCACCCCCCTTCAACAGAACTGCACGACCGTCTGGTGCACCGCTACCAACAAGGCCGCGGTGATCGATCCGGGCGGTTCGGTCGATGCGGTGCTGGGCGAGGTCACGCGGCGCGGCCTGACGCTGGATCAGATCTGGATCACCCACGGCCATCTGGATCACGCGGGCGGTGCGGCCGAGTTGCAGGAAAAGACTGGCGTCCAGATCACCGGCCCTCAGAAGGCCGACCAGTTCTGGATCGACCGAATCGTAGAGAGCGGCCGGATGTACGGCCTGCCCGACGCTCGCCCCTTCAAGCCCGATCGCTGGCTGGAGGATGGCGATACGGTATCGTTGGGAGAAACGACTTGGGACGTGCGCCATTGCCCCGGCCATACGCCCGGGCACGTCATCTTCTTCAATCGCGCGGCCCGATTCGCTCAGGTCGGCGACGTTCTGTTCAAGGGTTCGGTCGGTCGCACCGACTTCCCGATGAGCGATCCGGCCGCCCTAATCCGCTCGGTGATCGAAAAGCTCTGGCCGCTGGGCGACGACGTCACCTTCGTGCCGGGCCACGGGCCGATCTCCACCTTTGGTGAAGAGCGACGGACCAATCCGTTCGTGTCTGACGCCGCAATGCGACAGGCCCCGATCCAGCGTGCGCCGTCGGGGCCTGCCTAAGCCAACTGATCGTGTGGCTTATCGGCGCAGGATCATGCCGATGATTACGCCGATGCCCAATGCGTAGAGCGTCGCCTTCATCGGATTGTCCTGAATGTCTTCCTGCACGCGATGGACGCGACCGGAAATCTTCTCGCGCACCAGGCCCGCATCTTCTCTGACGGCCTGACGGACAGAGGTGGTCTTGCCAAAGCTGCGGCTCTCGCCCTCGGCGAGAATGGCGTCCGCCTGTCGATCCAGACGTTGGGTCAGATCATCGTCCTCCAGGACGATGTCGTCGGGTGATGTCGCGCTGATTGGGGTGTTGGTCATGTCAATCTCCGTGGTTCGCTGAACAAACCGGCGTTGCGACCCATGGTTCCTTTTTGAACGCGGGCCACCACGGTGCGTTGGTTGAGCGCACAAGGAGCCGCCTATGACCTATATCGAACCCACCCCGACCGCGCCGCAACCCGAGATCCAGCCTGAACCGGCGCAGCAACCGGAAATACAGCCATCAGACACCCCCGACGAAGTTCCGCCAATGGAACCGGATGGTGGCGGTGAAGGTGATTCGCGGCCTTACGGCGCTGGGTAAAGTCAAACTCACGAGCGCTTGAGGATCGCGACAGTAAAACGGAGTTCCCGACGGAACCGTCACCGAGTCACTGGGTTCACTCAGCAAGCGCAACGGCAGCACTGAAAGGAACACGATGGACAGCCAACCCACACGACCCTCCGGCGTTTCCAAGCGAGGTTTCGCCTCCATGGATCCCGAACGTCAGCGCGAAATCGCGCGCAAAGGGGGCGCCAGCGTCCCCAGTGAAAAACGCAGCTTCTCCCAAGACCGCAGCCTCGCCGCACAGGCCGGCCGCAAGGGTGGCGAAGCGTCGCACGGAACCAAGAAAGATGCGGACGCAGCCGAAGGGCAGTAGTCGGCAAGACTAGATACAAACAGGGCGGCCCATCGATCGATGCGCCGCCCTTTTTCTTGTCCGCGATCAGACGCGCACTCGTCTCAGGCGCGCAGGACCGCCAAGGCCACGCTCGGCGCCGGAGAGGTATCGATGCGGACGACCGTCCAGCCGGAGGCGGCCGCCATGGCCTGAATCGATTCAGCCGTGAACTTGCGCGAGCTTTCGGTGTGGATCGTCTCGCCGGTCATGAAGCGGAATGTCCGCTCTCCGATGTGCGCGGCGGTCGGCGCAATCGCCTGCAGATGCATTTCCATGCGCGAGGCGTCCGGGTTCCACACGGCGCGGTGAACAAAGGCGTCCACGTCGAAATCAGCATCCAACTCATGGTTGGCGCGGACCAGAACATTGCGATTGAAAGCCGCCGTCACGCCCTGGCTGTCGTCATAGGCGGCGACCAGGATCGCAGGGTCTTTGACCAGATCGACGCCCAGAATGAACAACGCCCCCTCGCCCAGCATCCGACGCGCCGCCGCCAGGAAGGCTTCGGCCTCATCCGGTTGCAGATTGCCGATGGTCGAGCCGGGGAAGAAGCCGATCCGACGCCCCGACGGCAGGTCGTCAGGCAGCGGCGCCAAATGCTCGAAATCCCCCAGAACCGGCTGCACGAGTAGCTTCGGATAATCAGTGCGGACGCGCATGGCGGCGTCCGTCAGGGCGCTCTCGCTGATGTCGAGGGGGACGTAGGCGCCGAGGTCGGTGGCGGCGTCCAACAAAATCCGCGTTTTCTCGCTGGCGCCGGATCCGAACTCGACCAGCACGGCGTCAGGGCCGAAGTCGGCCGTCAACTCCGCTGCGCGATCGCGCAACAGCGCCATTTCCTGCCTGGTCGGATAGTATTCGGGCAGCACGGTGATGTCTTCGAACAGACGTGACCCGTCCGCGTCATAGAACCACTTCGGCGGCACCGCCTTTTGCGCGCGCGACAGCCCTTCGATCATATCCTTTCGAAAGGCGGCGGTTTGGGCGTCGTCCGCGGCGGCGTCTTGAGCCACGGTCCGATCTTCAGCCAGTCTCAAACCCATGAAGGCCCACCTCTGTTGGGGATAGAAGAAGTTGCGATAGGTGATGCGGTCATGGCCCGGCGGCGTGGCGAACGACCCGCCCCGCAGCACCATCTGATTGGCCATGAACTTGCCGTTGTATTCGGCGGCGGTGCCCGGCGTCGGCTGGAACCCGGGATAGGGGGCATAGGCGCTGGACGTCCACTGCCACACTTCGCCAGCCAGGTTCGAGAACGCATCAGGCGAAGTGGCGGCGGCATGTTCCCATTCCGCCTCGGACGGCAGCCGCTTGCCGGCCCAATGGGCGTAGGCGTCGGCCTCGTAAAAGCTGATGTGGCGAACCGGCGCGGCAGGATCGACAGGAATGCGCCCCGTCAGACCCATCACGGTCCAGTCGCCATCCACCTGACGCCAGTACAGCGGCGCGGCCCAGCCCTCGGCCTTGACCGTCGCCCAACCATCCGACAGCCATAGGTCGGAACGCGAATAGCCGCCATCCTGGATGAAGGCGATCCAGTCGCCGTTCGTCACCAGATCCGCAGCCAGAGCAAACGGCTCCAGCCAGACACGGTGCGCAGGCCCCTCATTGTCGAAGGCGAAGCCCGATTGGTCATGGCCAATCGTCACCAGCCCGCCGTCGAACGCCACCGTTCCACCGTGCGTATCTTGAAGCGTATCGCTCCTGGGCTCGATCTCATAGGCGGCGGGATCGAGCGGAGAGCGCGACATCAGGTTCAGCATATCCATCAGGAAAAGCTCCTGATGCTGCTGGTCGTGGTGCAGGCCCAGCTCAAACAGATAACGTTGATGGCCGCTGGTCTCGCCCTGCGCCAGCCAGGCGACCATCCGGCGGTCGATCTCGCGCCGATACGCCAGAACCTCATCGACGGACGGCCGGGTCATCAGCCCGCGCTGATCCCGCCTGACCCGCTCGCCCAGGGCCTCATAGTAGGAGTTGAACAGCTGCTGAAAACGCGGATCGACAGGATGGTAGTCGGGATCGGACGACAGGATCATCGCCTCGAAAAACCAGCTGGTGTGCGCCAGATGCCATTTCCCTGGGCTGCAATCCGCCATCGACTGAACTGACAGATCCTCGGCAGACAGACCTTCAGCCAGATCGATCATGCCTGCGCGAACAGCCTTGAACCGCGCCACGTCTGACGCAACCCGCGGGTCGGGTTCGGAGCGCGCATTCATGTCAGCTGTTCCGTCCGACACCAGCCCCAGCGCCTTGTCAGTACCGATCAAACGCACCAACAAAGCCAAGGTTCCTAGGGACTTGCCGTTCGGGATCGCCCATCAGCGCATCGGCCGCCCGCCATGTTTGGCGTATTCCAAGCGCGCGATAGTGCGATTGTGGACCTCGTCCGGGCCGTCGGCGATGCGCAGGGTGCGGACACCGGCGTAGAGTTCGGCCAAGGGCGTGTCGCCTGACACACCGGCGCCGCCGAACGCCTGAATGGCGTCGTCGATGATCTGCAAGGCCATCCTCGGCGCAGCGACCTTGATCTGGGCGATCTCGGAGCGGGCGTTCTTGGCCCCCGCCTGATCCATCATCCAGGCGGCCTTCAGCACCAAAAGACGGCACATCTCGATGTTGGTGCGCGCCTCCGCCACGCGCTGTTCCCAGACCGAATGCTCGGCCAACTGTTTCTTGAACGCGGTTCGGTTCAGCAGCCGCGTCACCATCAGCTCCAGCGCCCGCTCGGCCGCACCGATGGTGCGCATGCAGTGGTGAATGCGGCCCGGGCCAAGCCGCCCCTGAGCGATCTCGAAGCCCCTGCCCTCGCCCGCGATCAGGTTCTCGACCGGCACACGGACGTTCTCCAGCACGACCTCGGCATGGCCGATCGGCTTTTCGTCATAGCCGAACACCGACAGCATCCGCTCGACGCGGAATCCCGGCGTGTCGGCCGGCACGATGATCTGCGACTGCTGGGCGTGGGATGCGGCGTCAGGGTCGGTCTTGCCCATGACGATGGTCACGGCCAGATTCGGATGGCCCATATTGGTCGACCACCACTTGCGGCCGTTAATGACATAGTGATCGCCGTCCCGCTCAATCCGGGTCTGGATGTTGGTGGCGTCGGACGAGGCGACCTCAGGCTCGGTCATCAGGAAGGCCGAACGGATTTCGCCGGCCATCAGGGGCTTCAGCCAGCGCGCCTGCTGTTCGGCGTTCCCGTACATATGGAGCACCTCCATATTGCCGGTGTCGGGGGCGTTGCAGTTGAACACCTCGGCCGACCACAGATGCCGCCCCATCATCTCGGCCAGCGGCGCGTATTCCAGATTGGTCAGACCCGCCCCGTGTTCGCCGGGCAGGAACATATTCCACAGTCCGGCTTCCTTCGCGGCTGCCTTCATCGTCTCCATGACCGGCGGCTGACGGTTCGAATCCTCGCGCACCTGGGCGAAATATTCGGCTTCGCGCGGGATGACCTGCTCGTCCAGGAAGCGACGGACTCGGGCGTGCCAATCCAGGGCGCGGTCGGAATGTTTGAAGTCCATGTCGTTTCCTCTTTCCCGTTCGCGCTTCTATCGAGCGCTCGATACGAAAACGGCGCGGCCCCTGATCAGGAGCCGCGCCGCCATAACTGGTCGTTCAGACTGGCATCAACGCTTCAGCAGCGGCGCCAGCTTCTGGGCGATCATCATGTCGCCGGCGATCTTCAGCTTGCCTTGCATGAAGGCCATCATCGGGTCCAGCTTGCCATCCGACAGCGCCATGAAGTCATCCCACTTCATCGAGACGGTGGCGTCGGCGGGCTTGTCCTCGTTCGTCACCGTGTTCGGCGTGGAGGCGCCGTCGATGTAGATCTTGCCCTCCTCGCCGAGGTCGAGCTTGACGGTCTTGCCGAGGCCGGAGTTGTCGCCGACGGCGCCGCGGATGTGTTCGGTGACTTGTGCGAGATCGGGCATTGGGGGCGTCTCCCTGTTGGACGTTATGAACTACGGGTTAGCCCGCATCGGCGGGGGCGCCAAGATCACGTCGGGGAAAGGTCTGATCACTTCTCCGGATCGCCGTCGCGGAACCGCCATTTCATCGCCAGCACGCCGGACGCCATCACGAGGGCGCACGCGTTGGCGACCGTGACAGGCCAGGCCTGCGTCATGACGCCATAGACGACCCACAACACAAAACAGGTCACGGTCAGAGAATAGGTCTTCAGGCTGACCGATGACGCGTCGCGCTCCTTCCAGATCTTGACCGCTTGAGGCGCGAAGCTGGTGATCGAGCAGATCGCAGCCGCCGAGCCGACGATATTGGCGATCAGGTCGCTCATGCCGTGATCGTCGATGTGACGTTGAGGCTAAGTCTACACATGCCGCAGTCTCGGCGGCCGCCCAAGGGATGTCAGCGTCGAACGCCAGGCGGCGGCCGTCTGGCCTGGGTCACCTGTTCGAAGGCGTAACCCAGCGAAAGGATGCGCGCATCGTCCCACTTCCCGCCAAGGAAGCTGATTCCCACAGGCATTCCCCGATCAAAGCCCATCGGCACAGTCAGGTGTGGATAGCCGGCGACGGCGGCCAACTGGCTGGCCGATCCCTGCATGTCGTCGTCGTCCTTGGGATCGTTGGTCCAGGCCCGCGATGTGGTGGGCGCGATCAGGGCGACCACGCCATTCTCGCGCATCAGCCGATCTATGCCCTCCGGCCCCGCCAGCCTAAGCGAGTTCGCACGCGCCTCCAGATAGTCTGCGTCCGTCAAATCCCCCATCGCCTGGGCGCGCTCGAAGATGTCCTGACCGAACAGCACCGTCTCGCGTGGTTCGGCGGCGTTGAAGGCGATGACCTCGGCCAGGGTGCGGGTGCGGACCTGCTGCGGGTCGGTCGAGGCCAGATAGGCGTTCAGATCGTGCTTCAGCTCATAGAGCAGCACCTTGAACTCGGCCCCGCCTATGACCCGGCCGTCCGGTCCCTCTGACAGGTCGACCAGAACGGCGCCGGCATCGCGCAAGGCCTTCAGGTTCTGCTCGAACACCGCCTGCGTTTCGGGCGAATAGCCTTTCAGGAACCGCATCACCCCGATTCGCGCGCCGCGCAGCGCATTGGCGTCAAGCCCAGCGGCATAGTCGACCTTGCGCGCATCGGCCTCGACCGTCGCCGGATCGGCCGGATCGGACCCGGCGATGACGGTCAGCACCTTGGCCGCATCCCTGACGGTGGTCGCCATCGGCCCGGCCGTGTCCTGCGAATGGCTGATCGGCACGATGTGGGTGCGCGAGACCAGGCCCACGGTCGGTTTGAACCCAACCACGCCGTTGACCGACGCCGGGCAGGTGATCGACCCGTCCGTCTCCGTTCCGATGGCGACCGGCGTCAGCCCCAGCGCCACCGCCGCCCCGCTGCCGGACGATGATCCACAAGGCGTGCGCGCGGGATCATAGGGGTTGAGGGTCTGGCCGCCGACGGCGCTCCAGCCGCTGATCGAATCCGACGACCGGATATTGGCCCACTCCGACAGGTTGGTCTTGCCGACGATCACGGCCCCGGCGGCGCGCAGTCGCCCGACCAGCGGCGCGTCCCGTCCCGGCGCATTGGCGGCCAGCGCCAGCGATCCGGCCGTCGTCGGCATGTCCGCCGTCTCGATATTGTCCTTCAGCAGGATCGGCATGCCGGAAATCGCCGACACGCCCCGAGATGGCGGTGTCGCGGTCCAGACTAGCACCGAATGGGCGCTGTCATTCGCCCGCCCCGCCGCGACCACGGCGGATGCAGTTGGATAGGCGCCCTGCCCGGTCGCGCAGCCCGCAAGGGCCAGCGCGACCGCAGCCGCCAGAATCAGTCGGCCTTGGGTTCGGCCCGCTTGCCGATCGTGCTGTCCAGGAAGTCGAGATAGGTGCGCCATTGTTGCAGTTGCCTCGGATCGCCGCGGACGCCGTGCCGCTGGCCGGGATAGAGCATCATCTCGAACGGTACGCTCTTGGCCTGCAAGGCGTCGATGACGCGCGTCGCATTGCCGAAGATGACGTTGTCGTCGGCCATGCCGTGCAGCAGCAGCAGCCGCCCCGTCATGTCATCCAGCCGCGGCAGCACGTCGGTGGCGGCATAGCCCTCCGGATTGGCCTGGGGCGTGGACATATACCGTTCAGTGTAGTGGGTGTCGTACAGGCTCCATTCCGTCGGCGCCGCGCCCGCCAGGGCCGAGGCCAGGCCGGCGTCCTTGTCCGTCAGGGTCAGCAGGCTGAGGAAGCCGCCGAAGCTCCAGCCCATCACCGCAATATGGTCGCCATCGACGTAAGGCAGGGTCTTCAGCCATTGCGCGGCCTGGGCCTGATCCTCGACCGCCGGAATGCCCAGACGGCGATAGATGCTGGTCTCGAACGCCTGCGACCGGTCGCCTTCGCCGCGATTGTCGACGCGGAAGACGATGTAGCCTGCCTCGGTCAGCAGTTGGTTGGTCAGGGGCTGCCAGCTCTTCTGCACGCCCGCCCCAGTGCCGGGGCCGCCATAGACCTGCATCACCACCGGATATTTCTTCGACGGATCGAAGTCGGGCGGCGTGGTCATGCGCCACACCAGGGTCTGGCCGTGGCTCTGCATCGTGCCGAACTCGGGCGTGCGCAGGCGCGAGACGTAAGGTGCGAACGGATGGCTGGCGTCGAGCTTGTTCTCTTCGATCCAGCGCACGCGCGTGCCGTCGATGCGGTACAGCGCCGACTGCGCCGGGGTCGCCGGGTCCGAATAGTTGCCGACATAGGCCGTCGCCGGCCCGTTCACCGACACCGTCCACCAGCCGCCGCCCGGCGTCACCGCCACCGGATCGACCGTGCGGTTCAGGTTGGCGCGGAACATCTGCTGCTCGATCGGCAGTTCCTTGCCGTCGCGCATCGAGGCGGTGAAATAGACCTCGCCGGTCTGTTCGTTGACGCCGTCCAGATGTTTGACAGGATAGTCGCCGCGCGTGATGGCCCGCAGGCGTCGCCCGTTGCGGTCGTACAGATACAGGTGCCGCCAACCCGAGTCCTCATTGGACCAGATGAACCGGCCATCCGACAGGACGCGGAAGTCGTCGTTCAGATCGACCCAGGCTTGCGCCTTCTGGCTCAGGATCACGCGTGACGCGCCGGTCGTCGGATCGACGCTCAGCAGGTCCAGCGTCTTCTGGTCGCGCGACTGGCGCTGGACATACAAGGTCTTACCGTCGCCGGACCAGTTCACCCGCGCCAGATAGATGTCTGTGTTCGAGCCCAGGTCGACCTTGACCCGTCCCCCGCCTTGCAGGTCGCGCACATACAGTTCGACCACCGCATTGGGTCGGCCCGCGCGAGGATAGCGTTGCTCGACCATCGTCGCGCCGCCGCCGGTGATCTCGAAGCGTGGCACGATATCGACAGGGCTCTCGTCCACCCGCGTCATGGCGATGTAGCGCTCGTCCGGGCTCCACCAGTATCCGGTGTCGCGATCCATCTCCTCCTGGGCGATGAACTCGGCCGTGGCCCAGGTGATCAGACCCGCGCCGTCGTCGGTGATCGGGGTCTCCTTGCCGCTCGCCAAATCATAGACGACCAGATTCTGATCGCGGACATAGGAGACGTAGCTGCCCTTCGGCGACACCTTGGCGTCGATCTCGTCGGCGGGCGTCTCGGTCAGACGGCGCACCTTGCCGTCCGCCCGGTTCGCCAGGAAGACGTCGCCTTCCAGCGGCGCCAGGATGTAGCGGCCCTGCTGGTCCCACGAATATTCGACCACGCCCCGCGCGCTGATCCGCATCCGCTCGCGCCGGGCCTTTTCGGCCTCCGACAGTTCGCCCGCGTCGGGAACCAGCGCCCGTGCGTCGATCAGCTTATAGGGTTCGCCCTCACCCGTCGGCGCGGCCCACAGGTCCTGCACATCCACATTGTCCTCTCGCGAGCGCAGGAAGGCGACCAACTGCCCGTCCGGCGACAGGCTGACCCCCTTGGCCACCGGTCCGTTCAGGCTGGGGCTGGAAAACACCCGCTCGGGCGTCAGGATGTTGGAGGGCGTCTCCTGAGCGAGCGCCGAACTGGCGGACAGGAGGATGGTCGAGGCGAGAAGGACGGTGCGCATGGTCGGTGACGCTAGCGGCGCTTCTGCAAGCCGTCACGAGGAAATGTCGTCGCCGGGTGAAAGGCTTGTCCTTCCCTGCGAGGGGTTCTCAGATTAGAGAGACGCTCGATGACAGACGCCGCCCTCTCCCCCGCCCCCGTGAAAGCCAGTCCGTTTAACGAGCTGGAGGTTATGTGGGTGCGCCACTGGACCGACAGCCTGTTCAGCTTCGGCGTCAAACGGCCCGAGGATTTCCGCTTCCGCTCGGGCGAGTTTGTGATGATCGGCCTGCCGGGCGAAGACGGCGGAAAGCCTGTCCTGCGGGCCTATTCCATCGCCAGCCCTTGCTGGGCCGAAGAGCTGGAGTTTTTCTCGATCAAGGTCGCCGACGGCCCCCTGACCTCGCGCCTGCAGAAGATCCAGCCCGGCGACACGGTCCTGATGGGCAAGAAGCCGACCGGCACCCTGGTTTTGGACGCCCTGACTGGCGGCGAACGCCTGTTTCTGATCGGCACCGGCACGGGCCTGGCGCCCTGGCTCAGCGTCGCACGCGATCCCGAGACCTATTCCCGCTTCGGCCATGTCTATGTGATCCACACGGTTCGCAGCGTCGCCGACCTGGCCTACCGCGACTTCTTCACCCGCGAGATCCACGACGATCCTCTGATCGGCGACGAGGCCAAGGCCCAGCTGACCTACTATCCCACCGTGACCCGCGAGGATTTCGAAACGCCCAGCCTGTTGAAGAAGGGCCGCATCACCGACCGCATCAAGTCCGGTGACTTCTTCCGCGACCTGGGCCTGCCCGAAGGGTTCGACCCCGCCCGCGACCGCGCCATGCTGTGCGGCTCCATGGCCATGATCAAGGAAGCCGGCGAACTGCTGGAGACCTATGGCCTGAAGGAAGGCTCCAACGCCGAACCGGCGGACTATGTGCTGGAGCGGGCCTTCGTCGGTTGACGGCCTTGGCTTGGGCCGCCTGACCCGCTAACCCGACGCCCATGTCAAAGCCTGCCCCCGTCGCTGTACAAGTCGCCGTCGATGCGCGCGTCGATCCGTCCGAATGCCAGTCGATGGCCGAGGTCCGTCAGGGCGTCGACGCCCTGGACCGCGCCCTGGTCACCCTGCTGGCCGAGCGCCAGCGCTACATGGAGGCCGCCGCCCGCATCAAGCCCGACCGCGACGCCGTCTTCGACCAGGCCCGGATCGACGACGTGGTCGCCAAGGTTCTGGTCTCGGCCGAGGCCCACGATCTGTCGCCCGACATCGCCGAACCCGTCTGGCGTCTGCTCATCGACCGCTGCATCGCCCACGAGTTCTCGACATATGACCGGACTCGCAGCTAGCACGGCGCACGCCTGCCATCCTAAACGCGCAAAAAGTTCGACCGAGTTTCAACCAACTAGGTCGCAGCAGCGTCAATCACCCTGCCGCTCTTTCAGGGCGCCGTATAATGGGCGTCCGGTCTTTGAAATCGCGACGCGCCTCGCCTGCTGAAATTGCACTCTCTTGCACTTTGCACGCGTTTTCGGAGTGCAGTGCAATTTCATCCGCTTCGCCTCAGCCCTTGAGACCGCGCAGCATCAGTTCGTGCCGATACGCCGCCACATCGGCCAGCGCCGCCTCCAGCGCATCGCGGACCCGTTCCACCGCCGGCGCGGCCAGCTTCTGATCCACCGCTTCCGCCTCGGCGCAGATCGACGCAAGGTCGCGCGCGCCGATGCCGGCAGCGGCGCCCCGGATCGTATGGACCCCGTCGCGCCAGCCCTCGACCATGGGATCCAGCATGACGGACCACAGGCCGGCCTGATTGACGAACAGGCCCAACACTTCCTCGTTGATAGCGTCGTCCCCGCCCGTCATGCCGTTCAGCACGTCGAAATCGACCGCGCCCGTCAGATCGCGCAAAGCCATCAGGCCGCCGTCTCTTCGCCCTTGGCGAGGCGCGAGTTCCGCGACGACCAGAGCAGATAGATCGCAATACCGATCACATTCCAGACGACGAAGCCGATCTGCGTCACCGGCTTCAGGCTCAGGAAGAAGACGATACATCCGATCACGCTGACCGCTCCGACCACCGGCCAAAGCGGGGCCTTGAACACCCGCTTGCGACCCGGCTCGCGGATGCGCAACACGATCAGGCACACGCCGACCGAGCAGAAGGCCGCCAGCGTCCCTGCATTGGCCAGCGACGCCAACTCATCCAGCGGCAGCAATCCCGCCAGGATCGCCACCACGATGGCGGTGAACACCGTCACCACCGCCGGCACGCCCCGGCTCGACACCTTGGCCAGACGGCGCGGCAACAGGCCATCGCGCGCCATGCCCAGGAAGATGCGGCTCTGGCCGAACAGGAAGGCCAGCAGCACGGTCGGAAGCGCGATCACCGCCGCCGCCGCGATCCACTGGGCCGCCGTCCCCTGCCCCATCTGGCGCAGGATCAGGGCCAGCGGCTCGGGGCTGCTGGCGAAGGTCGCGACCGGCCGCGCGCCGATGGCTGCGGCCGCGACCACCAGATACAGCGCCGTGCAGACCAGCATGGAGCCGACGATGCCAATGGCCAGGTCACGCTCGGGCTTCTTGGTTTCCTCCGCCGCCGTCGAGATCGCGTCGAAACCATAGAAGGCGAAGAAGATGATCGCCGCCGCCGCCATCACCCCGGTCTGGACGAAGGGCGCGCCGAAGCCGTTGGGCATGAAGGGCGTGAAATGCTCGGGCTTGAACGCCGGCAGGGCGATGGCGACGAACACCACCAAGGCCGCGATCTTGATCAGAACCAGCACCGCGTTCAGCGTCGCGCTCTCCTTGGTGCCCAGCAAAAGCAGGCCCGTCACCACCCCGATGATGGCCACGGCCGGCAGGTTGATGATCCCCCCGGCATGCGGCCCCGCGACCAGCGCCGTCGGCAGGTCGATCCCCAGCCCGCTCAGGAAACCGACGGCATAGCCGGACCAGCCCACCGCCACGGCGCTGACGACCAGCGAATATTCCAGGATCAGGCTCCACCCCACGACCCACGCGATCAACTCGCCCAGCACGGCATAGGAATAGGTATAGGCGCTGCCCGCCGTCGGCATCATGGTCGAAAGCTCGGCATAAGCCAGGGCCGCGCAGGCGCAGACCAGGCCCGCTAGCCCAAAGCTGATCAAGACCGCCGGGCCCGCCAACCCCGCCCCAACCCCGATCAGCGTCAGGATGCCGGTGCCGACGATGGCCCCCACGCCCAGGGCCAGCAGATGCGGCCAGCTCAACGTCGGCTTCAGCCGCGGTCCGTCGTGCGGCGCCATCATCGCGTCGATCGATCGACGCCGGTTCCAGAAGGCCATGATGTTCGCTCCCCCGCCGCTTGCCGCGGCTGATTCCACGGGACCATACTCCGTCGCAGAAAGTTTGCGAAAGCGCTTGCCAACCCCCGAACCTCTGGGTAGTAGGAGCGCCCTTCGGCGATGGCGTTCGCCCCGCCGAAGACACGACGATCGGTGTGGGTGATTAGCTCAGTCGGTAGAGCAGCTGACTCTTAATCAGCGGGTCCACAGTTCGAACCTGTGATCACCCACCATCGTCTCCTCCCCAAAAAAACAGACGTTCAACCGTCACGCATTGCGGTGGGCTAGGCCGCAGTTCCGCCCCCTTGGTTTCGCAGCCTCACAAAACGCGGATCGACAACTCGGCCAGTTCGCGCGACTGATCGCACACGCCGCAGCCCTGGCCCGATCACTCCGAATCTTCACCAGTTACGCCCGATGATCCCTGCCCCGCTGAAACGCATTCTGATTGTCGGAGGCGGCACGGCCGGCTGGATGGCGGCCGCCGCACTGGCGCACGTCACGCGCGGCACGATCAAGATCGAACTGGTCGAGTCCGAGGTTATCGGCACGGTCGGCGTCGGCGAGGCCACCATTCCGCCGATCCTGTTGTTCAACCAACTGCTGGGCATCGACGAGAACGAATTCATTCGCGCCACCCAGGCGACCTACAAGCTCGGCATCCAATTCCATGACTGGTTTCAGAAGGGCCGGAGCTATTTCCACCCGTTCGGAACCTATGGCACACGCATCGACGCCGCCGCTTTCCACCAATATTGGCTGCGGCTGAACAAGGCGGGGCTGGACGACGATCTGGACGCCTATTCCGTCACGACCATGGCGGCGCGCATGGGCCGGTTCACCAGTCCCGACACCGACCCGCGCGGCGCGGGCTCGCAGATGACCTACGCCTTCCATTTCGACGCCGGCCTGTACGCCAGGTTTCTTCGTCAACGCGCCGAAGCGAACGGCGTCGTGCGGCATGAGGGCAAGATCGCCGACGTGCGCCTGCGCGACGGCGACGGCTTCATTCAGTCGGTGCGGCTGGATGACGGACGCGAACTTGAGGCGGACTTCTTCATCGACTGTTCGGGCTTCCGCGGCCTGCTGATCGAAGGCGCGCTCAAGACGGGCTACGAGGATTGGACCCACTGGCTGCCGGCCGACCGTGCTGTGGCCATGCCCTGCACCCGGGTCGGCGATCCGACGCCCTACACCCAATCGACGGCCCTTGAGGCGGGGTGGCGCTGGCGCATTCCACTGCAGCACCGCACCGGCAACGGCTATGTCTATTGCAGCCCCTTTATCTCGGACGACGAGGCCCAGGCCAGGCTGGGCGCCTCCCTGGACGGCGAGGCGATGGCGGAACCCAACTTCCTGCGCTTCACCACCGGTCGCCGCAAGAAGACTTGGAACAAGAACTGTCTGGCTTTGGGCCTGGCGTCGGGCTTCCTGGAACCGCTGGAGTCGACCTCCATCCATCTGGTGCAGTCGGGCATATCCAAACTACTGCTGCACTTCCCCGACACCGGCTTCGCCCAGGCCGATATCGACAACTACAACCGCATGATGCGGCTGGAGACCGAGCGCATCCGCGACTTTATCATCCTGCACTATCATGCCACGGCCCGCGACGACTCGGCTCTGTGGCGCCACGTGCGGGCCATGCAGATTCCCGAGACGCTCAAGCAGAAAATGGATCAGTTCCGCAGCCGGGGCCGCATCTTCCGCTATGAGGACGAACTGTTTCAGGAGACGAGCTGGATCGCCGTCCTGCTCGGCCAGGGCGTCATCCCCGAGCGGCACGATCCGATCACGGAAACCATCCCTCTGGAGCAGGTCCAGCAATGGTTGCAGAAGATGAAGGCGATGATCCAGCAGGGCGTGGCGCGAATGCCGACCCACGACGCCTTCATCAACGCCAACTGCAAGGCGCCGCCGCTCAGCCAAGGCTGACAGCGCGACCAACCTGATTAGGTCCGAGCAAGTCGTTGAGCTCTTGGATTTCGCGCGGCGTGGCTTAAATGCCGATGCCTGCCGCTGAACGGAATCCGACCTATGGCCGACTACGACTACGACCTCTTCGTCATCGGCGCCGGTTCGGGCGGGGTGCGGGCGGCGCGGCTGACTGCGCTGGACGGCAAGAAGGTCGCGGTCGCCGAGGAATATCGGGTCGGCGGCACCTGCGTCATCCGCGGCTGCGTGCCCAAGAAGTTCATGGTCATGGCCTCCGAGGTCAGCCACGCGCTCGAGATCGCCGAGGGCTACGGCTGGTCGTTCGACAACGCCAAGTTCGACTGGCCCACCTTCCTTGAAGCCAAGGACGTCGAGATCGCGCGCCTGTCTGGCATCTACGCCGCCAATCTGGGCAAGGCGGGCGTCGAACTGGTCCACGGGCGTGCGGTTCTGAAAGACGCCCACACGGTCGAGATCGTCGGCAAGGATCGCACCATCACCGCCGAGAAGATCCTGATCGCCACGGGCGGCCGCCCCTGGAAGCCGGACGAACTACCGGGGATCGAGCACGCCATCACGTCCGAAGAAGCCTTCCACCTTCCGGAATTGCCCAAGCGGATCCTGATCGCAGGCGGCGGCTATATCGCGGTGGAGTTCGCCGGCATCTTCGCGGGCCTGGGCGTGGAGACGACGCTGATCTACCGCGGCCCCAATATCCTGCGCGGCTTCGACGACGACGTGCGTGCGCACCTGGCCGGAGAGATCGAAAAGCGCGGCATAAAGGTCATTCTGGGCTGCCAGCACGAGAAGATCGAAAAAACTGACACCGGCCTGGTCAACCACCTCGAAAACGGCATGAAGCTGGAGACGGACGTGGTCATGTTCGCCACCGGCCGCATCCCTTACGTCAAGGATCTGGGGCTGGAAAACGCAGGGGTCGAGCTGAATGAGGCGGGCGCCATCAAGGTCGATCCCTATTCCAGGACGACGGCGGATAACATCTGGGCCATTGGCGACGTCACAGACCGGATGAACCTGACGCCCGTCGCTATCCGCGAGGCCGTCGCCTTCCATCAGACCGTCTATCGCGACAATCCCCAGCATTTCGACTACGAGGCCGTGGCCACCGCCGTCTTCAGCCAGCCGCCGGTCGGGGTCGTGGGCCTCAGCGAGGCGGAGGCCCGCCGCTCCTGTTCGAACGGCGTCCATGTCTACGTCACTCGGTTCCGGCCGATGAAATACGCCTTCACCGGGTCTGATGAGCGGGTGCTGATGAAGCTGGTGGTCGACGCCGACAGCCAGCGCGTGGTCGGCGTCCATATCGTCGGCCCCGACAGCCCCGAGATGATCCAGCTGGCCGCCATCGCGGTGAAGGCCGGCCTGACCAAAGCGCAGTGGGACGCCACCTGCGCCGTCCACCCCACCATGGCCGAAGAGCTGGTCACGCTGAAGGAGAAGCAGTCGGGCGCGACCTCCGCCGGCTGACGCTTGCGCTCAGGGCCGCGGCCGCTCGCGGAACCGTTCGAGCAGGTCCAGCCGGGCGCTGAACGGCACGGGCGTGACGGTCGGCCCCGGGTTGACGAAGTTCATCAGCCGGGTGTCCCTCAATGTCGCCGTGGGCCAGCGTGGCCGTCCGACGCCGTTCGGATCACCCGAGCGCGCGAAAGCTGTCCAGTAGCCCATCATGGCCTCCGACGCCTTCCGGTCCCGATCCTCGACCGGATACGGCAGGGTGTTCAACGTGCCGAACACATAGGGCCGCTCGATCGCATGGGTCGCGCCGCCATGCGGCTCCGGATTCTGCGGCGAGGAGATATCGAACCGATAGAGCCAGATCGGATGGCCCGCCCTGGTATGCAGCCGCGCCAGCATGCGGGCCGGCTCCGAAAACACCAGATCCGTGATCGCCAGCTTGTCGAACGCCTCCAGCCCGCCATAGGCCTGAACGGCGTCGGCGCGCTCGAGCCAGGTCATGTCGTCGTCGATCTGACCATAGCCGTTGCGATCCGTCGGCCGCATCCACCAGAACTCGGCGCTGTTGCTGCCGATGATGAAGGGCACCGGGGCCTGCCGCCCCGCCTTGAAGGCCGCCTCCACCGTGGACGGTACGATCCGCCCGTCGATCAGCGTCAGGTCGCCGTTGGCGAAGACCGGCGGCGGCGTCAGGAACAGATCGGCCGGCGCCGCGCGCAAATCCGCCGCCGTGCGCAATCCTGCGCCATAGGCCCAGACCTCGCCGCGCTCCCGCGCTGAGGGCGCGCCATAGGCGCCCTTGCGGTCCAGCGGCGTCTGCAACTCCCGGCCAAGGCCGGACTGAACGATCGCTCGGTCGAACAGACCGCGCGCCGGCGGCGAGATCATCAGACGCGTGACGATCGCCCCGCCCGCCGATTCGCCGAAGATGGTGACGTTCTCGGGGTCGCCGCCAAAGGCCGCGATATTGGCGCGCACCCATTTCAGCGCCGCCGTCACGTCCATCAGGCCGTAGTTGCCCGCCGCCTCGCCCGCCGGCCGCTCGGCCGCCAGCGCCGGATGATCGAAGAAGCCCAGCCGCCCCAGTCGATAGTTCAGCGTCACCACGACCATGCCGCGCTTGGCCAGGCTCGTTCCATCATAGAGCGGCGCGGTTCCCGACCCGTTCACCAGTCCGCCGCCGTGAATCCAGACCATGACCGGCGCGGGTTGCGTCGCGCCGATCGGCCGCCAGACGTTCAGGTTCAGACAGTCTTCGCTCATCGGCAAGGGACCGACGCCAGGGTCGCCATTCGGCGGCGCCTGGATGCACAGCGGACCATAGGCCGAGGCGTCGCGCTGGCCTTGCCAGGTCGGCGCGGGGCCGGGCGGTCGCCAACGCCGCTCGGCCGTCGGCGGGGCGGCATAGGGAATGTTCTTGAACGCAGCCACTTCGGCATCGGCGCGTCCGTTCAGGACGCCCTGCGGAATGCGGACGGTGGGCTGGTCGGCTGCGGGCGCCATCATGAGCGAGAGGGTGGCGAAAACGCCGGCGATTGTCATGCGCGCTGATTAGCAAATTACGGCGGCGCGCCAATAATCTTGCGATCACAGTTCACGACAGCGAAGCCAGAGAACCGATTTCGATGTCGCGCGTTATCCCCAAGCTGTGCGGGGTAAGCGTTGAACGAAGCGGCAGAATCCGGAGATCCGACCATTAACTTGGGTGCGGCTTTCGAGGCCTCGCCCAATCCCTATGTGCTGCTCACGCCTGACCTGCGGATCGCCGAGGTCAATCAGGCCTATATGGATGTCACGGGCGCCAAGCGCAGCGATGTGCTGGGTCAGCCGCTCTTTGCCGCCTTTGACTCCGGCCCCGGATCCGAAGCCCCTGAGAATGTTCGACAGGTCCGCGCCTCGCTGGAAAAAGCGCGAGACACGCGACAACGCGATCATCTCGCAGTCGTGCGCTTTTCGATGCCTCGACTGCTGGATGACGGCACCGAAGGCTTCGAGGAACGTCTCTGGAGCGCCACCCATACGCCCATCCTGCACGCCGACGGCGAAGTGGTCATGCTGCTTCAGCACACCACGGATGTGACGGATCTGGCGCCCGTCATCCGCTCGGACGAACCCACAACGGCGCTGGACGCCATTGTCGGCGGCTCTGTTCTGCGTCGGGCTCAATCCGTGCAGGAAGACAATCGTCGCTTGGAGACTGAGCGCAATCGTCTCGTTGAAATGTTCATGCAGGCGCCCGGCTTCGTCGCCATCCTGTCCGGGCCGGATCATCGTTTCCAGATGCACAACGACGCCTACAGCCAGCTCATCGGTCGCAGGGATATCGCCGGCAAGCCCGTCAGGCAGGCCCTGCCGGAGCTGGAAGGCCAAGGCTTCTACGAGTTTCTCGACAGCGTCTTCGCTACGGGCGAACCCTATGAAGGCCGCGAGAGCGCGGCCCAGCTGCAGCGCAAGCCCGACGGGCTGCTTGAAACCGTCTATCTCAACTTCATCTATCAACCGATCCGCGACGACGCGGGCGCGGTCGTGGGCATCTTCGTTCAGGGCCATGACATCACCGAAAACGTCCTGGCCGCCCAGCGCCAGAAGCTGATGATCGACGAACTGAACCACCGCGTGAAGAACACATTGGCCACGGTGCAGTCCATCGCCATTCAGACGGCCCGCTCCAACACCGACCCGGCCAGCTTTGCCGAGACCTTCCAGTCCCGGATCATGGCGCTGTCGCACACACACAATCTGCTGACTCAAAGCCATTGGGAGGGCGCCGACCTGCGCGCCATTCTGGAGCACGAGACTGAAGCCTACGGGCCGACCCGCATCAGCCTGAACGGACCGCTGGTGTCGCTGGAGCCGGCCGTCGTCCTATCACTGGGCATGATCTTCCATGAGCTTGCGACAAATGCCGCCAAATACGGCGCTCTGCATACGCCGGACGGTCGCATCCTCATCGACTGGGGTCTGGCGGATCAGCGCGACAGGAAACTGAAGCTGAGCTGGCGCGAAATCGGCGGTCCCAAAGTTACGGTTCCGGACAGAAGAGGCTTCGGTAGCCGTCTGATTGAACGAAACATTCGACATGATCTGGCGGGCGAGATCGATCTGGTCTACGCCCCCGATGGATTGATCGCGGAACTGACGGTTCCACTGGACAGGACGGCCGCACAATGACTCAACCTCTGACCGGTCGCCGTGTCCTCGTGGTCGAAGACGAGTCGCTCGTCGCCATGCTTCTGGAAACCATTCTGGAAGACATGGAATGCGTGCCGATCGGTCCTGCCTCCAATGTCGACGAGGGTCAGAGGCTGGCCCGTGATACGGAAAATCTGGACGCCGCCTTGCTGGACGTGAACGTCGCCGGCCGTCAGGTCTTTCCCGTCGCCGAGGCGTTGAAGGAACGCGGCGTGCCGTTCGTCTTTTCAACCGGCTATGGTGAAGGCGGTCTGCCCGACGAATGGCGCGGCCAACCCACGATCCAGAAACCCTTCACCGAATCCGCCATCCGCGACGCCCTGATGAAGGCCATAGGCGTCGCCGAGGCCTGAGCCCTAACCCGGCATCCGCCGCGGCGCGAACCACCCGGCGTCCGTTCGGTAGATGCTGCCGGCGGCTGTTAGAATATCCAGAGTGTGTCGTAGGCTTTCAGCGACGGCTTTCGCGCCTTTGGGAATTTCGAGACAGGATTCGAGATGTTCGACGTCCACCGGTCGCCCCTCCCCGCGCATCACCTCCAACACGGTCATAATCCGCGCGATTTCGTCAGACGGTAAGATCGGGCGAGAAGTGGGCGCCTCCTTCTGCATCGATGGGTGTGATTTGCGGGATTTGGGAGGGTCGACTGTCTGGTAGCTAGTTCGGAGATAACGGATCTGTCCCGCGTCTTCCTCCGCTTCTCGGCTTTGGTTGAGCGCCACCAGATGTGAAATGATGGCCTCGTCACCGATATCTGAGGGCCATCCATAAGCTTGCAGCACCAGCGCATCCAAACGCTGGCTCATGTGCAAAAGCAGGTCCACGCACCCTGCCTGCCGGATAACTCGATCATGCTCGGTGAGCGCGACCCCGGCCAAGACCTTCGCCATCACGTTATACAGACCTGTCATTGACAGGTCCGGATTCTGGGCCAGCACGCGCGATCTAAGATCGTCCAAGCTCTCAGCAAAGGTAGCGATTTCCTCACGCAGCAATGGACTTGGGTCGGGGAAGGGAAAGCGATCGAAACACATCCCCTTGGCATAGACAGGTCGATCTTCAAGTTTTCCACCGACGGCAAGCGCCCACGCCCGATGTACGCTGGACGACAGCACGCCCAGCACGAAGGGATCGTCAGACGCGATGCAGACCAGTCGATTATCCGGCAATATTGGGGCGTCCAGAAACCGGAACCAGCGGTGTTTGGACGTCTCTACCGTCACAATAAACCGCGGCAATCCTTTCAAGGCCCGACGAAGTTCTGTTCTCGGCTCGCCGAAAATCCACCAGTTTTCACGATAAGACGCTCTCTTGTTACCGTCCCGATCCGGTTTTACGGTTTCCATCAAATGCTGCATGAAACCGGGATGCTGTCGGATGGCCTCGTCTTGTGACCATCCGTACAGATCGATGGCCTGCAGATTACGCGAGCGGTCCGTCAAATCCTTGCCGTTGCGGTAGGACCTAAGGGGCGCCGTCTGTGGGTCAACCGACTGGTTCGCCAATGCAGCGGCTTTCTTCGAAGCAACGAGAAAGCCGTCTCCCATCAACTGCACGCCTCGGTGAGCCAAAGTGGCGTTGGCCTTCAATCGCACAGTGCGTTCGACCCCGCGCCCTAGCGTAAGATCACTGCCGATATCGCCTCTGGCTTCTGAGTAGGTCACGCCTTCTGCGCTCTCCCGCGCGACCGTCAACAGCCTTCCCTGCCCATTGGGAGGCCCAGTTTATGCGACCAGCATCGCCACCCTGACCGCTGCAGCACCCTTACCCTTGGTCCAGGGATGATCAGCAATGGCGAACGTCAATCGGATCGGCACGTCGCCCTGAAGCCTCTCCTCAATGACGCGGCGTGAGAACGTTTGAGTGATTGAGTTCGTCGTCACAATACCGAAACGCTGCAATGCAGGCGCAGGCTTGGACTGCGTTTTAAGAGAACCAGAGAGGTCATCGAACGGACCCGGGTGCGCGGCATCTTGGATTAGAATTTCCGCCGCTCGATCCCACCAAACTGTGACGATATCGGCAGACCGAAACCGCTTTCCTCGAGACGCCCAGAGCGCCTCGGCGTAGGCTGAGCCCAGTTCGTCGCGAAGATTCTTCCCCGCGATAAAGGGGGGATTTCCGATGATGAAATGGGCTTTTGGCCATGTCGGCGCGAAGGGCTCAATATGTCGTATGCCCCCCTTTGATGACGAACAGGGGATTTCAGTCGTCTTCAAGATCGCATCACCCTGTTCGATGACGCAGTAATCCTTCAAAACTGGATTAGACGTAAGTACTTGGCCCGAGAGCCGGTAATGCCACTGGAGATGGCCGATCCACATGACGACGGTGGCGATCCAGGCGGCCTGAGGATTTTTTTCGATAACCATGAACTGACGTGGGCCGACCGACAATCCATCGGTCTCCAGCACGCGTTGCGAAACACCCAGCGACGCCAGCCGCTCAATAACCTCGCCCTCAAGGCCCTTCATCCTATCCATGGCGATGTAGAGGAAATTGCCCGTGCCACAGGCAGGATCAAGCACGGCGATGTGGCACAAGGCGTTGTGAAAAGAGTTCGCCAGCTCGCAGGCCTTGCGGAGATCTCCCTCCCGCTCAAACTTATCGATTTGTACGCTGGTTGCTTCCCACTCGTTCTGCAGTACATCCATGATGGTCGCCTGCACCAACGTCTCGACCATGGCTTTTGGGGTGTAATGCGCTCCAAGTTCGCCCCTCTCCTCGGCGGACAGGGCATTTTCCATGAGCGCGCCGAAGATCGCAGGCTCGACCTTCGCCCAGTCGCAGGCCGCAGCCTGACAAAGAATATCCAGCTCGCTTTCCGAAACCGCGATCGCCGCGTCTTCGGCATACAAGCCGCCGTTGTACCAGAGCATGTCGCATCGAAGGACCGGGCAGTAACCCCCTGTATCCATCGTGCGAAACACCTGACCGACCGCATTGCTGAAATTCTTAGCAGCCCCCCGATAGCTTTTCAGAAACTCGCCAAAGGCTCGGTCAGGGATCAGTTGAACGCTATCGGCAAACATGGCGAAAACGCATTGCATGACAAAGACGGCCACGCGCCGTTCCCATGCTGCACGATGAACCGGATCGTTCGCCGCCCCCGCCTCGCGCGAAAAGCGTTTTCGGAAGGATTGAACCAGGCGTCCCAGAAGCGCAGCGATTTCTGTCGTTGCCTCCTCCACACGCCTTGCAGGGTCCAGCGACATGGGATCGTTCCACACGGCCGGCAGGCGCTCCCTGACCTTGGGATCGCGCAGATCCGAAAGCGCGATCCGGTAGTTTTCGCGATCGGGATACTGGAGGTAGGTCTTTCCCATTCGGCTAAAGTCGGACCAGAGTTCAATGGTCCGCCCGACGTCGACCATGATGAGAAACGGCGGCCACTCGTCCAGCGCTCGTGCGTAGCCTTTCGCTTGGGCCCTAGCCTTCTCCATCTTACGTTCGACAACGTCGGGCCCGACCAGCTTCATCTGCTGCTTGTCGGGGCTGTTAGCCAACTGCTTGGCTGTCTGTTTCGCTTCAAGCACGAAACATCCGCGACGATAGCAGTCGATGTAGCCCCAATGGGAGCTGAGGTCGTCGTGACGGAACCTTACGATCCGTTCGAACCCGTAATCGGGGTCGCCGACCTTTTCGTCGTTAGGAGCGGCGACGCCGAGAACCCTGCAGAGTTGAATGACGAAGGACTGTGCTGTCTGCCGCTCTGAAGCCGATGCGTTCGTCCAAATCCTGATGAAGTCGTCCACATCCATAAGTCGCACCCCAGAACAGGAATGCGTCTTTAGCGTGTGTTTCAGCCGGCCACAACCAGTGATTACGTTCGGCTGAGAAGCATCGGCTTTCCTAACCAGTAGGACAGTTCAGCAGGTCGCGAGATGTCCCAGATCGCGAAGTCAGCGGCTTTGCCACTTTCCAACGTGCCGATCTCACCCAACAGACCCAGCGCCCGCGCCGCCTCTCGCGTCGCGCCGGCCAAAGCCTCTTCCGGGGTCAGGCGGAATTGGACGCAGGCGAGGTTCAGCGCGGCGGTTATGGAAGCGACCGGCGAGGTGCCGGGGTTGCAGTCGGTGGCGACGGCCATCCGGACGCGGTGGCGGCGCAGTCGATCGATGGGCGGCACCTGGGTCTCGCGCAGCATCAGATAGGCGCCGGGCAACAGGACGGCGACCACGCCGGCTGCGGCCATGGCGGCGACGCCTTCCTCGGTCGCATGTTCGATGTGATCGGCGGACAGAGCCTTGTATCGCGCCGCGAGGGCCGCACCGCCGCCGTTCGACAACTGGTCGGCATGCAGCTTGACCGGTAGCCCCAGCGCGCGCGCCTTGTCGAAAAGGCGCGACACTTCTTCGGTCGAGAAGGCGATGGGCTCGCAATAGGCGTCGACCGCATCGACCAGACCTTCGGCATGGGCGGCGGGCAGGATGTGGTCGATAGCCAGATCGACATAGGCGGCCCGGTCGTCGCGATACTCAGGCGGCACGGCATGCAGGCCCAGATAGCTGGTGCGGACACGCACCCCGCCCTCGCGCCCGATCCTGCGCGCGACGCGCAGCATCTTCAGCTCGGTCTCGAGATCCAGACCATAGCCGGACTTGATCTCGACGGTGGTGACTCCGGTGGCCTTCAGCCCCGCCAGACGCGTCATGGCGGAGACGAACAGGTCATCCTCCGACGCGGCGCGCGTGGCCTTCACGGACGAGACGATACCGCCGCCGGACCGCGCGATCTCTTCATAGGTCGCGCCACCTAGCCGCTGTTCGAACTCGGCCGAACGGTCGCCGCCGAACACCAGATGGGTGTGGCAGTCGATCAGACCCGGCGTGATCCATCGTCCGTCCAGCCGGTGGGTTTCAGCCGCTTCTACGGCCGGCAGGTCGGCGCGTGGCCCCACCCAGGCAATGCGGCCATCGGCGGCGACCACGGCGGCGTCCTGAATCGCGCCATAAGGGACCGGTCCCTCGACCATGGTGGCGACATGACAGTCGATCAGCAAACGGTCGGCCTTCATCGGCGAGGCTCCTTGGCCAGAACGGGTGAATGGGCTGACGAGAAGCGCGCGACCAGATCGTAGCGGTCGCCAGGAAAAGTCTGCCAGACCCGCGTTACCCCCTGCCCGTCGCGCCATGTCCGCCGCTCGACGCACAGACAGGCGGCGCCGGGCTTGAGCTCCAGCAGGCGCGCAGCGCGGGCGTCCGCCGCGATCGCTGAAATGCGGTTCTCAGCCTCGGTCCAGGGCGCGGAGTCCAAGAGCCAGCTTCCCGGCGGAACTGTATGAAAATCTACGTTTATCGCTTGAGGCGCCGCGCCTAGGGCGATGAGCCGATGTTCCAACGCCAGGGGCGCGTTGTCAGCGCTGTGCAGGCAGGTCAGATCCAGCAGAAGGCCACCCGACGCCAGTTCGATTTCCTCCTCACCTTCCGGCTCGCGTTCGATCCGGTTCAGCAGGACATAGCCGTAAGTCTGCCCGCGCTCGATCACCTCGGCCCGCAGATCGGGAATAGCCAGGACGGCGGCGTGGGCCTTGGGCTGGGCGACGAAGGTGCCGGCGCGACGTCGGCGCGTCACCAGCCCCCGCCCCGCCAGTTCCGAGATGGCCTTGGACACCGTCATGCGCGAACAGCCGTAGCGTTCGGTCAGCTCATGTTCGAACGGAATGCGGTCGCCGGGCGATAGCTCGCCGGACAGGATAAGCCCTTCCAGATCCGCGTAGATGCGGCGATGCAGGCTCACCCCAACACCGCCGACAAGGCTTTGCGATAACGCGCCTCAATGCCGTCCCGCGCGATGTGGCGGCCGTCTCTCACGACCTCCCGCCCCTCGCGCCAAACCGACGCAATCGAGCCCGTCGGCGCGCCGAATATCCAGCTGTCCAGCACCGCATCGCCCGACCGTCCCGCAAAGGCGACGCCGCTCGTATCCAGCGATACGATGTCCGCCGACGCGCCGATACTTAGCCCCGACGCCGCGCCCGTCGCCTGGACGCCGCCCGCCAACGCGCGATCAAACAAGGCGCGGCCCGTCGAGCGTTCAGGGTCCGCCATGACGGCGCGACCGCGCAGCGTCAGCCGCTGGCTGTATTCGAGCATCCGCAGTTCGTCGGCCACGCCGATCTGCACGTTGGAATCGGTTCCGATACCAAACCGGCCGCCGGCGCGCGTGAAATCGACCGCCGGGAAGACGCCGTCGCCCAGATTGGCCTCCGTGATCGGGCACAGACCGACGACGGCGCCGCGCGCGAAGAGGCCGCGCCACTCCGCCTCAGTCACATGGGTGGAGTGGATCAGGCACCAGCGCGGATCGACCGGCGCATTGGCCAAGAGCCATTCGACCGGCCGAGCGCCAGACCAGGCCAGGCAGTCCGCGACCTCCTTGGTCTGCTCGGCGACATGGATATGAATCGGCCCGTCGCCCGCAAGCGCAGGCATGGCCGTCAGTTCATCCGGGCTGACGGCGCGCAGGCTGTGCGGCGCCGCGCCGACCACCGCTTCGGGCAGATCGGCGGTCAGGGTCCGGCATCGCGCGACCAGATCGGCGAACCCGTCCAGATCGTTGATGAAGCGCCGCTGGCCATACGACGGCGGCTGTCCGCCGAACCCGGCATGAGCGTAGAAGACCGGCAGCAGGGTCAGGGCGATGCCCGTCGCCTGCGCCGCCGCCACGATCCGCGCGGCGATCTCCGCCCGGTCCGAATAGGCCGCGCCCGACGGGTCGTTGTGTAGATAATGGAACTCGGCGACGCGGGTGAAGCCGCCTTCCAGCATCTCCATGAAGGCCAGGGCCGTGATCGCCTCGATCTCTTCCGGACCGCCCCGATCAAGGAAGCGGTACATCAGCTCGCGCCACGTCCAGAAGTCGTCGTCCGAAGGCCCCCTCGCCTCGGTGAGGCCAGCCATGGCGCGCTGAAAGGCGTGGCTGTGGACATTGGCGACGCCCGGCAAGGCGACACCGCCTCCCTCGTCCGCCGGGCTGCGCGCCACATCTACTTCAAGACTGACGATCCGCCTGCCCGAGATGCCGATGCGGACATCGCGCCCCCAGCCGTCCGGCAGCAGGGCCGCCTCGAACCATAGGGTGCGATCCACAGGCTGCGGCTGAAGGGTCACTGGACAGGTCCGTGTCGTTGAGATCAATATGTCTAGACATACCACGGTGGATCGATTTGGCGAGGGAGGCCGAACGGATGCAGGACTGGCTGACCATCCACGAAGGTTCGGCGCCGCTGGTGATCGGCCTGCCGCACACGGGGACCGAGATTCCGGCCGCCATCGAGGCGCGGATGGCCTCGCCTTGGCTCGCGCGCAAGGATGCGGACTGGTGGGTGGATCGGCTGTACGACTTCGCGATCGACATGGGCGCGACCCTGGTGCGAACGGGCGTGTCCCGCAGCGTCATCGACGTAAATCGCGATCCGTCAGGCGTCTCGCTTTATCCCGGCATGACCACGACCGGCCTGTGCCCGACCGAGACTTTCGACGGCGAGCCGCTGTATCAGGCTGGCCAGGAACCCGACACGGCCGAAATCGCCGAGCGACGCACGGTCTGGTTCGATCCCTATCACGCCGCCCTGCAAGCCCAGCTAGAGCGACTGCGGAACCAAGGTCCGGTCGTTCTCTACGACGCCCATTCGATCCGGTCTGTCGTGCCACGCCTGTTCAAGGGGGAACTGCCTCAATTCAATATCGGCGACAACGACGGCGCCACGTGCGCTGGCGAGCTGACGCAGGCTGTCGAAGAAGCCTGTGCGATCAGCGGCGAGAGCGTGGTCGTCAACGGCCGCTTCAAGGGCGGCTGGACCACGCGCCATTACGGTCAACCCGACACAGGTGTTCACGCCATCCAGATGGAACTGGCGGACCGGGGCTACATCCTCGATCCCGCCGGCCCGGTGTCGCCCGACAACTGGCCGAGCCCCTATGAGCCGGACCGCGCCGAGGCGATGCGCGGCCATCTGCGCCGCGTTCTGACCGCCTGCATCGCCTTCGCCGAGAGCCAACGATGAACACGCCCAACGCCCGGATCGTCCGCAGCCCACGCGGCCCGGAAAAGACCGCCAAGACCTGGGCCGCCGAAGCGGCCATGCGTATGCTTATGAACAATCTCGATCCCGAGGTGGCCGAGCGGCCCCAGGACCTCGTCGTCTATGGCGGCATTGGCAAGGCGGCGCGGGATTGGGCGGCGTTCGACAGGATCGTCGAAACCCTGCAGGCGCTCGAGGCCGACGAGACCCTGCTGGTGCAATCCGGCAAGCCGGTCGGCGTCTTCCGCACCCATGCCGACGCCCCGCGCGTGCTGATCGCCAACTCAAACCTGGTGCCGAAATGGGCGACCTGGGAGCATTTCACCGAACTCGATCGCAAGGGCTTGGCCATGTATGGCCAGATGACTGCCGGCTCGTGGATCTACATCGGCACGCAAGGCATCGTCCAAGGCACCTACGAAACCTTCATGGAGGCCGGCCGCCAGCACTACGGCGGCGACTGGTCGGGCAAGTGGATCCTGACCGCAGGCCTGGGCGGCATGGGCGGGGCCCAGCCTCTGGCCGCGACCATGGCGGGCGCATCCTGCATCACGATCGAATGCCAACGCAGCCGCATCGAGTTCCGTCTGCGGACGCGCTACGTCGACGTCATGGCCGAAACCCTGGACGAGGCCCTGGCGCTGCTGGAGCAATCGTTCCGGGACAAGAAACCCTTGTCGATCGGCCTGTTGGGCAATGCAGCCGATCTGTTGCCTGAAATGGTTCGTCGCGGCGTGCGGCCCGATCTGGTCACCGACCAGACCAGCGCGCACGATCTGATCAACGGCTACCTCCCCGCCGGCTGGACCGTCGCGGAGTGGGAAGACAAGCGCGTCAGTGATCCCGACAGCGTCGCCGCCGCCGCGCGCACCTCCATCGTCACTCACGTGAAGGCCATGCTCGACTTCCAGGCGATGGGCGTGCCGACCACCGACTACGGCAACAACATCCGTCAGGTCGCCTTCGACGCGGGCGTGACGAACGCTTTCGACTTCCCCGGCTTCGTGCCCGCCTACATCCGTCCGCTGTTCTGTCGGGGCATCGGGCCGTTCCGCTGGGCGGCCCTGACCGGCGATCCGGAAGATATCAGAAAGACAGACGCGGCGATGAAGCGCCTGTTCCCCGACAATACGGGTTTGCACCGCTGGCTCGACATGGCGGGCGACCGCATTGCTTTTCAAGGGCTTCCGGCGCGTATTTGCTGGATCGGATTGGGTGATCGGCACCGCGCTGGCCTGATGTTCAACGACATGGTGGCGTCGGGCGAACTATCCGGCCCCATCGTCATCGGCCGCGATCATCTGGACAGCGGCTCGGTCGCCAGCCCGAACCGCGAGACCGAGGCCATGATGGACGGCTCGGACGCCGTTTCCGACTGGCCTCTGTTGAACGCCCTGCTGAACACGGCCTCGGGCGCCAGCTGGGTGTCGCTGCACCACGGCGGCGGCGTCGGCATGGGCTATTCCCAGCACTCGGGCGTCGTCATCGTCGCGGACGGCACGCCGGAAGCCGCCCGACGGCTCGAGCAGGTGCTGTGGAACGACCCCGCTACGGGCGTCATGCGTCACGCTGACGCCGGCTATGAGATCGCCCGCGCCGCCGCGCGCGAGCACGAACTGAACCTTTCGAGCCTGAAGGCCTGAACCATGACCGCGATCACTCTCGGCCAGTCGCCTCTCACGCTTACTCAGCTTCGTGCGGTGCTGGAGGGCCCTGCTATCGTCTCACTGACGCCCGCCGCCTGGGCCGATGTGGAAAGGGGCGCAGCGACCATCGCCGCCATCGTGGCCGAGGGGCGCACCGTCTATGGCGTCAACACCGGCTTCGGCCTGCTGGCCAACACGTCCATCGCGCCTGAAGATCTGGAGACGCTGCAGCGTAATCTGGTTCTCAGCCACGCCTGTGGCGTCGGGCCGCTGCTGCCGGATGCGGTGACCCGTCTTTTGATGGTGCTGAAGATCGCCAGTCTGTCGCGCGGCGCCTCGGGCATTCGGCGCGAGACGCTGGAGGCCCTGATCGCCCTGGTCAACGCGGACGTCCTGCCCTGCATTCCATCCAAGGGATCGGTCGGCGCCTCGGGCGACCTGGCGCCCCTTGCTCATATGTCCTGCGTCCTGATCGGCGTGGGCGAGGCGCGGCTGAACGGCGAGACTTTAGAGGCCGAAACGGCTCTGGCGAAGGTCGGCCTCACTCCCCTGACGCTCGGCCCGAAGGAAGGCTTGGCCCTGCTGAACGGCACCCAGTGTTCGACGGCCCTGGCCTTGGCGGGTCTGTTCGCGGCAGAGGCGGCGTTCGCCGCCGGGATCGCCGCCGGGGCCTTGTCGGTCGATGCGCTTAAAGGGTCCGACGCGCCCTTTGATCATCGCATCCACGCCCTGCGCGGCCAGCCCGGCCAAATCGCCGTCGCCGCCCGCCTGCGCGAGCTGATGGCCGGCTCCGCCATCCGCGACAGTCACCGCGACGACTGCTCCAAGGTCCAGGACCCCTACTCCCTGCGCTGCCAGCCCCAGGTCATGGGCGCGGTCCTCGATGTGTTGACCAGCGCCGCCGCCACGCTTGCGCGCGAGGCGAACGCCGTGACCGACAATCCGCTGGTCTTCATCGAGGATGGCGACGTCATTTCGGGCGGCAACTTTCACGCCGAACCCGTTGCTTTCGCTGCCGATCAGATCGCCATGGCGCTCTGCGAGATCGGCAATATCTCCGAACGCCGCACCTCGATCCTGGTCGATCCCAAGATGAGCGAACTGCCGGCCTTCTTGGTCAGGGAAAGCGGGCTGAACTCCGGCTTCATGATCGCCCAGGTGACGGCTGCGGCCCTGATTGCCGAGAACCGCATGGTCGCTCATCCGTGCAGCGTAGACACCGTTCCCACCAGCGCCAATCAGGAAGATCACGTCAGCATGGCCACCCACGGCGCGCGCCGCCTGCTGGACATGGCCGAGAACACGGCGACGGTGGTCGGCATCGAGCTGCTAGCGGCGGCGCAGGGACTGGAGTTCCATCGGCCGCTCACCAGCTCGCCGGCGTTGGAACAGGTCTTCGCCATCGTCCGCGAGGCCGCCGCCCCCTATGCCAGCGACCAGTATTTCGCCCCTGACATCGCCCGTGCGACCGACGCCGTGCGCACAGGTCGTTACCGGACCTTTGCGGCGGACCTTCTGCCTTCGGCCTGATCCGGCTCAGCCGCCGAGAACACCCAGGTGTTCCAGCAGGATGGCCGTGCCCAGACCGATCAGGGCCACGCCGCCGATGATCTCGGCCGTCTTGCCGAAGCGCGTGCCAACGGCCTTGCCGATCAACATGCCGATGGTGGTCAACACGAAGGTGGTGAAGCCGATCGAGGCGGCGATCACCCAGATATTGGCTCCGATGAAGGCCAGCCCCACGCCGACGGCCGCGGCGTCGATGCTGGTGCCGACCGCCGTCGCCACGAGCGCCCAGGGGCCCGACCGGCGCGGCGCCTCATCCTCGGCCGCGCCCCGCGGTTGAACGCCTTCCCAGATCATCTTGCCGCCGACGATCAGCAGCAGGGTGAAGGCGATCCAGTGATCCACCTTCTCGACCAGACCGGCGGCGATGATGCCCAATCCCCAGCCGATCAGGGGGGTGATCGCTTCGATCACGCCGAAGACCAGACCGGCCTTGACGGCGTCCTTGACGGCAGGTCGATGCGACGCCCCGCGTCCGACGGCGGCCGCAAAGGCGTCCGTGGACATGCTGAGCGAGAGAATGGCGATGGCGCCTGGGGTCATGAAACAGCACTCGACCGGACGCGTGACAGCGGTCCTGCACCGGCCGGTCGCGGCATCAGGACACGCTGGTCTCGCTAGGCGGTGATAGTCCGCTGATCGCGCCACGCGCCGAAGCGCGAGTATGTTGACGCGATCCCGACGACGAACGCCGGAAGCTACTCCCCAACAGGAGGCGGCTCTCTACACGCCGCTTCCCGCGCTTGGCAACCTCACAGGTCGATCAGCCGCCCGACTTGGGCGCCATCGCGGCGGGCGCATCATCGCGCGCCGAGGTCGATGCGCCGGCCGGTTGGCGCTCGACAGTCAGGGCATAGGCGCCCATCTGATTGGCCCCATAGGCGCGGGCGCGCACGACGTACCAGCCGTCGTCCGTCGCGGTCCAATCCAGCTTGGCGTGCGCGTCGGACAGGCTGTCGTCATCGGTGGCCAGGCTGGTGAAATCGCCGTCCTCATCCTGCTTGCCCAAGTCGATGAAGGAGTCGAAGGCGTTGGACACCATCGTCAGACGCAGCTTTTCATCCTTCTTGGCCTGGAAGCGATAGGCGTCGAAGAAGGCGCCTTCGTCGCTAAGCGCGGCGCTGTTCGACAGGGTTCCGCGCACGGTCGACCCGATCAGCAGGCTGCCGGGCTTGGGCTCTGGCCCCCGATCCAGCAACTCCAGCGAATACAGGCCCTTACCTTCCGCATCCAGCGGCATGGCGCGGACCACATAGTTACCGTCCGAAGGCAGGGTGAAGTTCAGCCTTGAGTCCGTGCCCTCGGCCAGGCCGTCGTCATCGCTGGCCAGGGCTTCGAACTCACCGTCGGCCTTGCCGATCTCCAGATAGGCGTCGAAGTCGCCGGACCGCAGGATCGCCTGCACACGCTGACCCTCCGTTCCGGCAAAGACATAGGCGTCATAGCGTTTGCCGTCGTCGCCCTGGGGATCTTCGTCGGTGATCTCGCCCTCCACGGTTTGACCCAGGGTCGCCGTGGTCGGCGGCGGCGGCGGCGCGGTTTGGGTCAGCTTCAGCGTATAGTCGCCCTCAGCCTCGTCGCTGAATCCTCGCGCCTCAATGATATAGTCGCCGTCGGCGTCCAAGGTGCGAGCGATGCGGGCGTCGGTGCCCGAGCCGGCGCCGTCATCATCCTCCGCAAGGACAGTATCGTCCGAAGCACGGCGAAGCGTCAGATAGGCGTCGAAGTCGCTCGACTTCATCTCGATGGCGACGCGCTGGCCGTTCGTCCCGGTGAAGCGATAGGTTTCCGCGCGCTGGCCGCCGTCGTTCGTGGCGCTGTCCGAGCCCAGTTCACCCTTGATCTCGTCACCGATCGCGATCGGCTTTGACGGCGGCGCGGGCGGCGCCTCGGCCAGGCCCAGCTCGTAGCGACCCAGCCCGTCTTCCAGCGACGTAGCCCGGATCACAAATTCGCCCGCGGTCGGCGCCGTGAAGGTCAACCGCGAATTCAGCCCGCCGCCGGGCGCATCGTCGTTCGAACTGATCTCGACGAAATCGGGACCGTTCATCCGCCCCACCCGCACCAGGGGATCGAAGGCCTCGGAATACAGCGTCACCACGAAACGATCGCCGGCGTTGGCGCGGAAGGCGTAGGCGTCATAGCGGCCGCCGTCTTCCTGCTCAGGATCGCGAGCCGTCAGTTCGCCGCTCTGGGTCGCCCCGACCCGAATGCCGCCGGGTCGCGGCGCACGCGGCGGCGCCGGGCGTTCCTGCAACGATAGACGATAGTCGCCGCCGTCCAGTCCGCTCAGCGTCCGGGCCCTCAGAACATAGGTCCCCGCCTGCTCCGGCGTGAACCGCAGCCGCGCATTGGTGCCGTCCCCCAACCCGTCGTCGTCGGACGCCAGCGGCTCGCCCGCTGCGGCGTCGTCGTAGACTTCCAGATAGGCGTCGAAAGCGTCCGATCTCAGCGTAGCTTCCAGCCGCTGCCCCGCCCGCGCCACGATCCGATAGTCGTCGTAGCGATATTCGTCATCCGCCGCCTGAGCGTCGCCGTCCGTCAGGGCGCCGTTCACATTGGCGCCGATGCGCAGCGACTGCGCGTCCTGGGCCACGGCCGGCGCGACCGCCCACAACAGGGCCATGGTGCTGACAGCGGCGGCGAGCGACGGACGGTTCATGAATTCCTCCAGCATAGGCTGCGGATCATAGACGCCGAACCGTGACGGCTGTAAATCGCCGCCATCCTGATTTCCCGCCAGACGGAGCTGCCATGTCGGCCCAATCCACGCCTGCGACCCTGATCGACGGCAAGGCCTTCTCGGCCACCCTGGTGGACCGCGTCGGCGCTGCCGTCGCCCGGTTGGAGGCCGCGCACGGCGTCAAACCCGGTCTGGCCGTCGTCATCGTCGGCGAGGACCCCGCCAGCCAGATCTACGTCCGCAACAAGGGCGAGACGACCCTGCGCGCCGGCATGCGCTCCGACACCCACCGCCTGGCCGAATCGACCCGCCAGGACGAGCTGCTGGCCCTCATCACCCAGTTGAATGCGGATGCCGGCATCCACGGCATCTTGGTCCAGCTGCCCCTGCCCGCCCACATCGACGCGACGGTGGTTCTGGACGCCATTTCGCCGGACAAGGATGTGGACGGCTTTCACGTCGTGAACGCCGGTCGTCTAGCCGTCGGCCTGCCGGGTCTGGTCCCCTGCACCCCCTTGGGCTGTCTGATGCTGCTGAAGGATCAGCTCGGCGATCTGTCAGGCCTGAACGCCGTCATCGTCGGCCGTTCCAACATCGTCGGCAAGCCGATGGCGCAACTACTGCTGGGCGAAAGCTGCACGGTCACCGTCGCCCATTCACGCACGCGGGACCTGCCCGACGTCTGCCGCCGCGCCGACATTCTGGTCGCCGCCGTCGGTCGGCCCGAGATGATCAAGGGCGACTGGATCAAACCGGGCGCCACAGTCATCGACGTGGGCATCAACCGCGTCCCCTCGGCCGATCCCGTCAAGGCCGCCGAGGGCAAGACCCGCGTTGCTGGCGACGTGGCCTTCAAAGAGGCGGTCGAGGTCGCCGGCCGCATCACCCCGGTGCCGGGCGGCGTGGGACCCATGACCATCGCCTGTCTGCTGGCCAACACCTACTCGGCCGCCTGCCGCCTCAACAATATCCAACCGGAGCCATTGGACGCTTGATGCATTCATTGGGCCGGTGAATAGTCCCGCTCAACGGCGCTATCGCCGAACGGGAGATGTCATGGTCCGCTTCAACGCTCGCGCCGTCGCTCTGACCGGCGCTCTGATGATCGTCCCCGCCGTGGCGGGCTGCGGCTACAACACCATTCCAACCAAGCAGGAACGCGCCGAGGCGGCCTGGGCCGATGTGCAGAGCCAGTATCAGCGCCGCGCCGACCTGATCCCCAATCTGGTCGCGACAGTTCAAGGCGCCGCGATCCAGGAACGCACGACCCTGACGGACGTCATCAACGCCCGCGCCCGCGCCACCTCGGTCAACGTCTCGGCCGACGACCTCGATAATCCGCAGGCCTTCCAGCAGTATCAAGAGGCCCAGGGCCAACTGTCCGGCGCCCTGTCACGCCTGCTGGTCACGGTCGAGGCCTATCCGCAACTTCAGGCCAATCAGAACTTCCTGACCCTTCAGTCGCAACTGGAAGGGACTGAAAACCGCATTCAGATCGCGCGCCGCGACTACAATGAGGCCGTTCGCGACTACAACACGACGCTTCGCACGTTCCCGCAGGTGATCTGGGCCAAGACCCTGCATGGCGGGTCGCAGCCGATGCAGTTGTTCACCGCCACCGCCGCCGCCCAGTCGGCGCCGCAAGTCAACTTCAACCTGAACGCCCCGACCGCCAACGCTTCGGCGCCTGGCGGCGGCGCACCGGCCGTGGCGCCGGGCGCGACCCCGCCCGCCCAGTGACAAACCTTCAAGCGGCGGCGCGGCGTTCGCCGGGCGTCGCCGCCCTCCTTTTCAGCCTTGTCGTCGCCTTGCTGCTGGTTCTGCCGGCGGCGGCGCAGAGCAAGATCGACTTCCCGCCCCTGACCGGCCGCGTGGTCGATCAGGCCAATCTGATCGATCCGGCGACGGAACAGGCCCTGACCGAAAAGCTCGCGGCGTTGGAAGCCAGTTCGACCGACCAGTTGGTCGTCGTGACGGTCAACAGCCTTCAGGATCAGGAGATCGAGGACTACGGCTATCAGTTGGGTCGCGCCTGGGGCATCGGCCAGAAGGAAAACGACAACGGCGCCCTGCTGATCGTCGCGCCGAATGAACGCAAGGTCCGCGTCGAGGTCGGCTATGGGCTGGAGCCCATTCTGACCGACGCCTTCTCGTCCCAGGTCATTCGCAACGCCATCTTGCCGTCCTTCCGCGACGGCGACTACCAAGCCGGCGTGATCAAGGGCGTGGACGCCCTGATCGCCCAGTTGTCGCTCGACCCGGTGGAGGCGCAGGCGCGCGCCCAGGCCGCCGCAGCCGAGCAAGCCGACACCAAGGGCGACTCTATCATTCCGCTGGTCATCATCGCTGGGCTTTTCTTGTTCATCTTCTTGATCGCCATGCGGTCCGGAAGCGGACGACGCAGCAATGTCAGCTCGGTCCTGCTGTGGGCGGCGTCAGAGGCGCTGCGGAACTCCGGCAGAGGCGGCGGCGGTTGGGGCGGCGGCGGCGGCTTTGGCGGTGGCGGGTTCGGCGGCGGAGGCGGCAGTTTCGGCGGCGGCGGCGCGTCGGGGGGATGGTGATGCAGATCACGGACAACGACCGCACCCGCATCGCCGAAGCCATAGCAGCGGCCGAGCGTCAGACGTCAGGTGAAATCTTCTGCGTCGTCGCGCGTCGTGTCTCGACCTATGTGGACGTCAGCCTGGCCTGGGCGGCGGCGATGGCGCTTTTGGCCCCAATCGTCTTCGTTCCGGTCGTGCTGGATCTTCGCTGGCCCAGCGATGGCTGGGAGGCGGCTCACCAGGCGGCGCAGGACGCCACGACGGCGCAGGCCCTGGGCCTCTACGCCCTGTCGCAGGCCGTCGTCTTCGTTGCTGTCTTTCTACTGACCCGTATCCCAGCCGTGCGCCGGCTCGTGACGCCCGCCGGCGTCAGGCGCGGCCGCGTCAGGGAGGCGGCCTTGCAGCAGTTCCTGGCCCAAGGCGTCCATGTCACGCAGGAGCGCACGGGCGTGCTGATCTTCGCGGCGATGGACGATCATCAGGTCGAACTGATCGCCGATGAGGGCATCTACGCCAAGGTCGATGAGGACGCCTGGGCTCAGGCCGTCGCCGTCCTCACCCGCGAACTGCGCGCCGACCACCCCGTTGATGGCTTCGCCGCCGCCATCGGTCTGTGCGGCGAGGTTCTGGCCCGCCACTTTCCACCGCGCGCCGACAATCGCAACGAGTTGCCCGATCATCTGATCCTGCTCTGATCGTCGCATCGGGGTCGCATTCGCGCGCCAGAAGGCCTAGCCCACGGTCAACGTTCAAACAGCCGCCAGCTCATGCCTCGCCTTCTTACCTACAATGTCCACCGCTGCGTCGGCACGGATCGCCGTCTGGATGTCGGCCGGATCGTCGCCGTCATCGCCGAGTTCGAGCCGGACATCGTCTGCCTGCAGGAACTGGACGTGGGCCGCGCGCGCACGGGCGGGGTCGATCAGGCTGAGGCGATCGCCGACGGTCTGGCCATGACCTCGCGCTTTCACCCGGCGATGCGCGTCGAATCCGAACAGTACGGCGACGCCATCCTGACCCCGCATCCAGAACGGCTGATCCGCGCCGGCGCCCTGCCGACCGTGAGCGGCATTCCGGGCCTGGAGCCGCGCGGCGCGATCTGGTCGGAAATCGAGATCGACGGCACGGCCGTCAACGTCATGAACACCCACCTGGGCCTCGTCCCGCGCGAGCAGCGGCTTCAGGCCGCCGCTCTGGCCGGATCCGGCTGGGTCGGCGGATGCGAGGGACCGATCCTGCTGGCCGGCGATTTCAACGCAACTTCGATCACCCGCCCCTATCAGACCCTGTGCCGCAGCCTGCAGGACTGCCAGCGTCAGTTGGGCCAGAGGCCTAGCGTAAAGACCTTCCCGTCGGCCTTCCCCGCCATTCGTATCGACCACTGTTTCGTCAGCCCGCATATCCGCATCCGCGCGGTGCGATCCGCCTTCTCGCCTTTGGCCCGCGTCGCCTCGGACCACCTGCCGCTGATCGTCGATTTCGAGGTCGTTCAACCCGGCGCGTGACCGCCCTCGGACGCCGGTCGCGTGCGTTGCGAACGGTTCAGGCGCTTCCAAGGCCGCCAGGCGTCGCTGGACGACGTCGGGTCGCCCAACTGCCATTCCGCAAACATCCGCTGGATACGCGTCGGCGGCTCTGAGCCCAGCGGCTTCAGCCGATCGGTTTCGAAGTTGCAGATCGCCTGCCCCGCCGAGCCGAAGACGCCCTCGACCGCGGCATAGTCCTCCGTCGCGACGCCCAGCCAATGGGCGATCGTCCGGTGACGGTACGCCGTAATGAAGGCCCGACCGGCCGCATCGACAGGCTCGGCGGCGATGTCGCATTCTGTATCCAGGCCCATCGACCGGTTGTTCAGATTGGTGGACCCGATCCGGAGCAGCCGATCATCAATGATGGTCACCTTGGCATGGACGATGATCCGGTCGCCGTCGGCGGTCAGCGGGGCGAAGGCGAAGAAGCGGTTGTACTTGTCCGCCTGCTCCAGCCGGTGCAGCACCTCGGCCCGCGCCGTGTCCATCGTCATGCTGTCGAACCAGCTCGGGCTCTTGGCGGTCGAGATGACGATGACCTGCGGCCCCTCCACCTCGGCCAGTCGTTCGGCCAGAGCGGCGGCGATGACGGGCGAGGTAAAATACTGGTTCTCGATATAGATCAGCCGCTTGGCGCGCCGGATTGATTCCAGGTGCAAGGCTTCGCTCTCGCGCACCTCATGCCGCCCCGACCATTTCGGCTCTGTGCGGGCGATGCCGACGGGCACGTCGGTCATCTGCACTGGCACGCCGTCGGGCCAGGGATCGTCCTCGACCTCGTCCGGGATGGTGCGCTCCCACGTCGCCTTGAACCAGCGCTCGCGCGCCATATCGCCCAGCGCACGCGCCGCAGGGCCGTCCATCACGCTCATCACCTCATGACGCGCCTTGCAGATCAGGCCGCTAGGAAGGGCGCGGCGCGGGTCGCCGTCCAGATGTTCGTCTGAATCCCAGCGATCGGTCGAGATGTCGCCGCCGCCGCAGAAGGCCACCTTGTCGTCGATGACCACCACCTTTTGGTGATGGCAGGCGCCGATAGGACCGGGTGAATCGAGCCGGAACTCCACCATCCGCTTACGGAACCAGCGCTGCGCCTTGTGCGGATAGAAGCCTTGCGACGCGGCGATCAGCAGCGGCGATTTCCAGATGAGCAGTCGCACATCCAGATCCGGCTTCTTCTTGACCAGCATCCGCAGCTGGCGACCGATCTCGGCCGATTTGTCGCCGGGCCGCGTCTCCGGATCCAGATGAGTGCGCGGATCGAACTGCCATCCCAGCAGCACAATGGACCGTTGGGCCTTGTGGATCGCAGACGACAGGGCGTCGAAATAGGCCTCGTTTTCCATCAGCACCGAAAAACGGTGCGCGACGGCGGACGTCCACAGGGCGGGCCCCGGCTCAAGCAGACTGCCTTCGTAACTGTCGCCGGCTAAAGTCATGCGACCTATCTGTCTGATTCGCGTGACATGGTGTCGAAGCGCCTGCATCCTCCGTTTCACGCGCGTGTCCCTCGGTCAATCTTTCAGGGCGGGATTGTGACGTTCGCCGATTTGGCGCATAAAGAGCGTAGCCATGCAGGCTGCGAGGGAGGGTAGAATGCAGGCGCTTGTCGAACTGATCGCTGGCTTCATCGCCCTGCTGGCCGCCGCCGTCCTGACGCAGTTCGGGGTCGACACCCACAACCCCAACCACGGCGACCGCGAAGTGCGCCGTGTGGTGGAGTGCCGTGACACCGGCTCCAACACCACGCTGCTTTCCGAATCCAAGCGCGACTGCTGAACGCTGCGGCGCTTTGCGCGCTGCATGACGCGGTTCATCGACAGGTTGCGGGCTTGAGTCGGTTTCGTCCGCATCGATCATGCTCTAGGGTTTCCTCGGCGCTGTCGGACGCCCGCGTAGAGATCGAGTTTTTGAGCTTATGAAGTCTCCCAAACGGCCGCCGCTGAAGCTGACCGATGACGAGGCCGTCGCGCCGGTCGAGCTTTCGACCTCAGACGAAATGCCGGTTGATGAGGCGACACCGTCGCTCGACCCGATCCCCGAGCCTGATTTCGAAATCGTGCAGCCGACGTTCGAGCCCCCGATGTCGGAGCGTCGTCGCCGTCGCCTGCTGGAAGAGCAACGGCTGGCTGAGGAACGCGCCTTGGCCGCCGCCTCCGTCGACAGGAAACCGACGCCAGAAGCTTCCGTCGACATGGCCGTCACCGCCGGTCAGCCGCCCTCGCCGTTCGTGCCGTCCAAACCGCCTGCTGTGAAAACCGTTCACGCCAAGGCCCAGGCCGAGCCGTCAGGGCGCCACGCCTATGTGATCGCAGGCGTCGCCTCCGCCCTGTGGATCGGCGGCGTCGCGTCCTGGGCCGCTTATGAGTTCGGCGCCGGCGGGGCGGAACTGGACCCGCTGCGGATCGCCATATACGCCCTGATCGCCTTGGCCCCTGCGGGCCTGGCCATCATGCTGGCCCATGCCGTCCGACAGGGCGCCGGTCTGGCCGCAGAGACGCGCCGCGCCCGCCAACTGGCCGAGGCCCTGGTGGCCCCGACCGCCCTGGCCGCCCAGCAGACCGGCGAGGTGCTTCAGTCCCTGCGTTCCGACATCGATCACGCCACTTTGGCGGCGGAACGCGCACGCAACGACATGGCCCTGCTCCGAGAGGCGCTGGCCCAGGAGACAACGCGCCTGAACGAGGCGGCCGAGAACGCCGGCCGCACCGCGCGTCGGCTGACCGAGAACCTGGGCCGCGAGCGAGACCAAATGCAGACGCTGGGCATCCATCTGGATACGCAGGCGTCGGGCGTCATCGACGCGGTCGAGCGGCAGTCGCGCATGGTCGCCGATGCCTCCGATTTGGCCCAGGCGCAACTCCGTGAAGCTGAAGCCGCCCTCGCCGCGCGCGCCGCCGACCTCGCCGCCGCTGCCGGAGAAGCCCAGGACGCCGCCCGCGTGGCCTCCGAGGATCTGGCGCGCCAGACCATCCGACTTGAGAACGCGGGTTCGGGCGTCGCCGAACAGATCCACTCCGTCGAAGAAGGCCTCAGCCAACAGCGCGCCGCCCTGGTCACCGCCGCCTACGCCCTGCGCACCGATCAGGAGGACTTCTCCGCCCAGGTCGAAAGCCAGCGCGCTCAGTTGATCGAACATCTGTCCGCTACGCGCAGCGCCGCAGGCGATCTGGATCGCAGCACCCAGACCTCGGTCGAGTCCATGCGCGATCTGGTCGAGGCGGCCACCGATCAGTTCCGCGCTCTCGTCGACATGTCGCAACGCGAGGCCGATGGTTTCGATTCCGCCACAAAGCTCGCCCTGGATCGCTTCGAAGCCCTGGCGGCCGAGGCGCGCGACGCTTTGATGGAGGAGACACGCCGAGCCCTGGAGCAGATGCGCGCGACGGCCGAGGATTCCCGCGCCGCCGCCGCCGACGCCGCCGAACAGGCGCGTCTGCGCACCGACCGCCTGGGCGAATCCTTGTTCGACGCGGCCCAAAAGGCAGACAACGCCGCCGACGCCCGCATTGCCGATGCCCGCCGCATCGTCACCGAAACGTCCGGCCTGGTCGAAGAAACCGGCGAGCGGATGGTCAGCCGGCTGGAAACCCTGGTCGCACGTCTGAACAGCGCATTGTCGGAAATCGACACCGCCGTCGCCGACATCGACGAACGCGCCGCGCGCCTGCCTCAAGAAGCTCGCGCCCGCGCCGACGCCGTGCGCGCCACGGTCGAGGAAGGCCTGGCGTCCCTCTCCGCCGCCTCACGCAAGGCGGCCGAGGACACCGAGGCGCTGGATGTCGGCTTCCAGGATCGCGTGCGCCGGAACTACGACATGCTGACCGAGGCCGTGCGTCTGATGGGCGTGGTGTCGGGCGATACGACGCCGGCGCGTCGTCGCGAGCCGGCCGCAGAGATCGAAGCCCGTCCCGAACCCCGTTCCGAGCGCCGGATCGATCGCCCGACGCCTCCCGCCTCGCCGCCCGCCGAAGAGCGCCGGTTTGGTCTGCGCAGCCGCCTGCGCCTCGAGCCCGCTGAGACGCCGCCGCCGTCTGCGGACAAGGGCCTGGACTGGAGCGATCTGATCGACGGCGACGACGACAACGAGGCCCCGCTGGAGCTGGACACGCCCTCCCCTTCGCCTGCCGAGGCCGAAGCCCTGTCCGACCGGGTCGCCGCGGCGATCCGGCGCATGGGGGTCGATCCCAACGCCCTCCTGCCCCGCTCGCGAGTCGAAGAGGCCGCCCGCGCCTTCAGCAGCGGCGACCCCGACGCCGCGCGTCAGATCGTGCGTCGAGTCGCCCCGGCCGCTGTGCGCAGCGTGTCTCGCCGCGTCCTCAGCGACGCCGAACTGCGCGCTGACGCCGAACGCTATGTCCGCAACTTCGCGGTCATGCTGAACGCTTCGGCGCGCGCCGGAGACAGCGCGGCGGTGCAGTCCAGCCTGGCGTCCGACAGCGGTCGCGCCTTCATGTTGCTGGATGCGGCGGTCGGCGACCTGGGCTAAGACTTTTGCGGACTTGACGGCGTCGGGAAGTTACAGCCACTTGCACGTCACCGAACTGTCATGGATGGGGCTATGACTGGCACGATGAACGAAATCGGCAGTCGAACGAGCGGCGATCGCCGCCCTGGCATCATCATATGCGCCTATGACGGCGATGATGACGGGTGGGACCTGGTCGAGGATCTGTCGGGCGAAATCTGGAGCCCCAGCGGGGCCCGCGCTGTGCCTATCGCCGCCGCCGATCCCGACGAACTGGCCTCGACCCTGGCCGCCCGTCTCGGCAGCGGGGAATGCCGGGCCGTCCTTCTGGTCGGACGCACGCAAAAGGGCGCAGGCTTCCGGGTCCAGATGCGCGCTGAAAACCGCACTCTCGACTACAAGCACCGCCTGTCCAGCACCGGGCCGGGCGTGGCCCGCACCACGGCGCCCGTCGCCGACATGGTCCGCGCCCTGACCGCCGCCGGGCTGCAGGCCGACGCCTCGTCTGACATCGAGGAAGACGCCGGCTCCTACCTTCTCTACCGCGTGCTCTCGGACCTGCCGGATGGGCCGCTGACGCCGTCGATCGGCCTGTTGCGTGCGCCCGCCCCTGCCAATGAGGCGGCCGTGCGAAAAGGCGTCAAGGCCGCCGCCTCGGCCATGGCCAGCCACCTGACGCCGCTGCCGCGTGTCGGATAACCTTCCTGGGTCGCAGACATCGGCGAACTGGCGGTCTAGGGTTTTCGGATGACAGTGAGTCGCAATCTGATCGTCTTCGCCGCCCTGAACGGCGCCCTGGCCGTGGCGCTGGGCGCCTTCGCCGCGCACGGCGCTGGGCCGCAGATCAAGACCCTGCTGACCACCGGCGCCCAGTATCAGATCGTCCACGCCGTCTTCGCCTTCGCTTGCGCCCAATGGACAGGGGGCGGCGGGTTGGCGCGGCTTGCAGGCTGGCTTGGATCGATCGGCGGCCTGATTTTCTGCCTCGCCCTGGCGGCGATCGCCTTTCTGGGCGTGCCGGCGTTCGGCGCCGTGGCCCCGATCGGCGGCCTGCTGATGATCGCCGGCTGGCTATGCCTGGCCTTCACGGCCTCGCGTTCTCGCTCCTAATCTTCTCGTAGAAAGACCAAGCATCCATGGCCTTCCCCACGCCCGCCGAGCCGCGTCGTGTGCTCCACCCTGAAATCGAGGCCTACGCCTCGGGCTGGATGACGACCGAGGGCGTGCATGAAATCTACTACGAGGAATCGGGCAATCCGCACGGTTTGCCGGTCCTGGTTCTGCACGGGGGGCCTGGCGGCGCGGTCAATCCGGGCATGCGCCGCTTCTTCGACCCGGCCGTCTATCGCATCATCATGTTCGACCAGCGCGGCTGCGGTCAGTCGCGGCCCCACGCCTCGCTGGAAGACAACACGACCTGGGCCCTGATCGACGACATCGAGCGTCTGCGCGCCCTGTGCGGCGTCGACAAATGGGTGGTGTTCGGCGGGTCCTGGGGATCGACCCTGTCGATGGTCTACGCCATCACCCATCCTGAGCGGGTCATCGCGCTGCTGCTGCGCGGCATCTTCCTGCTGACGAAGAAGGAGTTGCACTGGTTCTATCAGGACGGCGCGTCGATGATCTTCCCGGACGCCTGGGAGCGCTTCGTCGCCCCCATCCCCGAGGCCGAGCGCGGCGACCTGATGGCCGCCTATTACAAGCGGCTGATCGGCGATGACGTCGCCGAGCGCGAACGCTGCGCCGTCGCCTGGTCCAGTTGGGAGGGCGAGACCGTCAGCGTCGAGGGGCCCAACGCCCGGCCGGACAGGTTCGCCGAGCCCGACTTCGCCGTCGCCTTCGCCCGGATCGAAAACTGGTTCTTCACCAACGCCGGCTTCTTCGATGAGGACGGCTGGCTGCTGAAGAATGTCGACCGGATGCGGCATATCCCGTGCTGGATCGCGCAGGGGCGGTTCGACGTGGTGACGCCGATTTCAGGCGCCTGGGCGCTGCATCGCGCCTGGCCCGAGGCCCATCTGGACATCGTCGGCGACGCAGGCCACGCCTCGTCGGAACCGGGCATCGTCGACAGCCTGGTGCGCGCCGCCGACTGGGCCGCGAGCCTCAAGGCATGAAATAAGCCGCCGCGCAGGACAGCGTGGCGGCTATTCTCATTCTGACAAATCAGAAGCGTTTTGCGGTTCGATTGTCGATGCTCCACGCGCCCGGACCGGCGGTGAAGATGTACAGGAAGATGAAGCAGTACAGGATGGCCGCGTCGCCGCCGTTCACCGCCGGATACGGGCTGCTGGGGAAGTGGAACATCCAATAAGCCACAGCCATCTGGCCCGAAGCGATGAAGGCGGCCGGACGCGTGAACAGACCTAGGATAAGCAACAGGCCCGTGATCAGCTCGATCACCCCACCGATGCCGAACAGCGACAGCAACTCCTGCTGACCGGGCTCGGCCCCGGCCGGAAAGCCGAAGACCTTGATGACGCCATGCGCTAGGAACAACAGACCGGCGACGATCCTGAGCGCCGCCAGGGCGCGGGAAGACCAGCCATTCACCTGATTGAACATTCTCTTTCCTCGCCTTTTTGATGCGGTTGTTCACGGTCGGATAGGGTCCGACCGTGAAGCTTGTTCCGAAAATCAGGCGGCGTCCACCAGCACGATCTCGGCGTCGGACAGCGCCTTGACCGTCACGACATCCTCCTGAGCGATGGCCGCGCCATCACGGGCGTTCAACCGGACGCCATTGACCTCGACCTCGCCCTTCGCCGGGACCAGATAGGCCCGCCGCGCACCGCCCAGCGGATAGTCGGCGCTGTCGCCTGCCTTCAGCGTCGCCGCCACGATCCGCGCATCGGTGCGGATCGGCAGGGCGCCCCCGCCGCTCTCGGAAGTGTCGCCTTCGAAGCCCGAGGCCAGGACCACGAACTGGCCCGACCGCTCGCCCTTGGGGAAGGGCTTGGTGCCCCAACTCGGCGCATCCCCGCGTCGGGTCGGCTCGATCCAGATCTGGAAGATCCGCGTCAGGTCCGGCTCAGCGTTGTATTCGGCATGACGGATGCCGGTTCCGGCGCTCATCACCTGGACATCGCCCGCGACGGTGCGGCCCTTGTTGCCCAGACTGTCCTCATGGGTGATGGCCCCATCGCGGACGTAGGTGATGATCTCCATGTCGGCATGCGGATGCGGCGGGAAGCCCGTTCCGGCGGCGATCTCGTCGTCGTTCCAAACCCGTAGGTTGCCCCAGCTCATCCGCTTGGGATCATAGTAGTTCGCGAAGGAGAAATGGTGTTTGGCGTTCAGCCAGCCGTGGTTGGCGCCGCCGAGGGATTCAAATGGTCTGCGCTCGATCATCGCACTCGTCCTTTCGCGTCGGAACCGTCCGACGCCTTTGCTTGACGCCAAGATAGAGATCGGCGACCGATCAGAAATAGAAACAACCGAAACTCATCGTTTCAGGACGCGAGGCCGCCCATGTCCCGCCTGCCCGATCTGGAAGCCCTAGCCATCTTCGCCAAGGTCGCCGACAGCCAATCCTTTTCCGGCGCAGCCGAGACGCTGGGCCTGTCCAAGGCCACGGTGTCCAAGGCGGTCACACGCCTGGAACAGCAGCTGAAGACCACCCTGCTTCACCGCACCTCGCGCCGCTTCGCCCTGACCGATGCAGGCCGAACCCTGGCCGCCCGCGCCGCCCACATGTTGGCCGAGGCCGAGGGCGCGGTGTCAGAGGCGCTGGACATGTCCATCACGCCGCGTGGCCTCGTGCGACTGGCGGCGCCCATGTCGTTCGGCATGGCCTATGTGGCCCCGGCCCTGCCCGAGTTCCTCGCCACCCACCCCGACGTATCGGTCGACTTGCATCTGTCGGACGAGGTCATCGATCTGGTCGGCGGCGGCTTCGACTGCGCGCTTAGGATCGCCGCCCTGGCCGATTCCTCGCTGACGGCGCGCAAGCTGCGGCCTGTGGCCCGCGCCCTGGTGGCCTCGCCGTCCTATCTCGATCAGCGGGGTCGCCCCACTCATCCCGACGATCTGGCCCGTCACGCCTGCCTCGGCTACGCCTACATGCCCAGCCCGGACACCTGGCGGTTCAGCAATGAGGCGGGTGAAGAAGTGGTGGTGCATCCACGCGGGCCGTTGCGCGCCAACAACTCCGACGCCCTGACGGCGTCGTTGTGCGCAGGCCTGGGGCTCTTTCCCCAGCCGGACTTCATCTACTGGAAGGACGTCGCCGACGGCCATCTCGAGGCGGTGATGACCGACTGGCGCCTGCCGCCCATCGCCCTTCATCTGGTGGCGCCCAGCGGCGGACCGCGCCCGGCCAGGGTCACGGCCTTCATGGACTATCTGGCGGCGAAGTTCAGCGGACCGCTGTGGCCGGGCGATACGGTGGGGCGCTAACGCTCAACCGCACTTCACTTCACGCACGATGTTCGTCGCCTCGTCATAGACGAAATTCACCCGGTTCTCGCGATAGTCCATGGTCGCGGCGCAAGTGGTGCAGAGCACGCGGAACGTCTGGCCGGCGGGCGCGGTCGGGATAGTCGAGCGGTTGCGGCCGACATAGCTCTGATAGTCCGAAACCTTGCACGCCTTGAAAGCGGTGTCCGATCCGGGCGCAGGTTCGGCGGTCTGGACCGGCGCGCAGGCCGACACGGCCAAGGCGCCAGCGGCCAACAGGGTGCTCACGATGATCTTCATGGTCGTCTCCTTGCGTCGGGCTCAGCCGCAGCGGACCTGTTCGATGATGCCGGTCTGTTCATTGTAGAAGATGTTCAGACGATAGGCGGAGAAGTCCTGCGTCACCGGGCAGGTGGTGCAGGTCACCCGCCGATTGACGACGTCCACGGGCACCGGGATTTCGGTCCGGGACTTGCCCACCAGATACTGCATCTCGCCGGCCTTGCAGACGTCCTCCGTCTGGGCGGTCGGCATCCGGCTTCCGATGGGCGGGTTCAGCTGGGCCTGCTCGACAGCGCGCGGCGCAGGCGCCTCGGAGACCGGCGTCGAACAGCCGGCCAGCAGAACCAGTCCGATCAGGCCGCCTTTTCCCAGCGCCCTTCGTCCGTTTGACGCCAATAGGCCAGGTTCGCGCCCTGCCCCTTCAGCGCCTTCCAGCGTCCCCGCGCGTTTTGCAAAGCCGGCTCGTCGCGACCGTCGAAAATAATGAAGCATCGTTCGAACCCTTCCGTCCCGCCCAGTTCTGCGTCGTCGACTATGAACAGCGCCTGAGCGCCGTTCAGGTTCTCGCCCGTCTCGCTCAACAGCACAGGCTGGCGCTCGGCATGGGGCTGGTCAGCCCGGCCGTGCGGCAAGAAACTGTCATCGCGAAACGTCCACAGCGTCTCGTCGACCTCATCCAGTCGATGCGAATGCGACGATTTGATCATGGCCCTCCAGCCCCGCTCGATCGTCTTTTCGAGCAGGGTTGGCAGCACCTGATCCAGCGATGAACGCTCCAGGTGATAGAACCAGATTTCGGGCTTGTCGCTCACCCGGCTCTACCTCCCGACCGATCAGCCTTCGTAGGAATCCGCGACCATCCGGTCCAGCGTGCGCACGGCGAAGCCGACGCCGCCTTCCGGCACGGTGGGGCTGGGGCTCTTGTTGGCCCAGGCCGTCGGGGCGATGTCCAGGTGCGCCCACGGCACGCCGTTTGTGAAGCGTTGCAGAAACAGGGCGGCGGTGATCGAGCCGCCGGCGCGGCCGTTGCCGGTGTTCTTCACATCGGCGATCTTGGAATCGATGTGCTGCTCGTAGATGGCCGGGATCGGCATGCGCCAGAAGTTCTCGCCAACCTTCTTGGCCGCCGCCAGGATCGGATCGGCGACATCGTCAGAGTTCGAGAAGACGCCGGCGTAATCCAGGCCCAGGGCGACGATCATGGCGCCCGTCAGGGTGGCCAGGTCGATCATGAACTTCGGCTTGAAACGCTCCTGCGTATACCAGAGGGCGTCGGCCAAGACGAGGCGACCTTCGGCATCGGTGTTGATGACCTCCACCGTCTGACCCGACATGGACACGACCACATCGCCCGGACGCTGGGCGTTGCCGTCCGGCATGTTCTCGACCAGGCCCAGAACGCCGATGACATTGGCCTTGGCCTTGCGGCTGGCCAGGGCGATCATGGTTCCGGTCACGGCGGCCGCGCCGCCCATGTCCCACTTCATGTCTTCCATGCCGTCCGCCGGCTTGATCGAAATGCCGCCGGTGTCGAAGCAGACGCCCTTGCCGACGAAGGCCAGCGGCTGCGCGCCGGCTTCGCCGCCGTTCCACTTCATGATCGCCAGCTGGCTTTCGCGACGGCTGCCCTGGCCCACACCCAGAAGGGTGCGCATGCCCAGCTTCTCCATCTCGGCCTCGCCGAGGATTTCGACCTCCAAACCCAGGCTCTCCAGCGCCTTCACCCGCTTGGCGAACTCGGCCGGATACAGGACGTTGGCGGGTTCGGACACCAGGTCGCGCGCGAAGATCACGCCGTCTGCGACGGCCGATAGCGGCTCCAGCGCGGCTTCCGCGCCCCGCAGGTCGGTCGTGACCACGCGGATGGCGGTGATCGACGGAATCTTGTCAGCCTTTTGCGTCGTGCGATATTTGTCGAAGCGATAGGCGGCCAGACGCGCGGCGAAACCGACGCGGGCAGCCTGCTCAGGCGACAGGTCCGAAGCGTCGATCGTCAGCACCTGGGCGCCCGACAGCTTGACCGCCGCATAGGCGTTGCCGCCGAAAGCCTCAACCGCCAGGTCGTCCAACTTGTCCTTGGCGCCGGCGCCGACCAGCAGCACGGCGTCGGCCTCGACGCCCGCCGGCGCGGCGATGCTCAGGCTCTGCCCTGCCTTGCCGGTGAAACGGCCCTTGCCCGCCGCCTTGGTCAGGGCGCCGTTGGCCTTGCCGTCCAGCGCGGTCCCTGCGGCGGTGAAGGTGCGATCTTCAAAAACCGGAACGGCCAAAATCTCGGCGGCGTCCACGGCGGCGACGAATTCGATCTTCATTCAATCAACTCCAGCCAGGCCCCACCCGGCGTCTGCAAACAGCAAAATGACAACGGCGCGTCTGCTTGTCGCGGACGCGCCCTGATGTGCTACTAGATGCGCCTCAATATCGCCGCCTGCAACCGGGCGAAGTCCATCCGCCCATGACCCTGATTCAAAGATACCTTTTTCGCCAGATCCTGTTCCCTGTGATCGCCGCGTGCGCAGCGCTGGCGGGAATCGGGATTCTGAGCCAGAGCCTCGACCAACTCCAGGTCATCGTGGAGCGGGGCCAGAGCGTGTGGATCATGGTCAAGCTGACCCTGCTTGCCCTGCCGCAACTGCTGTCGGTGATTCTGCCGATCGGCCTTTTCGTCGGCGCCCTGATCGCCCTGACGCGTCTGCAACGCGAACAGGAGCTGACGGCGGCCTTCGCGGGCGGCATGACCCGGTGGCAGGTCATATCGCCGGCCGCCCGTATCGCCGTGCTGGTCGCCCTGGTCACGCTGCTGGTCAACGTCTTCATTCTGCCCTGGGCGCAGCAGGAGGCGCGGCGACAGGCGTTCGACATCCGCACCGACCTCGCCGCGCTTCTGGTCGAGGAAGGCCAGTTCGTTCAGGGACCTGACGGCCTGACCGTCTATGTGCAGCAGATCGAGCAGAACGGTCTGTTGAAGAACCTGTTCGTCTATCTGGACGACAAGGACAAGGTCACGACTTGGAACGCGTCCGAGGCGCGCTTCAGCCGGGACGCCGGCGGCATTCCCATCCTGACCATGATCGACGGCTCGGCCCAGCGCTATTCGTCGGGCGGCGTGCTGGAGACCCTGTCATTCGGACGATACGACTTCTCTCTCGCGCCCTTTGTGGGCGTGACCGACACCATTCGCTACAAGCCGACCGACCTCTATCTGCGCCAGCTGCTGAACCCGACGGCCAAGGTGCTTGAGGTCGCCGGATCGCGCGGCGAACTGCTGGCCGAGGCGCATTCGCGGCTGGCCTCGCCGCTCTACGCCATGGTCGCCATGGCGCTGGCGCTTTCGGCCATTCTAGGCGGCGCCTTCAGCCGCACCGGCTACACCTTGCGCATCGCCAAGGCGGCGGGTCTGTTCCTGGTCCTGCGCGTCATCGGCTACGGCCTTGTCGCCGCCAGCGCCTGGAACGGCTGGATGAACGTGCTCCAATACGTCGTGCCGATCGTGGCCATCGTCGTCGCCCTGCGAGTTCTGTTCCGCGCGCTGAAGCCGCGTCGCAGCCGGACAACCGCCGCCCTGCGCGATTTGAAGGCCAAGTTCGCATGACCGCCGTCGTCGCCTCCGCCCGTCGTTCGCCGCATATCCCCCGTCTGGGTGGGATCGAACGCTATGTGCTGGTCCAGCAGCTGAAATCGCTGGGCGTGGCCCTGGCCGTAATTTCGGCCCTCGTCATGCTGATCGACTTTGTCGAGGTCTCGCGCGGCGTCGGCTCGGCGCAGGATTTGTCGGCCGTCCGCATTTTCGGCCTGGTGCTGCTGAAGTCGCCCTCGGTCATCGTGCAGTTGATGCCGTTCGTCTTCCTGTTCGGCACCTTGTCGGCCTTCATCAGCCTGAACCGACGCAGCGAACTGATCGCCATGCGCGCGGCGGGCGTCTCCGCCTGGCGGTTCGTCTTACCGGCGGCCGGCATGGCTTTCGTCCTGGGCGTCCTGACCGTCACGGTGCTGGGTCCGATGGCGTCGGCCGGCGACGGCCTGTGGCAACGCGAGCGCGCGCGGATTTCCGGCACGGCGCCCGGCGGCGACCCCAAGGAAGCGATCTGGCTGCGCGAGGGCGACGATCAGCGGCAGATGATCATCCGCGCCGGCCAGCAGGACCGCGCCAACGCCCGACTGCTGAACGTCAGCTTCTTCATCTACACGACCGCGCCCGGCGGCGGCCGCACCTTCTCCGAGCGGATCGACGCCAAGTCGGCCTCTCTGAACGCCGGCAGCTGGCGCCTGACCGATGCGGTCGGCGCCCAGATCGGCCAGCGCGCCGTCACCTATTCCAGCCTGACCCTGGTCTCCAGCCTGGCGGACGACGAAGCCTTCGATCGTTTCGCTCGACCGCAGGCCACGCCCTTCTGGTCGCTGCCGAACCAGATCAGCCGGATCGAGAACGCGGGCTTCACCTCGACCGCCTATCGCCTGCGCTTCCAGCAACTTCTGGCCACGCCGCTGGTGTTCGCGGCCATGTCGATCCTGGCCGCCGCCTTCTCGCTGCGGCTGATGCGGCTGGGCGACCTGGCGCGCATGAGCGTCGCGGCCGTGGTGCTGGGCTTCGCTTTCTTCTTCCTGAACCAGTTTTCGTCGGCGATGGGATCGGCGGAGGTCGTGGCGCCGTTCGTCGCCGCCTGGCTGCCGCCTGTTCTTACGGCGCTCGCAGCCTTGACCTTGCTGTTCTATACCGAAGACGGCTAATCGGGCGCTCGCTTCTCAGACTACGGATGGCCTATGCAGGGTGATCGGCGCTTCGACGCTTTCAAAGCAAGGCTTCTCGCCGGTGCGGCTCTGGTCGCCTGCGCACCCCTGGCGACGCCTGCATGGGCGCAATCCACCCCGGCGGCCGCAGCCGCGCCTTCCGACGGCCTGCCGCCCGAAGCGGTCTATGTCGACGCCGACAATGCGCGTCGCGAAGGCGACAACATCATCGTCAGCGGCACGCCCGAGAACCGCGCCTATGTCCGCACGCGCGGCCATGTGCTGCGCGGCGAGAACCTGTCCTATGATCTGAACGCCGGTTCGGCGACGGCCGAAGGCCGCGTCGAGGCCATCGCGCCCGACGGCACCGTGGTCTACGCCAGCCGTCTCGAGCTGGATGAAAATCTGGAGACAGGCGTCGCCGTGGATTTCGCCACGCGTCTGGCCAACGGCGCCAGTCTGATGGCCGCAACGGCTGTGCGCCGCAGCGAGAATGTCAGCGAACTGAACTACGCTCGCTTCACACCCTGCCCGATCTGCGACGATGGCGGTCCAAAGACGCCGACAATCTCGATCCAGGCGGAAAAGGTGACGCAGGACGAGCAGTTGCGCGCGATCCTGTATCGCAACGCCGTCTTTTATATCGGGCCGGTGCCCGTCTTCTACACGCCCTTTTTCGCCCACCCCGATCCCTCGGTGGAGCGGGCCTCGGGCTTCCTGGTGCCTATCGTCAACTATGACGAGGGTCGCGGCGTTTCCGTCGAGGTTCCCTATCTACGTGTCGTGTCGCCGTCCGAGGACTGGCTGATCAGCCCGCAGATCAACACGAAGGTCGCGCCGCTGCTGAACCTGCAATGGCGGCGACGGTTCGCCAACGGCATGATCGTGGCGCGCGGCGGCTATACCTACGAGCGCGAGTTCGGCGACTTCGATCGGGACGGCGACGGCGACTTCGAAAGCAACGTCAAGTTCGGCGATCGCGAACATCGCAGCTATTTGTTGTCGCACGGCGAGTTTGATCCGGATGGCCCATGGCGGTTCGGCTTCACGGCCGAGCGCACCTCGGACAAGACGCTGTTCGATCGCTACGACGTGCGCTCTCCGTATCAGGATAACGGCCTCTACTACGGCGACCGCCGTCGTCTGATCAGCCAGATCTACGCCGAACATCAGACCGATCGGTCTTACGTTTCGGTCGCGGCCTTCTCGATCCAGAGCCTGCGCCTCGATCCGGCCTTCGCCGCGACGGACTTCCGCGACGCAAACGGCTTCAAGGTGTTCGAGGACGACGACACCCTGCCCTTCGTCGCTCCGCTGATCGATGCCCGCTGGGAGCCGCGCGAACTGGTCTTCGGCGGCCGGCTGCGCTTGAAGGGTTCGGCCGTCTCCCTTTATCGCGACGCCTTTGTTGGCGCGCCGATCCTGAATCCGGAGATCGTCCCGCCCGTCACGACAGGTCTGGCTGGCGTGGACAGCCGCCGCATCACGGGCCAAGTCGAATGGCGACGGGCGATCATCCTTCCTGTCGGCATGCGCGTGGAGCCGTTCGTCGATACGCGCGTCGATCTCTATTCCATGTCTGACCTGCCGCCGATGATGGGCGTCGACAGCGACGAGACGGTGAGCCGGTCCAGGTTCAGCGCGGGCGTGGACGTCACCTATCCCCTGATCAAACGCATCGCCGACGCCGACATCATCCTGGAACCGGTGGGCCAGTTCTCGGTCTCCAACAAGGTCAGCCTGGACCGCCGCATTCCCATCGAGGACTCGCAGGTTCTGGAGCTGGACGAGTCGTCGCTGTTCCGCATGGATCGCTTCTCCGGCTATGATCTGCTGGAAGGCGGCGCGCGCGTGACGGCGGGCGGTCGCGCCACCATCCGCTGGGCTGAAGGTCGCAAGGCCAGCCTGTTCGTGGGACGCAGCTATCGCTTCGACCAGCAGGACGACTTCCGAACGTCGATTCCCGACGATCCCGCGCGTCTCTATGACCCGACGGGTCTGGCCTCACAAACCTCCGACTGGGTGGTCCAGGGCGACTTCTCGCCGTCGGATCGCATCCGTAGCTGGTTCCACGCCACGGTGGACGGTTCGGGCGAGGTGCGCCGCGCCGAGGCGGCGCTGGACGGCCGCTGGGGTCGCCGCAACCTGGCGACCGTCAGCTACATTCTGGATCAGTCCAACCCCGTCGACGGGCCGCTGAACCGCAACTACGAATTCGTCCAGTTGGCGGGTCAGCAGTTCGTCTTCCAGAACTGGGGCTTTACCGTCGCCGGCATCGCCGATCTGGACCAGAACGAGATAACGCGGTCCGAAGTCGGGGTGCTGTTCGACGACGACTGCCTGCGGTTCGAACTGGGTTATCGGCGCGACAACACCCGCGCCCGGCCCGGCGGCCCGTCGGAAGGCATCTATGTGCGCCTAAACCTCGCCACTTTCGGAGGTTCAGGTTATGGACAGGGCGATATGCGTTGAGCATGACGCTTTACGGGGCGCGACCGCCTGCCGGCCTGGCTGGCGGACCGCTGTGAGGAATCAGGACGACCAATGGGTTTGATGCGTTATTCGACGGGGGCTGCGCTCGCGGCAGTCCTCCTCGCCGGTTCGGCCTATGCCCAGACGGCGCCCGCCCCGGCACAGACCCCGACGCCTGCGCAAGGCCCTGCGGCCGGCGCGCCGAATCCTGCGGCCGAAGAGGCGCCGACAACGGCGCGCGCCGAACCCCAGTTTGAAATGGCCGACGGCATCGTCGCCACGGTCAACGACAAGATCATCACCGGCTACGACCTGCGTCAGCGTATGCTGATGCTGATCGCCTCGTCGCAGGTCCAGCCGACCGAGCAGAACCTGCCCGCCATTCAGCAGGCCGCCCTGAACGCTCTGATCGAGGATCGCCTCAAAGATCAGGAGATGGCCAAGTTCGAGAGCCTGAAGGTCACGGACGAGGAAATCGACGGCGAGATCGCCGAAATGGCCCGCGCCGCAGGCACGACGCCGCAGGCCTATCTGCAGTTCCTGCAACAGGGCGGCATCCAGCCCGCCGCCTTCCGTGACAACCTGCGCACCCAGATCGGCTGGAGCCAGCTGATTCCGGGCCGCTTCAACAGCCGCGCCCGCGCCAGCACCCTTCAGGTCGATCAGGAAGTCCGTCGTCTGAACGAGGCGGCCTCCAAGCCCCAATTCCTGCTCGGCGAAATCTATATCGACGCCGCCCGGGTCGGCGGCGCGCAGGCGGCCTTGAACGGCGCCCGCCAGCTGGTGCAGCAGATCATCCAGGGCGCGCCGTTCCAGGCCGTCGCCCAGCAGTTTTCCGCCGCCCCCTCGGCCAGCGCCCGCGTCCCGGGCGATGCGGGTTGGGTCGTCAAGGATTCGCTTCAGCCGGCGGTGCAATCGGTTCTGGAACAGCTGCAGCCTGGGCAATTGTCCAACCCGATCGTCGTCGATGGCGGCGTCTACATCCTCTACCTCCGCGACAAGCGTGACGGCGCCTCGACCAGCTTGGTTTCACTGAAGCAGGTCATGGTCGAACTGCCGGAAACCGCGTCGGAGGCCGATGTCGCCACCGCGACCGCCAAGTTGGAAGGCCTGCGCAACGGCCTGACGTGCGACAACATCATCTCCCAGGCCCGCGCGACGCAGGGCGTCCTTGGCGCTGACCTCGGCGAATCCGACGTCGCCAACCTGGCGCCCCAGTTCCAGCAGTTCGCCCGCACCGGCGAAATCGGTTCGGTCTCGACGCCGATCCGTACGCCGCTGGGTCTGCACCTGGTCGCCGTCTGCGGTCGTCGCGTCGGCGGGCCGGAGGCGCCGAACCGTCAGCAGGTCGAAAACCGTCTGCGCGCCCAGAACCTGGCCGTGCTGGAGCGCCGCTATCTGCGCGACCTGCGCAGCGACGCCCTGATCGAGTTCAAATGACCCCAGGGGTCGCGCCTTTGGTCCTGACGCTCGGCGAACCCGCCGGCGTCGGGCCGGAGATCGTGGCCGCCGCCTGGAAAGCGTTACGCGCCGAGCCGACTCCCTTCGCCGTCATCGGCGACGCGGCCCTGTTGCGCGCACAAGGCGTCGCCGTGGCCGAGGTCGGGGCTCCCGGAGACGCTCATGGGCTGTTCGGGTCGGCCCTTCCCGTCATCCATCGCCCTCTGCCCGCGCCGGTCTTGGTCGGGTCGCCCGATCCGGCCAATGCCTCGGCCGTCGCGGACGGCATCGAGGAGGCGGTCAGCTTCGCCCTGTCCGGCGAGGCGTCCGGCGTCGTAACCGCCCCCATCGCCAAGGCGCCGATGTACGCCTCGGGCTTTCGCTTTCCAGGCCATACCGAGTTCATCGCCGAACTGACCGCCGATGCGCCCTATGCCGGCACGCGCGGGCCGGTGATGATGCTGACGGCCCAAAACCTGCGCGCCTGCCTCGTCACCATTCACGTCGCCCTGGACCAGGTGCCTGAACTGGTCACGGCCGAGCGTGTCGCCCGTACCGCCCGCGTCGTTCACGAAAGCCTGAAGCGCGACTTCGCCATCGCCCGCCCGCGCCTGGCCATGGCGGCCCTGAATCCCCACGCAGGCGAAGGCGGCGCCTTGGGCCTGCAGGAACGCGACATCCTGATCCCCGTCGCCGAACAGCTTCGCGGCGAGGGCATCGACATCACCGACCCTAAATCTGCCGACACGCTTTTCCATGACGAGGCGCGCGCGACCTATGACGCGGCCATCTGCATGTATCACGATCAGGCCCTGATCCCGGTCAAGACGCTGGACTTCTGGGGCGGGGTGAACGTCTCCCTCGGCCTGCCGATCATCCGCACCTCGCCCGATCACGGCACCGGCTTCGACATCGCCGGCAAGGGCGTCGCACGTCCGGACAGCCTGATCGCCGCCATTCGCCTGGCATCGGAGATGGCGGCGGCCCGCGCCGCGCGCTAACAGGGCGTGTGACCGACCTTCCCTCCCTCCGCGAAACCCTCGACGCCCACGGCCTCTCGGCCAAGAAGAGCTTCGGCCAGCATTTCCTGCTGGACCTGAACGTCACCCGCAAGATCGTGCGTCTGGCCGGTCCTTTCGAGGGCCGCGCCGTGATCGAGGTCGGACCAGGTCCTGGCGGCCTCACCCGCGCCCTGCTGGAATCCGACGCCGGCGCCGTGGTCCTGGTGGAAAAGGATCCGCGCTTCATTCCCTTGCTGACCGAACTGGACGACGGCTCCGGCCGCCTGACCATCGTCGAAGCCGATGCGCTGAAGGTTAAGGAGGCCGACCTGGCCTCCGGCCCGACCCATCTGGTGTCCAACCTGCCCTACAATGTCGGCACTCCTCTGCTGATAAAATGGCTGACCGGCCCGTGGCTGCCGCACAGCCTGACCCTGATGTTCCAGAAGGAAGTCGCCGAGCGCGTCGCCGCAGGGCCAGGCGAGGACGCCTACGGCCGTCTGGCGGTCATCGCCCAGGCCGTCTGCACCGCCCGCATCGTCATGCATCTGCCCGCCGCCGCCTTCACCCCGCCGCCCAAGGTGGCCTCGGCTGTCGTCCATCTGGTTCCGCTGGATGAGCGGCCGTCGCCGGACCGCCTGAAGAAGCTGGAACGCGTTACCGCCGCCGCCTTCGGCCAACGTCGCAAGATGCTGCGGTCCAGTCTGAAACAGATGGGCGGCGCCGCCCTGTGCGAAGCCGCCGGCATCGAACCCGACGCCCGCGCCGAAACCATCGACGTCGCGGGCTTCCTGCGTCTGGCGGATGCCCTTGCCTGAGACCCTTGCCATGACCGTCGAACCCTTCCGCGCCATCTCCGTCAGCCGACTGGCGCACCAGCTGAAAGCCGAAGGCCGGTCGATCATCCACATGGAGTTCGGCCAGCCCTCGACCGGCGCCCCCGCCGCCGCCATCGCCCGTGCGCACCAAGTGCTGGACGCCGACGCCATGGGCTATTGGGAAAGCCCCGACCTGCGCGCCCGCATCGCGCGCCTGTACGACGACCGATACGGCGTCGCCGTTAATCCCGACCGCATCCTGCTGACCTGCGGCGCATCGCCGGCCCTGGTTCTGGCGCTCAGCACCCTGTTCAAGCCCGGCGACCGCATCGCCTTGGCCCGCCCTGGGTATGTCGCCTATCGCAACACCCTGCGCGCCCTGCATCTTGAGCCGCTCGAGATCGCCTGCGGTCCCGAGACCCGGTTCCAACTCACCGCCGCCCAACTCCAGGCCCTGGATCCCGCCCCAGCGGGCGTCATCATCGCCAGCCCGGCCAATCCGACCGGCACTATCATCCCCGATGCGGAACTGGAAGCCATCGCCGAGGTCTGCCGCGCGCGAAACATCGCCATCATATCGGACGAGATCTACCACGGCCTCAGCTACGTCGGCCCGACGCCCTCAATGCTGCAGTTTGCGCCTGACGCCGTGGTCATCAACAGCTTTTCCAAATACTGGAGCATGGCGGGCTGGCGCCTGGGTTGGCTGCTGGTTCCAGAGGAGCGGATCGACGCCGCCCGCGCCTATATCGGCAATATGTTCCTGACCCCGCCCAGCCTCAGTCAGCATGCCGGTCTGGTCGCAATGGACGCGATCGATGAGCTTGAAGGCCATATCCAGACCTACGCCCGCAACCGCCAGCTCATGCTGGAAGCCCTGCCCGCGCTGGGTCTGCGCAAGATCGCGCCCCCCGACGGCGCCTTCTACATCTGGGCCGACATCGGCCATCTGACGAACGACAGCGTGGCCTTCTGCGAGCAGTTGCTGCGTGACACCGGCGTCGCCACCGCGCCCGGCGTCGATTTCGACCCCGTCGAAGGCCACCATTTCATCCGGTTCAGCTTCGCCGTTTCGACGCCCGAAATCGAAGACGCCTTGAGCCGCCTGCGTCCCTGGTTCGCAGCCCTGGCTTAAGCCGCCTTCGCGTCCGCCGCCGTCGATGTCGCCCGGTGCAAGGCGTCGTAGAGCTTCTTCGGCTCCAGCGGCTTCGCCAACCAGTCCGTCATACCGGCCGCATAGCAGGCCTGTACCTGTTCGGTTTCCGTGCCCGCGCTGAACCCGATCACAGGGGCGTCCACATTGGGCCCGTCCGATGCCCGCAAGCGGCGCGTCGTCTCATTGCCGTCGATGCCCGGCATATTCACATCCATCAGCACCACATCGAACGCCTTCTCCGACAGCAGCGCCAGCGCCAGATGGCCGTCCGAGGCCGTGGTCAGATCGACATCCAGCGGCTGAAGCACGAGCGAGATCGTGCGGCGATTGATCTCGTGATCGTCGACGGCCAGGACGCGAAGTCGCCGGACCAGAACGGGCGCCGCCGCCTCTTGCCCGTCCAAATCCTGCGTCGGCTGACCCGCCGGCAGGTCGACGCGAAGGGTAAAGGCCGCACCCTGCCCCGGCGTGCTCTCGACCGATAGGTCGCCGCCCATCAACCGCGCCAGTTCCCGACTGACGGTCAGGCCCAAGCCCGTCCCGCCATAGGTGCGCGCCACCTCGGCGGACCCCTGCGCAAAGGGTGTGAACAGCCGGCTCATCGCGTCTGGCGCAATGCCGGCGCCTTGGTCGATGACGGTCAGGGTCAGACAGTGCTTCCCGTCGCCACGCGGCGCCGACGCTTCAAGACGGATCGCGCCCGACGGTGTGAACTTGATCGCGTTGGACACAAGGTTGTTGATGATCTGGCGCAGACGATAGGGATCCCCGCGCAGCCACACCGCCTCGCTGTCCACGCCCGACATGTCCAGCGTCAGTCCCTTGTCCGCCGCCGGCGCCGCCCAGAACCGCACCGTATCGCGCATCAAATCGCCCAGCTCGAAGTCGCGGCTTTCCATCGCCATCGCCCCGGCCTCCATCTTGGAGTGGTCCAGCAGATCGTTCAGCATGCCGGTCATCAATCGTCCGGCGTCGATGATCAGGTCGGCCGTCTCCTGGCGGTGTTCCGACGACTTGCCGTCGCGAATGACATGGGCGCCGGCCAGGATGGCGCTGACGGGCGTGCGCAGTTCGTGGCTGACGATCGCCGCCATCGCCGCGCGATCGGCCATGGCCGCCTGCGCCTGCTCCAGCCGCGTTTCCGCCTCCGCCCGGGATTTTACCTCGGCTTCACGTGATCCGTGCACGCGCCAATAGATGTTGAGCACCATGCCGACGAACAAAACGGCGGACAGGGTCATGACCACGACCCCGCGGGTGTCGCCCTGGATCACCTTGATCGCCGGCATCAAGGCCAGCGCCGCCAGATAAGGGCTGCCGCCGATGAAGAAAATCGTTCGTGAAGCGATGCCGGATGCGACATTGGTCAACAGACCACCCGCCATCGTCAGGGCGGCGAGCGTCACAAGCGCTGGGTGATTGGTGGACCAGATCACCAAGGCCATGACGGCATAGGTCGTCGCCATCACGGTGGTGGACGCTAGGGCGACAAACACGGACAGCGGGCTTTGTGACGGCTGGGCGCGTCTGAACGGCGCCATGGCCCACAGTTCGAATGCCTGAACCAGAACCGCGACCGCCAGCCACAGCGGGACCCATCGTAGCATCCCGGCTTCGGTCATCGCCCAGCCGACCAGGGCGGCAAGCAGCAGCCTGACCGGGACCTGCTTGACCCTCTCCTTGGCGCTGCTGGCCAGAAGAGGCGCGATCGAATGAAGAAAGCCCATGATACCCCCGTTCACCGCCTGACGTTAGGTCAAGAGGGCGAACAGGTCGTAAACCTGCGATATCGCGCCGCTACGGAACATTCCCTATGGCCGCGTTTACCGTCCGAAATCTTCTGGGTGGCACAACAGCGTCAGTAGCGTAGCGTTGAGTACCCCACAGCGCCGCAGGTCCCCACGGCCTGTGGCGCTGTTTTTTCAGACGGCTTCGTTCAGAAGGGCGGCCTTGTAGTCGCCGACCCACAGGTTCCTGAACCGGCGCGAACGCTCGGCGTGATAGATGTGAGCCAGTTCAGCGTAGGACCGGTCGAAGTCCTCGTTCACCAGCACATAGTCGAAGGCGTCGCAGTGTTCGATCTCGCCCTTGGCGTTGGCCACACGGCGCTCGATCACGTCGTCTGCATCTTGTGAGCGGGTGACGAGACGACGACGCAACTCTTCCAGGCTGGGCGGCAGGATGAAGACGCGCACGGCGTCCTCCGGGCATTTCTCGGCGACATCGCGCGCGCCCTGCCAGTCGATGTCGAACAACACGTCGCGCCCTTCGGCCAGCGCCTTGTTCACCGGCGCGCGCGGGCTGCCGTAGCGATTGCCGTGGACGTCCGCCCATTCCAAAAAGGCGTCCTCGTCGATCAGGCGCTGAAACTCGTCATGGCCGACGAAGTTGTAGTCGCGCCCATGCACCTCGCCCGGCCGAATGCCGCGCGTGGTCATGGAGACCGACAGCTCCAGCCCGCCGTGATCCGCCATCAACCGGCGACACAGCGAGGTCTTGCCGGCGCCCGAAGGACTGGCGACGATCAGGAGGACGCCCCGGCGGGGGCTGCGTTCATTCGACATTCTGGACCTGCTCACGCAACTGTTCGATGACGGCCTTGAGCTCCAGGCCGATTCCGGTGAGCGCGGTCGTAGCGGATTTCGAGCACAGCGTGTTGGCCTCACGCATGAATTCTTGCATCAGGAAGTCGAGTTTCCGCCCGGCGGGCGCCGAGGCCACAAGCTGACGGGCCGAGGCGACGTGGGCAGTCAGTCGATCCAGCTCCTCGCGCACGTCCGCCTTGGTCGCCAGAGCGGCCGCTTCCAAGAAGATTCGGTCCTCAAGCCCCGGCGCATCGGGCGCCAGTTCGGAGATTCGCCGGGTGAAGCGATCGCGAATGGCCTCGACCTGCGCGGCCGCCTCGCCTTCTGCCTGGGCGACCAGCGCCTCGATCCGAACGATGAATTCGTCCACCACCGGTGTCAGTTGCGCGCCCTCGTTCTGGCGTGACGCCTTCAGCGCATCCAGCGCCTCCTCGACCGTGCGGGTCATGGCCGCCTCGACCGCCGCCCGCGCCTCGGGATCATCCACCTCTTCGGGCGCCTCGATCACACCGCGCAGGGCTAGCAGGCCGTCGGCGGACGGCGGCGTTGCGCCGTCCTCGGCCAGTTCGTTCGCCAGCGTCAGATAGCGCGCCAGCACAGCGGCGTTGATCGTGACCGCCGCCTCACCAGCTTCGGTCCACTTGGCCTGAACGCCGATGGTCACCTGGCCCCGCGCGAACCGCGCCTGGCCGGCCGCCTTGGCCGCACGCTCCAGCCCGTCGAAACCGTTTGGTCCACGGAACCGGACCTCCAGATTGCGCCCATTGACCGAACGCGCCTCGACCGACCAGGTCCAGCCTTCGCCGGCCCCGTCGGCCCGGCCGAAGCCGGTCATGCCAGAAAGCGTGCTCATCGGGGCCCTTGCGTCGCGCCGGCCGGAAGGGTGATCGTCGCCTGACCGCTCTCGGCCGACGCGGCGGACGGCTCGGTCGTCATTGGCGCCGCACTGGTTCCCGGCGTGGCGGGCGGCGTGGCTTCGGGCGGCAAGCCCGCCTTCTGGCGCTCGATCTGACGCCACCGCGCGACGTTCTGCAGATGCTCGTCATAGGTCAGGGCGAAGGCGTGTCCGCCGGAGCCATCCGCCACGAAGAACAGGGCCGGGTCCGCCGGCGGATTCAACACGGCCTTGACCGCCTCCTTGCCCGGATTAGCGATCGGCGTCGGCGGCAGCCCGTTGATCTGGTAGGTGTTCCACGGCGTCGGGGCCAGCAACTCCGAGCGTCGGATGCCGCGCCCCAAAGGCCGCCCCTTGGTCACGCCGTAAACGATAGTCGGATCGCTCTCCAACCGCATCCCCGCCCGCAGACGATTGGAGAACACAGCCGCCACGCGGGGCCGCTCCGCCGCCAGCGCGGTCTCCTTCTCCACGATAGAGGCCAGGATCACCGCCTCCTCCGGCGTGCGCGCCACGGTCGCGGGTGACCTCTGGCTCCACAACAGGCGCAGGTTCTCAGTCGCCGCGCGCTGCATCCGGTCGACGACCGACTGGCGCGTGTCGCCGCGCGAAACCTCATAGGTATCAGGCCACAGGCTGCCTTCCTCGGGTGTTTCGGCGACCGTCCCGGTCAGCACGGCCTCCTTGTTCAGGATGTCCACCGCCTGCAACGACGACCAGCCCTCCGGCAGGGTCACGAAGTGGCGCACCACGCGACCTTCGACCAACAGGTTCAGCACCCCGGCCAGCGACGTGCCCGACGGCACCTCGTATTCGCCGGCCCTCAACCGCCGATCCGCGCCCGTCAGGGTCGCCGCCGCACGGAACAGGTCCGTCGAACGGATCACACCCGCGGCCTTCATCCGCGCGGCGATGGCCGAGACGCCCGATCCGCTGGGCAGGGTGACGACCGTCGTCTGACCCTGCCGCGCGGACGGTCCCGGCGCATAGTAGACCGCCCAGACGGCGATCAGCGCCACCAGCAGAAACAGGCCGAAGGTCGCGGACGCGGTCAGCAGCGAGACTGTAAACCCTGACCGCCCGCTGGATTTCTCGACCCGTCCGCGCCCGAACATCTTAGTCCACTTTCTTGAAGATCACCGAGGCGTTGGTGCCCCCGAAACCGAAGCTGTTGGACATGGCTACGTCGATCTTCATCGGCTTGGCGGTGTTGGGGACCAGATCGATGGGCGTCTCCATCTCAGGGTCGTCCAGATTGATCGTCGGCGGCGCGATCTGATCTCGGATGGCCAGCACGCAGAAGGCCGCCTCGATGGCGCCCGCCGCGCCCAGCAGGTGTCCGGTCATCGACTTGGTCGAGGAAACGGTCAGGTTCTGCGCATGATCGCCGACCAACCCCTCGATCCCCTTCAGCTCGATCCAGTCGGCCATGGTCGAGGTGCCGTGGGCATTCACGTAGTCCAGGTCCGACGGCTGCAGACCGGCCCGCTTCAGCGCCGCCTTCATGGCCCGCACCCCGCCTTCGCCGTCCTCGGACGGAGCGGTGATGTGATAGGCGTCGCCGCTCATGCCGTAGCCCACGACCTCGGCATAGATTTTGGCTCCGCGAGCCTTGGCGTGTTCGTATTCTTCCAGCACCAGGATGCCGGCGCCCTCGCCCATGACGAAGCCCGCATGGCCCCGATCATAGGGGCGCGACGCCTTCTCGGGCGTGTCATTATAGGCGGTGCACAGCGCCTTGCAGGCCAGGAAGCCCGCGATGCCGATCGGCACGACCGAGCTTTCCGCCCCGCCCGCCACCATCACGTCCGCGTCGTCCAGCGCGATCATTCTCGCCGCGTCGCCGATGGCGTGGGCGCCGGTGGCGCAGGCGGTGACGGCCGCATGGTTCGGCCCCTTCAGACCGTGACGGATCGAAATCTGGCCGCCGGCGAGGTTGATCAGGGCGCTGGGGATGAAGAAGGGGCTGACGCGACGCACGCCCTGTTCCTTCAGGACGATGGCCGTATCGGCGATGGGGCCCAGGCCGCCGATGCCCGAGCCGACCATCACGCCGGTGCGCTCCTTGTCTTCGTCCGTCTCCGGCTTCCAGTTGGCGTCAGCCAAGGCCTCATCCGCCGCCGCGATGGCATAGAGGATGAAGTCGTCGACGCGCTTCCGGTCCTTGGCGGACATGATCTTCTCGGGGTCGAAGTCGCCTTCGCCGCCTCCGCCGCGTCCATCCACGCTCGGCACTTCGCCGGCGATGGTGCAGCCGTAACCGGTAGTGTCGAACGACGTGATCGGGCCGATGCCCGAGCGTCCCTCGACGATGCCCTTCCAGCTTTTCTCGACGCCCCAACCCAGGGGGGTCAGCAGACCGATGCCCGTAACGACGACGCGGCGCATGGTGCGTGCTCCTTCAAATCCATCCGTCCTGGGAATCACATGGGGATTCGCGAGGGTCAGAAACAGTAAAGGCCGCCGGGCGTCTCCGCTAGGAGCGCCGGGCGGCCCTGTGAACCGTCAGCCTGTTCGGCCGATTCGGCGACTGAGATCAGCCGGCCGACTTTTCGTCGATGAACTTGACCGCATCGCCGACCGTCTGGATGTGCTCAGCGGCGTCATCCGGGATCTCGATGTCGAATTCTTCTTCGAAGGCCATCACCAGCTCGACGTTGTCGAGCGAGTCGGCGCCCAGGTCGTCGATGAAGCTGGCCTTTTCGGTGACCTTGTCCGGATCGGCGTCCAGATGGTCGATGACGATCTTGCGAACGCGCTCGAGGGTGTCGGACATGAGTGTCTCTCTGCCTGTTTGAAATCGCCGTAGAGGCGGGGGTAGCTCAGAAATCGCCGTCTCACGGCAGCGTTGGCGACGCAAGCCCGAAAGCCCGAACCGCCGACGCATTCAACCCTTTAGCACAGGCTTTCGGGCTGGAAATAGTCTGTTGCGCGACGTGATAAGGGCTGTAGCCCTTAAATCATCGCCATGCCGCCGTTCACGTGCAGGGTCTGACCTGTCACATAGGCGGCTTCATCGGAAGACAGATAGACGGCGGCGGCGGCGATCTCGTCGCCCGAACCCAGTCGGCCCGCCGGAATCTTGGTCAGAATGGTCTCACGCTGCTGATCGTTCAGCACGTCGGTCATCGGCGATGCGATGAAGCCTGGCGCGATGCAGTTGACGGTGATGCCGCGCGATCCGACCTCCTGCGCCAGCGACTTGGAAAAGCCGATCATGCCGGCCTTGGACGCGGAATAGTTGGTTTGGCCCGGATTGCCAGTCACGCCGACCACCGACGTGACGCCGATGATTCGTCCCGAACGGCGCTTCATCATCCCCTTCACCGCCGCGCGTGTCAGGCGGAAATAGCTTTCCAGATTGATCTTGATGACCGACTGGAAGTCCTCGTCCTTCATCCGCATCAGCAGGCCATCCTTGGTGATGCCCGCATTGGCCACCAGGATGTCCAGGGCTGAGCCCGCCGCCGTCTCGGCCGCCGCGACGAGATTGTCGACCGACTCAGGATCCGACAGGTTCGCCGTGGCGAAATGCGCCCGTTCGCCCAGTTCCTTGGCCAGATCCGCCAGCACCGCCTCGCGCGTGCCCGACAGCACGACGGTCGCGCCTTGCGCATGCAGCGCCCGCGCCACCGCCCCGCCGATCCCGCCCGTCGCGCCGGTCACCAGCGCGGTCTTACCTGCAAGATTGAACATTTGTTCCCTCTATTCCTTCCGTCATCCTCGGGCTGGAGCCGAGGATCAGGCGCCGTGCAGCGCCGATGTCGATGATGGCGTTAAAAGCCGAAGTGCGGACGGTCCGATCCTCGGGTCAAGCCCGAGGATGACGACTGCGTGGGCTCACAACGCCTTGGCGAACGCTTCCAGTTCTTCGGGCGTATTCAGAGGCAAGGCCTCGGCGTCCGGCGCGATCCGCTTGGCCATGCCGGTCAGCACCTTGCCCGAGCCGATCTCGACGAAACGCGTGACGCCGCCTTCGGTCGCCATCCACTCCATGCTCTCGCGCCAGCGAACCCGGCCGGTGACCTGCTCCACCAGCAGCCGGCGGATCACCTCAGGATCGCGCTCCGGCCGCGCCAGCACATTGGCCACCACGGGAACCGCTGGCGCCAGAATGGTCGCCGAGGCCAACGCCGCCGCCATCTCGTCCGCCGCCGGCTGCATCAGCGGGCAGTGGAAGGGCGCCGAGACGTTCAGCGGGATCGCCCGCGCGCCCAGTTCCTTGGCCTTCTCGATGGCTCGATCCACGGCGGCCTTCTCGCCTGAGATGACGATGTTGCCGTTGTTGTTGTCATTCGCGACCACACAGACGCCGACCTCCGACCCGGCCGCCGCGGCCGCTTCTGCCAGCGCGAGGTCGGTCTTGGGTCCGATCAGCGAGGCCATTGCCCCCTGCCCCACCGGCACCGCGCGCTGCATTGCCTGGCCGCGCAGTTTCAGCAGCCGCGCCGTATCCGACAGCGAAATCGCGCCCGCCGCCGCCAGGGCCGAATATTCGCCCAGCGAGTGACCGGCCACATAGGCCGCGCTCGCCACGTCAAAGCCGAACTCGGCTTTCAAAGCCCGGATCGCCGCCACGGACACCGCCATCAGGGCGGGCTGGGCGTTCTCGGTCAGGGTCAGTTGGTCCTCAGGCCCTTCACGCATCAGCACCGACAGCTTCTGGCCCAGGGCCTCGTCCACCTCGGCGAAGACGTCGCGAGCGGATTGGAAGGCGTCCGCCAGCTGCGCGCCCATGCCGACGGCTTGGCTGCCCTGTCCCGGAAACAGAAGTGCGAGGGTCATCGACCGCTCCCTGAATCATTGATCAAGAGCGCGGACCCGTAAGCCCAGACTTACCCGAGGGCAAGCGGAGGCGATGCGTGCTTTTGCGTCTGATCGTTTCCACGACCGCAGGGATGTTGCCTCAGGAGAGCCTAGCGGCGCCCGGATTTTGTGAGCAGTCGATCACGCGCGGCGTTGACGCGCGTCGCCAGACCCGCCGTGCCGCCCTGATCGGGATGGGCGCGAGCCATGGCGCGTTTCCAGGCGGCTCTTATCTCCGCCTCGGTCGCGGCTGGTCCGACGCCCAGCACGGCGCGGGCGTCCGCTTCGCTGATGTGTTCGGATCGGATGATCGGTCGCTGGCGGGACGACCAGGCCAGATAGAGACCAGCCCCGGCCAGCGCCGCCGCCGTCAGCCATGATCCCCGAAACGCCGCAAGCGCGCCGCCAGCCAGAAGAGCCGCGCCCAGCAGGGTCGCGGTCACCCGCCAGTGGGCGCGTCCGCGTCGCTCGGTCTGCCGGCCCAGCCGCACCAGCGCCCAGACGGCGATCGCCGCCAGGGCCAGCCAGATCAACCCCATCAGGCGATCAGGCCGCCACGTCCAAAGGGCTGAGAACCTGCTCCAGGCCCATTGCCATCATCAGATTGCGCATCTCCTGGCGCGCAGCGACGTGGGCCAGGGACACCGCGACAGGCCGAATGTCGTTCGACAGGTCGGCCACCGTCAGGCCGAACGGGAACAGCTCGCGATAGATGACCCGGTCACGCAGGCCCGGACCGACGCGGAAGCCGACGCGCTTGGCCAGCTTGGTCATCCGTTCTTCCAGACGCTTGCGGTTGCGGGCCTCCGCGACGGCGAGGCGGTTGGTGACCACCAGCCAGTCGATCGTGGCGTGACGGCCCTGGGCGATGGCGCGCTGCTTACGTGCCTCCCAGACGCTCTCGGAATAGATGGAGGGTTTCAGCAGATCCAGGGTGACCGGATCAACGTCGCCCAGCAGGTCGAAGTCGACGAAGCTGTCGTTCATCGGCGTCACGATCTGATCGGCGCGGGCGTGAGCGGCGTTCGACACCGCCGTGTCGCCGCCGGGCGTGTCGATCAGGATGCAATCGACGCCCCGCGCCGCCGCCTCATCGAAAGCGCGCTCGAAGGTGGCGATCTGTTCGGCGACGTCCGACTTGGCCAGGGCCTTGCCGTCGCCCATGTCGGGAATGAACGGCTGGGGCAGATCGTGCCCGTTAGCCGCCAGCCAGGCCAGACGGTTGTGGAAGAAGCGCTGCATCGAGCGCTGGCGCAGGTCCAGATCGATGATCGCCACCGAGCGCCCGGCGTGCAGCAGCCCGGTCACAATGTGGATGGCCAGGGTGGACTTGCCCGCCCCGCCCTTTTCGTTGCCGAGGACGATCACATGCGGCTGCGTCATTCGAGGGAATCCTCTGTGCCGACCGCGCGACTCAGACTGCGCGGTCCTAGGTCCGGCCAGACTCGGCCTCAACGGGCCAAACGTCAACGGAACCTTAACGCAGACCTGTGGACGGCGAACGGGGGTCGATCAGCTGTTGCGTGCGCACCAGGCGTCGGCGACAGCGGCGGAGCGGCATACCGCAGCGGCGGTTTCGGTCGAGACCGGTCCGACCTTCAGCCGCGTGAGCCGACGGCCGTCCACCTCGACCTCCTGATAGATCGGCGACAACCCCGACAGGTCTGATGTCGTCTTGACCCGATCCCAGGCCTGGCGAGCGCCGGCCGCACTGGAATAGGCGCCCAGTTGGATCGTTCGCCCGGTTTCCGGCGCCGTCGTGAGGCTGGCGGGACGCAACACAGGCGCCTGAATCCGCGAGACCGCTTCGTCCGCCACGGCCTTGACAACCGCGGGCGAAGCAGCCCGAATGACCGCATCGCGCAGGCCCGGCGCGTCGCCGACGGGGCGAAGGCCCGCCTGAACGTCTCGGGCGTCCCACATGGCGTGGGGATCCATGACGGCCACCTTGACCGGCGTGAAGCGCACAGGCCGCAGTCCGGCCTTTTCAGCCACGGCATGCCGGGTTTCGCGATCACCGGCCGAGAGCGGAATGTCGATCGCCGCGACGTTATCGGCCATCGCGCTGAATCGATGAGGATCGCTGTCCACCGCGCCGCAGCCGGCGACGGCAAGGCTGCTGGCGAAGGCCAGGGCGATCAGAACTGGACGGGTCGCTTCTGCGGGCGTCATAAGCACGACCCTAGAGCCCAGACTTTGCGGTCTGGTGCATCAACAGGCTTAAGCGGAAAGGTTAATCCCTTCATCATGATAGACGCCGCCCCCCCGTTTACCCCTTTGGCCGTCGTCCGCACCGTCGCCGACCTGCGGGCGATCGTCCGGGACTGGAAACGTCAAGGCCTGAGCGTCGGCATGGTTCCGACGATGGGCGCCCTGCATGAAGGCCACCTGACGCTGGTGCGCGAAGCCGCACGCCGCGCCGACCGCGTCGTCGCCTCCAACTTCGTCAATCCGACCCAGTTCGCGGCGCATGAGGATCTGGGCAAATATCCCCGCCAGCAGGAGGAAGACGCCCGCCTGCTGGCCGGCGCAGGCTGCCACCTGATGTTCGCGCCCTCAGCCGACGAAATGTATCCAGAAGGCTTTGCAACCAGCGTCGCCGTCGCCGGCCCGGCGTTGGGTCTCGAGGGCGATTTCCGGCCGCAAATGTTCGGCGGGGTCGCCTTGGTCGTCACCAAACTGTTCAACCAAGTCCAGCCTGATGTCGCGGTCTTCGGCGAGAAGGACTACCAACAGCTGATGGTCGTTCGTCGGTTCGTGCGCGATCTGGACCTGCCGGTCGAGATCGTCGGGGCGCCGACGGAGCGGGATGGCTGGGGCCTGGCCCTGTCGTCACGCAACGCCTACCTGTCAGAGACCGAGCTTAAGACCGCCCGCCGGCTGAACGGCATTCTGGCGGAGGCGGGCGTCCAAGCTTCCAGCGGCCGCCCCCTGCCCGGTGTCGAACGTGAAGCCTATGCCGCCCTTCTGAAAGCCGGGTTTGATCGGGTCGATTACGTCGCCATCCGCCACGCCAAGGACCTGACGCCGTTCCGCAACGACATCTTCGACGCCCCCGCCCGCATCCTGGTGGCCGCTTGGCTGGGCAAGACGCGCCTGATCGACAACATGGCCGTCTGAAAAGAAGGGCCGCATCCGGTTCTGGACATAGGGCGGCGAATTGCACGTGTGAAAAGTAGTGCAATGGCGTGCAATTGAAGGAACGGATCCTTGTTTTCGTTCAAGAAAACAACAGCACCCGAATTGCACAGTGCAACGAAGTGCAATCCGGGCCTGAAAGTTGGACCGGGGAAATAGTCCAAAGAGCCTAACAAGCCCAAGTCTTGTCGAGGGATGGCGATGTCAAAGACCGAGCCGGCATCATAATGGCGTTTGACGTCGGACTCAGGACAAAGCCGATCCCCGCCCTTCAAGCCGCTGAAAAGATGCTGTTTCGCCCAGGCGAAAAGGATGGCTGGCGGCCGCGACATAGCAGCCGCCAGTCCGGAACCGCCATTCCTCAAATACTGACCGATCTAACCGATCGCGCCGACGCAGCCCTCGGCGTCGCCCGGCGCCAGATCGGCGTCGGTCAGGGCGATGGTCCAGCCGTGATGCGTGTTCAGGCCCCAGCGCCGCGCGCCGCCGCCGTCGCCCGCGTCCCCACCAGCAGTGACCACCACGCGTCGGCCTTTGGGCAGAGCCGGCGGATCGATCTTGCCGACCGCCAGAGACGTCGGCGTCTCGCCGCCATAGCCGTCGAACACGCTCAACATCGACCATTCGCGACGCAGGCCCATCCACCAGGCGTCCTCGGTATTGATCGCCAGCACGGCGATCCCGTGGCCTTCGGCGGCGAAGGCCAGGGCCTTTTGCGGGTCGCGCACCATCTTGATGTCGGCGGCGGCCCCGAAACGCAGGCGCGCGCCGTCATAGGCGCGGGTCGGTTCGATCGGGGCCCAGACCTGGACCTGAAGCCGACCCTGGCGCGCCAGCCCCCAGCCGACAATCTCGCGCCACAGATGTTCGACCGCCTCGGCGTTCTCGGGCTTGGCCTGCTTGAGCATGCGCGAGAGGACGGTCTGCTCGCGATCGGGACGCAGCTTGGTGTGCGGTCCCGTGGGCGCGTCCTTGGCGCGGCCGACGGTGGCGGCGATGGCCAGGCGCTGCTCGAAGAGCGCCAGGATCTGGTCGTCGATGCCGTCGATCTCGGCGCGCAGGGCGGCCAGCGCCTGCTGTTCGGGGGTCAGGTCGGCCACGTCAGGCCAGACTTGCTGGATTTTGGAATTGGGCATGGGAAAAGGCTTTCGGCATTCTGGATTTCAATATGTGCAAAGGCGAACAGCCGCTCTGGTCCAGAGCGGTCGCCGGTGAAGCAGTCAGGGACGGATTGCGCCCGACGCCTCAGCCGGCGTATCGAAAGCCGTAAAAGCCGTAGCCGAAATAGAGGCCGGAAACCGCGCGCGAACGGTCGAAAGAAACAGAAAGAGCGCGCAGGCGGGACATGGTCCGGTTCCGGTTTGTGCGGATCGTGTTGCGACCCGTGGGTGACTTAAGGACGCAAAGACCTTGCGCCGTCAAGCCTCAGGGAAGCTCAACAGGACAAAACGCGTCTGATTATCGCCGGAATCCTGCAAGTCGTTGCGCAGGATCGACAGGCCGTACACCTCCGCCGCGCCGACTGGGGCGATGGCCGCCCGTGTCGGATCGCCCGCTTCGGCGACATCGCGCGCCGCGCCTGCGGTATCGAAATGCTCGATGACCTCGACATTCAAACCGGCCAGCGTGCCCTTGCACTGGGCCAGGGCGATGGGGTGGCTCTCGACCGTGCGGATATCGGACAGGCGCGCGCCGTCGATCGCCATCAGCGCATGACGGATCGGCCGCCAGACCTGGGCGACCGGCTCCACGCCAAGCCCGCCTACCAGCGTCGCCGCCGGCTCGACCACGCCGATGGTCGAGTTCTCGACCGGGATCAGGGCGCAACCGCAGTCGCCGGCGCGCAGCGCCTCCAGGGCCTGGGCGAAGGTTTCGAACGCCACCGCCTCGTCCCACGGACGCAGGGCCAGACAGGCCTCATGGCTGAACGATCCGGGCGCGCCCTGATAGGCGACCCGGCCGGGCTTTTCCTCAGTTGGAGCCGCTGATTGCATCGATCACTCCCTCGGTCTCGGAACGATCTGGCGCTGCTCAGTGGCGGCACCGTGACCGGATCGGCCCGCATTTGGGGCGCTGACGACGGTTAGGCCGCCGCCGACTGCGCCACCCGCCCGGCCTTCAGCCGCTCCGCGACCAGGAAGGCCAGCTCCAGCGCCTGGTCGGCGTTCAGGCGCGGGTCGCAGTGGGTGTGATAGCGGTTGGACAGGTCGTCTTCCGTCACGGCCTGGGCGCCGCCGATGCATTCGGTGACGTTCTGGCCGGTCATTTCCAGATGGACGCCGCCGGGGTGGACGCCTTCCGCCTCGGCCACATCGATGAAGGTCCGCACCTCGCCCAGAATCCGGTCGAACGGCCGGGTCTTGTAGCCGTTGCCGGCCTTCAGCGTATTGCCGTGCATCGGGTCGATGGACCAGATCACCTTGCGGCCCGAGGCCTTCACTTCGCGCATCAGCTTGGGCAAGCGTTCGCCGACCTTGTCGTGACCGAAACGTCCGATCAGCGTCAGACGACCGGAGACGTTGTCCGGGTTCAGGGCGTCGATCAGCGGCAGCAGGTCGTCGGCCGTCATCGTCGGTCCGCACTTCACGCCGATGGGGTTCTTGATCCCCTTCATGAACTCGACGTGGGCGCCGTCCAGCTGACGCGTGCGCTCGCCGATCCACAGCATGTGGGCCGAGGTGTCGAACCATTCGCCAGAACCGCCATCCAGACGCGTCAGGGCGCTTTCGACGTTGAGCAGCAGGGCCTCGTGACTGGTGAAGACCTCGACCCGGCTCAGGTCCGGATGGGTCTCGGGCGTGACGCCGACCGCCTCCATGAAGGCCAGGGCCTCGGTGATCTTGTCGGCCAGCTCACGGTACTGGGCGCCGGCGGCGTTGTCTCCGGCGAAGCCCAGGGTCCAGCGATGGATGTTGTACAGGTCGGCATAGCCGCCGCCGGCGAAGGCGCGCAGCAGGTTCAGCGTCGAGGCCGACTGGTTATAGGCGCGGATCAAACGCTGCGGATCGGGCGCGCGCTCCTCCGGTGTAAAGCCCATGCCGTTGATGATGTCGCCGCGATAGCTGGGCAGTTCGACGCCGTCGATCTCCTCCAGCGGCGACGAGCGGGGCTTGGCGAACTGACCTGCGATCCGCCCCACCTTCACCACCGGCTTGCGTCCAGCGAAGGTCAGCACGACCGCCATCTGCAGGATCAGGCGGAAGGTATCGCGGATATTGTCGGTCGAGAACTCCTTGAAACTCTCGGCGCAGTCGCCGCCCTGGAGCAGGAAGGCGTCACCCCGCTCGACCTGCGCCAGCTTCGACGTCAGGCGCCGCGCCTCGCCGGCGAAAACCAGCGGCGGCAAGGCGCGCAACTCGTCTTCTACTCGCGCAAGAGCGGCAGGATCCGGATAGTCCGCCGGCATATGCAGGGCGGTCTTGGTTCTCCAGCTTTCGGGGGTCCAGCGTGTCATCGCGCAAGAATAGGACTTCGCGCCTATTCAAACAACGAAAAGCCAGGAGGATTTTGCCGCGAAATGTCAGTCTTCCGAAGAAGGCGACTTTTCCGCCGCAGCTTCAGCCTTACGTTCGGCCTTGGCCGCCGCCTTCTCGGCCGCTTTCAGCGCTGCGGCGCGCTCACGTTCCTGACGCTCAAAGCTGTAGTTGGGTTTGCGAGCCATCGGCGTCCTCGTCTCTTATCGTGATCTTGCGGTGAAAGTGGCGATGCAATCGGTCGGACGCAATCGCCAAATCCAGCACCGTGCAAAAGCGGCTCACAGCAGTCTCTCCTTACGCGTCAAAATCTTGGCTGCGGCGTCGAAGGCGATGAACAGGCGAGCTAGAAGGGTCATGGGCTCTAAACGCTTGGCCCTATTCGATGTTCAGTCCAGCGAACCTTCGTCGCACCCGAAAGGCAGGCGCTCATGTCGACCCAACCCATCCTCCTCGGCGGTGTCGAAGCTGGCGGCACCAAGTTTATCTGTGGTGTCGCCACCGCCGACGGCGTGATTGTCGACCAGATGCGCATCCCGACGACGTCGCCCGACGAGACGCTCGATGCGGTCGCGGCCTTCTTCGTCCACGCACAATCGAACTACGGCCGGCTTTGTGCACTGGCGATCGTCAGCTTCGGCCCTTTGTCATTGAAGCCCGACGCGCCGGATTTCGGCGCCATCACCAGCACGCCCAAGCCAGGATGGAGCGACGTCAACCTGTTGGCCCGTCTACGCCGCCGCCTCGATGTTCCAATGACGCTGGACACCGATGTGAACGGCGCGGCCGTGGGCGAACGCCTGTTCGGCAGCGGGCAAGGACTGGAAAGCTTCTGCTACGTCACGGTCGGCACCGGCGTGGGGGTCGGGGTGATGATCGACGGCGCGCCGCATGGCGGGGCGAACCATCCCGAAGCCGGTCATATCCGACTGCCTCGCGCCAAGGGCGACGAGACCTTCTCGGGCGTCTGCCCCTTCCACGGCGACTGCCTGGAAGGCCTGGCGAGCGGGCCGGCGCTGCAAGCGCGCTGGGGCGCGGCCGCCGAGACGTTTTCTCACGATCATCCGGCCTGGCCGATGGCGGCGGAGTATATCGCCGGGCTGTGCACCAACCTGACCTACACGCTGCGGCCGGAGCGAATCATCATCGGCGGCGGCGTGATGCAGCCGCACATGCATGATCTGGTCAGGCAGGCGCTAATGAGACAGCTCGGCGGCTATGACGCGAGCCTGCGGGGTCTGGATATGAAAACCTACATCGTGGCGCCGACCGCGGGCGTATCCGCCGGCCTGATGGGCGCATTGGCCCTCGCCTACCGTTCTGGCACGGGCGAGTGGCCCAAGGACTGGGCGACGCAAGGCCAGGGTCAAAATAGAGTGGAGATGGTGGACGCGACAGGGATTGAACCTGTGACCCCCTCGGTGTGAACGAAGCGTGTTCCGCCTGAAAGGCCCTTACCGCTTGGATTGGGTCTTCGCTACTTTCCGGTTTCGTTCACGGTGTTTTCGACCATTTGCGGGAAGTAACTGGGAAGCATCAGCGCATCGCGCGCCGCGCGGCGGATTGGTGATCCGGCCTGTGGTGCCCGTAATGGCTCTCCAGGGTCGCTGTCGTCATGCCGAGATATCCCGCCGCTTCCCAGCCATCGACGTTTTGTTCCATCAGCCAAGTCGCCGCCGTGTGTCGGAGCCAATGCGGCGTAACGCCCGAAAGCCCGGCCGCCTTGGCGCATGCGGCGAACCCCGTCCGCACCGATCCGATCTGCTCCCCGCCATGATGGATGACGATCGCCAAGCCCCTCTTCTCGTCGATGCTGCGCCAACGCCGGAGGTGCGCCAGAAGCCGGGGCGGCAACTTCACCAGAGGCCGCTTCTTGTTCGCTGCGACACTTTCATTCCGGCCGCGCCGATAGATGATGCCGCGCTCCAGATCGACCCAGGGGTTGTTCAGGCTTTCCAACCACGACAGACGCTTGATCGCTGTCGAGCGGGTACCGGTGTAAAGCCCGATCAGAATGAAGCGACGAAGGTGCGCCCGGTTCTCCCGGCCGGATGACGAATCGCCCCTTTGCATGGTCGCGCGCAGAAGGGCTGCCGCCTGCGATCGCGTGAGGGCGTCCCGGTTGCTTTCCGCCTTCTCTGGGAGGACGACCATCGGCCGGCGCGTCAGGTGATGCTCTGCATCCCAGAAGCCGATCGCCGCCGATAGAACCTCCAGCTCGCGCCGCGCTGTCTGCGCAGACACCTTTCGCCCGGTCGAGCCGGTGCGGATGACCTGGGACGTCCTGTGGCGGACATAGGCATTGCAGGAAGACCGCTTGACGTCCGAGAGCGTCTGCTCGCCCCAGAAGGCATTCAGGTGGTCGACAAACCCCTTCATGGTCGCGGGATCCGCCTTGAGCTGAGGGCCGCGCTCCATGCTGTAGAGCGCGAGGGCGTCAGCTACGAGGACTTGAGCGGGATCACTGTTGCCGACTGGCTTGGCCCATTTTTCCGCGATGAACGCGGCGAGTTGTCGTTCCGCGTCGTCCAGGCGCTCGACGCTGCAGCCTGTGCCAACCTCACTCTTTCCGTCACGGATGAACCAACGGTCGGGGAGCTGCTGGCCCGTCCGGTTGTCGATCCGGCCTTTGCGGAGGTAGAGGCGCGGGCCTTTGGACTGACGGGGCATCGAAAGAGGGCTTTCACAGCAGCGGGGGTGACGAAGTAGGAGCCCCCAACTCGGGAGGCCGTCAAGCGCCCGCGGGCGATCTCCGTCCGCATGGCCGAAACCGTTATAGGGAGCACTGCGCCAAAAACGGACACAAACTCGGCCAGCGTCATCGGATCATCGTCGGTCCAATCTTCCGGCGCCGGCCGGTCAGCGGTGCGGCATTTGAGGTTCGCGCTCATCTCCACACTCCCCTGCGTTCTCTCCGGGCTGCGTTCTCATCGCGCCGGTATGGATCTCCGAAGTTCGTCTCGCTGATGGCCAGCCCCTCGCGGACCAGCTGGGCGCCCAGATCGCGCCCCCTGGCCGTGCAGACCGCGACGTTGCGGCGATACCGATCTGTGTCGGTGATCGTGCAGCGGGCGCTGGCGCTGGCCAACTGACGGGCGCGGGCAGCCGCGGCCGAAGCCGTGGACCGGGCGACGGGCGAGCAAGCCCAGACATCCGGCCGCTGGCGGCAGCGGGTGAAGGGCGCGACTTCCCCGGTATCAATCCCAGCCAAACGCAACCGGTGGCGCTCGCCGTCGGCGGTGACGCACCAGCCGCTGTCGCCATCGCTCATGAGTAGGGTCGCGCAGATCAGTACGACGGCGCTCATCCCTCCCCCTTCCCATTGCGGGCGAGGAAGGCGCGGATATTGGATAGGCAAGACCTGATGGCGACCATTTCCGCGTAATCGACCCCCTTGCCTTCGAAGGTGTCCATAAGCTTATCAATGCCGTTCTCTTGCAGGTCCTTGGCTGCAACCTCGGCCGCCCACATCGCCTCACAACGGTCCTTCAGTTCAGCAATCAGGGCTTTGATGGTGGAGGGGTTGGCGGCTTCCGAAAACTGGCGTTGGCGATTGAACCATGACCGACGACGCCTATCAGGCATCGGCAACAGCGCCTCATCCGCCAGCTTCTCCAGCGCGTCTAGGTCGATGACCTTTTTGGTGGCCTCACCGATATGGTCTGTCATGCGTCACCTGTCGGGGCGGCGGGAAACGGCATCCAGTGGGTGGGCTTTTCAGAGGGGATCATCCTGACGGTATGAGAACCGCGCCACTCATGTCGCCCCCAGCCGGTCGGTCCCCACGTCGCATCTGTGAGACGACCCCTTTCTGGATAGAACAAGTCAACGACCGTCCCATCCTTCGGAGCGGTGCTGATGTCCTGCCACCCGCCCCGTGGCAGCGGCGATGCGGGGGCGGCTTTTGCTGCCAGTAAGAGCGCATAGAGGTCGTCAAGATCAACCATCATGGCTGTGGCCTTATCGACGTTACGCGCCCAAGCCGCATCTGTTGCAAGCTGAACGAAGCGATCTGGCAGGCGCAGCGCATCGTTGGCGGCTTCATTGCTCACGGCTGTGTCTCCTGCTGTAGGGCGGCGCGGGTCCGAATGCGGATTTGCCCGGCGAGAAGGTCGGCTGAATCGTCGCAGAAGCTGTCCGCTACGTTCTCGATGTCCTCCAACGCCTTCGCCAGCCTATCCGCTCGGGCTTCTGCTGCGTCGATCCTGGCTTGAGCGGATGCGGCGGTGACAAAAACCTCGCGGATGTCAGCGGCGAGGGTCACAGCGCCTTCCTCACGGAAATGGATTCCGTTTCCCGGGCCGAACTCGACAGCCGCTGCGATTGCTTTCAGCCGCTTTTCAGCCTCCAGCCCCGACGTGTTCGCGTTAGAGGGGGCGGTCATTGGTCGGACACCTTGATTGCGAACACCTCGACCGGTTCTGTGCCGAAGTGCGGATGAGTGAGGGTGATTTCGCGATAGCCGCGCCATGGCAGGACTAGTCGTCGCGCGTGGTCGTCTCGGGCCGGATAGCCACGCGTCAGGACGATCCGGTCGTAGGACCGGCCTTCCAGCCGTTTTCGCCAATAGTCCGTGCGAAGGCGGAACTCTTCGACCTTCAAGCCATCACGGATCGCGTCGAAATACTCGCCGTTCAGGGCTAGGGTCAGATCACCCATCACTCTCCCCCTTCCTTCGCGGCGGTCGATTTCAGGGCGGCTTCCACCGCGTCAGCAGCTGCACGCAGGCATTCAGCCGCACCGTCAATGCGACAATGCTGAAATGAGGCAAGCGGAGGGCTGTTGTTAATCCTCACCACATAATCGCTGGGATGCTTGTCTGGTGTGAACGGATCGGCCGTGACGTTCTGTATCCAAAGAGCCATCTACTTCCCCTCCGATTTCAGGGCGGCGAGGGCTTGACGGGCCTTTTTGAAATCACCGATTGCATGGCTTGTTTCGGCGCGGTCAGAGCCGCCTTTACCGTTGACCTGTTCCCAATAGTCGGCTCGCCGCGCGAACGGCTCCAACGCCTCCACCGCGATCCGCATCCTGTCGGCATCGGCGGCGGGGGTCGGGGATGGGTGGGCTGAATCCTTGCCTGCCAAATATACCTTGTTGCGCATCTGAGTGATACGGCAGCAAATGTCGTTCAAGCCTAACTCGTCACCGTTCAGGACGGAGCCGCCTGTGGCGTGTGCGACCACGTTGCGCAGAATCGTGCGCAAGTCCCCCGCCGCCCCTTCGTCTTGGGCCTCGGCTTCCTGACACGAACACCGCCGTTCCGTTTGATGGGTGACGCCGGTGTCTCCGCAATCAGTGCAGGGCGTGTCCTCGTCCTGGGCCTCGGCTCGGGCGGGGGTGGTGGAGAGGGCGGACACGAGCGCGTCGGTGGCGTTCTGCGTGATCTCGAACCGCATGGCGGCGCGATCAGCAAACTTCTCAGGCACATCGACCGAAGCCGCAATGACCGCTTCTCGCACAATCGCCTCTATGCGCCCCCGATCATTCCCTTGCTGGCCTCCCAAGGCGAGGGGGCGGGCGGATAGGAGGGCGGGCTTGGAACCATGCAGCGCGTCGCCCATGGTCTGACACAGGGTCACGAGAGGGTGTAGCGCCCATGATCCGAGCGGACGTAGCGAGCGGGCATCTAGGGCGACGCCGGGCGAAACGACAAACACCGGGACGCCAGCCGCCAAGGCCATGCCGACTTCGATAAACGCGCCTTTCAGCGGAAAGTCGTCAGGCTCGACATAGAGGATCAGGCGTTCGGCCGAGTTGACCTCGCGCAAGATGCGCTCCCACAGTTCGCCTAGGTCGTGGCTCTGGCCTTCGCCGTCCTCGTCAATCCACGTCGAGATGATCGGAGCGCCGCCAGCGCGAAGAGTGCGCCACATTTCGCCCCGCGCCGGGACGCTTGCACGGCTGGCCACATAGACGCCCGACCGCGTCTCTCCGCTCGGTTGGGGGCGGAGGGCGGCCGGAAGGTCCGCGATCAGGACTTCGGCGTGGCAATGAGCGGTGAGCAGATTATCGTTCATCAGCCAGTCCGGCACACGCTCAATCGCTATGGCTAGGGCCTGAGCGGTCTGCACCAAATCATGCGCCTCGCCATCGAAGACGGTCTCCCGCTCCGGCCCGCTCGCTTCGACCGGAGAGGTGGGGGCGAGGCGGAAGGCTTCGACCATGACGCCACCTTTGCGCCACGAAACGATGTCGCTGTAGTATTGCTCGACAAGACCATTGGTCCAGCGAACCTCCACCATCCGCCCCGGCACCGGGTTCTCGCCGCCAGACCACGGCATCCAGCCGGATTCGTCAGGGCGGCCGATGAAGTTGAAATCTCCGTAGTGCGTGTCTCGGATCAGTGTTTCTTTGCCGCTATCGCCTGACAGCCAAACACCGGCCTTGTCGTGGTAATCGTAAGGCTCGTAAACGCGGCAGAACCGCAAAACATGCTGGCGGTTTGGGGACATCAACAAATCGCCCTTCACGAGCAGCTTCACGTCATCCCCGCTCAGCGGGCCGGGTGTGGGGGCTTGGGTCACGAGCGATGCTCCCGGGGCTGGCGAGAGGATTGGATGTGGGCCAGCAGTTGGCGGCCCAGCTGTTCGGTGAAGGCGGGCGGGATGGCCTCTGACATTTCGGCGCAGGTGGCCCAGGTCATACCCATGGCCTCCGACATCGCGGCACGGTGTCCGCCTTCCCAAACGTCGCGGGTTCCACGTCCGCCGGCCGATGCGGCGCGGCGCCGGGCATGTCCGCCATAGACGCCGATTACCGGACGGGCGTCGTGCTGACAGGGGGATGGCGGGCTGATCGCGATGTTGCTTTCGAACAGCCTATGCCGCCGAAGCTGGCACCCTTGGGCGCCGAGGCCGAACATAGAGCCGCAGAGGGTGATCGGATCGACCATCGCCCATCGCGCCTCCTCAACGTTCTCGATGATCCAGGGCACGCCGGCTGCTTTCAAGATCGCACGCGTCTGTTCGATCAACAGCGGCGCTCCCTTGGCCCCAGGGGCGTGGCGCATCGGTGTATAGCCCTGGCAGGGCGGCGAGGCGTGGATGGCGTCGAAGGACCGCAGGAAACGTCGATCAAGCGTCAGAGCGTCGTGCTGGATGAAGGCAAACGGATAGTTGCGCTGCGGCTCCAGATCGACGCCGACGACCTCGAACCCGGCACGGTGATAGCCCATGCCAGCGCCGCCCGCGTTACAGAACAGGTCGAGCACCCTCACGACGCGCCCTCCCCCTCATTTGCGGGGCTGTCTTCTCCGGTGGCGAGGGAAATGGCGTCACGCAGCGCCATGGTGAGATCGGCTTCATCGGCGCCGTAGAGGCAGCGGATGTCCTCCTCGTCGAGGCCGACATACGGTTGGTGGCTCTTGATCGCGACTGCCAGCAGATCAGGCGCCGCGGCGATCAGGCGGGCGTTGGCTTCCACCTCTTCGTCATTGCCGTATGCGCTCGGCTCAACAGCGAAACAGACTGGCTGCGGACGGGCGCCGCAGATGGTCATGTAGGTGGACGAAGGGCCGTCGTAATCGACCGACCAGTCCTCGGAGCCGTTGACGTCTATCCGCCAAGGCCCCGGCGTATGTCCCTGCTTCTCCCCCATCAGACGCGGGCCTCCGATTGGGCGCGGAGGATAGGATGTCCGTCAGGTGCGATGACGTAGATCGGCGGGTTGCCGATAGCAGCAGCGTCCCATTGTGCATGGCAGCCATCGCGGATTGGGTCGTCGAACCAATACTGTCCGTCACGATCCATGCACGGCGTTCGGCCATTTGAGCCGCGCACGGTCGGCCCTTTCATGGGCACAACCAGCTCCTCGACCTCCCCGACTTGCTCGCCGTCCTTGTAGATTTCGCGCCGGATGTCGTGCTCGCCGAGCGGCAAGACCAGCTCGTAATGGCAGTTCCAGGAAAGCTCTCCGTCCCAATCCATGTCGTGGGGATCGGCGCGACGTTCCCACCTCATTTGCAGGCGCGGCGCGGGCAGCTTCTCGGTCAGCGATGTGATGGTCTGGTCAGACATCAGGCGGCTGCTCCAAATTTGGCGGTTTCATTGCCCCACACGGTCCAGCCTGGACGCGGCTCGCGGGCGAACATTTCGAGGTAGGGACCGGCGACCAGCGCCTCGATCCGGGCGTGGGTCTCGTCGGGCTTGCGGCTGTGCTCGCGGCGTGGAGCCTCGATGATCTGGCGGACGCCCTTGCCGAGCCGCTTTGGCCGGCCGCGCGTGAACAGCAAGCACGTCTCCGCTTCCTTGCGGGTCCAGTATCCCATGCCCATGCTGTGCTGCTGCCGAAACAGATCGGGCGTGTCGCCGCGCATCTTCGTCCAGATGAAGGCGTCGGTTTTGTAGGCGAAGCCCCAGGCACCCGCGAGGTCGATGGCTTCAAGAAGATGGGCGCCCACGATCCACATGAAGAGCGCGCAGTCGGGCGCCGCGACCTCAGAAACCGGCAATGCCTTCATGTCCGCGATCGACATCGTGGCGTAGGGATCTGGCGCGACCGTCGGCACAGCCGACTTGCCGTCGTAGGTCCGAAACGACCACGGCGGGTCAGCCAGGATGCAGCCGAATGGTCCAGCGGGAAGCTCGCCCATCCTCTAGCCCTCCCTGTTGGAGGAAGGGGCGGCGCCCTGATATTCGGCGTAGTACTGAGCGGCGGACGCGTAGGCATCGAGGCCGGCAGCAGCCCAGAAGGCGCGCTCATTCCGCTTGTGCTGGTCGTGCTGGTGGTGGTGGTGGCAGAGCGGGTTGCAGTGACGGTCGTGATTGCGCCGCTGCATGCCCGGGTTCACTGATCCAGCCGCCGCGTCGCTATAGCGGACATGCGCAGCCTCCACCGGGCCGTCACAGCCGCCCATGTGGCGCACGGCGCACGGCTGGCGGCGCAGGAAGGCGAGGAACCCCGTGTCGGTCTCGCGACCGCGCGTGGCGGTTCCTCGGGCTTTGCGTTCACCCTTGATCTTGGCTTTGGCCTCTTTCCGCTGGGCCGACTTGATGCGGGCGGCGGCGCGGATGATGTCGCGCTCTTGAGCGGTGACCATCATGCGGCCTCCCCGATGTGACGCCACGACCGGCCGTCTGCGATGGATTGGATGGTGGCCGGGTGAACGCCAAACTTGGCGGCCAGCCCTCGCTGCGTGCTGCCATGAAGGAGTTGAGCCTTGATCGAGCGGACCTGAGCGTCGGTCAGCCGCGCCTTGCCACTCTTTTCACCACGAGCGACGACACCGCGCCCCTTGGCGGTCATGTCGGCCATGTTGTCTTTCTGCGTCCCGAGGAAGAGGTGATCTGGGTTGCAGCAAAGGCGAACATCGCACTTGTGACAGACCATCAGGCCGTCCGGGATGGGGCCCTTAAAGGCCATCCATGCGGCTCTGCTAGCCGCGACGCTCTTCCCGCGAATGGGCAAGTTGCCGTAGCCGGCATTTGCGATGATCGCGCCTGACCACAGCCAACAGCCGCCCACGGTGTCGTATTCGACGCGGCGCAGTATCCGATCAGCGAGAGGGTGCTCCTTGATCATGCCGCCCTCCGCAAGTCTGCATCGGCGTCGAAGTGCTCGATTGTCAGATTGTTCTGCGCGGACCAGGCCAAGATCAGCTCAATGAGATCCGAAAACTCGGACTTGGTGAGCTTGGACGACTGAAGCCCGAGCGGGAGCATGGAGGTGCCGTCAAGGGTCGGCACAAAGCGCACCTCACGCCCAAGCGCCGCCAAGAACAAAGCCTTGTACGTTTCGGCATCCATCTGGACGCCGTTGTGCTCGGGGCGCTGTTTGACGATCTGGCCCAGCAGTGACCAGAGGGCGGCGTTCTGAGCGTCCGAGCGCTTCCCGTCGCGGACCTCCATCACCATGCCGAGACCTTCGCGGCAGGCCTTTTCGACCCAGGCGTGGGCGCGTTCGCGGGTGAAGGCGTTCAGGGGGATGGCGAACCGGCTCACAGCACGCGCTCTTCAGTGATCGCCACGCCAGGGATCATCGAACCGCGGCGGCCTGCGCGGACGTCAGCGTCGACCATGCTCTGGACCAGACGGCGGAACGGGCCATCGTCCTGGCGCCAGTAGAACTTCACCGCCTCGTTCAGGTCGATGATGGTCCCGACGTGCTTGGTGCGCAGGCCCATGGCCCGTTCACCACCCGTCGCGTGGGCGCGGTCGTTCGCTGCGATCTTCGCCGCCCGCTGAGCGTCTTCGGCCTCGCGGATCTTATCTTCGGCGGCCTCGCGGGCTTCCAGGTTGGCCGCGTCGGCGTTGCGGATGGCCTCAGCGGCGGCACGGGCGGCCTTCTCCGCTTCCTCGCGGGCGATGCGTTCCTTCTCGCGCTTCTCGTCGTCCAGCTTGCGCAGATACGGCGCCAAGGCGGCCTTGAGCGCGGCGACAGCCTTGTGGACTTTGCCGGGCGTCTTGTTCGTCGCCGGAGCGAAGAGCGGCGCATACTTGTCCTGCACCGCCGCCTTGGCGTCATCGAACGGCTTCACCTCGACCTTGCGCTGCTTCTCGGCGGCGTCGGCCGACTTACGCAGGGCGTCGATCACAGCCGACACGGCGTCAGCCTGCTTTTGGGTTTCGATGGTCGCTCCGTCGGCCCAGTTGCGGGCTTCTTCCAGCCACGACTCCGCGTCCTCGGCGATCAGGTCGAAGGGTGTCGAGTTCGACAGGTGGATGGGCTCGGCGCTCATGCCGCATCCTCCGACTGAGCAGCTTGCTCAGCGGCGAAGGCGTCGTCCCGGCGCTGCAGTTCTGCAGCCATGGCGTCGATCTCGGCCTGGCGCAGGCCGTCACGCTGTTCGCGGACCAGCTTGGCGTGGGCGCTGGCCAGGTGCGGATACGCCATGTCAGCGATCACGACGTCTTGGCCCTTGGAGTTCACGTAGAACATCAGGCGGCTTCCTTTTGATCGAAGGGGGTTTCTTCGGAGGCGGGCTTCTCAGTCGGAGCCTCGGCGAAGCGCTTGGCCTCGGTGCGCATCACGCCGATGACGTGGGCGAAGTTGCCGTCGTCCAGCGTTTCGCGAAGGCCGCTCTTCTGGCCCTCCCAGAAGTGGGTGAACTCTTCCTTCGTCTTGGCTTGGCGCAGTTGGTCGGCGGCGTATTGAGCGGCGGCGCTGGGGAAGTCCGGTTCGCGCTGCTGCTGCTGATGCTGATGGTTTCCAGCCGGGCGTTGCGGCGACGCGGCATTCGCGCCGTCATCGTCATCCTCTGCCGCAACACCGATCATCGCCGTCAGTGCGTAGCGACGGGCATAGGTGAGCGCTGATCCCATCTGCTGATGGTCAGCAGCGATTTGGCAGACCGGGTAGTCGCCCTCGATCCACTGACCTGCGTGAGACAGGCGCGTGACCAACATCATCATGTTGGTGCGCGGCATCGGCACTTGCGTGATGGAGATGCCGTGCTTGGCGAGGATTGGGCGCGAGGAAGCCAGCACGTCGCCTATGTCGGCATACGTGTAGGACATCTCGAAGTCCTTGCCGGTCTTCTTGGAAACGCCCTTTACTTTGGCTGTCTTGGTCTTCGCCGGGTTTTCCAGCTCGACCTGAGCCTTTGCCAAGGCGACATCGAACTTGTCGGTATGAACCGAAGTGCGGAGGGCGCTGCTAGGCGACGATTGCTCAGTCATGGATTGCTCCGAAGGTTCGGCAGCATCCCGGAGGGCTTCTTGGGCCTCTCCGGTCTCTGCTGCGGGGAAAAGGGTGTCGGTCACGGCAGGCGGCTCCACAGCAGGGCCAGCGCGGCGACGGGCGCCATGCAGGCCAGCAGAGCGGGAACGAGGGCCAGCAGCCGGAACGGCGTGGCGCGGGCGTCGAACGGCGCGGTGCGCGGGTCGCCCCAATGCCCGACCGGATCAGCAGACCCGACGACCGACATGGAGCGGTCACGGTTGCCGGTGGCGCGGGCGGCGGGGAACAGCGGATCGGCCGGGATGATGCGGAGGTCGGTCACGCTGCGGCCTCCACGGGGCTGTAATCCAGCTCTTTCGGGTGGCAGGGCGTCGAGAACTTCATGCCGTCGAACACGACGTGGACGTAGTTGTCGTAAGCCTTCTTGCCCGCGATCTTACCGAACTTGCCGGTCACCGTGTGCCGGACGCGCGCACCGGGAACCGGGTTCACGCCGTACGCTTGTTTCACATATTCGTAGGCCATTAGGCTGCGGCTCCCATGCTCACCGGAACAGCCAGGGCCGAACCGGAAGGGTCTGTGTCAGGGGTGGTGGGGTCAGCATCGTTCGCGGCGTTCAGGCGGCGGCTCATGGCCTCGCCCAGCCGGACGGCCCTCGTGACGGAGCGGACCTGAAGGTCGATCAGCGTCCCGAGGATTTCGCGGGTCAGCGCGTCCTCTTCGGGCTCGCAGGTCGGACCCCAGCGTTCGCGGAAGTCGCGGATCGCCTCGATGGCGGCGTCAACGGCTGTAGGGCCTACGCTGTCCTTGAGGGCGGTGATGGCGCGTATGCGGTTCACAGGTCACCACCCTGTTCGAAGTAGGCCGTGACTTCCTCTGGGGTCATAACGTCGATGACCTGTTCCGCCTCGCGGTCCCAGATGACCGAGATACCTTCGGCCTCCGGCGCTTCGCACGGCACGATGATGAAACGGTCGCCGATCATGCCGCCACCGCCGAGAACATCGCCGCCTTCGCCACGGTCAGCTCACGGCGCCATTCAGCAGCCTTGCGCTCTCCGATTTCCTTGCGGGCGAGGTAGGCGGTCAGGGCGTCGCCCTTAGCGACCGAGATCAGATAGTCGAGGTCGGCGTTCGCCCTGCCCTCTTCCATGGCTTGAAAGTCGTAGAGGGCGGCGCGGATGGCGCTGTCGCCTTCGTCATTCCGGTGCGGGCCGAAGTCGCGCAGGGCGGCGGCGGACGATCCGGCGTGAAGCGCCATCTGGCGGGCGGTCGCAGCGGCCTCGCTGGGCGAACCGGCCCAGACCTGATCGGCAATCTGTGCGCCTTCCGGCAGCAGACGAAGCGCGGCTTCGTGCTTTCCGGGGCGGCGTTGGGTGGAGGCGGCCATCACGCGGCCTCACGTTCGGCGATGGCGACAGCGCAGGCGGCGCGGCCCGCTTCAGCGCGCAGCAGCTTGCGGACGGCGGGGCCATCGACGGGCGGTTCATAGCGCATGGCGATCCGCCACAGGTCCGCCTTGCTGGCGACGTTGGCGAAGACGGCGCCGGTGGACATGCCCATCTCGTCGGCGATCTCGCGGATGCCGATGGCTTCATAGGTGCCGGGCTCAGCCCAAAGCTTGCGGGCGGCGGCGATCAGCTTGGCGCGGGTCGCGGCTTTGGCGAGCTGGCGCTTGTTCGGGGTGGTGGCTTGGGTCTGCATGAGTGCGGCTCCGTTGTTGAAGCCATCCTACACATCGTAGGGATTGCGTCTAGCCCCTATTCCTACTTTTTGTAGGCATGGATACGCCAAATCCGGACGTAGCCTCTCGCGCTAGGACTCGACTTGGCTGCAAAACCGGCGATTCGTTAACGGGAGAGAGAGGAGACGGTAGATGGCCAGAAAGACGATCTATTGCGCTCAGGCGTTCTGGCGCCGGGGCGGCCGGTTGGTCGGCGGTGAGGTGCGACAGTTCTTGAACGAGGATCGGGCGCGCGCCGGGGCGGACATTCTGCTGACCGGGGCGGACGGCGTTGCAGTCTTCAGCCTGGAGGGCCATCCAGACGAAGATCTTTGGGATGAACCAAAGATGATCGCGCTTATGGGCGACACGCCCCGCCACGACGTGCTGGCGGCCTAGACACCCGCACTGGCTGTGATACGCAAGATGATCAAGAGCGGCAGGGGGCCGCTAGGGGGAAGCATTTGGAAATCCTGATTATAGCCGCCTTCATCGGCCTCATCCCGGCGGCCGTTGCTAAGAACAAGGGTCATGGGCCATTCTTCTTGTGGTGGATCTACGGCGCTGCGATCTTCATCGTGGCCATCATTCACGCCATCATGCTCAAGCCCCAGGGAGAGGCGGCGCGACGCATGACGGCCCCTCCTCCCGGCTTCAGCCATGCCGATGAAATCGCCAAGTTGAGCGACCTGAAAGAGAAGGGCATCCTCACTGAGGCCGAGTTCCAAGCGAAGAAAGCACAGCTTCTCAGCTAACTCGCAGCCATCCTGGAACGACCAACGGCGGCTCCATAAGGGGCCGCCGTTTTGCTGTCAGAGCCAGTTTCCGAGGCCGTCGAGTATCTGGTCCCGTTCCTCATCAGCGATCACGTCGCTGGATTCCACGAACTCTACAATCTTCATCAGCACATCAGCGCCAACCACTCCCTTCACCTCCATGCGCCGGCCCTTTAGGTCGGCAGGCGTAGGAGCAAGCACGAGGGTGCAGCAAACGATGGATTGCCCCGAAGGCGTGGGATCAAGAAATGGGAAGTCCGTGCATGGAAGCGACAAGTCGCCCTCGTAGACGCGCACCTTTGGCGAGTTGAGATAGAGGTACCGGCCGGCAAGACTGACGCAGAGGTGGAACTTCTCTTTCCCGGCGCTCCCGCTCCAGAACAGCACCACCTCTCCCGGCTTGTGCATCAGGCGTAACGCGATGCCTCAGCGAGATCTGCTGCGAGCTCTTCGTCGGGCTCAGACATCACTCGCGCGTAGTTCATAGGCGCGGAGCCCTTTTCACCACGGCTATTCCAAGCCTCTGTGTACGCAGGGTTCCTATGCGTCTTATCAACGACGCCGCCGAAGCGCAGGCTCTTCACTTCATCTAGCGCGGCAGATAGCGCCGCCGTATCCGTTTTCGACAGCACGCGAAGGTTAGGATCACGGCGGGGTCCGCGATAGAAGTAGGCGCGATTGTGAGCGTGCTCTCGACGCCAAGGCGGCCATGCTTCATCAGCGAAGTAGTGGTTTGGATTGTAGTTCGGCTTCAGCATGTCATATGCCGCTTCGGGCACAGGGCCGAACTCCAACGCAGCGTAGTTGTCGAAAGTAATAGGCCGGCCGTAGCGCTCCAAATGGGCGACATCGGCCAGAAACAAAGACTTCACGATTTCATATTGCGTGACAGGCGCGCGCCTGCGCTCGCCCTCCTGCACAAGATACAGGGTGGCCTCCAATATGCGTTTATGGTTTGGCGTCAGCCTCACCGATTCCCTCCGTACCGCCACGTTATCCAGTATGATTCCTGAAGGATGCCTTGACAACGGCGCATTTTGAGGGCGGTCGCGCCCTCCCAGAACTAGACTAGCGTCAGCGGTATTGCTCAAGGCGCTCTAGGCGTCTCTCAAGGTCGTCAACCCGCAGCCGCTCCTCGTCAGACACGGCATAGGCGGCGTCGGCTCGTGCCTGGGCCTCGTCGGCCGCGTCTCTGGCTTCTTGATCTGCACAGCCCATGACGATCACACACGCTGCGACGGCAGCAACGCTGCGACCGAGCCGTCGCTTCATCCTTCGGTCCCTGTCCGCTTGAAGCTCTCCAGCACGCGAAGAGCCTGAGGCCTGCTTTCCTCGGGGATGTCAGCCCAAACGTCGAGGATGGCGGTCGGAAGGTCGTTGGGATCGTGGTCCAGCAGATAGCCGGGCGACGTGCTGAGGACCTTTGCGATTGGGTGCGCCCACTTGTCGGACAACCTGCGAACGCCGGTTTCGATGTGTCCAATAGTGGCAGTCGAACATCCTACAGCCTCCGCCAGCTCTTCCTGCGTGAGGTGGCGAAACATTCGCCAAGCGCGGACATGGTTCGGGAACGGAGCGTCTGCCATCTCTACATTATGAAGGGGCGGCCGCGCCGTGTCCTTGCATGGAATGTAGGATCGGGGCTTGTCGCGTGACCCTACACATTGTAGGGTTTGGTTATGACCCAGCAAATCACCTCTGCCGATCTTCGCCGGGCAGGCCTCTCCCGTAGCTTCGCTGATCATGTGATCGCGGGAACGAGAAATATCGGCGTCCCGCTCGCGCTCTGGCTCTTGGACAACCACAAGATCGTCTCCGGGCCGTTGGTCGGGAAGTCGCGGGCTGAGGTGCGGCTGTTGCGGTCCATCTATGAACCGCGCGCGCCGAAAAGCATCGAGCGCCGTGTCGCCGCCAACGACACCGACACCCCTCCCCAAGAGGCGGCGGCATGAAGCCCATGGTCATTATGCACTATGACGAGAAGGGTTGGCTCGACGTTCGTATCTCGGGCGAGGTCACGGTTTTGACCGTCGATGACCGAGTTCCCGCTGATCGGGTTTACGAGCACACCATCCAGGAAGACCGCGACGAACTGCTGGCTTTCGCTGACGGTCCTTGGGGCAACATCAACGACCAGCGCTCCGACCAGCTTCGTGTGAAGCTGCATCGGTTGGAGCATGGTCTCGCCGTTGTTGGCGAGGGCGCCTGAGATGCGCGCTCCCTCACAAATTTCGCGCTGCGCTGGGCTTGCACTTACCGGACGGGAGCCCGGGGGCTGCGGCGCGAAAGCTCCGGCGGGGGCCGCCCTCCCCCCAGGTCCCCGCCGGAGCACCCCATGCTGAGCAGCGACGATCTCCAGATGATCCGCGCCGTCGTCCGCCAGGAACTGAACGGCGCCCTGCATCCAAGCATCCGCCGCGTCGTGCCCGACCCTGCGTCGTTCGACGCCTACGTGGCCACCGCCACCTCTCCACCAGCCAACGACACTCAACCCGATCAACCTCCGCCTGATGCCGCCTGAGTAAGCGCACGAAGCGGAGCCGTCATGACGAAACCGAACGAGAACAGAGCAAGCACATGGACCGGCTCACACCTCTAGAACATGCAAACCTCGCCCGGCGGCTCATTGAGCATGTCGGCGGGTTGGACAAGGCGGCGAAACTCTGCCGCGTCGGCGTCAGCGACCTGTCGCTCTATCAAAATCCCAATCGCCCCGACCGGATCATGCCTGCGGACGTCATGAGCGCCCTTCAGGTCAATGGCGGGACGACGCTCTACTCCGACGCCCAGCTGGCCGAAGTGGATGCGCCGAGAACCGTCGTCGCCGATCCCATGCACCACGCCTGTGGGCTGGTGAAGGAAGCGGCCGACGTGCTGGGCGCGGTTCAAGCCTCGCTGTCCGACGGGACGGTGTCCGCCGCTGACTTCTCCAACTGCGACCGCGAACTGGCTGACCTTGAAGAGCGCATTATGGTGCTTCGGGCTGGTCTGCGCGGCGCTCATCTGCGGGCGGTGTCGTGATCGGTTACCTCTTCCTCCGCGCCCACGCCGCCTTCCAGGCCGCGACAGCGCCGATCCGAGAACGGAAGGTTGAGAGAGCCTTCGCCGCGCAACGCGATCTTTCTGACGCCAAGGATATGCTTCGTCGCGCGAAGCTTCGGAAAGACACCCGCTCGATCCACCACGCCGAAGCTGAGGTCCATCGTGCCCGCACCGCTCAACTGTCCGCTGAGCGGGCGATGGGGTGGCGGCTATGAGCGCGCCCCAGACCCACATCGTTGATCGCGTCTATCATGCCGATAGCGGCAAGTTCTGCACCCTGATTGGAAAGCCCGGCGTCTTCCGTTGCGATGACGACGTTGCGCCCGGCCTTTCAGTGATCGTGCGCGGAAACCGCGCGGAGAAGGCGCGATGACCGTGCCGACCAATCATGGGGCCATCGGCTCGGCCGGCCTTTTCGCGACCACTCGGCGCGGCGGCCTGACGGCTGACGAGATCCGGCAAGCGAAGGACATGCGCGCCAAGCGCTGGGGCATTCAAAACATCGCCAATGTCTTGGGGCGTTGCCGTGAGGACGTGCAGCGGGCGCTGGAGCCTGTCGCGCTTGAGGCCATTCCCGGCCCTACGTCGCCGCGCTCTGCTGACGAGCGGTTGAAGGCGGCGGAAGGTTATCGCGACAAGCGCTTTGCAGAGATGTGGGCCGGTTCGGCTTCTATTGCCGAAATAGCCGACCATTTCTCGGTCAGCACGAACACCATTCACAGCTGGCGCATCCGCCTCCGTCTTCCGACCCGGCAAGCGCCAGGGCTGGAACCGAAACAAACGGGATCGTCGAAGACATGCGGGCCGGAGGCTGAGCGCGTCGCTGACGCCATAGCCGGCATCTACGGCCTTCGGCTCAAGGATCTCGCGCCGCCGCCCTCGAAAGCCAACCGGTACGCCCACCCGCGCCAGCACATCATGGCCGCGCTCATGGATTGCGGCTACTCCGCGAAAAGCATTGGCGACCTTCTCCACACCGACAACGGCACCGTCAGCTACGGCGCCAAGGCGCACCGCCTGCGGCAGCGTCGGGCCGATGAGGTTGCGGCATGAACGCCATCATCCCCTTTCCCGATCGCGCTGGCCACGATCTGCTCAAGGACACGTCGGTCGGCGTCGCCTCCATCAGCCGCAAGGTTGATCGGATCATCGAGGACCACACACCTCATGCCCAAGCTGCGCGCCTGACGGTCCGGTTCGCCGTTCTGGCGGCCCGTGACCGAATGACGAAATCCGAACTGCTGAACGCCCTGCGTGACCTGACCGAAGAAGTCGAGGCCCAGCCATGAACATCCCCATCGACCAAATCACGACTTTTGATCGCGTCCGTCAGGCTTCCCGACCGCAGGTTGATGCCCTCGTCGCCAGCATTCGTGAAGTTGGCCTGCTGAACCCAATCACCGTGGCGCCGACCGACGGCGGTTTCGCCCTGGTCGCCGGCATGCACCGTCTGGAGGCCTGCCGCGTCTTGGGGATGACGGCAGTGCCAGCGATCACGCTCGACCTCGACGCCAATCAGCGGATCATCGCCGAGTGCGACGAAAATCTGTGCGCGCCGACGTTGACCGCGTCGGAGCGGGCCGAGTTCACCCGCCGGCGGAAGGCGGCCTATGAGGCGCTGCACCCCGAGACGCGGGCGGATGCACCTAAGGGCAACCAGTATGCTTCTCGCCAAGTTGGCGACAAGCAACCTGCCCCACGGTTCACTGCCGACACTGCCGCCTCGACGGGCCAGTCTGAGCGGGCCGTGCAGCGCGATGCCGAGCGAGGCGAGAAGGTCTCCGACGATGCCCTGGGCATGATCAAGGGCACCCGTCTCGACACCGGCAAGTACCTCGACAGCATCAAGAACCTCGCGCCCGAGGATCAGGTCGCTAAGGTCGAGGCCGACCTCGCGCCCTCAGAGCCTGACGAAAAACGGGACACTGCTCCACAAGCAGCGGTCGATCCCGAACGCCGCAAGCTGGCGAAGCTGACGACGGACGCCTTGATCGACGAGGTATTGGGTCTGCGCGCCGACCTTGCTGACGAAAAGACGAAGACCCTCAGTTTGAAGAACGAGCGTGAAGACCTTTCCGCCAGGCTGGCCGAGGCCACCTCCGGCGAACAGGGAAAGGTGATAGGCAACCTCCAGCGCCAGCTGCATCAGCTCAAGGGACGCATCGCAGAGCATCAGACTGCAGCCAAGCGATGGGAGCGAAAGGCCGTGAAGGCTGAGGCGCGCGTCAAGGAACTGGAGAACCTGCCGATCGACATGGGTGCGCTGTGAGCATCCTCGCCCGCATCCAAGCCCATGGCGGTCAGGTCGTCCGCGCCGAATGGAGGTTCACGCTCAAGCCCGGCCGTCTGTCGCCTGCCGCCCTCGCATGGCTGAAGGCGCACTGGCGCGCGGCGTGCGCTGAGGCATGGCCAGCGCTGGACCATTGGGAAGAGCGCGCGGCTATCCGCGAATACATGGGCGGGCAGTCTCGCGCCGAGGCTGAGGCCAGCGCCTATGCGGAGGTCGCCGGATGCTGACCTTCCGAGACCCAAAGGACATCGTTCTGCGCCCCTACCAGGATGCAGCGGTCGAAGGATTGCGCGACGGTCTTCGTGAGGGCCGCAAGCGTCTAATCCTGTGCGCCCCGACCGGTGCGGGCAAGACAGTCTTGGCGGCCCACCTTCTGAAGCAAGCTGATGAGAAGGGCAGCTACGCCTTGTTCCTCGTGGACCGCGTGGCCCTAGTGAACCAGACGAGCGAGACGCTCGACGAATATGGCGTCAACCACGGCATCGTGCAGGGCATCAACCGCCGCTGGGCTCCCCGCGAGAACGTGCAGGTCTGCTCGGTCCAGACGCTGGCTCGCCGGTCTCTGCCCCGGCGTCCGTCGCTGATCGTCTACGACGAAGCGCACTGCCAATACGCGGCGACCCTGAAGTTCATCGCCGACCATCCTGACGCCGTGGCCATCGGCCTGACCGCCACGCCATTCACCGCCGGCATGGCGGACCATTGGGAGGGTATGGTCAACGTCACGACGACGCGGACGCTGATTGACGACGGCTTCCTGATGGAGCCGAAGGTCTATATCGCCAGATCGCCGGATGAGAGCGAGTATGGTCGTAACAGCTTCGGCGAGTTCTCGGATGAGAGCGCAGCTTCGGCCGGCATCAAGATCGTCGGCGATGTGGTGGCCGAGTGGATCGCCAAGACAAACGAGCATTTTGGCGGCCCAGCCAAGACCATCGTTTTCAGCCCGACCGTCGAACATGGGCGCGAGCTATGCGCTGCCTTCGCAGCGGCTGGGTTTAACTTCCAGCAGATCAGCTACCAGGACCGCGACGACAACGAGCGCGCCGAAAAGATCGCTGAGTTCCGCCGCCCTGACAGCCTCATTCATGGGCTGGTCTCTTGCGGCGTGCTGACCAAGGGCTTTGACGTGCCAGACGTCCTGGTCGGGATCTCGTGCAAGCCTTACCGAAAGAGCCTGTCGAGCCACATCCAAGAGATAGGCCGCGTCATGCGGACCCATCCTTCGAAGACTAAGGCCCTCTGGCTCGATCATTGCGGCAACTTCGAACGCTTCGCCGTCGACATGTATGACGTCTGGGACAACGGCGCGGGTGAGCTGTCGTCAGCGACGAAGCGCGACAGCATCGCCCGTGAGCGCGAAGTTAAAAACCGCGAGCCGGTCAAGTGCGTCGAGTGCGGCGGAGGGATGCGAGGCAATACCTGCACAGCATGCGGGTGGGAGCGTCCGGCGCGCTCTGACATCCAGTCGGTCGCAGGTGAGTTGCGCGAGTTCGATCCGGCTGCCTTCGGCATGCAGGCGCGCGGCGGTCTGAGGGCGGACTGTTTGAAGCGGCCGAAGGACATCTGGCGTGCCGCTCTCAACTATTGCGCCGCCCACACCCGCCAGGGCGAAGATCATGCCCGGCGCTGGGCTTATGGCGTGTTCCGGGGCGTCTATCCCGGCGCCAAGGTGCCGAGCGGCTGGTATCATGCTCGCATCCCTGCCGTCGTGGACCCGGCAGCATACGGCTTGGTCGAACGCGAGACGGCTCGCTTCCGCAAGAAGTCGCCAATGAAGAGGGCAGCATGAACGCCCTTTCGCTGGATGAAGCCATGCGCCGGGCATGTGATGCCGTGAGGGTGTCGCCGCCCAAACGCCGATGCGCGCCCGGTCGATGGACCCGAACCGATTCCCTCGGGAAGAACGGAAAGAACGACGCGGCGGTGTTGATCGATGACGATCAGCAAGGCGGCTTCGTCTACAACTACCAGACGGCCCAAGGGCAGAAGTTCCGCGTCGATGGCGCGAACGATAACCGCCCGGCGGACCCGATGATCGAGATTCGCCGGCGGCAGCGGGACGCTGAACGTGAGACCGAGCGTCGAGACGTGGAGCGCATCTGTGCGGACTTGGTGCATGGGTGCAGGACGGACGTTCACCCCTACCTGAAGGCCAAAGGCTTCCCGGATGAGCTGGGGCTGGTCTGCGACGACCCTCGCCAGTTCTTCCCGTCCGGCCGGTTCGGCGACATGCTGGCCCACGCCTTGCCCGAGGGCCAGGGCCCGTTCCTGATCATCCCCGGCCGCGTCGGCAAGGCAATCACGACGGTTCAGTTCATCACGCCCGACGGCGCCAAGAAGAACATCCTTCGAGGCGTCATGTCTGGTGCCGCCCATCGGATCGCCACGGGGCGCGACACATGGGTTTGTGAGGGCATCGGAACCGCCATGACCATCAGGGCCGCCCTGCGCCTACTGGGGGCCTCGGCGACTGTCCTTTCGGCCTTCTCGGCATCCAATGTCGGTCAGGTGGCAGAATCCATCGCAGGATCGCGCATCGCAGCTGACCACGACAAGCCCGTCGAGACGCTAGACTGGAAGGGCGCGGGAGAGTTCTACGCCCGCCGCTCAGGTCGCCAGTGGACGATGCCCAAGCAGATGGGCGACGACTTCAACGACCTTCACCAGCGGGAGGGCCTTCGGGCCGTGGCGCTGCACCTTAGGGAGGCGCTGGGATGATGAAGAGACCCCGCGCTCTTGAGGAACGCGGGGCCGGCCTGGCGGACGGTTTGAAGACAGTGGCGCCAGAGACCGGAAGCCTACCACGGGGCGGAACCCCAGGCGAAGCGCAGTCCGAAAGAGTGAAGCGCGGTTCCCGGCACGATGACCAAGGTGTCGCAAGTAGCACTCGACGATCCGGCGATAGTCACTCGACCAGATCGGCCAAGACGACGGCTCGGCTCCGGCCAGCAAGATCGTGGAGGCATGGGGACCAACCTGGGAGGCCGCGAGGCCCCTGGGCTGGTCGTCCTATGCCTTCGCTCAGGCTCTCTCCTACCAGCAATACAAATCTGACCGAGGAAATTCAGACAGTGACCCGCGCCGATTTTTCCGCCAACCGCCACCACCAGGGAGCCGCAGCATAATGGCCAAGCGCAACTCTATCCCGCTGACCTTTGCGGAACAGCAAGAGCGAACTCGCGCCGCCAACGAGGCGCGGGCGATCAAACGCGCCCAGAAAGAGGCCGAGGCCCAGGGCGTCGCCCAAAAAGAGCAGCCCGAAACCAACGCTCTTCTGCGAGAGCGGCGAGCCGAAGTCGCGCGGTTGAAGGCCCAAGGCGCCGACGTGAACGTGGACAAGAACACGAATGAGGTCCTTGGAGCTTGGCGCCGGGACGTTTTTACGATCCTGCGCAACCGTCACGGAAAGCCGACCAACGGCTATCCCAAGGGCCGGCCCGCCCTTTCACAGCGCGCTTATGAGGCGTTTCGGGGCCACGAGACGGACATTCACCTGTCGGAGGGGGCGTCAGGTGGCGAACGCCGGCCCGACTTCATCCGCGCGACGTGCGAAGGCGCGCCGGGCCAGAACGTCACCCAGGAAGCGATAGACGCGGCCGGCCGGGTAAAGAAGACGCTGCTGGGCCTGTCGCCGACTGACGCTCGCCTGCTGACCGCCCTGATGACCGGAGAGAAGGCGCTGGCGCGAAACTGGCGCCAGACCGTGGAGGCGGAGACGGGAGAGACGGCTGACGAAAGCCAGGCGGCCCGGATCCGGGCCTTAGGTGAAAATCTGATCCACGCGCGCGGCGTCGCGACTGCCAAGGCCATCATCCCCGCCAACGACCGACCTGCCCTCGAGCCTCATCAGCAGAAGGTGACATGGTTCAGGGGCGCTGATTTCGGAAGATAACTCAGGGCTTTTCCGACCGGTCGAAGCAGGGTACACAAAGGCAAGGTCGCTTCGCGCGTCCAGAAGATCAGCCCCGCCTCTTTTGAGCGCGGGGCTTTTCGTTGCGCGTCAGATTTGACCAAGCGGCCTCAGCGCTGATCCATCGTGATCGGTGTCCACACGAGCTGAGCGCCGTCGACCGTAGTGTACGACCCCATTGGATTGCCGATTATCGCGCCTGTGTTCGGCACGGCAGCAAAGCTTTTACCGGTGACGGTGTCGAGCAACACCATGTCTCGCAGGTTACCCTGGTTGTAGATCATCCACCTGCCGACGTTTGATTGTTCGACGGGCTCTGGCTGCGGATTGCAGGCACCCAAAATCAGTAGAGCCGAAGCTACAAGAAACCTCTTCATCGATCCCCCCTATAAAAAACAACCTGCGGGATATTTCGATTCCCCGATTGAAAACAATCAAAGGAAATCAAACATGGCCCGAGGCGGTGCGCGCCCCGGCGCTGGGCGTAAGAAAGGCGCGATCACGACCAAGACGCGTGAGATCGCAGAAGCGGCTCTAGGCTCAGGTCTGACGCCTCTCGACTATATGCTCGGCATCCTTCGGGACGACCAGAAGCCGGAAGCCATGCGCTTCGAGGCAGCTAAGGCGGCGGCGCCATTCGTCCATGCTAGGCTGGCGGCCGTCGACGCCAACGTGAACCACGGCGGCATCAGCATCAACATCTCGCCGGACGACGCCGAGCTGTAGGGTGGCCTTTTCCCTGACGCCTAAGCAGCGAGAGGCGAACAGGCTTCTCGCCAGCGCGGCGACAAACATCATGCTTCGGGGCGGATCCCGATCGGGCAAGACGTTTCTGATCATTCGCGCCATGTGCGTCAGGGCGATGAAGGCGTCGAACTCGAAGCACGCCGTGTTCCGCTTTCGGTTCAATCACGCGAAGGCCTCTATCTGGCGAGACACCCTGCCGAAGGTCATGCGGCTATGTTTTCCGGGCGTGCCGCTGGAGCTGAACGAAACCGACCTGGTCGCCACCTTCCCAAACGGTTCGCAGTTGATCCTTGGCGGACTGGACGACAAGGCGAGGGTCGAGAAGATCCTCGGCGGCGAGTACTCGACCATCTACTTCAACGAGAGCAGCCAGATACCCTGGTCCTCGATCGAAGTGGCGATGTCGCGCCTAGCTGAGAACAGCGGCCTCGCCCTCAAGGCCTATTACGACTGCAACCCGCCATCGAAGCTGCACTGGTCGTTCCAACTCTTCCGGCTGAAACTGAAGCCCGGCACCAAGGAGGCGGTCTCCGATCCCGACGACTATGTCGAGATGCTGGTCAACCCGTCAGACAACCGAGCCAACCTGCCATCGAAGTATTTCGACATCCTGGGCGGAATGTCGGCCGCCAAGCGCCAGCGTTTCGAAAAGGGCGAATGGGCGTCCGAGGTCAACGGTGCCCTCTGGTCGCTTGACGATCGCGAGGCGCCCGATGGCCGGGTAATCCCCGGCATCGACAGCACGCGGATCGCGACGCCAGCCTTGCCCCAGATGGTGCGGGTCGTGATCGCAGTTGATCCATCCGGCACCAAAGGCGACGGCGGCGGGGACGACATCGGCATCGTTGCCGCCGGCAAGGGCATCGACGGCCGGGCCTACGTCCTGGCTGACAGAACCTGCCAACTGTCCCCCGATGGATGGGGGCGAATGGCCGTTCAGGCCTATCACGACTTCCAGGCCGACCGGGTCATCGGGGAGTCGAACTTCGGCGGCGACATGGTCCGCTTCGTCGTCCAGACGGCCGACAAGCGCGTCCCCTACGCTGAGGTCAAGGCCAGCCGGGGCAAGACCGTTCGGGCTGAGCCTGTGTCCGCCCTCTACGAACAGGGCCTAGTGTCGCACGTCGGCGACTTCCCGGATCTGGAGGACCAGATGGTCAACTTCACCCAAGCCGGATTTGTCGGCGAGGGCTCACCAGACCGCGCCGACGCACTGGTCTGGGCCCTGACTGAGCTGATGCTTAGCGGCACGAACTACAGCCTGGCCAACGTCTGATGCGCCTGTTCGCCGCCGACCGCCTCGTCAACCTCGTCACCGCCATGGGGACGCAGAAGGACAAGGCTTCGGCTGCGGCCTACTCGATGGCCTATCTCAGTCCCGAGCAGGCAAACACCGCCTATCGAACCGACTGGATATGCCGCAAGGCCGTGGACATCCCGGCCTTCGACATGATCCGCGAAGGCCGGAACTGGCAGGCCGAGGCCACCGCAATCGAGAAGCTGGAAGCCGAAGAGGCCCGGCTACAAGTCTGGCCCAAGCTGGCCCGCGTGCTGAAAATGGCCCGCCTGCATGGTGGCGCCGCGCTAATCCTGGGAACCGGGGAGACGACCCTCGGTCAACCGCTTCGCCTCGACAGCGTCGGCGCCGGCGGGCTGAAGTTCATCCACGTCGCCAGCAAGTACGAGATCAGCGCAGGCCTGATCGATAAAGACCCCGCCTCCCCCGGTTGGGGCGAGCCGATCAAGTACACGATGAGCGGGAACGGCGGCCGGCAGGTCGATCTGCACCCCTCGCGCGTCATCCGTTTCGTCGGCGCCGAACTGCCCGACCTCGCCACCGGGAGCGACGGTTGGGGCGACAGCATCCTTCAGGCCCTGGACGAGGCGATCAAGAACGCGGGCCTCGCCGCTGCCGGCATCGCCCAGCTGCTCCAAGAGGCCAAGGTCGACGTCTTCAAGCTGCCGAACTTCATGGCGAACGTCGGCGACGAATCCTACCGCCAGAAGGTGCTGGACCGCATCAGCCTGGCCAACACCGCCAAGTCGATCAGCAACGGCTTGGTGATGGATGCCGAGGAAGACTACCAGCAGAAGCAGGTCAGCTTCTCGCAGCTGCCCGAGGTGCTGCAGCTATATCTTCAGATCGCCGCCGGCGCCGCAGACATCCCCGCAACCCGCCTGCTGGGTCAGTCGCCATCGGGCATGAACAGCACCGGCGAGAGCGACCTCCGCAACTACTATGACCGGCTCGCCGCCGAGCAGCAGGTCTATCTTCGCCCCCGGCTGGAACGCCTCGACGAACTGCTGATCCGCTCGGCCTTGGGCTCACGTCCCCCGGAGGTCCACTTCACCTTCGCCCCCCTGTGGCAGATCAGCGAAAAAGAGAAGGCGGACATTTTCAAGACCACGGCCGACGCAGCGCGCACCATCGCGGGCAATGGCGGCACGTCCGAACCGCTGATGCCGCTTGAGGCTCTGTCCGACGCCCTGGTCAATCGTCTGGTCGAGGACGGTCACTTGCCCGGCCTTGAGGCCGCCATGGACGAATACGGGCGTCTCAGCGAGCAGGACGATGACACTGGTGCTGACGAAGAAGCGCTGGCTCTGGTCACCCCCCAGATTGCGCCTCCCGTCGTCGCTGTAGACGCCGCGCCCCGCAGCCTCTACGTCCAGCGCAAGCTGTTGAACGCCGCCGAGTTCATTGCCTGGGCCAAGGCGCAGGGCTTCGAGACAACGACCCCTGCCGACGATCTGCACGTCACGATCGCCTTCAGCCGTGTCGCGGTGGACTGGATGAAGGCGGGTCAGCCCTGGAGCAACGACAAGAACGGACACCTGCTTGTTGAACCCGGCGGCGCCCGTCTGGTCGAGAAGCTGGGCGACAAGGGCGCGGTCGTGCTGCTCTTCAACTCATCCGAACTGGCTTGGCGCCACGAAGCGATCCGCCGCGACGCCGGCGCATCGTGGGACTATCCCGAGTACCAGCCGCACGTGACGATCACCTATGCCGGCGGCACCATCGATCTGACGAAGGTCGAGCCTTATCGCGGCAAGCTGCTCTTCGGCCCGGAAATCTTCCAGGAGCTGGACGAAGACTGGTCCTCGCGGCTCACCGAAGCCTGATCCCAGGAGACCGCTATGCAGTTCACGGACGCCGCGCCGATCGCAGGGGTGCGCCTGACGCGTGACGGCTACGCCGTCGCCGAAGTTCGCGCCGCGCGCACCGGCATTCAGCAATACGCCGGTTCCGAAGTCGGCCGGCCCGACCTCGCCGTGGTCAATGTCTACCGCCCGCCCGAGAGCGTTTTCGCCAACGACAGCATGGCGAGCTACGGCTTCAAGCCGGTCACCATCAACCATCCGGCGGAGGGCGTGACCGCCGATAGCTGGAAGGCCCTGGCTGTGGGCGTCGTCGGCGGCGATGTCGTCCGAGACGGCGGGTTCGTGAAGGTGCCGCTGGCCCTGATGGATTCCGCCGCAATCAAGGCCGTGCAGGACGGCACGCGCGAAATCTCGATGGGCTACGTCTGCGATCTCGCTTTCGAGGACGGGGTGACGCCGGAGGGCGAGCCCTATCAGGCGATCCAGAAGGACATCCGCATCAATCACCTCGCGCTCGTGCCGAAGGGCCGCGCGGGTCCGCAATGCCGTCTCGGGGATCAGGGCGCCCCTAAGACAGCTCCGACCAAAGCGCCCCTCAACCATGGAGACCGTCTCATGACGCTCAAGACCATCACCGTGGACGGCCTCCCGGTCGAGACCACGGACGCCGGCGCCATCGCCATCGACCTGCTGCGGGGCAAGCTGTCCCAGGCCGCCGATGCGATGTCCGCCGCCAAGACCACCCACGACGCCGCCCTCGCCGCCAAGGATGCCGAAATGGCAGCCAAGGACGCCCAGATCGCGGACCTGAAGACCAAGGTGCTGGACGGCGCCGCCCTCGACGCTCTGGTCGCTGAGCGCTCGACCATCGTGGCGAAGGCCAAGGCGCTGGACGCCAAGGTCGTGACCGACGGCAAGTCGAACGCCGAGATCAAGCGGGCCGTTCTGGGCGACGCCGCCAAGGACAAATCCGACGCCTACGTCGATGCCGCCTTCGACCTGAAGACGGCCGACATCAAGACGCCGGACCCCCTGCGCGAGGTCATCACCGACGGCGTCAACGTCGCCGACGCGCTGGCCCAGCGCGACGCCGCCAAGGAGGCGCGACTGAACCGCCTCAACGGCATCATCGAAGCCGCGGCTTAAGGAGCACCTGACATGGCTGTTGTTCAATCCACCTACGCCAACGACATCCCGGTCGGCTATCCCGGCATGGTCGCCAATGGCGAAACGTCGAACCGCATCTCGCGCACCTGCGAAGACGCGGGCGGCATCCCCTTCGGTGCGCCGGTCTGGCGTGGAGCCGGCGACCGTGGCTGCACCGCCACCGTCGGCACCGCCGCCAACTTCCTCGGCTTCGCCATCGCTGACCACGGCGTCCAGGCGTTGCCGGGCGGCGTCGCGGCCGACGTCTATCCGCGCTACGCCAGCGTCGGGATCATGACGGACGGTGTCATCTGGGTCACCGCCACGGGCGCCAATGTTGACGGCGCTGCCGTGACGATCGGCACCGGTGCGGGCGCCGCTGACGCCATCGGCGACGTCGCCGCCGACGCCACCCACATCGCCACCGGCGGCTGGGTCTTCGACGACACCACCACGGCGACGGGCCTCGCCCGCATCGCCAAGCGCTAAAGGAGCGTCATCACCATGCGTGAGATCAACTTCGCCGACGCTCAACAGGCGCTCGGCTTCATCACCCCGCAGCTTCTGCGGATCGAGACCCAGGTCTATCAGACCAAGTACCCGAGCTTCGATTATTCCCGCCTGATGACCGTCAACACCGACGGCGACATGTGGGACATCGGGTCGGTCTTCTACTCGGGCGACTTCGCCGGTAAGGCCGAGTTTCTGTCCGGCAAGGGCTTCGACATGCCCTTCGCCGACATCAGCCAGTCGCAGTTCCTGCAACAGAACCACCTTGCCGGCATCGGCTATGAGTGGTCGCTGCAAGAGCTGCAACGGGCCGCCAAGCTCGGTCGCAACCTGTCGTCCGACAAGGCCATGGCCGCCTCCAAGGTCGCCGAGAGCTTCTGCTACGGCATCGCCATTCGCGGCAATGTCGAGAAGGGCCTCACCGGTCTGGTCAACGATCCGAACGTCCCGACTGCTACTGTGGCAGCCGACGGCTCCGGTTCGGGCACGGCGTTCACCACCAAGAACCCCGACCTGATCCTGCGGGACATCAACGCGGCCCTGAACGCGCCGTATAACGCGACCAACGAGACCCAGGTCGCCAATACGCTGCTGCTGCCGACTTCGCGTCTGCAGTACATCGCCGGCCTGCGGATCGGTGACGGCGCCGACACCCTGATGAAGTACATCCGGGAGAACAACGCCTACACCCTGGCTACCGGGCAAGAGCTGACCATCATCGGCACCCGTGAGCTGGAAACCGCCGGCGCGGGCAACTCGGCCCGGATGATCGCCTACGACAACAGCCGGGACGTGGCCCAATTCCACCTGCCCGGCCCGCATGAGTTCCTGCCTGCCTTCCAGAAGTCTTCGATGACCTGGGAAGTCGGCGGCATCATGAACGTCGGCGGCGTCGAAATCCGCCTGCCCAAGGGCATTGCCTATCGGGACGGGATCTGATCATGGCCAAGTTCACCAACTACACCCAAGGCCCCAAAGGCCTGAACACCGAGACCGGCCTCGTCTACGTCGAGGCTGGTCAGACGGTGGACGTCGAAATCAGCAAGGACGAGGCGGCATCCGCCAAGAAGACCGGCTGGTTCTCGGCACCGAAGCATCAGGCCGAGGCGGCTCCCCCGTCGGAGCCGACCGATGCGGAGATCATCGACGCCCTGAGCGCCGATGACAAAGCCGCCTATGACAAGCTGGACGACGCCGGGAAGGCGAAGTTCCTGGCTGACAAGAAGGCCGCCTGATCGTGGCGGGCTACGGCAGCGACCAACGCTTCACCGACTGGATGGCCGACAACGGCTATTCCACGTCGGGTGATGGCGTGCTGACCGTAGCCCAGCTGCGTCAACGTGGGTCCGCATACATCGACGCCCTCTATGAGCCAAAGTTCCCCGGTCAGCGCACCGGCGGCTTGGAGCAAGAGCGCGCCTTCCCTCGTACCGGCGCATCGGCCTATGGCCAGACCATCGGCTCCGACGTCATCCCTCTCGCTGTCGAGCACGCCAGCTATCATGCGGCACTCCAAGAGGACGTGACCCCCGGCAGCCTGTCGGTCGGCGTCACAGCCGCCGGCGCCGTGAAGCGCGAGCGCATCGAGGGCGCGGTCGATATCGAATACTTCGAAGGCTCTGGCGATGCCGCAGCCGACGCAACAATCCGGCTGAGCGCTGTGGAAGGTTTGCTCGCCCCATTCTTCTCTCGGCCGATGCCGGCGATCTTTGTGGTCTGATGCCCAAGTTCGACTACAGCCGTCCGCTGGCGACGGCGAACCGGCTGTTTGATCGCTATGGCCAGCGCGGCGCGATCCGACGCACCACCCCCGGCACCCGCCCATCATACGACCCCGGCCCTTCCACATATTCCGACGACCCGACCGACATGGTCGTCACCGACTTCAGCAGCCGCGAGATCGACGGCACCCGCATTCTGGCGACCGACAAGAAGATCATGGTCGCGCCCGGCGCGCTGACCGCGCCCCCCGCCCTCTCCGACAAGGTGGTCGAGGCTGACGGAACGGTCTACAACATCGTTCCGCCGATCCAGACGAAGCGCCCGGCAGGCACGACGCTGGTCTACATCCTCCAGGGCCGCCGATGACCACGAAGAACTCTGTGATGCTGGCCACCGCCACGCTGCAGGACATCATCAGCAAGGGTAAGGCGATGAGCGCGTGCGCCATGCGCCAGGACGGCGCCGGCCCCCGCGAGGCCCTCCGCAACGACGCCCACGCCCTGCTGGACGCCTATCTCGACCACATGGCTGACGCGGGCACCCACGCCCGAGCCATCATCCCGGATTGATCCATGGCCACCACCCGCGCGAACCGGCAGGTCTATGCCGACCTGCTGGCTCGCTATGGTGTGGCGGTCGCTGACGCGTTCTTCCGAGCGCTGGACAGCCTTCGGGCCGGGGTTGAGCTGCAACGGGTCACAGCTGCCCTCCAGAACGGCGACATCGACGCGGCGCTGGAAGCCCTGCACATCGACCCCGAGGTCTTCAACGAAGTCGCCGAGCGCGCCAAGCAAGCCCACGATGAGGCGGGCAAAGTCACTGCATCGGCCATGCCGAAGCGCGGCGCTGACGGCACCGCCCTGATTGTCCGGTTTGACGGCCGTAACCCTGAAGCCGAGGCCTGGCTCTCGCGCCGGTCTTCGGATCTGATCACCCGCCTGACGACTGAGCAGCGCCAGCTGGTTCGTGACACCCTCTCCGACAGCATGCGCCGGGGCGTGAACCCGCGTCAGGCCGCGCTAGATATTGTAGGCCGCATCAGCCGCGTCACTGGCAAGCGTGAGGGCGGTATTCTCGGGCTTTCCGCGCCCCAGGCCGAATACGTCGCTACCGCGCGCGGTGAACTCGACAGCGATGACCCGGCCGCCCTGAAGCACTATCTGACGCGCATCCGGCGCGACAAGCGCTTTGATCGATCGGTCATCAAGGCGATCCGCGAAGGCACACCCGTCGACCCCGCCATCGCCGCCAAGGCTGTCACCGCCTACGAGCGCCGGCTTCTGAAGTTGAGGGGCGAGACCATCGGCCGGGTCGAGACACTGACCTCGATGCAGCGCGCCAAGTTCGAAGCTTATCGACAGGCCATTGCATCGGGGAAGGTCGCCGAGAACGTCGTCACGAAGGTCTGGCGCTCCGCTGGCGACTTGCGGGTCCGCCATACGCACCAAGCGCTGAACGCCGAGAGCGTGCGGTTCAATGAGGCATTCCGCAGCCCGTCGGGTGCCTTGATGCGCTTCCCGATGGACACCGCGCTCGGGGCCGGCCCGCAAGAGATCGTCGGCTGTCGGTGCGACTGTGAATACCGGATCGACTTCCTGGCGAACCTGAGGTGATGCAATGGCCAACGTCACCTTCAAGGAACAGGTGACGGCTTGGACCACTCGGACGAAAGAGCGGATGCTCGCGGTTCGAAATGAAAGCGTTCAGCGCGTGATCGAGGTCATGCAAGAGCCTGGCCCATCAAAGGCCGGCACCAAGCGTGCAATCGCCGCTGGCGCTGGCCTCGGCAAGCTGAAGAAAGACGGCTCGCGAGGCGTCAGCAAGAAAGCATTCGGGCCGGTCGCGCCCGGCGGTACGGGCAACATGCCTGTCGATACCGGCTTCCTGCGGGCGTCGCTCCGGGTCGGAAAGGCGCCACTATCGGTCGCGGTCAGGCAGCCGCCCGAAAATCCAGGCTCCTATAGCTGGAACGCGTCGAGCGTGAGCCTCGTGCTCACCCGGCTCACGATAGAAGACCCCATCGAGGCCAAGTACACGGCCGTCTATGCGCGGGTCGCGGAGTACGGCGCCGGCGGCCGACCAGCGCGTCGGTTCGTTTCACTGGCTGCGCAACAGTGGCCCCAGATCGTCCAGCAGGTCTGCATTGAGGCCCGCGCTCGCACAGGCGGCGGTTTCGATCAGATGCAGCCACGAGCCGCTAACGGTCGCTTCGTATCGGACAGAGGGTAACCCATGGCCGATCCCGCCATCGTCGCCGACCTGCTGCTGGCTCGCGCCGCGCTGATGGAAACCCAAGGCCCAGCCCTGCCGGTCGCCATGCCCGACGTGGCCTTTCAGCCCCCAGTCGACAGCCAAGGCGAGGCCCTGCCCTACATTCGCGTCGACCTCTTCTCCAATGCGCCGCTCTGGGAAGGCCTGGCGTCGGGCCGCATCGACCAGGGGCTTCTGCAGGTTACCGTCGTCTGGCCCGAAGGCGAAGGCATCGTCGCCGCCCGTCGCATTGCCTCACACGTCATGGCCCACTTCCAAAAGGGGTTGCGCCTTTTCGGCCCAGCCACCCGCGTCACCGTCAACAAAGAGCCTTGGGCCGCATCGCCGATCACAGAGCCTGCTGAGACGCTGACGCCCATCACCATCAGCTGGACGGCCGTCTGAGCCCTCCCTGACCGCCCTCACTCGCCGAGATGGGCTCCGGCTTCAAACCAAAGGAGCCACCCATGGCAATCGGCACCTCCGAAGGCTCGACCGTGTTCATCGGTCCGGTCACCAACGTCACCACCCTCGCTGCTCTGAAGGCCCTGACCGGCTGGGTCGAGATTGGCGACGTCGAAAGCATCGGCGAGTTCGGCCCCCAGAAGCAGGACGTCAGCTTCACGCCACTCAAGGGACCGAGCGTTCAGCACCTGGTCGGCGCCGTCGATAACGGCATGCTGCCGATCGTCTACGCCCACAACCCGCTGGATGCTGGTCAGATCGCTCTGCGCGCCGCCGCTGGCACGAAGTTCGAATACGCGGTCAAGATCGTCTTGGCTGATGAGGCCGACGAGAACGACACGCCGACGACCTTCTATGCGCGCGGCCCGGTCTTCGGGAACCGCATCAACGTCGGCGGCGCCAACGACGTCCGCAAGCGCACCTCCAACATCGGCTTGAACGTCTTCGAAGAAGAGCCGGGCGCCGCCGTCACCTGATTTCGACCTCCCCCCCCCAAACTCAACGGCCGGGTCGCGCCCGCGCCGTCCTTTTGAAGGACACCCCTATGGACCTCTCCACCCTCGACACCTCAGCCTTGGCCAACGAAGGCGCGGTGCTGGAGCTTCGCGGCCCCGACGGCAATCCGGTGCTGCAGGAAGACAACTCGCCGGTTTCGATCACCCTGCTTGGCGAGGACTCCGACGTCGTCACCAAGCACAACAACGGCATCGCCAACCAGTTTTTGCGCTCAGCCACTGGCGGCCCGGCCATCACCGCCGAGGCCAGCAAGGACAACGAGATCGCCAAGTTCGCCAAAGCCACGGTGTCGTGGAACGGGATCGTGCTTGATGGTGAGGCGCTGGCCTGCAACGAGGCGAACGCCAAGCTGATCTATCGCCGCTTCAGCTGGATCCGTGATCAGGTCCGCGCCTTTATGGGTGACCGCGCCCGTTTTCTGCCGACCTCGCCGAAGACCTGATCGCCTTCGCTGAGGCCGTCGCCGGCGGGACGCCACAGACCAAGCTCCCGCCGCTTCCCCAGGCGATCACCCACCTCTGGCTAGCTCTCGTCGATCTTCAAGCCACGCGCGACAGAGGCATGGCGGTCGGGCCGATCACATGGGCCGAAATCAACGCCTACGACGCAGCCACGCTCGCCGGCCTGTCCGCTTGGGACAAGCGCCTGATCCGCCGCGCCGACGACGTCTATGAGGCCGTGCGGCTGGGCGTGAAGCCGAAGCCAACGAGCGTCGCCGGGATCAAGGCCAGCCTCAGGGCCGCCATCGCAGCGCGCAAAGCCCGCCAGCCTCAGGAGCCGCCAGCATGACCGACCTGGCGACCCTGGGCATCCGCGTCGAAAGCCAAGAGGCGGATGTCGCCGAAAAGCGCCTCGACAACCTGTCAGCTTCTGCTGCCAAGGCCGAGAAGAGCGTCGACGCTCTAGCTGTTGCAGCCCGTCGGGCCGACGGCGCTACCTCGACCATGAACACGGCAGTGCGCGAGCAGGGCCGGGTTATGACGGCGGCCCGGAACAGCATCGGTCTGACGGCTGCTGAAGGCCTGAACCTGTCGCGCCAGTTCGCCGACATCGGCGTCACCGCCGCCATGGGCATGAACCCGCTCATGATCGCCCTTCAGCAGGGGCCGCAGCTGCTGGACATCTTCCAGATGGCGGCGATGCGGACGGGCGTCACAGTTCGGGCCGCGATGCTGACTGCGGCAAGCGGGGCCTGGGCCGCAGCTGCTCCCTTCGTCCCTCTGGTTGCTGCTGCAACGGCTGCTGTGGCGGTCATCGGCGGTGGCCTGGCTTTGGCGGCACGCGGCGCCAACAAGGAGTTCGGTGACCTCGAAAAGGGCCTTGGCCTGACCGACGAGCAGCTGAAGAAGGTCACCGACACGTCGATCGGCATGGGTGACATCGTCATCGCAACCTTCCAGGAAGCGGGTGAGGCCATCATGGACGCCTTCGACGGGCCGCTGAAGGCCGCGAAGCAGGCGACCAATCAGTTCCTCGATGAGTTGGCGACGAACACAGTCAAGGAGTTGAAGGTCGTCGTCGGCGCGTTCGTCGGGGCGTTCGGTGCGATCAAGGCCACGTGGAGCCTTCTGCCCGGCGCAATCGGCGACGCCGCCTACACGGCCGCCCAGGCCGCGATCAATGCGGTGAACTGGCTGATCCAGAAGTCGGTCGACGGCATCAACAGCCTGCGGAACCAGTTCAACGCCCTACCCGCCTGGATGCGCGGAGGCGAGACGGCTCCGACCCTGGCGGCTCCGCGCATCGCGGCGCTGGCCAATCCCTATGCTGGGCAGATGCGCAATGTCGGAGAGGTCGGCTCGGCTGCCTTCAACCGCGACTTCGCCCGCGGCGGTGCCTACGTCGATCAGGCGTTCGACGCCATCGGCCGGCGCGCACGAGACAACCAGATCGCATCCATTCGCCGACAAGCCGGCGACGCAGATGAAAGCGGCGCCGGCCGCGCCGCCCGTGAAGCCGCGAAACTGCGCGAGGTGCTGGACCCCCTGCCCCGCATCGACCTTCAACCGCTTCGGGTGCAGTTCATCGAGCTGGTCGAGCCGCTGAAGCTGATAGCTGATGAGCTGCGTCTTATCGACGGCCTGGCCCAAGAGACAGCCCAGGGGCTGGCGTCTGCTTTCGGCGAGACTGGCCGAGCGATGGGCGATCTGCTGACCTCGATGACGCGCTATCAGTCGCGGGTCGCGGAAATCAATCTCGCCGAGAAGGAATATCACCTCAGCGCTGCCCAGGCTGAGCGAGAGCGTGCCTACGCCCAGATCGCCAACTACGGTGACATGCTGGCGGCCGCCAAGGGCTTCTTCCAAGAGGGCAGCGACGGTTACCGCGTCCTCCAAGCCGCTGAGGCCGCCTATCGCGTGTTCCAGTTCGCCATGTCGGTCCAGGCGATGGCCCAGAACGCCGCAGAGACGAGCGCCAGTGTCGCCGGATCCGCCGCAAAGGGCACAGCATCGGCCGCCGCCGGTGCCGCCAAGATGTTTGAGGCTTTGGGGCCGTTTGGCTTCCCCGTCGTCGCAGCGATGATCGCCTTGCTGGCTTCGCTCGGCCTCAAAGGCAAAGGCGGCGGTGGCGGATCGGCCTCACCGTCTCTGGACGGATCGGTGGCGAAGTCGCAGGGCTACAGCCAACAGGCCGACGCCACGCAATCCTCTTTCGCCGCATCGCTGGCCCAGAAGGTCGAGGTGCGCGTCACCGCCGACCGCGACGGCCTGAACGCCTATGTAGCGCAGACCGCCCGCGAGGAAGCCACGCCTTTAGTCATGCAGGGCATGGCGGCGGCCTCGGGCGCAACCCGGGCCCAGGTAATGTCGGACCTCGACAAGGGCCGCACCTATAGCCGAGGCTGACACTCGACCGCGGGGCAGGCCCGTGGCAGGATCGAGCGATGATCTCAGCACTCTTCGCCCTTCTGGTCGCCGCAACGCCTGCGCAGGCCGCGCCGCCACTTCAAAACGCAGCCCAGATCAAGGATGCGCTCGACACGCGCCTGACCGACTATCCGTCGGCACGCTTCCGGCGCGTCCAGGTCAGCGAGGACGGCTCGATGATCTGCGGCGAGGTGAACAGCAAGAGCCCCGCCGGCGGATATGAAGGCTGGAAACCCATGATCATCGTCAACGCGCAGTCCGCGCCTGACGTCCAAATCGCGCAGGCGCCGGCGCCCGCTCGTGATTTCCAGGCTCGGTGCAGTTCACGCTCGGACTGGCGATCTGCCGATTATGCAGCCGCGCTCGTCCACACCGACTGAAGGCACACGCCACAGCCTGAAGCCTACCAAGGGGCAGTTCTTCGGAGCTGCCCTTTCTGATTCCGGGAGCCAAGATGCCAAAGCAGCTTCCGACCCCGCGCTTCATCAGCGCCGAGCCGACTATCGTGTCGTCCAGCATCGATCAGCGCAGCGCCACTGGGTCCAATCGTCAGAAGGGCATGCGGAAGGGCAGCCACTATTCGTTCGAAATGGCCTTGGAGCCTATGAGCCACGCCGAGGCCCTGACTTGGCTGGACCTCCGCAACGAGGCCGACACCGTCATCATCGACGTTCCACAGATGGGCCTGGAGATCGGAACGCCCGGAACCACGCTGGTCAACGGCTCGGGTCATGCCGGTGCCAACCTCCCCATCAAGGGCTTCACGCCCGGCTACGTCGTCCGCAAGGGCCAGGCCTTCAACCACATCGGCAGCGATGGCGTGCGCCGCATCTATGTCGCCGCCTCGGCCGTGACCGCCACCGACGGCACCGCGACCGTCCCGCTTGAGACCATGCTGAACTGGCCCGTCACGAATAATGAGGTCGTGACCTTCTCCGATGTCCGCATCGAGGGCTTTGCCGCTGTCGAGCGCGGGTCGTTCCTGCAAGACGGCGATGGCTGGCACCACATCCGCTTCACGGTCGAAGAACCCGGCTGATGGATCCCGCCACCTCTGCCGCCTATAGCCAGCGGGTATGGACGCGGGCGCTATTGGTGCGCCTGGACCTCCCCGGCGGCACCTACTGCCTGACCGATGGCGGCTTCGTCTTCTACGACGGCTTCTACTATCTCGGCGCTGAGCCAACGCTCGGCCTGTTCCAAGGCATTTCCGGCCTGACCAGCGGCATGGGCAATCAGACGACGCGGGTTGACCTGCGCGTCCTGCCCAAGAGCAACGCAGCCGCCTCGATCCTGGGATCGCCCAACACACAGGGCAGCCGGGTCCGCGTCTGGCGTGGCGCCATTGATCGGCAGACCGGACTGTTGGTCGGCGCGCCCGTCCTCCGCTTCGACGGCGAGATCGATCAGCCCAGGTTCGCCATCAGCTCCGACCGATCGCTGACCATCGCCTGCGGCACCCAATCGGCTCGCCAGTTGGAAGAGAACGCCGATTGGCGCGGCAACCACAGCTTCCACACCACTCGGTGGCCCGGCGAGGCCGGAATGGTCCGCGTCGCCGGCATTTCGAAGATCACGCAAGATTTGGGGACGTGGCGCACATGATCGACGAACGCATCCGCCGCGCCGCCGCTGCCGAAGCCTGCTGGAAGCGCTTCTATGGCAAGGCCTACGACCCCGGCAAACGCGACTGCGTGAAGCTGGCGACCCATGCGCTGATCAAGATGGGCCACGGCTCCGGCCCGATGAAGGGGCTCGTTTATGCAAGCGAAGCGCAGGGCCTGAAGCTGCTTCGCAAGGCTGGCTTTAAGTCCCTGCCGGAAGCGCTGGATGCGCGAGGCCTGCCGCGGATTGCGCCGGCCGCCGCCATGCAGGGCGACTTGATCGCCCTCGACGCGGGCGAAGAGAACCCCTTCGGCGCCGCGCTCACTGTCGCAATGGCTGACGGCATCGTCCTCGGCTTTAGCCAGGGCATCTGCTCGACGTGGCGCCCCCTCGCCTATCAAGCGGCTTGGCGCTTGTAATGCCGGAGATCGCCGCCGCCGTTGTAACGGCCATCGCCTATGTCGGAACCGCGACCACTGCCGTCGTCGCGGGCACCGCAACCTTGGCTCAGATCGCCACTGTCGCTGCGGTCGGCATCGGCGCCGGTGTCGGGAGCATGGCCGCCGCCAAGGCGCTGACGCCCGAGATCGGCAGCCAGGGCGCCGCCGTGCGCTGGGAGGCCAACCCCGACGCGCCACTGCGCTTCGCCTTCGGTCGTGTCGGCGTTAAGGGCAACATCGTCGACGCCGCCATCTACGGCCCCGACCGGATGTACGTGTCGTTCGCCTGCACGGTCTCGGCGGCTGGGCCCATCAAGCGCTTCGTCAGCTTCCGAGCCGGCGACTACTACATGTCGTTCGACGGTGCAGGCGCGGCGATCAACGAGCCCTATCGCGGCGAGATGTGGCTTTCGACTCGGTTGGGCACCCAGCCAGACACAGCCCTATCTCTGCCCTCGGGCCTCAAGAACGGCGTCAGCTTCCCCGGATGGGACGCTAGCCGGAAGATGTCGGGGTCGGCAGGCTATCTCGTCACCCTCGGCGAGAACTCCAAGCGATCGGCCTACGAGGGCAAAATCCCGGCCTTCGTGACCACCATCGAAGGCCTGTTCTGCTACGATCCGCGCCAGGACAGCACCTATCCGGGCGGCGCCGGCTCCTGCCGACTTAACGATCCCTCGACGTGGGTTTGGACGCAGAACCCCATCCTGTTCGCCCTGAAGTGGGCGCTCGGCCTCTGGGAAGGACCGAACGGCAAGGGCGCGCCTCAGGTCGACTATCAGGTCGGCGGCATCGGTGCGAAGGTCGAGAGCATCCGCCTGACGACCGTCGTGGAAGCCGCCAACATCGCGGATGCGAACGGCTGGACTTCGGCGGCTTGGCCTTCGACCGACGACGACAAGGCCCAGGTGCTGGACGGCTTCCTGAAGGCGGCTGGGGGCCGCTACGCCGAGATTGCCGGTCAGATCGCCTTCATCCACCGCGCCGCGCCGCGCGCGCCGGTCTTCACTGTCCGCGCCAGAGACACAGCCGGCCCGGTCGAAATCGACACTGCTTCGTCCAAGCTGAACCGCTTCAACACCGTCAGGCCTCGCTTCTGGTCCGAGGCCAACGAATGGGAAATGACGGCGCTGCCGGAGGTCACGGCGACCGAATGGCAGATCGAGGATGGCCAGGGTGTCGCGGTGAAGCGGACGCGCGGCGCCGACTACACCTTCGTGGTCGATCCGAAGCAGACCCGCGAGCTGGCCAGCCTGGAGATTTCGAATAGCCGGGAGGGTATCAAGGGCCGAGTGCCGCTGCGGCCCTACATGGACCCCGAGCCGGGCAACACCTTCATCTTCGATGAGCCCGACTTTGCTCTGTCGAATCTGAAGTGCTTCGTCCTCGACGTTGAAGACGACACCGAGAACGACACGGTTGTCGTCACCTTCGAAACCGAGACCGACGGCAAATACCCCTACGCCTACGGCCAGACCGGCAGTCCGCCGCCAGCCCAAGAGCTCGATCCCATCGACCCGTTCTTCGTCACGCCACCCGGCGCCGGCGATTGGACCATTACCCCGCGTCCGCCCTCGAACGGTGCGCAGCTCCCCGGTTTTGATCTGACGGGCTTCGTGTCGAACTCGACCGCCACGGCCATCATCGTGGAGACCGGCCCGAGCGCGAACGGCCCATGGAAGCAGGCCTATCAGGGACCGCCGACGGTCACGAACATCCCGATCGATGGGCTGCAACCCGGCGCGACCTATTTCATCGCGATCCAGTATCAGCGTAACCAGAACTATTCGGAGCGCGAGGTCTTCGGGCCATTCACGGCGCCGGATTTGATCGCTGGCGACCTGTCGCCGGAAAGCCCGGTGCGGATCGCGGTCACCGAGATCACCGATAGGCTCGTTGGCGTCGAGCAGATTTCGGCGACGAACGCGGCGGCCGTCGCGGATCTGGAAGAGGTCTTTGGAGACACCGTCAGCGCGGCAGCCAGCGCGGCCCAAGCCGCTGAACAGGCTGCTGTCGCCACGCAAGCCAAAGCCGATGCCCTGATCTCTTCCGCTGCAGCCAGTGAACAGGCAGCAGTTGCGATTCAACAAGCCCTCAACGCTGAAACGCAGGCCGGAAACGCTCAAATCTGGGCGGATCAATCGGCGGGTTCCGCGACGACAGCATCGAGTGCTGCGGCGACTTCGACGGAACAGGCCGGCCTCTCCGCCACGGCTCGCGGTGAGGCCGAAGGATTTGCCGGCGCGGCCTTCAACTATCGAAATCAGGCTTCCGGCTTTGTCACTGACGCGGAAGCGGCGGCGGCCGTCTCGACCGCGCAAAAACTGGAAGCGATTGCTGCCCGCGACATAGCGACGGAAAAGGCGACGGCCTCGGCGCAGTCGGCATCGAACGCCAGCGCGTCAGAAACGGCGGCCAGTCAGCAGGCCGCTGCCGCGACACAACAAGCCCTCAACGCCCAAACTCAGGCCGGAAACGCCGAAGTGTGGGCGAGCCAAGCTTCGGCCTCATCTTCTAGCGCGGCGGCGTCAGAGAGCAATGCAGCCGGGTCGGCTTCGACCGCTGCAAGTCAGGCGGTTTTGTCGGCGTCGTCCGCGTTCGGTGCGGCGTCATCGGCCAACTCGCCGCTGGCGACCTCTCCTGCCCTGTCGCCGGATGCGTTTTCGGTAAACGACCTTTCGACGCTGAACGGCGCCCCGAACCTGCGCCAAGTCCTCTCCGACAATCCAGGGAAGATTTATCCGATCAACTCGACCGTTGAGGTCAACAACTTCGGATCAGCCGTCCATATCAACACCGCAAAGGCGCTGGCTCGACCGGTAGGACACCGTTTCCGGTATTCGGCCCGCATCAAGCGCATGGCCGAGGGCGGCGACGCATCGCAGAACCTCGTTTCGCTCTTCGCGTGGTATTGGGACGAATCTGGAAACCCCCTGGGCGGCGAAGAGCTCGCTGGCGTCAACCCATCGGGTTCGGACGGTGTCGTGCTGCTTTCCGTGGATCACCCGCCGCCCGCCGAGGCCGCTTGGACGCGGACGCTTTTGCGTGTGATCTCCCGTGTCGGTGTCACGGCGATCCTCTCGCTGGACACCCAAGACATCGAGTCCGAGAAGACCGCGTCGGCGGCGGCGACCGCCTCTGTCGCGTCGGCTGCTGTTGCGTCAACCAGGGCGGATGAAGCGGGTCAAAGCGCGTCTGCGGCGACTGCGGAGAAACTGGCGGCTGAACTTGCCCGCGACGGCGCAAGCGCAGCGGCTTCGGCATCAGCGACAAATGCGGCCCAAGCCCTTGCCTCTAGAAATCAGGCTGGCGAGTTTGCGTCGTCGTCCAGCGGGTCCGCCAATACTGCTGAAACCGCCGCCGGGCACGCGCTGGCCTATCGAGATCAGAGCGCCAGTTCAGCCGCCACTGCGAACGCTGCATCCGTAAGTTCCGGTGTCAGCGCCTCGACGGCGGAGGCGGCGAAGCAGGACGCGGAAGCGGCTCGGGATGTATCGATTTCCCAAGCCGCCGCCGCGCTTACCCAAGCCGCCAACGCCGGCGCGTCAGCTTCGTCAGCGTCGATCAGCGCGAACCTCGCCGCCTCGCTTGGAGCGAACGCCAGCGTCATCAACAATGGTAGGTTCCTGAACTGGCCCGCGGGACAGGATCGACCAACCGGCTGGGACGATTGGACCAACGCTACCGGATCGACCAACATTCAATCCGGCAGCGGATGGAACGGGCGACGCTTCACCCGCATGAACTACGTCCCCAGCATGGGCAGCCTGGGGATGAAGCAAGTCATCAGCGGCTTCAGGGGCGCTGGGGCGTATAACCTAGAGGTCGAAATCGCCATCCCGAACGGCGGTGCTACCGGAACCGGCTTTCAAGGTGCAGGCGTCCTCATCCAGTGCATGGATGGGAACGGCGGCTATATCGCCGATGGGGGCATTCTGCGCTTCGCCACCGATCCTGACACGGGCGGAAACGTCGCGGGCAGCGGCTCCGGCGACGGTCGGATCTATCGTTTCACAAAGCGGATCGATTTGGCCCCAAACACCGCCAGCATTCAGCTTTACCTCATGTCTCGGTGGGCTGAAGGTTTCGGGCCGCAGGGCGCCAACGAAACCAAGTCGCTGGATTGGTATAGCACCGCTCTGACGTCTATGTCGGAAGGTGATCGGGCGGTCCCAGCCTTGGCGGCGCAGCTCAACGTCACCGCCGCCGTCGCTGCCGATGTGGCGACCCGGATGGCATCGGTCGAGTTCAGCGTCACCGGCGGCGCGGGCGGTGATCCGTTTGATATCTCGCTGAAAGCGGGGCCGACCGGCTCAGACGCCTCGATCACGGCGACGAAAGTGCGGCTGCGGAACATCGTTAACGGCGAGGCGGTCGAGGCGCTGCGGATTGAAAACGGCAAGTCCAAGTTCTTCGGCGATGTCGAGGTCAATGGCGGAAGCATGAACTTCAATAACCGGTTCATCGTCGCGCAGGACGGCACGACCACCATCCGCAGTGGTCAGACCGGCGAACGGATGTGGATCGAGGGCAAGACGATCCGGGGCTGGTACGCCAATGGCCAGCAAGCCTATCAGCTGGGGTGACGGATGGGCCTGCGTATCTGGCGTCCGGACGGCTCGGTGTTATTCGACACCACCAGCCGTCCCGGCCGCATCACGGGCACGGCCGCACATAGCGGACCGGGAACCGTCACCCAGACCATCGGGGTGCCAACTGGTCCAGGCAAGCGGTCGTGGATGTCCGCCTTCCCCTGGGGTGATGTGCGCGGCGGTTGTTTCGACAATGGTGACGGCACCTGGACTTACAGCCTGACGCTGGCGGCCGGAGCGACGGTCCAGGTCTATTGGGGCGACCGCTGATGGCCGGCTTCTTCTTCAACACGCCGGACGGCGTGCGCCAGTTCGACAGCAATGGCTGGCCAGTGATCGGCCATACGGCCCGCGCCTCGGTGCCGTCCTCAGCGCTCGATTTCGGGCTTGAGTTCCCATTCTTCACCGCCAAGTTTATCGACATCACCATAAACGGCCGTTCGCCCATGATCGCCGTTCGCGTTCCCTCGACGCTGCACCCCGTCACTGGCAATCCGTACAAGCTGGGGGGCATCTTCAGCACGCGGCGGAACGGCGATGCCTTCACCTTTCGGATCTACGTCTTCTCGACCAACAATGACTGGGCGTTCGACTATTTCGTGATCGACCGGATGCAGATCGCGCACGACGGCATGGGCCTGACGTTCTGGGACGAAGCGCAACAGGTGGTCGTTTTCTCGACCGCGACACCGTTCGTCAACATTCCAGCCGCCCAGGCGTCCGGCCGTCGCCATGCCGTCGTTGGCTTCGTGTCCTCAACGATGAGCGAGAACTTCAACGACGACTTCAACAATCCCTCGACCCAATACGAGGTCACCGGGAACGGCTTCTACTACGCCGACGGAAAGGTGTTCGCCGCGTCCAAGGTGATCGACGGAGGGGTCGTCACGGGCGCGTCAGGTCCGCCCTACAGCGGCCGAGACATCGGTATCGCCCAGCCGCCCCTGATCATCGACGTCACCGATGTCGGCGGCTGAACCCCACCCCAACAGCGAAAAGGAACCTCCATGGCGAACGCGTCCCTCATCAAGTCCGACGATATGGCGCTGAACCTGCCGGCCGGGTCGGTCGTCGTCCTTGCGCCGCACTCAGCTGGCGAGGATGGCGCGCTCAGCTACATCGTGTCGCGTCACCGCACCTCCAGCTATTTCGACCTGGCGCAATCGACCGAAGATGTGCGGGCAGAGCTGTTCCGCGCCGGCCGATCCGCTGAAACCTTCGTGCAGTTGTCCTCCAGCGGCCAACCCGTTCTGGTCGAGCCCGGCTCGCTGGAAGGCTTCGAGGGTCGCAAGGGTGATGACGATTCTCGCTGGATCGTCGTCGATGTCCGCGCGCCCAACGACAATCTGTTTCAGGTCACGGTCGATCACACGCCCGATCACCTGATCCTGCTTCAAACCACCCTCACCGAAAAGGAGGCCGGACATGGCCAAGACCCAACCCACGCCTGAAGACATCGCCGCCGCCCGCCAGATGGTGGCCGAAGCGGACGCCGCCGCCGCCGCCGAACGCAAAGCGTCGGTGCGCGCCACACTGACTCCGTTCACCGACGCCGGCCTGGGATCGACGGCGGAAGACGGCAGGGTTGCCGCCCTGATCAGCGTCCTGCGCGCCAACTACACCACCCTGGCGGAGATCGATCCCAGCCTGCCCAACCTCGCCTTCAGCACGGCTCGAGTGCTGCAAACCCTGGACGATCGCGTCCGCAGTCTTGCGGCCATGAATGCGCCAGCAGCTGCGCAGCCCTGACTTCGTCAAAGCCGCCCAACGGCTGTTCGACCACGGCCTGACATTCGGAGACCTCCATGGCTCGTTTCATCCGCTGGGTGGCGGAACCCTTCACCGTGTTCGGGATCGGCGCGCTGCTGAACCTGATCCTGAGCGCAGCGGCCTATGCCGGCGTCATCGGGGCGGACCGGATCGACCCCGACTGGATTTTTCTGGCGGGCGCGGCGGGCGGCATCGTCTCCGCCCTGGTCCACGTCGGGGTGGTGTCGCTGGGTTCCGAACCGGCGACCTCGCGCGAGATCATGCGCGCGGTGATCGAGGGCGTGTTCGCCGTCGTCGTCGGCGCGTTGGTCGCCCGGTTCTGGGCCGCGCCCATCGCCCTGCGACTGGCGCCAGACATCAACCCGTCCGACCTCAGAGCCATCGGCTTCGGGATCGGGATGGGGGCGTGGCGCTTCGCGCCTGGTCTGTTTGGGGCCGTCAAACTGCTGTCCAACCCCGCCACCCTTCGCGATCTGGCCCTGCGCTGGTTGGGCGGCACGAGGGCCAACCCATGACCCCTGTCGATATCGTCACCGTCATCGCCGCTGGCGTGGTCGGGCTGACCGTCTTCGCCCGCGCTGAGATCGTCTCGCCGCGCGTGCGCAGTTCCTACGCCAGCAACTGGATCGTGCGACGACTGATGGATGTCGTGGCGCTTGTGACGGTGTTCGTCATCCTCGAAATCTATGGCGGCGCGCATGTGCCGGATGCGGTCGCCTGGTTCTTCGTGTTCGCCGCCGTCACCTCGACCGCCATGCTGATCAGCATGTTCGTCCACGACGGGCGCGAGGTGCTGGAGGTGCGGCGGGCAGAGACGCGGGCCGCCGACGTTCAGGACATGAAGGAAGCGGTGGCGGAGACGGTCCCGCCGGTCGTGGAGCGCTCTCTGGAGAAGGTGGTCTCGGGTTTCGCCGAACCTGCGCCCGATTACGACCGACTGATCCGCATCGACCCGGTCCCGCCTGCCTCGCCGTCCGCCGACTGACGAACCGGGTTCGCGAACGCCGTTCGCCTCATCTTTCCACGCGAGTAATCATCATGACAACTCTAGCACAGACGTCGTCTGCCTGCGGCTGCTCTTCGGCCGACTGCCGCATCAACGGCTGCGCCTCTCTCAGGCAGGCATCGCAACATGGACGATCGCACTGGCGTCCATGGGAAGCGGGAACTGCTGCACAGACGTCGCAATACCAAGCGTCAGGGCCTCCTGCGGGAGGAGCCGCCGATCTTCTGTTCCAAAATAGTGATCGATCTGCTGATCACCCCACCCAAGAATTTCCCTGAAGGGCGCGCCGATCAGGTCCGTATTGGGGGCGCGTTGCCCGATTTTTGGGCCATCCGAATAGGTTGCCCCGTGGAGCACAAAGGCGCTGATCGGCAGACAAGTCCGCGCGGCGCCTGCCATGAACACCGTCGCTGCTATAGAGTCGCATGGCCCGAAAGCGTGGGTATCAACACGCCACGGCAAGCTTCGAATGAAGTTGTAGAGCCCGACGCCGGCGACGACATCACCGCCTCCGCTGCAAATGTGAAGCACGATGCGGGTCGCGCCTTCGCGGAGGGCGCCCACCATCAAGATTTGCGTATTTCGAGCAGCGACTGGCGTCATTGCTCCATGGAAGATCAAGTGACGGTCCATGCTGATATCGTCTCCTGTCACGATGATTTTGGCGCTGTTGCTCGTCGATCAGGCCCGGCGCGGCCCGAGCCTCGATCAGGCGAAAGTCTGCGTGATCAGCTGATCCGTCAGGTCCAGGTGCACTTCCAGCGCCGCAATAGCCTCGGTTCGGGCACGCTCTGCGGCCGATCGATCACCCGCCGTCAGGTGGGCCGCGAACTCGGTGATCTTCGCCGTCATCAGCTGTTCCGCGCCCATGGCGCGCCGCTCCAGCGTCCCGTCATCCATTCCGTGTTCCCTATAGCTTTGCGGCCCGGCCGTTGATGTCCTCGCCCAGCCGGGCCGCCTGACGCAGTTCGGGCACGAGCCGCGACGGCTTCGCCTTAGCCGCGAAATCTCACTCTCACAATCTGGAGACTGACCATGCTCGACGCCCGTCGATTGCAGACGAACCAGCGTGTCCCGGTTGACGGGATCATAGGCGCCGGCACCCTGACTGCTCTCTTCTCACGGATGGGCGCCGCGCCTGCCATCGCTGCCGAACTCGGCCTCGCCGCCAACGTCCACTTTCGAACCTACGGCATCTTAGAAAGCGGCCTGCGCCTAGCGCACTTCATGGGTCAATGCGCGCACGAGAGCGGCAGCTTCCGATACATGGAGGAGATCGCCAGCGGCGCGGACTATGAGGGACGCGCCGACCTGGGCAACACCCAACCGGGCGACGGAAAGCGCTATAAGGGACGCGGACCCATTCAGACCACGGGCCGCGCCAACTATCGGCGGGACGGCCGGGCCCTTGGCATTGATCTGGAGAGCAATCCGCATCTGCTGTCGATTCCGTCTCTCGGGTTGATGGCTAGCACCTTGTTCTGGTCACGCATGGGGCTGAACACCTATGCAGATCGGGACGACGCCGTGGCCTGCTCTCGCGGGGTGAACCGGGGCAATCCGAAGTCCGACAAACCCTCCAACCATGAAGCCGACCGGATCGCTCTGACGGCGAAGGCCAAGGCGTTGATCCTGTGATCGACACCCTCGCCTTCCTCCGCTCCATCCCGCGCCTGCTCAGCCCGACCGGCTGGCTGATCGTCGCCATCATCGCCGCCTTCGTCGTGACCGGAGCCTATTGCTCCCACAGGGGCGCACAGGGCGAACGGGACCGTCAGGCTGTCCAGACCCAGAAGACCGAGGCGAAGGCTTCAGGCGCGCGGGAAACCGCTGCTATCGAGCGCGAAGCCGACACGACCACCATCCGCAACCGGCAAGAGGAGAGAGACCATGCCGCTGAAGCGATCCCTGACAGCCGCCCTGATGATCGCGAGCTTAGGCGCCGCTGTCGCCAGTTGCGCGAAGCCGGTCGGAGCCTTCCCGACTGCGACGGATTTGATCGTCCAGCCCAAGCCGGTCCCGCCTGACGACGTGCTGAGCAGCCGCATCGCGGGCGAGCAATACGACAACGCCGTAGAAGCCTGGGGCGAGGAAGGGTGGGCGCGGGTGTCGCGGCTCTGCCGATTCTTCGACACGATGGGGATGCGAGGGCTGGATTGTCCGCCGCCTCCGCGACCGGGCTAAACCTCCGAATAATCCGGGGGTATCAGCAATGACTATCGGTCAGAGCGATAGTCATTCGGTCGGAGGAAATCACCCCCAAATCCAATAAGGGCGGGGGGTTCAGCCGCTTTACCCCTTGATTGGAAATCAGCAGAGCGTCGAGCCTCGGCTCCGCTATCGAGGCCGCTCCGGGAGACCGGGGCGGCTTTCGTCTTATTCCGCTCACAGGAACCGATGGTCACTGCTGGAGTTAACCGCAGCAGAGCCGGCTTATGAGGGTGGTGGCCCGGCAATATGCGCCACCCCGCTCGGTGGGCGGTCTATTACGTTCCCAGGGTGAGGCCGCCCGCCACAGACGCCCTCGGTTTAACTGCCGGGGGCGTTTTGCCGTTGAGGCCCTGCCCATAGACCGGTTTCGGCGGCGGCCGCCATTTCCCCATCTCAAGCCACCATCCCAGAGCCTTGAGCCGCTCATTCTCTGCTGCGGTGTAGTCCCACCAGATCCGATCCATGTCGGTGATCGTGTCCACTTGGCGGGGCCAGGTGCTCGTCTTGTCCATGAACCGAACTCGACCGGGGCAGCCCTCGACGCGGCAGGCGGGCCGCCTGTTCGCTAGGGTGAAGTCTTCGCCTTTGGCGCTCGCCACAGCAGCAAGATCGACGGGGCCGCCGTGACCGATCTGGACGACTTCACACTCCCATATGATCTTCGCGCCCCGCTCGATCATGGAGCCGACGGTTTCGGCGGTCATGGCGCCTGGAAGCGGCCGAGGCGCATCAGTTCTTCGGTTGATAGGGGCTGGCCCATGATGTCCTCCGTCGCGCCATCGACGAGAGAGCCATAGCTTACCATGAACAGAATGAGAACATCTGCTGTTTATGGGAAGTCAGGCGGGGAGTGAGACGCAAGGCTTCAAGCTAAGTACTTGAAAAGGATGGTGGACGCGACAGGGATTGAACCTGTGACCCCCTCGGTGTGAACGAGGTGCTCTCCCGCTGAGCTACGCGTCCTTGCCTTGCGGAGGCGGCGACATAGCCCGGTCGCCGGCCCCGCGCAAGCGCCTGTTTCAGATTCCGGCGGCGCGAACGCCTTCGGGCGTATCGGCTTCCGGATCACCCGGCAGCCAGGCGACGTGACCGTTATAGATGTCCTGGTTCAGGATGCCCTCTTCCTTGGCCACCAGCACCGGCACCAGCATCTGGCCGGTCACATTGGTCGCGGTCCGCATCATGTCGATGATCCGGTCGATGGCGACGATATAGCCGATGCCCTCGAGCGGCAGGCCGGCGGTCGACAGGGTCAGGGTCAGCATGACGATGCTGGTCCCCGGCACGCCGGCCGTCCCCAGCGACCCGAGCACCGCCGTCAGGCCGATCAAGATGTACTGCGTCAGCGTCAGATCAATCTTGAAATACTGGGCGATGAAGATCGAGGCGATGGCCGGATAGATAGCCCCGCACCCGTCCATCTTCACATTGGCCCCCAGGGGCACAGCGAAGGCGGCGTAGGCCTGGGGCACGCCCAGCCGCTCGACCGTCTGGCGAAGGGTGATGGGCAACGTCCCCAGCGAGGACGAAGTCGCAAACGCGGTCTGCTGGGCCGCGAAGGCGCCGCGGAAGAAGCTGGTCACCTTCAGCCCGTGAACCTTCAGCAGGCCCGAATAGACGATCAGGATGTGGAACAGGCAGGCGGCGTAGATGGCCAGGATGAACTTCACCAGGGGCAGCAGCGCCTCCCAGCCATAGCCGCCGACGACCGAGCCGATCAGGCCGAACACGCCGATGGGCGTCAGCTGGATCACCCAGCGGGTGATGCGGAAGATGACGGCCGCGCCCTCATCCACCAGACGCCGCACCCCTTGCGCCCGATCACCCAGCGCCACCAGCGCCATCCCGACCAGTGCCGAGAAGAAGATGATCTGCAGCACCTTGCCTTCGGCCAGGGCGGCGAACGGATTGGTCGGCACGACGCCGATCAGAACTTCCAACGGCGTCGGGATCACCCGTTCCTTGACCTCGCCCAGCGGCAGGTTCGACAGGCCCACGCCCGGATTGATGATGTGGCCGAACGCGAACCCGACCAGCACGGCCAGCAATGAGGTGATGGCGAACCAGACGATGGTCCGCACCCCCAGCCGCACGGCCCCCGCCCCCTCACCCAACTTTGCGATCGAGCTGGCGATGGTGAACAGCACGAGCGGCGCCACCACCATGCGGATCAGGTTCAGATAGACGTCGCCGATCGGCTGAAGCCAGGTCTCGGCCCGCTCGCGCAGGATCAGCCCGGCGATGATGCCAAGGATGAAGCCGGCGGCGGTCCGCTGCCACAGCGGGATCTTGAAAAAGCGAGCGAGCATGACGGCACTTTCAACAGGGGTGCGCCAATCTGTCCATCGCCATGGCGATCCGCAACCGCAGCAGCGATCATTCAGCCGACAGATTTCCTCTCGGCCGGTATCAGAATTTCAGCGCTCGCCTCACGTAGAAGTCGGAGAGGATGCCGTCGATCGCCTCTTCCACGTCCTCGAAAGCATCGATCAGGACGTCCCCGCCCAGGTCTTCAACGGGCGTCGGCGTAAAGCCGAAGGTCGTCAGAATGCAGGGCATGCCGGCGTCTTTGGCGGCGTCCGCATCCGGTGCGGCGTCTCCCACCATGATGGCCCGTTCGGGATCGCCGCCTGCGATGGCGACGGCCTCCTTCAGATGGGCGCCTGAGGGCTTGCGCGCGCTGACCCGATCCGGGCCGACGATGGCGGCGAAATGTCGGGTCAGGTCCAGCTTGCCCAACAACAGCTCCGACAGGTCCGAACGCTTGTTGGTGGCGACGACCAGAACTGCGCCCCGCTCGGTCAGACGCTCCAGCGTTTCGACCACGCCCTCGAAAGGCTGGGAGCCATCGGCGATATGGGCGGCGTAATCGACCAGGAAGCGTTCGAACAGCTCGTCGGACTTGGCCCGCTCGACCGGCGCGCCGGCGGCTTCGAAGCCGTGCACCAGCAGCGCCCGCGCGCCCGTTCCGATCAGGGTCGAGGCGGACTCCATCGGCACGGGCGGCAGCCCCTCCTCGACCAGCATCCGGTTCAGCGTTCCGATCAGGTCCGGGGCGGAATCGACCAACGTCCCATCCAGATCGAAGGCGATGGTCCAGCCTTCCAGGTCGCGATCGCTCATCCACATCTCCCGCTGGCCCGCATGATGGGCTAGATCGCAGGACGACTAGACTGCGAGACGATTCATGACCAGCCAGACGCGCGCCCGCGCCGCCATCATTCTCGCCGCCGGCCAGGGCACGCGGATGAAGTCGCCCCTGCCCAAGGTGCTGCACCCCGTCGCCCACCGCGCCATGCTGGACCACGCCATCGATGCGGCGGAAGGGCTAGGTTGCGAACGCATCGTGGTCGTGGTCGGCAATCACTCGCCGGAGGTCCGGGCCCATGTCGTCAGCAGGCTGGGCGAGGCCGCCATTGCGGTCCAGGACCCGCCGCTCGGCACCGGCCACGCCGTGCGCGCCGCCGAACAGGCGCTGGCCGGCTTCGACGGCGAGGTGGTCGTCACCTATGGCGATGTACCCCTGCTGAAAGCCGCCGACATCGAGCCCGTGTTCAATGCGGACGGCGTCACCGTCATCGGGTTCGAGGCTCGCGATCCGGGCGCCTATGGCCGTCTGATCGTCGAAGGCGACACCCTGACCGCCATAACCGAGGCCAAGGAGGCGTCGCCAGACGTTCTCGCCATCACCGCCTGCAACTCCGGCGTCATGGCCGCGCCGGCGGCTTTGCTCTTCTCGCTGCTGGCCGAGGTGAAGAACGAGAACGCCAAGGGCGAATACTATCTGACGGATGTCGTCGCTCTGGCGCGCCAGGGCGGCCACCCGACCCGCGCCGTCTTCGCGGCAGAGGACGCCGTGATGGGCGTCAACTGCCAGGCCGAGCTGGCTGAGGCCGAAGCCTTGTTCCAGAGCGTGCAGCGCGACGCCTTCCTGGCGGCGGGCGTGACGATGGCGGCGCCAGAGACCGTCCATTTCGCCTGGGACACCCAAATCGGCGGCGGGACCGTCGTCGAACCCTTCGTGGTCTTCGGCCCTGGTGCGGTGATTGATGCCGGCGCACGCATTCGCAGCTTCAGCCATATCGAGGGCGCGCGGGTCGCGGCCGGCGCCGAGGTCGGTCCCTATGCGCGCCTGCGTCCCGGCGCGGACCTGGCGACAGGGGTCAAGGTCGGCAACTTCGTCGAGGTCAAGAACGTCAAGATGGCGGAGGGCGCCAAGGCCAATCATCTGGCCTATCTGGGCGACGGGTCGGTCGGTGCGGGCGCCAACGTCGGCGCCGGGACCATCTTCTGCAATTACGACGGCTTCAACAAAGCCCAGACCCAGGTCGGCGCCGGCGCCTTCGTCGGGTCGAACTCAAGCCTGGTGGCCCCCGTGGTCATAGGCGACGGCGCCCTGATCGCCTCCGGCTCTGTCATCACCGAGGATGTGCCCGCCGACGCCCTGGCCTTCGGCCGCGCGCGCCAGACCGTCAAACCCGAAGCGGCCGCGGCCTTCCGTGTCGAAGCCAAGGCGAAGAAGGCTGCGAAATCCAAATGAGCGACCTCCAGAAGAAGAACGCCGGCGAGGCCGCCGCCGCTCATGTCGAGGCCGGAATGATCGTCGGCCTGGGCACGGGCTCGACGGCCGCCTGGTTCGTGAAGGCGTTGGCGGCGCGGGGCCTGCCCGGTCTGCGCTGCGTGCCCACCTCCGAAAAGACCGCCGATCTGGCGCGCGAACTTGGGCTGACGTTATCGACGCTGGAGGACACGCCGCGCATCGACCTGACCGTGGACGGCGCCGACGAGATCGGGCCGGGCCTGGCGTTGATCAAGGGCGGCGGCGCGGCTCTGCTGCGCGAAAAGCTGGTTTGGGAGGCCTCGGCTCGCTGCATCGTCATCGCCGATGCGGCCAAGGTCGTGCCTGTGCTGGGAAACTTCCCCCTGCCCATCGAGGTCGTCGCCTTTGGTCACAAGACGACGGCCAACCGCATCGCTGATGTCCTGATCGACCACGATATCAACCAGCCGGCACGGGTGCGTCAGGCCGATCGCGGCCTGGTCCGCACCGACGGCGGCAATCTGATCTATGACGCGGGCTGCAAGGCGATCCACGATCCGGTCCGTCTGGCCGACGATCTGAAACTGATCACCGGCGTGGTGGAGCACGGGCTGTTCCTGGATCTCGCGGACCTCGCCATCATCGGCACGGACGAGGGCTTCGAGGAGCGTCTTCCCTAGGACACGCCCCGGCGGCTCAGCACCGCCGGGATCGTGCGCACCAGGATCGCGAGATAAACCCTGATGCTCCGGTTTCTGACCAGCCAGACATCCATCGCCACACGGCGCGGATAAGGCACGGCGTTGCGGCCCGACACCTGCCACAGCCCCGTCAGGCCCGGCCGCACCGCACAGTACTCAGCCAGCCGCCGGCCGTATCGCGCAGCCTCGTCGATCACGATCGGTCGGGGGCCGACCAGCGCCATCTCGCCCCTCAACACATTGATCAACTGAGGCAGTTCATCCAGGCTGGACCGGCGCAACAGGCGTCCCAGCGGCGTAACGCGCGGGTCGTGTGTCAGCTTTCGCATCGCCTGCCATTCCGGATCAGATGCTGACGGCAAGGTTTGCTCCGCGCCCATCCTCATCGAGCGAAACTTGAGACAGTCGAACATTCGGCCGTCGCGTCCGATGCGCTGCTGGCGAAAGATCGCGCCCCCCCCGTCCTGCGCCCTGACGCCCAGGGCGATGAAAACGAAGAGCGGCCAGGTCAGAAGCAGGCCTATTAAGGCGAACACGACATCCATGGCGCGGGTCGGGTCGGGACGAACGCGGCGCCGATGCGCACCGACACCGCGTGTCGGCGTGACATCGCACTCGGCCAAATCCGATATCGACATTCAACGCCCCCAAGTGTGATCATGACCTGGGATTGCGTGATTGGCAATCTTGACGAGCTGTCAGCGCAGGTTGGTTAGATCAGTCGCCGCCCCACCAACTCAGCGTGAACGACGTGCGACGGCCGCTCACCGAAACCGTCCCGGCGACAACAGGCGTATGATCTCCGAGATTGCGCCGCGCCGTCGCCAACGCGCCCTGATCAATCTGCGCCGACAACTCCACCAAGCCCATGCCAGGCGCCGAGCCGCGCATCTGGACCCGATCGTCGGTGACGACATAGGCGTCCGGCAGAACTCTTACCTCGCCTTGCGGCCCGTTCAGCGACAGGATCAGCGGTGGCGAAGCGCGGGACCCACCTTCCCAGGCGGCGAAGGCGTCATCCTGTCCGATAAACAGCGAAGCCACGGGCTGAATGGATTCCTCACCTATCGGGCGATAGTCGCCCGAGGTATCGCCGCTCAGACGATGCTGGAACGTGGCTTCCGGCGTCGACGTCGATGTCGCGGCGTCGCGCCGCTCGCATGCCGCCAGGCTCAACAAGCCCGCGACCGCAACGACCACCCATGAGGACTTCATCGATCAAGCGCCCGGTCCAAGGCGCGGAACCCGGCGATGGCGATCTCGGTCGCGCTGGTGAAGATCGACGGCGTGATCCGGTCGAAGGTGTCGCTCGGTCGATGATAGTCGGGGTGATAGTCGATGCCCATGTACAGGAAGGGCACGCCCGCCTCGTGGAAGGCGCCATGATCGGAAGCGTCGACCCAGTTGTTCTCGCCCGTATCCTGAGGGGTGTCCTTGCCGAAGGCGAAGGACACGGCCCCGTTCGGCGCCACAGCCTCCAGCAAGGGTCGCAGATTGGGATGCTGATAGGTCCCAGTGACCCACAGATGGCCGTCCGTTTCCGCCCGCGCCGTCATGTCGAAGTTCAGGTTGAGGCTCAGTGACGACAGGGGTACCGGAGGCGCCTTGACGAATTCGCGAGCGCCCAGCAGCCCCCGCTCCTCGCCGTCCAGCGCGACGATCAGCACGCTATGTTCCGGCGGTTGGGCCTTCAGTCGCGCCGCCAGTTCCAGCATCGTCGCCACGCCCGAGGCATTGTCGTCGGCGCCGTGGAAGATCTGGCCGTCATTGACGCCGACATGGTCGTAGTGGGCCGTCACAACGATATAGCGGTCGGCGACGCGGGTTCCGGGGATCAGGCCGACGATATTGACGCCGCTGAAGGTCTTGACGCCTTCTCTCGTGCGGCCCGGCGTCTCGAACCGCTGCAAACGCCCGAACGGCGGCGCCTGAACGCCCACGGCCTCCAATCGCGAGACGATATAGGCGCGCGCCCGCTCGCCGCCTTCAGAGCCCGTGTCGCGGCCCTGCATGTCGTCGGCCGACAGGATGCGAACGTCCTCGAGCAGTTGGCTGGAAACCGGCGCAACAGCGCTCGGCGCACTCGGCGCTGTTGCGGGAACGGCGGCGCAACCGCTGACGATCAGTGCGGCGCCAGCGACGAAAAGGCAGAGGGTCGAACGAGTCATACAGGCTCCGATAAGGACGCGCGAACCTATCGAAGAGCGGACGGCGCGTCAGCCTACGGTTCTGTCATCATCGGCTTTGCGCGATGCACGGGCGGCGCGTCAGATGATATGACGACGGCCATGGCCAACACGATTCCTCTCGAAGTCCCCGTCGAAGACCTAACCGCCGAGACGGCCGCCGAGGCCCTGGCCTGGCTGGCCGCCGAAATGGCCCGCCACGACGCGCTGTACAACGAGGCGACGCCCGAGATTTCCGACGCGGAATACGACGCCCTGCGTGCGCGCAACCTAGCGATCGAAACCGCCTTTCCCGATTTAATCCGGCCTGACTCGCCGTCGAACAAGGTCGGCGCCGCCGCCTCAACCCAGTTCGCCGAGGTGCGGCACGGCGTGCCCATGCTGTCGCTGGACAACGCCTTCGACGAGGGCGAGGTGCGCGATTTCGTCGCCCGGATCACACGCTTCCTGAAACTGCCCGCCGACGAACCGATTGCCTTTGTCGCCGAGCCCAAGATCGACGGCCTGTCGGCCAATCTTCTCTATGTCCAAGGCAGGCTGACGATCGGCGCCACGCGCGGCGACGGCCGCTCGGGCGAGGACGTCACCGCCAATCTGAACACCATCGCCGATGTGCAGCAGACCCTGGCCGGCGACGACTGGCCCGACCGGATCGAGGTGCGTGGCGAGGTCTATGCGCCAAACGATGCCTTCGCCGCCTTCAACGCCGCTGCCGAGGCGGAAGGCCGCCGGACCTACGCCAACCCCCGCAATTTCGCCGCCGGCTCCCTACGCCAGAAGGACGCCCGGATCACGGCCAAACGCCCGCTGAACTTCTTCGCCTACGCCTGGGGCGAACACTCCAGCGACTTCGCCGAGACCCAGTGGGAGGCCCTGCAAAAGCTCGAAGCCTGGGGCTTCCCCGTCAACGCCCGTTCGCGCCAGGTCGAGGGCGCAGAGGGCCTGATCGCCGTCTATCGCGAACTGGAACGCGACCGCGCGACCCTGGGCTATGACATCGACGGCGTGGTCTACAAGGTGGATCGCATCGACTGGCAACGCCGCCTGGGCTTCGTCGCCCGCAGTCCTCGCTGGGCCATCGCCCACAAGTTCCCGGCCCAGCAAGCGACTACGGTGCTGGAGGGCATCGACATCCAGGTCGGCCGCACCGGCTCCCTGACCCCCGTCGCCCGGCTGCACCCCGTCACCGTCGGCGGTGTAGTGGTCAGGAACGCCACCCTGCACAATGAAGACGAGATCGAACGTCTGGATGTCCGCATCGGCGACACCGTCCGCCTGCAACGGGCCGGCGACGTCATCCCCCAGATCCTGGGCGTGGTCCCGGACCTGCGCCCCGCCGACGCCGTCCCTTACGTCTTCCCAGAACATTGCCCCGTCTGCGGTTCGGAAGCTGTGCGCGAAGGCGACGAGGTCAAACGCCGCTGCACCGGCGGCCTGATCTGCGACGCCCAGATCGTCGAGCGCCTCAAGCATTTCGTTGGCCGCCGCGCCTTCGACATCGAGGGATTGGGCGAAAAGCAGTTGGTCGCCTTCCATGCGCGGGGCTGGATCAAGGAGCCGGCCGACATCTTCCGCCTGGCGCGCGACGAGGCGCGGCTGAAGGAACTGGAGCGCGACGACGGTTATGGCGAGACCAGCATCCGCAACCTGGTCGCCGGCATCGACGCCCGCCGCGTCATCGCGCTGGACCGGTTTCTGTTCGGTCTGGGAATCCGCGACATCGGCGAACAGACCTCCATCGTTCTGGCCCGCGCCTTCGAGAGCTGGGCCGCGCTTAAGGCCGCCTGTCTCCAGGCCGCATCAGGTGTGCCGTCCGAAGCCTGGACCGAACTGGCGGCCGCCCACGCCATATCGCCCCGCGTCCTGACCCTGATGGCCGAGGCGAAGCCCCCCGCCGTCGATCCCTGGCACGAGGCGACGATGGACATGAAGATCAGCCAGGCCTTCCCCGGCATGGCCGCCCCGGCCCGCCGATCGTTGGCGACGATGGCGAGCGACTGGTCCGGCCTGGTCGAACTGGCCCGGGTCGCGCGCGAGGACGGCCCGTCCGAAATCCTGAACCAGATCGCCGGCGTCACCGGCGTTGGCCCTGTCGCGGCCGAGGCCCTGGCGCACTTCTTCCACGAGCCGCACAATCTCAAAGTCGTGGAGGCTCTGGAAGCAGAGCTGACCGAAATCCTCGACGCCGAACGCCCCAAATCCGACACTGCGGTCGCCGGCAAGACCGTCGTCTTCACCGGCGCCCTGGAACGCTTCACGCGCGACGAGGCCAAAGCCCGCGCCGAAAGCCTGGGCGCCAAGGTGTCGGGCTCGGTGTCGAAAAAGACCGACTACCTCGTCGCGGGCCCCGGCGCCGGCTCCAAGCTCAAGGACGCCGAGAAGCACGGCGTCCAGGTGCTGACCGAGGACGAATGGCTGGCACTGATCGGCGGTTGAAGTTGACCTAACGGTCGGTTTTCGTTGGTGATCGCTGGGGTTTTGGCCTTGTTTTCAACCGAAACCGCGATCAACGTCCGCTTTAACGGGCGGTGCGACCGACCCGACGAAAGGGAACGACTATGAAGATCAAGATCATGCTGGCCGCGGCGACCCTGGCGGGCGCCCTCGCCTCTCCGGCTCTGGCGGGCGACCCGACGGGCCTGTGGCAGACGCCGACCAATGGCGGCCAGGTGCGGATCGCGCGCTGCGGGCAAGCGCTGTGCGGCACGCTGGTGACTTCGGACCACATTCGCGCCGACGCCAATGCGCGCGACGCCAACAATCGCAACGCCGCCCAGCGGAACCGCACCCTGCGCAATCTGCCCATGCTGACCGGCTTCACCGGCGGTCCGACGGAATGGCGCAACGGCTCGGTCTACAATCCGGCCGACGGCGGCACCTATCGCGGCACCATCACCATGACAAACGACAACAGCCTGCGTCTGCGCGGCTGCATCGTCGCGCCGCTCTGCAAGACGCAGACCTGGACGCGCATCCATTAGGATCAGGACTCCCCACATAGGAAAGGCCCGGTCGGAGCGATTCGACCGGGCCTTTTTTGCATTGGTCTTCAGATTAACGGTTCAGCGCAGCCCGCGCCGTCTCGGCGTAGCGATGCCCCGTCGCCGCGCCCTTCGGGAAGACGGCCTCGATCCGAGCGAAATCCTCGGGCGTCAGAACGACGTCGACGGCCGCCGCATTCTGCTCCAGGGTCGCGATACGGCGCGTGCCGGGGATCGGGATCAGATCCTCGCCCTGAGCCAGCACCCAGGCCAGCGCCAGTTGAGCGGCGGTGATGCCCTTGTCCGACGCAATGGCTTTCACTGCCTCGACCAGATCCAGATTCTTCTGGAAGTTCTCGCCCATGAAGCGCGGATTGGTGCGGCGGAAATCGTCGACGGCCAGATCATCGATGGATGTGATGTCGCCAGACAGGAAGCCGCGGCCCAGCGGGCTATAGGGCACGAAGCCGATGCCCAGGTCGCGCACGACCGCGAACAGTTCGTCTTCGGGCTCGCGGCTCCATAGCGAATATTCGGTCTGCAGCGCCGTAATCGGATGGGTCGCATGCGCCTTGCGTACTGTGTCAGGCGCGGCCTCGGAAAGACCCAAGAAGCGGACCTTGCCCTCCTTGACCAGCTCCGCCATCGCGCCGACCGTGTCCTCGATTGGCGTGTCCGGATCGACGCGGTGCAGATAGTAGAGATCGACGTGATCGACGCCGAGGCGCTGCAGGCTGCCCTCGATGGCGCGACGGACATTGGCCGGGCTGCCGTCGGTCATCAGCTTGGTGCGGTCGGCGTTATAGTTGATACCGAATTTGGTGGCGATGAAGGCCTGGTCGCGCCGGTCCTTCAGCGCCTTGCCGACCAGCACCTCGTTTGTGTGAGGGCCGTACATCTCGGCGGTGTCGAACAGACTGATCCCCAGATCCAGCGCGCGATGGATGACGGAGATGGACTGGGCCTCGTCGGCGCCACCGTAGAAGGCGCTCATGCCCATGCAGCCCAGGCCAATGGCCGAAACCTCGGGGCCGTTCGCACTCAACTTGCGCGTCTTCATGAGGCCTTCTCCTGTCGATGTGGGGGATCGGCCCAAAAACGGATGTGGCGGCCGACGATAAGGAGATGGTCGCGGCGACGGCGGGCTGCAAGCCCGACCGCGCTTTTGCGATGGTACCGCCTCTCAGGCTTGAACTGAGGACCTCCGGTTCCACAAACCGGCGCTCTAACCAACTGAGCTAAGGCGGCCCGCGCGTCGCGAGGCGCGTTCTCTACCGGGCCTGCGGCAGGCGATCAAGCGCCTTCCTCACATTTCGTCAGGAGATTTCGTCGGCGATGCCGCAAACAAAAACGCCCCGGAGATTGCTCTCCGAGGCGTCTTGTCTGTGGCCGTGACAATCACCCGAGGGTGAAGGGCACCCGGACGCGGAAGGTCGCGTCTTGAGCGGCGCCATCGACGGTCCGCGGGGACAGTTGTCCACGCTGAACCACCCGAATGGCGGCGCGGCCGAAGCCCATGCCTGCGGGCTCTTCCGAGATCACGCGGCAGTTCGCCGGAGCACCGTTGGAGCGCGCCGTGCACTCGACCGTAGCGGAACCGCTGATTTCACGTTCCAGCGCACGCGCCGGGAAGTCATCAGCCGTCGGGCGCGGTTGGCGCGACCACTGAACGTTCGTGATCGTCGACGGGCGCGGCGGAGCCGGGGGGGCGGGCGGAGGCGGAGGTCCAGGAATATTGACGGGCGGACCCGTGTATTCAACCCGATCTTCCTTCTTCGTCGGCGTGATGTTGACCGGCGGAGGGGGGACGATGTTCGGGACCGGAGCCGGCACGCGCACCTGAAGCTTCGGCGGCGGAGGCGTATCCGTCGGCGGAGGCGGCGGGGGCGGAGGAGGCGGAGGCGGCGGAACCGGCTCGACCAACTCGACCTCGACGGACTCGTCGACGTAGTTGAACTCCTTCAGCTTGAACTTGGACTGCTGAACAAAGAAGATCAGCAACGCAAACAAGATACTGACCACCATCAGGCAGACGATCAGCACGGGGTAGGACACCCCCATGAAGCCCTTCTTCTTGGGTACGTCGTAGCGACTGCGATGATATTCGACGTCTGTCATACTATCTCCGCATCCTAACTCGTCGCCTGGTCTTCGCCGACCAGCGCAACGCTATAGAAGCCGTTATCCTGCAGCGCATTCATGACCTGCATGAAGTCGCCGTAACGGGTGTTCTGGTCGCCCCGAATGAAGATCCGCTCATCGGCCGGGTTCCGGGATCCGATCTGTTCTTTCAGATCGTCACCCAGGGATCCGACGTCGGTCCGGAAGTCGCCCACATAGACGTCGCCGTCATTCTGGATCGAAATATAGACCGGCTTGGGCGGGTTCGGGGCCGCCTTGGCGACGGCGATTGGCAACTCGACAGGCACCGACACAGAGGCAAGCGGAGCCGCCACCATGAAGATGATGAGCAAGACCAGCATGATATCAACGAAAGGCGTAACGTTGATATCACTGTTGGCCTGAGGCAGGTTGCCAGCGCCGCCCGATTTAATCTTGGCGGCCATCCGTCTTACGCCCCCTTGTCGAGCTGACGCGAGATGCCGTTCAGCAACTCGGCGGCGAAGCCGTCGGCGCGCGTGCCGTAAGCAGCGATGCGGGTGTTGAAATAGTTGTAGAACACAACGGCCGGAATAGCGGCGAACAGACCGATACCGGTAGCCAGCAGAGCCTCAGCGATACCCGGAGCCACAACGGCCAGGTTGGTCGTGTTCGACTGGGCGATACCGATGAAGGAGTTCATGATGCCGTACACGGTGCCGAACAGACCGACGAACGGACCGATCGAGCCGACCGAGGCCAGGAACTGCTGGCCGCCCGAGAGGCGAAGGGCCAGACCGGATTGCACGGCGGCGACAGCCGACTGAGCGCGGGCCATGGCCGAGTCGAGGTGATCGCCGGTGACCGACAGACCCGATTGACGCGACAGTTCGATTTCCTCGGTGGCGGCGGCGGCCATGTCGGCCAGCGGGTTGCCGTCGAACTCTTCCTGGGTCGAGACAGCGCGCATGTCAGCGATGGTGCGGGCGCCGCGGAAGTTTTCGAGGAAGTTGTCGGTCTTGCGGTTCAGAGCGCCGAACTCGAACAGCTTGATAAGCAGCAGGGTCCACGACAGGATCGAGGCCAGCAGCAGGCCGGCCATGACGACCTTAACGACGACCGTGGCTTCCATGAACATGGAGATCGGAGTGATGTCGCCGTGACCGCCGCCGACGGCGTCGTTCACCGTTGCGGGATCAGCTTCGCCGGCGGCCGGAGCGGCGGCTGCGGGAGCCGCGGTCGAGGCGGCCGGAGTGGGCTCGGCCGGGGCCTGGGCCAGGACCGGCGAGCTCGCCATCAGCGCGGCGGCGCCGGCCATGGCGAGAAGGATATTCGTCTTTTTGCTGTTCAGCATAATTCGCCAGTTCCTGCTTGGTCTGACTCGTGGAACCAAAGGTGCGGCCATAGTCAGCGACCGCCCCCCAACCTGAAATGTTTCCTTCAACGCGCCCGTCCTTTCGAGGATCAGAGCCCGCTGAAATCTTCGGTGGAGATCGAACCGGTCGCCCGCCTCGTCTCCGCTGGTCGAACCTTCGGAGACACGTCTCCGGCGATCCGCATTAACGTCTTCTTGCGAAGGCGCCTCAACCCTTTGACGAACCCTTACCGGAGCGTCAAGGGACAAGAGGGGCTTTTAACCCGTCGAGAGACATGGAGAAAAGTTCCACCAACCGGCGCATTAGAGTGCAGCCGCGCGACATTTTGATGATGATCTGACGTCAGGTGAAGCAAGTTTGTTCAAAACAGCCATCCTGAGCGTGATCATTTCCCGATATGGCGAATTGTAGGGCTGATCGCTGCAAGCCAGCTGAAACCAAAGGACGGCGCAAAGGCCGCAGCGCGGGATCATGCGCTCGAAACAATCGATTTTCACGGTGTAGGAAAAGATGGTGCCTGGAGGCGGGTTCGAACCACCGACACGCGGATTTTCAATCCGCTGCTCTACCAGCTGAGCTATCCAGGCGCCGACGCGGCGTCGCGAGAGGCGGGTCTATAGGGGAGGCTTTTGCGCCTGTCCAGCGCCCAGTTCGTCCATTTCGTCATCATCTTCGGCGCCCTCGTCCAAGGCGACCGGAATGGCGTAGGCGCCGGTGAACCAGCGCTGAAGATCCACGTCCGAACACCGGCGTGAGCAGAAGGGCTTGTACTTGGGATCGGCGTCGGCCTTGCGGCAGATGGGACAGGAAGCCACGGCTCAACCCTCTTCTATTCGTCCGCGCCCCGGCGGGATTGCGGCATCGGCTTGGATCACCGCTCGCGGTCCCAGACGGGCCGCCAGCGGATCAGCGATCAGGGCTTCTTCCGGCGCGCAGCGCGCGATGATGCGCGGCGAAAGCGTATCGGCCAGAAGCTGCCGCCGCAAAGCCCTTACGACAGACAAGGCTCGTGTTTGAACGGACGGGCGTCCGCCGGCGTCGAGCAGGACCTCCTCGATCGGTGTGCGGCGCCAGGGAAGCGACATCTGCAACAGGCCGAATCGACTGACGGGTCCGAACACGGCCTGGGGATCGTGGCCGAACGCGGCCCGCGCGGCCTTGGACTGCGCCTCGGCGTCCGCACCGTCCCCGATCATGTCAATGACGACCAGGCCGCCCCAGTGGCGCAGGCCGATCAGCCGCGCTGCCTGTTTCAAACCCTCGCGATTCGCAGCCGCCCTTGCCTGTTTCGGGTCACGACCGAGCGTGGAGGCGAAGTCGATGTCCACAGCCACCAGGGCGCGGGTGCGCTCTATGGCGAGATCGATTCCATGCGAGGCGAAAACGCACGACCGAGCCAGGGCCTCCTCCTCCGCCTCGATCACGGCGTCGATGGCGGGGATGCCGGTGACCGATTCCTCGTTCGGCGCGAGATCGCGCAACTGTTCCGCGATGCTGGGTGCGGGCTGAATCAGGCGAGGCGTCCCCTCCCCCGGCCCCAGACGACGAACCATCGCCCCTTTTCCGGCACGAGGTTCGGCGGTGACGACGACTTCCAGCCGTTGGCCTTGGGTAAGTCGCTCATTTCTCGGGAACGGCAGAAAGGCGGCGGCCGGTGCGGCGATATCGACGAAGGCGCCGCGCAAGCCGGGGTTCACCTCTATCACACGCCCCACCGAGCGGGCGCCGAGCCGCGTCTGCGCCGCATCACTCTCGCGATGGATCAGAAGATCGGTGTAGCGGCCGTCGCGCATGATCGCGGCACGCGTCTCGCCAGGCGTCTCGTCGAGGAAGACCTCGACTTCGCCGCTCATGAACGCCAGCCGACGCCGTGCAAGAGCTGTACGGCCTCATAGACGGGCAGGCCCATCACGGACGGATGGCTGCCGACGATTCTCTGGATGAAGGCAGCCGCTGGGCCTTGGATACCATAGCCGCCGGCCTTGCCACGCCAATCGCCAGTGGCGACGTAAGATGCGATCTCGTGATCGGACAAGGGTTTGAAGGTCACGCGGGTTTCGTTGACGCGCGATGATAGTTTTCCGTCGCGCCAGACGGCGACGCCTGTGAAGACGCGGTGATTGCGGCCAGACAGCAGTTTCAGAAAACGCGTCGCCTCGGCCTCGTCCGCCGCCTTCTCCAGAAAGCGACGCCCGACGGCGACAACCGTATCGGCGGCGATGACGACCGCGTCGGGACGCCGTTCCGCGACGACCTGGGCTTTCGAGGTGGCGAGTCGTTCGGCCAGACGCGGCGGGGTCTCGCCCTTCAGAGGCGTCTCGTCGATATCGGCGGGATCAATGTGGTCGGGCGTGATGCCGACCTGCGCCAGCAGTTCGATGCGGCGCGGGCTGGCCGAAGCCAGCACCAGTTCGGGGCGACCCGCAGCCACTTACTTGAAGCGATAGGTGATGCGACCCTTGGTCAGGTCGTAGGGGGTCATTTCGACCAGCACCTTGTCGCCGGCCAGAACGCGGATGCGGTTCTTGCGCATCTTGCCGGCGGTGTGGGCGATGATCTCGTGGTCGTTCTCGAGCGTCACGCGGAAGGTGGCGTTCGGCAGCAGTTCGCTGACGGTGCCGGGAAACTCGAGCAGTTCTTCCTTAGCCATGCGGCCTCTCACGCCCGTTGAATATGCGTTCGACCCCACGCCGGGCGGGCGCGAGGGGCGGAATGGACGGGCCTAATGCCCGAAAACACAGAGATAGTCGAGGTCAGCCGCGACGGTAGAGGGCGCAGAGCAATGTAAACAGGCGCCGCGACGTCTCATGATCGACGACGATCTTGCCGTCCAACCGCGTCTTCAGCTGTTCAGCCCCTTCGTTGTGAAGGCCGCGCCTTCCCATATCGACCGATTCGATCTGGCTGGCCGAGGATCCGCGCAGAGCCTCATAGTAGCTGTCGCAGATCATCAGATAGTCTTTGATCACGCCCTTCAGCGGCGTCAGGCTGATGGCGTAGGTGCGCGTGAAGTTTTCGCCGTCGATGTCGAACACCAGACGATTGTCCTGAAGCGACAGCTTCAGCCTGTAGGGTCCGCCCTCGGCGCCGACGGGCTCGAAGCTGTTCTTCTCGACCAGATCAAAGATGGCGACGCGACGCTCGTGCTCGATCTCGGCCGTCGCCGCCGGCAGGGTCGCGGCATCCAGCTCGACCGAGGCCAGCTTGTGATCGGCGCTCATGCCGCAGTCCCTTCGTCCAGTTCGGGCGTGTCCAGGTGGGTCGGCGCGATCCGCGCGGGCCAGCGGTCGGAAATATCCGTGACCACGGCGTCCAGACATTCCACGTCGATTCGCAGGTCGCCGCCGCCGGCGAACATCAAGATGACGCGTCCGCTCAGATCCTCGGTCGGAATGAAGTCGAGCGCGAGCAGCTCGAGCGATGCGTCGGGACTGCGCGACAGGCGACGGCTCTTGACCGCCAGAACGTCGCCGAACTGCATGGCGCACATCACCCGCGTCCCGCCGCACTCCCAGCAGAAGCGGCTGAAGGCGATGGTCACGGTCCGGGCCGCCTTTTCCCAGACGATATCGACGGGACGCAGGATGGCGTCCTGAAGGGCGGCGGAGATGATCTGAAGATCGTCGGCGTCCTCGGCCAGCAGGCGCAGCGGTTCGACCGGCGCCTTGGCTTCGGGGATGACGCCGTTGATCTCAGTGCTCATCACCTGTTCCCTTTATGCGGCGGATGTCGGCTCCGCACGCGCCAAGCTTTTCTTCCAAACGCTCAAAACCGCGATCCAGATGATAGACGCGTCCGACCGTCGTTTCGCCCTCGGCGACGAGGCCCGCAATGACCAAGCACATCGAGGCCCGAAGATCCGTCGCCATCACCTGGGCGCCGTGCAGAACTTCGACGCCGTTGACGTGCGCCTCTCCGGCATGAACCGAAATGTCGGCGCCCAGCCGCGCCAACTCCGGCACATGCATGAAGCGGTTCTCGAAGATCGTCTCGCGCACCGTGCTGACGCCCTCCGCCGTCGTCATCAGCGCCATGAACTGGGCCTGAAGATCGGTGGCGAAGCCCGGATAGATGGCCGTCTCGACGTCCACGGCCTTCAGTCGTTGCTTCGGGTCGCGTTTGATCAGAACGCCGTCGGCGGTCGGCGAGACCTCAACCCCGGCTTCGACCATCTTGTCGGTCAGCGAACCGATCAATTCAGCTCGCGCCTTAGTCAGGCGCACCTCGCCGCCCGCCATGGCGGCAGCGACCGCGTAGGAGCCCATTTCGATCCGGTCGGGAATCACAGACCAGGTCGTTCCGTTCAGCGACGAGACGCCGGTGATGGTCAGGACGTCGGTGTCGATTCCCTCGATCCTGGCGCCCATGGCCGTCAGACAGTGGGCCAGATCACCAATCTCGGGTTCGCGCGCCGCCCGGCGCAGGACGGTCGTGCCCTCAGCCAGCACAGCGGCCAGAAGCGCATGTTCGGTGGCGCCGACCGAAACAAAGGGGAACTCGATCTCGGCGCCCTTCAAGCCTTTTGGCGCGCGGGCGGTGACGTAGCCCTCGTCCAGCTCGATCTCGGCGCCCAACGCCGTCAGCGCTTGCAAGTGCAGATCGACCGGACGCGCGCCGATGGTGCAGCCACCCGGCAACGAAACCTTGGCCTCGCCTGTGCGCGCCAACAAAGGCCCCAGCACATTGAACGACGCCCGCATCTGGCGCACCAGATCATAGGGAGCGAAGGTCGAGGTCAGGTCCCTGGCGTGGAACAGGCTCTCCTGCCCGTCCGCCCCGTCACGCTCGGTCACTTCGATGCCGAACTGGCGTAGCAACTGACCCAGGAACCGGGTGTCGGCCAGGCGCGGCATATTGGTCAGCAACAAGGGCTGATCCGTCAGGATCGAGGCGGCCATCAGCTTGATGGCGGAGTTCTTGGCGCCGCTGACGGGAATATCCCCGAAAAGCTGGGCGCCGCCCTGAATGGCGATGCTGTCCATGACGTCCTTAAGCGCGCCCGATGCCAACGCCTCGGGGGGAAGGTTCTCTAGCAAGCCGGCGGGCGCTTGCCAAAGGGCTGCGTGATTGCGAGCCGATGACTTTCAGTTGCTGTCGCGCGGCGCGGCGGGCGTGCGCGCGGGCGCCTTGCGCCGCCGCAGATTGGCCCGGAGCGCCGAGGCCAGCCGCATGGCCTTTTCCGCCTTTGCGCGCGCCTTCTCGAAATCAGGGCCCGATTCGGCGATTGGCGTCGCCTGCGCAGCGGCGGAGGGCGTATCGGCATCATGCGGCGTGCGAGTCATGGCGTGATGATGCCGTGATCACGGGCCATGTCCAAACTTTCTTTCAGATCGTCAAAAAGCCGCTTCCCTCCCCGGAAGGGTTTGGCTATACGGCCGCTTCCTCAGTCGGGGCCGCCGTAGCTCAGTGGTAGAGCGCATCCTTGGTAAGGCTGAGGTCGTGGGTTCGATTCCCCCCGGCGGCACCATCTGAGACTTGAAAAGGCCCGGCTTTCGCCGGGCCTTTTTGATTTCCAGATCGGACGAAAAGTCTTCAGTCGTATCCGTACAGGCTGCGGCGATAGGGATCGCGATCATCCGCATCCCCGTCCTTGCTCCAGCTGAACCCCATCGACATCGATTTGGTCGTGGTGTCGGCGCCATAGCCTCGACCGCGCCAGCCGCCGCCATAGGGCGAATAGAAGCCCGGTCCGCGCAGACCATAGCCGCCGTAGCCGTAGCCCCAGGTTTCGTTGCGGCCTTCGCGGTAGGCCAGGTCCAGACGACCGTTCTCGCCGACAGGCAGAGAGACAGCCGCACCATAGCTGCGATAGCCGCCGGTGCCGATCCCGGCCTCGACCATGCCATGCATCTTGCGCTCGGCCGGCGCGCCCGGCTCTCCGCTTTCGTCGAAGGTTGCGCCCGGCGTGCGTGCGCTGATCCAATTCTGGATCTGCTGTTCGGTGGTCATGCCGTGCGGGGCGGCGTCCTGAGCCGTCGGCGCGGTCAGCGACGCCTCCGGCGCCGTCGCCAAGGCCTGAGCCAGGGTGGGCGCGTTTGTCGGCGCCGTCGTCACAACGCCGTCCGGATCACCGTCCGACGCCGCCAGCGCCACACCCGCCAAGAGACTTGCGATCAGCATAGGCCACCTCCGTTCGACATCATCCTAGCACAGCGATTGAGGCCAAGGTCAGGCGATGCCGTCGCCGCGGTTCAGGGGGTCCGGCAGAGCCTCGCCCTCAGCTACAAAACTGAGCGCGACTGAGTTGATGCAATAGCGGTTTCCGGTGGGCGGCGGGCCGTCGGGGAAGACGTGACCCTGGTGGCTGCCGCAACGGGCGCATTGGGTCTCGATCCGGATCATGCCGTAGCTGGTGTCGCGGATCGCGTGGACGTGCGCCTCATCGACCGGTTGGGTGAAGCTGGGCCAGCCGGTCCCACTTTCGAACTTCGTTCCGCTCTTGAACAACGGCAAGCCGCATTCGCGGCAGCAGAAGACGCCCACCCGCTTCTCGCCCAGCAGAGTGCCGCAGAACGGGGCCTCCGTGCCATGGGACAGCAGCACGCGCTTTTCCTCTGGGTTCAGATCGGCTTCGAGCCGGGCGCGTTCTTCCGGGTTCGGCGGGGTCAGGTCATAGCCCGACGGCGAACGGAGGGATTCGGAGGTTTGGGCGAGATCGGTCATGGACTGCAAATAAGAAGGGCGGGCCAAGGGTTCCACCCCCTGCCCGCCCCTCGCTCACCCGATGAGCCGTTTCCTTATTGGAACAGCGTGCCGACCCACGTGCGCACGGCCGCCTCGTCCGTCGCCGAGCCGGTGTAGGCAAGGCCTTGCGCCGGCGTGAACGGCGCATCGTTGCCGCGCTGACGCGTGGTCCAGGCCTTATGGCCGTAGCTGAGCTCGGCATAGTTCGACGGCAGACGCAGAACGGTCGGCTCGATGAAGATCGAGTCCTCGGCGGTCACCGATCCGGCCAGACGCACGTTCGGCAGGCGCGTCAGCAGATCCAGCGTATCCAGGCACCCGCTGGTGCAGCCGCTGTCGACCAGGACCACGACCGGACCCGCCACGGGGTTTGCTGCGCCCGTGTCCGCCACCGACGGGCGGCCCGGCATGGTGAAGGTCGGCTGATTGGCGGCCAGGGCCGAATCGAAGGCGGCGACGATGGCCTGGGTCTGTTCGATCACCGGGCCGGACTCGGCGACGAAGCGCGGGTCGGCCTGCATGCGGGCCAGGGTGTCGGCGAACCACTGACGGTTGGCGGGTGTGGCGCGGTAAGTGATCGAGCCGGCTTCAGGCTGACGGCTGACGGTGAACTCCGGCGTCCAGATGCGGTTGGCCAGGCCATAGCCCTTGCCCGTCGCATTCAGCGAAGCGCCGTTTGCGCCGCGCAGATCGATGACCAGCCCCTGCGCACCGCGAATGGCGGGCAGTTGGGCTTCGACAGCGGCGTAGAAGGCGTCCCATCCAGCGTCGTCAGCCAGGGTGTGAACGTTGATCCACGGACGGCCGTCCACCGTCTCGACCGACAACGGATTGGCGCCCGGCGTATAGACGGTGGCGCGATAGGCGGCTTCCAGGCTGGCGGCGTCGGCCGGCTGGGGCTGCATCTGGAAGTCGCGATCGCGACGCCCGACCTTGAACGTGCACAGCGACGGCACGCCGCCGGTGAACGGATTGTTGCGGTTCCACAGCAGATAGGGGGCGGTGCGGACACGCCCGGCCTCCGTCGTCAGATCGCCTTCCCAGCGGTCCAGCCGCTCTTCGGCCAACTGAGCGGCGGTCTTGTCGCCGCACTTGACCAGCGTCGCGCCGAGCGGCGGCACGTTGCGCACGCCGGGCTTCACATAGGAAACGACATATTCGCCGTTGCGCCACGCCGTGGTGACGCCCGGCCAGCTGGTCGCGAAGAAGGGACCGAGGCCTTCATAGGTCGGGCGAATCGCGATGTTCGAATCGCGGAAGCCGTTGGCGTAGTAGCGCATCAGATAGGCGTGGCTGTCGCCGCTGTTCACGCGACCAACCTTGCCTTGCGCATCGGTCAGGCCAGCATCGATCCAGCTGCGAAACGCTTCGCTGGGCGCGCCGGGAATCACGGCGGCGGGGTGGTTGGCGGCCAGGGCGTCATGCGCGGCCTGAAGGTCTTGTTGCGCCAAGGCGCGAAAATCCTGTGCGACAGCGGCGCCCGCGGCGACGGTCAGCGACAGAACGGCAGCCGATGCGGCGGCGATCATGCGGTTCATGGGGTTTCCTGCGGCCTTTGATTTCAAGCTCGTGGGAAAGGTTAAACCCCATGCGTCCGTTGCTTGCCAACCCCGCCGCGCGGGATTTCGCCCGATTGTCACATGGGCTGCGGCAATGCGGCGCGCGTCAAAGCGGCGCCGAAGCCTCGACCGCTGCGCCGAAGATCCAATCGAAGCTGCGCCTCAAGGCCTCGTCCGCCTCGTCCATCGTCGCCAGAACGCCGAGATCGACCAGGCTGGTGACGCCGTGCTCCTGAATGCCGCAGGGGACGATGCCGCCGAAATGATCCAGATCCGGCTCCACGTTCAGACTGATGCCGTGGAAGCTGACCCATTTGCGGACCTTGACGCCGATGGCGGCGATCTTGTCCTCACGCGACCAGCCCGCCCCCTTGCGCTCGACCCACACGCCGACGCGCCCCGGCCGGATGTCGGCCTTAACGCCGAACGTCTCCAGGGCGCCGATCAGCCACAGCTCAAGCCCGCGCACGAAACACCGGACGTCCTTGCCGCGCCGGCTCAGGTCCAGCATCACATAGGCCACGCGCTGTCCCGGGCCGTGATAGGTGAACTGCCCGCCCCGCCCTGTGCGATGCACCGGAAACCGGCCGGCATCCAGAAGGTCGTCGTCCTTGGCCGAGACGCCGGCGGTGTAGAGCGGCGGATGTTCCAGCAACCAGACCATCTCATGCGCCTCGCCCGCCGCAATCGCGGCGACGCGCGCCTCCATGAAGGCCTCTGCGGCCGCATAGTCGACGTAGCCTTTCGACACGGCCCATTCGACCGGTCGACCATCGTCGAGACGCAGTTTCTGAAGGGACGGGCTTAACGGCTCAGCAAGCATGACGCTTCAATGTGGTCGCCAGGGCGTTTCTGCAAGAGACGGCCCTCCTGTGAAGAGAGCTTTACGTGACCCAGATCAACGCCGTCGATGTCGAAATCTCTGTGGTGCTGGGTCGATCGGTGCTGCCGATGTCGCAACTGCTGCGCATGGGTCGCGGCGCGGTGATTCCCCTGGACGCCGCAGAGGGCGACGAGGTCTGGATCCTGGCCAACAACTATCCGGTCGCGCGCGGCGAAATCGAGATTCGCGACGACCGTATCGCCATCACCGTCACCCGCCAGGCGGACGTGTACGACTTCATGGCCGGGTCGGCCTGAGGCTTTGATCCGCGACGTCTTTGCGTCGTTCATTTCGCCCTTTCCTTTTCCAACGGCTTCGTCTATTCGCCGCCGCTCCGATGCGAGCGGTCGTGGCGGAATTGGTAGACGCGCAGCGTTGAGGTCGCTGTGGGGCAACCCGTGGAAGTTCGAGTCTTCTCGACCGCACCATCTGGCTAAACAGGGCGATTCATCGGCTAAATACGGCTGGACATTCTACCAAGGGAGGCGACCACGTGAGCACCACGGACACCGCCTTTGCTCCAGACGAGACGCTCGATAACGAAGACCACGCCGCCCTGGACGAGGACTATGTCCTCACCCCTCAATTCGTCGAGAAAGTCGTGGACGCCGCCGACGACGGCGACGGGATGCGGCTGCGCTCGCTGTTGGAAGACCTGCACCCGGCCGACGTCGCCGACCTGATGGGCTTTCTGACGGCGGAACACCGCGCCGTCGTCGTCCTTTGGTTGCCGCCCGAGCTTCTGGCCGAAACCCTGCCCGAGCTGGACGACAATATCCGCGAGGAAGTGCTGGAGCGGGTTCCGCACGGCACCCTGGCCGAGGCGCTGCAGGAACTGGATTCCGACGACGCCGCCGCTGTCGTCGAAGACCTGGAAGACGACCAGCGCGAGCGCGTTCTGGCCGCCATGCCCGAAGTCGATCGCGCCGCCATCGAAAGCAGCCTGGGCTATGCGGAAGAGTCCGCCGGCCGCCTGATGCAGCGCGAGGTGATGGCCGCGCCCCAGTTCTGGAGCGTGGGCGACACCATCGACCACATCCGCAAACAGGGCGACGACCTGCCCGAGCTGTTCTTCGACATCTATGTCGTCGATCCGCTGAACCGTCCGGTCGGCGGCGTGCCGATCAGCGGCCTGTTGCGCGCCGCCCGCACCGTCGCCCTGACTGATCTGATGGAGCCGATCAACGAGATCGCCGTCGATCAGGATCAGGAAGAAGTCGCCTACATCTTCGAGAAATACCACCTGATCTCGGCGCCGGTCGTGGACGCGGCCGGACGGCTGGTGGGTCAGATCACCGTCGATGACATCGTCAACATCATTCAGGAAGAGAACCGCGAGGACATCTTGCGTCTGGCCGGTGTCGCCGACGAAGACCGCGGTTCGTCCGTACCCGAGATCGTGCGCGGTCGCGTGCCCTGGCTGGCGATTAATCTGGCGACGGCGGCCCTGGGCGCCAGCGTCATCGGCCTTTTTGAAGCCACCATCCAGCAGATCGTCGCCCTCGCCGTGCTGATGCCAATCGTCTCTGCCATCGGCGGCAACGCCGGCACCCAGGCCCTGACCGTGACCGTGCGCGCCCTGGCGACGCGTGAGCTGAACAGTTCGAACGCCCCCCGCACCTTCTGGCGTGAAATGATGGTCGGCCTGGCCAACGGCCTGATCTTGGCCCCCCTGATCGGCATCGCGGCAGGCTTCTGGTTCCGGGACGAAGACTGGAAGATCGGCCTGGTGATCGGCGCGGCCATGATCCTGAACCTGTTGGTCGCCGCATCGATCGGGGTGCTGACGCCCCTGACCCTGTCCAAGCTGAAGTTCGACCCGGCCGTGTCATCAGCTGTGTTCGTCACGGCGACCACCGACTTCTTCGGCTTCCTGATCTTCCTTGGTCTGGCCACACTGGTGCTGCTCTAGACACGACGCGGACGATCCGGCGCGGCCCTTGCTGGGAGCGGTGCGAGCGCCGCGCGCCTGTTTCCAATTGGGTCAACTGTGTCTGACGTCCTCCCCAAACCCAGCAAGGTGTCCCGCGAGGGCGTCCTGCTGATCAAGAGTTTCGAAGGCTTCCGCCCTCGGGCCATGCAGCGCAGCGACGGTCGCTGGGTCATCGGCTATGGCCACACCCAGTCGGCCCGCGAGGGCGCGAGGGTGTCCGAGGCCGAGGCCGAACTGCTGATGCAATACGACCTGATCCCGATCGTGAAGGCCGTGACCGATCACGTCCGCGCCCCTTTGAACCAGCATCAGTTCGACGGCCTGGCCAGTTTCGCCTTTTCCATCGGCGCAGACAGGTTCGCCGCCTCGGACGTGGTTGAACAGTTGAATGCGGGGTCTGCGCGTCAGGCGTCCGCCTCCTTGAGCGCCTGGGCCGATGAAGCCGCAGCCGAGACCCCGACCCGCCGTCGCTCGGCTGAACACGCGCTGTTCAACGCCGCGCCCGGCGCGCCGGTCACCTTGGCGGACCTTTTGGCCGCGCCCCTGCCGTCTCCTTTCGAGACGGATGAACCGACTCTGCCCGCCGTCGACGGCGCCCTGGATGAAGCCGTCGCCCCCTTCCCGGCCCAAGACGACGTAGCGCTGGCTCAAGCGACCACCGCGCCCCAGCCGCATGCCGTCTATGCCGCGACGGCGGTCGGCCCGGTCCCGGACGTCGTGCCGCTGAACGGGCAGTCGGAGACCGTGTCCGTCGCTGCGCCGATCATCGCCGCCAACGACATCCACGCCCCGGTTGAGACTCAACAGCCGGAGACGCCGTCGGGCTTCGCCGATGCGCAGAAGACCAGCGTGGTGCTGACCGCGCCGGGACTGGCCGAAGCCGTGCCCGCCGACAGCCCCGTCGAACCGGTCATCGAGGGCGACGCTGCATGCAGCGAAGACGTGCTGAGCACGCGTGAACGCCTGGCGCGCGCTCGGGCCAAACGGCGTTCGGGCCTTGGCGAAACCCTGACCTTCGTCATCATGGGCGGCCTGGGCGCCCTGTGCCTCGGCGTCGCCATGGCCGCCTTTCGCCGCGCGTCGATCTCGAACAGCAGTGACACCGCCACGGTCGCCTGGGTCCTGATCCTGGTCGCCGCCGCCTGCCTCGGGGTATCGGGCTACAACTGCTATCGGCGCTGGGGACGGGCTGACCGCGTCTGACAGCGCTTGGCGAAAGGCCGTGCGCGATGCTACGCCCTAGCGCATGAGCATTCCCTTCGCGCCCCAATCCATGGAATTCGGCCTTGGCGATAACGCCGACGCCATCCGCGACACCACCGCCCGCTGGGCCGCCGATCGCCTGGCCCCGCTGGCCGCCGAGATCGACGAAAAGAACGAGTTCAAACGCGAACTCTGGCCCGAGATGGGCGAGCTGGGTCTGCACGGGATCACCGTCGAAGAAGAGTTCGGCGGCCTTGGCCTGGGGTATCTCGAACACGTCGTCGCGATGGAGGAAGTGTCGCGCGCCTCGGCCTCGATCGGCCTCAGCTACGGCGCCCACTCCAACCTGTGCGTCAATCAGATTCGGCGCTGGGGCACGCCCGAGCAGAAGCAGAAATATCTGCCCCAGCTAATCAGCGGCGAACATGTCGGCTCGCTGGCCATGTCGGAGGCCGGATCGGGTTCCGACGTCATGTCGATGCGCACCCGCGCCGAAAAAAAGGGCGATCGCTACGTCCTGAACGGCACCAAATTCTGGATCACCAACGCGCCCCACGCCGACACCCTCGTCGTCTACGCCAAGACCGATCCGGATGCAGGATCAAAGGGTTGCACCGCCTTCCTGATCGAAAAGGGCATGAAAGGTTTCAGCGTCTCCAAGAAGCTGGACAAGATGGGCATGCGCGGCTCGGACACCGCCGAACTGGTGTTCGAGGACTGCGAAGTGCCGGAAGACAACATCATGGGTCCGCTGGGCGGCGGCGCCGGCGTGCTGATGAGCGGCCTGGACTATGAGCGCGCCGTTCTGGCCGCCGGTCCGCTCGGCATCATGCAGGCCGCACTCGACGTAGTCCTGCCCTACGTCCGCGACCGCAAGCAGTTCGGCAAGCCGATCGGCTCGTTCCAGCTGATGCAGGGCAAGATCGCCGACATGTATGTCGCTCTGAACAGCGCCCGCGCCTATGTCTATTCGGTCGCCCGCGCCTGCGACGCCGGCCTGACCACGCGCTACGACGCGGCGGGCGCGATCCTGCTGGCGTCCGAGAATGCGGTGAAGGTGACGATGGAGGCCGTTCAGGCCCTGGGCGGGGCCGGCTACACCAAGGAGTGGCCGGTCGAACGGCTGGTCCGCGACGCCAAACTCTATGACATCGGCGCCGGCACCAACGAGATCCGCCGCTTCCTGATCGGACGGGAACTGCTGGGCGGCTGACGGCTTGTCTCCGGACAAGGAGACAGCCCATGCCCGCCAAATCCGCCGCTCAGCAAAAGGCCGCCGGCGCCGCCCTGTCGGCCAAGCGTGGAGACACGCCGAAGTCGAAGCTAAAGGGCGCGTCCAAGTCCATGGTCGAGTCCATGACGGAAAAGCAACTGGAAGACCTTGCCGAAACCAAGCGCAAGGGCAAACCCGAGCACGTGCAGGACTGAGACAGCGTCGATTTATCTGATCGCCTGTCCGTTCTGTAAGTGGCGATCCGCGCGCCGACCGCCTAGATGGGCGCAATCTCCAGCCGAGCGCCCCGCCTGATGCCCGCCCAACCGCCTCCGAACGACGACCTGCGGCGGTTCTCCGACGTCCTTGAAGACCTCGGCCACGCCCCGGAACCCAAGCTGACCATGGCCGAACTGGTCGCATCGTTCGGCGAGCGCGGCTTCGGGGCCATGATCCTGATCCTGTCGCTGCTGGCGCTTTTGCCCTGGCCGCCCGGCGGCAAGGCGGTCTTCGCCGTGCCGATCATCCTGATGTCTCTGGAACTGGCCTTCCAAAGACAGAGCGTGTGGCTGCCGCGCTGGATGTTGAAGGCCTCGGTGTCCCGCGCCGCCTACACGTCCTTGATCGCCACGCCGTTCGCAGCCCCGGCCTGGCTGCGTCGCTGGGTGCTGTCGGCAAGGGTGCGGATCGCCGGGCGCCGCTACATCTTTTCCGACGGCGTGAGGCGCGCCGTTCGCAGACGCCCGAATGGCCTGAGCGTCCTGAAGATGGTTCGCGCCATCGAACGACTGACCCGCCCACGCCTGCCGCTGCTGACCGGCGATGTCGCCGACACCTTCACCGGCCTGGTCTGCGTCGTGTTGGCCCTGATCATGGCCTTGCCCATTCCGTTTGGAGACGCCCTGCCCGGCATCGCCCTGGTTCTGTTCGCCCTGGGCATGATGCAGCGCGACGGGGTCGCCATCCTGCTCGGCGTCGTCGCCACCGCAGCCAGCGCCCTCTATCTGTTCCTGATCTGGGCGACGGTGGTCGAGGTGGCCCAGCACGTGACCGGCTGGTTCGCCAAACTGCTGCACTGACGGCGACAAAAAGGGCCGCCGGGTTTCCCCGACGACCCTTCATTGCCTGACCGCGAACGGTCCGGCCGCAACTCAGTCTGAAAGGCTCAGACCAGACCCTCTCCGAGGGCCAGGGTCGCGGTCGCCGCTCGCGATTGATGACAATGAGACACTGGATCACCTCCTTTCGACTGTTGAACAGGGAGGTGAAACATAAGACGGCTCAACGCCTTGCGCCAATGGGCTTCGCGCTTTCGTGAACGCGTGTCGATCTACTGCGTCGGCGACGCCCCGCCGGACAGGCCCTGCATGATCATGCGATTGATATCGATCAGATCCTGAAAGCTCTCTTCGCCCCGCATGATCGCCGAGGAATGGCGATTGATGAATAGGCTCAGGGAAATGATCTGCGCACGCATCGGAGCGCCCAGAGCGTTGCCTGCATCGCTGCACTCGCCAGCCAGCGTCGACCAGAGGCGGCGATTCCAGTCCAGCGCATCGATGCGCGTGGCGATGTCGGATTCGTCGACGGTCGAGGCGTGAACCAGAGCGCGCGTGACCTGACCGAACAGACGGTACTCCAGGTCGCGCGGGCTCTCAGCCCTCGCTGTCGCCGCTGTGTAGGCCTGAAGCGACATTCAGCACTCTCTCTTCATACTCGACAATCTTACGCGCCGACATCAGGGCCTTGTAGTATTCGCGCGCCAGCACATGACGCGAGGCCGAGACGCATTCGGCCAGGATGTCCGGGTTCTGCGTCGCGCCCATGAATTCGGTAATCCGCAGAGCGAGTTCGTCGAAGAACTTCGACGCCGAACTCTCGTCCAGATACATCATCATGATCGGGAAATAGATGCGGCGTGCGGGCGTGGTGACGTCCTCGGCCTGCATGATGTCCTTCTCGCGCAGGACGCTGGCGCGGTTTTGAAGGATCAGCACGCCGCGACGATCGCCGTTCTGGACCACGGCGCCATTCAGAACAAACTTCTCGCCGGGTTTCAGCGACAGCTTCAAGGCCATTGAGGACCGTACTCCAGTCGTGGTCGAGCCGATCGCGCACGACAGCTCCGAGTGAGCCACACTCTACCCCGGCATCAGTTAACCATCCCTTGTGAGATCGATCTGCTGGAACGCGTATCGTCGCCGTTGCGTTGGCTTGTCGAAGAGGAGACGACCATGCCGGACAACGACTATCAGGACGATCAGGAACAGTCTGAGACGTTCGACGAAACCCATCTGGACGACGAGGGCGACGGCGAGTTTCTGTTGGATGAAGCCGACCAGGTGCTCGACGTGACCCAGGCCGATGGCGACGCCGACGAAGAAGATTTCGACGAGGACGCCGAGATCGATCTCGACGACCAGTTGGCCCTCGACGGCATCGAACGCGAAGCCGACGCCCTGTTGGGCGTCGATGGCGAAAACCGCGATCAGATCGACGCCGAAGGCGGGCCGCCGTCAGCGCCGGATGAAGTCGAGCTCGTCTATTCCGGCCTGATGGAAAACGAACGCGGCGCACAGGCCAGCGCCGCCCATTGGGAGGCCAAACGTCTCTCGGACGACGACATTACGGACCTGGGATACGGCCCGGACGGCGATCAAGACGCTCCGGCGCAATAAGGAGAGAATGACATGACCGACGACAAAGCCCGTCACGACGCGTCGCACGACGCCCCGCACGCCAAGCGCACGACCGCGCAGGACGGCGTGCCGGACCAACTCGATAAGATCGACAAGTCGGATAGCCGCCAGGAGGCTCTGGTTGATGAAGGCCTGGAAGAGACCTTCCCCGCCAGCGATCCAGTCTCGGCGAAGCGCATCACCTGATCGCTGTTCACGACGCAAGTGATCCGCTAACCCACTCTGTGGAAACACGGAGTGGGTTTTTCTATGAGCCGTTTCGAAGGCACGGACCGTTACATCGCCACGAGCGACCTCAAGGTCGCGGTGAACGCCGCGGTCGCACTAGAGCGTCCCCTGCTGATCAAGGGCGAACCCGGCACAGGCAAGACGGTCCTGGCCTATGAGATCGCCAAGGCCTTCGACGCGCCGCTGATCACCTGGCACGTCAAATCCACGACCAAGGCCCATAACGGCCTTTATGAATACGACGCGGTCAGCCGGCTGCGCGACAGCCAGCTGGGCGAGGAACGCGTCCATGACGTCCGCAACTATCTGAAAAAAGGCAAGCTGTGGGAGGCCTTTACCGCCCCTGCACGCCCCGTCCTGCTGATCGACGAGATCGACAAGGCCGACATCGAGTTCCCGAACGACCTGCTGCAGGAACTCGACCGGATGGAGTTCTACGTCCAGGAAACGGACGAGACGATCCGCGCCGAAGTGCGCCCCATCGTCATCATCACTTCCAACAATGAAAAAGAGCTGCCCGACGCCTTCCTGCGCCGCTGCTTCTTCCACTTCATTCGCTTCCCCGACGCCGAAACCCTTTCGGCGATCGTCGACGTACACTTCCCCGGCATCAAACCGCGCCTGGTTTCCGAGGCCTTGAAGACCTTCTACGAAATCCGCGACACGCCGGGTCTGAAAAAGAAGCCGTCCACCTCAGAGCTTCTGGATTGGCTGAAGCTGCTGCTGGTCGAGGATATCGACGCCGAGACCCTGCGCGAGAAGACGCCGAACAAGCTGATCCCGCCGTTGCATGGCGCGCTGCTGAAGAACGAACAGGACGTGCATCTGTTCGAACGTCTGGCGTTCCTGAACCGCCGCGAAGGCTCGCGCCCCGGCGGCTGACCCTGTGATTACCGCGATTTCACTGGATCACGCGGCCGCAGCGAGCAGAATGAGGGCCAAGAGAGGTTCGACCATGCGTCATGTCCTGCTTTATCTCGCGCTCAGCGCCAGCCTGGCCGCCTGTGACGGCGACAGCTCGGTCCGCATCACCACCACCTCGTCCAGCGACGATCAGGGCGCGGGCGTATTGAAGGTGATCGACGCCCTGCAATGCCCAGACAATCTTGGCGTCCTGACGCGAAAAGGTCTGGCGGCGGCGGGCGGCGCGAACTGCGTCTATGGCGGTCCCAAGGGCGCCGACGTCGTTCTGCATCTGGTCAAGCTGGACGGTCGCTCCGTTGATGACGTGCTGCGGGACTTCGAGGCGCGCGCCAGCGCCGATCTGCCCCACACGGTCGCGCGCCTGGCCCCGGGCGCAGGCGATGCGCCGCCGCCTCCGCCATCGATCGAGGCAGGCGATACGACTTCCGTCCAGGCGCCGGGGGTCGACATCAAGACGCGCGGCGAAGACGCCTCGGTCCGCCTGCCGGGCTTGAAGATCGAGACCCAGGGCGATAACGCCAGCGTCCGCATCGGCGGCATCAACATCCAGTCCAAGGATGGACAAAACGTCCGCACCGAAACCTCGACGGTCAGCGTGGACGCCAACGACAACTCCACGCGCGTGCGCACCCGTGCGCCGGGCGCGGCGACGCGCATGACCTATATCCTGGCTGACGATCAGCCCGGCGATGCGGGCTGGCGCCAGGTCGGCTTCGAGGCGCGCGGCCCCAGCGGCGGCCCGATCGTGATCGCCGTGGTCAGGTCCAAGGATCGCCGCAACGACGGCATTTTCGACGACGCCAAGGAACTGGTCACGCTGAACGTCGGACGCTGACGCGGCGATTTCCTGCGCCGTCTGGTCCCTCCCGCTTGATCCCGGCGTATCTTTGCGTCACCTGACCAGCCGACAAGCGATCAGGACACGCGATTTGGCCGAGCGCCCCACTAAGAAGAACGCCCCCCGCGCCTGGCAGCGCATGCTGTCCGGTCGTCGCCTGGATTTGCTGGACCCGTCGCCGTTCGACATCGAGATCGAGGACATCGCCCACGGCCTGGCGCGCGTCGCTCGCTGGAACGGTCAGACCATTGGCGAACACGCCTTTTCGGTCGCCCAGCACTCGTGCGTGGTCGAAGAGATCGCCGCCCATATCAAGCCCGGCCTGGATCCGAAATGGCGTCTGGCGGCCCTGCTGCATGACGCCTCGGAATACGTCATCGGCGACATGATCTCGCCGTTCAAGGCGGCGCTGGGGGCCGGGTACAAGGACTTCGAGGCCAAGTTGGAAGCCGCAATCCACCTGCGCTACGGCCTGCCGCCCAAGACGCCGCAAACGATCAAAACGCTGATCAAGAAGGCCGACAAGGCCTGCGCCTTCTTCGAGGCGACGCAGTTGGCGGGTTTCACCGAAAAGGAATCGCTGGGCTTCTTCGGCAGCCCGCCCGAGGGCTACAGCCTGACGATCGAACCGCAACCCGCGCCTGTCGCCCAGGCCCGCTATCTGGAACGGTACCGCGTTTTGGCTGGCGCCGTCGGCCTGATCCCCGCCGACGACGCCTGGCACACGGAATAACACGATGACGCAGGGGGCGGAGGATGGCGTTCGCATCGGTCTGTCGGCGGTCGTGATAACCTTGAAAGACCGACAGGCCGTCGTCCTGACGACCCCGACCGAAGACGGTTCACGCGCCCTGCCCTTCGGACCTTTCGATCCCGTGCGCGACCGCACCTTCGAACGCGCTCTGCGGGACTTCGTGACCGCCCAGACAGGGTTTCGGCTTGGCTTTGTCGAACAGCTCTACACCTTTGGCGACGCGGGCCGCGCCTCGCCGCGCGCCACCCCCGGTCCTGGTCGTCACAGAGAGGTCTCCGTCGGCTATCTGGCTCTGACGCCCGACACGGCGGAAGGCCAGACCCACGACGCCCGCTGGGACGCTGTGTTCGAGTTCTTTCCCTGGGAAGACCGGCGCAGCGGCCAAGACACTCAGATTACGGAAGGCCTGCACGCCTGGGCCGACGGCGACGAGCACCGCATAGCCCGCGCCCGCGCCGTGTTCGCCCTGACGCCCGATCACCGCTGGAACGAGGAGCGGGTCCTGGAGCGATATGAACTGCTCTATGAAGCGCGTCTGGTCGCTGAGGCGTGGCGCGACGCCGACCTGTCGCCCACTCAGCCCATGCCGGGCCGCATCATGTCCTCGGATCACCGTCGCATCCTGGCGACCGCCCTCGGCCGTCTGCGCAGCAAGCTGAAATACCGCCCGGTCCTGTTCGATCTTACCCCTGGAGTCTTCACCCTGTCCCAACTCCAGGCGGGCGCCGAGGCCGTCTCGGGCCTCAGCCTGCACAAGCAGAATTTCCGGCGCGGCGTGGAGCGGACAGGGCTGGTCGAACCCACCGGACAGCTCTCTTCCACCACGGGCGGCCGACCCGCCGAACTGTTTCGATTCAAGGGTGTGGACGCCCAGACCGGCGCCGCGCCGGGCCTGTCTTTGCCCGCGCAAAGATAGCGTCGGATTTCTTTCACAGACGGGTTGCGAAGCGCTGCGGCTCCGACTAGAGAAGCCCCTCGCTCGACCAAGCGATATCGGCGCCGCGGAGAGGTGGCAGAGTGGTCGAATGTACCGCACTCGAAATGCGGCGTGCCTGGAAGGGTACCGTGGGTTCGAATCCCACCCTCTCCGCCATTCCGCCGGGAATAGCCTAGACTACGAATGCTTAGGTTCCCGGCTACGGCCGGTCGCGCTTTTCCGGTCCACATCATGGTTCACACCGGTGACGGTGCGGATGGTCCGGACTTTCGATGGGAACACGCCCCTTGCCGGAGTTGAGGTTCGCCGCTACGCGCGGAGCACGTCATTCTATCTCTTTTGCCGTGGCCGCATTGATTACCTACGCATGCGGGCGCCGCTTCGTCATCAGGATCGAGTTTGTTGGCGCTACCGAAGTGAGATGGTCTCTACAGGTCTGTCATCCACGCGCACACAGATGGAGCGGTTCGCCGTGGTCGTCCTGCTGCCGGTGTTCTTCACCCTCTCGAGGCTGAACACTCAGTTGACCATGATAAACAGCGTCAGCCTGCTCGGGTGACGGTGGCGATCCGGTTCGCGCCAGCCGCGTCCAAGGGCGTCGCCTGCTGGGCGAGGCGCGCCTCACGGGTCAGGACGACGCCATCGCCATGGGCATCGGCGCCCTAATGAATGCGCGCGGTCCGATGGAGTTAATCATGATCAGCATCGGCCTGCAGCGCGGCATCATTGGCCCGGCGCTGTTCTCCATGCTGGTGGTGGTAGCCATCGTGACGACCCTGATGGCCTCGCCCCTGTTCGAGTTGGTTTACGGCAAAAAGGCGCGCGGACGTGACGAGCTAGGCTCGCTCGCCGACGCCCAGGACGATCTCTCACCCGCCAAACGCGCGGCTGTCTATTCAGCCAGGGTCGAACGTCGGACGGTGAAGTCGAACGGGATGGTCACGCCGGCGGGCAGATCCGCATCCCCCGCCTTGGCCCGGATCAACAGGCGCGCGGCCTCCGCCGCCATCGCGGCGACCGGTTGAACCACGGCGGTGAGGGGCGGATTACTGAAGCGTACGATGGGGGTGTCGTCGAAGCTGACGATGGCCAGACCGTCGGGCACCTGAATGCCACGGCCGTTCGCGACCCGTAGCGCCGCCAGCGCCATCTGATCGTTCGAGGCCACCACCGCCGTCGGCGGGGTCTTCAGCGCGAAGAAGGTCTCCATGGCCCGCACGCCGGACTCAAACGAGAAATCTCCTCGCCCGACAAGGTCGTCATCTAGCGGCAGTCCCCGGTTCGAAAGCGCCCGGCGATAGCCGTCCAGCCGCGCCCCACTCAGCACATATTCATCGCTGCCCGTGATGAAGCCGACGCGTTCATGTCCCAGATCCAGCAGGTGGGTCGTGGCCACCTCGGCGGCGGCGCGGTCGTCCATGACGATGGCGAACCCAGGCCCAGCCGCGACCGAGCCGATCCGCGCGAACGGCAGGCCCATCTGCACCAGCAACTGGGTGATCAAGGGATTGTCCGAGTGCGGCGGCGTAAGGATCACCCCGTCGGGGTGGAGGGCCGAGATCGCCGCCTGCACCTCCCGCTCGACCTGGGACGAATGGGTGTCGACCAACTCGAAGATCATGCGGTAGCCGAACTCGGCGGACTTCAGCATGCCGCCCAGCAGCATCTGGTCGACCCAGTCCGTGCCCTCGCCGGACTTCCACCCCTCGATGGTGCGGTCGCGATCGTTCAGGGCTAGCAGCAGATAGGATCGCGACCCGCCCATGCGCTGGGCCGCCAGACTGGGCACATAGCCCAGCTTCTCGACCGCCGCATTGACACGCTCGCGCACCTCGGGGCGAACGTTCGGCCCATTGTTGATGACCCGCGAAACGGTCTGAAGTGAAACGCCGGCCTCGGCCGCCACGTGTTTGATGGTTACGGAGCCGCGCACACGCTCATCCGCCGCTGTGAGTCCGATCTGCTCATAATGCTACGCTAGCCTATCCCTTCGCTGCAGTCGCGTAACGATCAGGCCGCCTTCTCGGGCATTTTGGCCGCGCAGTGCTGGCTGATGAACTGGGCATGGAGCGGCAGGTCGCCGACGACCCGTCGCAGCAGTTCGGCCGCGTGGTCCAGTTGCTGCGGGACGCCATCGAACGGGATGCGATCCACCAGCGGGTGATAGCCGCGCGGATGCACCCCCATCCCCTCCATCACCGATTGCCAGCTGACCGCGCGGAACAGCTCGTCCAGCCCCTCGGCCAGACTGCCATTGACGCGAAACAGGTCGATCTTGCGCTTCAGGCCCGGCGGCAGCTCCATGTCCCGGCACTCGCGCCAGAAGGCCGTGTCATCCCGCTCGGTCGTGCAGTAGTGCAGGACGATGAAGTCGCGGATCTCCTCATAGTCCGTCCGCATGCGTCGATTATACTCCTCAGCTAGCGCCGGATCGCAGTCGCGGTCGGGAAGCAGGCGGAAGAAGAAGTCCATGCCGCGGTAGATCAGGTGGATGGCCGTCGATTCTAGCGGCTCGATGAATCCGCCGGCCAGCCCGAGGGCCAAGACGTTCTTGTCCCATAGCTGCTCGCGCATCCCGGTCTTGAACGGCACCACCATAGGCTTGACCACGGGCGCGCCCTCGACCTGGCTCATCAGGGTCGCGGTCGCCTCGTCGTCGCTCAGATATTTGCTGCAGAAGACATAGCCGTTACCGGTCCGGTGCTGCAGCGGGATGCGCCAGCGCCAGCCGAAGTCTTGGGCCTGGGCCATCGTATAGGGTGTGGGCGCGCCGACATTCTCGGTCTGGACGGCGATGGCGCGGTCGCACAGCAACCAACGGGACCAATCCTCGTAGCCGACACCCAGAGCCTTGCCGATCAACAGGGCGCGGAAGCCCGAGCAATCGATGAAGAAGTCCGCCTCCACCGTCCGGCCGTCCTTCAGGATCAGCTTCTCGACGAAGCCGTCGGCCCGAACCGCGACATCATCGACTATACCCTCGCTCCGCGTCACGCCTCGCGCCTCGGCATAGCTGCGCAGGAAGCGCGCGACGCGTTTCGCATCCACATGCAAGGCGTAGCTGGCCCCGCCGATGGGCGTCCGCGCCGCCTTGAACGGCAGGGTGAATTTGCCGTTCTTGGCCATCACAGCTGCGGGTGCGAAATCCTGCAGCGCGCCGGCATATCCGTGTGCCTTGGCCTTCAGCCACAGCTGGTAGAAGTCGGCCAGATCGACCGGCGCCCCGATGGTCCCGAACGGGTGGAAATATCGCTCGCCCTTTCGTTTCCAGTCCTGGAACTCGATGCCCAGTTTAAAGCTGGCCTGAACCTCGCGTACGAAGACCTGTTCGTCGATCCCCAGCTTGGCCAGCAGTTGCAGGAAGGGCGGGACGGTGGATTCCCCGACGCCGATTGTGCCGATGTCGTCGGACTCGACCAGTTCGATCTGGCCCATCGCTCCCTTGAAATGCTCGGCCATCAGGGCGGCGGCCATCCAGCCGGCGGTGCCGCCGCCTACGATGCAGATCTTGCGGATCGAACGATTGGGATCGGTTTCCATCAGGCGGCTTTCGGCGAGGCGAACTGAGACAGGAAGGCCCCGTGACTGGGCGTGCGGGCGACGGCGTCGGCGATTGCGGCGCGCATCTGTTGCAGGCTGACGTCGAGGTCGCGCGCGGGTATGCCCTCCACCGCCGGGTCGATCCGGTCCGGCATCCAGTCGAAACCGTCATAGATGGCCAGCCAGCTGGCTGGATGGAACATCTCCCAGCGATAGCGGACGAACTGTCCCCTCGCCTTCCAGAGCTCGACCTTCTTGCGCAAGGTGTCTGGGATATCCGCCTCGCGCCGCTCGCGCCAGAAGGGTTCGACACGGCCGTTCAGCCAGTAGTGCAGGATGATGAAGTCGCGCGTCCGTTCCATCTCGCGCGCCGACTGGTCGTTGAACTCGTCGATCACGGCGGGGGCGAACGTCTTATCGGGGAACAGGCTCTTCAGCCGTTCGATCCCGTTCTCGATCAGGGCGATGCTGGTGCTCTCCAGCGGCTCCAGGAAGCCGGTCGACAGGCCCAGGGCAACGCAGTTCTTTACCCAGGCGCGATCGCGGCGACCGGGGCGGAAACCAATGCGACGCGGCTCAGTGATCGGCTTGCCCATCAGGTTCGGCATCAGGGCGTCCAGCGCCTGCTGGTCTGTCATGTGGCGGCTGGAAAAAACCATTCCGTTGCCCGCGCGGTGTCTCAGCGGAATACCCCACTGCCAACCGGCCGCATGGGCGGTGACGCGGGTATAGGGCACAGGCTCCGTCCCCGGCGCATTCTCGCTCTGCACGGCGAAGGCGGCGTCGCAGTCGAGCCACTTCCCCCAGTCCTCATAGGTCGACCCGAGGGCCTCGCCGATCAGCAAGGCGCGGAAGCCGGAGCAATCGACGAACAGATCGCCCGCGACCTTGCGGCCGTCGTCCAGCACCAGCGCTTCGATGAAGCCGTCCGTTTGTCGAAGATCGACGCTGCCGATCCGCGCATCGATCCGGCGCACACCCGAGGCCTCCGCATAGGCGCGCAAATGTTTGGCGAACAGCGACGCATCGAGATGGAGCGCCCAGTCGAACACCGACAATGACGATGGCGGATTGGGCGACGGCCCGGTGAACTTGCCTGCCTTGGCCAGCGATGCACCCAACGAATACGCAGCAAGAGGCGTCGTGTCGCCCAACCGCCTCTGCTTCATCCAGTAATTATGGAAGCCCACCCCGTTCAAGTCCTGACCGTACAGGCCGAAGGGATGGATAAAATCGGATCCCGTCCCGTTCCAACCGACAAAGCGGATGCCAAGTTTGCAGCTGGCCTCGGTCGCGCCCATCACATCGGCGTCGCTCATCCCAAGCTGGGCGTAGAAGCGCCGGATGGTGGGAATGGTGGCTTCTCCGACACCGATTGTGCCGATCTCGGACGACTCGACCACGGTGATCGTCACGGGCGTGTGGCGCAGGTGATGGGCCAGGGCCGCGGCCGCCATCCACCCGGCGGTGCCGCCGCCCGCAATGACGACGTCGCGAATGGCGGTGTCGGATACACTGTCCATGACAGACCCTTGGCTCTTGAACTGGATACTCAAAAAGATTGGCCGGCGACAACACAAGGGCGCCGCCGGCCGAGGCTTCAGGAGATCTAGAACTTGGCGCGTACGCCCACGAACCAGCGGGGTTCGAACTCGTTGCGAGAGTGGAACTGCTCCGCCCCCTTCTCGAATTCGAGGTAGTACTCTTCGATCTCGCCAAAGACATTGGAGCCGTTGGCGTAGATAGTGATGTCGTCCGTCACATCATAGGTGATGTTGACGTCCACATACTGGGCCGTGTCCTGGTAGATCGGAATGGCCCCGAACGTGCTGGCCAGACGCGGCGTGCGGTAGTTCCAGGCGACACGGGTCTGAAGACGTTCCCCCTGGTACCAGAAGGCGGCGTTGATCTGCTGCTCGGAGTTGTCCGGGAACGGCAGGTCGTCGCCGGACAGGTTCTGGGCGTTCTGCGAGCTGTCCGAGAAGGTGTAACTGCCGTCGAAACCGAAGTCGCGCAGGAAGCCGTCCTCAATGAAATCGCTGAATGCCAGCTTTGCCCCGACTTCCACCCCTTGCAGCGAGCCGCCTTCGCCCTGAACCGGACGGTTGACCGGCACGATTCGGCGGATGATGCCGTCGCCGTCCGGGAACTGCCCGTCGTTGACCGTGGCGCGCGTGACGAAGCTTTCTATCTCCAGCTTGAACAGGGCGATATTGAACATCGTCGCTCGGCCCATATAGTACTCGAGGCTGAGATCGTAGTTGTTCGACCGCCACGGGTTCAGCTCCGGGCTGCCCGCGAAGCTGGCCCCGGTCACCCGGCGCACGCCCACAGGCGAGGCCGTCGGATCGGTCGCGGTAGGCCCTGCGGAGTCGGCCGTCGAGATGGTGACGCCGCCGCCGTAGTTACCAAGATCCAGCGGGATCATGGTCTTGTTGTATGCGGCGCGCAGCTTCAGCCGATCGCTGAAGTCATAGACAAGGTTCACCGACGGCAGATAGTCGGTGTAGCTGCGCGACGAGATCGTATCGCCAACATCCAGGTTGGTGTCGCCGTAGTTGCGAGTGTCGCCGGTCTGGTTCTGACGCACGCGCAGCTCGGTCTCGATGACCTTCAACCCGATGTCGCCCGAAAGATTGCCGATGGCGATGCCGGCGTTCAGGTAGGCGCTGTCCTCATAGAGGTCGACGTCATAGCTGTTGCCAGGGATAATGACCTCATAGGCGCTGCCGAACACCCTCTGCTGGAAGCCGACGACGTCATCGAAGTCGCGCGGATCGACGACCCAAACACCCGGCATGCCGCGCGTGATCGAGCCGAAGTCGCTGAGGAAGTAGGTGTTATTGTTTGCGTTCAGGCGCGTCGGACGGTTGACCGTATAGCCCTGGAAGATGGTCTGGGGGTTTGTCGCGCTGACTGGCAGGCCAGGGTTGAATGCGGGGTTGGGCACCTGTTCGCCGGCCTGGCACTGGTTCTGGTTCATGACGACATCGATCGCCTTCCACTGAACCGAGCAACCGTTGACGTCCGAGAACAGGTGGAAGCTGGTGATATTCACCTCGCGGTCGGAGTGACGCAGACCCGCATCGACTCGGGTGATGAAGCCGAGCGCCGGTCCGCCCTCGAACTCATAGCTGCCGTCCATGCGCAGGACGGACAGTTCGGATTCGTTGCGCTGGTTGCCTTCCGACGAGTAGGCGGCGACCGCATAGCTGTCCTGATTGGACATGTAGTCGGTCAGAGGACGTGTCCCCAGACCGCCGACGATCGGACGGTCGAAGCCGCTCCAGACCGTCTGGCCGCCGCCGATGTTCAGGTGCAGTTGCGGGTCATTGCCGATGCCCAATGGGTTCGGGTTGATGTAGCGGCCGCCGGCCGAACCGACGATGCTGTTGGAGTATTGCGACGCCGGATATTGTGCCGCGATGGCCGCCGAGTAGAAGGGGCCGCGCGTCCGGTCCAGCGGATCGCGGAACAGGGTGAAGGCGCGATCGGGCGCGTATTGCCAGTTCGACAGGTCGCCCTGGACCTGACCGTTCATGCTCAACAGAGACGCCTCGCCCCGCAGCGCGCGCGCCGAGAAGGTGAAGGGACCGCCGCGGTCGTATTTCAGTTCCAGATTGTAGTTGGTCGACTCGTTGTTCTTGGTGCGGTTCACCGTGAACGAGTTCATCCACCAGACGTCGAGGTCGTACTCGGTCACGTCCAGCCACGGGTTGCCGTTGCCGCCACTCACGCCCGTAGTGGTGAAAGCCGTCGGCGTCGTCCAGGTCAAACCGTTCCAGCGGTTGGAGATGTTCAGGCCGGCGGCGCGGTCATGCTCCTCCAGCTTGGTGTAGAAGACCTCGCCGGTCAGTTCGAAGCCGTCGTCGATCTGCCAGGTGAAGGCGCCGTTCAGGCCAGTGCGCTTGCGTTCCACCACGCGGGCGAAGGTGTCGTAACCGTGCGGTGCGATCCAGTTGGCGTCCGAGCCGCCCCAGTCGTTGTTACCAAAGACCCCGCCGGAAACGCCGGAATAGTTGTTGCCCAGATTGCTCTCGCTGTAGACGCCCGAGATCATCGCGCCGAAGCGATCCGTCCGCCAGTTAAGCAGGCCGTTGAACAGATAGTCCTGCTCCTGGGTGTCCTCGCCTGAGGCGTATTCCGAGGCCACGGCCGAAGTCAGCCCCTCGCTGAAGTCGAACGGGCGCTGGGTCCGCAAGTCGATAGTGCCCGAGATGCCGGAGATGGCGTTGCGCACATCCATCGACTTGAACACGACGATCGACTTCATCAGCTGGGCGGGCACGTCGTTCAGGTTCGGCTGGGCGCTGCCCAGATTGCCGGGCGCCAGATACTGTTCGCCGTTCAACAGCGTCACAACCTGCGGCAGACCCCGGATGTTGACGGTCGCACCCTCGCCGGCGCTCCGCTGGATCTGGATGCCGCTGATGCGTTGCAGAGCGTCGGCCACGGTGACGTCCGGCAGCTTGCCGATGTCTTCCGCCGAAATCGCGTCCACGACAGCCGTTGTGTTGCGCTTGATGTCGATTGACTGTTCCTGCGACGCGCGGATGCCGGTGACGATGATCTCGTCGAGTTGGGTCGCCTCGTCCTGCGGCGCGGTCTGGGCGAAGGCGGGCGACGCCAGCGCCGTACTCGCCATCAGGGCCGTTAGAATGGATCTCTTCTGCAGTCTCATTTTGTTTCCTCCTCCGTGGGCGCCGCCTCTGAGGGCGGCTTTGTCCAAAGTTTGCGCGTTCAAGGCCTCATGGTTCGCGTCGACAGTTCCGTCTCTCCCCCAAGAGCGTTGTCGAGCGCGTCTCGTCCGATCTGGACGCGATAGGTTCCGGCGGCGATCCGCCAGCCGGGCATAGCCGTGTCGTATTCCGCCAAGATGCGAGGCTCTGCCGTGATGACGACCTCGCGGCTTTCGCCGGGGCGCAGCGACACCCGCTGCCACCCGGCCAGACGACGGGCCTTCTGGCCCTCTCCGGCGACATACAGTTGCGGCACGTCAGCGCCTTCGCGATCCCCGACATTCGAGACCCGGAAGGTGACGCGCAGGCTGTCGCCGCCCTCGACCTTCAGGTCGCTGTACTCGAACCGGGTGTAAGAAAGCCCGTGCCCGAACGGGAAAAGCGGGACGTGCCCCTCGCGCTCGTACCAGCGGTAACCGACGTCAGAGCCTTCGGGATATTGGACCGGGAAAGGTTCGAAGCCCAAGGCTGCACCCGCCCCGGCGTTCGACGCTGCGTCGGAGGCCTTCATGGCTTCCAGACCTGGAACCTCGGGACGCGGCGCCTGATCGGCGCTGCGTGGGAAGGTGATCGGCAGACGACCCGAGGGATTGACATGACCGAACAGGATGCGAGCTATGGCCTCTCCGCCGCGCTGGCCCGGATACCAGGCCTGAACCACGGCCGGAACGTCGTCGATCCACGGCATCAGAACGGGGCCGCCGGTCTCCAGCACCACCGTCGTCTTCGGATTGGCGGCTGCCACGGCGGCGATCAGGGTGTCCTGATCGTTGGGCAGAGACAGGGTTTCCACGTCCTGCGCCTCGGTTGTCCACTGGGTGGCGAAGACCACGACGGCGTCGGCGCTCTGAGCAGCACGCGTGGCGGCGGCGACATCGTCACCGGCGACGAACTCGACCTCGGCGTCTGGCGCCGCCGCCCGGATGGCGCTCAGCGGCGAAGACGCATGATAGGTCATCCGCGCGAAGGACGCCGCCGCCCCGGACGTCAGCGGAATTTCGATCGGCGCTCCGCCGACTGACCGCACTTGGGACGATCCACCGCCCGAGAGGACCCCGACATCGGCATGGCCGCCGATCACCACGATGCGTCGCGCTTCGGTGCTTAGCGGCAAGGCGCCGCCCTCGTTTCGCAGCAGGACGACGCCCGCCTCCGCCGCCCGCTGGGCCACCTCGGCGTTGGTCGCATAGTCGATCGTCTGGGCTGTAGCGGGGACTGGCGTATCCATCGCGCCCGTTTCGATCATGCCGATCAGGATGCGCCGGACCATGTCGTCCAACCGCGCCTCGGTCACCCGCCCGGCCTTAATGGCATCAGTCAGCGGCTTGCCGAAATAGATTTGACGATCCAGCTCCTGTCCCGACTCCTGATCCAGCCCGCTGTTGGCGGCCTTCTCGGTCGAATGCACCGCGCCCCAGTCGGACATGACCCAGGCCGGATAGCCCCAGTCGCGCTTCAGCACCTGGTTCAGCAGGAAGTCGCTCTCGCAAGCATAGTCGCCGTTGATCCGGTTGTAGGCGCACATGACCGAACCCGGCCGGCCGCGCTCGATGGCGATCTGAAAGGCTAGAAGGTCGCTTTCACGGAGCGCCGCCTCGTCAAGGCGCGCATCCATGATCATCCGCCCCGTCTCCTGACTGTTGAAGGCGAAATGCTTTATCGTGGAGACGATGTTGTTCGACTGGACGCCGCGAATATGCTCGCCCGCCATGACGCCGGCCAGAAGCGGGTCCTCGCCGAGATATTCGAAGTTCCGACCCGCCCAAGGATCGCGGGTCAGGTTCACGCCCCCGGCCAACAGGACGTTGAAGGTCTTGGCCCGCGCCTCGGAGCCGATCATCGCCCCGCCTGCGTGGGCGATCTCGGGATCGAAGGTGGCGGCGGTGGCGAGGCTGGACGGCAGGGCAGTGGCGACATCGCCGCGCCGCTGCTCGATTTGATTGGCGACGCCCAGGCTGGCGTCGCTCTCGCGCAGGGCCGGAATGCCCAAACGCGCCACGCCCGGCACATAGCCGGCCGAGGGAATCATCTGGTCCAAAGGCGCGCCCGGCGTGCGATCGGCCATCGGCGGGAAGTAGCCGTGCACCAGCTGCAACTTCTCTTCGCGGGTCAGCTGAACGACCAGGGCCGAGGCGCGCGCGAAGGCGTCGGCCGAATTCGCAGAGGTTAGCGAAGCGGCCTGCTCGAAGGCGCAAGCGGACCCAACCGGGGTCTGCGCGGCAAGCAGCGCGACGGCTGCGACCGACAGGTTGCGCCAGGCTCCAAACCGCTTCGACATCCGCACGATCCCTCCAGTTCAACGGCAGGAATTTCGTCGAGTGGTGCAAACACGCGTGTACATCGGCCCGTCGGCGACCGAGCGTTTGCGCTCCGTCGCCGGTTCGCTTCCGGCACACAGAACGCACGGGTCCTGTCGCTCGAAGGCGAACGTTTCAGATCGTCGTTCCTGACGCCCGCCCCGACCTTGATCGGACTACGAACTCTGGAAACGTCGACACCTGCCGTCTGTACGAGTGATTGACTCGATTTCCGTCCCTCGGAGGGTCTGCGCCCTCTCATATCGCTGGTAGAGCATGCTTTGAGAGCGTTCACAATCACAAACTGGCCACAAATGGTTACAGCCTCGCCGGGGCTACTTTAGCGCGGCAGTTGTGGGATGTGGTTGGCTAAACGGACTGTTCGCGGATCTGAAACAGCAGGACCAAAGCGACCGCAGCCAACCCCGTCAGGACCAGCAGCAGCATCTGGAAATCCCCCTCCCCCGCCAGAGCGAAGGCCAGGGACGGCGCGATCAGGGCCGGGATAGTGTTCGTCAGATTGAGCACCCCCATGTCCCGCCCCCGATGTTCGGGCGTGATTAGAAGCTGCATCGCATAGGCGCCCTGCAGAGCGAGGAAGAGACCCACCCCCGTGGCGAACAGCACATAGCCTGTCGCCGCCGGAACCCACTGCGGCAGCAAAGCCATCAGCCCGAGCCCCGCCGTCATCATCACCGCCGTGATCAACAGGAAAGGCTTCCTCAACCGCACCGCATCGGACAGCCGCCCCATGGCGATCGACAGGGGCACTAGCAAGATGGTCACCGACCCCGCCAGCCAGGCCACCTCACGCGCGATCTTGGTCGGCGAGACGGCTGCCCCCGACCGCTCGACCGTCTCGAAATAGAAGAGGAGGTAGGCGAACAGGATGCTGCCCGCGATCTGGACCAGCAGTCTCGCGGTCCAAACCCGCGCCAGATTGCGCTTCCTCCCCGCCCCCGCCTGAACCACAGGAACCGACGCCGGCACGATAGGCCCACGCCGTCGGCTTATCAGAAGGAAGGGCAGCATACAGGCCGTGACCAGACCTCCGACAATGGCCAGTTGCGTCCCCTCGCTCCATCCCGCCGAGGCCGTGACGACCATCCCGGACAGGGCGCCGAAGGTATAGACCGCCCCCATCAGCCCACCCGCCAGACCCTTCTGCTGATCCGGGATCTCGTCGGCCGCCGTGGCGCTGAGCGGCGCCAGCATCAGATTAAGCGCCCCTTGGAACAGGACGATGCCGACGATCAGTCCAGCTCGCGTCGTCACCACATCGATCAGGACATAGGAGGCCAGCGTCAGCACGAGCCCCAGCGCCACCCAGGGCCTGCGCCCCCTCTCTTGCAAGACAGTTCGGTCACTGACGACGCCGACCACGATGTTGATCACGCTGGCCACCACCGCCCCGATCAGGGTGGCGAGGCTCAGCAGAGCGACCTTGTCGTCCGGCGCAATGGCCTCGACCTTGATCGGCAAAATGAGGGTAAGCAGCGGCACGTAGGCGATGACCCCGCCGCCCCAGGCTAGGGCGTAGAGCACAAGAAACCCCAGCCCACGCGGCCGGACCGGCGACGTCGCATCGGACAGGATCAGGGTTTGACTCCGCGCATGCGCTATACTGTCAGGCGCACGCGGCGAATGTCGAGACGTTCCCTATCGGCGGCAGTAGGCAGCGTAGGCAGCGATCACCGCATAGCAGACCGCCGGCACGATCAGCGCCATCCGAAGCGTGGACATGTCGGCAACATAGCCGGTCAGCGGCGGGATGATCGCCCCGCCGACGATGGCCATGCAGATGATGCCGCTGCCTTCCGCCGCCCGCTTGCCCAGATTGACAGAGGCCAAGGTGAAGATGGTCGGGAACATGATGGCGTTCAACAAACCCACGGCGATCAGAGCCAGGCCCGAGATCGTTCCAGTGGTGGAGACCGACAGGCCGATCAGGGCGATGGCCCCCATGGCGACGAACGCCAAAACCTTCCACGGCGCGATGAACCGCATGACGAAGGCGCCGATGAACCGTCCGACCAGAGCTCCGCCCCAGTAGAAGGCCAGCCGCTCGCCCGCATGCTGGGCCGACAGGCTGAGCGTATCGGACTGCATCAGATAGTTGGTCAACAGGCTGGCGACCGCCACTTCAGCCCCGACATAGACAAAAATGCCCAAGGCTCCGAAAGCGAAGCGGGGGTCCTTCAACAGATTGAAGGCCCGCAGGAAACCGATGCTCGGCGCCTTCTCCTCGATCAGCCGGTTGCGGTTGAACCAGACGACCAGAGCGACGACGGCCAGCGCCGCCGCAATGCCGATATATGCGTGGGTAATGACCGCCGATTCCGCTGCACGATAGGTGATCAGCGCCTCGCCCGACAGATCCGCCGCGCTGACCGTCGCCAGCGACCCCAGGATTATCGTCGCTCCCACATAGGGGAAGACGGTCGTGCCCAGCGAGTTGAACGCCTGGGCAAAAGTCAGGCGGCTCGACGCCGTCTTGGCAGCGCCCAGCATGGAGATCAGGGGGTTGGCCACCACCTGAACCAGGGTCACGCCTGACGCCAACACGAACAGCGCCCCTAAGAAGGCGACGAACAACCCCGCCCCCGCCGCCGGAACGAACAACAGACACCCCGCCATCATGATCAGCAGACCGACCACGGCGCCGCGCATGTATCCGACCTTCTGCACCAAGGCGGCGGCCGGCAGGGACACCATGAAATAGGCGGCAAAGAAGGCCGTCTGGATCAGCATGGCCTGGAAATAATTAAGCGCGAATAGCTCCTTCAGCTTGGGCACCAGGACGTCGTTCAGGCTGGTGATGCCGCCGAAGATGAAGAATAGGCCGAAGACGAACCACTGCAGGTAGCCGACGTCGCCCTTCGGGCCAGAGCCGGACGTCTCTTCGCCCAGATCGGACGTGGGGCTGGTGGTGGCGATCATTGGCCGGCCTCCTTAGGACAGACGGTGTCGTTATTGTTGGGCGCCAGCTGGATTTCGGACACCGAGACGGTGAAGGCCGAGCCTGTCGACAGGCCGAACGGCACGTCGATCCCCGTCAGGTTCACCCCCTCCCCGACCAGGCACGACAGCCGCACCTTCATCGTCCGCCATTGATTCAGAGGCGCGGCCTTGAACAGGTCGGTCACATCGGTGCGACCCCGGCCGAACATCAGGCCGACATCCCCCTGGGGCGCCGCCTCGACGCGATAGCGGAAGCTGATCGCCAGCTCGCCGTTCGTCTGTCGCGACAGGTCGATCGGCACGCCCTCGATATAGGCGTCGGCCGGACCGGCTCCGGTGAAGGTGAACTGCTGGCCGCTCTCTTGCGCCAGGTCGTCGATGGGCCGGACCCGCACCCCGTCGCGCGGACTGGTCGCCACCTTGACCGTGCCCGGCTTGTTCTGCCCGCCCGCATCCCGCAACATCAGGCCCCACGGCGCGACATAGCGGCCGGCGACGAAATAGTGGTCGACGCTGGAGGTCGAACCGTCAACCCCGCTATCTTCCGACAGGGCGCCGACCTCGCCCGGCCGGGCATACGTGAGGCCGTAGCCATAGGCGAACTGCGGATCGTAGCCCGGTTGTCCGTGGTTCAGCGGCGTCCCCGTCGCATCCTTCGGCCAACTGAACGTCAGTGTCCCGTGGAAGTCGTTGCGCGGCTGTCCTTCGGCATTGCCGATCAGCACATCGGCGACCCCGCCGCCCTCGGTTCCCGGCAGCCAGGCGGCCACAAAGGCGTCGGATGCATTGATCTCCGGATTGGTCCACATCGGTCGCCCCGAGAGGAAGACCGACACCGTGGGCACCCCCGCCGCCTTCAGCCGCAGCAAGGTCTCCAGCGGCTCGGTCGGCAGGAAGTCGAGCGTGTCCACATCGCCCTGGAACTCGGCGTAGGGCATCTCCCCGAAGACCACGATAGCCACGTCCGGCTTGTCGGTGAAGGCGCCGTCGGCGCTCAGCGTCGCGGACCCGCCCGCCGCCTCGACCGCCTCCTCAATCCCGGCCCAGATCGACTGCCCCTGCGGGAAATCGGCGTTGGTGTTGCCCGTCCCCTGCCAAGCCAGGGTCCAGCCGCCTGCGGCCTGACCGATGTCGTCGGCCGCGGTCCCCGCCACCAGCACCCGCGCTCCGCCCCGGATCGGCAGCACGCTCCGTTCGTTCTTCAGCAACACAAGCGACTTGCGCACGGCCTCCCGCGCTAGGGCTCGGTGCGCCGGCGACGCCAGTTGCGCCAGGTCACCCTCGACAGGCCGTTCCTTGCGGAACACTCCCGCCTTGACCTTGGCCCGCAGGATGCGCCGCACCGCCTCATCCAGCCGCGTCTTCGAAATCGTCCCGTCCCGCACATGGGCCAAGGTGCTTTCATACAGTGGCTTCCAGGTGTCGGGCGCCATCAGCATGTCGATGCCCGCATTGATCGCCAAGGCGCAACTGTCGTTGGTGCAACCGGGCAGTTGGCCGTGCGCATTCCAGTCCGACACCACGAAGCCGTCGAAACCCAATGACCCACGTAACACCTCGGTCAACAGGCTGTGGTTGCCCGTATGCTTGACCCCGTTCCAACCGGAGAAGCTGGCCATCACCGACAACACGCCTGCGTCGATCGCCGCCGGATAGCCACCGAGATGGGTATCGATCAGTTCCTGCTCCGAGTCTCGAAAGTCGCCCTGGTCCTCGCCCTCGAAGGTGCCGCCGTCGGCGAGGAAGTGCTTCGCCGATCCCGCGATCCGGCCGGGCGTCAGCGGCCTGTTTGCCGACAGTTCGCCTTGCAGCCCTAGGGTCATGGGGCCCGCATAGGCGCGCTGCACCTCCGGATCCTCGGAATAGCCTTCATAGCTGCGACCCCAGCGATCGTCGCGCGGCACCGCCAGGGTCGGTCCGAAGGTCCAGTCCGCCCCGGTCACCGCCACCTCCAACGCCGTCGCCTCGCCGATGCGGCGGATCAGGTCGGGATCGCGCGCGGCGCCCAGACCGATATTGTGGGGAAAGATCGTCGCGCCCGGCACATTGTTGTGCCCGTGGACCGCGTCGATGCCGTAGATCAGCGGAATGCGCGCGCCCGGCCTGGCCGCCGCCGCCGCCCGGAACTCCCGCGCCAGATCGACCCAGGCCTGGGCCGGCGCCTTGTCGTTCCCGCCAGGCCCGGAGCTGCCGCCCGCCAGAATGGACCCCAAAGGATAGGTCGCCAGATCGGCTGGGGTGATCGATCCAATGTCCGCCTGGATGGTCTGCCCGACCTTCTCCTCCACCGTCATCCGGCTCATTAGCTCGGTGACGAAGGCCTCGGTCTCCGCGTCCGACATCGCAGCAGGAGACGCTGCGCGGGGCCAGATGTTGGGGTGAGCCGTCGCTTCTGGCCGGACCGCCAAATCTTGGGCCATCGCCCCGACGGGCGTCAGAGCCAGCATCGGCAAGGCGGCCAGAAGCGCCGCCGTCGAAAGTGCGTACCGCATGATTTTCCTCGCCCTATGTCACCCGGCCAGTCGCTCTGTCGGCGACCTTTTGTATCGGTTGATGAAATAGTGGCGCAACAGATCAGGGTTGTCACCGAAATTGTGAACGCTCACAATCGAGGCTGCTGACCTTCTCCGACTGTCGCTACTCTTGAACAGGCCGCCAAGCTTAGCGTTCGGTACGCAGCTGATGGGGGCATCTCCAACGGAAGGCTAGGCGTCAATTCCGCTGACGCGCCGTCGATGCCCGATCCGATAGGCAAGCTGCTGAACTCGCCACTGAGACCGACATTTTCGAATCGCGTTTAACCCTTGTCGTCGGCCCTTTGAGCCTGCATTTCGACCTCCCCGACATTCCACATTGAATCATGATGATACCGGTGTCACGATCGCGTTGGCCGGATATAGGACAGGCGAGGATTGATGATCACGCGACGTAAGGCGCTGCTGAGCAGCTTGGCGACCGCAGGTCTGCTTTCGGCGCCCTCTGGCGTACTTGCGGCGCCGGCGCCGGATCGCGTGATGACAACGGCCGGGCCGATCATCGGTCTGCGACAGGATGGGATCAGCGTCTTCAAAGGAGTGCGATATGGAGCGCCGACGCGACGGTTCCAGCCGCCAGAGAAGCCGACGCCTTGGCGCGACCCGGTTCGTGCAACAAGTTACGGCGCGGCCAGTCCGCAGCGCGGCGATGAGCCGAATCAAAGCGAAGACTGCCTGTTCCTGAACGTCTGGACGCCGGGGACCGACGCGGGTCGGCGACCGGTGATGGTCTATATACACGGCGGCGCCTATTCGAGCGGATCGGGATCGGACCCGCTGTATGACGGCACGCGTCTGGCGGCGCGCGGCGATGTCGTGGTGGTGACGCTGAATCACCGGCTGAACGTCTTCGGCTATGCCTATCTGGCGCGACTGGCTGCGGGTTTTGAGGATTCGGGCAATGTCGGCCAGCTGGATCTGATTCTGGCGCTGCAGTGGATACGGGACAATATCGCGACATTCGGCGGCGATCCGTCGAGGGTGATGCTGTTCGGTCAGTCCGGCGGGGGCGCCAAGATCGCCACCCTGATGGCGACGCCGGCGGCGCGAGGTCTATTCCATCGCGCCGCGACCATGAGCGGTCAGCAGGTGACGGCGTCCGGGCCGATCAACGCCACGACGCGAGCCACGACTTGGCTGAAGGCCTTGGGCCTGACGCCGGATCGGGCGGCCGAGGCGGCGACGATGCCGGCCGAGCGGCTGCTCGAAGCGCAAAGCGCCGAGGATCCGATCCTAGGCTTCGGCGGTCTGTATTTCGGGCCGGTGCTGGATTTCCGGACCTTGCCCCGCCACCCCTTCTATCCCGACGCGGCGCCGTTGGGCCGATCGATCCCCATGATCATCGGCAATACGCGGGAAGAGACCTTGGGCTTCATGGGCAACGATCCCAAGAATGTCGGCCTGACGTGGGAGACCCTGGCGGCGCGGCTATCGCCCGGCGTCATGCGCATCGACATCACGCCCGAAGCCGTGATCGCCGGCTATCGCGCCATGCATCCCGAATGGTCGCCCGACCAGGTGCTGATCGCCGCGACGACGGCGGGGCGGTCCTGGCGCGGCGCGGTGATCGAGGCTGAGGAGCGGGCCAGGGCCGGCGCACCCGCCTGGGTCTATCAACTCGACTTCCCTGGAGAGTTGGCCTCGGGTCGCCGGGGCGCCTTCCATACCGCCGACATCCCTTTGGTGTTCGACAATGTCGAGGCGACGGGCTCACGGACGCGTGGGCCAGGCGCGCAAATCATGTCGGACCGGATGAGCGACGCCTTCATCGCCCTGGCCCGCGATGGCGATCCGAACCATGCCGGACTGCCGCGCTGGGACCGCTATGAGCTGCCTCGCCGCCAGACGATGTTGATGGATATCCAGCCGCGTATGGTCGACGATCCGCGCGGCGACGAGCGGGCCTTCTTCTCGGCCATTCCCTATATCCAGCCGGGAACCTAGAGCGGAAAATCCAGCCGGGCGGCCCAGGCGCGAACCAGATCGGGCCAGACCTGGGCGGGCTTGCCCTCGATCAGGCGGACGCCGAAACCGTGGCCGCCTTCCTGGAACAGATGCGCCTCGGTCGGGACGGCGGCGGCTTTGAGCGTGGTCAGCAGTTGCAGACTGTTCTCGACCGGCACGGACGCGTCGTCCACGGCATGAAGTAGGAAGACGGGCGCCGCATTCCGCCACTCCATCTGCTCCAGAGAATAGGCCGCGATCCGCTCGGCCGACGGCGTATCGCCCAGCAGATGCGTCCGCGATCCGGCGTGCACGTATGGGTCCGCCATGGTCGCGACCGGATACATCAAAACGGTCAAATCTGGTCGCAAGGATGCGCTGTCGGCCGCGTCGATCGGTTCATAGGTCGCGTCCTTCCGGGCGCTGGCCAGCCCCGCCAGATGCCCTCCCGCCGAGGCGCCCAGCACGGCGATCTTTTGCGGATCCACAGCATAGTCGGCGGCGCGGCTGCGGATCAGCCGGATCGCACGCTGAGCGTCCTGAAGGGGCGCATCGGCCTCGGCCGCCCAGCCGTCAGCCGGCAGGCGATAGCGCAGGACGAAGCAGGTCGTGCCGCTGGCCGCGAAGACGCGCGCGACGTCATAGCCTTCCTTGTCCAGCACCGCCCAGCGATAGCCGCCGCCAGGGATAAGGAGCATCGCCGAACCGTTCGGCCGCTCGGGGCGAAACACGGTCAGGATCGGGTCGGTCGTATATTGGGCGTAACGGTCGTGAAAGGCGGGATCGGTCGAGCGCTCTGGCACGACCGGCGTGACGGTCACATCCTGCCCGCCCGGCGCGCCGTCGGACCATAGGCGGATGATCTCGGTTGGGTCTGGCGGGGCGACGCGGCCGCCGTCGGCCACTGTCTGCGCCCGCGCCCCGGATGCGCCAACCACGGCCCCCATCGCCAGACCTAAAACCGTCCTGCGCTCAACATCCATCACGGCTCTCACTTCCTGAAAAGACGACGGCCGGACGATCGCTCGCCCGGCCGCAATCCTTGATGACGTCGCGGCGCTGAGCCACGCAGCCTTTCGTCAGACCTTGGCCAGTTCGTATTTCGGCGTGATCAAGTGAATAACCAAAAGCGCGATCAGATAGGCCGAGGCCGCCACGATGAAGATGGGCGTATAGGTGCCGATCTTCTCCAGGACGTAGCCGGCGTATTTGGCCATGGCCATGCCGCCGATGGCGCCCAGCATTCCGCCGATGCCGACGACCGACCCCACCGCCGAACGGGGAAAGACATCGCCCGGAAGCGCATACAGGTTGGCCGAGAAGCCTTGGTGCGCGGCCGTCGCCAGACCGATGATGCCGACCGCAAGCCACAGGTTTGAGGCCTCGGCCGCGAAGGCCACCGGCACGGCGCACAGGGCGCAGATCAACATGGTGATCTTGCGGGCCTTATTGATGCTCATGCCCCTGTGCATGAAGCGCGACGACAGCCAGCCCCCGCCAACCGACCCGATGTCGGACAGCAGATAGATGGCGACAAGCGGCGGGCCGAAGGTCTTCAGGTCCAGCCCATAGGTTTTGCCGAGGAAGTCCGGCAGCCAGAACAGGAACATCCACCAGATCGGATCGATCAGGAACTTGCCCAGAGCGTAGGCCCAGGTTTCCTTGACCGTCAGCAGTTTGGTCCATTTGACCTTTTCGACAACGTCGGCCGGATCCTGTTCGATATAGGCCAGCTCCGTCGCGGACAGCTTCTTCTGCTCGCGCGGGCGGCGATACACCAGCAGCCAGATCGGCAGCCAGATCAGGCCCAAGGCCCCGGTGATGACAAAGGCCATCTGCCAGCCGAACGCCAGCACGAGGCCCGGAACGATCAGGGGGGTGACGATGGCGCCGATATTGGTGCCGGCGTTGAACAGGCCGGTAGCGAAGGCGCGTTCCTTTTTCGGGAACCACTCCGCCACCGCCTTGATCCCGCCAGGGAAGCCGCCAGCTTCGCCGACGCCCAGCACCATCCGCGCCATCATGAAGTGCGATAAATCACGCGCCGCACCGTGCATGATATGACCGATCTGCCAGATACCGAACGCGATCCCCAGCCCCCAGCGCGCGCCGATCTTGTCCATGATCCGGCCCCACAACAGGTAAGCCACGGCATAGGACGCCTGGAACCAGAAGACGATGTCGGCATAGTCCGTCTCGGACCAACCGAACTCGGCCGACAGGGTCGGCTTGAGGAAGCCGATCATCTGACGATCGACGTAGTTGATGACCATGGCTGCGAACAGCAACCACATGATGATCCAGCGATACTTGCCGGGAGATGGCGCCTTGATCTGGATCGGCGGCGCGACGGAGGCGTCTGACATGGTTATGAAAACCCGTTCCTGAATATTCCTCGACACGTCCCTGCTCTTTTCCGTCCCTGAACGGCGGCGGGGTAGGCGTCCGATGATGTTACTGGGCTTCGGCCCTGACGACCGAACAGTGAAGTTCTGCGATACCCTTGAAGATGCACACGGCCTCGTCGCCCGCGTGGACACGGTGGACGCCGGTGACAGCGCCGGTCGAAACCAGCGTGCCTGCCGTCAGCGGACGTCCCCAGCGCGCGCAATGTTCCAGCAGAAACCGCACGGATTCTATCGCGCCGCCGGCCAGGGATTGCGACCCGCCCGTGCCGACGCTGGCGCCATTGATCACTGTCTCGACCTCGATGCGGTCCAGACGCTCGCGCCAGTTCTCGACCTCGGGACCGATCATCAGTCCGCCATTGTTGCCGAAATCGGAGGCGACCACGGCTGATCCCAGGTCGTTGATCGTCGAAAGCGGACTGCCGGCTAGCTCGACGCCGATGAAGACCTTGTCCACGACGCCCATGGCGTCTTCGATGGTCCAGTCGGTCTTGGCGGGATCGGCGTCGGCGCCGATCCGAGCAATGAACTCAGCCTCCACCGCCGCGAACCCACCCTCGATTTCGGGCAAAGGCACGACCGTATCGCCGGGCGCCGGCCAGACATTGCGCGCGAAAATGGCGCCGGCCAGACGATGGATCCCCAGCTTCGGTTGCTGCTCGGGCGGGACACCGCCCACCTTCCAGCCCACGACCTCATCGGGAAACAGACCGATGGCGGCGTCCTGGATGGCGTAGGATTCGGCCATGCTTTGAGGGATCACGCCCGGATAGTCGGGCGTGTTGCGCGCCGCCAGACGCGCGGCGACGAACTGCTGTGCGATCGCAGCCGGGTCGGCCGACAGCGCGTCGTCCTGGCTCGCAAGAGAGGGGGTCGAAGTCAAAGGTGTCGCCTCGTGAATAGGCCCCGATAAGAGCGACGAAGGAAACCGGTGTCAATGCGCTTTCACCGAGCCCCATGGCGTCGGCCGCGAGTCGCGGCTATGCCTTCAAGCTGCACTTAGGGAAGGAGCCGAACCTTGGCTCAAGACGATCCGCGATCCGGCAAGCCGGGCAAGCGGGCAACCATCAACGATGTCGCCCGTGAGGCGCGGGTCTCCAAGAAGACCGTCTCACGTGTCATCAATCAGTCGCCGTTCGTCAAGGAAGACACGCGCGAAAAGGTCAACGCCGTCATCAAGGCTCTGGGGTTCACGCCTGATCCACAGGCACGCGCCCTGGCGTTTCGACGCTCGTTCCTGGTCGGTCTGATCTACGACAACCCCAGCCCGACCTATGTCGTGAACATGCAGCAAGGCGTGCTGGATGCGTTGAAGGGATCCGGCCTGGAACTGGTTGTTCACCCTTGCAATCGCAACTCCCCTACCCTGCTGGAAGACATCAGGGGCTTCGTTGAGCGCCAACGTCTGTACGGCGTCATCATGCCGCCTTCGGTGTCCGAGGACGAACAGGTCATCGACCTGCTGCGCGATCTCGACTGCCCCTATGTCCGCATCGCCTCGGTGGCGTTGGATGAACCTCAGGCGATGGTGGTCACCAATGACTGGATCGGCGCGGCTGAGGCTGCGGCGCATTTGGCCGAACTGGGACACGAGCGAATCGGTCTGGTGCGCGGGCCGGACCTGTTCCGGTCGTCGGCCGTGCGGGGCAAGGGGTTCCTTGACGCTCTGGCCGAGCGCGGCATCCCGCTGGACCCGACCTATGATTTCAAAGGCGCCTATACGTTCGAATCAGGCGTGGAGGCGGGCCACGCCCTGTTGGCGCTGGAAACACCGCCGACCGCGATTTTCACCCTTAACGACGACATGGCCATCGGGGTGATGCAGGCGGCGCGAGATCGCGGTCTGGAACTGCCGCGCGACCTGTCCGTCGTCGGCTTCGATGACTTGCCGATGGCGGCGCGGGTTTGGCCCAACCTGACGTCGGTGCGCCTGCCGATCCGCGACATGGGACGGATGGCGGCCGAAAAGCTTCTGGCGCCGATGCGGGGCGTCGATCCGGCCAAGATGCAGCAGCCCGAAGTTCGACCGGCTCTGGTGGTGCGCAAGTCGGCGATCCCGGCAGCCTGAGTTGGGTCGGCGCGCGTGATCGCGCGCCGACCTCTTCGCCTCAGGCCGTTTCGAGCGCAGGCTTGGCGGCGAGAACGCTCTTCAGATAGTCGCGAATGCCTTCGTCCGTAGCATTGGCGAAGAAGTAGTCCTGGAACTTCTCTCCGGCGATGGCGGCCTTCAGCAGGTCCTGATCCATCGTCTTCAGAACGGTCAGCATGTCGTGGCAGGTCACGGCCTTCAGGTCGCTGAGCACGCCGCGATTCTTGCGCATGATTTCGGCGCGCACTTTGGGGTAGCCCAGGCCGCGCTCGCCTTCGAACAGCTTGCGATAGACGTCCTGCAAATTCAGCTCCGCAGCCCAGCCGAAGCCCTTGGCATAAGGCATCGAGATGGCGTTGCCGTCGTTGATCTGGCCGAACAGGAAGGCGTCGGTCGGGTCGATCACCAGACCGCAGAAGACGCCGGGCATGCTGTTGCACGCCAGCATGGAGCCCATGCCGGTTCCGCAGCCGGTGACGACGAAATCGGCCGCGCCGGAGTTCAACAGGATGCCGGTCAGCACGCCGTTCATGACGTAGGTCAGCGAGGCCTTGTCCTCGGCCGTATACATTCCATAGTGGAAGACTTCATGGCCCAGTGAATCGGCGACGGCCGTAAGCGCCGCATGCACCGTTTCACTTTTGGCGGCCTGGCTGTTTTCGATGATGAGAGCGATCTTCATGGGGAAATCCTCAAGACGGTGGCGAAGCGATGCCGACATATGTGGGCGGCGTTGGTCTAATCGATTGCATCATTATATGACACCGGTTACCTAGTCCACAGAAGGACGGGCGAAAGAACCGTTTCGGTGGCTCGTGCTGCGAGCTCCAGGGAGACCGGGATGTACGACCCCATGTATGACAAGGTCTATCAGGCCACCCATCCCGACATGATGGACGGCGCCTCGAACCAGCAGCTGCGGGATCGCTATCTGATCGAGAACCTGTTCGTTCCGGGTAAGGTCAGCCTGAACTATTCGCACCACGAGCGCATGATCATCGGCGGCGCGACCCCGGCTGAGACCGCCCTGAGCCTGCCCACCCAGTCGGAGCCGCCCTCCTTGGCTGGCGCGCCGTTTCTGCAGGCCCGAGAACTGGGCGTAGTCAATATCGGCGGCTCCGGTTCGATCACGGTGGATGGCAAGACTATCGAACTACGCTTCCGTGACGGCCTGTATGTGCCGATGGGATCGAGCGATGTCAGCTTCGCCTCGAATAACCCCGCCGAGGCCGCAAAATTCTATCTGGTCGCCACGCCGGCCCACGCCCGCTACGACTTGACCAAGATTTCGATCGATGAGGCTGTGCCGCTGAAAATGGGGTCGCTGGAGACCTCCAACGAACGGACCATCTATCAGTACATCGTTCCCGCCAAAGTGAGGTCCTGCCAGTTGCTGCTGGGCGTGACGGTGCTCAAGTCGGGCTCGGTGTGGAACACCATGCCGCCGCACATTCACGACCGCCGTTCGGAAGCCTACCTCTATTTCGGCCTGGGCGAAGATGACCGCGTCTTCCACTTCATGGGCGAACCAGACAAGTCACGCCACATCGTCATCGCCGACGGCGAGGCGGTGATCTGCCCGCCCTGGTCGATCCATACCGGCGCAGGCACTTCGAACTACACCTTCATCTGGGGCATGGGCGGCGAGAACCTCGACTACACCGACATGTACAAGCTCGACATCTGCCAGTTGAAGTAATCAGGACAAGAGGAAGAAAAATATGAGCAATTCGTTCGACCTGACCGGCAAGGTCGCCCTGGTCACCGGCGGCAACGTGGGCCTGGGTCAAGGCATCGCCCTGGCTCTGGCCGAAGCTGGCGCCGACATCGTCTCGGTCGCCTTGTCAGACTCCGACGACACGGTCGCCAAGGTGCAGGCGATGGGCCGTCGCGCCCACGCCATCAGCGCCGACCTGACGTCGATCGAGCCGGTCGAACGCGTTGTTCAGGAAGCTCTGGCAGCCATGGGTCGGATTGACATCCTGGTGAACAACGCCGGCCTGATCCGCCGCGCCGACGCCGTGGACTTCACCGAGGCCGACTGGGACCTGGTGATGAACATCAACCTGAAGACGGTCTTCTTCATGAGCCAGGCGGTCGCCCGTCTGTTCATCAAGCAGGGGGACGGCGGCAAGATCATCAACATCGCCTCCATGCTGTCCTTCCAGGGCGGCATCCGCGTACCCTCCTACACCGCGTCCAAGTCGGGCGTCGCCGGATTGACCAAGCTGATGGCCAACGAATGGGCGCCGCACCGCATCACCGCCAACGCCATCGCCCCCGGCTATTTCGCCACCGCCAATACCCAGGCCCTGCGCGAGGACCCGGTCCGTTCGGCTGAAATTTTGGGCCGCATTCCGGCTGGTCGCTGGGGTGAGCCGTCGGACCTGGGCGGCGCGGCCGTCTTCCTGGCCAGCCGAGCCTCCGACTACGTCCAAGGGGCCATACTGCCGGTCGACGGCGGTTGGCAGGCGCGTTGATCCAGGGCTAGCGTTGCGATCATGACCCAGGCTGCATCTTCCCGCCGCATCCTCTGCTTTGGCGAGATGCTGCTGCGGTTTTCGCCCAACGCCAACGAACTGCTGATGCAGTCGCCTGCCCTGACCGTGCGTCCGGGCGGGGCCGAGGCCAATGTCGCCGTGTCCCTGGCTCGCTTCGGTGCGCCGACCGGCATGGCCACAGTCCTGGCCGACAATGCGCTAGGCCGTGGCGTGCGCGACGAGGTGCGCAAGCACGGGGTAGACACGTCTCAGGTCGTCTTCAAACCCGGCCGCATGGGTTTGTATTTCCTAACGCCGGGCGCTGTGCGTCGCCCCTCGGAAGTCCTCTATGACCGCGCCGGATCGGCCTTCGTCGAACATGTCGACACAGCCTTCGACTGGGACCAGTTACTGGACGGCGTGGAATGGCTGCACGCCTCGGGCGTGACCCCCGCGACGGGGCCGAACGGCTCGGCCGCCGCTGTCGCCCTCATTGAGGCCGCCGTCAGGAAAGGCGTGAAGGTCAGCTACGACGGCAACTTCCGTGGCAAGTTGTGGGAACAATGGGATGGCGATCCCCCGGCTACGCTCGGCAAGATGTTGGCCGGCGCCACGGTCGCCTTCGCTGACGACCGCGACTTCGCCATGGTGCTGAAGACGACGTTCGACAGTTCCGACCCGACTGTGCGTCGTCGCCACGCCGCAAAGGCCGCCTTCGCCGCCTTCCCGCGCCTGCAACGCATCGCCTGCACCCTGCGTGTTCAGGATAGCGTCGCCGACCAGGCCCTGTCCGCCGTCATGCTGACGCGCAATGGCGACGATGTGATCGAAACCAAAGCCGAGGCCATCCATATGGCCGGTGTCGTGGACCGGGTCGGCGGCGGCGACGCCTTCGCCTCAGGCGTCCTGTTTGGCCTATGGAGCGGATGGGCGGATCAGGAGGCCCTCGACTTCGGCCTTGCCGCCGCCGGCCTGAAGCACTCCGTGCCCGGCGACTTCAACCTGTTCGCCGCCGACGACGTCCGTGCCGCCATGGGCGACGGCGGGTTCGATATTCGCCGCTAAGGCTGCGAACATTGAGACTGGGTGGAGGCCGCATGGAGAAGTCCATGCGGCCCTTTTTCAATCGCGCCACGGGGCTAGGAAACCGGTGTCAATCATGCTTCAGTGAGGGTTCGAAACGGTCGATAGAAACCGTGCGAAAGAGGTCACACCAGGAGTTTCCATGTCCGTTACGTCCTTGAACCGCCGCGCCCTTCTGGCCGCCGGCGCCGCCGCCACCTTCGTCGCTGCTTCAGGGCCGGTCCTGGCCCAGGCGTCGCCAGCACGGGCCGCCATTCTGGACACCATGAAGCGCGCCGCTCGGTTCATGAGCGGAGAGGCCGCCGTCGAGGGCGGATACGTTTGGCAATATCTTCCCGACTTCTCGCGCCGTTGGGGCGAGCTTGAGGCCAACCCGACGATGATCTGGGTCCAGCCGCCGGGCACCGCGACCGTGGGCCATCTGTTCCTGGACGCCTATCACGCCACCGGCGACGAATTTTACTATGAAGCGGCCAAGAAAGCTGCGGACGCCTTGGTCAAGGGTCAGCACCCGCTGGGCGGCTGGAACTATGTTATCGACACCGCCGGCGAGGAGTCGCTGAAGCAGTGGTACGGCACGGTCGCCGCCAACGCCTGGCGGTTGGAAGAATACCACCACTACTACGGCAACGCGACGTTCGACGACGCGGGCACAGCCGAGGCGTCGCAACTGTTGCTGCGGATCTACCTTGAGAAGAAGGATCGCAAATATCTGGCGCCGCTGAACAAGGCGATCAGCTTCGTGCTGGAAAGCCAGTACGAGAATGGCGGCTGGCCCCAGCGCTATCCGTTCGTCGAGAACGGCGGCCTGCATGGGCATGCGGACTATACGCCCTACATCACCTTCAATGACGACGTGGCTGGCGAGAACCTGGAGTTCCTGATCTACGCCTATCATGGCCTGGCGCGGAGCGGTCGGGGCGATGCGAGGATTCTGGACGCCATCAATCGCGGCATGGACATCTTCGTAAAGACCCAGCAGCCGCAGCCGCAACCGGCCTGGGGCCTGCAACACTTCCCCGACACGCTGAAGCCGGCGGGCGCCCGCACCATCGAGCCGCAAGCCTTCGTCACCCACACGACCGGCAGCAACATCAAGTCGATGATGGGCTTCTATCGCCTGACGGGCGACCGCAAATATCTGGCCCGCCTGCCCGAGGCCATGGACTGGCTGGATCAGGTTGCGGCCAAGCCGCCGCTGAACACGCCGGGCCGTACCCACCCGACCTTCATTCTGGAAGGTGCCAACACCCCGATCTATATCCACCGGCGCGGGTCCAACATCGCCAACGGCCAGTACTACGCCGACGACAACCCTACCAATCTGATCGTCCACTACGGCTCGTTCCGCAATGTGGATACCCCGGCCCTGCGCGCCGAATACGCGCGTCTGTCGGCCATGTCGGTTGATGAGGCGACACGCGGTTCGCCGCTCAAGGCCCGCCCCGGCTCGCTGAACCTGCCCAAGTACTTCACGCTTCAGGATGTGGACGTGTGGGACATGTCCAGCGACGCTCGTCGCCCGACCGCGCCTCACGCCGGTCGCGCGGCCGAAGTCATGGCCGGGCTGAATGCGCGCGGCTATTGGCCCACGCCGCTGACCACGACATCAAACCCGTACAAGGGGCCCTCCCCCACCGCCGTGACAGGCGGCGAATATCAGATGACCCGCGTCGGCGACCTATGGGACACCTCGCCTTACAATACCGACTTCCCGGTCGAGGGCGTCTCCACCTCGGTCTTCATCCGCAACATGGGCGACCTGATTGAGGCATTGGGGGCTTAGGACTTGCGAAGATGTGCGTCATCCCGGCTTTCGTAGCGGGAGATGACGCACTGATCCGCGTCAGGTCGCTAGCATTTCTCGGCTCATGCCTGCGACCGACTTGGCGCCGGTCAGGGTCATGGCGACGCGCATTTCCTTTTCGAACAGGTCCAGCAGGTTTTCGACACCCGCCTGACCGTTCGCCGCCAAGGCGTAGATGAAGGCCCGGCCCAACAAGACCGCGTCGGCGCCCAGGGCGATGGCGCGGACCACGTCCAGACCGTTGCGAATGCCGGAATCCACCAGAATCTTCAGGTCACCCTTCACCGCGTCGGCGATGACGGGCAAGGCGCGAGCCGACGACAGCACTCCGTCCAACTGACGCCCGCCGTGGTTCGACACCACGATGCCGTCTGCGCCGAAGCTGACGGCGTCGCGGGCGTCTTGCGGATCCAGGATGCCCTTGATGATCATCGGCCCGTCCCAGAAATCGCGGATCCATTGCAGGTCCTTCCACGAAATCGACGGATCGAAGTTGTTCGCCAGCCAACCGATGTAGTCGGCCAGGCCCGTGGGCTTGCCCAGATAGGCCGAGACATTGCCAAGATCATGCGGCGTGCCGCGCACACCGACGTCCCAGGCCCAGGCCGGATGGGTCATGGCCTGAACCATGCGGCGGATTTCGGCATTGGGCCCGCTCATGCCCGAATGTGCGTCACGATAGCGAGCGCCCGGCGTCGGCATATCGACGGTGAATACCAAGGTCTTCACCCCCGCCGCCTTGGCCCGTTCCAGCGCATTCCTCATGAAGCCGCGATCGCGCAGCACATAGAGCTGGAACCACATGGGCCGGTCGATGGCCGGCGCCACCTCCTCGATCGGGCAGACAGACACGGTCGACATCGTGAACGGCACGCCGCGCGAGGCCGCCGCCCTGGCCGCCTGGACCTCGCCTCTGCGCGCATACATGCCGGTCAGGCCGACGGGGGCCAAGATGATCGGCAGGCGCAGGGTTTCGTCGAACAGATCGGTCTCAAGGCTGAGGCTGGTCATGTCCTGCAGCACGCGTTGGCGCAGGGCGATGGCCTGCCAGTCCTCGACGTTGCGGCGCAGGGTCTGCTCGGCATAGGCGCCGCCGTCGATGTATTGAAAGAGGAAGGGCGGCAGCTTGCGTCGCGCGGCTTCCCGGTAATCGCTCGGCGACGAAATGATCACGGCCTGGCCTTACTGGAAGTTGGCAAAGGCGCCGCCGTCCACCAGCAGCGCCGCGCCGGACATATAGCCCGCCATGTCCGAGGCCAGGAAGGCGACGACCGAGGCGATGTCCTCCGGTCGGCCCAGACGCCCCAGCGGGATGCGACCTTCCATATATTCGCGCTTCTTCGGATCGGCGAGGTCGTCCTTGTTGATGTCTGTGGCGATGGTGCCCGGGAGGACCGAGTTGCAGCGGATGCCATGACGGCCCAGGGCGACGGCGCAGGACTGCATCAGGCTGTGCACCCCCGCCTTGGTCGGGGTGTAATGGGTCTGCATCTCGCCGCCGACCAGGGCGGAGATCGAGCTGATGGCGACGATGGCGCCGCCATCGCCCTGCTTCACCATCTGATTGGCCGCCGCCTGCACCATGTAATAGGCGCCGTGCAGATTGACCTCCATCGTCCGACGCAGGGTCTCGACCGGCATGTCGAGGAAGGCGTGGAAGGGGCAGATGCCGGCGTTGGAGACAAAGACGTCGACCCGACCCAGCGCCTGAACGGCGGCGGCGACGAAGGCTGCGGCGCTCTCGGGCTGGGCCACGTCGCCGTCGACGGCGATGGCCCGGCGGCCCAGCGCCTCGATCTCGGCGACCACCTGGGCGGCGGCGGCCTCGTCCCGGAACGTATTGAGCGCGACATTCGCGCCCTGGCGTGCAGCTTCGATCGCCGTCGCCCGTCCGATACCCCGCGATGCGCCCGTGATCAGGACGACCTTGTTCTCAAGCAGCATGGGGGCTCCGGCGGTGGTTCGGTTTCAAGGTTTGGGCGACCAGCCCAGGTCGGCGCTGATCGCATCGGCGGCCTCGGTCACGGTCTTGGTCAGTTCGGTCATCCGGGCATCCGACATATATTGCGCAGCGGACGACACGCTGAGCGCGGCGACGATCTGGCCGTTCACCGACCGGATCGGGGCGGCGACGCAGCGGATCTGATCCTCGTTCTCTTCCAGATCGAAAGCGTAGCCCTTCTGGGCGTAGCCATGCATCCGCTCAAGCCAGACCGCGCGAGCCGACGAGTCGAAGGCGGCGCCCGGCTCGGCGTAGAAGTCGATCCAGTCCGCCTCGGTCTTGTCCAGGATCAGTGCCTTGCCCAGGCCAGTCGAGGCGATCGGATGACGTTCACCCAGGCGGGAGCCGATGTTGATCCGCCTGCGCCCCGCCACCTTGTCCAGATAGAGCGCATGACGGCCGTCCAGCACGCCCAGATGCACGGTGTCATCGGTCTGGGCCGACAGCTGTTCCAACCAGGGCCGGGCGACGCGCGGCAAATGCATCTGCTGGCTGGCCGCATGACCCAGCTCCAGCAGTTTCGGACCGAGGGAATAGCCCTCGCGCGGGCGGAAGGACAGCAGCCGCCGCTCGACCAGGGCCGAGGCCAGACGGTGGGTCGTGCTGCGCGTCAGCTCCAGCTTTTCGGACAGTTCGGCCAGCGGCAGGGAGCCGTCGATCAGGGCGTCGATGACGTCCAGACCCCGCAGCAGGGTCTGGCTGCCGGACGCCTTGGCGCCGACCTCTTCATCCCCATCGACCTGTGCGGTCTTGATTGACGGCGTTCGTCCCATTTCGTAATCCTCATTCTCAGAATGTAGCAAAACGCGCAAGTCGCTCCGTTACACTGACCTGACTTTGACGCTGCGCACGGAGGAACGCCAGTGAAATCCCGCATTATGGGAGCAAATCACCAATCCTTGGTGATGACGCGATGAGCCGCCTGCCCCGCATCAAATACGTCCGCGCCTTCGTCGTGAAAAACGACGGCACCGGCGGCGGCGCCGATTACCACGATCAGGGCGACGGCCACTGGATCGACGACCACATCGCCACTCCCATGGCGAAATACCCCGAGTACCGCCAGAGCCGCCGCAGCTTCGGCATCAATGTGCTGGGCACATTGGTCGTCGAGATCGAGGCCGAGAACGGCGTGGTCGGATTTGCGGTGACGACCGGCGGCGAACCCGCCGCCTATATCGTCGAGAAACACCTGGCCCGCTTCCTCGAGGGGCGCGATCCGTCCGAGGTCGAGAAGATCTGGGACCAGATGTATTTCTCGACCCAGTACTACGGCCGCAAGGGCCTGGTGGTGAACGCCATCTCCGGCGTGGATCTGGCGCTGTGGGACCTGCTGGGCCGTCTGCGCCAGGAGCCGGTCTTCGCCATGCTGGGCGGGGCGGTGCGCGACGAACTGACGTTCTACGCCACCGGCGCGCGGCCCGACAAAGCCAAGGAACTAGGCTTCATCGGCGGCAAGATGCCCCTGCACCACGGCCCGACCGAGGGCGAAGAAGGCCTGCACAAGAACATCGCTGAACTCGAAGCCATGCGGAACGCCTGCGGCGACGGCTTCTGGCTGATGTTCGACTGCTGGATGGCGCTGGACTTGAACTACGCGACACGTCTGGCCCACGAGGCCCACAAGCTGGGTCTGAAGTGGATCGAGGAGGCGCTTAGCCCCGACGATTACTGGGGCTATCAGGCGCTGAAGAAGAACGCCCCCAAGGGAATGCTGGTCACGACCGGCGAGCATGAGGCCACCCGCTGGGGCTTCCGCATGCTGCTGGAGATGGAATGCTGCGACATCATCCAGCCGGACGTGGGCTGGTGCGGCGGCGTCACCGAACTGCAGAAAATTTCGGCCCTGGCCGACGCCAAGGGCGTGCTGATGATCCCTCACGGTTCGTCGGTCTATTCCTACCACTTCGTGGTGACGCGCCATAACAGCCCGTTCGCCGAATTCCTGATGATGGCCCCCGGCGCCGACGAGGTCGTGCCCATGTTCCACCCGCAACTGATCGGCGAACCCGTCCCCGTAAACGGCCGCCTGAAGGTTCCAGATACGCCCGGCTTCGGCGTCGAGCTGAACCGCGACATCGCCCTGCATCGCCCCTACGCGCGTTAAGACGAAAGCCTCTCCGCCACCATGAAACTGCTGCGTTACGGCCCCAAGGGCCAGGAAAAGCCGGGCACGCTGGACGCCGAGGGGCGTATCCGCGACCTGTCCGGCGTTATCGCCGACATCACGCCGGACCAACTGCATGGCCCGACGATCGAGGCGCTGAAGGCCATCGACCCGACCACCCTCCCTTTGGTCGAGGGCCAGCCCCGCTATGGCGTGCCGATCAATGGCGTGCGCAAATTCCTGGCCATCGGCCTGAACTTCGCCGACCACGCGGCGGAATCGAACCTGCCGATCCCGGCCGAGCCGGTTCTGTTCACCAAGGCCATCACCTGTCTGAACGGGCCGAACGATGACGTGGTCATCCCGCGCGGCTCGGAAAAGACCGACTGGGAGGTCGAGCTGGGCATCGTCATCGGCAAGCCCGCCAGCTATGTCACCCAGGAAGAGGCGCTGGATCACGTCGCCGGCTATGTGCTGATCAACGACGTGTCGGAACGCGCCTATCAGACCGAGCGCGGCGGCACTTGGGACAAGGGCAAGGGCTGCGACACCTTCGGCCCCGTCGGCCCCTGGCTAGTCACGACCGACGAGGTCGGCGACGTCCAGAACCTGGACATGTGGCTGGACCTCAACGGCCAGCGGATGCAGACCGGCAATACGAAGACGATGATCTTCGGCGTGGCCGAGATCGTGTCCTACGTCAGCCAGTTCATGACGCTGGAGCCTGGCGACCTGATCACCACCGGCACCCCGCCCGGCGTCGGCCTGGGCCAGAAGCCGGAGCCCTTCTACCTGAAGGCCGGCGACGTGATGGAGTTGGGCATCGACAAGCTGGGCAGCCAGCGCCAGGCGGTGGTCGCCTGGTCCAGGGACGCCGTCGCATGAGCGCCTATCAGGGACGTTTCACCGGCCGCACCGCCGTCGTCACCGGCGGCGCCTCGGGCCTGGGCAAGGCCTCGGCCGCGCGCATCATCGCCGAGGGCGGCCAGGTCTCGCTGTGGGACCTGAATGCAGACGCCTTGGCCGCCGCAGCCGTCGAGATCGGCGCGCAACATTTCGTGGCGCTGGACGTGTCGGACGCCGATGCGGTCGCCGCCGCTGCCGCCGAGGCGAACCAGACGCTGGGCAGGATAGACATCCTGATCGCTTCGGCCGGCATCACCGGGGCCACCGTGCCCGTCCATGAGTTCCCGATCGACAGTTGGAAACGGGTCGTGGACATCAACCTGAACGGCGTCTTCTACTGCTCGCGCGCCATCGTGCCCTTCATGCTCGAGAACGGCTATGGCCGGATCGTCAACGTCGCCTCGGTCGCGGGCAAGGAAGGCAATCCGAACGCCAGCGCCTATTCGGCGTCCAAGGCCGGGGTGATTGGCTTCACCAAGTCGCTGGGCAAGGAGCTGGCCGGCAAGGGCGTCATCGCCAATGCCCTGACCCCCGCCACCTTCGAAAGCCCGATCCTGGCCCAGATGCCGCAAAGCCAGGTCGACTACATGCGCTCCAAGATCCCCATGGGTCGCCTGGGCGAGGTCGACGAGAGCGCCGCCATGGTCTGTTTCATGGCCTCGGAAGAATGCAGCTTCACCACCGCCTCGACGTTCGACACGTCGGGCGGACGCACAACCTACTAGGCGCGAAAGGTGGGTTCGGATCTTCGCATCGTCGACAGCCACGTCCACCTGTGGGACCTGTCGCGTGCGCGCTATGGCTGGCTTCAGGACGATCCCCTGCCGAACAATCCGGCGGGGGACATGAGTCCCATCGCCAACGCGAACTACCTGCTGGACGACTACCTCGACGACACGACCGGCTGGCGCGTGGACAAGATCGTCCACGTCGAGGCCGGCCAGCCGGTGGGCCAGCAGTTGGCCGAGACCGACTGGCTCCAGTCCCTGGCCGATGACCGTGGCTATCCGCACGCCATCGTCGCCGGCGCCGACCTGCTCGATCCCGATCTCGACGCGCTGCTGGAAGCCCATGCTGCGCGTCCGAACGTGCGCGGCGTGCGCCAGATCGTCTGCTGGCACGAGGATCCGCTGAAGACCTATACCGACCGCGACCTGTTGCGCGATCCGCAGTGGGTCGAGGGGCTGGCCAAGCTGGGGCGCCACGGTCTGTCGTTCGACCTTCAGCTCTATCCGTCGCAGATGGCGACCGCCGCCATCATCGCCGCGCGCCATCCCGACATTCCCATGATCGTCAACCACGCGGGCCTGCCGACCGACCGCGACGACATCGGCATGGAACGCTGGCGGATAGGATTGCGCCTGCTGGCCGCCCAGCCCCAGGTCTCGATCAAGATCTCCGGCCTGGGCATCACCGACCGGGCCTGGACGCCTGAAACCATCCGCCCGATCATCCTGGAATGCATCGACGCCTTCGGGACCGAGCGCGCCATGTTCGCCTCCGACTTCCCTGTCGAAAGCGTCCACGGAACCTTCGACGCCTTCTACTCCGCCTTCGACGCGATCACGGCCGACTTCTCGGCCGACGAGCGCGACCGCCTGTTCGCCGCCAACGCCGAGGCGATCTACCGCATCTGACACCCAGTCCGCCGAAGCCGCATCAAGACGGCTAGGCCCCGAGGAAATCCAGGAGAGTACCCCATGGTCATCGAGACCGACGCCGCACACACCCCCGGAGGCCTGGCTAAACCCGCCGGTTCGCTGAAGGGGCCGCTGGCCTTCGCCATCGCCTGCTTCCTGATCTGGGGCCTGGCCTACGGCTTGCTGGACGTGCTGAACAAGCATTTCCAGGAGACTCTGAACATCAGCCAAGCCGACAGCGCTTGGCTGCAGATCGCCTATTTCGGGGCCTATCTGCTGCTGTCGATTCCCGCGGGGATGCTGCTGCACGCGCGCGGTTACAAGTTCGGCATCGTCTCGGGTCTTGCGGTGACCGCCATCGGCGCCCTGTTGTTCATCCCGGCGGCGGGCGCGGGCGCCTTCCTGCCCTTCGTCGGCTCTATGTTCGTCCTCGCCGCCGGTCTGTGCATCCTTGAGACCAGCGCCGACACCTACGTCAACGTCCTGGGCGATCCGGCCAAGGCCTCGCAACGTTTGAACCTGGCCCAGTCTTTCAATGCGCTTGGCGTCTTCTTCGGTCCCCTGATCGGCGGCGCGGTCTTTTTCAGCCCGACGACGACCGAAGCCCTGGGCGGCGCGACCCGTTCGATCCAGATCGTCTACGGGCTGATCGCCGTCGGCGTGGTCCTGTTCGCCCTTGCCGTCTGGCGCGCCCGCCTGCCGGAGACCGGTCTGTCCGACCACGGCGGCGCGGTGCAAGGCGACGCCCCTGCCCTGCCCCTGTCCAAACAGCCGCACTTCGTCGCCGGCGTGATCACCCAAGCCCTCTACATCGGCGCCCAGGTCGGCATCGGCGCCTATTTCATCAATCTGGTGACGCATAATTGGCAGGGCCTGACGTCGCAACAGGGCGCCTTCATGCTGTCGCTCGCGGCCATCGGCTATCTGGTGGGTCGTTTCTTCGCCACCGCCCTGCTGCTGAAGATCAAGCCACGCGTGCTTCTGACGGCCTATGGCGTCATCAATATCGTGCTGACGCTGATTGTCGCCGCCGGCATCGACAAGGTCTCGCCCATCGCCCTGCTGGCCGTCTTCTTCTTCATGTCCACCATGTTCGCGACCATCTTCGCCTTGGGCACCGCCGGCCTGGGCGCCGGCACCAAGAAGGCCTCGTCCCTCATGGTCATGGCCATTGGCGGCGGCGTTCTGCTGCCTTGGCCGATGGGCCGGATCGCCGATCTGTACGGCGCCAATGTCGCCTTCCTCCTGCCCGCCGCCTGCTTCGCCGTCGTCGCCTGGTACGGCTGGAAAGGTGCGGGGCTGGGACTGAAGGCGGAGGCGAAGTGATGCGTCTTCGCACCGCCCTCCTCGCCTTCACGCTGTTGGCCGGCTCTACGGCGGCCTGCGCTCAAACGGTCGCGCCCACCCCTGCCATCGCACCGGCCACACCAATCGACCGCCATGCGCTGGTCACGCGCCACAACGTGACCTTGACCGCCATCGATCGCCATGCGCCGATCATGCTGGGCAATGGCGACCTGGGCTTCACCGCCGACATCACCGGGCTTCAAACCTTCCCGGAACAGTATTCGGAATTGGCGCCTCTGTTGACCATGGCCCAATGGGCCTGGCACAGCTTTCCTAACCCGAACGGATATAGTGAACAGGACGGCCTGATCGATGTGCCCGTGCCGGGCCGGGGCGAACAGCCCTATGCTTGGATGAAGTCTTGGTCCGTGGCCGAGACGCAACCCGCCTACACCTGGCTGCGGGCCAATCCGCATCGGTTCTCGCTCAGTCGCATCGGCCTGACCTTCGCCGACGGCAAGGCGCTGGACTTCGCCAAGATCGCAGACACGTACCAGACCCTGGACTTGTGGTCCGGTGCCCTGACCAGCCGCTTCACCTACGACGGCCAGTCGGTCGAGATCGTGACCCGCGTCCACCCGATGGTGGACATGCTCATGGTCGAGATCGCCTCGCCTCTCGTTTCATCTCAGGGCCTGGGCGTCCAGGTCCGCTATCCCGGCGTGAATCCCGCCATCAATCCCGACCCGACGATGTTCCACAGCGATGGCGAACAGAGCCTGAATATCGTCGCCTCCGACACAGGCGACGTCCACATTCGCCGCACCTTGGACGGCGCCACCTATTATTCCGGCATCACCGCATCCGGTAAGATCGAACAAAGCGCCCCCGACACTTTTCGCGTGGCTGCTGCTGGGCGCGAGCGGCTGACCGTCATGGTCCGCTTCGATCAGCAGGAGCCTGTTGAGAAGACGCCTGCTTATTCCGCCAGCGTCCAGGCGACGACCGCCCACTGGAACGGTTTCTGGACTCATGGCGGCGCCGTTGATTTCACGGGCTCCACCGATCCACGAGCGGCAGAGTTGGAACGTCGCGTCGTCCTGTCGCAGTACCTGTCGGCGGTGAACGGCGCCGGCGAATTGCCGCCGCAGGAAGAAGGCCTGTTCTCCAACAGCTGGTACGGCAAGTTCCACCTGGAAATGCATCCCTGGCACGCCGGCTGGCAGGCGATGTGGGGTCACGCCGACATGCTTGAGCGCAGTCTGCCCTGGTATGTCGGCAATCTGGACAATGCGCGCGCCGAGGCCGCGCGTCACCACGTCAAGGGCGCCTGGTGGCCCAAGATGGTGGGGCCAGAGGGTCGCAATAGCCCCAGCCTGGTTTCGCCCTTCATCATGTGGCAGCAGCCGCATCCAATCCTTTTGGCCGAACTGGTCTGGCGGGCCGAGAAGGATCCGGCCGTGCTGGATCGATACGGCGAGGTGGTCGAGGCCACGGCCGATCTTTTGGCCACCTGGCCTATCGAACGCGACGGCCGGCTGAACTTGGGCACGCCGATGATCCCGGCGCAGGAGAACTATGATCCGCTGACCACGGTGAACCCGACCTTCGAGGTCGAGTATTTCCGCTGGGCTCTCGAAACCGCGCAGCAATGGCGCGAACGCAGAGGTCAGGCCCGCCGCGCCGACTGGGATCAGGCCCTGGCCAAGATCGCGCCGCCGCCGATGAGGGACGGCCTGTATCTGCCCGTCGAGAGCGTGCCGGACTTTTGGGAGACGGCCATGTCCGACGCCTGCCGCCGACACGCGGCGGCGGCTCAGTGCAAGAACCGCGACCACCCCTCCTTCCTGATGGCCTATGGCTTCATTCCCGGCGCGCGGATCGATCCGGCCGCCATGCGCCGCACCTTTGAAGCGGTGGAGCAGACCTGGGACGTGCGCCAGACCTGGGGCTGGGACTTCCCGATGATGGCGATGACGGCGGCTCGCCTTGGCGAACCGGACAAGGCGGTGAACTGGCTGTTCGCCGACCTGAAGAACAATCAGTGGGGCGTTACCGGCATGACCCCGCGCGTTCACCTGGACGAACACGCCGACGAACTGGTGCCCGTCTCGGCCGGCGCCGGCGGCGTGACAATGGCGGTCAATCCGGATGGTCCGGGCTATCGCCGCGCAGCCGAGACCTATTTCCCGTCCAACGGATCCCTGCTTATGGCCGTCGGTTTGATGGCGGCGGGTTGGGACGGGTCCAGCGGCCACGCGCCCGGCTTCCCAAAGGAAGGCTGGACCGTCCGCGTCGAAGGCCTGACCCCCGCGCCGTAATCCAGAAAACCGAGAGGACCGCCCCGATGACGACCTCGAGACGCACCGCCCTGAAGGCCCTGCTCAGCGCCCCCGCCGTCGGCGCCTTCGCCACGACGACCGTTCAGGCGCAGGCTACGCCGGCCGTCCCGCCAGTGCCGGGACAGACCCCCGTCTGGCCCGCGCCCAACACCGCCCCACCTTCGACTCAGGAGGCGCCGGGCGAGCGGCCGCGCTGGGACGGCCCCGTGCCGACCGAGTGGGTCGATCCGAAGACCGGCCATCGCATCCGCCGCGTCTCGCCCGATGGCGGGGGCGGAAAGCCCTATTTCTACAAGAACATGTTCTTGCCCAACAAGGTCGGGGCGCCCGACCTGATGGTCATCTCGACGCCTCAGGGCATCTCGACCGTCAATCTGGCGACCTGGGCCGTCGACGTTCTGGTGCCCGATCATGACGCCGACCTGATGTTCACGGGCCGCAAGGGGCGCAACGTCTATTATTCGGTGACCGCGCCTGGCGAAGGCCAGTTGATGGACCGCGCCAAGACCCTGTTCGTCATCGACGTCGACACCAAGCAGCGTCGCGAGATCGGCCGGATACCGAACGGTCAGATCAATTCGGTCAATGCCGATGAGAGCCTGCTCCTGGGCTTCGTGGCCTATGACAGCCAACCGCTACAGCCGACCGTGCCCGATCCGCGCAACCGCCGCTTCGATCAGGCCGAATACGAAGCTGATGGGCCGGACGGAAAGCCGCTGAACTTCGCCCGCGCCAAGGGCGTGCGGATGCTTCAACGCTGGGCCGCGCGCTATCCGATGGAAATCTTCGTCATCGACCTGATCACGGGCGAGCGACGCGTGATCCACAAGACCAACGAATGGATCGGCCACACCCAGTTCTCCCCCACCGATCCCCGGCAGATCATCTTTTGCCATGAAGGGCCTTGGCACCGCGTGGATCGAATGTGGGCTATCCGCGCCGACGGCACGGGCCTGAGAAAGACGCATCAGCGGACGATGAACTTCGAGATCTTCGGCCACGAATGGTTCAGCCCGGACGGCAAACAGGTGCTCTATGACCTGCAAACCCCGCGCGGCCAGGTCTTCTGGGTCGCCTCGGTCGATCTGGAGACGGGCCGCCGGGTCTATCGCAAGGTCGAGCAGAATGACTGGTCGGTTCATTACAACGTCTCGCCGGACGGCAGCCTGTTCGCTGGCGACGGCGGCGACGGCGACATGGTCGCGCATGCGCCAGACGGTAAATGGCTCGTCCTGTTGCGCCCCGAACCGATCGTCGATGAAGATCCGTCCAGCGACAAGGAAGACCAGATCTTCGTCGAATATCTGCGCTCCGAGCGTCTCGTGGATATGTCCAACCACGACTACCGGCTTGAGCCGAATCTGACCTTCACGCCGGACGCAAAATGGATCGTCTTCGTGTCGAACATGCACGGCGCCAACCACGTCTATGCTGTCGAAGTCGATCGCCGCGCCTAGGACCATCGGCAGTTTCTCGAGCCCCAACGCCAGAGATGTCGAGGCTTCATCGACGTTCTCAGCAGGCTCTCTCGGTCGAGACATCATCTTGTTGCAAAATGCGGGAGGCTGTTGCAATAAGCGATACGTCGCTAATCCGAATATGCGCGACGGCATACCACAAAATGACACCGGTGCCAGATGGACGCCGGGATGGGGAGAGAACGAATGCGACGGACCAACACCCGGACTCTGTGCGCCGTTGGCGTATCCCTGGCGGCCCTGACGGGTGCGTCGGCGGCTGCGGCTCAGGCCGTTCCTGCCTCAGAACCCGTCACGCAAGACGCTGCCCAGGACGCGACCGTGGTCGATGAAATCGTCGTCACCGGCTTCCGGTCCAGCCTGCAACAGGCGCTGAACATCAAGCGCCGCGAAGCTGGAGCGGTGGACGCCATCCTGGCTGAAGACATGGCCGACTTCCCGGATCAGAATCTGGCCGAAGCAATCCAGCGCCTGCCCGGCGTCACCATCGATCGCGTGAACGGCCAAGGCACGACCATCTCGGTGCGTGGTTTGGGTTCCGATTTCACCCGCACCCGCATCAACGGCCTGGAAGCCCAAGCTGCGTCTGGCGGCAACCGCAACCGCAGCTTCGACTTCTCAATGTTCGCCTCCGAACTGTTCAACAGCATCAAGGTCCGCAAGACGCAATCGGCCGAGATCGAGGAAGGCTCGCTGGGCGCCACGGTCGATCTGCAGACCGGTCGCCCCCTGGACTTCAGCGGCAGCGGCCTGAACTCCGCCTTGTCTGTACAGGGCTCGTACAATGATCTGTCAGAGAAGACCGTGCCGCGGCTCGCGGGCCTGCTCAGCTGGTCGAACGCGGACCGGACTTTCGGCGCGCTGGTGTCAGTCGCCTATTCCGAGCGGTCACCGATCCTGGGTAGCTTCAACACGACGCGTTGGCAAAAGGGCGACCCGTCAAACGTCAACGCCGCCGGCAATCCCTATGGGCGCGGCCAGAACTTCGGCGGCTGCATTCCCTGCACCACGACGGCGCAACGTGACGCCGTCCTGAACGCCTTCTATCCCCGCATCCCGCGCTACACCCTGGGCAATACTCAGGAAGATCGTCTGGGTATGACGGGCGCGCTGCAATGGCGGCCGAGCGACCGCACCGAGGCGGTGCTGGATGTTCTGTGGTCGCGTTTCAACGCGGAACTGGAAAGCCCGAACATCGAAGCCTGGTCGTTCAGTCGCGCCAACGTCAACAGCGTCGTCGTGCGCGATTATGCGATCGACGCCGACAAGAACATCCTGTCCTACGGCGTCTTCGACAATATGCTGGTTCGCGCCGAAAACGGCTTCACCCGCAACGAAAGCAACTTCTACCAAGCCTCTCTGAACGTCCGCCACGATTTCAGCGACCGGCTGCATGGCAATCTGAAGGTCGGCGCCAACCGATCCGAAGCCCGCACGCCGCTCAATGTCGCCTATGCCTTCGAGGCCGCGGGCGTAAACGGCTATACCTTCGACTTCCGCGAGGATGATCGCCGGCCGCGCATCAACTACGGCTTTGACGTCACTTCGGGTCAGCGCTTCACCCTGGTCAATGCGACGCGCAGCAACGCCGGAGGCAACTTTGACAATAAGGTCGGCGCAGGCTCGTTGGCCTACGACTGGTCCGACTTCCTGACTTTCAAGATCGGCGGCGAATATCGCACCTATGGGTTCGAGACCTTTGGCCTGACGCGGACCAAAACGTCTCCGACCGGCGCCGATCGGCTGACCGGGGTCGACAGCATCGGACGCGTCGTCAGCATCGGAGACGGTGTAAACGCCGGCGCAGGTTCGGACCTCAGCTTCATCGTTCCCGACATTTCCAAGATTGCCGACTTCCTCAGCTTCTATGACGATCCCCTTGCCCCTAATCGCAGCGAGCGTGAAGTGGACGAAACGGATAAGGGCGTCTTCTTGCAGGCCGACTTCAATACGACTGTTGGAGGTATGGTCCTGCGCGGCAATGCGGGCATCCGCTATGCCCAGACCGAGGTCACGGCCAAAGGCTGGCAAACCATCGCAGTGGGGACGCCGCCGGTCACGACCTATGACTATGTCACGACCGACAACGACTATGACGACGTCTTGCCGTCCTTCAATCTGGCGCTGGAGCCGCGTGACGACGTCGTGATTCGCCTGGGCGCCGCCAAGGTGATGTCGCGTCCGACTCTCGGCGATCTGACGCCAGGCGGCAGCGTCTCACCGACCACCCGCACCGTCTCCTACGGAAACCCGCTTCTCGACCCGTTCCGCGCCACCAACTACGACTTCTCGGTCGAGTGGTATTTCCAGAATGAGGGCCTTCTGGCCGCCGCCGTCTTCTACAAAGACATCGACAGCTTCATTACCTCCGAAACCGTCGGCATCCCCTACAACCAGTTGGGCCTGCCCAACGAACTGCTTCAGGGCGCTGCCAGCCCGACTGACATCTTCCAGGTCACGCGCCGCCTCAACGGCGAAGGCGGCGCGCTGAAGGGGATCGAAATTCAGTACCAGCAGCCCTTCACCTTCCTGCCTGGCCTTTGGTCCAACTTGGGCTTCACCGGGAATGTCACCTGGGTTGATTCCGAAGTCAGCTACGGCACGGCCGGCAAGAATCGCCTGACGGGCCAGTCAAAGAACACCGCCAACGCGACCCTGTATTATGAGGACGGCCCATTCCAGGCCCGCGTCTCGGTCGCACACCGCAGCCAGTATCTGCTGTCCTTCCCCGGTGCGAACGGCAACTCCGAAGAAGGCGTCAATGACACCACCAACGTCGATGCCTCTATGTCCTACGAGTTCACGCCGAACCTGACCTTCTCGCTCGAAGGCATCAATCTGACGGACGCCTACACCGACCGTTATGTCGACGTGACCAACCGCGTGTCCGACTACCGTCACACCGGCCGGGAAATCGCCGTGGGATTGCGCTGGAAGTATTGAGCTTCCCTCCCTGACGCCTCCAGCGTGACAAACTAAAGGCCCGGAGCCAACGGCTCCGGGCTTTCTTTTTTACCCACGCGACAGGAGGTGATTGAGGTTCTCGATCCCTTGCCGCCTCTACAGATACGCCCCGACCTGCCAAGGCACGAACTCGTTGTCGCCGATGCCTAGGGCCTCGGATTTGGACGGCTCGCCTGACGCGATATCGAGCATTTTGCGGAAGATGACCTCGCCGACCTCGGCCAAGCTGGTTCCGGTCAGGACGGGCGAGGCGTCGATGTCCATGTCCTGGTCCATCCAGTTCGCCAGCCTGGCGTTGGAGGCGACCTTGATCGACGGGGCGGGCTTGGCGCCGAAGACCGAACCCCGTCCCGTGGTGAAGACGATCAGATTGGCGCCCGAGGCGATCTGGCCCGTCGCCGAGCACGGATCGTAACCGGGGCTGTCCATGAAGCTGAGGCCCTTCACCTGAAGCGGTTCGGCGTATCCGATCACGTCGTTCAGCGGGATCGAACCGGACTTGGCCACCGCACCCAGCGACTTCTCCAGGATGGTGGTCAAACCGCCCTTCAGATTGCCGGGCGACGGATTGTTGTTCAGCTCCATCTGATGGCGATCCGCATAGTCGCGCCACCACGCCAGGCGCGCGTTCAGCTTGTCCGCAACATTCTGCGACGCCGCGCGCCGCAGCAGCAGGTGTTCTGCCCCCCAGATCTCGGGCGTTTCCGACAGCATGGCCGAGCCGCCGTGCGCGACCAGCAGATCGACAGCCGCGCCCAAGGCCGGATTGGCGGTGACGCCGGACCAGCCGTCCGAACCGCCGCATTGCAAGCCGACCTTCAGGTGAGATGCGGAAACAGGCTGGCGCTGGACCGTGGCGGCTTCGGCGACTAGGTCGCGCACGATGTCGATCCCCGCTTCAATGGCGCGGGCGGTGCCGCCGGCCTCCTGAATGGTCAGGGTGCGGAGGTGCGAGCCGGATTGCAGGCCTTCGTTGGCCAGCCAGGCGGGGATCTGGTTCGCCTCGCAGCCCAGGCCGACGATCAGGATTGAGTGGAAGTTCGGATGCTTGGCATACCCCGCCAAAGTCCGCTGCAGCAGGGTCACGTCGCTGCTGAGCGAAGAGCCGCCGCAACCACCCTGGTGGGTGAAGGCGACGACGCCGTCCACGCCCTTGGGCAGACTGGAATCCGGGAAGGCGTCGGCGATGTGGCGCGCGACTGTGGCCGAACAGTTCACGCTGGTCAGGACGCCGATGTAATTCCGCGTGCCGATGTGACCGTCCGGGCGAACGATGCCGTTGAACGTCGCGCCCGACAGCGGTGCGGGCGGGCGCAGATCGGCGCCGACCTCGGCCTTACGCCCGTCCTCGGCCATCGCCAGGTTGTGGACGTGGACGTGGTCCCCGGCGGCGATGGCCGCCTTGGCGCGGCCGATGACCTGGCCATAGCGGCGAACCAGACCGCCCTCCTCCACCGCATGCCGAGCGATCTTGTGCCCGGTGGCGATGTCGGCGCGCGCCGGCGCGTCCAGGCCCTCGGGCGTGTCGCCGTTCGCGATGTCGTCCAGGGCGATGGCGACGTCGTCGGCGGGGTTCAGGATCAGGACGCGTGACATGATCTAACCTCGTGTCGTCCTTCTCCCCTCGGGGGAGAAGATGGCTCGCGGAGCGAGACGGATGAGGGGGTTGCCGGATACGGGCCCGCTCTTGCCGTCAGTGGTGCGGACAGAGCCCCCTCATCCGAGCCCTTCGGGCCCACCTTCTCCCCCGAGGGGGGAAGGAAGAAAATGGCGAGTTCAGCCATCATTCTAGTCCACGACCTGTATCGCAGCGTCGATCGCGCCGTTCCGGCTGAGCGACAGATAGGCGCCCGTGACCGCGACCGCGAACCGGTCGTCGGCGGCGAGCGCGGGCGGGAAGACGGCGGACAGGCTCAGCAAGGCCGATACCCGCGCCTGGTCGTCAGCGGCGCCGGCCAGCAGTTCGGCGGTCCTCGCCGCCAGGGGATCATCGACGACGAAGGTCTCGCCGCTTTCGGTCCCGCCCGACTGCCATTTCATCCAGGCGGCGACGCCCAGGGCGATGGCGTCGATGCCCTGCCCGGTCGCCAAACGTTCGGCGGCGCCAGCCAGCAGACGCTGGGGCAGTTTCTGCGAACCGTCCATGGCGATCTGGCGGGTCCGGTGCATCAGGGCCGCGTTCGAAAACCGGGCCATCAGCGCATCGCGATAGGCGGGGATGTCCAGGCCGGACGGCGGGTGCAGCGTCGTTTGCGCTTCGTCCCACAGGGCTTCGACATAGGCGCGGAAGGCAGGGACGGCCACGACCTCGTGGACATGCTCATGACCCGACAGGGCGCCCAGATAGGCGATGGCCGAATGGGCGCCGTTCAGCAGCCGCAGCTTGGCGTCCTCCCAGGGTTCGACCGCGTCGGTCAGTTGCACGCCCAGAGCCGCAAAGTCCGGGCGCTCGCCGGCGAACCAGTCTTCGATTACCCATTGGGTGAAGGGTTCAGCCTTCACCATCCCCCGGTCTTCGACGCTGAGACGGGTGGTCAGGCGGCCGATGTCGTCGGGGGTGGTCGCCGGGACAATCCGATCGATCATCGTTTGGGGGAAAGCGCCTTCGGCCTCGATCCAGTCGGCCAGCGAAGGGTCGATCCGACGAGCCATGGCGATGACGCCGGCGCGGATGCGCTTCCCGTTGTGGGGAAGGTTATCGCAACTGATGACGGTGAAGGGCTTGAGGCCTGCGGCCTTCCTCGCGCGCAAGGCCGCGACAATGAAGCCGGGCGCGGTTCGGGGCGCGGCGATATCAACCAGATCGCCCTCGACATCAGCGTCGCTCAAAAGCAGATCGCCCGTCGCCGGGTCGAGCCGATAGCCCTTCTCGGTCACGGTCAGGGTGATGATGTGGACATCGGCGTCGGCCATGGCGGCGACCAGGGCGGCGGGATCCTCCGGCCCGACCATCACGCCCGCGCAGGCGCCGATCACCCGCAGATGCTCCTCCGATCCGTCACGCACGACCAGGGTGTAGAGGCTGTCCTGCGGGTTCAGTTGCTCGCGCACGTCGGGCGACCGGAGCGAGGCGCCCAGCACGCCCCAACGCAGGTCGCCTCGCCTGATCGCATCATCAAACACAACCGCCTGGTGGGCGCGATGGAAGGCGCCGATGCCTAGATGGACGACACCCGTCTTCACCTGGGCGCGGTCGTAGCCGGGGACGGCGACGTCGGCGGGCAGCCCCTTCAGGGCGGCTTGGTTCAGTCTGCTCACAGCTTGTACGCCGCCTTGACCAGGCCATAGGTCAGAGCGTGGGCCAGTTCGTGGGCCTCGTCCTCCTCCATTCGGTGCTCGACAACCAGTTTGGCCAGGAAACCGCAGTCCATGCGCCGCGCCACGTCGTGGCGGGCGGGTATGGACAGGAAGGCGCGGGTGTCGTCGTTGAAGCCGACCGTATTGTAGAAGCCGGCCGTTTCGGTGACCTGTTTGCGGAAGCGACGCATCCCCTCGGGACTGTCGTGGAACCACCAACTCGGCCCCAGCTTCAGCGCCGGATAGTGACCGGCGAGCGGTGCGAGTTCGCGGCTGTATGTGGTCTCGTCCAAGGTGAACAGGATCAGAGACAGACGGCTGTCCGAGCCGAACCGATCCAGCAGCGGCTTCAGCGCGCGGACGTAGTCGGTCTGGGTCGGGATATCGCAGCCCTTGTCACGGCCGAAGCGGTTGAAGACGGTGGCTGAATGGTTGCGGAAGCTGCCGGGGTGCAACTGCATCACCAGACCATCCTCGACCGACATGACGGCCATTTCGGTCAGCATCTGGCCGCGGAACAGTTCGGCGTCGGCGGCGCTGGCAGGGGCGGTCGAGACACGCCGGAACAGGGCCTCGGCTTCGGCCTTGGGCAGATCGGCGGTGAAGGCGGTCGGGTGGCCGTGATCGGTCGAGGTCGCGCCCATCGCGATAAAGAAGGCGCGACGGTCGCGCAGGGCCTGCAGATAGCCGTCCCAGTTCATCGTATCGCGGCCGGTCTGATCGGCCAGAACCTTCAGATTGTCGCGGAAACCCTCGTAGTCGGGGTCCAGCACCGGGTCGGGGCGATAGGCGGTCAGCACCTGTCCCTTCCAGCCCGAGGCTGCGATGGTCCTGTGATGCTCCAGCGTGTCCAGCGGGCTCTCGGTCGTGGTCAGGACCTCGATATTGTAGCGATCGAACAGGGCGCGCGGCCTGAAAGCGTCGGTCTTCAGGGCCGCATCGATCACGTCGTAATAGTGATCCGCCGTCTGGGCCGACAGGCGCACGTCGATGCCGAACGCCTCAGCATAGACCCAGTCGTGCCACATCCGCGAAGGCGTCCCCCGGAACAGGTGATAGTGCTCGGCGAAGCGCCGCCAGATCTTGCGCGGATCCGTTTCAACCGGCCCGCCATCGGCGCGCGGCACGCCCAGATCCTCCATCGCCATGCCCTGCGAGTGCAGCATGCGGAAGACGTAGTGGTCGGGCGTGATCAGAAGTTCGGCCGGATTGGCAAAGGGTTCGTTCAACGCAAACCAGCTCGGGTCCGTATGACCATGCGGGCTGATGATCGGCAGCCCCTTGATCTCACCATACAGACGACGCGCGATCGCCCGGGTGTCGGCGTCCGCCGGAAACAGGCGATCGGGGTTCAGTTTGAGCGGATGAACCATAGCGTTCCTCATGGCCTCGTGTCGGAGGCTTCGTTCGCCTCTCAATCTTGATCCAACAAACCTACAACATCGGCCGCAAAAAGACACCGGTTACCATCATCGAACCTCAGCTTGTCTTTGGGCGTCGCACGTCGGATTTTCGGCAAGCCTGCGCTGGCGCCTTGCGTCCGGCCGCGAGGCTGGACATAAGGGCCCCTCACCGCCCGTGCGGGCCGGCTTAGCTCAGTTGGTAGAGCGCCAGTTTTGTAAACTGGATGTCGCGGGTTCGATTCCTGCAGCCGGCACCACGCCTTTCGACCATTGGGGACATGGCCGACACAACCAATAAGCTGGGCCACAAGATCGGTGCGCGAGGCGGCAGAACCCGCCAGGCGATCCTCGACGCGACCCAGCGCCTGTTGAACGAGCGGCACTACGGGGAAATCCGCGTCGCCGATCTGGCCTCGGCCGCCGGCGTATCACCGTCGAATTTCTACACCTATTTCAAGACGGTCGAAGAACCTGTTCTGGCGCTGTGCGAGGTCGCTGCGACGGATTTCCAGGGGCTGGCGGCGCATTTCCAGGCCGACTGGCCGGGCGACAAGGCCTTCGTCATCGCACGCGCCTTCATTCTGGACGTGATGGCCATCTGGCGCAGTCACGGTCAGGTGCTGCGTGTCGAGCATATGCTGGCCGACAATGGCGACGCCGCCTTCGTCGAGAGCCGAGTGCGCCGCCTGCGCCGTCTGCACCTGGCCATTGAACGCCGCGTGGCCCAGGCCCACGCCAGCGGGCTGCACCCCAAGGATTACAATCCGCGCCTGGCCTCCTATCAGATCGCCTCGATCGCGGAATCGACGGCGGCCAGTTTCGATCTGTTGCGGCGGGCCGATACGCCCGAAGCCATCCTGGATACGGCGGCCATCATTATCGTGAAGCTGACGACGGGACGTTAGAGGCCCAAAGGCCCATACAGCCAGGTCAACCAGATCCCGACGGCCAGGAAGACGCCGAAGGGCAGCTTCTCCGATCCGCTGACGCTGCGCCGGACCACCAAAATACCGAAGACCAGACTGAGCCCGACCGCGCAGGCCCACAGCAGCACGCTGGGCAGGCCCATCCAGCCGACCCAGGCCCCTGCTCCCGCGAACAGGAAGGGGTCGCCTCCCCCCAGTCCCTGGCGTTTTCGGACGAGCTGGTACAGCCAGCCGACCAGCCAAAGTCCGCCAAAACCGACAGCCGCGCCAATCAGGTTGGATAAACCGAGGCCCCAATCCAGAATCAGCGCGACCGTGACGCCTGTCGAGATCAAGGGCAGCGTCAGACTATCAGGCAGCCAGAAGTGTTCGCCGTCGACGATGGCGATCAGCAACAGCTGCCAACCCAGAATGGCCGTGGCGGCGATCATGAATGTCGAGGCGCCGCTTGTCGCGCCCCATACCCCGGCCCAGATCCCGACGCCGGCCGACGCCAGTTCGATCAAAGGATAACGTGGCGAAATCCGGGTGTGGCATCGCGCGCACCGCCCGCGCAAGGCAAGCCAGCTGAACACCGGCACAAGCTCCCAAGGGCGTAGTGCTTGATCGCAGCCACGGCATCGCGAGCGGGCGACGACGATGTCCTCGTCGCGCGGCAGGCGAACGCTGACGGCGGCGATGAAACTGCCGACGATCAGGCCCAGCCCGCCCATGACGGCGGCGGCGAGTACAGGATTCATCAGGGCGTCCAGACGGCGGCGAACCGCCTTGGCTTAGCCGCCTCCGAGCGCCACCGCCACATGATAGGTGGCCAGCGACGCCAGATAGGCCAGACCGAACATGTAGCCGATCATGATCCAGGTCCATTTCAGCGAGTTGGTCTCGCGCCGCACCACGCCCAAGGTCGCTACACACTGAGGCGCAAAGATGTACCAGGCCAGGAACGACAGGGCCGTTGCCAACGACCAGTGCGACGCCAACGTCGAGGCAAGGAGGCCCGTCGCATTCTCGGCGTCTGCGATGGCGTAGGTCGTCCCCAGCGCCGCCACCGCGACCTCACGCGCCGCCATGCCGGGGATCAGGGCGATGACCATCTGCCAGTTGAAGCCGATGGGCGCGAAGATCGGCTCAAGCGCCCGACCGATCATCCCGGCGAACGAATAGTCGATGGCCGGCAGGGTCGCATTCTCCGGCGGATAGGGGAAGGTCGCCAGCACCCACAGAATGATTACGAGCGGCAGGATGATACGGCCCGCCCGGTTCAGGAATATCTTGGCCCGGAGCCACAGGTTGAAGCCTACGCTCTTCAGGTCCGGCGTCTTGTAGGTCGGCAGCTCCATCATGAAGGGCTCGACCGCGCCGCGCCAGAACACCTTGCGGATCACCAGCGACACCAGAAGCGCGCTGACGATGCCGGCGGCGTAGAGGCCGAACATCACCAGACCCTGTAGGTTCGCGAAGCCCCAGACCGTCTCGTTCGGAATGAAGGCGGCGATGATCAGCGTATAGACCGGGATGCGCGCCGAGCAGGTCATCAGGGGGGCGACCAGGATGGTGGTCAGGCGGTCGCGCCGCGAATCGATCACTCGCGCCGCCATGACGCCGGGAATGGCGCAGGCGAAACTGGACAGCAGCGGGATGAAGGCCCGGCCGTGCAGCCCCGCCCCGCCCATGATCTTGTCCATCAGGAAGGCCGCGCGGGCCATATAGCCGAAGTCTTCCAGCGCAATGATGAACAGGAACAGGATCAGAATCTGCGGCAGGAACACCAGCACGCTGCCGACGCCGGAAATGATGCCGTCCACGATCAGGCTTTGCAGCAGACCGTCGGGCAGCACATTGGCGACCAGGCCGCCCAACCAGGCGATGCCGGCCTCGATGCCGCCCATCAGGGGCGCGGCCCAGCTGAATACGGCCTGGAACATCACGAACAGCAGGGCGAACAGGATCAGCAGCCCGCCGACCGGATGCAGCAGCACCGAGTCGATCTTGCCGGTCAGCGTATCCGGCCGCTCGGGCGGGCGAACGCAGGCCTTCATGATCCGCTCGGCCTCGCGCGCGGCGGTCCGCAACTCGGCGGCGTCCGGACTGCGCCACTGGCTTTCAGTCACGGCGGCGACGGCGGCCTGGTCTTCTATCGCGGCGACCAGATCGTCGATGCCGCGCTTGCGCGTCGCCACGGTGGTGATGATCGGTACGCCCAGTTCGGCGCGCAGTCGCTCCAGATCGATGCGCAGCCCCTGGCGCTGGGCGATGTCATACATGTTCAACGCCAGAACCATGGGCCGACCCACCGCCTTCAGCTCCAGAATCAGGCGCAGGACCAGGCGCAGGTTGGTGGCGTCCGCGACGCAGACCACCACGTCAGGCGGCGTCTCGCCGGCCAGTCGCCCCAGCACTGCGTCGCGCGTGACCTCCTCGTCCGGGCTGCGGGCGCGCAGGGAATAGGTGCCGGGCAGGTCCAGCACCGACATCGTGCGGCCGGAGGCGCGGATCAGGCCTTCCTTGCGCTCCACGGTCACGCCGGCGTAGTTGGCGACCTTCTGGTGAGCGCCGGTCAGGGCGTTGAACAGGGCCGTCTTGCCGCTGTTGGGATTGCCGACCAGAGCAACGCGAGCGGTCTTCAGCGCAATGTCCATCAGGCGGCGCCCAGCCGGATCGACAGGCTTTCCGCCTCGTGACGACGCAGGGCCACGCGCATGTCGTCCACCTTCATGGCGATGGGGTCGCGTCCGAACAGACCTTCGTGCAGCAGTTCGATCTGCGCGCCTTCGACAAAGCCCAGTTCAAGCAGACGGCGTTCCAGTTCGACCGTCTCGGCCTGATGGTGACAATGGGCGCCCACCTGAACGATGACGCCGCGATCGCCGCGTCGGGCCTGGCTCAACTTGATGGTGTCGGTCAATTCTACGCTCGCACGGGCGAGGCCGCTCCCCGACGGCTCCGCGTTTCTTTGACACTGATTATCAGGTGCGAGGGGGCTACGTCCAGCAGGACAGCTTGACCAATTGCCGCGCCGGTGCGTTGCGCTATCACAAGGCAAACAGGAAGCCGCAATGACACGCCACGCCCTCGTCGCCCCCCTTCTTCTGGCCCCGCTTTTGACCCTGGCCGCCTGTGGTCAGGGCGAGCCGTCCGCAACCACGCCTGCCGCGCCGGTGCACGTGCTGACGGATGCGGAAAAGGCGACCCTGCTGGCCTCCCTACCTGCCCCCTACAATGCGGGCGATCTCGAGAACGGGCGTCGGGCGTTTGCGCGCTGTCGCGCCTGCCACACCATCGGCGAAGGCGGCCCCGACATGGCGGGGCCGAACCTGTATGGCGTGTTCGGCCGCAAGGCGGGCGATCGTCCGCGCTATAACTATTCCAACGCCATGCGCACGGCGAACTTCACCTGGGACGCCGAGAAGCTGGATCACTGGCTTGAAAACCCGCGCACCTTCCTGCCCGGCAACAAGATGACCTTCCCGGGTCTGCCCGACGCCACGGATCGCCGCGACGTCATCGCCTTCCTGAAGGTGGAGACGGGCTACAAGCCGGAGCCTGCGCCCGCCGCCTGATCCGTCAGGCCTCGGGCAGTTCCTTGCGGCCGCCCTCGCGCATTTCCTGCGCTTCCCACTCCTCGATCTTGCGGGCGGTCCATTCCGGCGACTTGGTGAAGCGCGCGAGGACGCCATAGATCACCGGCACCACAAACAGGGTCAGGACGGTGGCGAAGATGGCGCCGGTGAAGATCACTACGCCGATCGTCTGACGGCTGCCGGCGCCTGCGCCTTGCCACAGCACCAGCGGCAGAGCGCCGAAGGCGGTGGCGATCGATGTCATGATGATCGGACGCAGACGCAAGGACGACGATTCGACGATCGCCTCCCTGATCGACCGCCCCTGGTCGCGCAGCTGGTTAGCGAACTCGACGATCAGAATGCCGTTCTTGGCCGCCACGCCGATCAGGATGATCAGGCCGATCTGGCTATAGATGTTCAGGCTGGAGCCCGCCATCAGCAGGCCGAAAAGCCCGCCCGCCGCCGCCAGCGGCACCGTCAACATGATGACCGCCGGCGTGATCCAGCTTTCGAACTGGGCCGCCAGAACCAAGAAGACAAGCAGCAGCGCCAGACCGAAGGCCGCGAACACCGCCCCGCCTGCTTCCTGCTGATCGCGCGCCGCCCCGCCCCACTGAGTGACGACGGCCCCTTGCGGCTGCTTGGCCGCCTCGGCGTTCAGGAACTGTATCGCGTCGTCGATCGTGGTGCCGGGATTGAGGTCGGCCTGCAGGGAGATCGCGCGCTGCCGATCCAGACGGCGACGGTCCGGCGTGTCGCCGCTGGTCTTGGTCGTGACGACGGCCGACAAGGGCACCAGTTGGCCGCCCCCGGTCGCAACATACAGGGCTTCCAGGTCGGCGACCTCGCGACGGTTGTCGCGCTCGGTCTGCAGGATGACATCGTATTCCTGACCGCCCTTGATGTAGGTCGTGGCGCGGCGAGAGCCAAACATGGTCTCCAACGTACGGCCGATCGACTGGGACGAGACGCCCAAGGCGGCGGCTTTCTGCGGATCGACATCGACCAGCAGACGCGGCGAGTTTGGCTCATAGTTCAGGCGTGGACGCGAGAAGCCGGGATTGGCCTGGGCCGCGGCCAGCATCGGCTGGAGCCAGGCGTAGATCTGCTGGTAGTCGCTGCCGGTCGCGATCAACTCGATCGAGTTGGAGTTGCCGCCGCCCCGCTGGAAGGCGCCGGGCGTCGAGGCATTGACCTGGGCGCCCGTCTGGCCGCGCAGCTTGCCGTTCAGTTCCTGAGCGATCTCGGCCGCCGAGCGGTCGCGCTTGGACCAGTCGGCGAGCGTGAGGACGGCGTTGCCCGAGTTGAAGCTGCCGCCGCCGAAGCCGGGCGCGGACACCAGATAGCTGTCGGCCTCGCCGCTCGTCTTGTATTCGGCCAGCAGAGGCTCGAGCCCCAGCATGATCTTGCGGGTATAGTCGAAGCCCGCGCCTTCGGGCCCTGCGACGCGCACCGTGACCCGGCCGCGATCCTCGTCCGGCACCAACTCGTTGGGCAGGGTCAGGAAGATGCCGCCCGCCCCCGCAGCCACCAGCAGGATCAGGGCGCCGACGCCGATCACGGCGATGCGACGGCCCAACAGCATGTCCAGCGACCGGCCATAGGACGACTTCAGCCGATCCATGCCCCAGTCGACCTTACGCGCCACCCAGCCGCCGCCATGAGCAGGTCGCAGGATTTTGGACGCCAGCATCGGCGACAGGCTGAGCGCCAGGAAGGCGGAGAAGGCCACAGCCGCCGCGATCGCTGCGGCCAGTTCGACGAAAAGACGTCCGACATAACCCGGCAGGAACAGCAGCGGCGCGAAGACGGACAATAGCACGATGGTGGTGGCCACGACCGCGAAGAAGACCTGGCGCGCGCCACGTTCGGCGGCGACCAGCGGCGGCTCGCCCAGATCCAGACGGCGCTGGATGTTCTCGACCACCACGATCGCGTCATCGACCACCAGGCCGATGGCCAGAACCAGAGCCAGCAACGTCAGCAGATTTAGCGAGAAACCCAGCGGCGCCAGGACGATGAAGGTCGCCAGCAGACAGATCGGCGCCACGATGGACGGGATCAGCGCGGCTCGCAGGCTGCCCAGGAAGATGAAGTTCACCAGGGCCACCAGCGCCATGGAGATGCCGATGGTGATCCAGACCTCATCGATCGCGTGCGAGGTGAAGACCGAGTTGTCGGATCCGACCTCGATGGTCACGCCCGGCGGCAAGGTCGGCCGGATTTCCTCGATCATCTTGTGGACGCCGTCCGAGATGGCGAGGTCGTTGGACTGCGCCTGACGAGTCACGGCCAGGCCGATCTGATCCATCCCGTTGCCGCGGAACAGACGACGATCTTCTTCCGGCGCCTCCTCAACGCGGGCGATGTCGCCAAGGCGCGTCACATAGGTCGGCTGCCCCTGGATGATGGCTGACGAGCCGCTGCCCGTCCCTGTGGCGACTGTCGCTGAGGCCGAGGCCGAACCGCGCGTGCCGATTGGCAGTTGGCGGAAGTCTTCCGGCAGGGCGTAGGTGCGCGCCACGCGAACGGTGTAGTCCTTGTCCGTCGATTCCAGCGAGCCGGCGGGCAGTTCGACGTTCTGGTTCGTCAGGGCCGTCTCGACGTCGTTGACCGTCAGGCCCCGCGCCGCCATGGCGGCGGAATCAAGCCAGATCCGCATCGAATAGCGCTGCTCGCCATAGATGTTCACCTGGGCCACGCCGGGCACCGTCGCCATGCGGTCGATCAGATAGCGGTCAGCGTAATCGGTCAGCTGAAGCCGGTTCATGCTGGTCGAGCGCAGGAAGACAATGATGATCGGCTGGCTGTCGGAATCGGCCTTGGCTACCTCGGGCGGGTCGGCCTGATCCGGCAGGCGGCCGACCACGCGGCTGACGCGGTCGCGCACATCGTTGGCGGCGTCGTCGATATTGCGGTCCAGCGAGAACTCGATGTTCACGTTGGAGCGTCCGTCGCGGCTGGTCGAATTGATGCGTTCGACGCCCTGGATGCCGGCGATCTGCTGCTCCACAGGCTCGGTGATGCGGCTCTCGATCACCTCGGCCGAGGCGCCGGCGTAGCTGGTGTTAACCGAGACGATCGGCGGATCGACGTCGGGCAGTTCGCGCACGGGCAGGAAGAAGAAGGCCGCTGCGCCGATGACGCACAGCACGATGGCCGCGACGGCCGCGAAGACGGGCCGCCGGACCGAGACATCGGACAGCATCATTTGGCGGCGCCCGACTTGCGACCCTGGCCGCCCACGCTGACCGGTGCGCCCGGCTGAATACGGTTCAGGCCCGATCCGACGATGCGGTCGCCCGCCTCAATGCCGGACAGGATTTCAACGAAGCCGTTCTCGACGGCCCCGGTTTCGACCTCGACCCGCTGAGCGGTGGAGCCGTTCTGGCCGGGCGCGATGCGATAGACGAATGCGCCGGCGCCTTCGTATTGCACGGCCGACTCGGGCACGGCGGCGCTCTGACGCTGGCCCTGCTGAACCGCCACACGCATCAGCATGCCGGGACGGATGCGACCGCCGGGGTTGGGGAACTCCGCGCGCGCCGTTGCGGCGCGGGTCGTTTCGTTGACGCGCGTGTCGATCAGGGCGATCCGGCCCGTGAAGGGTTCATCGCCATAGGCATCCGCCGTCGCGGTCAGCTGGGCGCCGGGACGCAGAAGGTTCAGATAGCGCTCAGGCAGGGGGAAATCGACGCGGATCGTCGAGGTGTCGTCCAGCGTCGTGATTACCGCGCCCGGGTTTATCAGCGTGCCGGGCGTCACCGTGGTCAGACCGACACGGCCGGAGAACGGCGCCCGGATCATCCGATCGCCGCGACGCGCCTGGGCCGCCTGTAGCGACGCCTGGGCGGTTTCGAGCGCGGTCTCGGCCTGTTCCAGCATGACCTGGGGCGCGACGCCCCGGTCGGCCAAAGCTTTGTAGCGGTCGTATTCGCGCTGAGCCTGATTGACGTTGGCGCGGGCCTCGATAATGGCGGCGTCTTCTTCACGCGCTTGAAGCTCGACCAGGGGCGCGCCGGCCGAGACGTACTGGCCGTCCGCAAACAAGACGCGGGTGATCAGTTCGGTGGTCGAAGACGTCACGTTCACCGACCGTTCGCCGCGCGCCACGCCCAAAACGCGAATCTGATCCGAGAAGGGTCGCTGCGCCACGACGGCCTCGGACACCTGCTGCGCTCCGCGTCCGCGACCACCGCCCGGCCCTGCCGCCTTCTTTTCATCTCCAGCGGAGACTTTGACGATGGCGGCGACGACCATCAGAGCAAGCAGGATAGCGGCGGCGACGAGGAAGAAGTGACGTTTGATCACGCGGGGGTCTCTCGGTCAGGGGGACGCCGCATGCATTACCGGGTAATGAAGTGCGCGCAATGTTACGTATCAGTAACGTGCCGCATCACATTTTCCGTCGCGGAAATCTTCCCTAAAATCGTCGCCAGATCGCAAGAACCGGCCCGCGACTGATGGGAATCTCCTGGCCTGCGACGGTTTGTCTCCATCCGGCCTGCACGCTCCAGGCGCCGAAATCACGCACCACCGAGGCTTCCAAGGATAGCCAGCGCGCCCCGCCGTCAGCCGCGCCGCCAAACGCCTGACCGAGCACCATCCAATCCTCGCCGATCCGGGCGCCCGCCGTGGCGTCAATGCGGGTTTCATCCGGCAAGCCGTCGCGCAGACGACGTGCGACCTGAAGCTCGACAAATGCGCCGTCCATTCCCCAGCGCTCGCCCATCTCGCCGAGGGACCGGCCGACCGAGACTCGCGCCTCCCAATCGTGATCGCCGACGCCCGGCGCAGCATAGCCGGCGTTGCGCCCCTCCCCGGCCTGGGTATAGCCGCCGTAAAGGCTGACGGCGTTCCGGTCGTCGCGCCAGATCTGCCAGGTCGCGCCGATCTCGATGGGGCCGCGCCCGTTGTAATCGACGAAAGCGTCCTCGCCGTCCTGCCAGTCCGCCTTCAGCTGCAAGGTCAGCCGATCCGACACGCCGTATTCGGCGAACACGCCCAAGGTGGCGTCACGCCGCCGGCCAGACAGATCAAGTTCCTCGCCACCAGCGTCGAAACCTGTTTCAGCACTCAGCCGCTCGTATTTGACGATGGCCTGGCCCTTGCCCTTCGGCTGGGTCCAGGCGCCGGCGAGGACTTGAGTCGGCGTCAGCGCCGCGAGGACCAGCGCCCCCGCGACAACGGGAGTTAGGCGTCGTAGCCCGGCGACTTGCGATCCAGCTGTCGCAGAGCGCCCGGCCAGGCGAGCGACGAGATGAAGCCGATGCCCCGCCCCTGCTCCTTGGTTTCGGCTTGGGCCTCGTCCGGCGCCAACAGGATGTGCTCGCGCCCGCCAGACAGCGCTGCAACCTGCTGCGCGCAGGCCCTCTCCAAAAAGAAGATGCCGATCCATGCCTGAGCCGCCGTTTCCCCGACCGCCAGCGTGCCGTGGTTTCGCAGCAGCATCAGCGGTTTGTCCCCAAGGTCGGCGACCAGACGTTCGCGTTCGTCATGGTTCAGGGCCAACCCCTCGTACCCATGATACGCAACCTGATACTGTAGTAAACACGCGTTCTGACTGACGGGGAGCAAACCTTCGGCCTGAGCAGCGACGCCCACCCCGTTCACGGTATGCAGATGGATGACGAACTTGGCGTCCTCGCGCGCGGCATGGACCGCCGAATGGATGGTAAAGCCCGCCGGATTGATGAAATAGGGCGTGTCCTGGACGATGTTGCCCTCCAGATCGACCTTCACCAGCGACGAGGCCGTGATCTCGTCGAAGTAGAAGCCGTACGGATTGATCAGGAAATGATGCTCCGGCCCGGGCACGCGCGCCGAGATATGGGTGAAGATCATGTCGTCCCAACCGTTCAGGGCGACCAGTCGATAGAGGGCCGCCAGCTCGACACGGACCTGCCATTCGGCTTCTGACACGCGCGACTTGATCGAGGGACTGGTTCCGTCCGCCATGATTTCCTCCTGCCTCTGGATGGGCTTTTACAAACCGTCACCCCGCGCGGTCGCGTCGTCAAGCCGACAAGGCCGTAGTTGACGTTACGTTATCCCCAGCGGCACCCTTGCTTAACCCGGTCTTCATCACGCAAGCATATGGTTAAGCATCGTCGCCGGTTCGGGGAGCCGCCTTGTCTGTCGTTCAACTGGAGCCGCCCCGCGACGCCTGGGACGACCGCACTGTGTCTGAGCTTCTGGCGTTGGCCAGCAGCCGTTCGGCCGACGACCGTCAGCGCCTGCTGCTGAAGGTCACCTCGCTGTGTGATTCCAATCCGCCGCCGCCCAAGGTCGCGCCGCTGCTCAGCGACATCTTCCTCGCTCTGACGGCCCAGGCCGAGCGGGACATTCGATTGGCGCTGTCCGAACGGATCGCGGGCGTCGACTGGGCGCCGCCCGCCTTGATCAATATGCTGGCGCTGGATGAGATCGAGATCGCCCGCCCGGTCATCACCTCCAGCCCGCTTCTTCAAAACGCCGACCTAATACGCCTGCTGATCGAGGCGACGCTGGAGCATCAGATCGCCGTCGCCCGGCGCCCGCATCTGGCGCGGCCGGTCGTGGACACCATCGTCGATCGCGCCGAACCCGTCACCATGACAGCGCTGGCGTCCAACCGCACGGCCGACATTGGCGAGGAGGCCATGCGCAAGCTGGTCGATCATTCGCGCCGCATCGCGGGCCTGCGGGCGCCGTTGACGCGTCACCCCAGGCTGAACGAACAGTTGGCTCAGCAGCTTTATCAATGGGTCGGCCAGGCTCTGCGTCAGTCGATCGGCGAACGCTTCCGCATCGACGGCGCCCAGTTGAATGCGGCGGTTCAGGACGCAGCGGCAAAGGCCGTCGGCAGCCCGGAGTGGCGCGCCATGCCCGCCCGGATGACCGAGGATCGCGCGCGCATCGACGCGGAACGACGACTGGTGGAAAAGCTTCAAACCGCCGGTCAACTGCGCCCCGGCCTGCTGGTCCGCGCGCTGCGGGAACAGCGTTTCGAACTGTTCGAACAGACGCTGGCGGTCCTGGGCGGCTTCAGCGAGGCTCAGGTGCATCACGCCATCCGAGCGCCGACCGCCGAGCCGCTTTACCTAGCCTGCATCGCCGTGGGCGTGGATAAAGCCGTCTTCGCTTCCCTCTTGGTCGAGGTGCGCAAACTGTCGGGCGGAATGCCTGCCGACGGCGGCTGGAAGGCGACACCGATGAGCGCGCACGCCGCCTCTCGCGCCTTCCATCAGATGATGCACAAGCCCGCGACCGTTTGACTCTGGGCCTAAGCTCGGGCCACGTCGCCAAGTGACTCAGTCAAGCCCCTCTCCCCTGCCGTCTTCGCCCCGATTGGCCTTCGTCGCCAGCGACCGGCCCGAAGCCCAGGCGGCGCGCAAAGCCCTGATCGCCCGCTATGGCGCGGTGCCTGAAGACGAGGCCGATGTGATCGTGGCCCTGGGCGGCGACGGGCAGATGCTGGAAACCCTGCACGGCAACCTGCGCAAGCGCACGCCGGTGTACGGGATGAACCGGGGGTCGGTCGGCTTTTTGATGAACGACTACGACGACAACGGTCTGCTGGAGCGAATCGCGACGGCCGAAAAGACCGTCATCCACCCTCTGCAAATGGACGCCTGGACCGAAAGCGGCGAGGTGCACACCGGCCTGGCCATTAACGAGGTGTCGCTGCTGCGCCAGACGCGCCAGTCGGCCAAGCTGCGGATCACCGTCGATGAGCGCGTGCGGCTGGAAGAACTGTCCTGCGATGGCTGCCTCGTGGCGACGCCTGCGGGATCGACCGCCTATAACCTTTCGGCACACGGCCCGATCATCCCATTGGACGCCCGCATCCTGGCCCTGACGCCGATCAGCGCCTTCCGACCGCGTCGCTGGCGCGGCGCCCTGTTGTCACACGGCGCCAAGGTGCGGTTCGAGGTTCTGGAGGCCGACAAACGCCCGGTCTCGGCCACGGCCGACAACTTCGAAGTCCGACGCGTCGCCCGCGTCGAGGTGCGCGAGCGTCGTGACGTCACCCTGACCATGCTCTTCGATGCGGGCCGGTCGTTCGACGAACGTGTGATGGCCGAACAGTTCGCCAACTGATCGGTCACAGCTTCTTAAGCCCGCCACCGTATCTTGGCGTGAACGTCCTATGGAGCCCGCCATGAGCAATCCGGCGCAGATCACCCCTCCGACCAACTCACTGCGGCTCAAGGTCGGCGGCGGCTTCGGCATCAACGCCGACGCCATCGCCAAGGCTGAGGAGGCGCTGAAAGCCATGTCGGCCCAGTTCGGCCAGTGGCTGAACGACGAGATCGTCAAGCTGGACAAGGCCCAGGCCGACATCCGTGAGCAGGGCTACACCCCCGTCACCGCAGAGGCTCTATATTTCCGAGCTCATGATCTGAAGGGCTTGGGCACGACCTACGAATATCCGCTGGTCACCCGCATCGCCGGTTCGCTGTGCAAGATGCTGGACGACGCCGATCGCCGCATGACTGCGCCCATCGCCATCCTGGACGCCCATATCGACGCCATCCGCGCCGTCGTCCGCGACCAGATCAAGACAGACGAACATCCGACCGGCCGCGCTTTGGCCGAGACCCTGGAAGCGCGCGTCGCAGATCATCTCGCAGGCTGAAGTCCCTCCAGCCGTTTGCGAAAGGCCCGTCGTCTCCGGCGGGCCTTTTTCTTTAAGCCTGATCGGTTAAGACGAATCGCTTCGCGATCTCGTCGACACCGTAAATCAGGCTCTCAGGATCAGGCCGCGTTGGCGGCGGTCAGGCTGAGCGACGGCGACTGATCCAGCCGCTCCATCAGATAGGCCAGATCGTCGCGCAGCACGGCTGGACGCTGGGTCAGGAACCGCTCCAGCATCTGATCGCGGAAATAGGCGCTGGACGTATCGATCCCCTCCGCAGCCAGCGCACGCCAGGTGTCGACGCCCGCCCTGAAGGCCTGGAACAGGCGTGGCGGCAAACCCGCGCGATCATAGATGGCCTTCAGCCCCAGCGGACCGGCGTCATGCACCATCAGCCAGGCGCGGTGATGCGGCGTGTTGGCCAGTTCGGCCAGCCCATATTCGAACATCGCCATCTGACCCCGCGCCAGTCCGCGCAGCAGCAGCGATGCGTTCAGGACGCGACGGGCGTTCAGCTGGGCCATGAAGGCCGCCAGATCGGTGCTGACGCTGGCCTGATCGACCAGATCGACCGTCATCCGCTCACGAGAGTATTGGGCCAGACGGATCGCGGTTTCCGGCGCCACAGCGTGATGGCTGATCAGATGTTCGCGCACCGCCTCGCTGGCCAGCTGGATCAACCGTTCCGTCACATGCAGCGGCAGGACCTGGCGATAGGCGACCGCGGTCATGACTTCGGGCGCTTCTGCGAAACGATCGACGACGGTCGCCAGCGCGTCTTCGGACAGGTCGGCGTTGTCGTTGGCCGCCAAGGTGCGAACAGACTGCTCGCATCCTTCGGCCGCCAGCACGGTCGCGACATCACGCGACACCCGCGTCCGCCCCGCCACGGCGACCTGACGCACGACCGATCCGGCGCGCACGATCTCGATCAGATCCTCATCGCTGAACGCCGGCGACGAGGCGATGATCGGCAGGGCGATGCTGTCCAGATCGCCGGCCAGCTTACGCGCCACGTCGTTGGGAATCAGATCGGACGCCTTCAGCGTGACGGCCATGGCGCGCCGCACCAGTTCGGCGGCGTCATTGGCCAGTAGCCGCAGGATTTTCTGCGCCGCCGCACGGTCGTCCTCATTCAGCTCCGCACGCTCCATATTGCGGCACAGCTTGTGCGCCGCCTCGGCCCGCTCATCGTCGTCCGTCGCCTTGATCAGGCGTCGAATGTCCACTTCTGTCAGGCGGGCGCGGAAGGCGGTCATGGACGGCTCGTGATGGAATCGGACATTGATCCCAGAATGAGACTGCCATGCTTAACGGGCGGTTTACCATCGGTTGCAATGCAACGACTCAGGTCGTTTCCTTGCCATTGGGCGAGAAAGCGCCACCAAAGCCGCTGCTGGACGATCCATCCTGACCGAGCAGTAGCGCTAGCAAGCCTTGATCCTGCTTCAACCGATCCAGACGTGCGGCCAGCATCTGGTCCTTGTCGCTAAGGTTCGGCACGGCGTATTTCGTCTCGCCGGCTCCGGCGGCGGGTGCGCCCTCGCCTGCCGTGCGCTGCAGATTGGCGTGAACCTCGGCGACCGTGGCGGCGCGTCCATTGCGATAGAAGATGCTGCGATTGGCCCGCGCGGCGTCCGGGAACAGAGCGGCGGCGCTGCCGCCGGGATTGCGATCCATCGCCTCCATCAACCCGGCCGCCCCAGCAGGCCCCAAGAAGTGAGCCGCATATAGATCGCCCGCGCCCGGTTCCTTACCCGTGCGCCCGCGCAGATAGGCGGCGTTGGACGCCGTCAACTCAGCCGCCATGGTCGAGGCTGCATGGGGATCGAACCGCAGGTCCAGCACCACATTGCGCGCCGAACCCTCGACGCGCCAACGGCCATCCGATCCGCGATGGATCAGGTCGGCGTATTGGCCATAGCCGTGCTGGGCCCCGTGCTGCTTGACCGTGCCCAGCCAGGTTTGTTCGATAAACTGAAACAGCCCGGCGGCCGACGAGGTCGGAGCCTTAGCCGACGGGTTCATCGCGCTCTCGCGCCGCGCGGTCTTGACCAAGAAGTCATAGTCCACGCCAACGGCGTTAGACGCGCGCCGGATGGCCGCCTCTACTCCGCCTGTCGATGGAATCGCTCCGATACCCATGTGCGAAGGGTCGGCGAACGTAGTTAACCAACTCTTAATTCTTAACGGCCGCGTTAACGCCTCGACCTTCGTCGAACGGGAAAACTTCGCCGTAAAGCCGCCACAACCTGCGCGCTCAACTTCCAGTTACGGGCGCTGCGGGGGCGGTGAACGAGGGAGTGAGTTTGATGATGATCCGTGCTGCCGGTGGACCCGGCTTGATCAGCCCGATCGACTTCGGGGAACGCAAGAAACCCATCCCGCGCTGGATGCTAGGCGCTATCGGCGTCTCCGTCGTCCTGCACGTTGCGGCGGGGGTGGTGCTTTATAATCAGCGGTTCGAGCTGAGTGCGGCGCCCATCGAAGACATCGTCGACCCGCCGGTCTCGGTGATGATGGCGCCGCCCAAACCCAAGCCCTTGCCCACGCCTGAGCCGGCGGCGCCGCCCACGCCCATTCACAAGTCGGCGATCCCCGTGCCCTCGACGGTGCAGACGATCCCGCTGACGCCGCCCGAGCCCGGCGTCGTTACCGCTCAACCCGGTCTGCCGACCATCAGCGTTGCCCCCACCGGCGTCGAGAGCGGCACGGCCACCGTCGAGACGCCACCGCGTCCGCCGTCGGTGATCAACAATCCGTCTTGGGCCAGCCGGCCTTCGGCGGCGCAGATGGCGCGCGCCTATCCGACCCGCGCCGCAGAGAACGGCACGCCGGGTTCGGCCACGCTCAGTTGCGTGGTCAATGCAGACGGCGGCCTGAACGGCTGCCGAGTCGTGGGCGAGACACCGAGCGGCCAGGGCTTCGGCCGCGCCGCACAGAGCCTGACACGGTCGTTCCGCATGAACCCGCGCACCGTGGACGGCCGGCCTGTCGACGGCGCGACCGTCAACTTCACCGTCCGGTTCGCGATGGAGGGCTAGAACCGACCAGGGTCGAGGGCGCGGGCGTGCGGCGACGCCGTCCGCCCCTCGATCGCATCGGCGACCACTTCGCCGACCAAGGGCCCCAGCAGCCAGCCGTTTCGACGCGGCGCCAAGGCCAAATACAGACCCTCTTCACCAGGCGCCGGGCCCGCGAGCGGCAGACCATCCCCCGTCGCGCCTCGAATGCCGACGCGCCATTCGATCGCCAGCGGTTCGGGCGACCGACCCAGCGCAGCCCAAGCCGCCTGGGTCAGGCGTTCGGACGCCTCGGCATCCGGCGCCGTATCCCGCCGCCCCGGCTCCATCGTCGCTCCGATGACCGCGCCAGACGCCATTGGCGCGACATAGGCGCCCGGTCCACGCACGACATGATCGACAAGATGTCCGGCTGCCACGCCGATCTGTCCTCCGATCGGCTCAATATCTGCGATCAACCGGCGCGCGGTCTCGGACAGACCCGCAATGGCGTCACCGGCGCCGGTGGCGAGCACGACCGCCTCCGCATCCCGCCACTGATCGCCGACTTCGAGTCGCCAGCCGCCATCGGTACGGGCGATCTTCGTCACCGTCCCGGCCACGACAGCCTCGCCCAGCGCCTGCCTCAGCGCCGCTAACGCCTGTGCAGGATCGACCTGATAATCCTCTTCTGTCTTGACGGAGTCGCCCTCGCGCCATGCGTCGAAGCCCAGCGCGCGCAACCGCGCCTCCATCGCCCCCACATCGCCGCCTCTCCATTCGGCGGGTCGACGCGCCAGAGCGATGCCGGCCGCCGTCGCGAACTCGGACCACAGGTCGCGTCCCGCCCGAAACAGCCGGGCGCGTTCCGGCGATACGTCGTCGATAGCCGATTCCATCGCCGGGGCGATCATCCCGGCAGCCACCAGGGAAGCGTTCACCTCGCCCGGATCGACCACCAACACCGCCCGGCCGAGCCGATGCAGTTCGAACGCCGTGCAAAGCCCCAGCACGCCGGCGCCGACGATCACGATGGGAGAGGAAGACGTCACGGGCGGTGTGATCGACCCGTGACGCCCCTATTGCAAGATGGCTTTCGCCTATTCCGCCGCCATCGAGGCCGCGCCGGCGTCGTCCAAACGTGCGACCAGGGCCGCGTGCTGGTCCCACAAGGCGGTCGGCAGACGCTCGCCGAACTGGCGATAGAAGTCGGGGATCAGCGCCGCCTCTTCGGCCCAGACGCCCGCATCCACGTCCAGCAGGATCGACAATTGCGCCGGCGTCAGGTCCAGGCCTGACAGGTCCAAAGCCGTGACTGACGGGACGCGCCCGACCGCCGTATCGACCGCCTCGGCCTCGCCGTCGATCCGCTCGCTGATCCACTTCAAGACGCGCGCATTGTCACCGAAACCGGGCCAGACGAAGCGGCCGTCCTGATCCTTTCTGAACCAGTTGACGAAGAAGATGCGTGGCAGTTTCGAGGCGTCTCGCCCTTGGCCCATCTTCAGCCAGTGGGCGAAATAATCGCCCATGTTGTAGCCGCAGAACGGCAGCATGGCGAAGGGATCGCGGCGCAGTTCGCCCACCTTGTTCTCGGCCGCTGCGGTGCCTTCGGACGCCACGGTCGAGCCCATGAAGACGCCGTGTTCCCAATCGAAGGCTTCGGTCACCAGCGGCACGGCGCTGGCGCGGCGACCGCCGAACAGGATCGCGTCGATCGGCACGCCCCTGGGATCTTCCCACTCCGGCGCGATGGCCGGGCATTGGCTGGCGGGCGCCGCGAAACGGGCGTTGGGGTGCGCGGCGGGTTCGCCAGACGCAGGATCGTGCGGACGGCCCTTCCAGTCGGTCAGACCTTCGGGCGTCTCCTTGGTCAGACCCTCCCACCAGACATCGCCATCGTTGGTCAGGGCGGTGTTGGTGAAGATGGTGTTGGAGGCGAGGGTCTCCAGCGCATTGTGATTGGTGTTGCGGCTGGTGCCCGGCGCGACGCCGAAGAAGCCGGCCTCGGGATTGACCGCATACAGCCGCCCGTCGTCGCCAAATCGCATCCAGGCGATGTCGTCGCCGATGGTCTCGGCGGTCCAGCCCGGCAGTGTCGGTTGCAGCATGGCCAGGTTCGTCTTGCCGCAGGCGCTGGGGAAGGCGGCGGCGACGTATTTCGCCCTGCCCTGCGGATCCGTCAGCTTCAGGATCAGCATATGCTCGGCCAGCCATCCCTCATCGCGAGCCATGATCGAGGCGATGCGCAGAGCGTAGCATTTCTTGCCCAACAGGGCGTTGCCGCCATAGCCCGAGCCATAGGACCAGATTTCGCGCGTCTCGGGGAAATGAACGATCCATTTGTCGTCGTTGCAGGGCCAGGCCACGTCCGGCTGACCGTCGGCCAGCGGCGCGCCCAGCGTGTGGACGGCCGGCACGAAGACGCCCTTATCGCCCAACTGATCCAGCGCCGGCTTACCCATGCGGGTCATCACCCCCATGGATAGGGCGACATAGCCGCTGTCGGTGATTTCGACGCCCAGGGCGCTGATCTCGGATCCCAGCGGGCCCATGCAGAACGGGACGACGTACATCGTCCGCCCGGCCATGCAGCCGTCGAACAGACCGTCCAGACGTTCACGCATCTCGATCGGATCGGCCCAGTTGTTGGTCGGTCCGGCGTCAGTCTGGTCATCCGAGCAGATGAAGGTGCGGCTCTCGACGCGCGCGACATCGCGGGGATCGGAGGCGGCGTAGTAGCAGCCCGGCCGCTTGGTCTGATCCAGCGCCTTCAGCGTGCCCCTGGCCAGCAGGTCGGCGGTGATGGCCTCTTTCTCGGCCTCTGAGCCGTCGCACCAATGGACCTTGGCGGGCTTGGTCAGGGCGGCGATCTGATCGACCCAGGCGATCAGCCCGGCATGGGCGGTGGGCGCCGGGCGCAAGCCGGGCGTGGAAGGATTGGACAAGGACGTCTCCTGAGCAAAAAAGAGCCCGGCGATCTGACGCCGCCATGACCCGACATATAACGATCACGCACTGTTACAAGCCCAATGCGCCGTCGTCTCCGCCACGTCAAACCGCGCACGAAAGCGCCGATGTCCACCGGTGTCGTGGGCAAAAGATCGCAGATGCGGTCGCGGCGTCGGAGCGGTAGAAGACCCTGTGCAAACCATGGATTCGCTCACTGTCCTGCCTGACGGCGCGCTCACTTCGCCCGCCGCGCGTCGAAACGCCGAGGCGATTCTTCGCGTCCTCCGCGCCCATCTGCCGGGCCGTGGTTCGGTGCTCGAGATCGCGTCCGGATCTGGCGAACACGCCGCCGCCTTCGCCGCCGCCTTGCCGGATTTGGATTGGACGCCTAGCGATCCCAGCGATCAGGCCCGCGAAAGCATCGCCGCCTGGAGCCGCCAGTTCGCCGTGTCGAACCTGAGGCCGCCGTTCTCGATCGACGCAGGCGACGTCGCGACATGGCCGACCGACACGTTCGCCGCCCTGTATTGTGCGAACATGACGCACATTAGCCCCTGGTCGGCGACCGAGGGGCTGATGGATCTGGCCGGTCGGGTCTTGAGACGCCCCGGCGGCCTGTTTGTGCTTTATGGCCCCTATCGCGAGGCCGAGGTTCCGCTGGCGGAGTCGAATGCGGCCTTCGACGCCAGTCTGAAGGCGCGGAACATGGAATGGGGTCTTCGTGATCGCGAAGCGGTCGAGACCCTAGCCCGCTCGCATGGCCTTGCGGCCACGCTGCGCGTTCAGATGCCGGCAAACAACCTCATTTTGCTGTTTCGCGCCGTCTGATCAGACGATCGCGCCGACCAGCTTGGACAGTTCGGATCGCTCGTTCAGCAGGGTCACCGCCCCGTCCTTGAACACTGCTCCATCCGCCTGGGCCGGCACGCCAAAGCTCTCAGCCGCCAGCGTGACGCCATCGGCGAAGGCGATGACCGTCAGGCCGTTGGTGCGCGCCAGGTCGATCAGCGACCGCACGGCCGCCAACGACGCCTCATCCATCGACCCGCCCGGCACGACCAGACCCTTCAGACGCCCCTCGGCGATGTCCTTGGCCGTTGCGGTGGCCAGCACGGTCACGCCGCCGGCGATCAGGCTGGCGTCGCCTGTCGAGATCGGGGCCAGGCCCACGCCTTCGGCCCGCAACGCGCCCTCCACGTCGCCCAATTCGCCAAACGCCATGTCACGCCGCATCACCAGCCCCATGCGCAGACGGGTGGGAACAGGACGGTTGTAACCGGTGCGACGGGGGCCTGCGGAAGATTTGTTTTGAGCGAACAAGACGTCTCCTTGAGATGTTTCAATACTGATCCAGATCCGACAAGCGACGCTGTCGAACCACCCACGCCGATGACCAGAAAAACGAAAATCGACGGGTCCGACGCGTGTCGTCCCGCACTCTGGCTCATTTGTGGAATGCCGTCAGATATAGTGACGATCCTGCCTGGATCAACCTGCCAGTTCGAACAGACTGGCCTTGTTGATTCTGAAAACGGCGATCCGCTTGCTCGCGATCGCGGCCGGCTCTAGACACCCGCATCGACTGGACGACGGAATCGCATGGCCTTCACCCGCACCTATGATGGCGACGAACCCGTTCGCGTGAACAAATGGCTGGGCCAGACCGGCGTCTGTTCGCGGCGCGAGGCCGATACCCTGATCGCCAATGGTCTGGTCTCCATCGATGGCGAGACGATCAGCGACGCCGGCCGAAAGATTCAACCCGGCGAAACCCTGACCCTGAACGACACCGCCCAGGCTGCGCTGGCGACGGGCATGACCCTGGTGCTGCACAAGCCGGTCGGCTACGTCTCGGGCCAGCCCGATCCCGGCAAGATCCCGGCGGTGCGACTGCTGAAGACGCCCAATCGTGTCGGCGAAGGCGAGACGCCTGCGCGGGATGCCTCCCTGCCCCCCATCGGTCGGCTGGATGAGGATTCGCGCGGCCTGTTGCTTCTGTCGTCGGACGGCGTCGTCGCCAAGGCCGTGATCGGCCCAGCGTCCGAGCTGGACAAGGAATATCTGGTCGTTGTCGAAGGCCAGATCACCGAAGGCAAGCTCAGCAAGCTGCGCCACGGCCTGTCGCTGAACGACAAGCCGCTAAAGCCCGCCCGCGTCACCCAGATCGAGCAACAACGCCTGCGCTTCATCCTGACCGAGGGCAAGTATCGCCAGATCCGCCGGATGTGCGAACTGGTCGGGCTGGAGGTCGTGGACCTCTATCGCACCCGCATCGGCCCGTTGGAACTGGGCGACCTGCCCGAGGGTCGCTGGCGTCACCTGAGCGATCAGGAACGCGCCATGCTGATCGCGGCCTCGACGACGCCTACAGCGCCGTAATCGAGCGCTCTAATTGAGCGCTTTGAACCACCGGTCCAGAAGTTGGGCCTCGGCACGGCGCGCCTCGGTGCGTTCGGCGGCCTCGGCGTCCACGCCCCACTGCTCTTCCTGGAACAGCTCGTCGATCCGCGACAGGTCGAACGCCGCCCCGCCATCCAACGCCCCCTGCTCCACCGCCAAGGCCAATACAGCCGACCCCAACAGCGGCACGGCCGTCGCCAGTCCAGTCAGGCGGAAATCATCCAGCGTCACAGCGTGCGCCTTCACCTTTGCGATGGCGTCCGGCGACTGCGGCCGATGCACGATGCCTTCAACAGGCTCCAGCGCCACCCCCATCTCGCGCGCCGCCCAATCGCGCCAAGGCCCCCACTCCTGCGCCTGCCGTTCGACCAGCGGCGTCGGATGCTCAGCCAGGTAGCAAACCACGTCCGATCCGGCATAGGCGGCGATCTCGTCCGCCACCGCCTCGCGCGCCTGCCCGATCCGGTCGATCGCGGTCGAGGCTAGCCGCGTCGCCGGCATGGTCGATGGGTCGAGAAACTGTTCCTGCGCCGCCCATTCGTCGGCGACCAACTGCGCCGCAGCCTGCGTCGGCAGGACCAACGCCGCCTTGTCCGGCGTCTTCGGCGTGCGCCCATCCAGCAACACGGCCCAGCCCCCGTCTGCATGCGGCCCCACCGTCGCTTCAGTCCAGAAACGGGAGATGCGATCCGGCGACTGTTCGACGAAACGCGGGCGATGCGGGGTGGGTTGATCGGTCATCAGAAGGTCCGTTGAAATCAGGCGGGCACGACGTCGAACGCCAGCGTCAGACGCGACGCCTCGCCGCCGAACGGCTGGGTGCCATGCCACATATAGGAAGGAAACAGGACCAACGTGCCGGGTTGGGGCTGCACATAGTGTTCTGCCGCCAAGCTCGGCAGGCCGGGCGGCGCGCCGAACCGCAACCCCCCCTCGCAGCCCTCGCCCCGCACCGCCGGCGGCAGTTCGATATGGCAGGCCGAGGACAGCCAGCCGTTCGAATGGATGTGGTCGGCGTGAAATCCGTTCGGCCTCAACCGCACCGACCAACTGCCCTGGATGCGATAGTCGCCCGTATTGCGCGCTCTCAGCGGATCGTCGCCGTGGCCAACCGCCGCCATATAGTCGCGGATCGGCTTGTCGATAGCCTGGAAGAAGGCGCGAATGGCCGGATCTTCGCTCTGGGCCAGGGACGCGCTGGTCTGCGATCCCCCGCGCAGCGACTGGCCCACCGGATGGGTCTTTAGCGTATGCAGATCATGCAGCGCCCTCGCCAGATCAACCAGATAGGCCTCCAGGGACACCCACCCTTGCGGCGCCTGCAGCCGATACGGCCGGACGAAGGCGTCGTAGTCGTAAAGCTCATGGTATCGAGGATCGCCGAGCATCCGCCACACCGTCGCCTGAAAGGCCAGCACATGCTGGTTCAGCGGCTCGCGCGCCCGCAGCGTCTCGATCGGAACCAGCGCCGCCTCTGTCTCGCCCAACGCCAGCAGACATTCGGCCTGGGTCACCATGATCGCCGCGACCTCGCCACCGGCAAGCGCCGCCGCCCGGTTCGCATGGTCCAGCGCTCGGCGTGGGTCCAGCGTCAGGCACGCCTGCGCCGCCGCCAGTTCCCCTGGCCCATCCAGCGGCCCGGCGACTAGGGTGCGATAGGCCCGCTCACCCTGCCCTGCATATTCCAGCAGCTTCGCTTTGATCTGGCGCAGCATGGGCGTCGCTGGCGATACGGCGATGGCGGCGTCCAACGGCGCGCAAGCAGTTTCCAGATCGGCATCCCGCATCCAGATCAACTGGCTCAAATCACGCAACGCGTCGCCATAGCCGGGACGCCGCGCCAGCGCCTGACGGTAGGCGTTATCCGCCTCGTCGAACCGACTCTGCGCCTGCAACGCCCGCGCCAGCACCAACCAGGTTTCCGGCGCATCGCCGCCGATGGACATGGCGGCGCGACACGCGACCTCCGCGTCGACCGCCCGCCCAAGATCGCCGAGGGTGGACGCCAGATTATGCCACGCCGGCACGCTCTGCGGCCGAACGCCGACGAGTCGCTGCGACAGCGCCGCGCTATCCTCCAAACGCCCCGCCCGCTTCAGCAGATCGGCCTGGACCGACAGCGCCTGCCACGGCGCATCGGCCGGCTGCGCTATCGGCGCCAGCATATCTACGGCCGCGTTTAGCTGCCCGGCGGCGGCCAGAGCCTTGGCCCCTTCGACCCTCGCCTGCCAAACCTGCGCTTGGAGGTCCGCCGTCACCGAATTCGCTTCACGCCCAGGAAGGGATCGTCTTCGGCCTCATCCTCGGAGAAGCCGAAGTGGGCGAAGCCGGCTTTCATCTCAGGGCTCAAAGGGGCGGTGACCTTCAGGACGCCGCCGCGCGGGTGATCCAGTTCGATGCTGCGGGCATGCAGTTGCAGCTTCAGCGGACCCGACAGTTCACGCGATTTCTCGTCGCCGTATTTCGGGTCGCCCAGAATGGGATGGCCGATCCCTGCCATGTGGGCGCGCAGCTGGTGCGTCCGGCCGGTGAAGGGGCGCAGCGCCATCCATGACGCCCGATGCGAGGCGCGGCTGATGGTCGAGAAGGCCGTCTCGGCCGGTTCGGCGCGCGGGTCCTTGCGCTCGGCTGGGCGCATCATCTCGAAGTCGTTGATGCCCGTCTTCTTCAGCGGCATGTCGATCTGGCCCGAATAGGGTTTCGGATTACCGATCACGATGGCCCAATAGGTCTTCTTGGCCTGCCGACGCGCAAAGGCGCCCGCCAGACGCTTGGCCGCCTCCGGCCCCTTGCCCAGCAGCAGAACGCCCGAGGTGTCGCGGTCCAGCCGGTGCACCAGACGCGGTCGCTCCAATCCCTCGCCCCAGGCCGACAGCAAACGGTCCACGTGACGGCTCGTCTTGGTCCCGCCTTGCACCGCCAGGCCATGCGGCTTGTTCAAGGCGATGACCATGTCGTCTTCGTACAGTACCAGCGACTTGGCGAAGGCGATGTCACGTTCTGAAAGGGTGTGGGCGTCGCCCGCCTGGCGAGACGTGTCGTCAGGGATCGGCGGCACGCGAACGGCTGCGCCGGCGGTCAGCCGGCCTTCGGGCTTGATGCGGGCCCCGTCCACGCGGATTTGACCGCTGCGGGCCATCTTCTGCACCTGGATGTTGGACAGATGCGGCCAGCGCCGGCGGAACCAGCGGTCCAGCCGGATGCCGTCCTCATCCTCGGCGACATAGATCGTCAGGACTTCGCGCTTGGGCGCATCTGCTGCGGGCGGCTGGTCGGTCAAGCGGGAACTCCAAAGGCGCGGCGGGCGAGCATCAGGCCGACGAACAGGGCCGCGATCGCCAGAACCACCGAGCCGATCACATAGGCGGCGGCCAGACCGATCTGGCGGCGCTCGATCATCTGCACCGCTTCCAGCGAATAGGACGAAAAGGTCGTGAACCCGCCCAATACGCCGACGGCTGCGAACAGACGCACCATCTCCTGCTGCGCCCCGCCCCGGAACGCCAGCCAGCCGACGAGCAAACCCATCAGCAGACCGCCGGCGACATTGGCGGTGAAGGTGCCCACGGGCCAACCGGCATTGGGCGCGAGCCGCCCGGCGGCGAGGCCAAGGCCATAGCGCGCCATGGAGCCGATGGCCCCACCTGCCGCAACGAGAAGAAAACGTGTCATCGTGCGGCGATATATACGCCGCCCGCGACGAAAGCGATGGTCAGCGCGGGATGGAGCCCTGCGCCGAGCGCGCATCATAGGCGTTCGGCCGATCCGGCTTCTGGCCGCGTCCCAAAAGCACTTCCAGGGTCGTCGAGGTCGGCTGCGGTCCACTGAAGTTCAGACCGACGCCCACGCCGACGCCCGAGGCCGAATAGCCGCCGTATCGACTGCTGCCGCCGCCGATGGAGACGCTCGGGCTGACGCCGCCTGCGCCACCCGGCCGACCATCGGTCCAGCTCTGCGTCACCTCGAACCAGTCGTAGCCCTGTTCGGTGGTCAGGTCGGCGGCGCGCACCAGCGCCCAATCGGCGACACGGCCCGCCGCGCCGACGCCGTTGTAGGTTACACGGTAGCGATTGGATTCGATGCGCTGCTCGGAATACCCCTGCCCGTTCGGCCCCATCTGGGCGCCATAGGGCGCCAGGCTGGCGCAGGCGGTCAGGGCCAGGGCGGAAAGACCGGTCAGGGCGAGGGCGAGACGCTTCATCAGAGGTATCCTTTCAACGACATAGCGCCAAAACGCGCACGGCGTTCCCTGAAGCGACCGTGCCCTAAAGACCCAGAGCCGTCCTCAGCGTCGCGAAATCCTCGGGCGGCGGCGCTTCGACCGTGGTCGTCCCGCCCTCGGGATGCGGAAAACTCAGTTTGGCGGCATGCAGCATCAGGCGTGGCGCCGGCCCGACCGGCGTGGTCAGGGCGCCGCCGTAACGCACATCCCCGATCAACGGCCGACCGACATGGGACATATGCACCCTCAACTGATGCATCCGCCCCGTCAGAGGCTCCAGCTCGACTACCGCCCCTTCGGATCCCGAGGCCAAGGTCCGATATCGGCTCTGCGACCCCTGCGCGCCCGGCGCATCAAAGGCGACGACCCGCATATAGCTTTCGCGCCCGATCTCCTCGCGTCGCAACGGCGCGTCGATGGTCGCCGCCTTGGGCTCAGGCGCGGCCGACAGCAGGGCCAGATACTGTTTTCTGAACCGCCGCATCTGCAACGCCTTGCCCAGAAAACTCGCCGCCGGCTTGGTCTTGGCCGCCAGGATCACGCCCGAGGTGTCCCGGTCCAGCCGATGCACCAGTTCCGGCCGCTTGCCGTTGGACCGGGCGAACGCCCACAGCAGATCGTCCAGCGTATGCGCCTTGATCCGCCCGCCCTGGCTGGACAGGCCCGGCGGCTTTGAGAAGGCGATGACGTGCGCATCCTCGTGGATCACCCACGACCGGACGGCGGCGATTTCGTCTGGGGATAGGGCGACGGGTTGGCGTTCGGACATCGGGCGCTTCTAGAGGTCAGTCGCCCGCCGCGTCCACAGCGCCGTCCACCGCCATCCGCGCCCGCATCTCGGCCCAGCGCTCCAACCGCGCCTTGACCTTCTCCTCGTGCCCCTCGCCCTTGGGCTTGTAGAAGGTGCGACGGTCCATCTCGTCGGGAAAGAAGTTCGCGCCCGAGAAGCCCTCGGGCGTGTCGGGGTCGTATTGATAGCCCTTGCCGTACCCCAGCGACTTCATCAGCTTGGTCGGGGCGTTGCGGATGTGGGCGGGGGGCATCAGCGAGCCCGTCTCATAGGCCGCCTTCTTTGCCGCCTTGAACGCCTCATAGACCCCGACCGACTTGGGCGCCGTCGCCAGATGCACCACCGCCTGAGCCAGGGCCAGTTCACCCTCGGGACTGCCCAGGAAGTCGTAAGTGTCCTTGGCGGCATTGGCGACCAGGATCGACAGCGGATCGGCCTCGCCGATGTCCTCGACCGCCATCCGCACGATCCGTCGCGCCAGATACAGCGGATCCTCCCCCCCGTTCAGCATGCGCGCCAGCCAATAAAGCGCCGCGTCGGGGTCCGACCCCCGTACCGATTTATGCAGGGCGGATATGAGGTTGTAGTGTTCTTCTCTCGACTTGTCATAAGCGGGCGCGCGGCGTTGCAGCACGCCCGCCAGACCCTGCACGTCCAGCTTTTCGCCCTCAGGCAGGTCGAACAGCACCTCCGACATGGTCAGCAGATACCGCCCGTCGCCATCGGCCAAGGCCAGCATCGCCTGTCGCGCCTCCGGCGTCAGCGGCAGGGTCCGGTCCATATGCGTCTCGGCACGGCTCAGCAGCTGATCCAATGCAGCGTCGTCCAGCCGCTTCAGCACATAGACCTGACTGCGCGACAGCAGGGCGCCGTTCAGCTCGAAGCTGGGGTTTTCCGTCGTGGCCCCGACCAGGGTCACCACGCCTGCCTCGACGAAGGGCAAAAAGCCGTCCTGTTGGGCGCGGTTGAAGCGGTGGATTTCATCGACGAACAGCAGCGTGCTCTGTCCCGCCGCACGCCGCATCCGCGCCGCCTCGAACGCCTTCTTCAGGTCGGCGACGCCCGAAAAGACCGCGCTGATCGCCTGATATTCATAGCCGGCGGCCTGGGCCAGCAGCCGCGCGATCGTGGTCTTGCCCGTCCCCGGCGGTCCCCACAGGATCATCGACCCCAACCGCCCCGCCTCGATCATTCGCCGGATCGGCCCGCCTGGTCCCAGCAGATGATCCTGCCCCACCACCTCGTCCAGCGTGCGCGGACGCAGGCGGTCGGCCAGAGGGGCGTCGGGGGGCAGAATGCCGGAGGCTTCGAACAGGTCGCTCATGGGTGCGACCTATGTAGGCGTTCGCCAAAGGCTTTTCACGCGTTAGTATGGCGAACCGCCACGGAGACCGCCCCATGACCGACACCAATCCGAACCAGGGTCCGACTTCTGGCGTGACGCCGCACCTGACCATCCCGTCGCGCGGCGCTTCTGCGGCGATCGATTTCTACATCATCGCCTTCGGCGCCGAGGTTCTGGACCGCAGGCTGGCGGACGACGGCGAGCGGCTGATGCACGCCCACCTGAAGATCAATGGCGCCAGCGTCATGTTGAATGACGAGTTTCCGGAATACGGCGGCTCGCAGGACCTGCGGCCCGCCGGCGTCACCCTGCATCTTCAAGTCGCCCATCCCGACGCCTGGTGGACGCGCGCCATGACCGTCGGCGGCGCGGAACCCGTTCTGGACATGGCCGATCAATTCTGGGGCGACCGCTACGGAGTCCTGCGCGACCCCTTCGGCCACACCTGGTCGATCGGCGGGCCGACGAAGGCCTGACGACCTATCTCAGCACGCCGCGGATCTGACGGCCGCCCCGGTTGACCACGACCTCCCACGGGCCGCGACCGGAACTGGCGGCCTCGACATCGCGGGCCGAGCCGATGGCGCGGCCGTTGATGCTGACGATAAGGTCGTTCTGGCGGAAGCCCGCGCGGGCCGCATAGCCGCGCCCCGACACGCCGGTCACGATGACGCCCGTCGCGAACGGATCGCCGCCCAGTCGGTCGGCCAGAGCAGGGCTGAGCGCGACGACCTCGGCCCCGGCGAAGGGGCCGGACTGGATCGTCACTCCCTGCTTCGGATCGGCGTCGCCCGGCAGAGTCTGCACCCGCGCGGTCAGGGTCTGCGCCCGACCGTCGCGCAGGATGGACACCTGCACCTGGTCGTTCGGATTGCGCGAGCCGACGCGGTAGTTGAGCCCGTTCTGGTCGTTGATCTCCTGACCATCGACTGAGGTGATGACATCGCCCTGACGAATGCCGGCGCGCGCGGCCGGACCGTTGGCGTAGACGTCGGTGACGACCAATCCCTGCGGCCGGCTCAGGCCCAGGCTGCCGGCGATGTCGCCAGTCACAGTGTCGCCCTTCACGCCCAGCCACGGCCGCACCACAGCCGTCGCGCCGCCCAGCGCGCTGTCGACGACCCGCTTGACCATGGCCGCCGGCACCGCGAACCCGACTCCGGCCGAGGAGCCTGAGCGCGAGAAGATGGCGGTGTTGATGCCGATCAGGTCGCCGTCCATGTCCACCAGCGCCCCGCCCGAGTTGCCGGGATTGATGGCCGCATCGGTCTGGATGAAGGAGCCGCTGTCGGAAATGCCGGTCTCGGTCCGGTTCAGGGCCGAGATGATGCCGTTCGTCACCGTCTGGCCCACGCCGAACGGATTGCCGATGGCCAAGACCAGATCGCCGACCTGCTGCTCTTCCTGATCGTCGATGGCCAGCACCGGCAGGCGGTCGCTGACGTTCTCCAGCCTCAGCACGGCAATGTCGCTGCGCTCGTCGGCTAGGATAACGGTGGCGGGAAACTCGCGCCGATCGTTCAGCACGACCTTGATCTGCTGGGCGCCGTCGATGACGTGGTTGTTGGTGACGACGATCCCGTCAGAGCGGACGATGACGCCAGAGCCCACGGATTCCGCCACCCGCGCCTGGGGAATGCCGCCGCCGAAGAACTGGAAGAAAGGATCGGCCTGCACCCGCTGCACGCTGCGCGCCGAGATATTGACCACGGCCGGCGCGGCGGATCGCACTACCGGCGCGAAGCTGGACTTCATCCCCGCCGCATCGGCCGGAGCGGTGCGCGTCGGTTGGGCGAACTCGCCCTCCTGCGCCTTGGAATTCGAGGGATTGCCGCACGCCGACAGGGCGAAGGCGGCGGCGAGCACGATCGATCGGGTCTTCATGGGCATCCGAGGCTGGGGCATCCGAGACTGGCAAGCGTAAAGCGACGCCATTCCGCACCTGGTTTCGGGCCGGATCAAGGCGCGCCATTGTCATCAACGGACACGCTTTACAGCCGTTCCGTTCGGCCGCCTGCCCGCCATATTTGCCCTTCGCGCGCAGGATCGCTACATCCGGCGCAACTCCCCATTCAGACGAACCCGAAGGGCGCACCGCACCTCATGGCGCAGCAATATATTTTCCAGATGCAGGGTCTGACCAAGACCTTCCCCGGCGGCCGCAAGATCTTCGAGAACATCTGGCTCAGCTTCTACAACGACGCCAAGATCGGCGTCGTCGGCGTCAACGGCTCGGGTAAGTCCACCCTGCTGAAAATCATGGCCGGCCTGGACAACGAGTTCAACGGCGAGGCCCGCGCCGCCGACGGCATCAAGCGCGGCTATCTGGAGCAGGAGCCCAAGCTCGACGACAGCCTAAACGTTCGTCAAAACGTCGAGGCCTGGTGCGAAGAGAAGCAGTGGGTCAACCGCTTCAACGAAGTCGCCGCCGAACTGGGCGAAAACTACACCGACGAGCTGATGGAGGAGATGACCTCCCTTCAGGAGAAGATAGACGCCGGCGACGTCTGGGACATCGACAGCCGCATCGACCAAGCCATGGGCGCCCTGCGCTGCCCGCCTGACGACTGGGAAGTCACCAACCTGTCCGGCGGTGAAAAGCGCCGCGTGGCCTTGGCCCGCCTGCTGCTGTCAAAGCCCGACATGTTGCTGCTCGACGAACCGACCAACCACCTGGACGCCGAATCCGTCGCCTGGCTGCAGCACCACCTGGAAAACTTCCCCGGCTGCGTCATCCTGGTGACCCACGACCGCTACTTCCTGGACCTCGTCACCAAGTGGACGCTGGAGCTGGACCGCGGCAAGGGCCACCCGCACGAGGGCAACTACTCCTCGTGGCTGGAAGCCAAGACCAAGCGCGTCGTGCAGGAACAGTCGGAATCCGAAGCCCGCCAGCGCGCCCTCACCCGCGAACTGGAATGGGTGCGTTCGGGCGCCAAGGCCCGTCAGGCCAAGTCCAAGGCCCGTCTGGCCGCCTACGAGCGGATGGTCGAGGAACAGGAATCGATGCGCGGCGCCCAGACCCACGCCCACATCCAGATCCCGCCCGGGCCGCGCCTCGGCAACGTCGTTCTGGAAGTCGAGGGTCTGCAAAAGACCTATGGCGACAAGACGCTGTTCGACAACCTGACCTTCAAACTGCCGCCCAACGGCATCGTCGGCGTCATCGGCCCGAACGGCGCCGGCAAGTCGACCATGTTCAAGCTGATCACCGGCCAGGAACAGCCCGACGGCGGCACGATCAAGGTCGGTGAAACCGTCAAACTGGCCTATGTCGATCAGTCGCGTGACGATCTGAAGCCGGACGAAACCATCTGGCAGGCCATTTCGGGCGGCACCGACGTGATGATGGTCGGCAAGCGCGAGATCAACACCCGCGCCTATGTCGGCAGCTTCAACTTCAAGGGCGGCGACCAGCAGAAGAAGGTCGGCCAGTTGTCCGGCGGTGAGCGCAACCGCGTCCACCTGGCCAAGACCTTGGCCTCGGGCGGCAATCTGATCCTGCTCGACGAACCGACCAACGACCTGGACATCGAGACCCTGCAGAACCTCGAAGAGGCTCTGGAAGAGTTCGCGGGCTGCGCCGTGGTCATCTCCCACGACCGCTGGTTCCTTGACCGTCTGGCCACCCACATTCTCGCCTTCGAGGGCGACGGCCATGTAGAATGGTTCGAGGGCAACTTCGAAGCCTACGAACAGGACAAGATGCGTCGCCTGGGCGCCGACAGCATCATCCCCAAGCGCATCCAGCACCAGAAGTTCGGCCGCTGATCGCCTGACCTGACAAGAGGAGCCGCTGCATGACCCAACGCCCCGCCGTTCTCATCATGCAGCGGCATCTTGCGCCGCTCTCGGGATTTCTGGAGAGCGCCTACGACGTCTATCGTTTCTGGGAAGGTCCGCCGATCGAGGCCGCCCACGACATCCGCGTCCTGGTCGTCGCCGGCGAGGCGCCGCTGGATAAGGCGCTGATCGAACGCTTGCCCAATCTCGACCTGATCGCCTGTTTCACCTCCGGCTATGATGGGATCGACATCGACTGGTGCCGCCAGCGCGGCCTGCCTGTCACCCATGCCCCCGGCGTCAATCACGAGGATGTCGCAGATCACGCCCTGGGCCTGATCCTGGCCGCACGCCGCCAGATCGCCTCGGGCGACCGTCAGGTCCGCGCTGGCGGCTGGACCTTCGAGACGCGCACCATCACGACGTCGCTCGCTGGCCAGAAGCTGGGCATTGTCGGCTTGGGCCACATCGGCAAGGCCGTCGCCGACCGCGCCGAGGCCTTCCGCATGGCGGTCAGCTGGTGGGGGCCGCGCCCGCACGACGCCGAATGGCCACGCGCCGACAGCTTGCTGGCGCTCGCCAAGGCCAGCGACATCCTGGTCGTCGCCTGCAAGGCGGACGAGACCAATCGCGGCCTGATTTCGCGGGACATCATCGAGGCGCTTGGCCCGGACGGCCTGCTGGTCAACGTCTCGCGCGGTCAGGTCGTGGACGAGGACGCCCTGATCGCCGCTTTGAAGTCAGGGACATTGGGTCAGGCCGCCCTGGATGTCTTCATCGAAGAGCCGACAGACCCAGCGCGCTGGGCCGACGTTCCCAATGTTATTCTCACGCCCCACACCGCCGGGGCCACGACCGCCGGCGTGCAGGGCATGCTGACGCTGCTGATCGACAACCTGCAGGCGCATTTCGCAGGCGAGCCGCTGAAGACGCCCGTCGTCTGACTTCAGCGGGGACGCTGCGGCCGCTCGTCCGCCGTCACCACGCCGTCGCCGTTCTTGTCCATCGCCTTGAAGGCGGCGGCGAGGCCCACGTCGAACTCCTCGCGAGTGATACGTCCGTCTGCATCGGCGTCGAAGCGCGCCAGCATCCGACCGCCGCGCGCATTGGCCAGTTCGCTGGCGTCGACTACGCCGTCTTCATTGGCGTCTAGGCGGTTGAACATCTGGGTCATGCGCGCCTGCATCTGGGCTAGGTTTTCGCGCTCCGGCGGCCGCATCTGTCCGCCCATAGGCCGCCCTGACATTTCAGGTCCAGACATTTGAGGCATGGGCGTCTCGGGAAAGTCGCTCTGGGCCAACGTCGGACTGGCGGCGGCGACAGCAAGAGCGGCGATGAACAGGCTACGCATAAGATCACTCCAAGACGGGTCTGTGGGCTTTAACGCACGCACGAACCATTCCCGTCGACGCGGTTCCAAGAAACCGATTTCACTTGCCAAATCATATAAGGATATCTTTATATGAGCATATGAGTTTGTCCGCCGATCAGACTGTCGAAGCCCTCCGCGCCGCTGGCGAACCCACCCGTCTGCGCCTTCTGTCGCTGCTGGCGGGTGAAGAGCTGTCGGTCATGGAAATGTCCCGCATCCTGGATCAGAGCCAACCCCGGGTGTCGCGCCATCTAAAGCTGATGACCGACGCCGGGCTTATCGAGCGCTTTCCCGACGGCGCCCGCGTCTATTACCGCCTGTCACACGACGCCCAAGCGCGCCGGCTGATCGACACGGTGCTGGACATCCTGGCCGACGACGCCGGCGAAGCTGATCATCGGCGTCTGGACGAAGTCCGCAAGGACCGCGAGGAAGCCGCCGTCAGCTATTTCGAACAGGTCGCGCCCCAGTGGGACCGCCTGCGTTCGCTCTACGTCAGCGAAAGCGCTGTCGAGGCGGCGCTGGAAAAGGCTGTGGGGCCCGGCCCCTTCGAACGCGTCGTCGATCTGGGCACGGGTTCTGGCCGGATGCTGACCCTGTTCGGCAAGAAGGCCAAGATGTCGGTCGGGCTGGACCTCAGCCAGAATATGCTGAACATCGCCCGCACCAACGTCACCAAGGCGGGTGTGGAGCAGGTCGAACTGCGCCACGGCGATATCTTCGCCACCCGCCTGCCCGCCGCCAGCGCCGATCTGGTGATCGTGCATCAGGTGCTGCACTACCTGTCCGATCCGTCCGCCGCCGTGGCCGAGGCCGCCCGCCTTGTCAGTCCGAACGGCCGCCTGGTCATCATCGACTTCGCCCCGCACGACTTCGAACATATGCGCGAGGCGCATCAGCATCGCCGCCTGGGCTTCGCCGACAGCGAGATCAACGGCTGGCTGCTCGACGGCGGCCTGACGCCATCGGCCCCGATCGCTCTGCCGCACGACGCCGAGGGCCTGACCGTGACCATCTGGACGGCGGAACGCCGCGTCCAGGACAGAAAGACCGCCTGATGGCCTCCTCCGCCTCCCTCAACCTGGCCGATGCCCGCGCCCTGCTGCTGTCGCCGCTTGGCCCCGTAGCCCGCGCCGGATCGAACCGCGACGCCGTGCGAGTCTCGTTCGAATTCTTTCCGCCCAAGACCGATGAGGCCGAGGCCAATCTGTGGAAGGCGATCCGCCGTCTGGAGCCGCTGAACCCCGCCTTCGTCTCCGTGACCTACGGCGCCGGCGGTTCGACCCGCGAACGGACCCACCGCACAGTCCAGCGCATCATCACCGAGACTTCGCTACGACCCGCCGCCCACCTGACCTGCGTCGAGGCCAGCAGGGAAGAAGTCGACGAGGTCATCGAAGGCTACAAGGTGATCGGCGTCGATCACATCGTGGCCTTGCGCGGCGATCCGCCCGGCGGGGCTGGCATCGGCGGCGTCTATCAGCCGCGCGCCGACGGCTATGCCAACGCCACCGAACTGACCGCCGCCATCAACCGCATAAGCGGCTTCGACGTCACGGTCGGCGCCTATCCCGAGCGCCATCCCGAAAGTCCGTCCATCGATCACGACATCGAGGTGCTGAAGGCCAAGGTTGACGCCGGAGCCACCCGCGCCGTCAGCCAGTTCTTCTTCGACATCGACGCCTTCCTGCGCTTCCGCGACCGGGTGCGGGCGGCGGGCGTCACTATCCCCCTGATTCCCGGCGTCATGCCGGTGTCCAACTTCGCCGGCCTGACCCGGATGTGCGGCGCCTGCGGGGCCAGCATTCCCGACTGGCTGAAGGCGCATTTCGACGGCCTGGACGACGATCCTGAGACCCGCAAACTGGTGGCCGCCTCGGTCGCCGCCGAGACCTGCGCGCGTCTGCAGGAAGAGGGCTTCTCGGACTTCCACTTCTACACTTTGAACCGCGCCGACCTGGTTTATGCGATCTGTCGCGTTCTGGGCGTGCGCGAGACGGCGGCAGCCCAATGACCGCTTCTCTAACTCGGGCAGAACGCATTGCCGCCCTGCATCAGGCGGCCAAGGAACGCATCCTGGTCCTCGATGGCAGTTGGGGCGTCATGATCCAGCGTCGGGGGCTGGACGAGGCCGACTTCCGCGCCGACCGCTTCGTCGCCGCCAAAGGCTATGACGAGAAACACCAGATGAAGGGGAACAACGACATCCTCTGCATCACGCGGCCCGATGTCATCGCCGACCTGCACGACCAGTATTTCGCCGCCGGCGCCGACATCAGCGAAACGAACACCTTCTCGGGCACCACCATCGCTCAGGAGGACTACGCCCTGGACGCCCAGGCGGTGTGGGACATCAATCTGGAGGGCGCGAAACTGGCCCGCGCCTCGGCCGACCGCTGGACCGCCATGGAGCCGCACAAGCCGCGGTTCGCCGCCGGCTCCATCGGCCCGCTGAACAAGATGCTGTCGATGTCGTCCGACGTGAATGACCCCGGCGCCCGCAGCGTGACCTTCGACCAGGTCTATGAGGCCTATCGCCATCAGGTGAAGGCGCTGAACCAAGGCGGGGTCGATCTCTATTTGATTGAAACCATCACCGACACGCTGAACTGCAAGGCCGCGATCAAAGCGATCAAGGACTTGGAAGACGAAGGCATGGACGTCCTGCCGATCTGGATTTCGGGCACCATCACCGACCGTTCGGGCCGCACCCTGTCGGGCCAGACGGCCGAAGCCTTCTGGAACAGCGTACGCCACGCCAAACCCTTCGCCGTCGGCTTCAACTGCGCCCTGGGCGCCGACCTGATGCGACCCTTCATCGCCGAGCTGAGCCGCGTCGCCGACACTCTGGTCGCCGCCTACCCCAACGCCGGCCTGCCCAACGCCATGGGCCAGTACGACGAAGAACCGCACGAGACCGCCCACTTCATCGAGGAATGGGCCGCCTCGGGTCTGGTCAATATCGTCGGCGGCTGCTGCGGCACGACGCCGGATCACATTCGTCACGTCGCCGAAGAGGTCGCGCCGCTGAAGCCCCGCGTCATCCCGGAACGACCGGTGGCCTTGCGGCTATCCGGCCTCGAACCGTTCGAGATGGTGGCGTGAGCAAGACCGGAGAGGTCGAGGCGTTCGAGCGGTTGCGTATCGAACTCCGAAAACTAGCAGCAAGCAGCCCCGCCTGCGTGATCGATCACGACTCTGAGAAATATATTCTTCTCCGAATGGGGGACGGCGGCGACATGTCTCTTCTGGAGGCGCGTCTGGGTAGCTACGAGCTAGGCCTGAGTTGTGGCCAAGGCCTAGACTTCAAACGTCTCCGAAATGATCACGACGTCGAAGAGGCACTCGCTCTTTGCGACGCGGTCATAGCAGGCCGAGGCGTCTCTGTCAGCGGTCCCAAAGGCTATCCGACACGCTCCTGGATATTCCTGGATAGTCGGGGCTTCAAAAAAGCCGTCACGACCGGTGCTGTATCCATCATGTCATGGCGCCGCGCCCGGTCGATCAAGAAAAGCCTCTGGCAGCGAAACAGGTTGCCTATCCTCGTAGTTGAGTCCGCCTGATGCGCCCCACCTTCATCAACGTCGGCGAACGGACCAACGTCACCGGCTCGGCCAAATTCCGCAAGCTGGTGGTCGAGGGCGACTATTCGGCTGCGCTGGACGTCGCTCGCCAACAGGTCGAGGCCGGCGCCCAGATCATCGACGTCAATATGGACGAAGGGCTGCTGGACGGCGTCGTCGCCATGCGGACCTTCCTGAACCTGATTGCAGCCGAGCCCGACATCGCCCGCGTGCCGGTGATGATCGACAGCTCCAAATGGGAGGTGATCGAGGCGGGCCTGAAGTGCGTTCAGGGCAAGCCCATCGTCAACTCGATCAGCATGAAGGAAGGCGAACAAGCCTTCCGCGATCATGCGATCAAATGCCTGCGCTACGGCGCGGCCGTCGTGGTCATGGCCTTCGACGAGGTCGGTCAGGCCGACACCGCCGCCCGCAAGATCGAGATCTGCACCCGCGCCTACAACATCCTGGTCAACGAGGTCGGCTTCCCGCCCGAGGACATCATCTTCGATCCCAACATCTTCGCCGTGGCGACAGGGATTGGGGAGCACGACAACTACGCCGTCGACTTCATCGAGGCGACGCGGGAGATCAAACGCACCCTCCCCTACGCCCGCATCTCGGGCGGGGTGTCGAACGTCTCGTTCAGCTTCCGCGGCAACGAGCCGGTGCGCCGGGCGATCCACAGCGTCTTTTTGTACCACGCCATCAATGCCGGCATGGACATGGGCATCGTCAATGCCGGCGACCTGCCGGTCTATGACGACATCGACGCCGAACTGCGCGAGGCGGTCGAGGATGTGATCCTGAACCGGCCGCAGCGGACCAATGTCACGAACACCGAGCGGCTGGTCGACATGGCGCCCCGTTACAAGGGCGAGAAAGGCCAAGCCCGCGTCGTCGATCTGAAATGGCGCGAACAGCCGGTTGGCAAGCGGATCGAACACGCCCTGGTCAACGGCATCACGGAGTTCATCGAGACCGACACCGAAGAGGCCCGCCTGGCGTCCGAGCGCCCGCTGCACGTGATCGAAGGCCCGCTGATGGACGGGATGAACGTGGTCGGCGACCTGTTCGGCTCGGGCAAGATGTTCCTGCCGCAGGTGGTGAAGTCCGCCCGCGTGATGAAACAGGCCGTCGCCTGGCTGGAGCCCTTCATGGAGGCCGAGAAGGCCGGCAAGCCGCGCGAGCAGGCGGGCCGCATCCTGATGGCCACCGTCAAGGGCGACGTCCACGACATCGGCAAGAACATCGTCGGCGTCGTGCTGCAATGTAACAACTACGAGGTGATCGACCTCGGCGTCATGGTCCCGGCCGACCGCATCCTGGACGAGGCCAAGGCCCACAACGTCGACATCATCGGCCTGTCGGGCCTGATCACGCCCTCGCTGGACGAGATGGTCTTCGTCGGCGCCGAAATGGAACGGCGCGGCTTCGACATCCCTCTGCTGATCGGGGGCGCCACCACCAGCCGCACCCATACGGCAGTCAAGATCGAACCCGCCTATCGCCGGGGCTCGACCACCTATGTCGTCGATGCGTCGCGCGCCGTCAGCGTCGTTTCGGGTTTGCTGTCCAAGACCGAGCGCGCGAAGAACGAGGCCGCCACCCGCGACGAATACATTCGCATCCGTGAGCAATATGCGCGCGGCCAGGAGGTGAAGGCGCGCGCCACCCTGGCTCAGGCCCGCGAAAACCGCTTCCGCATCGACCCCGCCCAGCCCATGCCCGGCAAGCCGTCCTTCCTCGGCGTGAAGGCGTTTGACGCCTGGGACCTGCAGGATCTGGCCGACCACATCGACTGGACGCCCTTCTTCGCCAGCTGGGAGCTGATCGGCCGCTATCCGCTGATCCTGGACGACGAGATCGTCGGCGAGGCCGCGCGCGACCTGTTCGCCGACGCGCAGGTTATGCTGAAGCGGATCATCGACGAGAAGTGGTTCACGGCGAAAGGCGTTGTCGGCTTCTGGCCGGCCCGCGCCGACGGCGATGATGTCATCGTATTCGCCGACGAAGGCCGCGACGCGGAGATCGCCCGCTTCCACACCCTGCGCCAGCAAATCAAGAAGTCGAACGGCAAGCCGAACCTGGCTCTATCCGACTTCATCAACGACGATGGCGACGACTATATCGGCGCCTTCGCCGTCACGGCCGGGCACGGCGAGTTGGAGATCGCAAAACGGTTCAAGGACGTCGGCGACGACTATTCCGCCATCCTCGCCACTGCCCTGGCCGACCGCCTCGCCGAGGCCTTCGCCGAACGGCTGCACAAGGAAGTTCGCACCACCCTGTGGGGCTACGCCGCCGACGAAACGGCCGACATCGACGCGCTGATCGCCGAACAATACCAAGGCATCCGCCCTGCACCCGGCTATCCCGCCCAGCCCGACCACACTGAAAAAGCTACGCTCTTCCGCCTGCTGCAGGCCGAAGACCACGCCGGCATGGCATTAACCGAGAGCTACGCTATGACGCCCCCCGCCTCGGTCTCCGGCCTCTATTTCGGCCATCCGGGCAGCCACTATTTCGGCGTCGGCAAGATCGATCTAGACCAGGTCGAGGATTACGCCCGGCGCAAGGGATGGGACGTCGCCACCGCCGAGCGCTGGCTTGCCCCCATCCTCAACTACGATCCCTACGCCGCCAAACGCGACACGGCGGCTTGAGCCGGGCTCAAGCCGCCGTCTGTGATCGGGTAACCGCCGAACCGATCAGTTGATACCGACGCTCTCCAGCGTGGCAGGCGGCGTTGTGATGTTGTCGCGCAGGCGGCGCGCGGCGTGCTCGCAGCGGCCCGGCAGACCGAAGAACAGGCCAAACGACTGGCTGCGCGCCTCGGCGTCAGGGTTCGCCATCAGCGGCGCCCACTGCGCCTTGACGGCGGCGACGGCCTGCTCGGCCTCGGCCTTCGAAGCCGCCGACTGGCGCGGCGCGGCCGCCTCCAGGGCGCTACGGAAATCCTGGGCTTCGAGACGGCCCAGACGCACCAGCTCGACATCCTCCGGCGCACGCGACGTCAGCGTCTCGCCCAGATCGGCATGGCCCGTCACCAGCGCATCGCACCACGCCACCAGCGGATAGTCGGCGCTTGGCGCGCCGCGCGGCAACGGCCGTGCATAGGCGATGGCCTCGCGCGTCTTCAACGCATCGGCCGTCTCGCCCGAGCGATTACCCGTCACGATCGGCCCATCCTGCGTTTGAGCAACCGCCGCGCCGGCAGCCAGCAGCGACAGGACCGATAGTCCGGGAACGACAAATTTCAGCATGATCTTCCTTGGAGGGGCGCGCCGCAAATAGGCGACGATCCGTAACGCTCGCCCGCGCGAATGGTTTTTCTACGGCGCCGCTTAAACGAAAAAGGCGGCGGAGCGTTGCTCCGCCGCCTCAGTCTGTCGTCGATGACCGGCCTTAGAACTTGGCGGTCAGACCGACGTAGTAACGGCGACCCAGCACATCATAGGTGGACGGGTCGGTGTTGGCCTGAACGCCAGGAACGAAGACGTTCGGCTGTTCGTCGGTCAGGTTGTTCACACCGCCGCGCAGCGACACCGTGTCGTTGATGGACCACGAACCGTTCAGATCGAAGTAGTCGATGGAAGGCAGGACCTCGGTGGTGTTGATCACCGTGATTTCGCCAACCCGACGCCAGCGTGCGCCGACCGAGAATGGACCGCTCGCCCAAGTCACCGACGTCAGAGCTTTCCATTCCGGGAAGGTGTTTCCGAAGGTGCTGTCGATCGTGCCCGTACGGTCAGTGAAAGCGCCGCCTTCGACGACGTTGTCTTCGTAGTTCTCCAGCCAGCTGATGACCGTGTTGAACTTCAGACGGCCCCAATCGCCACCACCGATGTCGGCGATGTTGAACGCCCAGTCGGCCTGGAAGTCGACGCCAGACGTCTTGATCATGCCAAGGTTGGCCTGATTTTCGATCGCGCCGACAATGTTGCCGGACAGCGGATCGCGGCTGAACAGCTGGCAGTAGCTATTGGCGTTGCTGAAGGTGGGGTTTTCGCCCGTTACGTTGAAGCAGCCGGCCAGCGAGTCGTCTGCCGCGATCGATCCGATCGCGTCGGTGATTTCGATGTTGTAGTAGTCGATCGAAGCCGAGAAGCCCGACAGCCAAGGCGACGTGAACTGCGATTGATACACCAGACCGACCGACCAGCTGTCCGAGGTCTCTTCAAACAGGTTGGGGTTGCCACCGGTGCGGCTTTCGACCTGGTTGTTGGAGAAGGTGTAGCGATCGATCGCCTGAGCCGAAATCCCTTGCGCCAAGCACAGCGCACGGACGGCAGCGGCGTTAGAGCCCTGGCGGAAGCTGCTGCGAATATCGCAGGGGTCACCACCGGTGCCCGCAGCCGAGGGCGCGCCGATGCTCGGGAAGTTCGTGCTCGCGGTGGCGAACAGCTCCCCGATCGACGGCGCACGAACCGAGCGGCTATAGCCGCCACGAGCGCGCAGACCGCCGGCGACGGTCCAGTCTAGCTCCGCACGATAGGCCTGCGTGCCGCCAGCGGTGCTGTAGTCGGCGTAACGATAGCCGAGGTTCAGATCCAGTTGCTCGACGAAAGGCAGATCCGAGAGCAGCGGGACCAGCGCTTCGATGAACAGTTCCTTGGAGTTTGTACCACCGCTCAGCGAAGGCGTCGGGTTGAAGCCGGCGATTTCCGAACCACCGACATTGCCGCCGTCCGGCTGGCCATTTGCGCCCAAGTGAGGCGTGACCGCGTTCTGTTGAGCGAGCGAGGAGTCGGCGCCGAAGGCGAAGTCGTCTTGGCGATACTGAGCGCCGAGGGCGACACGAACTTCACCGGCCGGCAGATCAAACGCCTTGCCCTGAAGCGACGCTTCGATGACCCGTTGTTCGGTCACGGTCGAGTTACGCGCCGAACGACCGATGTAGTTGATGCACTCGGCCGACAGGTCTGTCACGCCAAACGGATCGAAACCACCAGCGCAGAGGCTGCGTCCGCCGTCCGCAGCGTCCAGCAGTCGCTGAACCGACGAGCGAGAAACGTTGCCGGTTTGAGTGGTCGTGTTGGAAACGCGGCCATACGAACCGTAAACGTCATACGTCCAGGTGCTTTGCGGAACCTGACCACGGACGCCCGTGGTGATCTGATAGATGTTGTACTCTTCCGTCGAGTGGCGACCGCCCAGCGACGTGAAGCGCTTGTTCAGCAGGAACGAACCATTCGGATTAGCACGCGAGTTCAGGAATCTGCGGAGATCAGCCGTGATGAACGGGTTGGTCGCCGGGACGCGGAAACCGGTTCCGCTGGCCGCGGGGCTAGCCGCCAGTTCGGTGTCGGCGACATATTGGGTGAACAACGCATTGGCATAGACTTCAGCGTTGTCATTGATCTTGTAACGGCCGCCACCGTAGACGTTGTAACGGTCAAGCGGCAGTTGCAGATAGTTCAGCGGACCCGTGTTGAACGTGTAGTTGGCGCCGGGCGCCGTGTATTCCGCGCCGGCTCCAGCCGGATTCTTGACGTTCAGCTTGCCAGTGTACGAGAACAGCGTGTTGTCATCGTTGAAACCGAACGCGCCCGTTTCAACAAGCGTCGGGCTGTTGAAGTAAGATCTGACCAAAGCCAGGCTTGGCAGGTTGTTGCTGTCGAAGATCGTCGAACCCAGGGGCGAGGTGCCCGAAGGGCCGGACACCGCCGAGAAGTCACGCGCGGCGTTGAAGATCACATCGCGGGTCGAACGGCCGAGCGACAGCACCATGTTGCCACGGTCGTCGTCGAAGTTGCCGCCGACAGTGACCGAGTAGCTTTCGGTCTTGCCGTCGCTGCGATCGGTTTCACCGTACTGGGCGTCGACCTGAACGCCCGAGAAGTTCTCGTCGAGGATGAAGTTCGCAACACCAGCCAGGGCGTCCGAACCATAGGCCGCCGAGGCGCCGCCCGAGATGACTTCAATATTTTTGATGAGGGCCGTCGGGATCAGGTTGACGTCAACCGAACCGTCCGAGTTCGACGGCACAACGCGACGGCCGTTCATAAGAACCAGCGTGCGGTTCGAACCCAGGTTACGCAGGTTGATGTTGGCTTGGCCGCCATTGGACGGGTTGTTCGAGGTCGACGAGATCGACGGCGTGAACTGCGGCAGATCGTTGATCAAGGTGTCGATCGTGACCGAACCCGTCGCCTGGAAGTCCTGGGCGGTGACCGTGACGATCGGGCTAGTCGAACGATAGTCCTGACGCGCGATGCGCGAACCCGTGACGACGATCTCGCCGACGTCGGTCGCTTGGTCGTCAGCCGACTGTGCGAACGAGGGCGTAGCGGCCATCGCCAAAGCGGCGCCGCCGATGATCGTGGTTGCCAGCAGGCCGCGACGATATCTGTTGTTGTTCAAGGCTTGTTCTCCCAGAAGAGCCAAGATCGTTAGAAACGAACTGCTCAATACATTAGCCATTTGCCGACCATGCGATCGGTTGGGCGCGAGAGCATACCAACGCAGGCAGCAAGTCCAGCGAGAAGGTGGCGCTTGAACACATTGGAGACACGCCTGTCGCAAAGACGACACACCATAGTCGCTACAGCGACATCGGACACGACTCGAATTCTAATGATATACTGGCCGCCACCTTAATGAGACGAAGAAGATTATGGCCCGTTCAGATGGCAAACACGCCAAAAAAATCGCCGTTCTATCGGTTGCATCGGTTATTTTTGCGTCAAACCAGGCTTTAGCGCAGCAAGGTTTGTCTTCGTTAGGGAGCGACTTGGTCGGAGCCGTGACGCAATGCACGACGATCGCGGCCGATGCCGCCCGACTGGCGTGTTTCGACGCCGCCGCGGCTCGATTGGCAGCCGCCGGCGAGGTTGCGATCGTCAGCCGGCAGGATGTGGAACAGAATCAACGTCGACTGTTCGGCTTCAACGTAACGGGCTTGAACCCATTCAGCGGGTCAGGGCGATCCGAAGAATTGCAGTCCATCACGGCGACGATGACCTCAGCCCGAAACCTTGGCAGGGGGGAATGGTCCATCACGCTGGATGACGGCTCGGTATGGCGTAAGACCGACGGCGTGGATGTGCTCTTTTCGGCGAACCGGCAGAATCCGGTTACCGTGCGCAGGGCAGCGTTGGGAAGCTACATGATGAAGGTGGCGAACGATCCGCCCTTCCGTGTACGCCGCGAGTAGTTCTCTAGCGTTGGATCCCCCCCCGCGCCGCATAGGGCGCGGGCTCCGGCGTGCAGGAGGCGGCGATCAGTTGCACCGCGGCGAGACACAGGATCGCCGCCGCGACGAACGGGAGCCGATTTGATACAGCGTTGGCGATCGAACGGGCCATTGTGGGCGCTCCAGGCATGATTACCAAGACGTTAACGCAAGCTCTGCGCCAAACGCGGCCGTGACGGTGATCCCGTTCGTGAGAGCCTTCGACTTCGCCTATGGGCGGCGCGATCAGGTGTCGCCGTTGATCCAGCGCGTGGTCGCCGACAATCCGGGGCCTTTCACCTTCACCGGAACGGGGACCTATATCGTCGGCCGCCTGGATCGAGGGGCCGAGGTCGCGGTGATCGATCCGGGGCCGATGGACGAAGCGCATCTGGCGGCGCTGATGGCGGCGGTCAAGGGGCGGCGGGTCAGCCATGTGCTGGTGACGCATACGCATCGGGATCATGCGCCGCTGGCCCGGCCGTTCGCCGAGGCGACCAAAGCACGGATTTGGGCGGCCCGGCCCCCGGTGCGGGAAACGCATGCGTCGGGTGCGCTGGACGAGGATGAGGATGCGGACTTCGCGCCCGATGTGGTGCTGACGGGCGACGAGGTCATCGAAGGCGACGGCTGGACGATCGAGGCGATGTTCACGCCCGGCCATGCGTCAAATCATATGGCCTTCGCCTTGCGCGAGGAGAACGCGCTGTTTTGCGGCGACCATGTCATGGGCTGGTCGACGACGGTCGTGGCCCCGCCGGATGGGAGCATGCGCCACTATATGGCCAGCCTGGACGCGGTGATCGCGCGCGACTTCGATGTGCTTTGGCCGACGCACGGGGCGCCGGTGACGCAGGTGCGGCCGTTTCTGGAGGCTTATCGCGCTCATCGGATGGAGCGGGAGGCGCAAGTGCTTCAGCGGCTGGCGGCGGGGGATCGCACGATCGCCGAGATGGTCCCGGTTCTGTACGCCGCCGTCGATCAGCGGCTGTGGCCGGCCGCCTCGCTGTCGGTACTGGCGCATCTGATCAAGCTGGTCGAGGACGGCGCGGCGATCAGCGATGGCGCGCCCGGCCTGTCGGCGCAGTTCCGGCTGGCCTAGCTTTCCGCCCCAAGGTTTAGGGTGATCTTGGCGGCGAGACGGCAGGTGGCGCCGCCGTCGGGACGACTGCCGCGTGCGGCGACGCGGATGTCGGTGCGGCCGGGACGGATGCGAACGACCGCGTCGGTGGCGAAGCCGAACCAGGCGCCGGCGTGCACGGCCTCGACCTGGAAGGTTGTGGCGCGGGTGACGACGAAACCGGCGTCGACCAGGGCCGAGGTCGCCTGCTGGGCCAGGACCTGGGTCGGGACGGCGTCCACACCCTCGCAGGCTTGAGGCGCGCCGCTGCGCACGCCGGCGGCGCGGGGCAGGCCGGGCGGCTCGTCCAGATTGGTGCTGACGTCACGCGGATGGGGCGTCGCATCCTGACCCTGACGCAGCACGAAGCCGGCGACGGTCGCGCCCGAGAGAACCAGCGCCACCAGTGCATAAATCCCCCTGCCCTTCAGATCGCGCAGCGCCAGCACCGCCGCCGTCAGAGCCGCCGCCAAACCGACCCAGGCCAGGATGCGCGCCACGGTCCAGGTCAGCAGGTCGTAGCCGATCGCCAGATCGAGCCCGCCGAACCGCGTCGCCGTAACGGCCGCCACGACCAGCACAAAGGGCGCCGCCGCAAGCGCCGTCAGCCAGGGCAGAATGGCGGGTACGGGCTTTCTGGTCGGCATTCAGGCTCCGGTTCTAGGGTTAGGCGGCGGTCGGCAGACGATAGTCCTTCATCCGGTCGCGCAGAAGCTTCTTGTCGATCTTGCCGGTCGCGCCCAGCGGAATGTCGTCCACGGCGACCACATCGTCGGGCATCCACCATTTGGCGATCTTGCCGGTCAGGAAGTCCAGATGCTCCTGCTTGTCCAGCGTCTCGTCGGGCTTAAGCTTCAGGATCAGCACGGGCCGTTCGTCCCATTTGGGGTGGGCCGCGCCGATGACGGCGGCGATCTCGACCTTGGGGTGACCCACGGCGATGTTCTCGATCTCGATGGAGCTGATCCACTCGCCGCCCGACTTGATCACGTCCTTGGCGCGGTCGGTGATCTGCATGAAGCCCAGGTCGTCGACCGTGGCCACATCGCCGGTGTCGAAGAAGCCTTCGTCATCTAGGATCGAGCCGTCTTCCTTGAAATAGGCGCGGCTGATCGTCGGTCCCTTGACCATCAGACGACCGAAGGTCGCGCCGTCGTGCGGCAGTTCGGCGCCCGCCTCGTCCTTCAGCTTCAGCTCGACACCCAGCGGCGGGACGCCCTGCTTCAGGCGGTATTTCATCTGCTGGTCGTAGGAGAGCTTCAGGATTTCGGGCGGCAGGTTGGCGATGGTGCCGATGGGCGAGGTCTCGGTCATGCCCCAGGCGTGAGTAACCTCGACGCCGAAATCGTCCTGGAAGCCGCGGATCAAGCTTTCGGGGCAGGCCGAACCGCCGATCAGCACGCGTTTCAGAGTCGAGAAGCCCAAGCCGTTCTGTTTCATATGGGCGAACAGCCCCTGCCAAACGGTCGGCACGGCGGCCGAGAAGGTGACGCCCTCCTGTTCAATCAGCTCATAGATCGACTGACCGTCCATCTTGGCGCCCGGCATCACCAGCTTGGTGCCAGCGGCGGGGCCGGCGAAGGCGATGCCCCAGGCGTTGGCGTGGAACATCGGCACGACCGGCAGGATCACCTCCTTGGGCGTGGCGCCCATCACCGTGGCCTGAAGGCCCATGAAGGTGTGCAAGAAGTTGGAGCGGTGCGAATACAGCACCCCCTTCGGATTACCCGTGGTGCCGGAGGTGTAGCAGAGGCCGCAGGCCGTCTGTTCGTCGAAGTCGCCCCAGACGACGTCGGTCGATTGACCGGCGATCGCGTCCTCATAGGCGACGGCCTTGGGCAGCTTCGTCTGCGGCATGTGGGCGGCGTCGGTCATGATGACAACGCGTTCGACCTTGGGGATATGCGGCAGGATCGCTTCCAGCAGCGGCACGAAGGTCAGGTCGACGAAGATGATCCGGTCTTCAGCGTGGTTGATGATGTAGACGAGTTGTTCCGGGAACAGGCGCGGGTTCAGGGTATGGCACACCCCGCCGATGCCCATAATGCCGTACCAGGCCTCGATATGGTTGGCGGTGTTCCAGGCCAGGGTGGCGACGCGGTCGCCCAGCTTGATCCCCCAGTCCTTCAGGGCGCTGGACACGCGTTTGGCCCGCTCGTGGATCTGGGCGTAGGTCGTTCGGACGATGGGCCCCTCGACCGAGCGCGTCACCACTTCGCGCTCGCCATGCCAGTTCTTGGCGTGGTCGATGATCTTGTCGACCGTCAGCGGCCAGTCCTGCATCAAGCCCAGCATGTCGTATCCTTGTCCCTTGGATGCGTCTGCTTTGATGCGACGCTTGAGCCGACGCTAACATCGGTGATCGGCGATAAGCAACGTGACCCAACGTCAACTGGGGCGTCAGCCACGGCGCGGCGGATCGTCCCCCGTGGCGTCGGCAGGTTCAGCGGTCTAGAAGGTCGCCCATGACCATACTGATCGCGATCACGGGGGGCTCCGGCTCCGGCAAAAGCACCCTGGCGGAGGCGCTGGTCTCGGCCCTGCCGGAAGGGTCGGCCGTGCTGGTGCGCGAGGACAGCTATTACAAGGACGCAGCCTCCCTGCCCGGCTTCGACGCCGCGACCTTCGACTTTGACGATGTGACGGCGCGCGATCACGACCTGATGATCGCAGACCTGAAGGAACTGAAGGCCGGGCGCGCGGTGACGGCGCCGGTCTATTCCTTCATCCACCACGGCCGCGAGCCGGGCGGCGAGCCGATTCCGGCGGCCGAGGTGGTGATCGTCGAGGGCACGCATGTTCTGTGCACTCCCGACCTGACCGCCCTGTTCGACATTCGCGTCTTCGTGGACACCCCTGCCGACATCCGCTTCATCCGCCGCCTGCTGCGCGACCAGGCCGAGCGGGGCCGGTCGGCGGATTCGGTCGTGGCGCAATATCTGGCGACTGTTAGGCCGGGCCACGAACGCCTGACCGAACCGTCGCGCACCCACGCCGACTTCATCGTCGCCGACGCCACGGCGGCCGTCCGCCTGGAAGACCCCCAGGCCGTGGTGCGTCTTGCCGCTCCGGTCCTGGCCCATCCGCTGCTGCAGGCCCTGCTGGACGATTAGGACCAAGGGCTCTGATGTGGTCTTGCGTATCTATTCGCGAGATCGTGAGGATGAACTGCGTTCACCCTCCGCGTGCCCACTTCTCCTCTATGGAGGAAGGTGGCGTTTAGATCAGTCCCGCCAGCGGCGACGACGGGTCTGCATACATGCGTTTCGCCATCCGGCCGGCCAGATAGGCGTCGCGGCCGGCGATGACGGCGTGTTTCATGGCGCGGGCCATGCGGATGGGGTCCTTGGCCCCGGCGATGGCGGTATTCATCAGGACGGCGTCGCAGCCCAGTTCCATCGCACGGGTCGCATCCGAGGCCGTGCCGACGCCTGCATCAACCAGAACCGGCACCTTGGCCTGTTCGACGATGAGGCGGACGTTGACCTCGTTCTGGATGCCCAGGCCCGAGCCGATCGGGGCCGCGGCGGGCATGATGGCTGCGGCCCCGGCGTCTTCGAGCCGCTTGGCCATCACCACGTCGTCGGTGCAATAGACCATGACGTCGAAGCCGTCCTTGATCAGCAGATCCAGCGCCCGCAGGGTCTCGATCATGTCGGGATAAAGGTGAGCGGTGTTGGACAGCACCTCCAGCTTGACCAGGCTCCAGCCGCCGGCCTCGCGCGCCAGACGCAGGGTGCGAACCGCATCCTCACCCGTGAAACAGCCGGCGGTGTTGGGCAGGAAGGTGAAGCGGTCGGGCTTCACATAGTCGACCAGCATCGGCTGGGTCGGGTCCGACAGGTTCACACGGCGCACCGCGACGGTGACGATCTCGGCCCCGGCCGCCTCGGCGGCGGCGGCGTTCTGGGCGTAGTCGGCGTACTTGCCAGTGCCCACGATCAGACGTGAGTTGAAGGTGCGGCCGGCGACGGACCAGGTTTCGTTGGCTGTATCGGTCATGGATGCTGACCTAGGCCTCTCCGGCGCGCGGGGGAACCCGTCGTAGCCGGATTTGATCTGATCACCCGCCGCCGACGAACTGGACCAGCTCGATACGATCGCCTGCGGCCACCGGCGTGGCGGCGTGCAGGGACTTGGGCACGATCTCGAGATTGCGTTCGACGGCCACCTTGCGCGGGTCCAGCGACAGTTCCTCGACCAAAGCCAGGATGGTGGCGGCCTGGACCTGGCGTGGTTCGCCATTGAGATGGATCTGGTGCACGCGCATTCTCCCTGACCTTCGCCCCTCCGACCGTCGCGCGTCAGATAGACGGTGACAGGCCGCTTCGCCAGACTATGCGTTCAGCCCGCCTCGAACAGGAAGGCGCCGACCGCGACGGCCAGGGCCGCCAAGGTCGCCACCACGGTTCTCAGGATCAGTTTGCCGTCCTGGCGCATCCTCGGCGCTCCCTCAGGCCGTCCCGACCAGGGACGATGGCAGCCGGCGCTGCGAAATCCACGCCATCGCACGCAACGTCGGGTAAGGTTCGACGCTGCGAGCGTTTGACCCACGCCCTGCGTCCGCTAAAAGGCCCCTCTTGCGCCGCGCTGCGCCGGATCGATTCTGGAACCATGGCCGAAACGCCCGTCATTCATGTGCTGAACGGCCCCAACCTGAACCTGCTCGGGGTTCGGGAGCCGGACATCTATGGCCGCGACACCCTGGCGGACATCGAGCAGCGCTGCGTCCGGGCGGCCGGCGAGGCGCAGATCGTGTTTCGCCAGACCAACCATGAAGGCGTGCTGGTGGACTGGATCCAGGAGGCGCGCGAAGGCGCCCACGCCCTGATCCTCAATCCGGCGGCCTATGGGCATACGTCGGTGGCGCTGCATGATGCGTTGAAGACGCTGTCGATCCCGGTGATCGAGCTGCATCTGTCCAATCCGGCGGCGCGCGAGGCGTTTCGCCATCACTCCTATGTGTCCTCCGCCGCGACCGGCGTCATCGCCGGCTTCGGCGCGGCGGGCTATGAACTGGCCGTCCAGGCGGCCCTCACCCAGGTTCGGGAACGCGGCTGAGGCCCGTCCCGTTTATCAAAGACCACGAAAGACAAGGCGCAACTCCAATGGCCGATGACAAGAAACACGCCGAGATCGACGCCGCCCTGGTTCGCCAGCTGGCCGAGATCCTGAACGAGACCGATCTGACGGAAGTCGAGGTCGAGCGCGGCGAACTGCGTATCCGCGTGGCGCGCGAAGTCACCATCAACGCCGCCCCGGTTCAGTACGCCGCCGCCCCCGCCCCGGTTGCCGCTGCGCCCGCTGCCGCTGCTGCGCCGGCCGCCATGCCGTCGGACCCCGCCACCATCGTCGCCCGCGCCGGCGAAGAGGTGAAATCGCCGATGGTCGGCACCGCCTATCTGCAGGCCTCGCCGGAGGCCCCGGCCTTCGTCCAGCCCGGCGACAAGGTCAAGAAGGGTCAGACCCTGCTGATCGTCGAAGCCATGAAGACGATGAACCCGATCCAGGCCCCGCGGGACGGCGTTGTGGCCGAAATCCTGGTCGGCGACGCCCAGCCGGTCGAGTTCGGCGAACCCCTCGTCCTGCTGGAAGCCTAAGCCGTGTTCACCAAGGTCCTGATCGCCAACCGCGGCGAGATCGCGCTGCGCATTCACCGGGCGTGCAAGGAGATGGGCATCTCCACCGTCGCCGTGCACTCGGAAGCCGACCGCGGTGCCATGTGGGTGCGGCTGGCCGACGAGAGCGTCTGCATCGGCCCCGCCTCGGCCGCAAAGTCGTATCTGAACATCCCCTCGATCATCGCTGCGGCCGAGATCACCGGCGCCCAGGCGATCCACCCCGGCTACGGCTTCCTGTCCGAGAACGCCCGCTTCGCCGAGATCGTCGAGGCCCACGGCATGAGCTTCATCGGTCCCAAGCCCGAGCATATCCGGGTTATGGGCGACAAGATCAGCGCCAAACAGACGGTCAAGGACGCCGGCATCCCCGTCGTCCCCGGCTCGGATGGCGAGGTCGAAACGGTCGAGGCCGCGATCGAGGCGTCCAAGTCCATCGGCTTCCCCCTGATCGTCAAGGCTGCGGCGGGCGGCGGCGGACGCGGCATGAAGGTCGCCCTGACGCCTGACGATCTGGTCGAGGCAGTCCAGACCGCCCAGTCGGAAGCTCTGGCCGCTTTCGGCAACGGCGCGGTCTATATGGAGCGCTACCTCCAGAAGCCGCGCCACATCGAGATCCAGGTCATCGCCGACAGCCACGGCAATGTCGTCCACCTGGGCGAACGCGACTGCTCGCTGCAACGCCGTCACCAGAAGGTGCTGGAAGAGGCCCCCTCGCCCGCCCTGTCGGCCGAAGGTCGCAAGCAGATCGGCGAGACGGTCAACAAGGCTATCGCCGCCATCGGCTATCTGGGCGTCGGCACCATCGAGTTCCTGTGGGAGGACGGCGAGTTCTTCTTCATTGAGATGAACACCCGCCTGCAGGTCGAACACCCGGTCACCGAAATGATCACGGGCGTGGATCTGGTTCGCGAACAGGTGCGCATCGCCGCCGGTCTGCCGCTGTCGTTCACCCAGGACGACATCGAGTTCAAGGGCCACGCCATCGAGGTGCGGATCAACGCCGAGAACCCGGAGACCTTCACCCCGTCGCCGGGCAAGATCACCGACTTTCACGCACCGGGCGGCCTGGGCGTGCGCCTGGATAGCGCGATCTATGCCGGCTATTCGATCCCGCCCTATTACGACAGCCTGATCGGCAAGCTGATCGTCCACGGCCGCGACCGCGAGGAGGCCATTGCCCGACTGAAGCGTTCGCTGAACGAGGTCGTCATCGGCGGCGTCGATACGACCATCCCCCTGTTCCAGAAGTTGCTGGCCGAGCCGGACATCCTGTCGGGCGACTACGACATCCACTGGCTGGAGAAGTGGGCGGCCCGTCAGAAGGGCGACGCCTGACCGACCCCGATTTCAGCGCCAGCGGGCCTTTCGGCGGTTTCGGCCCCGACGACCTGCTGGCCTGTTACGCCCGGGGCGTGTTTCCGATGGCCGAGGCGCGCGATGATCCGCGCGTCTTCATTATCGAGCCGGAACAGCGCGGCGTCATTCCGCTGGACGCCTTCCACATCCCCAGCCGCCTGCGCCGCACCGTGCGGGGCGAGCCGTTCGAGGTGCGGGTCGATACCGCCTTCGAAGCGGTGCTGGACGGCTGTGCGGCGGCGCAAGGACCGGATCGCGAAGACACCTGGATCAACGGCCCGATCCGGCGGCTGTACGCCGCCCTGTTCGCCATGGGTTTCGTCCATTCCATCGAGTGCTGGCGTGACGAGCGGCTGGTGGGCGGCCTTTACGGCGTGTCGCTGGGCGGGGCCTTCTTCGGCGAGAGCATGTTCAGTCGCGAACGGGACGCGTCCAAGGTCGCTCTGGTGCATCTGGTCGCGCGCCTGCGAAAGGGCGGCTGGGACCTGCTGGACGCGCAGTTCTTGACCGACCATCTGAGCCAGTTCGGTACGGTCGAAACGCCGCAAGCGACCTATCTGGAGCGGCTTCAGCCCGCGCTGTCGGTCAGGCCGGACCAAGGGGTGTTGCGCGCGCCCCTGACCGGCGCAGAAGCCGTCGCCCTGGCCAGCGCCTAGTCTCTGTCCGGACACGATTTCAGGCCTGTCCCGACAGCTTAGGATTGGCGTCTTCGCCCGGCCTGACGGTCAATGGCGGCATGACCCAGACCCCGTCCAAAGCCCCGCCCCACCCGTCCCTTCTTCGCGAGGTGCGAGAGATCGCCCTGACGCTGATCTTCGCCATCATCCTGGCGCTCGCGATCCGCATCGTCCTGTTCCAACCCTTCACCATCCCTTCGTCGTCGATGGAGCCGGGGCTGGTGACCGGCGACTATATCGTCGTGTCGAAATATCCCTATGGCTGGAGCACGGCGTCTCTGCCGTTCAATCCGGCGATGTCGCCGGGACGGCTGCTGGGGCGCGAGCCGAGACGCGGCGACGTTGTGGTGTTCCGACTGCCCCGCGACCCCAGCGAGGCCTGGATCAAGCGCGTCGTCGGGCTGCCGGGCGACACGGTTCAGGTGCGGGGCGGCGTTGTCTTCGTCAATGGCGACCCGGTGCGACAGACCCGGCTGGATGTCGTCGCCGATCACGATGCGCCGCAGAGACGGGTCCTGCAGGTGCGCGAGACCCTGGCGGACGGACGATCCTACGTCACCTATGACGGCGGGCCGGGCCTGCCGGGCGACGACACGCCTGTGCGCCGTGTGCCGGCGGGCTGCTATCTGATGATGGGCGACAATCGCGACAACTCGCTGGACAGCCGCTGGCCGCCCGAGGTCGGCGTCGGCCTGCTGCCGGCCGAGAACATCATCGGCCGGGCCGAGGTGGTGCTGGCCTCATGGAAGCCGGGCGCCAGCCTGTTCAAACCGTGGACGTGGTTAGACCTTCAGTGGGACCGGTTCCTAGTCCGCATCCGCTAACGCGCGCGGTACTCTTCGAAGCTGACGACGCCGTCGTGATTGCGGTCCAGCCGGTCGAAGTCGGCGCGGGTGGGCGACGATTGGGCCAGGGAGGGCGCGGCGACGGCGCCCAGCGCCAGGCCGGCGACGGCGGCGGCCAGCAGCGGTCGCCAGCCCAGGCGGGGTTGAGGACGCCCGGACGACGTCGCGTTCAACTCTGCGTCTATGAAACGGCGAATGGCGTCGCTGGCCGTCCGGCCCTCGTCACGGCACCGGGCCATGAAGGCGGTCTTGGTCGCGTGGGGCAGTCGAATTTCGACCGTTTCGGTCTTCTTGGGCGGCTTGTTGCAATCCATGGCGCGCCTCCTCGCGGCGTCAAAGCTCAGTTCTTACAGCCGACGACCCAGGCGTCGTAGTAAGGGTTCTGGATGCCGCTGACGGCGGGTGACGAGGCGAACATCCAGCCGCGGAAGATCTGGCGGCCTTCCTGCCGGCCGCGCGCCTGGAGCGAGACGTCCATATAGGCGATGGCGTCTTCGGTCAGTTCGTCGGGCGTCGTCACCTCGCAGGCGCGGGCCGCGAAGATCAGATTTTGGTTGAAGCGCACGGGGCGACCGCCGACCTCGACCTCGAACTTCATCGTCTCGGCGGTGACCTTGTCGATGGCCTGGATGATCGCGAACTTGCGACGCTGGCGGCGCGCGGGCGTGGCGGGCTGGTCGATGGCCTTGGTCGCGACGGGCTTCTCGGCCTCGACCTCCTCCTCGGCCTTTTCCTCGACGGCGGCGTCCTCGGCGATGACGACGTTGGGCGGTGGGGCCACGGCGACCGGAGAGCGCGGAGCCGGCGCGCCCGCAGGCGGCGTCTCGGTCGGGACCGAGGGCTGGGCCGGGGTGGTGCGCAGAATGTCGCCAATCGGATCCTGGACCGGACGCGCATCGCGCGGTGCGTCCTGAAGCACGCTGGCGGTCACCGCGCCCGCGCTCAGCACGGCCGCGACGGACGCCGCGCCCAACAGGATGCGGCGGATTTTCACTCGGGCGTCCAGGCCTGATAGTCGCCGGTCGCGGCCGGGCGCTTGGCGTCGCCGGCCAGCGAGCCGGGCGGACGCCAGGCCAGGGGCGTGCCGGTCAGATTGGGCAGATGCTCCTTCTCCCAGGCGCGACGCGGCAGCGGCTGCTCGGTCGGCGGCAGGTCGAAGGTGTAGTGCAGCCAGCCGTGCCAGTCGGGCGTCACCTTGGACGCCTCGGCATAGCCGTCATAGATGACCCAGCGACGCTTGCGGCCGTCGTAGCTGACGTTGTCGCGGCTCTCGTAATAGCGATTGCCGTTCTCGTCCTGGCCGACGAAGCGACCGCGCTTGGCGATGGTGAACCGGGTGCCGATCGTGGCGCCCTCCCACCAGCCGAAAATCTTGCTCAACACGTCGTGGAATCCAACCGTAAGGGGTCGCCGGAAAGGGAGGCGGCGTCTGGTGCGGATCATAGAAACCCGCGCCCTCTTCGTCCAGCGTTCAAGCGTCGGGCAGTGAATCGATATCTTGTGGGCAACCCCGCCCTGCGACACCAGATGTATTGGCTAAGTCGCATGCGCATCCTAGGCTTGCCCGAACCTTTCGGAGAGACGCCGCCATGCGCTTTCAATCCGGCTTCGCCGCTCGCGCCAAACGAGTCGCGATGGAGACCCGCGCCGTCGAGCGCCCCGCCGGCGTGCAGCAGGTCCTGGCCCCCGCCGGCTGGTCCGACGTCCGGATCGAGGCCTGGTTGGACTGGGTCGAGGCGGAAGGATTCGCAACACCCCTGTCCGGTGACTGGCTGAACGGCGGCGTCGACGGCTGGGCCGAGCGGCTGGCCGAGACGGGCGTGGCCGACGGCGTGTTTGACCGGGCTGACGCCGCTGCGTTCGTCGATGAGCTGTCGGGCGCCTTCAAGTTGGGCGTGGCGGCGCTGGCGGCGTCTGGACCTGCGGCCGTCGGCGTCGTCGATCTGAACGACCCCGGCGCGGCGGCGCGTCTCAAGGCGCACGCCGGACGGCGCGCGGCCGCGCGTCTGGGCGCCCAGGCGGCCGACGCCTTGGCCGAGGCGCTGGCGGGCGTCGCCGATGCGGTCGATCGCTGCGAAGGCCCGCGGGGCGACTGCGGCGACCCTTCGCGCAATCCGGCCCTGGGCCGTGCGGCGGCCCTGGCGCGGCGGTGCGGCGCCAGCGACGCCGATATCTTGAGAGCCATCGACGGCGAACGGCCCGCGATGGCCTTGGAGCCGATGGTCGAAGGCGCGCCTCTGGTCGCCCTGGCGGACCGGACCCAGATCGCAGCGGGCGCGCCCGAGGCCCTCTTGGCGGCCGAGGCGGCGCTGGACGGCGGTCTGATCGTCGCCTTCGACCCGCGCGATGCGGAGACCGCAACGGCGCAGACCACGCGGGCTTTGATCGATCTGAGCGCCGTCCTGGCGCTCGACGGAGACGCGGCGAACGATCTGGCGGATCTGACCCGCCTGCTGATCGTGGCGCTGGACCTGCAGTCCGCGCAGCCCGGTCCCATCGCGTTGGGACTGGACGGTTTGCTGGAGGCGCTATCCGCCAGCGACGACCGTACGGATCAGGCGCAGACGCTCGCTGGCCTGGTCGCGGCGACGGCGGCGCAGACCTCGGCCGAACTGGCGAGCCTGCGCGGTCCCTGCCCCGACTGGGAAGCCCCGGACAAGCCGCGTCGCCATTCGGCCATCGGCCTGTTCGTCGAGGATGCCGAGGTGCGGCTGCGGCTGGGCCTGGGCCGCGTCGCGGCGGTCGATGTGTTCCAAACGGCGGACGGCGAGATCGGTCGCCGGCTGCACCCCGCGTTTGCCGCGGCCATCTCTGCCGCCGGCGGCGATCTCCAGGCGGCGGAACGGTGGACGTTCGGTCGCCGCACCCTGGTCGAGGCGCCAGGCATCGACCACACGGCCTTACGGGCCCTGGGCTTCACCGACATCGAACTGGCCGCCATCGAAAACGCCCTGGGCTGGGCTGAGGATTTCGACACGGTCTTCGCCGCCCCCGTCCTGGACCCCGGTTTCATCCGCGACGTCCTGGGCGTGGAAGACGGGGATGGTCTGCTGCTGACCCTGCTGGGCGTGTCTGAAGAGGCCGAGACGGCGGCGACGCGTTGGGTCTTCGGCCATGGCGATCTGCGCGACTGGCCCGAGGCGCCGGCCTGCGTCTCCGCCCTGCTGGCCGATCCGGCGGCGGCGGCGGCCGACCTGCGGCGCGCCGTGGAACCGTTCAGCGACATGCCGGACCTCGCGATCGAACCGATGGACTGGCGCACGACCGCCACCCAGGCCGCACGCCTGTTGAGCCAGGGCGCCCTGGACGGCCGTCGCGCCCTTCGCCTGTCGCGCGCCGCACCGCCTGTCGGTCCGCTGCTGTCCCTGCCAAACATCGACACCGGACGCCCCGAGCTTGGCCGCCCCGAGCCTGCCCACGAAGCGCCTCGCCCGGCTCCGACGGAACGGGTCGTCGAACGCGTGGTCGAGCGCGAACGCGCGCGCCGCAAACTGCCCGACCGGCGTAAAGGCTACATCCAGAAGGCCGCCGTCGGGGGCCACAAGGTCTATATCCACACCGGAGAATACGAAGACGGCGAACTGGGCGAGATTTTCATCGACATGCACAAGGAAGGCGCCGCCTTCCGCAGCCTGATGAACAACTTCGCCATCGCCATCTCGATCGGCCTGCAATACGGCGTGCCGCTGGACGAGTTTGTGGACGCCTTCGTCTTCACCCGGTTCGAGCCGGCCGGCCGCGTTACCGGGAACGACTCCATCAAGTCGGCGACCTCAATCCTCGACTACATCTTCCGCGAACTGGGTGTTTCCTATCTGGACCGCGTCGAGCTGGCCAATGCCGAGACGGAGGCGCAGAACCCAGACGATCTGGGCGATGGAAAGCCTGACGCCAGCGCGGCCGTGCCCGCCGCCCGCTTCATCTCCAAGGGTTTTGCGCGGGGTTCCGCGCCCGACAATCTGGTCGTCCTGCCCTTCGGCAAGAAGGGAGAGCCAGAAGCCCGCGCCGCCGCCAACAGCGAGCCCGTCGCCTGCCCCGCCTGCGGCGATTTCAGCCTGCAGCAACGCGGCGCGGCCTGGGTCTGCGACACCTGCGGGGCGGCCCCTGCGCTTCAGGGCGGCGATCAGGGCTAGGTTAAGGGTTATGGCCTAGGGTTTGCTGACAGACGATCGAACGTCGGAGCCCGGTCCATGAAACGCACACTTTCCCTCGGCCTGATCGCCGCCCTGCTGGCCGTCGCCGCGCCCGCCCTGGCGCAGAACGCGGGTCAGATCGCCAGTGTGCGGCGCGGCGCCTCCTGCGCCGGTTGCAATCTTTTTCAGGGCGACTTTTCGGGGCTGGAGGCGCGGGGCCTGAACCTGGCCGGCTCACGCCTGCGTCAGGCGGACCTGAGCCTCAGCGTCATGAACCGCACGCGCTTCTCCAACACCGACATGCGGGACGTCGAAGCCTATGGCGGCGTCTTCTCAGGCTCCAACTTCTCGCGCGCCAACCTGACCAACGCCAGTTTTGTCGGCGCCTATCTGGAGGGCGCCAGCTTCGCCGGCGCGAGCCTGTCGGGGACTAATCTGTCAGGCGCCCAGCTGGCGCGGGCTACCGGCCTGACCCAGGCCCAACTGAACCGGGCCTGCGGCGACGGCTCTACCGTCCTGCCTCGGGGCTTCCGCATTCCGGCCTGCTGAGCGGCGCCGACCTTGCTCCGATTTCATGAAGTTACCTCGATTTAAGTAGGTGTGGCGGGGGTTTCGAGGCATTCAGAGTGCGTGAAACAGATCGCTAAACATATCCGGGTCCGCCCCGCATTGGCTCTGCTGACGCTGGGACTGGCGCTCGCCGCCTCCCCCGCCTTCGCCGGGGTCGAGATGTCGATGCAGGACCGCGACGTGGCCCGTTCGGTGTCGCTGGGCGGATCGTGTAATCGCTGCGAACTGTCCGGCCGCAATCTGTCGGGCGCCACCTTCACCGGCGCCAGCTTCATGAATTCCACCCTGGTCGGCGCCAATCTGCGCGGCGCCGAGATGATGGGGTCCAACTTCACCGGCAGCGATTTCAGCCGCGCCAACATGGGCGGGGTCGAGATCGTCGGCGCCAACTTCACCTCCGCCAACTTCACCGGGGCGCAAATCAACGGCGCCGAGGCGCAAGGATCGTCCTTCGTTCGCGCCAACCTTACCCGGGCCAACCTTTCCGGCAGCGAGATGCACGGAGTCAACTTCACCGGCGCTACCCTGTCTGGAACCAACTTCTCCAACTCGGAACTGTTCGGCGCCACCCTGGCCAATGTCCGGGCGTCCGGCGCCAACTTCGCGAGCGCCGAAGTCACGGCCTCGAACCTTTCAGGCGGCGATTTTTCCAGCGCGGACTTTTCCAACGCCAGCCTGGATGGGGCGCGGTTGACCGGCGGCAGCTTCTCGCGCGCCGACTTCTCCAACGCCTCGCTGCGTCGAACCGACATTCGCGGCGCCGACTTGTCGGGCGCGCGAGGCCTGACGCAGGACCAGATCAGCGAAGCCTGCGGCGACGGCTCAACCCGCCTGCCCGGCCGCCTGACACCCCAGGCCTGCCGCAGCAGTTCTATCCGCATCGTCCGCGCAGCGCCCACGCCGCCGATCCCGCCTCGCGTGCGCAACTTGGTCAACGCCGAAAACTAAGCCGTTCGCCTCGGACTCGTCCCCTCGGGGACTGCCCCGTATCTAAGGCCGGACCGCGTCCCGAAGACAAGAGGCCTTGGCCTGCGGCGCACACCGATCAAACTCGGCTCTTCTACGAGCGCCTCTGGCGATCTGCGGATAGTCCCAACAGCAAAACGGCCCCCGGATTGCTCCGGGGGCCGTTCTGTTACGCTACTCTGTATCCAACCGGCCTCAAGCAGCGCGTGAGCGCGTTAGGCCAAAAGGACGTCTTCTTACTCGACGATCTTGGCGACGACGCCGGCGCCGACGGTGCGGCCGCCTTCACGGATGGCGAAGCGCAGGCCTTGGTCCATCGCGATCGGAGTGATCAGCTCGACGTTCAGCTCGGCGTTGTCGCCCGGCATGATCATCTCGACGCCTTCCTTCAGGTGAACGATGCCGGTCACGTCCGTCGTGCGGAAGTAGAACTGCGGGCGATAGTTCGTGAAGAACGGGGTGTGACGACCGCCCTCTTCCTTGGTCAGGATGTAGGCTTCGGCCAGGAACTTGGTGTGCGGGGTGATGGAGCCCGGCTTGCACAGCACTTGGCCGCGCTCGACGTCTTCACGCTTGGTGCCGCGCAGCAGCACGCCGACGTTGTCGCCCGCTTGACCTTGGTCAAGCAGCTTGCGGAACATTTCCACGCCCGTGCAGGTCGTCTTCTGGACCGGACGGATGCCGACGATCTCGACTTCCTCACCGACCTTGACGATGCCCTTCTCGACGCGGCCCGTGACCACGGTGCCGCGGCCCGAGATCGAGAACACGTCTTCGACCGGCATCAGGAACGGCAGGTCGACCGGACGTTCCGGCTGCGGGATGTAGGCGTCGACGGTTTCCATCAGGGCCAAAACGCGCTGTTCGCCGATTTCCGGGTTCACGCCGTCGGTCGCGGCCTTGGCCGAACCCTTGGTGATCGGAATGTCGTCGCCCGGGAACTGGTAGCTGCTCAGCAGCTCGCGCACTTCCATCTCGACCAGCTCGAGCAGCTCTTCGTCGTCGACCAGGTCGACCTTGTTCATGAAGACCACCAGGGCCGGCACGCCGACCTGACGGGCCAGCAGGATGTGCTCGCGGGTCTGCGGCATCGGGCCGTCAGCGGCCGACACCACCAGGATCGCGCCGTCCATCTGGGCGGCGCCGGTGATCATGTTCTTCACATAGTCGGCGTGGCCGGGGCAGTCGACGTGGGCGTAGTGACGGTTGGCCGTCTCGTATTCCACGTGCGCGGTGTTGATCGTGATGCCGCGAGCCTTCTCTTCCGGCGCAGCGTCGATGTCGGCGTAGTTCATCGCCTTCGCGCCGCCGGCCTTCGCCAGCGTCATCGTGATCGCAGCCGTCAACGTCGTCTTGCCGTGGTCAACGTGACCAATCGTGCCGATGTTGCAGTGCGGCTTCGTCCGTTCGAACTTTTCCTTGGCCATTTTCTAGCTCCTAAGGTCCCCGAACCGGGGTTCCTGCAGTTTGGGGGTTAAGGACGCCCGGTCCTTACGGTCCGGGCGCATATAGGCGGGCTTTCCGAAAAGGGAAAGCTTAGGCGTACTTCTTGATCACTTCGTCGGCGACGTGTTGCGGCACCGGCTCGTAGTGGTCGTATTGCATGGTGAACTGAGCGCGGCCCTGCGACATGCCGCGCAGCGTGTTCACATAGCCGAACATGTTGGCCAGCGGCACGAAGGCGTTCACGACGGTGGCGTTGCCGCGCATGTCCTGACCCTGGATCATGCCGCGACGGCCGTTCAGGTCGCCGATGACCGAGCCGAGGTATTCCTCGGGGGTCACGACTTCCACCGCCATGATCGGCTCGAGCAGCTTGGGCGAACCCTTCTCCTTCAGTTCGCGGAAGGCGGCGCGCGACGCGATTTCGAACGCCAGCACGCTGGAGTCGACGTCGTGGAACTTGCCGTCCGTCAGCGTCGCCTTGAAGTCGATCAGCGGGAAGCCGGCCAGCAGACCGTTGTCCTTGGCCGAGTTCAGGCCCTTTTCGACGCCGGGGATGTATTCCTTCGGCACCGCGCCGCCGACGATCGAGTTCTCGAACACGAAGCCCGAGCCCGGCTCGCCGGGTTCGAAGGTGATCATGACGCGGGCGAACTGGCCCGTACCGCCGGTCTGCTTCTTGTGCGTGTAGTCGATGTCGACCTTGCGGCCCAGCGATTCACGATAGGCGACCTGCGGCGCGCCGATGTTGGCCTCGACCTTATAGGTGCGCTTCAGGATGTCGATCTTGATGTCCAGATGCAGCTCGCCCATGCCCTTCAGGATCGTCTGGCCCGACTCGTGGTCGGTCGAGACGGTGAAGGAGGGATCTTCCGAGGCCAGCTTGGCCAGGGCGACGCCCAGCTTCTCCTGGTCGCCCTTGGTCTTGGGCTCGACCGAGATCTCGATGACCGGCGCCGGGAACTCCATCTTCTCCAGGATGACGGGCGACTTTATCGGGTCGCACAGGGTGTCGCCCGTGCGGGTTTCCTTCAGCCCGGCCAGGGCGACGATGTCGCCGGCGTAGGCTTCCTTGACGTCTTCACGGTTGTTGGAGTGCATCTGCAGCATCCGGCCGACGCGCTCTTTCTTGTCGCGGCTGGAGTTCAGCAGCGACTGACCGGTTTCCATCTTGCCCGAGTACAGGCGGCAGAAGGTCAGCGAGCCGACGAAGGGGTCGTCCATGATCTTGAAGGCCAGGACCGACAGGGGCTCTTCGTCCGAAGCCTTACGCACGACAGGCTCTTCAGTCTTGAAATCGATGCCCGGGGTCGGCGGGATGTCCAGCGGCGACGGCAGGTAGTCGACGACGGCGTCCAGCAGCGTCTGCACGCCTTTGTTCTTGAAGGCCGAGCCGCACAGGATCGGATAGAAGGCGCCGGTCAGAACGGCCTTACGGATGCACTTCTTGATGGTGGCTTCGTCGGGCTCGTTGCCTTCGAGATAGGCTTCCATCGCCTCGTCGTCCAGCTCAACAGCGTTGTCGATCAGGTACTGACGCGCGGCGATCGCCTTGTCCATCAGGTCGTCGGGGATCGGCACGTCCTTGTAGGAGGCGCCCAGGCCGTCGTTGTCCCAGACCACGCCGGTCATACGGACCAGGTCGACCAGACCCGACAGCGAGGATTCGGCGCCGATCGGGAACTGGATCGGCACGGCCTTGGCGCCCAGACGGTCGCGGATCGACTCGACCGAGGCGTCGAAGTCGGCGCCGATCTTGTCCATCTTGTTGACGTAGACGATGCGCGGCACCTTGTACTTGTCGGCCTGGCGCCAGACGGTTTCCGTCTGCGGCTCCACGCCAGCGTTGCCGTCCAGCACCGTCACGGCGCCGTCGAGGACGCGCAAGCTGCGCTCGACCTCAATGGTGAAGTCCACGTGGCCGGGGGTGTCGATGATGTTCAGGCGCTTGCCCTGCCAGAAGGCGGTCGTCGCTGCGGACGTAATGGTGATGCCGCGCTCCTGCTCCTGGTCCATCCAGTCCATGGTCGCAGCGCCGTCGTGGACTTCGCCGATCTTGTGGGATTTGCCGGTGTAATACAGGATCCGCTCGGTCGTCGTCGTCTTGCCCGCGTCGATGTGGGCCATGATGCCGAAGTTGCGGTAGTCCTCGAGCTTGTGAGTGCGGGCCATGAAAGCGTGCCTTGAAAGTTTTCAGGACGCTCAGGTGCGCCCTCGGAAGGATGTCGGTGTTCGGATAAGCGAGTGCGGGCGATTTAGCTCAAACCGCCCGCACCGGAAACCCTTAGATAGTCAGCGCAGATGACGCTTTGAAGGCGTTACCAGCGATAGTGGCTGAAGGCGCGGTTGGCTTCGGCCATCTTGTGGGTGTCTTCACGCTTCTTGACCGCGGTGCCGCGGTTGTTCGAGGCGTCCAGCAGTTCGGCGGCCAGCTTTTCGGTCATGGTGTTCTCGCCACGCTTGCGCGCAGCGTTCACCAGCCAGCGGATGGCCAGGGCGCGGCGGCGGTCCGGACGGACTTCGACGGGCACCTGATAGGTGGCGCCGCCGACGCGACGCGAGCGCACTTCGACCGACGGGGAGACGTTGTCCAGGGCGGCGTGGAAGGTCGCGACCGGCTCCTGGTCCTTCTTCTTCTCGGCCAGAATATCGAAGGCGCCGTACACGATGTTCTCGGCGACGGCCTTCTTACCTTCGTACATGACGTAGTTCATGAACTTGGTGACGACCAGGTCCCCGAACTTGGGATCCGGCAGAACTTCACGTTTCTGGGCGCGGTGACGACGCGACATGGGGTATTCCTTGCAGTGCCCGACCAGCGCCGGGAAGATCTCGAAAAGGCCTCCGGGCGCGACGGCCCGGAGAAGAATGGCTTACTTCGGACGCTTGGCGCCGTAGTGCGAACGACGCTGCTTACGGTCCTTGACGCCTTGGGTATCCAGAACGCCGCGCAGGATGTGGTAGCGAACGCCGGGCAAGTCCTTCACGCGGCCGCCGCGGATCAGAACAACCGAGTGTTCTTGCAGGTTGTGGCCTTCGCCGGGGATGTAGCACACAGCTTCGTAGCCGTTCTTGGCCAGACGGACCTTGGCGACCTTACGCAGAGCCGAGTTCGGCTTCTTCGGGGTCGTGGTGTAAACGCGGGTGCAGACGCCGCGACGCTGGGGCGAACCCTCCAGAGCCGGCACCTTGTTGCGGGTGGGCTTGGGCTTGCGCGGCTTGCGGATCAGCTGGTTGATCGTAGGCATTCGAAACTCGTCTCGACTTCTGATGGAGGCGTGTGTCTTTCGACCGAAGCGCCTCTCGCCTTCTTGTGAACGGGGGACCATCCCCTCGCCCGGGTGTCATCGAGACTGATCGCGCGACCACCCAAACAGAAAAACCGGAACGCGCGCTTCGGGCGTTCCGGCGGGCACAGCCCGACCGTTCGATTGTCACGATCTCAGCGACCGGCGAACCGGTCACGCCTCGAAAGTGGGCGGCTTCTACGCGCGATGGGCGTGAAGGTCAAGGCGGAGACGTTAACGCTCAAGACTCCAGCCGCTTCGATGAAACCTGGCGGTCTTCAATAGAGCGACCTTTCGCCCGAAACCCGCCACGCTTCGCGCTCAGCTTGATGACACGACCAACCGGGGATGGGTCATGGCGGGGCTGGCAAAAACAGGGGCGATTGCGCTCTCGCTTGCGGTGAACGCAGGGCTGCTGGCGCTGCTCGTTGTTGAAGATCGCCGTCCGACGCCGCGGCGGGGTTTGGGACATTCGCCTCTCTACATCAAGATCGAGCCTGTGATCATAGGGGCCAAGGACCGCAAAGCGCAGGCGTCCGCGCCGCAAGCGCAGCACCAGCGCCGGGCGCCAGCCCGTTCGCGAGATTCTGAGGCTGCGGGACCGGCGCCAGCCGTGACGCCGACGTCGGATCATTCGGCCGCGCCCGCCTATGATCCGCGCTGGACAGTCCGACCGAGCCACTCACCCGACGCCGCCTGGCCGGCGGGGAACGCGGCGCGCAATGACGGACCGGATTGCCGCCCCACAAGCGCGCCGTCCTCACCGGACCGTCAGGCTTGCCGTGCGCTGGCGATCGCGGCCGAGGAATCATCGCCGCCGATGGCGCGCTCCGGCGACGAGGAAAGGACGGCGGGTTTCGCCAAACAAGCCGCCGTCAAGAAACGCTGGCGCGACTACCGCGAGGGCGACGGCGCCTACCCCGGGCTGCGGTCCCTGTTCGGCATGAATTGAGGATGGCTGCAGTTGACCTCTCACCTGGGACGATGACCCCGACGAAGGCCCCCCGCCGTCTTGACTGGCGCAAGGCGGGCTTTGCGGCCGCAGCAGTCGGGCTGAATGCGGGCGCCGTCGGGCTTCTATCCATGACCGATCCTGGGCTGCGCGTTCGTTCGCTGCGGCCTGCGCAAATGATCGTCTATCTTGAGGACGCCTGGCCATCCCTGGTCCGCGCGCCAAGAGCTCCGTCTGTCACTTCCTCTGAGGATGCCATGGCCGCGCCCCGACGCGCGCAGGCGTCGCAAGGGGATGAGTCAAACAGTGGCGATCGGGCGACGTCGGCGCCCCCGCCCACGTCCATGAGCCAGACGAAAGCGGACGACGGGATCGACCCCCGCTGGCGGGTAGACGGTGCTCTTGCGGGGCCGAGACTGTCTTCCCCTTCGTGCAACGCCCCGCACCGCCTCGCGCCCGACGACCGTCGCCGCTGCGAGGAGCGCTGGAGCGATCACGTGGCGGTCCGTCCAATCCGAGGCACAGGCGATACAGAACGCGACGCGGCCTTCGCCCGGCAAGGCGCGCGTCGCCTGGCGGCCTGGGAGGCTCAACGGGCCGTGCCGCCGCGCGGAGATCCGCCGTGCGTAACGCCACATCCGATGGCAGGATGCGAGGGCGTGAACATTCAGGTCGATCTCTTCTCCTCGCGAGACGGCTTCCTGCCCAATCTCAGAAAGCGTCGCGAATGACCGCCGCCTCCGCGCCCTCCTCTGGCCCATGGCCGCGACGAGCTCGCCCGGACTGGCGCAAGGTCGCCTTGGCCACAGCCTCGGTCGCCATCAATGCAGGACTGATCGCCATCCTATCCCTCACCGCACTGGGGATTGACGCTCCGCCAAGCGCGCCGCATCCACGTCCCCTCTATATCGACATCACCCCACGCCCTTTGCTGCCGAATGAGCGGCCCCGCCCTGCGATGCAGACGCCCGAGCCCGTCACCACGTCCGCATCGCGTGACGCTGGCGGCATCGACGCCGCTCCCACAGACAGGGTCGCGTCCGCACCGGACAGTCGCCCCGCCCCGATCCGTCCGCGGATCGCCGCGCCCACGCCCCAGGGCGCGCCCGCGCCGCCGGACGCCTGGACAGTCAATCCGAACGACCGCGCCGGCGCCATGTCTCGCGTCCTGCGTCAGGGCCTGATCGGCTGCACCACGCCCCAACAGCTCAGCGCCGCCGAGCGCGCCCATTGCCACGAGGACGCCATGCGACGCAGCATGAACGCCGCTCCGATCACCGGCACGGGCAACCCCGAACGCGACGCCGCCTTTGCGCGTGAAGGCGCACGGCGTCTGGCCGAATGGGAGGCGCGGCGTCGTCCTCTCTCCGGCGGGGTCGGTGTGGTGGGCCCGGCGGACTGCGTCGGCTCGAACTTCGGCACAGGCTGCGCCGGCGCGCAGTTGAACCCGTCGCTGGCGCCCGACTCGACCCGCAACGTCCAGACCCGACGCGACGGCCACCGGGCCGGCGGCGCACCGATCACGCCGGGCGCTTCGGCCCCGATGGAGCGGTGGAAAGACTGAGGTCAGTGATCCTGGCAGTAGGCGTCGTGCATGGCCGCGCCGAGGTTGAGCATCATCGTCTTGGCTTCAACGACGATGAAGAGCGACAGAATCACGGCCGCTAGGCCCCACAGCACCTTGTCGGCTTTCGTCATGAAGCCCCCCTACACAACCTCGACTTTGTTCGCCGCAATCCGAACACGCGTCAAGGCATAGAAAAAGGGCGGCGCCGTCGCCGGCGCCGCCCCCCTCATGTCTTCGCTTTTGAAACGGAAGATCAGCTCTCGCTGCTCTCCAGCTCCAGTTGCAGATCGGCCGGCAGCGGCTCGATCGCCTCTTCCAGGGCCGAGGTCAGTTCCGCATCACGCTCATTGGCGATCTTCTGCAGGCTGCGCAGGTAGGCGCCGGTGCCGGCCGGGATCAGGCGGCCGACGATGACGTTTTCCTTCAGGCCTTCCAGCATGTCCTTCTTGCCGTGGACCGAGGCGTCGGTGAGGACGCGAGTGGTCTCCTGGAAGGACGCCGCCGAGATGAAGCTGCGGGTTTGCAGCGACGCCTTGGTGATGCCCAGCAGGACGGGCTGGGTGGTGGCCAGACGGCCGCCACGCTTCTCGACCTTGGCGTTTTCCAGAACGGCTTCAGCGACTTCGACGGTGTCGCCGCGGATCAGGGTGGTTTCACCCGAATCCAGCACTTCCACCTTCTGCAGCATCTGACGCACGATGACTTCGATGTGCTTGTCGTTGATCGGCACGCCCTGCAGTCGATAGACCTCCTGCACTTCGTTCACCAGATACTCGGCCAGCGCCTCGACGCCCTGGATGCGCAACAGATCGTGCGGATCCGGGTTGCCGTCGATGATGTAGTCGCCCTTCTGGATCAGATCGCCGTCGTGGACAGAGATGTGCTTGCCCTTCGGGATCAGGAACTCGACCGGTTCGCCCTGCACGCCGTCGGCGTTGGGCTCAGGCGTGATCTTGATGCGACGCTTGTTCTTGTAGTCGCGGCCGAATTCCACGCGACCATCCATCTCGGCGATGACCGCGCAGTCCTTCGGACGGCGAGCTTCGAACAGTTCGGCGACGCGCGGCAGACCGCCGGTGATGTCGCGGGTCTTGGCGCCTTCGGTCGGAACGCGAGCGATGATCTCGCCCGGCTTGACCTCATCGCCGTTCGACACGGACAGAACCGCGCCCACGGGCAGCAGATAGCGGGCGTCCGAACCGGACGACAGCTTGGCGTAGGCGTCGCCCAGGGTGACGCCCATGGCCGGACGCAGGTCCGAACCGCGCGGGCTGGCGCGCCAGTCGCTGACGACGCGCTGGGCGATGCCCGTCGCTTCGTCGGTTTCTTCCTTGACCGACAGGCCTTCGACCAGGTCCTCGAAGCGCACGACGCCGCCGACTTCCGTCAGGATCGGGGTGGTGTAGGGGTCCCACTCCGCCAGGCGTTGGTTCTTCTTGACCTCGTCGCCGTCCTTGACGCGGATGCGGGCGCCGTAAGGAGCCTTGTGCGTCTCGCGGTCCTTGCCGTCCACGACCACGGTCACGATGACGTTGCGGCTCATGGCCACCAGATCGCCGTGCGCCGCGACGACGGTCGGGCCGGTTACCTTGGCCGTACCGGCGTTGGTCGCCTCCATGAAGGAGGTTTCCGCCACCTGGGCCGTACCGCCGATGTGGAAGGTCCGCATCGTCAGCTGGGTGCCCGGCTCGCCGATCGACTGGGCGGCGATGACGCCGACCGCTTCGCCGATGTTGACGTTGGTGCCACGCGCCAGGTCACGGCCGTAGCAGTGGGCGCAGATGCCGGCGTCCGCCTCGCAGGTCAGGGCCGAGCGGACCTTGACCGACTGGACGCCCGCAGCCTCGACGGCCTCGGCGACTTCTTCCACCAGATAGGTGTCGGCGGGGAACAGGACGGTATCCGTGCCCGGCTCCTTGATGTCCTCGGCCGCATAGCGACCCAGGATGCGCTGACCCAGCGAGACCAGCACGTCGCCGCCTTCCATCACCGCACGCAGGGTGATGCCGCGCGTCGAGCCGCAATCCTGCTCGGTGACGATGGAGTCCTGCGCCACGTCCACCAGACGGCGGGTCAGGTAACCCGAGTTGGCGGTCTTCAGCGCGGTGTCGGCCAGACCCTTACGGGCGCCGTGGGTGGAGTTGAAGTATTCAAGGACGGTCAGGCCTTCCTTGAAGTTCGAGGTGATCGGCGTCTCGATGATCTCGCCGGACGGCTTGGCCATCAGGCCGCGCATGCCGCCCAGTTGCTTCATCTGGGCCTGCGAACCACGGGCGCCGGAGTTGGCCATCATGAAGACCGAGTTGATGTCGGGGTTTTCACCCTCGATCAGCACGCGCGGTTGCGCGATCTCGCCCATCATGGCGTCGGCGATCCGGTCCGTGGCCTTGGACCAGGCGTCGACCACCTTGTTGTACTTCTCGCCGCGCGTGATCAGGCCGTCGGCGTACTGTTGTTCGTACTCCTCGACCTGGGTGCGGGTCTCGGCGACCAGCTCGACCTTCTTGGCCGGGATCACGATGTCGTCCTTGCCGAACGAAATGCCGGCCTTGGCGGCTTCGCGGAAGCCCAGGCCCATCATCTGGTCGGCGAAGATGACCGTCGCCTTCTGACCGCAGTGGCGATAGACCACGTCGATCAGATTGCCGATTTCCTTCTTGGTCAGGTTCTTCTCGAGCAGGCGGTAGCCGACGTTCGGGTTGCGCGGCAGCAGAGCCGCCAGCTTCATCCGGCCCGGCGTGGTGTCGATGACCTTGGTCACCTCATTGCCTTCGGCGTCCTGTTCCGTCCAGCGCGCCTTGATGCGGGTGTGCAGGGTGACGACCTTGGCGTCCAGCGCCGCATCGATCTCGCCGATGTTGGCGAACAGCTTGCCTTCGCCCGGCTCGCCGTCCTTGACCAGCGACAGGTAGTACAGGCCCAGGACGATGTCCTGCGACGGCACGATGATCGGCTTGCCGTTGGCGGGCGACAGGATGTTGTTGGTCGACATCATCAGGACGCGCGCTTCCAGCTGGGCCTCGAGGCTCAGCGGGACGTGAACGGCCATCTGGTCGCCGTCGAAGTCGGCGTTGAAGGCGGTGCAGACCAGCGGGTGCAGGCGGATGGCCTTGCCCTCGATCAGCTTGGGTTCGAACGCCTGGATGCCCAGACGGTGAAGCGTCGGCGCGCGGTTCAGCAGAACCGGGTGCTCGCGGATGACCTCGTCCAGGATGTCCCAGACGGCGGGCTGCTCGCGCTCGACCATGCGCTTGGACTGCTTGACGGTGCCCGACAGGCCCTTGGCGTCCAGGCGCGCGTAGATGAACGGCTTGAACAGCTCCAGCGCCATCTTCTTGGGCAGGCCGCACTCGTGCAGCTTCAGTTCCGGTCCCACGGTGATGACCGAACGACCCGAATAGTCGACGCGCTTGCCCAGCAGGTTCTGACGGAAGCGACCCTGCTTGCCCTTCAGCATATCGGCCAGCGACTTCAGCGGACGCTTGTTGGCGCCCGTGATGACGCGACCGCGACGACCGTTGTCGAACAGGGCGTCGACGGACTCCTGCAGCATCCGCTTTTCGTTACGGATGATGATGTCCGGCGCGCGCAGCTCCATCAGGCGCTTCAGGCGGTTGTTGCGGTTGATGACGCGGCGATACAGGTCGTTCAGGTCGGAGGTCGCGAAACGACCGCCGTCCAGCGGCACCAGCGGACGCAGTTCCGGCGGGATGACCGGCACGATCGTCAGGATCATCCACTCGGGCTTGTTGCCCGATTCCAGGAAGGCCTCGATCAGCTTCAGGCGCTTGGACGCCTTCTTGGCCTTCATTTCCGAGGGATTGTCGGCCAGCTCGGCGCGGTGCTTTTCGGCTTCCGCGTTCAGGTCGATGCCCATCAGCAGGTTGCGGACGGCCTCGGCGCCGATCTCGGCGGTGAAGCCGTCATCGCCGAACTCTTCCTGGTAGCGATAGAACTCGTCTTCCGTCAGCAGTTGGTTCTGCTTCAGCGGGGTCAGGCCCGGCTCGGTGACGATATAGTTCTCGAAGTACAGGACGCGCTCGACGTCCTTCAGCGCCATGTCCAGCATCAGCGAGATGCGGCTGGGCAGCGACTTCAGGAACCAGATGTGGGCGACCGGCGCAGCCAGGTCGATGTGACCCATGCGCTCGCGGCGAACGCGGGCCAGGGTGACTTCGACGCCGCACTTCTCGCAGATGATGCCCTTGTACTTCATGCGCTTGTACTTGCCGCACAGGCATTCGTAGTCCTTGGTCGGGCCAAAGATACGCGCGCAGAAGAGGCCGTCACGCTCGGGCTTGAACGTGCGGTAGTTGATGGTTTCCGGCTTCTTGATCTCGCCGAACGACCACGAACGGATCTTCTCGGGCGAGGCCAGGGCGATCTTGATCTGGTCGAAGGTCGGGGTGACCGGGACCGGGTTGAAGATGTTCAGGACTTCCTGGTTCATCTTGATTCCTTCTGCGGGGCAGACCCGCGAAAATTATTCAGAACGGAGAAAAGCGGAGGGATCGCCCTCCCCCGCCGTGGCGAGAGAGGGCTCGTGATCCGGATCAGCTGTTCCCCAGCTCCACGTTCAGACCCAGCGAACGCATTTCCTTGATGAGCACGTTGAAGCTCTCGGGAATGCCGGCCTCGAAGCTGTCGTCGCCACGGACGATGGCCTCGTAGACCTTGGTCCGGCCGGCCACGTCGTCGGACTTGACCGTCAGCATCTCCTGCAGGGTATAGGCGGCGCCGTAAGCTTCCAGAGCCCAGACCTCCATTTCCCCGAAGCGCTGACCGCCGAACTGCGCCTTGCCGCCCAACGGCTGCTGGGTGACCAGCGAGTACGGGCCGATGGAGCGGGCGTGGATCTTGTCGTCGACCAGGTGGTGCAGCTTCAGCATGTAGATGTAGCCGACCGTGACCGGACGTTTGAACTGCTCGCCTGTTTGACCGTCGTACAGGATCGACTGGGCCGACTTGTTCAGCCCCGCCTCTTCCAGCAGACGCTCGATGTCGCCGATGTGCGCACCGTCGAAGACCGGGGTCGCGAAGGGCACGCCCTTGGACAGGTTCTTCGCCAGTTCGATCAGCTCTTCCTCATCCTGCGGCAGCGGGGTTTCCGGGCCGTAGATATGCGTCAGACGATCGATCAGCGCCTGCTTCTGACCACCCTGCTGCCAGGCTTCCAGCAGACCGGAGATCTGCTTGCCCAGACCGGCGGCGGCCCAACCCAGGTGGGTTTCGAAGATCTGGCCGATGTTCATGCGCGAAGGCACGCCCAGCGGGTTCAGAACGACGTCGACGTGCGTGCCGTCTTCCAGGTGCGGCATGTCCTCGATCGGCAGGATCTTGGAGATGACGCCCTTGTTGCCGTGACGGCCGGCCATCTTGTCGCCGGGCTGAAGCTTGCGCTTCACGGCTACGAAGACCTTGACCATCTTCATCACGCCGGGGGGCAGTTCGTCGCCGCGCTGCAGCTTCTCGACCTTGTCTTCGAAACGACGGTCCAGTTGCTTGCGAGCGTCCTCGAACTGGCGCTTCATCGCTTCCAGCTCGCCCATGGCCTTTTCGTCGTCCAGGGCGATCTGCCACCACAGACCACGGCTGACCTCGGCCAGCTTCTCGTCGGTCAGTTCGCCACGGCCGATGCCCTTGGGCCCCGACACGGCGTTCTTGCCCACGATCAGCGGCTTCAGGCGGCCATAGACGTTGCGCTCGAGGATCTTGAGCTCGTCGTCGCGGTCCTTGCCCAGACGTTCGATCTCGGCGCGTTCGATCGCCATGGCGCGCTCGTCCTTGTCAACGCCGTGACGGTTGAAGACGCGAACGTCGACGATCGTGCCGGCGACGCCGGGCGGCAGGCGCAGGGAGGTGTCGCGCACGTCCGAAGCCTTCTCGCCGAAGATGGCGCGCAGCAGCTTCTCTTCCGGCGTCATCGGGCTTTCGCCCTTCGGCGTGACCTTGCCGACCAGGATGTCGCCCGGCTGGACCTCGGCGCCGATGGCCACGATGCCCGCTTCGTCGAGGTTGCGCAGGGCTTCCTCGCCGACGTTGGGGATGTCGCGCGTGATTTCCTCAGGGCCAAGCTTCGTATCGCGGGCGGCGACTTCGAACTCTTCCAGGTGGATCGAGGTGAAGACGTCGTCGCGCACGATGCGCTCGGAGATCAGGATGGAGTCTTCGAAGTTGTAGCCGTTCCAGGGCATGAAGGCGACGAGGGCGTTGCGGCCCAGAGCCAGTTCGCCCAGGTCCGTCGACGGGCCGTCGGCGATGACGTCGCCGCCCTTCACCTGATCGCCCACGCGCACGATCGGGCGCTGGTTGATGCAGGTCGACTGGTTCGAACGCTGGAACTTCGACAGGCGGTAGATGTCGACGCCCGAGCGGGCGGCGTCCACGTCGCCGGTGGCGCGCACGACGATCCGGGTGCCGTCGATCTGTTCGACGACGCCGTCACGACGGGCGACCACGACAGCGCCGGAATCCACGGCCACGACCGCTTCCATGCCGGTGCCGACCAGCGGCGCGTCCGACTGCACCAGAGGCACGGCCTGACGTTGCATGTTGGCGCCCATCAGCGCGCGGTTGGCGTCGTCGTTTTCCAGGAACGGGATCAGGGCGGCGGCGACCGAAACGACCTGTTTCGGCGACACGTCCATCATGTCCACGGCGTCCTTGTTCAGGAGCTGGGATTCGCCGTTGATCCGGCCGGGGACCAGGTCCTCGACGATCTGGCCGTTCTTCAGTTCGATGTTGGCCTGAGCGATCGTGTACTTCGACTCTTCCATGGCCGAGATGTACACCACCTCGCCCTGGGCCTGGCCGTCCTTCACGCGGCGGTACGGGCTCTCGATGAAGCCGTACTTGTTGACGCGCGCATGGGTGGCCAGCGAGTTGATCAGGCCGATGTTCGGGCCTTCCGGCGTTTCGATCGGGCAGATGCGGCCGTAGTGGGTCGGGTGCACGTCGCGGACTTCAAAGCCGGCGCGCTCACGCGTCAGACCGCCCGGGCCAAGCGCCGACAGACGACGCTTGTGGGTGATTTCCGACAGCGGGTTCGTCTGGTCCATGAACTGCGACAGCTGCGACGAACCGAAGAACTCGCGAACCGCGGCGGCGGCCGGCTTGGCGTTGATCAGATCGTGCGGCATGACCGTGTCGATATCGACCGAGGACATGCGCTCCTTGATGGCGCGCTCCATGCGCAGCAGACCGACGCGGTACTGGTTTTCCAGCAGCTCGCCGACCGAACGGACCCGGCGGTTGCCCAGGTTGTCGATGTCGTCGATCTCGCCGCGGCCGTCCTTCAGGCCGACCAGGATCTGCAAGACCTTCAGCACGTCTTCCTTGCGCAGGACGCGGATCTCGTCGGAGACCTCGGGGCTTTCCAGACGCATGTTCATCTTGACCCGGCCGACGGCCGACAGATCGTAGCGTTCGCTGTCGAAGAACAGCGAGTTGAACATGGCCTCGGCGGCTTCCGGGGTGGGCGGCTCGCCCGGACGCATCACGCGATAGACGTCGAACAGGGCGTCCTCACGGTTGTCGTTCTTGTCCACACGCAGGGTGTTGCGCATGTAGGCGCCGACCGTGACGTGGTCGATGTCCAGCACTTCAATGGTGGTGAAGCCGTTTTGCTCCAGCACGTCGATGGTCGGGGCGTCCAGTTCGTCTCCGGCCTCGGCGAAGATTTCGCCGGTCTCGAAGTTGACGGCGTCATTGGCCAGATACTTGGTGACCAGGGCGTCGGCGGCCAGCGACAGCGAGGTCGTCGTCTCGCCCAGCTTCTTGGCGGCGCGAGCGCTGATCTTCTGACCGGCCTGGGCGACCACTTCGCCGGTGTCGGCGTCGATCAGGTCGAACTCCGGCTTAACCCCGCGCCAGCGCTCGGCCTTGTAAGGCGTGACCCAGCCTTCGCCGCGCTTCTCGTAAGGCACGGTCTCGTAGAAGGTCTTCAGGATTTCTTCGCCGTCCATGCCCAGACCCATCAGGAAGGTCGTGGCGGGCAGCTTGCGGCGGCGGTCGATGCGGACATAGACCACGTCCTTGGCGTCGAACTCGAAGTCGAGCCACGAGCCGCGGTACGGGATCACGCGGGCGGCGAACAGCAGCTTGCCTGACGAGTGCGTCTTGCCCTTGTCGTGGTCGAAGAAGACGCCCGGCGAACGGTGCATCTGCGAGACGATCACGCGCTCGGTGCCGTTGACGATGAAGGTGCCCTTGTCCGTCATGAGCGGGATGTCGCCCATGTAGACATCCTGCTCCTTGATGTCCTTGACCGAACGGGCTCCCGTTTCCTCGTCGGTTTCGAACACGATCAGACGCAGCTTGACCTTCAGCGGCGCGGCATAGGTCATGTCACGCTGAATGCACTCTTCGACGTCGTACTTCGGCTCTTCGAACTCGTACGACACGTATTCCAGGATCGCGCGTTCGTTGAAGTCCTTGATCGGGAACACCGACTTGAAGACAGCCTCGATGCCCTGCTCCTTGCGGACGCCCGGACGGACCTCACGCTGGAGGAACTGTTCGTAGGAAGCGCGCTGAACCTCGATCAGGTTCGGCATCGCGATCGCTTCGGGGATACGCCCGAAGGATTTGCGGATGCGCTTCTTGCCGGTGAACGAGGTGGCGGAAGCGATCTGACCGTTGATGGCGAGATCGTGGGCGACGTCAGTCATTCAGTGTTTCCCATGGCGCACGCCCCGGGGAAGGCGTGCGTGAAATGCAGCAGCCACGGCGCGCGTTTCCGCGTCCGCAGCCAGGGTTTCGGCATCCACCCTCGGCCCGCTGCCGGGCCAGGACGCCTGAAATGTACCGGCTCCCTGGGAAGGAGCCGCGCCTTCGCTCGGTCGGAGGGCGACGGACCGGGCCTCGGCGCTTGCGCGCAGACTCATATGGAGTGTTGCGGAGCGCGCACATATACGCGCATTCGCGACGAAATAAAGGCCCCGGGGAACCTTTTCGACAGAGCCTTCCAATCTCGTTGCGAGCGACGATAGGCTGATCTAGCGTCGCCTTATGACACGTATCGCCCTGCCCCTGCTCGCCGCTCTCGCCCTTTCCGCCTGCGCCACCCATCGTGAGCCGGTGACCTATGCCGAGACGGCTTCGGCCGCCGCGCGCGCCGCCGATCAGGTCAATGGCCAGGGCGCCCTGACGCCGCAACAGGCCTGGGACGCCGGCAACACCGCCTACCTCGCCTGGAACGGCGCGCGGCGCGGCTGGACCACCACCGAAAGCGGTCTGCAATATCGCCGCGTCGGTAAGGCCCACCCCGAGGGCGCCCAGCCCTCCGGCTCCGACACGGTCAAGGTCCACTATCGCGGGACCTTCATTGACGGGCGCGAGTTCGACAGTTCCTACAGCCGCAACGAACCGGCCGAGTTCCCGCTGAACCGCGTCATCAAGGGCTGGACCGAGGGCGTGGCCCTGATGCGCGTCGGGGAAATCTACGAGTTCGTCATTCCGGCCTCGCTGGGCTACGGCTCGCGCTGGGTCGGCGGCGACGAACTGCCGCCCAACTCGACCCTGCGCTTCTCGGTCGAACTGCTGGACGTCAAGCCGGGCTGAAGACTGAAACAGGATGGCTGGCGACTGCGCCCCATCCTATTTCGACACCCCGACCATAGCGTATTCAACGCCTTGGGCGCTCGGATCGTCGTTGTTCCGGCCATAGTCGACGCCACCTGCATCATGGGCGGCATGACCGATGACACCTGCGATCCCAATCCGAATTCCCCCGACTGGACCCGACGGTCCGCCGCAACCTGGGCCGCCGCCCGCAAGGACTATCTTGCCGGGGGATTCGCCCCGGAGGTCTGCGAGCGCCACGGCCTCAGCCTCTCGACCTTCCGTTGGCGCGCTCGCACAGAGGGTTGGCGCCGATCGGACCAGCCGCACGGCGCGGTTTTCGAACCGCTCGACGCCTATGAGTTGGACGCCATCGACCAGCGCCTGCCCTGCAACGCCGCCGACATGGCGCGTCTGGCCTGGGCCAATGCTTCGAGGGCGATGATCGACGGCAAGCTGATCGAGGCGCGGGGCTGGTCCCGCCTGCACAAGGATCTGGAGGCCATCGCCAAGATCGACGATCATGCCGTGCGCTACTACCGGGGCATGGCGAACGACCCGAAACGACAGCACAATCTGCCCACCACGCCGCCCCTGCGTCCGATGGAAGAGGACTGACCCAAATTGCACGTCCTTGCATTTTGCACGCGTTTTCGGGGTGCAGTGCAATTTCGGATCAGCGCTGACGCTTGACGCCCCGCCCCCTGCGTCGGACTGTCGCGGCTCCCCCAGTCGCCTGAAGAGTCCTCGATGATCCGTTCTTGCCTGCGCGCCGCTCCACTCGGCCTCGCCCTCCTCCTGGCCTCGACCGCCCCGGCCGCCCTGGCGCAGCAGGCCTCGACCACGCCGCCCGCCCTGCCCGCGCCCTTGCCCGCGATTCCGGACGCGCGGGACGTCGCCTACCCCGGCGTCATCACCCTGGATGTCGACGCCACCAATCTGGCCCAGCACATCTTTGCGGTGAAGGAAACGATCCCGGTCGCCCAAGCGGGTCCGATGACCCTGTTCTTCCCCGAATGGCTGCCGGGCAACCACGGCCCCGTCGGCCCCATCGCACAGCTGGCCGGCATCGAGATCACGGCGAACGGCCAGCGGGTGCAGTGGGTGCGCGACACCCTGCATCCCTTCGCCTACCATGTGGTCGTCCCGGCCGGTGCGACGGCGCTGAACATCACCCTGCAGCATCTGTCGCCGACGACCGGCAATCAGGGCCGCATCACGATGACGCCTGAGATGCTGAACATTCAGTGGGAGAAGATGCTGCTCTATCCCGCCGGTCACTGGTCGCGGAACATCACGGTCCAGCCCACGGTCAAGTTCCCCACCGGCTGGCAGTTCGGCACGGCGCTGGAGCCCGAAACCAAGACCGGCGACGGCCAGACCTTCAAGCCCGTCAATTTGGAAGTGCTGATCGACAGCCCGGTCTTCGCCGGCGTCCATTATCGCCAGATCGACCTCGATCCCGGCGGCCGCTCGCCCGTTCGCGCCAACATCGTCGCGGACAAGGCCGACAGCCTGAACGCCACCGACGAGCAGATCCAGATCCTGCGCAATCTGGTCGATCAGATGGACCGCCTGTATGGCGCGCGCCATTTCGACCACTACGACTTCCTGATCGCCATGACCGACAAGCTGGGCGGCATCGGGCTGGAGCATCACCGCAGTTCCGAGAATTCGGTCGATCCCGCCTTCTTCACCGGCTGGGAGACCCACCTGGGCGACCGCGACCTGCTCAGCCATGAGATGAACCACTCCTGGGACGGCAAATGGCGTCGCCCCGCCGACCAATATGTGCCCAACTTCAACTCGCCGCTGCAGAACAGCCTGCTGTGGGTCTATGAGGGCCAGACCCAGTACTATGGCCAGGTGATCGCCGCACGCTCGGGCCTGCTCAGCAAGCAACAGGCGATGGACGCCCTGGCCATGACCGCCGCGACGTTCGACACGCGCGTCGGCCGCGAATGGCGCGCGATGCAGGACACCACCAACGACCCCATCATCAGCCAGCGCCAGCCCAAGGGCTGGCTGTCGTGGCAGCGCGACGAAGACTACTATTCTGAGGGCCAGCTGATCTGGCTCGACGTCGACACCACGATCCGCGAGAAGACCGGCGGCCGGAAGTCGCTCGACGACTTCGCCCGCGCCTTCTACGGCGTCCAGGACGGCAGCTATACGCCCGCTCCCTACACATTCGAGGATGTGGTCGCGGCCCTCAACGGCGTCGTCGCCAATGACTGGGCGACCTTCCTGCGCACCCGCCTGGACGCCGATGGCCCCGAGGCCCGTGCGCCGCTGGACGGTCTGGCGCGCGGCGGCTGGCGGCTGTCCTATTCGGACAAGCCCACCGATTACATGAAGACCCTGTATGCCGAGCTGAAACGCAACGACTTCACCTATTCGCTGGGCTTCCAGACCGGCGAGGGCAACAAGATCCGCAGCGTCCAGTGGAACGGCCTGGGCTTCAAGTCGGGCTTGGCCGCCGGAATGGAGATCGTCGCCGTCAACGGGCAGGCCGCCAGCGCCGAACGGCTGACCGAGGCCGTCACCGCGGCCAAGGATCCGTCGACGCCCATCACCCTGATCGTCAAGGACGACGAGCAGTACCGCACCGTCGTCTTCGACTACCACGACGGCCTGCGCTACCCCCGCCTGGAACGCATCCCCGGCACGCCTGACCGCCTGGGCGACATCCTGACGCCGCGTCGGCGCTGAAACGCCGAACACATACGTCTCCTCCCCACTGCGTGGGGAGGTGGCGCGGCGCTTCTTCAGCGCCGTGACGGAGGGGCTCTTCACCGCCTCGCAGGCGCCTGTGGGACTTCAAGAACCCCTCCACCGCTTCGCGGTCCCCCTCCCCATTTCATGGGGAGGAGACACAACGCCGCGCTTGACGCATCGCCCCCCGCCCCCGACGGTGCGGCTCCCTCGCCGAACCGGATGACCGAATGCCGCGTACCCGCCTGACCGCCGCCTGCCTCGCCGTCCTGATGACGACCGCAGCCGCTCCCGCGATAGCACAGACCTTCCAGTCCACGCCCGTCATTACCGATGCGACCCAGGCGCCGCTGGCCCTGCCCCGCGCCCAGCCGGCCATCCCCGCGCCCCAAGACACCCCCTATCCCGGCGTCATCCAGTACCGCGCCGACATCACCGATCTGGACCGCCGCATCATCAACGTCAGCCAGACCATTCCCGTCGCCGGCCCCGGCGCGCTGACCCTGCTCTACCCGAAGTTCCTGCCCGGAAACCACGCCGCCACCGGCCCAATCCAGCTGATCTCCGGCCTGACCGTGACGGCCAATGGTCAGCGGATCGAGTGGCTGCGCGACACGCTGGATCCCTATGCCTTCCACCTCAACATCCCGGCGGGCGTGACCAGCATCGACGTGCAGTTCCAGCAACTGACCCAGCCGGACGCCTCCAACTGGCGCGTGCTGATGACTCCGGCCATGGTCAATCTGCAGTGGGAGAAGGCCATCCTCTATCCGGCCGGCTATTTCAGCCGCCAGATCCAGGTCGCCCCGAGCGTGGTCCTGCCCGCCGGCTGGAAATACGGCACCGCCCTGAGCACCGCTTCGCAAGACGGCGACGTGGCGACCTTCGCCCCGACCGACCTCTACACCCTGATCGACAGCCCCATCTTCGCCGGCGCCCACTACCGCCGCGTCGACATCGACCCCAGCGGTGAGCGCGTCCACCTGAACATCCTGGCCGATCAGGCCAAGGGTCTGGCCGCCACCGACGACCAGCTGAAACTGTTCGAAAACATGGTCCAGCAGGCCGACCGCCTCTTCGGCGCCCGTCACTTCGACAACTATGAATTCCTGTTCGCCCTGACCGATCAGATGGGCGGCATCGGGCTGGAGCATCATCGCTCGTCCGAGAACACCGGTGCGCCCGACTTCTTCACCAACTGGACCAAGAGCGCCGGCGACCGGGGCCTGCTGCCGCACGAATACACCCACTCCTGGAACGGGAAGTTCATGCGTCCGGCGGACGAGCTGACCGCCAACCACAACGTCCCGACCCAGAACACCCTGCTGTGGGTTTATGAAGGTCAGACAGAATATTGGGGCGACGTGCTGGCCGCCCGTTCGGGCCTGCATTCCAAGGACGTGGCCCTGGCGACCCTCGCCAGCGTCGCCGCCTTCTATGACCAGCAGCCGGGTCGCCAGTGGCGCGCCTTGCAGGACACCAACAACCACAATCTGCTGGGCTATCGCGTGCCGGGGCAGTTCACCTCTTGGATGCGCGGCACCGGCGACTACTACCGCGAAAGCCTGCTGGTCTGGCTGGACGCCGACACCCTGATCCGCGAGGGCACCAATGGCCGCAAGTCGCTGGATGATTTCGCCAGGGGCTTCTTCGGTCACGACGACGGCGAATGGGCGCCTCAGGGTTACACCTTCGAAGATGTCGTCGCGGCCCTGAACGCCGTGTATCCCCACGACTGGGCTTCCTTCCTGCGCACCCGTCTGGACGCCGTCGGCCCCGACGCCCGCGCGCCGCTGGCCGGGATCGAGCGTGGCGGCTGGCGACTGACCTACACCGACACGCCCTCGGCGGCGGAGAAGTCGGTCCAGAGCGGCTGGGCCAACGACTTCCAGTATTCGCTGGGCTTCACCCTGTCGGGCGACAAGCTGACCAACATCCGCTGGGGCGGGCCGGCCTTCGAGCAAGGCCTCGGCGCCGGCTGGAGCCTGGTCGCCGTCAACGGCAAGGCCGGCTCGGCCGAGGTGTTGCGCGACGCCGTCACGGCGGCGAAAGGGACCGACGCCCCGATCGAACTGTTGCTGAAATCCGGCGATCGCTTCCGCACGGTGGCCTTCGCCTATCACCACGGCCTGCGCTACCCCCGCCTGGAGCGGATCGAGGGCGCGCCGGATCGCCTGTCCGACATCCTCGCGCCTCGGCGGCGCTAACTCTGGGCGACCGTCTCCTCCCCACTCGGTGGGGAGGTGGCGCGACGCGCCTTCGCGTCGCGACGGAGGGGCTCTTCAGGTCTGTGGGACTTCAAGAACCCCTCCACCGCTTCGCGGTCCCCCTCCCCGCATCGCGGGGAGGAGACAGTTTTTCCTTATGCGCTCAACAGCTTCAGCAGCGCCTCGGCCGCTGCGTGCGACGAGCCGGGGTTTTGCCCGGTCACCAGCTTGCCGTCGGTCAGCACATAGGAGCCCCAGTCCGGCCCCTTGGAGTAGTCGCCGCCGTTGGCGGTCAGTACGTTCTCGACCAGGAACGGCACCACGTCGGTCAGGCCCACGGCCTCCTCTTCGGAGTTGGTGAAGCCGGTCACCTTGCGGCCGTTGACCAGCGGCTTGCCATCCGGCCCGTTCACCGACTTCAGCACGCCGGGCGCATGACAGACGAAGCCGGTCGGCTTGTCCGCCTTGGCGAAGGCCTCGATCAGGGCGATGGAGTCGGCGTCGTTCGCCAGGTCCCACAGCGGTCCGTGGCCGCCGGGATAGAAGACGGCGTCGAAATCCTCGGCCTTCACCGAAGACAGGACGACCGTCGAGGCCAGGGCGGCCTGGGCTTCGGCGTCGGCCTTGAACCGGCGCGTGTCGTCGGTCTGGGCGTCGGGGTCGTCGCTCTTGGGGTCCAGCGGCGGCTGACCGCCCTTGGGCGAGGCCAGCACGAGCTCCGCGCCCGCATCTTTCAGCGCGTAATAGGGCGCCGCCAGTTCTTCCAGCCAGAAGCCGGTCTTCTTGCCCGTGTCGCCGAGTTGGTCGTGCGACGTTAGCACCAGCAGAATTTTCATAGGGGATGGCTCCGTCTTGGGGTGTCCACAGATGGGAAGCCGCACGGCGCCGCTCAAGACTGGCCTCGATGCCGAAAACACCCCACCCTGTCGCTCTCGATCAGCGGAGACAACGTCGCATGAAGCCTTGGTTCGGTCTGTTCGCCGCCCTGATGGGCCTGATGATCTTCAGCCCGTCGGCGCAGGCGGCCGGTCCTTGCAACATCGGACAAGCGGGCGCGACTCAGGCCGTCGCCATCGGCCGCACCGGACGCACGATGCGGATCCACCTGCCCATCGGTTTTGACCCAGCAAAGCCGGCGCCTCTGGTCTTCCTGCTGCACGGCAGCGGCGGCACGGGAGAGAAGATGCTGGCGTCTTCCGGCCTGGCTGAGGCGGCGGATCGGCACGGCTTTATCGTCGCCGCGCCCGACGCCGGCATTCCGATCGATCAAGGTTTCGTCTGGAACATCCCCGGCGTGCCGACCGTCACCGGCGCGGTGCCCGGTCCCGGCGATGCGGACGACGTCGCCTATCTGACGGGGGCCATCGACTATCTGGCCGACCAGGGCTGCGTCGATGACAGCCGCATCTATGCGACGGGCCTGTCAGGCGGCGGGCGGATGACGTCCTGGCTGGGTTGCGTCGCCGCCGATCGTTTCGCCGCCATCGCTCCGGTCGTCGGCTTGCGCGCCGGCAATCCCAGAAAGGACCGCCCGCAGGAGCCGGATCCCGCCACCTGCCGCCCCTTGCGCCCCATGCCGGTCATCGCCTTCGCCGGCGACGCCGACACCACCAATCCGACCCAGGGCGGCGGCGCAGGCTATTGGAGCTACACTATGCATGCCGCCGAACAGCGCTGGGCCCAGTTGAACGGCTGCACCCAGGTGCGCGACACCCGCTGGATCGCCGACAAGGTCTATGAAGAGGGCTACGCCGCCTGCCGCGACGGCGCCGACGTCGTGGGCCGCATCACCTCAGGCGGCGGCCACAGCTGGGTCGCCGACAACGACGCCCTATGGGCCTTCTTCACCGCCCGCACCCGCCCGCAGCGCTGAGCGCTCCACGCACAGCAGCAGCGCCCGGCCTCAAGTAGCGCGAAGCGCGATAGGCCAACAAAAAAAGACCCGGCGGTTTCCCGCCGGGCCTTTCCGATCTTCAGCAAATGCCGAAAGTCAGACCTTACTTGATCTGGACCTTGGCGCCGGCTTCCGTCAGCTTCTTGGCGACTTCATCGGCGGCTTGCTTGGAGACGTTCTCGACGACGTTCTGCGGAGCGCCTTCGACCAGGTCCTTGGCTTCCTTCAGACCCAGGTCCGAACGGACGCCGCGGACTTCCTTGATCACGTTGATCTTCTTGTCGCCGCCGTCGACCAGGACGACGGTGAATTCGGTTTGCTCTTCGGCAGCTTCAGCCGGAGCGCCGCCGCCGGCGGCCGGAGCAGCCATGGCGACCGGAGCAGCGGCGCTGACGCCCCACTTTTCTTCCAGCAGCTTGGAGAGTTCAGCAGCTTCGAGGACGGTCAGAGCGGACAGGTCTTCGACGATCTTGGCGAGGTCAGCCATTGTCAGTTTTCCTTCGGAGGATTGGTTTTAGAGAGTGATGCAGAGATGAAAGGCTGGGCCGCTTACGCGGCTTCCTTGGTGGCGTAGGCGTTGAACACGCGAGCCAGCTGACCGGCGGGTGCTTGCAGCACGCCGGCGATACGGGTCGCAGGCGCGTTGAGCAGGCCGATGAGTTGACCGCGAACCTCGTCGAGCGTCGGGAGCTTGGACAGTGCGTCCACGCCCTTTTGGTCGACGATGGTCGAGCCCATGAAGCCGCCGACGATCTTGAAGCGATCGTTGGCCTTGGCGAACTCGGTGGCGACCTTGGCGGCCGTACCGGGGTTCTCGGAATAGGCGATGCCCACGGGACCCTTGAACAGGTTGTGGTAGTCGCTGCCTTCCTCGGCCTCGAGCGCCTTCAGCGCCAGGCGGTTCTTGACCACCTTGAACGCGCCGCCTTCTTTACGAAGACGGCCACGCAGATCTTCCATTTCCGCAACGGTCAGACCCAGGTTGTGGGTCACGACCACGCTGCCGGCGTCGGCGAAAACGCCCTTGAGCGATTCGATAGACTCGGCTTTTTGAGCGCGATCCATTGCGGTCTCCAGTCTTGGTGTTCGCCGCCGGGCTTATTCCCGACGACGGATTGGCCAAAGCGCGTCGCATCGCTGCGAAACGTCGGGCCGGTCGTATTGTCCGAAGGATGCGTCTGACGGCGTCCGTCCCGGAATGCGGGCTGACAGCGCAGGGTCGCGTCCCCATCTCCCCACGGCGTCAGAGGGCTCTCTGACAGTTATGGCCCGGGTGACCCCCACGCCCCGAAGTTCTCGGACAGGACCGTCAGAAGATGAACCTCCGACGGGAAGCGGCGCTCTTACAGGCGCCGCCGTTGGAAATCAACCCGGCTTAACGCCGGCTGGGCTTTGCGCCGGTCTCGTCTTCTTCGCCGCAATCGAACCGAGCGCAGTATTTGCTCTCGAACTCCTCCAGAAGGTTCGTCATCGCTGCGGTCTCGACCTCCTGTGAGGCCATGCTCAAGGATATCGTCTTGGCTGCGACAGACCGCCCGACAGCCGTGCGATAAAATGCGATCTGAGCGACAAGCTCTTCTTCGGTGAAGACGGAGCCGTAGATCGGCGCCAAGTCATTCATGAATCGCTCGATCATTCTGCTCGCCATCGACGGCATGTTGGTGCGGACCCAGATCGCTTCTTCGCCGCCCTTCTTATCCATTTCGCCCATCTGCGCGACCATGACGCGCTCAAACTCCTTCATGAAGTTCGGTCCGACGGACAGGTCGATCAGTTCGCGCGCCAAGGCGCTGCGGCGGGCCAGGCCGGAATCCTGCTGCGCTGGCTCGACGCGCGTGACGACGACCGTTTCGGACTGAGCCGCCGCCTGCGCGTGCGCGCCTGTCACGCTCAGCCCCAGCGCCAGACCCAGCGACGCGGCCAGCGCCAGTTTGCGTGTGATGGTCATGATAGCCTCCCCCGCCCTCTTATCGGGAAGCTCAGACCTGCAGGCCAGTCGAATTCGACCGACGGTTGCTCAATCTTCCAGCGGCGTGGCTTCGAAGTCGCGGATCAGCGCGGCCAGATCGGGCTCGTGAACCAGGTCCGCAGCCTCGCTAAAGCTCATCCAGCGGCGCTCGCGTTGATGCGCTTCGGGCCAGGCGCCCATCTGGATCAACACCTCCATCGGATAGACCGACACCACACATTGGCGAACCCCGCCGTCCTTCAGACCCTTGGCGTAACGGAATACGCCGATGGATTGGGTGTCGATGTCGCCCTTGACCCCCGCCTCCTCCATCGCCTCCTGGGCGGCGGCCTCGGGGTCGCTCTTGCCGACCATCCGCCCGCCCTTGGGGATCACCCAGCGCCGCGTTTCGCGCGAGGTGATCATCAGGATGCGACGTTCGCCGTCCTCCAACCGCCACGGCAGGGCCGCGACCTGCCGGGTCTCGGAACGGGTGGTGCGTTTCGACCGGGCCTGCGCCACGCCTCAGCCCTCGCCCCTTGCGTGCGCGGTGCTGACGATTCGTGCTGGCGCTCGCCCAATCTTCACGTCTGGTTCCAGGTCTGCCGGTCGCGGCCGCCCTCGAAACGGGATCGCGACGGCTGCGTCAAGTTGTCAGACCACGGACGGTCCCATTTATTTCTCACCAGGCGCCTTGGCCTTTGGATCGCCCAGCACGTCCTGACGATACAGCATGGTGATCAGCGTGTGCAGCACCAGCGCCAGCGGCGTGGCGAACAATACGCCCAGCGGCCCGAACAGGGTGCCGATTCCCACCACGGCGAAGATGCCCAGGACGACCGGCAGATTGGCCACGTTCTTCTGCACCATCGGCGTGATGAAGTTGCTCTCCAGTTGGGACACAACGACATACAGCGCCAGCGTCATGAGGGCCGTCTCCCACCCTTGTGTGGCGCCCACCAGCACAGCCGGCACGGTGGAAACGATGGGCCCAACGATCGGCACGAACTGCGCCAGGCCCGTCAGCAGACCCAGCCCCAGCGCCGACGGCACGCCGATGATGGCCAAACCGACCCCTGTCATCGTTCCGACCAGGACCATCGAGAACAGCTGCGCCTTCAGCCAGCCCTTCAGCGCCTTGCCGCAGCTGTTCAACACTTCGCGCATTCGCGGCCGCCGATCCATGGGCAGCATGGACAGCAGCCCCTCGCGCGACTTGGCGGGCTCGATCGCCAGGAAGACGCCCGCCACCACGACCAGAACCAGGGTGGTGACGCCGGATGCGAAGCCCAGGGCGAACTTCTGCGCGACCTGCAACGCCTGACCGGCGCGGCCGCCCAGCCCCTGCAACTGCTCCAACAGCTGCGCGGCATAGGGCTGGGCCTGGATCCAGGACTGAACCTGCTCCCAGCCTTGCGGCACCACGGCGGACAGGGCAACGACCTGTTCGGTGATTTGAGTGCCGAACAGGGTCAGAACGCCTGCCAGCACCGCGATCACGATCAACAGCGACAGGAAGACGGCCAGCGCATCCGGCGCCTTCAGCCAGCGCACGATGGGATCGGCCAGCGCGCGCAGGATCACCGACACCACGATGGCCCCGAAAATAAGCAGCCACAGCGTCTGCAAGGTCACGATCAGCTGGACCGCGAAATAGGCCGCCACCAGCACGATGGCGCCGAACGCGAGGCGTCCCTTCCACGGGTCGTGGCCGCCTACACCGGGCTTGTCGCCCATCAGTTTTCCCAGTCCGAACATATCGCCCCCTTCAAGGTCGCGACAGGAACGCGGGTCGAGCGTGGCCGTTCGCCGCACGCGATAAAAAAGTCAGTGGACGTCGGAGGATCGCTGATCGTAGGCCATTTGCGCGGCCGCGACTTCGGGCATCCGGGTCTCGGCCCAGTCGATCATCGACTGCATCGCCGCCATCAGGGTCCGGCCCAGCGGCGTGACTGCATAGGTCACCGACACCGGCACGGTGGCCACGACGGAGCGTGACACCAGGCCGTCGCGCTCCAGCGACTTCAGCGTCTGGCTCAACATCTTCTGCGACACCCCATCGACCCGCTGCTTCAGGGCGTTGAACCGGATCGGCCCCTCTCCCAGCACGATCAGGATCAGGGTGCTCCACTTATCAGCGATGCGGTCCAGCAGCTGTCGCGTCGGACAGTTCGCCGCGAACACATCGCCGCGCAGCCAGGTTTCTTGAAGGTGACCAGGTGTCCGAGAGGTGCCGTCTTGCATGGGTGCATCCCATATCGCACCTGGTATCCACTGGATACCCAAAGGAGCCTTCCATGAAAGTCGCAGTTCTCGGCGCCAGCGGTCGCGCCGGCTCGGAAATCACCAGGGAGCTGGCCGCGCGCGGTCACACAGTCACCGCCATCGCCCGCAAGCCGCAAGCGATCCCGACCGCCACCGGCGTCACGCCTGTCGCCGGCGACGCCTCGGACGCCGCCGCGCTCGCCGACCTGATCAAGGGTTCGGACGCGGTCATCAGCGCCCTGCATTTCGATGTTCCCGCCGCGACGATCCTGGGCGCGCTGAAGACCGCCGGCGTCCCGCGCCTGCTCGTCACCGGCGGCGCCGCCAGCCTGGAGGTCGCGCCTGGCGTCCTCTTGTTCGATACGCCGCAGTTCCCGGCCGAATGGAAGCCCATCGCCAAGGGCGGCCTGACCTTCCTGGACGACCTGCGTCAGGAGACCGAAATCGACTGGACCTTCTTCTCCCCCGCCGCCCTGATCGAGGAAACGCCACGCCTGGGCCGCTATCGCACCGGGACCAACCAACTGGTTGTAAACGCCAACGGCGACAGCAAGATCGGCTTCTCCGACTACGCCATCGCCATGGTCGATGAACTGGAGAACCCCAAGCACAGCCGCGCCCGCTTCACCGCCGCCTACTGATCCGGGCAAGAAAAAACGGCGGGGATCGCTCCCCGCCGTTCTTCAGTGTGGCTTGTCTTTCGACTTAGGCGCCCAGCGAGGCCGGGTCGACCTTGAAGCCCGGGCCCATCGTCGACGACAGGCTGATGCGCTTCACATAGGTGCCCTTGGCGCCCGACGGCTTGGAACGCACCAGGGCGTCCACGATGGCCTTCACGTTGGCTTCCAGGGCGTCCTGGGTGAACGAGACCTTGCCGATGCCGGCGTGGACGATGCCCGCCTTCTCGACGCGGAACTCGACGGCGCCGCCCTTGGCGTCCTTGACGGCCTGGGCCACGTTCGGGGTCACGGTGCCGACCTTGGGGTTCGGCATCAGGCCGCGCGGGCCCAGCACCTTACCCAGACGGCCGACCAGGGCCATCATGTCCGGCGACGCGATCACGCGGTCGAACTCCATGAAGCCGCCGGCGATCTTTTCGTACAGATCTTCGGCGCCGACGTGTTCGGCTCCGGCTGCGGTGGCTTCGGCGGCCTTGGCGTCCTTGGCGAAGACGGCGACGCGAACGTCACGGCCGGTGCCCGACGGCAGGTTGACGACGCCACGGACCTGTTGGTCGGCGTGACGCGGGTCGACACCCAGGTTGACCGAGATTTCCAGCGACTCGTCGAACTTGGCCTTGGCGTTTTCCTTGGCCAGCTTGATGGCGTCGGAGAACGGCAGCAGGTCTTGGGTCACGCCGGTGCGGGCCTTGAAGGCCTTGGTTTGCTTGGCCATCGTTTAGCCCTCCACCACTTCGAGGCCCATCGCGCGGGCGGAGCCTTCGATGATCTTGGCCGCCGCGTCGATGTCGTTGGCGTTCAGATCCTTCATCTTCTTTTCGGCGATCTCGCGCAGTTGCGCCTGCGTGATCTTGCCGGCGACTTCACGGCCGACCAGCTTCGAACCCGATTTCAGGCCCGTGGCCTGCTTCAGGTACCAGGTCGCCGGCGGCGTCTTGGTGATGAAGGTGAACGACTTGTCCTGATAGACGGTGATCACGGTCGGAAGCGGGGTGCCCTTGGCTTCCTTCTCGGTGCGCGCGTTGAACTCCTTGCAGAAGCCCATGATGTTCACGCCGCGCTGACCCAGAGCCGGGCCGATCGGGGGCGAAGGCGTGGCCGAACCGGCCGGCACTTGCAGCTTGATATAGCCGAGAATCTTCTTGGCCATTGGTCTCTCCTATGAATGACCCGGCGCGAACGCAGGGCCGGTGAGCCGTGGTGCGGCATGGCTGCCTCCCACGGATTTGACGCTCCACGAACCGAAGGCCCGCCGAGCGAAGGCGCGCGTGTAACAGAGGGGGGATGGAAAGGCAACGCAACGCACCGCCCTCGCCGCAGAAACGAAAAAGCCGCGCCCTTTCGGACGCGGCTTAAATCTCGACAGGTGCGTGAGCCTCAGCCCGCGACCTTCTCCACCTGGGCGTATTCCAGTTCGACCGGCGTGGCGCGACCGAAGATGGACACGGCGACGCGCAGGCGGGCGTGTTCCTCGTCCACGCTCTCGACCGAACCGTCGAAGCTGGCGAACGGGCCGTCGATGACCTTGACCTTCTCGCCGATGTCGAAGCGGATGGTGGGCTTGGGACGCTCGACGCCCTCTTCCACCGCGCCGATGATGTTCTGAACTTCACGCTCGGAGACCGGCAGCGGCTTGGTTCCGCCCGCGGCGCCCAGGAAGCCTGTGACCTTCGGCGTGTTCTTGACCAGGTGATAGGCCTGGTCGGTCATTTCCATCTTCACCAGGACATAGCCGGGGAAGAACTTGCGTTCCGAGTTCACCTTGCGGCCGCGACGGATCTCGACGACGTCCTCGGTCGGAACCAGGATTTCGGAGAAGGCGTCTTCCAGGCCTTGTTGCTTGGCCTGATCACGCAGCTGCTCGGCGACCTTCTTCTCGAAGTTCGAGTAGGCGTTGACGATGTACCACTTGTGGCGCGGATTGGCGGGCTTTGCGGGCGCTGCATCGGTCATGGGCGCGTCTTTCTCAGGATCCGAGAGCGATGATGTAGCGGAAGGCGTAGCCTAGGCCGGTGTCCACGATCCAGAAGAAGATCGAGGCGATGATGACCATGATGAAGACCATCACCGAGGTGATCCAGGTCTCCTTGCGGCTGGGCCAGACGATCTTGCGGCCTTCGGCGCGCACCTGGCTCAGGAACTGGCCAGGGCTGGTGCGGGGCTTCTTGGGCTCGGGCGAATCGACCGTGATGGCGGCGGCGCCGGCCGCCTGAGGCTTGGCGCCCATCTGGGGCTTCGCGCTGCCTTGAGGCCGCTTGCCGGGAGTTTTGGCCTTGGCCATCAGTTGCTCTTCACACAATTGTTCCTGTCGCCCCAGATGGGAAGTCCCATCCGGAAGCGACAGGGGGGATTGGCAGGAGTTGGGGGACTCGAACCCACGACCCCCGGTTTTGGAGACCGGTGCTCTACCAGCTGAGCTAAACTCCTAGACAACCGCGCAAACCCGAAAGGTCCGTGCGTTCGCCAGAGGGGGGCGTATGCCCGACACCGCCCGCCATTTCAAGGGCGATGTGACACTTGCGATCAGTCTTCCAGATGCGCGGCGATGGCGTCCCGCTCGTCCTGAGCCTTCACCAGTTCCTTGAAGATCAGCTTGTCGATGCGGCGGTCGTCCATATCCACGACCTCGACCTCGAATCGGCCGACCTGCAGCACTTCGCCCTCGTCCGGGACGCGCGAGATCTGGTGCAGAATCAGGCCGGCGACGGTGTGGAAGCCTTCATGCTCGCCAAAGTCCTCGCCCAGCTTGTCAGCCAGTTCGTCCAGGTCCGTCTGACCGTCGACAAGCCAGCTGCCGTCGGCGCGCTGATGGATCCAGGCCTGCTCTTCGTCATGGCCCTCGTTGAAATCGCCGGCGATCATTTCCAGAATGTCGGTCGCCGTCACCACGCCTTCAAAGGCGCCGTACTCGTCGACGATGAAGGCCATGTGGACACGCGAGCCCTTCAGGATCTCCAGCGCCTTCAACACCGAGGTCGACTGAGGAATGAAGGCCGGCTCGGCGACCAGCGGTTCGATGTCGAACTTGCCGTTGGTCAGCAAGCTGTCCAGCAGATCCTTCTTGTGAACCACGCCCAGCGGATTATCGACGTCGCTCTCGCGCGCCACCACGATCCGCGAATAGGGGCAGGTGCGAATCTCTTCGCGCAGCATCTCTTCGGGGTCGTCCAGCGCGATCCAGAACACGTCGTGGCGCGGCGTCATGGCCACCCGCACCGGACGGTCGCCCAGGCGCAGGATTTCCTCGATCATCACCTGCTCTTCGGGCTCGATCAGGCCGGCCGAGGTGCCTTCGGCCAAGATGGTCGCCACCTCTTCCTGGGTTACGTCCGAGCCATCGCGATCCTTGACGCCCAGCAGCTTCAGAATGCCCGAGGTCGAGGCGGTCAGCAGCAGGACGAACGGCTTCAGCACGATCGCCAGCTTGGAGATCGGCCCGGCCATCTTGGACGCCACCGTCTCGGGGAAGATCAACGCCAGGCGCTTGGGCACCAGTTCGCCGATGATCAGCGAGACATAGGTGATGCACACGACCACCAGGGCCGTGGCGAAGAATTCGGTATATTGAGCCAGGGCCGGGAAGGCGACTTCCAGAATGCGATCCAGCTCGCCCGCGATGGTCGCCTGACCATAGGCGCCCGCCAAAATGCCGATCAGGGTGATGCCCACCTGAACCGCGGACAGGAACTGAGTCGGTTCTTCCGACAGTTTCAGCGCCGCCCTGGCCCCCCGGTCGCCCCGTTCCGCCCTCGCCTGTAGTTTGGATTTCCGCGAGGAGACGACCGCCAATTCAGTCATGGCGAACAAGCCGTTGAGCACCACCAGGAGCAGAACGACAGCAATAGCGATGAGTAACATCTAGGGGGTTTTGGGGACCGACGCGGCGCAACAGACGGCGTCCGCAGCGCTACAGTAGGGCAGGATCGCGACCAACGCCACGTTTTCCTTTGCGCTCAGCCCGTCCGCCCGGCTTCGACCGAGCCGTAAGCGCCCGAAACCGGCCGACCATTGGCGTCATACTGGGTCGCACAAGCGCTCATGCCCAGCACGGTGCCGATGAAGATACCCAGTCGAATGGCGCGTCGCATTTGGTTACCGAAAGATTAACGTCCGATCCGAACGTAAATCCCGGTTTGCGGTTGCAGGCAATCGTGCTCGCCCTGGGCGCGAGCGCAAAAAAGGGGGACGCGAAGCGTCCCCCTTCTTCATCTGTGATCAGACCTCGCCGATCAGACCTTGATCGGCAGCGCTGTGCGAATGTGGACATCCTTCAGCTGGCGCTCCTCGGCCTCGGTCGGAGCATTCATCAGCAGATCCTCGCCCTGCTGGTTCAGCGGGAAGGCAATGACCTCGCGGATGGCCGTCTCGCCGGCCAGCAGCATGACGATGCGGTCGATGCCGGGGGCCAGGCCGCCGTGCGGCGGGGCGCCGAAGCGGAAGGCGTTCAGCATGCCGCCGAACTGCTCCTCGACCACCGAGGCGTCGTAGCCGGCGATGGAAAACGCCTTCAGCATGATCTCGGCCTTGTGGTTCCGGATCGCGCCCGAGCACAGCTCATAGCCGTTGCAGACGATGTCGTACTGATAGGCGCGGATGGTCAGCGGATCCTGGTTCTCCAGGGCCTCCAGCCCGCCCTGCGGCATGGAGAAGGGGTTGTGGCTGAAGTCGACCTTCTTCTCCTCTTCCGACCATTCGAACATAGGGAAGTCGACGATCCAGCAGAACTTAAACTGGTCTTCGTCCACCAGCTTCAGCTCGGCGCCCACGCGGGTGCGGGCCAGGCCGGCGAACTTGGCGAAGGTCGCAGGCAGGCCGGCGACGAAGAAGGCGGCGTCGCCCTGGCCCAAGCCCAGCGACGACATCAGGGCCTCGGTCGGTTCCTGACCCAGGTTCTTGGCGATCGGGCCGCCCCAGGCGCCCTGGTCCTCGGACCAGAAGATATAGCCCAGGCCCGGCTGGCCCTCGCCCTGCGCCCAAGAGTTCATGCGGTCGCAGAAGGCGCGGCTGCCGCCGGTCGGCGCCGGGATGGCCCAGACGGCGTTCTTGTCGTCGGCGCCCAGGATCTTGGCGAACAGGCCGAACCCGCCGTCGCGGAAGTGATCCGACACCACCTGCATCTTGATCGGGTTGCGCAGGTCCGGCTTGTCCGAACCGTACCAAGCCATCGACTGGGCGTAGGTCAGGCGCTCGAAACCCTTGTGTTCGAACGTCTCGCCGAAATCGTTGGTGAAGACGTGGGTTCCGTCGATGGCCGAGACCGGCTTGCCCTCGCCGAACTCCTCGAACACGCCGTGCATCAGCGGCTCGATGGCGGCGAAGACGTCTTCCTGCGTCACGAAGCTCATCTCGACGTCGAGCTGGTAGAATTCGAGCGACCGGTCGGCGCGCAGGTCTTCGTCACGGAAGCACGGCGCGATCTGGAAATAGCGGTCAAAGCCCGACACCATCAGCAGCTGTTTGAACTGCTGCGGCGCCTGGGGCAGCGCGTAGAACTTGCCCGGGTGCAGTCGCGACGGCACCAGGAAGTCGCGCGCGCCTTCCGGCGACGAGGCCGTCAGGATGGGCGTCTGATACTCAAGGAAGCCCTGATCGACCATGCGACGACGGATCGAGGAAATCACCTTGGAGCGCAGCACGATGTTCTTGTGCAGACGCTCGCGGCGCAGATCGAGGAAGCGGTTGGCCAGGCGGATATCCTCGGGATACTCCTGATCCCCAAAGACCGGCATCGGCAATTCGGCGGCTTCCGACAGCACCTCGACGCCTTGGACGCGCACCTCGACTTCGCCCGTGGGCAGATTGGCGTTCACCACCGAGGCGTCGCGGGCGACCACCTCGCCATCGACCTTGATCACGCTCTCGGCACGCAGACGTTCGACGGCGGCGAAGCCCGGCGTCTCGGGGTGCAGAACCAGCTGCGTCAGGCCGTAGTGGTCGCGCAGGTCGATGAACAGCAGGCCGCCGTGGTCGCGCTTGCGGTGAACCCAGCCCGACAGGCGAACAGCGGAACCGGCGTCGGAGGCGCGCAGGGCGCCGCAGGTGTGAGAGCGATAGGCGTGCATGAAACGAACCGTCTGGAGTCTCTGGGCGGTGGAATCCGACGCCGTCGGCGCCCGAAATCGAAGCGGCGTAGGGCGCATCATCGCCCCGGAAAGTCAAGGTTTCAGCCGTTGCAAAGCCTGCCGTCGCGCATGATATCTGACGCTTCCATCCGCCCGAGGCCGCCATGTTCATCGTCACCATCACCTACACCCAGCCCATCGAAGCCATCGAGGCGCGGACGGTCGAGCATCGCGCGTGGCTGGATCAGCATGTCGCCAGCGGCCTGATCATCGCCGCCGGGCCGATGGTTCCGCGCACCGGCGGCATTCTGGTGGTCCGCAGCGGCGGAACCAAGCAAGAGCTGGAGACCCTGCTGAAGGACGATCCGTTCCAGGTTCACGGCCTGGCCGATTACACGGTGACGGAGTTCAAGGCCGGCAAGCTGAACCCCGCCTTGGCCGAATTCGCCTGATTTCATCCACAGGGGCGCGGTTCGCTCCCCGCAACCAACAGCGCGGGCCTGACGCGGTTAACGCCGGCCTCTGCTATGACAGGCCCATGTCCGCGCTGAGCGCCCTGCCCCCGACGACGACCGAACAGCTGCGTCTGCCGCTGGAGCGGCCGGTTGCGGGCGAGGCCTTCGTGACGTCCGACAGCAATGCCGAGGCTGTGCGCGTTCTGGCCCGCTGGCCCGACGGCGTGGGCGCGGTGCTGGCGCTTCACGGCCCCCCTGGATCGGGCAAGAGCCGCCTCGCCGCCGACTGGGCCGAACGGATCGGCGCCGTGCCCCTGAACGGCGCCGAGGCCGCGCTGATCGATCCGCTGGAGCTGGAAGGCCGGCCGGTCCTGCTGGACCGCGCGGCCGACGCCGACGACGAAAGCCTGTTTCATCTGATCAACCTGGCCAACTCCGGCGGCGGCGCCCTGCTGCTGGTGTCCCGCTCGGCTCCCCGTCAGTGGTCGGTCGATCTGCCCGATCTGCGTTCGCGGCTGGACGCCGTGCGCGCCGTCGCCATCGTCGCGCCCGACGACGCGGTCCTGTCGGCCATCCTGCGCGCCCGCTTCGCCGAGCGCAGCATCATCCCATCCGACGACGTGATCGACTATCTGGTGCGCCGCCTGGACCGCTCGGCCGAGACCGCCGCCGCCGTGGTCGAACGTCTGGACGCCCTCCACCGCCCCGTGACGCGCGTCCTGGCGCGTCAGGTGCTGGACGCCATGGACGCCGCCGCCGACTGACCCGCGACATTTTCTCGGCGCCCGCTTGCGGCCGTCACACACGCGCGCGAGAACCGGTTCATGACCGACGCCGCGATCCATGACGACACCCGAGGCGAAGAGGTTCCCGCCTCTCGCGCCCCTCAACTGGCGCTGAGCGAAGAGCTGATGGCCTCGCCCAGCCGGTTCTTCAATCGCGAAACCTCGTGGCTGGCGTTCAACGAACGCGTGCTGGAAGAAGCGGCCAACCCCAACCACCCGCTGCTGGAGCGGCTGCGGTTCCTGTCCATCTCGGCCAATAACCTGGACGAGTTCTTCATGACGCGCGTCGCCGGTCTGAAGGGTCAGTTGCGCGAACGGCTGCGCGTCCTGTCCGCCGACGGCCTGACGCCCGCCGAACAGCTGGAGCGGATCAACATCGCAGCCGGCGAGCTGATGGCCGAACAGCAGTTGCGCTGGCGCCAGCTGAAGAAGGAGCTGACGGTCGCCGGCATCGAGATCGTCGATCGCCAGAAGATCACCAAGACCGAGCGCGAGCGTCTGGAACCCGAGTTCCTGAACCAGCTCTTCGCCGTCCTGACGCCGCTCGCCATCGACCCGGCCCACCCCTTCCCCTTCCTGCCCAACCTGGGCTTCTCTCTGGCGCTGAAGCTGAAGCGCAAGGGCGAGACCAAGACCTTCTATGCCCTGGTGCCGGTGCCGACCCAGGTGCGCCGGTTCTGGGAACTGCCGACCGACGGCCGCTCCACGCCAGGGCACAAGCGGTTCATCACGCTGGAAAACGTGCTGTTATTGTTCATCGACCACCTGTTCCCCGGCTGCGAGGTTCAGGAAAAGGGCGTGCTACGCCTGATCCGCGACTCGGACATCGAAATCGAGGAAGAGGCCGAAGACCTGGTGCTGGAGTTCGAGGAGGCGCTGAAGCAGCGTCGTCTGGGCTCGGTCGTGCGGGTCAAGATCGAGGCGTCCATGCCGTCCGACCTGCGCACCTTCATCGTCGGCGAGCTGGAGGCCGCGCCCCAGGACGTGGTTCTGGTCGACGGCATGTTGGGTCTGGCCCAGCTGTCGGACCTGATCCCCGGCGGCCATCCGGACCTGAAGTTTAAGGGCTATGAGCCGCGCTATCCCGAACGCGTCCGCGACAATGGCGGCGACGTCTTCGCGGCCATTCGCGAAAAGGATCTGCTGATCCACCACCCGTTCGAGAGCTTCGACGTGGTGGTTCAGTTCCTGCGACAGGCCGCACGCGATCCCAACGTCATCGCCATCAAACAGACGCTGTACCGCACCTCCAAGGACAGCCCCATCGTCGCCGCCCTGATCGAGGCGGCCGAGAACGGCAAGAACGTCACCGCCCTGGTCGAACTGAAGGCCCGCTTCGACGAAGAGGCCAATCTGCGCTGGGCGCGGGCGATGGAGCGGGCCGGCGTCCACGTCGTCTTCGGCTTCGTCGAATACAAGACACACGCCAAGGTCAGTGTCGTGGTCCGGCGCGAGGGCGACGGGCTGAAGACCTATTGCCACTTCGGCACCGGCAACTATCACCCGGTGACGGCCAAGGTTTACACCGACCTGTCGCTGTTCAGCTGCGACCCCGTGCTGGGGCGCGATGCGACCAAGGTGTTCAACTACATCACGGGCTATGCGACGCCGGACCATCTGGAGGCGCTGATCGTGTCGCCGCTGAACATGAAGTCCACGCTGGTCGAACTGATCGGCAAGGAGATGTCGGCCGCCGCCATGGGCAAGCCCGCCGCCATCTGGGTCAAGCTGAACTCGCTGGTGGACCCCGAGATCATCGACGCCCTGTACCGGGCCAGCCAATGGGGCGTGCGGATCGACCTGGTGGTGCGCGGCATCTGCTGCCTGCGTCCGGGCGTGCCAGGCCTGTCCGAGAACATCCGCGTCAAGTCGATCGTCGGCCGCTTCCTGGAACACAGTCGCATCGTCTGTTTCGCCAACGGCAAGGACCTTCCGCATGACAAGGCCAAGGTTTTCATCTCCTCAGCCGACTGGATGACGCGCAACCTTGATCGCCGTGTTGAGCTGATGACGCCGATCCGCAACGCCACCGTCCACGATCAGGTGCTGGACCAGATCATGGTCGCCAATCTGAAGGACGACGCACAAAGCTGGGTGCTGGACGCCGAAGGGCGCTATACACGCGTCACCCCCGCCGATCCTGAGCGGCCCTTCTCGGCGCACAAATACTTCATGACAAACCCCAGCCTGTCCGGGCGCGGCCGCAAGGCCAAGAGCCTGCCCGCCGTCCTGCGCTACGAGCGTCCAGGCCGCTGATGCCCGACATCACGCTTACCGACCGCGACATCGCCGCGATCGACATCGGTTCAAACTCGGTTCGACTGGTCCTGTACCGGCTGGAAGGCCGCGCGATCTGGACCGTCTATAATGAGAAGGTTCTGGCCGGCCTGGGCCGCGACCTGCCGACGACACGCAAGCTGTCGCCCGATGGCGTGGTCATGGCGATGACGGCGCTGCGCCGTTTCGCCGCCGTGCTGGAAGGCGTGCGGCCTGACGCGACCCTGATCGCCGCCACCGCCGCCGTGCGCGAAGCCCTGGACGGGCCGGAGTTCTGCGAGCGGGTCGCCGCCGAAACCGGCCTCCAGATCCGCGTCCTGTCGGGTGAGGAAGAGGCCAAATATGCGGCCATGGGCGTTTTGGCTGGCGCCCCCCTGGCCCACGGCGTCTCGGCCGACATGGGCGGCGCCAGTCTTGAGCTGACCCGGCTGAACGGAGACGGCGTCGAGAACGGCCTGACACTGCCGCTGGGTCCGTTTGCTCTGGCTGACGGCAAGGCCTTCGACGCCGAGCGCATCAAGGCCCGTATCGATCAGGCCCTGAAACCGGTCGCAGCCCAGTTCAAGAGCGAGCGCCTCTACGCCGTGGGCGGCGCCTGGCGCACCCTGGCCCAGGTCCAGATGGACTTGAAATCCTATCCGCTGAAGGTCGTGCATCAGTATCAGATGTCGGCCGATGAGGCGCTGGAGACCGCGCGTCTGGTGGCGCAACAGTCGGCAGCCAGCCTGGCCAAACTGCCCGGCGTGTCGAAGAAACGCGCCGAGACCCTGCCTTACGCCGGACTGGTGCTTGAGGCGTTGATCAAACATCTCGGTCTCAAACAGATCGAGATGTCGGCCTGGGGCGTGCGCGAGGGCCTGCTTTTCGAGACGCTGGACGAGGCGACGCGCACGGCCGATCCGCTGCTGGCCGGCTGCACCGCCCTGGGCGGTCGCCAGGGCGTGGCTCCCGCCCTGCCCGGCGCGCTCAACGGCTGGATTTCCGAAATCGTCGCCGCCCTGCCCGAGGTGTTCGGCGAGAAACGCGACGCCGTGCTGGTCAGCGCCGCCTGCCGTCTGGCGGACCTGGGCGCGCGGCTGCACCCGGATCACAGGCTGGAGCTTGTCTTCGACCAGGTGCTGCGCGCGCCCGTCGCGGGCATCAGCCACACGGAGCGCGCCTTTTTGGCCAGCGCGATGAACGCCCGCTACGGCGGCGCCCCCGCCACCCCGCAGCCCGAGGTCATCGACCGCCTGCTCGACGCCGCCGCCGCCAAACGCGCCCGCGCCATCGGCCTGGCTATTCGTCTGGCCTGCGATCTGTCCGGTCGCTCACCCCAGCTACTGGCCAACGCCACCGCCAAGGTCAAAGGCGGCGACCTGCGTCTGACCGCGACCGAAGGCTACGCCGACGTCCTCTTGGGCGAACAGACCAAGAAGCGCGCCAAGGCCCTCGCCGAGGCGATGGACCTGGGGCTGAAGATTTGATTCCGAAGTCTCCTCCCCACTCTGTGGGGAGGTGGCGCGGCGCGTCTTCTGCGCCGTGACGGAGGGGTCTTTCACGCGTCGCAGGCGGCTGTGAAACTTCAAGAGCCCCTCCACCGCTTCGCGGTCCCCCTCCCCATTGCATGAGGAGGAGACGTTTTCCCTACTCGATCTCGACGACTTCCACCCGCGCGCCATTCAGCACCAGGGCGATCTCGCCGCGCTTCAGCTTCAGCGCATCCTCGCCGAAGATCTGGCGGCGCCAGCCCTTCATGGCGTCGATGTCCGCGTCGTCGCTGATGGCGATCTTTTCCAGGTCCGACACGGTCGCGATCAGCTTGGAGGCCACGCCGGCGTTGTCGCTCTTGGCCTTCAGCAGCACCTTCAACAGTTCCACCACCGACGGCGGGGCCGGCTGGCGGTGGGCGGGGCGCTCCATCTCGGGCGCAAAGGCTTCAGGATCGGCCAGAACCCGTTTCAGCTCCTCGGCCAGTTCCAGCCCCAGCCGTGAACCGCCGAAACCCTTCGGCACCGAGCGCAGGCGATTGAAGGCCTCGACATCCGTCGGCGTCTGCTGGGCGATCTCGTCGATGCCCTCGTCCTTCAGGATGCGGCCGCGCGGCTGGTCGCGCTCCTGCGCCGCCCGCTCGCGCCAGACGGCGACGGCCTTGAACGCCGCCAGATATTTGGCCGAGAACTTCTTGGGCTTCAGCCGCTTCCAGGCGTTTTCCGGATTGGTGTCGTAGAGGGCCGGATCGGTCAGGCTCTCCATCTCCGACATCACCCACCCCAGCCGGCCTTCCTTCTGCAGCCGGTCGCGCAGCTTGGGATACAGCGCCGCAAGATGGGTCACGTCGCCAAGCGCATACACCAGTTGGTTCTCCGACAACGGCCGGCGCGCCCAGTCGGTGAAGCGGCTGCCCTTGTCCACCTCGATGCGCAACATCTGCCGCACCAGCGAATCATAGGCGACCTGTTCGCCGAAGCCCGCCGCCATGGCCGCGACCTGGGTGTCGAACATGGGCTTGGGCATGGCCCCCAGGCGCACGAAGATTTCCACGTCTTGGCGACAGGCGTGGAAGACCTTCACGATCTTCTCGTCGCGCAACAAATTCAGGAACGGCTCCAGATCCAGCCCCTCCGCCATCGGGTCGATGATCGCGGCGTGATCGGCCGATGCCGCCTGGATCAGGCAGAGCTTCGGCCAATAGGTCGTTTCCCGCATGAACTCGGTGTCGACCGTGATGAAGGGAGCTGTGGCTACGCGGGCGCAGAAATCGGCCAGCGCCTCGGTGGTGGTGATCGGCGTCATTCCGATGCTATAGCCCCGCGCATCCTACCTGTGGCAAGAGCCGCGCTGCATTTCCGCCCCGATTCAGGCCCGAGATCCCATGAGCGACACCCAAAAGCCTCTCGAAAACGGTCTGACCTACGCCGATGCAGGCGTGGACATCGACGCGGGCGAAATGCTGGTCGAACATATCAAGCCGCTGGCGAAATCGACGGCGCGCCCCGGATCGGAACCCTCGCTGGGCGGATTCGGCGCCCTGTTCGACCTGAAGGCCGCCGGCTTCCAGGACCCGCTGATCGTCACCACCACCGACGGCGTCGGCACCAAGCTGAAGATCGCCATCGAGACCGGCCGTCACGACGGCGTCGGCGTCGATCTGGTCGCCATGTGCGTCAACGACCTGTTGGCCCAGGGCGCCGAGCCCCTGCTGTTCCTCGACTATTACGCGACCGGCCGGCTTGAGATCGACGCCGCCCGCCGCGTCGTCGCCGGCATCGCCGAGGGCTGTCGTCAGGCCGGCTGCGCCCTGGTCGGCGGCGAGACGGCCGAAATGCCGGGCATGTACACCGAGGGCGACTACGATCTGGCCGGCTTCAGCCTGGGCGCCGTCGAGCGCGGCCACGCCCTGCCCTATCTGGATCGCCAGGCGGCCGGCGACGTGATCATCGGCCTGGCCTCCACCGGCCCGCACTCGAACGGCTATTCGCTGGTCCGCAAGGTGGTCGAGAAGTCCGGCCTGGCCTGGGGCGACGACGCCCCCTTCGCCAAGGACCGCTCGCTGGCCCAGGCCCTGATGGAGCCGACCCGCATCTATGTGAAGCCGGTCCTGCCGATCATGAAGGCGGGCCTGGTCAAGGGCGCGGCCCACATCACCGGCGGCGGGTTGATCGAAAACCCGCCTCGCTGCATCGCCGAGGGTCTGCAGGCCCGATTCGACTGGAACGCCTGGCCCATGCCCGCCGTCTTCCATTGGCTGGCGGAGACCGGCGGCATCAGCGACCACGAGATGCGCCGCACCTTCAACTGCGGCGTCGGCTTCATCCTGATCGTCTCGCCCGAGAACGCTGAGCCGGTGCTGGCCGCCCTGCTCAACGCCGGCGAAGTCGCCTTCGTCTGCGGACAACTGGAAGCGGCCTGATCTCGTGACGACGCGCGTCGCCGTCCTGATCTCGGGCGCGGGCTCCAACATGGCGGCTCTGATCGACGCCAGTCAGACGCCGGACAGCGGCTATGAGGTCGTGCTGGTGCTGTCGAACGTCGAGGGCGCGGGCGGTCTGGCGATTGCGGCGGCCAAGGGCGTGGCGACGGCGACCGTGGCGCACAAACCGTTCGGCAAGGACCGTGAGGCGCATGAGCGGGCGGTGGACGCCGTCCTGCGCGACGCCGGCGTCGAGGTCGTAGCGCTGGCCGGCTATATGCGTGTTCTGACGCCCTGGCTGGTCGGCGGCTGGCGCGAGCGGATGCTGAACATCCACCCCAGCCTGCTGCCCCTTTATCCCGGCTTGGACACCCACGCCCGCGCCATCGCCGCCGGCGACGCCGAGGCGGGATGCACCGTGCATCTGGTCACCGAAGGCGTAGACGAAGGCCCGATCCTGGGCCAGGCGCGCGTGCCGATCGTTCAGGGCGATACGCCGGAAGCCCTGGCCGAACGGGTCAAGACGGCGGAGCACGGGCTCTATCCGCAGGTGCTGAGCGACTTCTGCTTGGGTTTGGAACAGGGCTAAAGCCCCCACCCCGTTCGTCATCCTAGGCCTTGTGCCTAGGATCCAGAATCCCGGTGGATATGCAGCGTGCGCCGCCTTCGAACACCGAGCGTATGGATCCTAGGCACAAGGCCTAGGATGACGGCTTGAGGGGGCCTGGACACCCACCCACGACAATCCCGGCCCCAAGATTACAAAAACGTCATGCGACAGACCGCCGCACCGGCGCAATGGTGCGCCCGACCTCAATCGGGACCCTCTCTATCCATGACACGCATTCGTCTGATGGCCGCCTGCTCGGCCTGTATCGTCGTCGCTCTTACCGGCGGCGCGGCCTCGGCCCAGGACGCTTCGGCCCAGCACTCGCACGGCATGGCCGGCGCGGCCCACAGCCCCTTCGGCGCCTGGGGCTTTGATCTGGCCGGTCGCGACACCTCGGTGAAGCCCGGCGACGACTTCAACGAATACGCCAACGGCGCCTATCTGCGCACGACCGAGATTCCCGCCGACAAGTCGCGCTTCGGCCCGTTCGACGTCCTGTATGAGAACGCCCAGTCCCAGCTGAAGTCGATCATCGAGACCAGCGCCGCCAATCCCGCCAACGAGAACGCCCGCAAGGTCGGCGCCCTGTACGCCAGCTTCATGGACGAGGCGAAGATCGAGCAGCTGGGCGCAACGCCGCTGGCCGCCGACCTCGCCGCCGTCAAGGCGGTCACCGACCACGCCGGCATGGCGCGCCAGATGGGCGAGAGCCATTCAGGCTTCGGCGGCTCCCTGTTCGGCATCGACGTGTTCGAGGACCTGAAGAACCCCAATCTGAACTCGGCCTATCTGGGTCAGGGATCGCTGGGCCTGCCGGACCGCGACTACTATCTGAAGCCCGACTTCGCCGCCCAGCGCGAGGCCTATCTGGCCTATCTGACGACCACCCTGACCGCCATCGGCTGGGCCGATCCGGCCAAGACCGCCGCCGACATCCTCGCCTTCGAAACCAAGGTCGCCGACAAGCAGTGGACGACGGTCGAGCGTCGCCAGATCGACAAGCTGTACAACCCGGCCAAGGCCTCGGACCTGGCGACCCTGGCTCCCGGCTTCGACTGGGCCGGCTTCCTGGCCGGCGCCCAGGTGTCGGACGTCGACACCTTGGTGCTGATGGAAAACACCGCCATCCCCGCCATCGCCCAGGTGTTCGCCGACACCCCCATCGAGACGCTGAAGGCCTGGCAGGCGTTCAACGTCGTCGATCAGGCCAGCCCCTATCTGTCCAAGGCCTTCGTCGACGCCCGCTTCGACTTCCGCGGCAAGACGCTCCGTGGGCAGCCCGAGAACCGTCCGCGTTGGAACCGGGGCGTTGCCCTGGTCGACGGCCAGCTGGGCGAGGTCCTCGCTCAGGAATACGTCCGCCTGCATTTCCCCGCCTCGTCCAAGGCCCAGATGGAAGCCCTGGTCGGCAACATCCGCGACGCCATGACCGAGCGGCTGAAGACCCTGGACTGGATGAGCGAGCCCACGCGCGAGCAGGCCCTGTACAAGATGTCCAAGTTCGGGGTGAAGATCGGCTATCCCGACAAGTGGCGCTCGTATGACGGCCTGGAGCTGAAGGCCGACGACCTGTACGGCAACGTCGAACGCTCCTCGGCCTTCGAATGGGCCTACAAGCGCGGCAAGATCGGCAAGCCGGTCGATCCGCTGGAATGGGGCATGACGCCCCAGACGGTGAACGCCTACTACAACCCGCCGCGCAACGAGATCGTCTTCCCGGCCGCCATCCTGCAGGCGCCATTCTTCGATCCGAACGCGGACCCGGCCGTCAACTACGGCGGCATCGGCGCGGTCATCGGCCACGAAATCACCCACGGCTTCGACGATCAGGGCCGCAAGTCCGACGGCGACGGCGTGCTGCGCGACTGGTGGACGCCGGAGGACGCCGCCCGCTTCGAGGCGCGCGCCAAGGTGCTGGGCGACATCTATGACAAGCTGGAGCCGATCCCCGGCGTGCACGTCAACGGCGACCTGACGATGGGCGAGAACATCGCCGACCTGGGCGGCCTGCTGCTGGCCCTGGACGCCTATCACAAGTCTCTGAACGGCCAGCCGGCGCCGGTCATCGACGGGCTGACGGGCGATCAGCGCGTCTTCCTGGGCTGGGCGCAGGTCTGGCGCGAGAAGTCGCGAGAGGCGGCGCTGAAGGAACAGTTGACCACCGATCCGCACTCGCCCGGCCCGGTGCGCGCTGCGACCTCGCCGCGCAATATCGACGCCTGGTATGCGGCCTTCGGCGTCTCGCCGGACCAGAAGGAATATATTGCGCCCGAGGCCCGCGCCCGCATCTGGTAAGGGCGCCGGACGTCGAACGTAGAAAAGGCCCGGAGCGAACGCTCCGGGCCTTTTTGTCATCCGGGCTTTCGCCCGAAAGACCTAGACTGATTTAGCGGGGCGTGGTCGCCGCGCCGCCGACAGCGCCGATAGCGGCGCCGGCCACGGTCGAACCCGTGTTGCCGCCGAGGACCTGACCGGCGACAGCGCCGCCCAGGGCGCCGGTGGCGGCGCGTTGTTCCATCGTCTGGCCGCAGGCGGCCAGCAGGGCCACGACGCCGATGACGGGGGCCAGTTTGATCATGGTCTTCATGGGTCTTCTCCGGGAGACGAACGATATAATGACCACCAAACGACAGGGCCCGCGTCCGGTTCCGGACGCGGGCCCATATAGTAACGCTATGCGGGGATCAGTATCCACGCATAGGCTCGCCTAAAATGCTTAGCCGACGATCTGGTCGTCGGTGAAGAACTGGGCGATCTCGATCTTCGCGTTGTCCTGGCTGTCCGAACCGTGGACCGAGTTTTCACCGATCGACAGGGCGAACTGCTTGCGGATGGTGCCTTCGGCGGCCTGTTCCGGGTTGGTGGCGCCCATGACTTCGCGATAGGCGGCGACGGCGTTGTCGCCTTCCAGCACCTGAACGACGACCGGCTCGGCCGTCATCTGCTCGACCAGCTCGCCGTAGAACGGGCGCTCGGCGTGCACTTCGTAGAATTTCTTGGCTTGTTCGGTCGTCAGCTTGACGCGGCGCTGGGCCACGATGCGCAGGCCGGCGCCTTCGATCACGGCGTTGATCGCGCCGGTCAGGTTGCGGCGCGTGGCGTCGGGCTTGATGATCGAGAAGGTACGTTCGGTCATGGGAATTGACTTCTTGTTGGGAGATTGAGTGTCGCGGGCTTATAGCGACCACCTCCCGCGTTTCCAACCGTCCCTTTTTGCATCCCTGACGCACGCCGCATGGCGACCTGCCGATTGAGGGACGCCGACCAATCGAAGAACCTTCGCCGCAATGCTCCAGATCACCGACCTGACCTTCAACGCCTGGGGCCGCAAGTTTCTCGTGGACGCCTCCGTCAGCTTGCCGCCCGGCTCCAAGGTCGGTCTGGTCGGCCGCAACGGCATCGGCAAGTCGACCCTGTTCAAGCTGATCCTGGGCGAGCTTCACGCCGCCGGCGACGAGATCAGCCTGCCCAAGACCGCCCGTATCGGCTCGGTGGATCAGGAGCATCCGGCGACCCCCGTCAGCGTCATCGACACCATCCTTGAGGCCGACGTCGAACGCCACACCCTTCTCGGCCGGCTGGAAACGGCCGAACCGGAAGAGATGGGCGAGATCTGGTCGCGCCTGATTGAGATCGACGCCGACGCCGCGCCCGCGCGCGCGGCCGAAATCCTCGTCGGCCTTGGCTTCGACCAGGAAAACCAGGCCCGGCCGATGTCGGAGTTCTCGGGCGGCTGGCGGATGCGCGTGGCCCTGGCCGCCGCCCTGTTCGCCGAGCCGGACATGCTGCTGCTGGACGAACCGACCAACTACCTCGACCTGGAAGGCGCGCTGTGGCTTGAGGCGCGGCTGAAGAAATACCCGCACACCGCCCTGATCATCTCCCACGACCGCGAGATGCTGAACGAGGTCTGCACCCACATCCTACACCTCGCGAACCACACCCTGACGCTCTACACGGGCAACTACGACGCCTTCGAAAAGGCTCGCGCCGAAAAGGCCCGTCTGCAACTGTCGGCCAAGGCCAAGCAGGACGCCGAGCGCGCCCACCTTCAGGCCTTCGTCGATCGCTTCAAGGCCAAGGCCTCCAAGGCCGCTCAGGCCCAGTCGCGCATGAAGCGGCTGGAGAAGATGCAGCCCGTCGCCACCACGATCGAGGAGCGCGTCGCCCCCTTCACCCTGCCCTCGCCGCCGCGCCCGTTGGCGCCGCCGCTGATCCGGCTGGAGCGGGCCAACGTCGGCTATGAGCCGGGCAAGCCGATCCTGCGCAATCTGAACCTGCGCATGGACCTGGACGACCGGATCGGCCTGCTGGGCGTCAATGGCGCCGGCAAGTCGACCTTCGCCAAGATGATCGCCGGCGCCCTGGACGTGTCCGAGGGCGAACTGCACCGCGACCGGAAGATGCGCGTGGGCTGGTTCCACCAGCATCAGATCGAGGCCATGGACCCCACCGACACGCCGCTGGAAATCATCCGCCGCGCCATGCCGGACGCACCCGAAAGCGCCCGCCGCTCCAAGCTGGCCCAATTCGGCCTGGGCTATGAGAAGCAGGAGACCACGGTGGACAGCCTGTCGGGCGGCGAACGCGCGCGTCTGCTGCTGAATATGGTGGCCATGGATGCGCCCCACGTCCTGATCCTGGACGAACCGACGAACCACCTGGACATCGACAGCCGTCGCGCCCTGCTGGACGCGCTGAACGACTACAGCGGAGCCGTCATCCTGATAACCCACGACCGCTCGCTGATGGAGATGGTGGCGGATCGCCTGTGGCTGGCCGCCGACGGCACGGTGAAACCCTTTGACGGCGACATGGACGACTACGCCAAGTTCGTCCTCGACCGCGCCAAACAGGCCATCGCCAAGCCCAGCCAGATCAAGAAGGAAGAGGCCGCCGCCGCCCCGGCCCAAAACAACAAGAACCGCAAGAACGACAAGAAATCCGGCCCCTCGCCCTCGACCCTGCGCCACGCGGTCAAGAAGGCGGAGGAGACGATGACCCGCCTGACGGCCGAGATCGCTCGCATCGACGACGACATGGCAACCGCCTCGGTCAGCAATCCCAAGGCCCTGGAAGGCCTGACCCGCGCCCGCGCCAAGACCGAGGCCGATCTGGCCGCCGCCGAAGCCGCCTGGGTCGCCGCCGAAGAAGCCCTCGCCGAAGTCGCATGACGCCGATCGAATTCTCCAGGGAAGAACGCGCAGCGATCACCGCCAAACTGCGCGACTACTTCGCCCGAGAACTGGATCAGGAACTCGGCCCGCTTCCGGCCGAGATGCTGCTGGACTTCATCGGGAAGGAGATCGGCGGCGCCTTCTACAATCGCGGTGTCCACGACGCCCAGCAACTGGTCCAGCAGAAGGCCGAAGACATCGTCGAGGCGCTGTATGGCCTCGAGCGCGCGGCCCCTACGCGCTGACCGGCCCGTATCGCTGAACAGGTCGGCCCAAGCGAAAACCGCCCGGCGCATTCACACCGGGCGGTCGGATCGGTCGGCGTTTAGGCCGGAAGGTCTTCGGCCAGGATCGCCATTTCGAACATGAACGAGCCTTCCTCGTCCTCGTCCTCGAAGACGATGCCGATGAACTCGTCGCCGACATAGACCTCGGCCGAGTCATTCTGCTTGGGGCGGGCCTTCACGATGATGCCGCCGGTGTTGAAGGTGCGCTTGAGGTGCGCCTCGATGCGCTTCAGGTCGGTGTCTTTCACGGGGGGCCTCATGGTCTGGACGTTGGCGGCGGACCCTAGAGACATCGGCGGTTCAGGGAAACCGGCGATGCACATTTTCCCCATTTCAGAGGTAACGCATCCACCAGTGCGAACTGCGCCGCTTCACGCCGGCGAACCATCGGCAGGCGAACCAGCACGGCACGGCGAGCACAGCCGCCAGTCCCCATAGCCAGGCCACGCCCGGCGCCGCGAACTCATCGCCCTGATTGGGACCGAAGGCGGTCAGGGCCGCCAGATTCAACAGGTGCAGCGCATAGATGTGCAGGATGTAGAAGAACAACGGCGCCGCGCCGAACACGGCCAACAGCCCGACCAGCCGATCCGGCGCCTTCTCCAGCCCCGCCAAAACCAGCGCCCCGATACCCAGCGTCAGCAGCAGGAAGTCGGCCGACGGCGGATATTTGGTCAGGTTCAGCACGCTCATCACCGTCTGGATCGGCGTCGCCTGCACGGTCCAGGGCGTCGGATCGCCATAGACATTGCTCGTCCGCAACACGACGAACAGCGCCAGCGCGCCCACCCCCAGCAGCACCAGCCGCCGCAACCGCGTCCTCTGCTCGCCCACGAACCACGGCCCGATGGCGTAACCCAGCGCCGCCACCCCGATCCACGGCAACAGCGGATAGGAGGTTCGCACCTGCCCGCCCCATGGCAGGTCCATCAGACTGCGATCATGCAGCACCGCCCACAGCGCATGGCCCGGCTGGCCCGCCGCGACGGTGATCGGATCCAGCAGATTGTGCCCCAGCACGATCACCAGTCCCACGACGATCAGCGCCGGACGAGGCAGATGAACCAGGGCCGCAAGGGCGATCATCGACAGGCCGATGGCCCAGATGACCTGCAGATAGATGATCTGCGGCGTGAACGAGAAGCTCCAGCCGAAACCGACGACCGTCAGTTCCAGAACAACCAGAAACAAGCCGCGCTTCCATAGGAAGTCGGACGCCGACTTGGCGCCGTTTGCGCCCTGGGCCTGTTTGTTCCCATACAACCACGCCCCCATCCCCGTCAGCGCCAGGAAGATGGGCGCGCACAGATGGGCCGACAGCCGCGTGAAGAACAGGGCGGGCGAGGTCGTCTCCAGGTTCATCGGGTCTGAGACCTGGGCGTGGATGAAGAACGATTCGCGGGCGTGATCGACCAGCATCAGCAGGATCACAAGCCCGCGCAGGGCGTCGATGGATCGGATGCGACCGACCGCACGGCTTGGCGCGGCAGTCGACGAAACGGAGGCGGGAACAAGCGTTGCAGCGGTTGACATCATCAGGCGGAAGCGGATAGCCGATACGGTATAACATTTCAAATGGAGCCTGCCTTGTCCCTCCTTCTGGGCTGCGCCAGCGCGTGCCTGCTGGTCGCCGCCAACGCCCCCGCCCCTGTCGCTGTCGAGGCGGTCGAGCCTGAAACGGTGGGGGAGATCGTCGTTCTGGGCCGCCGCTCGGCGCCGCGTGACCTGACCCTGGGCGCGGGATCGATCACCGAGGCCATGTCGCCGTCCAGCCGCTCCATCGAGAACGACCTGATCAAGGCCGTGGGCGCGACGCGCATGGCCGATGCGCTGGAACTGGTCAGCGGCGTCAGCCAGCAGAACAATCGCGGCGGCGTCATGGACAACTTCGCCATCCGCGGCTTTCTGGGCACGCCCGACGGCGGCGCCGAATATTACGTCGACGGCTTTCTGGCCAATCGCGGCATGGCCCCGCCTCGCGACCCGGCGACGTCCGAGCGGATCGAGGTGCTGAAAGGGCCGTCCGGCGCTTTGTTCGGCGACATCGACCCGGCCGGACGCATCAATATCGTCTCCAAGACCCCGCGCTTTGCGCCCGCCGCCGCCTTCACCGCCACGGTGGGATCGTTCGGCCTGCGTCGTGGCGAACTGGACCTGACCGGCCCGATCAACGACACCCTGGCCGGACGGCTTGTGGTGGCGGGCGAGACCTCGAACGGCTGGCGTGACTATGTCGGCCTGGACCGCACCGTCGTGGCGCCGTCCCTGACCTGGCGTCCCAACGATGCTCTGCGCCTGACCTATGTGGGCGAGTTCACGACCTTCACGACCCTCTTTGACCGGGGGATGCCGGCGATCAACGGCGACGCCCTGTTCCTGCCGCCCTCGAACTACTACGGCGAGCCCGGCGACGGCGTGACCCGCTTCCGCAACGAACGGCACCAGATCACCGGCGAATACCGGATCAATGACGACTGGAGCCTGAACGGCGGCGTCGCCTGGCGCGGCGGCTCTCTGAAGGGCCTGTCCAGCGATCAGTCGCGCCTGGTCGGCGAGCAGCTGTGGCGCCAGCGTCGCGGACGCGACTTCTCGGTCGAGGACCTGTCGGCCCGGCTGGAGCTGAACGGCGTGGTCGAGACAGGGCTGGGCGTTCACAATCTCGGTTTCGGGGTAAAGGCCTATCAGCTGACCTATGGGGAGAAGTGGCTGCGCATCAATCCGACTGCGGCCAATCCCTATCCGATCAATGTCTTCAATCCCGTCTATGGCGCGGTCACGCCGCCGACACCCCTGCCCTTCACCGACAATCTGGAAACGCGCGACGTCGTCACCCTGTACGCCCAGGATTTGTGGGAGGTGAACGACCGCCTCAGCCTGCTGGCCGGGCTGCGGTTCGACGACTATGACCAGACCATCCGAAACAACCGCACCGGCGCTGTCGGCGAGGCCAGTGACACACCCCTGAAATACCGCCTCGCCGCCCGCTATCGCCTGACCGACAACCTGACCGCCCACGCCAGCTATGGTCAGTCGTTCGTGCTGAACTCCGGCACGGGTCGCGACGGCTCCGGCTTCGCGCCCGAGGACGGCAAGGGCTATGAGATCGGCCTGGCCGGCGCCTGGGACGGACTGGACCTCGCCGCCACCGTCTTCGACATCGAGAAGTCGAACATTCTGACGACCGATCCCGTCGATCCCAACTTCCTGGCCCCGGTCGGCAAGCTGACGACGCGCGGGATCGAGCTGGACGGCGCCCTGAAGATCGACGACGCCTGGCAGGTGGTCGCCAACTACGGTTGGACCGACGCCAAGGCCGACGACAGCGCCTTCGCCACCGACGCCGTGCTGAACGTGCCAGAACATTCGGGCTCGCTGTTCGTGATCGGTCGCTTCCCCACTATCCACGGCACGACCTGGTCATTCATGACCGGCGCGGCCTACGTCGGCGACCGGGCCGGCGGCCTGGCGCTCGGCGCGCCCGAACTGCCCGCCTATTGGAAGGCCAAGGCGGCGCTGGACTATGGCCTGACGCCCCAGGTCACCGCCCGCGTCGAGGTCGACAACCTGTTCGACGAGCGTTACGCCGCCAGCTCCTACAGCGCCCTGTGGATCTACCCTGGTGCCCCGCGCAGCGTCCGCGCCTCGCTCAGGATCGCCCTGTGAAGCGTCGGCTCAGATGACGAAGTCGTACACCACATCGGCCAGGGTGTGATCCATGGTGCGGGCCGGTTCGGCGTTGGTCGGGCAGTTGACCAGCCGGGCCGGCACTCCCGCCACGGTGCAGCCGGACGGCACGGCCTTCAGCACCACCGAGCCGGACGCCACCTTGGCGTAGTCGCCGACGTGAATATTGCCCAGCACCTTGGCCCCGGCGCCCAGCAGGACGCCCTTGCCGATCTTGGGATGGCGGTCGCCGCGCTCGGCGCCCGTCCCGCCTAGGGTCACCCCATGCAGCATCGACACGTCGTCGCCGACCACCGCCGTCTCGCCGATGACGATTCCGGTGCCGTGATCCAGAAACAGCCCCTTGCCCATCTGTGCGGCCGGATGAATGTCCAGCTGGAACAGTTCGGAAATCCGGCTCTGGAAGTGGAAGGCCAGCGTCTCGCGCCCCTGTCCCCACAGCCAGTGGGCCACGCGCCAACCCTGCAAGGCTTGGAATCCTTTGAAATACAGGAAGGGCTGCAACAGGTTGCGGATCGCCGGGTCGCGTTCGGCCACAGCCTGCAGATCCGCCTCCGCCGCCCCGACCATCGACGGATTGGCCTTGAACGCCGACAGACAAACCTCGCGCACCGACATGGCGCTCATCTCGCCGTCTGCCAGCTTGCGCGCGATCTGGAAGCTCAGCGCGCCCGCCAGGTCGTCATGCGACAGGATCACCGCATTCATCTGCGAGCCCAGTTGCGGCTCCTCGCGCGACGCCGCCTCGGCCGAGGCGCGCAGCTGACGCCACACGCTGTCCGTTTCGGTTTCCGCAACGACTTCCAGCTTGGCCATGACCGGCTCCTTCGGCGACATCATACGCGCCCCAGCAAGGCGCGCGCCAGCGCCTCGGGCAGCTCGCCGTTCATCGCCATATGATAGACCTTGTAGGCCGTCGCCACCGTCAGGCTGTCGCGCACCGTTCCCCGCCCGATCTCGCCCAACAGATCGACAAACGGCACGCGCACCACGGCGATGATCTCGGTGGGATCGGGATCGGTCGGCGCGGGCGACAGGCCCCAGGCGATCCAGGTCATGCCGATCTCGTCGGTGATGGAGTTCGACATCTCGACCTTCAGCGCCGGCAGCCAATGTTCGGCCTGCAAGCCCGCCTCTTCGGCCAGTTCGCGCTGGATGCCGTCGAAGGGATCCTCGTCCAGCGGCGCGCCGCCTTCGGGCATTTCCCAGCTGTAGTTGGCGTGGGCGAAGCGCTGCTGGCCCACCAGGGTCACCGTCCCGTCCTCGTGCACGGGCAAGACGCCGGTCCCGACGTTCTTGAACCGCGCGACGGCATAGTCGGCCTTCATCCCGGTCGGCGCCGTCGCCGGATGCCGGGTCAGCGCCATCCAAGGGCTATCGAACACGGTCTCGGTTCCGTCGCTGCGCCACGCCGGCGGTTTCGCCAGCCCCTCGGCCCATTTCGGTTCGTCGGATTTGCGCATGGGCCACCTATGGCGAAGACGCGGATGAAAGCCTAGCTAGACGGCATGGTCGCCCTCAACGAACCCCTGCCCCCGCCCGTTCCGTCGAAAGATTTCCGGGACCGCCTGGCCCAGCGGCGCTCCGCCCCAGCCCAGGCCCTGGTCGCGCCCGGCCCGTCTGAGGCCGAACTGGACGAGATACTGACGCTGGGCGCCCGCACGCCCGACCACGGCAAGCTGTTCCCGTGGCGGTTCGTCGTCCTGGGCCCCCAATCGCGCGCCGACATCGCCGCCCGCCTCGCCGTGCTTGTCGAACTGCGAAACGGCCCGGCCAAGGATCAGGCGGTCCTGGCCAAGCTGACCGCCGCGCCCGTCACCATCCTGGTCATCTCGACGCCGGTCGAAGGATCCAAGCCGATCTGGGAGCAACAGCTGTCGGCGGGCGGCGTCTGCATGAACTTGGAACACGCCGCTTCCGGCTTCGGCTATTCGTCCAGCTGGATCACCGACTGGTACAGCTACGACCCGCAAGGCGTCGCCCTGTTCGGCCTGACCGAGGGCGAGAGCGTCGCCGGCTTCATCCACATCGGCACGCTGAACGAACCCGCGCTGGAACGTCCGCGTCCCGACCTGACCGCCAAGGTCACACGCCTGCCGTAAGCGGGTGACATAAGGTCGCCCTACGTCGGTTAGACCTCGACCGACCCCGCCTTCCTCCCCCAAGGCCTTCGTATGGATTCCCTGTTGCAAGCCGTGGGCGATTTCGTCGCCCGCAACCATATGTGGGCCGGCGTCATGCTGGGCCTGGTCGTGTTCGTCGAGTCGCTGGCCGTCGTCGGCGCCTTCGTGCCCGCCACCGGCCTGCTGGTCGCGGCGGGCGGCCTGATCGCGGCCGGCGTGCTGGACCCCGTCAATGTCATCGTCGGCTGCGTCATCGGCGCGGTGATCGGCGACGCCATCTCCTACTGGGCCGGACGTCGAATGGGCGTTCGCTTCCTTCAGCGCCCGATGTTCAAGGCGCACCGTCGCCGCATCGCCTGGACGCGCCTGTACTGCCGTCGCTACGGCGTCATGTCGATCTTCGTCGGCCGCTTCTTCGGTCCGTTGCGCGCCTTCGTGCCCCTGACCCTGGGCATGCTCAGGATGCGTCAGCGCGCCTTCCAGTTCGGCAATGTCACATCCGGGATCGTCTGGGTGCTGGCCATGCTGGCGCCGGGCTATCTCGCCGCCCAGGGCCTGGCGAAGATGGAAGTCCTCAGCGAGGCCCACGGCCCCACCCTGCTGATCGGCGCCCTCGCGGCAACCATTCTGGTCGTTGCCGTGGTCTATCGCTTGGTGAAGGCCCGCATGAGCCGCAAGTCGGCCATCATGCGCGGGGCGCTACAGGGCCGCTGACCTCCTCTTCCGGTCGGTGCACCAACGAGACCAACACCACCGAGATGATCATCAGCAGGAACCAGCTGCCCAGCTTGGCCAGGGACACCATCTCCCACCCGTCGGCCTGCCCCGGATAGACCCAGGCCCGCCCCAGCGTGCCCAGGTTCTCGGCGAACCAGATGAACAGGGCCACCAAGCCGAAGCCCAGCAGCAACGGCATCTTCAATCGCATCCGATCGACGGTGAAGAAGAACCAGCCTCGGCAGAACAAGAGGATCGTCAGCACAAATAGGACTTTTCGAAAATCCGGCAGCCAGTGATGGGCGAAGAAGTTGACGTAGATCGCCGCCGCCAGCACCCAGGTCGTCCAAAGCGGCGGATACCCGCGCACCCGGATATGGAAGATGCGCTGCACCCTCGCGATGTAGCTGCCGACGGCCGCATACATGAAGCCCGAGAACAGCGGCACCGCCCCGATCCGCAGCAGACTGTCCTCGGGATAGACCCATGACCCGTGCGCTGTCTTGAACAGCTCCATGACCGTCCCCGCCACATGGAACAGGAAGATCACCCGCGCCTCTTCCCAGCTTTCCAGCCGGAAGATCAGCATCGCCGCCTGGATCACCACCGCCCCGGCCGCCAGGAAATCGTAGCGAGACACCGGCGCCTCCTCCATCCACAGCAGAAACGTCCCCAGGATCAGGGCCAGCATCAGCCCCCCGAACAGACACGCCCACCCCTGCTTCAGCCCGAACCAAAGGAACTCATAGGCCTGGCGCCGCGCCCACGACCCGTCCGCCCACGCCTCCGCCCGCGTCATCAGACGACGGCCCCAGGCTTCGAGCGGAAGTGCGTGGTTCATCGCATTACCCGTGACGGCGCAGCGCGAAACTTCAAGAGCGGACCGCTTCCGTGCTGCGGCCTTTTAACCGCACGAAAGGAACGTAGAGCGAATTTCTTGTTCGACATCAGTCCTTAATGCCTACCACCTTAGACTTGCCGGCCAGTAGGAGAAGCTGATGTCTTGCGCAGGCTGTAAGGATGGGGCCGGGTTCGACCTGCCGATCACCATGGCGTTCCAGCCCATCGTCGATGTGGCGAACCAGACCGTCTTCGCCTACGAGGCCCTGGTGCGGGGCAAGGACGGCCAAGGCGCCGGCCAGGTCCTGTCGCAGGTCTCACCCGACAATCGCTACGCCTTCGACCAGGTCTGCCGGACCACCGCCATCGACCTGGCGGCCGGTCTGGATATGACGGCAGACGGCGCGCACCTGTCGATCAACTTCCTGCCCAATGCGGTCTATGAGCCGCGCGCCTGCATCCGCGCCACCCTGGCGGCGGCGATGCGCACCAACTTCCCGCTGAACCGGATCATCTTCGAGTTTACCGAGAGCGAGGCGATGGACGCCGATCACATTCTGAACATCCTGCGCGCCTATCGCGCCATGGGGTTCAAGACCGCCATCGACGACTTCGGCGCCGGCTACGCGGGTCTGGGCCTGCTCACCCTGTTCCAGCCCGATATCGTCAAGCTGGACATGGCCCTGGTGCGCGACATCGACACCAACACGGTCAAGCGCACCATCGTGCGCCACACGTTGAACATGCTTCGGGACCTGGGCATCCAGCCGGTCTGCGAAGGCATCGAAACCCTGGCCGAACACGATGCCCTGCGCGATCTCGGCGTCGATCTGATGCAAGGCTATCTGCTGGCGAAGCCGGCGCTGGAAGCCCTCTCGCCCATCGCCTGGCCTGACCAGGCTGCGCCTACCGCCCTAAGCGCCTGATCGCCACGCGGGCGCGTATGCCCGGTAGCATCTCGTCACCGCGAGACCGACTGCGCCAAAGTCGTCGAACCCAGGCTGGCACGGCGCTCAATGACGGCACAATGTACCGGCTCCGGATCGATAGCGATCCAGTACGCGACTGCCGCACACGTTTGTCAAAAACAATCCGCCCGCCGCGTCTGCGCAGGCGTATGGACTAGCGTCCTCGTTGCAGTCTGGTAGTCAAGACCTCGATATCTCGGGGGACAACGAATGATTTTGAGCATGCTGGCGGCGTTAGCGATTCAGGCCGCAGAATCGACGACACCGGCGCCTGAGGCCTCCGAACGTTTACGGCTTGCTGCACCTGACGCAGCCGCGTTTCCCAACACGACCTTGCGCGGTTATGTGCTGCAGGCCACGTCCCCTCGTGCAATCAGAGCGGAGATGAACCAACTCCGCCCTGGCGTAAATGGACGTCGGCACGATGCGACGACGAACTGGCGCTATTCATTCCGCCTCGCGTCTTCAGGCGGCAGATGCGATCCTACGACAGCCGTGGTTGACCACGATATCTCCATCGTCATGCCGGATTTGCAGAATCGCGAAGGCCTTCGCCGCCAGGACAAGCAGGCGTGGGATCGCTATTTTTCAGCGCTGCAAATGCATGAGGTCAATCACGCCCGGATCGCACAGCTCGGAGCCCAACAGTATCAGGCCGCCATGCGCTCGGCGCCGACCTGCGAAGCCGGAAGGGCTGCAGCGGCTCAGGTAGCCGCAGACGTGTCCGCAGCCAGTGCTGAGTATGACAGGAGAACCGAGCATGGGAGACACGAAGGCGCTTCTTACCCGAACTAGGTCAAACGCCTGTCACCCCCGCCCGCGATAGGTCGGCACGCCCTGGTCCGGCAGCCACAGCCCCTCGGGCGGCGCGCCGGTCTGCCAGAAAACGTCGATTGGGATGCCGCCGCGCGGATACCAGTACCCGCCGATCCTCAGCCATTTGGGCTCAAGCAGGTCGGCCAGCTTGCGGCCGATGGCGACGGTGCAGTCCTCGTGGAAGGCGCCGTGATTGCGGAAACTGGTCAGATACAGCTTCAGGCTCTTGGACTCGACCAGCCAGTCGCCCGGCGCATAGTCGATGACGATGTGGGCGAAGTCCGGCTGGCCCGTCACCGGGCACAGGCTGGTGAATTCCGGCGCCGTGAACCGGGCCAGATACAGCGTATCCGCATGCGGGTTCGGCACCCGCTCCAGCACCGCCGTCTCGGGACTGGTCGGTGCGGCGGTCTGGGCGCCGAGCTGGCTGAGGTTGTCGGTATAGTGGGTCATGCCGCGCATTTAGGCGCTTGCGACACGTATGAAAATCCTCCCCCGCCGGGGCCGCATTGGAATCCCCCAGCCATCCCAGTCCCGGACGGCTTCCTCCACGCTTTCAACGCCTTCGCGCCGAGCAGCGTCAATCGACCGATCCTCTGTCCAAACTGTCGTATGATGGCCGGTTTTCACCCGCCATCGCCGCCTGCCCGCTTTCACCCCGCCCCCGGCCCGAGATTAGACGAATTAGACTCATTTTTTCGCGCCACCGTCTGAAATCCCCGCGATTGCCTTCCCCGGCGACAGCCCGCTAAGCGTGGCGAAAGAAAACCAAAGGAGACGTCCGTGGCCATTCCCGCTTCGCTGCAAAAAGGTCTGATCCTGCCGATCATTTCGGCGCCGATGTTCCTGGTGTCCGGACCGGATCTGGTGGTCGAGGCCTGCAATGCGGGCGTGATCGGCACCTTCCCGTCGCTGAACCAGCGCACGACCGAGGGCTATCGCGACTGGATTCATGAAATCAAAGGCCGGCTGAAGCCCGAGGCCGCGGCTTTCGGTGTCAACCACATCGTCCACCTGACCAACCCCCGGCTGATGGCCGACATGATGGTGTCGGTCGAGGAGAAGGTGCCGCTGATCATCACCTCCTTGGGCGCCGTGCGCGACGTGGTCGACGCGGTCCATGGCTACGGCGGTCAGGTCTTCCATGACATCGCCAACATTCGCCATGCGCGAAAGGCGGCCGAGGCGGGCGTCGATGGTCTGATCCTGGTCGCCAACGGCGCGGGCGGCCATGCGGGCATCATCAACCCGTTCGCCCTGGTCAATGAGGTCCGCAGCTTCTTCAAGGGGACCATCATCCTGTCGGGCGCGCTCTCGACGGGTCAGGATGTGGCGGCCGCCCTGATGCTGGGCGCCGACTTCGCCTATATGGGCACGCGCTTCATCAACACGACCGAGGCGATGGCGGCGCCGGCCTACAAGCAGATGGTCATCGACAGCGGCGCGACCGACATCGTCCATACGCCCGCCGTATCCGGCATCCCCGCCAACTTCATGAGCAAGTCGCTGATCGAGAACGGCATCGATCCGAAGACCCTGCCAGAGCACAAGCTGGACATGGGCGACGAGGCCAAGGCCTGGAAGACCGTCTGGTCCGCCGGCCAGGGTGCGGGCGCGATCCACGACGTGCTGCCGACCGCCGAACTGGTCGCGCGCCTGCGACAAGAGTTCGCTCAGGCCACGGATGAATTCGCCATCAAGGCCGGAGCGCGCTAAAGGCGGCGCCAATCCGCATCTCGCGCGTTGGAGCCGCCATGATCCGCACGACCGTCCTCGCCGCCCTTTCCGCCGCCGCGCTCGCCGTCGCCTTGCCGGCCTCCGCCCAGTCGGCGCCTGCCGCGCGCGACGCCTGGTCCTTCGAACTGGGCGCGGGCACGGACAACCGCTCCAAGGATGCGTCCAAGTCCGGCAACGACGGCTACGCCTTCGGCTCGGCGACCTGGGAAAGCGCGGACGGCCTGTTCTACGTCGGCCCCGGCTTCCAGACGATCCAGGCCGGCGGCTCCAACGTCGAGGCCGAGTTCGTGGTCGGCTATCAGCCTGAAGCCTTCGGCTATCGGTTCGATTTCAACGTCGCCTACAAGAACCGCCTCGACGCCGAAGCCGGCTATGATCAGGACGCCTGGGAGATCACCGGCAACGCCAGCCGCTCGATCGGCCCGGCCAGGGCGCGACTGCAGGTCCAGTATTCGCCCGACGCCGCCGGCTCGACCGACAGCTTCACCTGGGTCGAGGGCCGCTTGGGCTGGGACTTCACGCCCCAGCTGAACGGCATGGTCGCCATCGGTCGTCGCGAACAGAACGGCGCCCCCGATTACACCGGCTGGAACGCCGGCGTGACCTACGCCCTGACCGACGCCCTTGAGCTCGACCTGCGCTACTACGACACCGACGCCCACACCTTCGGCGAACAATATGAGGACGCCCTGGTCGCCAAGGTCGCCTACGCCTTCTGATCGCCAGCCCCTTGCGTAACGGTTGTCGGGCGCCCATCTAGGTCTGGTCGATCTCTCTGCGTAACGCCGCTGCTCCCTTTGCATCACGCACCGAGGTCCAAAAGCCGATCCCATTCAGACCCGACAGGCCGACCAGGGATCCCTCCCTGCGGTCAACGCCAGACGGAGGTCTCCAAATGGCTACCGGCACTGTAAAATGGTACAACCCCACCAAAGGCTATGGCTTCATCGCGCCCGATGACGGCGGCAAGGACGTCTTCGTCCACGCCTCGGCCGTCGAAACTTCGAGCGTCGGCTCGCTGAACGAAGGCCAGAAGATTTCCTACGAAATCGAGCGCGATTCGCGCTCCGGCAAAGAGTCCGCCGGTCGCCTTACGGCGGCGGAGTAGGACACGCTCCAAGCGTCCAACACGAACGAGCCGGCCCCGACCAGGGCCGGCGTGATCGCCTTCGACGGCGAGGTCATCAAACTGATGCCGCTCGGCGGCCGTCGTGTTCGCCTGGACAACGGCCACCTGATCACGGTCCTGCCCTCGCTGGGCGCCCAGACGGGCGTCTCGCTGCTGGGCGACCGCGTGACGGTGGAAATCGCCTTCAATCAGCTGAAGGGCTGGCGCCTGTCGCGCCAGCCCTGAGGCTTCTGCACACGGATGCCGACATGACCCCGCTCGCCGACATGATCCCCGCGATGACCGACGCCGACCTGACGACGCTGCGCGCCAACGCCGCCCGCCTGGTCGAACACGGCGCCTCGACCCAGGTCATGGCCGCCAGCGACATCATCCCGGTCATCGACACCGAAATGGCCCGCCGCGCGGCCCTGCCCAAGCCCGCAAAGGCCCCGATCAAGCGCGCCGCCCCCAAGAAGAAGCTGCCGCCGGTCACCGGCCACCAGACAGCCCTTCCTTCCAGCTGAGATCAGCCCAGGGCCTGATCCAGATCTGCGATCAGGTCCTCGACATTCTCGACCCCGACCGACAGACGGATCAGGTTGTCGGTCACGCCGCCCGCCTCGCGCACCTCCTTGGGCACGCTGGCGTGGGTCATGATGGCCGGGTGGTTCACCAGGCTTTCAACCCCGCCTAGCGATTCCGCCAGGGTGAAGACCTGAACCCGCTCCAGCACGCGCTTGGTGCGCTCCAGATCGCCCTCCAGGATCACCGTCACCATCCCCCCAAAGCCGCCGTGCATCTGGCGCGCGGCCAACTCATGCTGCGGGTGGGCGATCAGGCCGGGATAGATCACCTTTGCGATCCCCGCGCGCGTCTCGAGCCAGCGCGCAATGGTCAGCGCGTTCTCGCAGTGCGCCTTCATCCTCAGCGCCAGAGTCTTCAGCCCCCGGTTGGCCAGGAAGGCGTCGAACGGCCCCATGATCCCGCCGACCGAGTTCTGCAGGAACTTGATCCGCGTCGCCAGGTCGGCGTCGGCCGTCACCAGCACCCCGCCGATGATGTCCGAATGGCCGTTCAGGTATTTGGTCGCCGAGTGCATCACCACATCCGCCCCCAGGCTCAGCGGTTGCTGGCAGAATGGGGTGGCGAAGGTGTTGTCCACGACCAGCAGCAGACCATGCGCCTTGGCCACCTTCGACAGGGCCGCGATGTCAGCCAGCTTCATCAGCGGATTGGTGGGCGTCTCGACCCACAGCATCTTGGTCTTGGGCGTGATCGCCGCTTCGACCGCCGCAATGTCACTCAGGTCCACATAGGCGAAGTCCAGCCCCATGGTCCGCCTGCGCACCCGCTCGAACAGCCGCCACGAGCCGCCGTACAGGTCATCGCCCGTGACCACATGATCGCCGGCGTCCAGCAGTTCCAGCGCCGTGGATGTCGCCGCCATGCCCGAGCCGAAACCGAACCCGTGCGTGCCGCCCTCCAAGTCCGCGATACAGGCCTCGAACGCCTCGCGCGTCGGGTTCTTGCCCCGCGCATACTCGTATCCTTTGTTCACGCCCGGACTTTCCTGGGCATAGGTCGAGGTGGCGTAGATCGGCGTCATCACCGCACCCGTCGTCGGGTCGGGATGTTGACCGGCATGGATGGCGCGGGTGGAAAACCCTTGGCTGTTCTTCTTGTCGGCCATGGTTCTTACCGGTTCAGGCTGAGGTGGTTGATCAGGTCGGTGCGGGTGATCAGGCCGACGAACTTCTCGCCGTCCAACACGATGGCCACGCGGTCGCGGTCGAAGACGGGGATCAGGGCGTCCAGAGGCTCATTGACCTGAAGCGTGTCCAGATCGCGGGTCATGGCCGAGGCCACCGGCTTGGCGAACCGCTCCTTCCGCGTGATTTCGTCGGTGTTCATGATGCGGATCAGGTCGCTTTCGTCCAGGATCCCGACCAGCCGGCCGTCTTCGATGATCGGCAGCTGCGATACGTCGGCGCCCTTCATCCGCTTGAAGGCGGTGTCCAGCGTATCGCCCGGCCCGGCGACGACGACGTCGCCCTTCTCGTATTTGCGGTTGATCAGGTCCGACAGGTCGCCGTGCAGCTCGCGCTCGCCCAGACCCTGATCCGCCAGCCAGGCGTCGTTGTAGACCTTGGACAGGTACTTGGCCCCGGTGTCGCAGACGAAGGTGACGCAGGTCTTGGCTTCCGTCTGCTCGCGGCACCAGCGCAGCGCCGAGGCGATCAGGGTGCCGGACGACGAACCGGCCAGGATGCCTTCCTTCAGCAGCAGTTCGCGCGCCGTGGCGATCGCCTCGGCGTCGGGGATCGAATAGGCCTTGTCGATCAGGCTCATGTCCGCTGTGTCGGGCACGAAGTTCTGGCCGATTCCCTCGACGGTGTAGCTGCCTTCCGGCCCCGGCACTCCGTCGTTGACGATGCCGGCCAGGGTCGAGCCGACCGGATCGGCCAGGATGATCTGGGCCTTCGAGCCCACGCTCTTCAGAAACTGCGCCGTGCCGGTGATGGTGCCGCCCGAGCCGATGCCGGCGACGAAGGCGTCGATATCGCCACCCGTCTGCTCCCAGATTTCCGGACCCGTCGTCTTCACATGGGCCTCGGCGTTGGCGGCATTGGCGAACTGGTTGACGTAGAAGCCGCCGGGAATGCCCTGGGCCAGACGCTCGGCCATGTCGGTGTAATATTCCGGATGGCCGTGCGGCACGTCCGAACGCGTCAAACGAACATCGGCGCCCATCGCCCTGAGATGCTGGATCTTTTCCTTGGACATCTTGTCCGGGATAACCAGAAGCACCTTATATCCCCGGGCCCGACCGACCAGCGTCAGCGCCAGGCCGGTGTTGCCCGCCGTCGCCTCCACGATGGTGCCGCCTTTCTTCAAGAAGCCTTCGCGCTCGGCGGCGTCCAGCATTGAGATGGCGATCCGGTCCTTGATCGAACCGCCGGGGTTCTGGGACTCCAGCTTCAGCAGCAGGCGGCACGGGCCGGTGTCGATCTTCGTCACCTCCACCATCGGCGTCTTGCCGATCAGATCCAGCGGCGACGAGACGGTCGCGCTCAGGGCGGGGGCGGTCAGGGACATCGAAAACTCCATTCGGGGCGGGCGGAAGCTGAAGCCCCGCCTTCACCTGGTCAACTCACGCAAGATTTGACCCCTCAAGATTTACTCAAGGGCGCGGTTCCGCGCTACGAAAGACATAATGACCAAATCATCCAATAGGCCGCCCGCCGGTCTCCCCGACAAAGACACCCTCGTCGCCTTCCTGCGCGAGGCCGGATCGGCCGAGAAGACCGACATCGCGCGCCATTTCGGGCTCAAAGGCGGCGACCGCCGGGCCCTGCGCGAAATGATCCGCGAGCTGGAAGCCGAAGGGCGACTGGGCAAACGCGGTCGCAAGGGCTTTTCCGAAGCCGGCGCCCTGCCCCCCGTCGGCGTCGCCGATGTGATCGAACGCGACGGCGACGGCGAACTGTATGTGCGCCTGGTCGAGGCCAGTCCCGACGCCCCGCGCGCCATTCTGATGCCCGACAAGTCAAAGGCCGCCCCTGGCCTGGGCGACCGCGTGCTGGTGAAGTTCCAGCGCGGCGCCGAGGGTTGGGAAGCCCGGCTGATCAAGAAGCTGGATGTCGGCTCCAACCGGGTTCTGGGCGTGATCCGCAAGTCGGCCCGCGAAACCCGCGTCGAGCCGGTCGATCGCCGCTCCAAGGACGTGCTGCTGGTGCCCCAGGCCCAATCCGGCGATCTGCGCGACGGCGACCTTGTTCTGGCCGCCGTTGAAAAGGGCGACCAGCGCTATGGCCCCAAGCGCGGCAAGATCCTGGAGCATATCGGCAAGGAGGATGATCCCCGCGCCGCCTCCCTGATCGCCATCCATGCCCACGGCGTCCCGACCGGCTTCTCCGAAGCGGTCGAACGCGAGGCCGAGGATCAGGCCCTGCCGACCCTGAAGGGCCGCGAGGACCTGCGCGAGGTCCCCTTCATCACCATCGACCCCGCCGATGCGCGCGACCACGACGACGCCGTCTATGCGGCGCGCGACGAGGATCCGAAGAATGAGGGCGGCTGGATCGTCTGGGTCGCCATCGCCGATGTCGCCGCCTACGTCCGCCCCGGCAGCCAGTTGGACCGAGGGGCGCGCGACAAGGGCAACTCGACCTATTTCCCCGATCGCGTCGAGCCGATGCTGCCTGAGGTGCTGTCGAACGGTCTGTGCAGCCTGAAGGAGGGTGAGAACCGCGCCTGTCTCGCCGTGCGGATGGTCTTCGACAAGGAAGGCCGAAAGACCGGGCACAGGTTCGTGCGCGGTTTGATGCGGTCGCACGCCAAGCTCAGCTATGAACAGGCGCAGGCCGCCATCGATGGGCAAGCTGACGACACGACCGGCCCGATCATGGAGGCGATCCTCTATCCGCTGTGGAACGCCTATCACGCCATGCTGAAGGGCCGGCTGAAGCGCAGTCCGCTGCAGATCGAATCGGCCGAACGCCGCATCCGCATGGCGCCAGATGGCGGCATCGCGTCTATCGAGAAACGTGCGTCGCTAGAGGCGCACCGGCTGATCGAAGAGATGATGATCCAGGCCAACGTCTGCGCCGCTGAAACGCTGGAGCAGAAGAAGACACCGCTGATCTACCGCGTCCACGACACGCCCAGCCAGGAGAAGATCTTCAACCTGGCCGACTTCCTGTCGACCATCGGCAAGCCCTGGAACAAGGGCGAGCCCGGCACGACCAAGCGGTTCAACAAGCTGCTGGACGAGACGCGCGACACCGAACACGCCGATGTGGTCAACGAGGTGGTCCTGCGCAGCCAGATGCAGGCGATCTACAGCCCTGAGAATATCGGCCACTTCGGCCTGAACCTGGATCGCTATGCCCACTTCACCTCGCCGATCCGGCGCTATTCCGACCTGATCGTCCACCGCGGACTGATCCGGGCGCTAGGCCTAGGCAAGGACGGCCTGACGGATCGCGAGATCGCCGAACTGCCCGCCATCGCAGAGGGCGTGACCATGACCGAGCGCCGGTCGATGGCCGCCGAGCGCGACGCCATGGATCGCTACATCGCCGCCTATCTGGAGGAGCACGTCGGTGCGACCTTCGCCGGGCGGATCACCGGGGTGACGCGGTTCGGCCTGTTCATTCGTCTGGAGGACACGGGCGCGGACGGCCTGGTGCCCGTCTCCACGCTCGGCAGCGAATATTTCACCCATGACGATCGCGCCCACGCCCTGGTCGGCGAACGCACCGGCAAACGCTTCACCCTGGGCCGCATGGTCGAGGTCAAGCTGCGCGAGGCGACCCCCGTCACCGGGGGCCTGGTGTTCGAAATGCTCAGCGAGCCCGAACCTCGCGATCCCAACGCCCCCGCGCCCCGCTATGGCATTCGCGGACGCGGCGGCGACGGCCCGCCGATGCGCGGCAAGAACCGGCCCGGCGGCCCCAAGCCCCGCAACGGCTCCAAACCCTCCGGCGGCCTGAAGGGCGTGAGGAAGGGCAAGCGCAAGTGACCCCTTTCGACGCCGCTCAGGATCTGGCCGACGCCCCGCGTGTCGGCGAGGCTCAGCGGCCGAAGGATGCGGCGACGCTGATCCTGACGCGCGGCGGCGATCAGCCCAAGGTGCTGATGGGCCGTCGCGCGCCGGGGCATGTGTTCATGGCGTCGAAATGGGTGTTTCCGGGCGGGCGGATTGATCGCAGCGACTTCACCGCCGCCGCGACAGGCGAGTTGTCGGGCGAGGTTGCGCGGCGATTGGAAGCCGAACTGCCCGCTCGGCGTGCGCGGGCCCTGGCGCTGACGGCTGTGCGCGAGACGTTCGAGGAGACCGGGCTGATCCTGGGGCGGCCGGCTCCCCACGCCTCCGTCGCCGGCCCGTGGCGTGAGTATCGGAAAGCGGGCGCCCTGCCCGATCTGTCGGTCCTGTCCTACATCGCCCGCGCCATCACGCCGCCGGGTCGCACGCGAAGGTTCGACGCCCGGTTCTTCATGGCCCCGGCCGAGGCCCTGCTGAGCCCGGAGCCGACCGCTGGCTCTGGCGAACTGGACGAGATCGCCTGGCTGCCGCTGGACGAGGCGCGCAGCCTGGACCTGCCGGCCATCACACGTTTCGTGCTGGGGGAGTTGGCCGAGAGGTTGGAACACCCGAACCGCCCCCTGCCCTTCGTGCGGATGGTGCGGGGTCGGCACATGGTCGAACACAGGGACTGACATGGCCGGAATGACGATCACCCTGCGCCTGACGATCGCCGATCCGGTCGCGGGCGTCGCCTACAGCCTGCAGGCAAGGCGAACATGCCGGTCGAGCCGCGCATCGCCGCCGAAGGCCTGATCAGCTTCGACGCGCCCGTCACCCTGTCCGAGGATGGCCGCCTGACCGGCCCCTTCGTGCGGCGCGAGGGCGCAACGCGGCGGTTCGTCTATATCGCGATCGGCACGTCAGCAGGCCAGCACGCCAGCGAATGGAGCCGACGCGCCAAGATCGACGTCCACGACATTCCCGCCGATCTGCTGGCCCAGGCGCGCCAGGGCGAGGTGCTGGAAGTCGTTTTGCCCGGCCGCGCCAAGGACGGCAGCCCCGCCTGCGCCACCGTGCGGCCGATCCGGGCCTGGCGCGCCATCTAACCTAGTCGGCGATCGGCTTGGTCAGGTCGAACTCCACGCGGAAATGCCGGTTGGGACGACGCAGCTCGTAGGCGAACATCCGGTCGGGATGGACCTCTATCGCCCAGACATTGGTGGTCGAGACCGCTGCGTCATTGGCGTTGAACAGGGCGATCGATTCGGCGTCGACCGGGAACGCCTGCCGCTCGGCCGTGCCCGCGCCGGCCGTGTCGCCGCCGTACCAGTGCAGGACGTCGGTCGTGCCGTCCTCGTGCCGGTGATCGTGCTTCAGCCGCAGGCCGGCCTCGGTCTTGGTCACGACCCAGGTGCGCGAGCGGTCCTCGCCCACAGCGAAGGGAATGCGCACCTCGTCCGCCGAACAGTCGCGGACCTGCATGACCAGCCGCTCGCTGGCGAACCTGACGTCAGCGGCGTCGGTGGTGACGACCCGGCCTTCGAATCGTTGCCCGCACAGGGCGTTCAACCGCGCCAGGAAATCGCCCTGGGACTGAGCCGGATCGGCCGTTACGACGCCGACGCACGACAAGGACATCAGGGCCGCGGCGGCAAGCAGGGATGCGATTTTCATGCGGTCACACTATATGTGCGTTTCGCCTCATCAACGTGGCATCGCGCCCGTTGACTTTGGGGCGATCCTGAGTATGTTCCGCGCCTCTTATTTTAAGCGGCTTTCGCCGTCGCAGAGGTAATTCCGATGGCCAAACCGGCTTCCATCAAGATCCGCCTGAACTCCACGGCCGACACAGGCTTCTTCTATGTCACCAAGAAGAACGCCCGCACCATGACCGAGAAAATGGTCGTCAAGAAGTACGACCCCGTCGTGCGCAAGCACGTCGAGTTCAAGGAAGGCAAGATCAAGTAAGTCCTTGATCGGCTAAGAATTAAAAACGCCCGGCTGGTCTCCAGCCGGGCGTTTTTCGTTGTGTCTAAGGGGTTCACGCCGCCTTGGCGATGACCCGGTTGCGGCCGGCGGCCTTGGCCTCATAGACCCCCTCGTCGGCGCGCTTCAGCAGGCCTTCGGGCGTATCGCCGTCGCCGGTCGTGGCGGCCACGCCGATCGAAATGGTGATGGTGATCTGCTCCTTGCCGCCCATGACGCGGAACGGCGCGGAGGCGACGTCGCGGCGAATCCGTTCGGCGACGCGGCCGGCGTCTTCCAGACTGGCGCCCGGCATGACCACCACGAACTCCTCCCCGCCCATGCGGCACGGCAGGTCAACGGCCCGGACATTGGTGGCCAGGCGCACGGCGAACTCCACCAGCACCTCGTCGCCGGCATCGTGGCCGAAGCTGTCGTTGACCGACTTGAAGTGGTCGATGTCCAGAACCAGCACGGCCACCTGGGCCCCGCCCTGGGCCGCGCGACCCACGAGCGCCTGTAGCTGGCCGGTCATGTAGCGCCGATTGTGCAGACCGGTCAGGGCGTCGGTGACGGCCATTTCCATGCTGCTGTCCAACTTTTGGCGGAGGAAGTCGGTGTAGCGTTTGCGCCGGATTTGGGTGCGAACCCGCGCCGAGAGTTCTTCGGTATCGACAGGGCGCGGCAGGATGTCGGCAGCGCCCAGTTCCAGCGCCTTGATCATGCGCGGCCGTTCGGTCGGCTCCACGATCGCCAGGATCGGCGCGCGGCGGGCATCGCCCGACTTGGCCTGGGCGACGATCCGAAGCCCGTCGAAGCTGGCGGCGGCGACGTTGACGATGATCAGGTCCAGCGCGCCCTTGGCGGAGACCAGCGCCGCCTCGGGATCGGTTTCGATGGTGACGCGATGTTCGCCGCCCAGTTCCTGGGCGATCTTCTCGGCCTGACGCTGGTCGTCATCGACGATCAGGACCCGCCCGCCCTCGCTGCGCAGCCGCGCGGCATTGTCCGAATCGACGCCCAGGCGACGGCCGCTTTCTTCGCGCTCGCGCAGCTCGTCCATGACGTGCTTCAGCCGCGTCAGCGACTTGACCCGCGCAAACAGGATGACGTCGTCGATCGGCTTGGTCAGGAAGTCGTCGGCGCCGGCCTCAAGCCCCTTGATCCGATCCTCGCGCCCATCCAGCGCCGTGACCAGCACGATAGGGATATGGCGCGTCTCGGCCTGGGCCTTCAGCCGTCGGCAGGTCTCGAACCCGTCCATGCCGGGCATCATGACATCGAGCAGGATCAAATCCGGCTGATGTTCGGCGGCGATGGCCAGGGCCGACAGGCCGTCGTTGCAGCTCAGCACATCGTAGTATTCGATGGTCAGCTTCGCTTCGAGCAGGCGGACGTTCACGTCCACATCGTCGACGACGAGGATACGGGCGCTCATCCGAGGTGCTGCCGGATGGTTTCGAGGAAATGCATCACAGAGATCGGCTTGGAGATATAGGCCTCGCAGCCGCCCTGTCGAATCCGCTCCTCATCGCCCTTCATGGCGAAGGCGGTGACGGCGATGACGGGGATGTGGTTCAGCTCCTCGTCGTCCTTCAGCCATTTGGTGACTTCCAGGCCCGAGATTTCAGGCAACTGGATATCCATCAGGATCAGGTCGGGATGATGGGCGCGCGCCAGGGCGAGCGCCTGCAAACCCTCGCGGGTCTGCAGGGTCTCATAGCCCTGGGAATCGAGCAGATCATGAAAAAGCTTCATGTTCAGCTCGTTATCCTCGACGATGAGGACTTTCTTGGACATCATCACCTGACCTGCGCGCCCCTCGAACGCGGGACGCCTCGTTGGTCGCATTCGTAGGCGCCCAGTCTTAAGTTGGGGTGAAGCCAACCTTACGGAGACCTTAAGCGTGGCCATCAAGGCCATCTGTCGCGACTGCCTGTGGACCGGCGATGATCCCGCCGGGCCGCGCGAGAACCGCTGTCCGGCGTGCGGATCGCGGCGCGTGGTCGCAGACGCCGAACTGGACCAGTTGTCGATCGCCCACATGGACTGCGACGCCTTCTACGCCTCAGTGGAGAAGCGCGACCGGCCAGAGTTGCGCGACAAGCCGGTGATCGTCGGGGGTGGAAAGCGCGGCGTGGTCTCCACCGCCTGCTATGTCGCGCGTCAGTACGGCGTCGGCTCGGCCATGCCGATGTTCAAGGCGCTGAAGGCCTGTCCCGAGGCCGTGGTGATCCGGCCGGACTTCACCAAATACGTCTTCGAATCGCAGCGCATTCTGGGGGCGTTGGGGCAGCTGACGCCGTTGATCCAGCCGTTGTCGCTGGATGAGGCCTGGGTCGATCTGTCGGGCACAGAGCGGCTGAACGGCGGCCCGCCGGCGTTGCAGCTGATCCGCTTCCAGAAACAGATCGAGGAGGAGACCGGCCTGACCGTCTCCATCGGCCTGGCGCCCAACCGCTTCCTGGCCAAGATGGCGTCGGAGATGGACAAGCCGCGCGGCTTCTCCGTCGTCGGCGCCGCCAACGCCCAGGCCCTGCTGGCGCCGCGCCCCGTCACCGCCCTGCCCGGCGTCGGGCCGGTGTTCGGCAAGGCGTTGCGCAGCGACGGCTATTCGACCATCGGGGATCTGGCGCGGGCGGACGTGCGCAACCTGGTCAAACGCTACGGCGAATCCGGTCTGCGCCTGCACGATCTGGCCCATGCCCGCGACGCCCGCGCCGTGAACCCCGAGCGAGATCGCAAGGGGATGAGCGCCGAAACCACCTTCAACGAAGACCTGAGTTCGGCCGAGGCGCTGGAGGCCGAGCTGTGGCCTCTGTGCGAGAAGCTGGCGTCCAAGGCTCGCCGCGACGGCGTCGCCAGCCGGGTGCTGGTGCTGAAGCTGCGGCGCACCGATTTCAAGATCGTGACCCGACGCGTCACCCTGCCCGATCCGGTGCAGACCGCCCGCGCCTTGTTCGCCGCGGGGCGCGATCTGCTGAAACCCGAGCTGGGCCGCCCCTATCGTCTGATCGGCATCGGCATGGCGGACGTGCAGGACGCCGAGGACGCGCCCGCCGGCCTGTTCCAGACCCCCGAGACCCGGGCCTTGAAGACCGAACGCGCCATCGACGTGCTGCGCGAGAAGTTCGGCAAGGACGCAGTGGTGGCGGGCCGGGCGTTGAAGCCGTAGGACAGGGCATGGATCTCGCAAAACGCGCCTATGACCATGGCTTTCGCCTGGACCCGATCGTCCGCAGCCTGCTGGACACGGACTTCTACAAGCTGTTGATGCTGCAAATGATCTGGCGCGAGCATCGCGACGTGCCGGTCGTCTTCCAGGTCATCAACCGCACCAAGACCGTGCGTCTGGCCGATGAGATCGATATCGACGCCTTGCGCGAACAGCTGGATCACGCCCGCACCCTGCGCTTCACCAACAAGGAGCTGGTCTGGCTGGCGGGCAACAGCTTCTATGGGGTGAAGCAGATCTTCTCGCCCGACTTCATCGCCTGGCTGACCGACTACCGCCTGCCGGACTACGACCTGTCGGTTCAGGACGGGCAGTATGTGCTGACCTTCTCGGGCCCCTGGGCCGAGGTGACGCTGTGGGAAATCCCGGCGCTGGCGATCCTGAACGAGTTGCGCTGCCGGGTCGGGATGCGGCGGCTGGGCCGGTTCGAGCTGGACATCCTGTATTCGCGCGCCAAGACGCGGCTGTGGTCCAAGGTCGAGCGGCTACGCGCCTTGCCCGACCTGGCCCTGTCCGACTTCGGCACGCGGCGGCGGCACGGCTTCCTATGGCAACGCTGGTGCATTCAGGCGCTGAAGGAGGGGCTGGGCAAATCCTTCATCGGCACGTCCAACGTCCTGCACGCCATGGAGAACGATCTGGAAGCCATCGGCACCAATGGCCACGAACTGCCGATGGTCATGGCGGCGCTGGCGCCCGACGACGCAGCGCTGGCCCAGGTGCCGTATGCGGTGCTGGACGAATGGCGCAGGCACTATGCGGGCAATCTGCTGATCGTCCTGCCCGACGCCTTCGGCACGGAGGCGTTTCTGGAGCAGGCGCCCGATTGGGTGGCGGACTGGACCGGTTTCCGTCCCGACTCGGCCCCGCCCATCCCGGCCGGCGACCGCCTGATTGACTGGTGGCGCGCGCATGGGCGCGACCCTAAAGAGAAGCTGCTGATCTTCTCGGACGGGATGAACATCGACGGGATCGAGGCGACCCACGCCCATTTCCACGACCGCGCGCGTCTCAGCTTCGGCTGGGGCACCAATCTGACCAATGATTTCCGCGACTGCTCGCCCGCTTTTGCGCCGGAACTGGAGCCCATCTCCCTGGTCTGCAAGGTGGTCGAGGCCGGAGGGCGGCCCGCCATCAAACTGTCGGACAACCCGGAAAAGGCGGTCGGGGACCCGGCCGAGATCGAACGCTATCGCCGGGTCTTCGGCGTGCGCGGCCTGACCGCCCAGCCCGTCACGGTGTGAAACCCGGCCTTAAGCCCGTTGTGCGACAAGGCGGGCATGAGCGCCTTTCTCGACAAGATGCGCCGCCGCGCCGGCCGCTATCTCGATGTCCGTCCTGCCGACGTGCGACCCGCGCGCGGCGTCCTCAGCCTGTCGTTCGACGACATCCCGGCATCGGCCTGGACCGAGGCCGGGCCGATCCTGGCCCAGCATGGGGTCAAGGCGACCTACTATGTCTGCGGAGGCCTGTCGGGCGGCCGCAATCTGGACCTGCCCCAGTTTGAGGTGGAGCACCTGCAGGCCCTCCATGAGGCCGGGCACGAAGTCGGATGCCACACCTACGAGCATGTCTCGACCCTGACCCTGTCGCCGGCCCAGCTAGACGCCAGCCTGGCCCGCAACGCCGCCTGGGTGGCCGAGCGGCTGGACGGACACGAAATGCAGACCTTCGCCTATCCCTTCGGCGATTGCGCCTTGGGATCGAAAGCCGTGATCGACAAACGCTTCCTGTGCGGGCGCGGCGTCCGCGACGGGATCAACGCCGGACGTTCGGATCGCAATCTGCTACAAGCCATCGGCCTGGAGAGCCGTCGCCTGCCCGGCTACGATATGGAGGCGCTGGTGGCGGAGACGAGGGCCTCGAACGGCTGGCTGATCGCCTACGGCCACGACGTCAGCGACACGCCGACGCCATATGGTTGTTGTCCAGAGGATATCGATCGATTGATCCGACTGGCCAAGGCGGCCGATCTGGACATCCAGCCGGTCGCGGCGGCGTGGCGGATGGCGACAGCCTGAGAGATCAGGCGCCCGTACGCCGATCCGCCCAGGCGATCAGCTCCTTGCGGGGCCAGATCATCAGCCATGACCGCGCGGTGTATTCCCCGCAGTCGATCAGCGCCTTCCTCGACGCTGAGGCCGTGCCGGCTCGCTCGGTATGGATCTCGCCCGGTCCTTGGTGGACCATGAAGGCCCCGCCCTTCAGCGGGTTCAGGCGCAGGTGCGCCAGGCGGGGGCTGATCTCGGTCAGGGGCGGGTCGTAGAACCAGCTGGAGCCGATCATGCCGGCCAGTTCGGACCGCGCGCGGCACAGTTCGGCCGCTGTCGCCCAGGCCTCGTTCCAGCCGTCCTCGTTGAAGCCGCGCAACCAGCGGCTCTCGGTGTGAACCTCCAGCCAGGGCTCCCGCTTGGCGCCCGCCGCCAGATAGCGGAACAGCGGTTTGACGCCCCAGCCCTCGCGGACGTGTTTGACGATCTGGCCCGGCCCGACCGGCGACGACAGGTCTATGACCTGGCTCTTGGCGCCCGGCACGCTGAGCGCCAGGGTGAAGCGCACGTCCTTGGACCAGTGGTCGAAAACGTAGTCGCCCTCGGCCTTGTCCAGAAACCCCGCCAACTGTTCGATCCAGTAGGGATAGAGGGCCATGACCTCGGCCGGCAGGCTCATCGCCGCCGCCCGGTCGGGCAGTTGCAGCGCCCAGGCGGCGACCAGGCCGCGACGCACATCGTCGGATGCATCAGCGCCCAACAGCGCATCCACCGCCTTGGCCGGCATTTCGAAGTCCCAATGCGGCGCGGCCTCGGCGGCCTTCTGCGCGGCCGGGAGCACGGCGGCGTCCACGCGCGCGCGGTCGTCAGGGGACAACCGCGCCAGCACGGCATGGAAGGCGGCGACGTCGGGGGTCAGATGCATATCCATGATCGCATCATGACACGGCGCGGTTGGCGAACCTTTAAAGCGCGCCGAACGGGTGACGCCGCCCTTGCCCCGCGCTAAACCGCGCCCAGATAAACAGGAGCCCCCATGAGCATCGAAGCCCGCATCGCCGAACTCGGCCTCACCCTACCGGAACCCGCCAAGCCGGTGGCTAGCTATGTCTCCTATGTCCGCTCGGGCAATCAGGTCACCATCTCGGGCCAGTTGTCGAATGACGCGAACGGCGGGATCAAGGGCACGGTTGGCGTGGACGTGACGCCGGAGCAGGCGCTGGAAGCCGCGCGTCTGTGCGGTCTGAACCTGATCGCCCAGATCAAGGCCGCCTGCGATGGCGATCTGGACCGGGTGGTCCGCATCGTGAAGCTGGGCGGCTTCGTCCAGGCCGGTCCCGACTTCATCGCCATTCCCGCCGTGATCAACGGCTGCTCGGACCTGATGGTCGAAGTCTTCGGCGATGCGGGCAAGCACGCCCGCTCGGCCGTCGGCGTCTACAAGCTGCCGCTCGGCTTCGCCGTCGAGATCGATGCGATCGTGGAGATCCGCTGATCTTTCAAATCTCGGTTCACGAAGGGATCGCCGAAATCGGCCGCGAGGCCTGGGACGCGTGCGCGCATCCCACCGGCGATCCCTTCGTCTCCTATGATTTTCTGCACGCCTGCGAGGCCTCAGGCAGCGCCGCGCCGCGCCAGGGATGGGCCCCGCGTCATCTGGCCCTGAGGGATGAAGACAACGCCGTGCTCGGCGTCATGCCCCTCTATCTGAAGGGCAACAGCCAAGGCGAATACGTCTTCGACCACAGCTGGGCCGACGCCTATGAGCGGGCCGGCGGGCGTTATTATCCCAAGCTGCTGGGCGCCGTGCCGTTCACCCCGGCGACCGGCCCGCGCTTCCTGAACCATCCCGACACCGACGCCGCCACGGTGCGTCAGGCGCTGATCCAGGGCGCGGTGACGCTGGTCGAGCGACTGGGCGTCTCGTCCCTGCACGTCAACTTCCCCACAGAACCGGAATGGTCGGCCATGGCCGAGGCGGGCCTGCTGCCGCGCCAGGACATCCAGTTCATCTGGCGCAACAACGGCTATCAGACCTTCGACGACTTCCTCGCGGCCCTGTCGGCCAACCGCCGCAAGACCATCAAGCGCGAGCGCCGCGACGCCCAGGCCGACCTCGACATCCGCGTCCTGACCGGCGCCGACATCACCGAGGCGCACTGGGACGCCTTCTTCGCCTTCTACATGGACACCGGCTCGCGCAAATGGGGCCAGCCCTATCTGACGCGCGACTTCTTCAGCCGCGTCGGCGCAACCATGGCCGACCGGATCGCCCTGGTCATGGCGTTTAGGGACCAGACGCCCATTGCCGGCGCCCTGAACTTCATCGGCCGTGACGCACTGTATGGCCGCCAGTGGGGCACGCTGGAAGACGTGCCCTTCCTGCATTTTGAGCTTTGCTATTATCAGGCTATCAAATTCGCCATTTCGCGTGGTCTGTCCCGCGTCGAGGCCGGGGCCCAAGGCGACCACAAGATCGCGCGCGGCTATCTGCCCTCCCCCGTCTATTCTGCCCACTTCATCGCCGACCCCGCCCTGCGCGATCCCGTCGCCCGCTATCTTGACGGCGAACGCCCGGCCGTCGATGCAGAGATGCGGGCGATGACCGAGGAACTATCGCCCTACAAGCAGGCATAGAAAAAGGCCCGGCTGCTGCCAGCCGGGCCTTTCGCCATCACCATTTTAAGGATCAGGCCGTCTCTTCTTCCTCGGCCTTCGCGGGCGCGCTGGCGCTCGTGATGTCGAAGTCGATCTTGCCGTCCTTCAGCTGGACCCTGACGTGTCCGCCGCGCGTCAGGCGGCCGAATAGGATGTCGTCGGCCAGCGGCTTCTTGATCGAGTCCTGGATGACCCGCGCCAGCGGACGCGCGCCATACAGTTCGTCGAAGCCGTTCTTGGCCAGCCAGTCGGCGGCTTCGTCGGTCAGTTCGATGGTGATGTTGCGGTCCGCCAGCTGGGCTTCCAGCTGAAGGACGAACTTGGTCACCACCGAGCGGATCGTGTCGGCCTGCAACGGCTTGAAGGCCACGATGGCGTCCAGGCGATTACGGAACTCCGGCGCGAACAGGCGCTGGATGGCCTTGTCGTCCTCACCCTCGACCTTGCCCCGGCCGAAGCCGATGGAGGCGCGCGCGTTGTCGGCGGCCCCGGCATTGGTGGTCATGATCAGGATGACGTTCCTGAAATCGACCTTCTTGCCGACCGCATCGGTCAGCATGCCGTTGTCCATCACCTGCAGCAGGATGTTGTAGACATCCGGGTGGGCCTTCTCGATCTCATCCAACAGCACGACGGCATGCGGATGCTGATCGACCGCGTCGGTCAGAAGCCCGCCCTGGTCATGGCCGACGTAGCCGGGAGGCGCGCCGATCAGACGGCTGACCGTGTGGCGCTCCATATATTCCGACATGTCGAAGCGCTGCATCTCGATGCCCAGAGTGGCGGCAAGCTGCTTGGCGACCTCGGTCTTGCCGACGCCGGTGGGGCCGCTGAACAGGAAGCTGCCGATCGGCTTGTTCGGATCGCGCAGACCCGCCCGCGCCAGCTTCATGGCCGCCGACACCTGTTCGATGGCCTGTTCCTGACCAAAGACCGCGCGCTTCAGATCGGTTTCCAACTCGCGCAGGCTTTCCGTGTCGGATTTGGACACCGACTTGGCGGGGATGCGGGCCATCTTGGCGATGACGGCCTCGACCTCCTTCTGGCCGATGACCTTCTTGCGCTTGGATTCGACCAGCAGCATCTGGCCGGCGCCCGCCTCGTCGATCACGTCGATCGCCTTGTCAGGCAGTTTGCGGTCGGTCATGTAGCGGGCCGACAGCTCGACCGCGGTGCGGATGGCGCTGTCGGTATAGCGGACCTTGTGGTGCTGCTCGTAGTAGGTCTTCAGACCCTTCAGGATCTTCACCGTATCCTCGACCGTCGGCTCGTTGACGTCGATCTTCTGGAAGCGACGCACCAGGGCGCGGTCCTTCTCGAAGTGCTGACGATATTCCTTGTAGGTCGTCGATCCCATGCAGCGCAGCGTGCCGGACGCCAGGGCCGGTTTCAGCAGGTTCGAAGCGTCCATCGCCCCGCCCGAGGTTGCGCCCGCGCCAATCACCGTGTGGATCTCATCGATGAAGAGCACGGCGTTGTCGTGGTTCTCCAGTTCCTTGACCACCTGTTTCAGGCGTTCCTCGAAGTCGCCGCGATAGCGGGTGCCGGCCAGCAACGCGCCCATATCGAGCGAATAGATGGTGGCGTCCTTCAGGACGTCGGGCACTTCGCCGTTGACGATCTTGCGGGCCAGACCTTCGGCGATGGCGGTCTTGCCGACGCCGGGGTCGCCCACCAGAAGCGGGTTGTTCTTGGTCCGACGGCACAGGATCTGGATCGAGCGATCCACCTCGGCCTGACGACCGATCAGCGGGTCGACCTTGCCCTGGCGCGACTTCTCGTTGAGGTCGACGCAATAGGCTTCCAGCGCCTCACCGCCCTGTTTGACGGCGGACGCATCTTCGGCCTCTTCGGGCGAAGCGCCCTTGGCCGGACGCGCCTCGTTGGCGCCCGCCTTCTTGGCGATGCCGTGGGCGATGAAGTTGACCGCGTCATAGCGCGTCATGTCCTGCTCTTGCAGGAAGTAGGCGGCATGGCTCTCGCGCTCGGAGAAGATGGCGACCAGCACATTGGCGCCGGACACTTCCTCGCGGCCGGACGACTGGACGTGGATGACCGCACGCTGGATCACGCGCTGGAAGCCGGCGGTCGGCTTGGCGTCCTCACCGTCGCTGGTCGCCAGGGCGGCCAGGTCGTTGTCGACATAGAGGGTCAGCGCCGCTTTCAACGCCGACAGATCGACGTTGCAGGCCTGCATGACGCCGGTCGCGTCGGGATCGTCGATCAGCGCGAGCAGCAGGTGCTCAAGCGTCGCATACTCGTGCCTGCGCGCATTGGCGTATCCCACCGCGCGGTGCAGGGTTTCTTCGAGAGGACGGGAAAATGAAGGCATAGGGAGGCTCCTCTCAGTCCTTTTCCATCGTGCATTGCAGAGGGTGCTGGTGGCGGCGCGCGGTCTCGATGACCTGCGCGACCTTGGTCTCGGCGACCTCGTAGGTGAAGACGCCGCAGACGCCGACGCCATGCTGATGCACATGCAGCATGATGCGGGTGGCCTCTTCCCGGCTCTTCTGGAAGAACCGCTCCAGCACATAGACGACGAATTCCATCGGCGAATAATCGTCGTTCAAAATCAGCACTCGATAGAGCGAGGGCTTTTGCAGCTTCGGCTTTGTTTCGGTGACGACGGCGGTTCCTTGACCGCCGCCGGTCTCACCGGGCCTTTGTATGGGCATTCGTGTTCCGTAATCGGGGAGTCGTCTTGGCTCTCAGATAGGGAATGATGGCTTGAATTGAAGCGGCGTCCAGTCACGGATTGCGTGAACGGCAAATCACGGACGCAGAACAGAAAAAGGCCCCGGAGCGAACTCCGGGGCCTTCTCGATCGACCAAACGGTTCGCTGGTTTAGCGAGCGGCCTGGAAGGTTTCGACCGAGGCGGTGACGCGCTCGTTGATCGGCTTGATGCTGTCCTTGACCGTGGCGGTGACGATTTCGTTCGTCTTGGTCAGCTCGGCGACATAGCGCTCCATCGACTTCTTGGCCCAGGCGGTCTGGAGCTCGAAGAACTCCTGCACCGAACGGGCGGTCGACAGTTCCTTGGAGGCGGCGACGCCGTCTTCCCAGGAGGACTTGGCGAAGCCCAGCGCCTGTTGCGACAGGGCCTCGGCGCCCTTCTGGGCGACGGTGACCGACTCGACCATGGCTTCCAGGGTCTTCTTGCTGTGCGCGTTCAGCTCAGCCATCGAGGCCGTCGACTTGTCCATGCCTTCACGGAAGGCCTGCGTGCCAGCAGCCTGCATGGTTTCGGCTTGCGCCTTGACCTTGGCGGCGGCCGAAGTCGCGGCGGCGGTGGCTTGGTCGGCGGTTTTCTTCATCGTTTCGGCGGCGTCGGCCATGATCGTCTCTCCGGTAGAAGGTCCTTGGGGACGGACCTGAGGGCGGAAATAATGACGCGAGAGGATCTCGCAGACCCGTAATATGCTGCAAGTGCGAAGGCTTTTCAAGCGTTTTGTGCAATGCACAATATGATCGACAATAACCTTGATCGGTCAGTCAAATTTGCGTTGACGCGCGGTTAACCACCACGAAACCCGCGCTTCCTATGCTAGCTGTTTGTTCGTGACGGCCGGGGGGCCTGTCGCACCCTGCTCACCGAGGGGTTGTCCCGCCCATGATCGCTTTTCTCCGCCGTGGCCTGTTCGCCGTCCTTGCGCTGTCGCTGGTTCTGGGCGCGAACGTCAGGCCGATCGAGGCCCAGACCGCCTACTCGGCGCAGGAGAACAGCCGCTACGCCGCCATCGTGATCGACGCCGCCACGGGCGAGGTCCTGTTCGCGAGAAACGCCGACAGCCGCCGCTATCCAGCGTCGCTGACCAAGATGATGACGCTGTATCTGACGTTTGAAGCGCTGTCTCAGGGCAAGGCCAACGTGAACGAAGTGCTGACGATCTCGCCGCGCGCCGCGTCTCAGCCGCCGTCGAAACTAGGCCTGGCGGCGGGCCAGACCATCACCCTGGACAACGCCATGCGGGCCACCGCCGTGCGGTCCGCCAACGACATGGCCCTGGCCATCGGCGAGCACATCGGCGGATCGGAAGCCCGCTTCACCAATATGATGACGCAGAAGGCCGCGCAGCTGGGCATGACCCAGACGCGCTACTACACCGCAAACGGCCTGCCGGATGCGCGCCAGGTGACCTCCGCGCGCGACCAGGCCATTCTGGCGCGGGCCATCATGCGCGATTTTCCGCAGTACTATAGCTACTTCGGCCTACACGACTGGGCTTACAACGGCCGGAACTATCGCAACACCAACGGCCTGCTGCCGACCGGCCGCGGCTATGACGGGATGAAGACCGGCTACACCAACGCCTCGGGCTACAACCTCGCCGCCTCGGCCGTGCGCGACGGACGACGCCTGATCACCGTGGTCCTGGGCGGCCGCTCGACCGCCAGCCGTAACGCCCACGTCGCTGAGCTTATGGACACCGGCTTCGAAGTCGAGCGCCGCCGCGCCCAGGGCGAGCGGATCCAGGTGGCCCAGACCTTCTTCGAGCAGCGTGGTTTCGGCGTCGGATCGGCGATCGCCGACGCCCCGATCGCCTATGCTTCGGTCAATGACGACGAGGACGGCGTCGGCGCGGAATCTACTGCTGTCGCCTATACGGCAGCGCCCGCGCCCGCCGCCCTGCCGACGCGTGTCGCCCCAGCCCCTTCGGAGCGCGCGGCCAGCCAGCGAGCCGCCGCGACGCTGCCGCCCATCGGTCAGGCGCCGGCCGCTTCTGCCCCTTCCCGTGCGCCCCGCAATGTCACCGCTTCGCTGAACGGCGCCCCGGCCAATGCCGCTGTCGCGCCTTCCACCACGCCCCGTCGCTCGGCGTCTTCCGCAACGCGGGAACCCGCCCGCGCCACGCCCAGAACGCCGGTGGGTCGCTGGGCGGTGCAGGTCGGCGCCTTCCGAGAAGAGAAGGTGGCGACCGACTGGCTGACCGAGGTCAACCGCCGCTTCCGCGATCAGTTCGCCACCGCCGAACGCAATGTCCAGACCGCCGGTGACTGGTATCGCTCGCGCTTCGTCGGCCTGACCGAAACCGGCGCGAAGTCCGCCTGCGAGGCGCTGGCCGCGCGTCGCGTGACCTGCATGGTCATCGGCCCCGACTGAGACCAAAGCCGCGAGAACAAATGTTCTTGCTTTGTTCCGATTGATGTCGCATCGTCCTTCCCATGGAAACCGCCAAGGGAAGAGGCGCGCGTTCGAATGCCAGCGGCCGCTACGAGCCTGAGCAGCACCAGTCGTTCGATGACGGCTGGACGCAAGACGACGCCGAGGCCGCGCCGCTGCGCACCACCCTCACCCCTGAACACGCCCGCACCATCATCGCCCGGAACGATAGTCCGGACATCGGCTTCGACCGCTCCATCAACCCGTACAAAGGTTGCGAACATGGCTGCATCTACTGCTACGCCCGTCCGTCCCATGCCTGGATGGGCCTATCCCCGGGCCTGGATTTCGAGAGCCGGATCTTCTTCAAGCCCCAGGCCGCAAGTCTGCTGGAACAGGCGTTCCTCGCACCCCGATACCGATGCAAGCGCATCCACATAGGCGGCAACACCGACCCCTATCAGCCGGTTGAACGTGATCTGAAGTCGACGCGCGCGATCCTGGAGGTCATGGAGCGCTTCAACCACCCGTTCAGCATCATCACCAAGTCGGTGTTGATCGCGCGCGATGCCGACATTCTGGGCCCGATGGGCAAGGCGGGGCTGGCCTCGGCCTTCGTTTCCATCACCACATTGGACCGTGGGCTGGCGCGGGCGATGGAGCCGCGCGCCTCGACCCCCGCCAAGCGGCTGGAGGCGATCAGCCGCCTGGCGGACGCCGGTTGTCCCGTCGGGATCGGTTTCGCCCCCGTCATTCCCGGTCTGAACGACCACGAACTGGAAGCCATACTGGAAGCCGCCGCCAAGGCCGGGGCGACGCGGGCCATGTATGTCACCCTGCGTCTGCCGCTTGAGATCAAGGATCTGTTTCGGGAATGGCTAGCCGACGCTCGCCCGGATCGCGCCGCCCGTGTCATGTCCCTGATCCGCCAGACACGCGGCGGCAAGGATTATGACGCTGACTGTTCCCAGCGCATGAAGGGAACCGGCCCTGTCGCAGAACTGATCGGAACGCGGTTCAAGGCCGCCGTCAAACGCTACGGCCTCGACACGCCACACCGCTTGCTGGATGAAACCCAGTTTTGCGTGCCGGCAGACGCTCAGCCGCAGCTGGAGTTGTTCGGTTAGTCGTCCGCCGCCGATGGATCGATGGCGCGCGTGACCAGATCGCGCCAGGTGGGGTCGGTGTCATCGACCAGATCGACATCTTCCATCAGGGCCACCGCCCCCTCGCCGTCCGGCAGGATCAGGCCCAGGATTTCCATCTCCTCACCATCGCCGCCGAGATGGCTTTCGGCCTGAACGGCCACCGCCGCCTGTTCGCCGTCCTCTTCCCACCAGATGACCGGCTGAGGCAGGTCCATGATTATGGGACGCGGATCGTCGGTCTCGCCCAAGGCGAACACGGCACGTCGCGCCTGAACGTCGTCCAGCGTAGCCACAGCGCCAGTAAACGGCTTCAGCCGCGTCCAGTCGTCGGCGTCGAAACCGCCGCCGTCCTCTTCATTCGTGTCGTCCGAGGTCATCGTTTGAAAACCCCCACCAGTTCGACGTGCGAGGACCACAGGAACTGATCCACCGGCGTCACCGTCTCCAGCCGGAAACCGGCGTCGATCAGCACCCGCGCATCACGCGCAAAGGTCTGAGGATTGCACGACACGCCCACGACGACGCCGGCCTTGGTGTCCGCGATCTGAGCCGTCTGGTCGATCGCGCCCGCCCGCGGCGGGTCGAACACGATGGCGTCGCAACCCTTCAGGTCATAAGGATTCATCGGCCGACGAAACAGATCGCGCGCCTCCGCCGTGATGGCCTTCATCCCTTTCGCTGAGCCCACTGCGGCCTTCAGCGCATCGATACCCGGCTTGGATGCGTCCGCTGCGATCACCGGCGCCACAGTCGCCAACGGGAAGGTGAAGGTCCCCGCGCCGCAGAACAGATCGGCGATCTTCTTGGCGCCCTTCACAGCCGCCAGCGCGCGAGAGACCATCGCCGCCTCGGCTTGGGGCACCGCCTGCAGGAAGCCGCCCGCCGGCAGGGCCACGGTCGCAGGACCGAACCCTACCTTGGGCTGGCGCGCCATCACCAGGGTGTCGCCCGCCAGGCTGAGTCGCGCCAGATCGGCCCGGTGCGCCGCCTGAATGGCCTGCATCTGAGCGTCGGCCGACAGGCCGCCGCCAGAGCGCCGTTCGACCCCGGTCACATCGACGTCCAGCCCCGACAGGGTCCAGGTGACGTGCAGGGTCGGGGCGGATTTCGGATGTTCGAAAAAGCCGGCCGCGACCTGGGTCAGCGCCGGAATGGCCGCCACGATGCGGGGATCGGCGACCGGACAGGCCTTCACCTCGACCAGCCGCCACGAGCGGCGCGCCTTGAAGCCCAGAACGACCCGTCCATCCTGGGTGCGACGGGCATGAAGAGCCAGGCGGCGACGGCTGGCCGGCGGGGTCGCCACCGTCGCCTCGATCTCGGTCTCGATCCGCTCGCGCGCCAAGGCCAGACGCACCTGTTCCCGCTTCCAGTCCAGATACGGCCCCTCGGACCAATGCTGAAGCGAGCAACCGCCACAGTCGCCATACTGGGGCGAGACCGGTGCGATCCGGTCGGGGCTGGGCGTGACGATCTCGACCTCTTCCAGCCGCCCGTCCACGACGACGCCGCGCACTGTTTCGCCGGGCAAGGTCAGGCCGGCGAACACCGGGCCGGACGGCGTCTGGGCGACGCCGTCGCCCTGGCCGCCGACGCGGTCGATGGTGAAGATATCCATCGGCGGGCTTCTAGACGGGCGTCCCCTTTCGCTCAAGCCACGGGCTGCAACAGCGGAGCGGCTGAACATGAACGAAGATGAACGAACCGATCAATTGCCGTTCAGCTTCGCCGTCGTAAATCCCATTGCAACGAGACACGAGGCTTTGCCGTTAACGTTTGACGGAAATCGTTCGGTCCTCAGAGGGTTGGAAAATGCGTCTCACGAAAACATCGATCGCCGCCGTCGCCGCCCTGGCGTTCGGCGTCACGGCCGCCCCGCTTACGGCGTCGGCCCAGAACTATTACGGCAACGGCTACAGCCAGAACTACGGCACCGGCGCCTACAGCCGCTCGTATGATTACAATAGCGGCCGTTATTACGATCCTTGCGCTCGTGAGCGCCAAGGTCGCACTGGTGCCGGCGCGGTGATCGGTGGCGGCGCGGGCGCCGTCATCGGTTCGCAGCTCGCCGCTCGCGGTCGACGCACCGAAGGCAGCATCCTGGGCGGCGTGCTCGGCGCTGTCGTCGGGTCTCAGGTCGGTCGGTCCAGCTCGGACGCCTGCCGCAGCTATCAAAGCAGCTATGGCTCGAACGGCTACTACGCCCAAGGCTACAGCCAGCCGAGCTACGGCTATTATGATGATCGTTACACCGGCGACGAAGGCTATCGCTACGACGACTATGATCGTCGCAACGACTACGCCTACAGCCGTGGCGGCTACTACGATGACCGCTCGCGCCCGGTCGACTCCTATCAGAATTCAGACGGATGCCGTCTGGCCGAAAGCCAGATCCGTCTGCCGGATGGTCGCACGGACACCCGCTACGTCCGCACCTGCCCCGACCAGTACGGCCGCTATCGCGTCGTCGATTAATTTTCAGCCCCCCTGTCGATCGACGACGTGACGGAGCCGCCGGAGGAGCAATCCTCCGGCGGTTTCTCTTTGTTTGTGGGGCTATCGGCCTTTGGCCTACTTGAGCCCGTTTTGGGCCATCGGCCGTTGGGCCACTTGAGCCCTTTTTGGGGTTACGGCCCTAGCCCGGCTTCTTGGCCCACAGCAGGAACTCGACATTGCCGTCGCCGCCGGTGATCGGGCTTTCCGTCGTCGCCAGCACCGCCCAGCCCAGCGCTTCCAGCCAGTCGCGCACGCGCTCGACAGCGGCCGCATGCGCCGCCGCATCCTTGATCACGCCCTTCTTGCCGCCGCCCGGGCCATCGGCCTCGAACTGCGGCTTGACCAACGTCACCAGATCCGCGCCAGGCGTCGCCAGATCGAGTGCGACCGGAAGCACCTTGATCAGGCTGATGAAACTGGCGTCGCAGACGACCAGTGAGGGCGGCTGGGGGATCAGATCGACTGTAAGGTCCCGCGCATCTGTACGCTCCAGATTGACCACGCGTGGATCGGACGACACCCGTGCATGCATCTGGCCAAAGCCGACATCGACGGCGAACACCTTGGACGAGCCGCGGTTCAGCAAAACCTCGGTAAAGCCGCCGGTCGATGCCCCGACATCCAGCGCCACCCTGCCCTCCACAAGGACGGGCCACAGGGTCAGCGCGTGGTCCAGCTTCAGCGCCCCGCGCCCGACCCAAGGGTGGGCGGGTTGGGCCTCGATCTCGGCATCCTCGGCGATATGTTCGGACGGCTTGACGATCAGACGACCGTCCGCCTTGACGCGCCCCGCCTCGATGGCGGCGCGTGCGCGGGCGCGGGTGTCGAACAGACCTCTGGCGACGAGCATCTGGTCGGCTCGCCCCCTCATTTCCGCTCATCCCCGCGAAAGCGGGGACCTAGTTCTTTCGCTAAGCACGCGCCTTGGATCACGCACGTCGAGATCGACCCTACGCCGGATCGCCCAAAGCCCTGGGTCCCCGCTTTCGCGGGGATGAGCGGAGGGAGGGTCATCCGATCTCGCTGAGACGCGCCAGCGCCGCCTGCAGCTTGACCTTGCCCGCCTCGGCCTCTGCCAGCTTGGCGCGCTGTTCGTCGACGACTTCCGGCGCGGCGCGAGACACGAAGTTGGGGTTGCCCAGCTTCTTGTTCACATGGCCGATATCGCTGTCGAAGGCGGCGATTTCCTTCTCCAGGCGCGCCCGTTCGGCGGTCAGATCGATGATGCCCGCCAAGGACAAGGCGATGGTCGAGCCGCCGGACACGAAGGTCACAGCCCCTGTCGGCGCCGCGTCCGCCGAGCCGACCTTGGACACACGGCCCAGGGTCAGGATCAGATCGCGGTGACGGGCGATCCGCTCGGCCGTCACGTCGTCAGGCGCGACAAAGGCCAGCGGCGGCTTGGCCGACGGCGGCACGTTCATTTCGGCGCGCAGACCGCGAATCTCACCGACCAGATCGACCAGCCAGCCGATTTCGGCTTCAGCCGAGGCGTCGATGAAGGCGTCCGGCAGAACCGGCCACTCAGCGCCGATCAGCAAGCCGTCGCGCGCCGGGCCTTCCTTGCCCAGCTCGGCCCACAGTTCCTCGGTGATGAAGGGCATGACCGGGTGCAGCAGCTTGAGCGTCTGGTCCAGCGTCCAGGCCGTCATCGCCCGCGTCTCGGCCTTGGCGGCTTCATCGGCGCCCTGGAACACCGGTTTGGCCAGTTCCAGATACCAGTCGCAGAACACATTCCAGACGAAGCGATACAGGGCGCCCGCCGCATCGTCGAACCGGCCGCCTTCGATGGCTTCGGACACGCCGCGTTCGGCCTTGGTCAGCTCGCCGCGGATCCAGCGGTTGATCGTTTGATCAACGGTCGCCGGATCGAATCCCTCGACGCGGCGCGCCTCGTTCATCTGGCTGAAGCGCGCGGCGTTCCACAGCTTGGTGCCGAAGTTGCGATAACCCTCGATCCGCTGCTTCGACAGTTTGATGTCGCGGGTGCCCGACAGGATCGCCATCGTGAAGCGCAACGGATCGGCGCCCAGCTCGTCGATGATGCCCAGGGGATCGATGACGTTCCCCTTGGATTTGCTCATCTTCTGACCCTTCTCGTCGCGGACCAGGCCATTGATGATGACGCGCTTGAACGGCACCTCGCTCATGAAGTGCTGTCCCATCATCATCATCCGGGCGACCCAGAAGAAGATGATGTCCGCCGCCGTGACCAGGTCGCTGGTCGGATAGAACCGCTCCAGATCCTCGGTCTTCTCGGGCCAACCCATGGTCGAGAACGGCCACAGGGCCGAGGAGAACCAGGTGTCGAGAACGTCCTCGTCCCGGGTCAGGGCGACCTCGGAATCGTAATCCGCCATCGCCTGTTCGCGGGCGTCCTCTTCCGTTTCAGCGACATAGATTTCGCCGTTCGGGCCGTACCAAGCCGGGATGCGGTGGCCCCACCACAGCTGGCGCGAGATGCACCAGGGCTCGATGTTGCGCAGCCATTCGAAATAGATCTTCTCATAGGACTTCGGCTCAAACACCATATCGCCCTGCTCCACCGCCTTCAGCGCGGGCTGGGCCAGGACCTTGGCGTCGACGTACCACTGGTCCGTCAGCCACGGCTCGATGACCACGCCGGAACGGTCGCCGTGCGGCACGACGTGTTTGGTCTTTTCGATCTCGCGCAGCCAGCCCTCTTCCTCGGCGCGGGCGACGATGGCCTTGCGCGCAGCGAAGCGGTCTTGACCGACATAGTCCGCAGGCACGTCGGTCGTATCGACGTCGGTGATGCGTCCGAAAGCGTCGAGGATATTCAGCGACGGCAGGCCCGACCGCTTGCCCACGCCGAAGTCATTAAAATCATGCGCCGGCGTGATCTTCACCGCGCCCGAACCCTTGGTCGGATCGGCATAGTCGTCAGCGACGATGGGGATGCGACGGCCGGTGATCGGCAGGGTCACGAACTTGCCGACCAGGCCGGCATAGCGTTCGTCATCCGGATGCACCGCCACGCCGGTGTCGCCCAGCATGGTCTCGGGCCGGGTCGTGGCGACGACGATGAAGTCGCGCGTCTCGAACTCGGTCGCCGTGCCGTCCTCGTCGAAGGTGACCGGATGCTGATAGGTGACGCCATCGGCCAGCGGATAGGCGAAATGCCAGTAGGCGCCGTCGACTTCGCGCTGTTCGACCTCCAGGTCCGAGATGGCGGTCTGGAAATGCGGGTCCCAGTTCACCAGGCGCTTGTCGCGATAGATCAGGCCTTCCTTATGCAGTTGCACGAAGACCTTGCGAACGGCGGCGTTCAGCCCCTCGTCCAAGGTGAACCGCTCGCGCGACCAGTCGCACGAGGCCCCGAGGCGGCGCAGCTGACGCACGATGGTCCCGCCGCTTTCGGCCTTCCATTCCCAGATCTTCTCGATGAAGGCGTCGCGGCCCATATCGCGGCGCCCCACATTGCCGGCGGCGGCCAGCTGACGCTCGACCACCATCTGGGTGGCGATGCCGGCGTGATCTGTGCCAGGCAGCCACAGCACCGCCTTGCCCTTCATCCGGTGATAGCGGGCCAAGATGTCCTGCAGCGTGTTGTTCAGGGCATGGCCGATATGCAGGCTGCCCGTCACGTTCGGCGGCGGAATGACGATCGAATAAGCCTCGGCGGCGCCGTCGGTGCGGGGCGCGAACAGGCCGCTCTCTTCCCACTGGGCGTAAAGGCGGGGCTCGGCGGCCTGGGGTTCGAAGGTCTTCTTAAGCATCGTCATTCTTTTTTGCTAACGCTCCGCGCGCGGCGCGTCGCTACATGAGCATATCGAAATGCGAAAGGGCGGCCCCTTCAGGAGCCGCCCCTCGGATTAGTCTGGGCTGAAGCGAAGGGCTAGGCGCTGCGCGCGATGCGTTCGACTTCCTTTTGTACCGCCGCCTGGACAATGCCGGGCAGGTTGTTGTCCAGCCAGTCCTTCAGCAGCGGACGCAGCATCTCGGCGACCATGGCCTCGACCGTGTTGCCGCTGACAAAGGGCAGGTCGCCCGTGGCCGACGGAGCCGGCTCAGGCTTCTTGAAGCTGGCGGCCAGGCCCGCAAAGGCCGAGGCCGCGCTGGCGGCGGCGCTGTCGCCGACCAGGGTGTCATAGGCCGGGGCCGGCTCGGGAGCCGATTCGTAGGCCGGCGCGGGTTCAGGCTCGGGCTGATAGGGCGCAGGCGAATGCTCGACCACGTCCAGATCACCGATTGTCTCGGCCGGCGCCTCATAGCGGTCGGTCAGTTCCAGCACGTCGTCTTCGACGGCGGCAGTTTCCGGCGCAGGCTCCACCGGAGCGGCGAAGACGGTTTCAGCCGCGATCGGCTCTGGCGCCGGCTCGGGCGCAGCTTCAGGCGTTGTTTCGGCCGGGGCCTCGTCTTCGGAGATGATCCGGCGAATCGACGCCAGAATCTCCTCCATGGTCGGTTCCTGGGCGGACTGATCGGTCATGGCGCAACCTTGGGCGAGGCCTGGTAGAAGGGGTGGGCGCCGAACGATGGATCGCTCGAAACCTGTGCCTTGTCGTCGCATCTTCGCCCGTCGGAATCAACGGGCGGTTTCCGTCCGTATTCGACGCGGTCAGTTCTGCGGCGCCGTGCGCACGACCTCGCCCTTGAGCTGAGCGTCGATCGGCGCGTCGGCGGTGTCCGGCGTGGTGACGATCGGCGGCGAGGCCACGCGGTCCAGCGTTTCGATCACACCATCCCACGGCAGCCCGCCGCGTCCCTTGACCCGGTCGTAGTTCGTCGCGGGATCATAGGCCTCGATCGTCGGGTTCAGCGCCGGGCCTTCCAGCTGGCCCATGGCGGCCAGCAGCGAGGCGCGGGCGACGTATTCGGCAGCGCGGGCGCTGGCGACCGAAGTCTGGGCGTTGCGCAAGGCCAGTTCCTGATTGAGCACATCCAGCGTGGTGCGCAGACCGACCTGGGCTTCCTGGCGCACGCCTTCGGCAGCGACCGATGCGGCGCGAACCGCTTCCGTGCCGGCCGCGACCGTGGCGCGGGTCGACAGCACTTGGGCGTAGGCCGAGCTGACGTTCTGAAGAACGGTGCGGCGCTCGCCCTCGATGCCTATCTGAGCCGCGTTGGCGCGTTCCAGCGCCTGGGCGACGCGCGAGCGGTTCAGGCCGCCGGTGAACAGCGGCACGGACAGGGTGGCGCCGGCCGTGAAGCTGCGGCGATCGGCCAGTTCACCGAGGTCGCCCAGATCGTTGGTCGATCCACCATAGGAGGCGGTAGCGCGCACCGACGGCAGATATTCCGAACGGGCGGCGGCGACGGCCGCCTCGGCGCTTTGCAACTGATAGGTCGCGGCCAGGACGGCGGGGTTGCGCTGCAACGCCATCTCGATGGCGACGTCGAAGTCGCTGGGAACCTCCGGCAGGACCGGCGCAGCTTCCAGATCGGCCGGCGATTGGCCGACGACGGCGGCATAGGCGGCGCGCGACGTGGACAACTGGGCCTGGGCGTTCGCCAGGTCGGCTTCGGACTGCGCCTGCGAAGCTTCGGCCTGTGCCACGTCGGTACGGGTGATCTCACCGACCTCGAAGCGGGCGCTGGTTTCCTCCAGCTGGCGTTGCAGCACCGTCAGATTCTCCTGGCGGATACGCAGAATTTCCATGTCGCGAGTGACGTTCACATAGGCCTGGATCACGGACAGCATGACCGACTGTTCGATGTCTCGCAGGTTTTCACGACCGGCCAGGACGCTGGCGCGGGCCTGGTCGATGGCGCGCGAAGTGCGACCGGCGGTCCAGACATTCTGGCTCACGCTGACGCCGACGTTGGCGCCTTCGGCTTCGGACGACGAGGTCGTGACCTGGGTGTCGGGTATGCCGTCGCCGTTCGTGTCGACGAACTGGGTCACGGCGGGGAAGTCGTTGCGAGTATAGTCCACGCCGGCCGAGGCGCCGATGGTCGGGCGCAGACCCGACCGCGCCTGGACCACCGTCTCGTCCAGCGCACGCTGGTTGGCGCGCTGGGCCAGCAGATTGGGATTGGTCCGATAGGCCAGGGCGATGGCGTCCTGCAGCGTCTCGGCCCAGGCCGGCGCGCCCAGACCGGTCATCACGGCGACCACAGCGGCCGAAGCCAGCACACGCGAGCGTTTCAACATTGTCCGTCCTTACGTGACGCTCTGAAGAACGCCCGAATGTTTTCTCAAGCGTAACTGCGGCCTGACCGAACCACACGCCAGTTAAGTTTTCTTCACGGTTGCGAACGGGATTTCCGTCGCAACCGCGCGTCTCTTTGGTCTTACAGCGCGAAAGTGGGGGCCGGCTTCAGCTCGGCAAGGACCGCAGGCGACGAATCAAACAGTTCGCGGCGCGACAGCCCTTCGCGCGTCTGAACAAACAGGGCCGCCTTGCCGATGGCGCCGCGACGTTCAACGACGACGATACGGCCGCCAGGACGCAGGGCCGCGCCCCACGATTCGGGCAGGCTCTCGACGCCGCCTTCGGAAATAATCAGGTCCCATCCTTCGCCGGTCGGTTGACCCAGCGGCGCGACGACGGTCGCCACGCCCGCGTCCGATAGGGCCTCGCCGACTACGGCGAACACGGCGTCGTCCGATTCCTGAGCCGTGACGCTGACGCCCATATGGGCCAGCAGGGCGGCGGCATAGGGCGCGGCAATGGCCAGGGCCTTCTCGCCTTCGCGTGCATCGGCGGCTTGCAACAGCTTGGCGACGTCGCGCGCCGGCATCAGGCGGCGCTCGCCCGCGATCACCACCGATTCTTCGGAATAGGCGGCGAAGGCGCGATCAGGCGCGCAGAACTTTTCACGCGGCACGGCCATCATGGCCAGGTGAATCGCGCGATCCGTCACGTCGTTCACCCGCACCTGCGAGTCGACCATGGCCTTGCGCTCTGCGGTGAAATCCATCTGTAGGCAGCCTTCAACGATAATCCGGGAGGAAATCTCGCGCGCTTATAGGTCCGTGCGTTGCAGCGGACAATCCGATCTGATAGCGAACGCCCCTCGCGATGACCGCCCCCGAGAAATCGGGGACAAAAAGCGGCCTGATGGCGGAGTGGTGACGCAGAGGACTGCAAATCCTTGCACCCGGGTTCGATTCCCGGTCAGGCCTCCATCGCGAAGATACGGACGAAGGCCGCCCCTCGGGGCGGCCTTCGCGTTTTCAGCTTCCAGCAAGCGCCGTCGTCGTCAGATGATGAAGCGCAACCGCACTGGTCGCCGCGACATTCAGCGAATCGAACCCGCCCGCCATAGCGATGCCGATCGGCCGGCAACGGTCGATCAAATCCTTCGGCAGCCCCGGACCCTCGGACCCCAGCAGCAAAGCGGCCGGTCCGGGGCGCCTGTAGTCCGAAAGCCGCTCGGTCGCCGAAGGCGTCAACGCCAACACCTCGACGCCGGCCCGCTGCAGAGCCTCGATAATGTCCGTCGCGCCGCCGACGACAAACGGCGTGCGCAGCACCGCGCCGACCGAAACGCGAATCGCCTTGCGGTAAAAGGGGTCGCAGCAGGTCGGATCAAGCAGCACCGCCCTGGCGCCGAACGCGGCGGCGTTCCTGAACAGGCCGCCGACATTGTCGTGGTTGCCGATCCCGCTGGCCACGACGAACACGTCCAGTGGCTCGATATCCTCCACCACTTTGTCCAGCGACAGCGGCTCGGGCTTTTGGCCCAAGGCCAAAATGCCCCGGTGCAGTTCGAAACCCGCGATCCGGTCCAGCACGGCCTGGCCTGCGACATAGACGGGCGTCGCGGGCGGCAGAGACGTTATGACATCGCCCAAGGCCGCAACGCGCTTTTCCGCCAGCAGCAGCGACAGCGGCTGGCAGCGCGACGCCGCCGACGCCAGTCCACGCACCACCACCTCCCCTTCTGCGATGAACTGGCCTTGGCGGCCCGTCAGATCGCGCTCGCGGATATCGCGATAGGCCGCAACACGCGGGTCGTCGGGATCGTCGATAAATATCGTTTCGATTGGCTCGTTTTCCCATTGCAAGATCGGAACGGCCGCTGCTATACGCCCGCCTCCCGAGCAGATGTTCCGCAGTAGCTCAGTGGTAGAGCAGCCGACTGTTAATCGGCTGGTCGTAGGTTCGAATCCTACCTGCGGAGCCACTCGGGGTAAAGACTGAGGCCAGACAAGGCGTTAGGTCGGAAACTTCCCGTAAAATCTGATCCTTTCGCACGACGACCGAGCTGTTGGGCGCGGATGTGGCGCGCTCTGCTGTCGCTTTGACGCACCCCGCCCCTGTCCGTAGATCAAAGCGAACCTTGCCCAACCTTGAGCGTTGGCAAAGCTATCCCTCACGAGCCAGGAGAGACGCCCCGCCTCGATGTCCATCAGCTTCCTTCTCGTCGTCATCCTAGTCCTGCCGTTCCTTGGCGCCATCGTCGCGTCCGGATTGCCGCGTCACGCACGCACCTCCGCCGCCATCCTGTCGTGGGTCGTGGCCTTGGTCAGCCTGGGGTGTCTGGCTGCGCTATGGCCGATGTTCCAGGACGGTGAGACGCTGCGCTACGAAATCCCGTGGCTGCCGTCGCTAGGCGTCAATCTGGTGCTGCGACTGGACGGACTGTCGTGGCTGTTCAGCGCCCTGATCCTCGGGATCGGCGCCTTGGTGGTGCTATACGCCCGCTACTACATGTCGCCGAAGGACCCAGTCCCGCGGTTCTTCTCCTTCCTGCTGGCCTTCATGGGCGCGATGCAGGGCGTGGTGCTGTCGGGCAATCTGATCCAGCTGGTCGTCTTCTGGGAGCTGACCAGCCTCTTTTCCTTCCTGTTGATTGGCTATTGGCACCAAAACCCCGCCGCGCGCGAAGGATCGCGCATGGCGCTGACGGTGACGGCCATGGGCGGCATCGCTCTGCTGGTCGGGATGATCCTGATCGGGCGGATCGTCGGCAGCTATGACCTCGATGTCGTCTTGGCGTCACGCGACGCGATCCAGACGAGCCCGCTGTATCTGCCCGCGCTGATCCTGCTGCTGCTCGGTGCGATGACCAAGAGCGCGCAGTTTCCGTTCCACTTCTGGCTGCCCCGCGCCATGGCCGCGCCGACACCGGTCAGCGCCTATCTGCACTCCGCGACCATGGTGAAGGCCGGGATATTCCTGCTGATCCGCTTCTGGCCCGTTCTGGCGGGCTCCGAAAGCTGGTATCTGATCGTTGGCGGCATGGGTCTGGCGACTCTGCTGCTCGGCGCCTGGTGCGCCATCTTCCAGCATGATCTCAAAGGCCTGCTGGCCTATTCGACGATCAGCCATCTGGGCTTGATCGTGCTGCTGCTGGGACTAGGCAGTCCGCTGGCCTGCATCGCGGCCATTTTCCACACGGTGAACCACGCCACCTTCAAGGCGTCGCTCTTCATGGCCGCCGGCATCATCGACCACGAGGCCGGCACGCGGGATATGCGCAAGCTGAGCGGTCTGTTCCGCTTCATGCCCTTCACGGCGACCCTCGCCATGGTGGCTGCAGCCGCGATGGCGGGCGTGCCGCTGCTGAACGGCTTTCTGTCCAAGGAGATGTTCCTGGCCGAGGCGGTGGCCAGCGCCCATACGCACGGCCTGAACATGCTGCTGCCCGCCCTGGCCACATTGGCCAGCGCCTTCAGCGTTCTGTATTCACTGCGGTTTATTCACGCGACCTTCTTTGGCCCTGCTCCGACAGAGTTGGACCGCATCCCGCACGAGCCGCCCGCCTGGATGCGTCGCCCCGTTGAGGTGCTGGTCGCACTGTGTCTGGTCGTCGGAATCTTTCCGGCTGTGACGGTGGGGCCGTTCCTGAAGAGCGCCGCCGTTTCGGTGCTGGGCTTTGATCTGCCCTATTACAGTCTGGCCCTGTGGCACGGGTTCAACCTGCCGCTGGTGCTGAGCCTCATCGCCCTCGCGGGCGGCGTGGGCCTCTATGTCGTTTTCGGTAAACGCATCAACGCCAACCCGCGCGGCGGACCATGGGGCTGGAAACGTCTGAACGGCGGCTGGTTGTTTGAGCGAACCATGACCGGCCTTTTCAAAGGGTCGGAGGCGACGGTTCGCCTGTTCGGGGCCACACGACAACAGCCACAGCTACGGGCCATCGTCTTGGTGGCCCTGCTGGCAGGCGGGCTGGCGGCTATCGGCGCCGGATTGGTGATCCGCCCGATCATGCCGACATTGACCCTGTCCAACTGGGCCTTCGCGGGTCTGTGGCTAGTCGGCGCCAGTTGTGCGGTCGCGGCGGCATGGCAGGCGAAATATCACCGGCTGGCCGCCGTGGTTCTGATGGGCGGCGCCGGTCTGGCCAGTTGCCTGTCCTTCGTCTGGCTGTCGGCGCCGGATCTGGCCGTGACCCAACTCCTGGTCGAGGTCGTGACCACCGTCCTGCTGCTGCTGGGTCTGCGTTGGCTGCCGAAACGGCTGGAGACCATTCGCCTGCCACAGACCATGGAGAAACGGTCTCGCCGCCGTCGCCGTATCGACCTGATCATCGCCGGCGCCGTCGGCGCGTCCTTGGCGGCCATTTCCTACGCCATCATGACGCGCCCATCGATCGAGGGGATTTCGCGCTTCTTCGTCGAGCACGCCTACAAGGACGCGGGCGGGCGCAACGTCGTCAACGTCATCCTGGTCGACTTCCGCGCCTTCGACACCTTCGGCGAGATCACGGTTCTGGGCATCGTCGGCCTGACGATCTTCGCCCTGCTGCGCCGCTTCCGTCCCGCCGACGACACCCTGTCCAATCCCAGCCAGCAGAACGTGCAGGACGCCTCCGACCGCGATCACGAGACGCGATCAGAGGGCGACACGCTGAAGGAGACCATGCTGATCCCCCGCGTGGTGATGCGCTGGATCTTCCCCTTCATCATCCTGTTAGCGGTTCACCTGTTCCTGCGCGGTCATGACCTGCCGGGCGGCGGTTTCGCGGCGGGCGTGGCCCTGTCGATCGCCTTCATCCTGCAATATATGGCCTCGGGCGCCCGGTGGGTCGAAGAGCGGCTGGCGATCCGGCCCGTCTTCTGGATCGGAGCCGGCCTGGTGATCGCCGCCCTCAGTGGGATTGGATCGGGGTTGTTCGGCTATCCCTTCCTGACCTCCTGGTTCCAGTATGCCGACCTGCCGATCCTGGGTCGCGCGCCCTTGGCCAGCGCTGTGCTGTTCGACCTGGGCGTGGTCGTTCTGGTGGTCGGCGCCACGGTCCTGACGCTTGTCGCCCTGGCGCACCAGTCGCTGCGCAAGCCCAAACAAAGAGACGCCGAAGAAGGAGAACCATCATGATGGAGCTGGTTCTCGCCCTCGCCATCGGCGTGCTGTCGGCCTCGGGCGCCTGGTTGCTGCTGCGCCCGCGTACCTTCCAGGTGATCATGGGGCTGTCGCTGCTGTCCTATGCGGTCAATATCTTCATCTTCGCCATGGGACGGCTGAGGTCGGGCGCGCCGCCCGTGCTTGCGGGCGAGGTCTCCGATCCCGCACGCTACACCGACCCGACGCCGCAGGCGCTGGTCCTGACCGCGATCGTGATCAGCTTCGCCCTGACGGCGCTGTTCCTGGTCGTCATTCTGGCCGCGCGCGGCATCACCGGCAGCGACCATGTCGATGGCAAGGAGCCGGACGCATGATCGACTGGGACGCCCATCTGATCATCGGCCCCATCGTCCTGCCGATGATCATCGCCTCGGCCATGCTGCTGCTGGACGAGCGCCGCCGAACGCTGAAGGCGGCGCTTAGCTTGAGCGCTATGGCCGCTATTCTGATCATGGCCCTGGTTCTGCTGCACGAGAGCGCAAACGGCGCCGTGGGCGGCGGTGATACTGCGCGCGTCTATCGCCTGGGATCTTGGGCTGCGCCCTACGGCATCGTCCTGGTGGCCGACCGCCTGTCGACGATGATGGTCGCGCTGACCAGCGTTCTGGGTGGATGCGCTCTGATCTTCGCCCTGGCGCGATGGGACCGGGCAGGGCCGCGCTTCCACGCCCTGTTCCTGCTTCTGATCATGGGCGTGAACGGCGCCCTGCTGACCGGCGACCTGTTCAACCTGTTCGTCTTTTTCGAGATCATGCTGGCCGCCTCCTACGGACTGGCCCTGCATGGTTCGGGCGAGGCGCGGGTACGGGCGGGCGTGATCTATATCGCTGTCAATCTGACCGCATCCTTGCTGTTCCTGATCGGCGTCAGCTTGATCTACGGAGTGACCGGAACGCTGAACATGGCGGATGTTGCGACGCGGGTTGCGACCGTCACAGCGGATGACCTGGGACTGTTTCATATCGGAGCGGCGGTGCTGGGCACGGCCTTTCTGATCAAGTGCGCCATGTGGCCCTTGGGCTTCTGGCTGACCCCGACCTATTCGGCGGCCAGCGCGCCGGCGGCGGCGGTCTTCGCCATCCTGTCCAAGGTCGGGGTCTATGTGGTCATCCGCCTAAGCCTGCTACTGTTCGGCGCTGATGCTGGCGCGTCCGCCGGATTTGGCCTGACCTGGCTGTTCGTCGGCGGACTGGCGACCATAGCGTTCGGCACATTCGGCCTGATCGCCTCTCGCGATCTGTCGCGCGCCGCGGGGTTCGGCGTGATGATCTCGTCTGGCACTGTTTTGGCGATCCTGGGCGTCGGCGACGCGGCCGCGCTCAGCGGCGCGCTCTTTTACCTGATCGGCTCCACGCTGGCCTGCGCAGCCCTGTTTTTGCTGGCCGAGATCCTCCAGCGCGGACGTGAGGCCGACGTCGGCGAGGCGCGCGCTGTTTTCGATGATGAATATCGCGATCCGTTCGACGACGAGGAACGCAACGAGCCAGGCCTGGTGATTCCGGCGGCTGTCGCAGCCCTGGGCGGGGCTTTTCTGATCTGCACCTTGATGGTCGCCGGCCTGCCGCCCTTGGCCGGCTTCGTCGGAAAACTGTCGATGATCAGCGCCCTGGTCGGCGTCGGCGACGCGGCGGCCTGGACGCTGGTCGCCGTACTTTCCGTGTCCAGCCTCGGCGCCTTGATCGGCCTGACCCGCCTCGGGGTCAGCGCGATCTGGACGCGCGACGAGGATGCGCCGGCTTTCGTCGTGGGTGCTGCCGAGCTCACAGCGGTTGCCGCCCTGCTTGGCGCCTGCGTGTTTCTGGCCATCTTCGCTGGCTCCGCCCTGATCTACACCGACCACACGGCGGCCTGGCTGGCTGAACCGCAAGGCTACATCCACGCGGTCTTGGGCGGGGGCGGTCGATGAGACGCATCCTCCCCTACCCCGTCCTGTCGCTAGCCCTGTTCGTCGCCTCGATCCTGCTCAGCGCCTCGGTCGCGCCGCCGTCTCTGGCGCTCGCGGTGCTGCTGGCCCTGCTGGCGCCGATCATCATGTTGGCGCTGGGCGTGGATCGCGTGCGGGTGAAGTCGCCGATCGCCATAATGCGCCTCGCCATTGACGTCGTCGGAGACATCGTCCGCTCCAACTGGGCGGTGTCGCACATCATTCTGGGGCGGCGACGGCATGAGCGCACATCCGGCTTCATCCACATCCCGCTGGACCTGCGCGACCGATATGGTCTGGCGGTCCTGGCCATCATCATCACCTCGACGCCCGGCACCCTGTGGGTCGAGTACGAAGCCGCGACCGGCCGTCTGCTGCTGCACATTCTGGATCTGGTGGATGAGGAGACCTGGGTGCGGCTGATCAAGGATCGCTACGAACGCCGGCTGATGGAGATTTTCGAATGACGGCGGCGGTGCTGACCTGGGGCCTGGGTCTGGCCCAACTGATGCTGATCTGCGCAATGGGCCTGGCGGCATGGCGGATCATTCACGGTCCGCGCGCCCAGGATCGCGTCCTGGGCATGGACACCCTTTATCTGAACGGCATGCTGCTGGTGGTGGTGTTCGGCATTCGCACCAACAGCCAGCTGTATTTCGAGGCCGCCCTGGTGATCGGCATGTTGGGCTTCGCCGCCACTGTGGCCCTGGCGAAGTTTCTGATGCGCGGCGAGGTGATCGAATGATCGAGGCTGACGTTCCCGCATGGGCCGCCATTATCGTCGTCGCCCTAGCCGTCATCGGCTCGACCCTCTCCCTGCTGGGCGCGGTTGGGCTGGTTCGGCTGAAAACTTTCTATGAGCGCGTCCACGCCCCGACGCTTGGAGCCACGCTAGGCATGGCGCTGATCCTGCTGGCCTCAATCGTCTGGTTCACGACCGTCGAGCGGCGTTTCATGCCGCGCGAACTCCTGATCGGCCTGTTCCTGACGGTCACGACGCCGGTCACCCTGATCCTGTTGGCCCGCGCCGCCCTGTTCCGCGATCGCACCGAGGGCGCCAAAAACACGCCGAGGAAGGGCTGATCGACCGGCAAAAAAGAAGCCCGGCGGGGGAGCCGGGCTGCAAGCAGGTTCGGTGATGGTGTCCCTGAGGACGGCCCATTCCTTAACCGAAATGGTTTCCAGATCGTTAAACGCCTTCAGTCCGGCAGCCATGTCGTCTGACGTCCCGCTGGCTCGACAGGCCGAGTGATCCGCCAGCCTGCTCCCGCCCGCTCGACGACGAAGCTCCCAGCCGCGCCCGGGCCCGGATAGTCGAAGCGCTTTCCATTCACCGTGATCGTCGCCGCACCCGACTGTCCGATAACGGCCCGCCAGCGGCCGCGCCCGATCGCCATCGGCGCCATATCTGCGCCGTTGATATTGACCGAGGGAGCCGCCCCATTCGTCCGGCCTGACGCCATCAGAGTCGCACCGTCCGAATCCACCGCATCCAGCCCCTCGCCGCCATCGAGCCGGACAGTCGGCTGGCCTGCTGCAATCAGGGCGACGGGACCCGCCCCGCCCTGGATCACCACCAAGGTCTCGGGCGAGACGGCGGCGTCCTCGCCCACCTGCACCTCAGGCGTGAAACGCACATCGCCGCTCAAAGGCGGCAGTCGCAGTTCGAAACGCCCCGCGCCGTCCGCCGTCGTCGCCACTGCCGCAGCGTCCGGCGCACGCAGCACGACACGCGCATTGGCCCCCGCCCCGCCGCGCAGCACCAGAACGCCGCCTTCGCGCATCACGCCATCAATCTGGGGCGGGCGAACCCAGGGCGAGGCCTCGTCGGCCCCAGTCGGCCCCGCCACGCCGCCCTGCTGATCGGAACAGGCTGTGGCAGCCAGGACCGCGACACACGCGACCATCATCCGACGTTTCATCCTGCGCCTCTACGATATAGGACTGGCGACCCAGCGGCTTGAGCCTGTGTTAGCTTGAGCGCCGTCGGTTTGGCCATGGCCAGGCCGCCTATTCGTTTTGTTCGAGGCTCCATGTCCCTACCCCCCGTTTCGTTCCTGCCGTTCGACGGGTCTTCCGTCTGCCTGTTCTGCGGCGCTTCCGAGACCGCCGATCCTTCCTATACCGAGGCGGCCTACGCCTTCGGCAAGGCGGCGGCTGAGGCCGGCTGGCGGCTGGTCTATGGAGGCGGCGGCGTGGGTCTGATGGGTGCCTCGGCGCGCGGCGCGCATGAGGCGGGCGGCCGCGTTGTCGGCATCATGCCGGCCTTCCTGCGCAGCCGCGAACGCCTGTTCGACGAGGTCGAAACGGTCGTCGTCACTTCGATGCACGAACGCAAACAACTGATGTACGACCAGTCCGACGCCTTCGTGGTCGCGCCCGGCGGCATCGGCACCCTGGAAGAGGTCGTGGAGTTGCTGTCCTGGAAGCGGCTGGACCTGCACCACAAGCCGGTCGTCTTCCTGAACCTGAACGGCTTCTGGAACGGCTTCTTCGACCTGATGAAACACAGCGTTGCAGAAGGAATGACGCCGCCGTCGTTCCTGGACGCCTGGACCGTCGCCGAAACCGTCGAGGAGGCGATGGCGCAGGTTCAGGCCGGCGGCGATGCACCGCACTTGAAACATGATCATCGATAAGTGATCAACGCTCATAATCCGCTGCGCGCGTCTTGACAGTTTTTATGGAAAACTGACATGGGAGCGCAGCGGCATGACGCCGTTCTTCAATTCGGAGAGTTTTCAATGCGCGTTCTGCTGATCGCCGCCGCCCTGTTCGCCGCTGCCCCTGCGGTCGCCCAAGCCCCCGCCGCCACCAGCCTGACGCTAGCCGACGCCGCCAAGGCGCCCGCACGCGCCACCATCATCGACGGTGCTCGTTGGTCCTGCGAAGGCGCGACCTGCACCGCTGCAGGCGGCACGGAACAGCCCGCGACGCGCGCCTGCCGCCGCGTTGTTCAGAAGTTCGGTCCCGTGACCGCCTTCTCGTACAAGGGTGTCGCCCTGAGCGCCGACGAACTGGCTGTCTGCAACGCCTAGAATGCGTAAGGCGGCTTAGGCCGCCTCGCCTCTCAGACGCCGCTGGATGGTTTCGCGACCGATCAGCGGCGCCATGGCCGCCATGTCCGGCCCGTGCTGCTGCCCCGTCAGCGCCAGACGCAGCGGCATGAACAGCGCCTTGCCCTTGGCGCCCGTCTCGGCCTTGACGGCCGAGGTCCACGCGGACCAGGCGTTCTCGTCGATCACTTCCGGCAGCAGACGCAGCGCTGTTTCAATGAAGGTCGCATCTTCGATCACCGGTTGGATCGGACCACGGACGATCTGCGCCATGTCCGCGACGTCGGCGAACTTTGTCAGATTGCCCCGAACCGTATTCCAGAAGGTTTCACCCAGATCGGCGCCGAGAGCCTGAAGACGCGGCTGCGCCGTCGCATAGTCCATGACGTGCAGCGCCTGGGCGTTCAGCCGGTCCAGATCGGCCGTATCGTAACGCGCCGGCGAACGGCCCATCTTAGAGAAGGCGAAGCTCTGACCCAGAGCCTCGACCGAGGCGCCGACTTCCAGGGGATCGGAGGTGCCGATCCGGCCGAGGTGGCTGGTGATTGCGATCGGCTCATAGCCTTGGTCGCGCATGTCGCTGATCGACAGCGATCCCAGACGCTTGGACAGGGCCGCGCCGTCGGCGCCGACCAGCAACGGCATGTGGGCGAACCCCGGAACTGTCGCGCCCAGCGCTTCGAAGATTTCGATCTGCGCCCCGGTGTTGGTGACGTGATCCTCGCCCCGGATGATGTGCGTGATGGCCATGTCGATGTCATCGACCACCGACGGCAGGGTATAGAGGAACAGGCCGTCCTCGCGGATCAGCACCGGGTCCGACATCGAGGCGGTGTCCACCTCCGCATGACCGCGCGCCAAGTCTTCCCAGGCGACGCGCTTGCCGTCCAGTTTGAAGCGCCAATGGGGGCGACGCCCTTCGGCTTCGTAGGCGGCCTTCTGCTCTTCGGTCAGTTCCAGCGCCGCGCGGTCATAGATCGGCGGCAGGCCGCGCGACAGTTGCACCTTGCGGCGACGGTCGAGCTCGTCGGCGGTCTCATAGGCGGGATAAAGCCGCCCCGACGCCTTCAGCCTGGCGGCCGCTTCTTCGTAGCGATCGAACCGCTTCGACTGATTATAGCGCTCGTCCCAAGGCATCCCCAGCCAGGTCAGGTCGTCTTCGATTCCCTGTTCGAACTCGGGCGTGGAGCGCGCCAGATCGGTGTCGTCGATGCGCAGGACGAACGATCCGCCCTGCCCCTTGGCGAACATCCAGTTCACCAAGGCGGTGCGGACATTGCCGACGTGCAGCTTACCCGTGGGCGACGGGGCGAAACGAACCTTGACGGACATGGATAGACGACCTCGAAAGCGAGGCGGCTAGGTCGCCCCGCAACCCGGCGAAGTCAAGGCGCGTAAGGCTTAAACCTCAGTCGTCGCGGTGGACGCGTTCGCGGCGTTCGTGGCGTTCCTGGGCTTCGACCGACAGGGTCGCCGTCGGACGGGCTTCCAGACGACCCAGGCTGATGGGTTCGCCCGTGTCCTCGCAGTAGCCGTAGGAGCCGTCCTCGATCCGGCGCAGCGCGTCGTCGATCTTGGAGATCAACTTGCGTTGGCGGTCGCGGGTGCGCAACTCCAGCGCGCGATCCGATTCCGAAGACGCCCGGTCCACCAGATCGGGGTGGTTCTCGGTCTCGGCCTTCAGATTGACGACCGTGCCCTTGGACTCGCGAAGGATCTCATCCTTCCAGGCCAGCAGCTTCTTCTTGAAATAGGCTTGCTGCCGTTCGTTCATGAACGGCTCGCTGTCAGACGGCCGATACGGGCCGGTTTCGTCGGACACAACGGACGCCAAGGCGCTCATCGATCTCACGCTCTCTAACACGCCCCCCTGTGGCGTAGATGGCCGTATAGTCAGCCCGTCGAGTCGCGGCAACGCGGTTCTCGATTCCGTGATGAAAATAGGGCGACTAACCGCCTGACAGTGGCAAAAGTCACTCACTGCCGAAGCTTAGCCGCCTGATGTCAGACGATTATTTCGTATCAGGGGCGGTTGCGGCGCATTTCCGCCTTCGCCAGTTCGACTGAGGCGCGCAGGTCGATCTGATCCAGCAGGGCGCCCAGGTCCTTGTCGTCGTCATCGGTGCGCTCTTCGCGCAGGCTCCGCGCCAGACGATCCAGAGCGCCTTCGTCGACGTCGCCGTTCAGCAGGGCCAGCTTGATTTCATCAAGGCGATCCAGAAGACCGCTGCCGCGCCGGATCGCGCGACGTCGCTTTTCCAGCGGCCCCTCAACCCCTTGAAGGGCCATCAGGGCCGAGACGTCAGAGACCCCGCCCGTCGCTGCGCTGGCGGTCATTGCAGCGGGCGCGGACGCACCCGCAGTCTGCCCCAGCGAAAAGCCGCTGGCGGATCGCGTCGGACGTGTGCTGGCAGGCGTGCTGACGCCGTTGGGGCCGACAACCTTCATGTGCAGGTGCTCCGCGTCATGAAACCATGGATGACGGGCGGCGATGACCGTTTGGTTAACGCCCCGGCAAATCCTGCCGCTTCTCTGCCCGTCGAAGGCCGACCAACATTGATTTCACGTCGTTAATTCTCCGGCATGATCCTCGCAATGATGGCGGCCTAACGTTGCGTGGACGCCTGACCGATGCAAAATCTGCTTGCCCGCCTGATCGCCTCCGTCGCCGCGACGCTCGTCGTCGCCGGCGGCGCGACCTCGGCGCTGGCCCAGTCGCAGTCGCGCATCAAGGACATCGCAGCCGTCGAGGGCGTGCGCGGCAACCAGTTGGTTGGCTACGGCATGGTCATGGGGCTGAACGGCACGGGCGATTCCTTGCGCAACTGCCCCTTCACCCGTCAGTCGCTGGAAGGCATGACGGAGCGACTGGGCGTCAACATTCGCGGGGCCAACGCCAACACCAAGAATATGGCCGCCGTCATGGTCACGGCCGACCTGCCGGCCTTCGCCACGCCCGGCTCGCGCATCGACGTGTCGGTGGCCTCCATGTGCGACGCCAAGAGCTTGCTGGGCGGTTCGCTGGTTGTCACCAGCCTGCAAGGCGCAGACGGTCAGGTCTATGCGGTGGCGCAAGGCTCGGTCCAGACCGGAGCCGTCTCGGCGTCGGGCGGGTCAGGGTCGTCGGTGACGCGCGGCGTGCCGACCGCCGGCCGCATCGCCTCGGGCGCCCTGGTCGAGCGCGAGACGGGTTTCCAGATGGCCAATATGAACGAGGTGCGCCTGAACCTGCGCAACCCCGACTTCACCACCGCCCAGCGCGTCGCCGCCGTCGTCAACGCCGCCTATCCGGGGTCGGCCCTGGCCGAGAACGGCACGGTCGTCGCCCTCCGCGCGCCCGGTGAACTGGGCATGGCGGGCTTCATCAGCCGGATCGAAAACCTGGCCGTCAGCGTCGATACGCCTGCCAAAGTCATCATCGACGAGGTCAACGGCGTCATCGTCATGGGCGACGCCGTGCGCATCTCTCGCGTCGCCATCGCCCAAGGCAACCTGACCATATCGGTGGACGAACAGCCGCAGGTCAGTCAGCCGGCGCCGTTCAGTCGGGGCCAGACCGCCGTCGTGCCCTCGACCCAAGTGAACGTCGAAGAGGATCTGGGCACCCAGATGCGACTGGTCGGCGGTGGCGCCAACCTGTCCACCCTGGTCAACGGCCTGAATGCCCTGGGCGTCAGCCCGCGCGACATGATCAGCATCCTGCAGGCCATCAAGGCCGCCGGCGCCCTGCAGGCCGACATCGAGGTGATGTGAGCATGACCGACCTGACCGTCTCCGCCGATCTGCTGCGCCCCGCCGCGGCTGCGCCGACCGCCGTGAACCGTGACAAGATCGAGGAAACCGCCAAGGCCTTCGAGGCCACCTTCATCTCGCAAATGCTGAAGCCGATGTTCGAAGGCCTGTCGACCGACGGCCTGTTCGGCGGCGGCCAGGGCGAGGCGACATGGCGCAGCTTCATGCTGGACGAAATGGCCAAGTCCACGGTGAAGGCGGGCGGCATCGGCCTGAGCAACACCGTCATGGCCGAAATGCTGAAGATGCAGGAGGGCCGGCAATGAGCGACACCGAACTGGCCCAGGCGCGGGTTCGCCAGCTGACGACCCTGACCTTGCGCCTGACCGAGCGACTGAAGGCCGAAACAGCCGCTTTCGCCGATGGCCGTCCTCAGGATGTGGCGGCCGGTCTGTCGGAAACCCAGGAGATGGCCAATCTCTACCGTCGCGATTCCGCCCATGTGAAGGCCAATCCGGCGCTGCTAAGCGGTGCTCCACTCGAAGATCGCAGGACGCTGGTCGACGCCACGCGTGAGTTCGACGCCGTCCTGACTCGCCACAGCCGCGCCGTCGACGCCGCGCGTCAGATTTCCGAAGGTCTGGTCCGCGCCATCGCGACGGAGGTCACCGCTGCACGCACACCCGCCTCCGCCTATGCCGCCGACGGCCGCGCCTCGCTGGGCGACGGACGCGCCGTCGCCCTGAACCGAATGGCCTGAAAGGGACGGCCTGACCAGAACGGCCATTCGCCGTTCGCAGATCACGGTTCTCGCCCTAAGGATCGTTGCCTATTTTTTAAGCGACTGCGTGCCAGCATGGCCTCATGACGCTGACCACTCGCCTCCTAGGCCTGGCCTTCGCTTCCGCCGACACCTTGGTGGAGGTGGACTCGAAAGGCGTGGTCGCCTTTGCGATCGGCGCAGGCGCCGTGGCCGGCGAAGACGCAGGCGCGACCTGGACGGGCCGTCCCCTGCTCGATCTGCTACACGATGGCGTCTCCACCCTGACCGCCCTGCAAGGCATGAAGGCCGGCGTGCGTATTCCCGCGACATCAATTTTGGTGGCGGCCGGACCTGACCGCGTGCGTCGTGCTTCGTTTCGCGCCTTCGTCCTGCCGCAGATGGCGCCGGCCGTCTCCTGCGCCATATCCTACGAAGGCCCGGCCTTTGCGCTGGAGGATCTTGAAACCCGCCCGCTTCTGGAGCCGGAGGATTTCCTGGCCGACGCAGGGCGCGTGCTGGAGTCCAATCCCGACCTGGCCCTGTCCTTCCTCGACATCACCGGGTTGGAGAACGTCACCGGCGACGCCGCCGACCGTCTGAACCGCCGCATCGAGGCCACGCTTCAGTCCGCCGCCGTCGAGGGATCGAGCGCGTCGCAAGTCACCGGCGTCCGCTATGCCCTGCTGCGCCCCGCCAACGACCGTCGCGACATCGCCGCCGAGATCGTGGAGGCCGGTCGGGCCGAAGGCCTGTCGTTGGGCGCCGAGGCGTTCAGCTCGCCCGTGCCGCCCGGATCGGATTCCCTGTGCGTGCTGCGCGCCATGCGGTTCGCCATCGAAGGCTGCTTGAAGGGCGACGGCCTCGCCAATCCACAGATCGCGTTCGCCGATTCACTGAAGCGCACCTTCCGCGACGCCGAAACCTTCCGCAGCCTGGTCAAGTCGCGCGAGTTCCAGGTCCACTACCAGCCCATCGTCCATCTGGGTTCCCGAGCGGTCCATCACTTCGAGGCCCTGACCCGCTTCAACGGCAACAGCGGTCCCGCCGAGGCCATTCGCATGGCCGAGGAGCTGGACATGATCGAGTCGTTCGACCTCGCCGTGGCGGAAAAGGTCTTGAAGCGGATGCGCCAGCCCGGCGCCGGCCTGCTGAAGATGGCGATCAACGTCTCGGGCGCCTCGCTGGGCGATGACACCTACGTCGAACAGCTGCTGCGCATGACCGCCGGCGCGCCCGAAGAACGCCGTCGTCTGATGGTCGAGGTGACGGAAACCTCCGCCGTCGCAGACATCGAAGCCGCCGACCGTCGCCTGGCCGCGCTGCGAGAGGCCGGCATAAAGGTCTGCATCGATGATTTCGGCGCCGGCGCCGCCGCCTTCGACTATCTGCGCAAACTGTCGGTGGACTCGGTCAAGATCGACGGGGCCATCGTGCGCGATATCCAGACAGATCAACGCTCCAAGGCCATGCTGCACAGCATCGTCGAACTGTGCCGCTCGATGAGGCTGGAAACCATCGCCGAGATGATCGAAACCGACGGCGTCGCCGCTGAGCTAAAGGCGGCGGGCGTCGAATACGGCCAAGGCTGGTTGTTCGGCCGCGCCGAAGCCGAGCCGCGCACCCAATTGTCCAGCCCGTCAATGGTTCGTCGCAAGGGCGCCGTCGAGGCCTGGGGCTGACCGACCTCAGAGCTTGACCGTGCGCGTGATCTTCAGTGCGGCCAGGAAATCCACGTCGTGGCTCACGACGATCAGGGCGCCGTCAAAGGCGTTCAGCGCCTCTTCGACCGCTGTGATGGCGTCCAGGTCGAGGTGGTTGGTCGGCTCGTCCAACACCAGCAACTGCGACGGCGTCGCGCCTGTCATGACGCAGGTCAGACCCGCCCTCAGCCGCTCCCCGCCAGACAGCTCGCCGACCCGGCGCTGCGCCGCCGTATTGCGAAACAGGAACCGCGCCAGCGCCGCCTGGGCGTCATTGACCGACCCTTGCGGGTTCAATCGCCGCCACGCCTCCACCAAGGTTTCGTCCGGGCTCAGGATCTTGACCTCCTGATCCAGCAGCACCGCACGCACAGGCCGATCGACGGCGCCCGTGGTCGGTTGCAGATCGCCGGTGATCAGCCGCAGCAAGGTCGTCTTGCCCGCGCCGTTCGGTCCCGTGATCGCGACTCGTTCCGGCCCGACCAGCTTCAGGTCGACCGGCCCGACGATCGTCCGTCCCTCAGGTGTCGCCCAACCGACTTGGTCCAACGTCAGCACTGTCCGTCCCGTTGGCAGGCCGGTCGTCGGCATCGGGATCGCGAGCCTTCGTGTCCGCTCGACGCGCGCTTGCGCTGAGGCCAAGGCGTCCTGCGCGGCCTCGGCCTGTCGTTCGGCGAGCAATCGGCTGCGCCCGCCCGTGTTTTCGGCGCGCTCGGCCCGTGCGCCCAGCAGGATCTTCGGCATGTCGCCCTTGGCGGCCTTGCGGCGGCCGGCGGCGTCGCGACGCGACTGAGCCTCCGCGCGCTGCTGAGCCTCGGCGCCGGCCCGCGCGAGGTCGCGTTGAGCTTCGGCCAGATCCCGCGTCGCCGCCTCGCGCTCCAGCGCCTTTCGCTCGACATAGGCGTCATAGCCGCCGCCGTAGCTGGCGACGCCCAGGCTCGACACCTCAACGATGCGGTCCATGCGGCGCAACAGGTTGCGATCATGGCTGACCACCACGACCCCGCCGTCCCAACGAGCGATGACATCGGCGACCAGCGCCCGCGCCTGCGCATCCAGATGATTGGTCGGCTCATCCAGCAGGATCAGATCGGGCCGAGCCAGCCTCAGTCCCGCCAAGCGCAACCGCGTCTGCTCGCCCCCGCTGAGACTGGACGTCAGGCGTTCGTAGTTCAGGTCCGCCAGCCCGACGTCGCGCAAGGCTTCGTCCAAACGCGTCTCCAGCGTCCAGTCGGCCTCAGCCAGATCGTCGGAAGCTCCCTGTCCCGCCAACACCCGCACCAAAACCGCCAGCGCTGCGTCGACGCCGAGGGTTCGAGCGACGGTTTCATCAGGCTTTGGCTCATAGCGCTGATCCAGGACGCCGATCGTTCCGGCTCGCGCGACAGCCCCTTCAGCCGGCGCGGCTTCGCCTGAGATCAGGCGCAGCAGCGTACTTTTGCCCGCCCCGTTGCGACCAACGACGCCGGTGCGCTCAGGCCCGAAAGTAAGGCTTAGATTGTCGAATAATGTGGCGCCGTCCGGCGTCCTAGCGGCGACCTTGTCGAGTGTCGCGAGTGCGGACGGGAACGCGTTTCGGCTTGGGCTGGTTGGCATTGAGGATCACGAGCAGCATGGCGGACAGGGCGGAACCGGTGGCCAATGCGATGATCATGATCGTCAAACCTTCTGCAAAACGCGTCAGAACAAGGAGGATGGGTCGTAATCCCGCAATGCGCAAGTCTGGCGTCGAACACGGCCGCGTGAGAAGCTTGGCTGTCAGGAGACATCCATGAAGCTTCTCATCGCGCTCGTCCTCGTCTCCGCCCTCGCTTGCGCCGCCTGCGCCACCGCGCCGAAGGCGCCGCCTAGACTTGCGAACTACAGCGCCGTGCCGACCCAGGCACCCCCGCCAAACGCAAGGCTCTATGCGGCCTGCCTGGAGCAGGCCGCCGCAGCCGAAGACTATCGGCGCGCGGACAACGGGGACGGCGCGGAATATATCCTGTTCACCTGCACAGGTGCGACGGCCGCCGCCTTCGCCAAGGCCTTGATCCCTTGGAGCGAGAAGATCGGATCGACATTCCAGCGTGACGGCCGCACGTTCCGCTCGACCGCAAAGGTCGAGGCCAACCTGTTCGGAGTCGATTCCTGCTCCACCGACGCGACGGGCGGCGACGCCGTCTGCACCCTGTCCTTCAACGCCGGCGACTTCCTCGACCAATAGGATGGCGGCGGCTAGACCAGCCGTCATGCAAACCCGTTTCCACATCGAAGACCCTGCCGGCGCCGCCGCGCGGCGCGAGGCCGCCGTCCAGCGCCTGCGGGACGAGACGGGCATAGACGAAGCCATGATCGACGCCTTGGTCGAAGACTTCTACGCCCGCGTCCGCGACGACGCGCTGATCGGCCCGATCTTCGCGGACCGGATCACCGACTGGGCACCGCATCTGACGCAAATGAAACTGTTCTGGTCGTCGGTCGCCCTGTCCACCGGCGTCTATCAGGGCCGGCCGATGCCCAAACACCTGCCTCTTCCCATTGATGCGCGGCATTTCGATCGCTGGCTGCAGTTGTTCGTCGAAACCGCTTTCACCCTGTGCCCGCCCATCGCCGCCAACCACTTCATTGAACGCGCCCGCCGCATCGCCGAAAGCCTTGAACTGGGTGTCGCCAACGCCCGCGGCGTGCTTCTGGCCAAGGGCGAGCGTTTCGTGCGGCCCATGCAAGCGTGGACGCCGGAATGATGCGCTGGCCGCAATGTTCTTACATTGTTCTTGCTTCAATCACGCAATTCGTCCCCATATAGCGATGTCGCGCCGGACCCGCCGGCCCTCCTCCGCGTTCTCCGGACAGCATGACCGAAAAGCACAACTTCATCCGCGTTCGCGGCGCCCGCGAGCATAACCTCAAGGGCGTGGATCTCGACATTCCACGTGAACAGTTGGTGGTGATGACCGGCCTGTCGGGGTCGGGTAAATCGTCGCTGGCGTTCGACACCATCTACGCCGAGGGCCAGCGCCGCTATGTCGAGAGCCTGTCGGCCTACGCCCGCCAGTTTCTGGAGCTGATGGGCAAGCCGGACGTGGATCTGATCGAAGGCCTGTCCCCGGCCATCTCCATCGAACAGAAGACCACCTCCAAAAACCCTCGCTCGACCGTGGGTACGGTGACGGAAATCCACGACTATATGCGCCTGTTGTGGGCGCGCGTCGGCGTGCCCTATTCGCCGGCGACCGGACTGCCCATCGAGAGCCAGACCGTCAGCCAGATGGTCGACAAGCTGGTCGCCCTGCCCGATGGCGAACGCATCCTGCTGCTGGCTCCCGTCGTTCGCGGCCGCAAGGGCGAGTACAAGAAGGAAATCGCCGAGTGGCAGCGCCAGGGCTTCCAGCGCCTGAAGATCGACGGCCGGTTCTATCCGATCGACGAAGCGCCCACGCTGGACAAGAAGTTCAAGCACGACATCGACATCGTCGTGGACCGGATCGTCACCAAGCCGGATCAGGAAGCGCGCTACGCCGACAGCCTGCAGACGGCGCTGGGTCTGGCCGACGGCATCGCCAACGCCGAATGGGCCTCGACCGCCGAGGGCGAGACGGCGCCACGCTCCATCCTGTTTTCCGAACGGTTCGCCTGTCCGGTGTCGGGTTTCACGATCAGCGAGATCGAGCCGCGATTGTTCTCGTTCAACAACCCCTTTGGCGCCTGCCCGGTCTGCGACGGTCTGGGGGTCAAGCTGGCGTTCGACGCCGATCTGGTGATCCCGGACCGCGACAAGACCCTGCACAAGGGCGCCGTCGCGCCGTGGGCGCGTGGGCCGTCGCCGCTCTATACCCAAACGCTGCAGTCGCTGAGCCTCCACTACGGCTTCTCAATGGACAAGCCGTGGCGCGACCTGCCCGCCCAGGCGCACAAGGCCATCCTGCACGGCACGGGGTCCGAGAAGATCAAGTTCGTCTATGACGACAACGCCCGCAAATACGAGGTCTCCAAGCCGTTCGAAGGCGTGCTGCCGAACCTGGAACGCCGCTGGCGCGAGACCGACAGCGCCTGGGTGCGCGAGGAACTGGCCCGCTATCAGTCCGAGACGCCCTGCGACGCCTGCCACGGCAAGCGGCTGAAGCCCGAGGCCCTGGCGGTTAAGGTCGGCGGCGAGGACATCGCCGACATCTCCACCCTGTCGATCTCAAAGGCCTATCTGTGGTTCTCGACGCTGGAAGAGAACCTGACGGAAAAGCAGATGGAGATCGCCCGGCGCATCCTGAAGGAAATCTGCGACCGTCTGCGGTTCCTGAACAACGTCGGCCTGGACTATCTGAACCTGTCGCGATCCTCCGGCACCCTGTCGGGCGGCGAGAGCCAGCGCATCCGCCTGGCGTCGCAGATCGGCTCGGGCCTGACCGGCGTTCTTTATGTGCTGGACGAGCCGTCCATCGGCCTGCACCAGCGCGACAACACCCGTTTGCTGGAAAGCCTGAAGGGTCTGCGCGACCTCGGCAACTCGGTCCTTGTGGTCGAGCATGACGAAGAAGCCATCCTGACCGCAGACTATGTCATCGACATGGGCCCGGCCGCCGGAGTTCACGGGGGTCAGGTCTGCGCCGAGGGCACGCCGGCCCAAGTCATGGCCAACCCCAAGTCCCTGACCGGCAAATATCTGACTGGCGAGCGCGAGATTGAAATCCCCGCCGAGGGGCGCCGCCCCATCAACCGCAAGCGAATGCTGAAGATCAGCGGCGCCAGCGGCAACAATCTGAAGAGCGTCACTGGCGAGATCCCGGTCGGCGTCTTCACCTGCATCACCGGCGTCTCTGGCGGCGGCAAGTCCACCTTCACCATCGAGACCCTGTACAAGGCCGCCGCGCGTCGCCTGAACAATGCATCGGAGGCCCCTGCCCCCTTCGACCGGATCGAAGGCCTGGAGCATTTCGACAAGGTCATCGACATCGACCAGTCGCCCATCGGCCGCACCCCGCGCTCGAACCCGGCGACCTACACCGGCGCCTTCGGCCCAATTCGCGACTGGTACGCCGGCCTGCCTGAATCAAAGGCGCGCGGCTATGGCCCCGGCCGGTTCAGCTTCAACGTCAAGGGCGGCCGCTGCGAGGCCTGCCAAGGCGACGGCGTGATCAAGATCGAGATGCACTTCCTGCCCGACGTCTATGTCACCTGCGACGTCTGCAAGGGCAAACGCTACAACCGCGAGACGCTGGAGATCGTTTTCAAGGGCAAGTCCATTTCGGACGTCCTGGACATGACGGTCGAGGAAGCGGCGACCTTCTTCAAGGCCGTGCCCCCCATCCGCGACAAGATGCTGACGCTAGAACGGGTGGGCCTGGGCTACGTCAAGGTCGGCCAACCGGCGACCACCCTGTCGGGTGGCGAGGCCCAGCGGGTGAAACTGTCCAAGGAATTGTCGAAACGCGCGACCGGCCGGACCCTATACATCCTCGACGAGCCGACCACCGGCCTGCACTTCGAGGATACGCGCAAGCTGCTTGAGGTGCTGCAGGAACTGGTCGAGGCCGGGAACACCATTGTGGTGATCGAGCACAACCTCGATGTCATCAAGGTCGCCGACTATCTGCTCGACTTCGGTCCCGAGGGCGGCGATGGCGGCGGCGAGATCGTCGCTGTGGGCACGCCCGAACAGGTCGCGGACAACAAGGCCAGCTGGACCGGAAAATACCTCAAGGAGGTGCTGGATCGGCACGAGGACCGCCGCAAGGCGCGTGTTGCGGCCCTGGGCGGGTCCGTCGATGCTCCGGCCAAGAAGAAAAGGGTGAAGGCGTCGGCTTGAGCCGACGCCAGTCTGTCTTCAGCGCGGCTTCAGGGCCGCCCAGGCCGCTGCGAACGGGGCATACAGGACCGCGAGTTGCAGCGCGGCGAGGAAGGCGTTGACGATCGACGACACCAGGATGGCCGGCCAGGCCTGCACCAGGATTTGACCCAATCCCTCGCCGTCGAAGCGCGCCAGCGTCTGGATGCCGCCGGTGGCGAGGTCTGCCGCTGCGCCGATGATCATGCCCAGGATGCTGACGATCAGGGACATGATGATGGCGATCACGGCCATGCCCAGCAGCGACCAGAAATGTCCCTTGGTGGCGGCAAACGATTCCACGATGGTGATCTTGCGACGATCGATCGTCATCGGAACCGCGAGACTTAACTTGATCGCCAACCAAACGATCAGCGCAAAGACGGCGAAGACCAACAGCACGCCCGCTAGGATCAGCAAGGCCTGACCCGACGCCGCACCCACCCCGATGGCGGCCCCAACCAGCATCATGCCGACTCCCGACGCCAGACCGATAACGAGGCTGATCACCAGACTGACCGCCAGAACACGGACCTCATCCATACCGAGGCGCAGATAGCCCCACGACGACTCGTCCGGCCGCAAGACCGAGCGCGCCACCGCCGCGCTCAGCACCGCGCCGACCAACAGGCCGATGGGCGCGGCCCAGATCAAGGCTCCGGCATAGGTCTGACCCAGGGCTTGAAACTCCGCCATCGACGGGTTGGCCGACTGTTCCAGCGCTTCGCCGGCCGCCATCAGGCTGGCCCACTTGTCTGCGCCCAGGCCGAACATGGCGACATAGACGGCCAGGTAGACCAGGCCCCAAGCGACCGCGACGATCGGATGCCGGCGAACGACCCGGAAGCCTTCGAAGGCCGCGTCGGTGGCGGAAAAACTCATGACAACTCCGGGAGCAGATTCGCGGCGCACCCTAGCGCATCCGCAAGGCTACGTCCCGCACCGCCACCCTCGCGGCACAATGCGCTCGATCGCCTCAGTTCGCGGAGGCGATCGTCCAGTCCGCGATCTGGGTATTGATCTCGCGCGTCGCCGTGTCGAAGGCCGCAACGATGGCGGACAGGCGATTGTCGCCGGCGGGCTGGGTCACGGTGAACACCCGCTCGACCGAGCGGCCTTCCTCGGAACGAATGGTCCCGCCGCCAGCGCGCCGTTCGGGGGTGGAGCGCAACTGCGCCTGCGCGGTCACGACGACGTCCGGCACGGCGCCCGGCGCGGCGTAACGCGCCTCGAACGTCGTAACCGTGACTTGCAGCACCAACGGCGGCGTCCCCGGTTCGCGACGACCCAGCACGCGAATGCGGTCGGCCCGGTTGGCGAACGCCGCTTTCAGGCTGTCGTCGAACAAGGTCGAGGCCGGCGACACCCAGCGAGCGCCGCCGATATAGGCCGTCTCCAGACCCGTGACGCCCAGGATCTTGTCGTCGCCGGTCGCCTGCGGGAACTCTATGCGGCGGATGGAGACCGTGAGAGGCGCAGGCGTGTCGCCCACCGCCGACGGCGCGGCCATCGGGAGGCCGAACCGATAGTTCTGCACCGGGTCCGGCGACGATAGCAGCGCGCACCCGCTCAGTGCGGTCAGGACAGCGGCGGACGCCGCCAGTCGAAGGACAGGACGAAGGATCACGGCTGCACCTCCAGCTCTTTGGATTTCGGACGACCGATGAAGTCGCGCGGGCTGGCGCGGACGTCGTCGATCAGGGATTGCAGAGACCGGGTGGCGTCCTGCAGTTCTTCGATCGTGCCAGTCAGTTGCGGCAGGCTGGTCGTTGCAAAGTCACCCAGCGGACGCTCAAGCCCCGTTATCGAACGGTTGGCCGAGGCGATCGCCGTACGGGCTTCCGCCGTCGCCGAGTTGATGTTGGCGATGGCCTGGCGACCGTCCGTGTTGATGATCTGCCGCGTGTCGACGGCCAGGGCCTGGTATTCCTTCACCGCAGCGTTGGCGTTGGTCACGGCCTCTTCCAGTTGCTGGAAGATGGCCTTGCGGGCTTCCAGTTCAGTCGTCAGCGCCTCGACGTTCTTCACGCTGGTGGAGAAGCTGCGGATGTTGTCGTCGGACATGACGCGGTTGATCCGGTTCAGCGCATCCACGGTCTGGGCCAGCACTGTGCCCGAACCGCTCAAGAGTTCGGCGATCGGCGACGGCTGGCTTTGCAACACTGGCACGACATTGTCAGGATACTGCTCTTTCAGCAGGGCGCTGTTGGGCGAGCCGGCGGTGATCTGGATGTAGTTCAGGCCAGTGATGCCTTGCGGCTCCAGCTGCGCGCGCGAGGTCACGCGCACCGGCGTCGTGCCGTCCACGCGGACACGTGCGATGACCTGATCGCCGCGCTTGGTGTCGATGTTCAGGTCGGTGACCTCACCGACACGGATGCCGTTGAAATGCACCTCGCCGCCTTCGGACAGGCCGTTCACCGGCCCATAGAAGACGATGTCGTACATGTCGTAGTCGCTGTTGAACTGCAGCCGGGCCAGCCAGATGGTGAACACCGCCAAGGCCGCCAGAAGGGCGACGGTGGCGATGCCGACGGCGGCGTAATGTGCGTCTCTTTCCATGATCCGCTCTCCTCAGGCGGCAGACTTGGTGGCTGCGCGTCCGCGCGGCCCCAGGAAATATTCTTTGATCCACGGGTGGTCGGAGCCTTTCAGCTCCTGCACCGTGGCCTTTTCCACGACCCGCTTGTCCGCCAACACCGCCACCTTGTCACAGATGGCGTAGAGCGTATCGAGGTCGTGGGTGATCATGAAGACGGACAGACCCAGGTCGTCAGCCAGTTGCCGGATCAGATCGTCGAACGCGGCCGCCCCAATGGGGTCCAGACCCGCCGTCGGCTCGTCCAGAAACACCAGCTCGGGATCCAGCGCGAGCGCACGCGCCAGGCCGGCGCGCTTCTTCATGCCGCCCGACAGTTCGGCGGGCTTCAGATGGTGATGCTCGGGCTTCAGACCCACCATGGCGATCTTCAACTCGGCCAGCTCATAGATGACCGACTTGGGCAGATTGGTGTGTTCGACCAGAGGCGAAGCCACGTTCTCCAGCACGCTCAGCGACGAAAACAGCGCGCCTTGCTGGAACAGGATGCCGGTGCGTTTCTCTATGTCGGCGGCCTCGGCATTGGTTAGGTTCGCCCGGTCGTAGCCCAGCACCTTCACCGACCCGCCCTCCGGCTCCTTCAAGCCGATGATGGTGTTCAGCAGCACGGTCTTGCCCGCGCCCGATCCGCCGACGACGCCCAGGACTTCGCCGCGCACGAGGTCGAGGTCGAGGTTCTCGTGGATGGTGCGCTCACCGAACTGGCTCAGCAGGCCGCGCACTTCGATCAGGTTTTCTGGCGCCTCGGTCATATGTTCAGCTCCAGGAAGACCAGGGCGAACACGGCGTCCAGGAAGATGATGGCGAAGATGGCCTGCACCACGGCAGCCGTCACGCGGCGCCCCAGGCTTTCGACATCGCCGGCGACCGACATGCCCTGACGGCAACCGATGGCGGCGATCACCAGGGCGAAGACCGGCGCCTTCACCAAACCGACCATCAGATGCTGGGCCATGGTGCCATCCTCGACCAGACGCTGGAAGAAGAAGGACGGACCGAGATTGAGCGAGCTCCAGCACACGACCAGACCGCCGACCAGACCGCCGATCATGCCCATGAAGGTCAGCAGCGGCAGCATCAGCACCAGGGACGCGACGCGCGGGATCACCAGGGCCTGGAACGGATTGACGCCCATGACCTGCATGGCGTCGACCTCCTGGTTCATCCGCATCGACCCGATCTCGGCCGCAAAGGCCGAAGCCGAACGTCCAGCCAACAAGACCGAGGCGATGACGACCGCGAACTCGCGGAACATAGCGACGCCGATCAGCTGAACCGCAAACACCTGCGCACCGAAGTCAGTCAGCAAGTCCACGCCGATGAAGGCGATGACCGCGCCGATGAAGAAGTTGGTGATCATGACGATCGGAATGGCGTCCAGCCCGGCGCGCTCGGCCTGACTGACCCAGGCGGGCCAGCGGATGCCGCCGGGATGTTTGGCGGCTTCCACCACGGCGGCCATTAGCCGGCCCAGGAAGGCCAGCGACAACATGGCCTCCCCGCCGAAATCGTAAACGCCGCGCCCGATCTTGGCGAAGGTGCGCACGAAGGCGCTGGGGCGTTTCGGCGCCGGGGCGCTCTGGCGCTCCAGCAGTTCGATCATGTGATAGATGCGACCGGCTTCGGGCCGTTCTTTCCACTGGCTCTTGGACAGACGACCGCTTGAGGCCTGCACCAAAGCCAGGGCGCCGGCGGTATCGAAACGCCCAAGGTCGGAGGTGTCGATGCTGGCGATATCGCGGCCTTCCAGATCGCGGCTCAGCTCCGTCGGCAGACGACCCAGAGCCGTGGTCGTCCAGTCGCCGGTCAGCCGCAGACGCGCCTCGCCATCACGATCGACAATTTCATATGCGGCCGGGTTCATCGCGCCCCTGAAGATCGGTCTGACATCGCGATTTTCCCCTGACACTCTGAACAGACAGCCGAAATCCCTGCCGCGCTAATGGTCAAGCCGGCATTGGATGTCAACGCGCGATGACATTCGCGCGGATGTTTGTCGATCGACCGTGTCGAGATCGCCTCCCCCGATGAAACGTCCAACGGTCACGCTGGCGCTGATGCCAAACGCGGCCGAAAGGGATTCGTTCTCGCGTCACCTCATACGACGTTGCACCGCCGCCAGATCCTCAATGAACAACCGTCTCGCCTCGGACTTCGCGGCCTCGTCCGGCAGACGTAGCAAATAGGAGGGGTGCACCGTCAGGACGGCGGTCGATCCATCGCTGAGGTCGATCGGCGCGCCGCGTTCCTGCATCACGGCCGGCTTGCGCCCCAGCAAGGCCAGACCCGCCGTCGCCCCCAGGGCCAGAACAACCTGCGGCTTGATCAGCCTTCGCTCTGAGTCCAGCCACCAGCGGCAGGCCTGAACCTCGCCGGCGTTCGGCGTTTTGTGCAGCCGGCGCTTGCCGCGCGGCTCATGTTTGAAGTGTTTGACCGCGTTGGTGACATAGACGTCGGATCGATCAATGCCGGCCTCGGCCAGGGCTGCGTTCAACACCTGTCCCGCCGGCCCGATGAAGGCGCGCCCTGCTAGATCCTCCTGATCGCCCGGTTGTTCGCCGACAATCATCAGACGCGCCGACCTCGGCCCCTCGCCGCACACGCCCTGCGTCGCATCTCGATAAAGCGGACAACGGCGGCACGCCTGAATGCCGCCGGCGACATCGTCGAGGTTTTCGGGCACGGCCTCGGCGTCAGGACGCGCCAAATGGAGGTCCGGCGCGACGGCGCGTGCGAAACGCGGATTGGGCTGAGGAGAGGGCGTAGCGACCATGGTCTCGGTTCGCACCGACGAGGCCGCGACCAGTTCCGGTATCAACGCGGCTTCCGGCAGGTTCTTCCAGTAGGACTTGGCCATTTCCCCCTGCATCGTCTTCACCTTCAGCCGCGCGGGATTGAAGGTTGAGGCGTAATAGGTCTTCCAGAAATCCTCGATCTCATCTTCGGCCGGCGCCATGTCGCGCGTTGCCGGCGGCCCGAACCGAAGGGTTTCGCCATCCCAGAAGGCCGAACCATCCGGCGTCAGGATCGACCAGCGCATGGTCGTGAATCGCCGCTGGAAAAAGGGCGCGGTCTTTTCCAGAACCCGGTGCGGCGGCTCGAACCATGCCACCCAGGCCTCGCCCAGATCGTCATGCACCTGGCGAAAGCGAACGAAGGCCTTCATCTTATGCGAGGCCCGGCTCACATTTTTTACCCGCTCCAGCGCGTCGGCGACGTCCCGGTCCGAAATGACCTTGATCAGGTCCGGCTCATCCTTCAGCCGCCACAGCAGCCGATACATCAGATCGAAACGGTCAGCGGATCGATGCAGGACCAGGTTCTGGGCCAGATCCACGAACTCTTTCGGAACGTTGAAAGCGCTGCGGTCATCCGACGTCGGCAACGCCTTGTCGGCAATCGGCTGATCGAACAGCCCGCCCTGTTCCACCGCCCCCGCCACGACAAACCGCGCCGCCGCAGGCTCCACACCCGCCAATCGAAATGCGCGCGCCGCTTTCCGCCAGCCGTCGAAGTCGGTCTCACCGTCCAGCGTCGCCACCGCCATCAGAACAGGCTCAACTGCTCGGGCGTGCGACTGGTCACGCGCGCCTTGAGGTCCGCCGCATCCGTCAGTCCGCCTGGCGTCCAGTCCAGCGCCGTGATGAACGGCCGGATTTTCGCCACCGATCGCGTCAGCCGTCCGACATCCTCCAGCCGCAGGGTCCGGTAGCGGCGCACCGAGACGATCCGGTCCACGGCCTTCACGCCCAGCCCAGGCACCCGCAGCAGCATCTCACGCGGAGCGCGGTTCACATCGACGGGAAACTGCTCGCGCTTGTTCAAAGCCCAAGCCAATTTGGGGTCGACCGCCAGATCCAGCATGCCGTTCGATGCACCCTCGCCGATCTCTGGCGCGGAGAAACCATAGAACCGCATCAGCCAATCGGCCTGATACAGCCGATGCTCACGCATCAAAGGCGGCTTGGACAGCGGCAGGATCGAACTGGAGTCTGGGATGGGGCTGAACGCCGAATAATAGACGCGGCGCAGGCCATACCCTCCGTAGAGCGAGGCGCTACGATCCAGGATTTCCGTGTCCGGAGCGCCGTCGGCGCCGATGATCAACTGCGTGCTTTGGCCGCCCGGCGCGAACTTCGGCGGCTTGATCTTTTCACGTTTGGCCGGCTTGGCGGCCTCGACGCCAAGACGCACCTGGCTCATCGCCTTCTTGATGACCCCGACGTCCTTCTGCGGCGCCAGTCGCGCCAGCGCCTCGTCGCGCGGAAGTTCGATATTGGCTGACAGGCGGTCGGCATACAGACCCGCCATCTCCACCAGCTTCGGATCCGCTTCCGGGATCAGCTTCAGATGAATGTAGCCCCGGAAATCGTGGACTTCGCGCAGCGTCTTGGCCACCAGAACCAGTTGCTCCATCGTATAGTCGCCGGATCGAATAATGCCCGACGACAGGAACAGGCCTTCGATATAGTTGCGCTTGTAGAAGTTGAGCGTCAGGTCGACCACTTCGTCGACATCGAACCGCGCGCGCTCCACATTCGACGACACGCGATTGATACAATAGGCGCAATCGTAGATGCAGAAGTTGGTCAGCAGGATCTTGAGCAGACTGATGCATCGACCGTCGGGCGTATAGGCGTGACAGATGCCCATGCCTTCGGTCGAGCCGATCCCTTTGCCGCCGACAGAGTTTCGTTTCGACGTTCCGGACGACGAACACGAGGCGTCATATTTGGCGGCGTCAGCCAAAACGGAGAGTTTTCGACGCAGATCGAGACGGGCCATCGTTCATGATACGTTCCAGAACGATGTTTGGTCCAGCGTTGCCGTTTTCTTTTTTGAAACGACGACTTAACGCAGGAGATTGAGCAGCGACGTGCTCTTCAGCGAGTTGATGATCTGAGCCGAAGCCTCGATCGCCACCTGCGCCATCTGCAGATCGGTGATCGCCCGTGCCGGATCATAGCCGGACTTGTCCTGCATCATCTTCTGCAGGGCGGTCTTCTGATTTTCCTGGGCGTCCAGCGCCGTCTCGACGTGGTTTTGAATCAGACCATTCTTGGCCGTCTGGTTCGTCAGGCCCGCATTCGCCTTGTCCAGCTCGCCCATCTGCGCCTTCAAAAAAGCGGTGACGTTGGCGTCCGGCTGTCCCGTCAGAGTGCCGGCGCCAGCTGGTGTATAGGTCACGCCGCCGACGGTCACCGCCGTGCCGTTCTGGAAGGCCTGAATGTTGCGGAACACCTCAGTCAGCGGCCCGCCGATCTCGCTGGCCAGAAACCCGGTTTCGACCGTGGTCTTCTCGTCGATGCGCGACTTCTGCTTCAAGGTGTCGTTGGCGAAGGTCGCGGCGGTGGACGGCGCCGTCGTCAAATCGGCCATGGTCGCGGCTGTGGCGGGAGCGATGTCGCTCTGGCCGCCCGCAAACAGGTACGAGCCCTGGTGTTCCGCGTTCAGCCCCCCCTGCACCGTCTGATAGTTCAGACCGAGCTCGACCATCAGATTGTCGATCCGCCCGGCGGCCAGGCTGTTTGCGATGGCCTCGCGTGCCGCATTGCCGCCTTCGTAGATGCGGTTCATAGCCAGATCCTGGGCGCTCAGCCTCGCCTTCACGGCCTCGCCGGTGGCGATGAAGCCCTCCAATCGCGCCTGTGTCGACGTCAAACTTGTCAGCTGCTCTGCGCCTCGGCCGTAGCCGGACATGTCGGTGGCGATCTTCTCGCTATCGATCCGCTCCTGCGCCTGCTGCGCGCGGCCTTGCGCGTTCATCAGGCTGAGCAAGGCCGACTGGTAGTTCCCGTGGGTCGCGACGCGCGTCATTGCAGGATTCCGATCAGTACGTCGTACATGTCCTTGCTCGCCTGGATCAGGCGCGCAGAGGCGTTATAGGCTTGCTGGAAGGTGGTCATATTGACCAGTTCCTCGTCCATGTTCACGCCTTCGGCCGAGGTGCGGCGGCTGTCCGCCTCCTTCGCCAGGGCGCTTGCCGTTTCGCTGCGGGTCTTGGCGGCCGAGGCCTTGCCGCCAATCTCGCCGGCGAAGTCCGCCGAATAGGACGACAGGGTCTTGGTCCCGCCGGCATTTCCTCCGGCTGCTGCGAAGGCGACGTTCTTCTTGCCCACATCGCCCAGCGCCAGGCCGCCGCGCCCATCGTTCTTGCTCAGCGCCGGCGTCCCCGCCGCGGCCGACAGGTTCAGTTGCGCCAGGGCCAGCTTTCCGGGGTCCTGCTGGATGTCGCTGCGCACCGTATAGGCGCCCGCCCGGGTCGACCCGGTCGCGCCCAGGCCGAACAGTTGCGACATTGAAACGCCGGATGGATCCTGGGTCGTATTGTCCTTCACGACGCTCATCGACGTCGCAGACGGGTCGTAGGCCTTGAAGAACATCTTGCCCGCCGCATCCAGGCTAAATGCGCCATAGCGGCCAACGCCGGTGATGGGATCGTTCAGCGCGCCCAGCATCTCGCCCATTGTGCCCGTCCCGGCGGGCACGGACACAGTGATGTCGCGAAGGCGAGCGCCGGACGGGCCGACAAACCGCAAGGTCAGGCTCTCGCCTGGATCGAACCCATGCTGGGACGTCAGGGTCAGGCCCGTCTCGTAGAAGGTCGGCGTGGTCGTGGTCACCAGGTCGTTCAGGCCGAACCAGTGAGAAAATCCGCGCCCGCCCTTCGTGCTGGGCGAGGTCGCGTCGTCGGCGATGGCCACGCCGTTTCCACCCGCGCCGTCCAGGCGCAGTTGGCCGTCCGAGAAGCTCGCCGTCGCCGTGCCGCCCAGTTGGGCGTTCAGCACGCTGAGGAAGGTGGTCGGATCGGCGGCGGCGCCGTTGATCGTCATCGTGCCGCCGGAAAAGACGATCCGCGCCGAGGCCTGCACCACGCCCGACGCATTGACCGCCGAGATGGTGGTCGTGCCGGTGAAGCCGGTCAGGGCGTTCTCGAGCGACTGGCCGGTGTTGCGCCCTGTCAGGGTGGTCGGCGCGGGGACACTACTGTTGGCGTTGTGGGCGCGGTTCAGTTCGTCGGCGAGCTTGGCCGTCAACTCGCCCAGGCGCGCGGCGGCGGCAGGCGCATCGACATCGCGCATCTCGACCAGACCCCGGATCTGACCGGACGACACGCCGTCCAGCAGCGGCCAGCGCGTGCCGCTGGGCTCGGTGATCATGATGTCGGAGAAGGCTGTCATGGCGTCCACGGTGCCGGCCGCCTGATATGACAGCGTCGCCGCCCCCTCGCCCACCAGGGTCGTGCCTGTGTTGGTGCGCAACGTCACGCCGCCGTTGGAGCGCGCCTCGACCTTCACATCCATATATTTGGACAGTTCGTTGATCAGGCCGAGCTGAGCATTCTGGGCGCCCGTCACATCCTCGTTCGTCACCGTGCCGGCGGCGATGGTCTTGTTCAGCTTGGCGATCTGTTCCAGCAGCGGATTGACCGTCTCGACCGCGCTCAACAGCCGGCCGTCCGCCTCCTGACGCGCCGATTGGATCTGGGACGCAATGCCGGCGGCCTGATTGAAGATCGCCTGGGTCTTGTAGATCGTGTCCTGACGCCCCGCCGAGGACGTCGGGCTTTCGGCCAGGGTCGCATAGGTGGCGAACAGTTTGTCGACCTGAGCGAAGAAGTTGGTGTCGCTGCTGGGATCGCCGAACTGGTTCTGGATCTGGTCGTACAGTTCATACCGCACGGTCTGGCGCGCGGCGTCCGATCCGGCGCTGAGGCTGGCGGCCTGCAGGAAACGGTCTGTCGCCAGACGCACCCGCGTGACATCGACACCCGAACCATACCCATTGGTGACGGCGGCCGACTGATCAGCGACCTTGCGGATGTATCCCGGCGTATCGACGTTGGCGATATTGTCGGCGGTGACGCGCAACTGCGACTGGGCGGTCTTCAGCCCCGACGTCGCAATGTTCATGATCGAGTTCAGCGACATTGACGCATCTCCCCCGCCCTACCCGGCAACCGCTGCATCGCGACGCGCAGTTCTTGCCCAGCCACGCGCCACGCCCACCCGCACAAAGCGTTGTTTTTCCATAGGATCGTTGATCGGGCGGCCGTCATAATGGGAAAGACGCGCAAAGGTCGGGCCAATAGGATTGCGGGCATCCCGCGTGTCACTGATCGGCAGCGTGCGAAGCCGGGCAAAAAGTGGCGAGAGCGCGGCAATAACGACCGCCGCGCCGCGGACCCGTCGACCACGACCCTGTTCTTTGCATTGTTTTTGCTCGCTTATTTTCTTGGCCCGGCCCTTGCGTCGAGGGCGGCGAACTCTTGGGCGCAGCAGGCGCCGTCGTCGCTCCTTACGAAAGCCGCCGCGCTTCCATGTCCACCGCTTCCGCCCTGCTCGCGCATGCCGCTCTGGTTTCGACCGGAACGTCGGCTGCTGCCCTGGGCGCAGAGTCAGCCGATGCGGGCCTGTTCTCCAGCAAGGTCGCCGATGCGCTGAACGCGGGCGTTCACGGCGCGCCGGTCGAAAGGATGACGCCCGGCCGTCTGACGGGCGCTCGGTCGCTGGGCGTCATCATGGCCCAGCCCATGGCGGCCGAGCCGGACGCCGACACGCCGACCCCGACAACCGAAAGCGTCCCTACGATCTCGGGCGAGATAGCAGACTCCGCAGCTCAGCCTTCCCTCGCCGACGAGCAGCCGATCGGCACGGACACGGCCGCGAATGACGACAATAGCTCTGGCCTCGTTGCCGAAACGCCGTTTACAGCCGCGCAACTGACGCCGGCCGTTGCACTCGCTCAATCGATCGTCGTCGCGGGCTCGCTGGCCGTTTCCGAGGACGCGGAAATCCTTGTCGAACCTAAAGCTCGCCAAGACGTCACGCCAGTCGATGTCGGTGCGCCAGAAGCCGCAATGTCCGCGTCGATGGTCGCTACGACTGCCCGTTCTGAAACGGATATGGCGGGCAAGCCTGCGTCATCACCTGGCGAACAGGAAGTCGAAGCGCGGAACGCTCTGGCTGCCGCGACCGCTCAAACGGTTCTTTCCGAACTCAGCGAAATCCTGACCACCAAGGCGCCGGTCACTTCTCCGGTCGAAGCGAAGACGGCGGTTGAAATCGGAACTGAAAAGGCCCCAACCGCGTCCGCCCAGAGGGTGACGGTGAGCGATAGTTCAAAGCCTGCCGTTACCGGCATGGCTGACGCTGGGCCGCGCTCGACCGAACCGACGACGCCGGCGACCGCAACGGCCGCCAACACGATCCAGACCGTGGTCGCCAATACCGACAAACCGGCCGCTCCCTCGCCCATAGCGCAGTCCCTGGCGGCCGCTCAGATCCCGGCCGCTCAGGTCCAGATCGCCGGCAACGCAACGACGTCCAAGCCCTCCGCGATAGCCCTCGCCGACGTCGTCGCGGCCCTCAATGAAGCGGCTTCCGAACAGTCGGCAGAGGCTGCCCCGGCCGACACGCCGAAGCCGCCGACCTCGCTGCAGGCCGCTGCCCCCCTGCGCGGCAGTCTCCATGGCGCTCTGGACCAGACCGGGGAAACCGCCGTTCCTGCGGTTCAAACGGCTGCCGCCGAATACGCCACCCCTTCCAGCGCGGGGATTGAAGTCGGCGCCAAGCCGACGTCCCCATCCGCCAAGGCAGCCGAAGCCACGACCGGCGGCGTCGCCATGCCGGAGCAAGCGTCGCCCGAAGCGCCGATTGCGAGCCCCGCGTCGACCGATGCTCAACCTGCTCAGCAGGCGGCCGCGTCCAGCCATTCTCAGGGCCTGTCCACCCTGTCACGCGCCACCGTCGAGACCACCGCCCAACTCGCCGCGCAGATGGCCCGCAAGCTCGAGGGCCGTTCGACCCGGTTCGACATGGTGCTGACGCCCGAAGATTTGGGCCGCGTCGATGTCAGCCTTGAAATCGGCAAGGACGGCCAGTTGTCCGCTCGTCTGGCCTTCGACAATCCCGCCGCAGCCGCCGATCTGAAGGGCCGCGCCGACGAACTGCGTCGCCAGCTTCAGGAGGCCGGCTTCCAGGTCGCAGGCGACGCGCTCGACTTCTCGCAACGCGATCCGTCCGCGGGCGGCGGCGCCTTCGAGCGCCAGCAGCAGCGCAACGCCCTGTTCGCCGGCGGCACTCGCCTCGCGGCCCAGGCTGACATGCCCATCGTCCCGGCGCCCAGCGCCTGGATCAACCATTCCCTGACGCCTGACCGCGTCGATCTGAAGGTCTGACCCCATGGTCGACGCCGTCACAACCTCCGCCGCAGCGGGCCGCATCACCGGCGGCACCAAGGCCCTCGCCTCGAACTTCGAGACCTTTCTCACCCTGCTGACCACGCAGATGAAGAACCAGGACCCGCTGTCGCCGCTCGATTCGAACCAATTCACGGCTCAGCTGACCCAGATGGCCGGCGTGGAGCAGCAACTGCTGACGAACGATCTGCTGACCAGCCTTCTGGCCGCCCAGGCCGGCGGCGGGTTGGACAACGCCGCCAACTACATCGGCAAGAGCGTCACCGCCGCCTGGACCGCCACCGAGTTCAACGACGGCAAGGCCACCTGGGCCTACGAGCTGGGCGCCGATGCGGACAAAGCCACCTTACAGGTCGTCGACAGTAAGGGCGTCGTCGTCTGGGAGGGCGCCGCGCCCGACAAGAAGTCCGGCCTGCACACCTTCTCCTGGGACGGCAAGCTGAAGGCCGGCGGCACGGCCGAGGACGGCGGCGTCTATACGCTGAAGGTCGCCGCCACGGACGCTGTCGGCGCCAAGGTGGACGCCCAAGCCCTGATCCAGGGCCGGGTCACCGGCGTCGAGATATACAACGGCGCGCCGTATCTGGTGATCGGCGACTCCATCCTTCCGCTTTCGACCGTGATCTCGCTGAACGAGATCAACGCCCAGGCGGCCAACGATACCGACGATACGGAGAATCCGAACGTCCCCACCGAGGAGGCGGCCGCATGATGCGATCCGCCGCCTTCCCGATGACCTTTATCTTAAGGAGCGTTCTTCCATGAGCCTCAACAGTGCAATGCTGGCCGGCGTGTCCGGCCTGGCCGCCAACTCCGCAGCCCTGGCGGCGATCTCCCAGAACATCGCCAACGTGAACACCATTGGCTACAAGCGCACGGCCAGCGAGTTCCAAACCTTGATCAACAGCCAGACCGCAACCGGCGGCAGCTATTCGGCCGGCGGCGTCACCACCAACACACGCTCCTACGTCAGCCAGGAAGGTCAGCTTCAGCGCACGACCTCAAGCACGGACCTCGCCGTTAATGGCCAAGGCTTCTTCGTCACGACCACCCAGGCGGAGAATGTTAACGCAACCGACACCCGCCTGTTCACCCGCGCCGGCGCCTTCACCGTTGACAAGCAGGGCTATCTAAAGAACAGCGCCGGCCTGTACCTGCAAGGCTGGCCGGTCGACTCCAACGGCGAAATCGCGACCGATCCGTCCGACCTGTCGCGGCTGCGCTCGATCAACATCGGCTCGGTCGGCGGCACCGCCGAACCGACCACTCGCGTCCAGATCAACGCCAACCTGCGTTCCAGCCAGGAATCGTCCACCGCGGCCAGCGCCCAATCCTATAAGGGCGTGTCCGATACGGCGACGCCGGCCGTGACCCACGACGTGTCGGTCCGCTACACCCGGACCGGCGCCAACAGCCACGATCTGGTGATCAAGTCCGGTTCGCAGAAGGTCGACGCCTCGGCGACCTTCGACCCAACCACCGGCGCCATCACCGGGCTGACGATCAACGGCGCGAACGCCGGCTCGGCGGCCCTGGTCGGCACGCCGCCGACTCAGATCCAGTTCACGCCGGCTAGCGGCCCTGCCTATACGATCAACCTTTCGGACGTCGGCCTGGGCAACGAAAACGTCGCCAAGACGAAGTATGACCCGTCGGTCAACTCGATGGCGATGTACAATGCCGACGACGACAACCCCGTCGGCGTGAAGCCCGACTTCAAGATGAACATTCCGGTTTCGGACTCCAAGGGCGGCCAGCGCAACCTGGAACTTCGCTTCCTGAAGAGCGACGAGCCGAACATCTGGTACGCGGAAATCGTGTCCGTGCCAGCCAGCGACATAACCGCAGGCGCACCCTACGCCAACGGCCAGATCAAGACCGGCAAGATCGCCTTCACGCCTTCGGGTCGCCTTGACGTCGATACGATGAAGGCCTGGCCGGCCGGTACCGGCCTATTCGACGACCCGACCATGGCGACGCTGAACTTCGGCAAATCCGACCCTGCCAACTTGACGATGCCGGCCGGTCAGGTGGCCTGGGCCGACGGGCTGGGCATCGCCGCCCAATCCGTCACGCTGGACCTCAATACCTCGGCCGGCGGCCTCAGCCAGCTGAACACGGCCTCGGTCGTCCAGTCGACGGTCACCAACGGGACGGCGTTCGGCAATCTGAGCGAGATCAAGATCGACGAAGGCGGCTTCGTCACCGCTATCTTCGACAACGGCGTCATGCGTCGCATCGCCCAGGTCGCGGTCGCCACCTTCCCCAGCCCGGACAGCCTGCGTGAAGTGTCTGGCAACGCCTACGCCGTCAGCCTTCAGTCCGGCACCTTTAACCTGAAGGCGGCGGGAACGGGCGGCGCCGGACAGATTGCAGCCCAGCAACTTGAGGCGTCGACCGTCGATCTGTCGGCCGAGTTCACCGGCCTGATCACCACCCAGCGCGCCTATTCCGCCTCGTCAAAAATCATCACCACGGCCGATGAAATGCTGGCCGAGCTGATCAACATCAAACGCTGATCGGCGAGTAAGTAAGCGTTAGTCTCGATGAATCGTCGCGCAAGCAAGGTTTACAGAGTCGTTCAGGGAGGGGCGGAAGTTATGCGTTCCTTCACCACGACGCTTAAACGGACCTTAGTCGGGGACGCCTACATTCATGACACTACGGTGTTGGTGAAAGAGGCATAAGCCCATGTTGCAAGAGCGACGCCTTAATAGCAAAGGCGAACAATACGTGGTCGGACCGACTGGCACGCCCCTGACCCTCAACGACCTGCCGCCGTCCAACACGGACCGGTGGGTGATCCGGCGGAAGGCCGAGGTTGTCGCCGCCGTTCGCGGCGGCCTGCTCAGCCTCGACGACGCCCTGGCGAAATATCGCCTGACGGCCGAAGAGTTCCTGGCCTGGCAAAAGGCCATCGACAAATGGGGCATGCAGGGCCTGCGCACGACGCGGATCCAGAGCTACCGCTCCTGAGGGTTTCCCCGAAGACGTTAAGGGCCGCATCCGGCGACGGGTGTGGCCCTTTTCTTTTGCGGGCCTCGAAATCGCACTGGTTACGCACTAAATGGCCGCGATGAGCTTGGTCGAAGATTTCTGCCCCGTTCCCGACATCGCCCGCACCGACATGGATGCGGCGGTCGAGAGCGCGCGGGCGGCGGTTGGCCTGCCGGTCGGCGCGCGGGTCGTAGCCGCCATGTCGGGCGGAGTGGATTCCACCGTCGTCGCCGCCCTGCTGCACAAGGCGGGCTACGACGTCGTCGGCGTGACGCTGCAGCTCTACGACCACGGCGCGGCGCTGAAGAAGAAGGGCGCCTGCTGCGCGGGCCAGGACATTCACGACGCCCGTCTGGCCGCCGACATGATCGGCATTCCTCACTACGTCCTGGACTATGAGAGCCGGTTCAAGGACGCGGTGATCGACCAGTTCGCCGACAGTTACCTGAAGGGCCAGACGCCGGTCCCCTGCATCCGCTGCAATCAGACCGTCAAGTTCCGCGACCTGCTGGACGTGGCCCGCGACCTGGGCGCCGAGGCGATGGCGACGGGTCACTACGTCCGCCGCGCCGTCGCGGGCAACCGCTCGCAGATGCGCAAGGCGATCGACCATTCGCGCGACCAATCCTACTTCCTGTTCGCCACGACCCAGGACCAGTTGGACTATCTGCGCTTCCCCCTGGCCGATCTGGAAAAGCCACAGGTGCGCGGCGTCGCCGCCGAACTGGGTCTGAAGATCGCCGCCAAGCCGGACAGTCAGGACATCTGTTTCGTGCCCTCCGGCGACTATCGCACCCTGATCGACCGCCTGCGTCCGCAAGGGCGTGAGGCCGGCGAGATCGTGCATATGGACGGCCGGGTGCTGGGCCGGCACGCGGGCATCACGGACTACACGATCGGCCAGCGCCGCGGCCTCAACGTCGCCGTAGGCGAACCGCTGTTCGTGACCAAGCTGGAGCCCGAGACCCGTCGCGTCATCGTTGGACCGCGCGAAGCTTTGCTGACGGCCAGTCTGAGGTTGGAAGAGACCAACTGGCTGGGCGATGAGGCGACCATCATAGAGGCCGCCCAGGCCAACATCCCAGTCCTGGCCCGTGTCCGCTCGACCCGCCAGCCCTCGCCAGCCCGCCTCACCCTGATCGACGGCGATATCCGCGTCGTGTTCGACGATGGCGAAGAAGGCGTCGCGCCGGGCCAGGCCTGCGCCCTATATGACCCGACGGACACCGAACGCGTTCTGGGCGGCGGTTTCATCCGCGACACAACGGCGGTCGTCGTCTAGCCACAGCACAAAGTGTGGAGACGATGTGGAGACGCGGTGGACCCTGGCTGCAGGTTTCTCTCAATCTCGGACATCAAAGACGCACCGGGCGGTTGCACGGCTGTAAACTGCGCATCGCAATGACGGCGTAATCCCCGCCCCGACCAAGTAGGGATAAAAATGCATCGTCAGACCAAACTGCGCCTTCAGCTGCTGCTGGGGACCGCCTTCTCGCCGCGCCCGTTTCCGCCTTCGCTCAAACCACGCCGGTCCAGACCGCGCCGACGGCCGCAAGCGCCGAGCCGGCCGGTCTTGACGACATCGTCGTGACCGCGACCAAGCGCGAAACCAACCTGCAAGACACGCCGATCTCGATCTCGGTCGTCAACGCAGAAGCCTTGACCGATCGCCACGTGCAAAGCCTTATGGACCTGGCCGACGGCAGCGTCCCCAGCCTGCGCATCGCCACATTCGAGGCCCGTCAGTCCGCCCTGACCATCGGCATCCGCGGCATCGTGCCGAACGACGCCAACCAGCCGGCCCGCGAGCAAGGCGTCGGCGTCTATGTCGACGGCGTCTATCTGGCCCGCCAACACGGCTTGGCCGCCGCCCTGCTCGACATCGAGCGCGTCGAAGTCCTGAAGGGTCCGCAAGGCACCCTGTTCGGCCGCAACACCGAAGGCGGCGCCCTGTCGCTGGTGACCAAGAAGCCCACGGGCGTGTTCGGCATGCGCGCCATCGCCGGCGTCGGCAATCTGGAGTCCTACAACTCCGAACTGCACGTCGACTTCCCCGCCCTCGGCGACTTCGCCTTCAAGGTCGACGGCATCATTTCGGTCCAAGGTCCGGTGACCGAGAACATCCTGCCGGGACAGACCGGCTTTGGCGAATACGACCGTCGCGGCCTTCGCTTCCAGACGCGCTGGACGCCGGCCGAAAACTTTACCGCCACCCTGGCGGCGGACATCAGCAAGGACAAGAACACCCCGTTCTACAGCCAACTGCTGAACTTCAACCCGAACGGCCTGAACGTCGTGCCGTTCACCTCGGCTACGGTTCCGTCGGGCAGCATTCGCGCCCTGTCGCCTCTGGTCCAGGTCGAAGGCTCCAACCGCATGACGCAGGCCGATATCGGCGTGCCTCAGCAGTTCAGCGTCGACGAAACGCGCGGCATGGATCTGCACCTGTCGTATCGCCCGACTGACTCGCTGGAAATCCGCTCGATCACGGCCTACCGCGATCTCGACGTCGAACAGTACGACAACATCGCCGGCGCCCACCGTCCGCCGGTCGTCGGCCCGAACGGCCGGTTCAGCCGCTATTCGCTGGCCGGCTTCTGGCAGCATCAGTTCAGCCAGGAACTGCAGGCCATTGGTTCGCTGGGCGACAGCATCGACTATGTCGGCGGCGTCTTCTACTTCAAGGAAACGGTGTCCGACGACGCCGGCACGCCCTCGACCAACCAGTGGAACGCCGACGGCACGGGCTACACCATCCTGGACCCCACCCCGACGATCCGCGGCTTCCGCTCGCTGGACCGCCGCTGGAGGTGCAGTTGGAGAACTATCTGGCGGCGATCTTGACGCCGGCTGGCAAACGCCGCCTGGACCTGACCCTGACCGAGTTCCGCATCCTGGCCCACATGGTCCGCACGCCCCTGCGCGTCTTCAGCCGCAGCGAGATCATGCAGGCCTGCTTCCCCAATCAGTCGGTTCTGGAACGCACGATCGACAGCCACGTCAGCCACCTGCGCCGCAAGCTGGACGCCGCCGACGCCGCCGGTCTGCTGACCAATGTGCGCGGGGTCGGATACCGGCTCGAAGCCGAGGTCTGATCGCGCCTAGGTCGTGACGACTCGGGTCTAGGCTGCTTCCTTGGGCATCACATCGCCGACCGTCGGCCGGTTCTCCGCGCGGGTCAGGGCGATGTCTCTGGGTTTGACGATCTCGCCGCAGCAGCCGCAGGCGATGCGTGGAGTCAGCGAATGGCCGCAGGTCTTGTGGATCATGTCGATGCCGCTGTCGGCGTCGCCATAGACGTGCTTGTTGCCCCAGCCGTGCAGGGTGACCAGAACGCCGTAAAGATCCTTGCCCTTGGCGGTCAAGACATATTCGTTGCGCGGGGGGCGTTCGGAATACAGGCGCGGCTCCAGCACGCCATGCTGAACCAGGCTTTTCAGACGGGCGGCAAGGACGTTGCGCGCCACACCCAGATTGTCCTGCCACTGTTCGAACCGGCTGACGCCGTTGAAGGCGTCGCGAATAACCAACAGGGTCCACGGATCGCCGATCACCTCAAGCGTGGCGGCGATGGAGCAGCTTTGGCGGCTGTAGTCGGCGGTGCGTCCCATAGGCGCGAAAGTGACGCCGCGTCAGGCATTTGGCAAGGGTTGCAAATCCGAACGCTCCAAGTCAGTCTTGTTTCGCAACGGACGTGCGAGCGTCCCGGTTCGCCGCCTTGTTCCTTGGACTTCGGCGGGAGATCGTCATCAGGTCTTCCGCCGCTTCTTCGCCTGACGCAGGATTGCGCAATGACGCCGCCCATTTCCCTCGCCGCCGCCCTGACGTTCCAGATCCTCGACGACGGCGGTTTGTCCGCGCACGTGCCGGGTCATTTCTCGAATGGCCCATCGAGCATGGCGCCGGAGAAGGGCTTTCCGTTCGGCGGGCTGCTGGCGGCCCTGTGCGCGCAGTCGATGCGACAGGGACTGGCGCTGACAGCGCCCCTTCGGACCCTGTCGGTCCAATATTTGTCGGCTGCAAGGTTCGGTGAACAAGTCGCATTTCGCCCTCGCCTGCTGCGCGGCGGCCGCAATGTTCTGTATGCTGCGGTGGAGGCCGAGCAGGACGGGCGCATGACCCACCACGCCACCGGCACCTATGGCCCGGACGCCGCGCCGCCTCCGCTGACGCCATTGCACACGTCGCCGCCGCCGCTGGATAAACTGGACCCCAAGGCCACCATACGCGGGCCGATGTCGCCGCACTTCGCCCAGCACGTTCAATACCGCTTTGATGGCGGCCCCAACATCCTGGGCGGCAATGAGGGCAAGCCGGTGATCGAACGCACCTGGATGCGGATGGCCGACGCCAGGCCTCTGGATGAGGTCGGCCTGTGCTACCTACTGGATGCGCTGTACCCGCCCGCCTGGACCGCATCCAAGACGCCAGCCGCCATGACCACCGTCGATCTGCGCATCGACATCCTGACCGATCCGACGCCGCAGACCGCGCCGGACGGCTGGGCCTTCTTCGAGTTCAGGATGCTGGACCTCGGCCTGGGCTGGACGGTGGACGAGGCGATCGCCTGGGGCGCTGATGGAACGCCGCTGGCCCTGTCGCGCCAACGCCGCAAGCTGCTGCCGCAACGTCCCGCCTGAAGTCAGCCCTCATTCATCATTATCGACGACTATTCCAAATCTCTGGAGTGTCGCCCATGCGTCGAAATCGCCTCGTTTCCGTATCCCAAGTCGTCGTTGCGCTGGGCGGTTGTCTGATGCTGCAGGGCTGCCTTGTCGGCGCCGTCGTCGGCGGGACCGCTGCGGTCGTCGGTGGGACGGCGAAAGCCACTGGCGCGGTCGTCGGCGCCGGCTTCGACGCCGTCACCACCTCTGACGAAGAAACCAAACTGCGTCGTGAGCGTGAACAGCGCGACTACGAACGCGAACAGCGCCGCTGCGAACAACGCCAACGTCAGGGAAAACGCTGCTAGATCAGAGACTTAGAACGCAGCGCTCGTTGATCGTCGGCCGCGCCACCTGAATCCGGCACAGGCCCGGCCATTCGGGTTTCAGCGTCTTGGCGAACCATAGGCACAGGTTTTCCAGACTGGGCAGCTCCAGTCCCTCGTGCTCGTTCAGCATCCCGTGATCCAGCGTCTCGGCCGCCGCCTTCAACGCCCGGTCCAGCGCGCCCAAGTCCGCGACCCAGCCGTGTTCGACATCCAGCACCTCGGACCGCACCGTCGCTTCGACCGTGAACGAATGGCCGTGGACGCGGCGATAGATGCTGCCCTCGGGCTCGTTCGGAAAGTGGTGGGCGGCGTCGAACGTCGCCTGTTTGGTGATCTCGAAGACGGGCATTAGCGGACGCCGATGTATTTGTGGGTCTGGACGCTTAGGCGCCACTGCGGGTGGGTCAGGCAGTATTCGATGGCGGCGGCGGTGTTCTCGACCTGATCCGGCCCGTCCATCGGCTGGAGCCAGAACCGTTCGAAATCCAGATGCTCGAACCGATCCGGCATGGCCTTGGGCTGGGGAAAGACCAGTTTCAGCTCGGCTCCGCGCGTCTGCACCACATCGGCATCGGCCTTGGGACTGATGCAGATCCAGTCGACGCCGTCCGGCGCCGCGATCGTCCCATTCGACTCGATCGCGATCTCGAAACCGCGCGCATGCAGCGCGTCGATCAGCGGCGCATCCAACTGCAGCAAGGGCTCTCCACCGGTGCATACGACCAGTTTCGGATCGCCGTCACGCCCGCGCCACATCGCCGCGACATGACCGGCCAACAGGTCCGGCGAGGCGAACTTGCCGCCCCCGTCGCCGTCAACCCCGACAAAGTCGGTGTCGCAGAAGGTGCAGACGGCGCTGGCCCGATCCTGCTCGCGACCGCTCCACAGATTGCAACCCGCGAACCGCAGGAAGACCGCCGGTCGCCCCGCCTGTCCGCCCTCGCCCTGAACCGTCAGGAACACTTCCTTGGCCGAATAAGTCATCGCCCCGACGCCCATTCGTCATAGCCGGCCGCGCGCAGTTCGCAGGCCGGGCAAGACCCGCAGCCATAGCCCCAGGCATGTCGATGCGTCCGGTCGCCCTGATAGCAGGTGTGGCTATCCTCGATGATCAGCGCGATCAGCCTGTCGCCGCCGATGCTGTGCGCAAGTTCCCAGGTCTGGGCCTTGGTCAACCACATCAAGGGCGTGTCGATGACGACCGGCTTGTCCAGCCCCAGCGACAGCGCCCGCGCCATCGCCTCCATCGTCTCGTGGCGGCAATCCGGATAACCCGAATAATCCGTCTCGCACATGCCGCCGACCAGCACGTCCAGACCACGCCGATCCGCCAGCGCCGCGGCTGCGACCAGGAAGATCAGATTGCGACCCGGCACGAAGGTCGTCGGCAGGCCGCGCGCGTCCATCTCGATCTGGCGGTCGGCGGTCAGGGCGCTCTCGGCGATCCGGCCGTATCCGGTCAGGTCCACCACATGGTCGTCGCCCAGGCGATCGGCCCACTGTGCCAGGGCCGTCTTCATTCCGTCGCGCACGGACTGACGCGCCTGCATCTCGACCAGATGGCGCTGGCCATAGTCGAACCCGACCGTCTCCACCCGCTCGAACCGCTCCAGCGCCCAGGCCAGGCAGGTCGCGCTATCCTGCCCGCCGGAGAACAGGACCAGGGCCGTCTTGCTAGCGGTGGGGGAGGTCTTTTCCAGGACGACGCTCATGACGAATCTGCGGTCGGCCGGTCGGCCGCGCGCATGCACAAAGGTATGGGGACCCAGATGGGTCGGGCGGGCCTCATACACCAGACCCCGCCCGTGAGCAAAAAAGGCGGATTTGCGTCTTGGATGACGCCGCTTAACTAATCCGCAAGCGATTTGGGCTTTTACTCACAATGAGTAGGAGTTCCAGGCAGTATGCCGACCATCGAGACCCTTTCCGAGCGTCCAAAGCCGGTTGAGCCGACGACTCTCGGCTGCGAGGTTCTGGCGCGTTTTGAATGCGAGCCGGATACGCTGGTCATTCCCGTGGTCGATGGCGACCGCCCCGTCGGCCTGGTCGAACGCACAGCCTTCCTTCAGAAAATCGCCGCCCGTTTCGGCCACGCCCTTTACGACCTTCGCCCCATCACCTTCGCCATGGATGCCGAGCCGGCGGTGGTCGAGGCCGGCGTCCGGATCGACGCCTTTTGCGACATCATGCTGAAAGGCGGTCCGGCCGCCCTGCTGCGCGGCTTCGTCGTCACCAAGAACGGCGCCTATTGGGGCGTAGGCACCGCCGCCACCCTGTTGCAGGCCGTCAACACGCGTCAACGCGAACAGAACGCCGAACTGGCCGAACAGGCCGCGATCCTCAGCGACACCCGCGCCCAAGCCATCGCCGCCGCGCGCGCCAAGAGCCAGTTCCTGGCCATCATGAGTCATGAACTGCGCACGCCGATGAACGGCGTCCTGGCCGTCGCCGAACTGCTTCGCCGCCAGCCCTTGAATACGGCGGCTCAGGCGCACGTCCAGACCATCGTCGACTCGTCCGAAACCCTGCTGCGCATCCTCCAGGACGCGGTGGACCTGTCAAAGGCCGAGGCCGGCGAACTGGAGCTGAATACCGAACCGACCGCCCTGCGCGCCGTCATGGACGACATCCAGTCGATGTGGGAGCCACGGGCCTCTCAGGACGGCGTGACCCTGCTCGTCGGCTACGAAGGCGACACAGAACTGGCGGCCGTTATCGACGGCATGCGCCTGAAGCAGGTGTTCAACAACCTGATCGGCAATGCGCTGAAGTTCGCCCGCAACGGCGTGGTCGAGGCGGGCCTCAAGGCCTGGGTCGAAGGCGACCACATTCGTATGGAAGCCCGCATTCGCGACGACGGCCCGGGCGTCGAGCCGGAACGCGTCGATTCCATTTTCGAGCCCTTCGTCCACGGGTCCGGTCCCGACGGCGCCGGCCTGGGCCTGTCGATCTGTCGTCAGGTCATCGACCGGATGGACGGCCGGATCTGGGCCGAAAACAACAAGGGACGCGGCGCCACCTTTGCCTTCGACCTGACCGCGCCGCGCGCTGTGATCGAGGTGGAGGCGCAGTCCAATGTGTCGGATCTGTCGGGCCTCGACCTGAAATCCGCGCCACACATCCTGATCGTCGACGACAACGCCACGAACCGCGTCGTCGCCCAAGCGCTGTGCGAGATGTTCGGCTGCAGTTCCGAACTGGCCGAGGACGGCCTCGAGGCGCTGCAAGCTGTTCAGGAGAGCCGCTACGACCTGGTCCTGATGGACATCAAGATGCCGCGGATGGACGGGGTTCAGGCGACGCAGGCCATTCGCGCCCTGCCCGGCGCCGTCGGCCGCGTGCCGATCGTGGCTCTGACCGCGAATGCGGACCCCGAAGACGCCAAACACTATCTCTCGATCGGCATGGCCGCCGTCGTTGAAAAGCCCATCAAGCCCGAACGCCTGCGCATGGCGATGAACGCCGCCATCTCCGCCGCTCACGAAGACGCAAAAGAACAGGACCAATCCGGCCGCGCCGTCGCCTGATCCTCAGTCCGGACGAACGTCCAGCGCCTCTTCGTCCTCTTCGTCATAGCCGACCAGTCGGAGCGCCCTCGCCTTCTGGCCGTTGATCTCGGCCCAGCGCAGCAAACCCTCTTCACGGCCGTGAGTGATCCAGATTTCCTCCGGCTTGATCTCGGTGAAGGTCGCGGTCAGTTCGTTCCAGTCGGCATGATCCGACACGACCAACGGCAGTTCTACGCCGCGCTGGCGCGCCCGCGCCTTCACCCCCATCCAACCTGAAGCGAAGGCCGTGACCGGATCAGCGAACCGACGCGCCCATCGATCCTGGATGGCGGATGGCGGTGCGATGGCGACCTCGCCGCCCAGCGCATTCTTGGGCAGATCCCGGGTCGGCGCCAGCGGGCCCAGATCGACCCCTTCTCTTTCGTACAGGGCGTTCAGCCGCTCCAGCGCCCCGTGGACATAGATGGTGCGGTCCCATCCGGCCTCGCGCAGCAGACGGATGATCCGTTGCGCCTTGCCCAGCGCGTAGGCGCCGACTAGATGCGCGCGCTCGGGAAACTGTCCCAGCGACCGCACCAGCCGCCCGACTTCCTCCTCTGCCAGCGGATGGCTGAAGACCGGCAGGCCAAACGTCGCCTCCGAGATGAACACGTGGCAGGGCACAGGTTCGAACGGCGCACAGGTCGGATCGCGGCGGCGCTTATAGTCGCCGGACACGACCATGATCAGCCCCTTCCAGCGCACCTCGACCTGGGCCGAGCCCAGCACATGGCCGGCGGGCGCCAGTCTGAGATCGACGCCGTTGATCGCGGTCGCCTCGCCGTATTCCACCGATTGGGGTTGCAGCGTGAAATCCGCGCCATAGCGCTCAGCCATGATCGCCAGGGTCTGGCGTGTCGCGAGCACCGCCCCGTGACCGGCGCGCGCATGGTCGGCATGGCCGTGCGTGATGACGGCGCGATCCACCGGCCGAACCGGATCGATGTAGAAATCTCCCGGCGGACAGTAGAGGCCGGCGGGCGTGGGATGCAGCAGGTCTTCAGGGCGGATCATCTTACGGTAACGCTCTCGACGCCGTCGGGTCGCCGCCCCATAGAGGATGACCCCGAAAATCGGCGCAACAGGTTCAGTCCGCACGATGCACGAGAGTTTCCTGACCACCATCCTGCCGCAACTGGCCGCCGGCGCCGCCCACACCGGCGCCTTGGGCTTCACCTTCGACGGCCTGCACGATGGCCAGCCCCGCATTCGCGTGCCGTGGCGTGAGGATCTGGTCGGCGATCCCGACAGCGGCGTCTTCGCGGGCGGTCTGGTGACGACCTTGCTGGATCATATCGGCGGGCTGGCGGTGTGGACAGCGATGGACGCCTTCCAGCCCATCGCCACTCTGGATCTGCGCGTCGACTACATGCGCGCCGCAAGGCCGCGTCAGGACCTGCTGGCGCAAGGCCTATGCTTCCGGCTGACGCCCAGCATCGCGTTCGTGCGCGCCTGGGCTTTCGAGGACGACCCCGCCGATCCGGTTGCCGCGGCCCAGGCCGCCTATATCCTCAACCAGACCCGCGAGCGGACGCCCCATGCAAAAGGAGCGGCGGTATGACCGACATCCTGAACCGCATGCCCTACGCCCGCTTTCTTGGCCTTCAGACTTTGGTCAGCGGCGACGAAGTCACCGTCATCATGCCCTTCGACGACAAGCTGATCGGCAATCCGATGCTGCCCGCCCTGCACGGCGGGTCGACGGCCGCCCTTTTGGAAATGACGGCGATGGCTCAGGTGGCGCTCAGCTTCCCAGGCCCGCGACTGCCCCGCCCGATCAATGTCACGGTCGCCTACCTGCGCACCGGCAGACCGATCGACGTCTTCGCCCGCGCCCGGATCAGCCGCGCGGGTCGTCGCGTGGCCCATGTGCATGCAGAGGCCTGGCAGGAAGAACGTCAACAGCCGATTGCGTCCCTTACCGCACACTTCCTGCTGGACAACCAGGACTGATCACCGCGCCCTAGCGCGCTGATTCGCGCCGACTTCCTGCTCTCATTGGCTTTAAACGTCGTGCTTACGGCGGCGCTTCAACGCGCGATTGCCGATATGGTAAAGATTGCTCTACCAAACAGGGTTAAGACGTGATAACCATACGGTTCTTGTAAACCTGTCTTTGAGGGGCTTTCATGGACCGCACTGAAGTCGTCACCAGCGTTGCTGGCGATCTGCATGCTACCGAACTCGCGATCGACGCCGCGATCACCCAGGCGACCACGCTGGTTCAATCCTTCATCGGCGCTCGCGCCGCTCTGTCGCTGTCGCCGGTTTCCGGCACGATGTCGCAAGCCAAGGCCATGGAAACGATCGCCGCCCTCTCGGCTGCACGTGAATCCATCGTGGCCTGCCACGCCGAGCTGCAAAAAGATCACCGCCGCCTCGGCTTCGGCACCTACGCCGCCGGCCCGGTCGCCAAGCCCGACGATTGGCTGGACCCGAAATCGGCCCTGACGCCGACGCACCTGCATCGCGTCGCGTGAATTCTTGGTAAGCTTGGCTTACCGAGATTTCAGTTTGAACTGACTTCGGTCATTATCGCCCCCGTTCATTTCTGCGCGGGGGCGATTTGTCATGCTCAACATCGCTTATGCCATCGTCGGCGCCGTATTCATGGTCGGCATGGCTTTGTTCGCCTTTTTGAAGGGCAACTCGGCTGAACGGATCGGCGCGGGCGCCTATCTGTTCGCGTGGTTTGCTACCATTGTGATGCAGGAAAACAGCGGATTTCGCGGTGTGCCGCTTGGCATGTTCCTGGTCGATCTTGTCCTTCTGATCGTCTTCATAGGCATCAGCTGGCGTTATCGACAGTCGTGGCCCGTGTGGGCCAGCGGCCTGCAGCTGATCGCAGTAATGTCCCATGTCATGAGCCTGACCGGACAACGCGTGATGGTCGGATCGCTTTATACGGTCGTGAACATGATTGGTTATTTAATCATCGGCTGCATCATCATCGGCACATTCTATGCCTGGCAGGAGCGCCGCGCGGCGGCGTTGATAGGTAGAAATTCCTAGCGTCTGACCGTATGCTGGCGGCGAATCAGTCGTTGGAACACGATGCCGCTCTCTCATGCCAAGCTTTGGAAGGCTGTCGACGCCTTGGCGCGGCGTGAAGGGCTGACGCCGTCGGGCTTGGCGCGTCGGGCCGGTCTGGATGCCACGAGTTTCAATCCCTCAAAACGCTTCGGGCCCGGCGATCCACCGCGTCCACGCTGGCCCTCGACGGAGAGCATGACGCTGGTGCTGCAGGCGACGGGCCTGTCGCTGTCGGAGTTTGCGGTGTTGGCCGAAGACGCGCCCGAGGCGCCGACCAGCGTGCCCTTGCTGGGTCTCGCCAAGGCGGGGCAGGACGGTTTCTTCGACGACGCCGGCCTGCCGGTCGGCGAAGGGTGGGATCAGACCGACCTGCCGCGCGCCAAGGACACCCTGTTCAGCCTTCAGATCACCGGCGATTCGATGTCGCCCCTCTATCGCGAAGGCGACCGCGTCATCGTCGATCAGGAAGCGACACAGGTGCGACGCGGCGACCGCGTCGTCGCCCGCCTGACCAGCGGAGAAACCGTGGCCAAGGAGGTCACCAGCCTGACCAGCCGCGCCGTCACATTGGCCTCAATCAATCCCGATTACCCGCCAAGGGTCGTGCCCCGGCGTGAGATCGAATGGATGGCTCGCATCCTCTGGGTCAGCCAGTAACGCGCAGGAAAAAACCCCGCCCGGCGAACCGGACGGGGCTTTCGATTGAAGGCGAACTGAACTCAGTTGGCCGTGACGTAGTGGGCGTTCACCCAACCGCCGCCAGCGATCTGAACCCATTCACCTTGCGAACCGATGGCGGTGAAGGGCTGGCCGGCCGACAGCGTGCCGGCTTGGCGGTAGTTGGTGCCGGGGCCGCTGCGGATGCGCAGGTTCGACGACGCGCGATACTGGGCGCCGCTGGAGGCCGAAGCCGCACGGGCGCGTTGCTGGTTGCAGCCGATGTAGGAGCCGGCGGCGGCGCCGGCGCCGGCGCCGACGATTGTGCCGGCCGTACGCTCGTTGCGAGCAAGGTTCGAACCCACCACGCCGCCGACCACGGCGCCGATCAGAGCGCCCGCACGCTGGCGACCGCCCGGGGCGTCACAGTTGGTCACGCCGTTGGCCTGAGCCTGGGCGGACATCGGGGCGGCGGTCACCATGGCGGCCAAGGCGGCAGCTGTGGCCAAACCAGTCTTGAAAATCTTGTTCGACATAACTCTTCTCCTGTCAGCGCGTTTGCCGATGAGGGGAGAATGCACGGACGAACCTGAAGGCTCCCGGAGCTTCGCCGTTATTTTCTGTTCATGTTCGCTGCGGCTAGAGGCCCATGGCTACTTAACCCGAAGAGCGGGATGACGCGGTCAGGCCGCCAGCTCTCCGTGCGCGCCCGCTTCGATCAGGGCGATCGTTTGCGGCAGGCCGTAGATGGCGGCGAACGAACCGAAGCGTGGCCCCTGGCTGGCGCCCAGCAGCACCTCGTAGAGCGCGCCGAACCACGCCCGCAGCGGCTCGAACGCGTGGGCCTTGCCAACCGCATAGACCTCGTTCTGGATCAGTTCGCTGTCGGTGGTGTCGGCCGGCAGCGCCTTCAGCCGTTCGGCCAGGTCCAGCAGCGCCGCCTTCTCCTTGTCGTCCGGCAGGCGGTACGACTTCGAGGGCTTCACGAAGTCCTCGTAGTAGTTCAGCGCGTGGTCCATCAGCCGGTACAGCAGGGGCTCGTTCTGCGGCGTGGCGTCAGGCAGGTATTTGGCGAAATAGGCCCACAGCTGCTCTTTGGTCGAGGCGTTGGCCACGCCGACCAGGTTAAGCAGCAGGGCGAAGGACACCGGCGAGGTGTGGGTCGGCGGGTCGCCCGCATGGATCGACCAGACGGCGTTGTCGATCCGCTTGGCCGGCTCCTGGGTCTTGTAGCTTTCGATGAAGGCCAGATAGTCGTCGATGGCGCGCGGGATGACGTTGAAGTGCAGGCTCTTGGCCGACTTTGGCGACTGGAACATATACCACGACAGGCTCTCGGGCGTGCCGTAGCGTAGCCACTCGTCCATTGTCAGGCCGTTGCCCTTGGACTTGGAGATCTTCTTGCCCTCGATGTCGAGGAAGAGCTCGTAGTTGAAGCCTTCGGGCGGGGTGCCGCCCAGAGCGCGGCAGACCTTTGAGCTCTCGCGCACGCTCTCGATCAGGTCCTTGCCCGACATCTCGTAGTCGATGTCCAGCGCCACCCAGCGCATGGCCCAATCGGGCTTCCATTGCAGCTTCACATGGCCGCCCGTGACCGGCACCTCGGTTCTGTTGCCCGGCTCGCCGGCGGGGTCTTCGAAGGTGATCGTGCCCTTCTCGACGTTGCGCGCCAGGGTCGGCACCTGCAGCACATGGCCGGTGATCGGGCTGATGGGCAGGAAGGGCGAATAGGTGGCGCGGCGCTCCTCGCCCAGGGTCGGCAGCATGATGGCCTGGACCGCGTCGAACCGTTCCAAAAGCGTCAGCAGCGTCGCGTCGAACCGGCCCGACTTGTAAGTCTCGGTCGAGGACATGAACTCGTAATCGAAGCCGAAGCTGTCGAGGAAAGCGCGCAGGCGGGCGTTGTTGTGCGCGCCGAAGCTGTCGTGGGTGCCGAAGGGATCCCGCACTCGCGTCAGGGACAGATGCAGATCCTCGCGCAGCATCTCCGGATTCGGCACGCCTTCCGGCACCTTGCGCAGGCCGTCCATGTCGTCGGAGAAGGCGATCAGGCGCGTGGGCCAGTGGTCGCCCGTCAGGGCGCGAAAGGCGTTGCGCACCATGGTCGTGCGGGCGACCTCGCCGAAGGTGCCCATGTGCGGCAGGCCCGACGGGCCATAGCCGGTCTCCAGAATCACCGGGCGCTGCAAGGCGGGAAAGGCCGCAAGGGCTTCATCCGCCTTGCCGGCGTCGATCAGGGCGCGCGCTTCGGCTCGCTCGGTCTCGCCCAGCCGTTTCTTCAGAACATGGGCCAGCAGGTTGCGGGCTTGTTCGAAGGGCCAGGACTTGGCCTCGCGGGCGAGGGTTTCGAGGTTCTGAAGCATGGCGGCGGTTTGCAGTCTGCATCCCGCCCGGTCAACCGCGATCAGGCTTTGGCGGCGATTACGATGATCTCGACCTTGTAGTCGGGCGAGGCGAGCCGGCTTTCGCCCGTGGCGCGGGCCGGCGGGTTGGCGGTGTCGACCCACGCGTCCCAGACGCCGTTCATCGCATCGAAGTCACCGATATCCGCCAGCCAGATCTGGGCCATCAGGATCTTGGACTTGTCGCTGCCGGCCTCGGTCAGCAGGGCCTCGATCTCGGCCAGCGCCGTTCCGGTCTGCGTCGCCACATCGTCGCCGGGTTCGCCGACCTGGCCCGACAGATAGATGGTGTCGCCGTGGACGACGGCCTCGCTCATGCGGGCGCCGGGCTGGATGCGGGTGATCATGGGCGGGGATCCTTCGAAAACGTCTCTCACCTATCGCCGCCGTGGCCCGGCTGTCGAGCGGCTAGCGGCGGTTGAACCGCGAGACCGTCAAGCCGACGACCAGGGCGCCGGCGCCGACGATCAAGGCGTCCTCGATCAGCCCGCTCTTGGTCTGACCGATGCGAGCCATGGCCTTCTTGCGACCCGAGAGGGTCAGATAGGCCAGCGGCACGGCCGTGCCGACCGCCAGGCCGGCGCCCAGCTTCTCCCTGCCACGCGGGGCCAGGGCGGCGCCGGCGATGCCCGCGCTCATGACCCGCGCCAATAGGCCGAGAATGACGGTGCGGTCGGGCGCGGTCTTCATCTTGTCGCCCAACAGTTCGCCGACGCCCATGGCCAGGGCGCCAAACTTGAACAGCGGCCGGTTCAGCAGGAAGACGCGGCCGGGCAAGGGCTTGTGCGCCAGTTCGGCGGCGGCGAGGGCCGCCATCGGGGTCATGGAACGGGCGCTGGCGACGGCGCCGATGAGGGCGGACGGGAGGAGGTCGAGGGCTTTCATGCCGCCACAACACCCGACCGGGCCGGAAGGTTCAGCCCGTTTCAGCCGCGCGCCGCCAGGACGTTGCGGATCGCCAGGCTGGAGTGGATGCGCGACACGCCCGGCAGGCGCGACAGGACGTCCTTGTGGATCACCTCATAGGCGGCGATGTCGGGCGCGACGGCGCGGACGATGTAGTCGGCCTCGCCCGCCATCAGATAGCAGTCGCGGATTTCCGGGTGGTTGCGGACGGCCGCCTCGAACCGGCGCATGTGATCGTCGGTCTGCTTCTCCAGCGTGATCTCGACATAGGCGACGACGCCGTCGTCGCTGTCGTTGGCCAGGACGGCGGCATAGCCCCGGATCACCCCGCGCTCTTCCAGCCGCCGCACCCGCCGCAGGCAGGCGGAAGGCGACAGACCGACGGCGTTGGCCAGGTCCGCGTTGCTGATGCGCCCGTCGGCGCGAAGCCGTTGAAGGAGGCGTTGGTCGAGGGGATCAAGCAGGGACACAAGTTTCCGCCATTCAGCCGCAGATCATTGCGCCACACCTCTATCAGCGACCGATCGTTGCGCAAACAGGCAGGATCGTCGATCCATGCGGCGCTAGCTTGCAGCGAATAACAACAGTGGGCTTGGGAACGTCACATGCGGGTTCTGGTGCTTGGGTCGGGCGTCATCGGCGTCACCACCGCCTGGTATCTCAGCCAGGCCGGGCATGAGGTCACGGTCGTCGATCGGCAGGCCGGTCCGGCGCTGGAGACCAGCTTCGCCAACGCCGCGCAGATTTCGCCGGGCTATTCCGCGCCCTGGGCCGCGCCGTCGATCCCGGTCAAGGCGATGAAGTGGCTGCTGATGCGCCATGCGCCGCTGATCGTGCGGCCGCGTCTGGACATGGCCATGGTGCGCTGGACCTTCGCCATGCTGCGCAACTGCACCCATGACCGCTATGCGCTGAACAAGAGCCGGATGGTGCGTCTGGCCGAATACAGCCGCGACCAGATCGACCTGCTGCGCCGCGAGACCGGCATCACCTATGACGGTCGCCAGCAGGGCACGCTGCAGCTGTTCCGCACCGAAAAACAGCTGGCCGACGTGCACAAGGACGTCGATGTGCTGAAGGCCGCCGGCGTGCCGTGCGAGGTTCTGGACCGCGCGGGCTGTATCGCGGCCGAGCCGGGCCTGGCCGCCTCCGACGTCGATTTCGTCGGGGGCCTTCGTCTGCCGCATGACGAGACCGGCGACTGCTTCCTGTTCACCAACGCCCTGGCGAAGCTGGCGGCGGAGCGCGGCGTGGTTTTCCACACCGGGACCGAGATCCAGTCGATCACCATGACGGACGGTCGCGCGACCGGCGCAATGACCAGCAAGGGCGCTATGACGGCCGATCTGGTGATCCTGGCGCTCGGCTCCTATTCACCGATGATGGCCAAGCCGCTGGGTCTGGATCTGCCGGTCTATCCGGTGAAGGGCTATTCGATCACGGCGAAGATCGTGAAGGAAGACCGGGCGCCCGTCTCCACCGTCATGGATGAGAGCTACAAGGTGGCGATCACGCGCCTGGGCGACCGCATCCGCGTGGGCGGCATGGCTGAACTGTCGGGATACAACAACACCCTGCCCGCCCTGCGTCGCGAGACCCTGGTCCATTCGGTGGGCAGCCTGTTCCCCGGCGGCGGCGACCTGGCGGGCGCCAGCTATTGGTCGGGCCTGCGTCCGATGACGCCGGACGGCACGCCGGTGATCGGCGCGACCAAGGTTTCGGGGCTTTACCTGAACACCGGCCACGGCACCCTGGGCTGGACCATGGCCTGTGGCTCCGCGCGGGTTCTGGCCGACATGGTCGACGGCAAGGCGCCCGAGATCGAGACCCGCGACCTGTCGCTGAACCGCTATGGCGCCTGGGCCGGGGCGTTCGCGCCGGGCTACACCTGAGATCAGACGTCGACGGGGAATTTTACCGTCTAAAGAGTCTAATTCGTCTAATCGCGCGGCGGTGAGGCCTTGGGCCGCGGACGGGAATTCACCGTCTAAAGTGTCTAATTCGTCCAATCTGGCGGCACCATCCTGGTGAGGCGCAGGCGGGATTTCGCCATGCCTTCCGGCTGAACTTACACTGTCAAAGATCCACGGCCAGTCTAGCACGCGGCCGGGGCGCGGTCGGTTAGACGCCGTTCGGGCGCGAAAACCCGTTGTGAATCAGACAGCGGCCCGCCGACGATGCGCTGGCAGTACGCCGCGACGTGGCGCGGCGCGTCGGAGCCCCCTATAGAGCGCGCGATGAAGACCGCCGATTTCGATTTCGACCTGCCCGAAGACCGGATTGCGTTGCGACCGGCCGATCCGCGCGATTCCGCACGGCTGTTAGTGGTGAAAGGCGGCGCGCTGGAAGACCGGATCATTCGCGATCTGCCGGACTTCCTGCAGCCGGGCGACGCCCTGGTGTTCAACGATACGCGGGTCATTCCCGCCCGTCTGTCGGGCGTGCGTCAGCGGATCGGGGCCGAGGGCGAAACCCTGACGGTCGAGGTGGAGGCGACGCTGCACCACCGCGACGCGCCCGACGTCTGGTCCGCCTTCATGAAGCCCGGCAAGCGGATCAAGCCGGGTGATCGGGTTCGGTTCGGAACCGCGAGCGACGCCGCCTGCGACCTGGGGCGACTGGACGCCACGGTGACGGCCAAGGGAGAAGGCGGCCTGATCACCCTGACCTTCGACCTGGCGGGACCGGCGCTGGACGATGCGATCCGCGATGTCGGGGTCATGCCCTTGCCGCCCTATATCGCGGCAAAACGGCCCGAGGACGACCGCGACCGGTCGGACTATCAGACCGTCTTCGCCGAGCATGACGGGTCGGTCGCGGCGCCGACGGCGGGGCTGCACTTCACCCCGGCCCTGCTGGACGCCATCCGCGCCAAGGGCGTCTCGACCCATGCGGTGACGCTGCACGTCGGGGCCGGCACCTTCCTGCCGGTCAAGGCCGACGACCTGGCCGACCACAAGATGCACAGCGAGTGGGGCGAGGTGTCGCCTGAAACCGCCGCCGCCCTGAACGCCGTCCACGCGAAGGGCGGGCGCATCGTCTGCGTCGGCACCACCTCCCTGCGGTTGCTGGAAAGCGCCACGGCCGAGGATGGCGAGATCAAACCCTTCCACGGCGACACGGCCATCTTCATCACGCCCGGCTATCGGTTCCGGGCGGTCGATGTACTGATGACCAACTTTCATCTGCCGAAGTCGACGCTGTTCATGTTGGTCAGCGCCTTTACCGGCACGGCGACGATGAAGGCGGCCTATGCCCATGCGGTCGCCGACGGCTATCGCTTCTATTCCTACGGCGACGGGTCGCTGCTGTTCAGAGCGTAAAAAGCCGTAAAGCTCTACAGTCCGTCATTCCGGGGCTGAGCGCAGCGAAGAACCCGGAACCCAGGCCCACACCCCCGCCGCCGACCGCATTTCAACGCCGGATGCGAGCCCCCTGGGTTCCGGGTTCGCCCTTCGGGCGCCCCGGAATGACGGCTGTGGGACGAATATCGATAATCCCGGTCAGGGCCAGAGGCGGCCCGAGCGCCAGGCCTCGCCGTCGTGGTCGAAACGCAGTCGGTCATGCAGGCGGAACGGGCGATCGCGCCAAAACTCGACCGAGCGCGGAACGACGCGCCAGCCGGTCCAGTGGGACGGGCGCGGGACCTCCTGACCATCGAAGCGCGCGGTTTCGCGGCCCACGGCCTCTTCCAGCACCGTGCGATCCGACAGGGGGCGGGACTGGTCCGAGGCCCAGGCGCCGATGCGGCTTTCGCGCGCGCGGCTGGCGAAATAGGCGTCGGCCTCGGCCGGCGTGACCGGCTCGACCGCGCCGCGAACCCGCACCTGACGGCGCAGGGATTTCCAGTGGAAGGTCAGGGCGGCGGCCGCGCAACCGGCCAGTTCGACGCCCTTGGCGCTCTCGCTGTTCGAATAGAAGGTGAAGCCGCGCGCATCGACGTCCTTCAGCAGGACGATCCGCGCATCGGGCAGGCCGTCGGCGTCGACGGTCGACAGGGTCATGGCGTTCGGATCGTTCGGTTCGTGCGCGCGCGCATCGGCCAGCCATTCGACGAACAGGCCGATCGGTTCGGGCCGGTCGAAGATGGTCTCGTCGCCATTGGCGGCCAGGGCGGCGGCATAGTCGCGGGCGTATTCCTCACGCGACGGGCTGGGCGGGATCACGGATGCGGTCATGCGAGTGATGTAGTCGGTGCAGGCGCGGCTGGAAATGATCGAGGTCAAAAACGGGCGTCTCGCCGTCAGGGTTAACCGCCCATTGACCCTGATGGACGAACGGTGACGATATGAGCGCGCATCGTCAGCTGTCTGATGTCTCCAGCGTCCGCGAGGCCCTGTCGATCCTGGGCCTGGGCGGCGATGTCGATGCGTCGACGCTGAAGGCCGCCTTCCGCACGGCGGTGAAGGCGGCGCGGCCGGATCAGGCGGGCGGCGACGCCGAGCGGTTCCGGCGCGTGATCGCGGCCTATCGGCTGATCCAGGCGCATCAGCCCCCTCGCCCCGCCCTGTCCGCGCCCGCCGCGCGGCCCGCGCTGACGCCGGTTCTGGTCCTGTCGCCGATGCAGGCCCTGGCCGGGGGTCACGTCGAGGTGCGGCTGGGCGCGCGCACCGTGCGGGTCACGGCGCCCAGGGGCCTGCGCAGCGGCGATCATCTGCGGCTGAGACGCGGGGCGGCGGACGGGAGCGACCTCTATCTGTCGGTGTTGATCCGGCCCGAGGACGGGCTGTCTGTCGTCGGCGACGACCTGTTTATGACCTGGGCCGTCGAGCGTCGCCTGATGGCCGACGGGGGGCGGGTTGAAATCGAAACCCCTGTCGGCACGCGCTCGGCCTGGATCACCGCCGACATGGCCGCGCCGGTGCGGGTGCGGTTGAAGGACCTGGGCCTGCCCGCGCGCGGATCGCGGCCGGCGGGGCATCTGTTCGTGACGCTGGAGCCGTCGTCGGATGTTCCCTCGGCGGCGGAGGACCTGCTGGTGCGGTTCACGCGGGTCTGGACGCAGGAGCGTCTGGCGGCCTAAGTCGGGGCCATGTCGCACAACACCTTCGGCCATCTGTTTCGCGTGACCACCTGGGGCGAGAGCCACGGGCCGGCGATCGGCTGCGTCGTTGACGGATGCCCGCCGATGATCCCGCTGACCGAGGCGGATCTTCAGCCTTGGCTGGACCAGCGGAAGCCGGGCGGCAGCCGCTTCGTGACCCAACGCAAGGAAAGCGACACGGCGCGCATACTGTCGGGCGTGTTCGACGACGGCGACGGACCGGTGACGACGGGCACGCCGATCTCGGTCCTGATCGAGAACGAGGACCAGCGCTCCAAGGACTATGGCGAGATCGCCCGCGCCTATCGGCCGGGGCACGCCGACTATGCCTATCAGGCTAAATACGGGGTGCGCGATCATCGGGGCGGCGGTCGATCCTCGGCGCGCGAGACGGCCAGCCGCGTGGCGGCCGGGGCCGTGGCGCGCAAGGTGCTGGGCGACGGGATCAGGATCCGCGCCGGCGTGGTCCAGATCGGCCCGCACCGGATCGCGCCAGATCGGATCGACTTCGACGCCGTCCACAGCAATCCGCTGTTCGCCGCCTCGGCCGAAGTCGTGGGCGACTGGGAAGCCTATCTGGACGGCATCCGCAAGGCGGGATCGTCGGTCGGGGCGGTCGTCGCGCTGGAGGTCACGGGCGTTCCAGCGGGCTGGGGCGCGCCCTTGTACGGCAAGCTGGACGGCGAGTTGGCCGCAGCCCTGATGTCGATCAATGCGGCCAAGGGGGTCGAGATCGGTGCGGGCTTCGAGGCCGCCGAACTGACCGGGGAACAGAACGCCGACGAGATGCGGCTGGACCTCAACAAGCAGCCGGTCTTCCTGTCGAACAAGGCGGGCGGCGTGCTGGGTGGAATTTCGACGGGCCAGCCGGTGACGGCGCGGGTGGCGTTCAAGCCGACCTCCTCCATCCTGACCCTGCGCCAGACGATCACCCGCGACGGCGAAGAGACGGACCTGCGCACCAAGGGTCGTCACGACCCGTGCGTCGCCCTGCGCGCCGTGCCAGTGGTCGAGGCGATGGCCGCCTGCGCGCTGGCCGACGCCTATCTGAGGCACCGCGCCCAGGTCGGCTGATCAGGGTCTGGGTCGGCCCGGCCGCGGGTCTGCGCGATCGGTGTCGAGCCTCTGCGGCGGCTCGACCGGACGCGTCTCGCACTGCATCAGGGCCATCAGGGCCGACAGGCCTGTCGTCATCACGATCATCGCTCGATTCCTGCAACTGCGAACCGTTTGCAGGTTTGCGCATGTCGAGGGCGCGTGCAAGACAGGGGAACGGTGGCGCCCAACTCAGGAGATCAACCGTGCGTGAAGACGGAAAGCTGGATTACCTCGAACTCCCCGCCGCCAACCTGCCCGCGACCAAGCAATTCTACAGCCAGGCGTTTGGCTGGAACTTCGTGGATTACGGCCCGACCTATGCCGCCTTCGATCAGGGTCTGGACGGCGGGTTCGACGCCGATCAGACCGATCAGACCAAGGCACCCCTGCCCATCCTGTACGCCCATGACCTGGAAGCCATGCTGGCCAAGGTCGAGGCGGCCGGCGGCCGGATCTTGAAACCGATCTACAGCTTCCCCGGCGGTCGCCGCTTCCACTTCGCCGATCCGGCCGGCACCGAAATGGCGGTGTGGTCCGAGGGCTGAGCCCTATTTGACGTCGATGGACTGGCCGATGCGTTCGGCCAAATCCCGGTCCGCGCCCTCGACGCTGGCGATCCAGACGTGGATTTCCTTGGGGTCCGTGGCGCGCTGGAACAGATGCTCCATCGCCAGACGGCGGCTGCCTTCGGTGACGACGACCGAGGCGCGGCCGCCGGCGCGGACCGTCTCGCCGTCATAGATCGGAAACTGCGACGACGGGCCGGCGTAGATCATCAGCAGGGTCTGGTCGCCGCGCTGAACGCGATAGATGTTGGCGTTCGCGCCGGCGCGCGCCGGGGTGATCGTCAGGCCGGCGGGCAGTTGGATGCTGAACGGCAGAGCGGCGATAGCGGCGGCGTTCAAGGCCGCCGGGGCGGGTGCAGCGGCCGGCGCAGTTGCGGCAGGCGCGGTCGTTGTCGGTTGAGGCGTGGTCGCCTGAGGCGTCGTTGTGGTCGGGGCTGGGGTCTGCGGACGTGTCGCGGTCGCCGGGCGCGTCGTGGCCGACGGGCTTTGGCCGATGGGCGGCTGGGCCTGGGTCGTGCGCGGCGCGGATGACGTGGCGGGCGCCGGACGCGGCGATGCTGCGGGGGTCTGGCCGATCGGAGGCAAGGCCTGGGTCGTCGCCCGGGCCGGGGCCTGGGTCTGGGCCTGGGTCGGCGCTACGGCGGAGGCGGCGGGCGGGGTCGCGGAAGGCGGGGCGCTGTTCAGGTCGCGCGTCAAGTTGGAACCGGCGCGCTGCGGCGGGGGCGTCGTCGCCTGTCCGGAAATCATGAGGGCGGCGGCAAGGGCGATCATGGGCATGGCCGGACCATCGCGCGGCCGGGGCGCGACCGCAAGCGCGACCTCACGCCTTGGGCAAAGCGACCCAGAAGGTGGCGCCCTCGCCCGGCGCCGAGATCACGCCGATCGAGCCGCCCTGCAACTCGACCAATCGCTTGGCCAGGGCCAGGCCGACGCCGTGCCCCTCGACCGTCGAACGCTCAAGGCCCAGGCGGTTGAAGGGCTCGAACAGCTGCGCCTGCTTTTGAAGCGACAGACCGGGGCCGAAATCGCTGACCTCGATGCGGACGCAGTCATCCTGACGAAGCGCACGCAGAACGGCACGGCCGCCGGAACCGCCGTATTTCAGCGCATTGCTGGTCAGGTTGGTGATGATCTGGGCCAGACGCTGAGAGTCCGCGACCGCGATCAAACCATCACCCTCGCACACCACCTCGACGGCGACCCGGTCGGCGTCGGGCCACAGCAGGCACGTGCGGCGCACGTCTTCCAGCAGCCCTGGAATGTCGGTCGGCCGCAGATCGACCCGGACGGCCCCGGATTCGGCGCGGGCCACGTCCAGCAGATCATGGGCCAGGGTTTCGACCTGACGCGCGGTCTTGACCAGCATGTCGGACATTTCGGCCTGCTGGGCCGAGACTGGCCCCAGGTGGCCCTGCCGCCACAGATCGCCAATGCCGATGATGCCGGCGACGGGGCTCTTGATCTCGTGAGCGACATTGGCAAGCAGGCGGGACTTGGCCTCCGAGGCCTTTTCGGCGCGTTCGCGACCGACGCGCGCGCGCTCCGCCAGAAGATCGCGCTCTTCCAGCAACGAGGCCACCAGCAGGACGGGCATATAGCCGATCAGCACCAGCATTTGGCCCATCAACACCTGTTGGGTCAGGTCACCCTTGCTGTAAGGACCATTCCCCATCATGGCGCCGCCGACCAAAAGGATGGTCAAGACGACCAAGGTGAAGGCCGCGCCAGCGACGCCGAGCCGGACCGCGATGGCCAGAAGAAGCGGCAGCAGGACGAAGCCCATCGGCACGTCGCCCGTGAAGGCGACAAAGTAGAAGACGGGGACAAGGCCGATCAGAACGACGGCCTCGATCAGCTTTCTCGGCTTCAGCAGACGCGCGAACATCGCAGGCGTCAGCGACATGCCTAACGAACCCAGTACAGCGATGCCCAAGGCGTGACCCAGCCACCAGGTCTGGAACCCCTGCCAAACGATGTCGGACTGGCCCACCAGCGACAGGATCACGGTGCTGCAAAGGGCGGCGGGTAGCGGCGCTAGAACGGCCGCAAAAAACAGGAAACTCACCGCCCCGTTCAGGCTGGACAGGTTCAGCGTGGGCGAGAAACGGCGCGCCAGCAGCACGGCGCTAATGATCTCGACCATATTGGCGATCGTGAAGGCTAGCGCCAGCGGGGGTTTGTTGCCGGCGATGATCTCGCCGATCAGGATACTGACGGTTAGGACGCCGGCGAAGGTGAGGTCGCTGGTGCGGCCACGGCTGGTGCGCAGCCAGACGGCGACGGCGACGCCGCTGGCGCCCCACAGGCCCGCCACCAGTCCGGCCGAACGGGCATAGGCGATGGCGATTGCGACCAGGATGGCCACCGCCACACCTGTCAGCACGGGGATAAGAGGATTGGGCCCGTCGGAACTCTCTGCGTCGACCGGGCTGGGGCGATGGCCAGCCGCCAGCGCGCCCTTGACGGACGCGCTGCGGGGATCGTCGATATTGAGCGCGCGGCCCAGGATCATGGACAGGTTCCGACCAGTCAGAGGTTGGTATAGGATCAGCCGGTTCCTAATATCCCCTGAAGTCAGGGCCTCAATTTTTCATTGAAGCGCCTGACGGCCTCGGCCGGGCCGTCGGGATGGTTCCAGACCCCGCCGCTGACCGCCACGAAGTCGGCGCCGGCTTGGGCAAGGTCTGCGGCGTTGTCGACCGTGATCCCGCCGATGGCGACGCAGGGGGTTTCGACGGTTTCTTGCCACACCGTCAGGATGTCCAGCGGCGGACGATGCACCGTTTCCTTTGTATCGGTGGGATAAAAGGCGCCGAAGGCGACATAGTCGGCGCCGCCCTCTGCGGCGTCCCAGGCCAGGTCGCGGTCGTCGTGGCAGGTGACGCCGATCATGGCGTCCGGCCCCATGATACGCCGCGCCTCGGCTAGCGAGCCGTCTTCCTGACCGATGTGAACGCCGTCGCAGCCGCTGGCCCGCGCCAGATCAGGCAGGTCGTTCAGCAGGACCGCGACATCATGACGCCGCGCGATGGGAGCCAACACCTCGACCGCCGTGCGGATGGCGGCGTCGTCGGCGGGCTTCAGCCGGATCTGCAAGGCCGCGACGTCGCCGGCGGCCAAAGCCTGATCGAGGGTTTGCGCAAAGGCGTTCAGATCGGCGATCACAGGCGGCGTGATCAGATACAGCCGGCAGGGCGGACGCTCGGGGACGGTGGGTGTTCGGGCCATGTCCGTCATTGCCTGCCCCCGCGACGATCCGTCAACGGCCCACCGGCAGCTGAGCCATGCGAACGACTTGCAATCGCCTTAAGTACTGCTATAGCGAACCATTCTCAGTCAGTGAAACGTGTAGCGCCTCGTGTACGTCTGCAACTGTAACGGTCTTCGCCAGCGTGATGTCGCCCAGGCCATCGAGGCCGGCGCCTGCCGTCCGCGTGACATCTTCGCGCGCAACCAATGCCAGGCCCAGTGCGCCAAATGCGTCTGCGAGATGAGTCAAATGATTCAGGAAAGCCGCGAAGCGTTCGCTCTCGCAGCCGAATAGTTTGCTTCGCCTGCGGCCGACAGTCACTCGCACTCTCAATGCAGTGATAAAAATTCGCAAATAAACAAAGCCCGTTTTACTGTGTTATGGCTGCGCTCGACAGACGGCGATAGCGCCGTGGCGAGACCAAGGACCATGGCCATGAAGGGCGACCCCGCAATCCTGCGCACGCTGAACGCAGTGCTGACCAACGAGCTGACGGCCGTAAATCAGTATTTCCTGCACGCCCGCATGTTCGAAAGCTGGGGCCTCGCGCACCTGGGCAACGTGATCTACGAAGAGTCGATCGGCGAGATGAAGCACGCCGACATGCTGATCAAACGCATCCTCTTCTTGGATGGACTGCCCAATCTGCAAGACCTGCACAAGCTGAAGGTCGGCGAAGATCCGATCGAATGCCTGGGCGCCGACCTGCAACTGGAACTGGACAGCCGCGCCACGACCGCCGCCGCCGTGACCCAGTGCGAGGAAACCCGCGACTACGTCAGCCGTGACCTGCTGATGAAGATCCTGGCCGACACCGAAGAGCACATCGACTTCCTGGAAAACCAGCACAAGCTGATCGAGCTGATGGGCGCGCAGAACTATCTGCAATCGGCGATGAAAGAGATCGTCACCGACGGCGCGGCGACCGGCAACTAAGCTCTGCCTTCTGACGGAACTCCAATCCGCTCCGGCCATTAGCCTGTCAGGGCCAAGCTGGAGCGGACCATGACCGATATCGACGACGCCATCGACGACGTGCGCGACGCCGCCATGGACTTGCTGAACAGCGAGGGCCGCAGCACCGGCCATGTGGTCGCGGGGATCGCCCTGACCGTCGGCTTCGCCCTGCTGGCCCACACCATCGCCTCGGGCGCGTTGAAGCCCCGCCGCAACCTGAAACAGGTGCGCGACAAGGATTTGCCGATCACCGAAAAGCCCAAGGGGGCCTTCAGCCTGGTCCTGCCGGCCGTGTTCTCGGCGACAACCCTGTCCGCCGTACGCGTCTGGAACGCGCCTCCGCAAAAGGAGCGGACCCGCGCCATGGGCCTGTGGGTCGCGGCCCAGACGGTGAACGCCGTCTGGCTGGGCCTGCGTCCGTCGTCGATGGCGCGTCAGGTGGTCGCCGCGATGTCGTCAGCCGGTCTGGCCGCCGCCTTCGCCCACGAAGCGCGCAAGCTGGACGAAGGGGCCGGCAAGATGGCGGCGCCGCTGGGGTCGGGCGTGCGGTTCGGAAACTTCCTGCATCGCAAGGCCGATGACGCTTCGGGCGGACGCACGCTGCATTAGGTTGCGTCGCCTTGCCCTTTATCGGGGCTTCCTCTAGGGATCGCGCCCTATTCGCCTCGCCCCGAACGGTGCGAGGGCGCAACTCCATTTCCGATGTGACCCCATGAAGATCAACGGCAACACCATCAAGCCCGGCATGGTCCTGCAGCACAATGGCGGCCTGTGGGTCGTCACCAAGGCCAGCCACGTCAAGCCCGGCAAGGGCGGCGCCTTCGCCAACGTCGAGGCCAAGAACCTGGAGACCGGCAACAAGCTGAACGAACGATTCCGGTCGGAAGACAAGGTCGAGCGCGTGACGCTGGAGCAGAAGGACTTCTCCTATCTGTTCGACAATGGCGACAGCCTGGTCTTCATGGACGACACCACCTACGAGCAGATCGAACTGCAGAAGGACTGGGTGGGCGAAGAGCGCATCCCCTATCTGCAAGAAGGCATGAAGGTCGTCATCGAGATGCACGAAGAGCGTCCGATCGGCCTGGAACTGCCCGATCAGGTCGTGCTGGAAGTCGCCGAGACCGAGCCGACCGTGAAGGGCCAGACCGCTTCGTCGTCCTACAAGCCCGCGCTGGCGTCCAACGGCGTGCGTATCATGATCCCGCCCTATATGTCGGCCGGCGAGCGTATCGTCGTCGACACGACCAGCGGCGAATACGTCCGCCGCGCGGACTAATAGACCACCACGCTAAAGCGGCCCCTCGCGGGGCCGTTCCTTTCTGAACTTCTCCGACTGTCCGGCTGCGGCTTTGAAGGACTTTCGGACCAGGAGATTCCCCGATGGCCCTCGCCTCCGCCCTGCTCCAAGTCATGACCGATGCGGTGCGCAAGACCGCCCGCCCGATGCTGCGCGACTTCGGCGAAGTGTCCCAGCTTCAGGTATCGAGGAAGGGCCCCGGCGATTTCGTCACGGCCGCCGACTTGAAGGCAGAAGACACGCTTTACGAGCTGCTGATGAAGGCCCGCCCCGGCTATGGTTTCCTCGGCGAGGAACGCGGCATGATCGAGGGGACGGACAAGTCCCACACCTGGATCGTCGATCCGATCGACGGCACCACCAACTTCATGCACGCCATGCCCCACTTCGCCATCACGGTGGGGCTGGAGCGCCGCGCGCCGGACGGGTCCAGCGAGATCGTCGCCGGCGTGACCTACAACCCCGTCATGAACGAGCTGTTCTGGGCCGAAAAGGGCAAGGGCTGCTATCTGAACGACCAGCGCATCCGCGTCGCCGGCCGGCGTGACCTGTCCGAAAGCCTGATCGCCACCGGACTGCCCTTCATCGGCAAGTCGGGCCATGCCCAGTCGATCAAGGATCTGCACGCCGTGGGCCAGCGGGTCGCGGGCATCCGCCGTCTGGGTTCAGCCGCCCTGGACTTCGCCTGGGTCGCAGCTGGTCGCTACGACGCCTATTATGAGCGCAATCTGAAGCCCTGGGACGTGGCGGCGGGCATCCTGTTCGTCACCGAGGCCGGCGGCCGGGTCACGACCATCGAGAACGACGGCGATCCCAAGACGGGCAAGTCCATCCTGGCGTCGAACACCGAACTGCATCCGAACCTGCGCAAGGTCCTGCAGGGCTGATTGTCATAGGGGCGACGCGCCTCTGCCCTATCCAAGGCGGATGATCCGTTTCATCCTGTGCGGCCTCGTCCTTCTGACCGGAACGCCAGCCTTGGCCCAGCCCCTGATCATCGCCCACCGCGGCGCGTCCGGCGAACGGCCCGAGCACACCCGTGCGGCCTATGAGCTGGCGATCGAACAGGGCGCGGACGTGATCGAGCCGGATCTGGTGCAGACCAGGGATGGCGTCTTCGTCGATCGGCATGAGAACGAGATCGGCGGCACGACGGACGTGGGCGACCGGCCCGAGTTCGCGGGCCGTCGGACGACCAAGACCATCGACGGGGTCGAGACCACCGGCTGGTTCACCGAAGACTTCACCCTGGCCGAGTTGAAGACGCTGAGGGCCAGGGAGCGGTTGCCCGCGTATCGACCGGGCAGCGCCGCCTATGATCGACAGGAGCCGATCCTGACCTTCGAAGAGGTCGTCGCCATCGCGCGCGAGGCCTCGGCGCGGACCGGGCGGACGATCGCCGTGGCGCCGGAGCTGAAACACCCGACCTATTTCGCCGATATCGGCCTGCCGATGGAGGACGGCTTCGTCGCGGAACTGGAGCGGCTGGATCTGACGGGCGCCGAGGCTCCGATCATCATCCAGTGTTTCGAGGTCGGGCCGCTGGAGCGGCTGGCGAAGCGCATCGATGCGCCGCTGGCTCAACTTGTGGCCGCCAAAGGCGGACCGGCGGACCGGGCGGACGTGACCTATGCGCAGATGATCACGCCGGAGGGGCTGAAGGCCATCGCCGCCTACGCGGACTGGGTCGCGCCGGAGATGACCCTGGTCCTGCCGCGCGACGCACAAGGTCGCACGACCGCGCCCACGACCTTGGTCGCCGACGCCCATGCGGAGGGCCTCACGGTCGTGGTCTGGACCCTGCGGGCCGAGAACGCCTTCCTGCCGGTCGAGCGACGCAGAGGCGACGACCCGGCCGCGCACGGCGACATGACCGGCTATGCTGCATCCTTCGCCGCAGCAGGGGTCGATGCGCTGTTCAGCGATTTCCCGGCCCTGGCGCGGACCACGGCGCCCTAGTTGCGGAACTGAAGCTCGGCGAGGCGGGCGTAGAGGCCGCCCTGGGCGACGAGTTGCTCGTGGGTGCCCTCTTCGACCACGCGACCGTCGTCCATGACGACGATGCGGTCGGCGCGGAGCACCGTGGCCAGGCGGTGGGCGATGACCAGGGTGGTGCGCTCTTCCATCGCCTGATCGAGGGCGACCTGGACCAGGCGCTCGCTTTCCGCGTCCAGAGCGCTGGTGGCCTCGTCCAACAGCAGGATGGGGGCGTCGCGGACCAGGGCGCGGGCGATGGCCAGGCGCTGGCGCTGGCCGCCCGACAGGCTCTTGCCGCGCTCGCCGAGCGGGGTGTCGAAGCCCTCAGGCAGGGCGTCGATGAAGCCGAGCGCCTGGGCCTTTTCGGCGACGGCGCGGGCCTCTTCCCGGGTGGTGTTCTCGCGGCCGAAGCGGATGTTCTCTAGCGCCGAGCCCGAGAACAGCGGCGTTTCCTGCGACACCCAGGCGAAGCGGTCGCGCACGGCGACAGGATCGGCCTGGCGCACATCGACGCCGTCGACCGAGACCATGCCGGTCTGCGGATCATAGAAGCGCAGCAGCAGGCGGAAGACCGTGGATTTGCCGGCGCCAGACGGGCCGACCAAAGCGACCGTCTCGCCAGGGCGCACAGTCAGGCTGAAGCCCTTAAGGGCGGGATGGTCGGGGCGGCCCGGATAGGCGAAGCCGACGGCCGACATCGACACCTCGCCGCGAGGGGGCGTCGGCAGGGCCATGGCCTGAGGCGGCGGAGCGATGCCGGCGACGGCGCGCATCAGCTCCTCGATCCGCTCCATGGCGCCGGCGGCCTTTTGCACGTCGCCCCAGCTTTCGCCGAGCGCGCCCACGGCGCCCGCCGCGAAGACGGACAGCAGAACGAACTGAAGCAGGGCGCCGGGCGTCATGGCGCCCTTCACGACATCCTGAGCGCCTAGCCACAGCACTAGAGTGACGCCGCCGAACATGACGACGATGATCAGGGCGGTCATCCAGGCGCGGGCCTGCATCCGGGTCAGGGAGGCGTTGAAGGCGTCCTCGACCGCCGCGCCGAAGCGGGTGATGGCGCTCTGTTCGCGGCCAAAGGCCTGGACCGTCTCGATGGCGTCCACGCTTTCACCGGCGAAGCCGACGGCGTTGGCGAAGCGGTCCTGGGACGCGACGGTCAGTTTGCGCACCTTGCGGCCGAAGATGAAGATCGGCCCCAGGAGGAAGGGCACGATCAGCAGAACGAAGCCGGTCAGCTTGGGGCTGACGAAGAACAGCAGGGCCACGCCGCCGATCATGGTCAGGAAGTTGCGCAACGCATAGGAGATGGACGTCGTCATCAACGTCTCGACCAGGGCGATGTCCGTGGTCAGGCGCGACAGCACCTCGCCCGTCCGCATATGGGCGTAGAAGGACGGGTCCAGCGTCAGGATGCGGCCGAACAGACCCTTTCGCACATCGGCGATGACGCGCTCGCCCGTGCGGGTGACGAAATAATAGCGAGCGGCGGTCGCCAGCCCCAGGAACAGGGCGTTGGCGCCCAGCAGCAGGAACCAGATGTTCAGATTGGCGCCGCCCGCCTCGAACCCGTGGTCGATGGCCCCGCGCGCCAAGGCGGTCAGACCCAGAGAGGCGGCAGTGGACAGCAGCAGCCAGAAGACCGCCATCAGGGCATGACCCTTGTGGCGCATGGCGAAGGGAATCAGTCGCGCCAGCGGGCGAATGTCGCGGCGCTTGGCGCGCTTTGCGCCCGCTTCGGACATCTGGTCGGCGAGAAGGGCGCCGGCGCTGGGCCTCCCCTCCAGCGACGCCATGCCCGAGGCGCGGTTGGCGGAAGAGGCGGAGGCGGCGGCTTGATCGGTCATTTCGCCCGCCTCTTGCCCCGGAACGCCCCCCGGTGTAAACGCCGCCCCTCATTCCCGCCGGGCCTTTCCCTCAAAAAGGATTGGTGGCGGGTTTCTCATTTCACGCGCACGGACGGTCGGCATCGTCACCGCGCAGAGACCGGACGACGACCATGAAGGCGGATACCCATCCCGACTACCACTTCATCACCGTGGTGATGACCGACGGCAGCACCTACCAGACCCGTTCGACCTACGGGAAGGAAGGCGACAAGCTGGCCCTCGACATCGACCCGTCGACCCACCCGGCCTGGACGGGCGGCAACGCCCAGCTGATGGACCGCGGCGGCCGCGTCTCGCGCTTCAACAACAAGTTCGCCGGCTTCATCAAGAAGTAAGCGCGTCCTGGCTGCGACATCTCGCAGCAATCGGAACACCAAGAGCGTCGGTCGCAAGGCCGGCGCTTTTTGTTTGGTCGGAACGCCGATAATGTGGGGGCGTTCGGGTACCAGGGGCGTCGGCCACGCTGGCCGAAGCGATCGAAGAAGCGGAAGACTATGAACAGACGGCAACTGGGTCTGGGCGTCGCGACGGCGGCCATGACCCTTGGCTCGGCGGCGCGCGCGCAGCAGGTCTTCGTGCAGCGCGGACCGGAGGCGACCGCCTTCTACAACAGCTTCAACGATCAGATTTCGCGTCTGCCCCAGACGCAGCAGGCGGATGTGCGCGCCTTCTATGAAATGAACGGCTGGCGCCCGGTGTGGAACGCCGAGCGGGTTCGGGCCCTGAACACCGTCGCGGCCGGCGCCAATCGCCATGGTCTGGCGGGCTCTGACTATTTCGACTTCGTGGGACTGGCGGCCGATCCGGCGAGCGCGGACCTGCGGACCACGGCGGCGGCGCTGGCCTATGCCCGCATCCTGGCCGAGGGCAAGGTGCGGCCCGAGACGGTCGAAGACCTTTGGGAAATGCAGAAGAACCGTGTGGATCTGCCGCGCGGCCTCAGCGACGCCCTGACCCGCAATGTGCTGGGCCAATGGTACGACGGCCTGGCGCCCACCGACATCGGCTATCAGAACCTGTCGGCCGGCTATGTCCGCTATCGCCGTCTGGCGGCGCAGGGCGGCTGGCACCGCTTCACCCAAGGCGCGACCATCGAGCCGGGCAATAGCGATCGCCGCATCCCCGCCCTGATCGACCGCCTGACGGCCGAGGGCGACCTGTCGGCCGCCGACGGCGCGCGGCTGAAGTCGCAGGGCCTGGTTTACAACGCCGAACTGCAACGTGCGGTGCAAAGCTTCCAGAACCGCCATGGCCTGGGCGCCGACGGGCGGATCGGCGCGGGCACCCAGCGCTCGCTGGGCGCCTCGGCCGAGGACCGTGCGCGTCAGATCGCGCTGAACCTTGAGCGGCGTCGCTGGCTGAAGCGCGAGGTCGCGCCCGAGCGGATCGAGGTCAACACCGCCGCCGCCATCATGGTCTATTGGAAGGACGGCAAGCCGGTTCACTCCAACCGCGTCGTGGTCGGCTCGGCCGAGAACCAGACGCCGAGCCTTGAGAAGCCGTTCGCCTCGGTCGTGGCCAATCCGCCCTGGTATGTGCCGGCCGGCATCGCGCGCCGCGAAATCCTGCCCAAAGGGCCAGGGTATCTGGCCGCCAACGACATGTATGTGAAGGACGGCACGGTCATCCAGCGCGCCGGTCCGCGCTCGGCCTTGGGCTATGTGAAGTTCGAGCTGCGCGACAGCTACGCCATCTTCCTGCACGACACGCCGTCGAAGGCCGCCTTCAACCTGTCCACGCGTCAGCGCAGCCACGGCTGCGTGCGGGTGCAGAATGCGGTGGAGTTCGCGCGCCTGTTGCTGTCGCCCGATCCGACCAAGCTGGCCCAGTTCGACACGGCGCAGGACACGCGCGAGACGACGCGCGTGACGACCGGACGCGAGATCTCGGTGCGTCTGCTGTACTGGACCGCCTTCGTGGACGGTCAGGGCCGGGTGGCGTTCCGCGAGGACGTCTATGGCCGCGACGACAAGCTGGCGCAGGCGCTGGGCATCGGCGTCAATCTGCCCAAGCCTATCGACGACGGCCGGGCGGACGCAAACGACGTCGGGCCGTAAAGGGGGCGATCAGCCCCTGAAGGCCGCCTCAAGCATGCCCATCTGGCTGAGCACCGGGTTTTCCGGGGTTTGGTCCTGATCGTCTGAATACATGCGGCGATGCAGATAGAGGGTGCGGTCGAACAGCTTTTCCGAACGAACCAGATATTCGATCAGGGCGATGGGAAGTTCGGCGTGGCTGGGCTCGGCGTCGATGCGACGCTCGTTCAGGCGATAGCGCGGCTCGCAGGCGGTTTCCGGCGACATGTCGTCTTCGCGCACGGCGCGCTGGACCAGGAGCCAGGAGGCGATCTGCATCAGGCGGGTGGTCAGCTTCATGCTCTCGGCCGCATAGGCCAGGGCGGCGGCGCGCGACAGCATCTTGGAATCGCGACGGCCCTCGCCGTCCAGATAGGCGGCGGTTTCCTCGACCAACTCCATGCCTTCACGGAAGGTGCGATCGAACAGCTCGGACCGGGCGAAATCGCGAACGGTGCGGCTGCGGTCAGCGGGGGACGGAGCGGAGGTCATTTGAGCATTGATCATCAGAGAAGGTCGGGTCCGTCCTGCAATCGGCCCCTGGCGGCGCCGTTCGCACGAAAGATGCAACGCTCATGCCATGCCAGCGGATCATTCGCGATCACGAACCGAAGTTGAACAGGGCGTCGGCGGCGTTTTTCTTGGAGCGTTTCGTCTCGATCGCGGCGCGCGAGCGCGCGATCTCGGCCTCAAGCGCGGCGATCCGCTCCTGCAAATCCTCGACGGCGTAAACATCCAGATCTTCGCGTGACAGGGCCCGCAGCGGTTCACCGCGTTGCGGGCGGGGTTCAAGATCTTCGAACATCGTCGCCTTCCTTTCGCGCTGTTATGGCCAAGGCGGTCCACGGTCCCTATCTGAACGCCCGGATACGGACGAATGCAAGGCGAGTGCGATGCGCGTGATCGAAATCGAAGGCGGTTCCGGACCGGCCGAGGCCCTGAAGATCGCCGAACGGCCCGATCCCGTGGCGAGGCCGGGTCAGGTGCTGATCCGGGTGCGGGCGGCGGGCGTGAACCGGCCGGACCTGCTGCAACGCACCGGCGCCTACCCCCCTCCCCCCGGCGCGTCGGACGTTCTGGGGCTTGAAATCGCCGGCGAGATCGAGGCCGTCGGAGAGGGCGTCACGCGCTGGACGGTCGGCGATCGGGTCTGCGCCCTGCTGGGCGGCGGCGGCTATGCGGAGTTGGCCGTGGTGGATGCACGTCACGTCCTGCCGATCCCCGAGGGTCTGGATTTCGTGCAGGCGGCTGTGCTGCCGGAAACCGTCTTCACTGTCTTCGCCAATGCGTTCGAGGGCGGCGCGTTAAAGGCCGGCGAGACGTTGCTGATCCACGGGGCGACCAGCGGCATCGGCGTGACGGCCATCCAGATGGCCAAGGCGGCAGGCGCCCGAGTGATCGCCACCTCACGCGGGGCGGACAAGGCCGCAGCCGCCAAGGCGTTGGGCGCGGACGTCAGCCTGGACGCCAAGAGCGATGATCTGGAGGCGCAGATCCGCGAGGCGGGCGGCGCGGACGTGGTTCTGGACATGGTGGGGCGCGATTACGCCGCCCTGAACCTGAACAGCCTGAATGCGGGCGGGCGCTGGGTGGTCATCGCCTCCCTGACCGGACCCAAGGTCGAGTTGGATCTGCAGCGGATCATGCTGAAACGGTTGACCCTGGCCGGATCGACGCTGCGCAGCCGCCCGGCGGACGAAAAGGCGCGTCTGACCGCGGCTGTCGAGGCGACCGCCTGGCCGTGGGTGGCATCCGGCAAGGTCAAACCGCCTGTTCAGGCGGTCTTCGCGTTGGAGCAGGCTGCCGATGCGCACGCCGAACTGGAAGCCGGCGGGCACATCGGCAAGATCGTGCTGAGCGTCTAGTAGCGCCCGCCACGCACGGGGCGCAGCGACGAAATGTTGTCGTTGAAGCCGCCGTTCAGGAAGCGGACGTCGCCTTCGACGATGCGGCAGCGTCCCCGGAACTCGGCGTCAGTGCAGACTTCCCAGCGGCCTTCGACGCGCATCGAGCTGATGCGGTCGTTAAACGGAGTGCGGCCCAGGTTGCGGTCTTCGCTGGTGAACTCACGCGAAGCGCCGCGGAAGTTGGCGTGCTCATAGACGGTGATCGAGGACCGTCCCCAACCGCCGCCATTGCCGCCGCCCCAGCCGGGGCCACCATTGCCAGGTCCCCAGCCGCCACCGGGACGGCCGGGCTGGCTGTCTTCATAGTCGCCACGGAACCGCCCGCAGACCAGCAGGCCGTTGTCGTTGTTGATCTCCTCGCCGCCGCAGCGGTTCAGCTCGATCGACGTGCCGCGCATCCGGCCGCGCGTATCGCGGCAATCGGCATAGAGACGACCGCGATTCACATAGGCTTCCGAACACGACTGGGTATAGCCGCCGCGCGGGGCGACGCGTTGCTGCGCATAGTCCTGGCCCGAGGCCATCGCTGCGGCCAGAGCCGCGCCAAGCAGAATGGACATAGTGGTTCTCCTATCCCGAAGCTGAAAAGCTTCATTACCGCGAAGGTTGCGTCAGGGCGGATGAACCGTTGCTGTATGGGATTGTCGCTCAGCGTTTTCTTTTGTGTCGAATAGGCCTATATCGGCATCATACGCGCCCGGTCGAAAGGCCGGGCGCCGTCGTATCCAACGCCAGCCGAAGCCTCATTCGGCGGCTCAACAACACCGGGACGAACGCCCCATGAGCGACATTCTGATGCCCAAGGCCACTGCGGTCTGGCTGGTCGACAACACCTCTCTCAGCTTCGAGCAGATCGCCGACTTCTGCGGCCTGCACCCGCTGGAAGTTCGCGGCATCGCCGACGGCGACGTGGCGCGCGACATTCGTGGCGTGGATCCCGTCACCGGCGGCCAGCTGACGCGCGAAGAACTGGACAAGGCCCAGGGCGACGAAAACTACCGGATGAAGGCGATCGTCAGCCGCCACGCCGAACTGCTGAAGTCGGCAAAGCCGGCCCCGAAATACACGCCCGTGTCGCGTCGCCAGGACCGCCCCGACGCCATCGCCTGGTTCGTGCGCAACCACCCCGAGGTGACGGACGCCCAGATCGCCAAGATGCTGGGCACGACCAAGTCCACCATCGAAAGCGTGCGCAACCGCACCCACTGGAACAGCGCCAATATCAAGCCGGTCGATCCGGTGACGCTTGGCCTGGTCGGACAGCTGGCGCTGGACGAGATGGTCAAGAAGGCCGCCGACAAGAAGGCCAAGGACGACCTGAAGAACGGCGGCGGCACGATCCAGCCCGTCGAACAGGTCGAGGCCGAGCCCGAGTTCGTGCCGGAAGCCCGCCAACGTCCCGGCGCCGAGCCGACGGCGGAGTCGGTGTTCGGCACCAAGGACTGATCCGCCTTTGAGCAACGAAAACGGCCCCGGAGAGCGATCTCCGGGGCCGTCGTCGTTTTCAGGGAGACGGGCGCTAGGTCGCACGCGCCTCCAGACTGGTGATTTCTTCCTTCAGCCGAAGCTTCTTCTGCTTCAGCGCCCTGACCTGCAACGGATCCGTGGACGGGCGGGTAAGCTCCCTCTGGATGGTCTCATCCAGGGTGCGATGACGATTACCCAGTTCGCGAATACGAGCCTCGATGGTCATGGCTTGCGCCTCCTTTGGTTAGGGACCAGTAGAGTGAGCGCCCGGTTTGGCGCGCTGTGTAATCACTTTCCAGTGACAGCCCGTCGCCCCGGACCCGAAGGAGGCTGACCCCCAAAATGGACCATGATGTGAACGGAGCCATACGGAACCCGCCCGCCAAACTGGTGGTCGGAATTTCAGGGGCTTCCGGCGCCGTCTATGGCGCCCGGGTGCTCGACGCGCTGAACGATCTGGGCGTCGAAAGCCATCTGGTCGTGACCAAGGCCGCCCTGCTCACATTGTCGCAGGAAACCGATCTGTCGCCCGACGAACTGACGGCCAAGGCGTCGGTGGTTCACAAGCTGGGCGACGTGGGTGCGACGATCGCCTCCGGCTCGTTCCGCACCCTGGGCATGATCGTAGCGCCCTGCTCGATCAAGACGATGAGCGAGATCGCGACGGGCGTGACCTCCACCCTGCTGACGCGGGCGGCGGACGTGACGCTGAAGGAGCGGCGACCGCTGGTGCTGATGGTGCGCGAGACGCCGTTCCACCTGGGCCATCTACGCACCATGACGGCCCTGGCCGAAATGGGCGCGATCATCGCCCCGCCCCTGCCCGCGCTTTACGCGCGGCCGAGCTCGATCATGGAGATGGTCGATCAATCGGTGGGTCGGACGCTGGACCTGTTCGGCCTGGATTGGGGCGCGGTGCGGCGCTGGGAAGGCCTGAAGTCATGAGGCTTTGGGACTGGGCGGTCGCCGCCTATGGCGCGCCGGGGGTTGGTGAGGCGTGTCTGACGCTGCAGGACAGCCACGACCAGAATGTGCCTGTGCTGCTGTGGTCCGCCTGGGTCGCAGCGACAGGCCGAAAGCCCGACGAAGAGACGATCGAGGCGGCCTGCGACACCGCTCGAGCCTGGGACAGCGTCGTGGTCGCCCCGCTGCGTTCGGTGCGGCGGATCCTGAAAGCGCCGGTCCCCGATATCGACGACGGCCCGCGCGAGAGCGTGCGCAACCGCATCAAGGCGCTGGAGCTGGAGGCGGAACGGCATTTGCTGGACGCGCTGGAGGCGCTGGCCCCCGAACCCAGCGGGCCGGCCCGCCCGATCATCGACAGCCTGGCAGCCACCGCCCGGATGTGGGCCGACGTGACACCGCGCCCGGCCCTGATCCGGCTCGCAGACGCCCTTCCGGCCTGAGATCAGCGTGGCTATAAGCGGCCTGAGACGAGCGGCGTGGAGATGACACGATGAACGACGACACGCCTGCGATCACCGAGGAAATGGTCGAGCTTCACGCGCGGGTGAAGCATCTGCGCCAGGAACACGCCGACCTGGACGCCTCGATCGAAGCCCTGGGTCAGGCCGCCATTCCCGACCAGCTGATGATCGCCCGGTTGAAGCGCAAGAAGCTGGCGCTGAAGGACGAGATCGTGAAGCTGGAAGACCGCATCCTGCCCGATATCATCGCCTGATCTGGCCCGGCGGGCGGCGGGTTCCGCCCTGCGACCATCCGCCGCCCTGCCCTAGCCCCAAAGTCGCCAAAGCCAGCGGGCATAAGCCGCCCTCCCACGGAACGCCGTGCGCTGTCGGGGCGCCGCTTCCTTCATTCCAGAGCGTAGAGACGCTGGAGAGGCCGCCGAATGCGACGCCTGCTGTCCAACGCGCCGATGGCGCGGTGCAAGACCCTGTTGATCCACTCCGGCCAAACGGCCGCCTTCGCCGCCGTGGCCGTTTTCGCCGCCGCCGCCGCGCCAAATGCTGCGCGCGAAGCCGCCTTGCCGCCGCCGACCCAGATCGCCGCGCCGGTCTCGCCGCCCCTGAAGGCCGAAGTCGAGAAGGCGGGGCCGATCACGCGCCAGATCGCCTTCACCGCCCCGGTGCGCGGCTATGCGATCAACTCGCCGTTCGGCCTGCGCAAACTGGCCATCGAAGCCAAGGCGCGCGCCCACAAGGGCGTCGACATCGCCGCGCCGAAAGGCACGACCGTCTTCACCGCTGCCGAGGGCGAAGTCATCCGTACGGGCTATGACCCCGAGGGCTATGGCAACTTCATCGAGGTGCGCCACCCTAACGGCATGAGCACCCTGTATGGCCACCTCAGCCGGATCGATGTGGCGAACGGCGACGCTGTCGCGCCCGGTCAGCGCATCGGTCTGGTCGGCTCCACCGGCTATTCCACTGGCCCGCACCTGCATTTCGAGGTCCGTCGCGGCGGCGCGCAGGTGAATCCGACCAAGGTGGTCGATCGCCATTTCGAAGTGACGGTGAAGGCCAAGGCCTGACGCGCATTGCGTTGCGACGGGCGCCGCAAACGTCCTAGTGTCCCCTCTCGTTCTGGGAGGGATGGATATGAACAAGATCGTCGCCGCCGTCGTCGCGGGCCTTTTGGCCGCCACGCCCATCGCCGCCTCGGCGCAGGACTATGGGCGCTACAGCGACGCCGCCGCACAGACCGAGCTGTCGCGCCTGGCGGATGTGCAGATGGCGGTCATGGTGCCGATGCGCGACGGCGTGGGACTGGCCACCAATGTCTATCGCCCCAAGAACGCGACCGGCCCCTTGCCGACCGTCTTCGTGCGCACGCCCTACAACGAGCTGGCCTACAACGCCCGCACTACGCGCTCGGCCCTGAGCTGGGTCAGCAAGGGCTATGCCTTCGTCATCCAGAACGAGCGGGGACGGTACTTCTCGGGCGGCGACTATCAGATCCTGGGCTATCCCCAGACCGATGGCTATGACGCCCTGACGTGGATCGCGGCCCAGCCCTGGTCGAACGGCAAGGTCGGCACCTTGGGCTGTTCGTCGTCCGCGGAATGGCAGTTGGCCCTGGCGGCCCAGAACCACCCTGCCCACGCCGCCATGGTGCCCCAGGCCTCCGGCGCCGGCATCGGCAAGGTCGGACGGTTCCAAGAACAGGGCAACTGGTACACCGGGGGCGTGCCGCGCAACCTGTTCTTCGTGTGGCTGTACGGCGTGGACAATCCGCAGCGCGCCCAGATCCCGATGGATATTGACCAGGAAACCCGCGCCCGCATCGTTCGCTACAACGATCTGGACGCCAAGAAGCCGGACGTGAACTGGCCCAGCCAGATCCGTCATCTGCCGGTCAATGACATGCTGAAAGACCTGGGCGAGCCCGCCGGCACGTTCGAGGAACTGATCGCGCGCACTCCGTCCGATCCGGCCTGGCGTCAGGGCGGCCTGTATCACGACGACATGGGCTGGGGCGTGCCGTCCCTGTGGTTCAACAGTTGGTACGACGTCTCGATCGGGCCGAACATGGAGCTGTTCAACCACGCCCGGTCCACGACCCAGGATCGCGAGGCGGCCGAGAACCAGTATGTCGTGGTCGGCCCCAACAACCACTGCGCCTTTGGGGGCCTGGGGCCGAATTACAAGTCGGGCGACCGGCCGCTGGGCGACGCCACCTTCGACAGCGACGCCCTGGTGCACGCCTGGTTCGATCGCTGGCTGAAGGGCGAGCGCCGCGCCTTCCCCGAGAGCACGCCGCACGTGCAGTATTTCAACATGGGCGAAAACGCCTGGCGCACGGCCGCGCAGTGGCCGCCGGCCGGGGTCAAGACGGTGCGGATGTATCTGCGCTCGGGCGGCGGGGCCAACAGTCTGAACGGCGATGGCCTGCTGAGCCTTCAAGCGCCGCCCGCCGGCGAGCCGGCAGACCGCTATCGCTATGATCCGATGAACCCGGTCCAGACCATCGGCGGCGGCGATTGCTGCAACGGCGGGCTGGTCACGGCCGGGGCCTTCGACCAGCGGCCGATCGAGGCGCGCAACGACGTGCTGGTCTATACGTCGGAAGCGCTGACCGAGCCGATGCAGGTCACCGGCTTCATCGATGCGGTGCTGAAGGTGTCGTCCTCTGCGCCCGATACCGATTTCGCGGTCAAGGTGGTGGATGTGGCGCCGGACGGCACGGCCTATATCCTGGGCGACACCATCATGCGGGCGCGCTATCGCAACGGCTATGACCGCCCTGCGCCTCTGACGCCAGGCCAGGTGGCGACTGTGCAGCCCACGCCGCTGACCATCAGCAACACCTTCCAGCCCGGCCACCGCATCCGGGTCGAAGTCACCAGCTCCAACTTCCCCAAGTTCGTGCGCAACCTGAACACGGGCGGACCGAACGAGACCGAGAGCCAGGGCGTGGTCGCCGACAACGCCGTCCATCACGCGGGCGACGACGCCTCCTACATCGACTTGCCGGTCCTGAAATAGGGCGCGACGCCGAAGCCGCTGGCGTCCCCTGCCGTCCCCTTCTAGGCTGACGGCAGGGACAAGGGAGGCGACATGGCGGCGTTGACGCTGGATGGGGTGAACAAGCGATACGGCGATTTTCACGCCGTGCGCGATCTGAGTTTTCAGGTCGAGAAGGGGTCGATCTGCGGCTTTCTGGGGCCGAACGGGGCGGGCAAGACCTCGACCCTTCGGATGATCCTGGGGTTGCAGCCGGCGACCTCAGGGCGGATCGAGATCCTGGGCGCCGACGACGGGCGCAAGGTGCGCGACCGGATCGGTTTCCTGCCGGAGGAGCGCGGGCTCTATAAAAAGATGACGCCGGTCGAGGCCATCGCCTTCTTCGGCGCGCTGAAAGGCCTGCCGGTCGCCGAGGGCCGCAAGCGCGCCAAGACCTTGCTGGAGCAGCAGGGGCTCGGCGAGGCGCAGAAGAAGAAAATGAAGGAGCTGTCCAAAGGGATGGCGCAGAAGGTGCAACTGATCGCTTCGGTCGTGCATCAGCCCGAGTTCGTCATCCTGGACGAGCCCTTCTCCGGTCTGGACCCAATGAACCAGCAGGGCCTGGAGGCCATGATTCGTGGGCTGGCTGCGAACGGCGCCACGGTGCTGTTCTCCACCCATGTGATGCAGCATGCCGAGCGGCTGTGCGACAAGGTCGTGCTGCTGGCGCGCGGCAAGAAGGCGTTCGAGGGGACGGTGGATCAGGCCAAGGCCACCTCGCCGCGCTTCCTGGATCTGGACGGGGCGATCAGCGCGGACGCCGCCGCCGCCCTGCCCGGCGTGGCGGGCGTCGAGACCCTGTCCGACGTCGATGGCGTGCGTCGCCTGAAGATCGCCCTGGCGCCCGGCGCCGGGGGTCAGGACACCTTGAAGACGGCCTTCCTGAACGGCCTGGACGTGCGCGGCTTCGCACTGAAGGAGCCGACGCTGCACGACGCCTTCATCGGCCTGACTGGCGACCATCCCGACCAACCCGTCGCATCCGTGGAGGCTGTCCGATGAACCGCACCCTGCTGATCGCGCGACGCGAATATGTCGCCTACGCCAAGACCGTCGGCTTCTGGCTGTCGCTGTTGGCCTTTCCGCTATTCGCCGTGCTGGGCGGCGGCATTCCGGCGCTGATCAAGGCCTCCGAGCCGATCAAGTCGGTGGCGGTGATCGAGGAAGGCCCCAATGCGACAGGTCTGGCGGCCGCCGTGCGCGCCTCGTTGCAAGCCGATGTGGATCGTCAGAACGAGCGCCTGCGCGAAGCCGCCGAAAAGGGACAGGCCGGCGCCGGGCGCGCCGTCGCCTCCATCACCGGCCCCAAGATCCGTCTGGTCGACGCGCCGCCCGCCATCGCCGACGCAGTGGGCCCGGCCCGTGACGAGGCGATCCGCAAGGCGCTGGACAAGCAGACCTCGAAGGCCAGGCGCCTTGACGCCGTGGTCTTCCTCAGCCGCATGGATGGGAAGCCCGCCGCCCAGGTCTGGACCGCGCGCGCCACCGACAACGACGTCTCCGGCTTCGTCCGCAATGCGCTTCGTGATGCGCGACGCACCGAGCTTCTGACCGCCGCCGGGGTCGCCCCCGCCGTGGCGCAGGAGGTTCAGACCTTCCGGCCCGAGGTGAAGTCCTTCTCGCCCAGCGCGGCGAGCGGGGGAGAGGTGTCGATGCGTGACCGGATCCCGTCCTTCATCGGCCTGGGCGTCGGCTTCCTCCTGTGGTCGCTGGTCATCACAGGGGCCTCCATCCTGCTGAACAGCGTGATGGAGGAGAAGTCGAACAAGATCCTGGAGGTGCTGCTGTCCTCGGCCTCGGCGACCGAAATCCTGACGGGCAAGGTGCTGGGCGTGGCGCTGCTGACCCTGACGGTCATGGGGGTCTGGGGCGGGATCGGCGCCTTCACCCTGATTTCGGCCTCGCCCGAGACGGCGGCGACGGTCGGACAGGTTCTGCTGCACGACGGCCTGATCTTCTATTTCATCGCCTATATGGCCGGCGGCTACCTGATGTATGCGGTGCTGTTCGCGGCCATCGGCGCCTTCTGCGAGACGCCGCGCGACGCCCAGACCCTGATGGGGCCGATCATGATGATCCTGGTCGTGCCGATCCTGGTGATGCAGATGGCCCTGACCAGCCCGGATGCGCCGGTGGTCAAGGTTCTGTCCTGGATCCCCTTCTTCACCCCCTTCCTGATGAGCGCCCGCGCGCCCAGCGACCCGCCGCTGGTGGAGGTGATTCTGACGCTGATCGGCATGTTCGCGACCGCCGCCTTCATGGTGTGGATCGCCGGGCGGGCCTTCCGCGCTGGCGCGCTGTCGGACGTAAAGCTGAGCTGGAAGAGCTTCGGCCGGGCGATCACCGGACGGGCTTAGGCGGCTTGGTTGCCTCCTCCCTGTCGCGTCGCGATGGGGAGGTGGCGCGGCGCTTCTTCCGTCAAAACTTGCAGAGCCCTCCACCACGCTCCGCAGAAGCGAAACGCAAAGAAAAAGGCCGCTTCCCGGAGGAAGCGGCCTTAAATCTGTCGGCTTTCGCCGGGGTCTTAACGACCGCCGGGAACGCGCGGCTTCGGCGCGGGCAGCAGGCCCTCGCGCTGCATGCGCTTGCGCGCCAACTTGCGGGCGCGACGGATGGCTTCAGCCTTCTGACGGGCGCGCTTTTCCGAGGGCTTCTCGAAATGCACGTGGCGCTTCATTTCACGGAAGCTGCCCTCGCGCTGCATCTTCTTCTTCAGGGCTTTGAGCGCTTGGTCGACGTTGTTGTCGCGAACGAAAATCTGAACCAGGTTAAACTCTCCTTTGGCCGCCCGCCGCGTCCTGTGAGGGAGACGGGCGAACAAAATAAAATCGTCTTCCGACAGCCGGGCTCTCGGATGAAGGCGCGCTGATACACGAGCCGCCTCCTTCTGTCCAGATCGTCGCGACCATTCTTCAAGGCTCGAAACGCCATGACGACCGGCGTATGATCGCCCCTATGACCGAGACGACAGACTGGGCCGACCGGACCGAACAGACCGTGCTGGACGCCGCCATCGCCCGCGCGCCCGCCCTAGGCTGGAACGCGCGTCTGGTGCGCGAAGCCTGCGGGGCGTGCGGTCTGTCGCAGGGCGACGAGGAACTGCTGCTGCCCAACGGCGCGCGCGATCTGGCGGCCCTGCTGTCGCGCCGCCATGATGCGCGGGCGCTGGCGGCTCTGGGTGAAATCGACGCCAAGTCGCTGAAGATTCGCGAGCGAATCGCCCGCGCTGTGTCCGAGCGGATGGAGGCCGGCGCCGCCGATCTGGAGGCCACGCGTCGCTGTGCCGCCTTCCTGGCCCTGCCCGTCAACGCCGACTTGGGCCTGAAACTGGCCTGGGAGAGCGCCGATCATCTGTGGCGTTGGGCCGGGGACGAGGCGACCGACTGGAATCACTATTCGAAGCGGACGATCCTGTCGGGCATCCTGATTCCCGCCCTGACGATGCGCTGGTTCGACGGACGGGAAGCGGCGGAGGCCTTCGTCGCCCGCCGGATCGATAACGTCATGGCCTTCGAGAAATGGAAGGCGGGCAAGGACTTCGACGCGCCGTTCCGAAAGGTCAGCGATGCGCTGAGCCGCATGCGGTATGGGGCGAAAGCCTAGACCGCACCCAGCACCCGGTTCACATGGGCCATCTTGCGGCCGGGGCGGGCCTCGGCCTTGCCGTAGAGGTGCAGGCGTTCGTCGGACTTGGCCGACAGCTTGCGCCAGTCCTCGACTTCGTCGCCCAGCAAGTTTGTCATTTCGATGCGGGCGTGGGCCGTCGTGGGGCCGAGCGGCCAGCCGGCGACGGCGCGGATATGCTGTTCGAACTGGTCGCAGACGCAGCCGTCCTGGGTCCAGTGGCCGGTATTGTGAACGCGCGGGGCGATCTCGTTGACCAGAAGCACGTCGTCTCCGAGGTCGAACAGTTCGACGCCCAGAACGCCGACGTAATCCAGCCCGTCCAGGATCGCCTCGGCGATGGCGCGGGCGCGAACTTGGGTTTTCTCGTCCACGGCGGCGGGGGCCAGGGTGGTGCGCAGAACGCCGCCCTCGTGCCGGTTCTCGCCCAGCGGATAGACCGCCATATGGCCGTCCCAGTCGCGGGCGGCGATGACCGACAGTTCGCGCACGAAGGTCGCCCTGGCCTCCAGGATGGCCGGACGACCGCCCAGGCTTTCCAGGGCGGCGGGCGCGTCCTCGATGGCGTGGATCCAGACCTGCCCCTTGCCGTCATAGCCTTCGCGGCGGGTCTTCAGCAGGGCGGGCAGGCCCAGCTCGGTCAGGCCGACGACCAGATCGTCCAGCGTGTCGATGACGGCGAAGGCGACCGTCGGGGCGCCGACGGCGTTCAGGAAGGTCTTTTCGTCCACCCGGTCCTGCGACACGCGAAGCGCGGTCGGTCCCGGCGCGACGAGGGCGCCGGCCTCGGCCAGACGCTCGATGGATTCGGCCGGCACGTTCTCGAACTCGAAGGTGACGACATCGGCGGCGCGGCCCAGCGCCGACAGGGCTTTGGGGTCGTCATAGGCGGCGACGATCTGGCGCGCCGAAACTCGGCCGGCCGGGCTGTCGGCCTCGGGGTCCAGGATCACGACGTCGAAGCCCAGGCGCGATGCGGCCTGGCTCAGCATCCGGCCCAGCTGGCCTCCGCCGATGATGCCGAGGGTCGAACCGGGGGGAAGCGGAAGATCAGGCACTCAGTCCTCGACGGTTTCTGCGACGGAATCGGTCTGGGCGGCGCGGAAGGCGGCCAAGCGTCCAGCCAACTCTTCGTCCGACAGGGCCAGGATCTGGGCGGCCAGGATGCCGGCGTTGGCGGCCCCCGCCTCGCCGATGGCCAGGGTGGCGACCGGAACGCCGGCCGGCATCTGCACGATCGACAGCAGGCTATCCATGCCCTTCAGCGCCTTGGACTGGACCGGCACGCCCAGCACCGGCAGTTCGGTCATGGAGGCGGCCATGCCCGGCAGATGGGCGGCGCCCCCTGCGCCAGCGATGATGACCTTGTATCCGGCGGCCTTGGCGCCCGTGGCGAAATCGACCAGGCGTTGGGGCGTGCGGTGGGCGCTGACGACCTTGGCGGCCCAGGCGACGCCCAGTTGATCCAGGCGATCGGCGGCCAGCTTCATGGTCGGCCAGTCGGACCGGCTGCCCATGATGATCGCCACCGGGGTTTCGGAAGTCGCCATGTCTGCAAGGCCCCTCGCGGAAAGGCGCCGGTTACAGCACGCGGGTGACGCCCGCAACCGCAACACCGTGATTTCAGCCGCGTCGCCCCTTAATGTCGGCCTTCAATGTCGACGGATCACGCTCTACCATCGTTCGACCGCGCGACGCAGACTGAGTCGCGCCTTCGGAGCCATCCCTGCGCCGTGACCGACGTGGCCGAACACGACCTGACCGCCGAGATCGCGCGCCTGCGCGTCGAGCTGGAAGCGTGGAAGACGCGCGCCGCGGCCGCCGAGGCCGCCGCCGACCACGATGTGCTGACGCCCGCCCTAAACCGCCGCGGCTTCATCGCGGCGATGCAGCGGACCATGGCCTATTGCCAGCGGCACGGGGCGCCGGCGGTGCTGCTGTATCTAGACATGGACGGGTTCAAGAGCGTCAACGACAGCCTGGGTCATGCGGCCGGCGATGCGGCTCTGGTCGCGGTGGCGGAGCTGTTCTTGGCCAATCTGCGCGAGTCGGATGCGGTGGGTCGGCTGGGCGGGGACGAGTTCGCTCTGCTGATGTTGCACGCGGGCTATGAAGAGGGCCGGGCCAAGGCGCGTCAGCTGGCCGAGGCGCTGAAGACCGAAGGCTTCGTCTGGGACGGCCAGAAGACCGAACTGGGCGGCTCTTTCGGCGTGCGCGCCTGGGACGGCCATACGGACGCCGAGGTCTGGCTGACCGAGGCCGACGCCGCCATGTGGGTGAGGAAGAAGGGGCGCTGAGGCCCCTTCCCGCCCCTGCTGCTTAAAGCGGCAGTTTCAGCTGAATGCCGCCCATGTGGCTGTCGGCGTGGTCGCCGAAGCGGCCGCGATAGCCGACCGTCACATTGACCGGGCCGAGCGAACCCTCGACGCCGGCCGAGGCCAGGAACTGGCCGCCGAACGGATCGTCGATCTCGCGCGACAGCACCTGAGCTGGGTTGTTGTAAAGGCCGACACGCACCGGATCGGAGCTGTCGTCCAGGGCGTCGCGATAACCGCCCTCGGCGAACAGGCCGAACCCGCCCATTTCCGCCTCGGCGCGCAGCGCGACCTCGCCGGTCAGGGCCTTCACGGTGCGGTCGCCGTACTGATACTGGGCGCCGACGCCCTGTTCGTAATAGCCGTCGACGTCGCTGGACACATAGGCCAGGCCCGCACGGGGCGACAGGGCGACGCCGCCCATGTCGAACCACATGCCGCCTTGCAGACGCGCGCCGCTGCTGAGCGCGCGGGTTTCGGCGGTGTGGACGATCGGCGCCAGGCTGGTGGTGCGTTCGATGTCATCGATATTGTCACGCGCCACGCCGACGGCGGCGTTGACGAAGACATCGCCCGAGCGCCAGCCGCCATAGACGTCCAGGCCGAAGCTCTCGACGTTGAACTGCAGCGCCTGGCTTTCGACGTCGGTGTTGCGCGCCGTGCCGGCCAGACCAAAGCGCCAGTTGGCCGAGGGGCCAGCCTCAAGCGCGATACGGGCGCCCCAGCCGTCGCTGGACGAGCTGGTGACCGAGCCGCGCGCGTCGGTGTCGACGCTGTCGATCAGGGCCGAGGTGGTGACGGACACGCCGGCCTCCCACGGCTGGCGACCCGACAGGGCCTCGCCGGCGGCGTCCAGGGCGTCCTCGCGGTGACGATAGGCCGTCTCGCCCTGCAAGGTCGATTGGGCGCCGATGTCGCCGTAGTAGAGGTAGTCGGTCGCCAGCTGGGCGATGATCCGGTGGCCCGCCGCCGTCGGGTGAACGCCGTCGAAGTAGAAGTAGCTGTCGGGGTTCGTGCAGACCGTCACCCCGTTGAAGCAGGGCTGGGTGATGTTGGTGATGCCGAACAGGCCCGGATTGCCGGCCAGGGTGTCGCCGATCTTGTACAGGTCCATCATGATGATGTTGCTGCCTGGGCGGGCGGCGGCTGTAGCGGTCAGATTGGTCTGGAGCGCGGTGTTGAAGGTGGTGACGGCGAAGTCGGCCAGAGGCGCGGCGGTCGTGCCGCGGAATTGAGGCGTCAGGCTGAGCTTGGGCAGGTTGGTGACCAGGATGGTTCCGGCGCCCGCGCCGGCCACCGTGTTGACCAGGCTGTTGATGTTGGCGGCGGCCGTGGTTGCGACCGGGGTGATGGCGGCGACCGGGCTGGCGGAAGCGCCGGCGGCGGGCAGGCCTTGGAAGATGTCGTTGGCGCCGCCCAGGACGCTGACCAGATCGGTCGAGCTAAACCGGCCGCCCGAAGCGGTGTAGCGCGACAGCTGGTTCAGCATGCCGAACGGCACGCCGGCCGAGGCGTCGGTGCGCGAGCCGCCGAAGGCGTAGTTGATGCTGCCCGTGACCGAGCCGTTGAAGTTGGCGGCGTTGAAGCCCAGCAGTTCAACGAAGGTCGGCCCGTTCGAGAAGCGGCGCGCATAGGGCGGCGACGGCGGCTGGGTCCCGCCCGAAATCAGAAACAGGTTGCCGTTGTCGCTGAGGCTGTCGCCGAACACGACCAGACGGTTGTAGGTCTGGGCCGAGGCCGAGCCGGCAAAGGCGCAGGCGGCGAGCGCCAGAGCGGCGACGGCGCCGCCGGTGATGAAGCGTGACATGAAATTCCTCCCGCAGCCGTCGTTGCGCGGCCGTTCGACGTGAGGATGCGCCAGTTCGCGCAGAGCGCAAGATGCCGCGAGGTCAGCTTTGAGAAGATATTTGCGAGCGACGTATCACTGCAACGTGCGGAACTTCAGCGTGCCCGGCACCGTCTTGAGTTCGCGCAGCGCCTCCGGGTCGTAGTCGCGGTCCACGTCGGTGATGACATAGCCCGTGCGCTCGTCCGTCTTCAGGTGTTGGCCCAGGATGTTCAGGCCCGCCGACGCCAGGGCGCGGTTCAGTTCGGCCAGCACGCCCGGCTGGTTCCTGTGGATGTGCAGGATGCGGTGCGCGCCCGAAACTTCGGAGAGCTGGACGTTGGGCAGGTTGACGCTGAAGGTCGTGTCGCCCCGGTTCAGATAGCCCAGCAGGCGTTCGGCCGCGAACTCGGCGATGGCCTCCTGCGCCTCTTCGGTTGAGCCGCCGATGTGCGGCGTCAGGATCACGTTGGGCAGGCCCTGAAGCGGGCTATCGAAGGGGTCGGCGTTGGTGCGCGGTTCTTCGGGGAAGACATCGACGGCGGCGCCGGCGACCCGGCCCGAGCCGATCGCCTGGGACAGGGCGCCGACATCGACCACATGGCCGCGCGCCAGGTTCAGGACCAACGCGCCTTCCTTCATTCGGCCGAACTGGGCCGCACCGAAGATGTTGGCGTTCTCCTTGCGGCCATCGACATGCAGGGTGACCACGTCGCTTTCGGCCAGCAGCGCGTCCAGCGAGCGCATGCGGCGCGCATTGCCTAAGGCCAGGCGCTCGGACAGGTCGTAGAACAGCACCCGCATACCCAGGTTTTCGGCCAGGACCGACAGCTGGCTGCCGATCGCGCCGTAGCCGACGATGCCCAGAGTCTTGCCGCGCAGCTCCTTTGAGCCGGTGGCGGACTTGTTCCACTTGCCGACATGCATGGCCGCCGACTTGTCCGCCACGTCGCGCATCAGGACGATCATCAGGCCGATGGCCAGCTCGACCACCGAGCGGGTGTTCGAATAGGGCGCGTTGAACACCGCCACCCCGTGATCCGAAGCCGCGTCCAGATCGATCTGGTTGGTGCCGATGCAGAAGGCCGCGACGGCCATCAGGCGATCGGCCTGTTCCAGTACGCGACGGCTGACCGTGGTCTTGGAGCGGATGCCCAGGACATGGACGCCCTTGATGGCGGCGATCAGATCGTCCTCGTCCAGCGCGCCCTTCTGGGTTTCGACCGAATAGCCCGCCTCCTCCAGCCGCTCGACGGCAGCTGGGTGGATGTTTTCCAAGAGCAGCATCTTCATGCGGCTGCGCGGGAAGGACCAGCGGCCGACCAGGCCTTCGGCATGCAGCACCTCGTCGAGCGATGCAGCCTCGGCGTCGGCGACTTGGACTACCGGCGCGCGGCGCACGACCTCGGTGAAGGCGTAGAAGGCGTCGGCGGCGCCCGCGATTTTGACCTCAGCGTCGTTCCAGCCGTCGCCCACCATGACGACGCGACCCGTCAAGTTCAGACCGTGAATGGCGGTCGGCTTGCCATTGGCGTGCGACAAGGGGTTGGCGTCGTCCACGCCGATAACGCGGTCGTCGGCGTCATAGATCAGATCATTGCACAGCACGCGATCGACAGAGACGCCCAGCTCTTCGGCGACGGGCGCAATCACCTCGCGGAAGCCTCCGGAGAGGATGACGACCTTGCCCTTGTTCTGCTGGAAGAAGTTCAGGTTGCGCCGCACCGACGCCGTCAGGTGGTCCGACGCGCTCTGGGCCAGGGCGGCGACATGGGCGCGGGTCAGCGGCAGCAGCGCCAGCCGGCGACGCAGAGCCTCGCCGAATTCGATCTCTCCGGCCATGGCCTGATCCGTCAGGGCGGCGATCTGGGCGCGTGTATCGGCTGCGGCCGGCGCGTCGGCCAGGGCGATGTCGGCGAGGGCCTCAAGGGTCTCGAAATCGACCAGGGTCGAATCGAAGTCGAAGATCAGTGTGGGTCGCGCGCTCATGAGCGGCGTCTTAGCGACCTTCGCGCCTGCGGCAAAGCCGAGCGATGCTGCTCACTGTGGGCAGATGCGCTAAAAGTTTGCCGCCCGCCATGATTTTCACACAGCGGGCGGCACGAAAATGTCAGAAGCGCGCGATGCGGCGCACGTGGCTGTCGGGACGACGGCTTTCGAGAACCGCTGCGCCGACGGCTGCGGCAATCGTCGCCACCGCCAACAGCGCGCCGCCTTCGCGGGCGTGATCACGCGCATATTGGCCGGCGTCGTCAGCATAGCGTCGCGCCGTCTTGCCATGCTTCTTCAGCGCCTTCTTGCCGTCCTTGCGGGCCGAACGGAACCAGTCGTCGGCGCGGTCGCGCACGTCATAGGCGGTGTCTGCGGCGCGGTGACGGGCGTCGCGCGACAGTGCGCCGGCGCGTTCACCGACATCCTCGGCGCGGTGGCGGAAGGCGTCGACGGCGTCGTGGAAACGGTCACGCAGTTCGGACGTATCGACCCAGCCGCGCGGGTCGATACGCGACTTGATGCGCTGGTAACGGGTGGGGCCGCTGCGTTGCGTCAGATAGACGACGGCGACAGCGCCGAGCGCGACCGCGAGGAGGCTGCCGGCGGTGATGCCGGGGTGTTTGCGAATCTCTTCGATCGGATCGATGTCGCGGATCATCGGCGGAACCTCTTCAGTTATTGGCGTCATGAACGGAGCGACGGCTCCGCTTGAGCCAAAAGAGCGATCCGCGCCGAAATCGGTTCCGTCGCCCTCCCCCAGACCCGGCGGATTGCCCCCTTATCAAGCCGCCTGCGGGCGCCTACATAGCCGCGATCCCGAAATGACGCCCCAAAGGACCTCGCCGTGACCGATCACGCGCCCAACATTTCCGTTTCCGACGATCTGGCCGCTGCCTTCCAGATCGAAGGCTGGCCCGTGCGCGGTCGCCTGGTTCGCCTGGGCGCGACCATCGACAAGATTCTGGCCGCCCACGCCTATCCCGAGCCTGTCGCCGCCCTGTTGGGCGAGGCCTGCGCGCTGGCCGCCCTGATCGGCTCCAGCCTGAAGTTCGAGGGCCGCCTGCTGGTCCAGGCCCAGGGCGACGGCCCTGTGCGCTACGTGGTCGCCGATTATGGCACCGACGGCTCGCTGCGCGGCTATTGCCGCTACGACGAGGCCGAGGTGGCCGAGGCGTCGCAGGGGTTCGCCCGTCCCGGCGCCCGCTCGCTGCTGGGCCAGGGCGTCTTTATCATGACGCTGGATCGCGGCCCGGACTTCGAGCGCACGCAAGGGATCACGCCGATCGAAGGCGAGAGCCTGTCGCTGGCGGCCGAACACTATTTCCAGCAGTCGGAACAGGTGCCGACCAAGGTGCGCCTGGCCGTCGGCCAGATACAGACTGAGGCCGGATCGCAGTGGCGCGCCGGGGGGGCGATGATCCAGATCATCGCCGGCGACGAGGCCCGCGGTTCGACCGAAGAGGTCTGGGACCGCACGCGGGCCCTTTTCGGCACGCTGGGCGATGACGAGCTCGTCGATCCGACGATCTCGCCCGAAACGCTGCTGTTCCGCCTGTTCCACGAGGACGGCGTGCGGCTGGAGGGCGCGCGAGAACTGACGGCCGTTTGCCGTTGCTCACGCGAACGGATCGCCTCGGTCCTGGCCTCGTTCGATCCGGCCGAGCGCGCCGACATGCTGGAAGACGACGGCAAGATCCGCGTCACCTGCGAATACTGCGCCACGGTCTATGCGCTGGACCCCGACGAAGTGGTCGCAGAGCAGATTTGAATTGCAAAGGGCGGCTCCGAGAGCCGCCCTTCTTCTTTTAGCCTTCCAGATCCAGCGAATAGCCCGCCGAGCGGACCGTGCGGATGGGATTGGCGCTTTCGTCGGCGATGGCCAGGGCCTTGCGCAGGCGACCGACGTGGACGTCCACCGTGCGGGCCTCGACATAGACGTCCGAGCCCCAGACCGCGTCCAGCAGCTGCTCACGGCTGAACACCCGCCCGGGGTGCTGCATGAAGTGGTCCAGCAGGCGGAACTCGGTCGGGCCCAGATGGACCTCCTTGCCGTTGCGCTTCACCCGGTGCGAGACACGATCCACGACGATGTCGCCGTGGTTCAGGCGATCGTCGGCCAGGCCCGGACGAATGCGGCGCAGGACGGCGCGGATGCGCGCGATCAGCTCGACCATCGAAAAGGGCTTGGTCAGATAGTCGTCCGCGCCGGTGTCCAGACCGCGAACCCGGTCGCTCTCCTCGCCGCGCGCCGTCAGCATGATGATCGGCAGGTTGCGGGTCTCGGCCTTGCCGCGAATGCGACGGCAGACCTCGATGCCCGACAGCTTGGGCAGCATCCAGTCCAGCAAAACCAGATCGGGCAGACGCTCGTCGATCTGGAGCATGCCCTCCTCGCCGTCGGCGGCGACGGCGACGTCGTAGCCTTCCTTTTCGAGATTGTACTGAAGAAGGGTCGCCAGCGCGTCCTCGTCTTCCATCACAAGGATATAGGGCTGCACGTCGGGTCTCCGGTCTCGGGTCAGTGCGTCGAAAGGTTCGGCGTCGGATCGGAATCCTCAGCCGTGGGCTGGGCGCGCGGGCGTTCGCCCACGATGTCCTCGCCCGTGATCTCGTAGTGGACGGTTTCGGCGATGTTGGTCGCGTGGTCGCCGATCCGCTCCAGGTTCTTGGCCATGAACAGCAGATGGGTGCAGGCGCCGATCGTACGGGGATCGCCCATCATGTAGGTCAGCAACTCCCGGAACAGGGCGTTGTAGTGCTCATCAACCTCGTCGTCGGTCTGCCAGACGGCGACGGCGCGATCGAGTTCCGAGGCCGTATAGGCGTCCAGCACATCGCGCAGGCGGGTCGAGACCAGCCGTCCCATCCGCTCTATCGAACGGGTCAGGGGCTGCATCGGCTGGCCTTCGGCCAGGATCAGCGCACGCTTGGCGATGTTCTTGGCCAGGTCGCCGGTGCGCTCCAGATCGGTGGCGATCTTCATGGCGCCCAAGGTGCGGCGCAGGTCGCTGGCGACCGGCTGGCGCAGGGCGATCAGGCGGATCGCCTTCTTCTCGATATCGCGGTGCAGGGCGTCGAGCTTCAGATCGCGTTCGACCACGGCGCGGGCCAGGGCGATGTCGCGCCGGGCGACGGAGTCGATGGCGTCCGCGACCTGGGCCTCGGCCAGGCCGCCCATGCGGGCGATCTCGGCCGTGATCTGGTTCAGTTCGTCGCCATAGGCTTTGACGGTGTGCTGGTTCATCGGATTAGCCGAAGCGTCCCGTGATGTAGTCAAGCGTGCGCCGTTCGCGCGGATTCTGGAAGATGTCTTCCGTATCCCCGGTCTCGACCAGACGGCCCATGTGGAAGAAGGCGGTGCGTTGCGACACGCGCGCCGCCTGGGCCATCGAGTGGGTGACGATGACAATGCAGAACCGCTCGCGCAGTTCGTCGATCAGCTCCTCGATCCGCGCCGTGGCGATGGGGTCCAGCGCCGAGCAGGGCTCGTCCATCAGGATGACTTCGGGGTTCACGGCGATGGCGCGGGCGATGACCAGACGCTGCTGCTGACCGCCTGACAGGCCCATGGCCGACGATTGCAGTCGGTCGGCGACCTCGTCCCACAGGCCGGCGCGCTTCAGAGCCTTTTCAACGACCTCGTCCATCTCGGCCTTGGACGACACCAGGCCGTGGATCTTGGGCCCGTAGGCGACGTTTTCGTAGATCGATTTCGGGAAGGGGTTCGGACGCTGGAACACCATGCCGACGCGCGCGCGCAGCAGCACCGGGTCGATGGCGCGGTCGTTGATGTCATCGCCATCCATGGCGATGCGGCCCGTGACCTTGGCCCCGGCGATGGTGTCGTTCATGCGGTTCATGGTCCGCAGGAAGGTGGACTTGCCGCAGCCCGACGGACCGATCAGCGCTGTGACGGTCTTGTCCGGAATATCCAACGAGACGTCGTAAAGCGCCTGTTTGCCCTCATAGAAGACCGAGACGTCGCGCGCGGCGATCTTGATCGGACCGACAGGCGGGCTGTCGACCACGGCGGGGCCCGACCGGGGCGTAGCGTCCTCGACACGCGGTTCGGCGGCGGCGCCCTTGGACGGGGCGATTTCGGGCAGAACCTGACCGCCCATGCGCGGCGCTTCGGTCGGATCGACCGAGCCTGCGCCGGTCTGGTCCTCGGCGGAGCGGAAAATACGGAATTTCATTCTCTTACCACCGACGCTCGAAGCGCCGCCTCAGGATGATGGCCGCCGCGTTCATGATGATCATGAAGACCAGCAGGACGATGATCGCCGCAGCGGTGCGTTCGTGGAAGGCCCGCTCCGAGGCGTTCTCCCAGATGTAGATCAGCGAGGGCAGCGCGCCGACCGGCTGGTCGATGGCCGCCGGCACGCCGGGCACGAAGCTGACCATGCCGATCAGCAGCAGCGGCGCGGTCTCACCCAGGGCGTGGGCCATCGAGATGATGGCGCCGGTCATGACGCCGGGCATGGCGAGCGGCAGGACGTGGCTGAACACGGTCTGGGTCTTGGATGCGCCCATGGCGAGGGCGGCCTCGCGGATCGACGGGGGCACAGCCTTCAGCGCCGAACGGGTGGCGATGACCAGGGTCGGCAGGGCCATCAGGGCCAGGACCAGACCGCCGACGATGGGACTGGCGCGCGGCAGATGCATCCAGTTGATGAACAGGGCGAGACCCAAGAGGCCGTAGACGATCGACGGCACGGCCGCGAGGTTGTTGATGTTGACCTCGATGATGTCGGTCAACTTGTTCTTGGGTGCGAACTCTTCCAGCCAGATGGCCGCGCCGACGCCCAGCGGGATGGCGATCAGGGCCGTGACCATAAGCATCAGGGCCGAACCAACCACGGCGCCCAGGACGCCGGCCAACTCGGGTTGGGTCGAATCGCCGTTGGTGAACAGTGCGGTGTTGAAGTGCGAGCCGATCACGCCCTCGGTCTTCATTCGGTCCAGCCAGGCGATCTGCTGGTCGGTCAGGCGGCGCTGATCCTCGGGCGTGTCCCTGGAGATTTCGCCTTTCAGATACAGATCGGCGTCGTCGGACAGCGGCACGGCCAGGGGCACGGTCTCGCCGATGACTTCGCTGCGCTTGGCGACCAAGTCGGCGGCGACGAACTTCAGCTCCGACGAGAACAACCGCTTCATCTGCGCGGCCTTCGTTCCGGCCGCGTCGTCCTGAATGCCCATGCGGGCCAGCTGCTGCTCGGCGGCCAGTTGCTCGAAGTTGGAGCCCTGCGGATAGGCGCGGTCCACGCGCGCCGGATCCATGAAGACCGGCACGGTGACGGTGTGGGTGTAGAAGGCGGTGTGGCCCTGCTCGACGATGCGCACCAGCAGCACGGCCAAGAACAGCATGGCGGCGGCGATGGCCAGGCGGCCATACCATTTGAAGCGCGTTTCCTTGGCGTGGCGACGCTTCAGGCCTGAACGCAGGCGGTCAAGACGACCCTTGGCGGCCGCGCCGTCGATCTGATCGGGGGTCGCGTCAGTCATATTGTTCCCGATAGGTCTGCACGATCCGGTGGGCGATGATGTTCAGCAGCAGGGTGACCAGGAACAGGGTCAGGCCCAGGCCGAAGGCGGACAGGGTCTTGGCGCTGTTGAACTCCTGGTCGCCGGTCAGCAGGGTCACGATCTGCACGGTGACGGTGGTGACGGTGTCCAGCGGATTGAAGGTCAGGTTGGCGGCCAGGCCCGCGGCCATGGTCACGATCATGGTCTCACCGATCGCGCGCGACACGGCCAGCAACAGAGCGCCGGCGATGCCCGGCAGGGCGGCGGGCAGCAGAACCCGCTTCACGGTCTCGGACTTGGTCGCGCCCATGGCGAACGAGCCGTCACGCAGCGACTGGGGCACCGCGTTCAGAATGTCGTCGGATAGGGACGACACGAACGGGATCAGCATGATGCCCATCACGGCGCCGGCCGTCAGGGCCATCTGGTTCTGAACCAGGGCCAGATACTGACCCAGCCCGTCCAAGGGTCCGCCGATCAGGAAGAGGCCGATCTCGTTGAAGAAGACCCGCAGCAACGGCCCGACGGTCAGGGCGGCGAAGAAGCCGTAAACGACGGTCGGCACGCCGGCGAGAATCTCCAGCAGCGGCTTGATCACCGCACGGGTCGTGCGGCTGGCGTATTCCGACAAATAGATGGCCGACAGCAGGCCGATGGGCGCCGCGACGCACATGGCGATGACCATGATCAGCAGGGTGCCGGCGAACAAAGGCACGGCTCCGAAGGCGCCCGAGGATCCGACCTGATCGGCCCGGATGGCGATCTGCGGACTCCATTGGGTGCCGAACAGGAAGTCGAGAACCGGCACCTTCTGGAAGAAGCGGAAGCTGTCGAAGGCCAGAGAGGCGATGATGCCGAGGGTCGTCAGGACGGCGATGGCCGAGCAGACGAACAGAGCGCCGTAGATCCAGCCCTCGACCCGGTTGCGGGCGCGGGTCTGAGGCTTGATCTGGGTCAGGGCGAACAGGCCGCCCAGGATGGCGGCCAGGATGGCGGCGACGCCGCCGCCCCAAGACAGGGTGCGTTCGATGCGAACCATGCGGCGCGCCTCGACCGGCAGCTGTTCGGCCAGGGGGCGTTCCCAGATTTGCAGCGCGGCCTCTCCGCGACCCACGCGATGGGCGTCGGCGAAGAAGGCGTCGCGGCGGAAGGGCTCTAGCGCCGCAACTGCATCAGGCGTGCCGACGGCGGTCAGCTGACGCTGAAGCGGGGCGGCGAAGACCGAGGCCAGGATCAAGACCAGCAGAGCCGGCGCGGCGACCCAGATCAGGGCATAGGCGCCGTGCTGGCCGGGGCGGGAATGAGGCTTTGCGACGATCGCACGACGACGCGCCAACGTGCGTCCGCCCAAGAAGGCGGCCGCACTCAAGGCGACGAGGATCAGCAAATAAATCCAGATCATTCAGAAGTCCGAAGCGCCGTGCGCGAATCGACGACGGTCCTGAACATCGGGACCGACGCGGCGCGACTACTGCCTGCGAATGGTCAGCGGATTACGACGGGTCGATGACAGTTGGGTGACAGCGACCGTCCCTAGCGCTCTTAGCGTCGCTCGACCGGCTGGGGGAACCAGGCGGTGAAGGCCGCGCCCATGCCCGGCGCGCTTTCGACCACCAGACCGCCCTGGTGACGGTTGATGATGTGTTTGACGATCGCCAGACCCAGCCCCGTCCCCTGCCGCTCGCCGCTCTTTTGACCCTCGACCCGATAGAAGCGCTCGGTCAGGCGGGGCAGGTGTTCGCGCGCCATGCCGGGCCCATGATCGCGTACCGTGACCGCAGCATAGGAGACGCCCGCCGTGCGATCCGGCGTGACCAGCGGCAGTCGTGTCGCGCCAGGCATGCGCGAGGCCCAGGCCTCGTCGAACGACAGGTCTGAACGAACCGAAATTTCGACCGTGCCGTTGCGTGACGAATATTTGACGGCGTTGTCGAGCAGGTTCTGCACCACCTGCAATATCTCGTCGCGATCGCCGCTGATCGACGCCCTCGCCTCCCCTTGATCCAGGGCGATGGCGATCTCCTTTTCGCGCGTCAGAACGCTGATGGCGTCGACCACGTCAGAGGCGGCACGGTCCAAATCGACGCGACCAGACGGCGGAATATGCTCGTTCAGCTCGATCCGGCTGAGCGACAGCAGATCCGCGACCAGCCGCCCCATCCTGTCCGCCTGGGCCGACATGATGTCCAGGAAGCGGTCGCGCGCGACAACATCCTCGCGGGCATGGCCCTTCAGGGTCTCGATAAAACCGCTGAGCGAAGCCAGGGGGGTGCGCAGTTCGTGGCTGGCGTTGGCCAGGAAGTCGACGCGCATCATCTCGATGCGGCGCGAGTCCGTTTCGTCGCGCAGGATCAGCAGGGCCAACTCCGACCCGGCCTTGCCTGACTTTTCGAGTGATAGCGGCCGGGTCCAGGCGCGCCAGCGTCGGTCGCGCTGACCGCCCGTCGCATAATCCGTGGTGCGGGCCGTCCCGCCGAACAGGGCCTCGTCCACCGCCTCCAGCACGCCCGGTTCGCGGATCACCTGGACCAACAAGGCGCCTTGGCGCTGGATGCGCAGCAGCTCGCGCGCCGCCGCGTTCGCCATGACAATGCGTCGCCCGGCGATGTCGTCCGGCTCGCCGCCGCTGACCACCAGCACCGGATCGTCCAGCGCCTCGAACACGCGGTCGAGAAGATCGCCCGTCACCATGTCGATGGCGGGCTCGGTCGCCGCGCCTTGACTGGCCGCCGGCTCAGCCCTGGTCGCCTCGTTCATATTCAACAGCCAGGCCGAGGCCGCCACGACCACCGCACCGCCGACCAGCCAGTTCGCCAGTTCGGGATGCAAGATCGCCAGCACGAGCAGGGTCACGATGGCGAGCCCGATGCTGGCGCCGACCGTCCACAGCCGCGAGGTGGAGACCGGCGCGACAGGCGATGGCGAGACTTCGTAAGGCATGGGTCCGGGCGACCTCGAACTGAAGAACGATTCCGATCCTTGCACGGATTCTGTGACGGCGTGCCGACAGCCTGCGGCGCCCATAAGCTTCGCCGCACGGTTTCTTTAGAATTGTCGTCTATCGTACGCTCAAGGGGAGGCCTCGTGGACCGCATCATCCATTGCATTGCGCACGATCACGACTGGCGGATCACGCTGTTCGCTGCGCTGATCTGCATGGCCGGTCTGGGCGTCTCCACCCACGTCATGCAGCGGATGGGCCGGCGCGATCCTGATCGACGCCGCCGCTCGGTCCTGCTGGCCGTCATGATCGGGGCCCTGTCGATCTGGGCGACCCATTTCGTGGGCATGCAGGGGTTCGTGGCCGGCGTGCCTGTGCGTTACAATCCTTTCCTGACGGTCGCCTCCCTGGGGATCACGCTGGCTATGATCGGCCTGACGATCGGCTCGACGTTGATGGGCAAGGGCCGCATGTGGCGCGTGCTTGCCGCCGTGATCGCCGTCGCCGGCGTCGGCGCCATGCATTATCTGGGTATGGCCGCCATAAGAGCGCCGGCGCACATCAGCTGGGATCCTGGCCTAGTCGCCCTGTCCATCATCGCGGCCCTGGCGATCGGCGGAACGACGGCCTTCTTCTATCGTCGAGGCGGCCTGCTGCGCCTGCTGGCGACGACGACGGGACTGTCCGCGACAGTCATCATTCTTCATTTCATCGGAATGGCGGCCATCACGGTCACGCCAGACCCGACCGTCGCCGCCGACCAGGGGCTGTCCAGCGAGGCGATGCGAATGCTGCTGGCCGCCATTCTGTTGATGATCTGCACGGCGGCCGCCGTGCTGGGCATGATGGCCTATATTTCGCGCGCCACCGCGCTGCGCCGTATCCGTGAAGCGGTGGACGCCATGCCTGACGGCCTGGGCTTTTATGATTCCAAGGATCGGCTGGTGCTTTGGAATGCGCGCTATGCCGAGGTGAACCCCGAGCTTGAGCCGCATCTGGTCGTCGGCCTGACCTTCCGTGAGGCCCTGCGCATCGGCATCGATGAAGGCCGCTATCAGGAGGCGGCCGGTCGCGAAGAGGAGTGGCTGAACGAGCGCATGCAGGCGCGTCGTCAGCTGTCCTCGAACAGCGAGCAGCAGGTCGCCGGCGGGCGTTGGCTGCGCATTCAGGACCGCCGTACGTCCGAGGGCGGGACGGTGACTGTCTGCAACGACATCACCGATCTGAAGCGCGACGCCGAGGCCCTGTCCGAAGCGCGTGACGCAGCCGAAGCCGCCAATGTCGCCAAGAGCCAGTTCCTGGCCAACATGAGCCATGAGATCCGTACGCCGTTAAATGGCGTGATCGGCCTGTCCCAAGCCTTGGCGAAGACTGATCTGACGGCCGAACAGCGTGAGATGCTGGATCTGATGCAGGCGTCGGGCAAGACGCTGCAGACCCTGCTGAGCGACATCCTGGATCTGGCGCGCGTCGAATCGGGCAAGCTGGAACTGACCGAAGACGCCTTCGAACTCGCGACGGTCGTGCGCGAGGCGGCTCAGCTCTACGCCGAGAACGCGCGCGAGAAGCATCTCGACTTCCACGTCGATATCGATCTGGAGGACGACGTCTGGATCCTGGGCGATGCAGTGCGCCTGAAGCAGGTGCTGACCAATCTGATCTCCAACGCCGTCAAGTTCACCAGCAAGGGCTTCGTCAGCCTGATCGTGCAGCGTGGCACGGACCGCCAGGGCTCGCCCGTGCTGCGCTTCACGGTCGAGGACAGCGGCATCGGCTTCGACGCCGCGACACGGGCGCGGCTGTTCAGCCGCTTCGAACAGGCCGACGGCGGCATCACGCGCAAGTTCGGCGGTTCGGGACTGGGCCTGTCCATCTGTCGTCAGCTGGCCGAGATGATGGGCGGCGACCTGGGCTGCGAGAGCGAACCCGGCGGCGGCGCGGCCTTCATCCTGACGTTGCCGCTGAGACAAACCCAGGCCCCATCGCGCAAAGAACCGGCGCCGGCCCAACCCGCCGTCGTGGAGCAGGCGCGGACGATCCGCGTGCTGGTCGCCGACGACCATCCGACCAACCGCCGCGTCATCGAACTGATTCTGGCGCAGACGCCCACGCAGATCGTGATCGCCGAGAACGGCGCCCAGGCGCTGGAAAGTTTCCGGGCCGACACCTTCGATCTGGTGCTGATGGACATGCAAATGCCCGTCATGGACGGGCTGACCGCGACGCAGGAGATTCGTCTGCACGAGGCGACGATGGGTCTGGATCGCACGCCGATCGTCATGCTGACCGCCAACGCCATGCCAGAGCACATCGCCGCCGGACGCGCGGCCGGGGCCGACCATCACCTGGCCAAGCCGTTCAACGCCGCCGAACTGCTGGGCATTGTCGCGGCGCCGACGTCGCTGCTGAAGGATCGCGCGCGGGCGGCGTGAAGCGGAACCTTTGACGGTTGCGCCTTGGACCTGATGCGTGTAATAGCCCGCGCTCTTGAATTCGAGGGTTCATCACCCCCGCCGCGAGAGCCCCGGGTTGGCGCGGCGTTTCCGTTGTTGTTGAGGCGAGCCACATGGCCGAGATCATTCTGAACGTGGACGTCCGCGATGGCGTCGGCACCGGCGGCGCTCGCGCTGCGCGTCGCGCCGGTTTCGTGCCGGGCGTCCTTTACGGCGGCGAGCAAGCCCCCGTCGCCATTTCGGTGAACGAGAAGGACTTCCGCAAGTCGCTCTACACCGGCAAGCTGCTGGGCCACCTGGTGACCCTGAAGTACGGCGACGAGACCCAGCCGGTCATCGCCAAGGACGTGCAGTTCGACCCCGTTTCGGACCGCCCCCTGCACTTCGACCTGATGCGCGTCGACGAGAAGGCTCCGGTCAAGATCGAAGTGCCGGTGCACTTCCTGAACGCCGATGAAGCGCCCTACTCGCGTCAGGGCGGCTCGCTGGAGATCGTCCGTCACGCCGTCGAGATCCTGGTCCGCGCCGACCAGATCCCGGAAGAACTGGTTGTCGACCTGGCCAAGGCTGAAATCGGCGACACCATCCGCATCTCGGACATCAAGCTGCCCAAGGGCGCGGAAGCCACCATCACCGACCGCGACTTCGTGATCGCCACGGTCAAGATCTCGTCGGCCGCCCTGTCGGAAGCTGCTGACGAAGCCGCTGACGCCGAGGCCGCCCCGGCCGAGAAGACCGAAGACTGATCCTTCGTCGCTTCGACAAGATCACGCCCCGCCCGGTTCGCCGTGCGGGGCTTTTCTTTGCCTGACGCAAACGGCAAGAGGACGCCATGATCATCATCGCGGGGCTCGGCAATCCGGGCGGGAAATACGAAAAGAACCGGCACAACATCGGCTTCATGGCCGCCGACGAAATCGCGCGCCGGTGGCGGTTCGGTCCCGAGCGCGCCAAGTTCCAGTCGATCGTCAGCGAGGGTCTGATCGATGGGACCAAGGTCCTGCTGATGAAGCCCCAGACCTATATGAACGAAAGCGGTCGGGCTGTCGGAGAGGCGGCGCGCTTCTACAAGATCAAACCCAGCGAGATCATCGTCTTCCACGACGAGATCGACCTGGCCCCCGGCCGTTTCCGCATGAAGACCGGCGGCGGCGCAGCGGGACAGAACGGCGTCCGTTCGCTGATCAGCCACCTGGGCGCCGACTTCCGCCGCGCACGTATGGGCATCGGCCATCCAGGCGAGAAGGAATTGGTCATGCCCCACGTCCTGGGCGACTTCCACAAGGCCGAACAGCCGTGGCTGGACGCCATGCTCCAGGCCTGCGCCGACGCCCTGCCCTTCGCGATCGCCGGCGACGACGAACGCTATCAGGGCGAGGTCATGCGCCTGGCCCCCGCGCCCAAGTTCAGCCCCCGCCAGGCCGCGCGCGGCGAGCTTTAGGACAAACCGCCGCCTATCGCGCCGTCGCAAAACGCCGTAGAGGCGAGACGTGACCCGCGCCCAGGCCGACAATTGGTCGATCTCGCAATCGCTCGCCTTCCTGGCGGCGGTGTTCGCGCTCGTGCTCGGAACCCTGCTGCCGTTCGCGGCCCTTGCGGCGGTCCAGCCGGGCCACCCGCTGGTCATCTGTTCGGCGGAAGGCCCCCAGACGATCCAGTCCGGCGGCATGGACGGCCCGGTCAACAAGCACGTTGGGGCCAAATGCGCCGCCTGCGTCATGCCGTTGGCCGCCGCCCTGCCCTGCCCGCCTGCGCCCGAGCCGGCGCCGGTGGTCCGCACCGTCGAACGCGTCGTCTATATCGCCGCCAGCGTCAGCCCGCCGCCGCCAGCGCGCGCGCCGCCGCGTCCGCCGTCCACCGCCCCACCTCAAGCCTGAACCAGACCCCAAGCCCGCGCCGGCCCGAGCGCCCGCGCGCCGTCTCGTTCTGATTTCAGGCTCATTCCATGTCCTTCAAGACTACCGCAGCGCCCTGCGCGCTGCTGCTCGCCGCCCTCTCCAACGCCGGTTGGACGAGCCCCGTCCTGGCCCAGCAGACGCCCGAACCGGCGTTGCTGGACAGCGTCATCGTCACCGGCCGCCGCAACGCCGAGGATCCCGCCGTTGTCGCCGAAGCCCGCGCCCTGTTGTCGCGCACGCCCGGCGCCGTCGCTGTGGTCGCCTCCGAAACCTATCAGGACCGCTACGCCCTGACCTTCGCCGATACGCTTCGCAGTGTTCCAGGCGTCTTCGCGCAACGTCGCTGGGGCGAGGAGGTGCGGCTGTCGATTCGCGGCTCCGGTATCGGCAATAGCGCGCACCTGCGCGGCGTCCTGCTGGCCCAGGACGGCGTGCCTTTCAATGCGCCCGACGGCTTTGGCGAGTTTCAAGAGATTGATCCCCTGATCGCTCGCCACATCGATGTGTTCAAGGGCGGCAACGCCCTGCGCTTCGGCGGTGCCGCCCTGGGCGGTGCGATCAATGTGGTGACCCCGACGGGGCGAACGGCCGCCAGCCAGAACCTGATCCGGGTCGAGGGCGGATCGTTCGACACCCTACGCGGCCATGTCGCCCTGGCCCGCGATTGGGGCGATTGGGACCTGTACGCCGCCGCCACCGTGGCCAGTTCAGACGGATTCCGGGACAATCAGAGCTCAGACTCCAAGCGGCTGACGCTCAATCTGGGTCGGTCGTTCGGCGAGGGGCGCGAGCTGCGCCTTATCGTTCAAGGCAATGATCTGGACCAGTCGGCATCATCGGCCGTCACCCGTCAGCAGGCCCTTAACAACCCAACCGCTGTACCGGCCAACAATACGACCTTGGCCTTTGCGCGCGATGTGAAGTCCTTGAGGAGCACGCTGCTTGGTCGCTGGCGCGTGGATGACAGCCTGGCGTTCGAAGGGGCCGTCTATGTGGTGGACAAGGATCTATACCATCCCATTTCCATCGTCATCGATCAGAACAGCCTGCAGTGGGGCGGCTATGGCCGATTGGACTGGAACGGTCGGCTGGGCGGCATGAGGGCTGATGCCTATGCGGGGATCAGCTATCGCGGCGGCACGACGGACGCCTTCACCTTCGTGGCGGCGGGCGGGGCGCGCCCAGGCGCCAAGATCGGCGATTCGGTTCAGGACGCGACCGGTATCGACGCGTTTGCTGAAGGGCGCCTGTTCGTCACCGACCGACTGGCCCTGGTCGCGGGCGGCAGCTACGGTCGCGCAGAGCGGGATTACACAAACAATCTGGCCCCCGCCAACAATGCTGAAACGACCTTTGACTGGTTCGCGCCACGCATCGGCTTGCTGTGGGAAGATGAGACCGGCGCCCAAATTTACGCCAATCTGACACGCTCCGTGGAGGCGCCCAGCTATGGCGCCTTGGTACAGGGGACCGTGCCGCAATTCGTGCCTGTCGATATCCAGGACGCCTGGACAGCCGAGGTGGGCGCCCGCGGCCGCCGCGGTCCATTCACCTACGATATCTCGGCCTATCGCGCCCAGATCGAAGGTGAACTGCTGAACTACAGCGTCAATCCCGCCCTCAACATTCCAGCCGCAACCTTTAATGCGGACGACACCATCCATCAGGGCATCGAAGCGGGGCTGGATTGGCGGATAATCGACAGCGCCGATGGTCGCCTGACTCTGCGCCAGACCTATGCCTGGTCGGATTTCTTCTTCGAGAACGACCGTGTCTACGGCGACAATCGTCTGCCGGTCGTGCCGGAGCACCTTTACCGGGCTGAACTAAAATATGCGCATCCTGCCGGCTGGTTCGTGGCGCCCAGTGTCGAGTGGTCGCCGACGGATGTGCTGATCGATTACGCCAACACGCGCAGCGCCACAGATGGAACGCCGCTGACAGCACCTGACTACGCCATTCTGTCCTTCAATGCGGGCTGGAGTTTGCGAGGTGGCCTGTCCCTGTTCCTGGATGCGCGCAACCTGACCGACGAACGCTATATTTCGACCGTCAACGCCGTGACGGACGCCACTAAAGTCGCGACTGCCGTCTTCGTGCCCGGCGAGGGACGTTCGGCCTATGTGGGGGTGCGTTATGCGTTCTAAGTCTGGCGACGCCTCAGTGTCCGACGCCTATCGCGCGGTTTGGCGCTGGCACTTCTATGCCGGCGTCTTCGTCATGCCTGTGCTGATGCTGCTGGCCCTGACGGGGGGTCTTTATCTGTTCAAGGACGAGATCGACGGGTTTCTGTATCGCGACATGATCCGCGTGCCGGCGGTTCAGGCCGAAGCGGCGCCAGATGCTTGGGTGGCTTCGGCCGCCCAGGCCGCCGGCGGCGGTCGGGTCGCCAATCTGGTCATGCCCGCGCGCGACGATCAGGGGATCCGGCTGCGGGTAGATCGGCCCGACGGGGTGCAGAAGACGGTCTTCGTTGATCCGCACACCGGCCGGGCCACCGGCGTCATTCCGGCCGGCGGGTTCATGGAGCTGGTCAAGAAGACGCACAGCCTGACCCTGCTGGGGCGGCCGTTCAACATCCTGGTCGAGATCGTCGCGGGCTGGACGATCATCCTGTTCGCCACGGGGCTTTATCTGTGGTGGCCGCGACGGCGGGGCGTGGCGACCTTTGCGCCGCAGACAGCCGACAGCCGCCGGCGACCGTTCTGGCGCGACCTGCATGCGCTGACGGGTTTCTATGTCGGCGGGGTCGTACTGTTTCTGGCCGTGACCGGCATGCCCTGGTCGGCGGTCTGGGGCGACAAGGTCATGGGGATGGTCAAGGAGACGGGGCTGGGGCGGCCGCCCGCACCCGTCGCCGGCGCCTGGCAGAGAGCGCAGCACCACGATGCGCCGGTCGGGGCCGGCTGGACCATGGAGGGCATGGTGATGACCCACGACCATGCCGGCCACGGCGGCCTGGCGCAGGTTCTGCAGGTCGCGGAGCAGGCCAGACTGGCGCGCCCCTATACGGTGAACATCCCTAAGGCCGATGACACCGCCTATACGCTGACGACACAGGCGACGCGGGTTCAGGACAGCCGGTCGCTTTATGTCGATGCGGCCTCCGGGCGGCTGCTGGGCGACATCGGCTATGACCAGTTCGGCGCCGGCGCAAAGGTCATCGAGTTCGGCATCTATACGCATCAGGGTACGCAGTTCGGACAGGCGAACCGCATCGTCATGCTGATGGGCTGCATCGGCGTGTGGCTGTTGGCGATCAGCGGCCTGGTCATGTGGTGGAAGCGCCGCCCGCCCAATCTGTCGCGCCGACGCCTGGGCGCGCCGCCCGCCCCGCCGGCACCGCGAGCGCGCGCCGCTGTCCTCGGCATCGTCCTGCCCCTCGCCATCCTCTATCCCTTGACGGGACTGAGCCTGATCGCGGCCGTATTGCTCGACCGAGCCGTACGTCCGATGATCCGGCGCCGTCCCGCCGCCTCGTGAAAGACCTGACGCCATGAAGATCAAACTCGCCCTTGCAGCCGCCGCCCTGTCGCTGACGGCCTGCAATCCGTCCGAGCCGGCCAAGGCGCCCGCCGCTGAGACGCCGACGGCGACCGCCGCCGTGAGCGCGACCGAAGCCTGGTGCCGCCCGTCGCCGAACGGGGCCAAGGCCGGCGGCTGCTACGTCACCCTGACCGCCGCGACCGACGACAGGCTGACGGGCGGATCGACGCCGCGCGCCGGATCGCTTCAGGTCCACGAGATGAAGACCGAGAACGGCATGATGAAGATGGCCGAGATGACGGCGGGCCTGCCCCTGCCCGCCGGTCAGGACGTGGCCCTGGCGCCGGGCGGAAACCATCTGATGCTGATCGGCCTGACCGCGCCTCTGATCGCCGGCGAGACCGTGCCGCTGACCCTCCAGTTCGCCTCGGCGCCGACGATCACGGTTCAGGCGCAGGTTCGCCAACCGGCCATGGACGGCATGGATCACGGCGCCCACTGACCTCAGTTGAAGCGCGAGCCTGACAAACGGCTCTGAACCCGCTAAAGGCTCGCGCCTCACGAGGAATACCATGGCTCTTAAAGTCGCGATCGTCGGCCTGCCCAACGTCGGCAAGTCCACCCTGTTCAACGCCCTGACCAAGACGGCGGCGGCCCAGGCGGCCAACTATCCGTTCTGCACCATCGAACCGAACACCGGCGATGTGGCGGTGCCTGAGGCGCGTCTGAACGCCCTGGCCGAGATCGCCGGATCCAAGGAGATCATTCCAGCCCGCATCACCTTCGTCGACGTCGCCGGTCTGGTGCGCGGCGCGTCCAAGGGCGAAGGCCTGGGCAACCAATTCCTGGCCAACATCCGCGACTGCGACGCCGTGGCCTTCGTCGCCCGCTGCTTCGTCGATGACGACATCACCCACGTCGAGGACCGTATCGATCCGATCGCCGATCTGGAGATCATCGAGACCGAACTGATGCTGGCCGACATGGAAAGCCTGGAGCGCCGTCGGCCGCAGCTGGAGAAGCGCGCCAAGGGCGGCGACAAGGAATCCGTCCTGACGCTGAAGCTGGTCGATCTGGCCTTGGCCCAGCTGAACGCCGGCAAGCCGGCCCGCACCGCCGAGGTGTCCAAGGAGGACATCAAGGCCTGGCACATGCTGCAACTGCTGACCGCCCTTCCCGCGCTTTATGTCTCGAACGTCGAGGAAGGCTCGGCCGACAAGGGCAACGACCTGTCCGACAAGGTCGCGACCCGCGCCGCCCAGGACAACGCCAACTCGGTCGTCATCTCGGCCCAGATCGAGTCCGAGATCGCCGTGCTGGACGACGAGGAACAGAGGGAGTTCCTGGAGACTCTGGGTCTGGAAGAACCCGGCCTGAACCGTCTGATCCGCGAGGCTTACAAGCTGCTGGGCCTGCAGACCTATTTCACGGTTGGACCCAAGGAAGCCCGCGCCTGGACCATCAATGTCGGCGACACCGCGCCCCAGGCGGCTGGCGTGATCCACACCGACTTCGAAAAAGGCTTCATCCGCGCCGAGACCATCGCGTTCGACGACTTCGTGGCCCTGCGTGGGGAAGCCAAGGCGCGCGAGGCGGGCAAGCTGCGCGCCGAAGGCAAGTCCTATGTCGTCAAGGACGGCGACGTGATGAACTTCCTGTTCAACTAGGCGGCGCGGCCGGCGGGGTTTCGGCCCCGTCCTTCTTCATCATCTTTTCCAGCGGATTGGCGGGATCGCGCGCGCGCGGCGAACCGGGGCAGCGCGCCAGTTTCACCGTCTTCATGTCCTGATCGACATAGGTCAGGTTCATCACGTCGCCGCTCGTGCCCATGTGCACCCGCTCGGTCTGAGGCCGCCCCGCACATCGCAGCACTGCGACATAGCCGGAACCCGTCTCGTCGATGCTGGCGATGTCGCAGTTGCTGCCGTAGGCGTCGAAGCGCAGGGGCGTCAGGGTGATCGGGCTGCGTTCGCCCTGGGGCCGGGCGCACCATTGCGGGTTCGCCGCCCAAACGCCCACGAAGCTGCGCGGCCCCCGCCCGGCCAGAGACGACGGTCCAGGCGGTTCGACCGGCTGCATGGCCTCGGGCGTGCGCAGGGGCGCCGCCGGTTCGTTCGGCGGATTGACCTCGTGATCGCCGCAGGCGGCCAAAAGGGCGATCGCGCCCGCCATCGGGATCAAGGCTGTTTTCATCCCGCCACAACGTCACGGCCAAGGTTCGGGTTCAATCCCGAGGCCGACGCCTGCGCCTTATGTCGAAGTCAGCTCAGAACCACCCGGCCGTCGATGATGCGGAAGGCCACGCCTGTGCGCTGGAACAGGCGCGCGATGACGGCGGACGGGTCGGGCGCGCCCTGGTCCAGCAGCCTTTCGACATCGCCACGCAGCGACGGGTCGCGCGATGTCCGGGTCAGGGCCGTTAGCCACTCCTCGCGGCTGAGCACGCCGTCCGGCTGGCGCAGCAGAGGTCTGAGGAAGTCGAACCAGTCGCCGCCTGTGCGCTGGCGTTGCGCGCCCTCCGCCGCCAGGGCGAAGACGGCCCCGCAGGCGTAGTAGGCGCGGTGTTCGCCTCGGGCACCGGCCTGGGCGACAGGCTGGCGGGCCAGGTTGACGCAGTCGTCCACCTCGGACTGAAGCTCGGCGCGGTCGTCATAGTTTGCATCGAGGGCCTTGAGGGCGCGCACAGCCATCAGGTCAGCCCCGCCCTCGGTGATCCAGGCCTCGTCGGCGAAGGCGTATCGCACCGTCTGCCCCAGCCAGAAATGCGCCCCCTCATGGCCGATGAACCAGCGCGAACGCTCCACGATTTCCGGCTGGGGCGAGGTCACGCCCCTGCCCTCGAACGACATGACGATCAGGCCCGGAAGAACGCTGCCGCCCATGCTGGTCATGCTTTCGGTCGGCCCGTTCCAGGCCACCATGACGATGGGCGTATCGCCGCCGGAGCCCGGCGCGCCGAGCCGGTCGCGGTAGTAATGACCGACACGCGGCGCGAAGCCGCGGATCTCTTCACCGATCCACGGCGGCAGATTGGGGTCCATAACGGTCGACAGGCCGTCGCCCGGCGTGACTGTCGCCTCGCCCAGCAGGACATAGCTGCGCTCGTCCGTCGTGGTCAGTTCGTCGCGGCGGCGCCCGTTGAACAGCACGGGTCCGTTCTCATCCCGCCACGTCACGCGCGAAGGGCCGCCATCCAGCCTGATCCGGTTCAGGTCGTCCGGCACCTGTTCGGCCGCCTGGGCCGACGGCAGGGCGAAGACGTCCAGTTGCCGTGTCGGCAGGGCCACCGCGCTGTTGGAGAACAGCAGGGTCGGATATTCGGCCTCAAGATCCACCGCCTGAGGTCGAACGCGGAAGCGGACCTCGCGCGGCACAGGCCCGCCGTCCGTGCTGCGGATGATGTCGTAATGGCCGCGCCGCTCCATAACGACGCCGGGAGTCTCGACCGTCCATTGACGCGGCCGCCAAGGCTGGCGCGAATCCTGTTCCAGCGCCGAATCCTGGAAGGCCCAGACCGGCACGTCGCGCCCGAAGCGATAGTCGATGTTCAGGTGATCGCCGTCGCGCGTCACCGTCACCTGGGGTCCGGCTTCCTCTTGAAAGGTCGCTGGCGCCGACATTGGCCCGGCGGCGCAGGCGCCGCTCACAAGAGCGAGGGCCAGGATGGCGGACGAGGCAAAGGCGTGGACGCGCAAGGGCGATCTCCTGAAGGGCGCTCGGCGCGAAGCCTAGCGGTCGTCAACGCGTCGCGTCAGCTTACGGTTTCGTCAGGCTGAGGCCCGTTCCAAGGCGCGGCCCGCCGCCGCCAGTTCGCCGGCCATCACGGCCTTCAGCCGCTCCGGCGCCAGGATCTGCACCTGCTCCCCCCAGGTGAACAGATGCCAGGCCAGCTCGCGCATGCCCGAGGCCCGGAACCGCACGATGACGCCGCCGTCCGGCTGATCCTCGAACGACTGGGTGGGGTGCCAGCGCCAGCCCTTGGCCTCAGCCGCGCCTTCGGGCGCGATGCGCAGCACGACGTCCTCGATCTCGTCCTGATAGATGCCGAAGGACTGGCTGGCGAAGACGCCGAGGTCGAAATCGGTGGGCGGGACGGCCAACCCCTCCTGCGGGGCGACATGGCTCATTCGGTCGAGGCGGAAAGTCTGGATGCGGCCGGTCTCGCGGTCGGCGGCGACCAGATAGTTGGCCCGGCCGAACATGACGCCGCAGGGCGCCACGCTGCGCCGACGCGGCTCGGCCCCCGGACGAGAATAGGTGAAGCCCAACGGCTGCTGCGCCAGCACCGCCGCGCGAATGGCGGTCAGCATAGCTTCGTCGGCAGAAGGTCGAGGGCCGGCCTGGACCGCAATGGTTTCGGCCCGGACCAACGCCTCCAAATCGGGCGCCATGCGGTTCAGGGTGGTCGACCGCATCGCCGCCTTCAGCTTGCGCTCCAGCCCCTCCAGCGCCGTGGCGCGCGCCGGTTCGCCAGCGGCGCGCAGGGCGGTCGCGGCCTTGGACAGTTCCAGCATTTCGGTCGCCGTCGGAGCCTGTTCGAAGGCCGATAGACCGCCCCGGATGCGCCAGCGTTTGGACGGCGGGTCCGAGACCTCGTCCACCTGGGGGAACAGCATCAGAACCGCGTCGCGCATCCGTTCGGCGGTGCGGCGGCCGACGCGCATGTCGCGCGCGATCTCGTCCAGGCTCAGCCCCTCGGCGCTGGCGGCCATGCGGCGCGCCAGATCGATCACCATCGCCGCCTTGTCGTGTCTCAACTCTTTCGCCGATCCCTACGTCCGTTTCTGACGCAACACTGCTTCATAACGACATCATCGACAAGAGGCCCCCGCTTCAGGAGATCATCAGATGGCGCATTTCCAACCCGCCCAGACCGTCAACGCCGGCCGCTACATCATCGTGCCATGCGAGGCCGGTGGGTCGTCCGACCTCGCAGTGATCTGGGACCGGCTGGAGGAACAGGTGGTCGACGTCATTTCGGCCGCCGCCAGCAGCCGCTATTCTGACGAGGACATGCTGTGGGACGAAGGCCGCGCCGGCGACATGGCCCCCGAGTGGCGGATGGCCGCCTGAACTCAGGCCGCCTTCGGCTTGGTCCAGCGATCGATCATGCGCTGGGCCGGCAGCTCGACAAGTCGGTGCGCCCCGACGGCGACCGCGACGATGAAGCCGAACATGGCGACGGCGAACAGGTCGTTCAGCCAGACCGAGCCGAAGTCGATGCGACGAACCGGCACGAGGTCCAGCTTTCTGGCCACGATCATCATCACGGTCAGGATGAACATGTGGACCATGTAAATGGCGAACGACCAGCGCCCCAAGGTGACCAGAGCCGGGTGGTCCAGCACGCGTGACAGCGCCCCCTCCTCGCCGGCGAAGACCCAGATCAGCGCCACAAAGATCAAGGTGACGGCGACGGTGATCGGGCCCTGGGCATAGCCGATGAAGACACAGGCCGCGACGATGGCCGCGATCTCCAACAGCGTCGCGGCGCCGCCCTTGAGGCGCGGAATGCGCGTCCACAGCCCCTGCAGCAGGCAGCCCAGGAAGAAGCCATAGACGGCACGCGGCACAGCGAAGTCATAGGTCGTATTCATCCAGCGCCGGGCGTAGCTGAGCACCAACACGCCGCCAATGATCGCCAGCACCAGCCCGATCCAGCGGAACCGCTTGGGCGCAATCAGCACCAGCCCTGCGAAGATCAGATAGCAGGCCCATTCGGCGCTGAGCGTCCACGACGGCCCGTTCCAGGTCAGATAGGGATGCACATGCCAGGCCTGGATCAGCGCCAGATTAGTGAAGATCGCCTCGATCGACCGATCCCGCGTGAACGGCGGCGCGCTATCGAAATGAAAGACCAGCCGCGCCAGCTCCAGCCCGATGAAGGCCGCCAGCGTTAGCAGATGCAGCGGCCAGATCCGACCGAAGCGCCGGACCATGAACCGCCCGGCGTCGCGTCCCGACTTCAGTCGGTTCGCATAGGCATGAGCAATGACGAAGCCCGACAGAACGAAGAAATAATCGACGAACAGATAGGAATGTTGAATGAAACCCCAGTCGCGCCAGTGACTTGCGACCGGCATGTGGAACATCACCACAAGAATGGCGCAGACCCCGCGCAAGGAATCCAAGGCCTCGAAGCGGCGATGAGCAATGGGAGCGGGTTTAGAAAGGGCGTTCACGGACGCGTGATAGCGCCGGTCAAGGTTGCGCGATAGGGGTCTGACGAGACTTCAGTCCGCCCCGGCTTTGAGCGCACGAACAGCGCGACCGCAAAGGTCGCGCAGAGCCGCCTGATCGACATCCTCCAGACGCGAAACATACAGGCACCCGACGCCGGTCTTCACCTTGCCCAAGCGGGCGACCAGTTGGGCTCGTTCAGGGAAATCCCCAGCGACATAAAGCACCAGATTGGCTTTTCGCGGCGAGAAGCTGATCAGCGGCCAGCCGCCCTTGGGGCCGCCGTCGTTGCCGAACCCGACGATGGACGATCCCCAAAGCAAGGCCGGTTCACCGGTGATCTGAGCCATCATGGCGGCGACGGCGTGAGCGTCAGACCGTCGGCGGGGATCGTCGATCGCAGACAAGAAGGCGTCGACAGAGGCGTCGGTGGGGCCGGTCTTGGGCGTGCTGGCCATGGCTCAAAGCCCCTTTACGATCCCTTCGACCATCTTCTTGGCGTCGGCGAACAGCATCATGGTGTTGTCGCGGAAGAAGAGTTCGTTCTCGACCCCGGCGTAGCCCGAACCCATGCCGCGCTTGATGAACAGGACGGTGCCGGCCTTTTCCACGTCCAGGATCGGCATGCCGTAGATGGCGCTGGTCGGGTCGGTCTTGGCGGCGGGGTTAGTGACGTCGTTGGCGCCGATGACGAAGGCGACGTCGGCGGTGGCGAACTCGGCGTTGATGTCCTCCAGTTCGAACACTTCGTCATAGGGGACGTTCGCCTCGGCCAGCAGGACGTTCATATGGCCCGGCATCCGGCCGGCGACGGGGTGGATAGCGTATTTCACCTCGACCCCCTCCTCCTTCAGCTTGTCGGCCATTTCGCGCAAGGCATGCTGGGCCTGGGCCACGGCCATGCCGTAGCCGGGCACGATGATGACCTTGGACGCATTCTTCATGATGAAGGCTGCGTCCTCAGCCGAGCCCTGTTTGACCGGCCGCGTCTCTTTCGCTCCCGCCGGACCGGACGCTGCGTCGCCGCCGCCGAACCCACCCAGGATAACGCTGACGAAGCTGCGGTTCATGCCCTTGCACATGATGTAGCTGAGGATCGCGCCGGACGATCCGACCAGGGCGCCGGTGATGATCAGGGCGATGTTCTCCAGCGTGAAGCCCAGGGCCGCCGCGGCCCAGCCGGAATAGGAGTTCAGCATCGACACGACGACCGGCATGTCGGCTCCGCCGATGGGAATGATCAGGGTCGCGCCCAAAACGAGGGCGATCAGGAAGACGCCCCAGAAGGCCCACGTCGCCGCACCATTGGTGCCGATCAGTATGCCGATCAGCAAGACCAGGCCCAGGGCCAGGCCGACGTTGATCAGATGGCGGGCGGGCAGGATGATCGGCGCCCCGCTCATGTTGCCGTTCAGCTTGGCGAAGGCGATGACCGAGCCGGTGAAGGTGATGGCGCCGATGGCGACGCCGAGCGACAGCTCGATGATCGACAGGGTCTTGATGCCCGTCCCATCGTCCGAAAGGATGCCGAAGGCCTCGGGCGCATAGACGGCGCCGATGGCGACCAGACAGGCGGCCATGCCGACCAGACTGTGGAAGGCGGCGACCAGCTGCGGCATGTCGGTCATGGCCACGCGTTTGGCGATCAGGGCGCCGGCGCCGCCGCCGACGATGACGCCGCCAGCGATCAGGGCCAGGGTCACGCTATCCAGCGCCCCCGTCGTGCCCAGCGTCAGCAGGGTCACGCCGATGGCCAGCGCCATGCCGACCATGCCGAAGGTGTTGCCCTGACGGCTGGTCTCGGGGCTGGACAGCCCCCGCAGCGACAGGATGAACAGGACGCCCGAAACCAGATAGGCCAGTGCGGCCAGCGATGCGTTCATCACGCCCCTCCCCTCAAGACGTGCGGGCCAGCCGCCACAGGGCGGCGGCGATGAACAGCGGGCCGATGAAGAACAGGGCCCATTCGAAGACGCCCAACGGCCGGTCCTGCGTCACCACGCGAACCAGAATGGCCGAAAAGACTAAGGCGATGCCGCAGTCATGGAGCCGCTGCCGCTTGATCGGCGTCTTGGCCCCGAACCAGCCATACAGCCACAGGCCGAAGCCGATGCCGGTCGCAACCCAGGAGCCGGTGATGGCGATCTGCGCAGCGTCGGTCATTTCGAACGCTTGTCAAAAGGCGCCAAGGTGCGGCGTCGAATGGCGTAGAAGCCAGTTACAGCAAATACCGCAGCAGCGACGGCCATCAGACCTGCGTAGAGCCAATCGCGATCTCTCACACCTTCGATCGCCCGCCAGGCCCAAAGCCCGGTTACGGTCGGAAACAAGAGAATGCCGACGACAATCTCCACGGTGGATCGCACGGCTTTGGACAAGCGACCGCTAAAAATCACTAACACGATCACTAAAGCTATGACGACGGCTCCGATCGCCGTCACGACCGCGTCCATCGGCAAAGCGTTCACTTCGCCCCCTTCGGAGCGACGGGCCGCTCCTTCTTCTTGTACATCGCCAGCATCCGCCGCGTGACCATGAAGCCGCCGAAGATATTGACGCTGGCCAGGGTGACGGCGATGACGCCCGCGCCCTTGGCGATCCATGCGCTGGGGCCGGTCGCGTCACCGGACACGGCCGCCGCCGCGATCAGGCCGCCGACGATGATGACGCTGGAAATGGCGTTGGTCACGGCCATCAGCGGCGTGTGCAAGGCCGGCGTCACGCTCCAGACGACGTAATAGCCGACGAAGATCGCCAGCACGAAGATGGCCAGACGGAAGATGGTGGGATCGACGTGTTCCATGATCTATGTCCTACTTTCGGATCGCGCGGCCTCGCCGGCGCGGTGCCTGTCCTCCTGCGCCTCCATCCGCTTGGCGAGTTGTATGTTGGACCGCACCACCGCCGCGAGGATGCTGAACAGCACCACGATCAGCGACACTTTTACGTCAGTGTCTGGACGCCAAATCAATAAACCGGCGAGAAGTAGGGCCATCCCCACGCAAATACCGAGATAGATTTTGAGCTCGCTTATCATCCCCGCACCCCCTCATGCACCACGACGCCGCCATTGGTGACCACCGCCGCCTTCAGGATCTCGTCTTCGAGATCGACCGCCAGACCGCCGTCCTTGATCAACAGGCCGACGAAGGCGGTCAGATTGCGAGCGTAGAGGGCGCTGGCGTCGGCGGCGATGCGGCCGGGCAGGTTCGACCAGCCGACGATGGTGACGCCGTTCGCGGTGGTCACGACCTCATTCAGCTTGGAGCCCTCGACATTGCCGCCCGCCTCGACCGCCAGATCGATGATGACCGAGCCGGGCTTCATCGAGGCGACATGGGCGGCGGTCAGCAGCACCGGGGCGGCGCGGCCGGGGATCAAGGCCGTGGTGATGACCACGTCCTGCTTGACCACATGGGTCGCGGTCAGTTCGGCCTGTTTGGCCTGGTATTCGGCCGACATGGGCTTGGCGTAACCGCCGGCGGTCTGGGCGTTCTTGAACTCCTCGTCCTCCACGGCCAGGAATTTGGCGCCCAGGCTTTCGACCTGTTCCTTGGTCGCGGGGCGGACGTCGGTGGCTGTGACGACGGCGCCCAGGCGACGCGCGGTGGCGATGGCTTGCAAGCCCGCGACGCCCACGCCCATGATGAAGACCTTTGCGGCGGCGACCGTGCCGGCCGCCGTCATCATCATCGGGAAGCCCTTGCCATAGGCATAGGCCGCCTCGATCACCGCGCGGTATCCGGCCAGGTTAGCCTGGGACGACAGGACGTCCATGACCTGGGCGCGGGTGATACGGGGCACGAACTCCATGGCGAAGGCGGTGGCGTTGGCCCCGGCTAGCGCGTCGACGGTCGCCTTGTCGCGATAGGCGTCCAGCATGGCGATAACGACGGCGCCGGGCTTCAGCGCGCTGGTTTCCTGGGCCGTGGGGCCGCGCACCTTCAGCACGATGTCGGCGCCGTCCAGCACGGCGCGGGTGTCCGGCTTCACGACGGCGCCGGCGGCGGCGTAGTCGGCGTCGGGAATGGAGGAGCCAAGGCCGGTCCCGGCCTCGACCGTGACGGTCGCCCCCAAGGCGATCAGCTTCTTGACCGTCTCGGGCGTGACGGCGCAGCGCGTCTCGCCTTCGCGACGTTCACGGGTGACGGCGATAGCGACGGCCAAGCGAATCCCCTCGTTCTTTTCGTTGAACGAAGGTTAGGCCCTTCCGGCGCAGGCCGTCAAAGCACGGTTATGCCGAAGCTTGGTGAGGGCGCGTGATTTCAGACCGCCGCAAGGCGATCCGATGCAAGGCTCAGTGCGCGGCGCCGGGCTTGGACTTCAGCGCCACGAAGCCGACGCCGCCCAGAACGACCGCGCCGATGACGGCGGCCATGAAGCTGCCGCCCGGGTGGAACCACAGGGTCAGGAACAGCAGCAGCACGGCGATGGCCAGGCTGCCCCACTTGGCCAGGTTCAGGAAGAGGCGGTAGGTCGAGACCTGTTCACGCACTTCCATATGGCCGTGCAGATAGGCTTGCGCATCGGCGTCGGCAGGTGCGTTGGCGGTGTCGTGCAGGTCGGCCATTCGTGGAATCCCCTCATCGTTATGGCGGACTTACACCGAGGCGACCGCCCCGCTCAAGCCCGCAGTCATGCCTTGGTCAGGCCAGCGCCTCGAACTGATCGACCAGTCGCTCCAGCCTCTGACAGCCCACGCTCCAGAAGGCCGGGTCGCGCGGGTCCAGACCGAACGGCTTCAACGCCTCGACATAGGTCCGCGATCCGCCGCCGGCCAGAAGCTCGCGATAAAGGGGCGTGAAGCCGGCCGGATCGTTGCGACGCGCCTCCATCAGCGCCGCCACCAGCAGATCGCCGAAGGCATAGGCGTACACATAGAAGGGCGAATGGACGAAGTGGCTGACATAGGCCCACCAGTGTTCGTAGCCGGGGTTCAGCTTGACCGACGGCCCCAGCGAGGCGCCCATTTCCTCAAGCCACAGCTGATTGATCCGCTGTTGCGACACCTCGCCCTGCAGGCGCTCGTCGTGGAAGCGGGTTTCGAAACGGTGGAAGGCGATCTGGCGCACGACGGTGTTCAACCCGTCCTCGATCCGGCCGGCCAGCAGGCCGCGCTGCTCGGACTTGGGCGCCGTGGCCAAGAGGCGGTCGAACGTCAGACCCTCGGCGAAGATCGACGCCGTCTCGGCCAGGGTCAGGGGCGTGTCGGCCAGAAGCGTGCCCTGATCCGCCGCCAACGTCTGGTGGACGCCGTGACCCAGTTCGTGCGCCAGGGTCAGCACGTCGCGCCGCTCGCCCATCCAGTTCAGGAAGACATAGGGGTGGCGGTCGGCGGTGACGGGGTGGGCATAGGCGCCCGACTGCTTGCCCGGCCGCGCCCGGCCGTCGATCCACGGCTTGTCGAAGAAGCCGCCCGCCCGGTCGGCGAAGTCGCCGCCCAGGTCCGAGAAACTGTCCAGCACGATCTCTCGCCCCTGCGTCCAGGTGAAGGCGCGCGGGGCGGTGGTTTCGATGGGAGCGTTGCGGTCCCAGTGGTCCAGCCGCGCCTTGCCCATCGCCTTAGCCTTCAGCGCATAATAGCGATGCGACAGGCGCGGATAGGCGGCGGCGACGGCCTCGGCCATGGCGTCCACGGCCTCGCCGTCCACTTCATTGCCCAGGTGGCGGCTGTCGGCGGGACGTTTGAAACCGCGCCAGCGATCCTCCATCGCCTTGTCGGCGGCGACGGTGTTCAGCACCAGGGCCAGGGTCGGGGCGCGAGCGGCCAGGGCTTCCGACAGCCCTTCGGCGGCGGCCTTGCGCCGCGCGGGCTTGGCGTCCGACAGGCGGTTCAGCGCCTCGGCCAGGGTCAGGCTCTCGCTGCCGGCCTTGGCGCGCAGGGCGGCCAGTTGTTCGTCGAACAGGCGCGGCCATTGGGCGGTGATCGGCCCGCGCTCGGCGATGAAGGTCTCCAGCTCGGCTGACAGTTCGTGCGGCTTCATCGCCCGCACGCGCCGCAGCCACGGCCGCCAGCGCGCCGCGCCCGCATGGGCGTTCAGGGCCGCTTCCAGCGCCGCATCGTCGATCTGATTTATCTCCAGCGTCAGCCAGACGGTCGGAGTGGCGATGGCGGTGATCTTCTCGCGCACATCGGCCTCGAACCCTTGCGCCGTTGCATCATCACGCGCGGTCGAGGCCGACAGGAAGGCGTAGGCGCCCAGCGCGCCCAGCACATCGGACGCCTGCTCATAAAGCTGGATCGTGCGGTCCAACGTCTCACCCAGCGCCTGTGCGTCCTGATCGACCGCCAGCCGCCCCTTCAGCCCGTTCAGCGCCTCGACCAGACCGCGCGCCTTTTCCAGGTCGGCGGCCACCTTGGCGTCGTCGCGCGACGCATAGAGCTCGGTCAGGTCCCATAGCGGGGCTTCGGCGTTGGGCGTCTTGAAGGGAGCGTTCATACCCCTGTTCTGGGGACGCATGCGATTGGGCGCAACCTTCAGTCACGTTAACCTGCCGGTCACCACGCCCCACAACGCGATTTTCACCTCATCACGATTAAAACCGTCCCGAAACGATCCATCCGTGACGGGTTGGGCGACAGTACAAGGGATTTTCATGGCCAAGACCGTCCTGGTCGTTGACGACGATCCGACCCAGCGCCGGCTGATCCAGGCCGTGCTGGAGCGGGACGGCAACGCCGTGGTCCATGCCGCCAGCGGCGGCGAGGCCATCGATCGGATGACGCGCGGCGGCGGGGCCGACCTGATCCTGCTGGACATGGTCATGCCCGAGATGTCGGGGCTGGAATGCCTGGCCGAACTGCGCAGCGCCGGCATCAATGAGCCGGTCATCGTGCTGACGGCCAACGGCGGCATCGACATGGTGGTCAAAGCCATGCAGGCCGGGGCCCAGGACTTCTTCGTCAAGCCGGTGGGCCCAGAACGCCTGCTGGTCGGCGTGCGCAACGCCATGCAGATGAAGCGCCTGACCGCCGAGGTCGGGCGCCTGACCAAGCGTGTCCAGGGCCGCACCAGCTTCGACGATATCGTGGGCGACAGCCCGCCGATGCGCATCGTCAAGGCGCTGGGCGCCCGGGCCGCCAAATCGTCCATCCCCGTCCTGATCACCGGCGAGAGCGGCGTCGGCAAGGAGGTCATCGCCCGCGCCCTGCACGGCGCCAGCGACCGGGCGGGCAAGCCCTTCGTCGCCGTCAACTGTGGCGCCCTGCCCGCCAATCTGATCGAATCCATCCTGTTCGGACATGAGAAGGGCGCCTTCACCGGCGCCGTGGACAAGACGCTGGGCAAGTTCCGCGAGGCGGACGGCGGCACCCTGTTCCTGGACGAGATTGGCGAACTGCCGCTGGACATGCAGGTCAAACTGCTGCGCGCGCTGCAAGAGGGCGAGATCGATCCCGTCGGCGGCAAACGCCCCATCAAGATCGACGTACGCATCGTCTCGGCGACCAATCGCGACCCGGCCCAGCAGGTCAAGGACGGCGCCTTCCGCGAGGACCTGTTCTATCGCCTCAATGTCTTCCCGATCGAGGCCCCCGCCCTGCGTGACCGGCGCGAGGACATCGCGCCCCTGGTCGATCACTTCATCGCCCGGTTCAACGCCGAGGAGGGCAAGCGGATCGCCGGATGCGCGCCTGAAACCCTTGCTCTGCTGCAAGGGTTCGACTGGCCCGGAAACGTCCGACAGCTGGAAAATGCAGTGTTCCGCGCCATCGTCCTGGCTGATGCGCCCTTCCTTCAGCCGCACGATTTCCCCGCGATTTCAGGCGTCGCCGCGCCAATGCCCGACGCCCAGCCGCTACAGGCCGCCAAAGCCGCCGGCGCCCAGACCGACGCCGCTGCGCAGGTCGATCAGCCGATCCGCATCCTGGACGACCGCGGCCATCTGCGCACGCTGGAAGACATCGAACGCGACCTGATCCAGCACGCCATCGAGGTCTATGCCGGGCACATGAGCGAGATCGCGCGCCGCCTCGGCATCGGCCGTTCGACCCTATACCGCAAGGTCCGCGAACAGGGCTTGGAAGGTCAACTGAAGGAAGCGGGCTGAGTCTCTCGCAATTCATGGCGTAAACTGATCACTCCGGCGGCTTCCTGCCCCACCGCCGTTTCGGCTCTTCGCCATTGGCCTTTGCGGTGATCTCTTTCAGCTTGCGGCCCTGCATTGCCGAGAGAGCTTGGCCTGGCGCGCCCTTTTCGGGGTCGGCGAAGGCGCGGCCGTGGGTTTTCACGCGCTCGCTGACCGAATCGATGAACTCGCCCTCCCATTCGGACAGCGAAACGCCCGCCTTATCCGCCGCGCGGCGAGCGCGTTTCAATGCATTCAACGCAGCGCGCTTAGCCGCCTCGCGCTGCATCTCGAAGGGGCTGGGCAGCTTCTCCTTTTTGGCGCTACCGCCCTTTGGGCTGCTTGAGCGCAGATTGGATGCGCCGTCGCCTTTCAGGCCGCCTGATCGCGACAGCCCGCCTCCTGGCTTGAAGGGGGTGCGCTTCAAGCCGGGTCAGCCTCAGATCTCGCCGAGCGCCGACAGGTAGAGGTCCAGGATGGCGTCCTCTTCCTGACGCTTGGCCTTGTCCTGCTTTCTGATGCGGATGACCTTGCGCAGGATCTTGACGTCGTAGCCCTCGCCCTTGGCTTCGGCGAAGACCTCCTTCATGTCGGTCATGACGGCCTGCTTGTCCTCTTCGAGCCGCTCAAGGCGCTCGATGATGGTGCGAAGGCGGCCCTGCGCCGTGGCGGTGAGAACGTCTGAACCACCGTCGAACGAGGCGTCGTCAGCCATGGGGAATACTCCAGAAATCAGGCGCGGACGCTAACCATGCGGACAGGCGCGCGACAACCGCGAACACGAAAAAGGCCGCGGACAGAAATCCGCAGCCTGTGGATCGTCATCTTTCAAGCGCGCTATCGCCCATCGGGCTGCTTGAGCGCGATCCAGCGTGCGCACGCCGCCGAAGCGTCGCGCAGCGATCGCTGCTTAGCCCTGCTTCGCCTTGAAGCGCGGGTCGGTCTTGTTGATGACGAAGACGACGCCCTTGCGACGCACGACCTTGCAGTCGCGGTGGCGGGTCTTCAGCGACTTGAGCGAGCTACGGACCTTCATGGTCGGACGTCCTGAAAGAAACCAATAAGAAAGCCGCTGACCCGGTCGGATCGCGGCGGAGGCGGTGGTATAGAGAGAGGGGTTCGGAAGGTCAAGCCGCCAAAGCCCGAAACCGCAGAAAACCCAGTCCCCGTCTGCCTGGTGAAGCCTTTCACTTCGCATGCTTAAGCAGCCCGAAGGGCGATAGCAGGACAAAAACTATGGAGGCCTGACCTCCGAGTCGAACGGAGGGTTTACGGGGTTGCACGCCCGCCGCGTCGCCGCTCCGCCATCAGGCCGTCAGAGCTGGTGCGTCATTACGACACACACGTATAAGGCGTCCAATACAAAGGTAGTTAACGACGCGCCTTACACCCGAGCGGGGAATGGCGAGGCAACGCATTCGCGCGGCGCGCGCTTTAGGGCGTCGAAATGGCCGTTCGCGCGGATGTCATTTCGTGTCTGACCCCGGGGGCTTTAGTTTGAATCTCATGCGCTTTTCCTACCGCCTTCTCCTGATCGGCTGCGTCTCGGCCTGCGCGCCCATGCTGCCCGAGCCCCAGGTGAACCTGCCGACACCCCAGCCTCAGCCCCAGGCGGGCGCGCCGGTCACGACGCCGGCCCCTGCCCCCCAGACGCCGCCGTTGGCCGCCTATGACCAGCAGGGTTTCGAGGGCTGGAAGCAGGGCTTCCTGGCGCGCAAGGGCGGCGCCCGCCGCGCGGAGTATGCGCGTGAGCTGGAGGGGCTGACGCCCGATCCGACGGTGATCCGCCTGGATCGCAACCAACCGGAATTTTCCAAACCCGCCGGCGCCTATGTTCAGAATGCAGTGACCCCGGTGCGAATCGCCCAGGCCAAACAGCGCATCGACCGGGTGCCGTGGTCGGTGGTTCAACGATTCGGCGTGCCGAGCGAAATCCTGGTCGGCGTCTGGGCCCAGGAAAGCGCATTCGGTCAGGTGCAGGGCGACTATGACGTGATCCGCTCGCTGGCGACCCTGGCCTATGACGGTCGCAGACGCGATTGGGCCGAGGGGCAACTGAAGGACGCGCTGGACATCGTCGTGGACGGCCGGCGCGAGCGCACGGGCCTGAAGGGCAGCTGGGCCGGGGCCATGGGCCAGACCCAGTTCATGCCCGACAACTATCTGCGCCTGGGCGTGGACCAGGACGGCGACGGCAAGGTCGATATCTGGCGCGACGACGCCGACGCCCTGGCGTCCGCCGCCAACCTGCTGGCCCAGGCCGGATGGAAGCGCGGTCAGGGTTGGGGCTATGAAGTCACCCTGCCCTCCGGCTTCGACTATGCCGAGGCGGAAGGCCCGAAGCACAACTGGGCCTATTGGGCGGCCAAGGGCGTGCGCCTGGCGCAAGGCGGCACCCCGAACGGCGCCGAGGCGCTGGAAGAGGCGACCATCCTGCTGCCGCAGGGCGCGAACGGTCCGGCCTTCCTGGCCCTGCCGAACCACTATGTGATCCGCCGCTACAACAACTCGGTATCCTACGCCCTGGCGATCGGCCTGACGGCCGACGGGATCATGGGCAAGCCGGGACTGACGAAAGCCTGGCCCAACGATCCGTCGATGACGCGCGATCAGCGCATCGGGGCGCAGCGCGCCCTGACGCAGCTGGGTTACGACACCCAGGGCGTCGACGGTGTGATCGGCTCCAACACCCGCGCGGCCCTGCGTCGCTGGCAGATCGCCAACAACAGGATCGCCGACGGCTATCTGACGCCGACGCTGGCGGACGAACTGATCCGCCGGACGAACTGAACCGCGTCTCCCGTCCCGCACCGCGACCAGAAGGAGTGGGATTTAGACCCTACCCCTTCACGCGCCAGGTGGCGCCGTCGGGGCCGTCCATGACGACGACGTTCAGGGCGTTCAGGCGGTCGCGGATGCGGTCGGCCTCGGGCCAGTCCTTGGCGGCGCGGGCGCTGGCGCGCTGGTCCAGCAAAGCCTCGACCTCGGCCTTCAGGGCGGGATCGCCGCCCTCGAACCAGGCGTCCGGCGTCAGGGACAAGACGCCGATCAGCCCGGCCGCTCCCTTCAGGCTCCAGCGGGCCATGGCGACATCGTTGATATCGGCCTCGGCGTCGTTGAGCAGCTCGCGCAGGGCGTTCCCCAACCCGAACAGCTGGGCGATCGCGCCCGGCGTGTTGAGATCGTCCTCAAGCGCGTCCAGCACCGGGTCCAGTGCGTTCTCGGCCAGCTCCATCTCGGCCTCGTCCAGCGTGGCCTCGTCGAAGTCGATCAGAGCAGCATCGGCGTCGCGCAGGACGCCATACAGCCGGTCCAGGTTCTTGCGGCTCTGATCCAACAGCCCCTGGTTCCAGTCCAGCGGCTGGCGGTAGTGGGCGCTGAGCAGGGCCCAGCGGACGACCTCGCCCGGCATGGCCTGCACCAGATCGTGCAGCAGCAGGACGTTACCGATCGACTTAGACATCTTCTCGGCGTCCACGGTCAGAAAACCGTTGTGCATCCAGTAGCGGGCGTATTCGTCGTGCGCGTGATCGCCATGGGCATGGCCGTGGGCGCAGACGCCCTGGGCGATCTCGTTCTCGTGGTGGGGGAAGACCAGGTCGATGCCGCCGCCGTGGATGTCGATCGGCAGGCCCAGGGTCTTTTCGATCATGGCCGAGCATTCGATGTGCCAACCGGGACGCCCCTCGCCCCAGGGCGACGGCCAGGACGGCTCGTCCGCCTTGGACGGCTTCCACAGGACGAAGTCGTGCGGATTCTTCTTATAGGGCGCGACCTCGACGCGGGCGCCGGCGATCATATCGTCCAGGTTTCGACCCGACAGGGCGCCGTAGGCCTTGTAGGACGAGACGTCGAACAGCACGTGCCCTTCGGCTGCATAGGCGCAGCCCGCGTCGACGATGGCCTGGATCTGGTCGACGATGGCCGGGATGTAGTCGGTGACGTGAGGCGCGATATCGGGCGGCGAGACGTTCAGCAGGCCCATGTCGGCGAGGTAGGCGGCCTCATAGCGGGCCGTGACCTCGCCGATCGGCACGCCCTCGCGCGCAGCCTTCTGATTGATCTTGTCGTCCACGTCGGTGACGTTGCGGGCGTAGATCACGTGGTCGGCGCCATACGTCCGGCGCAGCAGACGCACCAGGACGTCGAACACCACCGGCGGACGCGCATTGCCAATATGGGCGTAGTCATAGACCGTGGGGCCGCAGACATAGAGGGTCACACGATCCTTGTTCCGGGGCTCGAACAGGCGCTTTTCACGGCGCAGGGTGTCGTGGATGTGCAGCGGCATGGATCAGTCTTTAGCGGGTTTTCTTGCGGGACGGACGGTCTGTCCCATATAGCGGCCTGATATACAGTCCCGACGGATTGTAGAAGGTAAACCGGGCGACCCGCCCGCCCCGGCCGGAAATCGAGTTCATGAGCGTCACCCCCGCCAAGCCCGTCCTTGTCAGCGATGCTGCCGTGCAACGCCCCTCGCGCGAACAGGCGCTGGACGCCGTGCGCACCCTGATCGCCTGGGCCGGCGACAATCCCAACCGTCCGGGCCTGATCGACACGCCCAAGCGGGTGGTGGACGCCTATGGCGAATGGTTCGACGGCTATGACGCCGATGCGGGCAAGGAGCTGAGCCGCACCTTCGAGGACGTGACCGGCTATGACGACATGGTCATCCTGCGCGACATCGAGGTGGAGAGCCATTGCGAGCACCACCTGGCCCCCTTCCTGGGCAAGGCCTATGTCGCCTATCTGCCCGGCGAGAAGGTGGTCGGCATTTCAAAGCTGGCGCGGGTCGTCGAGATCTATGCGCGGCGCCTGCAGAACCAGGAGACCCTGACCAACGACATCATCGACGCCATCGAATCGCACCTGCAGCCGCGCGGCGTGGCGGTGCTGGTGGACGCCGAGCATCAGTGCATGACCACGCGCGGCGTGCATCATCGGCACGTTTCGACCATCACGACCCGCTTCACCGGCGCCTTCAAGGACGATCCTGCCCTGGCGGACCGTTTTCTGAAGCTGGCCAAGGCCTGAACGCCGAACTGTCGTCCCTCTGTCGTGTATAATTGACGTTCGGGAACGGCAGATCGTTTAGAACCGCTTTACAAGCCCGCATCGGGACGCCAAGAACCGATCAAGCCTTCGGGCGATCCATAGGGAAATGTCGGCGCGGAACGCAGCCGGCGAGTAACGGAGACGAGCATGGCTGCGAAGATCGGCGGTTCCGGTGGGGACAAGCACACGATCGAACAGACGGCGGATATCAACATCACGCCGTTCATCGACATTCTGCTGGTGCTCATGATCATCTTCATGGTCGCCGCGCCTATGGCGACCGTCTCGATCCGTCTGGACCTGCCGCCCGCACAGCCGCCCACCAATCCGACCGAAGAGAAGGAGCCGGTGTACATCACCATCCAGGAAAACGGTCAGTTGTTCCTGTCGGACAAGCAAACCTCGATCGACAACCTGGCCACTGACGTTTGCACCGCCTTGGGCGGCGGCGCCTGCCAGGAAGAGCGCGTCTTCGTCCGCGCCCAGCCGGAAGTGAAATATTCGCAGTTCATGGAAGTCATGAACAAGATGCAGGAGAACGGCTTCTTCAAGGTCGGCCTGCTGAACGAAGACATCGAATAGGACCGTCGTCCTTTCCAGGATTTGGGCCGCGTTCCGAAAGGGACGCGGCCTTTTTCTTTGCCGAAAGACTTGCCGGATCGATCGACTGCACCCTTGATGCCGCATCGATTGTTCGAGGAGTCCGCCCATGCGTCGTCGCACCTTCCTGTCCGCCCTGCCCGCCGGTGCGCTGGCGGCGACCGCAGCCCAGGCCCGGCAGGCTGCTCCCGCCGCCAGGCCGACCGAAGCGGCCCCTGCCCCCACACCTTTATCGGCTCGCCCGGCCGACCCCTATGCCGGCGTCGGCATCGGCGACCGGATTTCGGGACCGAAGTTCATGGGGCGCTCGACCGTCTGGGGCGCGAACGGGGCGGCGGCGACGGCGCATCCCGCGGCCAGTCTGATCGGCATCGACACCTTAAGGCGCGGCGGATCGGCCATCGATGCGGCCATCGCCATCAATGCGGCCCTGGGCTTTCTGGAGCCTGTGGCCAACGGCATCGGCGGCGACGCCTATTGCATGCTGTGGGACCCCAAACAGAAGAAGGTCGTCGGGCTGAACGGATCGGGCGCCAGTCCGGGGGGCCTCAGCCTGGAGATCGCGCGATCCAAGGCCATCGACGGCTATCTGCCGCGTTATGGCGCGGTGACGGTGAACGTGCCGGGCACGGTGGACGCCTGGTGGAGCGCGCATCAGCGGTACGGCAAGCTGCCATGGAAAGAGGTGCTGCTGCCCGTCGCCGAACTGTGCGAACAGGGCGTGCCCGTGCCCCAGGTCATCGCCTACTATCTGGAACGCAACATGGCTTCGTTTGATCGGGGCCAGATCCCGATCGAGGAAAACGAGAACCGAAAGCGCATCTGGGCCGCCGGCGGCGCGACGCCGAAAGTGGGCGAGGTCTTCGCCAATCCCTATCTGGGCAAGACCCTGCGGATGATCGCGGAGGGCGGGCGCGACGCCTTCTACAACGGTCCCATCGCCGATCAGATCGAGACCTATTTCAAGCGAATCGGTGGCTGGATGACCCGCGCCGATCTGGCCGCCCATCACACCGAATGGGTCGAGCCGATCCGGACCAACTATCGCGGCGTGGACGTGTTCGGCCTGGGTCCCAACACGCAGGGGCTCAGCACCAACCAGATCCTGAACATCTGCGAACAGTTTGACCTGAAGTCGATGGGCTTCCAGTCCGCCGCCTCGCTGCACGTCCAGGCCGAGGCCAAGCGGCTGGCGTTCGAGGACCGGGCGCGCTGGTTCGCCGACGACCGATTCTCCAAGACGCCGGTCGAATGGCTGAACTCCAAGGCCTACGCGGCCGAGCGGGCCAAGCTGATCCGGCCCGATCGGGTCATGGACCGCGTCATGCCGGGCGACGCCCCGCACCACGGCGACACCACCTATTTCAGCGTCGCCGATGCGGATGGGATGATGGTCAGCTGGATCCAATCCAACTATCGCGGCATGGGGTCGGGCCTGGCGCCCGACAACGGCTCCGAACCGCTGGGCTTCATGTTCCAGGACCGGGGCGAGTTGTTCGCCCTGACCGACGGCCATCCGAATGTCTATGCGCCGGGCAAGCGCCCGTTCCAGACGATCATCCCTGGCTTTGCGGTCAAGGACGGCGAGCCGTGGATGGCGTTCGGCGTCATGGGCGGCGCCATGCAGCCCCAGGGCCAGGCCCAGATCATCATCAACATGGTCGATTACGGGCTGGAGCCCCAGGCGGCGGGCGACGCCCCGCGCTGGCAACACTATGGCTCGTCCGAACCGACCGGCCAGCCGCAGGAAGGAACCGGCGTGCTGCACCTGGAAAGCGGCGTGCCCGAGGCGACCAAGGCCCGGCTGCGCGCGATGGGCTGGACTCTGGGCGAACCCGACGGCGGCTTCGGCGGCTATCAGAACGTCATGAAACAGATGAACCCCGACGGGCGCTGGACCTATGGCGCGGCGACCGAGATGCGCAAGGACGGCATCGCCCTGGCCTACTGAGATTGGCCGACTGATGACCCTCGACGAGGTCCGCGCCCTTCTGCTGTCGTTCCCCGGCGTGGAGGACGGCGTGTCCTATGGCGAGCCGTCGTTCAAGATCGCGGGCAAGTTCTTCACCTGGATGCGCCCGGCGCTGGACGACAGCATCGTGGTGCATTTGGACAATCTGGATGAGCGCGAACTGCTGATCGAAATGGACCCGGCGACCTTTCATTTCACCGACCACTATCGCGACCATCCCATCGTCCTAGCGCGCATCGCCAGCGTCGATCCTATCTGGCTAAGAGCGGCGCTGACACGCCGCTGGCGTCGGATCGTGCCGAAAAAACTGTCCAAGGCGCATCCGGACCTTATCGGAGCGGGGTCGGGCGCCTAACTACGCCCCTCAAGCGGACCCAGCCCAAGGAGCGCCCCATGGCCTATGGTGACCAACCCACGACCACAGTCGACGGTATCGAAATTCCCCTGCTGGGCTTCGGCACCTGGCAGCTGGAGCCCGACGATGCGCGGCGCATGGTCGCCGAGGCCCTGCGGATCGGATACCGCCACATCGACACGGCCTGGATCTACAAGAACGAGAAGGCGGTCGGCGAAGGCATCCGGGATTCTGGGGTCGCGCGCGAGGACATCTTCCTGACGACCAAGATCTGGGTCGAACATTTCACCCACGACGCCCTGCTGAAACAGGCCAGGGAATCGGCCGACAGCCTGGGCACGACGCCCGACCTGCTGCTGCTGCATTGGCCGAAGACGACGCCGACGTTCGAAGAGACGCTGGGCGCCCTGAACGAGGCCAAGGACCAGGGCCTGACCGAGTCGATCGGCCTGTCCAACTTCCCCTCCAAGGAGTTCCGCCAGGCGCAGAGCCTGTCCAGGGCGCGGCTGCTGACCGATCAGGTCGAGCATCACCCCTACTTGGGCGTCGATCAGCTGGTGGCGACGGCGGCCGAGCTGAGGTCGTCGATCACCGCCTGGTCGCCGCTGGCGCAGGGCAAGATCGCCGACGACGCCACGATCAGCGAGATCGCCGGCGCGCACGGGAAGACGAACGGCCAGATCACCCTGCGCTGGCTTATCCAGCACGGGATCATCGCCATCCCTCGCACCACCAAGGAGAGCCGCGCGCGCGAGAACTTCGACATCTTCGATTTCGCCCTGACGGACGAGGAGATGCAGCGGATGGACGCCCTGGATCGCGGCGAACGGCTGGGCGACTGGCTGGACCCGGCGTTCGAATGGGACAAGACTGCCGCCTGACCGACAAGGGAGGCGCCGGTGTTTCGCAAGCGGGACCAGCCCAGGCTGTGGCGCGCGACGTTCGCCGTCGTGGGCTGGACCGCGCTGGCGCTTCAATATCTGCTGATGATCGCGCCGGCCCAGGGCTGGACCGTGCTGGAACGGACGATCAACTACTTCAGCTTCTTCACCATCCTGACCAATATCCTGGTCGCCTTGGCCTTCACCGGGCCGCTGCTGGGCGAAGGATCGCGGCTGGCCCGCTGGTCAGCCAGCGAAGGCGTCAGGGCCGCCGTCTCCATGTATATCGTGGTGGTCGGGGTGGTGTACCACTTCCTGCTGCATCCCTATTGGAACCCGACCGGCTGGTCGTTGGTGGTCAATCTGGTGCTGCACTACGTCATGCCGGCCGCCTTCGTGCTGGACTGGCTGTGGTTCAGCCCCAAGGGCCGGCTGCGCTGGATCGATCCGGCGAAATGGCTGGCGTTTCCGCTCGTCTACGGCGGCTGGACCCTGGCACATGGGCTGGCGACACGCTGGTGGCCCTATGGGTTCGTCAATGTGGATCAGCTGGGGCTGGTCCGGGTCGTGGTGATCTTCGGCGTGCTGCTGGCGTTTTTCCTGATCGTCGGGCTCGGTCTCGTCGGGCTTGACCGGCTGTTTGGTCGCGCGACGCGTGACAGTTCAACATTAGCACTCTAGGCATCCCGAGAACCGCTCATCCCCGCGAAAGCGGGGACCCAGTTCTTTCGCTTGGCGGGGTGTCGGAGGATCGAGGGCAGCGCCGTCCCGCCGACATCTCAACGCCCACAGCGCTGGGTCCCCGCCTTCGCGGGGATGAGCGGAAGATTTAAGAGCGGAAGCCTCATGGCCTACAAATCCTTGCGTGACTTCATCGACCAGCTGGAAGCCAAGGGCGAGTTGGTGCGGGTGTCCGAACCCGTCTCCACCGTGCTGGAGATGACCGAGATCCAGACGCGGTTGCTCAGGAACGGCGGACCCGCGGTGCTATTCGAAAAGCCGGTGATGCCCGACGGCACGATCAGCCCCATCCCCTGCCTGGCCAATCTGTTCGGCACGGTGAAGCGGGTCGCCATGGGGGTGACGCTGGAGGGCAAGAACCGGACGACGGCGGGCGAACTGCGCGAAGTTGGGGAACTGCTGGCCTTCCTGCGCAATCCGACGCCGCCACGCGGCCTGAGCGACGCGATGGAGATGCTGCCCCTGGCCCAGACCGTCATGTCGATGCGGCCCAAGACGGTGAAGAAGGCGCCGGTGCAGGAGGTGGTGCTGAAGGGCGACCAGATCGACCTGACGGCCCTGCCCGTCCAGTCCTGCTGGCCCGGCGAGCCGGCCCCCCTGATCACCTGGGGCCTGGTCGTGACCAAGGGGCCGAGCGAGGACCGCGAGGACGACTTCAACCTGGGCATCTATCGGATGCAGGTGCTGGGCAAGGACAAGGCTATCATGCGCTGGCTGGCGCATCGCGGCGGGGCGCAACATTATGCCCGGCACAAGAAGGCCCGGCCCAAGGAGCCTCTGCCCTGCGCGGTCGTGCTGGGCGCCGATCCGGGCACAATCCTGGCGGCGGTGACGCCGGTGCCGGACACCCTGTCGGAATATCAGTTCGCCGGCCTGATGCGGGGCGCCAAGGCCGAGCTGGTCCCCTGCAAGACCGTGCCGCTGATGGTTCCGGCCCAGGCCGAGATCGTGCTGGAAGGCCACGTCCTGCTGGACGAGTTCGAGGACGAAGGCCCGTACGGCGACCACACCGGCTATTACAATTCGGTCGAAAAGTTCCCGGTGTTTCAGGTCAGCGCCATCACCATGCGCCGCGACCCCATCTATTTGACTACCTTCACCGGCCGGCCGCCGGACGAGCCGAGCGTGTTGGGCGAGGCGCTCAACGAGGTCTTCATTCCCCTGTTGCGCCAGCAGTTCCCGGAGATCACGGACTTCTGGCTGCCGCCTGAGGGCTGCAGCTACCGGATCGCGGTGGTGTCGATGAAGAAGGCCTATCCGGGCCACGCCAAGCGGGTGATGCTGGGCGTCTGGAGCTATCTGCGCCAGTTCATGTACACCAAATGGGTCATCGTTGTGGACGACGACATCGACGCCCGCGATTGGAAGGACGTCATGTGGGCCATCTCCACCAAGATGGACCCGGCGCGCGACATCACCGTGATCGAGTCGACGCCCATCGACTATCTCGACTTCGCCAGCCCCGAGAGCGGCCTGGGCTCCAAGATCGGGCTGGACGCCACCGACAAATGGCCGCCCGAGACCAAGCGCGAATGGGGCGAGGAGATTCGCATGGACGCGGCGGTCGTCGAACGGGTCAACGACCTGTGGGGCCGTCTCGGCCTGCCGGGTGACGGAACGCCGATCTGGAAATAAGCTTGGCCTTTGGTCACGCCGGGGGCGATGTGAGCGCATTCGAGTTCTTCTTCAGCTTTTACGGCCTGCTGCTGGGGCTGTCCGTGGCCGAACTGGTCGGCGGGTTCGCGCGGGTGCTGCATGAGAAGCAGCGGATTCGGTTCGGCTGGCTGACGCCGATGCTGGCCCTGTTCGTGGCCATCGACATTGCGACCTTCTGGAACCAGGCCTGGGTCATCTTCCGCGGCGCGCCGTTCAACACCTTCGTGCTGCTGGTCTCACTGGCCATTGCGGCGACCTTCTACGTCGCCGCCAGCGTAACCTTCCCACGTGTTTCGGCCGAAGGCGGCGACCAAAAGATCGATCTGGACGCGCACTTCTGGTCGCATCGGCGACTGGTGTTCGGCTGCATCCTGGCGGCCAATCTGATCGTGGCGGTGATCGTGATCATCCTGGCCCAGCTCAATCCCGGCTTCGCCAAGATCGCCCACTCGGTGCGGTTGTGGGTGGGGGTGGCCATCTTCGTGATCGGCACGGCGACGGCGGCGTTTGCGCCATGGCGCCGGATAGCGGTCGGCGCCCTGATCGTCGTGCTGCTGTACAGTCTTTGGCAGACGGGGAACTCGGCGGCCCTGCTGCTCAAGGCCGGCGGTTGGGCGCCGGTCCTGGGCGGGGGCGGTTGAAACCTTGTCAGGGCCGCGCAATCGGCTCACGAAAGGCCATGCAGTCCCCTCTTCTGGTTTCGGCGCTGGTCGCCGCCCTTGCCTGTAGCGTGAGCCCCGCCATGTCCCAGACGCTTCCCAACACCGCCCCGTGGGATCAGGCCTTCCTGCCGCCCGCCCCCGCTTGGGACGGCGCGTCCAAGGCCTTGCTGCGCGATGCGAGCGATCCGTGGGTCACCGCGTTCGAGGCCGATCCGGGCCATGACTTCAGCCCCAACTATGCCGACACCCGCGCCTGGTTCGATCGTCTGGACACCGCCAGCGATCGGATCCGCATCGAGCAGTTCGGCGTCTCGCCCGAGGGCCGGCCTATCTATGCGGTGATGGCGTCCAAGGACGGGGCGGCCTTCGATCCCGCAAAGCCGGTGCTGATGATCCAGGCCGGCATCCACCCCGGCGAGATCGACGGCAAGGACGCGGGCATGATGCTGCTGCGCGACATCGCCTTCTATGGAAAGGACGCCCTGCTGGACCGGGTCAACCTGATCCTGATCCCGATCCTGAGCGTGGACGGCCACGAGCGTTCTGGCCCCTATTCCCGCCCCAACCAGCGCGGCCCGCGCATCCAGGGCTGGCGCAATACGGCGACCAACCAGAACCTGAACCGCGATTATCTGAAGCTGGATCAGCCCGAGATGCGGGCCGTGCGCGGCCTCATCCTGAAATACCGGCCGGACCTTTACGTGGACGTCCACGTCACCGACGGCATGGATTACCAGTACGATGTCACCTACGGCTTCAACGGCGAGGACGGGACCTTCAGCCGGTCGCCGAACGGCTCGGCTTGGCTGGATTCGGTCTTCAAGCCGGCGATGAACGCCGCGCTGGAACGCGAGGGCCACATCCCCGGCGAACTGGTCTTCGGTATCGACGACGACGAACCCAAGAAGGGCCTGTCGGACGGCGGCCTGGGCGAGCGGTTCTCCAACGGCTGGGGCGCGGCGGCCCATGTGCCGACCATCCTGATCGAGAACCACAGCCTGAAACCGCACGAGCAGCGGGTGCTGGGCACCTATGTCTTCATCGAGGAGGCGATGCGTCTGCTGGCCGATCAGGGCGCGGGTCTTCGCGCCGCGACGGATCAGGACAAGGCCCTGCGTCCGGCGCAGATCCCCGCCAACTTCGAGGCCGACGAGACGGCGTCGTCCACCCGGCCCTTCAAGGGCATGCTGTATGAGATGTACGACAGCGCCGCCTCGGGCCGGAAGGAGATCCGCTGGCTGGGCCGCCCCGATCCTGACCTGTGGCAGATGCCCTTCTATGGCTCCAAGCCGACCCTGACCCTGACGCGGCCTACGGCCTACTGGGTGCCGGGCTATCGCACCGACATCATCGAGCGTCTGAAGACGCACGGGATCGAAATGGAGACCGTCGAGGCTGCGCGCACCGTGAACCTGTCGATGCTGCGCCTGGTCGAACCCAAGCTGGCGACCCGCGCCAACGAAGGTCACGTTCAGGCTTCGGTGAAGAAGGTCGAGGTCGAGAAGCGCGACTGGACGTATCCGACCGGCTCGGTGCGGGTGCCGACGGATCAGCCGCTGGGCGACATCGTCGTGCTGCTGCTGGAGCCGCAATCCAGCGAGAGCTTCTTCGCCTGGGGCATGTTCCCCGAGGTGATGAGCCGCGTCGAATATATCGAGGCCTACGCCATCGCGCCATTGGCGGACAAGATGATGGCGGCGGACCCTGCATTGAAGGCCGAGTTCGAGGCCAAGGTGGCGGCCGACGCCACGTTCGCCGCCGATCCGCAGGCGCGTCTGGCCTGGTTCTATGAACGCACGCCCTTCTATGACGACCACTATCTGCTCTACCCTGTCGGGCGTGAGGACTGATCGATGACCACGCCGCTGATGTACGCTGTCCAGGCCGCCGCCCTGTGGAGCGGCCTGCTGATCCTGATGATGCTGGTGCTGTCGGGCATCGTGGTCAGCGGACGACGCAAGCATATGGTGTCGTTCGGGGACGGCGGGAACGCGGACCTGATGGCCGCCAGCCGGGCCTTCGGCAATCTGGTGGAATATGCAACGCCGGGCATGATCGCCATGCTGCTGCTGGCCGCCATGGGGGCGCCGGCCTGGATGGTCCACGGCGTCGGCGCGACCTTGCTGGCCGGGCGTGTGATCCATGCCCTAGGTCTGTTGTTCCAGACCGGGCCATCGTTGGGGCGGGTGATCGGCATGTTGCTGACCTGGGTGGCGCTGTTGAGCGCCGCCGTGGGCCTGATCGCCTTCGCCGTCGTCTGACGCGGTTGCGGTGCAGCGGGGCGTCCGCCATATCGGGGCATGACTGAAACCCTGGCTGCGCCCGTTTCCACCGATCTTCTCAACGACATCGTCAAGGCCGCGCTGAAGGCCGGCGCCGACGCCGCAGAGGCGGTCAGCGCCGATCGACGATCCCTGTCGGTCGGGGTGCGCAACGGCAAGCTGGAAGATGTCGAACGCGAGGAATCGCGCGACCTGGGCCTGCGCGTGTTCGTGGGCCAACGGCAGGCGTCGGTCTCGGCCTCGGACCTATCGCCGGCGACCCAGCAGCGCTTGGTCGAGCGGGCCGTGGCCATGGCGCGGCTGGCGCCGGAAGATCCCCACGCGGGTTTCGCTTCCGAAGATCGACTGGCGCGGGGGCCGTTCATCGATCTTGACCTGTTCGATCCGAGCGAACGCACCGCCCAAACTCTGGAACAGGTCTCGGCCGAGGCCGAGGCGGCGGCCCTGGCGGTCCCCGGCGTGGCGCGGTCGGAAGGCGGACATGCCGGCTGGTCGTCCACCCGCTGGCGGCTTGTGACCTCTCACGGTTTCGACGGCGCCTATGAAGGGTCGGCCTTCTCGCTGGGCGTCGGCGTCATCGCCGAAAAGGACGGCGCGATGGAGCGCGGCGGCGAGAGCCGTTCGACCCGCCACCTGTCCGACCTGCCGGGCGCCGACCTGATCGGCCGCACCGCCGGCGAGCGCGCCGTGGCGCGCGTGGGGCCGCGCAAGATCGCCTCCACCACTGCCCCGGTGATCTTCGACAATCGGATGGCGGGCCAGATCGTGTCGCCGGCCATCGGCGCCATTTCCGGCCCGTCGATCGCGCGCGGCACCTCCTTCCTGAAGGACCGCATGGGCCAGCGCGTGTTCGCTGAGGGCGTCACACTGATCGACGATCCGTTCCGCCCGCGCGGCATGGGATCGACCCCGTTCGACGACGAAGGCGTGGCGGTCCAGAAGCGCGCCCTGTTCGACGACGGCGTCCTGACCACCTGGTTGCTGAACAGCGCCTCAGCCCGACAACTGGGTCTGGAAACCACCGGCCATGCTTCGCGGGGTCTGGCCGGGCCATCCGGCGTCTCGACCCACAATCTGCATATGGAACCAGGCGAGCGGGATCTGGCGGGGCTGATGGCCGACGCCGGGACCGGCCTTCTGGTGACGTCGATGTTCGGCCCGTCGCTGAACGGCAACACCGGCGACTGGTCCGCCGGGGTGTCGGGCTTCTGGTTCGAGAACGGCGTCATCGCCTATCCGGTCAGCGAGGTCACGGTCGCGGGCAAGCTGACCGACCTTTACCTGCGCATCGAGCGCGGGTCGGACCTGGAGTTCCGAGGCGGATTCAATGTGCCCAGCCTGATGTTCGATGCGGTGGCCATCGCAGGCAAATGATGGACCTGGACGCCGACCTCGACCTGATCCGCCAGGCGGCCATCGACGCCGGGGCGCTGGCCATCGCCGAGCGCGAGGCGGGCCTGAAGATCGAGTCCAAGGTCGGCGGTTCGCCCGTCACCAGCGGCGACCTGAAGGTCGACGCCATGCTGAGGGACCGGCTGCTGTCGGCGCGGCCCGACTATGGCTGGCTGTCGGAGGAGACGGCGGACACGGCCGAGCGCCTGTCGAAACGACGCATCTTCGTGGTCGATCCCATCGACGGCACCGTCGCCTACATGAAGCGGACGCCGTGGTGGTGCGTGCCCATCGCCGTGGTCGAGGACGGCGAGGTCGTCGCCGCCGTCATCCATGCGCCCGAGGTGGACGAGACCTATGTGGCGACGCGCGGCGGCGGGGCGCGACGTAACGGCAAACCCATCCACGCCTCGGATGTCGATACGCTGGAGGACGCCTCGATCCTGGGCGATGCGCGACTGATCGAAGCGCCCTATTTCGACGAAGAACCCTGGCCGTCGATGCGGTTCGAGAAACGCAACGCCCTGGCCTATCGGATGGCGCTGGTCGCCGCCGGCGCCTTTGACGCCGCCCTGGCCCTGACGCCGAAATGGGACTGGGACGTCGCTGCGGGCTGGCTGATCGCGACCGAAGCCGGCGCCAGGGTCAGCGATCACCACGGGCGGCCGTGGGCCTTCAACCGGCCCGATCCGCGTCAGGCCAGCCTGGTCTGCGCGGCGCCGATCATCCAGCCGATGATCGTGCGGCGCTGTAAAAACGTGCCGCTTTCGACCTGAGGCGGGGGGCGGAAAAACCCCCGCCAACATTGATCCGAGGGCGTTCTCGGCCTATGCCGCGCGCAAACCTCCCTCCCCCAAAGCCTCCCGGCCCAGCCTTCAGGATTTCCGATGACCGATCAGAACGCCGTCCCGCCGCAACTTCTGCACATCGTGATCGGCGGCGAGCTTCGTCACCTGGGCGAGCCGACGTTCCGCGACCTGTCGCAGGTCGAGTTCGTCGGCGCCTTCGGCAGCTATGACGAAGCCAAGAAGGCCTGGAAGGCGCGCGCTCAGGCGACCGTGGACAACGCCCACATGCGCTATTTCATCCTGCACGCCCACAAGCTGATCGATCCACGCGGCGACGCGGCCTGATCTGAGCATCGAGTGCGACATCGAGGGGCCGAACCGGCTCCTCGATCCGACGTTTTGATCTGTAGGCGAGGACGACGATGAACCTGGAACCGCAACAGATCTTCCAACTGGTCAGCCTGCTGGCCGTGCTGGCGCTTTTCAGCTTTTCGCTGCGCGGCCACATCAACGACGCCCGCTGGTTCAAACGGTGGGAGGCCGACCGCAAGGCGCGCCGCGACGCCGAACTGGCCGCCGAGGCGCGGGAAAATGATCCCGACGCGCCAAAGACCGGACCATGGGGCTGAAGTCGCTTCCTCAGTTAGGACCGTCATTCCGGGGCTGAGCGCAGCGAAGAACCCGGAACCCAGGGGGACATCTTCGACGCCTGACCCGGTAGATGCCGCAACCGCATCCCTGGGTTCCGGGTCCATCCTGCGGACGCCCCGGAAGGACGACGGAAAGCCCCCTACTCGCGCCGCAACAGCTTGTCGGTCACCAGCGTGCCCCACCAGCCGGCCTTGAACTCGGCGCGGATGGCCTTGGGGTCGTAGTCGGGACTGTCGACCCAATCGATGAAGCTGATGCCCTTCGGCTCGATCTCGTTGACATATTTCTCCAGCGTATAGTCCAGCACCCCGGTCAGCCCCTCGCGGGAGTGCAGATATTTCTTGGACAGCTGTTTCATGGCGACCGAGATCGGCTCGCCCAGGTGGAAATGGCGATAAAAGACCGCCATCATCCCCGCCCGATCCGCGCCGGACTTGCAGTGGATCAGCACCGGATACCGGATCGTCTTGAACAGCGCGCGCGCGCGGTGGATGCGCACCGTCTCGGGCGGATCGCGCGAGTCCAGCGGGGCGTCGATCAGGGTCAGGCCCAGCCGCTCGCAAGCGTCCTTCTCCAGCCAGTAATAGCCCTCGTCGCGTTCACCACGCAGGTTGATGACGGTCTTGACGCCCCTCGACTTCCAATACGCCAGCTGGCGCGGCGACGGCTGGTTGGTGCGCACCAGATCCGGGCCCAGCCAGTGGGCGTTGGAAAAGGCCACGCGCAGAAACGCGTGGTCAGCCCAGAAATAGTGCCAATGCGCCCGAAAACGGCCCATCGCGGTCGAGAGGTCGAAGCGCGCCATGCCCGCCAGATAGCGATCCGGCGCCGCCGCGTCATCCGATCTCGATCCTGATGCGTTGGAATGTTCGTCGAGACCGGAGAACAGCCCGATGAGAACCCTCGCCGCAGCCGCCGCCGTCGCCGCCAGCCTGTGGGCCGGCGCGGCCGCCGCCCAGACCCCGCCGCCCGAAGACCCTGCCCTGATCGCCTATTTGCGTGACCGGGCCAAGGAGGCGTTGGACACCACCCGCTATACGGCCGCGATCACCCCGGACGGGGCGATGACCCTGGTCTATCTGACCGGGCCGAATTGGTGCGGCTCGGGCGGATGCCGGCTGCTGGTGCTGGACCGAACCGGCGCGACCTACCGCTCGGTCGGCGAGATCAGCGTCGCGCGCGCGCCGATCCGGTTGCTGGAGCGACAGACCCATGGCCGACGGGATCTGGGCGTCTATGTCGCGGGCGGCGGAATCACCGAGGGCTATGAGGTCGCCGTGCCGTTCGACGGGCGTCGATACGCGTCCAATCCGACGGTTCCGCCTGCCGTCAGGATCCAGGAGGCGCCCGGCGAAACCCTGTTCCGCGCCGACGAACAGGGCCGCCCGCTGGAACCGTCGCCGGACAAGCCTTGACTTGAACGGCGGCTCGGACGACCGAGAGCCGATGACCGTCGCCGCCTCCGAAACCATGCCGCTGCGCGCCCTGCTGGCGCGGATTTGGCGCGACTATCTGTCCAAGCACAAGGGATCGCTGATCCTGTCGGTCTTGTGCGCGGCGACGACCGGCCTGCTGACGGCGGCGCTGCTGAAACTGCTCGAGCCGGCCGTCAACGGTCTGTTCCTGGGCGGGACCAGGCCGATCAGTCTGTTCGGCCTTGTGACCTTTCCGGCGGACAAGGCCGTCGTCTGGATTCCGATCGCCATCCTGACCGTCGCCATTGCGCGTACCCTCGCCGCTTTGGGCCAGGCCGCCCTCGTCAATCGTTTGGGTCACACCATCGTCGGCGACATCCAGATCCGTTTGTTCGGGGCCATGATCCGCGCCGATCTGGCGCGCTTACGCAGCCAGCACTCGGGCGGCTTCGTCTCCTCGGTGCTGTTCGACGCCAATATGGTGCGCGAGGCCTTCACCTCGGGCGTGGTCAACTACACCCAGAACCTGCTGACCCTGATCGCGGTGCTGATCTACATGGGGTTCATCGACTGGCAGCTGACGATCGTCGTGCTGCTGGGCGTGCCGCTGGTGGCGCTGGTGCTGCGGCGCTTCGGGCGCAAGACGCGCAAAGCCGCCGTCGGCGCCATGGCCGAGACAGAGAACCTGTCCACCGCCCTGATGGAGAACCTGGACGGGGTTCGCCTGATCAAGATCGAGAACCGCGAGGCCGCAGAACAGGACCGCGTCGCCGAGGTGGTCGCCCGTCGCCAGCGCCACGTCATCAAGGGTGCCAACGCCCGCGCCTTCGCCGGTCCGTCCAGCGATCTGGTCGCCTATGTCGTCGTCGCCGCCGTCATGGCCTACGCCGGATGGCGGGCGCAGACGGGCGATATGACCGTAGGGGGCTTCGCCGCCTTCATCGGCATGCTGTTGGCCGCCGGCCAGGCCCTGCGCCAGGTGACCAACCTGGCCACGGTGATGAGCGAGGGTTTCACCGCCGCGCGGCGCCTATTCGGCGCCCTGGACATCCAGCCTGAAATCCGCGAGGCGGCCGACGCCGCGCCCCTGGCCGCTGGGCCGGTGGAGGTCGTGCTGGATAAGGTGTCCTTCGCCTACGCCGGGACCGATGCGCCGACTCTGGACGGGGTGTCCCTGCGGGTCGCGCCGGGCGAGACGGTGGCGTTGGTCGGGCCGTCGGGCGGCGGCAAGAGCACGATCCTAAGCCTGCTGCCGCGCTTCTATGATGTGACGGGCGGGGCGGTGACGATCAACGGCGCCGACGTGCGGGCGCTTCGGATCCATGACCTGCGCGACCACATCGCCCTGGTGACGCAGGAACCCTTCCTGTTCGACGACACCATCGCCGCCAACATCGCCTATGGCCGGCCGGGCGCGACGCAGGAACAGATCGAAGAGGCCGCCCGTTCGGCCGCCGCCCACGACTTCATCACCGCCCTGCCGCAAGGTTACGACACCCGGGCGGGCGAGGCCGGCCTGCGTCTGTCCGGTGGGCAGCGCCAGCGGATCGCCATCGCCCGCGCCTTCGTCAAGGACGCGCCGATTTTGCTGCTGGACGAGGCCACCAGCGCCCTGGACACCGAAAGCGAGGCCCTGGTCCAGGCGGCGCTGGAGCGGCTGATGCAGGGCCGCGCCACCCTGATGATCGCCCACCGCCTGTCGACCGTCCGGAACGCCGACCGCATCTATGTGATCGAGGCCGGGCGCGTGGTCGAGGAAGGCTCGCACGACGTCCTGGTCGCCCGAGGCGGCCTCTATTCCCGCCTGGCCCGCCAGCAGTCGCTGGACGGCGCCGCGCCCACCGTCGAGACCGTCGCGTGAGGCCGCTGCGCATTCCGGCCGTCCAGGCCAGCCTGTCTTTCATCCTAGCGCACTGGATGCAGTTCTGCTTCGCCACCATGCGCTGGACCCATGAAAACCAGGCGGTGGCCGAGGGTGTTTGGGCCCGGGGCGGCGGGGTGCTGTGCGCCTTCTGGCATTCGCGTATCGGCCTGTCGCCGGCGTGCTGGCCGCTGAACCGCGCGCAGCCGGCCAAGGCGTTGATTTCCCTGTCAGCGGACGGTCAGTTCATCGCAAAGGCCGTGGCCCGCCAGGGCTTTCCCGCCATTCGCGGTTCGTCGTCGAACAAGGATAAGGCGGACCGGGACAAGGGCGGATCGCAGGCGCTGCGGGCGGGCCTGCGTCAGTTGAAGATCGGCGCCCTGGCCATCACGCCGGACGGTCCGCGCGGCCCGGCGCGCCAGATGGCCGAGGGCCTGCCGATGATGGCCAAGATCTCAAAGGCGCCGACGCTGTTCATCGGCATGTCGTGCAATCCGGCCATCCGGCTGAACAGCTGGGACCGCGCAATTCTGCCCCTGCCCTTCGCCAAAGGCGCCATCGTGTGGGACATCGCCGATTATCCGACCGGCGACGACCTGGATCACGTCCGCAAGGACTGGGCCGCGCGGCTGGATGCCGTCGAGGCGCGGGCCGATGCGATCACGGGCCTGAAACCATGAGGATGTCGTGACGCCGCTGCCGCTGATCGCCTATCGGCTGGCGACGCGCGCGCTGGAGCCGCTGGCCCCGCGCCTGCTGGATGCGCGCGCCAGGCGGGGCAAGGAAGACCCGGTGCGGGTGGACGAGCGGATGGGCTTCACCCGCACCACGCGTCCCGAAGGTGATCTGGTCTGGCTGCACGGCGTCAGCGTGGGCGAGAGCCTGTCGCTGCTGCCCGTGGTCGAGCGGCTGACGAAGGCGCGGCCGGATCTGACCGTTCTGGTCACCTCAAGCACCGTGACCTCGGCGCAGATTCTGGCCGAACGGCTGCCAACGGGCGTGATCCACCAATATGCGCCGGTCGATGCGCCGGGCGTGGTCGAGCGGTTCCTGGACCATTGGCGGCCAAGCCTTGCGGTCTTCGTCGAAAGCGAACTGTGGCCCAATCTGTTGCTGGAAGCGCGTCGGCGGGGCGTGAAACTGGCCCTGGTCAGCGCGCGCATCACGGAAAAGACGGTCGAGGGCTGGGCGCGGTTTCCGGCCTCGGCGCGGGCGCTGACCGGCGCCTTTGATCTGGTGCTGCCGCAGGATGCGGTCTCGGCCCAGCGGCTTGAGGGCATGGGCGCGCGGATCGACGGGCTGGTAAATCTGAAACTGTCCGGCGAGGCCCTGCCGCACGATCCCGCCGCCTTCAGCCGTTTGAGCGCCGCCATCGGAGACAGGCCGGTGATCGTCGCCGCCAGCACCCATGAGGGCGAAGAGATCGCCATCGTGCGCGCGCTGGACCATTTGAGCGAGCGTGTCTGCCTGATCCTGACGCCACGCCATCCCGAGCGGGGGGCGCACATCGCCCAGACCCTGCAACGCGACGGCTACGCCTTCGCCATGCGTTCGCGCGGCGAGACGATCGGGCCGGACACCGACATCTATCTGGCCGACACCCTGAACGAGATGGGCTTGTTCCTGCGGCTCGCCGATGTGGTGGTGATGGGCGGCTCGTTCGCGCCCGCCATCGGCCTGCCGCCCGTCGGCGGGCACAATCCGCTGGAACCCGCGCGGCTGGGCAAGCCGACGATCACGGGGCCGGATGCGTCGAACTGGGCGCCGGTGACGGCAGCCCTGGTCGAGGCGGGAGGCCTGGCCCTGGTTCAGGCGCCGTCCGACCTGCCCGTCGTGATCGAGCCGCTGCTGGAAGACCTGAACGCGGCCAAAGCCATGGGCGAGCGCGGGCGTCGCGCGGCTGTCGAAGCCGGAGGCGGGCTGGAGCGACTGTGGGCGCTGCTGTCGCCGCTGATGCCGCAAAGGCAGGGCCGGCGATGAAGCTGAACACGCCGCGCTGGTGGTATGTGCGCGACAGCAACCACGCCCGAATGACGCGCACGGCGCTGAAGCCGCTGGGCTGGGTCTGGGCCGCCGTGACGGCGCGCCGGATCGCGCGGACGGTTCCGATCGACCCCGGCTGCGCGGTCATCTCGGTCGGCAATCTGACGGTCGGCGGATCGGGCAAGACGCCGGTCGCGCGCGAGACCCTGCGGCTGCTGCGCGCGGCGGGGGTGGAGGCGCAAGGCTTGTCTCGCGGCTATGGCGGGCGGCTGGAAGGGCCGGTCCGGGTCGATCCCCAAATCCATACGGCCGACGATGTCGGGGACGAGCCGCTGATGCTGGTGCAGGGGGCGCCGATCTGGATCGCGCGCGATCGCGTGGCGGGCGCCAGGGCCGCCGTCACGGAGGGCGCGCTGGCTCTGGTGCTGGACGACGGCCATCAGAACCCGGCGCTGAAAAAGACCGTCAGCCTGATCGTCGTGGACGGCGAGACGCGCGGCGACGAATGGCCGTTCGGCGACGGATCGGTCTTCCCATCCGGCCCGATGCGCGAGGCGCTGAAGGCCGGGCTGGCGCGCGCCGACGCCGTGGTGGTCATGCTGCCGACGGATGTCGAAGAGGCCGATCCCGAACTGCTGGCCGTGTTCGGCGCCCTACCCGTCTTCGTCGCGCGCCTGACGCCCAAGGGGCCGCCGCCGTCGGGGCCCCAGGTCGGTTTCGCCGGCATCGCCAAGCCCTGGAAGGTCGAGCGGTCGCTAAAGGCGGCGGGCTGCGACCTGGTCGACTTCGTCCCCTTCCCCGACCACGCGGCCTATAGCGCCGCCGACATGACGTTCCTGACCGACCGGGCGGCAGTGTTCGACGCTGGCCTGGTTACGACGGAAAAGGACTGGGTCCGGTTGACGCCCGAGCAGCGCAAGGCCGTCGTCGCCTGGCCGGTCGTCGCCCGGTTCGAGGACGAGGCGGCTTTCGCCGCCTTCCTGAACGACAGGATTCAGTCGGCGCGATAGACCACGCCGGACCTCATCACGAACTTCATCCGCTCCAGCTCGGTCACGTCCGACAGCGGATCGCCCGAGACGGCGACGATGTCGGCGGGCATGCCCACGGCGATCTTCCCGGCCTCATTGGCGATGCGCAGGTGTTCGGCGGCGTCGACGGTGGCGGCCTGGATGGCTTCAAGCGGGCTCAGGCCGGCGCGGACCAGAAGCGCGAACTCCTGGGCGTTGTCGCCGTGGGCCGAAACGCCGGAGTCGGTGCCGAAGGCGATCTTGACCCCGCCCTCATGCGCGCGACGCGCCATGTCCAGCATCTTGGGCCCGGCTTCCAGCGCCTTGGCCGTCTGGGCGGGGGTGAAGAAGTTGTCGGGTCCCGAGGCGATGCGCGCAACGAAATCCCCGGCCAGCAGGGTCGGGATCAGCCAGGCGCCGTTCGATTTGAACAGGCGGATCGACTGGTCGTCCAGATAGGTGCCATGTTCGATGGAATCGCCGCCGGCCCGCAGGAAGGCGTTGATGCCGTCGACGCCGTGGGCGTGCGCCGTCACCTGGCGGCCCATGCGGTGGGCGCTGCCGACGATGGCGGACAGTTCGTCGTCGCTGAACTGCTGGTTCAGGCCGGCGGCGGTGTTGGACAGCACGCCGCCCGTCGCGGTGATCTTGATGATGTCGGCGCCGGCGCGAACCTGGGTGCGCACGGCCCGCATGCAGTCCTCAGGCCCCGAGCAGATGCTCTCGGACGACAGCAGGTGCATGACGTCCTCGCGATAACCGTTGATGTCCCCATGCCCGCCATGGATCGACACTGACGACCCCGCCGCAATGATGCGCGGTCCCGGCACGTCGCCGTTCCGAACGGCGTGTCGCAGGGCGAAGATGGCCTGGTTCGAGGCGCCCAGATCCGCCACCGTCGTAAAGCCGGCCATCAGGGTGCGACGCGCATAGCGGGCGCCGACCATCGCCTGGTCCGCGTCCGAAAGCGTCACCTCTTCAAGGCGTGCGTTCGGGTTCTGCTGGCTCGTCAAATGGACGTGGCTGTCGATCAGGCCGGGCAGAACAAAGGCCTGGCGCAGGTCCACAACCTTGCCTTGCAACGCGTCGCCGACGAAGCCGTCGCGCACCTCAACGACCTGGTTCCCTCTGATCACGAGAGTTTTATCGCGTTGCACAACGCCGTTCGACGGATCCGCAAGCAACCTTCCGGCTTCAACGAACGTTGTGTCGGGTTGGGTCGAAACGCCTGTGGCCACGGGGGTTTGCTCCGCATGAGCGCTCGCCGCCGACGCCATCAGCGCCGCCAGCGCGATTCCGAAACGTTTCATCGATCTCTCCCCGCGACGCGTTGGCCGCAAAAATGCCCCACAAGGCTCAGGTTGCCTCGCCCGTAACCAACTGAAACAAACACGCCTCAAGACCAACCGCAACGAGGGCGTCGCATGCGGCTATCGAGACGAGGACTTATTCTGGGCGGATCGGCCATGCTGGCGGGATGCGCCAGCGCGAGCGCTACGGCGCCGCTGACGACGGCTCAGAACGGAACTCCGATCGCCATGCCGCGGGTCGGTCTGCCCTCGGTCCAGACCGCCGCCCTGACGCCTCCGCCGCTGGACCCCCGTGGTCGTGTGCGCAAGGAACTGATGGAGCGCGCCATGACCGCGCTGGACACCCATCACCACCGCCTGCCGCTGCGCGACCGGATGTATCTGGTCGATTTCCAGAAGTTCTCGGGCGAGGAGCGGTTGTACGAAGTCGACCTGATCGCGGGTGAAGTGAAGGTGCTGCGCACCTGCCACGGTCGGGGATCGGACCCCAGCCATACTGGTTATGCCCAGCGCTTTTCCAACACGCCGGATTCCAACATGTCCTCGATCGGCGCCTATGCGACGGCGGGCGCCAACTGGGGCGCGCAACAGGGGCCGAACGTCCTGCTGGACGGGCTGGAATACTCCAACAACAAGGCGCGCGAGCGGGCCATCATCATCCACGGCGCCGACTATGCCGATCCCGACTTCCTGGCGCGCGAAGGCAAGCTGGGCCGCAGCTACGGCTGTTTCTCGGTCGCCCACACTGACCTGCCGGCCTTGCGTGAACGCATGGGCGAGGGCCGACTGCTGTTCGCAGCGGCTTAAGCCTCAACCCCGCTCCAGCGCCCGCCAGCCGATGTCGGAGCGGTTGAAGCCGCCCGGCCAGTCGATCCTGCGGATGGCGGCATAGGCGCGTTCGCGGGCCTCGGCGATGTCGTCGCCCTCGGCGCAGACGTTCAGGACGCGCCCGCCCGAGGCGGCCAGCAAGCCGTCGTCGCGGCGCTTGGTCCCGGCATGGAAGACCTGGACATGGGGGCCGAAGTCCTGATCGGCGCCGCGGATGATCGAGCCTTCCAGCGGGCTGTCAGGATAGCCCTTGGCGGCCATGACCACGCAGATCACCGTCTGAGGCTTGAAGGCGGGCGAAGCCAGACCCGAGACGTCGCCGCGCGCGCAGCCCAGCAGATAGGGGACGATGTCGCCCGCCATCCGCATCATCAGCACCTGGCATTCCGGGTCGCCGAAGCGGGCGTTGAACTCGACCACCTTGGGACCGTCGTCGGTCGCCATCAGGCCGGCGTAGAGCACGCCGCGATAGGGCGAGCCTTCCTCCGCCATCTTGCGGATCGTCGGCTGGACGATCAGCGCGTCGGCCTGCTGCACCAGCTCGGGAGTGAAGACGGGCGCGGGCGAATAGGCGCCCATGCCGCCGGTGTTGGGGCCAAGGTCGCCGTCGAAGGCGCGCTTGTGGTCCTGGGCGCCGCCGAACAGCAGGGCGCGTTGACCGTCGCACAGGGCGAACAGCGAGCCTTCCTCGCCGTCCATGAACTCCTCGATCACGACGCGGGCGCCGGCCGCGCCGAACCGGCCGCCCAGCATCCGCTCGATTTCGGCCTCGGCGTCTGGGCGGTCGGGGCTGATGGCCACGCCCTTGCCGGCGGCAAGACCGTCGGCCTTGATCACATAGGGCGGCCGGAACACGTCCAGCGCCGCCTTGGCGTCCTTGACCGTGTCATAGATGCCGTAACCAGCGGTAGGGATTTCGTGCCGTTCGAGGAAGCCCTTCGAAAAGGCCTTCGAGGTTTCCAGCTGCGCCGCCTTGGCGGTCGGCCCGAAGCAAGGAATGCCGGCCGAGGCCAGACGATCAGCCAGACCGGCGGCCAGCGCCACCTCCGGCCCCACAACGACCAGATCGGCCTTGATCTCTCTGGCCAGGGCGGCCAGGCCGTCGGCGTCGTCCGCCTTGACGGCGCGCAGCTCGCACAGCTTCTCGATGCCGGGGTTGCCCGGCGCCGCGACCAGGCGCGTGACCAGCGGCGACTGGGCGATCTTCCAGGCCAGGGCGTGTTCGCGGCCGCCCGATCCGACGAGAAGAATGTTCATGAGATCGGGCAATGACCGGCCGGCGCCGGCCGGTCAAGCGCCCGTCAGGCTTAACGCCGCATTCAGCGTCCGATCAGCGCGCCGGCGGGGTCCAGGCCGGCAGGGCCTGAAGCTGACCGGGCGTCAGATCGGTGACCAGATCCCGGTCGCCGTTGCGGTCGATCGGAGCAACATCCGCGACCGGAACCAGCACCTTCATGTCGCCGGGCCCTTCCAGTTCGACGACCAGATGGGTGAGGGCGCCAGAGGCGTCCAGCACCAGGGTTTCCACGTCGCCCAGATCGACGTTGGCGCGCGAATATAGGTCCGCATCCTCCAGCTGATCGCGGGTCATGTTGAAGGCCAAGGCGGCGTTTGAGGCGGCGGCATCCGCCTGTTGATCCGGCAAGGCCACGGGCGCTGCGCCGGGTGCCGGGGCCTGAACCACATCGTCGTCGCGATCCGAGCAGGCGACGACGCCGCCGGTCAGGCAAAGAATGGCGGCGAGCGGGACGAAGCGGTTCATACGGCCTCCTTGGGCGTTAGAGCAAGGCCGAGACGACATAGACGCCCAGGCCCAGCAGAATGATGCAGCCGATGATCAGCCACGGGCTCATGGCGCCGCCGCCCCCGGCGCGGCGCGACAGATCGCGCTCATGTGGGTCGCGGTCAGAAGGATCGGTTCCGGGCGGGTCGGCGGCCATGAAAGTCGAACGGCAGGGCGCGCGCAGCGTTCCCGGGCGGATCGACGCAGGCTAGGATGTCTTCATGAGCGACGACTCCTACGTATTTGAAGGCCCGGCCGAGGTCCCTGCCCCGCGCGACAACAATCCGCCCCTGTCGATCTCGGAACTGTCGTTCGCGCTAAAGCGCACGCTGGAGGACCGGTTCGGCCATGTGCGGCTGCGCGGCGAGGTCTCCAAGGTCAACCGCCACGCCTCGGGCCACATCTATCTGACGCTGAAGGACGACAAGTCCGCCATCGACGGCGTGGTGTGGAAGGGGTCGGTGCGCAGCCTGGGCGTCCAGCCCGAGGCGGGGCTGGAGGTCATCGTCACCGGCAAGATCACCTCCTATCCGGCCAGATCCTCCTATCAGATCGTGATCGAGAGCATGGAGGCGGCCGGCGCCGGCGCCCTGCTGGCCCAGCTAGAGCGGTTGAAGGTCCGCCTGCGTGAGGAAGGGCTGTTCGAACCCGGGCGCAAGAAGCCCCTGCCCGCCTTTCCCGCGACCATCGGCGTGATCACCAGCCCGACCGGCGCGGTGATCCGTGATGTGCTGCACCGGATCGCGGAACGCTGGCCCTGCCGCGTCATCGTCTGGCCGGTCGTCGTTCAGGGCGAATCGGCCTGCGGTCAGGTGTCGAACGCCATTCGCGGCTTTGATGCGATGACCGCCGACGGGCCGATCCCCCGCCCGGACCTGCTGATCGTCGCGCGCGGCGGCGGGTCGGTCGAGGACCTGTGGTGCTTCAACGACGAAGGCCTGGCGCGGACCGTGGCGGCGGCGCGCATCCCGATCATCTCGGCCGTGGGGCACGAGACCGACACCACCCTGATCGACTTCGTGTCGGATCGCCGGGCGCCGACCCCGACGGGCGCTGCCGAAATGGCGACGCCGGTGCTGGCGGACCTGCGCTACGCCGTCGCCGACATGGACCGGCGCATGGTTCAGGCGGGCGGGCGGCTGATCGAGGATCGACGCACGCGCCTGCGGGCGGTGGCGCGCGGCCTGCCGGCGCGGCCGGAAGACCTGCTGGCCCTGGCGCAGCAGCGGCTGGACCACGTGTCGAGCCGGCTGGGATCGGGCCTGCAACGCAATGTCGCCCTGCACGAGCGGCATCTGGCGGTGACCGGCGGCAAGCTGAGCCCGGCCCTGCTGCGCACACGGATCGAGCGGGGGCAGGATCGGCTGCGCGGCGCCGGCGACCGGCTGGGCGCCGCGCTTCAGGCCGGCGTGGCGCGCGGCGAGCGGCGGTTGTTGCAGGTCTCGGCCCGCCTGTCGCCCGAACCGCTACATCGGCGGCTGGACCAGCGTCAGGCGCGGCTTGAAGCCGTCGGCGCGCGACTGGACGGGGTCCTGCCGCGCCGGCTGGAGCGCGAAGCCGATCGCCTTGCAGCGCTGTCACGGGCCCTGACGACGCTGGACCCCGGACGTCCCAAGCCCGGCTTCGCCCGTGTGGAAGATGCAGATGGCGCCTGGATCACCTCGGCCAAGGCGCTTGAGGCGGGTCAGTCTGTCAAGCTGGTGTTCGGCGACGGCGCTCAGCCCGCGACGATCGACGGCGGCGAACCCCGTCCGTCCGCGCCGCGTCCGGCGGCCAAGCCGAAGCCGTCCGCCGCCGATCAGGGCAGCCTGTTCTGACGGCGGCGGATATGATCCGCGTTTTCCGCTTCGCCCCGGCGCCGCTTCCTGCTAACGGCGCCGCATGAAGATCACGCGCCTCGCCGTCACCGCCTATGTGTTCGCCCTCCTGATCATCGTCCTGGATCAGCTGACCAAGGCCTGGATCATCAGCGGCCTGTCGCTGCAGGAAGTCGGCCGCATCCCCGTCTTCCCGCCGATCCTCAACTTCAGCTGGGTCGAGAACACCGGCGTCAGCTTCGGCCTGTTCGGCGGCGGCGAAGCGCGCTGGGGTCTGGCCATCTTCTCCATCGTCGTCTCGGCTGGCCTGGCCTGGTGGGCGACGCAGTCGAACCGACGCCTGCTGATCACCGCAATCGGCTTCGTGATGGGCGGGGCGCTGGGCAATGTGATCGACCGGATCCGCTTCGGCTATGTGGTCGACTTCATCGACTTCTCGGGCACCGGCGTCTTTCCCTGGGTGTTCAACGTCGCCGACAGCGCCATCACCATCGGCGTCGTGCTGCTGATCATCGACAGTCTGGTGTCTGACAAACCCGCGAAAGCCTGATCGGCTTTCCTTTCTTTTGAGCCTGATTCACGGCCTTGGCGGGATCGCCCCCTCGGCCGATCAGGCTCCGAGGTTGGCGCGGCCGTCGAAAAGTCGTAATCACCCCGTCTTCACTATGCCGACTGCGCCATCGCGGCGCTTCCTGCATCAGCCGACCAGAGCCTGAAACCATGCGTATCCGCAGTGTCGCCGTCCTGACCCTCGTCGCCTCCTCCGCGCTCGCCGTCTCGGCCTGCGGCAGCATCAAACAGGGCATCGGCCTGACCAAGGTTGTGCCGGACGAGTTTGTCACTGTCTCTACCGCCCCGCTCAGCGTTCCGCCGGAATACGGCCTGCGTCCGCCCGCGCCCGGCCAGCCGCGCCCGCAGGAACTGGCCCCCGAAAGCGCCGCGCGTCAGATCCTTCTGGGTCAGCGTCAGGCCGTCACCCGCACGCCGGGCGAACAGGTCCTGGTGGCCCAGGCCGGCGGCGAACAGGCCGACCCGCTAGCCCGCTATGTCGTCGATGACGAGTTCGGCGATCTGGCGCACAAGGATGAAAGCTTCGCCAACCGTCTGATGTTCTGGCGCAAGGACGACGCCTCGACCCAGGCCCCGACGGTCCGCCAGACGGCCGAAGGCCAGAAGACCATCGACGCCTCGACTGAGGCCGCCCGCCTTCAAGCTCTGACCGGCGGCCAGCAGGCCATCACGATCCAGCCGCGTCGCAGCAGCGGCTTCAAGCTGCCGGGCCTGTAAAAACCGATACGACGGGCGCTTGCCACGGCAGCGTCCGTCCTTATTGTAGACGGACCTGATCAGGAGCTGTCTGCATGACCGAAACCGTCGATATCGCCGACCTGTCCGGGATCGATCAACTGCGTCTGGGCATGACGGGCGGCTTCATCGCGCCCATCGCCCGCACCGTCGGCTTCGAACTGACCGAAGTGGAAGAGGGCCGGGTGGTGTTTGAGGCCATCCCCACCACCGCCGTCTATAATCCGCTTGGCACGGTCCATGGCGGCTGGATCGCGACGGTGCTCGACTCGGCCTGCGGCTGCGTCGTGCATTCGACGCTTCGGCCGGGCCAGACCTATACGACGCTGGAACTGAAGACCGTTTTTCACAAGGCGCTGACCGCCGGCACGCCGGTTCGGGCTGAAGGCCGGATCGTTCAGGCCGGTCGCCGCGCGGCCTTCTCGGAGGCCGATCTACGCGGCCTGGACGGCAAGCTCTATGCGACCGCGACCTCGACCTGCCTGGTCATGGAGCGCTGAGGGGGACGCTGAGGGCAGCAAGCGTTTGCCGCGCCTCGCTTTAGCCGCTATCAGCGGCGAGCGTTGATGATCGGCCGCCGATCGTCGTGCGCCCTCTCTCGCTGTCGGAAAAATAAGCTGATGCGTCGCGTGTTCACCGCCCTGGCCGCCCTCTCCATCGCGGCCTCCGCCCTGCCCGTCGCCGCCGAGGCCCAGACCTCCCAGCGTCAACGCGAGCGCGGCGGGCAACAGCAACAGGCCTCCGGTGAAGACGCCGCGCCGTCGCGCGCGCCGCGCATTGCGCCCCTGCGTCGCCGCGCCAACGCCGGCCCCTGCCCCTACGTGAAAATCCTCTACGACGCCGCCCGCTACGTCGAACTGGAAGGCGGCCGCGCCGCCGTGGCCAATGTCGGCTACACCGGCGAGATCGAAGGCATCTCTTCGGACTGCGAATATCGCGAGGCCGATCCGATTCGCGTCGATATGGACGTTCTGTTCAATCTGGGCCGCGGCGCGCAAGCGGCCGGCGAGCAACGCACCTACCGCTATTGGATCGCGGTGACCGAGCGGAACAACGCCATCCTGTCCAAGGAATATTTCGACCTGCCGGTGAACTTCGAGGGCCAGCGCACCGCCTCGGTCACCGAACAGCGCACCATCGTCATTCCACGCGCCGGCATCGAGACCAGCGGCAGCAACTTCGAAATCCTGGTCGGTTTCGACGTGACGCCTGAAATGGCCGAGTTCAACCGCTCCGGCAGCCGCTTCCGCGTCAACGCCGGCACGACGCCAGCCGCGCCTGCCTCCGCACCGAGCCAATAATGTCTGATCTGAAGACCGTCCTCAGCGAAGCGGTCGCCGCCGCCTTCGCCGCCGAAGGCGTGGACCCCGCCCTGGCCCGCGTCACTCCGTCGGACCGCCCCGACCTGGCCGATTTCCAGTCCAATGGCGCGCTTGCCGCCGCCAAGGCGCTGAAGGCCAATCCGCGCGAACTGGCTGGCAAGATCTCCGAGCGCCTGAGCGCGGATGCCCGTTTCGCCTCAGTCGAGGTCGCGGGACCCGGCTTCATCAATCTGAAGCTCTCCGACGCGCTGCTGGCCGAACGGGCGACCGAGGTTGCGAACGACGCAGACCACGCGGGCGCCGCGACCGTGGCCGAGCCGCGCCGGGTGGTCATCGACTACGGCGGTCCCAACGTCGCCAAGCCCATGCACGTCGGCCATTTGCGCAGCGCCATCATCGGTGAAAGTTTGAAGCGGTTGTTCCGCTTCCGCGGTGACCATGTGACCGGCGACGCCCACTTCGGCGACTGGGGCTTCCAGATGGGCCTGCTGATCGTCGCCTGCGGCGACGAGGGTCTGGCCGAGGCTTTCATGGTCGAAGGCGACGGCCCCTTCCCGGCCGAAAGCCCGGTCACCCTGGCCGACCTGGACCGCCTTTATCCGCAGGCCGCCGGCAAGGCCAAGGAGGATCCGGCCTTCCGCGACCGCGCCCGCAAGGCGACGGCCGAACTGCAAAACGGCCGCCCCGGCTATCGCGCGCTGTGGCAGCATTTCGTGGCGGTCAGCCGCGAGGCGCTGAAGCGCGAGTACGGCGACCTGTCGGTCGATTTCGACCTGTGGAACGGCGAGAGCGACGCCGATCCGCAGATGCCGGAAATGCTGGCGCACCTGGAGGAGACCGGCCTGCTGGTCGAGGACGACGGCGCCCAGGTGGTGCACGTCGCCAAGCCCGGCGAGACGCGCAAGAAAAAGCTGGCCGACGGCTCGGTGATCGAGGCCCCGTCGCCCCCGCCCCTGCTGGTCATCAGCTCGGAAGGCTCGGCCATGTACGGCACGACCGACTTGGCCACGATCCTGGACCGCAAGAAGGCTCTATCGCCCGACCTGGCCCTCTACGTGGTCGACGAACGCCAGGCCGAGCATTTCGAACAGGTCTTCCGCGCCGCCTATCTGGCCGGTTACGCCGAACAGGGCGCGCTGGAGCATCTCGGCTTCGGCACGATGAACGGACCGGACGGCAAGCCTTTCAAGACCCGCGCGGGCGGGGTGCTGAAGCTGCGCGACCTGATCGATCAGGCGACCGAAAAGGCGCGCGAGCGCCTGCACGAGGCCAAGCTGGGCGACGACCTGTCGCCGGAGGAGTTCGAGGCCATCGCGCACAAGGTGGCCATCGCCGCCCTGAAGTTCGCCGACCTGTCGAATGCGCGCACCACCAGCTACGTCTTCGATCTCGACCGCTTCATGAGCTTCGAGGGCAAGACCGGACCGTATCTGCTGTATCAATCGGTCCGCATCAAATCCCTGCTGCGCAAAGGCGCCGAACAGGGACAGACGCCCGGCGCCATCGTCATCGCTGAACCCGCCGAACGCGACTTGGCCCTGACGCTGGACGCCTTCTCGACCGCCGTGTCGGACGCCTACGACAAGCGGATGCCGCATCTGGTCGCTGAACACGCCTATCGGGTGGCCCAGTCCTTCTCGAAGTTCTACGCCGCCTGCCCCGTGCTGATTGCGCCGGACGAAGCGACCAAACGCTCGCGCCTGGCCCTGTCCGCTGCGGCTCTGCGCCAGCTGGAAATCGCGTTGAACCTGCTGGGCATCGACACGCCGGAGCGGATGTAGGGTATAGACGGGGCGACATCCTCCCGGAGATCGCCCATGTCGCTCGACGCCTATATCGCCGGCCTGCCCAAGGCCGAACTGCATCTGCACATCGAGGGCTCGCTGGAGCCCGAGCTGATGTTCGAACTGGCGCAGCGCAACGGCGTGTCCATTCCCTACGACAGCGTCGAGGCCGTCAGGGCGGCCTATGATTTCTCGAACCTGCAGGACTTCCTGGACATCTATTACGCGGGGGCCGCCGTCCTGCTGACGCGGCAGGATTTCGAGGATCTGGCCTTCGCCTATTTCCAGCGCGCGGCGGCGGATAATGTGCGCCACGCCGAGATCTTCTTCGATCCCCAGACCCATACCGACCGCGGCGTGCCGTTCGGCGTGGTGGTCGAAGGTCTGATCGCGGGCATGGACCGGGCCAGGGCGGAGCTGGGCCTCAGCAGCGGTCTGATCCTAAGCTTCCTGCGCCACCTGACCGAGGATGAGGCTTTCGCGACGCTGGAGGCGGCCAAGCCCTATCTGCATCATTTCATCGGGGTGGGGCTGGACTCGTCGGAGGTCGGCCATCCGCCGTCCAAGTTCCAGCGCGTCTTCGCCGCCGCGCGTGAGCTGGGCCTGAAACTGTGCGCCCGCGCCGGAGAAGAAGGCCCGCCCGCCTATGTGCACGAGGCGCTGGACCTGCTGAATATCGACCGGATGGACCACGGCAATCGCTCGATGGAGGACGCGGCGCTGGTTCAGCGGCTGGCCGCCGAGCAGATGACCCTGACCGTCTGCCCTCTGTCGAACCTGAAGCTTTGCGTGGTCGATGACCTGAAGGACCATCCCGTCCCCGAGATGCTGCGCCGGGGCCTGCACGTCACCCTGAACTCGGACGATCCGTCCTATTTCGGGGGCTATGTGAACGACAACTACAGCCGGCTGGCTGAGGCCGTCGGCCTGACACGCGATCAGGTGACGCAGCTGGCGAAGAACAGCTTCGAAGGGTCGTTCCTGGGCGAGGCGGAGAAGGCGGCCTACCTGGCTGAGGTTGATGCCTACGCGCAGCGATGAATGCCGCTCAAGCCGCTCTGGGCATCGCTGGCTGGTTGAGTATGGCGACAGGCATGATCAGCAGCATGGGCGCACATCTCGCGGCCGACCACAGAAGGCGCAACGGGCTCGTTCCTCGAAAGACCCCGGACTTCTACGACTTCTCGAAAAATGTCTTTTACTTCGGCATAGGGCCGTCGTTCAGGACGATCTTTTCCGACGCACACCGTCACTATAACAGCCGCTTCATAACGCGTTGCGTCAAAGTCTCACGGGTGGCTTTCGTCCTCGCTGCGGCCTTCCTCGCTGCATTCGTCATATGCCTGGTTGTCTGGTGATCCACACCCTTTAGATCCCTTCGTGTTCCTGATATGTTCCACCGATGGAGCGGACAGGATCACCGGTGGAAGACGAGGCGAACCTCCGCTGGCTGTTCGTCGATCTGAACGCCTTCTTCGCCAGCGTCGAACAGCAGATGAACCCCGACTGGCGCGGCAAGCCGGTCATCGTTCGCCCGGCGATGAGCGAATACACCGGCGCCATCGCCGCCAGCTATGAGAGCAAGGCCTGGGGCGTTCACACCGGGATGCGGGTGTCCGAGGCGCGCAAACTGTGCCCTGACCTGATCGTCGCCGAGGCGCGCCCCGACCTTTACGTCAAAATCCATCAGCAGATCATGGCCGAGATCGACCGCCATGTTCCGGTGTGGAAGGTCGGCTCCATCGACGAATGTTCATGCGAACTGCTCGGTCCAGAACGGCTGGAGGCGAACGCCGTCGCCTTGGCCCGACGGATTCAGATGGGCATCCTGCAAAACGTCGGCGACTGTCTGCGGTCGTCCGTCGGGCTGGCGCCGTCGCGTTTCCTGGCCAAGACCGCCTGCGGCATGCAGAAGCCCGCCGGGCTGACGGTGCTGCGCGCCAACGAGCTGCCCGGTCCCTTGCTGGACCTGCCGCTGTCGAAATATCCAGGCATCGGCTCGCGCATGCAGATCCGGTTGCAGGCGGCGGGCGTCACTGACACGGCCGGCCTTTGGAACATGAGCGCGAAACAGGCTCGGGCAGTCTGGAACAGCATCGAGGGCGAACGCATCTGGCGCGGCCTGCACGGTCTGGACAGCGAGCCGACGCCTGAGAAACCCCCCGCCTCGATCAGCCACAGCCACGTCCTGGCCCAGGCCATGCGGACCCCGGACAAGGCGCGGGCCGTGGCGCGGCGGCTGGTGGTCAAGTGTGGGGCGCGTCTGCGGCGCATGGGCCTGACCGGCGCCAGCCTGACGCTGCATCTGGACATGGGGCCGAAGGCGACGCCCCGAAGCGGTCGACGCGGCTGGGAAACAGCGGCGATGAGTTGCCCCATCGCGCCCACGCAGGACACCTTCGCCCTTCTGGCCGCGCTCGACAGCCTGTGGCGCAAGGTCGAGCCCGAACTGGAGGCGGGACGCCTGAGCTATGTCGGGGTCGGGGTCCACGGCCTGAAATCCCGCGACGCCTTCGAGACCGACCTGTTCGCCGCTGGGCCGGATCAGGACGGCGACGCCCCGTCTCTTCGCCTGTCCCAGGCGCTGGATGCGCTGAACCGCCGCTACGGCAAGGACACCGTCAGCATCGGGCCCAAGGCCGGCCTGCCCGACTATATCGGCGCCAAGATCGCCTTCACCCGCATCCCCGAGGCCGAGGATTTCTGGGAGTGAGGCCCACCTAGCTCAGCAGGGACGCCGCGGCGACCTCAGCCACGCCGAAGGCCCTGAAACTGTCTTGGGCCGCCGCCTCGGTTTGCGGCGCGATGGCTCGGCTGGCGTCGGCGATCACCACGGCTTCGAACCCTTCGCGGACCGCGTCTTCGGCCGTGAAACGGACGCAGTAGTCAAAGGCCAGACCGCACAGGAAGACGCGCGACACGCCCAGTTCGCGCAACAGGCCGGCCAGCCCCGTCGGGGTGCGGTGATCGTTCTCGAAGAAGCCGGAATAGCTGTCGACCGCCGGATTATAACCCTTGCGGATCACGGCCATGGCCTTGTCCACCGTCGGCGCTGCATCGGGATGAAAGTCGGCGCCAGGCGTGCCCTGAAGACAATGATCCGGCCACAGCATCTGACGACCGTAGGCCACTTCGATCTCGGTGAACGGCGCCGCGCCGGGATGGTTGGAGGCGAAAGAGATCTGTTCTGGCGTATGCCAGTCCTGGGTTATGATCACCCGGTCGAACCGAGCCGACAGCCGGTTGATCAGCGGCATGATCCCGGCACCGCCTGCGACCGCCAGACTGCCGCCTTCGCAGAAGTCGTTCTGGGGGTCGATGACCAGAAGAGCGTCGCTCATCACACGCCTGCGTAGGCGTCGATCTCGTTGGCCGAACCGAGCGCGACGGGGATGCGCTGGTGCAGATGCTCGGGCTGCACATCCAGAATGGCCTGGCGTCCGTCCGTCGTCGCCTTGCCGCCGGCCTGTTCGACCAGGAAGGCCATCGGATTGCCTTCGTACATCAGGCGCAACTTGCCGGGCTTGTTCGGCTCGCGCTGGTCCCAGGGATAGAGGAAGACCCCGCCGCGCATCAGGATGCGGTGGACATCCGCCACCATGGCCGCGACCCAGCGCATATTGAAGTTCTTGGCTCGCGGCCCCTCGTCCCCCTTCAGCAGATCGCCGACATAGGTCTGCACCGGCTCGGCCCAGTGGCGCAGGTTCGACATGTTGATGGCGAACTCCTTGGTGTCCGGCGAAATGGCGATGTCGTCGTGGGTCAGGATCCAGTCGCCGTCGTTCGACAGGGTAAAGCCCTTCACGCCCGCGCCCGTCGTCAGCACCAGCATGGTCTGCGGCCCATAGACGGCATAGAGGGCGGCGACCTGATTGCGGCCGGGCTGCATGAAATCGGCCTCGGTCGGGGTCGCCGTCGCGGATTTCAGCACCGAGACGATGGTGCCGACGGGGGCGTTGATGTCGATGTTGGACGAGCCGTCCAGTGGATCAAACAGCACGAGATATTCGCCCGCCGGATTGGAGGCCGGCTGGACCTCGTCCATCTCTTCCGACGCGACGCCGGCAACGGCCGGGCTGTCCAGCAGGGCCTCGGTCAGCATGTCGTTGGTCATGACGTCGAGCTTCTTCTGCTCCTCGTCCTGCACATTGATCTGACCCGATGCGCCCAGCGCCCCGGCCAGGGCGCCGCCCGCAACGACCTTGCTGATGTCCGCGCAGGTGGCGGCGACCACGGTCAGAACCGTCTTCAGCCCCTGGGGCGCATCCAGGGCGGCGATATGGGCGTCGAGGCGTGTGCAGGTCATGCGGTCGGTCCGGTTCTGGGCGTTGCGCCGTTTTGGCGGGGGACAGGCCCCAGGGCAAGGCGGCAGGGCGAGGCGACAACGAAAACGCCCCGGCGAAACCGGGGCGCTTCCTTATCCTTCGGCGTCTCGTCGGATCAGATCGGCAGGATCGCCGTACCGAACGCTCGCTTCAGTTCGTGGGCGGCGAAGGTCTGGGCCGCCGCAGCATCCGGCACGACCGTCGCCATGCCGAAGAATTCGTGCGTCGAGCCGTGGAAGGTCTTGTGACGCACGTCGACGCCCGCCTGCTCCAGCTTCTCGGCCAGCAGTTCGCCTTCGGTGCGCAGCGGATCGATCTCGGCGCAGATCACCGTCGTCGAGGGCAGGCCCGACAGGTTCGCCTTCTCGACGATATTGATGCGCGGGTCCTGAGCATCGGCCTCGTTGGCGAAGATATGCTTCACGAACCACTTCATCATCGGCTTGTTCAGCGGCTTGGCGTCGGCGTTCTCGACGTAGGACTCATTGTCCATGTCCACGCCGGCGACCGGATAGACCAGCACCTGATGTTTGGGCGCCGGCAGCCCCGCGTCGCGCGCCATCATCGACACGCCGATGGCCAGGTTGCCGCCTGCGCTTTCGCCCATCACCGCCACCTTCTGCGGGTCGCCGCGGAAGGTCTGCGCATTCTCCAGCACCCAGCGATAAGCGGCCAGGGCGTCGTCGTGGGCGGCGGGGAAATGGTGTTCCGGGGCCTGTCGATAATGGACCGAGACAACGATCACATCGGCCATCTTGGACACGCCGCGCGGGCCGCCGTCATAGACGTCCAGATCCGCGATCACGAAGCCGCCGCCGTGGAAATAGACGACGACCGGATGCAGCTTGTCTTCGGAATGGTCGTGCGGCTTGTAGATGCGCGCCTGGATCGGGCCGGCGGCGCCGGGAATGGTGATGTCGCTGGTCTTGACGCCCATGTCGTCGCTGGGGTCCTTGCCGTCCTTGCGCAACAGCGATTTCACTGCATCGGTCGGGGTCGGCTGCTGGCGGGCCTCCTCGGGCGACAGGGTCTCGATCGGCTTGCCGCCGAGGGACGCCAGTTCGTCCAGCACCTTCTGCATCGGGCCATCGGCCTTGGCGGGCGTATCGCGCGGCTTGTCGTTGTCGCCGAACAGCTTGTCTATGATGGACATTTTCGCATTCCTGAGTTTGGTTTCGGGGTTCGGAACGACAACCCGCCGCACGCATCCTTGTTCCCGGCCCGCTTGACTTGGCGCTTGAGTCGATGCCTTAGGTCGCAGGCTCTCGCGGGAGAGATCGGGCGCTGGAAACAGGGTTCGACGCCGAAGGCGCAACCGCCCCGGAAACGCTCAGGCAAACGGACCGCGAAGCATACGGACGCTGGAAAGTCGCCCATTCGGGCGCGCCGACGGAGCAAGGCGACATGATTTGGTCGCCGGAATCTCTCAGGCTTCAGGACAGCGGGGGCGCGAGGACGGCGGAGCTCCGCCACAACACGCGACCGTGAAAGCCTGAACCATGACCGACCAAACCCTGAAGACCACCACCCTGAACGCCGCGCACCGCGCGCTGGGCGCCCGCATGGTGGGCTTCGGCGGCTATGACATGCCGGTCCAGTACGAAGGCGTTCTGGCCGAGCACCGCTGGACCCGGGAACACGCCGGTCTGTTCGACGTGTCGCACATGGGCCAGTGCAAGATCACCGGCGAGGACGCGACCGCCCAGTTCGAGCGTTTCGTGCCGGGCGACTATGCGATCCTGAAGGCCGGCAAACAGAAGTATTCGCTGCTGCTGAACAAGGACGGCGGCGTCATCGACGACCTGATGGCCGGACGGCCGGATCACGACGGCCTGTTCGTCGTCGTCAACGCCGGCAACAAGGACGAGGACTTCGCCTTCTGGGACGCCAATCTGGAAGGCGACGCCAAGCTGACGGTGCTGGACCGCGCGCTGATCGCCATCCAGGGACCGGAAGCCGCCGAGGTCATGGCCACGCACGAGCCGATCCTGGCCGAAATGGGCTTCATGGAATGCGCCCGTCTGATGCTGTTCGGCGCCGACTGCTATGTCTCGCGCTCGGGCTACACCGGCGAAGACGGCTATGAGATTTCGGTCCCGGCGGACCAGGCCGAGCGCATCTGGAACACCATTCTGGAAGACGCCCGCGTCAAGCCGATCGGCCTGGGCGCCCGCGACAGCTTGCGTCTGGAAGCCGGCCTGCCGCTGCACGGCCATGACATCGACCCGACCACCTCGCCGGTGGAAGGCGCCCTGACCTTCGCCCTGTCCAAGTCGCGCAAGGAACGCGGGGACTTCGCCGGCGCCGACCGGATCTTGAAGGAACTGTCCGACGGCCCCTCGCGCGTTCGCGTCGGCCTGATCGTCAAGGAAGGCGCCCCGGCCCGTGAAGGCGCCGAGATCGCCGACGCCGACGGTAACGTGATCGGCAAGGTCACATCGGGCGGCCCCTCCCCGACCTTGGGCAAGAACATCGCCATGGGCTACGTCCCGCCGGCCCATGCCGCCCTGGGCTCGGAACTGAAGGTCATCGTGCGGGGCAAGACCGCTGCCGCCGAAGTCGTCGCCATGCCCTTCGTGGCCCAACGCTATTACCGCAAACCCAAAGCCTGAGAGATCAGACCATGAAGTTCACCAAGGATCACGAGTGGGTCAGCCTGGACGGCGACATCGCCACCGTCGGCATCTCCAAACACGCCGCCGACGCCCTGGGCGACGTGGTGTTCGTCGAAGTGCCTGAAGTCGGCAAGACCGTCTCCAAGGGCGACAGCTTCGCCGTGGTCGAGAGCGTCAAGGCGGCGTCGGACGTCTACGCCCCCGTCTCGGGCGAAGTGGTCGAGGCCAACGACGCCCTGTCGACCGCCCCGGAAACCGTCAACTCGGCCGCCGAGGCCGACGGCTGGTTCGCCAAGATCAAGGTCTCGGACGCCTCGCAACTGGACGCCCTGATGGACCAGTCCGCCTACGACGCCTTCCTCGCCACCCTCTAAGCCCCATCGGACCCGCTGATTAGTCAGCGGGTCTTCGGCCTTTCATGGCCCAGGACACGACCATGCGTTACCTCCCCCTGACGCCCGACGACCGCACGGCGATGCTCGCCGCCATCGGCGCGAAATCCATCGATGATCTGTTCGTGGACGTGCCCCAGGCCGCCCGTCTGGACGGCCCCGTTGATCTGCCGCGCGTTGCGGGTGAGCTGGAGGTCGAGCGCGCCCTGTCCGCCATGGCGGCCAAGAACGCCACGGCGGGCGCCGTGCCCTTCTTCTGCGGCGCAGGGGCCTACAAGCACCACGTCCCGGCGACGGTGGATCACGTGATCCAGCGCTCGGAGTTCCTGACCAGCTACACCCCCTACCAGCCGGAAATCGCGCAGGGCACGCTGCAGTATCTGTACGAGTTCCAGACCCAGGTCGCGAACCTGACCGGCATGCCGGTCGCCAACGCATCCCTCTATGACGGTTCGACCGCCATGGCCGAGGGCGTGCTGATGGCGACCCGCGTGACCCGCCGCAACAAGGCGGTGATCTCGGGCGGCGTGCACCCGCACTACATCAAGGCGACCGAGACCGTGGTTCACGCCGTCGGCGTCGAGACCCTGGCCCTGCCCGCCGCCGTGGACGCCGAGTCCGCCGTCATCGACCAGATCGGTCCCGACACCGCCTGCGTCGTCGTCCAGACTCCCAACGTCTTCGGCACCGCAACGGATGTCACCAAGATCGCCGAGGCCGCCCACGCCGCCGGCGCCCTGCTGATCGTCGTGGTCACTGAAGCCGTGTCGATGGGGCTGCTCAAGTCGCCGGGCGAGATGGGGGCCGACATCGTCGCGGCCGAAGGCCAGTCGATCGGCAACGCCCTGAACTTCGGCGGTCCCTATGTCGGTCTGTTCGCCACGCGCGAGAAGCTGATCCGCCAGATGCCCGGGCGTCTGACCGGCGAAACCGTCGACGCCGACGGCGAGCGCGGCTTCGTCCTGACCCTGTCCACGCGCGAGCAGCACATCCGCCGTGACAAGGCGACCTCGAACATCTGCACCAACTCGGGCCTGTGCACCCTGGCCTTCACCATCCACATGAGCCTGCTGGGCGAAACGGGCCTGCGCAAGCTGGCCCTGCTGAACCACGAAAAGGCCGTCGCCACGCGCAACGCCCTGGCCGCCATTCCGGGCGTCGAAATCCTGACCGACCGCTTCTTCAACGAGTTTGCGGTGCGCCTGCCCAAAAACGCGGCCGAGGTCGTGGATCAGCTGGCCGCCCATCACATCCTGGCCGGCGTGCCCTACAGCCGCCTGGCCCCCGACGCCGGCATGGATGATGTCCTGCTGGTCGCTGCGACCGAGACAACGCTGGATGCTGACATCCAAATCCTCGCCAAGTCGCTCTCCAAAGTCCTCGGCGCGTAAGGGATACTAGCCATGAGCACCATGAACACCGTTGGCCGCCCGACCGCCCCGAACCCGGTCCAGACCAAGCCCGCCACCCTGACCGGCGGCCGCGGCCTGTTGCAGAACGAAGCCCTGATCTTCGAGGGCGACGGCTGGGGCAAGACTGGCGTCGATCTGCCGGAACCCAAGACGGACGGCTCCGACCTGGGCGACCTGGTCCGCAAGGATCCGATCGGCCTGCCCGGCCTGTCCGAGCCGGAAACCATGCGCCACTATGTGCGCCTGAGCCAAAAAAACCACGCCATCGACCTGGCCATCTATCCGCTGGGTTCGTGCACGATGAAGCACAACCCGCGCCTGAACGAGAAGATGGCGCGCCTGCCCGGCTTCTCCGACATCCACCCCCTGCAGCCGATCTCGACGGTTCAGGGCGCGCTGGAGCTGATGGATGCGCTGGCCCACTGGCTGAAGACCCTGACCGGCATGCCCGCCGTCGCCCTGTCGCCCAAGGCCGGCGCGCACGGCGAACTGTGCGGTCTGATGGCGATCCGCGCCGCCCACGAGGCCTCGGGCCAGCATGAGAAGCGCCGCAAGGTTCTGGTGCCCACCAGCGCCCACGGCACCAACCCAGCGACGGCCGCCTTCGTCGGCTATTCGGTGGTCGAAGTGGCCCAGACCGAAGACGGCCGCGTGGACGTCGCCGACCTGGCGTCGAAGCTGGGCGACGACGTCGCCGCCATCATGGTCACCAACCCGAACACCTGCGGCCTGTTCGAGCGCGACATCTTGGAGATCAGCCGCCTGACGCATGAGGCCGGCGCCTATTTCTACTGCGACGGCGCCAACTTCAACGCCATCGTCGGCCGGGTCCGTCCGGGCGACCTGGGCGTCGATGCGATGCACATCAACCTGCACAAGACCTTCTCGACGCCCCACGGCGGCGGCGGTCCGGGTGCGGGTCCGGTCGTGCTGTCCGAAGCCCTGGCGCCGTTCGCGCCCGCCCCCTGGGTCGTGCATGACGACGGCGGCTATCGCCTGATCGAGCGCGAGGAGGATGAGGCCAAGCAAGCCTTCGGCCGTCTGTGCGCCTTCCAGGGCCAGATGGGCATGTACACCCGCGCCCTGTCCTACATGATGTCGCACGGCGCCGACGGCCTGCGTCAGGTCGCCGAGGACGCCGTCCTGAACGCCAACTACATCAAGGCCCGGCTCGGTGATTTGATGTCGGCCGCCTTCCCCGACGGCCCCTGCATGCACGAGGCCCTGTTCGACGACGAGTGGCTGAAGGGCACGGACATAACCACGCTCGACTTCGCAAAGGCGATGATCGACGAGGGCTTCCACCCGATGACCATGTATTTCCCGCTAGTCGTCCACGGCGCCATGCTGATCGAACCAACGGAAACCGAGTCCAAGGCCGAACTGGATCGCTTCATCGAGGCGATGCGCGCCCTGGCCGGGGCCGCCAAGGCTGGCGACGTCGATCGCTTCAAGGGCGCGCCCTTCCACGCGCCGCTGAAACGTCTGGACGAAACCCGCGCCGCACGTTCGCCGGTTCTGCGCTGGACCGCGCCCGAAGGCTCAAACAAGGCGGCCTAAGGCGACGCAACAGGTTTAACCGCGCCAAGCAGCGCTCGTCTCCTCGCCGGAGCGGGCGCTGTTTTCGTTTGAAACTCTTCTTTTTCGTCATCCTCCGGCGAGCGTAGCGAGACCGGGGGACCCAGCGGCGCGCGCAGCGCGAACCGGCGCGGACTCTGCTGTCGGAAGGTTCATGCGGCGGATGGATTTCGCCTTCGGCGCCGCTAGGTTCCGGGTCTTCGCTGCGCTGCGCCCGGAATGACGAAAGAATGAGAGGCACCCAGTCTTCAGCTCGTCCTAAAGTCTCCCCATGACCTGGACGACGAACGACATCCCCGACCTTTCCAGCCGACTGGCCATCGTCACCGGCGCGACCGGCGGGCTGGGCCTGGAAACTGCCCTGGTGCTGGCCGGCAAGGGCGCGGAGGTCGTGCTGGCGGCCCGCAATCCCGACAAGGGGGCCGAGGCCGAACGGCTGATCCGGTCTCGTCATCCGAACGCGGCCGTGCGGTTCGATCTGCTGGACCTCGCCAGCCTGGCTTCCGTCCAAGCCTTTGCCGAGCGCCATCTGGCGACGGGACGCGCCATCGACATCCTGATCGACAACGCCGGCGTCATGGCCCTGCCGACGCGCCAGACGACCGTCGATGGGTTCGAGATGCAGTTCGGGACCAACTACCTGTCCCACTTCGCTTTGGTCGGCCGCCTGTTGCCTTTGCTGACGGCTGCGAAAGCCCGCGTCGTCCAACTGTCCAGCGTCGCCCACCGCAGCGGCCATATCCGCCTGGACGAGCTGAACTATCAGACCCACTACAGCCCGTGGCCGGTCTATCAGCAGTCCAAGCTGGCCATGCTGATGTTCGCCCTGGAGCTTCAGCGACGCAGCGACGCCCACGGCTGGGGCCTGACCAGCGTGGCGGCCCATCCCGGCTTCGCCCGCACCGACCTGATCGCCAACGGCCATGCCGGCAAGCCTGGCCTGTTCGCGCGCGGCGCGCGGCTGCTGGAGGCCGTGCTCAGCCATTCGGCCGCCGACGGCGCCCTGCCGATCCTGATGGCCGCGACCCTGCCGGACCCGACGCCCGGCGGCTATTACGGCCCCACCGGTTTTCAGGAGATGAAGGGCCCGCCCGGCGCTGCAGTGATCAAGCGTCAGGCCAGGGACGCGGATGTAGCCAGGCGTCTTTGGGCGGAATCGGAACGTCTGACAGGCGTGGCTTTCGGCTGACGCTGCGGGCGTGTCCGTCGCGCCACGGCGCGCAGAGATCGTCTCTTCATGACCAAAGCTTCACCCGCCGGACATCCATCCGCCATGGACGCAGGGCGTTAGGGGGTCTTGTGGCAAGGTCGTCACGGTCGCCTTTTCCTTTCCCGACGAGGGATCGCGCGCCCGTGGCGACCGTTGTCATGATGATCCTCCTCCCCATCTGGCGTATTCGTGACCTCACTCCCCGTTCCCTTCGTCCGCTCTGACAAGCCGCGCGCCTCGACGCTGCGGGTCGTCAAACGCTGGGCGCTGATGATCGGGGGTCTGTTTGTCGTGCTGCTGGGCATTCTGATCGCCCCCCTGCCCGGCCCGGGCGGCATTCCCGTCATCGCCGTCGGCCTGATGCTGATCCTGAAAAGCTCGTTTTGGGCCAAGCGCCAGTTCATTCGCGCCCAATATGCGCGTCCGAAATGGGTCTATCCCTTCCGTCGCCTGATGCGGAAGAAGCCCGAGTTCGCGCCCGTCTTCTGGCAACAGGCGCTGCGGGCGGAAAAGATCGTGACCAAACGCTCCAGCCGTCGCCTCTCGCGCGGCCGCAAGAGCGTTCGGCGCTATTTCCGCAAGCTTTTCCGCTAGTCACCGCCTGATTTCGCGGTTGCGTTGCTGCAACCGCTAACCACAGGATCGTGACCACCGCTCTTCCCAGTCAGGCGTATTCTGTCTGCGCGTTATCAGAGAACCACTTATGCGTTGGGAGGCGCTAAGGTCATGATGTCACGCGTACAAAAAGGTCTGATTGCCGGGGTTGCGGCGACCGTGGCCGTCTCACTGCTCGAAATACCCAATATGTTCCTGAACTGGTTCGATCCCTTCCAGGGGGTCATCGCCAGCATGATCGGCATGCCCGGCAATCTGGCCGTCGGCTGGGTCGTCCATGTCATCAGTGGCGTGTTTATCCTGGGGCCGCTGTTCGCCATCCTGTGTCCCCGCCTGCCGACGGACACGCCCGAGACCAAGGGCATCGTCTTCGCCGTCGGCGCCTGGATCCTCATGATGGCGGCCATCGTAATGTTCGGGAACTATCGGACATTCACGGCCGGCGCAGGCTTCGGCACCTTCGCCTGGCTGCTGATCACTCATGCGGTCTTCGGTATCGTGCTGGGCAACGTCTATGCTCGGCTGGTGGCGCGCGACAAGCGGATGGGCGCGACCATCATCGGCGGCGCCCACGCCCACTGATCACGGCTTGATCGCTCAAGAAAAAAGGCCCCCGACGGCGACGTCGGGGGCCTTGTTTCATTCAGGATCGACCCTGATCAGTTCAGGCGATCGCCGATCTGGGCGATGGCGCTGTCGAGCAGCGGATCCTTGGCGCCGCTGGCGAGGCGCGCGGCCAGAACCTGTTCCGCCGACTTGGCGGCCAGATCGGCGGCGGCGGCTTTCACTTCGGCCGAGGCCTGGGCTTCGGCTTGCGCGATGCGGGTCTCGGCCATCTTCTGACGACGGGCCAGGGTTTCTTCCAGCTTGGCCTTGGTCTCGACTTCCAGGCGACGGGCGTCGGCTTCGGCCTGAGCCATCATCTCGGCGGCTTGGGCTTCAGCCTCGGCCTTCTCCTTGCGGATCTGGGCCAGCAGGGCTTCGGCCTCGGCGCGCAGGCGAGCGGCCTCGTCCAGATCGGCCTGGATCTTGACGGCCTTGGCGTCCAGCGCCTTGCCGGCCATCTTGGGCACGCCGGCGGCGATCAGGATGCCAAAGAAGATGATCAGCCCGATGCCGACCCAGATCTCCGCATTGGCGAAGCTCCAGATGCCGTGTTCGAAGATCAGGTTCATCAGGCGGCTCCCTTGACGGCGGCCAGCTCGGCGGCGGTCGCGGCCTTGCCGGTCAGACGCTCGACCATGGCGGCGGTCGTGTCGGAGGCGATGGTAGAGACATTGGCCATGGCGGCGTCGCGGGTCTTGCCGATCGAGGCTTCCGCCTCGGCGATGCGGGCGTTGACCACGGCTTCTTCGGCGGCCTGACGGGCGTTCGCTTCGTCGGTCACGCGCGCCTTGGCGGCGGCGGCCGTGGCGCGGGCGTCAGCGCGAGCCTTGGCGACTTCGGCCTGAGCCTGGGCGGCCTGTTCGGCGGCCTCGGCCTGGACCTGGCGTGCAGTCGCGACGGCGGTGGAAATGGTGTCGGCCCGTTCGTCCATCACCTTGCGAAGGCGCGGCGCGAAGACCTTGGAAACCAGAACATACAGGATGACGAACAGGATCAGCAGATAGCCGATCTGGCCCGCCCAGTGTTCGAACTGGAATTGCGGCAGGCCGCCCGAGCCGTGCTCGGCGGTGGTCGCCGTCTCGGCGTGCAGGTCCGCTTCGACCGAAGGCGGGACCGCGTCGATGGTGTGGGTGCTGGCCATGAACCGTCTACTGCAGGATCAGATGAAGCGGCGCGCGGGCGAACCCCGCGCGCCGTAATCGACTGATATCAGCCGAAGATCATCAGGATGCCGAGCACGAAGGCCAGGATGCCCAGGGCTTCGGCCAGAGCGGCGCCGACGAACAGGTTGCCGACTTGGCCGGCGGCGGCCGACGGGTTGCGCAGGGCGCCGGCAAGGAAGTTGCCGAAGATGTTGCCCACGCCCAAGGCCGAGCCGATCATGCCCAGGGTGGCGAGACCAGCGCCGATGTACTTCGCGGCTTCAGCGTCCATGATTGTATTCCTAGATTAAAGTCGTTGGTGGTTGGGGTGAAGAGACTGGTCCGGCCCTTTAGTGGGCGTGGTCCAGGTTGACCACATCGTTCAGATAGATGCAGGCCAGAACGGCGAAGACGAAGGCCTGGAGGAAGGCCACCAGGAACTCCAGAGCGGTCAGGGCGACGACCATGCCCAGCGACAGGGCCGCGACCGGGAAGGCCAGCAGGCCGATGCCGCCGCCCAGGCCCAAGAGGCCCAGCGACACGACGAAGCCGGCGAAGATCTTCAGCGCGACGTGACCGCCCAGCATGTTGCCGAACAGACGCAGCGCCAGGGTGACCGGGCGAAGCAGGAAGGACACGAACTCGATCAGGCCGACCACCGGGCGCAGCGCCAGCGGCGCACCCATCGGCCAGAACAGCTTGAAGAAGCCCAAACCGTTCTTGGCGAAGCCGACGACCAGCACCAGACCGAAGGTGATCAGGGCGAAGGTGGCGGTGATGGCCAGCTGCGAGGTCGCCGTGAAGGTCAGGAACAGACCCAGGATGTTCATGCCCAGGATCAGGATGAACAGGGTGAAGATGAACGGGAAATACTTGCGGCCTTCGTGACCGATGATGGAATCGGCCAGATTGTCGATCAGGCCGAACAGGCCCTCGCCGGCGGCTTGAAGCCGGCCGGGCACGACCTGGGCGTTCGCGGTCACGGCGGCCAGGAAGCCGACGATAAGCACGAAGGCGACCGTCATGGCGATGTGCGAGTTGGTGATCGCCAGATCGACCGTCCCCAGCACAGGCAGGGTGACGTCGCCAAGGTCGACGACCTTCTGAATCGCAAACTGATGAATCGGATCGGCCATGAAGCCCTATCGTTCCCCGTCTTCGTCGGCCTCGACGTAGGGCTCGGCCGGAGCCGTCGTCCCTTGCGCCTTGGCCTGCGCCATCAGCCGGTTGGCTGTGCGACGCGCCATGTAAATCGACAAGGCGAAGCCCAGAAGGACCCCGCCGATCAAACCCCACGGACGGGTCCCGAGGGCCCAGTCTGCGATCGCTCCAAACGCCAGCCCCACGAAGACGCCGCCGAGAAGTTCGGCGATGATCTTGTAGGCCTGACCCGACACCTGATGGCCGGTCAGTTCGGCGGATTTCTCCGCCGTGGTCCGCGCCTCCAATGCGGATGCGCTGTCTTGGAGGCGTTTGATCGCCTCTTCGCGCGATTCCGACATGGGGGATAGGACCTGTGCGTTCGGCGTCCAGACAGTGCGTCCGGACGGGTCTGAATTCGGCGCGGAAACTAATCGTGAGCGGCCTACAGGTCAAGGCGTCGTGATCATGCGCTAACGCGTTGTAGAATATCGACTTTCTATTCGCGCCCGCCCGCCGTGACGATGCGCCGCTGCTGCGGGCGACAGAATCCGTCGCATCCGCCCTTCGGCTCCGATGGCGGTCAGCGCTGCAAACGACTAGGTTCGCCGCCATGAATGCGCACGTTCCTGTCCCCAACGCCCCGCTTCGCCCGCTTTCGGTGCGGTTGGCCACCCCGCGGGGCTTTTGCGCCGGGGTCGACCGGGCGATCCAGATCGTCGAGCGCGCGATCGAAAAGTTCGGCGCCCCCGTCTATGTGCGCCACGAGATCGTCCACAACAAACATGTGGTCGAGCGGCTGAAGGCCATGGGCGCCGTCTTCGTCAAGGAACTGGACGAATGCCCTGACGACCGGCCGGTCGTCTTTTCGGCCCACGGGGTTCCCAAGTCGGTGCCGGCGACGGCGCGGGCGCGCGAACTGGTCTTCCTGGACGCGACCTGCCCCCTGGTGTCCAAGGTCCACGTTGAGGCCGAACGTCATCATGCGGCCGGCCGCCACATCATCCTGATCGGCCACGCAGGCCACCCCGAGGTCGTCGGCACCCTGGGCCAGTTGCCGCCCGGCGCCATCACTTTGGTGGAGACCGAAGCCGACGCCGAATCGTTCGAACGCCCCGGCGACGCGCCCCTGGCCTACGCCACGCAGACCACCCTGTCGGTCGACGACACGGCGGGCATCCTGAAGGTGTTGAAGCGCCGCTTTCCCGAACTGCCCGATCCGCACAAGGAAGACATCTGCTACGCCACGACCAATCGCCAGGACGCCGTCAAGGCGTTGGGCGAGGGCTGCGACCTCGTGCTGGTCGTCGGATCCAAGAACTCGTCCAATTCGGTGCGCCTGGTCGAGGTCGCGATGCGCGCCGGCGCTCCGGCCGCCTATCTGGTGGACGATGCGTCCCAGGTGGACTGGTCCTGGTTCGATGGGGTAAACACCGTCGGCGTCACCGCCGGCGCCTCGGCGCCCGAGCCGCTGATCGAGGCTCTGGTCGACGCCATCCGGGCGCGCTTTGACGCCACGGTGACCGAGGACGACGGCGCGCGCGAAACCGTCACCTTCAAACTGCCGCGCCTGCTGACGGCCTAGACGACCGCCTCCAACGGCAGGACGACGCGGAAGGTGCTGCCGGTGCCGGGCGCGGTGACGATCTCGATCTTGCCGCCCATCAGGGCCGCGAGACCGTGCGCCGCCGTCAATCCCAATCCCAGTCCTTCGGCCGTGCGCGTCGCGCTTTCATCGCCCTGGGTGAAGGCCTCGAACAGACGCGCCGTCTCCGCCGGCTCCATGCCCGGCCCCGTGTCCTCGACCTCAAACGCCAGGCCCGCGCCCGCAACGGCGCGCAGCATCACGCCGCCGGTGCGTGTGAACCGCACCGCATTGTCCGTCAGCGCCGCCATCAGTTTTTCGACATGGACCGGGTCGCCCAGCCACTCGCCCTCGGCCGCCTTGACCGAAATCTTCAGCCCCTTGGCCTCGGCCGCGCCCCGGAAATCGTTAGCGACCCGCTGCAACAGGTTGTCCGGCCGGAACGGGCGTGTCTCCAGCGCCACCGCCCCGTCGCGCAGCCGCACCACGTCAAGCAACTCCTCGACCAGCCTCAGTTGCTGACGCCCCGACGCCTTCAAGATTTCAAGCCGTTCGCGCTGCTGCGGCGTCACCAGATCGGCGCCGATGATCTCGGCCATCCCCAGAACGCCGTTCAGGGGCGTACGCAGTTCGTGACTGACGTTGGACAGGAACCGCGTCTTGGCCCGGTTCGCCGCCTCGGCCCGCTCCAACGCCGCCGACAGGGCGACCTCGGAGGCCTTGAGGCGCCGCACGTCTGCCGTCGTGTTCCACAGCAACGACCCCGTGCCGATCAGCAGCACGATCAACAGCAGCAGCAGCAGCGGCCCGGCCTTGGTCAGGATCTGATAGCCGGGCTGCTCCGGCGCCCAGACGACACGCCCCAGCAGGGCGCCGCCGACGTCGCGAACATCGACGCCGATCATGCCGTTCGGCGGCTCTGCATCGCCGGGCTGGAAGTGAATCCGGTCCAACGCCAGCCGCGTTCGCAAGAGATTGAGTTCGCCGGCGAATGGTTTGAACGAGGCCACGATCGGATCGGACGCCGGCGTCGATCCGCCCGCCGTATGCCGCACGACCGTGGAGCCCCCCAGCACGTAGATGTCGTCGCCGACGCGAACGAACGCCGCCTTCAGACGCACCCCGGCATCCGCGGTGACCGATCGGTCGCGGCCGGCGGCCTCGGCCCTGAGCGCGTCGATCAGCGGCCGGGCCGCCAGGCCGAATGGCTCGCCGACCTGCGTCTCGGCCGGTCGGCCCAGCGTGCTGATGCGAAACAGCCGCCCGGTCCCGTCATAGCCCAGAGTGAACTGATGCTTATGCTGGGCGGCGTAGAAGGCGCCGAAGTTGCGGTCGTACCAGGCCGCATCGCCCGCCGTCATCCGATCGACGGCCTCGTCCCAGACCGAGGCGGTGGTTAGATTCTCGCCAATGGTTTCCAGCGCGCGCGTCAGACGCAACTGCACCAGACCTTCTTCCTTGCGCGCCTGGTGGGCGTCGATGCCGCGACTGACGATGGTTAGAACCCCGGCCATGCCGACGATGGACGACAGCATCAGGATCAAGGCGATCCTGAACGTGCTCCACGCCCGCCAACCCGTCTTCGATGTCACGCCACTCATACGGTCTGGCTTAGGACGCGCAGACTAAGACGGCGTGAACATCACGCAGGGTCAGCTTCGTTCGCCGACGAAATCCTGGGCGAACTCGGGCGCCTCGTCGTCCAGCGGCAATGTGCCGTCCTCGTCGTCCGCCTCCGAGGCGCGGCTGGGATCCGGCACCTCGAACCCGACCGGCAGCGACAGATCCAGCAGGCCCGCCGCCTTCATCTCCTGCACGCCCGGCAGATCGTACAAGGTCGCCAGGCCGAAATGCTCCAGGAACCGGTCGGTGGTCGCATAGGTGACGGGCCGCCCCGGCGTGCGCCGACGTCCGCGCAGCCTCACGAACCCCATCTCCAGCAGCAGGTCCAGCGTGCCCTTGGAAATGCTGACGCCGCGCACGCTCTCGATCTCGGCGCGGGTGACGGGCTGGTGATAGGCGATGATGGCCAGGGTCTCCAGCGCGGCCTTGGACAGCCGGCGCGGCTCCTCGCGCTCCTGCGTCATCATGAAGGCCAGGTCGGGCGCGGTGCGGAAGCGCCAGCGGTCGGCGACGCACTCCAGCTCGACCCCCCGCCCCTCATAGCGGGCGCGCAGACCCGATATGGCGCGCGCGACGTTGCAGTTCTCGGGCAGGCGCGCGGCGATTTCGGCCGCCGTCAGCGGCCCGGCGGCGGCGAACAACAGGGCCTCGACCCGCCGCTCGATCTCGGCCTCGTCGGGCTGGAACGACAGGTCGCTCACGGCGTCCACTCCAACAGCTGGCCCGGTCCCCGGCGTTTCAGATACAGGTCCGCGAACGCCTCGCTCTGCCGGATGTCCATCGCCCCCTCCTTCACCAGCTCCAGACTGGCCGACAGGGTCGAGGCCGTAAAGCTGGCCTGGCTGGGCCCCTCCTCGTCCTCACGATGCGGCGCGACCTGTTCCAGCGGCGTCCACTCCGCCAGCTTCGGCATGATCTCGCGCAGCCAATCGCGCGCGGCCTCCAACGGAAAGGCCTCGACCCGCTGGCCGGGGGCATAGCGCCGCGCCTCCTCGCGCCGACGCTGGACGACATAGGCGCTCATCAGTTCGTAGAGGCTGGCGTCGATGCGATCCGAGGGCACGATCACCGTCGCCTCGGGATCGCCGCGCGTGAAGACGTCGCGCCTCAGCTGGGGCCGTGCCATCAGCTGTTCGACGGCCTTTCGCATCGCCTCCAGCTTCTGCAGCCGGAACGCCAGGGCGGCGGCCATTTCCTCAGCCGGCGGCTCTTCGGCCTTGCCCTTGTCGGTGCGCGGCAACAGTAGGCGCGACTTCAGATAAGCCAGCCACGACGCCATCACCAGATAGTCGGCCGCCAGGGCGAAGTTGCGCCTGCGCGCCTCATGCACGAAGGCCAGATACTGTTCCGCCAGCTGGGTGATCGACAGCTTCAGCAGATCGACCTTCTGGTTTCGCGCCAGGGCCAACAGGACGTGCAGCGGTCCCTCATAGCCTTCCAGATCGACGACGAAGGCCTCGCGCTCCTCGACCTCCTCGGCGTTGAAATCAAGATTCGGCTGGAAAGACTCCGTCATAGGTCTTTAGGCCTGCGCCTCACCCACGTCCGGCCCCTTGGCGGCGTCCATGCGACCGCCCATGGCCTTGAAGAAGCGGTCGTGCCCGGCGACGGGATCGAGCGGTTCGGGCGTCCGCACGATCCGGGCCAGCGCGGCTTCCGCCCGGCGGCGCGCCCCGCCCTTCAGCGGTCCGACGCCCTCGGCGACCTGGCGCATTTCGTCCATGTCGCCGTTCCAGTGGACGACGAGATCGCACCCCGCCTTCAGCGCCTTGTGAGCGCGCTGGGTCAGCGAGCCCGAAAGGGCGTTCATCACCAGATCGTCGGACAGCAACAGACCGCCGAATCCCAACCGCTCGCGGATCAGGCGAATGGCCTTCTTCGACTGCGTCGCCGGATGTTTGCGATCGATCGCGGTGAAGACGATGTGCGCCGTCATCCCGATCGGCATGTCCGACAGGGCCTTGAACGGCGCAAAGTCCCAGGCGTCCAGCGTGTCCAGATCGGCATGAACCGTCGGCAGGTCCTTGTGCGTGTCCGCAAAGGCCCGGCCGTGGCCTGGCATGTGCTTGATGCAGGGCAGAACCCCGCCCGCCAGCAGCCCTTCCGCCGCCGCCCGGCCCAGCACGGCCACCGTCTCCGGATCGACGCCATAAGCCCGGTCGCCGATGATGTCGTGGGCGCCGGGCACCGGCACGTCCAGCACCGGCAGCAGATCAACGGTCACCCCGACCTCGCGCAGATCGTGCGCCATCAGACGTGCGCCCAGTCGCGTCAGCTCACGCGCCTGAGCCAGCTCGTTCGTCGCCTTCAGATAGGCGTTGCCCGGCGGGTATTTGGGCCAGTGGGGCGGCCCCATCCGCTGGACCCGACCGCCTTCCTGGTCGATCAGGATCGGCGCCTCGGGATCGCCAATGGACGCCCGCAGTTCGTCGGTCAGGGCCCGCACCTGTTCCGGCGTGTCGATATTGCGCCGGAACAGCATGAAGCCCCAGGGTCGGACCTCGGCGAAGAAGGCCTTTTCGTCCTCCGTCAGCCGATGTCCCAGGCAGCCATAGATGGCGGCGGACGTCACCGGACGATGCAGTCCCGGCCCGCCGCCTTCAGCGCGTTGCAGAAGGCGACCGCCCGTTCGCGCGACAGGCCCGAGAAGGCTGTGCGGTACAGGGTCGATCCGCTGGACGATGTCACTTCGGTCACGCGCTTTTCAGCGCCCGAGGCGAACGCGCCGAAGCGGCCGGCGACGGCGGCGTATTCACGGTCCGCGATCTCGGTCGAGGAGAAGGCGCCGATCTGGACCGAGGCCGATCCGCCGGTCGCCGCCGGAGCCTTGGTCGCCGGTGCAGCGACGGGCGCAGTTGGAGTCGTCGGACGCGGCGCAGGCGAGGCCGGCGTCACGGCCTTGGCGGGCGGCAGGCCTTGGCCGGTCGGGGCGGCGGTCGGCGGCGCGGCCGGACGCGGCTGGGGCGCCTCGGGCGGCGGGGTGAAGGTCACCGGCGCATCCGTCGTCTCGGTCTCGTCGCGATAGACGCGCACCCCCTCGGCCGGGTCGATCGGCTGAGCGTCGATGGGCGCGGCGGTCTTCATCTCGCCGACCGGCTGACCCACGGCCGGCGGAGCGTCGGTCGAGGCGCGCATGCCGGAACGGTAGAAGAAGATCACCGCCACGATCAGCAGCAGCAGGACCACCGCGCTGATGATCAACGTCACCGGCGGCGCCTTGCCCCCGCCCGCGCCGACATTGCGGCCGCTGCGCGGATCGTAGCTGTTGCGGCGGAACGGCAGGTCGTCGTCGGTCGGCGGCGTATAGGCGCCCCGGCCGGGTTTGTTGTCGTCTTCAAAGGACATGGTCGCGCTCCGCCGTCTGTCGGCGCGAATCGGCGCGCCGAACGATCACTCTACGCCCCCGCGTGCATCTTTCGAATCACAGATCGAGGGCGAGGTCGAGGCTGAACAGCTTCTGGTGCACTTCTATGGCGTAACGGTCGGTCATGCCGGCGATATAGTCGCACACCGCCCGCGCCCGCTGCGTCTTGTCGGTGGTCATCGCCGGCTCGCCCCATTCCGGCGGCATCACCTCTGGCTCGGCCATGAACAGTTCGAACAGCTGCGACAGCACGCGCCGCGCCTGGCTGCGGGTTCGGTTGACGCGGTAGTGGCGATACATCCGCTCGAACAGGAACTTCCTCAGCACCGCCAGATCGACGTGCATGGCGTGCGAGAAATCCACCATCGTACGCCTGGCCATCCGCACGTCCTCGGTCGTGACGATCCGGTCTTCCTCCAGCCGCCGCGCCGTCTCGGCCAGCACGTCCTCGATCATGACGCCGATCATCCGCCGCACCGCCTCGATCCGCAGCATCCGGTCGTCGATCGTGGGATATTCGCGGCGCACCTCGGCCAACATCGGCCCGATCAGCGGCACCTGATCCAGATCGCGCAGGGTGATCAGACCCGCCTGCACCCCGTCATCCACGTCGTGGTTGTTGTAGGCGATGTCGTCGGCGATGGCTGCGCACTGGGCCTCCAGCGAGGCGAACGTCCCCAGCCGCAGGTCCCACCCCGCCTCGCCGCCGGCCGCATAGGGGCGCACGACCGACCAGGCCGGCTCGTCCAGCCGGTGCGACACCGGGCCGTTGTGCTTGATGACGCCCTCGACCGTCTCCCAGCTCAGGTTCAGCCCGTCGAACTGAGGATAGCGGTTCTCCAGCTCGGTCACGACGCGGAAGCTCTGGACGTTGTGGTCGAACCCGCCGTGGTCCCGCATCTGCACCACCAGCTCGTCCTCGCCGGCATGGGCGAAGGGCGGATGGCCCAGGTCGTGGGCCAGGGCGATAGTTTCGGCCAGGTCGTCGTCCAGCCTCAGCGCATGGGCCAGCGACCGCGCGATCTGCGCCACCTCCAGCGAATGGGTCAGGCGCGTGCGATAATGATCGCCCTCGTGCGCCACGAAGACCTGGGTCTTTTCCTTCAGCCGCCGGAACGCCGTCGCATGGATGATGCGATCACGGTCGCGGGCGAAGGCGGTGCGCGTGCGGCTGGCGGGCTCGAAAACGCGGCGGCCCCGGGTCAGGTCGGCGCGCTCGGCGTAGGAAGCGAGGTCTGTGTGGCTCAAGTCATCAACTTTGAGGCTGCTTTGATGCGGGGGGCCTTTGCGAACGGCCCTGCCCGCCTCATATAGACAGCCGTGAGCACCGTCCAATCCACAGAACCATCCACACCCGCCTTCACCGTCGCCACGCGCGCGCCGGAAGGCATCGTCCTGGCCGCCAGCGCCGCCAAGCGGCTGGCCAAGCTGGGCGCGGCCGAGGGCAAGACCCTGATGCTGCGGGTCGCGGTGGACGGCGGCGGCTGCTCGGGCTTCCAGTATCGGTTCGAGCTGGTCGAGACGGCCGAGGACGACGATCTGCGGATTCAGGCTGACGGACAGACCGCGTTGATTGACCCCGTCTCTATCCCGTTCCTGAAGGGGTCCGAGATCGCCTATGTCGATGAGCTGGCGGGCGCCCAGTTCGTGGTCAGGAACCCGAACGCCGCCTCCAGCTGCGGCTGCGGCGTCAGCTTCTCGATCTAGCGACGGCCCAGCCGGTCGCCAGGATCGGCGAAGCCAGCAAGGCCGCAAAGGCCCAGTCCCACACCCCATCCTGCAACAGCGCGCCCACCAGCCCGATCAGGCTGAGCGCGAACAGGGCGATGGGCGCGCGGAAGATCGCCCAAAGGCTCAGATCCCTCGGGTTGTGACGGCGACGGCTCACGCCTTCCGTCTCCCCTTGCCCAGCCACAGATAAAGACCGGACCCCAGGATCACGATGGTGGCGATGTCCAAGAGCGCCCACAGGATTTTCAGCGCCAGCCCGCCATAGTCTCCGAAATGCAGCGGCTGAGACAGCGACAGGGTCTTCACATACCAGGGCATCGGCGCCACCGCCGCCAGTTCGCCCGTCCGCGCGTCGATCAGAGCCGGCGTCGTCATATGCGTCGTCAGCGGCGTGTCGCCGTGGAAGAAGACGGCATAGTGGTGGTCGGTCGAATAGTCGGTCCCCGGAAACGCCACGAACTGCAGCTTCATGCCCGGCAACGCCGCCTTGGCCCGCTCCACCGCCGCGTCCAGCGAGGCCCGGCCTTGGGCGGGCGCTGGCGCATCATAGGCGACCGTCAACTCCTTCAGCGCCGTCTCTTTCCAATAGGCCAGAATGGGCGTGGCCAGGGTGTTCACCGCCCCCGTCAGCCCCACCACCAGCACCCAGGCCGCCGTCACCACGCCCAGCAGATTGTGATAGTCCAGCCACCGCGTCCGCGCCGCCTTCATGACCCTCACCGTCCCGAACGGCAGCCGACGCATGAAAGGCGCGTACACGACGACGCCCGACACCACGGCGACGACCAGCATCAGCCCCATCGCCCCTAGAAACAGCATTCCCGGCAGACCCAGGAACATGTCGGTATGAAGCTGAAGCAGGAATTCCATCACCGGATGACCGGCGACCAGCGGCGCAACTTCGCCGCTGGTCTGATCGATGGGCTCGAAACTGTATTTGCCGGCCGGGGCGTCGGGGGCGCGGCTGGTGACGTTCACCACCGGCCGGTCCTCGTCGAAGCTCATGAAGGCCGGAACCTCGCCCGGATGTTTGGCCAGACCGGCGGCCAGCACCTCGTCCAGCGTCAGCAGTCGGCCGCCCGGGTTCTTCGGCGCCCACGGCTCATGCAGCAGCGCCTCATTCAGCTCGTGGCTGAACACCAGCGGCAACCCCGTGACGCACAGCATTAGCAGGAACAGGGTCGAGATCAGGCTCGACCACTTGTGCGTCCAGCTCCAGGCGCGGATCGTGCGGGCGTGCATCGGCGGGCGCGGTTCAGAACTCGGTGGAGACCGACAGACGCAAGGTCCGCGGCGCGCCCAGCGTCAGATAGTTCGATCCCGGATAGCCGCCGACCGCGACCCACTGATCCTTGTCCGCGACATTCTCCACCCGCGCCCGCAGCGTCACCGGCTTGTCGCCCGCCACGAAGGCGTAGCGCACCCCGGCGTCGAACCGGGTCCAGCTTTCCAGCTCCAGCGTATTGGTCGCATTGGCCGGTTGGGCGCCGGTATGGACCGCCCGGCCCTCGACCGTCAGACCGCTGACCATCGGCACGTCCCATTCGACGTTCAGATTGGCCTGGAAGTCCGGCACGCCGATCGCCGACTTGCCCGCATTGGCGGCGGTCAGCGACCGATTGATCTCCGCGTCCAGCCATGTCGCGCCGCCGATCAGACGCAAGCCTACGACCGGTTCGCCATAGACAGTCAGCTCGACGCCCTTGTTCTCCTGCTCGCCGCCGTCCGAATAGAGGGCGGTGTCCGGATCGAAAAAGGCGCTGGGCAGGGTCGTGTGGAAGACGCTCAGCGTGCCGCCATACGAACCGGCGTCGTATTTGGCGCCGATCTCGGCCTGCTCGGCGCGGAACGGCGACAGCACTTCGCCGCCGTTCGCCACCGTCACGCCATTGACCACCGCCGGCGCGGTCGTGCCCGGAACCAGGGCTTCGGCATAGTTGGCGTACAGTGAAATCGTGTTGCTGGGCTTGTAGACCACGGCGAAGGCCGGCGTCGTCGCGTCGCTGGAATAGCCCGACGTGAATGCGCCGTCGGCGTAGGCATAGGATCGAGTTTCGATCTCCTGATAGCGGACGCCGACGGTCGCCAGCACCCGTCCACCCAGGAAGGACAGCACATCGGCGACGGCGAAACTGGTGTTCTTGACCCGCTCGGTGACCTTGGGATCATCCAGATCGCCCGAGACGCTTGCGATGGCCGGCGCCGGCGACACCAGCGGATCGGTCAGCGTTCCCATCGCATAGCCGGCGAAGTTCGACGCCGCCCAGGCGTTCTTGGACTTGGACTGAATCTGCGAGGCCGAGGCGACCAGGCGATGTTCGATCGGGCCGGTCGTCAGGTCGGCGCGCACGCCGATGTCGCCCGACCACACCGTGTCCTCGCGGATATTGTCGAAGCGATAGCCGCTGATCGCGCCCGCCGCATCGGCGCGCGGATTGGCCAGGCTGTTGTCTTCCTCGCCCTGACGCCCGCCGAAAGCGGCCCAGGCGCTGATGCTGTCGGTCAGGTCGAGCTCGCCGCGCACGGCGCCGAACAGCTGCTCCTCGTCGGTGTAGGTCCAGCGCTGGGCGAAGTTCTTGTCGGCCGAGGGCGCGTCAGGGATGGCGGTTCCCGGCGTCACGCTGGGACGGGGCGCGTCGATCCGATGATCCTGCCAGCCCACATCGGCCGAAAACCGGGCGCGATCGCCCCGGCGGTCCAGCCCAAGGCCGACGACCCGCAGTTGGCCGGTCTCGTCCTCGACGGCGCTTTCGCCCGCGCGGCTGGCGATGTTCAGGCGCGCGCCCCATTCGCCTTCGTCGCCAAAACGGCGGGCCAGGTCGGCGGCGGCGTAGATCTCGTCACGGCCCGACACGCCCCCGGTCAGGCGCGTCAGGGGGGCGTCGCCCGCCCGCTTCGGCGTCAGGTTGAAGGCGCCGCCGACCCCGGTCCCGCCCGGCGCAGCGCCGTTCAGAAAGGTAGAGGCTCCGCGAAACACTTCCACCCGCTCGACAAGTTCGGCCGCCACGAACTGGCGCGGCAAGACGCCATAGAGCCCGTTGTAGCTCATGTCGTCCGAATAGACTGGGAAGCCGCGAACGACATACAGCTCCTGGAAGTTGCCGAACCCCTTGGACACACGCACCGTCGGGTCGTTCTGCAGCACGTCGCCGATGCCGCGCGCCTGCTGATCACGCACCAGTTTTTCGGTGTAGTTGGCGGTCGAGAACGGCGTGTCCATCACGCCCAGATTGCCCAGCAGGCCGATGCGTCCCCCGCGCGCCACCTGACCGCCCGCCGCGGGCGCCGTCAGCCGCACCTGCGATCCCGTCACCACGATCTCGCCCAGCTCCGCCGGCGTCGTCGCCTGCTGCGCCAAGGCGGGCGAGGCGAGCGTCAGGGCCAGGACGCTGGCGGTGAACGAAACGGAGGCACGGCGAAGGCAGGGCATTTTGATACGCATTCTCAAAATCAAGTTGCGCGTCCTTAGCCCGATCGGTGGGCGCAATGCAATCCGCCGCGCCCGCGACATATTGCATTCGAGCGGTTTCTCGTCTGACCTCTCCACAAAGGAGACTGCAATGCCGATGCTGACCCACGCCCTTCTGGCCGCCAGCCTGCTCGCCGGCCCGGTCTCGACCGACATCGCCCTGCCCGCCCAGCCCGCGCCCTTGCATGGCACGCTGCTGACGCCCGAGAGGCCGACGGCCGTCGCCGTCATCCTGCCCGGCTCAGGCCCGACCGATCGGGACGGCAACAGCCCGATGGGCGTCGCCGCCTCCACCTATCGGCTGCTGGCCGAGGGCCTGGCGGAACAGGGGATCGCCACCCTGCGCATCGACAAGCGCGGCATTGAAGCCAGCGCCGCCGCCGGGTTCGACGAAACCAAACTGCGCTTCGACGACTACGCCGCCGACGCCCGCGCCTGGGCGACGGAGGCCGCTTCGCGCGCGGGTCTGCCCTGCGCCTGGCTGATCGGACACAGCGAAGGCGCTCTGGTCGCCCTGAAGGCGGTGGAGGGCGGAGACGACAAGATCTGCGGCCTGATCCTGCTGGCCGGCGCGGGCCGTCCGGCGGGCGTGGTGATCCGCGAACAGCTCCAGGCCGGCCTGCCCGAACCCCTGAAAACCCAGGCCTTCGCCGTCCTGACCCAACTCGAGGCCGGACGCACCGTCACCGACACGCCGCCCGCGCTGGCGGCCCTGTTCCGCCCGTCGGTCCAGCCCTATCTGATTTCGTGGTTCGCGCTGGACCCCGCCGCCCTGCTCGCCGCCTACGACGGCCCAGTCTTCATCGGCCAAGGGACCACCGACCTCCAGTTCGGCGTCGCGGACGCGCAAGCCCTGGCCGCCGCCGATCCCAAGGCCACGCTGAAACTCTGGGACGGCGTCAACCACCTCCTCAAGACCGCCCCCGCCGACCGCGCCGCCAATATGGCCACCTACGCCGCCCCGGCGTTGCCGCTCGCGCCGGGCGTGGCGTTGCCGCTCGCGCCGGGCGTGGCGGAGGATGTGGAGGTGTTTATTCGGGCGAACGGGCGGCGTTAACCGCGGCTCGTAAAACGGCCGCTCGCTGCATCAATTGTCGGTGGAAGGCGGTCATTGTCGCCCAACCAGTATTCGCGCCAACTTCATCCCAACTCTCTATCATCTCGATTTACGGTTGCACCTCTTCGCGCAAGCCAGTTGTATCGGCGCCATAAAAGCGGAGCTTCTAGATGTTAGAAATTAACGGCCGCCTCTTCATGAACGCTGTCATGGAAATTCGGCGAGTGCAGGCCATTGTCGAACATAGCGGTAGTGACGATCAACGCCGCGAGAACATGAACCGCACTAGCCGAGACATCGTGCTACGTAATACTGAAGACATGGTGCCGTCGCTTCAGCAGCTGCACGCTAGACTGGCGGAGACGTCAGCGCTGCGTCTATGCGACGTACTTCGGAGCGATGACGAGTTTACGTGGAGAGCATTAACGGCGGCAATGGCCGACATCGAGTCAAGACTCCGGGATGAGCTAGATTTGGTCCGCATCTTCGTTCTGAGCCCGGCAATGGCCGCCTACCTGCTAACAGGATCAGACCTTTGCGGCCCTCGCATAACAAGCCATTTCCCCTCTGTGCTTTTTGAAATGGAAGAGGCGGCGAAGTGCTTGGCGGTATTGCGCCCTACGGCCAGCGTGTTTCACTCGATGAGAACACTAGAGATAGCCATCCGCGCTCTCGCTAGGTTCTTGAGCATCCCCGACCCGACCAAGCCTAGCGAAAGAAACTGGGGCGCTATGCTCACAGCGATCAAGGGAGGCATGGGGGCGAAATATCCCGGCCCCGCGATGCCTCATTCAGAAGGTGCCATGATTGAAGGTCTATACGCATCGCTGGACGCCATTAGGAACCCTTGGCGCAACGCCACGATGCACGTGGAGAACATCTACCAGCCGCATGAAGCCGAACATATTTTGCGCTGCGTCAACATGCTGCTTTTGCAGATGTCGAACGTGTTCGATGAAGAGGGCCAGCCAGCTTAGAACGATATAGCCCTTACTCAGCGTCAGCGAAAATGGACCTTCGAATCTAAGTTCGACCTTCTCAAGTTAGAGCTCCTACCTCTTCGCCGCCGTCCCCCGCGCCTGATCCGCCAGCGAGAAGAACCGCTCCCGCACCTCGGCCGCGAAGGGGTTGTCGCGTTCGATGGCGCGGAAGACGGCGGGGCTGTCGTGGCGGACCATGTCGACGGCCTGCATCAGCCGGTCGAAACTGGCGGTAGTCATGCGCGTTGGCAGGGGCTCCATCGCCATCAGGACGCGGGCGATCAGATGGGTCAGGCCCTGCACCGTGGCGGCCTCGCGGTCGTGATCCTCGGGGCTGACCTGAAACACTTTCAGGCGCAGCGCCCGGCGGCAGAAGGCGGCGACGCGGCGGGCGTCCTTCGCAGCCCTCACCTCGCACACAGCGATCCGCAGGCCCGCGATGCCGTCCTTGCCGCTCTGGGGGCCGAACAGCGGGTGCGTCCCGACGATCCGCACGCCGGGCGGCAGCAGGGCGTCCATCGCCTGCGCCGGCCTCACCTTCACCGAGCCCACGTCGACGACCAACGCATCGGGCGCCAGATGCGGGCCGATGGCGATCAGCGTCGCCTCCAACGCCTCGACCGGCACGGCCAGCACCACCGTCGGACAGGCGGCGGCGGTCGCCAGATCGGTCAGCGTCGCGAGGCCTTCGCCATCGCTGGCCGCCGGATCATGCGCCAGGACATCGAACCCCGCCGACAGATGCCGCGCCGTCAGCCGCCCGAAGGCGCCGAAGCCGATCAGGCCGAGCCTTTCCCTCACAGCGTCTCCATGAACCGCACCGGCCGCCCGTGCGCCGATCCGATCAGTTCGCCGTCCTGCATCACCACCTGGCCGCGCACGATGGTCGCCATCGGCCAGCCGGTCGCCTCCACGCCATCGAACGGGGTCCAGCCGCAGCGCGTCGCCTGCTGGTCGTGCGTGATCGTCCGTTTGGCCTTCAGATCGACGATGGTCAGGTCGGCGTCATAGCTGACGGCCATCCGCCCCTTGTTCGCGGTCCCGAACACCCGCTGCGCGCCCGCCGAGGTCAGGTCGATGAAGCGCTCCAGCGACAGCCGCCCATTGGCGACGTGCGTCAGCATCAGCGGCACCAGTGTCTGCACCCCCGGCATTCCGGACGGAGAGGCCGGATAGGGCTTGGCCTTTTCTTCCTTCGTATGCGGCGCGTGGTCGGAGCCCAGCACATCCGCCACGCCCTGCTGCATCCCCCACAGCCAAAGGGCGTCCACATGCTCCTGAGACCGGATCGGCGGGTTCATCTGGGCATAGCTGCCCAGGCGCTCATAGGCTTCCGGTCCGACCAGGGTCAGGTGCTGGGGTGTGATTTCGACGGTCGCGACATCCTTATGGAAGCGCAGATATTCCATCTCTTCCCTGGTCGTGACGTGCAGCACATGGATGCGCGCGCCCGTCTCCTTGGCCAGGCCGACCAGGCGCCGGGTCGAGCGGATGGCGCTCTCGGCGTCGCGCACCTCGGGGTGGCTGGTCCAGTCGCCGGTGCGGGCCAGACCGCGACGCTCGACCAGACGGTATTCGTCCTCGGAGTGGAAGGTGGCGCGGCGGCGCACGTTGGACAGCACCTTGCGCACCCCCTCGTCGTCGGCGATCAGCAGGTCGCCGGTCGAGGCGCCCATGAAGACCTTGACCCCGCAGCAGCCAGGCAACCGCTCCAGCTCGCCCAGATAGTCCGCATTTTCATGCGTGCCCCCGACGTAGAAGGCGTGGTCGGTCCACATCCGATCCTTGGCCCGCGCCAGCTTGTCGGCCATGGTGTCGGGATCAGTGGTGTTGGGATTGGTGTTCGGCATCTCGAACACGGCGACGACGCCGCCCAGGGCGGCCGCGCGGCTGCCCGTCTCCAGATCTTCCTTCCACTCCAGCCCCGGCTCGCGGAAATGGACCTGGGTGTCGATCACCCCGGGCAGAACCGTCAGACCCGTCGCGTCGAAGACTTCGCCCGCCGAGGCCTGGCTCAGGTCGCCGATGAAGGCGATCTTGCCGTCGATCACCCCGACGTCGGCCAGGCCGCGCCCCGCATGATTGGCCACCTCGCCGCCACGGACGATCAGGTCATAGGTCTGGGTCATGGGGCGGCGGTCCTGCGGGATGAGCGATGCGCTCTTACTATATCTCCGCTCATCCCCGCGAAAGCGGGGACCCAGCGCTTTGCGCGTGCTAACCCCGCACCTTCAACATTCTCTGCGCCGCCTTCAGCACCCGCTCCCACGGCAGGTCCATCATATGCTGGATCGCCTGGTTCAGGCGCGGATCTAGCTTTTTGAACTCATCATAGGTGCGCGGCCCGCGCACGGCCTCGCCTTTCCAGGGTCCGCGCACGGTCTCGTCCGACGGTCCAAACACCGCCACCACCGGTGCGCCCGAGGCCACGGCCAGCTGGGTCCAGATCGAGTCCGCCCCGATGTACAGCACTGACCTCGACAGGGCCGCGACCGTCTGCAGGCGCGTCAGCTTGCCCTGAAGCTCGATCACCCGCGCGCGCGGCACGGCGTAGCGGATCGTGTGCGCCGCCTCACGGTCGATCTCCTCGCCCACGATCATCAGCCGCCCGCCCGCCAGCGGCCCGTCGTCGGCCAGCAGTTTGGCCGCGACCTTAGCGTAGCGTTCGGCGGGCCAGCGCTTGCCCATCCATTCCACGCCCGGCCCGACCGCCAGGATCGGCCCATCTCCACCCGTCGCCGGGATCAACGCCTCGACCTGGGCCTGCGTCTCGTCCGAGACATAGAGTTTCGGCGCGGGGATCTCATCGGGTTCCAGCTTCAGCACCGCCGCCGCCGCTTCGACCGCGTGCAGACCGGGCTGATCCTTGCCCCGCACCGCGCGCTTGTGCCGCCTCAGCTTGCCCGACAGGTCCGAGCCGCGCATGTCCACGACCAGCCCCCATTTGGTCGCCCGCACCTGGTTCCACAGGGCGATCCATTCGAAATGGCCTTCGCGCTCCAGCACAATCAGCTTTGTCAGGCGCGGCGTATCGGCGAACAGCGGCGCGCTGGCGGCCGATCCGACGATGGTGAAGGTCGCGTGCGGCAGGCTTTCGACCAGATGCGCCAGCACTCCTGCGGACAGCACGGCGTCCTCGGCGTCCGCCTCGGCGATGTAAAGGATGGGAAACCGCCCGATCATCCGTTGACGGATACAGGGATTCTATCTGCGGTTCAGCGCCAAACGCGTGTTTCCACAGGAAGGCCCCATGCGCTACAGCGACGCGCATGAGACAGACGCCCGACGCCGCCCCGGATCCAGAAGCCGCCGCCGCCCTTGAACGCTTCAAGGCCCAGCGCGTCACGGCCATCTATCGGCTGGACCTGATCGCCAAGGGCGCCACCATTTCCTACGAGGACGGCACGCCCATCGACATGGCTTCCGAAAAGGCGCGACTAGAGGGGGTCGTCGCCGACATGGATCGCCGCATCGCCCGGCTGGAGCGTTCAGCCGGGTGAGCCTGCCCCTCCTTCCCGGCCGGACCTGCGGCGGTTGCGTCGAATGCTGCCGGGTCATTCCGCTGAACCTGCCGGAACTGGCCAAGCCGACGGGCGAGCTGTGCGCCTATTGCGTCGACGGCGCCGGCTGTTCGGTCCACGCGATCCGGCCGAACACCTGCCGCATCTGGTTCTGCCTGTGGCGCGTGGTCGAGCTGTCCGACGACTGGAGGCCGGATCGCAGCGGCGTCATCGTCCGCCCCGACGGTGTCGAGGACGGGGTCATCACCCTGTATGTCCTGCGCCGCTCCGACTTCCTGGCCTCGCCCGACTTCTTCGTGACCGTCGCCGGCTGGATCGCGGAAGGGATCGAGGTGGCGCTCAGCATTCCCGGCCCCGTCGGCACCTATCCCGCCCGCGCCGTCGTCACCGACTGGCTGCGTCCGGCCATCGAGGATGGAGACACCGACGCCTTCACGACCCGCGTTTTGATGTCCCTCGACACCCTGGCCGAACACGACTTCCAGCCGGACGGCGTCATCGCGCGATATGCGGTGACAACCCAGGATCAGCCCAAAGCTTAGCCGATGCTTAAGTCCTTCGCCTTACGGTCCGATCCGTAACGCCGTCGCTGGAAAGGGCACGCCGTCGATGCAGGCCTGGGACGCGCTGAAACGACCGATCTGGATGTTCGATCCGGTCGCCTTGCGCGGCGTCTACGCCAATGCGGCGGCACTCGACCTCTGGGGGTCCGACAATCTCGACGCCCTTCTGGCGCGCGATTTCAGCAACGTGTCCCCCGCCGTCCTGGCCCGCACCGAGCGTCTGGCGCGCGAGACGGCCAATGGCGAGACCCTGACGGAAGACTGGACCTTCTATCCCCACGGTCGACCACTGACGGTGTCGGCGGTGATCTCGACCTATCGCCTGACGGACGGCACGCCGGTTCTGCTATTCGAGGCGGCCCCCATTGCGGTCGAAAACGAAGAGCGTCGCGCGGTCGAGGCCCTGCGCCACACCTCGACGCTGATCACCCTGTTCGACAGCGAGGCCCGCCCGATCTTCTCCAACCCGTCGGCCTTCGCCGCCTATGGATCGACGGCGCACCCCTTCGAGGCCCGTTTCGCCGAACCCGAGCGCGCCCAGCCCATGTTGGCGACCGCCCTGTCCGGCGCCGCGATCTCCGATGTCTGCGAGATCATCACGCGCGGAGGTGTGCGCTGGCACCATCTGGACGTTCGTCCCGTGACGGACCCCGTCACGGGCCATCTCGGCGTCTTGCTGAACGAGATCGATGTGACCGACCGGGTCGAGGCCGAACAGGCCCGCGTCGCCGCCGAGCAGAAGACAGCGATGGCCGAGGCCCGGCAGAAGTTCCTGACGGACATGTCGCACGAACTGCGCACGCCCCTGAATGCGGTCATCGGCTTTTCCGACCTGTTGTCAAAAGCCGGCCTGTCCGAAGAACAAGCCGATCAGGTCGCCCGCATCAACGGCGCGGGCCAGCGACTGCTGTCCGTCGTCAACAACATGATCGACCTGTCGGCCGACAACGTCGTTCCCCTGTCGCCCCAAGAGACGACGGCCGAGCCTAGCCCTCCAGCGAACGAGGACGCTTCCGCCCTGCGCGTCCTCTATGTCGACGATCACGACAGCAACCGCGCCCTGGTCATGGCGGTGATGACGGCCCAGGGCATCCTTTGCGCCACCGCCAATGACGGGGAACAGGGCGTCGAGGCCGCGCGCACCGGCGAGTGGGACGTGATCCTGATGGACGTCCAGATGCCGGTCATGGACGGCGTCGAGGCGACGCGCGCCATCCGCGCCCTGCCCGGCGTGGTGGGGCGCACGCCGATCCTGGCCCTGACCGCCAACACCCTGCCGGAACAACTGATCCAGTACGAACAGGCCGGCATGGACGACTGCATCGCCAAGCCCATGAACATCGTCGATCTGGTCATGCGCGTCACCGCCTGGGGCGCCAGCGACTGGCGCACCTTCGATCCCCGCCTTGAAGACGCGGCGGCCGCTGTCGCCTAAATTCGGCGCGGCGCCTTCTGAAGCCACGCCGTCGGCCCTATCTTGGCCCCATGCCCATCGCCCGCCTCGACAGCCGCGCCCTGATCTCTGTCACGGGCGAGGATGCGCAACCCTTCCTGCACAACCTGCTGACCCAGGATGTGGAGACGCTGACCGACGGCGAACTACGCTTCGGCGCCCTGTTGTCGCCGCCCGGTCGGCTGTTGTTCGACCTGTTTCTTCTGGGACAGGCTGACGGCGTCGTTCTGGATGTCGCCGCCGAGCGACGCGACGCCCTGATCCAGCGCCTGTCGATGTACAGGCTGCGCGCCAAGGTTCAGGTCGCCGCCGACGACCGCCCGGTCTTCGCCGCCTGGCCCGAGGCCTCCGCCGGCTTTATCCCCGACCCCCGCACGCCGATGATAGGCGGCCGCCTCTATGGCGAAGCGACGGCGGACGCCGCCGAGACCGACTACGACGCCCACCGTCTGTCCGTTGGCCTGCCCGATCCGACCGCCGACGCGCCCCAGGACAAGACCTATCCGATCGAGGCCGACTTCGACCTGCTGAACGGCATCGATTTCCAGAAGGGCTGTTTCGTCGGCCAGGAAACGACCTCGCGCATGAAGCGCCGGGGCACGATCAAGAACCGGATGCTGCCGCTGGACTTCGACGGCCCGCCCCCCGCCTTCGGCGCCGAGGTGCTGAAGGGCGAACTGCGCGCGGGCGAGATCCTCTCGGGTCAGGACGGTTCGGTCATGGCCCTGCTGCGCATCGACCGCCTCGACGGCGACCTGACCGTTGACGGCCGCCCGGTGCGCTTGCGCAAACCCGCCTGGATGGGCGACGACGTTCTCCCCTCCTCGAACGCGTGAGTCTCGTATGAAGATCGCAGATCAGATCGTCCTCGTCACCGGCGGGGCGCGCGGCGTTGGCGCCGCCTGCGTCCGCGCCTTCGCCCATGGAGGCGCTCGCGTCGTCATCAACTGGAGGAACAGCGGCGAGGCCGCGAACGCCTTGGCCGCCGAGATCGGCGAGCGCGCCCTCGCCCTCCAGGCCGACGTGACCGACCGCGCCGCGGTGGACGCCATGGTTGCGGCCGCGCAAGGCCGTTTCGGCGCCCCCGTCACCACCGTCATCAACAACGCCCTGGACTACAGCTTCAACGGCGACGCCCGGTCCCAGATGACCGCCATCGGCTGGGACGAGATGGATCGCCAGTTCTCGACCGTCGTGCGCGGCGCCCTGAACCTGATCCAGGCGACCGCGCCCGGCATGGCCGCGGCCCGGTTCGGCCGCATCGTCAACATCGGCACCAACCTGTTCCAGAATCCGGTCGTGCCCTACCACGACTACACCGCCGCCAAGGCCGCCCTGCTCAGCCTGACCCGCACCGCCGCCGGCGACCTCGGCCCTGACGGCGTCACCGTCAACATGGTCTCGGGCGGTCTCCTGCGCACCACCGACGCCAGCGCCGCCACGCCAGAGGCTGTGTTCGACCTGATCGCCGGCATGACCCCGCTGCGCAGCGTCACGACCCCGCAAGAGTTCGCCGACGCCGTCCTCTTCTTCGCCTCCCCCTGGAGCCGCGCGGTCACCGGCCAGAACCTGGTCGTGGACGGCGGATTGGTCCGGGACTGAAATGATGACCGTCTCCTCCCTATCGCGTAGCGATGGGGAGGTGGCGCGGCGCTCTTGCGCCGTGACGGAGGGGCTTTCAGCCGCCTCACCGCCGCCTGTGGGACTTCATAGAGCCTCTCCACCGCTTTGCGGTCCCCCTCCCCATTCCTTGGGGAGAAGACGAGAGACATCCTATTTATGCAGAATATTTTAGAGAAATTCAGTCGCTTGGCTTCCTCCAGCGTCAATCGACCATCCCGCCACCAAACGCCCCTACAATGCGCAGGTTTACGACCGGGGGAGACGAAGACTTGGATCCATTGGACTGTTTTCCAGCGTCCAACCTCACGCCTCGAAATTGCACTTCCTTGCACTTTGCACGCGTTCTTGAGGTGCAGTGCAATTCCGCCCGCGCCCCGAGATTAGACGAATTAGATACTTTAGACGGTGTTTTTCCTTCCCCGCTCTCGACGCCCGGCCTTCCCCGAAACCACCCATACGGCCACCTTCATCCCATGACCGACTCACATGCTGAAGGCCGCTGCGGCTGGTGCGGGACCGACCCCCTCTATGTCGCCTATCACGACACCGAATGGGGCGTGCCCGAGCGCGATCCCCGCGCCCTGTGGGAAAAGCTGGTGCTCGACGGCTTCCAGGCCGGTCTCGCCTGGATCACCATCCTCAGAAAACGCGAAGGCATCCGCGACGCCTTCGATGGTTTCGATCCCGAGATCGTCGCCCGCTACGACGAGGCCGATATCGAGCGCCTGCTGAATGATCCGCGCATTATCCGCTCGCGCGCCAAGATCAACGCCGCCATTCGGGGCGCCCAGATCTGGCTCCCGATGCGCGATGATGGTGAAGACTTCTCCGCCTGGCTGTGGTCCTTCGTCGGCGGCGAACCGATCCAGACCCCCTACGCCGACTATCGCCAGGCCCCGACCCAGACCGACCAATCCGTCGCCATGGCCAAGGCGCTGAAGAAGCGCGGCTTCAACTTCTGCGGCCCGGTCATCGTCTATGCCTTCATGCAGGCCGTCGGCATGGTCAACGATCACCAGACGACCTGCTTCCGTCACGCCCAGGTTCGTGCGATGGCGAGCCATGGCTAAAGCCCCCGCAAATTCGAAAGCTTTCCCGACCCTCGCGCTGGAAACGCTGCTGATGCAGCGGGTCAATGGTCACGTCTGCGGCGTGGACGAGGCCGGGCGTGGCCCCTGGGCCGGGCCGGTTTCGGCGGCGGCCGTGATCCTGAACCCTGACGACCTCCCGCCCGGCATCGACGATTCCAAGGCCCTGACCGAAAAGCGCCGCGCCGCGCTGGAGCCCGAGATCAAGGCCCGCGCCGTCGCCTGGGGCGTCGGCTTCGCCTCGGTGGACGAGATCGAGGAACTGAACATCCTGCACGCCACGGGTCTGGCCATGTGCCGCGCCATCGAGGCCTTGGAGGTCCAGCCGGTCGCCGCCCTGGTCGACGGCAACTATCGCTTCAAGCTTCCCTGCGAAATCCAGACGGTCGTCGGCGGCGACGGGTTGTCGCTATCCATCGCGGCGGCCTCGATCCTGGCCAAGACGGCGCGGGACCGGTTGATGATCGATCTGGATGCCCAATACCCCGGCTACGGCTTCGCCAGCCACAAGGGCTACAACGCCCCGATCCACCAGAACGCCTTGAAAACCCTGGGCCCCTGCCCCGCCCACCGGCGCAGCTGGTCGCCGATCAAGGCGCTGTTGCAGGAGGCCTGACGCCGTCTCAGATGTGCAGGAAGCCGCCCAGCAGCGCGCCCATCAGGGCCGCCACAGCCGCCCCGGCGATCGCCATCATCCAGCGCGGGGGCGGCGCCACCTCGGGCTCGACGTCGATCTGCTCGATGGGTTGAGCAGCTTCGACCGGCCGCGTGTAACGCGCGGCGTTGTGGGTGAAGGTCGCATCCGCCGTCCGCGGCGCCCACGAACGCGGCTCAGCCGCCGGACGGACGCGGTAGTCGTCGGGGCGATCGGTCTTGGGGGCGGTGTACGGGTGCGGTTGCATAGTCCCACAACGGCACGCAGCGATTCGCGTTCCGCCCTACCCTCCGTTGTTTTCGTTGGTGTCTATGCGGCCACGGGCAAGGAGACCGGCCGCTCTGTCACCACGAACAGGTGCTCGACATTCTTGAGCCGCCCCACCTGCCCGACCTTCTCGCCCTTGGGATTATGGATCCCGATCCGGGCGCCGACGTATCGCGGATGCGCCACCTCAAGGACCTGCACATGACCCCGCGCCGAAAGCATCTCGACCAGGTCGGCGCGGCTCAGATACCCCTCGTCGTTGAAGCTGACGATCAGGTTCGGCGCCTTGACCCGCTCGATCACGGTCCGCAGCGCCGGGCCGATACCGGGCCGGCTGTTGAAGGCGCTCTTGCGCGTCCTCACGTCCACCCGCTTGTTGGCGACCCCATAGGTCTCGGGCCGGTCCCACAGCACCAGGCTTTCCCAGCAATGGTAGTTGCCCAGATAGGAATGCTGGTTGTAGGGCGGGTCCAGATAAACCAGGTCCGCCTCGACCTGTTCGGCGATCTCGACCGCATCGCCCTGCGTCGCGCGGCACGGCCCGTCCACGGCCGGGACCAGATCCGGCGTGCGCAACTCCAGCGTCTTCAGCGCCCTCGGCGCCCACTGCTTCATATAGGCCATCTGAACGCCGGCGGTGGAATCCACCCGATCCGCCGCCTCCATCAGGCTGACCAGAGCGATGGCCTTCAGCTCCGGCTCCAGCCCCATGGCCTCAATCCGGTCGCGCATGGCGTCGATCCGCGCCCCGTTGTCCGGGTGGAAATACCGCGCATCCTGACAAAACGCCTGGGTGAACCAGCCCGCCTCGGGCTTCACCGTCCGCAACTCGGCCAGCACGACCTCGACCCGCTCGACCCACCGCTCTCGATCCGCCTGGACATAGGTCGTCGCCAGGGCGTGGGCATAGGCGTTCAGGTCGTTCGACCGCACCTGAAACCCCTGCTTCTTCAAGGCGTGCCCGACCCGCGCCGTGCCTGAAAACAGATCGCACACCCGCCCGCCCTGCGGCAGCACCCCCGCCACCGCACCCGTCACATGCCCCAGCAAGGCGCGCTTGGAGCCGATATATTTGATCATGACACGGCCCGACTCATCACGGCAGCATAGCCGGTTGCAGCGAAGCGCGAGAGAGTGGTCGACCTTACTTTGGGAGGCCTGCAGACCCGGGTGCATCGAGCCCTCGCAAAAACGCGCAAGGCCGCCGTCCCGAAGGATGACGGCCTCGGCTGTGTTCACGGTTCTTAGCGGAATTCGCCCCTTGGCAGATCAAGCGAAAGTGCCAAAGGCTCTAGGTCTCACACCGAAGGCTTAAGGCCTACGGGCGATGCGCCCGGAGGCCTGATCTCGATCAGAAGTAGAAGCGAACGGCTGCGGTGACCGTGCGGCCAGGCAGGGCCTGGGCCAGGACCACGCCGCTGGCGGGCAGGCTGTCGGCCGACACCTCCGTCAGGGCGGTTTCGTCGAACAGGTTGTTGGCGGTCAGCGACAGCACGACGCGGTCGACGGGGCGAACCTGGACGAAGGCGTTGACCGTGGCGTAGCCCGGCATCTTCAGCTGGTTGACGTCCTGCGTATAGCTCTCGGTCGTGCCGACGACGCTGGCGCCGACCGTGAACAGGTCCGTCTCGTACTGCGGCATGACCTGGAAGATCAGTTCGGCCTGACGGCGCGGCGAGTTGCCGACCAAAGCCGCATCCTCGGCCTTGGTGGTCTCGGCGCTGGTGACGGTGGCGCTGCCGGTCAGGCTGAACGGACCGTGACGTACGCCGGCCTCGAATTCGGCGCCCTTGGCCTCGTAGCTGCGCTGGACCAGCACCAGACGCGTGACGCCGCCGGCATCCGCGCGGATCTGCTGGTTGGTCTCGCCGACCTCGGCCCAGAAGCCCGTGACGTTGGCGAACAGGCCGTTGGCCCGGTACTTCATGCCGATCTCGGCCTGGTTCACCGGATCATAGGCCGCGTCGGTCTGCAGCAGGTCGCCGTCGACATTGCTGATGGCCGGCGAACGGAGGATCTTGTCCGCTGCGGCGCGTGCGCCTTCGCTGTAGCGGGCGAAGGTCGAGAAGCTGTCCGAGACGCGGTAGTTGGCGCTGAGCGAATACGAGACATAGTCGTAGTCGTAGTCGACTGGGGTGGCGCTGGCGGCCGGCGCAAAGGCGAAGGTGCGTTCGGCGTCCGAGATGACGCCGTCGTTGTCCACGTCGATGGTGCGAACGTCGGTCAGGCCGTTGGCGACCGTGCGGCCGCTGACGTCGCCGCTGTCGAAACGGATCGACCCGCCCAGCGCCAGCTTGCCCAGCCGGTAGTTCAGCGAGGCGTAGGGCGCGAGCACCTTGTAGGTCACATCCGTGCGCGAATTGGACCCGGCGCCCGAGGGACCGAAGAAGTTGACGACGCCGTCCTGCGTGCGGGGCGTGCTGTTCGTATTGAAGATATCGACCAGGGCCGAGTTTCCGCCGCCCACGACGTCCTGAAGGAACGGGATGTACTGGCGATCGAACTTCAGATCCTGCTGGGCCGAATAGACGCCAACGGTGGTCGTCAGGTCGCCGCCGCCGATCTTCCAGACGCGGTTGGCGCGCAGATCGTTGGTGAAGTTATCCAGGCTGTCGATGTCGGTGTGGACCAGGGTCGAATAGGCCAGCAGACCGTTGCCGTTCAGGGTCGTCGGGCTGGTGATCGCCTGACCGGCGCGCGGTCCCGTCGCGTAGACCAGGGTTCCGGGACGACGGCCGAACGCCAGCGGCGCCTGGGCCGCCGGCACCACGGCCAGCGGGTAGTTGAACGACTGATCACCCGATTGCTGCGCGTAGCGCATGTGCTCGGAAATCGTCCAGCCGTGCAGGTTGAAGCGGGTCTGGAAGCCCAGCGCGCGCACCTGAACCTGGTTGCCGTCCTGCAGATTGACGCGCTTCAGATTGTTGTCGCCGTCCAGCAGCGGGAAGACGGTGGTAATGCGCGACGTCAGGGTGTCGCGCGTCATCGAGAAGTTCGGAACGTCGCTGTAGTTGGGATCGTCGTTCGTGCCGGACACCAGCAGCGGCGTCGGCCCATAGGCGACGACAGTGTCGTCCAGGATCTTGCCGTACAGACGTACGAAGCCGCCGTCGAAGGTCTTGGTGATGTTGGCCTTGATCTGGCCGCCCTTGTTGCCGGTGAAGCCAGCGTCGCGCGGGCCTTCACCTTCGCGATAGAAGCCACCGACGTGGAAGCGCACGGTGTCGCTCAGGTGACCGCCATAGCTGAAATCGCCGCGATAGGTGTCGTAATCCAGGCCCGAAGACACCTGGACCGAGCCGCCTTCGACCTCACCCGTCTGCGAGATCAGGTTGATGACGCCGCCCGGCGCGTTCGAGGCGAAGGTCGAGGACGACCCGCCCCGGATGGACTCGATCTGGCCGACGTTGAAGTCGTAGCGCATGAAATAGTCGGACGTCAGGGCAAGGATGTCGCCGAACTCCAGGACCGGCAGACCGTCTTCCTGGAACTGCAGATACTTTGCACCGGTGCTGACCATCGGCAGACCACGGATCGTATAGTTGCCGTTGGTCTCGCCCGTGCTGGCCTCGGCGCGAATGCCGGGGATGGTGCGGAACAGGTCGTTGATGGAATAGGCGCCGATCTTGGGGATCTCGACATCGTTGATCGAGCTGGTGGAAGTCGCGCTGTCCAGCCTGTCACGCGCCTTGGCCACGCCCGTCACGATCACGTCGTCATTGGCCCGCGTCCGGCCGGCCTCCCAGGCCGTCTGGCGCTGCGGTGCAGGCTGCGTCTGCGCATGAGCGGGCATGGCGAGGATAAGCGGCGCAAACGCAGCCGTGAGGTACAGGGATTTCAAGGAAGCCTCCAAGGCGTTGTCCGGCAGTACGAAGACTGGACAACTGATTTTCGTTCGAAAATTCTTCCATGCAGTTTCTTGCATGGCTGTTATCAATAAACCCGGATGTGTTTGATGATTTATAATGCCAGACTACGGATTAATACTGACATAACGACGCTTACAAAGTTCGAATTGTTGCGCCGGCTTCCTCAACACTCAACTGGATCGATATCTTAGAACTCGCTCCAGTCGTCATCGGCCGCTTCGCTCGACAGGGCGAGCGCACCGAACGTGCGGATGACTTTGGGCGCCGGTCCGGGGGCGGACGCGGTATCCCGGCGAGGCGCCGGCGCGGCCGAGGTCGTCGTATTCAGCCGGAACCTGGAAACCAGGGTCGCCAGCTCGTCGGCTTCGGTCGCCAGGATGCGCGCCGCCGCCGTCGCCTCTTCCGCCATGGCGGCGTTCTGCTGGGTCATGCGGTCCATGCTGCCGACGGCGCTGTTGACCTGCTTCAGGTTTTCGGACTGGATCTGCGCACCTTGCGCGATGTCCACGATCAGGGTGTTGGCGTCGCCGATCTTGGACACGACGCGCGCCAGCATCTCGCTGGTTTCGCCCACGCGATCGACGCCCAGCCGCACCTCGTCCGACGACTTGCTGATCAGCTGCTTGATATCCTTGGCGGCGTCGACGGTGCGCTTGGCCAGTTCGCGCACCTCGCCGGCGACAACGGCGAACCCGCGTCCCGCATCGCCTGCCCGTGCGGCCTCGACGCCGGCGTTCAAGGCCAGAAGATTAGTCTGCAAGGCGATGGCGTCGATCATGTTGATGATCTCGCCGATCTCCTGCGATCCGGCCTTGATGGCGTCCATGGCGACGATCGCTTCTTCGACGATCACGCGACCGTCCGCGGCGTCGCCATTGGCCAGCGTGATGGCGTTGCGGGCGTGGGCCGCGCTGCGCGCCGTGTCGCCGACCATGTCGGTGACGTGGTTGGTGGCGGTGGTGGTTTGCTGCAGGCTGGACGCCTGCTGTTCGGTTCGCAACGACAAGGTTTCGGACGCCGAGCAGATTTGGGTGGCGCCCAGGCGAACGCTCTGTGCCGACCCGGCGACGCTGGCCAGGCTCTCCTCCAGACCCTGCACGGCCACGTTGAAGGCCGTGCGCAGGCGCTCATATTCCGGAGCGAACGGCGTGCGAATGGTGTGGGTGAGATCGCCAGCGGCCAGAGCCTCCAGAGCTGTGTCCAGTTCCTCGACGACGTGACGTTGCGCGGCGTCGGCGACGATCTTCTCGCGCTCGGCGGCGTCCTTGGCCAGATCGGCGGCCGCCTTGGACCGTTCGGCCTCGGCTTTGGCCAGCGCGGTGTCCCGGAACACCAGAACCGCGCGCGCCATGTCGCCCAGTTCGTCGGCATGGCTGGCGTCCACGACGATGTCGTTGTCGCCCTTTGCCAGTTGGCCCATGGCCTCGGTCAGGACCGTGATCGGGCGCGCGATCATGCGGCTGAGCATGGCCGACAGCACCATGGCGATCGTAATCAGGGCGATGCCGCCGACAATCAGGGCGATGATCGCGGTGACGATCGCAGCCTGCTGACGTTCCAGATTTTTCTCGGTGACGGCGGCTTCGGCCTCGCGCAGGTCGCGCAGAGGCAGGACGGCGTCGCTGACAAGAACCTTCTTGCCTGCGTCGCGCACGTCTTGCTGGGCCTGCTCACGCTTGCCGGCGCGAACCTCGGCGATTATGCGATCGCCCCAATCGGCCCTCCAGGCCAGGGTGGCCAGGCGCGATTTTTCCAGCAGCGCCTGTTTTTCGGCGTCGCCCAACTGACCCTTCAACTCGACGACGACCTTGTCGAACTCGTCGCGCCCTTCGTAGTAGGATTTCAGATAGGTCTCATCGCCGGTGACCAGAAAGCCTCGAAACTGGCTGTTCTGACGCAGGATCGCGGTTTCCAGCGACATCGCCTGCGCCTCGATCGTGCGGCTGAGATTGTTGCTCTCGATGGACGCGCGGATCATCATGATCGTCGCGAAAAAGACCGCCATCATGATCGCCGCCGAGACGCAGATCAGGATGAAGGAAAGCCGTAGCTTTCTCGGAATTCGCATCTTCGACATCATGAGCTCGCCCCCGTTACGCACTTATACTTACTTAGGGGCAACCGATTACTCAGCTGACGCCACTGCGCACAGCCCGGTCTCGGTTCGAGCTACGCAAAACACCCTGTTTTTCAGGTGACTATCCACCCCTATGACGGAACGACTAAAAAGATAGTTAAGCTGCCGACGCCCGGGCGCTTACATCGACCGGATCTGAATTTCGCGAGATTCATGCGCTGTTAAGCGAGGTGATCATAGGTAAGTCACCCTTCCCGTCCGCGCTTCAAGCAACGCCGGGTCGCAACCCCCGGGCGAATACTTCTTCAGGCCGCGGATACACAAGTAACAGTTCGTTTTATTCGGAATGCGCGACGATGCGATTGGTGACTGGATGATCTGCCCCGTCGCCGACCGTTTCACCCAGGAACTCGCGGCCCAGGCCGACCGCTGCCGCGCCATGGGGTCGCCCTTCGTCGCCCGCGTTCTCGAAGCCGCAAGCCGGCAACTGTCGCACGCGCCGCTCACCGCCGCACGGCTGTATGACTGGCCGGGAGATCAGGCTGCGGCTGCCCTGGCCCTGCGCTTGAATGGCGCCCTGCACGCCCTGGCGCGCGCGGGCCGGTCCTACGCCCTGACCAGCCTCTATCGTCGCGAACACACCGACTTCGACGCGGCCGTGGCCGACGCCCTGGCCCGGAACGATCGATACATCGCCGACTGGATCCTCCATCCGCCGCAAACGAACGAGGTGGCCCGCGCCGCCGCGCTGATGAGCGCGCTGATGGCCGCCCCTCTGGACCGCGCCATGCCCTTCGAACTGCTCGAGCTCGGGTCCAGCTGCGGCCTGAACCTGAATCTGGATCGCTACGCCTATGCTCTGGGGTCGGCGTCAGCCGGCGATCCCTTCTCGGACGTGCAGATCGACCCCCTGTGGCAGGGCGCGTCGCCGAGGGTCGGTCCAGTCTCTATCGCGGCGGCCCGCGGCGTCGACCTGCACCCGCTGAATGCCGCAGACCCGGCGCATCGCGAACGACTGCTGGCCTTCGCCTGGGCCGATCAGCCGGCGCGCACCCAACGCCTCGAGAACGCTCTGCGCATCGCCGCCGATAATCCGCCGCGCATCGATCAGGGCGACGCCGTGACCTGGCTGGCAGACCGTCTGGCCGAACCGCAGGCGGCGGGACGCTGCCGCGTCGTCATGCACACCATGGTTCTGCAATATCTCAGCGACGACCACCGGCGCCAGATCGCAGCGCTCCTCACGACCGCCGGCCGCCGCGCCGACGCCGACCACCCGCTGCTCTGGATCAGCTTCGAATGGACCCGCGACCGCAGCCACGTCGAACTGCGCCTGACAGCTTGGCCCACCGGCGAAACCCGCGTCCTGGCCCACTGCCATCCCTACGGCGACGCGTTGGAATGGTTGCCGTCATCTTTGGCGGAACTGGCAGCGTAGGCTAAGCCATCGTCCATTTTGCGCTTCCGATCATTTTCACCGCATAGGGCGCTCGAAAACTGATTGAAATCAACTCGCCCAGTTCCCGCTCAATCATTGATCCAATGAGTAACACGGGATATCTTTGATGCAGACCGGCCTGCCGCTCCAAATCATCCGAACGCTGCTCTTAAGAAGCTTGTGCTAGTTCGCGCGACCAATAAGTGTGGTTGTTGATGACTCGATCACCCGTTATCTCAGTATCCGCGCCTATCCTGCGACGTTCGATCAGCGCCCGCGCTATGCAACAGCCTTTCTTTTTTCGACTGAATGTCTCGCACTAGTCGGTATGGCAAGGAACATATCATGCCCCATAGCGAAACCCATCGGGTCGATCGGATCGGCTGGCTCAGGGCGGCGGTGTTGGGGGCCAATGACGGGCTGGTGTCGACGGCCAGTCTGGTGGTGGGCGTCGCAGCGGCGGCGACCAGTCATGGCGGCATAGTGATCGCGGGCGTCGCCGGATTGGCGGCAGGCGCCATGTCGATGGCGGCGGGCGAATATGTCTCGGTCAGTTCGCAGTCCGACACCGAAAAGGCCGATCTGGCGCGCGAGGCGGTCGAACTGGCCGGCCATCATGAGGCCGAGACGCGCGAACTGGCCGGCATCTATGTCGGGCGAGGCGTTGCGCCGGATCTGGCGACCGAGGTGGCGCGTCAGATGATGGCGCATGATGCGCTGGGCGCACACGCGCGCGACGAGCTGGGTATTTCGGAGATCACCACCGCGCGGCCCATCCAGGCGGCGCTGACCTCGGCGATCACCTTCTCGGCCGGAGCCGCTCTGCCTCTGGTCGTCGCCGCCGTTGCGCCGTTGGACACGCTGGCGATCTGGGTCGCGGCTTCCGCCCTGCTGGGCCTGGCTTTGCTGGGCGCCCTGGGCGCCCGCGCAGGCGGCGCGCCGATCGGACGATCGGTTCTGCGCGTCGTCTTCTGGGGCGCGCTCGCCATGGCCATCACCACAGGTGTCGGCCGGCTGTTCCACATCGCCGCCTGATCAGAAACGAGCGGTCAGGGCCAGGCGGGCGGTGACCGGTCGTTGCGGGGTGCTGATGTCACCCGAGGCGTAGAAGGGATTGCCGAAGGTGAAGGTGTCGTCGTTGCGGTTGAACAGATTGTCCACCGACGCCCTGATCGCCCAGCGACCGATCTCCACGCCGACGCCCAGCGAACTGGTCAGACAGCCGGCCGAGGCGCCGGTCGAGGTCGGCGACAAGGCGATATCGGTCGGGCCGACATAGCCCAGGCGAAGCTCGGAACGCACCGTCGCATGCGCCAGATGCGCCTCATGCACGACGCCGCCCTGCACGTTGAAATCGGCAACCGCCGGCAGGCGCGTATCGGTCCCGAGCGCGAAACCGGGATCGGGTCGGGTCAACTCGGGATCATTGACGACGGCGTGCGCATCCAGCGTCCACGGCCCGTCCCGCCATTCGACCTCGCCCTCGATGCCCCGATTGCGGCCGTCGCCCAGATTGGCGGTGAAGGGCAGGCCCCGCGCGTCGAACCGGTCCGACTGGATGTTGCGCCAATCGGCGACGAAGACCGCGCTTCGCCCGCGCAGTCGCCCTTCGAACAGGGTGAAGCGCGCGCCCGCCTCGCCGGCGACGATCTCGTCCGGCTTCACCCGTCGCGCGGGCTGCTGATCGCCGCCCGGCACGGCGCCGGCGTTGAAGCCCGGCCCGCGATAACCCTCGGTCGCCAGGGCGTAGAGGACGAAGGGCCCGCGATCATATTCGATCACCAGGCGCGGAGTGATATCGACCAGGGCGTCTTCTTCAGACACCTCCGTCGGATCGCCGTCGGTTTCGCTGCGATGCTCAACCCCGATGCGGAACAGGCGCGCGCCGGCGATAATCTTGAGGCGGTCGGTCAGCGCATAGGCGGCGTCGCCGAACAGGGCCGCCTCATCCACATGGTCGCGCCTGTGCTGTCGATAGACCCCCGGCCCGCCCTGCCCGTCCGAGATCGCGACGGTGCGAGTGTGGGTGTATTCCGAGAAGAACAGCCCGGCGCTCCACTTCAGCCGTGCGCCGAAGTCGCCGTTCAATCTTACCTCATGCACCGCTGCCGACAGGTCGTCGGCCTGGTCCAGCGCCGCTGTTCCCGTAGCCCGAACAGTCCGGCCGCAGGCGTCGCATCGTATCGCGCATCAAGCCTGTGCGACTGAACGCTGGACGAGGCCCGCAGCCGCGCCCAGCCCAGATCTCCATCCACCGAGGCCCAGACGCCGTCGAAATCGTTGCGGCTGGGCTCCGTCAGGCTGCGACGACGCGCATAGGGTTCGTGGGCGCCCAGGTTGGCGTACTGGCTGTCGTCGACGTCGATGGTCTGGGCCAGGACGCTCGCCTTCAAGGTCCAGCCGGGGTTCAGACGCAGCAGCGCCGCCGCCCTCAGCCCCTGCCGATGCATGCCGCCGGTATTGCTCAGTCCGAGGGCCTCGTCATCGATGTAGCCCCCGACCCGTTCGTCATAGCCGACGACGCGGACCGCCAGGCGATCGCGAAGGATCGGGGCGTTGATCATCAGTTCGACGGCGTCGCCCGGCGCGCCGCCGGCCGTCAGAGCCCCCTCCGCCGTCACGCGCCCATAGACGCCGTCCAGGTCCGGCGCGCGGCTGACCATCTGAACGACGCCGCCCATCGAACCGGCGCCGTACAGCGCCCCTTGCGGCCCGCGGAGAACCTCGACACGTTCGATGTCGGCCAAGCGCAACGCCGGGTCAGGCGCGTCGTAGGTCAGGCGCACGTCGTCGAGATAGAGCCCGATCAGGCTTTGCGCCTGTCCAGCGACGGGTCCGTCCGCCAGGCCGCGAATGAAGAGCTTGTCGCGTCCCGGCCCCAGATTGGTGACCGTCAGGCCCGAAAACGCGCGCGGCGACGCCGTCAAGGTCGCTGACCCCGGCCCGTTCCAGCGCCACCCCGTCCAGCGACGACAGGCTGTAGGGGGCGCGCGACAGCAGCAGATTGTCCGTGCGTGACGCCGTCACCACGACTTCATCCAGGGTCGTCGGGGTCACGGGCGCTGACCATCATCGTCCCGACCGGCAACGTTCACTCGGTCGCCGCCCTCACGGCGACTGGCACGAGGGCGTCGAGGCCCTGGGCCTGGCCGCGATCATCGTCGCCATCGTCGGCCGCGCCTGGTGCTCGCTCTATATCGGCGGACGCAAGAAGGCCGAGATCGTCGACCGTGGCCCCTATTCCATCACGCGTAACCCACTGTATGTCTTCAGCTTCATCGGCGCCTTCGGCGTCGGCGCCCAAACCGGCAGCGTGACGATCGGCGCGATCTTCGCCGTGGCGACCTTCCTCATCTTCCTGCGCACGGTTGGCCGCGAAGAGGCCTGGCTGGCCGAACATTTCGGCGCGCCCTATGCCGCCTATTGCGCCCGCACGCCGCGCTTCCTGCCCAATCCCGCCCGCTGGCGCGACGCCGAGGAACTGACCATCCGTCCCGCCTTCTTCGTCCGCACCCTGCGCGACGGCCTGGTCTTCCTCGCCGCCATCCCCGTCATGGAAGGCATCGAACGCCTGCAGTCATCAGGGTTGATCGGTTTTTCGATCAGCCTGTTCTAGCCCTAACCGTCGCGCCATTCGCTGAGCGTCTGGCCGTCGGCGTCTTCGAAGGCGACGCGGTCGAGTTGCACTGCGCCGATGCAAACCGGCCGTTGATCGGCGGCGGCGGTCCGGCAGTGGATGGCACGGCCGTCGGCGAAGGCGGTCATCCGGCCCTCGAGGACAAGACGGTATCCTTGCGCCGACGGCACGGGTGGTTGACCGTCCTCGCCACGCAACGTGAACTCATAGGCGCGACCATTACGGCGGCCGGTCCGCGCGCCGTTCGCCTTGAACACGGCGGCCAGACCCAGCGTCTGAGGCGAAGGCTGGTCGGACGTCGAGGCGCCGGGCGCCATCGCCGGGCAGGCCTCGGTGCGCAGCCACGGCCGTTCCAGCCAGAATCCTTCGACCGCCTCCAGGCCGCTGTCGTCGCGTCCAATCAGACCAGACTGCAGCCAATCCGTCGGCGCCAGGCTAAACCTTAATGTCTGGCGGTCTTTCGCCCAAGCCACGGTCGCCAGTCCGTCCGTCGCTGTCTCAGCAGCGTCATTAGGCTCACCGCACCCAAAGGGCTGACGCATAACAAAGCGTCGCCCGGCCAGAGACGCGCCGCCGACCTCGCGCCCTGCGGCGAAGGCCGAGGCGGCGATGTCCATGGCCTCGAGCAGGCCAGCACGGTCCAGAACAGGGGCAGGCGCGACCGTCACGACCGGCGGCGATTCGGATTTTGCAGCCGGAGCAGGCGCGGGCTGCGGCTCACGCTGGCAGGCGGCGAGCGCCAGAAGGGACGCCGCGAGCGCGACGAGCGAAAGACGAGGCGACGCAATCGGATCGGGCATGGAACCACCCTAACACGCGAACCGCTGAGGGGGATGCGCTCACCCGAAAAAGGTTGACGCGAAGGACGGGGAACGGTCTGCACAGCATCATGACTTTCGACCAGATCGCCGCCCTCGCCGTGCTCGTCGCCGTCGTGGGCGTCCTGATTCACGGCAAGATGCGGGCCGACGTCGTCGCCTTGACCGGCGCCGCCGTCCTTCTGCTGCTGGGCGTCGTGCGTCCGGTCGAGGTGCAGGGCGCCTTCGCCAGTCCCGCGGTCATCGCCTTGGCCGGCCTGTTCGTCATCGCCTACGCCGTTGAACTGTCCGGCCTCTTGGGCTGGCTGATCCGACAGGCGACGCAGCTTTCCGCCCGGATCGGCGCCCGGGGCATCTGGATCGTCATCGGCCTGTGCGGTTCGGTCGGCGGCTTTCTGAACAACACCCCTGTGGTGGTCTTGGCCGCGCCGGTGATCCGCGACGTGGCCCAGTCGCTGCGCCTGTCGCCCAAACGCTTTCTGATGCCGCTCAGCCACGTCACGGTCATGGGCGGTCTGCTGACGCTGATCGGGACATCCACCAACCTGCTCGTCAACGACATGGCCCGCAACGCCGGCCAGCCGGTGTTCGGCCTGTTCGAGATCACCCCCGTGGGTCTGGCCATCGCAGTCGTCGGCGGCCTGTGGCTCTATTTCGTGGGCGCGCGCCAACTCGGCCGATCCGTCGCCAGGGATGAGGCGGAAGCCGCGCGCCTGGCGGAAATGGAAGAGGCGCGTCGCCGCGCAGAGGCCGAGGCCATCAATCGTCGCAAGCGCCTGCTTCCGTTCGGCCTGCCGCGCCTGGGCGGATCACGAAATCAGGTCGATGGATCGGGCGATGCGCATCTTGGGGACGTTGAACTGTATGGCGCCGCCGATCGTCCGCTGCGGTTGAGGCCTGCTGCGATCTCGCTCGGCGTGTTTGTTTTGGTGATCCTGTCGGCTGCGCTGGGATGGGCGCCGATCGCCGCCTCAGCCTTCGCCGGAGCCGTCGGGTTGATCCTGCTGCGCGTCATCACGCCCGAAGAGGCCTATGCCGGACTGCGCCCCGAAATCCTGCTGCTTATCGCGGGCATGGTCGTGGTCGGCACGGCGATCGAGGTCACGGGTCTGGCGTCTGCTGGCGCGGATCTTCTGATCGGCGTGATCCGGCCGCTGGGGCCGCTGGGCGCCCTGATCGTACTTTACGGGGTGACGTTGTTCGCCACCGAACTGCTGTCCAACGCCACGGTCGCGGTCCTGATCACCCCCATCGCCGTGGCCTTGGCCGAAAGCCTGGGCGTGGATCCCCGCCCCTTCCTGGTGTGCGTCATGATGGCAGCCTCTGCCGCCTTCGCCACCCCGTTCGGCTATCAGACCAATGTGCTGGTCTTCAACATGGGCGGCTACAGCTACATGGACTTCGTCCGCGTCGGCCTGCCCCTGAACCTGATCACCTGGATCGCGGCCATGGTCGCCATCCCGATCTTCTTCCCATTCTGATCGTCTAGTTGTCAGATTGGTGCGGGCGGCCGGGCTTGAACCGGCAAGGACTTTCGTCCGGCAGATTTTAAGTCTGCTGCGTCTACCAGTTTCGCCACGCCCGCAGCCCGGTCTGGCCCGGTTCGGCTCCTATAGACGGAACCGGGCCGGGTCTCCAAGTCGTCAGCGTGTCGGGGCCGCCGGCGCGGGCGCGGGCTTCATCGCCCGGAAGTCCACGTCCGAGTCGGCGATCAGCCACAGCAGGCCGGCCCAGGCGGCGACGTTCTGGTTGAGTTGCGCCGGGTCGACCTTGTCCAGGGTGTCGTTGGCGGTGTGGTGCAGGTCGAAGTAGCGGGTTCCGTCCTGAGCCAGGCCGAAGAAGGGCACGCCCAGGGGGCCCATCGGTCCGACGTCGACGCCGCCTTCGGTCTCGACGCGATCGGAGGCCAGGACGCCGATCGGATAGAGGACGCGGGTCGCGGCCTTCTGGAAGTCCGAGCCTTGCGCGCCGGCGGGCAGGCGCAGGGCATAGACGCGGTCGGCGCCGAAATCGCTCTCGCCGGCGATGATGTGCTTGTCCAGCGCCGCGCCCTGGCCGCGCGCGTAGACGCCGCCGCCGTTGCCGGTCTGGGCGGTCGGCTGGGCCACTTCTTCCGAACCGTAGAAGATGACGCGCAGGGTGCGGGCCGGGCGACGGCCGCTGTCTGCGATGGCCTTGGCGGCGGCGATGGTGATAGCGCCCCCTGCCCCGTCGTCGATGGCGCCGGTGCCCAAGTCCCAACTGTCCATGTGTGACCCCAGGACGATAATCTCGTCAGGCCGCGTGGCGCCCGGCAGATCGCCGATCACGTTCTGGCTGGTGGTGCGATAGGTGCGCGCGGTCGAGGTCAGGCGCATGCGCACCGGCTGCCCCAGGGCGACCAGGCGGCTGACCTGATCGGCGTCGGGCGCGGCCAGGGCGAAGGCGGGAATGGTCGGCTTGCCATCAACGTAGCGGGTCGTGCCGGTGTGCGGCATCCGGTCCTCGTCGGAGCCCACCGAACGCATGACAAAGGCCGCCGCGCCCTTGGCCGCCGCCACGCCGGGGCCGGCGCCGCGCACGCGGGTCTGGGGACCGTAGCCGGAGCCGTCCTGCATCGGGTGCATCTGGCCCAGATCGACATAGACGATCTTGCCGCGGACGGCGGTCTCGGGCGCGGCCTGCAGGTCTTCGAAGGTGGAGAACCGCACGATCTCCGCCTCGACACCGCCCCTCTGCGTGGCTGGCGAGTGGCCCAGAGCCGCAGCGACCAGGGCCTGGGCGTTGTCTCCGACGATGGCGGCCGAGCTTTCACCCCGCTCCCAGCCGACCAGCGGGAACTCTTCGATGCGGACGTTCTGGAAGCCGTTGGCGCGCAGATAGTCGGCGGCCCAGGCGGCGGCCTGCTGCTCGGAGCGCGAACCCGCCGGGCGCGCGCCGAACCGCGTCGTCAGCTGGGTGACATAGTCCATGGCGATGTTCGAGCGCATCGCGGCATCGCGCACCACGATCGCCTGCTGCACCGTCGCCGCATCCTGTGCATGGGCCGCCGGGGTCACGGCGACAAGACCCAGGGCGACGGCGCTGGCGGTCAGCAGACGGATGGACATAGGCAGGCTCCGGACTCAGATGAGAGCCGGACCCTAGGTAGGTTCAGTCGTTCTGGAAATAGGGTTCGACCGGACCCTGCAGTTTCACGGTCAGGGCCTTGCCCTTGCGATCCACGCGGTTGCCGAGCGCCAGGCGCACCCAGCCTTCGGACACGCAGTATTCCTCGACATTGGTCTTCTCTTCGCCCTTGAAGCGAATGCCGACACCGCGTTGCAGAACCTCTGCATCGTGATGCGGGCTGGACGGGTCGACCGAAAGGCGATCGGGGGGCGTGTCGGACATGGCGTTGGTCGGGCTCAGATCTCGGGAAGGCGCGGTGATAGACGCGCAGGCGCGCCCTGCCAATCCGAAACCGGGCTCAATGAACTACGGCAGCAGGTGATAGTGCTGGGCGACAGCGGCCATCATCACGGTTCCGACCGCCGGAACGGCGAGTATGATGGCCCGGCGCATGCGGTGCGCGACGTAAAGCAGTTCGCCGATCATGGCGCGGATCCTCGATGTCATCGCTCTCTGACGGAGCGTTCGAAGATCATTGGTCGAACAGTGCGCGCTGTCGAGACGAAACGTCAGCGCCAAGATCACACTTAAGGTTACTGCACAGTTTGACGGGGCTGTGCGTTGGGCGCGGCTGACGGCTGATAGGCCTGCGGGCCGGTCGCAGTGGGAGCAGCCGCAGGCGTGGCGGCGGGACGACGCGCCGGGGTCGCGGCCGGGCGAGCCGCCGGTCGCGCAGCGGGACGGTTGGCGGCCGGGCGCGGCGTCGGACGGGTCGTCGGGGCGGCGGCGGGCTGAGCCGTCGGTGTCGCGGGCGGGGTCGTGGCGGCAGGCGCAGCAGCGGCAGGCGCGGCGGCCGGAGGGGGCGTGCCTTCGGCGGCGGCGGCGCGGGCGGCCATCTGCTGGGCCTGGAAGCGGGCGGCCAGCTTTTCCGTCAGCTCCTTGGCCTGCGGGGCGCTCATCTGGGCCATGATGGCGGCCAGGGTGCGCGGACGCATGGCGGCGGCGACCGGCAGGCGCACCCGGTCCTCCAGCGCGGCCATGACCGGGGCGGCCTCCTTGGGACGCATGGCGGAATAGACCTGAACCAGACGATCGATCTCGGCCTTCTCGCGCTCGTCGACCTGGCCGAGCATCTGCTTCATCTCGGCCTTCAAAGCTTCCAGCGCCTTGACCTTCGCGTCCAGCTTCTGCTCGGCGGCGACCATCAGCGGCAGGGTGGTGGCGAAGTCCTGATCACGCGCATCCAGCGCCGCGCGGCGCTGCGACAACGATTGGATGATCTTCAGCTCGGCCGGCGAAATCCCCGCCTGCTGGGCCAGTTGTTCGGGAGACAGGGCGGAACAGGTGCCGGGCAAAGCCGGCTTGGGCGGCGCGCCGGCCGCAACGGGAACCGCCTCCTCGGCCCAGGCCTTGGCCCCGTCGAACAGGCCAGGCGCGACGCCGACGGCGCGCACGGCGACGACCCCGCCGATGGCGATAGCGATCAGGGGCAGGATGCGGGGAAGGCGGGCCATGAAATGGGGTTCCGAACTCAGGCGGCGAACAGGTCGTCGTCGAGATTACGACGCGCGGCGTTGAGGCTTTGTTTGGCGGAATGGTTAGCGGAGCGTCCGGCCGTCAGGGCCTGAACGATGGCGGCGACATTGTCGCGCCCTGCGGGCGCCGCCGCTTCATTGCGACGGTTCGAAGAGGGGCTGGCCAGTCCCTGGATGCGTTGAGCAAGAGCCGCCATGCGTTCGGCCCGCTCTTCGTCTTCGGTTGCGGCCGGCGCCGAAGCCAGGGCGGCCGGGGGCGCGCGACGGACGGGTTCGTCCTCGACGATCCGCGCCGGCGCCACTGCCGGCGCGCGGGCGATCAGGGTCTCCAGCTGGGCCTTGACCTCACGCGCCTTGATGATCCGGTCGTGAAGCAGGTCCGTTTCCTGGCCCGAGGCGCGAAGGGTGGCCAGCGCGTTTTCGGCGCGGCCGGCGGCGGCGTTCAGTTCTGTGACAGCCTGGGCGAAGGCCAGCTGTCCGGCGCGCAGGGCGGCCAGCTTGCGTTCCAGCTTGATGCCGTAGCCGACCGCCGCGATCAGCAGCACCATCAGCACGCCGTCCATGATCATTCCGGCCATCAGACGTTCACTCCCAGGCGGGCGGCGACTTCCGGATTGACCGGTCCTTCGACGCGTATGGCGATGTGCTGGCCCTTGCGACCCATGCGGCCGGTGGTCAGCGGAATGGATCCGGCGCGGATCGAAACCTCGGAATCCGGCGTGGCGTTCAGCATCATCGTGTCGCCGACCTTGAGGTTCAGCACGCTGGACAGGGGCATCTGCTGTTCGTCCAGGACCGCGCGGACTTCGGTTTCGGTCGTCCATATCTCGGTGGCCAAGTGGCCTTCCCAGATGTTGTCGCGGCCGAACTTCTCGCCCATGAACTGCTGCAGCAGCATCTTGCGGATCGGCTCCAGCGTCGCATAGGGCAGCAGCAGTTCGATGCGACCGCCGCGATCCTCCATGTCGATCCGCAGCTTGATCAGGATGGCGGCGTTGGCGGGGCGCGCGATGGCGGCGAAGCGCGGGTTGGTCTCCAGCCGGTCCAGGTTGAAGTGGACCGGGGTCAACGGCTCGAACGCCTGGCGGGCGTCGTTCAGCACGACCTCGACCATCCGCTGCACCAGCACCCGCTCGATGGTGGTGTAGGGCCGGCCTTCGATGCGCAGCGCCGCCGTGCCGCGACGACCGCCCAGCAGCACGTCGACAATCGAATAGATCAGGTTGGAATCGACCGTCAGCAGACCGTAGTTATCCAGCTCCTCGGCGCGAAACACCGCCAGGATGGCCGGCAGAGGGATCGAGTTCAGATAGTCGCCGAACCGGATCGACGAGATATTGTCCAGGCTGACTTCGACGTTGTCGGAGGTGAAGTTGCGAAGGCTGGTCGTCATCAACCGCACCAGTCGGTCGAACACGATCTCCAGCATCGGCAGACGCTCGTAGCTGACGAGCGCGGAGTTGATGATGGCGCGGATGCCCGAGCGTTCGGAACCGTCGTCGTCGCCCAGGTCGAAGCCCAGCAGGCTGTCGATCTCGTCCTGGTTCAGGACGCGTTCGGACAGGGCGTCGCCAGGATCGCCCAGACCGCCGAAAGGATCGAGTTGCGCTGCGTCCGTCATGCCTATTGCACCAGCATTTCTTCGATCAGCACGGCGTCTACCTTGCCCGGAGCGGCGATCAGATTGACGCGGCGCAGGATCTCGGCGCGCAGCTGATAGGTGCCGGCCGAGCCGCTGAGATCCTCAGGGCGCAGTTCGCGCACGAAGCCGGTGAACATATCCTGCAGACGCGGCATCTCTTCCTGCAGGTGGGTCGCCACCTCGGCGTCCTGCATTTCCAGCGTCAGCTTCAGCTTCAGGAAGGTCGGACGGCCGTCGGGCGACTGAATGTTCATGACCATGTCGGGCAATGTGTAGAAGGTGACGCCATCCGGCCCCGCGGCGATGACGCCCAGCGCAGGATCGGCCTCGCCTTCCTTGCCGCCGCCGTGACCGCCGCCTTCCTTCTTCTCTTCCTTGCCCTCGGCCTTCTTGTCGGCCTTCTCTTCTCCGTGGCCGGCTTCGGCTTCGGCGCCGTGCGCTTCGGCAGGCTTGGGCTTCAGCATGAAGAAGGCCGCCGCGCCCCCGCCGCCCAACACCAGCAAGGCGACCGGCGCGATGATGAACAGCAACGGGATTTTCTTTTTCTTAGGCGCGGCGGCGTCGCCCTCGGCGGCCTCGCCTTCGGTCACCGCCGGCAGGTTGGCGTCGGCGTCGGCCGCAGGCGCACCCTTCTTCTTGCCGAACTTGAACATGCGCGCGCCCCGGAGACTCTCTCATGACGAGGATCGTCCGGTTTGGTTAACGCGACGTTTACAATGGGCAGGATTTGCCGGGTCGGAACGGACCCGATCCGCTCAAACCCGCATTCCGCCTCGATTAACCCTGTTGGCACGGCCGTTGCGAGAGGCTGAGGCGAAGGAGCACGCCTCTCGTGGAAAACGCCGCCTATATCGGACTGTCACGCCAGATGACGCTGCGTCGCGAACTGGACATCGTGGCCAACAACGTCGCCAACGCCAACACCACCGGCTTCAAGGTCGAGCAGCTGATGCTGGGCACCGAGATCGGGCAGCGCGCGCGCAACGACTCGATCCGCCCGTCGGCCAGCTTCGTGCTGGACAACGGCGTCGGTCGCGACTTCGGCCAGGGCTCGATGCAGCAGACGGGCCGCTCGCTGGACTTCGCCATTTCAGGCGAAGGCGCCTTCTTCACTGTGCGCGACGGCGCCAATGGCGAGGCCTACACCCGTGACGGCGCCTTCACCCTCGACCCGGAAGGGCGTTTGACCACCAAACAGGGTCAGGCTGTTTTGGGCGGCGGCGCGGAGATCGTGCTGGACCCAGCGCTTGGCGCGCCCAGCGTCGGCGCTGACGGCACCATCACCCAGAACGGACAGGTCACCGGCCGGCTGTCGGTCGTGCGTTTCGATACGCTGGGCGTGCTCGAAAAGGGCGGCGACAGCCTCTACCGCAATACGTCCAACGCCCAGCCGATCGAGGCCGCCGACGCCCAGGTTCATCAGGGCTCGCTGGAGTCCTCCAACGTCAATCCGTTGATCGAAATCACCAATCTCGTCGAGATCAGCCGCGCCTACGAGAGCATTTCCAAGCTGATCGAGAACACCACTGACCTGAGCCGTCGCGCCGTCGAGCGCCTCGGCAAGGCCGCTTAAGGGAGCCCCTCAAGTAGCGAGACGCCGAGCGTCGAGCGATAGGGAGAACAACAATGCGCGCTCTGAGAACCGCAGCCTCGGGCATGGCCGCCCAGCAGCTGAACGTGGAGGTCATCTCCAACAACATCGCCAACATGAACACGGTGGGCTTCAAGAAGCAGCGCGCCGAGTTTCAGGATCTGCTCTATCAGAACGTCGAGCGCATGGGGGCCCAGTCCTCGGCCTCCGGCACCGTGGTTCCGACCGGCATCCAGATCGGCGCGGGCGTCAAGGCCGGGGCCGTCTATCGGATCACAGAACAGGGCACGCCCCAGGCGACCGGCAACCCTTACGACATGGCTATCGACGGCAAGGGCTATTTCCAGATCAGCCTGCCTTCTGGCGAAAAGGCCTACACCCGCGCCGGCAATCTGCAGGTCAACCCGGAGGGCCAGATGGTGACCGACGACGGCTATCTGCTGGAGCCGGCGATCACCATCCCGCAGGACGCCACCAAGGTGTCGATCTCCAAGACCGGTCTGGTTCAGGTGACCCAGGCCGGACAGCCCGCCCCGACCACGGTCGGGCAGATCGAACTGGCGAGCTTCTTCAATGAAGCCGGCCTGGAAGCTATTGGCGACAACCTGCTGCTGGAGACCGCCGCGTCCGGGCCGGCGATCGTCGGGACGCCCGGGGACGCTGGCTACGGCCAGATCATGCAGTCCTACACCGAGGCGTCGAACGTGGATGCGGTGGCGGAGATCAGCGCCCTGATCGTGGCGCAGCGCGCCTATGAGATGAACTCCAAGGTCATCAGCACCGCCGACCAGATGCTGTCGGTCGCTTCGCAAGTGAAGGGCTAGGGCCATGACCACCATCCGCTCCCTGCTGCTCGCCGCCGCCGTCAGCGCGTTGGCCAGCGCCGCTCTCGCCAACCCGGTCGTCCTGCGCGCCAACCCCGTGGACGACGACGGCCGCGTCACCCTGGGCGACATCTTCGAGGGCGCGGGCGCCGCAGCCAATGTCGCTGTCGCCGAGCGCGTCGGTCCCTCGGTCGTGCTGGACGCCGGTCAGCTTCAGGCCCAGGCGCGTCAGGCGGGCCTGGACTGGAGCAATCCGAACGGCCTGCGCCGCGTCGCCGTGCGCCGATCGGCCGGACCCGTTCAGACAGAGGCCGTGGCCGCGCCGACGGACGCCGTCCAGGCCGTCCAGCCCATCGCCCGCGCCGCCTATCGTCCCGGCGCCGCGCCGCAGGTCATCGCCCGCAACGATATGGTGCGCGTCTCCTATCAGGTCGGCGGCGTGAACCTGGCCGTCATGGGCAAGGCCATGCGCAGCGCCGGTCTGGGCGAGCCGGTCGCCATCATGAACACCACGTCCAACCGCGTCATCGACGCGGTCGCCTCCGGCCCCGGCCAGGCCATCGCCGGCCCCGGCGCCGACATGGCCCGCGCCAATCCCCAACAGTTCGCCGCCCGCTAGGGAATCCAAGTCATGCGTAAAGCCGTCCTGATCCTCGCCGCCCTCGCCCCGCTCGCCGCCTGCTCGACCGTCGCCGAAACGGTGCGCGGTCCGGAACTGGCCCCCATCGGATATCCCGCCGCCCTGATCCCAGCGCAGCAGGCCTATCTGCCCGCGCGCGAGACCGCGCCGGCCAGCGCCAACAGCCTGTGGCGCACGGGCGCCCGCACCTTCTTCGGCGACCAGCGCGCACGCCACATCGGCGACATCCTGACGGTCAAGATCGACATCGACGATCGCGCACAGACCCAGAACTCAACCCAGCGCTCGCGCTCCAACGAGATCAACGCCGGCGTCAGCAATCTGTTCGGCCTGGAAAGCAGCCTGGGCCGCGCCTTCCCCGGCGGCTTCGATCCGTCGAAGATGGTCGGCATGGAAGGCGATCTGAAGTCGTCTGGCAATGGTTCGGTCACCCGCGCCGAGAAGGTGTCGCTGACCATCGCCGCCGTCGTCACGGACGTCCTGGCCAACGGCAATCTGGTGATCCAGGGTCGGCAGGAAGTGCGCACCAACCGCGAGGTCCGCGAACTGACCGTCGCCGGCATCGTCCGCCCCGAGGACATCTCGTCGGCCAACGCTATCAACCACACCCAGATCGCGGAGGCGCGCATCTCCTACGGCGGTCGCGGCGACGTCAGCCGCGTCCAGGCCCCGCCCGTGGGTCAGGCGCTGGCGGAACGCTTCAGCCCGTTCTAACGCGCGCTGACCCTGCAGGTTGAACTGCGGACGGATAACCGCGTTCAAAGGACATGCGGTCGTCTGATCTCTTGCGGTCACAGCCGCGTCTGACGACATTCAAGGCGACGCGGCGCTGCGCGTCGTCGGCGGGGGCTGACACATGATGCTTATACTCTCCGCCCTGATGGCGGCCGCGATACAGACTGCGCCCGGCGCAGGCTGGACCTGGAGCTTGTACGAGGGCGAGGGACCGATGGTGCTGGCCAACGACATCCCCGACACCGCCAACCTGCGCGCGACGCTGCAATGCCTGCCGGGTTCGGGCGCGGTCTCGGTCGCGGTCTATGGCGAGGATGCGTCCGCCGGCTTCGCCCGCATCACCTCAGGCGGGTCGACGGCGACCAGCGAGGCGCGCGTCGGGCGCGGCGGCAAGCTGGAAACGGCAATCCCCGTCGATCACCCCGCCTTTTCCGCCTTCGTGGCGAACGGCCGGATGACGATCGCCGTCGGCGACGACGCCAGCACGATCACCGTCGAACGTCCGCACATGGCCAAGCTGCGTCGCTTCGCCGATCGCTGCGCCGGCTGAGGGAGTCACGCATGCGTCTTCGCTTGATATCAGCCTTGATCGCCGTGTCGGCGCTCGCGGCTTGCGCGACCCAGGCCCCGATGCCCGCAGCCGGCTCGGCGGCGACCGCGTCTGCCCCGGCTCCGACGCCCGGTTACGACTGGTTCCTGAACACCGATGGTCAGGAGGCCATGCTGGCCTACGGCGTCGCCAACAGCGACGAGGTCAAACTTCGGCTCGCCTGCCAGGTGGGATCGAGCGCGCTGGAACTAACGTCCTCCAGCGACAAGCCGGGCCGCGAAATCCACTTGGAGTCCGGCGGCGACACCGAGCGCTATCGCGCTGCATCCGAGCCAGCCGTCGTGCATGACGGCGAACTGCTAACGGCTCAGGCGAAGACCAAGGATCCAGTCTTCCAACGCTTCCGCCGTCTGGGCTGGATCGCCGCCTGGGCTGACGACGAACGTCAAGTCTACGCCGCCCATCCCGCTGCAAAGGCGCAAATCGAGCGGTTCTTCACCGTCTGCGGTTGACGCATCGGCTCTGCTCGGCTTGCGTGCCTCTCCTGACAGGAGGGGGCGTCATTAAGATTTCTTATCTGGCTATCGCAGCCATGCTTGCGGCTGGTTCGCCGATTGCGGCCGCCGCGCAGACGCCGCCTGCCGCCGTCGCAACCGCCCCGGCAGACGCCGCGCTGAACGCCGTCATCGCCGACTACGAGACCTACCTGAAGTCGGTCGATCCAATCTCGGCCGGCGGAGAGGGCGATGTGGAGGCGATGGGCCGGGTGCCTGACCTGTCGCGGGAATTCGAACTGGCCCAGCGCGCGCCGCTGGAAGGGTTCGTGCGGCGGCTGACGGCCATCGACCCGGCAAGTCTTTCCCACGCCGGCGGCATCAACCACGCCTTCCTGCTCTATACGCTCAAGCGCAGTCTGGAAGGGCTGGATTACAACACCAGCCGCCTGGCGTTCGACTCCGAAGGCGGCCCCGGAACCTGGGCGCTCTATGTCGGCGGCAGCACGCGACTAAACTCGGTCGCGGAGGCCGAGGCCTATATCAAACGTATCCGGGGCTTCGGCCAAATCTACGCCCAGACGACGGCCAACGCCCGGCGCGGCCTGGACACCGGCCTGGTCCAGGCGCGATCGGTGACCGAAAGCGCCCTGACGCTGGCGCGAAACGATGTGGCGATCAAGCCGGACGCCGAGCCGCTGCTGAAGCCCTTGGCGACCCTGCCGTCGACCGTGTCTCAAGCGGATAAGGATCGCCTGACTTCAGCGGCGACGGCGGCGGTTTCAGAAACGATCCTTCCCGCACGCCTGGCCTGGCTGGCCTTCCTCGAGAGGGACTATCTGCCCAAGGCGCCGGTCCAGCCGGGCATCGGCAATCGGCCTGGCGGCAAGGCGCTCTACGCCTATCTGGTGCGTGGCCACACCACGACCGACCTGACGCCGGACCAGATCCACCAGATCGGTCTGGACGAGGTCTCGCGCATCCGCGCCCGCATGGATGTGGAAATGAAGGCGTCGGGCTGGACCGGCGACTTCGCCGGCTTCCTGAACTTCCTGCGCACGGATCTTCAGTTCTATGCGACCAGCCGCGAGGCCCTGTTGCAGCAGGCGTCGGAAATGGCCAAGCGTGCGGATGGCGGCCTGCCGCCTCTGTTCGCCACCCTGCCCCGCCTGACCTACGACGTGCAGCCCGTGCCGCCCCAGATCGAGGAAAACTATACCACCGGCCGCTACAACGGCGGTTCGATGCAGAATGGCGTTTCCGCCCATTACATCGTCAATACGTCCAAGCTGGATCAGCGTCCGCTGTATGAGTTGCCCGCCCTGACCCTGCATGAAGCCGTTCCGGGCCACCATCTCCAGATCGCCTTGCAGCAGGAGGCGCCCGGCCAACCCTATTTCCGCCGTCAGGCCAATGTCAGCGCCTATACCGAGGGCTGGGGGCTTTACGCCGAATATCTGGGCGAAGAGATGGGCTTCTACCGAACGCCTTACGAACGGTTCGGCCGCTTGTCCTATGAGATGTGGCGCGCCTGCCGGTTGGTCGCGGACACCGGCCTGCACTGGATGGGCTGGACCGAGGAACAGGCCCGCGCCTGTTTCCGCGACAACTCGGCCCTTGCGCCTCACAATATCGAGACCGAGCTGCAGCGCTATATCGGCTGGCCCGGCCAGGCCACGGCCTACAAGATCGGCGAGATCCGCCTGCGCGAGATCCGCGCGCGGGCCGAGCGGGAGTTGGGGCCGAAGTTCAACATCCGCACCTTCCACGACGCCCTGCTGGTCGAAGGTCCGCTCCCGCTGGCGCTGTTGGACCAGCGGATGGACGCCTGGATCGCGGAGCAGAAGTCACAATAGGCTGTGCGGCTTACGCCCAATCCGGCTCCGGCAAACCTTTCGACCGCAGGAATTCCGGGTTGAACAGCTTGGACGCATAGCGCGAGCCGGGATCGCATAGGCAGGTCACGATGGTCTTGCCTGGCCCAAGCTCGCGCGCCAGCCGCACCGCGCCGGCGATGTTCACCCCCGCCGATCCGCCCAGCGATAAACCTTCGTGCTTCACCAGGTCGAACAGGATCGGCAGGAACTCCGCATCCTCGATCCGATAGGCGTAGTCGGGTTTGAAGCCTTCCAGATTGCCGGTGATGCGGGCCACGCCGATGCCCTCGGTGATCGACGATCCCTCGCCCGTCATCTCGCCCTTGGTGAACCAGTTGAACATGGCCGCGCCTGCTGGATCGGCCAAGGCGATAGTCACATCCGGCTTCTGTTCGCGGAGGTAGGCGCCGACGCCGGCGATGGTCCCGCCCGAACCGACGGCCGACACGAAGGCGTCGATCTGACCGTTTGTCTGCGTCCAGATTTCGGGGCCGGTCGTGTTGTAGTGGGCCTCGCGGTTGGCGGTGTTGTCGAACTGGTTGGCCCAAATGGCCCCGGCCTCTTCGCTGTCGTTCAGCTCGGCGGCCAGACGCCCGGAATAGTGGACGAAGTGGTTCGGGCTGGAGAAGGGCGCGGCGTCCACCTCGACCAGACGGGCGCCCAGCGAACGGATGGCGGACTTCTTCTCTTCGGACTGGGTGCGCGGAATGACGATGACGACCGGATGACCCAAGGCGGCGCCGACCAGGGCCAGGCCGATGCCGGTGTTGCCGGCCGTGCCCTCGACGATCGTCCCGCCAGGTTTCAGCGCGCCCGACGCCCGCGCGCCCTGCACGATCGACAGGGCCGCGCGATCCTTGATCGAACCGCCGGGATTCAGAAACTCGGCCTTGCCCAGGATTTCGCAGCCCGTCGCCTCGGACAGGCGGTTCAGGCGCACCAGCGGCGTATTGCCGATCAGGTCGATGACGGATGACGTAGCGGACACGGTGAGGCTTTCAGGCGAGGTCGAAACAGGGCGGATCAGGCGGCGGCCTGACGTTGCCCTAAGTGGATGCCGCACTCGACCTTGTCCATGCCCGACCAACGTCCGGCGCGGGCGTCTTCGCCGTCCCGGACCGCGCGGGTGCAGGGCCAGCAGCCGATGGATCGATAGCCTTGCTCGACCAGCGGATGACGCGGCAGATCGTTCTCCTCCAGCCAGGCCTCGACGTCGTCGGCGTCCCAGTTCGCCAGGGGATTGATCCGCAGCACCCCGTCCAGCACCTCGAACGGTTTCAGCTTCGCTCGCGTCGCGGCCTGGTAGCGTTTCCGTCCGGTGATGAGCGCATTGAACCCGGCGGTCGCCCGCGCGAGCGGCCGCACCTTCCTCAGGTCGCAGCAGGCGTCGGCGTCGGTCTTCCACAGGTCGGCGCGCGCATCCAGCGTCGCCTTCTCGCCCGCATCCGGCGTCACCAACCGCACGTCGGTCAGGCCCAGCGCCTTGGTCAGTTGGGTGCGATAGGACAGGGTCTGGAGGAAATGCTGGCCCGTCTCCAGAAACACCACTGGCACTGTCTTGTCCTCGCCAGCGATGATGTCCAGCAGGGCGGCGGACTCGGCGCCGAAGGACGAGACGGCGCCGACCCGCAGACCCAGCGCCGGATCCAACGCCGCCTTCAGGATTTCGGTCGCGTCCTTGCCCGCCGTCTCGCGGTTCAGCCGTTCCGCCAGGGCGTCCAGATCGCGGTCGTTGGACGCCGCACGTCTTCGCTGCCAGATCGTTGGGGCGGGATCGACCGCCGGCTGATAGCCAGCGCTGAACGCTCGGTCCATCCGCTCCCAGGCGGCCGGATCCGCACCCTCGGCCAGTTCCACCGCATCGAAGCCCGAACGCCGCAGATGTCGCGCCTGATCCGGCAGCACCTTGCCCGCCGCGATCAGACGCCCGGCGTAACCTCGCTCTCGCAGCACCGCGGCAAGCGAGAAGCCGCGCCCGTCGCGGAAGGCGTTGAACTCCAGCACCAGCGTGTCTTCGTTTGCGGCGGCCGCCTCGACAGCCTCCAGCGGGGTCGTCACCGACAGGCGCAACCCGTTCTGTATGCCCTCAAGCCGTTGCATCGAGCGTCTCATAGATGGCGTCGCGGAAGGGATCGGGTCCGACACGGCGCACCGTGTCGATGAACCGCTCGCCGTCCGTGCGGATTTGCAGATAGCGGTCCAGAGTCCGCTGGATGGCAGGCGCGACCTCGTCGCCAGGCAGGCTCCTGCCGACGATGTCGCCCAGAGCCGCCTGCTCGTCGGGCGAACCGCCGACGGTGATCTGGTAGTATTCCTCGCCCTTGCGATCGACGCCCAGCACGCCGATCTGGCCGACGTGGTGATGGCCGCAGGCGTTGATGCAGCCGCTCATGTTGATGCGGACCGGCCCCAGCCGCTCTTGATAGTCCATGTCCGCCAGCCGCTTCGACAAAGCCTGGGCCACCGGGATCGAGCGCGCGTTAGCCAGGCTGCAATAGTCCAGGCCCGGGCAGGCGATCACGTCCGTCGCCAGATCGGCGTTGGCTGTCGCCAGCCCCGCCTCCCGCAACGCCCGCCAGACCGTCGGCACATCATCCAGCTTCACATGCGGCAGAACCAAGTTCTGCTCATAGGCGGCGCGCAGTTCGTCGAACGAATAGCGCTCGGCCAGATCCGCCACCGCGTCCATCTGGTCCGCCGTGATGTCGCCCGGCACCCCGCCGACCGGCTTTAACGACACCACCACAGAGGCGTAGCCCGGCTGGCGATGACGGCGGACGTTGTTGCGCGCGAACCGGGCGAAGTCCGGATCGGCCAGCAGGGCGCGGTCAAACGGGCCGCTGACCTTGGGCAAATCCTCGAACGGCGGCGGGGCGAAATAGGCCTTGATCCGCTCGGCCTCGTCCTCGGGGATGCGCAGATCTTCGTGGCGCAGCGTGGCGTAGTGTTGGTCCACCTCTTCACGGAAGACCTCGATCCCCAGCGAGGCGACCAGAATCTTGATCCGCGCCTTGTGGATGTTGTCGCGCCGGCCCAGCAGGTTCCAGGCCCGCAGGATAGCGGTCAGATAGGCCAGCAGGTCCGCCGCCGGGACCGCCGAGGCGATCTCCTGACCGATATGGGGCAAACGTCCCTGCCCGCCGCCGACGAAAACGCGGAAGGCCGTTCCACCGTCGTCGCCCTTGACGATCTGCAGGCCGACGTCGTGGGTGCGGATCGCCGCCCGATCCTTCTCGGCGCCGATGACCGCGATCTTGAACTTGCGCGGCAGGAAGGAGAACTCCGGGTGGATGGTCGACCACTGGCGGATGATCTCGCACCAGGGGCGCGGATCCTCGATCTCGTCGTCGGCGGCGCCGGCGAAGACGTCGGTGGTGGTGTTGCGGATGCAGTTGCCGCTGGTCTGGATGGCGTGCATCTCGACCTCGGCCAGGTCGCTGAGGATCGCCGGTAGGTCGGTGAGGGCCGGCCAGTTGTACTGAATGTTGCAGCGGGTGGTGAAGTGTCCGTAGCCCTTGTCATAGGTCCGCGCGATATGGCCCAGCCGGCGCATCTGGCGACTACTCATCACGCCATACGGAATGGCGACGCGCAGCATATAGGCGTGCAGTTGCAGATAGACGCCGTTCATCAGCCGCAGCGGCTTGAACTCATCCTCGGTCAGGGCGCCCGATGCGCGCCGCGCCACCTGGTCTGAGAACTCCTCGACCCGTTCACGCACCAGGGCGTGGTCGAATTCGTCATAGCGATACATCAGCCGACACCTCCGGCGACGCTGTGCCCGACGGTCGGTCCGGCGGACCGTATGCGCTCCTTCAGCCGGTCGCGGCCTGAGGGCGCATGGCCCTCCACCTCGACGGCGTAGGGATTGACGAAGACGTCCGGTCGTCCGGCGACCTGGGCCAGCACGATCTCGGCCGCCGCCTCGTCCAGCACCGAGGCTTGGTCGATGCCCTCGACCGGCTGGTTGTCCACGCCCGCATAGATGACGCGGCCGTCCGACAGGCGGTTTGCGGTGACGATCTTCACGCCGCGGCCTCCGTCCGGGTCTCGACCGTCGCCGAAAAGGCCGCCGTCTCGCCGACGAACAACAGAGCCGGGCCGGTTAGATCAGCGCCACGCACCAGGGCGCACAGCCCGTCGAGCCGGCCGGTCAGCACCCGCTCATTCGGGCGGCTGCCGTTTTCGACGATGGCGACGGGCGTCGAAGGCGAGCGACCCGCCGCAATAAGGCGCGCAGCCGTCTCCTCGGCCCGATCGGACCCCATGTAGATGGCCAGGGTGTGGTTGGGGCCCGCCAGCTTCGTCCAGTCGGCCTCTACGCCGCCCGGCTTGGCCTGGGCCGTCACGAAGGTGACGGCTTGGGCGTGGTCGCGGTGGGTCAGGGGGATGCCCGCCGAGGCCGCGCAGGCCAGGGCCGCCGTCACACCGGGCACCACGAAGACCGGCACGCCGGCCGCCCGCATGGCCTCCAGCTCCTCGCCGCCGCGACCGAAGACGAAGGGATCGCCACCCTTAAGTCGGACCACCCGGTGCCCAGAGCGGGCCTCCGCGATCATCAGGGCCTCGATCTGATCCTGCGGCACCGAATGTTCGCCGCGCGCCTTGCCCACGTACAGTCGCTTGGCGTCGCGCCGCGCCCGCTCCAGCACCGCCTCGGGCACCAGTCGGTCGTGTATGATGACGTCGGCGTCCTGCAACACCCGAAGCGCCTTCAGGGTCAGCAACTCCGGATCGCCCGGCCCCGCGCCGACGATATGGACCACGCCCTGTTCGGGCGCGGCGACGTTCAGCAGGCGCAGCATTTCGCGCCGCGCCTCGGCCGTGCGACCTTCCGCCGCCAGCGTCGCGGCCGGTCCACGAAAGGCCTTCTCCCAAAAGCGGCGGCGCGCCATGAAGTCCGGCACGCTGGCCTTGACCGTGTCGCGCAACTCGCGCGCCATCCGGGCCACATTAGCCAATCCGGCGGGCAGCACGCCCTCGATGGCCGTGCGGATGTCGCGGGCCAGGATGGGCGCCGATCCGCCGGTCGCCACGCCGATCACGACCTCGTCGCGGTCGATCAGGGCTGGGGTCTGGAAGTCGCTCAGATGTGGCTTGTCCACCACATTGACCTGAGCCCCCGCCGCCCGCGCGAAATGACCCAGCCGCGTCAGTTCGTCCGCGTCATCCAGCGCCATGAACACTAGCCGTGCGCCGGCCAGGTCTTCAGCCTCTGGCGAACGCAGCACCGGCTCCGGCGCCGTCAATGGCGTCTCGATCTTGGGGGGCGCGCCGTCGGGCGCGAACCATACCACCTCGGCCGGCGTGTTCAGGAACAGTCGCAGCTTGGCCAGCGCCGGCTCGCCGCCGCCGATGATCACGATCTTTGCGGCCTCCAGCGGAATAGAGGCGAGAAATACACGCATCGTCTTGCTTTCATGGCCGTCGGGAGAGGAGACAGGGACGACGGCGGGGCGTGAACCTTCGTCTTCCGGGTCCCGCGTCGCAAACCAGATTGCCTTTGTCTCGCTGATAGGATTTCTATCCGCGATGGCTCGATCCCTGCTCCCGCTCAACGCCCTGCGCGCCTTCGAGGCCGCCGCGCGGCATCTGAACTTCTCGCGCGCCGCCGACGAACTGTCGGTGACGCCGGGCGCGGTCAGCCAGCAGATCCGCCTCTTGGAAGACATCGTCGGCGGGCCGCTTTTCGTGCGCGAGGCGCGAGGCCTGCAACTGACCGATCTGGGCCGCTCATCCGTGCCGCTGCTTCGCGAGGGGTTTGAACGGCTAATGGACGCCTCGGCCCTGTTGCGCGAACCGCCGCGCAGGAAACAGGTGTCGATCAGCGTGGCGCCTGGCTTCGCCTCCAAATGGCTGATGCCGCGCATGGACGACTTCCACACCGCCCATCCCGAGATCGAACTGTGGATCTCGGCCGACATGGAGCCGGCGGACCTGAGCGAGGGCAAGGTCGATCTGGCGGTGCGCTACGGTCCCGGCGACTATCCCGGGCTTACGGTTGATCGGCTGATGACCGAGACGGTGCTGCCGGTCTGCGCCCCATCGCTGATGGACGGCGACAAGCCGATCCGCAAACCCGCCGACCTGATCGGACACACTCTGCTGCACGACATGTCCAACGACGGCGACCCCAGCCGCCCGGACTGGGCCATGTGGTTGAAGGCGCGCGGCATTCGCCATCCCGACCCGCGTCGAGGCTCGCGTTTCAACCAGTCGGGTCTGCTGATCGAGGCCGCCATATCGGGGCGCGGCGTGGCCCTGGCCAAACGCACCCTGGCCCAGGCGGACTTGGCGTCAGGGCGACTGGTCGCGCCCTTCCCCGACGGGTCCGAGGCGGTCGGCTTCGCCTACTACGTCGTTCAGCCCCGCGACCGCCCGCCCTCGCCCAGCGCGACCGCCTTCGTCGGCTGGCTGAAGAAACAGGCCGTAGATCACGACAACACGATGGGCCAGCTTTAGGCTCAGCCGAAGCCCTAAGCTCGCACGGCCTGGCTAGCGGACACGCCCAGAGCCTGAAGCGCGGCGGCGGTGATGTGTTCGGCGTTCAGGCCGGCCTGGGCGTACATCGCCATGGGCGCATCCTGGTCCTGGAAGACGTCGGGCAGGTTCAGGGTGCGGATCTTGAGTCCGCCATCCAGCGCGCCCTTTTCGGCCAGCAGTTGCAGCACGAAGGCGCCGAAGCCGCCCATGGCGCCTTCTTCAACCGTAATCAGGGCTTCGTGCTCGCGAGCCAGACGCAGGATCAGATCGGCGTCCAGCGGCTTGGCGAAGCGGGCGTCGGCGACGGTGGCCGACACGCCCTTGGCGGCCAGCATGTCCGCCGCCTTCAGCGATTCCTGCAGACGGGTGCCCAGGCTGAGGATGGCGACCGAAGTCCCCTCGCGCACGATCCGGCCCTTGCCGATCTCAAGCGGCGCAGCGAGTTCCGGGATCTCCACGCCCACGCCGTCGCCGCGCGGATAGCGGAAGGCGCTGGGCCGGTCGTCGATGGCCAGCGAGGTCGAAATCATCGCCGCCAGTTCGGCCTCATCCGCCGCCGCCATCAGCACCATGCCAGGCAGCGCGCCCATGAAGCCGATGTCGAACGATCCCGCGTGCGTGGCGCCATCCGACCCAACCAGGCCCGCCCGATCCATGGCGAAACGCACCGGCAGCGACTGGATCGCCACGTCGTGGACCACCTGGTCGTAACCGCGCTGAAGGAAGGTCGAATAGATCGCGCAGACCGGCTTCATGCCGTCCGCCGCCAAACCGGCCGCGAAGGTCACCGCGTGCTGTTCGGCGATGCCGACGTCATACGTCCGCTCGGGGAAGGCCTGACCGAACAGGTCCAGACCCGTGCCCGACGGCATGGCCGCCGTGATCGCCACGATCGACGGATCGACCTTGGCGTGTTTGATCAGCTCGGTTCCGAACACCTTGGTGTAGCTGGGGGCGTTGGAGATGGCCTTGGCCTGCTTGCCCGAGACCACGTCGAACTTGACGACCGCGTGGAGTTTGTCGGCGCTGCTTTCGGCGGGGGCGTAGCCCTTGCCCTTCTGCGTCACGACGTGGACCAGCACCGGACGGTCCTCGATGGCGGCCGCCTTCTTCAAGATCGGCACCAGATTTTCCATGTCGTGGCCGTCGATCGGGCCGACATAATAGAAGCCCAACTCCTCGAAGAAGGTGCCGCCGGTGACCATGCCGCGGGCATACTCCTCGGCCTTCTTGGCCGCCTTGCGGAAGGGGCGCGGCAGGTGCTGGGCCACCGTCTTGCCCAGGCGGCGGACGTTCTGATAGGCGCCGCCCGACACCAGGCCGGCCAGATAGGCGCTCATGCCGCCCACCGGCGGCGCGATCGACATGTCGTTGTCGTTCAGGATGACCATCAGCTGGCCGCTGGTCGCCTCGGCGGCGTTGTTCATCGCCTCATAGGCCATGCCGGCGGACATGGAGCCGTCGCCGATGACGGCCACGACGCGGTTCTTCTCGCCCTTCTGATCGCGCGCGGCCGCGAAGCCGAGGGCGGCGCTGATGGAGGTCGACGCGTGGGCGGCGCCGAACGGATCGTATTCGCTCTCGCTACGCTTGGTGAAGCCCGACAGGCCGCCGCCCTGTCGCAGGGTGCGGATGCGGTCGCGCCGGCCGGTCAGGATCTTGTGCGGATAGCACTGATGCCCGACGTCCCAGATCAGGATGTCTTTGGGCGTCTCGAACACATGGTGCAGCGCCGTGGTCAGTTCGACCACGCCCAGACCCGCACCCAGATGGCCGCCGGTGACGGACACGGCGTCGATCGTTTCTGCCCGCACCTCCTGCGCCAGCTGTTTCAACTGGGCGATATCGAAGTCGCGCGTGTCGGCGGGCGTCTTGACGGTGTCGAGTAGCGGGGTGTCGGGCATCAGCCGTAAAACCTTGGAAAGTCTGGTCGATCAACCCGCAGGTCGCGTCAACGTTTCGTATCAGGACCGGCGCTTTAGCACAAAGTCCACGCTGGCCCTGAGGATTTCGGCCTCTTCGCCGAACGGCTCCAGATGCGACCGGGCCTGATTGGCGAGATGCGCGACCCTTTGCCGCGCCGCCTCCAGACCGAGCAGGGTGACGAAGTTGGTCTTGCCCAGGGCCGCGTCCTTGCCCCCGGCCGCCTTGCCCATTTCCTCGGCCGACCCTTCGGCGTCCAGCAGGTCGTCGACGATCTGATAGGCCAGGCCGACATCGTGGGCGAAGCTGATCAGGGCGTGGCGGTGCTGGGCAGAGGCGTCTGCGATGATCAGCGGAATTTCGAAGGCGTAGGCGAACAGGGCGCCGGTCTTCAGCCGCTGCATTCGCGCCACGCCGCCCAGATCGTCGCGGACGCCCAGAAGATCGATCATCTGACCGCCCGCCATGCCCCGCGCGCCGGACGCCAGCGACAGCCGCGCCGCCAGTTCGCAACGGACGGCCGCATCGTCGTGGGTGTCTTCGTGCAAGATGATGTCGAAGGCGGCCGTCTGAAGCGCGTCGCCGGCCAGCACCGCCGTCGCCTCGTCATAGGCCCGGTGAACGGTCGGCCGGCCGCGGCGCACGTCGTCGTCGTCCATGCACGGCAGGTCGTCGTGAACCAGGCTGTAGGCGTGCACGCATTCCAGCGCGCAGGCGGCGCGCAACACCGATCGCTCATCGATGTCGAACAGGCGTGCGGCCTCCAATGCGAAGAACGGCCGCAAGCGCTTGCCAGGACCCAGCGCGGCATAGCGCATCGCCTCGGTCAGGCGGGATTCCGGTCCCTCGGCGCGCGGCAGCAGTTCATCCAGCGCGACCGTGACCAGATCGGCGACCTCAGCCACGCGATCGATCACCGCCTGTTCCGGCGAGTTCGCGGCGATGACGCGGTTCAAGACCGGCCGCCCATTGCCGACCTGACGCGGAACAGAGTGATCATTCGAACGACGCCGCCTCGACGCCCTTGGCCTGGCCGTCCGGGCCGACGACGATCTTTTCGACGCGCAGCTGGGCCGCCTTCAGGCGCGCCTCGCAGTGGGCCTTCAGCTTGGCGCCTTCTTCGTACAGGGCGATGGATTCTTCCAGCGGCGCCTGGCCGGACTCTAGGCGGGACACGATGGTCTCCAGCCGCTGCAGGGCGTCTTCGAAGCTGAGGTCGGCGGGGATGGCGGCGGCGGTGTCGGTCATGCCGCGGACCCTAATGGGGCGCAACCGCCGCATCAACGTCTCAAGCGGCTATCGTTTCTCGTAGCGCCGTTGCGACCAGTATTTGAAGCCCTGGTTATGGACCAGTTTCCAGCCGTCGGCCTTCAGCGCGCGGCCGACCATATGGTTGAAATAGCCGTGGGCGAAGACCAGCACGTCCTGGCCGCTCTCGGCCCGCGCGATGAGCTTTTGCGCCGCCTGATCGGCGCGCGCCTCGGCCTGGGCGCGGGTTTCCTGGCCGCCGTGATGATCAAAGGCGTGCCACCAGAAGCGCGACACCACGCCCCACCATTTGGGCGACAGCTTGATCCATTCCGGAATCGGCGGCGGCGGCAGGGGCGCCTCGATGAACATGACGTCGGCCGTGACCTCGCGCCCGGCGACGACCGCAGCGGCGGTTTCCTGGGCGCGCTGACGGGTCGAGGCGTAGATGGCCCCAGCCCCTTGGGCGGCCGCGACCAGTTCGGGCGGCGGCGTCTGGCCGGCCAGCAGGCCGCCGATCTCATACTTCGCCCACCAGTCGCCGTACTGGCGCGCAGAGATCAGGCATTTGCGCGACAGCGCCGGCTCGCCATGACGCGTCAGGATGATGGCGCCGGGACGGACAGCGACAAGCGCGCCGACGGACGGCGCCGCATCTGGCGGGGACACGGACGGTTCGGTCGAATCGAGGGACAGGGCGGGGGCTGACATGACAAACGGACGGGCCTTTGGTTTCAAGGCGTTAGGCGTCCTCAGTCCTCCCAGAGCGCAGCGACGTGGGCGACCGCAGAGCGGCCTAGTCCTTCAAGGTCGTAACCGCCCTCAAGCGCCGACACAACCTTGCCCGAACAGGTCCGACGCGCGACCTCCAGAATCGCACGCGTCGCCCAGGCGAAATCTTCGGCCTCCAGCGACTGATGCGCCAGCGGATCGCGCCGGTGGGCGTCGAAACCGGCCGAGATCAGGATCAGGTCCGGCCGGAACGATTCCAGCGCCGGCATCAATCCGCCGGCGAAGGTCGCACGCCAGTTCTCGCGCGCCGCATGGGGTGCGACGGGGGCGTTGACGATATTGCCGACGCCCGTCTCCGACGCCGCGCCCGTGCCGGGATAGAGCGGCATCTGGTGGATGGAGGCCAGGAACAGGCTGTCGTCGTCTTCGAACGCCGCCTGGGTGCCATTGCCGTGGTGAACGTCGAAATCGACCACCGCCACCCGCGCCAATCCTTCGGCCTGAGCCGCACACGCCGCGACGGCGACGGAGGAGAACAGGCAGAACCCCATCGCGCGGTCCGGCTCGGCGTGGTGGCCAGGCGGGCGCACGGCGGCGAAGGCGCGACCCATCTCGCCCCGCGCCACGGCTCGCACCGCATCGATCGCCGCCCCCGCCGCCAGCCGCGCCGCCGGTACGCTGCCGGGTGAAAGGACGGTGTCGGCATCCAGTTGGACCATGCCTGCGACCGGCGAGGCGTCCAGCAGGCGCGCGACATAGGCGGCAGGATGCACCCGCTCGAGATCCACAACCTCGGCCTGGGTCGCGGCGCGCCGGTCGCGGGCCAGGCCTGCGTCGTCCAGAGCATCCAGCACCGCCCTCAACCGCTCGGGGCTTTCGGGATGGCCCGCGCCCGGCGCGTGGGACAGCATGGAAGGATGGGTGAAGATCGGAACGTGGGTCATGGCAAAATCGTCATTTCTCAGATGCGCCTTGCGGCCAGCCTATCGCAAACCGATTTGCAGGGCGACGAAGCAAGCTTGAGGAGATCGTCATGAAGGCTATTGGCACGACCGGCCCCCACCCCGCGACAGACCCTGCCGCCCTTACGCTCTTCGACGCGCCGGAACCGGGCCTGCGCCCCCGCGATCTGCTGGTTGAAGTAAAGGCGGTCAGTCTCAATCCGGTGGACACCAAGGTCCGCTCCAGCCGGACGCCGGAAGACGATCAGCCAAGCATTCTCGGCTATGACGCGTCAGGGGTGGTGATCGACATCGGCGATGAAGTCAGCCTTTTCAAGGTTGGAGACGAAGTATTCTATGCCGGCCAGATCGATCGGCCGGGGTCCAACGCAGAGCGCCAAGCTGTCGACGAGCGGATCGTCGGCCCGAAGCCCAAGTCCTTGACGTTTGCAGAAGCGGCGGCCCTCCCGCTGACGGTGATTACGGCTTGGGAATTGCTGTTTGACCGCTTGAAGGCCGGCAAGGATGAAGACGAGACCTTGCTGATCGTCGGCGGGGCGGGCGGCGTCGGCTCGGCCCTGATCCAGATCGCCCGCGCCGTCACAAGTTTGCGTGTTGTCGCCACGGCCTCGCGTCCTGACACCCGCCAATGGTGTCTCGACCTAGGCGCGCACGCAGTGGTCGATCACTCCGGCCCGATAGACGAGGCTCTAACTGCAGCTGGCGAACGCGCGCCCAAATATATTGCATCCCTGACCCACACGCAGGCGCATTTCGAAGCGTTGGCCCGCGCGGTCGGCGTGCAAGGCGTGATCGGCTGCATCGACGACTTCAAGGGGTTGCCGATCGAGCTCTTGAAACAAAAATCGGCAGGATTTGTCTGGGAATTCATGTTCACCCGCTCCCTCGAACAGACGCCGGACATGATCGCGCAGCACCAACTCCTATCGGAGGTCTCTCGCCTGGTTGATTCTGGCGCCTTGCGCACCACCCTGACCGAGAACCTGGGCCGGCTGTCGGTGGAGAACCTGCTTAAGGGGCACAGACAACTCGAAAGCGGATCAACCATCGGCAAGGTCGCGCTAGACGGTTTCTGAAGCTATTGGCGGATCATGACCGAGATCGTGATCCGCCCTGCCCGCCCCGAAGACGCCGCCGCCTTGGGCGCCCTGGGCCGTCAGACCTTTATCGACACCTTCGTCGAGGGGTTCGGCATCCCCTACCCGAAAGCCGACCTGAACGCGTTTCTGGACGCCAGTTTCGATCTGGAACCGACGCTGAAGAAGTTGGCGGAGCCCGACTGCGCCTGGTGGGTGGCCGCCCGCGACGGAGAACTGCTGGCCTTCGCCAACGCCGGCCCCAATGGTCTGCCTCATCCCGAGGCTCGATCGTCGCACATGGAACTGCGCCGGCTCTACGTGTCCAAGGCGGCGCAAGGTCTGGGGCTGGGAACCAGACTGCTGAAGCTGTCTCTGGACTGGATGCAAACCCACACGGACGGGCCGCTGTGGATCGGCGTCTGGAGCGGCAACGACAAGGCCCAGCGCCTCTATGCCGCCTACGGCTTCGAGAAGGCAGGCGAATACGACTATCCTGTCGGCGCCTGGCGCGACCACGAGTTCATCTTGCGGCGCGGCTGATCCGGGTTCACATCCCTCTCATGCTCCTGCCCTTCTTCACCGCGCTGCGCGACGCCAAGGTTCCGGTGTCGATGAAGGAATGGCTCCATCTGATGGAGGCCATGGATCGCGACGTGGCCGGGCGCGAGGTCGAGGCCTTTTATCACCTGTCGCGCGCGGTGCTGGTCAAGGACGAGAAACACTATGATCGGTTCGATCAGGTGTTCGGGACGGTGTTCAAGGGCGTCGAGTCGGTCGGGTCGGGCGAAGACCTGACCACCGACATTCCCGAGGACTGGCTGCGGCTGCTGAACGAAAAATACCTGACCGATGAGGAGAAGGCCCAGATCGAGGCGCTGGGCGGATTTGACAAGCTGATGGAAACGCTGAAGCAGCGTTTGGAAGAGCAGAAGGAGCGGCACTTCGGCGGCTCCAAATGGATCGGTACGGGCGGAACCAGCCCCTTCGGACACGGCGGCTACAACCCCGAAGGCGTAAGGATCAGCGGTCCGGGCAAGCATGGCCGGGCGGTCAAGGTGTGGGAGAAGCGCGAGTTCAGGAACCTGGACGACACGGTCGAACTGGGCACCCGCAACATCAAGGTGGCGCTGCGTCGTCTGCGCCGTTTCGCCCGACAGGGGGCGCCCGACGAACTGGATATCGACGGCACCATCGACGGCACGGCGCGCCAGGGCTGGCTGGACATCCAAATGCGGCCCGAGCGGCGCAATACGATCAAGGTGCTGCTGTTCCTCGACATCGGTGGCTCGATGGACGGTCACATCAAGCTGGTTGAGGAGCTGTTCTCGGCGGCCAAGACCGAGTTCAAGAACCTGGAGTTCTTCTACTTCCACAACTGCCTCTACGAAGGCGTCTGGAAGGACAATCGCCGCCGCCACACCGAGCGGATCCCGACGTGGGATCTGCTGCACAAATACCCCGGCGACTGGCGCGCCATCTTCGTCGGCGATGCGACGATGAGCCCCTATGAGATCACCATGCCTGGCGGCTCCGTCGAGCACTGGAACGAAGAGGCCGGCGCCGTCTGGATGAAGCGGGCGCGCCAGCAGTGGGAGAAGTCGGTCTGGCTCAATCCCGTTCAGGAGCGGTACTGGGACTATACCGCCTCCGTCGGCCTGTTGCGTGAGGTGATGGAGCAGCGGATGTTCCCGCTGACGCTCGAAGGCCTCGACAAGGCGATGCGGGCCCTGACAAGGTAGGGGAAGTTTGGGCGACCGCCTGAAACTTCACGAAGGGTCCGACCATGATCGCCGCCGCCTTCGCCTTGTTGATCCTCCAACAGACTGCACCGACCGTGGTGTGGGAAACACCGGCGGCAGAATCGGTCGTTGAAACACCAGCGCCGCTCCCGCAGCATAACGTGCCTGCCTGGGGCCTTGCCGATCCATTCGGCTTCGAGCGCGCACGGTGCAGCCCGCTGGTGCGAGGCCAGAAGTCCATGGCCGAGTGTCAGACCGAGGTGCGTGAAAAACTGGCCATCGCCATGGGGCCGGACCTGCCCGAAGCTCTGCGCCCGAGCGGCATGGCTGGCGACTGCCAGATGATCCGGGCCAGCGCCGCGGGCTCGGACTACGCGGTCCAGTGCGGTCCGCAGTCGCGCACGGCGGCCGCGGCCTCGAGCCTGCGTGAAATGGATTGTCGTCCGCGTCCGGTCGAGGGCGGGTTCAGCTCTGAGTGCCGCCCGGTCGATGGAGCCGACAAAAAGGGGCTGTCGCTGACCCTGTGGGGCGACAAGGACTGATGGGACAGAAAAGCGCCGCCCGCTTTCGCGGACGGCGCTTCGCATCTTCGCGCATTCTAGGGAAGCTTAGGCCTTGTCGCGCAGGCTGTCCTTGACGCCGCCGACAGTATTCTGGACCTTGCCTTCGACCTGATCGGCCTTGCCTTCGGCCTGCATCTTGGTGTCGCCGGTCACTTTGCCGACGCCTTCCTTGATCTTGCCACCGATGTTCTTGGCGGCGCCTTCGATACGGTCATGATCAGCCATGGAAATCTCCTAATTTTCATCGCCGCGACGTAGCGTTGCGGTTCGAAAACTAAACGACTTGGCTAACGGCCTGTTCCGTAAGGCTCAGCTTGGACGACGCAGCCAGACGGCAACCGCCCAAGCGTGGGAGTCGTGACGCAGGCGCGAGATGGCGAAGGTCGGATCCAGCCACACCAGCGTGTGATCGTCCTCACATTTTGCATCGGGATTTTCGGCCGCCACAGTCGCCGTCCAGAAGCCGCCGACATTGTTCACCGGCTCGCGCGTCGAACGCACGAAATACTGGCTGGCCTCGGCGATGCGGTTCAGCGGCGCGATCGTCAAACCGGTTTCCTCAACGAATTCGCGGATCAGCGCCTGAACCTCGGTCTCTTCCAAATCCAAGCCGCCGCCGGGCAGGTCGAAATAGGGACCGGTCTCGCGTTCGACGCGCACACAGGCGATCAGGCCATCGCGCTCGACGATGCCGAACGCGGTGGCGCGGTGACGATAATCCGAAGCGGGTTTGCGAACGCCGAACTGCAACATGATGAAAACCGACCCTAGAGGTCGAACGACAACCTGGCGCGCACGCCCTTGTGGGCGCCGTCGAACTCGACGGCCGAGCGCAGGCCCGAGGCCATGGCCGAGATGATCTTGCCGCCCAGGCCCGTGCCCTTGGGCGCGCCGTCGCCCAGGCCGGGGCCGTCGTCCTCGACCGTCAGCATCACGCGATGGTCCGTCTCGCGGCGCAGATGGATGCGAATCTCGCCCCCTTGCCCCGGCGCATAGGCGTATTTGACCGCGTTGGTGACCAGTTCGGTGACGATGACGCCGATGGAGACGGCTTGATCGGTCGTGACCGACAACGGCTCAGCGTCCAGCGTCAGCCTGGGCGATCCTTCGTCTGGCCCGATGGACTTGGACAGTTCGTCCATCAGCCCGACCAGATATTCGTCCATCGCCACGTGGCTCATGTCGCCGGACGTGTAGAGGCGGCGGTGAACATGGGCGACGGCCTCGATGCGCGCCTGCGATTCGCGCAGCGCGTCCTTGGCGCCCTGATCGGTGACGTGGCGCATCTGCAACGACATGAAGCTGGACACCAGCTGCAGCGAGTTGCCGACGCGGTGGTTCACCTCACGCAGCATCGCCTCGGCCCGATCGCGCGCCCGGCGGATTTCTTCCTGCGCCAGTTCGTTCTCGCGCTCCAGCCGACGGCGCGACAGGGCGTCCTCGAGCGCCGAGCGCAACAAGGACGTGAAGTCCTCCGAGACATCCTTGATCACGTAGTCCGCCGCGCCCGCTCGAAGGGCCGCGACGGCGATCCGCCCATCCTGCGCACCCGTCACATAGACGACGGGCGGCGCCGCCGTCAGGGCCAGAATGTCCGGTAGGACGTCCAGCCCGTCTCGCGTCGGCATATAATGGTCGAGCGCGCAGACGTCGAACTCGTCCTGCTGCAACAGCTCCAGCCCCGCATCGCCGTCGGGCGCGCAGGTGACGGCGTAGCCGTGACGCCCCAGTTCCTTCTCGACCAGTCGGGACAGACCCCGATCATCGTCGATGTAGAGCAGGCGGATGGGCTGGGACGCGTCGATCGTCAGATCTCCGGCGCCTGAATCACCGACAGGAACAGACCCAACTGACGGATGGCGCCGGCGAAGGATTCATAATCCACCGGCTTGGTGATGTAGACGTTGCAGCCCAGGTCGTAGCAACGCTGGATTTCGACCTTGTCGTCCGTGGTCGTCAGCACCACGACCGGAGCCCGCTTCAGACGGTCGTTGGCCTTCACCTTTTCCAGAATGTCCGTGCCCGACATATCGGGCAGATTGAGGTCGAGCAGGATCAGCAGCGGGCCGTTGGCAAGGATTTCGTCGCTGAACAGATAGTCGAGCGCCGCACCACCCTCATCGAAATGCTTGATCTCGTTGTTGATGTTGGCCCGGCGGATGTTCTTTTCGATCAGCTTGGCGTGGCCGTGGTCGTCTTCGACCATGATGATTTTGACGGGTTGCGTCACAGCGCGCCTCCGGGTTCAGACAGGATCAGTCGTTTGGGGAATTTCAGCAGGAAAGTCGAGCCTTTGCCCAACTCGGACTCGACGTCGATGGTGCCGCCCAGGCGACGCACGCTGTTCCTGACGAACGCCAGCCCCAAACCTTCGCCGGAACGGTCCTGTTTTCCAGAGCGGCGGAAGAGTTCGAAGATTCGCTCATGGTCGCGCGGGGCGATGCCCCGGCCGTTGTCGGCGACCCGGTAGACGACCCAGCCGCCCGGCACGTCTTCGCCCGACACGACGATTTCGCCCGGCCGGTCGTGATCCAGATATTTGACGGCGTTGTCGATCAGATTGCCGACAATCTGCTCCATCGAAATGCGGTCGCTTTCGATTTCGGGCAGCGACTGCACCTCGATGCGCGCGCCCGAGGCCTCGGTCTGGTGGTGGACGCTGTTGGCGATGTTCTGGGCCATCGTCGTCATGTCCAACGGTTCTGGAAGCAGGTTGCGGCGACCTTCGCGCGACAGCTTCAGGATGGCGTTGATCAGCCGGTCCATCTTTTCTGTCGAAGCGCGGATGAAGCCTACAGCCTCGGGCATTTCCTCGCGCACGGCGGTGACGACCTCGGGATCGACCACGCGCGTCTTCTCATCCTCTTGGATGGCCCTATCGACGACCTTGCCAGCCTGCTCCAGTTCGGAGGTGTAGCCCATGACGTTGACCAGCGGCGCGCGCAGGTCGTGACTGACGATATAGGCGAAGCGCTGGATTTCCTCGTTGGCGCGCATGAGGTCGCCGGTGCGTTCGCGAACCTTGTCCTCCAGACTGGCGTTAGCGGCGTCCAGGGTCGCGCGAGCCGCCTCGATCTCGGCCACATAACGCCGCACTAACCAGGCCGACAGCAGGGCCAGAACGAGGACCAGAAACCCCGCGATGGCGTTCATCGTGACGGTCAGGAAGCCAAGACGCTCCGAGGCCCGACGTCGACTGTCGATCCTGTCGGACTTCAGCTTGTCGAACTTCTCGATGGCGGCTCGGAGCTCGTCCATATACTGCTTGCCTTCGCCAGACCGCACGGCCTGGATCGACTGACCGATCCGACCCTGCCGCGCCAAGGCGACGGTGCGCTCCATCTCGTCCCATTTCTTGTCACCCAGACGGTGAATGGGTTCGACGGTGTCTTTCAGCGTCGGATCGAGGGCTGCGCCCTCATCCAAAAACGCCAGAGCCGGCTCCATGTCGGCCCTGGAGTCACGATAGGGCTGTAGAAAATCGCTTCGTCCCGTCAGCAGAAAACCGCGTTGCGACGTTTCGGCGTTCAGGCTCGCAATGAGAACCGTGCGCGCGGCACGCCGCATCTGCTGAGCATGCTCGATGGTCTTGTTCAACGCCACGGTGCGCTGGATCATCACGAAGGTCGTCGCATTGACCACGATCAGCAGTCCGAACGCCAGGATCAGCATGGCCGATATTGACCGGGCCAACGACGGCGTGCGCATGAAGTCGCGCAGGCGCGACCATTGGGATCGGGGGTTTGGACTCATGACGGCGGAGCTTTAGCGGGGTGCGTCGCTGCGTCAAACGTCAAACTGCCAAGTCGGCGAGATCAGACCTGACCCAGGGTCCGCAATCGGGCCTTGGGGTGGATCTCGTTCTGGCTCATCACGACGGTCTGGCCGCGGAAGCGTTCGATGATCGATCGCACATAGGGCCGCGTCATCGGCCCGGTAAGCAGCACCGGATTTTCGCCCGTCATGGCGATCCGCTCGAAGGTGTCGCGCACGGCGCGGATAAAGTCCTGAAGGCGCGACGGCGCCATGGCCAACTGCTTGTCCTCGCCATTGCCGATCAGGCTTTCGGCGAAAGCGTTTTCCCATTCCGGCGACAGGGTGACGATGGGCAGGGCGCCCTCGCCGTCCTTGTTCTGCCAGCACAGTTGTCGGCCCAGACGCGCACGGACGTGTTCGACCAGGGTGGTAACGCTGGAGCTATGCGGGGCTGCCTCGGCCAAGCCTTCCAGGATCGCCGGCAGGTCGCGGATCGACACCTTCTCGCGCAGCAGAGACTGCAATACCCGCTGCAGAGTCGTGACGGTGACCACGCTGGGCACCAATTCCTCGACCAGCTTCTTCTCCTCGGCGCCTAGTTCCTTCAGCAGCTTCTGCACCTCTGCGTAGGACAGTAGGTCCGCCATGTTGTCTTTCAGGATCTCGGTCAGATGGGTCGTCAGGACCGTCGACGGATCGACCAGCGTATAGCCCCGGAACGTCGCCTCCTCGCGCAGACCTTCCTCGATCCAGGTCGCCGGCAAGCCGAAGGCGGGTTCACGCATATGCTCGCCTGGCAGTTCGACCTGACGACCTGCCGGATCCATCGCCATCAGGTGGCCCAGCCGCACCTCGCCCGCGCCCGTCTCCATCTCCTTGATGCGGATGGCGTAGCCCTGGGTCGGCAGACGCATGTTGTCGAGGATGCGCACTTGGGGGATGACGAAGCCGTATTCCTGGGCCAGCGACCGCCGCAACGCGCGGATTTGATCGGTAAGACGCCGCCCTTCAAGATCGTTGATCAGGCTCAGAAGCGAATAGCCGAGCTCGATCTTCACCTCGTCGATGGTGAGCACATTGGCGATCGGCTCTTCGACATCTTCCTTGGGTTTTGCGGCCGCCGCTGCAGCCGCGATCTCCGCCTCTGTCGGCTGAGGCTTCAGGCGATTGCGGCCCAGCCGCCAGGCCATGAAGCCCGAGCCGATGGCCAGCGCCGCGAACGGGATCAGCGGCATGCCGGGGATCAGGCCGATCAGACCGGCGGCGCCCGAGACCACGCCCAGCGATACGGGATTGGTGGCCAGCTGGGTGACCATGGCCTTGTCCGCCGTGCCTTCGACGCCCGCCTTGGACACCAGGAAGCCGGCGGCGATCGAGATGATGATGGCCGGCACCTGCGTCACCAGACCGTCGCCGATGGTCAGCTGGACATAGGTGTTGGCGGCCTCCATCGCCGGCATGCCGTGTTGCAGCGTGCCGATCAGTATGCCGCCGATGGCGTTGATGAAGGTGATGATCAGACCCGCGACGGCGTCGCCGCGCACGAACTTGGACGCGCCGTCCATGGCGCCGAAGAAGGTCGATTCCTGCTCCAGCTCCTTGCGACGCAGCTTGGCCTGGTCCTCGGTGATCAGGCCGGACGACAGATCCGCGTCGATGGCCATCTGCTTGCCCGGCATGGAGTCCAGGGTGAAGCGGGCGGACACTTCCGCGATCCGGGTCGAGCCCTTGGTGATGACGACGAAGTTCACCACCAGAATGATCGCAAAGATGATCACCCCGATGATGAAGTTGCCGCCCATCATCAACTGACCGAAGGCGTTGATGACCTGACCTGCCGCATCGTGACCTTCCTGGCCGTGGGTCAGGATCAGGCGCGTGGAGGCCAGGTTCAGGCCCAACCGGAACAGGGTTGAGACCAGCAGCACCGTCGGGAAGATGGCGAAATCCAGCGGCCGCTTCATCATCACGGCGGTCATCAGGATCAGCACGCTGGACACCAGCGAGAAGGCCAGCAGCAAATCCAGCAGGAACTTGGGCACCGGCAGGATCAGCAGCATGATCACGCCGATCACGCCGACCGCCATCAGCACTTCGCCGCGGTTGACCCAGCCCAGGACGTCGCGGCCCGTCGGGCGCGCCATGCCGTCCTTCATCATCACCGGCGTATCAGTCACGACCCAACGCCTTCAGCGCGCGACGCGTCGCCTCGGCGATCACGGCCGCATTGGCGTCGTCCGATGTCGCCCGGGTGGCGTGGTAATAGGCGGCGACGATCACGGGTTGGCCGTTCGGCGGATACAACAGGCCGATGTCATTGGTCGGCCCATAGCCCCCCGTCCCCGTCTTGTGCGCCACCCGCCAGTCCGCAGGCGTCCCAGCCCTAAGACGATTCTGACCGGTGGGCGTATCGGTCATCCACTGCAGCAACAGGGCGCGCGACGCTGCGGTCAGGGGCGAGGCCGGAGCCAGAAAAAGACGCTGGAGATTGGCGACGGACTGAGAGGGAAGGATCGTGTCCTTGTCGCCGTCCAGACGATTCATCTCCGGTTCGAAACGGTCCGAACGGGTGCTGTGGTCGCCGATGCCGCGATAGAATGTCTGCATCGCCGACGGGCCGCCCATGGCCTTCAGCAACAGATTGGCGGCGGGGTTGTCGCTGACCTCTACTGCGCCCTTCATCAACTGCTCGACCGTCAGGCTGGCGCCAACGGCAGGCTCGGTCACCGGGGCGTGGTCGATCATGTCCGCCGCCGTGATGGGGATGCGGCGATCCAGCCACTCCTGCCCGGCTTGGGCCCGCAACAGGGTCGCGGCGGCCAGATACATCTTGAAGGTCGAGCAATAGACGAAGCGTTCGTCGCCGCGCCAAACCAGCTTACGGCCCGTCGCTGCGTCCTGAACGACGAAGCCGAGACGGCCGCCGTTGCGCGCTTCCAGGTCGGACAGGTCAATAACCTCGTCTGACAGAGGGGCGGGCGCGGCAGGACGTGATTCCGCGCGCGGCGAACAGCCGACCGCGCTCAAGGCGGCCAGCCCCGTCAGGACGCATCGACGCTCCACGGGTGAGCGCATGGGTTCAGGCCGCGTAGCCCGAGGCGGAGACGCCGCTCATCGGCGCCGGGATGGCCGTGCCTTCGTCGGCGTATTCGTTCAGCTTGTTGCGCAGGGTGCGGATCGAGATGCCTAGGATGTTGGCCGCATGGGTGCGGTTGCCCAGGCAGTGGGTCAGGGTGTCCAGGATCAGCGTCTTTTCCATCGCCGCCACAGTCTGGCCTACAAAGCTGCGGGTCACGGCGTCGGCTGCCTGGGCGGCGCGGGCGGCCACCCCGGCTTGCGGCGCTTCATAGGCCTGTCCCGCCATCATGCCCGCGCCCATGCCGCCCAGCGGCTGACCGTCCGGCAGGCGGATGGCGTCGACGTCGATCTCGGGCCCGGTCGCCAGAAGCACCGCGCGGTGCATGGCGTTTTCCAGTTCGCGGACGTTGCCCGGCCAGCGATGGGCCGAAATGGCCTGACGTGCGGCGGCCGAGATCGGACGCACCGGCACGCCGTTGGCTGCGGCGTATTTCTTGATGAAGTGGTCGGCCAGAACCACGATGTCGCCGGGCCGCTCGCGCAAGGACGGCAGCCGCAGGTTCACCACGTTCAGGCGATACAGCAGGTCTTCGCGGAAGGTGCCTTCCGCCACGGCCTTGGCCAGATCGCGGTTCGAGGTCGCGATGATGCGGATGTTGACCGAGACCGGCTTGGAACCGCCGACGCGATCGATGACGCGCTCCTGGATTGCGCGCAACAGCTTGGCCTGAAGCCGGGCGTCCATCTCGGAGATTTCGTCCAGCAGCAGGGTGCCGCCGTCGGCCTCTTCGAACTTGCCGATGCGGCGCGCGACCGCGCCGGTGAAGGCGCCCTTCTCGTGACCGAACAGTTCGGATTCCAGCAGATTGTCGGGAATGGCGGCGCAGTTGACGCTGATGAACGGGCGTTCGGACCGGCGCGAATGCTCGTGCAGATACCGCGCCATCACCTCCTTGCCGACGCCGCTTTCGCCGGTGATCAGGATCGAGGCTTCCGAGCGCGCGACCTGGTCGGCCAGTTGCAGCACCGCCTTCATCGACGGGTCGGCCGAGATCATGGGCTTTTCGTCGTCGGCGACGGCCGACAGGACGGCGGCGATCAGTTCGGCGTCCGGCGGAAGCGGAATGAACTCCTTGGCGCCGGCCTTGATGGCGGCGGCCGCCTCTCGCGCATCGGCATCGACGCCGAAGGCCACGACCGGAATGGTGATCCGCTCGGCCTCGTTGGCGGCGATCAGGGCGGCGATGTCCAACTGATAGTCGACCATCAGCAGGTCGGCGCCCTGCCCCCGGCGCAGTTGCTCGGTCGCCTGATCGGCGCGCTCGACGTGATTGACCTTGGCGCCGTGCGCCATGGCCATCTTCACCGCCGAAGCGAGCTGGCCGCTCAGTCTGCCTACCACCAGAAGACGCATCGTTCTTCTCCTCTAATCTCTAAAGCCGGTCGCCAATCAGGCGCCCGAATCCTCGGTCTTGATGATTTCCGTCATGGTCACGCCCAGCCGGTCGTCGACGACAACGACCTCGCCGCGCGCGATCAGGCGGTTGTTGACGAAGATGTCGATCGCCTCGCCGACCTTGCGATCCAGCTCCAGCACCGAGCCCTTGTTCAGCTTCAGCAGCTGGGCCACCGACATGTGCGACTTGCCCAGAACCGCCGAGATGTTGACCGGCACGTCGAAGACGGTGGCCAGGTCGGCGGCGCTCTTTTCGCCGCTGTCGTCCAGGGGCGGCAGGCCCGAAAGGCCGGAGAATTCCTCCAGCGCCAGGTCGTCGGATGCCATCAGAACATGCTCCTGTCGACGGGAAGGGTTTCGGCGTGTCCGGCTTCGGCGGCCAGGGCGGCGGTCAGGGCCTCGGCGACACGGCCGGCCGAGCCTTGCGGATCGTGATCGGCGCGGCCATCCGCCCATTCCAGCTGGAAGGCGGCCTGGGCCAGGCCCGGTTCATCGCGGAAGGCGACCACGCCGGTGAAGCCGCTGTCGGCGCAGGCGCGCTCGATCAGGCCGCGCGTCTCGTCATCTAGGCCGGAGGCGCGGACGACCAGACGTGGCGAGGCGTCGATTTCCTGCGCCAACAGTTCCAAAGCGGCTTTCAGCGGCGCATGCGGAAACCGGTCGAGAGCAGCTCCAGCGATGGTGCGCGCAGCAGCCAGGGCCAGGTCGGCGGCCTGTTCGCGGTGCGCCTGGGCCACAGCCTTCAGGGTCGGCATGGCCGAGGCGACAGCCTGGGCGATATTGCTTAGCGCCATGGCGCGGATGTTCTCGACCTCGCTGAGGGCCTGTTCGCGCGCTTCCAGACGCCCTTGGGCGACCAGGGCATCGACCTCGGCCGGCAGATAGGAGCGCTTGGCCGGCGTCCAGGCGCCGGGACGCACGACCGTGCCGTCCGCGTCGAACTCGGTGTCGAAGGCGAAGAGGCGCCGGATTTCGGGAGACTGGGTCATGTCAGTAGATCAACTCGTCGTCCGCGCCCTGACCGGCCAGCATGATGTCGCCCTTGGCGGCCAGATCCTTGGCGACCTGGACCATGGCCATCTGGGCGGCGTCGACATCCTTCAGACGCACCGGCCCCATCGACTCCATGTCCTCGCGCATGATCTTGGATGCGCGCTCGGACATGTTGGAGAAGAACATCTCGCGCAGCCCTTCGGACGCGCCCTTCATCGCAAGACCCAGCGAATCCTTATCCACGGCGCGCAGCAATGTCTGCACCCCGCCCGGGTCCAGCTTGGACAGGTCTTCGAAGACGAACATCAGGGCGCGGATGCGTTCGGCCGATTCACGATTGCGCTCTTCCAGAGCCCCGATGAAGCGGGCCTCGGTCTGGCGGTCAAAGCTGTTGAAGATGTCGGCCATCATCTCGTGGCTGTCGCGCTTGGAGGTCCGCGCCAGGTTCGACATGAACTCGGTGCGCAGCGTCGCTTCGATCTTGTCCAGGATTTCGCGCTGCACAGGCTCCATGCGCAGCATCCGCTGCACGCATTCCAGGGCGAAGTCTTCGGGCAGGCTGGTCAGGACGCGGGCGGCGTGGTCCGAGCGCACCTTGGACAGGATGACAGCGACGGTCTGGGGGTATTCGTTCTTCAGATAGTTGGCGAGAACGGCCTCGTTCACATTGCCCAGCTTGTCCCACATGGTGCGACCAGCCGGACCCCGGATTTCCTCCATCAGGCCGTCGACTCGATCCTTGGGCAGGAAGGCGGCCAGAAGCTTTTGCGTCTGCTCGTAGCTGCCCATGACCGAGCCCGAACCGGACAGGCCCGAGACGAACTCGATCATCAGGGCCTCGACGGCCTCGGCGCTGACATTGCCCAGGGTCGCCATGGCCTGGGAGATTTCCTTGACCTCGTCGTCATCCAGCCGCTCCCACAGGGCGGTATGCTCTTCGCCCAGCGCCAGCAGGATGACGGCGGCCTTCTCCGGTCCCGACAGCTTGTTGGGATCGTCGATCGCGGCCTTCTTGTTTACCAGCTTCGCCATCAGCCTTCGGCCACCCAGGTCCGCAGGATGCCGGCCGCATCATCGGGATGCGACTGAACGAAGTCGGCGACCTTCTTGACCGATGACGCCTTCACCTGCCCCTCGATGCGGGCGATGTCGATCTTCTGTTCCATCTCGCTGGGTGCCGGCAGCTGAACCAACTGAGGCTGGCCGTCCGGGCCGATCACCGTAGTTGCTACTGCCGTGACCGGCACGCCATTGGTGCCCGCCAACGCCGGCAGATTGGTCCCACCGCCGGCCGCCGTCTTCAGCAGAGGACGCAGCACGAAGAAGATCAGCAGCAGGGCGACGACCGTCAGAATGCCCAGCTCGACGAAACGCATGATGTCGTTCTTGGAGAAGTCCAGCAGCGACGACTTGCCGTCCAGACCGCCCTCGATGCCGGTGTCGTGGTTGAAGCGGACGTTGATGACCTCGATCTTGTCGCCGCGTGTCTCGTCGATGCCGGCGGCGGCCGCGACCAGCGACTTGATCTGGGCGATCTCCTCGGCGGTGCGCGGCGCATAGGTCGGCTCGCCCTTGCCGTCCTTGGCCGGCGTCCATTTGCCGTCAACGGCGACGGCGACGGCCAGCTTCTTGACCTCGCCCGGCTCCTTGGTCGTGGTCGTGGTGGTCTTGGAGATTTCGTAGTTCGTCGTCTCGGCGTTTTCCGAGTTGGTCGAACCGGCCGGCGTCGCGCCGGGCGCAGCCCCGCCAGGGATGTTATTGGTCGCGGTCACGCCTCCGTCCGGCTGGGCGCTGTTGTCTGCGGATTGCGAGCCGTTGGTCGTCGTCGAGCGAACGACCTGACCATCGGGATCGAACTTCTCTTCCTGTGTCGTGGCGCGACTTTGGTCGATGTCGGCCGTGACCTGAACGCGAGCAGCGCCGGCGCCCACGACGCCTTCGACGATGTCCTTGATGCGCGCTTGAAGCTGGCTCTCGGTATTGCCCTTGGCCTCGGCGGCGGACGCCGAGGTGAACGTTCCGTCGTCGCTGCCGGCCGCCAGGGTGCGGTTCGTCTGGTCCGCCACGGTGACGCGGTCGGGCTTCAGGTTCGGCACAGATGAGGCCACCAGGTTGCGGATCGCCCGCACCTGATCACTCGTCAGGTCACGCCCGCCCAGCCCCACCAGAACGGCGGCGGTCGGTTCGCCGGCGGCAGAGGTGAACATCTCGCGGCGCGGCATGGTGATGTGGACGCGGGCGGCGGTGATGCCGCGCATGGACATGATGGTGCGTGACAGCTCGCCCTGCAGGGCGCGCTGTTCGTTCAACTGCTGCTGGAACTCGGTCTGGCCCAGCACCGACTGGCTGTCGAACAGCTCGTAACCGACCGATCCGGACGTGACCAAGCCCTTGCCCGCGACCAGCATCCGCGCCGTGCCGACCTCGTCGCGGTTGACCATGATGGTCGAACCGTCGCCTTTGGACGAATATTTGATGCCGGCCTGATCCAGGGCGGCGCTGATCTCGCTGGCCTCGCGCAGATCCAGATTGGAATAGAGAAGCGCGTCCGGCGCCTGGCCCATGCGCAGCATAATGGCGACTAGCACGGCGGCCACGCCTGCGGCGACGCCGAGGACCGCAGCCAGACGGCCGATCCCGAACTTCTGCAACGCCGCTGTGAAGCCGCCCACGCGTCCCCGCCCCCTACTCGCGGGAGACACGAACGCCCCGCTAGGCAGAAAATGCCGCCTTGATGGTAAACGTCGCGTTAAGACCCGCTTAAGGGCGCGCTCTGCCCGCCTGAAGCTGCGGCAAGACGGCCGGCGCACCCGACGGCAACGGGGCTTTCGGATCTCTCAGCCACGAGGCGACGTCACGATAGACGATCTCGGCGTCCAGATCGCGGTTCAGCAGATGCCAGCCGTTTGGATACCATGCGGTCCGCAGCGTGCCGCCCTCCCGCTCAGCCCGCTCCAGCGCCAGCTTCATCGGCCCCTTCTTCACCACCTCGTCGTGGGCGCCGTACATCAGGATGGCGTCGCCCCGAATGCGGCCGAGGCTGCGCGACGAGGCCTCCATCAGATCGACCAGCCCATAGACCGTGTCGAACCGGGTCGCGAGGATGCTCATCGGATCGCGCCCGTTGCGGATCAGCTCCAGCGTATTGGATGAGGCGTGGATATCGCGCGTGATAAACTCCGGCGGTTCCAGCGCAACGTCTCCCAGCGCCCGCGCCGCAATGTTCAGCGCCGTGCTGTTCAACGGTCCTTGCGTCGACCAACCCCAGACGCCTGGCGCGAGCAGCACGACGCGGTCCGCATCCGGGGGATTATCGGAGCCGAACGCCGCCGCCGTCACAGACCCGCCCATGCTTTCGCCCACCACGGCGATGATGGCCTGGGGATAGCGGGCGCGCGCCATGGCGGTGATCTCGCGCAGATCATCGGTCATCCGCTGCTGCCCGGCCCATTCGCCCCGCCCCGGCGCCCCGCCAAAGCCGCGCTGATCGTAGGACCAGGTTTCGATTCCCTGCTCAGCCCACCAGGGTCCGGCCAGACGGAAGCTGGCGTCGTGGTCGTTCATCCCATGTAGGGCCACGATCACAGCCCAAGGCGCCCCATCCTTTGGCCCCCAATGCAGATACGGCAGGCGCGCGCCGTCCGACATGACCAGGGCGCGATCCTCGACATGGGCGCCGACAAAGCCCGGCGGCGGCGTCAAAGGGGGCTGGATATGAGGTGCGGCGCAGGCCGACAGAACGAGCGCGGCGGCCAGCGGCATAAGTCTGGAGGCGATCAAGGCCATGTGTCCCAAGCAGCGCTCACGATACCACCGGCAAGTCCATCTCGCTGGAGCGAATGGCCGCCGGATTTGCAGAAGTCAGAATGCGCCGAACGCGTTCCCGCAGATAGGGAAGCACCTCTATCTCGAACCACGGATTCTTCTTTAGCCAGGCCGTATTGCGCCACGACGGATGCGGCAGCACCAGCAGATCCGGCGCGTACTCACGCCACGCCCGTACCGTCTCGGTCATTGTCCGCTTGGCCCTGTCGCCCAGCGCCCACGCCTGGGCATAGCCGCCGACCAGCAGCGTCAGCTCCATCTGCGGCAGGGCGTCCAGCAACTGCGGTCGCCATAGTTCCGCACAGCGTGACGGGGGCGGATAGTCGCCACCCTTCGGGGCAGTGCCTGGATAGCAGAAGGCCTGGGCCGCCACCCCGATGCGCGGGTCGGCGTAGAAGGTCTCATAGTCCACGCCCATCCAATCACGAAGACGATCGCCTGAGGGGTCCGTGAACGGCAGGCCGCTCTCATGAACGCGTCGTCCCGGCGCCTGGCCGCAGATCAGCAGCCGTGTCTCGGGAAAGACCCGCACTACCGGGCGCGGCGTATGCGGCAGGACGCCCGCGCAGGCGCGACAGGCGCGGATGTCGGTCAGAATGCCTTCGAGATATCTCGCGACACGCTCATCCCCACGAAGGCGGGGACCCATATCTTTGGGCGCTCCGCTTTCGCCGATCTTCAGCGATATCGATCCCAAACGCCGTGCCTCACGAAAGGATTAGGTCCCCGCTTTCGCGGGGATGAGCGGAGTGCTTAATCCTCGCCGTCATTGTCGACGACCGGCGGACGGCGGCTCAACGCCAGGGCCGTCTCTTCCTCGGTCGCCTGACGCAGGCGCGTGACGCCACGGAAGTTGTCTGGATCGACCGCCTTGCCCTTCTTGGTGATAGTCAGCTTGCCTTGGCGCATCAGGCCCAAAGCGGTCGCGCGAACCTTGGGCAGCATGCGCTGCCACTGCTCGGGCTGTAGCTCTTTGGCCACTTCCGCCGGCTCAATGCTCTTGCCGGGCTCAAGCGCGGCGATTTTGTTCAGGATTGCGGTTTCGATCGGGTCGCTCATTGCGCCTATATGCTGCAACGCACGCCCAGAAGTAAGGCCGAGTCTGCATGCCCAAGAAAATCACCATCACCGAGGGCGAGTTCGCCGGCTGGCAGACTTACGATCTGCACGACACCTTCGACACGGTGGTCGGCCCCTTCTACGGCAAGCCGGACCCCGACGGGCACATGCGCTGCGCCTTCCGCGCCGAGCAGAAGCACATGAACGCAGGCGGGCGGATGCACGGCGGTTGCCTGATGACCTTCGCCGACATTGCTATGTTCCAGATCGCCTATCAGGAGATGGAGGGCGCCTCGGGCGTCACCGTCCAGCTGGACTCCACCTTCATCGACGGGGGCTATGTCGGCGAACTGATCGAGGCCACCGGCCAGGTCACCAAGGCGGGCAAGAGCCTGATCTTCGTGCGGGGTCAGATCAATACCGGCGAGCGCCTGCTGATGACGTTCTCCGGCGTCATCCGCAAATTCACGCCGCGCTGAGCGTGTCCTAGCCGAAGACGACGCTGGGCATCGCGCCGACGATGGCCGCGGTCATCAGTGTGGCCAGGAAGCCGGCGAGCAGGCCCTTCCAGACCATGCCCAGCACCTCCTCACGGCGTTCGGGCATCAGGACCGACAGGCCGGTGACGGTGATGCCGACCGAGCCGATATTGGCGAAGCCGCACAGGGCGTAGGTCATCAGCATCCGCGTGCGCTCGGTCATCTCTGCGGCCGGCACCTTGCCCAGGTCGATGAAGGCGACGAACTCGGTCAGGGTCAGTTTGACGCCCAGCAGCCAGCCGGCGACATCGGCATCCTTCCACTCGACCCCGATCAGCCAGGCGACCGGCGCGAAGACCCATCCCAGCATCCGCTCGACGGTCAGGGGCGCATCGAACACGACGAACCCGCCCAGCATGACGTTGACCAGGGCGACCAGGGCCACGAACACGATCAGCACGGCCGAGATGTTCAGCACGACCATCAGGCCGTCGGACGTGCCTTTCACAATGGCGTCGATGGCGCTGTCGTATTTCAGGGCTGAGTCATAGTCGGCGACCGCACCGCCCATCCCCTCTTTCTCGGGGATGATGATCCGCGCCAGCAGCACGCCGGCCGGCGCCGACACGATGGAAGCCACCAGCACGTGCCCCGCCGCATTCGGCAGCACAGGCGACAGGATCGTCGCATAGGCCACCATGGTCGAACCGGCGACGGTCGCCAGGCCCACCACCATCATCAGGAAGATCTCGGAACGCGTCAGCTTGTCCAGATAGGCGCGGATCACGATCGGGCTTTCGATCATGCCCAGGAAGATGTTGGCCGCGACCGCCAGGGCCGAGGCGCCGCCCAGACCCATCGTCTTCTGGAACAGGAAGCCGAAGCCCAAGGTGATCCACTTCAGGATCTTCCAATGCCACAGCAGGGCCGACAGGGCGGAAATCACTAGGATCAACGGCAGAACCTGGAAGGCGAAGGTGAAGAGCGCGCCCTGGTTCGAGACCGTATAGGGTTGGTCCCCGCCCGCCAGATAGCCGAAGACGAACTTGGTCCCCTCGGTCGTGGCGACCGCCAGACCATCCACCGCGCCCGTCACCGCCGCCAGCACCGCCTGCGAGCCAGGAATGGCGAACAGGGCCAGCACCAGCGCGGCCTGCACCAGGATCGCGCCGATGGTCAGCCGCCAGGGAAAGGCCTTGCGGTTTTCCGAGATCGCCCAGCAGACCGCGACGATGACGACCAGACCCAGAAGGCTCTGGAGGTTCAGAAGGCTGAACATGAAAAACGATCCCCGCACCCGGCGCGCCTGCCGGTCTTTATTCGCTTCAAGGACAAAGTGACGCGGCTGGCAAGCGAAACGAAAAAGGGCGGCCCCTTAAGGGACCGCCCTCATCCTGTCGTCGCGCCTCGGCTTACAGTTGGCCGCGCACCAGCTTGCCATAGTGATCCATCAGATCCAGCGACAGGGCGCCGGGGGTGAAGCGGTATTCGCCCACCTCGGCGACCGGGGTCACCTCGACGGCCGTGCCGGTCAGGAAGCATTCGGTGAAGTCCGACAGTTCTTCCGGCTTGATCTCGCGCACCACCACCTCGATGCCCTTTTCGCGGGCGATCTCGATCACCGTCTGGCGGGTGATACCGTCCAGAATGTGCTCGACGTTCGGCGTGTGGATGACGCCGTCCTTGACGAAGAAGACGTTGGCGCCGGTCGCCTCGGCGACATAGCCGCGCCAGTCCAGCATCAGGGCGTCGGCGAAACCGCGGCGCTCGGCGGCGTTCTTGGACATGGTGCAGATCATGTACAAACCCGCCGCCTTGGCTGTCGTCGGGGCTGTCGCCGGATCGGGACGACGCCACTTGGACCATTCCAGACGCAGGCCGCGCGCCTTGACCTCGGGGTCGAAATAGCTGGGCCAGTCCCACACGGCGATGGCCAGGTGGACCTTGTTGTTCAGGGCCGAAACGCTGGTCTGTTCCGGGCCGAGGTAGGCGACGGGACGCACATAGCAGTCCGTCAGACCGTTCTTGGCGCAGGTTTCCTTACAGAAGGCGTCGATTTCAGCGACGCTGTAGGGTATCTCGAAATCGAGCAGGTTGGCGGACCGCTTCAGGCGCTCGGAATGTTGCGTCAGCTTGAAGATTTCGCCGCCGTACATACGCTCACCCTCAAAGACCGACGAGCCGTAGTGAAGGGCATGGGTCAGAACGTGCGTTTTCGCTTCCCTCCAGGGGACGAAATCGCCATTCACCCAGATGAAGCCGTCACGATCGTCGAAAGGAACGAAGGCCATTGAAATACGTCTCCCGCGAAACTGACGGTCTTAGAGCCGCACGAATCGCTCAGGTCAACGCCGCAAGCGGGGGAAACGTCGCATGAGCATGACGGAATCGCGTTCGCATGGCCGCTCAGGCCCCATCGCCGGCCCCGGCGTCGGCCGCCATCTGCTGATTGTCGACGACGACGATCGCATCCGCGAACTGCTGAAGGAATTCCTGGCGCGCGAAGGCTATCGCGTGACCGGCGCCGCGCACGCGGCCGCCGCCAAGCGGATGATGGAGCTGATCGAGTTCGATCTGGTCGTGCTGGATGTCATGATGCCGGGCGAAAGCGGCCTGGACCTGACCAGCTGGGTCCGCAGCAAGGCTGAACTATCCAAGACGCCGGTCCTGCTGCTGACCGCGCGCGGCGATCCGGAGGACCGGATCGAGGGTCTGTCGCGCGGCGCCGACGACTATATGTCCAAGCCGTTCGAACCGCGCGAACTGGTGCTGCGCATCGACGCCATCCTGCGCCGCACCGGCGGCAAGCCGATCGGTCCCAAGGAGATCAAGCTGGGGACCGCTGTATTCGACATGGAACGGCTGGAGTTGAGCCGTGACGGCGCGCTCCAGCGCCTGACCGAGGCGGAGGCCCAGTTGCTCAAGACCCTGGCGCTCCACGCCCATGCCCCGGTCGAGCGGATGAGCCTGTCGCCCGACACCGCCGACATCACAGGCCGCGCCGTGGACGTCCAGGTCACCCGCCTGCGCCGCAAGCTGGAGGTCGATCCCAAGAACCCGCGCTATCTCCAGACGGTGCGCGGCGTCGGCTATATGCTGGCTCCCGACTGAGCCGATGCGGCTTCTGCCCGCCTATCTGTGGCCGCGCTTTCTGAAGCGGCGCCTGCCGACCTCGCTATGGGGCCGGTCGCTGCTGATAATCGTCCTGCCGGTGCTGGTGATGCAAATGGCGGTGACCTGGGTCTTCTTCGACGCCCACTGGCAGACGGTGACCGCGCGCCTGTCCGAAGGCCTGGCCGGCGACATCGCCTGGGCCGTTGAGAGCTATGAGGACGACCCCAGCCCGGCGAACCTGGACAAGCTGGCCAATCGCGCCGAGCGATCCATGTCCCTGTCCATCGTGCTTCAGGATGGACGCACCCTTCCGACCGAAGAACGCCGCGGCGCCATCGGCGTGGTGGACCGCGTGCTGGACAAGGCCTTGGATGCGCGCCTCGACCGCCCCTACTGGTTCGACACCACCCGCTATCCCGCCTACGTCGACATCCAGGTGCAGGAGCCGCAAGGGGTGCTGCGCATCATCGCCCCGCGCGAGCGCGCGGTGGCGACCCAGGCTCATATCTTCGTCCTGTGGTTGGCGGTGGCGACCGTTCTGTTGATGGGCGTCGCCATTCTGTTCATTCGTAATCAGGTCCGCGCCATCGAGCGTCTGGCCGACGCCGCCGAGGCCTTCGGACGCGGCGAAACCGTGCCCCGGTTCAAGCCGCATGGCGCGCGCGAGGTCCGCGCCGCCGCCGTCGCCTTCATGGCCATGCGCGACCGGATCCAGCGCCACATCGATCAACGCACCGCCCTGCTCGCCTCGGTCAGCCACGACCTGCGCACGCCGCTTACCCGTCTGCGCCTCGAACTGGCGCTCGCTCCGCCCTTCAAGCGCCAGTCCGCCATGCGGGGCGACCTGGACGAGATGGAGCATATGATCGACGAATACCTCGACTTCGCTCGCGGCGAGGCGGGCGAACCGCCGAAGCCGGTGTCGATCTCCGACCTGCTGAAGGCGGCCGGCGAGGATGCAAAACGCGCCGGCGCCGAGGTCGAGGTGGTGGTCGCCGAGGGCCTGACCGCCTCGGTTCGCCCCCTCGCCTTCAAGCGCGCCCTGGTCAATCTGGCCGGCAATGCCGCCTCGCACGGCGAGCATGTGCGGCTATCGGGCCGCGCCCTGGCGTCAGGCGGGCTGGAGATCATCGTCGAGGATGACGGCCCCGGCATTCCAGAAGCGATGTATGACGAGGCCTTCCGGCCCTTCTCGCGCCTGGACGAGTCACGCAATCAGAACCGCAAGGGCGTCGGTCTGGGCCTGGCCATCGCGCGCGACGTGGCGCGCGGCCACGGGGGCGACGTCACCTTGGATCGCAGCGAACTGGGCGGATTGAAAGCGACCATCCGCATCCCCGGCGCGGTCACCGTCGCCGAGTCCGCCTAAGGCTTTAAAGCTTTCGTCAGCAGGTCTGGCGAAACGACGCTGCAAGGGTCATCTTGAGGGCGACAGGGCTTGGAGATGATTTCGATGCGTAAACTCGCCTTCTTTGCACCGCTGGCCGCGACCCTCACCGTCGCCGCCATAGCTCAGGCTCAAGCGCCGACGGTGAACGTCACGGTCGGGCCGCAGCTTCAGCGCGAGGTCGAAAAGCTCGGTGACCGCGAGGTTAACGAACAGATCGCCGGCCTTCAGGCCGAGGTCGGCAAGGCCTTGGCCCAGCGTTATCCGGGCGCCACCGCCAATCTGGTGCTGGTCGATCTGAAGCCGAACAGGCCGACGTTCGAACAGGTCCGTCAGACGCCCGGCCTCGATCCGATCCGCAGCGTGTCCGTCGGCGGCGCGGCCATCAAGGGTGAGATCGTGATGGCGGACGGCGTGACGCGGCCCGTGGACTATTCCTACTTCACGCCCAGCATCAACGACGTCTGGGGCTACAGCGTCTGGCGTGACGCCGACCGCGCGTTCGAGCGCTTCGGCGATCAGATCGAGCGCGGACGCTTCTAGGCACCCATCTCGCGGTTGCGTCTGACCGCCGCCGCGACCGTCTCGTCCAGCATCACCGTGAGGCGGCCGTCCTTCGCCATGGCGTCAAGCCCGGCGCGGGTCGAGCCGCCAGGCGAGGCGATGCGGCCTATCAGGGCCTCCAGCCCGTCGTCACCCATGGAGTTGGCTGCGGACCTCAGGGTCGCGCGCGCCAGCACATCCGCCGTCGCCGCATCCAGACCCGCCGCCTCCCCGGCCCGCGCCAGCGCTTCGGTGAAGGCGTAGAAATAGGCTGCGCCTGACCCGGCCACCGCTGTCGCCGCATCCATCAGCGCCTCGTCGGCCAGCACGACCGTCTCGGCCATCGGCTCGAACAACGCCCGCCCGATGCCCTCGGCGCGCCGGTCCGCCGACCAGACAGAGGCAACGCCGCGCCCGCGCGACACGCCGGTCGTCGGCATCACCCGCACGATGGGCCAGCCTCCTAGACCTTCGGCCAAGGTCGGCGCCGTCACGCCCGCCATGACCGACAAGATCACAGCCCGGTCGTTCAGGAACGGCGCCAGCGGAGCCATCACCTCGCGCCATAGCGCCGGTTTGACCGCCAACACGATCACCGCCGCCTCGGTCAGCATCTCCAGCGGCGGATTGATATGCGCGCCCTTGGCCCGCGCCGTCTCGGCCGCCGGCTTTTCAGAAAGGGAGAGAATGATCAGGTCGGACGCCGCCACCGTCTCGGTCAGCAGCCAGCCTTCCAGAATGGCTGAGCCCAGCCGGCCGCAGCCGACCAGGACAACGGGACCCGGCACAGATGCCGCGCTTGGCATCAGGCGGTGCCGACGGTCTCGAACAGGCAGGCGTCGATCGCCTCCTGCGGCTTCTTGTTCCCGCGCACCATGAAGTCGAAGGCGGGGTAGTAGCGATCCGAAGCCTCGATGGCCGCGTCGATCATCGATGCCGCCTGGGCCAGGGTCGGGCGCTCGCCCATCGGCAGGGCCAGCGAATGGCGGAAGACGATCTCCCCGTCCTCGGCCCAAACCTCGAAATGCCCCATCCAGGTGCGCTGGTTGATCAGACCGACCAGTTCATAGGCCGCCGTCTTGCGGCTCTTGGCGACCTTCAGATCCAGCGCGCAGCACAGCTGAAGACAGTCGCCCTCGGGACGCCAGGCGAACCAAAGTTCATAGTCCTTCCAGTCGCCGGCCAGAGCAAAGGCGAGGTCGCCGTCGTCGGTGCGGTCGAACGGAAGGTTCTCGGCCGTGAGCACATGCTCGACGACCTCAAGCGGGTCGAAGGGCACGTCCACTTCTTCTGGCCGGGCGATGTCCATCAAGTGTCTTTCACGCTGCGTCCGCGAGAATCGCGGGCGTTAACAGAACGGTAAGCCTGTTCGCAGATTCGGCTCAACCGGCTGCGTCCCCGGGTTGAGTTCCATCTGTGGACGTTCCCTTCACGGGCTTTGCAGCCGGCTTTTGGGCGGCCTTCAGCTCTGCGATCTCGGCCCGCAGAGCCGCGATCTCGTCCTTCAGAACATCAAACTCGTCGCGACGGACCAGGTCCATTTCGGCGGCGATCCGGTCGGCCTGGGCGCGCCAGGCGGTCTTGGCCTCTTCGCCTGCGGCCTGGGCCAGGCCCATGGCGCCGGTCGTCAGCTTGGCGAACTCGTCCAGAATGGGATTGCGGGTCTGCATGGCGGCTCCGACCTCAACGTCGTTAACGAAGGTTCACCGACTATGGTGAACGAAACCTTTCTTTCTGCTGCTTCGCGGGCGCCATCAAGGCGTCGTGATGCGTCTTCACAGGCGACGACGGCGGCGACGCTTGCTAAACCGCTGTCAAAGACAGTCCCGCACAGGAACGCCCCTTGCCCTTTCCCGAATTCGATCCGGTCCTAATTCACCTCGGACCGCTTCCGATCCGCTGGTACGCCCTGGCCTATGTCGCCGGCATCGTGCTGGGCTGGTGGTACGCCGCACGTCTGGTCAAGACCCAGCGTCTGTGGGCGCCGGGCAAGCCGCCAATCAACACCACCCAGCTGGACGATCTGGTGCTGTGGATCGTGCTCGGCATCATCCTCGGCGGCCGGTTGGGCTACGCCCTCTTCTACAAACCGGTCATGTACGGCCAGCTTTTCACCGGCCAGACCCTGGGCGAACGGTTCGAACTGTTCCAGCTCTGGACAGGCGGCATGAGCTTCCACGGCGGCTTCTTGGGCGTGGTCCTGGCTATCGTCCTCTATTCCCGCGCCCAGAAGATCGACATGCTGCGGCTGGGCGATCTGATCGCGCCTGTCGTGCCCATCGGCCTGATGTTCGGCCGCCTTGCCAACTTTATCAATGGCGAGCTGTGGGGCCGCGAGACGACTGTCCCGTGGGCCATCCGTTTCTGCAACGCCCGCATCGAACAGATGTACGGCTTCTGCCCCGCCGGCGACGCGCCCCGCCATCCCAGCCAGCTTTACGAAGCCGGCCTGGAGGGGATCGTCCTGCTGTCCATCCTCTCCCTGGGCATCTGGAAGTTCGATCTGCTGAAGAAGCCCGGCTACATCACCGGCCTGTTCCTGGTCGGCTACGGCGTCTGCCGCGCCGCGCTGGAGAATGTGCGTGAGCCCGACTTCGGCATGCCTGATTTCCCGCTTGGCCTGACCATGGGGATGATGCTGTCGATCCCGATGATCCTGATCGGCGCCTGGCTGATCTGGCGCGCCTGGAACCAGCCGCCCGTCGCAGCATGAGCGACGTCGAACCCCTGAAGACCCGTCTGGCGCGCGAGATCGCCCTGACGGGGCCGATGACGGTCGCCGACTACGTCACTCGCTGCCTGCATGACCCGAAGGGCGGCTACTACGCCTCGCGTCCTGACCTGGGCGCACGTGGCGACTTCATCACCGCCCCCCTGGTCAGCCAGATGTTCGGCGAACTGATCGGCCTGTGGGCGGTCGAGACCTGGAACCGGCTGGGCGCCCCCGAACGCTTTCGCCTGGTCGAGGTCGGCCCCGGCGACGGCACATTGATGAGCGACGCCCTGAGGGCCGCCCGCCTGGTCCCTGGCTTCCTCGAAGCCTGCGACCTGATCCTCATCGAACCCAGCGCCCCCTTGCGCGATCTTCAGGCCAAGGCTTTGGCCGGCGCCGACCTGTCGCCCCGGTGGGTCCGCGACCTGACGCGGATCGAGACCGACGCCCCCGTCATCCTGATCGCCAACGAGGTGCTGGACTGCATGCCCGCGCGCCAGTTCGTCCGCACCGAGGGCGGCTGGGCCGAGCGGCGCATCGGCGTCACCGACGACGGCGACCTGATCTTCGGCCTGACCGCCATTTCCGGCGGTTTCCAAAAGCCGGACTTCGAAATCGCGCCGGGCGGCATCCTGGAAATCTCGGAACAGCAGGCCCTCTTCGGCCGCGACCTGGGCCTGTTGATGAAGGCCGCCTCGGGCGCCGCCCTGCTGATCGACTACGGCCGCGCCCGTCCCGAGGCCGGCGACACCCTCCAGGCGCTGCACCGTCACCAGAAGGTCGATCCCCTGTCGACGCCGGGTGAGGCCGACCTGACGCAATGGGCTGATTTCCCTCTGGTCATGGAGGCCGCCGTCCGCACCGGCGCCGATGTCACCGGCTGCCTGCCCCAGGGCGAGTTCCTGCGCCTGCTCGGCGTCGAGGCCCGCACCGAGACGCTTAAAGCCAGTCGGCCCGCAGCCGCCGCCGTCATCGACCGCCAGTTCGACCGCCTGACCGCCGCCGACCAGATGGGAAGCCTGTTCAAGGCCGCCGCGATCTTTGCGCCCCGATCCCTGGTCGTGCCCGGCTGGGACGCCTGATATAGGTGGGGGCATGAGCGATCTGGCCCCCATCACCCACCCGCTTCTGACCGCCGCCGGCGTCGCCCACGGCTTCTTCACCCGCACGGGCGGCGTCTCGACCGGAATCTACGAAGGCCTGAACGCCGGCGTCGGCTCAAAGGACGACCCCGCCTCCGTCGCCGAGAACCGCCGCCGCGTCGCCGCCCATTTCAACGCCGACGCCGACCATTTGAACGGCTGCTACCAGATCCATTCCGCCGTCGCCCGCGTGGCGGAAGGCCCCTGGCATGGCGACAGGCCCGAGGGCGACGCCGTCGTATCGGCCGAGCCTGGTCTGCTGTGTTCGGTCCTGACGGCCGACTGCGCGCCGGTGCTGTTGGCCGATCCCGAGACCCGCATCGTCGCCGCCGTCCACGCCGGCTGGAAGGGCGCCCTGGGCGGGGTGGTCCATTCCGCCGTCGCCGCCATGCAGGCCCTGGGCGCCGATCCCCGCCGCACCCTGGCCGTCGTCGGCCCGTGCATCGCCCCCGCCAGCTACGAGGTCGGCGCCGATTTCGAGGACCGTTTCACCCACCATGATCCTGGCAGCGACCGCTTCTTCCACCCCGGAGAGACCGACGACAAACGCCAGTTCGACCTGCCCGGCTTCGTCCTGTGGCGGCTGCAGCAGGCAGGCGTCGGTCAGGCCGTCTGGACCGGCCACAACACCTGCGCGGACACAGAGCGGTTCTATTCGAACCGCCGCGCCTTCCAGCACGGCGAGCCGGACTTCGGTCGATTGATTTCGGTGATCGGGGCTTAACCCGCGCGCGCCAGCTCCGGCACGCGGGTGACCTCGCGCCAAGCTTGGGGCGCGGCCAGCAGGGCGCGGACCAGCTTGTTGTTCAGGGCGTGGCCGGCCTTGTAGCCTTCGTAGCGACCCAGCAGCGGCGCGCCCAGCACATACAGGTCGCCGATGGCGTCCAGCGCCTTGTGACGCACGAACTCGCGTTCCATGCGCAGACCGCCGGGGTTCAGAATCTCATCGCCGTCGATGACCACGGCGTTCTCCAGCGAGCCGCCGCGCGCCAGACCCGCCTTGCGCAGCGCCTCGACCTCATGGGCGAAACCGAAGGTGCGGCAGGCCATGATCTCCTTGCGGAAAGTCGGTTCGTCCACGACGAAATCGATCACCTGATTGCCGATCACGGCCGACGGGAAGTCGATCTCGAACCGCATCTCATAGCGGTCGCACGGCATCAGGGCCGCATGCTTGTCGCCCTCGACGACATGGACCGTTTCCAGAATCTCGACGTAGCGCTGCGGCGTCGGCTGCGGTCGGAAACCGGCCCGGTCCAGCAGCTTCACGAACTCCAGCGCCGAACCGTCCAGGATCGGCAGCTCCGGTCCGTCGACCTCGACCACGGCGTTCGACACGCCCAGCGCGGCGAAAGCGGCCATCAGATGCTCGATGGTCGAAAGGCGAACGCCCGCGCCATTCTCGATCATGGTGTTCAGGCGGGCGTCAACGACGGCCTCGCCCGACACCGGAATGCGGTTGTCGCGGTCGGTGATGTCGGTGCGCACGAAGACGATGCCCGTGCCAGATGGCGCAGGCCGAACCGCCAGCCGCACCCGGCGACCGGTGTGCACCCCGACCCCGGCGATAATGGCCGGGGCGACGAGGGTGCGTTCGTGATGGTCGCTTCTGACCGACAAACCTGATCTCGCTCTTTACCTTTTCGCGCGCCGCACGCCGTGCGGATTGCGCCCTAGGTTCCATGTAACGGTCATGCCGCAAGCGCGAAATCAAAGTCCGGTTTCGGATTGTTTCGGTCTGAGACACATCCAGACGAGAAACGCCCCGGAGGCGGGCTCCGGGGCGTTTGGTCGTCATTTGGGACGTTTAGTTGGCCAGACGGCGGAGAAAGGATGGGATTTCCAGGTCGTCATCGGCCTGTCCCGCCTCCGGTTCTGGATGTTGGGCCGGTTGAGCCGACGCGCGCGCCTGATGCGACGATTGCGGCGCATAGGACATATCGTGCTGAGGCTGGGTGCGCTTGCCGCGTCCGAACAGGCTCCAGCCGCTGCGGCGGTGGTCACGGTCGTCGTAACCATCTTCGGCTTGGGGTTGCTGGGCCGCAGGCGCGGCGCGCTCATAGAGATCGCCTTGCGGCGCGACGCGCGGGGCCGGCGCGCGGGTCTCATATTCCTCGACCCAGGGATCAACGATGGGGTCCAGAGTGCGCGGCTGCGGCTCGGCGACGCGGATCACCGGCTCGGGGCGCGGTTCCGGTTCGCGAGCGGCAGGGGCCTGAAAGGTCGGCACAACCGGCGCCGCCTCGATGCGGGGCTCAGGCGCGCGCGGGGCTTCTGCACGAACCGGCTCGCGATAGGTGTCGCGGGTCGGTTCCGGGGCGCGCGAGGCTTGCGTGCCATACAGGCCGCCAGCCGAGCGTCGAGCGTCATGACCAGCCAGCGGCGCGCTGGCGGCCTGCGGGGCGATGGGTTCGATGCGACGCACTTCGCCCTCGTCCATTCCGGTCGCGACGACCGAGACGCGGATCTTGCCATCCAGGGCCGGGTCGAAGGCCGCGCCGAAGATGATGTTGGCGTCGCCGTCCACTTCCGCGCTGATGGCGTTGGCGGCTTCATCGACCTCCAACAGGGTCATGTCCAGACCGCCGGTGATGTTCACCAGCACGGCCTTGGCGCCCTTCAGGCTGGTCTCGTCCAGCAGCGGGTTGGCGATGGCGTTCTGGGCCGCCAGCAGGGCGCGGTCGTCGCCGGTAGCCTCGCCCGTGCCCATCATCGCCTTGCCCATCTCGGACATCACCGCGCGTACGTCGGCGAAGTCCAGATTGATCAGGCCGGGCAGGATCATCAGGTCTGTGATCGAGCGCACGCCCGAGTGCAGAACCTGATCGGCCATGCCGAACGCGTCGGCGAAAGTCGTGCGCTCGTTGGCGACGCGGAACAGGTTCTGGTTCGGGATGACAATCAATGTGTCGACATAGCGTTGCAGCTCGGCGACGCCCGCGTCGGCCAGACGCATGCGGTGACGCCCTTCGAAGGTGAAGGGCTTGGTCACGACGCCGACGGTCAGGATGCCGCGATCACGCGCGCATTTGGCGATGACCGGCGCCGCGCCGGTGCCAGTGCCGCCCCCCATGCCGCAGGTGATGAAGACCATGTGCGCACCTTCCAGGTGCTGATGGATTTCGTCGGCGGATTCCTCGGCGGCGTTCATGCCGACTTCGGGGTGGGCGCCGGCGCCCAGACCCTGGGTGATGGTCTCGCCCAGCTGGATGCGGCGATCGGTCTTGGCGAAGCTGAGGTGCTGCGCATCGGTGTTGGCCACGACGAACTCGACCCCTTCAAGGCCGGCGTCGATCATATTGTTCACGGCGTTGCCGCCAGCGCCGCCGACGCCGAACACGACGATGCGGGGCTTCAGTTCAGTGTGTTGCGGCTTGACCAATGAGAGCGACATTTTCTGTTTCCGACCTGCTGACCCGCCCCTTCAAACCAACCGACCGCCCCGCCGAATCGCTTTGGTTATGAGCGCGTTAAGGATTGCGCCCATGAAGGTTAAGAGAAGGTTACGGCGATAATGTGAGTCGGACCGAAGAACACCCCAAACCGAAAGCGTTGCCGGAGTTTTCCTGTCGACAACGAAAAAGGGCGGCTCTTCCGAGCCGCCCTTTCCGCAATCAATCCCAGTTTTACCAGGGACGATAGTTCAGGCTGATCGAGTAACGACGTCCGTAAGGATCGAAGTTGGAGTAGAGCGTTGCGCCCAGCCAACGCGCCTGTTCGGAGTCGAAGGCGTTCTGCACCGTGCCGGTGAGCGTCAGATCATCGCGAACCTGATAACGGACCGAGAAGTCGTTCCGCATGAAGTTCTTGGTGTCCAGATATTCGGCAGGACGCGAGTCTGCGTTCTGCACGAAATCACGACGCTGGACGATGTCCTGAGCGGTTTGCCAGTCGGCGACCCAGGTGACACGCAGAGGCTCGAACGGCGTTTGCCACGTCAGCGTCGAGGTCAGGCGGGTACGCGGATAGAACAGCGTGCTCGACAGTTCGGTGAAGTCGTTGGGGTTTTCGATGTTGTTGAAGTTCTTCTGCTCGATCAGCCAGGAGCCGTTGACCGAGTGTTGGAACACCCCCCAGTTCCGACCCAGCATGTCCTGCGTGTCGAAGCGGTAGTTCGACGTGAAGTCCAGTCCGCGAACGTTACGCTTGGCATAGTTGATCGAGCTTTGCAGGAAGTCGACCAGCAGGAAGCGGTCATCGCGCGGCGTCGCCGGATCGTTGACGCCAGTACGGGTCAGCGTTTGGCAGGCGCTGGTGTTCAGCGAAGGCCCGTTGACGCAGTTTTCAGCTGCGGTTTGTGCGCTCACGGCTGCGATCACCTTGTCGATGGTGATTTCGTAGTAGTCCAGCACCAGCGAGAAGTTCGGAATGAAGCGGGGCTGCAAGACCGTCGAGAAGGTGAACGATTCCGACTCTTCCGGCTGCAGGTTGGGATTGCCGCCGTTACGCCCTGCGACGCTCGAGCCGTATTCCGGACGGTAGGCGTTGGCCGCCGTCGGATCCTGGAAGTTGAAGGTCAGACCCAGCTGTTGCGCCAAGGCGGCGCAGTTCACGATCCGGTTCGCCGCCTTCGTACGATCGGCGAAGTTCTGGATGTTGACCGTAGCGCACGGGTCATTGAACTGCAGGAAGGTCTGCGTTTGCGGCGAGTTGGTTTCGGACAACGTTGGCGCGCGCACCGAGGTGTTGAACGACGTCTTGAAGGCGATATCGCGGATCGGGCGGTAAACCAGGTTCACGCCGTAAACGTCGTTGCCGCCAAAGGTCGAGAAGTCGCTGTAGCGATACGACCCGCTGAGTTCTGCATATTCGCCCAGGAAGCTGTCACGCATCAGGGGAATGGAGAGTTCAGCAAAGGCTTCCTTGGTCTCATAGGAAGCCGGCAGGAAGTCGGCGCCGCTGTTGAGCTGGGCGTAGGTGGTGCCGAGCGAACGGCTGCGGCCCGTGCCTTCGGTGTATTCCTTGCGGTATTCGGCGCCCAGAGCGACACCGATGGGGCCTGCGCCCCAGAAGTCCCACAGTTGGCCAGACACGGTGCCCAGCGCGTCATGCTGTTCGTTGACTTGGTCGATCGTCAGTTGGGCGCGCACATACTGCAGAGCTTCTTCGCTCTGGTTGCCCAGACCAAAGACGTTCAGCGGCTTACAGTTCTGGACCACGGCCGACTGCGAATTCAGCGTACCGGGCACGTTGGGGTTACGGCTCGTGACCGTACCGCCGTTGGCGGTCAGCTGCTGCACGCGGCAGACGATATTGCCGGACGCGTCGCGCACTGCATCCATGGCGTAGGAGAAGCGCTCGATGTCCAGGCCACGTTCGACGTTCTTGTTGTCGACACGACCGTAGGTGTAGCCCAGATCCCAGTCGATGTTCTTGACAAAGCCCAGATCACCAGCCGACCCGTTCAGACCGACAACGTAACGTTGCAGTTGCTTGTCATTGGTCTGCGGACGGTCCAGCAGCCAAGCGCTGTAACGCGCGAACGGCGCCGCCGTCGTGCCCGTCTGGGCGCCCGGAGCCCCAGCGGTCGCCGGACCATAGACGGGCGTCGTATTTGCGCGGATCGCAGCGGCCAGATTGGCCGGCAGGAAGGCGTTGTCCGTGCGCGTCGTATAGGCCGACGTGCTCAGGATCTGCATCGAGTTCCCGGCGTTCAGCGTGTCGGAAATATAGACGTCGCCGAACGAGTAGCCCGTCGCCAGATTCGTCGTTTCGTCGACGTACTTGGCCTCGGCATACAGATTGATGTTCGGCGTGATCTTGAAGTTTCCGCCGACCTGGAAGCGGGCGTTTTCAGATTTCGGCAACGTCGAGTCGACATTGAAGATCACATTCGGGTTCTCACCGTCACCGCCGACGTTGACCGCACGGTTGGTGCCCGTTTGCTGAACCCAATTGCCGAAGTCCGCGATACGCGCATTGAGCCCATCAAAGACGTAGGTCCTGCCCGGAGCGACGCCGAAGCAGGACGCCGAAGTGATGGATGTCGTCGTGCACTGTCCGGTTGGAATGGTGTTCGGGTTGTTGAGTGCGCTCGGCTGGTAATTGTTGGCGAGCGTAACCTGACCCCAGCGAAGCAGCTGGAGCGTGCGGCGGTCCTTGTAGAGGAGCGCATCAGTCACGCCATCGTAAGCTGCTGCCGCCGTGTCGGCATCGCGACCGACCAGACCCCAACCGCCCTGCAGCCAATCGATGTCGGCCGCCAGAACTTCATCCAGTTGCTCGTATTCACCGAAGGCGTAGACGTTCAGGCGGTCGTCGAACAGATTTTTGCCAGCCAGCACGGAGATGCGCTTGGAGTCCTGGCCGCCATCGTTAAGCTGCGCCCAGCGAGCATCGATTTCCAGCCCCTCGAAGTCCTTGCGCAGCTTGAAGTTCAGCACGCCGGAAACGGCGTCCGCGCCGTAAACGGACGCCGCGCCGCCCGTGACGATTTCGACGCTTTCAATCAGTAGGCGCGGAATGGTGTCGACGTCGACGGCCAAGGTGCCTTGCGGCGATCCAACGTGGCGACGGCCGTCAACCAGCGTCAGCGTGCGACCCGAGCCCAGCGAGCGCAGGTTGGGCAGCGACAGGCCGCCCGCGTTCAGAACGCCTGCGGTCGTGTCCGACGGAACCTGCGAGTTCATCAGCGCAGGAATGGTCGCCAGGTAGTCGATGACCGTGTTTTGACCGGTCGTCAGCAGGGTCTCGCGGCTGACCTGGATCAGGGGGGTGGGAGCCGTGACCGGATCGCGGCGGATACGCGAACCGGTGACGACGATTTCGTCAACCTGAGTAGCGTCTGCGGCTTCAGCAGCGGTTTGCTGCGCCTGCGCCCAAGCGGGGGCCGACACGGCGAGAATGCCCGCCAGAACCGTCGTCCCAAACAAATAATTACGCTTCAGTTTCATAATCAGTCACCCCACTAGAATCGATTTGCGAACAGCCGAGCCGCAAAAGCCCATGGCTTCTCGTAAACCGTCTAGCGAAATATGGCCGTCAGGCAACCAATGTGACCCAAATCGGGCCAGCACGCGTCGATGATGTTACAATCATGACACAGTTCAGCTACCAGGGATTGGTTAGTTGCGAAGCGCTGCCGCTACAATGATGTCCAAACCGACGAGCCGACGCGCTTTTGACTAGGAATAGACGACATCACAGATTGTCGCGCAGCCAGCCCGCCACACGCCCAACAACATTGCCTCGATGGATCCGGGGCGCGTCGGCGGCTGTAATCTGACGCGCCATCAGCTTTCTTGCCGACACCGCCTCGCGCGGTCCGTAGGCAGCGCGGAGCAGAACGCCAGCGGTGGCGCAGAAGGCGGAGCCGGAGGCGGCATCGGCCAAATGTGGCGCCCGTTGGGGTTTTCCGAGGCGGACGGGACGGTCGAAGACACGCACCGCCAGCTCGCGCACGCCGTTCAGCTGGCTGGCCCCGCCGGTTAGGACGAGGCCCGCGCCGGGCTCCAGGCCGACACCTGCATTTTTCAGCCGATCACGGAGCAGTTCGAGGGTTTCCTCGACGCGGGGAGCGATGACGGTCTTCAACATGGCGCGGGGGACGATGACGGGTCCGGCCGAGGCGTCTTCGCCGCGCGGCGGGGCCTCCAGCATTTCGCGGTCCTCGTTGGCGCTGGCCATGGCCGAGCCGTGAAGGGTCTTGAGCCGTTCGGCGCCGGCCTTGGACGTCGACAGACCGCGTGCGATGTCGGAGGTGACGTGGTCGCCGCCGACGTTCAGGCTTTCAATATGCAGCAGGGAGCGGCCGCCCCAGACGGCTGCGCTGGTCGAGCCGCCGCCCATGTCGATGCAGACGGCGCCCAGGTCCATCTCGTCTTCTTCCAGCGCGGCCAGAGACGAGACGACGGGTGCGGCGGCGACTCCTTGCAGGTCGAGGTGCGCCAACTCCAGGCAATGGCTGAGGGTCGTGAACACGTTCTCGGCCATCGAGACGACCAACAGATCAAGACCCAGCGAGCCGCCCCGCATCGAACGCGGATCATGCACGCCGCGCGCGCCATCGACCGACCAGGCGATGGGCAGGACGTGGATCGGGCGGCGGTTGGGCAGGCGGATCTGGGCCAGGGCCATGCCGATGGCGCGCGCCAGATCGGCGTCGCCGACCGGGTTGGCCCCCAGCGAGACGCGGGCCTGCACCCGGTGGCTTGCCATCTGGCCGATAGCCGTGGTGACGACGACGCCGGAAACCGGGCTCTGGGCCGCGCGCTCGGCGCGTTCGACCGCGTGGCCGATGGCCTGTGCGGCCTCGTCCATGTTGATGATGGCTCCGCCCCTCACACCCTTGGACTGGACGTGGCTGGCGCCCGCGACGCGGATGGTGCGGTCGGCATGACGGACGCCGTCCGGCTTCATGATGAAGCACGACACCTTGGATTGACCGATGTCCAGCGCGGCGACCACGGGCGCGCGACCGGCGCGAGGATCCATGCCCCGACCGTGATCATTCGCCGCGCCGCGTTGCTTGGTCATGTCCTACGGTCCTTAGGCGTCGCCGGCGGGTCGCACGGCGACCTCGTCCGGGGTTCTGAGATCGACGCGGGCGAAACCCAGGTCGAGCAGGCGTTCGCGCTGGTCCAGCGCATCGAGGCGGATCAGGGCCGCCTCCTGTTCGGTGGCGGGAAGCTGGATCAGGCTGCCGTCCTTCAGGCGCAGGTCCCAGCGGCGCTCGTCCACGCGCACCAGGGCGTCCACCATCCCCATCAGTCGCGGGCGCTGGGCCAGCAGAGGCAGAATTTCGCCAGCCGCCACGTCCGCGCCCTTGCCCACGACAAGCGGCAGCGTCGGATAGCGACGCGCGTCGGCGCCGTCGATGACCTGGCCCCGATTGTCGATCACCTTGATCTGGCCGGCCTCCTGCCAGACGGCGAGGCGGTCGTGTTCCTTGACCTCGACGATCAGGGTGTCGGGCAACAGGCGCACCACGCGCGCCTCCTTGACCCAACCCACGCCCTGGACGCGCGTGCGAATGGCGTCCAGATCCAGGCTAGTGATCGGCTGACCGGAATACAGACCCAGCGCGCGCTGAATCGCCGGCTCGGCCTCGGGTGAGGCGCCGGTGATGTGGACCCGCTTCAGCGTCAAGCCCATGCCGGCCGTCACATTATCCAGGCCATGCGAAACCGAGGCGCCGATCCGCTCGGCGCGTGCGCCCGTGGCCAGAACTCCGACCAGCAGCAGCGCGCCGGCGCCCAGGGCGATCACGGCGGTGCGCGGCGAAATATCGACACGGCCGATGGCGGCCATCTTGCCGGGAACGGCGGACGCGTTCTGGGCCCCGCCGCGCGACCGTCCTCCGCCCTTGGAAGCCGAACCGCGCTGTGGAGCCTGACTAGAACCCTGTCGCCGACCGCCGCGAACTACCGCGGGCATGAGGCGTCCTCCACCATCCACCGAACCAGATCATCATAGCTCATCCCGGTATGGGCGGCCTGCTCGGGCGCGAGCGAAGTCGGGGTCATGCCGGGCTGGGTATTGACCTCCAACAGGACCAGATCGTCCTTAACATCATCATAACGGAAGTCGGATCGCGACACGCCGCGGCACCCCATGGCCACGTGCGCCGCCTCGGCCTGACGCAGCGCCTGTTCGAACACATGCGTAGGCAGGACGGCCGGCAGGACGTGCACCGATCCGCCCGGCGCATACTTGGCCTCGTAATCGTAGAAGCCCTTGGTGGGGGTGATGTCCGTGACCGTCAGGGCGCGCGGCCCGGCCGGCTCGCCCAGCACGGTGACGCACAGCTCCTTACCGGCGATATAGGGCTCGACGACGACACGCTCGCCGTAAGCCCAACCTGGCTCGCCCACTTCGGCGACCGGCCGATTGGCACCCTCGCGCACCAGGAAGACGCCGACGGACGAGCCCTCGGCATTCGGCTTGACCACATAGGGCGGGTCGATGACGTGGCGGCTGGCGACTTCGTGACGATCGTAAAGACCACCGCCTGGCACCTTGATGCCAGCCGCCCGCAGCACGGCCTTGGACTTGTCCTTGTCCATCGCCAGGGCCGAGGCCAGCACGCCAGAATGGGTGTAGGGAATCCGCAGGGTCTCCAGCACGCCCTGAACGCAGCCGTCCTCGCCCCAGGCGCCGTGCAGGCAGTTCAGCACGACATCCGGCTTGATCAGGCCCGAAAGCACATTGGCCAGATCCCGCCCGGCATCCACGCGGCTGACGCGTACGCCCTGCCGCTCCAGCGCCAGCGCGCACTGCTCGCCCGACGAGAGGGACACCTCCCGCTCTGCGGAAAGGCCGCCCATCAGGACGGCGACGTGAAGATCTTTGAAAGCGCGGGCCATGGCGCCTTGGATTGGGGCCTACATGTTTAACAGGCCGTCAACCATTGGCGACCGCCGACCATTTTTGCGCGGGATTTTTATCCCGCTCGGCCGATCCGCTTGATTTCCCACTCCAGCTGAACGCCGGTCTTGGCCAGCACATCCGCGCGAACCGCCTCGCCCAGGCCTTCGATGTCGGCGGCTGTCCCCTCGCCGGGATTGATCATGAAGTTGGAGTGCAGTTCGCTGAACTTGGCCCCACCCCCGGTTTCGGCGTGCAGTTTGCCGCGCCAGCCGGCCTCGTCCACCAGCTTCCACGACGAATGGCCCTCGGGATTCTTGAACGTCGAGCCGCCCGTCTTCTCACGGATGGGCTGGGTTGTTTCGCGACGGCTGGTGATCTCGGAGATCCGGGCCGCCACCGCCTCGGGTTCGTCGGCCGTGCCGCGATAGGTCGCCTCGATCCAAATGATGTCGGCCGGCGCCTGGGAATGGCGATAGGTGTAACCGAAGTCGGCCAGAGCGTAATCGACCCGCTCGCCCGCCCGCGTCAGGCCCCAGGCCGACACCAGCACGTCCTGGGTCTCGGAGCCATAGCAACCGGCGTTCATGGTCAGGGCGCCGCCGATCGTGCCCGGAATGCCGGCGTAGAATTCCAGCCCGGCGATTCCCGCCTTGGCGCTGGCCTTGGCCACCATGGAGTCCAGCGCGCCCGCGCCGGCAGTGATCGTGTCGCCGTCTGTCGTGATCTGCGCCCACGGGCGGCCCGCCAGGCGGATCACCACCCCCTCGACCCCGCCGTCACGGACGATGACGTTCGATCCGACGCCCAGAACCGTCACCGGCACGGCCGGGTCCAAGGCCTTCAGGAAGTCCGCCAGATCCTCGGCGTCCGCCGGAATGAACAGGGCCTCGGCCGAACCGCCCACCCGAAACCAGGTATAGGGCGCCAGCGGCTCATTCCGCAGCAGCTTGCCGCGCACTTCGGGCAAATCGATCACGCCAGAGTCTCCAGCTGCGCCGGCAGGCCATAGGCCCAGCTGGTGATATCGCCGGCGCCCAGCAGCACGACGACGTCGCCGGATTTGGCCTCATCCTTGATCAGGCGTGGCAGGACGGCGGCGTTCTCCAGGGCCTGGACGTGACGATGGCCATAGCGGCGCACTCCGTCGGCCAAGGCGTGCTTGTCCACGCCTTCGATCGGTTGTTCGCCGGCGGGATAGACGTCGGCGACGATCACGCTGTCGGCGTCCGAGAAGCAGGTCGAGAATTCGTCCATCAGGTCGCGCAGGCGCGTGTAGCGGTGCGGCTGAACCACGGCGATGACCCGTCCGTCCGTCACCTGGCGCGCGGCCTTCAGCACGGCGGCGATCTCGACCGGGTGGTGGCCGTAGTCGTCGACGATGCGAACGCCGCCCACGACGCCCGTGGTGGTGAAGCGCCGCTTGACCCCGCCAAAGCCGGCAAGGCCGGTGCGGATCGCGTCGTCCGACACATCCAGCTCGCGCGCCACGGCGATCGCGGCCAAGGCGTTCGACACATTGTGCCAGCCGGCCATCGGCAGATGAACGCCCGAGATCACATGGGTTTCGCCATTCTGGATGACCACGTCGAAGCGGCAGCCGTCCGGCCCCATCTCGACATTGTCGGCCCGCACCATGGCCTGCGGATTGACGCCGTAGGTCACCAGCCGCCTGTTATCGATGGCCGCGACCAGCTTCTGCACTTCGGGATGATCCAGGCAGACAGCGGCGAACCCGTAAAAGGGGATGTTCTCGACGAAATCTACGAACGCCTTCCGCACCCCGTCGAAGTCGCCGTAGTGGTCCAGATGTTCTGGGTCGATGTTGGTGACGATGGCCACCGTCGACTTCAGGCGCAGGAAGCTGCCGTCCGACTCGTCCGCCTCCACCACGATCCAGTCGCCGTCCCCGACCTTGGCGTTGGTGCCATAGGCGTTGATGATGCCGCCGTTGACCACTGTGGGATCCAGGCCCGCCGCATCCAGCAGGGCCGCCACCATAGAGGTCGTCGTCGTCTTGCCGTGCGTACCGCCCACCGCAATCGAGAACTGCAGCCGCATCAGCTCGGCCAGCATCTCGGCCCGGCGCACCAGCGGGATGCGGCGCTCTCGAGCCGCCTTCATCTCGGGATTGTCGGTCTTGACCGCCGTCGAATAGACCACCGCCGAAACGCCCTCGCCTACATGGGCGGCGTCGTGGCCGATGAAGATCTTGGCGCCAAGCTGTTCCAGTCGCTCGGTATTGGCGCTCGCCTTGGCGTCAGAGCCCTGCACCGAATAGCCGATCTTCAGCATGATCTCGGCGATGCCGCTCATGCCGATGCCGCCGATGCCGACGAAATGAACAGGACCGAGGTCGAACGGGACGGGGCGAAGGCGTGCGATCATTTTCGCCTCATAAACGCCGCCTCGCCTCCTGCGAAGGGCGCGCCGCATACGGAGCGAACTTTTCTAAGGACGATCTGGCGCAGCTGTGCGCGAACTCGCACAGAACCATTGCGCCTCCACCGAGTTGTCTTCGGGAACGCGCGCGGCTCCCGCTTGCGCCGCTTCTCCAAAGGAATTCCAAGATGGCCAAGAACTCAAAGCCGGTCGGCGCGCCGACAATCGGCAACGCCGGCGAAGTGCACCAGACCGCCTCGACGCCTGAGCCCCGCCTGACCACCAATCACGGCACGCCGATCAGCGACAATCAGAATTCGCTCAAGGCCGGCCCGCGCGGCTCGACCCTGCTGGAAGACTTCATCCTTCGCGAAAAGATCCAGCATTTCGACCACGAGCGTATCCCGGAGCGGATCGTCCATGCCCGCGGCTCGGCCGCCCACGGCTTCTTCGAACTGACCGACAGTCTGTCGGACTTCACCACCGCCAAAATCCTGACCGAGGTCGGCAAGAAAACCGAGCTGTTCACCCGTTTCTCGACCGTCGCCGGCGGCGCGGGGTCTGTTGATACGCCGCGCGACGTGCGCGGCTTTGCGGTCAAATTCTATACGACCGAGGGCAACTGGGATCTGGTCGGCAACAACATCCCCGTCTTCTTCATCCAGGACGCGATCAAGTTCCCGGACCTGATCCATTCGGTGAAGATGGAGGCCGATAAAGGCTATCCTCAAGCGGCCAGCGCTCACGATACCTTCTGGGATTTCATCGGCCTGATGCCCGAGAGCATGCATATGGTCATGTGGGCCATGTCCGACCGCGGCATCCCGCGCAGCCTTCGCATGATGGAGGGTTTCGGCGTCAACACCTTCCGGCTGATCAACGCCGAAGGCGAGGCGACCCTGGTCAAGTTCCACTGGCGGCCCAAGCTGGGCACGCAATCCACCTGCTGGGACGAGGCGGTCAAGATCGCCGGCGCCGACCCCGATTATCACCGTCGCGACTTGTATGAGGCCATCGATCAGGGCGACTTCCCCGAATGGGAGTTCGGCGTGCAGCTTTTCACCCAGGAACAGGCCGACGCCCTGCCCTTCGACATCCTGGACGCCACCAAGCTGGTGCCGGAAGAAGACTATCCGATCCGCGTGATCGGCCGCATGGTGCTGGATCGCAACCCCGATAACTTCTTCGCCGAGACCGAACAGGTCGCCTTCCTGCCGACCAACATCGTGCCGGGCATCGACTTTTCGGAAGACCCGCTGCTGCAAGGGCGGCTGTTCTCCTATCAGGACACCCAACTCTCGCGTCTGGGCACGGTCAACTTCCACCAGATCCCGATCAACCAGGCCAAGGGCTGCCCCTTCCAGAACTTCCAGCGCGACGGGCATATGCAGATGGCTGTGCCCAAGGGCCGCGCCAACTATGAGCCCAACAGCCTGTCCGAGGCGGGCGAGGACGGCGGCCCGCGTGAAGATCCCAAGGGCGGTTTCCGCACCGCGCCCATCCCGGTCGAGGGCGGAAAGGTCCGGCTGCGCGCCGAAAGCTTCGCCGATCACTACAGCCAGGCGCGGCTGTTTTTCCGCTCCCAGACCGAGATCGAACAGGCCCACCTGGCCAGCGCCATCGTCTTCGAACTGTCCAAGGTGTCGCTCGCCCACGTTCGCGAGCGTGTTCTGGCCAATCTGCAGAACGTCGATGAGACCCTGGCCCAGCGTGTCGCAGACGGCCTGAACCTGCCCCTGCCCAAGGCGTCGGACCCCGGTGTGGCGCCCATCGATCTGGACGCCTCGCCTGCCCTGCGCATCGTCGGCAAATATCCCGACACCCTGAAAGGCCGAAAGGTCGCCATTCTGGTCGCCGACGGTTCGGACGGCGCCGTCGTCGATGCGGTGAAGGCGGCGGTTGAAGGCGACGGCGGCTCAGTCTTCATCGTCGCACCCAAGATCGGCGGCGCCAAGCTGAAGGGCGGCAAGAATTTGGCGGCAGATGGTCAGCTGGCCGGCAGCCCGTCGGTCCTGTTTGACGCCGTGGCGATCGTTTTGTCCCAGGACGGCTGCGCCCAGATGCTGAACGAAGGCGCGGCAGTCGATTTCGCCAAAGACGCCTTCGGTCACCTTAAGGCCATCGGCCACACGCCCGAGGCCCAGCCCCTGCTCGACAAGGCGGGCATCGAGGCTGACGCCGGCGTGATCGAGCTGTCCAAGAACGCCGAAAGCTTCCTCGCCCCCGCCCGCACCCGCCAATGGGATCGCGAGCCCAAGGTGAGAATGCTGGCCTAACCGCAGATAATTTGATCAGAACGATAAAAGGGCCGGGCGATGCATCGCCCGGCCCTTTTTTTCCAGCATCGCGATGCGATCAGCTGTCGGCTTGCCAGCCGCCGGCCAGGGCGCGGAACAGGGCGATCTGGTAGGTCGTGACCAAGGCGTCGGACTGAGCGAGAGCGGCGTCCGCCGACGCTTGGGTGCGTTCGGCGTCCAGCACCAGGAGGAAGCTGTCGGCGCCGGCGTTGAAGCGTAAGCGCGACAGGTCGGCGGCGCGGGCGGCCTGGTCCCTGGCTTCGGTCAGGGCCGCACGGCGGTCCAGTTCGTTCGCGTAGTTGCTGAGCGCCGTCTCGGTTTCCTGAAGCGCCGTCAGCACCGTCTGGTCGAAGTTGGCGAGCGCCGCGTCCGAACGGGCGCCGGCGGCCTTGATCTGAGCGCGGGCGGCGAAGACGTTGGGGAAGGACCAACTGATCAGCGGACCGAAGCTGAAGCGGAAGTTCTGGTCGTCGCCCAGTCCACCCGAGTCCAGCGCGGTGGAGCCGAACGATCCGCCCAGGCTGATCTGCGGAAACAGGTTGGCGGTCGCCACATTGACGCGCGCGGCGGCGGCGGCCAGTTCGGCCTCGGCCTGGCGCACATCGGGACGGCGGGCCAGAAGCGCCGCACCATCGCCAACCGGGATCGGCTGGTTGAGCTGGGGCGGACGCACGCAGGCGGCGGCGGCCTGGCTGGCCTCGGCCGGGGTGCGCCCGGTCAGGGTCGCCAGGCGGAACAGCGCCTCGTTACGGGCCGCGCGCAGGGTCGGCAGGGTCGCCGCCGTCTGGGCCAGGGCCGCGCGGGCGCTGGCCACGTCCAGCCCCGTGCCCGCCCCGCCGTCGAGGAGGGTCTGGGTCAGATTGGCGGTGTTGCGTTGCAGCTCCAACGTCCGTTCGGCCACCGCGATCTGCGCATTGGCCGAGCAGGTGTCGGCATAGGCGCGCGTCGTTTCGGCCGCGACCGTCACCTGGACCGTGGCCAGGGCGGCCTCCGCGGCGCGGGCGTCGGCGCGGGCGGCGCGGATGGTGGATTCCACCCGTCCGAACAGATCGACCTCATAGGCCGCCTGAACGCCGACGTCATAGGTGTCGATCTCGGGCGCATCCTGCCCGGCGGGCAGGCCCTGGACCGTGGCGGCCGACGCGCGACTGCGCTGGGCCTGAGCGCTGGTCGTCGTGGTCGGGAAACGGCCGACGCGGGCCTCCGACAGCGACGCCCGGACCGCGCGCAGATTGGCGAAGGCGGCCTCGAGCTGGTTGTTTTCGGCGAAGGCCTGCTGGATCAAGGCATCCAGCGTGGGGTCTTCATACAGCCGCCACCAGTCGTCGCGTGCAGCAGCGGTCGAGACGGTGGGGCTGGCCGAGCCGACGAAGGCGCCCGTGCCGGCGACGGGCAGGTCGGCGACGGGCGCCTTGGGCCCGACCGCGCAGGCGGTCAGCAGGGCGCCAGAAGCCGTCAATTGGGCTGCGGCGGTCAGGAAGCTGAGGGTCTTGTTGCGGGTCATCAGATGTCCCCTCCCCGGCCGGTCGCGGGCGCAGGCGCGTTCGGATCGGTCAGGTCGCTGGTTTCGTCATAACGTACGGGCCGGTCCAAAGGACGGTCAGGCGTCGTGGTCGGTTTCTTGCCTTGCGGCAGTTTCGAGGACAGCCACCGGCTGACCACATAGAAGACCGGGGTGAAGATCAGGCCGAAGAACGTCACGCCCAGCATGCCCGAGAAGACGGACGTGCCCAGCGACTGACGCATCTCCGCGCCCGGCCCCGAGGCCAGCATCAGCGGCACGACGCCGAGGATGAAGGCGAACGAGGTCATCAGGATCGGACGCAGACGGGTCTTGGCGGCGACGACCGCAGCCTCGAACCGGTTCATGCCTTGCTCTTCCTCGGCCTGTTTGGCGAACTCGACGATCAGGATGGCGTTCTTGGCCGCCAGGGCGATCAGAACGACAAGCCCGATCTGGACCAGAATGTTGTTGTCCAGGCCACGCAGGTTCACCCCGATAATGGCCGCCAGCAGACACATCGGCACGATCAGGATGACCGCCAGCGGAAGCGTGAACGCTTCGTACTGAGCCGCCAGCACCAGGAAGACGAACACCACCGCCATCAGGAAGATGACCGTCGCGCCGGAACCCGCCGCCTTCTGCTGATAGGCCAGACCCGTCCATTCGTAAGAGAAGCCCTGCGGCAGGGTCTGGGCGGCCATGGTTTCCATGATCTGCAGCGCCTCGCCGGAAGAGACCCCTGCCGCGGCGTTGCCCTGAAGTTCGGCCGCCGGGAACAGGTTGTAGCGCACGATCCGCGCCGGGCCGGAATCGTTGACCAGATTGGCCACCGACCCGATCGGCACCATGGCGCCCGTGGACGACTTGGTCTTCAGATTGGCGATGTCGGCGATGTCGTCGCGCGCCGTCGGCTCCGCCTGCGCCGTCACCCGGAAGGTGCGGCCCAGCATGTTGAAGTCGTTGACGTAGGACGAACCCAGATAGACGCCCAGGGTGTCGAACACCGAACTGGGTTGGACGCCCAGCATCAGCGCCTTGTCGCGGTCGACGTCGGCGGTGATGCGCGGCGAGGCCGTGTTGTAGGTCGAGAAGACCTGGCTGACCTCGGTCGGTTTCTGGGCGGCGGCGCCCATCATGGCGAAGGTCGCGCCTTCCAGCGGACGATAGCCGGCTCCTTCGCGGTCCTGGATCATCATCGAGAAGCCGTTGCCGGTGCCCAGACCCTGGACCGCCGGGGGGGCGATGACGAAGATCTGAGCATCCTCGATCTGTCCGGTCGCCTGGGTGATGGCGCCGGCCAAGGCCGTGGCGGCCTCTTCCTTGGAGCGTTCCTCGAACCCGTTCAGGCGCACGAAGATGGTGGCGGCGTTGGAGCCGAACGAGAAGCTGGAGCCGTCCAGACCGGCGAAGGCCACGGTGCCGTTCACCCCGGCGGTTCCCTGGATGATCTTGGTGGCGCGTTCCATCACCGCCTGGGTGCGATCCAGAGACGCGCCCGCCGGCAGTTGGATGACACCGATCAGGAAGCCCTGATCCTGTTCAGGGATAAAGCCCGAGGGGGTGTCGACCAGACGCCAGGCGGTGAGGCCCAGAAGACCGGCATAGATGATCAGCACCAGACCGACCGTGCGCACCAGACGCGCAGTCAGGCGGCCGTAACGGTCCGACAGCCAGTCGAAGCCTTCGTTGAACTTCCGCCCTGCCCAGCCGCCATAATAGACGACCGTGCCCAGGACGCCCGGCTTGCGAGCGTGCTCGTGATCCTTCTTGTGCGGCTTCAGCAGCAGGGCGGCCATGGCCGGCGAAAGCGTCAGGGACACGAACAGCGAGATGACCGAGGCCGAGGCGATGACGACCGCGAACTGGCGATAGAAGATGCCTGGGATGCCGGGCACGAACATCGTCGGCACAAACACCGACACCAGCACCAGACCGATGGCGATCAGGGCGCCGGAAACCTCCTGCATCGATCGATAGGCGGCCTCCTTCGGCGTCAGGCCCTCGCTGATGGCCCGCTCCACGTTCTCGACCACGACGATGGCGTCATCGACGACGATGCCGACCGCAAGGACCAGGGCGAACAGGGACAGGGAGTTGATCGAATAGCCCAGCGCCAGCTGCACCGCGAAGGTGCCGACCAGGGCAACGGGAATGGCGACGATGGGGATGATGGCCGCGCGCCAGGTCTGCAGGAAGACCATGACCACGATGATGACCAGAATGACCGCTTCGACCAGGGTGTGCTGAACCGACTCCACCGAGGCGGCGACGAATTCGGTCGGGTTGTAGGGCACGCCCACCTTCATGCCGGCGGGCACTTCGGACTTGAGGGCCTCGACCTCTTTCAGGACGCGGTCGGCGGTGCCCAGGGCGTTGGCGCCCGGCTGTTGCACGATCGCGATCCCGACGCCGCGCTGGCCGTCGAAGAAGCCGCGGATGCCGTAGTCCTGGGCGCCCAGTTCGATCCGCGCCACGTCGCGCAGATAGGTGACGCGGCCTTGGGCGTCCGTCTTCAGGACGACGTTGGCGAACTCATTGGGATCGCTGAGACGGCCCTGAACCTGGACCGGCAGTTGGAAGGCGGCCGCGCTGTTAGGGAACGGCGGTTGGCCGATGGAGCCGGCGGCGGCCTGGACGTTCTGGGCGCGCAGGGCGGAGACGATCTCGGGGCCCGTCAGACCGCGCTCGGCCGCCTTGGCCGGGTCGATCCAGACGCGCATCGAATAGTTGCCGCCGCCGAACACCTGAACCGCGCCCACGCCCTCGATCCGCAGCAGACGGTCCCGCAGCGTGGAGTTGGCGTAGTTGCCGACATAGTCGTTATCCAGGGTGCCGTCGGGCGACGTCAGCCCCAGGATCATCAGGAAGCCGCTCTCGGCCTTGTTGACCACGACGCCCGTCTGGCGAACCGCCTCGGGAAGACGGGGCTCGGCCAGCGCCACCCGGTTCTGGACCAGCACCTGTGCCGAATCCAGGTCCGTGCCGGGCTGGAAGGTCACGGTGATGGCCACCGCCCCGTCCGATGTGGACGAGGAGGAGATGTAGAGCATGTTTTCGACGCCGTTCACCTCCTGCTCGATGGGGGCGGCGACGGTTTCGGCCAGGGTCTCGGCCGATGCGCCGGGATAGGCGGCGTTGATGGTGATCGTCGGCGGCGCGATCTCCGGATACTGCGACAAGGGCAGCAGCGGATAGGCGGCGATGCCGATGATGGAGATCACCACCGCGATCACGGCCGCGAAGATCGGCCGGTCGATGAAGAAGCGCGAGATGTTCATGGCTTAGCCGGCCGGCAGGCTGTTGGCGAAGGAGGCGCTGGACGCTGGCGCCGACTGGGTGACGGGCGCCTGGGACGCATCGCCGGCGACGGGTTCGATCTTGCCGTTCTTGGGCGTGACCTTCGAACCCGGCTGGGCGGCGCGTTGCAGACCCGCGATGATGACGCGGTCGGTCGGGGCCAGGCCCGAACGGACGACGCGCAAGCCCTGCACGATCGGGCCGAGCTGGACGGCCTTGGTCGTCACGGTGCCGTCGGCATTGACCACGGCGACAGTGCGGCGGGCCTGATCGGTGCCGATGGCCGAATCCGGAACCAGCAGGGCGTCATAGGCGCCGGCGCCCGCGACCTGGGCGCTGCCGAACATGCCGGGACGCAGGAAGCCGTCGGCGTTCGGTAGAATCGCGCGCAGACGGATCACGCCCGAGGCGGTGTCCACGGCGTTGTCCGAGAAGTCGAGACGGCCGGTGTGCTTGTACGTGCTTTCGTCCTGCAGGCGCACGTTGACGACCGCGCCCTGATTGGCGCCGCCCTGACGCAGGTATTTAAGCAGGACCGCTTCCGAGCCGTCGAAGACGAAATGGATCGGGCCGCCCGAGATGATGGTGGTCAGGATGTCGCCGGCCGACGAACCGCCGGCGATGACGTTGCCCGGATCGACGCGACGGTCGGACACGCGACCCGAGGTCGGCGCGGTGACGCGGGTGTATTCCAGGTTCAGACGCGCATTGCGGACGGCGGCGTTGCCGGCCGCCAGATTGGCCTGGGCCGCATCGACGGCCGCCTTGTTGGAATCATATTCGGCCTTGGACACAGCCTGCGAGGCCAACAGGGCCTCGCTGCGGGCCAGGTTGGCGCGGGCCAGCGACAGTTGCGACTGAGCCTGGGCCACCTGGGCCTGAGCCTGCGCCAGCGCGGCCTGCGCCGGACGCGGATCGAGGGTGAACAGCAGCTGGCCGCGCTGGACCATCTGGCCGTCGCGGAAGTGAACCGCCTGGATATAGCCGCCGAAGCGGGCGCGCACGTCCACGCTCTCGACCGCTTCGAAGCGCCCGGTGAACTCGTCCCAGTCCCGCACCTGCTGCTTCAGCGGCACAGCCACCGTCACGGGCGGCGCGCCTTGCGCGGGCGCCTCTGCCTTTGGGGAACAACCATAAAGCGCACCCGTCACCATGACGGATACCGCCGCAATCTTCAGCCCGCGCATCTGCGCATCTCCCTGTCGGAGGTAAATCCCTGTCGTGCGGACAGAGGCCGATGGGGAGTCGGCCTTGTCAACGCGTGGTGACTTAATGGTCGGAGCCGTGGCGCTTGTCAACAGACGTTGACAAAGCCATATGTGATCTACGGTTATTGTCTGTGGAGTGTCATCACCTTGTTATGTCCCGGCCCACGCCCGAGAAACGCCGCCGCCACACGCACGGCCATTCTCGATGCTGCGCGCGAGAGATTCGCGGCCGAGAGCTATGACGACGTGGGCATGCGCGACATCGCCCGCGATGTCGGCGTCGATGCGGCCCTGATCAGCCGCTACTTCGGCTCCAAGGACGATCTGTTCCTGGCCGCGCTGGACAGTTGCGGCGACGGCAGCGCCCTTATGCAGGGCGAAAAGGCCGACTTCGGCCGGCGCGTCGCCCACGAGATCGTCTTCGAACCCAAGAAGGCCGAAAAGCTGAAAGGCATGTCGATCATGCTGCGCTCGATCGGCTCGGCCAAGGCGTCGGAGATGGTTCAGACCACCTGCACCCAGCGCTTCTTCGGCCCGCTGGAGGAGTGGCTGAGCGGGCCGGACGCCACGGTCCGAGCTCGGCTGCTGGCCGGCTTCATCATGGGCATGTCGGTCAGTCGCGAACTGGGCGGCGGCAGCTTCAACATCGAACCCGTTCAATGCGAGGAGATGCGCGACCGCCTGGCGCCCATTCTTCAGTCCCTGATCGACGGCTGACCCAATCGCCGAAACGAAAAAGGGCGCGGAGGCTGTCCCCCGCGCCCTTTGTCTTGTCTGGCGACCGGCTCAGTGCGAGGCGGTTGAGGTCACTTCGGTCCGCGCCTTGGTGCGGATGCAGCCGATCGCGAAGATGGTCAGGCCGACGTAGCCCAGCATCGGCACGATGAAGGCAGGCTGAAGCTTGCCGGCCGCATCGGCGATATGCGCCGCGACCTGGGGCAGAAGCGCGCCGCCGATGATGCCGAACACCAGCAGGCCCGAGGTCGCCGAAGTCGGAGCGGTCGAGCGCTCCAGCGTCAGGGTGAAGATGGTCGGGAACATGATCGAGTTGAACAGACCGATCGACAGGACGGCATAGGCCGCCGTCGGACCGCCGATTTGGCTGACGGTCAGGCACAGGACGGCCGCCGCGACGGTGCAGCAGGCAAGGACGATGCCGGGGCGCACCTTGGTCAGGACGGCCGAACCGATGAAGCGGCCGACCATCGCGCCGCCCCAGTACAGGGCAACCATCTTGCCTGCCGTCTCGATGGGGGCGTTCAGGATGTCGGGGCTTTCCAGGAAGTTGGTCAGCATGCCGCCGATGGCGACTTCGGAACCGACGTAGAGGAAGATGGCCAAGGCGCCGAATACGGCCCACGGCGACGACAAGGCCTTCAACGGCGAGACCGCATTGTGCGATTCAGGCGCCGCCGCATTGATCTTCTTGCGCGCTGTGAAGATGAAGACGGCGATCAAGGCGAAGAAGGCGCCCATGCCCAGGAAGGCCATGTCGATGCTGCGCAGTGACTGGGTGCGGGTCGCGGCGGTGACGACGGCGCCAGCGGCGAAGACGCCGCCCGTCAGCAGGACGTGCGAGCCCAGCCAGGGGCCGACGGTGGTGCCCAGCGAGTTGAAGGCCTGCGACAGATTCAGACGACTGGAGGCGCCCTTGGGGCTGCCCAGCTCGGCGACCAGCGGGTTGGCCGCGACCTGCAGCAGGGTCACGCCCGAGGCGATGACGAACAGGGCGATCAGGACGCCGGGATACCAGTCGGCGGCGGTGGCGGCCGGCACGATCAGGCAGCCCGCGACCATGACGATCAGGGCGCCGATGATTGAGCGGCTGTAACCAAGCTTGCTGAGCACCGAGGCCGCTGGCAGCGACATCAGCCCATAGGCGATGAACCAGGCGAAGGTCGTCAGGAAGGCCTCGGCGTTGTTCAGGTCGAACACCCGCTTAACCGCCGCGATCAGCGGGTCGATCAGCGAGGTGGCGAAGCCCCAGGCGAAGAACAGCGTGGTGACATAGGCGAAGGCCAGGCCTGCGCCCTGGCGTTTTCCGGCGTCCGGAACGGTCATGAAGGATCCCCCAGTGAAATCGAACGGCCGCGCTGTGGTCGCGCGGTTCTCATCCTTCTTGGTTCGGACATCGCGAAAGGCGCGTCCAGCCGAAAAGCGCGCTTTGTAACGAAACTTTTCCGCCGAGCCGGGGCGCAGGCAAAGAAAAGGGCCGCCTCGCGAACGCGGCGGCCCAAGTTTGCTCAGAAGAGAGGGGAAATCAGAACTTGTAGTTCAGCCCGACTGCGAAGGTGCGGCCGTAGTGCTGATAGTCGATGGTCCGGCGCTCATCGCCGTTCTCGAAGGTCTTGAACGGCTCGTCGGTCAGGTTGTTGACCTGAGCCAGAACCGACAGGCTTTCCAGCGGACCGGACTGGAACTCATAGCCGACCTGGGCATCGACGACCGTTTCAGCCGCCACCGAACGCAGGGTGCGGCCGTTGCCGAAGCCGGCGACCTCGCCCAGGTAATCCGAGCGATAGCGGGCCGAGATCCGCGACTGGAAGCCGTAGCGCTCATAGTAGAGCGAACCGTTGATCACGTTTTCCGACAGACCCGGCAGAGCAGTCGGGGCCTGGGTCGGATCGGGCTGGACCTCGCTGTCCGTGGTTGAGGCGCTGAACTGGGCGCCGAAACCTTCCAGAGCCGGATGGAAGATGTCGAACGGCGCCGAGATCGACAGTTCAAGACCCTTGATCCAGCCACCTTCGCCGTTGTCAGGCGCGCCGACCAGGCCCTGGCGCAACGCAGGCTCGGGGTTGGTGGGCGAAATCACGCCGATGGGATAGCCCGTGAAGTCGAAGATCTGGTTGCGGTTATAAACGTAGCTTTCCAGGTTCTTGTAGAACGCCGCCAGCGAGATGTAGCCCTTGCGGTTGGCGAAATACTTCTCGAACGACACGTCGATGACGTCCGCGATGAACGGCCGCAGTTCCGGATTGCCGCCGCCGCCGCCCCAGGGGGAACGGTTGATGTCGGTCGATTGGGCCAAGCTGGGGTTATAGCTGTAGTTCCGCGAGGCGCGCATATCGTCCATGCGCGGACGCGCTAGGGTGCGCGAAACCGCCAGACGCGTGAACATGTCCTCGCCGGCTTCCAGGATGAAGTTCGCGCTGGGCAGGATCTCCAGATATTCGTCGCCGCCCGTCACCGCGATGGTCTCGGAGACGCCCGGTCCGACCTGACGCGCCGAGAAGCCGCTGGAGCTTTGATCGGTATAGACGAACTGCATGCCGACATTGCCGGTCAGGGCGCGGCCAAACAGATTGTGATCGATGTTGGCGCGGACATAGGCGGTTGAGACCTTTTCCGTCACCTCCCAGTTGCCGGCGGTGACGTCGGCGTTCGGGTTGCGGATGCGGTTCAAGGCGCCGCTGTTAACTAGGCCGAGAGCGTCATAGCTCAGCACGGCGCTGATGCCGAGATAGCCAAGGTCGGTCGGGTCCAGCAGGAAGGCCGAGGGCACGGTCAGATCGCCGCCACCGGGGACGCCGAGATAGAACTGATCGTTGACGAAGCTCTTCTGACGCTCGGTGTAGTTGACGCCGAAGTCGATCGACTTGAACGGGCTCTGGTGCAGTTGGCGCGTGACCGAGAAGCGGGCCGCCTTCAGTTCGTCCTCGATGGACGGCGTGTTCAGATAGCCGGCCTGACCTTCAGGGATCACGTCGCCGCCCCAGCCCTGCGGGCTGGTGATGCGGATCAGGTTCGGATCGGCGTAGTTCAGACGGCTGGTGAAGCGAGTGACGCCGTCGTCGGTCAGTTCGAAACCCAAAGTATCCAGCGCGCCGTTGATGTTGCGGCCGGTGCCGGCGTTGGTTTCCAAAATAATGTCGTTACGCTCGACCTTTGAATAGCTGAGGTCCAGGTTCGCCGACCAGTCGTCGCTGATCGTGAACTCAGTGTTCCAGCCCAAGGCGGTGATGTTGCTGTCGCGCTTGTTCAGGTCGTTGCGGACGACACCCTTGATGTTGTCCCAAGTACCGGCGACGATCAGGCCGTCCTGCACGGTGTAACCAGGGCGCAGCGCGGGGCCAGGACGGCAGATTGCGGACGGCACGTTCACGGTGCAGTCACCGGAAGAACCGCCCCAAGCCAGTGGGAACTCGATGCCGCGCAGAACCTGGGTGTTCTTGAACTCGGAATAGAAGGCGTCGATCGTGGAGTGGATGCGGTCGTTCGGGCGCCATTCCAGCACGCCCATATAGCCGTCGCGCTCCAGCTCCGACGACATCACATAGGGCTTCACGCCGCCGGTCAGCAGATTGCCGTCCGTGTAGTTGGGATAGCCCCAAGCATTGAAGCGCTCGGACTGATAAGGCGAGCTCATGTGGGCGTAGCCCAGGGCCACGCCCAGCGTGCCGTCCAGGAACTGATCGATGTAGGAGATGGTGTAGCGGTCGCCGTTGTCGGTCGTACCCGAGTTCAGGGCGCCGATCTCGTTCCACTCATGACGATAGTTCATCGCGATGGCCTGGCGGCCATAGGCCAGCGGGCGAACGGTGCGCAGGTCGACGGTGCCGCCCAGACCTTGGCCGATCAGGGCCGCGTCCGGGGTCTTGTAGACGACGACGCTATTCAGCAGTTCGGCGGGGAATTGGTCGAACTCGACGCCGCGGTTGTCGCCGGTGGTGACCAGTTCGCGCCCATTCAGCAGGGCGGTCGTGAAATCGGGGCCCAGGCCACGGATGGAGATCGCCTGGCTGCGGCCGTCGAGGCGCTGCATCGTTACGCCCGGAAGGCGCGCCAGGGATTCGGCGATCGAGACGTCCGGCAGCTTGCCGATGTCTTCGGCCGAGATGACTTCGACGATCGAGGTGTTGTTGGCCTTGGCCGAGATCGCGGCCTCGATCGAACGGCGAATGCCGGTGACGACGATCTCATCGACCTGTGTCGCCTGATCGTCGGCCTGCGTTGTCGCGGCGGCGGTTTGTGCGTGGGCCGAGCCGACCGCCATCAGGGCGGCTGCGCCGAAGGCGACGCCGGATAGCAGGCGCGCGCGCCGGTTGAGACGTTGGAACATGGTCATCCTCCCTGGGGCTGACCGCGATTCTGAACGTCGCGATCTGAAGCCGTCGCAAAAATATGCAAATCTTTTGGAATGTTGCAAGCAGTTAATGCGGAGGTCTGATTTCCGTCGCACTTCCCGCTGCTTTACAGCCCGCTGAGGTCCGAGTGTGTGCGGTTTCGCGCTGTTTCCATGACGCATTGCAGCATTTCAGCGACGCGTTGACAGCTCCGTTCATTGCTGCAAAATCTTGCAAATCGATCTGGAAGGCTTTGCACTTTCTAGACGCAAGGGAGTGAGCGTCATGGCGAGGGGAAACCTCAAAAGGGTCGGACTGCACGCGGCGATGGCGGCGGCGGCTCTGTTGAGCGGCTGTGCAACGCCGAGCGCGGCGGAAACGCGCCAAGCCGAAGACGCCCTGTCGGCCCTGCGTCAACGCCTGCCTCAGGATGAGGTGATCTACTTCTTGTTGCCGGATCGGTTCGCCAATGGCGATCCGTCGAACGACCACGGCGGTTACGCGGCCGAGCGGCTCAAGAGCGGCTTCGATCCGTCTGACACCGACTTCTATCACGGCGGCGATCTGGCGGGCGTGACCCAGCGGCTGGACTATATTCAAGGCCTGGGCGCCACAGCCGTCTGGCTGGCGCCCGTCTTCAAGAACAAGCCGGTCCAGTCGCACGGCAACTACACCGGCGCGGCGCACCACGGCTATTGGATCACCGACTTCACGGCCGTCGATCCGCACTTCGGCGATGAGGCGGCGATGCGCGCCCTGGTCGAGGCGGCCCATGCGCGTGGGATGAAGGTCTATCTGGACATCGTCGCCAACCACACCGCCGACGTCATCCAGTATCGCGAATGCCCGGAAGGCCGCTGCGCCTATCGCAGTCGCGCCGACTATCCCTACACCCGTCGCGGCGGCGTCGATGGCGCGCCGATCAACGAGGGCTTCGACGGTCGCGACTTCTCGCGCCTGACCCGGCCCGACTACGCCTACACTCCCTATGTCCCGGCGGGCGAAGAGAACGCAAAGGTTCCGGCCTGGCTGAACGACCCTATCCACTATCATAACCGGGGCGAGAGCACCTTCACCGGCGAAAGCAGCCTGGACGGCGACTTCGCCGGGCTGGACGATCTGCTGACCGAGGATCCGGTGGTCATCCAGGGTATGATCGACATCTTCGGCGGCTGGATCGACAAATACGGGATCGACGGCTTCCGCATCGACACCGCCCGCCATGTGAACCCTGGCTTTTGGCAGGCCTTCATTCCCGCCATGATCGCCCGCGCCGAGGCCAAGGGCATTCCGAACTTCCACATCTTCGGCGAGGTCTATGATCCCGATCCGGCGGTGACGGCGCGGTTTACGCGGGTCGACGGTTATCCGGCGGTGCTGGACTTCCCGTTCCAGAAGCAGGCGACCGACGTGGCGGCCGGCAAGGTCGGGACCGACGCCCTCGCCAAGCTGTTCGACGCCGACACGATCTATGACAAGGGCGCGGAGACCGCCGCCATCCTGCCGACCTTCCTGGGCAATCATGACATGGGCCGGGTCGGCTTCTTCGTGAAACAGGCCAATCCGAACGCCGACGACGCCGAGGTCCTGGCGCGCATCAAACTGGCCCATGCCCTGATGATGTTCAGCCGGGGCGTGCCCACGCTCTATTACGGGGACGAACAGGGTTTCGCCGGCGCGGGTGGATACGGAAACTCGCGTCAGGACATGTGGCCCAGCCGCACCCCGGTCTATGCGAATGAGCCGCCTGTCGGCGGTCGCCAGCCGGCCTATTCCACGGACGCGCCCCTGTATCGGGCCATTGCCGAAATGGCCCGCGTACGCGCCGCCGAAGCGGCCCTGCGACGCGGCCGTCAGGTCGTGCGCGCCTATGGCGACAAGCCCGGTCTGTTCGCAATGTCTCGCATCGGCGAGGACGGATCGGAGATTCTGGCCTTGTTCAACACCTCCACCGCGCCCGTCGCCGCTCAAGTCGAGGTGGAGCCCGGCTCGCTGCGGTGGCAAGCTCTGCGCGGCGATTGCGCACCCGAATCCTCAGCACCCGCCAGCGTCGCCGTTCGCGTGCCTCCCCTCGATTACCTCGTCTGCAAGAGCGTGCCGTGACTGCCCTGCCCCTCGATCTTTCTACGGCTGACGCCGCCCCCGCATTGGCGCAGGACTGGTGGCGCGGCGCGGTGCTGTATCAGATCTATCCGCGCAGCTTCGCCGACTCCAACGACGACGGCGTGGGCGATCTGAAGGGGATCACCCAGCACCTCGACCATGTCGCTTCTCTAGGCGTCGATGGCATCTGGCTGTCGCCCTTCTTCACGTCGCCGATGAAGGACTTCGGCTACGACGTGTCGGACTACTGCGACGTCGATCCGATCTTCGGCACTTTGGCCGATTTCGACGCCCTGATCGCGCGCGCTCATGCCCTGGGGCTGAAGGTCGTCATCGATCAGGTCTTTTCTCACACCTCAGACGAACATCCCTGGTTTACGGACAGCCGCGCCAGCCGCCACGGAGACCACGCCGACTGGTACGTCTGGGCCGACGCCAAGCCGGACGGCTCGCCGCCCTCGAACTGGCAGTCGGTGTTCGGCGGCCCGGCCTGGACCTGGGACGCGCGGCGCGGCCAGTACTACATGCACAACTTCCTGGCCTCCCAGCCCCAGCTGAACGTCAGGAACCCCGCGGTTCAGGACGCTCTGATCGCCGCCGCACGCTTCTGGCTGGACCGGGGCGTGGACGGCTTCCGTCTGGATGCGATCAACTTCGCCATCCATGACCCGTCCCTGCGCGACAATCCGCCGATCCAGGACGGCAAGAAGCGCACGCGGCCGTTCGACTTCCAGGACAAGATCTACAACCAGTCCCACCCGGACATCATCGGCTTCCTGAACCGCATCCGCGCCCTGACCGACAGCTATGAAGGCCGGTTCACGGTGGCGGAGGTCGGCGGCGATCACGCCGACCGCGAGATGAAGGAATTCACCGCCGGCAACGACCGTCTGCACTCGGCGTACGGCTTCCTATATCTCTATGCCGATACACTGAAGAGCGAACTGATCGGCTTGGGCGATGGGATGTGGCCAGATCAGCAGGGCGAGGGCTGGCCGTCCTGGACCTTCTCCAACCACGATGCGCCGCGCGCCGTGTCGCGTTGGGCCCAGGGCCGGGACGAGAAGGCCTTCTCGGAAATGGCCTTGCTGCTGCTGATGTGCCTGCGCGGCAATGTCTTCGTCTATCAGGGCGAAGAGTTGGGCCTGCCTCAGGCCGAGGTGCCATTCGAACGGCTGGTGGATCCCGAGGCCATCGCCAACTGGCCTGAGACTCTGGGCCGCGACGGCGCCCGCACGCCGATCCCCTGGGTGGCCTCGGCGCCTAACGCCGGCTTCTCGACGGTCGAGCCCTGGCTGCCGGTCGATCCGCGCCATCTGTCGCTCGCCGTGGATGCGCAGGAGGCGGACCCGACATCGATCCTGCACGCCGCGCGCCGCATCATCGCCCTGCGTCAGGTCCACCCGGCGCTGCGGACCGGTGAGCTGGAGATCGAGAGCGCGGGCGACCTGTTGGTCTTCCGCCGGTTCGAACGGGCCGAGGGCGGCGAGCGTCTGCTGTGCGTGTTCAACCTCGGCTTCGAGGCCGTGGATTGGTCTGCGCCTGCCGGTGCGCACCGGATCGCGGCGGTCAACTGGACCGAGGCGGACGGATCGACGCTGAGCCCGCTGGCTGGCCTGATCTTCGCCGACGCCGGATGACGGGTTCAGCCGCCGCAGGTCTCGCGAACGATCAGCTCGGTCGGAACGCGCTCGGAACGGCCTGCTGCGGCGCCGCCGTGATCCAGCAGTTTGGACACCATCAACCGGCCGGCCTTCATGGTGTCCTGGGCGATGGTGCTGAGCGCCGGGCGCGAATAGCGGCTGAACGGCACATTGTCGAAGCCGATCACCGAGACCTGACCCGGCACCTCGACGCCGGCATGCAACAACGCCCTTACGGCTCCGAGCGCGATCTGGTCGGACGCGGCTACGACGCCATCAAAATCCAGCCCGCGTCGGATCAGGGCGTCGACGGCGGCCTCTGCGGATTCGACCTCGAAATGCGCAGGCACGATCAGGTCGGCGTCCACGTCCAGCCCGCTCTGGCTCAGGGCGTCCAGATAGCCGCGATGCCGCTGCATGGCTTCGGGCGGATCCAGATCGCCAAGAAAGACGATGCGTTTTCGCCCCAGCCGCGCCAGATGAAGCGTCGCGCGGCGGCCGCCCGAGATGTTGTCCGATCCGATGGAGCAATAGTCCTGGTCCGGCAGTTCGGCGCCCCACACGACGAAGCGATGGTCGGCGTCGACCAGACGGTTGAAGGCCGAATGCAGGCTGGATTGACCCAGAAAGATCACGCCGTCCGCCCGGCTGGTGTTCAGCGCGGCCGACAGCTCATCATAGTTGGCGGGCGAGATATGGCTCATCAGCAGGTCGCAGCCGCGTTCGCGCGCCGCCTCGCCCACCCCGGCCAGAAGCTCCAGGAAGAAGGGATCGCTGAGGCGCCCTTCGCGCCCCTGCGGCCGCGGCACCACCAGGGCGATGGTGCCCTGGGCGCCGATCGGGCCGGCCGGCATATGGCGGCGGAACGGATAGTCGTGTTCCTTGGCCAGCTTCCAGATCGTCTGTTTGGTGCGATCGTTGACGGCGGGGCTGTCGTTCAGGGCGCGCGAGGCGGTGGCGATGGACACGCCGGCGAGGCGGGCGATGTCTTCCAGACGGGTTGTCTTGCGGCTCAAGGTCGCGGGTCCTCACAGCAGCATGGTGAAGCTGCAAAATTTTCTGCAAATATTTCAGCCACCGTTCGCGGCGGTTGGCAAGAGGCGGCCTAACGGAGTTCCCATGATGCAGCGCAGATCCTTCCTGGCCCTTGGCGGCGTGTCGATCCTGGCTTTGGGGGCGACGGGCGCGCGCGCCCAGACCGCGCCGAACCATGCCCGGGCGTCCTCGCCCGGCGGCGTGCTGACGGTCGAAGCCTTCACCGACAACGACGGGCGGCCGATGTATTCGGTGCTGCGTCAGGGTCGGGTCGTCGTGGCGCCGTCCAAGCTGGGCTTCCTCTTGACCGACGCGCCGGCCATCGAGCGCGGCCTGACTGTGACGGCAGGCCAAGCGATCACGGTCGACGACACCTGGGAGCAGCCGTGGGGCGAGCGCCAGTTCATCCGCAACCACTACAACGAATGGCGCGTCGCCTATGCCGAGACCGGCGGCCTGCGACGCCGCGTGGACGTGGTCTTCCGCCTGTACGACGACGGTTTGGGCTTCCGCTATGAGTTCCCGCAGCAGGCTGGCCTGACCACCGTCCGCATCGGATCGGAAATCACCGAGTTCAACCTGGCCGAAAACGGCGAGGCCCTGTGGTGCCCGGCCTGGGAATGGAACCGCGAGGAATATCTCTACAGCCGCACGCCCATCGATGCGGTCGGCAGCGCCCAGACGCCGATGACGGTTCGAGGCCAGTCGGGCCTGCACGTCTCCATCCACGAGGCGGCCTGCATCGACTATGCAGGGATGAACCTTCGCCGGTCGGAGCAAACCAAGTTCCGCGCTCAGCTGACGCCGGGCCTGACCAATGCGGCGGTGGTGCGCGAGGCGCCGTTCAACACGCCGTGGCGGACCCTGCAAATCTCCGACAGCGCCTCAGGCCTGCTGGATTCCAGCCTGATCCTGAACCTGAACGAGCCCAACAAGCTGGGCGACGTCAGCTGGTTCAAGCCGATGAAATACGTTGGCGTATGGTGGGAAATGCACCTGGACCTGAAGACCTGGAACGCCGGCCCCAAGCATGGCGCGACGACCGAGAACACGATCAAACACATCGACTTTGCGGCCAACCACGGCTTCGGCGGCGTTCTGGTCGAGGGCTGGAACAAGGGTTGGGACGGCCAGTGGTTCGCCAACGGCGCGGACTTCAGCTTCACCGAAGCCTATCCCGACTTCGATATCGAAGCGGTCTGCGCCCATGCGCGGTCCAAGGGCGTGCAACTGATCGGCCACCACGAGACCGGCGGCAACGCCTTCCACTATGAGCAGCAGCTCGAGCCGGCCATGGCCCTGTATGAACGCCTCGGCGTCCATTCGGTGAAGACCGGCTACGTCGCCGACGCGCAAGGCGCCCGCGTCGCCGGGCCGGACGGACAGATGGTGATGGCCTGGCACGAAAGCCAAGCAATGGCCCAGCACCACATGCGCGTGGTCGAGGCCGGCTATCGCCACAAGGTCGCCGTGAACGCTCACGAGCCGTTCAAGGACACCGGCCTTCGCCGCACCTATCCGAACATCATCAGCCGCGAGGGTCAGCGCGGCATGGAATATTCGGCCTGGGGCAATCCCGGCAATCCGCCCGAGCATGAGCCGAACCTGGTCTTCACCCGCCTGCTGGCCGGGCCGATGGACTATACGCCCGGCATCTTCGGCATGGAGACGCGCAGCCCCGGCGGTGTGCAGACGACCTGGGCCAAGCAACTGGCGCTCTATGTCGTGATCTACAGCCCGATCCAGATGGCGGCGGACCTGCTGGTCAACTACGAGGCCAACCCCGCTCCGTTCCAGTTCATCAAGGATGTGCCGGTCGATTGGAGCGAGAGCCGCACGCTGGACGCCGCCATGGGCGACTATGTCGTCACGGTTCGCAAGCAGCGCGGTACGGATGTCTGGGCCCTGGGCGCCGTCACCGACGAGCATCCGCGCGTTCTGAAGGCCCCTCTCGATTTCCTGGACGCCGGCCGTCGATATCGGGCCGAAATCTATCGCGACGGGCCGGACGCCGACTATCGTGGCAAGCGCGAGGACATCGTCATCGAGCAGCGCGAGGTGACGTCGTCTGACACCCTGACCCTGGCGCTGGCCCCCGGCGGCGGTCAAGCGATCCGGTTCGTGCCGGTCGGTCGGGCGCGACGCGGATGACCCTGCTCTCGCACCGCCCGCGCCTGTCCGGCCTGGCGATCTGGAACATGTGCGTCGGCTTCTTCGGCATCCAGATCGGCTTCGGCCTGCAGAACGCCAACACCAGCCGGATCTTCCAGACGCTGGGCGCCGAGGTCGACAGCCTGGCGATCCTGTGGATCGCCGCGCCGCTGACGGGTCTGCTGGTCCAACCGATCATCGGCCATTTCAGCGACAAGACCTGGACCCGGTTCGGCCGGCGGCGCCCCTATTTCCTGGTCGGGGCGATAGCCACCACCCTGGCCCTGATCGCCATGCCCAACAGCCCTAGCCTGTGGTTCGCCGCGGCCATGCTGTGGATCATGGACGCGTCGATCAACATCACCATGGAGCCGTTCCGCGCCTTCGTCGGCGACAACCTGCCGGAGGAACAGCGCACCGCCGGCTATGCGATGCAGAGCTTCTTCATCGGTGCCGGCGCGGTCTTCGCCTCGGTCCTGCCGTGGCTGTTGTCCAACGTCTTCGATATCGCCTCGACCGCCGAGGCAGGCGTAGTGCCCCTGTCGGTCAAGATCGCCTTCTACGTCGGCGCCGCCGGCCTGTTCTCGGCCGTGCTGTGGACGGTGCTTTCGACCAAGGAATACAGCCCCGAACAGATCGCGGCCTTCGAACGCGCCCGAGACGACGCGCCGACCGCACCCGTCGAGACCGAAGCGCCGGCCCGCAGCGTCCAAGGCTGGATGACCTCTGGCCTGGTCTGCGCCGTCCTCGGCGGACTGGGTTTCGTGCTGATCGGCGCGCTCGATCTGGAGAAGGAGCTGCTGATCCTGGCCGGCTTCTTCGCCGGGTTCGGCCTGCTGCAGATCGCCGTCGGCATGATGCAGCGTCGCCGCATCACCAACGCCGCGACCGAAATCCTGAACGACATCTTCCGCATGCCCGAGACGATGCGCGGCCTGGCCGTTGTTCAGTTCTTCAGCTGGTTCGCCCTGTTCGCCATGTGGATCTACACCACCGCCGCCGTGACCCGCGTCCATTACGGTGCGACCGACACCACCTCGGCCGCCTACGCCACGGGCGCGGACTGGGTGGGGGTTCTGTTCGGGGTCTACAACGGCGTGGCGGCCCTGGCGGCCTTCACCCTCCCGGTCATCGCCAAACGGATCGGACGCAAGGCGACCCACGCGCTGATGCTGACGCTTGGCGCCGCCGGTCTGTTCAGCGTCTTCGCCATCCGAGAGCCGGGCCTCTTGTGGCTGCCGATGATCGGCGTCGGCTTCGCCTGGGCCTCGATCGTTTCCATGCCCTACGCCATCCTGTCGGCGGCGGTGCCGGACCGAAAGATGGGCGTCTATATGGGCGTCTTCAACATCTTCATCGTCGTGCCGCAGCTGCTGGCCGCCACGGTTCTGGGCCTGATCCTGAAGACACTGTTCAATGGTCAGGCGATCTGGGCCCTGGTGCTCGGCGCCGTCTCCTTCGTCCTGGCCGCCGCGAGCGCGCTGATGGTCAAGGAGCATCGCGGATGAACCGTCGGGGTCTTCTGGCCCTCATGGCCGCCCTGCCCTTCTCCAGCGCGGCGCGTGCTGAAGGCGCCATCGCAGGCGGCCGGTTGGTGCTGCATGAGGCGGTCGCGTCGGCCCATGTGAAGGCGCGCAACATCTCGGTCTGGCTGCCGCCCGGATACGAAGCGTCCGACGCCGCCTGGCCTGTTCTTTACATGCACGACGGCCAGAACCTGTTCGATCCGGCCACAGCCAACTTCGGCGAATGGGGTGTGGACGAGCATCTGACAAGGCTGATCGCGAGCGGTCAGGTGCGGACGCCGATCGTGGTGGGGATCTGGAACACCGACCTGCGGCTGAGGGAATATGTCCCCGCCGACCTGATCGCCGCCCTGCCCGCCGACATGCGCGACGAGGTCCAGGCCATATACGGCGGCGCGTCCTTGTCCGACGCCTATCTGCGGTTCCTGGTCGAGGAGTTGAAGCCCTTCATCGACGGCGCCTACCGCACCCTGACCGGCCCGCAGGACACGATGATCGCCGGCTCCAGCATGGGCGGCCTGATCTCCATGTATGCGGTGATGAAACGGCCGCAGGTCTTTTCCGCCGCCGCCTGCCTGTCCACCCATTGGCCGCTGAAGGTCGAAGGGCTTGAGCCCGGCGCGACGCTGGACGCCTGGCGCGAACGCCTGGTCGCGGCCTGGACCGGCGTGATCGAACGCGGCCTGCCCGAACCGGGCGACCACCGCTTCTATTTCGACCGGGGCGACGAGACGCTGGATCAGTTCTACGCCGTCTTCCAGACCCAGGTGGACCAGACTTTCCGCCGTCGCGGCTATGGGCCCAGCGACTTCCGCAGCCTGGTCTTCCCCGGCGCCCAGCACAATGAAGCGTCCTGGAACCAGCGCCTGGACGTGCCCTTGACCTTCCTTCTTTCCCCCGCCCCCACGCGCAACTCGTGAGGACCACAATGCGTCACTTCCGTACCTTCTGCCTCGCCGGCGCCGCCGGCCTGGCCCTTGCACCCGTCGCAAGCGCCCAATCGGGCGTCGCGCCCGGCGCGCCCGGCGCCCCGCCCGTCTGGTCCAGCGCGGCCAAGACCGGCGCAGGCGCCTCTTACGAGGCTTATGTCGACGGCCAATATCGCGACGGCGGCCCGACTGGCGCGGTGTCCAAGGTCTGGTATTCCATCGCCGACGGCGTTCTGACCGAGACTATGTACGGCCTGATCCATGCGGCCCAGATCAAGGCCCTGCGCTTCGCCGGCGTGACCCAGGACGGTCTGGTCGTCGAAGGCGACGACACTATCAGCCGCACCGAATATCTGCACGTCGACGCCCAAGGGCGTCCGCTGTCGCCGGCTTATCGCGTCACGACCCAGGACAAGAACGGCCGCCTTGAGATCGAAAAGCAGATCTTCAGCGACCCCGACCGCAACGCCTTGGTGTTGCGCGTCACCATCACGGCGCTGAAGGGCGATGTGACGCCCTATCTGATGCTGGAGCCGCACATCGCCAACACCGGCGTCGACGATCGCGGTCGGGTCTCGCGCGACGGCTTCCACGCCTGGGAAGGCGACACCCACCTGTTCCTGAAGCCCAGCGAGGCCTTCGACAAGGCCAGCGTCGGCTTCGTCGGCGCCTCGGACGGCCTGACCGATCTGAAGGACGGCAAGCTGGACTGGACCTACGCCTCCACCGGCGATCAGGCCGGCAACACGATGATGACCGGGGCTCTGCCGCGCCTGCGCCAAAGCAGCCGGATCACGCGCGACTTCGTCATCGGCTTCGGCGCTAGCGAAGCTGAGGCGCGCGCGGCCGCGGACGGTTCGTTCTCGACCGGTCTGGACGAGGCGCTCGCCCGCTTCAACGGCGAGGGCGAGCGCGTGGGTTGGGAGGACTATGTCGCCTCGCTGACCGAACTACCGCGCATCGCCGAACAGGCGACCGACAGCGGCAAGCTGGCCTACGCCTCGGCTCTGATGCTGAAGGTGCAGGAGGATCGCACCCATGCGGGCGCGCTGATCGCCTCGCTGTCCAATCCGTGGGGCGATACGGTGGACGCGTCGAAATCCTCGACCGGCTACAAGGCCGTCTGGCCGCGCGACTTCTATCAGGTGGCGATGGCTCTGGCGGCGCTGGGCGACAAGGAGACGCCGCTGGCGGCCTTCAACTATCTGCCTCAGGTTCAGGTCGGCCCGAACACGCCCGGCAACACCGGCGTCGGCGGCTGGTTCCTGCAGAAGACTCACGTCGATGGCGAACTGGAATGGGTCGCGGTTCAGCTGGACCAGACGGCCATGCCGATCATGCTCGGCTATCGTCTGTGGAAGATGGGTTGGCTGTCGGACGTCCAGATGACCGAACACTATCGCTCCATGCTGAAGCCGGCGGCCGACTTCCTGGTCGACGGCGGCAAGATCGGGCTGATGTGGAATGACGCGGAGATCAAGCCGCCCTTCACCCAGCAGGAACGCTGGGAAGAGCAACAGGGCTATTCGCCGTCCTCGACCGCCGCCGTGGTCGCGGGCCTGACGGTGGCTGCCGAAATGGCGCGCGCCTCAGGCGACGCCGCCGGCGCGACGCGCTACCAGATCGCGGCCGACAGCTATGCGTCCAAGATCGAAGAGCGGATGTTCACCACCAACGGCGACTTCGGCGACGGTCGCTACTTCATCCGCATCACGCAAAACGAGAACCCGAACGACAAGGCCCCGATCGGCGCCGCCAATGGCCAGATCGCGCCGGTGGAAGACCGTGTCGTGGACGGCGGCTTCCTGGAACTGGTGCGCTATGGCGTGCGCAAGGCCGACGATCCGCACATCCTGGCAACCCTGCCCGTCTATGACGACCAGTCGCTGGATCCGCTCTATCGCGTTCGCTACGACTTCGGTCCCGAGGGCGACAAGACGCCGGGCTGGCGGCGTTATGGCGTCGACGGCTATGGCGAGGACCATCTGACGGGCGCCAACTATGGCGTCGGCGGGGAGATGAGCCCTGGCCAACGCGGTCGGGTCTGGCCGTTCTTCACCGGCGAGCGCGGTCACTATGAGCTGGCCCGCGTCAGCGTGAACGGCGCCCCCTCTGCCGCCGACATCGCCGCCATCCGCCAGACCTATGTGCGCGGCATGGAGCGGTTCGCCAACGGCGGACTGATGCTGGCCGAACAGGTGTGGGACGGCGTCGGAAACCCGACGGCCAAGGGTTATGCCGTGGGTCAGAATACGGACTCTGCGACGCCCCTGGCCTGGACCCACGCGGAATATCTGAAGCTGCTGCGGTCGCTGGCCGATGGCAAGGTCTGGGACAGCTACGACCCCGTCCACGACCGCTACGCCCGCTGATACGAAAACGGCCCCGGAGATCGCTCTCCGGGGCCGTTCTCATTTCAAACTGACGTGGCTCAGAAGGTGAGCTTCACAGCCCCGACGATCCGATCTTCGGCACCGGGCACGCCGTCCACATCGGAGTCGTGATAGCGGACATCGACGCCCACCTTGTCGGTCAGGGCATAGCCGACGCCGACGTTCCAGGTGGTGTAGTCGTCGCTGACGTCGAGCCATTGCTTGCCGAGCGCACCTGACACCGTCCACTTGGGCGCCGGCGAGAAGGCGGCGTTGACCTCGGCGTAGGTCGCCTCGTCGTCGATGCCGAAGAAGTCGGGCGAGTAATAGACGGCCGCGCCGAAGGTGGCCGGACCGACCGCGCGCGAGGCCGCAGCCTTGAACTCGGCGTAGTTATAGTCCGCGCCGTCCGGCTCTCCGACATACAGATAGCCGATCACGCCGAAGTCGAGCGCGAAACCGCCGGCCTCGGTGCGATAGCCGCCGTAGAGATCGACCTCCGCATCGGTGTCATCGCCAAAGTCGACGTTGGAGGCCCAGGCGCCGCCATAGAAGTTGCCCGACGTCAGATCGACGCCGCCCTGAATGGCGGGATCCTCGCCGGTCTGGCTGAAGCCGCGGAACACATAGTCGCTGACGACGCCGACGTTCCAGGCGACGTCGACGGTGCTCTGGGCCGAGGCCGGCGCGGCGAGGCCGATCAGACCCATGGCGAGCGTTGCAGCGGCAGCCGCACGGATGGTGATCTTGTTCATAGTCTATCCCCTTGTTGTGCTTGTTCTACTCGAGGTCGGAAAAGTCGGGCGCGGGGTTTGGGAGCCGCGCCCGATCTCAGCTCAGTGTTCCAGCGCTTCGCCGTGAAGCGAGGTGTCCAGACCGGCGGCTTCCTCCGCCTCGCTCACGCGCAGGCCCGTGGTGAACTTGCAGATGAACAGGATGATCAGGGTGCCGACGGCGCTGTAGACGATGGTCCACAGAAGCCCCAGCGCCTGGGCGCCGACATTGGCGCCTTCCGACAGGCTGTTGATCGCGGTCGTGGCGAACACGCCGGTCAGCAGGGCGCCGATCAGGCCGCCTGCGCCGTGGATGCCGAAGGCGTCCAGACTGTCGTCATAACGCAGCAGCTTCTTGATCCACACCGACGAGGCGTAGCAGGCCGGACCGGCGATCAGGCCGATGATAACCGCGCCCTTGGGATCGACGAAGCCGGCCGCCGGCGTGATGGCGACCAGACCCGCGACGACGCCCGACAGCATGCCGACCAGCGAGACCTTCTTCTTCTCGATATATTCGACGATCTTCCAGGTCAGAGCGCCTGCGGCCGCGGCCAGGATGGTGTTCAACAGAGCTACGCCCATCAGGTCGTTGGCGGCGCCCGCCGAACCGGCGTTGAAGCCGATCCAGCCGACCAGCAGCAGCGAGGCGCCGATCATGGTCAGGACGGGGTTGTGGGCGGTGATGACCTCTGTGCCGTAGCCCTTACGGCGACCCAGGAAGATGGCGCAGACCAGGCCCGCGACGCCCGAGTTGACGTGAACGACAGCCCCGCCCGCGAAATCCAGCACGCCCGCCGAACCTAGGAAGCCGCCACCCCAGACCCAGTGGCAGATCGGCGCATAGACCAGCAGCGACCACAGGGCGGTGAACAGCAGCAGCGCCGAATATTTAAACCGCTCGGCGAAGGCGCCGGTGATCAGCGCCGGGGTGATGATGGCGAAGGTCATCTGGAAGGAGATGAACAGGAATTCGGGAATGCCCGGCAGCAGGGCGTTGGCGGTCTTCAGCGACACGCCGTTCAGGAACAGCATGTCCAGGCTGCCGACATAGGGCTGAAGCGCCGCATTGCCGTTGGCGCCGAAGGCCAGGCTGTAGCCTGCGATGAACCACACCAGCGACACCACGGCGAATACGCCGACGGACTGGGTGATGGTGGCGATGACGTTCTTCTTGCGCACCATGCCGCCATAGAACAGCGCCAGACCGGGGAGGGTCATCAGCAGAACCAGGGCGGTCGAGGTGCCAAGCCATGAGGCGCCGGCGCTGTCCAGCTCAAGCGCAGCCTGGTGGCCGAGCAAGGCGGGCGCGGCGTCCTGCGCATTCGCCGCGCCGGCAGCCATCAGACAGAGTGTGGGAAGTAGGAGCGCAGCCGCTCCCATAAGTCGTTTCGTGGTCTGCGACATGAGCTAGTACCCCCTATGCAATCTCGCAGTTGCGAAGACTTTACCGCATTTGTGATAGGCGCAAGGGGCTAGACCGTGAACGGCGCAACTTTCTTGCAACGGTCACGGAGAAAAAGAACAGGGCCGCACGATCTTGCGATCCTGCGGCCCGATATCAGATTCTTTATGCCGACCAAGCCAAGCTGAGTGGCAGGATTTTCAGCCTCAGTTTAAGGCGTCAGGCCCAGTGCATCTGCACCCGATGCGCTGCCGCCCAATGGATGGCGCGGATGGCGTCGATGACGGCTTCGGTCGCCGCGCGCGTGCCCAGTGCGCCGCCCAGATCGGCCGTCACGGCGCCGGCCGCCAGAACGGCGGCGACGGCGGCCTCGATGGAATCGGCCTCGTCCTCCAGTTTCAGGCTGTGACGCAGCAGCAGGGCTGCCGACAGAATGGTCCCGACCGGATTGGCCAGATCCTGACCGGCGATGTCGGGCGCCGAGCCGTGGATCGGCTCAAACAGGCCCGGCCCGCCCGCGCCCAGCGACGCCGACGGCAACAGGCCGATGGAGCCGCCCAGCACCGAAATCTCATCCGACAGGATGTCGCCGAACATGTTTTCGGTCAGGATGACATCGTATTCGCGCGGCTTACGGATCAGGTGCATGGCCATAGAGTCCACCAGGGCGTGCTCCAGGGTGATGTCGGAGAACTCCTCGGCATGGATGCGGGTCACGACCTCGCGCCACAGACGGCTGGTCTCCATCACATTGGCCTTATCGACAGAGGTCACCTTGCCGCGACGCTGTTGGGCGGTCTGGAAGGCGGCGCGGGTCACCCGCTCGATCTCCGGAACGGTGTATTCGCAAAGGTCGGTGGCGCGGTCGGCGGTCCGGGTCTTCTCGCCGAAATAGACGCCGCCGGTCAGTTCGCGGAAGACGATCAGATCGACGCCCTCAACGATCTCCTTCTTCAGCGGCGAACGGTGGGCCAGCACCGGCGACACCTGCAACGGCCGCAGATTGGCGAACAGGCCCATCGCCTTGCGGATCGCCAACAGCCCCTGTTCTGGACGCGCCTTGCCGCCATCCCATTTGGGCCCGCCCACGGCGCCCAGCAGCACGGCGTCGGACGCGACGCAGGCCGCGCGCGTGGCCTCGGGCAAGGGCTCGCCCGTTTCGTCGATGGCCGCACCACCGATCAGATGCTCGGCGAACTCGAAATGGTGACCATAGAAGTCGCCGATGACCCGCAAAACGTCTCGCGCGGCCCGTGTGACCTCCGGTCCGACGCCGTCGCCGGGCAGCAGGACGATGTTGTAGGTCTTGGTGGCGGCGGTGCTCATCTTACGGTCTCTTTCGATCGCTCGTAGGCTTCGATTTTAGGCATGTTTGCTTGCAGCCAGCCTAGGGTGTCCACCCCGTCCAGCAGGCATTGACGGGCGAAGGATTCGACCCCGAACGGCACGGGTTCGGCATTGCCGCGCTGGATCTGATTGGCCTGGAGGTCGATCGTGACCGGCTGGTCCGGCTGCGACGCCAGATCGTCCCAAACCGCCTGACTGACGACGATGGGCAGCAGACCGTTTTTCAGCGCATTCGATGTAAAAATGTCAGCGATTTCGGTCGAAATCACCGCCCGGAACCCATAGTCCAGCAGGGCCCAAGGCGCATGTTCGCGCGACGAACCGCAGGCGAAGTTCCGGCCCGCCAGCAAGATGCGATGCTCGGCCGGATCGATCCGGTTCAGAATGGCCTCGGGCTTTTCCGAGCCGTCGTCCTCGTAACGCCAGTCATAGAAGGCGGCCTTGCCCAGCCCTTCGCGCGTGGTCGTGGTCAGGAACCGCGCCGGAATGATCTGGTCGGTGTCGATATTGGCCTGGCTCAGGGTCACGGTCTTGGAGGTCAGCACCTGGAAGGGTTCAGACATGTTCGACCTCCTTCAGAAAGACGCGCGGATCGGTCAGCACCCCGGCAACCGCCGTCGCCGCTGCCGTCGCTGGACTGGCCAGAATGGTGCGGGCGTCCTTGCCCTGACGCCCTTCGAAATTGCGGTTCGATGTGGATACGGCCAGTTGGCCCGGCGCGACGAAATCGCCGTTCATGGCGATGCACATCGAACAGCCGGGAATGCGCCACTCGGCCCCGGCGGCGATGAAGACCTCATGCAGCCCCTCGGCTTCGGCGTCGCGACGCACGGCCTCTGACCCCGGCACCACCAGCACGCGCAGACCCGGCTTGACCTTCCTGCCGCGCAGCACCTCTGCGGCGGCGCGCAAATCGGGCAGGCGCCCGTTGGTGCAGGAGCCGATGAAGACCACGTCCACCGGCTGGCTGGTCGTCGCCTCCCCGGCCGTGAAGCCCATATAGGCGATGGCCTTGCGGTCTGAGTCCGACTGCGGTTGCGGCACGGGCGAGCCGATGGGCGCGCCGGCGTCCGGCGTCGTGCCCCAGGTCGCCATCGGACGGATGGCGGCGCCGTCGATGACGACTTCCTTGTCGAAGACCGCGCCCGGATCGCTGGACAGTTTCAGCCATTCGGCCGTCGCCGCCTCATAGTCGGCGGGGACGTGCTTGCGACCGCGCAGCCAATCAATGGTCGTCTGGTCTGGCGCGATCATGCCGGCCCGCGCCCCGGCTTCTATGGACATGTTGCACAGGGTCATCCGCCCTTCCATGTCCAGCGACCGCACCGCCTCGCCCGCGTATTCGATGACATAGCCGGTGCCGCCGCCGAAGCCGATGGCGGCGATGACGGCCAGGGCGACATCCTTGCCCGAGACGCCGGGCTGCAGCTTTCCGTCCACCGTCACCCGCATGGCCTTGGCCTTGCGCTGCAACAGGCATTGGGTCGCCAGCACATGGCCGACCTCGGACGTGCCGATGCCGAAGGCCAAGGCGCCGAAGGCCCCATGCGTCGCCGTATGGCTGTCGCCGCAGACCACGGTCATGCCCGGCTGTGTCAGACCCAGTTCCGGTCCCATGACATGGACCACGCCGCGATCGTCCGAATCCCATCCCGCCAGCGGCACGCCGTGGGCGGCGCAGTTCCGCTCCAGCGTATGGACCTGAGCCTCGGCCTGGGCCGTGACATAGGGCTTCAGGCCGTTCAGCCCCGCCGGCAGCGTGGGCGTCGAATGGTCCAGGGTCGCATAGGTCCGGTCGGGACGACGCACCTTCAGCCCGCGCGCCTCGATCTCGCTGAAGGCCTGCGGGCTGGTGACTTCGTGGACCAGATGCAGGTCGACATACAACACCCCCGGCGTATCGACCGTTTCCGACCGCACGACGTGGGCGTCCCACACCTTGTCGAACAGGGTCTTGGGATCAGGCATATTGGGCCACGACCTTGGACACGCCATCGACCCGGTCGATGATGGCGATCAGTTCGGCGTCATTGATCTCGCCGATCTGATCCGCACGCGACTTGAAGCCCGCGACCACCGCCGCCAGACGCTCGCCCTCGATGGGACGGCCGATGGTTTCGGCGCGCTTGGCGATGGCGTGACGGCCCGAATGCTTGCCCAGCACGAACCAGCTGCCCTCAAAGCCCACATCCTGGGGCCGCATGATTTCGTAGGTGCGGCTGTCGGCCAGCATGCCGTGCTGATGGATGCCCGCCTCATGGGCGAAGGCGTTGATGCCCACCACGGACTTGTTACGGGCGATGACTGTCTCGGTGATCTCGCACAGAATCTTGGAGGCGCGCACCAGATGGCGGCTGTCGGCGCCGGTCGTGACGCCATAGCGGTCCTCACGGACCTTCAGCGCCATGACGACCTCTTCGATCGAGCAGTTGCCGGCCCGTTCGCCGATGCCGTTGATCGCGCCCTCGATCTGACGCGCGCCGCCTTCGACGGCGGCCAGGGAGTTGGCGACCGCCATGCCCAAGTCGTCATGGCAGTGGGTCGAGAAGATGACGTGCGGATGCCGCTTCTTGATGCGCGCGGCCAGGGCGGCGAACCGCTCGCGCACCTCTTGGGGGGTCGCATAGCCGACGGTGTCGGGCACGTTCAGGGTGCGGGCGCCGGCGTCGGCGGCGGCCTCCAGCACATCGGCCAGAAACTCCGGCTCGGTGCGGAAGGCGTCCTCGGCCGAGAACTCGACGTCGTCGAACAGGCTGCGGGCGTATTCCACCGACCGCACGGCCGTCGACAGCACCTCACTGGTGGACATCTTCAGCTTGGCGGAGCGGTGGATCGGGCTGGTGCCGATGAAGGTGTGGCACCGGCGGTGCGACTTCGGCGCCGGCGCCAGGGCGCGGAAGGTGGCGTCGATATCCTTCTCGTTGGCGCGCGACAGGGAGCAGAAGATCGGTCCCTCGACCTCGCCCGCCACGCGGCGGATGCAGTCCTCGTCGCCGGGCGAGGCGGCGGCGAAGCCGGCCTCGATAACGTCGACGCCCAGGTCCCGCAGAACCTGGGCCATCTTCACCTTGGCCTGGGCGGACATCGAGAAGCCCGGAGCCTGTTCCCCGTCGCGCATCGTCGTGTCGAAGACGATGACGCGGTTGGGATCGGCGGCGATCTCCTCTGTGCGGGATACGCCCGATACTCGTACGCTTTCGGGGGTAATCATCACGCGGCCTCGGATTGAATAATGTCGTTGCTGATGCGGCGCACGCCGAACAGCCGGTCGATCTGGCGACCCAGGTTGTCCATGCAGCGGCCCGCGTCGCGGCCGCGCACCGTCAGAGCGATGCGGCGGAAGGCGCCCTCGTCAGCCAGGGCCATGCCGTCGATGTGGAAGCCCCGGCGCTCCACCAGGCCGATGAGACGCTGAAGCGAACCGTCCGCGCGGTCGATCTGGATGTGGATCGTGTTGCTCATCTCAGGAGCCCTCCATCATTTCAGCATTGCTCTTGCCCGGCGGAACCAGCGGCCAGACGTTGTCTCGGGGGTCGATGACCACATGGGCCAGGCAGGGACCGTCGGCGGCCAGCAGGCGCTGGATGCCGTCGGACACCTGATCGCGGCGATCGATGCGGAAGGCCTCGATGCCGAAGGCTTCGGCGACCTTCACGAAGTCCGGATTGTCGGACAGATCGATCTCGGAATAGTTCTCGGCGAAGAACAGCTCCTGCCACTGGCGCACCAGACCCAGCGACGAGTTGTCGATCAGCACGATCTTCAGCGGGATGCCGTAACGCTTCAGCGTCGCCAGCTCCTGAATGTTCATCATGAAGCCGCCGTCGCCGGCGATCGTGACGACCGTCGCCGACGGATCAGCCAGCTTGGCCCCGATGCCGGCGGGCAGCCCAAAGCCCATCGCGCCCAGACCGCCCGAGGTGATGTGGGCCTCGGGCCTGGCGAAGCGACAGTGCATGGCCGCCCACATCTGGTGTTGGCCCACGTCGCAGGCGGCGACGAAGTCATCGCCCGCCGCTTCCGAGATTTCCTTCAGCAGGGCGGGCGCATAGACCCCCTCGCCTGGCGCGTCATAACGGTGAGCGCCCGCTTCGGCCGCACCAGCGCAGTCGTCGGCCCAGGCCTGGATGTCCAGCGCCGCGCCCGACCGCATCCGCGCCGTCAGCGCCTCAACGCCTTCGCGCAGCTCGCCGATGACGGCGACATTGGCGCTGCGCAGCTTGCCGACTTCCGAAGCGTCGATGTCGAAATGGACGATGCGAGCGTTGGGAGCGAACTCGGCCAACTTGCCCGTCGCGCGATCATCGAACCGGGCGCCGACGACGATCAGCAGATCGCTGTCCTGCACCGCATGGTTGGCGGCGCGCGTACCGTGCATGCCCAGCATGCCCAGCATGCCCGGCGCATCCGTCGGGATCGTGCCCAAGGCGTTCAGGGTCGAGACTTGGGGAATGCCGGTCGCGGCGACAAAGGCGCGCAGGGCCTGGGTTGCGCCGCCGATCTTCACCCCGCCGCCGATATAGACCAACGGCTTCCTCGCCGCCCGGATCGCGGCCTCGGCGGCGGCGATGGCGTCGTGATCGACGCGCGGCGTTTTGTTGGGAATCGAAAAACCGTAGTCGTCCGCGGTCGTCTCGAACTGCACATCCTTGGGCAGATCGACCAGAACCGGACCTGGGCGGCCCGAGGCGGCGATATGGAAGGCTTCCTCGATCGCGGCGGGAACCTCGGCGGCCGAGCGGACCAGGATCGAATGTTTCACAATCGGCAAGGTGACGCCCAGGATGTCGATCTCCTGAAAGGCGTCGGTGCCCATCAGGCCTTGGGCGACATTGCCGGTGATGCAGACGATCGGCACTGAATCCATCATCGCATTGGCGATGCCCGTGACCAGATTGGTGGCGCCGGGACCGGAGGTGGCCATACAGACGCCGACCTTGCCGCTCTTCCTGGCATAGGCGTCGGCCGAGAAGGCCGCACCCTGCTCATGGCGGACCAGGATGTGTTGCAGCTTGGATCCAGCCAGGGCGTCATAGACCGGCATGATGGCGCCGCCCGGATAGCCGAACACCACCTCCACCCCCAGCCGCTCCAGGGTGGAGACCAGCAGTCGCGCACCCGACTGGGGAGCAGTCTCGGCTGAGGGTTTAAAGGTGGCGGCGGTCATAAAGGTCATCCGGTCGTTCAGGCGGTGATCAGGCCGCTTCAGCCTTGGGCGTGTTCAGCCAGGCCATGCGTTCGCGCAGACGCGCGCCGACCTGTTCGATCTGGCTCTCGCGGTCCGCCTTCAGCCAAGCCTCGTATTGCGTCTTGCCGGCCTCGTTCTCGGCGATCCAGTTGCGTGCGAAGGTGCCGTCCTGGATCTCGTCCAGAATGGTTTTCATGCGGGCCTTGGTCTCTTCGGTCACGACCCGCGGGCCGCTGGCGACCGCGCCGTACTTGGCGGTTTCCGAGATGAAGTGGTGCATCTTGGAGATGCCGCCTTCGTAAAACAGGTCCACGATCAGCTTCAGCTCGTGCAGGCATTCGAAATAGGCGATCTCGGGCTGGTAGCCGGCCTCGACCAGGGTGTTGAAGCCTTGGATGACCAGCTCCTTGGCGCCGCCGCACAGGACGGCCTGTTCGCCGAACAGATCGGTCTCGGTCTCTTCGCGGAAGGTGGTTTCCAGCAGGCCGCCGGTCGCGCCGCCATTGCCCTTGGCGTAGCCCATGGCCCGGTCGCGCGCCTTGCCGGTGACGTCCTTCTCGATGGCGAACAGCGAGGGCACGCCGCGGCCGCGCTGGAACTCGCGACGGACCAGATCGCCCGGTCCTTTAGGCGCGACCAGGATCACGTCCATGTCCTCGCGCGGCGTGATGCGCTCGTAGATGATCGAGAAGCCGTGGGCGAACAGCAGGGCCGAGCCTTCCTTGGCGTTCGGCTCGATGATGTCGCGATAGACGTCGCCCTGAACCATGTCGGGGGTCAGGATGGCGATGATGTCGGCGCCCTTGACGGCGTCGGCCGGCTCGGCGGTCGGCACGCCGTCGGCGGTGGCGTGTTTCCAGCCCGTGCCGCCGTGACGGACGCCGGCGACCACGTCATGGCCGCTGTCCTTCAGGTTCTGCGCATGGGCGCGACCCTGCGAGCCGTAGCCGATGATGGCGATGCGCTGGCCGGCGATGGCGCCCGGCTTTATGTCTTCGTTGGTGTAGATGGTTATAGCCATGGGTCAGGCGTCCTGAGCAGCGTTGGTTTTGTGGCTAGCCGGGACTTGGGCCGGCGGCGGGTTGGGGATGGTGACGGCGCCCTGGGCGGCCGAGGCGACCGAGGCGCGGTATTTGGCGAAGACACCTCGCGCCGGGCGGACTACGTGGGGCGTAAAGCCCGCCCGGCGCGTCGCCAGATCGACGTTGACGTCGATGCGGCGGTTGGTGACGTCGATGGTGATGCGGTCACCATCGCGAATGAGGGCGATCGGGCCGCCCGCGGCGGCTTCTGGCGAGACGTGTCCGGCGACGAAGCCGTAACTGGCGCCCGAGAACCGGCCGTCGGTCAGCAGGGCGACGTTGTCGATCTTGCGGCCCTTCAGGGCGGCTGTGACCTGCAGCATCTCGCGCATGCCCGGACCGCCCTTGGGCCCTTCGTAGCGGATGATGATCACGTCGCCCTCGCCGACCGATCCGTCCTGAACGGCGTGGAAAGCGTCTTCTTCCGAATCGAAGACGCAGGCCGGACCTTCGAACGTATCTACCTTGTGGCCCGTCAGCTTGATGACCGCGCCTTCCGGGGCGACATCACCATAGATGACGGCGAAGCTGCCGCGATCCATCACAGGGGCGTCGAAGGTGGTCACCACCACCTGGCCCGGGGTCTCCTCGGCCTCGGCGGCTTCGGCGAACAGGCTGCGGCCGGTGACGGTGGGGGTCTTCACGATCTTGCCGGCCTCGGCCATCCGCTGGGTGACCAGACGCGTGCCGCCGGCGGCGAACAGATGCGAGGCCAGGAAGCGGCCGCCCGGCTTCAGATCGCAGATGACCGGCGCCTCGACGCAGGCCTGGTGGCAGTCTTCGACGCCGAACTCGACGCCGGCCTCCGCCGCGATCGCCGTCAGGTGCATGACCGCATTGGTCGACCCGCCCGAGGCCGAGACGGCGACGGCGGCGTTCTTCAGGCTGGCGCGGGTGATGTATTTGCGGGCCGTGTCGCCGGCAAAGACGCGCTCGACGATCAGCCGACCGCAGCGTTCGCCCTCTGCGGCCTTGTTCGGATCGACGGCCGGCACGTCGTTGGCGCCCATGGGCGAGATGCCCATGACCGACAGGGCCATAGCCATGGTGTTGGCCGTGAACTGGCCGCCGCAGGCCCCGGCGCCGGGGCAGACGGCCTGTTCGACCGCCCTCAGCCCTTCGTCGTCCAGGGCGCCGGCCGAATGGGCGCCGATGGCCTCGAACACCTCCTGGACCGAGACCTCTTTCGTCCCGATCACGCCCGGCATGATGGTGCCGCCGTAATAGACCAGGCCGGGGATATCCATCCGCGCCAGGGCCATGGCCGCCGCCGGGATCGTCTTGTCGCAGCCGACGATGCAGACCACGCCGTCCAGCTGGTGGCCCTCGATGGCCAGTTCGATCGAGTCGGCGACGACCTCGCGGCTGATCAGCGAGGCCTTCATGCCCGCCGTGCCCATCGAGATGCCGTCGGTGACGACGATGGTGTTGAAATCAACCGGATAGCCACCCGCCGCGATGATGCCGGCGCGCACGTCCTTGGCCAGGCGGTCCAGGTGCATGTTGCACGGCGTGACCGTCGACCAGGTGTTGACGATGCCGATCATCGGCTTGTCGAAATCGGCGTCCTGCATGCCGGCGGCGCGCAGATACGAGCGGGCGGCGGCCCGGTTCGGACCAGCCGTCACCGCCGCGCTGCGCGCGTTGGGCTTTCTGGGCTGAGAGGTAGAATTTTGCGTCATCGATCCGGTTCGTTTCGAACCGCCGCGCACTAAAAACCCCGCTTCCTTTCGGAGGCGGGGTGGTGCGAGGCGATCCTGAGTGTGTCTAAGGTCAGGTCGCGTGCATCCACGCCGCTTGCGTAAGCAGGCCGAGAAGTACGAGAGTAATGAGGAATACGGGGCTTTTCAGGCCGACAGGCGCGCGAACGGCTGCGACCGCCTTGGCGGTGCGTCCCTTCGTCATGTCGCGCATCATCGTGGCCACGGGCGGCTCCCTGTTCTGACGCCAAGAAACCATAGCGGCGTACGCCACACAACCCTTGTCGCAATAATTTTGCGTAACAGATCGAAAACGACTGCGTCCGGGGTGTTTCTTACCCGAAGCTGGCACGGGCGATTTTGGAAGCGTAACCGTCCATCACATCATGTTACGCGCGCGGGGTTGAAACCCGCTCACGACCGCTCCATTGAGACGCGCACCTATATAACGCTCGTCATACCGATCACAGGAGCTCTCCATGACCGTTCGCGTCGCCATCAATGGTTTCGGCCGCATTGGCCGTCTCGTCCTTCGCTCGATCATCGAGCATGGCCGCACGGACATCGAGGTGGTGGCGATCAACGATCTGGGTCCGGTCGAGACCAACGCCCACCTGTTCCGCTACGATTCGGTCCACGGCCGCTTCCCCGGCACGGTGACCTCGGGCGAGGATTGGATCGATGTCGGCACCGGCAAGATCAAGGTCACGGCCGAACGTGACCCCGCCAACCTGCCGCACGCCGAACTGAAGGTGGACATCGCCTTCGAATGCACCGGCATCTTCACCTCCAAGGACAAGGCCAGCGCCCACCTGAAGGCCGGTGCCAAGCGCGTCCTGGTTTCGGCCCCCGCAGACGGCGCCGACAAGACCATCGTCTACAAGGTCAACCACGAAACCCTGACCGCCGACGACATCGTCGTGTCCAACGGCTCGTGCACCACCAACGCCCTGGCCCCCGTCGCCAAGGTGCTGAACGACCTGTTCGGCATCGAGCGCGGCTATATGACCACCATCCACTCCTACACCGGCGACCAGCCGACGCTGGATACGATGCACAAGGACCTGTACCGCGCCCGCGCCGCGGCCCTGTCCATGATCCCGACCTCGACCGGCGCCGCCAAGGCTCTGGGCCTGGTCCTGCCGGAACTGAAGGGCAAGCTGGACGGCTCGTCGATCCGCGTCCCGACCCCGAACGTCTCGGTCGTGGACCTGAAGGTCGTCGCCGCCCGCGACGTGACGGTCGAGGAAATCAACGCAGCGCTTCAGGCCGCCGCCGACGGCCCCATGAAGGGCGTCCTGTTCACGACGACCGACCCGCTGGTCTCGCACGACCTGAACCACATCGCCGCCTCCTCCACCGCCGCCCTGCCCCAGACCCAGGTCGTCGACGGCAAGCTGGCCCGCGTTCTGAGCTGGTACGACAACGAATGGGGCTTCGCGACGCGCATGAGCGACACCGCGCTGCAGATGGCGAAGTTCCTGTAATATCGCAAAAGTTTCCTCCCCACACCGTGGGGAGGGGGACCACGAAGTGGTGGAGGGGCCTTTCCGCCGCACCGAACTCGGGGCCAAAGCCCCTCCTTCACGGCGCAAGCGCGCCGCGCCACCTCCCATCGCTTTGCGACAGGGAGGAGACAGGGAAACGATCATGACCTTCCGCACCCTCGACGACGCCAAGGATCTCGCCGGCAAGACGGCTCTAGTCCGCGTGGACTTCAACGTCCCGATGGAGGGCGGCAAGGTCACGGACGACACCCGTCTGCGGGTCGCCCTGCCGACGATTCAACGCCTGCGCGATGCCGGCGCCAAGGTCGCCCTGCTGGCGCACTTCGACCGCCCCAAGGGCCAGCGCGTTCCGTCGATGAGCCTGAAGCCGATCGTCCAGCCGCTGGAAGAACTGCTCGGCGCCCCCGTCCGCTTCGCCGACGACTGCATCGGCCCTGACGCCGTGGAGGCCATTCGCGATCTGGACGCCGGCGGCGTGGTGCTGCTGGAAAACGTACGCTTCCACGCGGCGGAAGAGGCCAACGATCCGGTCTTCGCCCAGAAGCTGGCGGATCTGGGCGATCTCTACGTCAACGACGCCTTCTCGGCCGCCCACCGCGCCCACGCCTCGACCGAAGGCGTCGCCCACCACATCCCTGCCTATGCTGGCGAATCCATGCGGCGCGAACTGGACGCGCTCGACGCTGCGCTCGGCAAGCCGCAGAAGCCAGTCGTCGGCATCGTCGGCGGCTCCAAGGTCTCGACCAAGCTGGACCTGCTGAAGAACCTGGTCGGCAAGCTGGACACGCTGGCCATCGGCGGCGGCATGGCCAACACCTTCCTCTATGCGCAAGGGATCGATATCGGCGGCTCGCTGGCCGAGAAGGATATGGCGGGCACGGCGCGCGAGATCCTGGCGGAAGCCGAAGCCAAGGGCTGCCACATCCTGCTGCCCGTCGATGTCGTGGTGGCGACCGAGGTCAAGCCCGGCGCCGACGCCCGCACCGTCAAGACAGGCGAGGCCCTGTCCGCTGACGACAAGATCCTGGACGCAGGCCCCGACACCGTTGCTCGCCTGAACGCCGCCATCGACGGCTCCAAGACCCTGATCTGGAACGGCCCGCTGGGCGTGTTCGAGGTGCCGCCCTTCGACGCCGCCACCGTCGCGGCCGCCAAGCACGTCGCCGAGCGCACCAAGGCCGGCGCCCTGATCGCCGTGGCGGGCGGCGGCGACACAGTCGCGGCCGTCGGTCATGCCGGCGTCAGCGCAGACCTGACCTTCGTCTCCACGGCCGGCGGAGCCTTCCTGGAATGGATGGAGGGCAAGCCCCTGCCCGGCGTCGAGGACCTGCGCGCCTGAAGGCTCAGCGATGCAGGCGGATCACGCCTGCATCCTGTCTTCGAAATCGGCGCTGAAACGGCTGTAACACGGCGTGACTTCGCGCTGTCCGGCGTCTAATCTCTCGCCCAACCAAAAAGACTATTCGGCTCAGGAGACTACCCCATGGCGCGCATCACGCTGCGACAGCTGCTCGACCACGCGGCAGAGAACGATTACGGCCTGCCCGCCTACAACATCAACAATATGGAACAGGGTCTGGCGATCATGGAGGCGGCCCATGAGGTCAATGCTCCCGTGATCATTCAAGCGAGCCGGGGCGCCCGCAACTACGCCAACGACATCGTTCTGGCCAAGCTGATCGACGCCCTGGCCGAGCTCTATCCCCACATCCCGGTCTGTATGCACCAGGACCATGGCAACGGCCCGGCGACCTGCGCCACCGCCATCCAATACGGCTTCACCAGCGTGATGATGGACGGCTCGCTGGAGGAGGACGCCAAGACCCCCGCCTCTTACGAGTACAACGTCGACGTCACCCGTCGCGTCACCGAAATGGCTCACGCCTGCGGCGTCTCGGTCGAGGGTGAACTGGGCGTGCTGGGCTCGCTGGAAACCGGCATGGGCGAGGCCGAGGACGGCCACGGCTTCGAGGGCAAGCTGGACCATTCGCAACTGTTGACCGACCCGGATCAGGCCGTCGATTTCGTCGCCGCCACCAAGGTCGACGCCCTGGCCATCGCCATGGGCACCAGCCACGGCGCCTACAAGTTCACGCGCCAGCCGGACGGTGAAGTCCTGGCCATGAACGTGATCGAGGAAATCCACCGCCGCCTGCCCAACACCCACTTGGTGATGCACGGCTCGTCGTCGGTGCCGCAGGATCTGCAGGACATCATCAACCAGTACGGCGGCGAAATGCCCCAGACCTGGGGCGTGCCGGTCGAGGAGATCCAGCGCGGCATCAAGCACGGCGTGCGCAAGGTCAACATCGACACCGACAACCGCATGGCCATCACCGGCGCCATCCGCAAAGCTCTGATGGAGAGGCCGGGCGAGTTCGACCCGCGCTACTATCTGAAGCCCGCCAAGGAGGCGATGAAGAAGCTCTGCATGGAGCGCTACCAGCAGTTCGGCTGCGAGGGTCAGGCCTCCAAGATTCGTCCCCTCTCCACCGCCCAGATGGCCAAACGCTATGCCTCGGGCGACCTGGATCCGTCCTTCCGCGGCGCATCCGTCAAGGCCGCCTAAGGACCGTCGTCTAGACCGGGTAGCGGCCGCTCAGTTCGCGCCGCACCCGTCGAACGTCCCACTCCGCCTGATCCAGCGCGTCGCGGGCCTCTCGGGCATTGCGACGCGCATCGCGGATTTCGCCTCTGACCTCTTGAATGCGGTCACGAATGCGCTCCCGCTCTTCGTCCGTCAGGCCCTCGCCGCGCAGTTCGCGCTCCTTGGCGTCCAGCTTGTCTTCGCGGTTCTCGATCCGGGCTTCGGCGCTGTTCAAGGCGCTTTCCGCCGTCTCGTACGCGTCCTCGACCTCATGCAGCATTCGGCCGTCACGATAGGCCGGCAGAAACGCCTGTTCCTCTTCGGGCCGGCAGACGCCGTAATAGGCATTGCCCGCCCGCCCCTCCTCCCAGCCGCGCTGGAAGGTGCAGTAGGTCCGCAAGCCATCCTCACGCGCCGAGCCATAGGCGGCCGGATTGGGTGCAATCTGAAACTTGGCGCAGGCCTTGGTGTGGTCGTCCAGCCGCGTCATTGGATAGCCCAACGCCCCGTCCACATAGCCCTTCTCGCCCCAGGCGCCGGCCAGGCATTCGTCCTTGCTCATGGTGGTGCAGCTGCTCAGCAGCGCCGCCGCGGCGAACGCGCCCCCGGCGATCATCAACCGCTTCATCGGATGTCCCCAACGCCCCCAAGCTTGACTATCACCTCACCCGCGCCCCTCGCGCAAGCGGCCGGTCGTGCTAGGGAGACGACGTGTCCGCCCAAGATCTGATCGACGAAGACGAAGACCCCGCGACCGGCGCGCCCGCCGAGGTGCTGCAGGCCCGCATCGACGCGGCCGGCGTTCGCCTGGACAAGGCCCTGGCCGGCGCCTTCCCCACCCTGTCACGCGCCCGGCTCCAGGCCCTGCTGGCCGAGGGCGCCGTCAGTCGCGATGGCGCGGTTCTCACCGGCGGTTCCGCCAAAGCTCAGCCCGGCCTCTATGCGGTCGCCCTGCCGCCCATCGCGCCGGCCACGCCCCAGCCCCAGGCCATCCCCCTGATCGTCCTCTACGAGGACGCCGAGCTTATCGTCATCGACAAGCCTGCGGGCATGGCCGCCCACCCCGCGCCCGGCACGCCGGACGGCACCTTGGTCAATGCGCTGCTGGCCCATTGCGGCGACAGCCTGTCGGGCATCGGCGGCGTCGCCCGCCCCGGCATCGTCCACCGGCTGGACAAGAACACCTCCGGCGTCATGGTCGCCGCCAAGACCGACCGCGCCCACGCCGGCCTCTCCGCCCTGTTCGCTGCGCACGACATCGAGCGCACCTACATCGCCCTCACACGCGGCGCGCCGTCGCCCGCGACCGGGCGCATCCACACCCGCATCGGCCGCTCCACCTGCGATCGCAAGAAGATGGCGGTCCTCAAGGCTGGCGGTCGCGAGGCCATTACCGACTATGTCGTTCAGGCGATCTTCGGGGAGGCCGCGAAAGCTGGCGGCGCGCCGATGGCTGCGCGTGTCGCCTGCACCCTGCACACCGGCCGCACGCATCAAATCCGCGTCCACCTCTCATCCAAGGGCGCGCCCATCCTCGGCGACGCGACCTATGGCTCGGGCAGCCCCGCCATCCCCGTTCGCACCGCCATCGCGGAAGCGGGCCTTGTGCGTCAGGCCCTTCACGCCGCCGTCCTGGGCTTTGTCCATCCTGTCACGGGCGAGGCGCTTCGCTTCGAGACCGCGCCGCCGTCCGACATGCAGCGTCTTGAAACGCGCCTCGCCGATCTCTGAACAGCCGCCCATTCGAGCAGGTCTTGAATAGCAACTGACAAAGTTCTATATAGGACGTCGATCGGCGCGAGTGGCGCCAGGGCCACGGTCACGCTTTCGTGTGACGATCCGCCTCTAAAAATGGCGGCAACCCATCGCCACTTCACCGGTTGAGGGGTGAGACGTCGGCGCACACACCGTGGCCGATGACGAAGAGCCCGCTCGTTCAAGACGGTCGGAGGGACCAGTATATGGCTGCCAATAGTACGCTCGCGGTGATGTCGCCTGAACAAGGCCTGTCGCGTTATCTGACGGAAATCCGCAAGTTTCCGATGCTGACCAAGGACGAGGAGTTCATGCTCGCCAAGCGTTGGTCTGAGCACCAGGACCCTGAAGCCGCCCACCGACTCGTCACCTCGCACCTTCGTCTCGTGGCCAAGATCGCCATGGGGTATCGCGGCTACGGCCTGCCGATCGGCGAAGTCATTTCCGAGGGCAACGTCGGCCTGATGCAGGCCGTCAAGAAATTCGACGCCGACAAGGGTTTCCGCCTGGCGACCTACGCCATGTGGTGGATTCGCGCCTCGATCCAGGAATACATCCTGCGCAGCTGGTCGCTCGTGAAGATGGGCACCACCGCAGCGCAGAAGAAACTGTTCTTCAACCTGCGCAAGGCCAAGAGCCAGATCTCGGCCTTCGAGGAAGGCGATCTGCATCCTGAACACCTCGCCGCCATCGCCACCAAACTGGGCGTGACGGAGGAAGAGGTCACCAACATGAACCGCCGTCTCGGCGGCGACGCTTCGCTGAACGCCCCTCTGCGCGCCGACGGCGAAAGCGAGTGGCAGGACTGGCTGGCCGATGACACGGCCGTGTCTCAGGAAACCCAGCTCGCCGACGACGAGGAAAAGGGCATCCGCATGAGCCTCCTCCAGGAGGCCATGGAAGAGCTGACCGATCGTGAGAAGCACATTCTTACGGAACGTCGCCTCAAGGACGATCCGGTCACGCTGGAAGAGCTCGCCGGCCAGTACGGCGTCTCGCGCGAGCGCGTGCGTCAGATTGAGGTCCGCGCCTTCGAGAAGCTACAGAAAGCCATGCGCGCCGCCGCCGAAGAGCGGAACCTGGTCGACGCCTGAGCAACTCGGTCCGCTGCGGCTTCAACAGCGCGGCGGACCATCCATCACGACGCGCGCGCCACCGGCGCCGCTTCATTGGCCGCTCTCGCAGCCGTCACCACCGTGCCGATTGGCTGGGCCAGTCCCGCCTTCGTCACCTGACCGCTGGCCACATAGGCCTGCAATGTCGCCACAGCCATCGCCAGTCGCGCGTCCGCCGTCTTGATGGCCAGACCATTCAGCGTCTCGGCTTGTTGGCGAATTGCGCGCGTCGCCTGCGACGGATCCTGCTCGAACTGCGACATTGCCGAAACCAGGATTCGCGACGCCTGATCGCGGATTTCGGCAGGGCCGCCTCCGGCCGCGCCATCGCTGCGGCGCTTGCGGGCGCCTGAATATTCACCTGAGTTGAACCGGCGACGATCCGGCCCGACATAGCCGACGGCCTCGATCCAAGGCCGGGGTTTCAACGTCACATTCTCGACCCGCTTGAACAGGTCGCCGGTCGTGAACGGCTTTCTTAGGAACTCGTGGATTCCGGCGTCGCGCGCGCCCTTGATCGCCGCGGCGGTCGCCTCGCCCGTCACCATGATGATCGGCGACATGCGGCACGACATGCTTGAGCGCCGAATGCGCCGCGCCAGCGTCTCGCCGTTCAGCTTGTCTCCGGACCGTTCTGTAAAGATCACGCCCGGCTCGACGTCGCGCAGCAGCTCCAGCGCGCGTTCCTCGTCACCCTCGGAATAGACCTCGCGCGCACCCATGCCCTTCACGATGTCCGTCAGCAGTCGCGCCGACGACAGATTGGCGTCCACGATGACCACCCGACGAAGCGAGGGCTCCATGCGGCTTATGGTTCTGGCGTTTGCGGCGAACACATCAGACTCCGAAGTTGGAGCCATTATCCTTACCGCCCACGGGTTAAGACCTGTTGAATAGGTCTTTCTGCGTAGTCCGCCGCCTCACGCCGCCCCCTTCAGGGCCTCAGCCCTGGAACGGATCACGCATCAGAATGGTGTCGTCGCGTTCGGGGCTGGTCGACAGCAGGGCCACTGGGGCGCCGATCAACTCCTCGATCCGGCGCACATATTTGATAGCGTTGGCGTTGATGTCCTTGAAGCTGCGGACGCCGGCGGTGCTTTCGCTCCAACCTTCCAGCTCTTCGAACACTGGCTCGGCCGCGCCCTGGGCCTTCAGGCTCGAGGGCAGATAGTCCAGCACCTCGCCATCGACCTTGTAGCCGACGCAGATCTTCAGCGTCTTCAACCCGTCCAGCACGTCCAGCTTGGTCAGGGCGATCCCGTCGATGCCGTTGATCGCCACCGATTGGCGCACCAACACGGCGTCGAACCAGCCGCAGCGGCGGGCGCGGCCGGTGTTCACCCCGACCTCGCGGCCAACGGTCGCCAGATGCTCGCCGACCTCATCATCCAGTTCGCAGGCGAAGGGGCCCTCTCCGACGCGCGTGGTATAGGCCTTCACGATGCCCAGCACATAACCGACGCCGCGCGGCCCGATGCCTGAACCCGCCGCCGCCTGACCGGCCACGGTGTTGGAGCTGGTGACATAGGGATAGGTGCCGTGATCCACGTCCAGGAAGGCGCCCTGCGCCCCTTCAAACAGGACGCGCTTGCCGTCCTTCTGCGCCTGATCCAGCACGCGCCAGGCCGGTTTTACATAGGGCAGGATCTTCGGCGCGATCTCCAGCAACTGCGCCAGCAGCGCGTCGGGGTCGATCGGCTCCAGCCCCAGACCGGCGCGCAGCGGATCGTGGTGCGAGCGCAGCCGGTCGATCTTGACCTTCAGGTCGTCTTCATTGGCCAGATCGCAGACCCGAATGGCCCGACGCCCCACCTTGTCTTCATAGGCCGGGCCGATGCCCCGCCCGGTCGTGCCGATCTTGGCGCCCGGCGCGCTCGCCGCCGCCTCGCGCGCCACATCCAGCGCAGGGTGGATGGGCAGGATCAGGCAGGCGTTGTCGGCAATGGTCAGTATCTCGGGGCTGATAGTCACGCCCTGGGCGGCGATCTTCTCAATCTCGCCGACCAGATGCCAGGGATCGACGACCACGCCGTTGCCGATGATCGACGGCTTGCCCTGCACGACGCCGCTGGGCAGCAGCGCCAGCTTATAGACCTTGCCGTCCACGACCAGCGTATGGCCCGCATTGTGACCGCCCTGGAACCGCACGACCATGTCGGCGCGGTTGGACAGCCAGTCCACGATCTTGCCCTTGCCCTCGTCGCCCCACTGGGCGCCGACCACCGCTACGTTCGCCAAAACCGTCTCTCCGCACTGGAATGCGGGCGCAGCCTATAGCGAGGGAATCGTCCGATGTCTCCGTAAGATCCTCCCCCGTTACGGGGGAGGGGGACCACGAAGTGGTGGAGGGGGCGAACGCCGCTTCAACAACGGGCCAAGTCGCATGAATCTGACAGACGAAGTCCGCGAGCTATCCGCCCCCTCTACCACGCTTCGCGCGGTCCCCCTCCCCCGTTCCGCTTTGCTACTCGGGGGAGGATTGAAGAGCCGTCTCGAAAGCCCATTCCAGCCAGGGTGTCGCCGCAACCACATCGGCCGTCTCGACCGTGCAGCCGCACCATAGCCGAAGGCCGGGCAGCGCATTGCGATGCGGTTCCATGTCGAACACCGCCGCCTCGCCTTCCAGCAGGGCCTTGAACCGAGTGACAAAGGCCTTCTGCGCCTTGTCGTTCAACGCGGCGATCCGCGCATCGGTGAACTTCAAGCAGACGGAGGTCGTCGACCGTATCTCCGGTCGATCCGGCAGGAAGGCGATCCAGTCGGTCCGCTCCACCCATTGCGCCAACGCGGCGTAGCTGGCGTCTGTCCGTCGGATCAATTCGCTCAACCCGCCGATGTCCTTGGCCCAGCCCAGGGCGTCGATCCAGTCTTCAATGGTCACGATCGAGAAGGTGTTGATCGCCACCCCGTCCGCCAGCGCCCGATCGAACCGTCCCTTGCCGTCGGTCAGCCGCAGCAGTTTCGGAATCGCCCGATCCGGTCGGAACGTGTCCAGCCGCTCGACCGCGCGCGGCGACAGCACCATCACCCCGATACCGGCCTCTCCACCCAGCGCCTTCTGGAAGCTGAAGGTCACGACATCCAGCTTGTCCCACCGCAGCGGCATGGCGAAGGCGGCGGAGGTCGCGTCGCAGATCGCCAGCCCCTCGCGATCGTCGGCGATCCAGTCGGCGTCCGGCACGCGCACCCCCGAGGTCGTGCCATTCCACGGGAACACCACGTCCTTGGACCAATCCGCCTGGCTCAGATCAGGCAGTTCGCCCCACGGCGCCGTCAGGGCCTCGGGCTCCAGCCCCAGATGATCCTTCACGTCCGCCAGCCAGGTCAGGCCGAAGTTCTCAAACGCCACGACCTGCACCGGCCGCGCACCCAACATCCCCCACAGCGCCGCCTCGACCGCGCCTGTGTCCGACCCTGGCGTGTAGAGCATCACATGGCTGTCGGGCACTTCCAGCACCTCGCGCGTCAGCCGCAGGGCATGCGCGAACCGCTCCACCACCTCTGGCGCGCGGATCCCACGCCCCAGCAGGTCGGACGGCAATCCGCCCAGCGCATAGCCCGGCCGCTTCGCCGTCGGCCCCGCCGAAAACCACGGCCGCGCCGGCTTCACATCAGGCTTCGTGCTCATGCTCTTTTCCTTTGGCGCTACCGCGCTTCACGCGACTTGAGCGCGCTCACCGCCCCGGCGTATAGGGCCGCTTGGCCCGCCAATCCTCGGCGAAGGCGGTCAGTTCGGCATCCGGCGCATCCGGCAGCGTCACCATCACCCGCGCCAGCAGATCGCCGCGTCTGCCTTGCGCAAACGCGCCGCGGCCTTTCAGCCTCAGCACCTTGCCCGAGTTCGATCCGGCCGGCAGCGTCATCTGCACCACGCCCTCGGGCGTCGGCACCCGCACCTTGGCGCCCAGCACCGCGTCAGGCGCCGACACCGGCAGATCCATCGTCAGGTCGGCGCCGTCGCGCTTGTAGATCGGGTGCGGTTCGATCTTCAGCTCGATCAGGGCGTCGCCGTTCTCGGCCCCGCGCCCCGGCGAACCCTGACCGCGCAGGCGGATGGTCTGGCCCTCCGAGGCCCCCTTGGGAATGGTCACGTCCAGGGTGCGTCCATCCGAAAACTGGATCCGCCGCGTCGCCCCGGCGATGGCGTCTTCCAGACTGATGTCCAGCGTCGCCTTCACGTCCTGACCGCGTGAGGTGAAGTCCCGCGCGCCGCGCTGACGCCCGGCCCCGCCGAACATCCCGAACAGGTCGTCCAGATCGACGCCTTCGAAGTTGGCGCGGCCGCCCGGCCCGCCGCCTTGTCCGAACGGATTGCCGCCCTGGCCGAACGGGCTGCCGCCAGCGCGACCGCCCCCGCCGAAGCCGCGATACTGTTCGTTGCCGTCGCCGTCGATCTGGCCCGCGTCGTATTTGGCGCGCTTGTCCTTGTCGCCCAGGATGTCGAAGGCTGCCGTCACCCGCTTGAACTTGTCCTCGGTGATCTTGTCGCCGGGGTTCTTGTCGGGATGCAGCTCCTTGGCGAGCTTGCGATACGCCTTCTTGACCTCGTCCGCGCTCGCGCCCTTCGAAACGCCCAGTTCCTTGTAGGGGTCGCCTGCCACGTCCGTTGTCGCTCCAGCTGAAAAAGGTCGAGAGGCCGTCAGTTAAGCCATGCCCCGCCCCGCGCAAAGGGCTGGACCCGTCCTATTTCGTCAGACCGCCGGATTTCCGTCTCGACTTCAGCTTCTGGGCCCCAGCCAAACCCGTCGCCCCACTGCGCCACGGCGATCCGCACCGTGTCGGTCGCACCGTCCGGCAGGTCCGCCGCTGCATAGAACGCCGACGCGCCCTCCATCTCGATTGTCCGCACCACGACATCGCCACACTGCACACGCAGCCGGAACCGCATCGGATCGACCGCTGTCGGTTCCCCATCCCAGCTGTCGCCGAACAGCCGCGCACGCGGCGTCCATCGGATCGCCAGACCCTCGGCCGACGTCTCGACCGTCAGACCAGACGGCGACCACGGCCGATCATGCACGCCCCTCGGCACGAACAGGGTCTCGCGGAACCCCGCGCCGCCCGGCGCCGCACCGGCCGGACCTGCGCGACAGACCAGCGGCAACCCCCGCTCGCCCCTCCCGATCTCCGCGCGCGCCAGCCGGTCGTCCAGAAACACCATGACCGACCCCGCCCCGGCGCCCGCCCGCATCTCCACCTCGGTCCCCTGCTGCCCGCGCAACAGACCCGTCAGCCGCCACGTCCCCTTCCCGACCAGCAAGGCCGACCGATACTGAACGATCTCCCAGCCCACAGCGGTCTCGACCGCCAGCGCATTGCCGCCGCCCAGCACCGCCGCCTCGACCGCGCTTTGCGGCGCCTCGCCCTCGACCCGCACCACCACGGCGTTGGCCTCATCCCAGCGATGCCGCACGCCCGCTCCCAGCGCCTCGAGCAGCACCCCGACCGTCGCCGGCGTCTCCACATCGCCCCTCGCCGTCAGAGTCTCAGCGGTCGGCCCCGCATGCAGCCGCATCGTCCGCCAGGGCTCGGCCGCCACGGCGATCAGGGGGCGCGCGTCCGCCTCGCTCCCCATCAAGGGCGGCAGGTCCAATACCTTCAGGAACGGCGCCCCGACCACGACCGGCGTCTCGCCCCCGCGCCAGACGCCGTCATCCTCGACCGCCCGCCGGGCCGTCACCGGCTCCAACAATGCCGACGGCGTCTCGTCCGCCGTAATCCGCATCACGCGCCAGTCGTCCGACCGACCCTCCAGCCGCACCCGGTCCGCCGGCTCCAGCCGCAAGGCTTCCAGCGGCCCCAGCGCCAACGTTCTCATCTCCAGGCTCTCGCCGTCCAGCGCCCGCTGCGCCGCCGCCTTCGCCAGTCCGCTGCCGCACACTTCCGGCAAGTCCAGATCGACCCCGCCCGCCGTCGCCGCCGCATCGTCCGACCGCACGACCACCGCCCCGGTCTGATAGTCCGCCGTCTCGTCGATGAACCGCACCCGCGCCTCGCCCGCCCTGGGCTCCAGCGTCCGCGTCGCCGTCTCCGCCGCCCCGCCATCGGGCAGGGCCAGCGCCTCGCCCGCGATCTCGACCACCGTCTCCACCCGCCCCAGGACGGCGACCTTTCCGTTCCGCTCGGCCGCCACCGCGTCAAACGCCGCCAGCAGCGGCTCCAACGCATCGCGCGTCCGCATCGGCCGGTCGATGACGTAGCCGGCCGCCGACCCCTCGACACCCTCGATCGCCATCTCTTGGGGCGACAACCCGCCTCGCGCCAGCACCGCTTCGATCAGATCGCGCCCGTCGCCGGCCAGCCGTCCGTTCAGCCAATGCCCGGCGCGCCACGCCCCTGCGTCGGCCCAGACATCGCCCCGCGAAGGAAACGCCGGATAGGGCCGCGCGTCCCAGCACCAGGCGTCCGCCGCCTCCAGCATTCGCCCGCCATAGACATCCGAAACCGGATTGTTCTCAGCCGTCGCATAATGGCCCAGCACCGCTTCCAGCGCCCCCCGCTGCACTGCGTCGTCGCGCGCGCCCGTTGATCCCGGCGGCAGTCGGCTCTCACTGCTCTTCGCATCCTGAAACAGGTTCGGCGCATTGCCGCCCCGGTCCACCGCCGCGCAGCCGAACTCCGACAGCCGCACCGGCTTCATCCCCGGAATCCAGGTCGTCGACACAGCGCTCCGTACCCCGCCCGGCCGATCATGGTGAAGGTTCGACCACCAGCCCTTCAGGTCCTTGGGCCGAAACACCCAGTCCTCGCCATACGCCCCATCGACGATGGGCGTCCTGACCTGCGCCGCCCGATCCGCCTCGCTGGCGTAGTACCAGTCGAACCCGTCCCCGCCCGCGACGCCCGCCGCCAGATAGACTGGGTCCGCCGCCCCGCCGAACGTCGCGGCATCGACCCCGCCGTCGCCGGCTCTCCAGTCCGTCAGCGGCGGATACCAGTCGATGGACACATGATCGATGTTCGCATCGGCCCACAGCGGATCCAGATGGAACACCGCCTCCCCGCCCGACTGGCGCCCGAAATATTCGCTCCAGTCCGCCGCATAGGACAGTTTCACGCGCGGCCCGACCACCACCCGACACTCCGCCGCCAGCGCCCGGATTTGATCGACCGCCGGAAAACCTCCGGCCGCATCCCGCGTCCAGGTCACGCCCCGCATCTCCGACCCGATCAACAGGCCGTCCGCCCTCTCATCCGCCGCGATCCGGGCATAGTGCAGCGCCATCCGCCGCAAGCCCCAGTCGTCCGGCCCTCCGAACAGCGCCGCGATCTCCGCCGTCGCCCCCGCCCCATCCACGCCCGCCACACGCCCCCGCCATGGATAGCCCGGGCAGTCCATGAAGACGAACGGATACAGGGTCACCTCCAACCCCCGCGCCTTCAGCTCGCGGATCGCCTGCCGCACGCTCTCATCCGACGGCGTGCCGCCATAGGCCGGCGCCCCGTCCACCTGACTGACCTCATAGGCCTCATCGCGCGCCACGCCCGCCACGGACCAGACCAGCGGTTCGGTTGGCTTGTCGCGCCGCTCCACCCCTGGCCGCACAACGCATTGCCCGGCCCTCAGGTCGCTGCCGAACCACCCGACCACCAGACTGACCCGCTTCAGGTTCGGCAGCTGCGCCTGAAGCTGGTCCAGCGACACGACCAGGTCAGCCCCACCCTCGCCATTGTGCACATTCTCCGCCGCCGTCCGCGTCAGCCCCTCGCGCCGCATCACCGCCTCGGTCGCCAGGGCGAACTCCCCCGCCCCAGGGATCAGACATACCTCCTCAAGCAAGTCCTCAAGCCGCGCCGTCTGCCCCCTCGGCCGCCGGAACACCTCGAAACTCAGCTGCGGAACCCGATCCCCGAACGGCCCCAGCGGCAGGTCCTCGAACACCACATAGGCCGTCCCGCGATACGCGGGCGCATCCCCCTCCACCGCCGCGATCAGCGGATCCGCCGTCTGGTCCTCGCCCCCGCGATGCAGCCGCATCACGACGCCGGTCATGTCCATCAGCCGCCCGTCGGCCCAGACCCGCCCGACCCCGTCGATCTCGCCTTCGCACAGGGCCACCGCGAAGCTCAGCGAATAGACATAGTCGACCGTCTTCGGCCCGCCCTTGCCCGCCCGCCCTTTCGACTTGCCTTCCAGGAACCGCGCCGCCCAGATCACCTGACCCGTCACCCGCGCCCGCCCGAAGACGCAGGCCATCGGCGCGCCTTCCGCCGCGCCCTGAACCTTCAGTGTCTCCAGCCTCGGCCCTACCTGCCGCGCCGGACCCAGCGAGCCCACCACCCGATTGTCGATCGCCCGTCCAAGGGTCGAGCCGATCACCCGCCCGACCGGCCCGCCGACCGACTGCCCGACCGCGCTCAAAACGACTTGCGCCATCTACGCCTCCAAAGATCCTCCCCCGTTCACGGGGGAGGGGGACCACGAAGTGGTGGAGGGGGCGACCGCACACCCGACCTCTGATCCTGCTTCACCAAGACTCGTGGGACTTTCGCCCCCTACACCACGCGGCACGCGGTCCCCCTCCCCCGCTTCGCGGTGGAGGACAGGAAACCGGAACACGGCCGCCAGCCGTCTTCGCCACCACACGCCCATCCAGCTCTCGACCACCGCCCGTCCCCAATAGGCGTGGATCATCCTCGGCTCCGGTCCGTCGAGGTCGCTCAGAATGGCGCAGTGCTTCACCGCCGCCCCTGGCGACATGCGAAACAGCAACACATCGCCCGCCCGAATCTGATCGACCTCAACCGGCGGCATCCACCGCCCCGCCGCATCCAGCAGCGTCTCGCGCCCACCGACCTCGGCCCAGTCGGCCGAATAGGCTGGCAAGACCTCCGGCTCTTCGCCTGCCACCTCGCGCCACACCCCACGCACCAGCCCCAGGCAGTCCGCGCCCACGCCCTTCATGCTGGCCTGATGCCGATACGGCGTGCCGAGCCAGGACCGGGCGGCCGCGACGATCGCACAGCCCTTTCCCTCCCCCCCCGGGGGAGGGTGGTCGAGCCGCAGGCGAGACCGGGTGGGGGCGGCCCGGCATTGCGTGTCCGGTCGCCCTGCCGTCCCCACCCCGTCGCTCCGCGACGACCCTCCCCGTTCCGGGGAGGGAGATGTCGTCGCCCTACCCCTCACCGCCGGCTCCCGCCGTCGTTTCGCGCACTTCCGGCCGGATAGGCCGTCAAGAAGTCATCCCCCGGCACGTCCGGAAATCCGCGAAAGTTCGCGCCATTCCCGAACGTCGCGACGCAGGTATCCCACCGCTTGTCGCAGACCCGCCCCGCCGGCTCCGCGACCCGGCACCTCTGGTCTCCCAGCCGCGCATCGCACATCCGCCCATAGGTCCGCCCGACCACCCGCTCCAGCTTGGCGAGGGGTCCCTCAAGCTCGGCGACGAAGCTCTCCCCCTGGCGCCGAATCTTCGCCAGCGTCCCCACCCACAACCGCACCTCCAGATCCGGCCGCGCCCAGTCCACGCGCCATAGTTCGACCGTCGCCGCATCGAACAGCCCTGCCGCCACATCCGCTTCCTTAATCGCCGCGTCGTCCAGTACCCCCGCCGCCGAAGCCGACCCCGCCGCCAGCCCGACCTCGCTCTCGCCCGCCCCCGCCGTCCAGCCGCTCGCCGCCCGACAGACAACGCCGTCCACCACCAGGTCCCGGTCGTGATCGGTGAACCCCATCACCACGCCGTCGGCTCGCTCCAGCCGCCAGACATGGCAAAGCGTCGCCGCCCCGCTCTCGATGCGGGCGGCCATTTCGTTTGGTATGTCGCGCATGGCTCAGACCCGAACCTCGATCAGAGGAACCGCCGCCATCCGTCCGGCCTCGAAGCTCTCCAGCGTGGTCTCGATCCGATCGGAATCGAACCGCACCGGCGTGTCGAACTGAAACCCCGCCGTCACGCTGACACCCGCCTCCGGCGCGCGCTCCAGCGTCACCCGCCCGGTCACGAGATCGACCATAAAAGCCGTCGTCTCGACACCGCCCAGCGCCACCCGCACCGATCCCCCGACCGGCTTGGCGATCGGCCGCTCCACATCGCCGTAGCGCTTCACCAGATCGAACGCGGTCCGAACCCCGTCGCCCACGCCCAGCGCCTGATCCTCAGACGATACCACCCCACCCGGCGCGCACGACTTGAAGTCCGCAAAGTCCTTGAACCTAAACCCGTACAGCCGTCCCCGCCGCGCCTCGAAGAAGGCGACCAACTCGGCCATGTCGTCTAGCGACCTCAGGTTCGCCCCGATCAGATACCGCCTGCGCCCCAACGCCCAGGGCGTGGACCGCCGCTCGAACCCCGACGCCAGCGTCGTGATCTCCGTCCGACGCTCCACCCCGCCGGTCGAACCGAACGCCAGCCGCGCAGGCAGGCGCACCTCGTGAAAGGCCATGTCGAACCTGTCCTCTGTTTCACTTGTTCATGGATCGCCGCTCGTTCATGCTCGCCGCACGGCCAGCTTCGGCCGCATGCCCAAGGGGAGCGACACGTTTGCGCGGCGAGATTCTCAGCTACGACACCACCACCGGAATCGGTCTGATCAGCGGCGACGACGGCGCCCGTTACGACTTCACCTCGGCTGCGCTGCAATCGCCCGCCGTGCCCGCCGCCGGCGTCCGCGTCGACTTCGTCCCCGAAGGCGCCGCGGCCACCCAGATCCTGATCCTGGCGGGTTCGCCCACCACCACCGGCGTCGCCGGCGGCTATGCCAGCTCGACCTCGACCGCTGTCGCCGGTTTCGATTGGCAGAAGCTGTTCCTGTCCTTCGAGGGCCGCATCCGCCGCAGCCATTTCTGGATCGGCTGGCTGATCCTGCTGGGCGTCAACGTCGTCATCAGCTGGATCCCGATCATCAATCTGCTGGGCATCGTGCTGATCTGGCCCAATCTGGCCATTTCGGTGAAGCGTCTGCACGACATGGGCAAGACCGGCTGGCTGATCGCCATTCCCTGGGTCGGCTCGGTCGTCGCCTTCTTCGCCGGCTTCGCCATGGTCATCGCCGCCGCCGTCGCCAACGGCTATTCGGAAGACTACTACGAGGGCAATCCCGCCGCCGTCTTCGCCCTGATGGGCCCGGCCATCGGCCTGTTCGCCATCGCCGGCCTCTCGGGCTTGGCATTCCTGATCTGGATCGGCGTCGTCGACAGCCAGAAGGGCGAGAACCGCTTCGGCCCGAACCCGAAGGGCGAATAAGTCTTACCGCCCGAGTGACTTCAGCGCCGCCCCGTCTTCGACGGGGCGGCGTTTTTAAATCCGCCTGGCGCCCAGGCTGACGGCCCGCGCCAGCATCTGGGCGATCTGCGCCTCGGACCGCAGCAGGGCCGGCGCCCCGCCGTCCACCGCCACATTGACCGTCACGCCCCCACCGCCGACCGGCCCGATCTCGCCGCCCGTCGTCGGCCGAAATATCTCCGGTCCGCGCTCGCCGACCAGATAGGCTGCACCGCCCAGCACCGGCCCGCCGTCCGCCCGAGCCCCGCCGAAGCTGGACATCACCGACTGGATCGCCGCGCTCAGCCCGCCGCCCTGCGATCCCGCCGCCGCATTGACCGCATTCAGCACCGCCCTCGCCAGTTCGGCCAGCGACACCTCCCCGTCCGCCGCCGCCCGCGCCAGCGATCGCGTCAGACTGTCGCCCGCCCGCCCGAACGCCGCCTCGATGGCGTCCGCCGCCTCCTGCGCCGGCGCCTTCAGCGCCTCCAGCGCCGCCCCGGCTTCGGCCGCTCTCAGCGCGACCTGATCGATCCCGTCTCGCCCGAACTCATCCGCCATCCGGCCAACCCTCCATCAATCGCGCCAGTCCCTCGCGCCCCAGCGGCGCCGTGCCGCGCGGCGCCTGCGTCAACATCCGCCACTCCTTCAGCGACAGCCGCCAGAACGCCTCCGGCGCCACGCCCAGCGCCGCCGCCAACCGCAACATCTCGCCCCAGGGCGTCACTTGGCGGCCGCCGCAAACGCCTGCGCTACGGCGACCGCCGCCTCGCGCGGATCGACCGCCGCCACCTCCGGCTCTACATCCCCGCCGCCGCGCAACACCGCCGCCAGCACGATCATCAAATCCCGCGCCGACAGCGTCTTCATTCGCTCGGCGACCGCCGCCATCCCATCGACATCCAGCCCCGTCTCGATCGCCGCCAACGCCCCCAGCGTCAGACAGGCCCGACGCCGCGCGCCGCCGATTTCAACGAGCACTTCACCCCGAACGCCGTTCATCACATCTCCAAGTTCGATTTCGTGAGCGGTGAATCGTGATGCGTGATCGATGCTTCTCCTCACGATTCACGCTTCACGATTCACACAGTCATATCGCGCTGAACCCGATGGCCCCGGCGCTGGCCAGGCTCAGGGCGAAGGTCGCCTCCCCCTCGTGCTCGCCGGCGTATTCCAGCGCCGCCACTAGGAACGGTCCCTCCAGCACCCCAAAGTCCGGCACGATCAGCCGCCACCGCTTCGCCGCCTGATCGAAGAAGGCCTCGCGCACCAGGGCGTCCGACGCCGCGTCGCGGAAGATGCCCTGCCCCGACACCGCCGCCGACTTCACGCCTGCGCCAGCCAGCAGCTCGCGCCACCGCCCCGCGCTGTCTCCGTCGGTCGCATCCACCGTCTTGGCGTTCAACGAGATCGTCCGCGCCCTCAACCCCGCCACCGTCGTGAACACGCCCGGCGCGCCCTCGATCTTCAGCAACATGTCCTTGCCGGCCTGTGCCGTCATCGCTCAATCCTCCCTCGTGAAGCGCAGCGAAACGGGGGAGGGGGACCACGAAGTGGTGGAGGGGGCGGACACGCGCTCCATCGCCTGATTTCCACACCCGGTCCGCTTTTCGCCCCCTCCACCATGCTACGCATGGTCCCCCTCCCCCGCTGTCGCGGAGGAGGATCAAATCTCTTCCGTGACCGCCCTCAGCCGCACGACCGCATAGGTCCGCCGCCCGTCGCCCGCGCGGAACACGTCCGCAAATGTCGCCCTCAGGGTCGCCGTTCGCACCCCGTCGGCCTCCAGCACGGCCTCGTGCAGACAGGCCCGCACCGCCGCCGCCACCGCCTTGGCCTCTTCCGATCCCGCGAACCGCGACACGCCCGTCAGGGTCAGCCTCTGTTCGACCCCGCCCCCGTCGGCCGCCACCGGCCGGCTCTCGCACCGCCCGATCACCAGATGCGGAAATGCAACGTCCTCCGGCGCCCCGAGAGCGGCGAAGTCGAACACCCGCCCGCCCAGCAGCGCCCCGACCGCCGCATCCCCCTTCAGCGCCGCCAGCACCGCCTTCTGCAACGCGCTTTCATGATCCCTCATCGCACCCGCTCCAGATCCAGCCTGACCCGCCCCGGCCGCACATCCTGGGTCGCAACGATCCGCCAGTCCGCCCCGCCGAAGCGCAGCACCCGCCCGACCGCCAGCCGAGGATCCGCCCGCGCCTCCGCGCCCATCGTCTCGACCGCCCGCCTCTGATCGCCCTCGCCGCGTTCGGTCTGGCTGCGCGCCCCGCACTTCAGCCAAGCCGACCCCACCGCCTCGAACGTCACGCTCCGCCCGCCGTAAGCCGTCTCAGCCTCCACCGGCTGGAACAGCCCCGCCAACATCCTCACAACCGCACCACGCGATACGGCGCCAACCAGCCCTCGACCGGCTCGACCGCCACCGGCTCCCCCCGCTCATAGGCCCGCAGCACCAGCATCAGGATCGCCAGCCGCAACGGCGCCGGCGAGGTCGATGTCAGGCCCAACCCCACATCCCCCTCGACCTTCGCCTGCGCCGCCTCGATCAAGGTCTGGATCAACCCGTCCTCGGCCTCATGCTCGACCCGTAGAAACAGCTTCGCCTCCGCCACCGTCACCGGCTGCGCCATGGCAATCTCCATTAAAAAAATCAGACCTCTCCCTCCCCCACGGGGGGGGGGTGGTCGAGCCGCAGGCGAGACCGGGTGGGGAGGGCCAGGAAATCCGTATCCGGTTGCCTTGCCGCCCCCACCCGGCCGCTACGCGGCCTGCCCTCCCCCGCAGGGGGAGGGAGAAACGAGCGCAATCAGATCAGCTCGCACTGAACTTCATCACCTTGATCGCGTCGAAGTTCTGCACCCCGCCGCCCACGCGCTTGGTCGTGTAGAACAGCACATAGGGCTTGGCCGAATAGGGATCGCGCAGCACCCGCACCCCCGCGCGATCAACGATCAAATACCCCCGCTGAAAGTCCCCGAACGCGATGGACAGGCTGCCCGCCGCCACATCCGGCATGGTCTCGATCTCGGTGACCGGATAGCCGAGCAGGCTCGCCGTCTCGGCCAACCGCGTCGCCGGCTGCCAGATGTAGTTGCCGTCCGCGTCCTTGAACTTGCGCACGGCCGAGACCGTCTTGCGGTTCATCACGAACCGGCCGCTCGGACGATATTGGGCCTTGGGCGCATAGATCAGGTCGATCAGGCGATCCGCCGGACTGGTCGCCGCAAAGCCGCCCGCCGCGCCCGAGGCGACATAGCCGATCTGACCCCAGACCTGGCCCGCGTCCGCCACGGTCGGATAGGACAGCAGACCCTTGGGCTTGTTCACCCCGTCGCCATTGACGAAGGCGGCGGTCTCCTGCGCCGCAAAGGCGTCCTCGACCTCGGCCGCCAGCCATTCGTCCAGATCGACCATGGCGTCGTCCAGCAACGCCTGCGTCGCCGCCGGATTGGCGTAGAGATCGGCCGACGGAAACTCCAGCAGGGCCAGGGTCGCCGGGTCCGTCTCGGGCCGTGCGGCCGTCTCCGCCACCCAGCCGCAGGCCACGCCCGCCGTCGAAACCGGCTTTCTGAACACGCCGGCCGCCACGGTGCGCACCGTGGCGATCTCGCGCATCGGACTGGCCGCCATCAGACGCCGCTCGATGGCCCGTTCGGTCTCGTACGGCACCACATAGCCGCCCGAGGTCGCCCCGCCCGACAGGCCCGCCTTGACCTCCAGACCGCTGGCCAAATGAGGGGACTGTCCCGTCTTCAGATAGCCGTCCCACGCCGCCTTCGCTTCGGGCGCAGACGCCGGCTCGGCCGGTTCGCCGCCGATCGCCGGGCGACGGCTCTGGCTCATCACCCGGTCCAGCCGCGCCTGGGCCGAGGCGACCGCCTGGTCGATGCGCGCCACCTTCTCCTCCAGCAGCACATCGGCCGCCGCCTTCTTCTCGATCTCGCCCAGCCGGACGTCGTTCGCCCCTTTGAACGCCTCGAACGCCGCCATCATCTCGCGCACGACATCGCGCGCCTCGGGCTGGCCCGAAGCCTGTTTGGTCTCTTTCATGGTGTCTCCTGCTGAAACGATCCTCCCCCGCGATGCGGGGGAGGGGGACCGCCGAAGGCGGTGGAGGGGGCGGCCGCGTCGCGACCTTCCCATTTCGCGAGCGGCCGTCATCGGCCGCCCGAAACCTGTGATTGCGGCGGCTTCAGGCGACCGCTAGGCTCGCCTCATGCCCGCGCCGATCTTCGTCGAAGCCGATCTCTACAGCCCGCTGCTTCATGCAGCCGCGCTGATCCTTTTCGCGATCCTCTTCCCGCCCGGCACGCTTTCAGCAGGGCCGCGACGTGTGGCCCGCTGGCCATGGGCGGCGGCCATTGGCCTTCCGGTCATTTTCTACACGATTACCGATATCATCCTTGCCGCCCTGCATCGCGGCGCGGAGGCTCAAGGCGAAAGCGGCCTGCCCTACCGCGCGGCGCAGGTTGCCATACTCGTCCTGATCGTCGGCATCGTGGTTTTGATGCTGCGTCGCAAAGCTGCATCCAAGTCGTCCTAGCGCCCCATGTCCCACCTGACGCCCCTGGAAAGCGCCGTCATGGACGCCATGATCTGGCAGATGGGCGACAGCGTGCCGGACCTGCGGGCACAGGTCGCCGCCAGTTCGCCGGGACTGCGTCGCAACACCGGCGCCGGTCTCTATTCCCAGATCGTCGTCGATGCGGACCGCGCGACCGCCAACCCGGACGCCACCGGCCTATTCGGCACCGTCCATGCCATGGTCGCCGGCCTGCCCGACCCCGTCGGCTTCCAGATCGAGCTGCGCCAGGGCCGGCTGACGGCCCTGCATGGCCAGAGCTATGGCCAGGACACCCGCGCCATCGACTTCTCGACCACCGCCTTCGAAGAGGTCTTCACCGTCGACGAAGCCGGCCGCTCGATCCTGTTCCGCCCCGCCCGGCGCGCGCCGGATCCGATCCCGCCCAGGCCCAGACCCACCGCCCGACCGACCGCTGCGCCCGCCGCCCAGGCCGCGCCAAAAGCGCAACCCAAACCCGCGCCCCAACCGGCATCCAAGCCCTCCGATCACGCCCTGCCGTCCGCCGCCGCCTCGCCGGGCCTGGCCGAGATCATCGCCGGCCTGTCCAACCCCACGGCCTCGCGCGGCGGCCAGCTGGCCCTGGTCTATCTCGGCGCCTATGCGCTGGCGGCCGTCTTCATCCTGTTCGCCCACTTGGTTCTGCACGTCGGCTGGATCTTCGGCCTGGTGCTCGCTGGCTGGGCCTTGCGCTACATCCACGGCAAGAAGGGCCGCGCCCAGATGGCCGCCCTCGCCGAAACCCTCGACCGCAACGGCGCTTTCCAGGCCCTCAAGCCAAACTGAAACTGGCGCGGCCTTGCGGCCCCGGCTTCGCTTCCCAACTCAAAGCTAGAAGGGGAGCGCCGTGTTTGGATTGTTCTTTCATCCCAAACGATCCGACGCCGTGCGCGCAGTGGCCGTGCGTGTCGTGCCGGGTCAACATTGCGGAGAGACCACGGATGCGCCTCCGGCCGTCGTCGTCTCCAAGTCTCTGCCCGACCCTCAAGCCAAACTGAACCGCGCCCTCGGCAGCATCGGAAACGTCACCAACGACACTTCCCACAGCTCGACCGCGCTCAGCACGCGCAGCCGTCCCTGACGCCGGGCCCGCGCCGTGCGGTAGCCGATCGACAGCCCATCCAGCGCCCCGGCCCGGCTCAACGCCCCGGCGAACCGCGCCTCGGCCGACCAGTCCTCGATCCGGCCGCGCACGAACAGGCCGCGCGCATCCTCGATGATCTGCTCCCAGACCCCGACCGGCGCCCGCGCATCGTGCTGGTTCAGCATCCGCACCCCCTCAGCGCCCGTCTTGGCCAGACTGTCCGCAAACGCCCCCGCCTGCACCACGTCCCCGTTCAGATCCGCCACGCCCCACAGCGAGGCGTAGCCTTCGATCGCCAAGGTGCTCATTTCCCCTCCAACCGCCGCTCAATCCGCTCCACCGCCGCCGCCGTCGCCTCGCCCTGGACCTCCAACCGCGCCAGCCGTTCGGCGACCAGCCTCTGTTCCCCGACCCGCTGCTCCAGCGTCGCGATCCGCGCCGCGGCGCCCCCCGCCCAGACCAGGCCGCCCACCGTCTGCACGACCACGGCGATCAGCAACGCCGTCGGCACGCGCCGGATTTGATGTTCGGTCACGCCCCCACCCCCGCCATCCGCCGACGCTCTTCGTCGGTCAGGAAGCTCGCCCCCTCCAGCCGCGCCCACAGGGCGTCCCGCTCGGGGTGCAACGCCGCCACCGCCTCCAGGTCCGCCCGCACCTCGCACCCGGCGAACCGCTCGCCCAGCCAGCCCGTCATCGCCCCCGCCGCCTTCCGCACCAGCGGGATCACCGTCTGTCGCCAGAAGGCCGCATTGGCCTCGCGGTAGTTGGCGTAGGTCGCGTCCCCCGGTATCCCCAGCAGCTGCGGCGGCACCCCGAACGCCAGGGCGATCTCGCGCGCCGCCGCATGTTTGCCGGCCGTGAAATCCATCTCCGCCGGCGTCAGGCTCAGCGGCTTCCAGTCCATCCCGCCTTCCAGCAGGATCGGCCGCCCGGCGTTCGTCGCCCCGGCATAGACGTTCGACAGCTGATCCTTCAGCGCCTCGAACTGCCCGTCCGTCAGCCGCTCGCCGTTGCGCGCCCCATAGACCAGCGCCCCCGACGGCCGCGCCGCATTGTCCAGCAGGGCCTTGTTCCAGGCGCCCGCCGCATTGTGCGCATCGACCCCCTGCGCCGCCGCCTCCATCGGCGACAGCCCGTACCAGTCGTCCAGCGGGTGCCACAGCTTCAGGTGCATCACCGGCGCCCAGCCGTCCGCCGCCCGCCCGATCCGAACCGACCGTCCGTCCACGGAATAATCCCACGCCTCGGGCCAGCCCGACCGGCCGGGCACCACCTTCACCCGGTCCGACCGCAGCGCCCACAGCTCGTCCGGCGCCCCGTCCCCGTCCGCATCTCCGGTCGCCTCGACATAGGCGTTGCCCGACACTTGCAGCGCGCCATAGACCGCCTCCATCAGCTCCGCCCCCGACTGCTCGGGATTGGGCCGTCGGATCAGTTTCGCCAGCGGATGCGCCTCGTCGCGCGCCCCGTCCACGAACACCGCGAACGGCGCAGCCGCCGCCGCCTCGGCGATCATGCGGATGCAGCGATAGGCCACCGCATTCTTCTGATACCCCTCGCGCGCCAGGCTGGCGTAGTCGTTGGGCGTCCACCTGGGCCGCCCCACCCCCGACAAGGCGATCACCCCGCCCGCCCGGCTCTCCTTGCCTTCAGGCGCGCCCACGCGCCCCGCCTGGCCGAACGGCCACCGGATCGAAACCATCGCAATCTCCTTTTTATGTCCTCCCCCGCCAGCGGGGGAGGGGGACCGCCAAGCGGTGGAGGGGGCGACGGCGCGCGCTCTGCCAACCGTCTCACACCCAACCCGTTTCCGCCCCCTCCACCCCGCTTCGCGCGGTCCCCCTCCCCCGTGCCGCTACACGGCTCGGGGGAGGATCTTCAAAAGCGGTCGCTCCACCCACAGATGCACCGCAACCCCCGCCACCAGACTGGCGATCACGGTCAGCCCCACCACCGCATCCCCCGGCAGGGCGACCATCCCGCTCTCAAACAGCCTTCCCAGCGCCCGGATGACCAGCACATGGACCAGATAGATCGAATAGGACGCATCCCCCATGAAGGCCGCCGCCCGCCCCAGCCGCCCCGGCGCCCGATCCACCCGCTCCATCCTCACCACGCCGAACACCAGCAGGGCGCTGGGCAACCCCCAGACCGCTGCCCGCCTCAACCCGTTCCACGGATCGTTCAGCGCCCGCACATCGTCGATGCCGCCATAGCCGACGACCAGGCCCAACCCGAAGCCGAGCATCGCCAGAGCGACCGCCCACACCCCAAGCCGACGCGGCGCCGACCGCCACACCCAGGCGATCCCGACGCCCAACAGAAACTCCAGAATGATCGGCGCGCCCCAGAACCTCAGCACCGGCGCCGCCACGACCAATCCGGCCGCCAGCATCGCCGCATAGACCCCGACCAGCCCCCAGCCGACCCGCCGGCCGCCCGCTATGGCCAGGCCGAACCCGGCGTAGAACAGCATTTCGAAACACAGGGTCCACCCCGGTCCCAGCGCCGGAAACGTCATCTCCAGCCCGCTGAACGGCCAGAACAGGAAGGTCGCCACAGCCACCTCTGGGCTCAGCGTCCCGCCCCGCGCCATGCCGATCAGGATCGGCAGCCACAGCAGCCAGTAGATCGGCGCCACCCGTCGAAACCGCCGCCACAGGAAGGCCCCGGTCGCGCCCATGCCCGTCTGACCCTGTGTCGTCGTGGCGATGATGAAGCCGCTGATGACGAAGAACACGTCCACGCCGACGGCGCCGAAGTTCTCCAGCGCCCCGCTGGACAGCACCGTCTCCAGCCCCAGCCGCGTCCCCGCAAGGTCCACGGCATGCGTCACGACCACCGCCGTCGCCGCCGCGAACCGCAGCGCCTGCACCCCGTAAAGCCGCTCCCCCATCCGCCACGGTTACCACTGCGCGAGCGCGCGCGACAACCTCAGATCATCACCCGCGCCCGCACCGCCTCGGCGATCCTCGCCTGTCCCGCCGCATTGGGATGGACGGAATCGAACATCAGCCCGCCGGCGAAGCTGCCGCCGAACAGTGCCGTCCCGTCGATGGGCGCCGCCAGCCCTCGCGTCGCCGCCACCTCGAACACCGCGTCCCGCAACGCGGCTTGCGCGGCATAGCTCGCCTTGCCCTGGGCCGGGTCCGACGGACATCCGGTCATCAGCAGCACGTCCCCCGTCGTCAGGCACCGATCCACCAGCGTCCCCAGCCCGGCCTTGTAGGTCGCGACCGCCGTCCCCGCATTCCAGTCGTTGATCGTCAGACACACGACCGACAGATCAGCCGCCGCCGCCGGGATCGACCCATAGGCCCGATACGGCTGGTCCGTCGTGATCCAGTCCGCGATCCGAGCCCCGCCCCACCCGGCGTTGATCACCCGCGCCCGCTTCACATCTGACCGCCACGCGGCCCCGCCCGCGATGAACACCGCACCGCCCGAGGACCAGCGCACGCTCACCGGCCCGGTCGTCTCGGGAAAGGCTACGGTCGTGACCTCCATCGACGCCGCCTTGGTGGTGTTCACCGTCGCCCGCACCACGCCGTCGGTCTCGACCGTCAGCACCCCCAGCGCCGTGTTCGTTACGGCCCACAGATCGAACCGATCCACTGGCCGGTCCGGCTGAAAGCTCCAAACGCCCGTCGATGAGGCCGCGCCCGAGAACAGCTTGCCGCCCATCCCGGTCAGGGCGTTGACGCCCCACCCGGCGCCCAGGGTCACGCGTGGATCATAGGCGGAATAGCCTCCGCCGGCCCCATCAGCCGCCCCGGCGCCCGCGACCGACGCCGCCGAGGCCGGCAGGCCCCGCCCGCTCATCATAGCCGCCAGCCGCTGGGGCCAGGCGCTCGCCCGACCGTTCGGCGTCCAGCCGCCGGAGACCGCGCCATAGCCTTGGGTCACGCTGTCGCCGATGCACAGCAGCCGCGCCTCGCGCCCGCCCGCCTGCATCGTCCTGACCGCCGCCGACCAGACGGGCAGATCGGGCACGGCGAACCGCGACCTCCCCAGCACCCCGCCCGGCGCCGCCGTCGCCGCTCCGATCTCGAGACCCGACATCAGTCGAAGGCCGCCACGATCTGCGTCGCCGTCGTCCCGGTCGCCAGCACCCGGCGCACCTGCACCGGCAACCATCCCACCGGATGGTTGGCGAAGGTCACGGCGTCGCCATCCTCGGCGCCCACCGTCAGCACACGGACATTGCCCGCCCCGCCGACATACAGCGCCTTGGCGTAGGCCGTCAGATCGACCGTATCGCTGGGCGTGACCGCCGCCGCGCGCCTCGCCGGCCCGCCCGCATCGCGCCCATGGTTCAACAATCCGTCCCGCTCGGGAATGGCCGGCATATCGTCTCTCCTGTCGTTGAAATCTTGAGGCTCTAAAGCCCCCGCAATCGCGGTCCCGCCGACTGCGGCCCCAGCATCAGCCGCGTGATCGCCCACACCAGGGCGTCGGCCCGATCCGGGCTGGGTCCGCCCTCGCTGCCCAGCGCCAGCATCTCTTCCTCCAGCGCCGGGAAGGCGTCGCAGTGAACCACGCGCCCCTGTTCATAGAGCAGGGCCACCGGCTCGGCCCGCGCCGCCTTGGACCGCGAAGCGTGGACCATCTCGATCCGGCAAGGACAGGCGCTGATGGCCAGGACCGAGCGCACCATGTCGCCGCCCTGATTGCTCTCGGCGACTACCTCATGCGCGCCGAATTCGTGTGCGGCCGCGCTGACCGCCCCGCCCCAGCTCTGCGGCGAGCGCCCCTGCACCGTCCGGTCCGCCAGCACGAAGGCCTGGCGATCCTTTCGTCCCACCACAACGATGCCGCAGGCGTCTCCGGTCGCGGTCGCGGGCGGATCGACCGCCACGACGATCCGGTCCAGTTCGACCGGCCGCGCGCCCCTGGCCCGTTTCAGGTCCGCGATGTGGAACAGGGCGCCCTCGCCCTCGACCACCACGCCTTCCAGCTCCTGGGCCGCCAGCCGCGTCCCGCCATAGACGTCGTTCAGATGCGCCAGAAAGCCGGGCGACAGGTTCTGCGCGTTCAGCGCCGTCGCCGCCCGTTCCGTCACCGTTCCGGCCTCGGCCATCAACCGCCTCAGCGCCGGGATCGGCCGGGGCGTCGTGGTCACCGCCAGCAGCGGCGAGGCCCCCAGCCGCAGTCCGAACCTCAGGTTCGACAGCACCATCTCCGGCCGTCGCCAGGCGCAGAATTCGTCTGCCCAGGCCGCGTGAAACTGCGGCCCCCTCAGACTGTCGGGATCCTCGGCCGAAAACGCATAGGCCGCCGACTGATTGCCCCACACCAGCCGACGCCGCCCCGCCTCCCAGCGCGGCCGATCGCCCGGCTCCGCCAGCGCCTTGATGCCCGACGCCCCCTCCACCATCACCTCGCGCACGTCGTGCAGGGCGGGGCCGACCAGGGCCAGGGTGATGCCGGGCAGCTTTCGCGCCATCTTGTCGATCCAGACGGACCCGGCGAACGTCTTTCCCGATCCCCGGCCGCCCAGCAGCAGCCAGGTCTTCAGGTCGTCATCCGTTGGCGAACACTGATGCTTCGCCACCCGACAATGGCTGCGATGCAGCCTTAGCTCGCGCCCTTTCAGCTGCCTCAGCGTTCTTCTCTTCCAGAATCCGATCAAGCCGCTCGTGCTCGACGACCAGTTCCTGTCGGATTCGCTCGTCCTCGGCGGGGTCGTAGGTTCGTCCACCCATCTCGTCCTCTTCGTTGTCGCTCAGGCACAGCAGCCGCATCGCCTCGACCGCCTTGGCCGACCGCGAGATCACCCCGATCTGGCGTGCGACCTTTTCGGCGACGGCGGCGTCCTTGACGTCCGTCTCACAGACGCTCTTGGCCGTCTCCTCGATCTTGGCCTTCATCATCAGGAACAGGGGCTCCATCCACCCTGCGCAGGACGCAGCCGTCTCGCGCGCGCCGCCGCAGCCGCCCTCTCCGTCTTCCTGATTTCCCGTCATGCCCAAACCATAGCGGACCAGCGTACTCAGGCCGGAAGAACGCCCACATAATTCGCCAATGGCTTGTTTTCGCAGCCTTTCAACCAGCGTCATTGCGCTGGCTAGGGGGTGCTACCCTATCGCTCCCGGCCCCGTTCGACCGTCCATTCCCGCGCCTCGAAATCCAGCGCATCCTCCGGCTCGGCCAGCGACAGCTCCGAAATCGTCTGGCCCCGCACCGACACGCCCGCCGTATGCACCGTCTCGCGACTGCCCGAGATCAGATGATGCCATTTCGCCAGCGGCCGCCCCTCATGCAGCCGGCGATAGGCGCACGACTTGGGCATCCACTCCAACGCCTCGATATTGCCGGGCGTCAGCTTGATGCAGTCCGACACCTGGGCCTTGCGGTTCGCATAGTCCGAACAGGCGCAGGCCTTCGGGTCTAACAGCTTGCAATGCACCCGCGTCGGAATGACCTCGCCCGTATCCTCATCCTCGAACCGGATCACGCAGCACAGCCCGCACCCGTCGCACAGCCCCTCCCACTCGGAAGGCGACATCTCGGCCAGGGTCTTGGTTTCCCAGTAGGGCTGCATGGCGCGCCTCATACGCGCCGCGCCGTCGCTTGTCACAGCCTCAATGCCCGACCGTCTTGGAGAACAGGTTTATCACCACCACTCCGCCGACGATCATCGCCAGCCCAACCATCGCCGGCAGGTCCAGCCGCTGGCGGAACACCACCGTTCCGATCACCGAGATGAGCACCACCCCCAACCCGCTCCAGATCGCATAGGCGATCCCCACCGGCATCTGCCGCAAGGCGATCGACAGCAGATAGAAGGCCAGGCCGTAGCAGACCGCCATCCCCGCCGTGGGCCAGGCCCGCGTGAACTGCTGCGAGGCCTGCAGCATGGTCGTGCCCGCCACCTCCAGCGCGATGGCGCCCAGCAGCGCGGCCCAGGTGATCATGCTCATGACAGGCCCATAGCCCGGCCCGACGCTCGGCCGCAAACCCACAGCCTGCGGCTCGTAACGCCTTTCCAGTGGCGAAATGGGCCTGAACCCCTTAGATCACACCCGTTTCCGCCCCCTCCGCCGCGCTGTGCGCGGTTTCCCTCTCAGGCGTCGCCCGAGAGGATCGAAAGTCACATGGCAGCCAGACCCCCTCTCGTCGCACTCAAGGACGTCCGCCTTCAGGACGGCCAGCGCCCCCTCTTCGACGGCGTCGACCTCGCGGTCGAACCGCGCAGCCGCGCCGCCCTGGTGGGACGCAACGGCGCGGGCAAATCCACCCTGATGAAGGTCGTCATGGGCCTGATCGAGCCGGACAGCGGCGACCGCTCCATCCAGTCCGCCGTCCGCTTCGCCTATGTGCCGCAGGAGCCGGTCATCACCGGCGAAACCCTGCTGGACTACGCGTCGTCGGGCGAGGCCGAGACCTGGACGGCCGAAAGCTGGCTGGAGACCTTCGGCCTGAACCCGGCGAAGTCCACCCAAGGGTTGTCGGGCGGCGAAACCCGCCGCGCCGCCCTGGCCAAGGCCTTCGCCGAAGAACCCGACCTGCTGCTGCTGGACGAGCCGACCAACCACCTCGACATCCTGGCGATCGAACTGCTGGAGAACGAGCTGATCCAGGCCCGGTTCGCCCTGCTGGTCGTCAGCCACGATCGCGCCTTCCTGAACCGCGTCACCAACACCGTCCACTGGCTGGAAGGCCGCCGGGTCCGCACCCTGAACAAGGGCTTCGTCGAGTTCGACGAATGGTCCTCCAAGGTGCTGGAGGAAGAGGCCGAATCCCTGCGCCGCCTGACCAAGACCATCGAGCGCGAGACCGCGACCTTCTACTCCTCCATCACCGCCCGCCGCAGCCGCAACGAGGGCCGCGCCCGCTCGCTTCAAGCGCTGCGCGCCGAACGCGCCGAGAAGATGAAGGACGTGCCGCGCGAACTGTATCTCGGCGTCGATTCCGGTTCGACCTCGGGCAAGCTGGTCGCCGAGATCAAGCACGTCTCAAAGGGCTTCAACGGCCGCACCCTGTTCAAGGACCTGACCACGCGCATCATCCGCGGCGACCGTCTGGGCATCGTCGGTCCCAATGGCGCGGGCAAGACCACCCTGGTCAAGACCCTGCTGGGCGAACTGGCGCCCGACGAGGGCACGGTGCGCATGGGCGCAAACCTGGAGCCGGTCTATCTGGACCAGTCGCGCGAGGGGCTGAAGTCGGACATGACCCTGTGGGACGCCCTGACGCCGGGCGGCGGCGACAGCATTCTGGTGCGCGGCGTGTCCAAACACGTCGCCGCCTACGCCAAGGACTTCCTGTTCTCCGAGGCCCAGTTGCGCCAGCCGATCTCGACCCTGTCGGGCGGCGAGCGCAACCGCCTGCTGCTGGCCAGGGCGTTGGCGAAGCCCGCCAATATGCTGATCCTCGACGAACCGACCAACGACCTGGACATGGACACGTTGGACAAGCTGGAAGAGCTGCTGGAGGGCTATGACGGCACCCTGATCCTGGTCTCCCACGACCGCGATTTCATCGACCGGCTGTCCACCTCGACCCTGGCGTTGAACGGGCGCGGCGACATCGTCGAGACCCCCGGCGGCTGGACCGACTTCATCCGCCAGAACCCCGGCTTCCTTCAGCCCGGCTCGAACCCCCGCCCCCAGGACAAGGCCGCCGCCCAGCGCGCCGCTGCGGCGCCCCCGCCCGCCGTCGCCCCCAAGAAGACCGCCAAACTCTCCTTCAAGGACGCCCACCGCCTGAAGGAGCTGGAAGCCCTGATCGATGCGTTGCCCGCGACCATCGCCAGGCACGACGCGACCCTGGCCGACCCCGGTCTCTACGCCCGCGATTCCAAGGCCTTCGACGCCGCCATGAAGGCCGCCGAAAAAGCCCGCGCCGAGCTGGAATCCGCCGAACTGGAATGGCTGGAGCTTGAAGAGAAGAAGGCGGCCCTGGCGGGGTAGGGACCGTACGGCTCGTCACCCTGGCGAGGACGGCTTGAGGTCCTAACCCTAGCTGTCTGGATCCCCGGGCGGCGTCTTCGCCGCGCCCCGGTTCTGCATCACGCTGACGGCGATGCAGGCGACCAGGCCGAACGCGAACCACAGGCCGAACTTGCCCGTCAAAAGCCCGATCAGGCCAAAGATCAACAGGACGCCGAAGGGGGTGAGCCGTTTCATGGGGCGCACGATAACCGTCTTTGTCGTGGCTGACGAGGCTGGGCCGAAGGCCCCGATTTGAAACCAAACCCGCCGCCGCACACTCAAGCTTCATGACCCTGCGCAGCCACCTCGTCGAGTTCGCCCCGCCCCAGCAGGCGGCGGTGCGGCGGATCAACGCCGTCCTCGCCCGCGCGCCGCGTCTGCGCACCGATGGCTGGCGGATCGATGCGGGCCAACGGCTGTCGCTGTGGCTGGACGCCGCCGCCGGACGCGTCACCACGCCGCGTCTCAAAAAGCGCGGCGTGACGGTCGAGATCGTCCAGACGGACGGCGATCACCCCGTTCCTTTGCGCATCCTGCATCCGACGGGCACGCCCCGCGCCGTCATTCTGGATATCCACGGCGGCGGCTGGGTGCTGGGCAGCGCCGGGCTGAACGACCGGCTGAACGCCCATCTGGCGCACCACGGCTTCTGCGTCGTCTCGGTGGACTATCGCCTGCTATCCGAGCGGCGTCAGATCTATATCGACGCCGCCATCGCCGACTGTCTGGCCGCCGCCTATTGGACGGTCACGAACGTCGATCGACTGGGCGCCTTGACCCTGTTTCTGGCGGGCGAATCCGCCGGCGGGCATTTGGCCGCCCTGACGGCCGTCGCCCTGCGCGACCAGGGGCTGATTGATTTGGTGAAGGGCTGCGTCTTCACCTACGGCGTCTTCGACCTGTCAGGCACCGAAAGCGTGCGCTCTGCGGGGCCAGAAACCCTGCTGTTCAACGGCCCGACGATGCAGGCCGATCTGGCGCGCCTGGCGCCCGACCGCGACGAGGCGGCCTTGCGCCAGCCCGACGTCTCGCCCCTGTATGCCGACCTGACCGGCCTGCCGCCCGCCCTGTTCCTCGCCGGCGAACAGGATCCTCTGTTCGAGGACAGCCTGTTGATGGCCACCCGTTGGGGCGAGGCGTCTGACGCCGACCTGATCCGCGTGCCTGAGACCCCGCACGGCTTCCTGCATTTCGGCGGCCCCGCTGCGCGCGGCGCCCGCAAGGCGATCCGCACCTGGCTGAACGCCCGGCTCTAGCTCGCCTCGATCAGTTCGCGGATCCGACTGCCCAGCGCTTCCATGGCGAAGGGCTTGGTCATGACGTGCATGCCGGGATCCAGGTGCCCGTTGCCGACCACCGCATTCTCGGCATAGCCGGTGATGAAAAGCACCTTCAGGTCCGGCCGATCGATCCGCGCCGCATCCGCCATCTGACGTCCGTTCATCCCGCCCGGCAGACCCACATCAGTGACCAACAGGTCGATCCGCGCCCCCGATTGCAGCAGCTTCAGCCCCGCCACTCCGTCGGACGCCTCGATGCACTGATAGCCCAGCTCATGCAGGATTTCGGCGACCAGCATCCGCACCGTCGGCTCGTCGTCCACGACCATGACCGTCTCGCCGGCCTGGGCGCGCGGGGCCTGTTCGACCTCGGGGATCAGATCAGCGTCGTCCACCTCGCCGAAGTGGCGTGGCAGATACAGGCACACCATCGCCCCCTCGCCCGCCTCGGAATAGATCCGCACCTGCCCGCCCGACTGGCGCACGAAGCCATAGATCATCGACAGGCCCAGGCCCGTCCCCTCGCCCAGCGGCTTGGTGGTGAAGAAGGGCTCGAACGCGCGCGCCGCCACCTCGGGCGCCATGCCCGTGCCGGTGTCGCTGACGCAGATGGAGACATATTGGCCGGGCTCCAGGTCCTGGGCCTTGGCCGTGCGCGCATCGATCCAGCGGTTGCCGGTCTCGATGGTCAGACGCCCGCCGCTCGGCATGGCGTCGCGCGCATTGATGCACAGGTTCAGCACTGCGTTTTCCAGCTGGTGCGCGTCGATCAGCACGGGCCACAGGCCAGCGCCGGCGACCACCTCAACCTCGATGCCCGGCCCTGTCGTGCGCCGCACCAGATCCTCCATCCCGCGGATCAGGCGGTTGGGATCGGTCGGCTTGGGATCCAGGGTCTGACGCCGCGAGAAGGCCAGCAGCCGGTGCGTGAGGGCCGCTGCGCGTTTCGCCGCCCCCTGCGCCGCCACCGTGAACCGCTCCACCTCGGCATGACGCCCCTGCGCGATCCGGTTGGTGATCAGTTCCAGGCTGCCGCTGATGCCGGCCAACAGGTTGTTGAAGTCGTGGGCGATGCCGCCGGTCAGCTGCCCGACCGCCTCCATTTTCTGGCTCTGGCGCAGCGCCTCCTCGGCCTGCATCAGGGCGCTGGTGCGCTCGGCGACCTGTTCTTCCAGGGTCTCGTTGAACCGCGCCAGTTCGGCCGACTGGCGGCGCAGGTCCTCGATGTCGGTGTTGGACCCGACCCAGCGCACGATCCGCCCCTCATCGTCGTGGACGGGCTCGGCCCGAACCATGAAGGTGCGATAGACGCCGTCGTGGCGCCGCATGCGGAACTCGTTCTCGTAGACCTGACCGCTGGCCAGGGCCTGGACCCATCGCTCGGCCGCCGCGGCCAGGTCGTCCGGGTGAACGACCTTGCCCCACCCAGTCGTGCCGTCCAACTCGCCTTCTGCAAGACCGGAGTAGGCATAGACCTGGGGGTTGAACCAATACAGCGACCCATCCCCCCAGCTGGCCCAAAGTTGGCTAGGCGTGGCCTGGGCGAAGACCCGGAACTGGGCCTCGTTGTCGCGCAGCGCCGCCTCGCTTCGGGCACGCTCAGTCGCCGTGCGTACCCGCTCGGCCACCTCGCGCATCAGGCGCAGGTCGCTGTCGCTGTAATGGCGCGGCGTGGCGTTGTTGACGAACACCATCGCCACCACACGCCCCTGCTCCATCAGCGGCATGTTGACGAACGACCCGGCGCTGATGGCCTTCAGGGCCTCGGCCGTATCCGCTGTGCGGGGATCGCGGGCGACGTCGTCAATCGCCACCGTCTCGCCGCGCTTGATGTCCTCGATGTATGACCCGTAGTCGCGGAACGACAGGACGCCGGCGATGCTGCTCACCCCCGGCTGGTTGAAGTCGCGCGCGATGGTGATGGTCTCGGCGACCGTGTCGATCGTGCCGTATCCGGCCCGGCTGACGCCCATTGTACGGGCCAGAACCTGGGCCGAGGCCTGGGCGATATCGCTGGCGTCGGTCAGGTCGCGGATCGCGTCGTTCAGCTCCAGCAGCGCGTTCTGACGCGCCTCGCCCTGTTTGCGTTCGGTGATATCGTTGAGCAGGATGGCGACCTGCCAGGCGCCAGGCTGACCGATCCGCAGCGCCTGCACGTCATACCAGCGACCGAAGATGTCGGCCGGATTCTCGAAGCGCATCGGCTCACCCGTGCGCGCCACGCCGCCGTAGAGATCGAACCAGCGCTGCTCCAGCCCCGGCGCGATCTCGCTGACCCATTTGCCGTAGGGGTCGACCAGGCCGGTCATCTCCTCAAAGGCCTTGTTGCCCTCGACGATCTTGTAGTCGACCGGCCGATCCGCCGCGTCGAACTCCATCTCGATGACGCAGAACCCCGTCGCCATCGCCGCGAACAGGGCGCCGTATCGCGCTTCGCTCAGCGCCAGCGCCTGGTCCGCCCGGTGGCGATCCGACACATCCATCCCCTGGATGAAAACGCCCCAGACCCGACCGTCTTCCTTCAGCGGCTGGAAGACGAAATCGACGTAACGGTCCACCACCTCGCCGCCCGGCTCGGCCTGAACGGCGTACAGGGCGCTGTCGGCCCGGTGCGCCTCGCCGGTGCGATAAACCTGGTCCAGCAGGTCCAGATACCCCTGCGCCACCGCATCGGTCAGCACTTCGCCAACTGTGCGCCCGATCACCTCGCGGTGCCCGATCACCTTCTGGTAGTTCGGATTGGTCAGCTCGAACCGATGGTCCGGCCCCGTGACCAGCGCCATGAACCCCGGCGCATGGGCGAACATCTGGGCCAACTGGCTGCGATTGATACCGATAGACAAGGCGTGGTCAGACCCGATGCTGGACAACGAATTCCCCCAAGGACTTTTGTCCGTTGATCACAGAACCCAAAGCGCGCCGCCCGGTTGCAGCGCAATGTGTCCGACGCCGGACATAAGGCTCTATCGCCGCGTTTCTGTGGACAAGACAAAACGCTGATCCGCAATCGCGAATTTGATCCGTCCACCGATGTTCACAGGCTTGTCCACCGCCGCCGGGCCAATCGTGCACATCGGGGCGAGTTCGGGCGCTTGCCTCATAGCCGGTTTCGTCCGAACGTCAACAGGCCAAGGGACACGGGGCAGCGGGAATCCAGGGAGACCTGGACCTCCAGCGAACCGGCCCGGCTCTCCGACCCGGCGCTTCGGGCGATCTTCGGATCGTAACGTGCGACAGGCGGGATCCAGGCTCCAGTCCTCGACGGTCTTCGGATCGACCACTGACAGGAGAACCGGATCGGGATCGACGGACGACGCGGACGCAATGCCGTGGGACGCCGAAGACCAGGAGTGCGACAGGATACAGCCGACCGCCCTTTCGGGTTCGCCCGAAACGACGCTGACGCCAAGGTCCAGACCCGAACGGCCAAGTCCAACCCGGACTTGGCGAGGGGACGAAGCTGACGGGTCCGCCCGAACGCTTCGTCCCCTCGCTCAATTGGGCTTACCTCAGACCGCAGATACGTCGAAGCGCTCAAGCATCGCCTTGAGCTTATTCGCCTCCGTCTGAAGACGTTCACGCTCCGCGCCTGTAGCTTTAGCCAGAACAGCATCCGGCCCTGGCGTTTTAGTCTCAAAATTCTGAGCTAAAAAATCGATGGCGAGCAGGGCGTTCTCCAGACGCCGACCATACAGTGGTTCGTGATGCGCAATCCGATTTCGCGCTTGGTAGACATGCTCCAGTTCTGCCGCGATCTGGCCTCTCGTCAACGTCTTGTTCGGAAAAAGCCGCTTGAGAGATCGCGCCCACAATGTCGCTTCATAATCATTTGAAAAAAGCCGCTTCCAGAACAAAATGGTCAGTTGGGCGATCTGCTGCCCTTGGGTGACCCGAATGGCTTTCTGCCTAGCCTTCGAGCGGTCTTCGTGACTGATGCCCGCTGGTATTCCCATCGGGAAAGCCACCTCGTCGAGTGCGCGCTTTTCTGCATTGTTCAGCTTCGCGTACTCAGCCCTCTGTCCTTGCCGGATTGCGCGGTTCAGGCTTTGCAGTTCTTCGCCCCGCCAAGCAAATGGTGCTGGAGGATGGTTCAACCAGTCCGGCATGTCGAAATGCTGACGCAGGCGATCGCAAATCGAGTTGCGCAAAGCGATTTCGATCAGCCCGATCACAGGCATCAATGCTCCCGCGACCGCCATCATTTGTTGATGCAGTTCGAATGCGTCACGTTCGGTGCCGCTTATCTTTACAAATGTGGCCAAGCGCTCCGACGACAGCCAAGACGCGACCAACGCGATTTCTTGATCCGACAACCCCTTTGACATCGGCAACGCTTAGCACTATATTTTTCGGTGAAACATCGGGATCAGGTCGGCTGCGCCGCTAGCGGTTAACGGACCCCCGATGCACCTTATTAAGGGCGCTCTTTGGAGCGCCTTTTTTTATTGGCCTTAAGCCGGTCGAACAATATGCGTGGTGCTAACGCGGCCGACTGACGCCCCGCCTTTCCAACGCCGCCATCCCCCCGTAAGTCAGGGGCATGAGCTTGTTGGGGAATCGCCTGCTGACCCGTCGCCGTGCGCTGATCGCGGGCGGGGCGGCTGTGGCGGCGGGGGCGATCGGGCTTAGGGCCTGCGGGCGGGCCGAGGCGCCGGTCGACGAACAGGGCCGGGTGCGACTGCGTTTCGCCACCGACTGGCGCGCCCAGGCCGAACAGGGCGGCTTCTATCAGGCGCTCGCCAGCGGGGCCTATGAGAAGCGCGGGCTGAACGTCCAGATCGTCCAGGGCGGCCCCGGCGTGAACGTGCCGCAACTGCTGGCCTCGGGCGCGGTCGAACTGGGCATGGGATCCAACAGCTTCATCCCCCTCAACCTGGTCGCGTCCGGCGCGCCGGTGAAGGCGGTCGCCGCCTTCTTCCAGAAGGACCCGCAGGTCCTGATGGCCCATCCCGACGCGACGCTGGAGACCATCGCCGATCTGGCCGGGCGGCCCTTCCTGCTGTCCGAGGCGGGGATCAGCACCTTCTGGGTCTGGCTGAAGGCCAAATACGGCTTCACCGACGAGCAGCTGCGCCCCTTCGCCTATGACCCCGCCGCCTTCATCGCCAATGCGCGGGCGGTGCAGCAGGGCTATCTGACCAGCGATCCCTACGCGATCGAACAGGCGGCCGATTTCGACCCGCGCGTTTTCCTGTTGGCCGACGAGGGCTATCCCTCCTACGCCGCCATGGTCCTGGCGCCCAACGCCTTCGCCCGCGACAATGCGGCGGCGCTGCGCAGCTTCATCGCCGCCTCGGCGGAAGGGTGGCGCGACTATATCCGGGGCGACGCCTCGGCCGCCGACGCCCTGATCCGCAAGGACAACCCGGACATGACCCAGGCTGTGCTGGATCAGGCCCGCGAGCGCCTGCGCGACTACGCCATCGTCGATGGCGGCGACGCGGCGCTTTACGGCCTGGGCGCCCTGACCGAGGAACGCTGGCAGGCCTTCTTCGACGTGACCTCGAAAGCCGGGGTTTACGAGGCCGGTCTGAACTGGCGCGACGCCTTCACCGACAACTATCTGCCCGGTCGCGGGTGACACGCGGTCGTTGTCGAATCCTGGCTTCACATTAGCGCGGGATTAAGGGTCCGAGCCCTAGTGTGTGCGCTGGAATTCCTCTCCGGAGAGCCGCCGTGCGCCGCGCCCTCGCAGTTTCGATCGTCATGACCGCCGTCAATCTGGCGGCCGGCGCCGCCGTGGCGCAGCAGGCGCCGACCAACGCGTCGGGCCTGCGCTACCTGTCCTGGCCCGGCAAGCTGGCGGTCGCCGCCCGTGCGACCCCGTCGCCTGCCGTCATCCAGGCCGAGGCGCCCGCCCCGACCGTGACCGCGGCCAATCGCACCCTGCCCGGCGCCATTCCCCTGGCCCGCCTGTCGCCCGCGCCTTCGGTCACCCCCTCGATCTCCACGCCGCGCAGCAACGGCCTGACGCCCGCCAGCGCCTGGATGCCCCAGCGCGCGCCGATTCAGGCCGAGCCTGCACAGACCCCACCCGTAGAGGCCGCACCCGCAGAGACCGCACCGCCGCAGGCGACGGCGACGCGCGTCGCGCCCTCGCCCTATGTTCCGGAGCCGCAGCCTTCCGCGCCTCAACCTCAGCCTGAACCTCAGATGCGGGCCGAGCCGGCGCCCGTCCCGCAACAAGCCGCGCTGGCTGAGCCGCAGCCCGCGCCCCAACCGGATCAGGCGGCCGTCGCCGACCCGATGGCCCCACGCCGCGACGCCCCCATCTATCGCCTGCAACGGCCCCAGGCCGGTGCGCCGCTGGACGCCGCCGCCGTCGCTGCCAGCGGTCAGACGCCTGTCGCCGGCGACAGCAGCGCCCGCTACTATTCGGTTCACCGCCAGGCCGGCCGTCACCCCGACGCCATCCCTGCGCCGCAGCAGACCTATCTCGACGCCATGCCTGTCCAAATGGCCCAGACGCCGCAATCCAGCGACCTGGCCCAGCCGGACGGTCCGCCTGCCCTGATCCGCAACGCCAACGGCGCCCTGCGCGCCGTGCCACAGACTGAAGCCGACAACCTGCCATGAGCGATCGCGCCGTGATCGAACCTGCCGAGATCAAGGGCTCGCGCCTGCCCGAACTCATCGCCCTGGCCAGCGAGGAGTCCAGCGAGAAGCGTCGTCTGCTGCTGCGCGAACTGACGGCCCACTTCTTCGGCGCGCCGGCGCCGAACGTCAATGAAACCGCGCTCTACGGCTCGGTGCTGGCCAAGTTGTCGGCCGAGATGGAGGTCGCGGTCCGCGCCGAACTGGCCGCCCGTTTCGCCCAGGCCCCCAACGCCCCGCACAGCCTGATCCGCCGCTTCGCCGACGACGAGATCGCGGTCGCCGAACAGGTTCTGCGCGCCTCCACCGTCCTGACCGACGAAGATCTGATCCAGGTCGTGCGCAAGCGCAGCCAGGGCCATTTGCGGGCCGTCTCGGGCCGCGCAACGGTGTCCGAGGCGGTTTCCGACGTCATCGTCGAGCACGGCGACGACGACACCTTGAACACCCTGCTGCGCAACGATGGCGCCCGGCTGTCGCGCGCCGCATCCGAAACCGCCATCGAGCGCGCCAAGGCCAATCCCGCCCTGCACGCCGCCACGGTCGAGCGCCAGAGCCTGCCCGCCGACCTGCTGAACGAGATGTATTTCGTCGTCGAAGCCCGGCTGCGTCACCAGATCCTGGAACAGAACGCGCGCATGGACCCGGCCCTGCTGGAGGCGGCGCTCACCGCCGGCCGCACCCGGGTGGCCACCGACGACGGCGCCCTGCCGGCCGACTATGCCGAGAACCTGGCCTATATCGACGAGCTTCAGGCCGCCGGCCAGCTGACGCCGCAGACCCTGATCCGCTTCCTGCGCTCCAACGGCCGCACGCCCTTCCTGATCGCCCTGTCCAAGCTGGCCGATATCGACTTCCACACCGCGCGCGGCATCGTCGAGCGCAAGGACCTGGACGCCCTGTCGGTGGTCTGCAAGGCGGCCGACATGGACCGCGCCGTCTATCTGACCTACGCCGTCGCCGTCCTGGGCGCCGAGGACAATCCGATGGGCAAGGCCGCCGCCTACGGCCGCATGTACGGCGAACTGACCCGCGACGCAGCCCTGCGCACCCTGCGCTTCTGGCGCATGCGCCGGACCGCCCAGGCGGCCTGACGCATCGTCTCCTCCCCACAACGTGGGGAGGGGGACCGCGCGAAGCGTGGTGGAGGGGCTCTCGAAGTCCCACAGGCGCCTGCGATGCGGTGCAGAACCCCTCCGTCACGGCGCTCAAGACGCGCCGCGCCGCCTCCCCGCTTCGCAGGGAGGAGACATAACCTCCAAAAGCAAAAAACGCCCGCCTCCTGTCGGAAGCGGGCGTCTCGTTACCGAACACGGGTTCGGCTTATTTCTTCGCGCGAGTTCCGGCGGCGCGGGCGGGCTTGCGGCCGCCCTGGCCCAGGCCCATCGACTTGGCCAGTTCCGAACGCGCCTTGGCGTAGTTCGGGGCGACCATCGGATAGTCTTTCGGAAGACCCCATTTGGTCCGGTATTCTTCGGGGCTCATGTCGTATTTGGTGCGCAGGTGGCGCTTCAACGACTTGAACTTGCGGCCGTCTTCCAGGCAGATCAGGAAATCGGGTGCAATCGACTTGCGGATCGGCACCGCCGGTTCCTTGGGCTCAGGTTCGGCCTCGACCGGACCATTCGACACACCCGACAGGGCGGCGTGAATATTGGCGATAAGCGCAGGCAACGCCTCTGCCGAGACCGAGTTATTGCCGACATAGGCCGACACGATGTCTGCGGTCATCTCAAGCAGTTCGGGCTTATCTTCCATTCTCGGCTTCGCTTTCCTGATTTATTGAGTTCGGCTGATTCTCCAACCGAACGACCCCAATAGCGTCATAGGGTTGTTTCGCCGTGAAAGCAAACACGCGTATAGGCGGTGCGATATGCACGCCTATGCATTCGACATTTGTGATCAGACCTATCGGCCGAAGTCTTCGGCCAGCACCATCATCGCCGCCCGCTCCGGCGCCGAATATTCATCGACGGCGTCATCCTCGCCGTCGCGAATGGCGCGCAACAGCGTCGGCGTCAGGGCCGACGACAAAGACCAGTTCCAGTAACGCAGCACCGTCTGGGCGCGGTCGACGGCCAGCATTTCATAGGTGATCTGCACACGCTCCCAGTCGGGATGGATCTTGCCGTCCACCATCGTCTCGGGCCGCCGCATCGAGCGCCACAGATTGGTCAGATCGACGCGCGACATCCCCGTCGCCTTGCACAGGATCGCCAGCGGCTCGCCGCCGGGATCGCCCAGAAGCTTGGCGCCCGTCAGCGGTTTGATCCCCGCCAGGAAGGCGATCTCGGACGCCGTCTCGCGCGTCAGGCCGTCGCTGGCGGCGACCATGACGGCGTGTTCCAGATTGTCGAACGGGCTTTTTTGGATGGCGGCGCGGTTGCGCTGGCGGCGCTCGATGAACTGAAGGGCCTTGCGCGCGACAGGATCGGACCAGCTTTCGTCATTGGCGATGGTGAAGACATCTTCGGACGCCTCCTGCATGACCTCGCGCGATACGGCGAACCGTTGCAGGATGGTGCGGCGATCCTCGGGCGCGCACCACCAGAACATGACATAGGCGCCCGCCGGCCTCAGCTCGGGCCGCTTCAGCAAGGGGCTGCACAGGCTCGGCGACTGGCGGCTCAGGCCCACCACCGTCTCGATGCCCAGCTGCGACAGGCGCGCGGTCGTGTTGCGCAACACCGCCTCGATCACCTCCATCTCGCCGAAGGAGAACAGGGTCTCGGTCACGATCTCCGACAGGCCCCGGCGCACGGCCAACAGCATCCGGTGTTCGAAACTGGCGTCGCGCGCACAGCCGACGATGTCCGCATCGCTCAGCGAGGCGCATTGTTCGATCAGCAGGCCGGCGATGTCCGGGTCGTCGCGCAACAGGATGCGCGCCACGCTGTTGGGCAGTTCGGCCAGCGGCGCCAGACGCGCCGCCACGCGTTTGCGCTCATCGTGCGAGGCCAGCCGCAGCATCTCGACCAGCAGGTCGCCCGTCACTGCCCGCTCGAAGGCGTTGATGCGGCTGGCGGGCAGCGACACGACGTCGGCCAGACGCTTCAGCAACGCCCGACGCGCACGCAGCGGCGGCGGCGTCGCCTCTTCCCCGATCATGGCTGCCAGATCGCCCATCCCCCCACCTTAGAAGCGAGCGGTTAACCGGGCGTGAGCCTTTCAGAGCCCTTCGAAAAGGGCGGTCGACAGATAGCGTTCGGCGAAGGACGGGATGATCACCACGATGGTCTTGCCCGCATTCTCCTCGCGCGCAGCGATGCGGAAGGCGGCGGTCAGGGCCGCGCCCGAGCTGATGCCGACGGGGATGCCCTCGACCCGCGCGGCCTTTCTGGCCATGTCGAAACTGTCGTCGTTGGACACCTGCTCGACCCCATCGACCACCGACGGATCATAGATGGCGGGCACGAAGCCGGCGCCGATGCCCTGGATCTTATGCGGGCCGGGCGCGCCGCCGGAAAGCACCGGAGAGGCCTCGGGCTCGACGGCGATGAACTGCACCGACGCCTTCTTGGCTTTCAGCGCCTGACCGACGCCCGAGATAGTGCCGCCGGTGCCGACGCCGGCGACGACGATGTCCACCGCCCCGGCCGTGTCGTTCCAGATCTCCTCGGCCGTCGTGACGCGGTGAATGGCGGGGTTGGCCAGGTTCTCGAACTGCGACGGGCTGATGGAGTTCGGCGTGGTCTCCAACAGTTCCTGCGCCCGCGCGATCGCGCCCTTCATCCCTTTTTCGGCTGGCGTCAGCTCCAGCCGCGCGCCCAGCAGGGCCAGCATCTTGCGCCGCTCGATCGACATGCTTTCGGGCATGCACAGCGTCAGCTTCAGCCCCTTGGCCGCGGCCACGAAGGCCAAGGCGATGCCGGTGTTGCCGCTGGTCGGCTCGATCAGCACCGTGTCCTGATCGATCTTGCCCGCCTCCTGCAACGCCTCGACCATGGCCACGCCGATCCGGTCCTTGACCGAGGCGATCGGGTTGAAGAACTCCAGCTTGGCCAGCACCGTCGCCTTCGTATCGTATTCCGCCGATAGACGCGGCAGCCGCACGATGGGGGTGTCGCCAATAGTGTCGACGATCGAGTCATAGACCTTGCCCCGACCCTTCTTCAGGTGGCGGGACGCGTCATAGCTGAAGTCGGTCATGGAAAAGGTCTCCTCGAATGCTGGCCCACAACAGATAAGGCCTTGCCGCCCCACGCAAGGGGTGACGCGCGATGATTTCTGCGCAAACCTTTCAGAGCGGCTATGTCAGCCTATATGTCGCCGTCGCGCGAACCGAGATTTCCGTCCTTGCCCCATACCCGTCCGCTCTCCGACACCGGCCTGACCCCGGAAATCGCCGAACTGGTCGCGGAGGTGCACGCGGATACGGCCGCCGAAACCCAGATCCGGATGGACGCGCCGGTCGCGCCCAAGGTCGAGGATGCGCCGGCCGCCGAGACGCGCTCCACCGCCGACGAGCTGCGCTATCGCCTGAAGCAGCAATCCCTGCTGGCGCGCTTCGGCGAGGTGGCCCTGCGCGAGCGCGACCGCCAGGCCCTGCTGGACGCCGCCTGCGCGATCTGCGCCGACGGGCTGGAGACGCCCCTGTCCAAGGTGCTGATCCATAACGAGGCGCGCGACCGGCTGGTGCTGATCGCGGGCGTGGGCTGGACCGGGCCGGTCGAGGGCCAGGCCTCGCTGAGCGTCGAACTGGATTCGCCGGCCGGCTACGCCTTCCAGACCGGCAAGCCGCTGATCTCCAACCATCTGGAGAACGAACAGCGCTTCCATACGCCCAAGCTGCTAGCCGATCACGGCGTGCGGCGGGCCATCAATGTCCTGATCCGGCCTGAGCTGGACGGCGAACCCTGGGGCGTGCTGGAGGTCGACAGCCCAGACGAGGGTCAGTTCGACGCCCGCGACGCCCTGTTCCTGGACGCCTTCGCCGCCGTCGTCGGCGCCGCCATCGCCCGCCAGCAGACCGAGCAGCGGCTTCTGGCCGCCATCGAACATCAGGCCCTGCTGACGCGAGAGGTCAGCCACCGGGTCAAGAACAGCCTGTCGCTGGTCTCCAGCCTGCTGTCGATGCAGGCGCGCGGCGCGGCCTCCGACGAGGTGCGCGCGGCCTTGGCCACGGCCGGATCGCGCATCCAGGCCATCAGCGAAGTCCACGACCAGCTGTGGCGCGGCGCCGACGTCCAGACCGTGATCCTGTCCGATTTCCTGTGCCAGCTGTGCGAGGCCATCGACGCCGGCAGCGACCGCCATGTCGTCACCTGCGAGGCGTCCGATGCGCCGCTGGGCGCCGACATCGCCATCCCGCTCGGTCTGATCGTGAACGAGCTGGTCACCAACGCCATCAAATACGCCTACGGCCCCGAGGGCGGCGGCGTCTCGGTCACAGGCCGCATCGCCGACGGACGCCTGACCGTCACCGTGGCCGACCAGGGCAAGGGCTTCGACCTGATCGCCGCCCGCAGCGACCGCAGCCTGGGCATGCGCGTGATCGACAGCCTGGTCCGCCAGATCGGCGGCACGATCGAGAACAAAACCCAGGGCGTCGGCGCGATCCTGGTGGTCGAGTCCCCGGCGACCTAGCGCTCCAGCACGGCGCGTCCGGGGTCGAAGCCGACGACCTCGCGGATGACGATCATGCTCTTGAAGCCGCGCACGCCCTTTTCGGGGACCAGTTCGCGGATGCCGAAGGCCTCGTAGTCCTGCATGGACCGCACGGCGACGGTCAGCAGATAGTCGGTTTCGCCCGTTACGTCCCAGCAGCCCTGGACCTCGGGGCTGGCCTTCATGGCGCGCTGGAACGCCTCCATGACTTTACGATCCTGCGTGTTCATCTCGACCTGGACATGCAGGACGATGCGCGGCTCGACCCGGGCGGGATCAATCACGGCGACGTCGGCGGCGATGACGCCCTCGGCCCGCAGGCGACGCAGGCGGCGCAGCACGGCGGATTCCGACAGGCCCACCGCCTCGGCCGTCACCCGCGCCGGCTCCAGATTGTTGCGCCGGACCCGCATCAGCAGCTTATGGTCGAAATCGTCGAGGGTGACGAAATTCGTCATGATTGGCTCTCCAGTGACGATTTCCGTCGCATTCAAGCGGAAAATCGCCGGGAAGCGCAAGCGGCGTTACGCTAGCTTTACGCCATGACGTCGCTGGCCCTGAAAACCCACCTGAACTCGCCAATGGCGGCGCGGCTGATCCCCTATCTGGCGCTGTTTGCGGGCATGGTGACGCTGGCGTGCGGCACCTCCTTCGCCAAGACGCTGTTTCCGGTGATCGGGGCGGAGGGGACCTCGGCCTATCGCGTCGGGATTTCAGCCGTTCTGCTGGTCGCCGTGTTCCGGCCCTGGCGGTTCCGCCTGACCCGCGCCGACCTGGGCGCCATAGCCCTGTACGGCGTCGTGCTGGGGGCGATGAACCTCAGCTTCTACATGGCCCTGCGCACCATTCCGCTGGGTCTGGCCATCGCCATCGAGTTCATAGGGCCCCTGACCCTGGCCCTGATCCATTCGAGGAAGCCCATCCATTTCGCCTGCATCGGTTTGGCGATCGTGGGCTTGGGCCTGATGTTGCCGATCAAGGCCGGGGCCGGCGCGCTGGATCCCGTCGGTATAGCGCTGGCGGCCTTCGCCGGCCTGTGCTGGGCGCTGTACATCGTCTTCGGCAAGCGGCTGTCGCACCTGCACGCCGGTCAGTCGGTGGCGCTGGGCATGAGCGTCGCCGCCCTGGTCGTCGTGCCGTTCGGCGTGACCCATGCCGGCGCCGCCCTGCTGAACCCCGCCATCATCCTGGCCGGCGTGGCGGTGGCGATCTTCTCCAGCGCCCTGCCGTATTCGCTGGAAATGGTCGCCTTGCGCAGCATCCCCAAACGCACCTTCGGCGTGGTGCTCAGCGCCGAGCCGGCGGTCGGCGCCCTGGCAGGGCTTGTGATCCTGCACGAGCATCTGACCGGCCAGCAGTGGCTCGCCATCGCCGCCATCGTCGCCGCCTCGGTCGGCGCGATCGCGACGACGCGGGAGGCGAAGATCGAGCTGGAGCCGAGCGCGCCCTAGAACTCTTCCCAGCCCGCGCTCGACGCCGCCGCGGCCGCGCCGCCGCTGGCGAAGGCCTGGATGCGGGCGCGTTCGCGGGCCAGGGGGACGGGGGCGGCGGCCTGCGACACGTCATGGACGCGGGCCTGAGCCGGCGCTTCTCCCGTCTCGAAGCGTTCGACCAGCAGGGCCAGCTGTTCGGTTTCGGACTTCAGGCTCATGGCGGCGGCGGTCGTCTGCTCGACCATGGCCGCGTTCTGCTGGGTCACCTGGTCCATCTGGTTGACGGCCGTATTGACCTGGCTCAACCCCGTCGCCTGTTCCTGGGCCGAAGCGGCGATCTCGCTGACCAGGGCGTCCATCTCCGCCACCTTGACCGCGATCGCCGACAGGGCCGCGCCGGTCTCGTCGACCAGTTTGACCCCTTGCGCCACCTCCTGGCCCGAGGTGGTGATCAGGGTCTTGATCTCCTTCGCGGCTTCCGCCGAGCGCTGCGCCAGCGCCCGCACTTCGGAGGCGACGACGGCGAAGCCGCGTCCCGCCTCTCCCGCCCGCGCCGCCTCGACCCCGGCGTTCAGGGCCAACAGATTGGTCTGGAAAGCGATCTCGTCGATCACGCCGATGATGTCGCTGATCTGGGTCGAGCTGCGCTTGATGCCGTCCATCGCCGCGATCGCCTGGCGCACCACCTCACCCGACCGGTCCGCCTCGCCGCGCGCGCCCAGGGCGGCGGCCGAGGCCTGTTTGGCGCCGTCCGCGCTGCGCTTCACCGTGGCGGTGATCTGGTCCAGCGCCGCCGCCGTTTCTTCCAGACTGGCGGCCTGCTGTTCGGTGCGGCGCGACAGGTCGTCGGACGCGCTGGAGATTTCGCCCACCCCGCCCCTCAGACCCGACACGGCCCGCAGCGCCTGGCCCATCGTCTGGCGCAGGCTTTCCACCGCGGCGTTATAGTCGTCGCGCACCCGCACATGGTCGCCCTTCACCGGCGCATCGATCCGCGCGGTCAGGTCGCCGGCCGACAGCCTGTTCAGCACCCCCGCCAGGGCATCGACCAGCAGGGCCTGGGCGCTTTCCGCCTCCACCCGTTCGGCCTCGCGCCGCGCGGCCTCCCGCTCGTCGGCGGTGATGTCGATGGCCAGTTTGATGACCTTTACCGGCCGCCCGTCTGGGCCGAACACCGGATTGTAGGAGGCCTGCAGCCAGACCTCGCGGCCGCCCTTGGCCAGCCGCCGGAATTTGCGCGCCAGGAACTGTCCCGCATTTAGCTCGCGCCAAAAGGCGGCGTAGTCGGGCGAAGCCGCCTCGGCCGGGTCCATGAAGGTCCTGTGGTGGGCGCCCCGGATCTCGTCCAGGCTATAGCCCATCGTGGTCAGAAGGTTCTGGTTGGCGTCGATAATGGTGCCGTCCAGGTTGAACTCGATCACGGCCTGCGACCGGCCGATGGCGGCCATCTTGCCGTCCAGATCGATCAGCCGGTCCTGCATGCCCGATGACTTCGGTTTACGCGCGAACATAGGTTGCAACCTCTTCGCTATCGGCCGGGCCCCGCCCGCCTCGGTTGAAAGATTAGCCTCTAATTAGTTGAAAAATCGTTGCCCGCTTGAGTTGCAAGCGAGACGCAATGATCGCTGTCTTATCCCCGGTGGTCCAGAAGCACTTCACCGGTCGTTAACCACGTTGCCGCATCTGTTGAGACCTGTTCCTGGGGTCTGATTTTTGCGCAATCTCGTCGCCGCCGTCGAAGCGATCGATCCGCTGGTCGTGACCGGCAAGGTCGCGGGCGTGTCGGGCCTGCTGATCGAGTCGCGCGGCGGCCTGTCACGCCTCGCCGTCGGCGCCCGGGCCGAGATCGGTCGGCGCGGCCACGATCCCCTGCCCGCCGAGGTCGTGGGCTTCCGCGATTCCAAGGCCCTGCTGATGCCCTTCGGTCCGGTGGAGGGCGTGGCCCCCGGCGCCGACATCCGCATTATCGATCAGGCCGCCAGCGTGCGCCCGACGACCGCCTGGCTGGGCCGCATCATCGACGCTTTCGGCCAGCCCATCGACGGCAAGGGGCCTTTGCCCCAGGGGCCTGCCCCCTATCCTCTGCGCGCCCCGCCCCCGCCCGCCCATTCGCGCGGCCGGGTCGGCGAGCGGCTGGACCTGGGCGTGCGGGCAATGGACGTCTTCACCACCACCTGCCGGGGCCAGCGCCTGGGCATCTTCGCCGGGTCGGGCGTGGGCAAGTCGGTACTGCTGTCCATGCTGGCCAAGGAGGCGACGTGCGACGCCGTCGTGGTCGGCCTGATCGGCGAACGGGGGCGTGAGGTGCGCGAGTTCGTCGAAGAGACTCTGGGCGAAGAGGGGCTGAAGCGCGCCGTCGTCGTGGTCGCAACCTCGGACGAACCGGCCCTGAAGCGCCGTCAGTCGGCCTATATGACCATGGCCATCGCCGAATATCTGCGCGACCAGGACCTTGAAGTTCTGTGCCTGATGGACAGCGTCACGCGCTTTGCGATGGCCCAGCGCGAGATCGGCCTGGCCGCCGGCGAACCGCCAACCACCAAGGGTTACACCCCCACCGTCTTCACCGAACTGCCCAAGCTGCTGGAGCGCGCTGGTCCCGGCCCGATCCGACCCGACGGCACGACGGCGGCGCCCATCACCGCCCTTTTCACCGTGCTGGTGGACGGCGGCGACCATGACGAGCCGATCGCCGACGCCGTGCGCGGTATTCTGGACGGCCACATCGTCATGGATCGCAAGATCGCCGAGCGCGGCCGCTTCCCCGCCATCGACGTGTTGAAGTCCGTCAGCCGCACCCTGCCCGGCTGTCAGACCCCGCCCGAGCGCGAGTTGAACAAGCGCGCCCGCCAGTGTTTGAGCGCCTATGCCAATATGGAAGAGCTGATCAAGATCGGCGCCTACCGCACCGGCGCCGATCCCATCGTGGACCGGGCCATCGCCCTGAATCCGGCGCTCGAAGATTTTCTGGGACAGGACAAGGACGATGCGACGCGTCTTTCCGATTCCTTTACCCGGCTGGAAGCAATCCTGAACCAAGGCATGATCAGGGAGTGATGATTTAGATGACCGCTTGGGCCCAATCCCTGATCCGCATCTCCAACTACGAGGTCGAGACGCTGCAAAAGCGTTTGGCCGAGATCGCCGAACGCCGCGCCGGCGCCGAACTCCGCATCGCCGTGCTGGACGCCGAGGCCGAGGGCGAACGCAACCGCGCCCGCATGGACGCCGAGGCCGGCATGATGCTGGGCGCCTATCTGAACGGCTGGAAATCCAGGAAGGCCGCAGCCGAAGGCGACCTGTCGGTGCTGGACGCCGAGGAAGCCGGCGCCCGCGACGCCCTGACCGGCGCCTTCGAAGAGTTGAAGAAGTTCGAGCACGTCGCCGAGACCACCCGCCTGAACCAGCTGATCGCCCTCGCCAAGCGCGAAACCGCCGCCTTCGACGAGCTGGGGCTGCGGAAGCGTGCGGTCTGACTCCAATGATCCTCCCTCGCATCGCGGGGGAGGGGGACCGCGCCCCCGGGTCTCGCCAGAGGCGAGCCCGAGGACAGTCTTAGCGTGGTGGAGGGGGCGGACGTCGCACGGACCCTCGTCTTCGGTTTTTGCACGCCCTGTCCAGATCGAGTCTGAGGTCGCCCCCTCCACCGCTTCGCGGTCCCCCTCCCCCGTTCCGCTGCGCTCCTCGGGGGAGGATTTCAGTCGCCGCGCTATCCTCGCAGCCCCGCTCGCGCTTGCCGCCTGCGACCGCTTCGCCTCGGCGGAGCCGTCGCCGCCCGACGTCCCCCCGCTGAAGTCCATCGCCCCGGCTCCCTTCGGCACGGCGATCAAGGCCAGCCAGATCGACGACCCGGACTGGATCGCGCTGGCCCGCGCCAACGTCTCCCAACTCACGCCCGAGTGGGAGATGAAGATGGAGTACATTCTGGCGAACGGCCTGGACCGGCCCAACTTCGACCGCACAGACCGTATCGCCGCCTTCGCCCAGGCTGAGGGCATGGCGATGCATGGCCACACCCTGATCTGGTATGCGCAAGGCAAGGAGGCCTTCGCCGGCCTGTCGGGCGCCGCCTTCGACCGCGCCTTCGACGGCTATATCGCCACGGTCGCCGGTCGCTATCGCGGCAAGGTCCGCAGCTGGGACGTGCTCAATGAGCCGATCCTGGACGACGGCTCGGGGATGCGCGACTGTCACTGGTCGGCGCGATACGGCCAGGACGGCTATATCCTGCGCGCGTTCGAAAAGGCCCGGATCGCGGATCCTGACGCCGTCCTGTTTCTCAACGAATACAATCAGGAAAGCGTCCCGGCCAAGGGCGTGCAATTCCTGAAACTGGTCGAGCGCCTGCTGAAGGCCGGCTGCCCGCTGCAGGGGCTGGGCCTGCAATCCCACCTGTGGATCGACATCCCCGACGGCGTCATCGCCGCGTATATGCGCGAGGTCGCCCAGTTCGGCCTGCCGATCCATGTGTCGGAGCTGGACTGCACCCTGCGCACCGAAAACCGGCTGGATATGCGCAGCCAAGCCGACCGGATCGCCGCCCAGGGCGCGCGCGTCACCGAACTGGCCTCGGCCTTCGCCGCCCTGCCCAAGGCCCAGCAGTTCGCCTTCACCGTCTGGGGCCTGCGCGACACCGACAGCTGGTATCGCCAGGGCGACAAGGACGATGGCCGGGACAAGCCCCTGCCCTTCGACAGCTTCGGCCGTTCCAATCCGATGGCGGCCGCCCTCGCGGCAGGCTTCAAGACCCCCGCCTGACGACGGGCATCTGAATACGGAAACGCCCGGCCGTCTTGCGACAGCCGGGCGTTCCTGTGCGAACCGGAGGGGGCGGCCGGTTTACTTCTTCTTGGCGGTCACGGTCGCCGGCGCCTGGACCGAGGTCTGGGCCGAGGTCTGGGCTTGCGCTTGATGACCACGACGATGCGCGCGCGGCGCGCGAGCCGACGGCGCAGGGGTCGTCGCCGAAGCGGTCGCAGCCGGACGGGCGGTCATGGCGGTCGAGGGCGCCGGGGTCGTGCCGGCGAAGGCGGCGCCGCTGGTCAGGGCGACGAAGGCGACGGCTGCCAAAACACCTGAAGTGCGGGCGGCGGCGGTGCGGAAGGATTTCATGTCGATGTCTTTCGTTTGAAGGTCGAAGTCTCAGGATTGTCGGGTGTCCTGCCGGCCGGGGGACGCCGGCAGGACGGGCAGGCGTCGGGCTTACTTCTTCTTGGCGGGCGTCACGGCGCGGTGGGTGCGGGCGTGGCTGACCCGATGATGCGCACGGGCGGAGGCGGCGGGGCGGGCGTGAGCGCCGGACGACGGGGCCGAAGGGGTGCCGGCGAAGGCTGCGCCGCTGGTCAGGATCACCAGGGCGGCGGCGCCCAGAATCGCTGAAGAGTGGGCGGCGGTGGAACGGAAGGACTTCATGGCGGGTCTTTCTGTGTGTTTGGCGTCCGGCCTCGTGTCGGACAGTCACTGTTTCGGACCCGCGTCCGGCCGGTTCGGGGCCGGTCGGTGTCGCCGCGTATCGTCGGCGAAGAGAATTGTGTCCGACTGTATCCGCCGCGCTTTGGCCATGAGACAGGACGACAGATCGCGCTTCTTCCCGCTCGCCGAACGCCAATGTCCCAGACCTCCGCCGCCCCTGTCCTTCTGGTCGTCGACGACGACCGCGAGATCCGAAACCTGTTGTCCGACCATCTGGAGCAGCACGGGTTTCGCACGGTGAAGGCCGCCGACGGCCGGGCCATGAAGGCGGCGCTGGAGGCCGGGCCGGTCGATCTGGTGGTGCTGGACCTGAACCTGACGGACGAGGACGGCCTGTCGCTGTGTCGCGGCATCCGCGCGGCGTCCAAGACTCCCGTCATCATCCTGACGGCGCGCGGCGATCCCATCGACCGGATCGTGGGGCTGGAGATGGGCGCCGACGACTATATGGCCAAGCCGTTCGAGCCCCGCGAACTGGTGGCCCGCATCCGCACCGTCCTGCGGCGCACCGGCGGCGACGCGACGACGAACGAGGGTCGACACGCCGACTTCTCCGGCTGGTCGCTGGACATCGCAGCGCGGGCGCTGACGGCGCCGGGCGGACGGCTGGCCCCGCTGTCGGGCGCCGATTTCGACCTGCTGCACGCCCTGGTCAGGAACGGCGGCAAGCCCCTGTCGCGCGAGCGGATCCGCGCCCTGTCCACCGTCGCCAACGCCGACGACCGCGCCATCGATTTGAGGGTCAGCCGCCTGCGCCAGAAGCTGGGCGACGACGCCAAGGCCCCGGCCCTGATCCGCACGGTGCGCAGCCTGGGCTATATGCTGGCGGGGCCTGTGACATGGCGCGCGTAGGAACCCGCCAGGGCCGGGCCGAGGCCGAAACCACGCGGCTGTTCCTGCTGCTGCTGGTCGGCGCCCTGCTGGCGGCGGGCGTGACCTTCGCCGCGCTTGGCCTGAACCATCGTCATCGCCTGTCCCAGGCCCATGACTTCACCACCGCCGAACGGATCGTGGATCTGGCCGGCTCCAGCGACGATCCCGCCGCCGGCCTGACCGACGGCCTGCCGGATGCGGCGGGCCAAAGGCTGGGCGCGCCCGACCCGTCCCTGACCCATGCGGTCGCCGAGGCTCTGAAACGGCGGGGCGTCGACGGGGTCTCGGTCAAGGCGTTCGAGGCCTCGGACCAGGCGTGTGGCGCAGCGACCGATCGCCTGCGGTGCCGCATCCTGGTGCTGCGGCCGGTCAATGGCGCGCCCGTCCCGGTGGCGATCAGCCTGCCGCCCGCTCCGCGCCCGTGGACGCTCAGCCGCGAGGCCGCCGCCCTGCTGTTCGCCGGGCTCGCAGCCGTGCTGCTGACCGGCTGGATGGCGTCACGGCTGGCGGCCGGGCCGCTGAACCGTCTGTCTCAGGGCGCCGTCGCCCTCAGCCACGATCTGGACCGCCCGCCCCTGGTCGAGGAGGGCGCGCGCGAGGTTCGCGAGGCCGCCGCCGCCCTGAACGCCATGCAGACCCGGCTGAAGGCCCTGATCGAGGACCGCACACGCGTCTTGGCCGCCGTCGCCCACGACCTGCAGACGCCGCTGACCCGGATGCGGCTGCGCGTCGAAAAGATCGAGGACGAGACCCTGCGCGCCCAGTTCATCAGCGACCTGGCCGGCATGCAGCATCTGGTCCGCGAAGGCCTGGACCTGGCGCGGATCGAAACGACGGCCGAGGCCGTGACGCCCGTCGATCTGGACGCGCTTTTATCCGCCATCTGCGAAGACGCGGCCGAGGCGGGCCAGCCGGTCGTCTTCACCCAAGGCTGCAACGCCGTCGTGCCGACCCGGCCCCAGGCCCTGCGCCGCTGCCTGACCAATCTGGTCGACAACGCCGTGCGACACGGCGGCGATGCGGCCGTCAGCGCCATGCGTGACGACCATGCCGTGCGCCTGTTTGTGCGCGACCACGGGCCCGGCGTGGCGCAGGATCAGTTGGAGCGCTTGTTCGAGCCCTTCTACCGCCTCGATCCGTCCCGCTCGCGCGACAGCGGCGGTTCGGGCCTGGGCCTGACCATCGCGCGCCGCATGGCCGAACGCGCCGGCGCCCATCTGATGCTCGCCAACGCCGACGGCGGCGGGCTGGAGGCGACGCTGACCTTCCGACGGCCCTGACAAAAGGACGCGGCGCCTGCATCCGAACGCCGCTCTCGCCGCCTCTGTCTGAAAGCGCTAGCGTGACGCGTTCAGGAGACCGCCCCTTGCCTCATTCGGCCCTCGCCCGCTGTCGTTCGACACTCCCGCTGCTCGCCGCGAGCGCCCTAGCCCTCACGCTCAGCCCGCTGGCCAGCCGCCCGGCCGCCGCCCAGGACGTGGCCCGCATGGACCAGATGATCCGCGCCTCCAGCGACGCCGACGCCTTCTCCGGCGCCGTCCTGGTCGCCCGCGACGGTCGCATCCTTCTGGATCAGGGCTACGGCCTGGCCAATCGCGAGTGGAACATCGCCAACGACGGCGACGCCAAGTTCCGCCTGGGCTCCCTGTCGAAACAGTTCACCGCCGTCGCAGTCATGCTGCTGAGCCAGCAGGGCAAGCTGGATCTGGATGCGCCGATCAAGACCTGGCTGCCCGACGCCCCGGCTGCCTGGGACGCAATCACCCCGCGCCATCTGCTCAGCCACACGGCGGGCGTGCCCAACTTCACCGCCTTTTCCGACTTCGAGGCCCAGAAGACCCGGCCCGCGACGATGCCGCAGCTGATCGCCCGCTTCCGGGACCGGCCGCTGGACTTCGCGCCGGGCTCCCGCTTCGCCTATTCCAACTCGGGCTATGTGCTGCTCAGCGCCATCATCGAGGCGGCCAGCGGCCAGACCTACGCCGATTTCGTCGCGGCCAATCTGCTCCAGCCGCTGGGCATGAGCGATAGCGGCTACGACCGGCAGGACGTGATCCTGCCCCGCCGCGCCTCGGGCTATGCGCTGGGCGCCGACGGTGTCGTCAACGCCGACTATGTGGACATGACCATCCCCACCGGCGCCGGCGCCCTGTATTCGACCACCCACGACCTGCTGAAGTGGGAACAGGGCCTGTTCGGCGGGCGGCTGCTGAACGCCCAGTCGATGACCGCCCTGACCACGCCGGTCCGCAACGGCTACGCCATGGGGCTGATGGTGTCCGAGGCCGACGGCAAGCGTCTGGTCTGGCACAACGGCGCCATCGAGGGCTTCAACACCTATATGGCCTATGATCCGGGCGACCGGACCGCCGTCATCGTCCTGGGCAATCTGAACGGCGAGGCGCCCGACAAGCTGGGCGCGGCCCTGGTCACCCTGGCGCGCGGCGGGACCGTCACCCTGCCCAGCGAACGCCGCGCCGTCGCCCTCTCGCCCGAGGTGCTGAAGGCTTATGAGGGCGTCTATGATCTGGCCCCGACCTTCGCCCTGACGATCTCGGTCGTGGACGGCAAGCTGATGGCCCAGGCCACCGGCCAGCCCGCCTTCGCACTGACGGCGGAGGCTGAGGACGCCTTTTACCTGACCGCCGTCGACGCCCAGATCACCTTCACCCGCAACGCCGCTGGCGCCGTCGAGGGCCTGGTCCTGCACCAGGGCGGCCGCGACATGCCGGCCAAGCGTCAGTAGGGTTTCAACGCAAAACGCCCGCCGTCACCGGCGGGCGTTTCGAAATCGTGGATCGAAGGTCGATCAGGCGGCGACGGTGACGACGCCCTCGGCCGGGTCGCGCAGGACGTAGCCGCGGCCCCAGACGGTTTCGATATAGTGTTTGCCGTCGGCGGCGGTGGCCAGCTTCTTGCGCAGCTTGCAGATGAAGACGTCGATGATCTTCAGCTCGGGCTCGTCCATGCCGCCGTACAGGTGGTTCAGGAACATTTCCTTGGTCAGGGTGGTGCCCTTGCGGAGCGAGAGCAGCTCCAGCATCTGGTATTCCTTGCCCGTCAGGTGGACACGGTGACCGTTCACCTCGACCGTCTTGGCGTCCAGGTTCACGGCGATCTCGCCGGTGTGGATGATCGCCTGGGCGTGACCCTTGGAGCGGCGGACCACGGCGTGGGTGCGCGCGATCAGTTCGTCCTTGTGGAAGGGCTTGGTCATATAGTCGTCGGCGCCGCCGCCGAAGGTCTTGACCTTGGTTTCGATCTCGTGGCTGCCCGACAGGATCATGACCGGGGTGTTGACCTTGCCGACGCGCAGCTGGCGCAGGACTTCCAGACCGCTCATGTCCGGCAGGTTCAGGTCAAGAAGAATGAGGTCGTAGTCATAGATCTTGCCCAGATCGATGCCTTCCTCGCCCAGGTCCGTCGTATAGACGTTGAAGCCTTCCGACTTCAGCATCAGTTCGATGCTTTGGGCGGTTGCGTGATCGTCTTCAATCAACAGGACGCGCATACGTGCCCCTCCAGGCAAAAGCTTTGCGGTAACCACCCTGACACACGGCCGGGTAACCTTGTTCGCAAGTTAAGACGTGAAAACCTTAAGAAGGGTTAACGCCATCCAATTGAGGCGAATCTAGGCTGATTTGCGAATCGGCGTCGAGGGGCTGGAGTCAACGATTCGAAATTTATTAACCATGTTGGTCGGCGCGGAGGGTGAGTGGTGATGAGTGACTCGTGAGTGGGCCAAGCCGAAAGAGCGCATACGAACGCCCCCTCACCACTCACCACTCACCACTCACCACTCACCACTCACCACTCACCACTCACCACGCACAACGTCCCACCTGCAACCGCAAGGCAATTAAGCCGCCACGACCGATTTTGGCGCACAGTAGGACTATATTCCTATCTCGACGCCGCGGCCGCCTATGATGCCGGCGTCGAGAGTTCGTGAGAGGGAGACGTTTCGTGCTGGAGGAATACAGGGTGCCGGTCACCGAGGAGGATCAGGTCAAGGCCGGGCTGGCCATTCATCTGATCGCGGCGCGCACCGGCGCCCATCCGTCGCAGATGACCGGCCGGGGCCGGATGAACCCGCGCGCGGCCCGCCCGCGCTGGCTGGCCATGTATCTGTCGCACGTCGCCTATGGCTGGACGATGGAGCGGGTCGGCCACGTCTTCGGCGTCAATCGCGCTAGCGTCGGCGCCGCCTGCCGCTGGGTCGAGGACGAGCGCGAACAACGCAGCATCGACGATCTGATGAACGACCTCGAAGGCTGCATTCAGGGTTTGTATCAGTCGCCCCGCCTGGAGCTGCCGCAATGAGCCGGCTTCTGGAACGCGCGCGCGATCTGATGGCCAAGCCCGGCGCCTGGCTGTCGGCCGAGGGCGGCGCCTATGCCTTGCGCCTGTCGCCCGATCGCCGCAGCCGCATCAGCCTGACCCTGACCGAGGTCGAGTTTCGCGCCCTGATCGACCAGCCCGGCCTGCGCGTGCGACCCGGCGGCGGCTGGTTGGGACGCGCCCAGCCGGACCGGACGCCGTCCCCCGCCCCCGGCCGTCCCGGCTTCGTGGCGGGCCAGCGCGACCTGATGCAACCGGACGGCCGCATGGTCCGCGCGCGGGCCAATCTGGGCGAAAGCCCCATCGCCTGGCTGGCGCGGCGCAAGGATGCGTCCGGCCGCCCCTGGCTGACCCCGGCCGAGGCCGCCGCCGGCGAACGACTGCGTCGCGAGGCGGAACAGGCGACGAAGGGCGCGTCGGTCACCATGCGTTGGGACGCCCTGCCGACCTCCGGCTCGGGAACCGCCGCGCGAATGGAGCCGACCGACCGCGCCCTGTCCGCCGCCCGCCGCGTCGAACAGGCGCTGACCGCCGTCGGCCCGCGCCTTCGCCCCATCCTGACCCGCATCTGCATCCACGGCGACAGCCTGCAACTGGCCGAAACGGGCCTGGGCCTACGCCGCCGTCAAGGTAAGACGGTGCTGAAACAGGCGCTGCAGGCGCTGGCGGATCACTATGGGATTGGATGAAGTGCACAGATTGCACTGGGTTTTTATGCGCGACCCCGACGCAGCAAATGTCCGCTTTGGGTGGTTAGCGGACTTTTGGCCTCAACATTGCGATCAAAACCTCGACGCGCTTTCCGATGAGAATGCAGACAGCAACAATTGCGGCGGCTAACGACACGTTGAGGATCGAATCACGAAGCCCCAACGCAGAAGCTTCGACGAATGAGTAGCGGCGTATGCCTTCCTCATCAGATGTAAAAAACCATGTCCCGTAGTTTATTGAAGCGAAAACGAAGCAACCGATGGCCATAGTGGTAAGTGCGGCCTTGAATTCGAGCCAATCTCGCATCTGCTCTCGACCCAACCAGACTGCTGCTAACAATCCAGGCAGACCAAAAACCAAATAATTAAACGCCACACCCAACCACAACATCCCAGCCCATCGCAGGCCAGCAGCTTGCGCCGACAAAGCCATGAGGTAGCTGAGACCAAAGGGATAAATGACGAAGATCAAAAGCCGACGCATTGCGCCCCCATAAACGCCGAGACTGTCGAGGTCCGCAATGGTGCGAAAGCCGACGCAGCCATCACGGCGGAAAACGGACCTCCGCTTAGATTTCGCGCTGCGCTGACAAGAGCGCCCTCATTGCACTCTGTGTTGTCCGCTCAGATCAAGGCGATGGGGATAAGGATGGCCAGGAGGTAGATCAGCGCCCGGATCAGGGCTAGGACGGCGATGACGGCGCCGCGTTCCTTTGACACGTTAAGCCGCCGGGCGAACCAGCAAGACTGCACGACGACGAACCAGGCCGCGCCGACGATCATGATCGCAGCGCCGACCGCATTGGGCAGTTCGGGCCGCTGAAAGATGGTCCCGCCCGCCGAGACGAAGGCGGCGCAGACGGCGGCGAGATAGCATTGCGCATAGAAGGGCGCGCGCAGGGTTTCGCGGCTGATGCGCTTCTTCTCGTGACGCAGCAGGGTGACGGCGGCGACCAGCGGGATCAGGCTGAAAGCCAGCGAGCGGAACAGGACCAGGTTCTGCTGGGACGCATAGACCACCCGGCTGAGGTCGGTCGCCTCGGGCGGCGGCGGCACATGCAGCGCCATCGACAGCAGATTGGTCAGGACGATGGTGGCCAACAGGAACAGCGGCGGGCTGAGCGCATCGTCGTAGCGACGCTCCTCGCTGTCGCTTTGCTCGCGGTCCGAATAGTCCATCGCCGCCAGCGGCCCGCGCAGGATGCGCCACAGGGTCAGGGGATAGAAGACCAGCCAGCTGACCGCCTCGAAGAGAAACTCCTCGAAACTGCGCAGGATCTTCAGCAGGTCCATTCGCGCCCCCGGTTACGACCCCGAGATCGTGGGTCGCCGGGCCGGCGGTTGCAACCCCCGACTACTGCACCGCCAGCGCCGCCTCGCGGATGCGGCCAACCATGCTGTTCAGGCCGTTGGCGCGCTGGCGGGTCAGGGCCGAGGGCAGACCTAGCCGATCCAGCGCCGCGCGGGCGTCGAAGGCGACGATCTCCGCCGCCGTGCGGCCGGAATAGAGTTTCAGCAGCAGAGCGATATTGCCCTTGGACAGGGCGCTGTCGCTGTCGGCGGCGAACCACAGCCGCCCCTCGTCCTGCGTCGTCGCCAGCCAGACCTGGGCGGCGCAGCCCGGCACCTTGTTGGCCTCGATGCGGTCGGCCTCGTCCAGCGGAGCCAGCCCCTTGCCCAGTTCGATGACATATTCGATCCGCTGCTCCCAATCGCCCAGCAGGTCGAAATCCTCGGCCAGGACGGCCAGGGTCTGGTCCAGGGTGTCGGTCGGGAGCGTGCGGTTGGTCATGCGCCGCCAGATAGGCCGCGCGGCCGTTAACGACAACCGGCCGTTTTGTCCCCCGATATTCATGGTGAACGCCGCGATGGGGTTCGCCTCAGGGGGGAGCGGCCTCGCACCGACTCAGCCGCAGCCCTAGTCTGGGCGCAGACGAAACCCATGGCCCGCCCTTCTTGAAACCCGACGCCCACGCCAGATTCGAGGACGACCCGACGCACGACGCGGCATTGGGCGCCCCGCTGGTCGCCTTATGGCATGCCATCTGGGCGGTGGCGGTCGCCCTGACGGCGCTGGCGGCCCAGATGATGGACGGGCTGAAGGACGCGCCGCTGGCCGCCCTGCTGCTGATGGCCTTCCCCGGCGTGTTCGGCGTCGTGCTGATGGTGCGCGACAGCGTGGGGCTGAGGCTGGCGGTCATGGGCGGCTGGATCCTGGCCGCAACCGCCTCGGCCGGCCTGACCGGCGGCGTGACCGGCGCCCTGCCCGGCCTGATCCTGACGCCGCTGGCGGCGGGGATCGCCCTAGATCACGGCGTGCATCATGCCCGCGTCGGCGCCGACCGGCTGACCCGGATGGGCGCCTTCGCTGTGGCCCTGCCGCTGCTGGCGGGGCTGATCTCGACCTGGTTGAACGGGGCTGAGGCGCAAGGCCCCCTGCTGGCCGCCGTCTCCGGCCTGCTGGCCATGGGCGCGATCATCGCCGCCATGCGCCTGACCTGGAGCGCGCGCCAGCGTCGTCTGGCCGAAGCCGAGGACGAGGCCGCCCGGATCGCCGCCCTGCTGGAGGATCAGCCGGCCCTGACCCTACTGCTCGATCCGTCCGGCCGTGCGGTCGCGACCTGGGGCACGCCGCCGCCCGCCCTGTCGGTGCTGGCGCTGACCGAACAGGGCCTGATCTCGGCCGTTCATGCGCCGGATCGCCCGGCCGTGTCCGCGGCCTTGGCCCGCGCCCTGTCGGGCCAGTCGGTCGAGGTTCAGTTCACGCCGCGCATCGCCCTGGACCGCCGCGTCGTCATGATCCTTGGGCCGTTCCGTCACGAGACGGATCGCCCGTGCCTGATCGCCCAGGCGTTCGACGGCACCGCCCAGTTCGCCCGCGAGCTGGGACTGGAGACCGCCCGCGTCGAGGCCGAGGCCCAGTCGGCCGGCAAGACCCGCTTCCTGGCCAATATGAGCCACGAGCTGCGCACGCCCCTGAACGCCGTGCTCGGTTTCGCCGACATCATGCGCCAGAAGCTGTTCGGCCCCCTGCCCGAACGCTACGCCGGATACGCCGACGCCATCCACCAGGCAGGCGGCCACCTGCTGGACCTGATCAACGACGTGCTGGACCTGTCCAAGATCGAGGCCGAACGCTACCAGCTGGTCATGGAGGCCTTCGACGCCCGCGACGCCGTGTCCGCCGCCGTCGCCCTGGTCCGGCTTCAGGCCGACGACAAGGGGGTGGATCTGGCCGCCGTCCTGCCGTCCGAGCCGATCACGGTCCGCGCCGACGCCCGCGCCCTGAAGCAGATGGCGCTGAACCTGCTGTCCAATGCGGTCAAGTTCACCCCGGCGGGCGGCTCGGTCACCATAACCCTGGACGCCGACGGCCCGGACCTGGATCTCGCCGTCTCCGACACCGGCGTCGGCATCGCGCCGCAGGACCTTCAACGCCTGGGCCGCCCCTTCGAACAGGCCGGCGGCGCCGATCAGAAGGCGCAAGGCACCGGCCTGGGCCTGTCCCTGGTCCGCAGCCTGACCGAACTGCACGGCGGCCGCATGACCATCGACAGCACCCTGGGCGAAGGCGCGGCGGTGATGATCCGGTTGCCGGTGATGGTGGCGGGGGAGACGAGCGAGACGGCTGAAAATGCACAGCCCGCCACAGCCGAAGCTTGAGCTTATAGGCGAGCTTTCTGAAGGCCTACGGACACTTCCAAGTGTGGCGGCCGAGATAGCCACTAGACGGCTCTGACTTGCCTAATCGTCGATCAATGAAGGTCGAATGACGATCATGCGCCCCGATCACTAGCTTACTAGCTTGAGCTACGATCGCATCGTTCATGGCGCGCTCAATATCCCTGGGCCGTTGCGACGTGAAGGACCACAGCGCGCGGTCGCTGTTGGCAGCTACGAACAAATGCTCGGGTCCTACAGGCAACAGAATAAAGCTATCGCCACGGTTCATGCCATTGCTGGTCATGACGGGGTCATCACATGTCAGTAGGCCATGATTGCGATGAGGGACGGCGAGAACGGACCAAGCCATTTCTGCAAGTCCACGACCAATAGACTGAGAACCAATCAGATTGAGCATCAGCTGCATGCGAGCGACGCTTAGATCATCGCCGCTAGCCTGGCGGAAAAAATCTTCGGGACTAGCCGGATCGCTTGCACTTCGAAGGTGCTGATACTCGGCGCGATCCTCTTCGGAGAATTTGTGGCTAGTGGAACGGATTTGTTCATCAAACCACTCCAGGCGAGCTGGATTTCTGAACAACATCGACATTACGAATATTGTCCAAGCGTTAGTCTGATCCTGACACAGTGGTGCGCCTGGCTCATCCCGCATACGGCAGAGAACGGGTGCTGCTGCCTCGTCTATCTGACGCATGGTGTTGAGCTCAATTTGCTCCCGACGTTCTGCGTCCGGTTCTCCCGGCAAGCTATAGAGGTGCATTTGGAAACCGGTCGCACGTGGCGACCGCCGCTGTAAGTCAAGGCCGCTCCGCTGGCGGGAGTACTCAGTCACCTCTCCGTTTACTGCCCATGCTTTGAGATAGAACTCAGGCAGGTAATGGTGACGATTCGGAACTGACATCGTGACAGCATATCACGAGCTGGTTACAGGTGGACATTCTGAGAATTGTGTTCCACTTGTCATCACAGCTATTAGCGGTTCACACCAGATCGCCGCGATGCCGATCGTCGTCTCAAAATCGAAAGTAGCCCAGCCGCCTAAACCTGCCCCATCGCCAGGAACGCCCTACCGGCCGCGAAGTCGCCGGCTTCGAAGGTGGAGCGGGCGATACTGCCGTCGCGGAACAGGAATTCGACGGTGAAGACCTCGCGCGGGTCAAGGGCCGACAGGGCGTCGGCGGCGGCGGCGGGGAACAGCCAGGCCTGACCGGCCGGACGACCTTCGGGCAACAGCATCGGTTCGGCGCTGGTCACCCCGGCGGCCCAGAAGGCGCGGCGTTGCGCGGCGGGCGGCAGGTCGTGCGACAGCCACGGACGCGGCGCCACCGTGTGGTCGCGCATCACCACCCGCACGCCGGTCGGTCGCGAGCGCCCTTGCCAGGACACCACAGCAGCCAGTTGATCCGGCCGGTCCATGCCGCCCACGACGCCGAACCGCACGGGCGAGGCGCCGGTCACGGTCGCCTGCATCAACCGCCAGGTCGGGCGCGCATAGGCCGCGCGATCCGCGCTCCACTTTCGGCGATCGCCCGGAAACTCCATCCGCGTCGTGCGCGACCAGCCGGAAAAGGCGGTCTGGACCCGGCCCTGAACCGTCTTCAGATCGGTGGAGCCGCACGGCGTCGTGTTCGCGCGCGCCCGCGCCCGCTGGGCCGTCTCGGCCAGCTGCCGGTCGTTGGATCCGGCGCGCAGGGCCGCGCCCCGCGCCTGCCAGGCCGCAGCCGTCAGGGCGGCGGTCAGCTGCGGCTCGAACAGGCCGCAGCGGTCATTGGCGGCCAGCACGAAGCTGCGCTCATAGAAGCGGTCCTGCGGCGCGGCGAAGGCTGCGACGGGCGTCGCGGCGATCAGCACGGCCGACAGGAAACCTCTGGCTTGCCGGGGGGAAAGGCCTATCCTCATGCCCCGACCCTAGCGCGCCAGGGTTGGGGTTCCGTGTTCGAGCAGGGTTAGCGAATTGCTTCTTTCCAGCGACCTGTGGGTCAGCGCCCTGATCCGCCGCGCCCAGATCGCGGGCGCCTATGCGACCGTGGTCAAGAAGGGCGACGCCCGCGCCGGCTCGGTCATCGTCAAGGCCTACGACACCACCACCCGCACCGCCCGCCTGTTCACAGAAGCCTTCGGCACCGACGGCGACCGCCTGTGGATCCAGCCCGTCACGTCCGACAGCGAAAGCGAACTGGACGCCTATATCGCCCGCCAGCGGGGGTATGACCCGGACCTGTGGGTCGTCGAGATCGAGGACCGTCAAGGCCGGCATTTCATCACGGAGACGGTGCCGGGGTAGATGCGCCGTTCGTCGTTCCAAGAAGCGAACTTGAGCCCTAGCATTCCCGGTGAACCCGTCTAGCTTCGACCCCGGGGAGAGCCTGTGGCCGACGCAAGCAAGACCGGAACGGATTGGAAGGACGACGAGCTCGACGCCATCGTCGCTGACTATTTCTCTATGCTTGCCCTCGACGCGGCGGGCGAGCCGTTCGTCAAAGCGCATCGCGCTCGTGCACTGATGGAGCGAACCGGCCGAAGTCACCGCTCGGTCGAGTTCAAGCACATGAACATTTCGGCCGTCGCAGCCGAGCTGGGCTTGCCCCATGTGCGCGGTTACCGTCCCTTGGCCAACTACCAAGCCGCCATCTTCGACGCCATCGACCGGCACCTAGACGCCCATCCCGAAATCCTAGGCGATGATGCCTTATCCGTTGCGCAGCTATTGGCCAACGGATCGGCGCTCCATCGCGCCGAAACGAAGATGGCGACCGGGTCTCATCAAGGCGTCGCCGAATCCGCCGCAAGGTTCAAGTCCGCAGGCAGAAGCCATCCGCCCCTGATGCTCACCGAAGCTCCTCCTCCCGGCCCGGCTCGCACACCACGCCCGGAGGGCCTTGCCCGCCTCGTCCGCAAATACGACCCCGCCGCCCGCGACCACCGCAACAGGTCCCTCGGCTTGCTGGGCGAGGAGCGCGTCTTCCATCACGAGCGCGCGCGTCTCATCGCGCACGACCGCCCCGACCTCGCGCGCCGCATCGAATGGACCAGCCAAGAACGCGGCGACGGCGCCGGCTACGACATCAAGAGTTTCGACCCGAGCGGCGCCGAGCGCCTGATCGAGGTCAAGGCCACCCGGGGCGGCCCCACGACGCCATTTTACCTGACCCGCACCGAGCGCGAGGTTTCACAGGAACGCCCTGACCACTGGCGGCTCTACCGCCTCCACGACCTTTCAGCCGCGGCGGCGCTCTTCGTCCTGCCGCCGCCGCTGGAAACGTCAGTCACGTTAGAGGCCGAGGCTTGGAAAGCCCACTTCTGACCGGTCAAGGTTCGAATCGGATCAGGTCATACTTCTCCGCGAACCACGCCACGAACGCCGCTGGGTCTTCTCCGTCCCGCCAAGCCCGCGTCAGTTGATCTTCGTCGATCCCGGCGTCGGTCACAGACATTCGCCAGTCGCTTAGCAACAACCGATCCGAACCCAGTTCGTGTGGTCCATCACTCGACCTCGCCCGATGGCCCCTTTAGCGCCTTGGCCTTGGCCTTGGCCCGTTCCAACTGACCGATGCTCGTTTCCGGCGTCGGCAGACGCTCCGGCATCACACCGCCCAATTCCGAGATGGTCTGGCGCACCTTCTTGCCGACGGCGTGGTGGATGTCGTTGGCCTGCGCCTTGGTGCTCGCCCCGTCTCGCCTCAGCTTGTCCTCGGCCTGAGTGGCGCGGAACAGGTTCGCGGCAAGTTCCGTCGAACCCATGTGATCCAGTATCTTTTGGCTCTTCTTCAGGCCCTTCAGCGCATGGATGTCGCGCATGGTCCGGCCGCCATAAAGGCCGCGATAGCCGTGGTCCTGAAACACCGCATAATCCAGTCCGGTCTCAACCCCCGCCTGCCTCGCGGCGGAGGCCAGCGCGGTATTGTGTTGCGCCATCTCGCGCCTCAGCATCAATCGCTTGTCGTCCTCCGACAGGCCGCCAAACGCTGGGTCGTCCGCGATCTCCTGACGCCGCGTCTGGACGGCGAAATAGGTCTGCCCCGCCGCGATCACAGGCTTGGACGGGTCACCGTTCTGGACGATCAGGTAACAGGCGTAACGAGACAACCGCACATCGGCGACCTCGCGTTGCGCGCCAGAGCCCAGATCGACCATTTTGGTGACGTCACCGAAATGGTCCGCCGGATCGAGCCCCGCCGCAGCCGCCGACACACGCGCCTTCTCAATCACGGACAGGAAGTTGCGGTAATCCTGATAGCCGAGAACGGGGGCAAGCTGCCTCGCCAGCCAATACTCAACCCCTTCGTCCTCATGGCGAATGGACTCGAACGACTGGCGATGCGGAGGAGCGATGTCGGTCATCTGGTGACTATCACGCCAGCAGAACAAAAAGGCAACCCCGTTATCCTTTTGCCAGCGCTCCTCGGTCAGCTCTCAATCCTCGTCCATCTTCAGGGCGGCGATGAAGGCTTCCTGCGGGATTTCGACCTTGCCGAACTGGCGCATGCGCTTCTTGCCGGCCTTCTGCTTCTCCAGAAGCTTCTTCTTGCGGGTGGCGTCGCCGCCGTAGCATTTCGAGGTCACGTCCTTGCGGAGCGCCCGGACGGTCTCGCGGGCGATGATCTTGCCGCCGATGGCCGCCTGGATCGGGATCTGGAACAGGTGGGGCGGGATCAGTTCCTTCATCTTCTCGACCATGCCCCGGCCGCGCGTCTCGGCGCGGGCGCGGTGGACCAGCATGGACAGGGCGTCGACCGGCTCGGCGTTGACCAGGATGGACATCTTCACCAGGTCGCCGACCTTGTATTCGGTGATCTCGTAGTCAAACGAGGCGTAACCCTTCGAGATCGACTTCAGCCGGTCGTAGAAGTCGAACACCACCTCGTTCAGCGGCAGCTCATAGACCACCATGGCGCGGTTGCCGACGTAGGACAGTTCGATCTGCTGGCCGCGACGGTCCTGGCACAGCTTGATGACGCCGCCCAGGTATTCGTCGGGCGTCAGGATGGTGGCCTTGATCCAGGGTTCGGCGATGGTCTCGATCTGCATCACGTCGGGCAGGTCGGCCGGGTTGTGCAGGTCCATTTCGGAGCCGTCGCGCAGGCCGATCTTGTAGACGACGGACGGCGCCGTGGCGATCAGGTCGAGGTTGAACTCGCGGCTCAGGCGCTCCTGGATGATCTCCAGGTGCAGCAACCCCAGGAAGCCGCAGCGGAAGCCGAAGCCCAGCGCCGCCGAGCTTTCCATCTCATAGGTAAAGGAGGCGTCGTTCAGGCGCAGCTTGCCGATCGCGGCGCGCAGGTCCTCGAAGTCGGCGGCGTCCACCGGGAATAGGCCGCAGAAGACCACCGACTGGACTTCCTTGAACCCCTTCAGCGGCTCGGCGGTCGGCTTCTTCTCGTCGGTGATGGTGTCGCCGACGGCGGCGTGGGCCACTTCCTTGATCTGGGCGGTGATGAAGCCGACCTCGCCGGGGCCGAGCTGATCGACGGGCGTGTTCTTGGGCAGGAAGACGCCGACCCGGTCGATCAGATGGGTCGAGCCGTTGCGCATCATCTTGACCCGCATGCCGGTCTTCAGCACGCCGTCGAAGACGCGCACCAGCACGACGACGCCGAGGTAAGGGTCGTACCAGGCGTCGACCAGCATGGCCTTCAACGGCGCATTCACATCGCCCTTGGGCGCCGGCAGCTTGGTGACGACGGCCTCCAGCACCTCCTCGATGCCGATGCCTGACTTGGCGCTGGCCAGGACCGCTTCGGAGGCGTCGATGCCGATCACGTCCTCGATCTGGGCGCGCACGCGGTCCGGCTCGGCGGCCGGCAGATCGACCTTGTTCAGGACCGGCACGATCTCGTGGTTGTTGTCGATGGCCTGATAGACATTGGCCAGGGTCTGGGCCTCGACCCCTTGCGAGGCGTCCACGACCAGCAGCGAGCCTTCGCAGGCGGCCAGCGAGCGGCTGACCTCATAGGCGAAGTCCACGTGGCCCGGCGTGTCCATCAGGTTCAGGATGTACTCCTCGCCGTCCCTCGCCTTGTAGGTCAGGCGCACGGTCTGAGCCTTGATGGTGATGCCCCGTTCCTTCTCGATCTCCATATTGTCGAGCACCTGCTCGGACATCTCGCGCGCGGTCAGGCCGCCGGTGTGCTGGATCAGGCGGTCGGACAGGGTCGACTTGCCATGGTCGATGTGCGCGACCACGCTGAAGTTGCGAATGTTCGAGATCGGGGGAGTCGTCATCCGCGCGCCCCTATCACGCGCGGGCGCCGGGGACCAGACGCGGCACGATCCGGCCCCGATCAACAGGCGTATTACAGCTTTGCAATGATGGCGTTTGTCTTTGAGCGCGGCCCTGTGACGCGATAAGGAGACAGCCATCGCCTTATCGCTCTTCAAGGACGCTTTTCGTGCTCCAGACGACCCGACCCACACTTCTGGCCGGCGCGGCCGTTCTGGCCGTCCTGCTGCTGGCCAGCTGCGGCGGCGGAGAGGACAAGAAGACCGACGGCAAGGAGGCGGCCGGCGCGCGCCAGACCGTGACTGCCGCGACCGTGACCCAGATCAACCTGGCCCGCACCGTCAGCGCCTCTGGCTCCGTCTCCGCCTGGGAAGAGGTGCCGGTGGCGGCCGAGACGGGCGGCCTGACCGCCGTCGCCGTCTATGTGGACGAAGGCTCCTACGTGCGTCAGGGCCAGCCGCTGGTGCAGATGAATGACGTTCTGCTGCGCGCCCAGCTGCGCCAGCAGCAGGCCCAGGTGCAGTTGGCCGAGGCCAATGTGGCCCGCGACAACGCCGCGCTCGATCGCGCGCAGCAGCTGAAGGAACGCGGCTTCCTCAGCCAGGCGTCGCTGGATACGGCCCTAGCCAACCAGCGCAGCTCGAACGCCAATCTGGCCGCCGCCCGCGCGGCCCTGAGCCAGACCCAGACCCAGTTGTCGCAGGCGACCATCCGCGCGCCGGTCGGCGGCCTGATCATCAGCCGCAGCGTCACCAAGGGCCAGATCATCGCCGCCGGAACCGAGTTGTTCCGCATGGTGCGCGACGGCCGGCTGGAACTGGACGCCCAGGTGCCGGAGACCGAACTGTCGCTGGTCCGCGCCGGACAGTCCGCGATCGTGGCCTCCAGCGAGGCCGGTCAGACCACGGGCTCGGTCCGGATCGTCACGCCCGAGGTCAATGCGCAGACCCGCCTGGGCCTGGCCCGCATCTCCCTGGCGCCCGGCGCCCAGCTGCGGCCTGGCATGTTCGCCCGCGCCGAGATCGCCGTCGGCGATCAACCCGCCCTGGTCGTGCCGTCCTCGGCGGTCGTCTATCGCGAGGCCAAGGCTGGCGTCTATGTCGTGGGTCAGGGCGATGTCGTCCGCTTCGTCCCGGTCACGACCGGCGTTCGCAGCGGCGACCGCGTCGCGGTCACGGGCGTCCAGGCCGGTCAGCGCGTCGTGGTTCAGGGCGCTGGCTTCCTGGGCGAAGGCGACCATGTGACGGTGGCCCCGGCGACCGCGGCGCCCCAGCCGGCGTCGCCCGCCGCCCCTGCCCCCGCCGCTGCGGCCGCGCGCTAGGATCGGACCGATGGGCTTTCAGAACATCTCGTCCTGGTCGATCAGGAACCCGATCCCCATCGTCCTGCTGTTCGTCGTCCTGACGATCGCGGGGACGATGAGCTATTTCAAGCTCAGGACGAACAACTTCCCCGACGTGGACCTGCCGGTCGTCGCCGTCACGGTGGTCCAGGCCGGCGCCGCCCCGACCGAGATGGAGACGCAGGTCACCCGCCTGGTCGAGGATGCGGTGGCGGGCCTGGGCTCGGTCAAGCACATCACTTCGGTCGTCAACGAGGGGGTGTCCACCACCTCCATCGAGTTCCAGCTGGGCGTGAACCTGGAGAAGGTCACCAACGACGTCCGCAACGCCGTCAGCGGCATCCGCCAGAACCTGCCCGCCGACGTGCAAGAACCAATCGTCCAGCGCATCGAATTCACCGCCATCCCCTTCGCCAACTATGTGGTGCGGGCGCCGGGCATGAGCCCCGAGGAGCTGAGCTGGTTCGTCGACAATACCGTGGCCAAGCGCCTGCTGTCGGTGCGCGGCGTCAGCCAGATCAGCCGTGACGGCGGCGTCAGCCGTGAAATCCGCATCAAGCTGGATCCCGCGCGGCTCGCCGCCTCGGGCGTGACGGCGGCCCAGGTGTCGAACCAGCTGCGCGCCTCCAACATCAACCTGCCGGGCGGCCGCGGTGAGATCGCCGGCGAGGAACAGGCCATCCGCACCGTCGGTTCGGCCAAGTCGGTCGAACAGCTGCGCGAGACCCTGATCCCCATCGGCAGCCGCAGCGTGCGCCTGGGCGACCTGGGCCAGATCACCGACGAATGGTCCGAGCCGCGCGGCCGCGCCCGCTTCAACGGTCAGGAAGTCGTCGGCTTCGGCGTCTCGCGCGCCATCGGCTCGTCCGAGGTGGACGTCTATGACCGCGTCAAGGCCGAGATCGAGAAGCTGGACCAGGAGCGCGGCGACGTCGCCATCGAGGAGGTGGCCAACACCACCCAAGACGTCGTCAACAACTTCCACGCCTCGGTCGAGACCCTGGTGCTGGGCGCCCTGCTGGCCATCGCGGTCGTCTTCATCTTCCTGCGGGACTGGCGCGCGACTCTGATCGCGGCGGTGGCCATGCCGCTGTCGCTGATCCCGACCTTCTGGGTGATGGACCTGACCAACCAGTCGCTGAACGTCGTGACGCTGCTGGCCCTGTCGCTGACCATCGGCATCCTGGTGGACGACGCCATCGTGGAGATCGAGAACATCGTTCGCCACATCCGCGACGGCAAGGCGCCCTACCCCGCCGCCATCGAGGCCGCCGACGAAATCGGCCTGGCGGTTATGGCGACGACGGCGACCCTGATTGCGGTCTTCGCCCCCACCGGCTTCATGCCCGGCGTCGTGGGCCAGTTCTTCAAGAGCTTCGCCATCGCCACCTGCGTCAGCGTTCTGTTCTCGCTGCTCGTGGCGCGAACCCTGACGCCCCTGATGGGCGCCTATTTGCTGAAGCGCGACCAGGGCAAGGAGCACAAGGAGCCCTTCTGGATGGGCCCCTATCTGAAGGCCCTGAACTGGGCGCTGGGCGACGACTGGCGCAAGCGCCGGGCCGATCACCATCCGCGCGCCGGCTGGTTCCGCCGCAAGGTCGCGGACCGGATATTCGATCACCGGCTGTGGGTGCTGGGGATGGGGATCCTGTTCTTCTTCCTGTCGATCTTCATGGCGACGAAGCTGCCGGGCGAGTTCATCCCGGTCGAGGACATCTCGCGCTCCACCGTGACGGTGCAGTTGCCGCCGGGCGCGACCTTGGCCGAGACGGATTCCGCCGTGCAGCGCATCAACCGCGAACTGATGAAACGGCCCGAGGTCGCGTCGGTCTATTCGTCCGTCGGTTCGGCGACGACCAGCTTCGGCCCCGGCGGCGGCGGTTCGGCCGGCGAAGTGCGCAGCGCCAACCTGACCGTCAATCTGGTCGGGCGCTGGGATCGCAAGCTTAACCAGCAGGAGTTCGAACGCGACATGGGACCGGTGCTGCGCCAGATCCCCGGTGCGCGGATCCAGTTCGGCGCCTCGGGCGGCGGCGGCGGGTCCAGCCTTCTGACCATCGCCCTGGTCGGGGACGAAGCGAAAGTGCTTGAGCCCGCGGCCGCCAAGGTCGAGCGCGAGATGCGAAGCATTCCCGGCCTGTCCAATGTGGTGTCCTCGGCCTCGCTCGTGCGTCCGGAAATCCTGGTCACGCCCCGCGCCGATGTCGCCGCCCTGCAAGGGGTGTCGACCCAGGACATCAGCCAGGTGGCGCGCGTCGCCACCCTGGGCGACGCCGATCAGCTGTTGCCCAAGTTCAATCTGGGCGACCGCCAGGTGCCGATCCGCGTCATGCTGACGGAACAGGCGCGCTCGGATCTGGGCGTTCTGGAGAACCTTCAGGTGCCGACGGCGTCGGGCGCGACGGTGCCCCTGTCGGCGGTGGCGGACATCACCTTCGGCGCAGGCCCCAACCAGATCAATCGTCTGGACCGACTGCGGGTGGCCAACATCACCGCCGAACTGAGCGGCCTGACCCTGAGCCAGGGCACGCAGGCGGTGAACGCCCTGCCCGCGATAAAGTCCCTGCCGCAGGGCGTCAGCCAGAAACCGTCGGGCGACGCCGAAAGCTTCCAGGAACTGGGCATGGGCTTCGCCTTCGCCATCGTGACGGGCATTCTGCTGATGTATGTCGTGCTGGTCCTGCTGTTCAAAAGCTTCTTCCACCCGATCACCATCCTGGCGGCGCTTCCGGTGTCGTTCGGCGGCGCCTTCTTCCTGCTGCTGGTGACGGGCAAGTCGCTGTCCATGCCGGCCCTGATCGGCATCATCATGCTGACCGGGATCGCGGCGAAGAACTCCATCCTGCTGGTCGACTACGCCATCATGGCGATGGAGAAGGGGATGGGCCGACACGACGCCCTGATGGACGCCGCCCACAAGCGGGCGCGACCGATTATCATGACGACCATGGCGATGGGGCTAGGGATGCTGCCCATCGCGGCGGCGTTCGGCGAAGGCACCGCCTTCCGCTCGCCCATGGCCATCGCGGTCATCGGGGGGCTGATCACCTCGACCGCCCTGTCGCTGCTGTTCGTGCCGGTGGTGTTCAGCCTGATCGACGGGGTCAAGCGCCGCCTGGAAGGCCGACTGGACAAGATGTTCCACGGCCAGCACGGGCATGAGGAGCCGGCGGCGACAGAGGATCGTCCGGCCTGATCCGCCCGCGACTGAAACGAACCAAGGCCCGGCGGAGCGATCCGACCGGGCCTTTCTTTGGGCGCTGTGGCGTCTGCGATCTAGGGCGTGGCGGGCGCGCTGGGCCAGCACAGACGAGCCGATGCGCCGGGGCTGGCGGGCCGTAGCGACCACTCCCCGCCCAGCTGTCGCGCCAGCGCCGTGATGATCCGCAGCCCCAGGCTCGTCGGTTCGCCGCCCGCTTTTTCGGCGAGGCCCACGCCGTCGTCGGCGACGGTCAGGGTGCGAACCGCGCCGTCGTCGCACAGATCGACCGTGATCCGGCCCGGCCGATCGGGGAAGCCGTGTTCCAATGCGTTGTTGACGCATTCCAGCATGATCAGGACCACCGGCGTCGCCTCTTCGGCCGACAGGACCACATCGCCGCTGGAGATAGAGACGACCACATCGTCCCGCGCGGCCGCCGTCAGCGCATCGTCGACGATCGTCCGGGCCACATCCTGAAAGGCGGTGTTCTTCTGGTCCGCGTCAGCCAGGCTGCGCTGGATCCGGGCGACAAGACCGGTGCGTGCCGAGGCGTCGGTCAGGGCCTTTTTCGCGCCAGGGTCCACGGCGGCCCGCGCCTCCAGCTTCAGCAGGGCGCTGACCACCTGGATATTGTTCGACACCCGATGCTGCACTTCTCTGAGCAGGACATCGCGGCTTTCCGCCAAGGCATTGCTGCGCTCCACCTCGCGCGCCAACTTGGCCGACGCCTTGTCCATGCCGACGATGAAGAAGATGTCGACGGCGACGACGAAGGCGTAAAAGCCGATGGCGACGAGGGTCGCGAGGCCCAGGTCGAAGCCCGGCGGGCCGATCCACAACCACCAGGCCGACAGGCCCGACAAGGTCGCTGTCAGGATGGCAGGCCGCAGGCCGGCATAGAAGGCGACCAGGACGACGGCCGGAAAGAAGGTCAGATAGGGAAAGCCCGGCGGAAACCAGTGCGCTAGGCCATAGCGCAAGCCAAACGCGACCAACCAGGCGCCAATGGCTAGAGCATAGCCGCGCCAGACGGGATTTCGAAACTTCTGATGACGCATTCGCTCCCCCAATGGACGCAGTGCGTCGGCAAAGCTGTGTATCGGTCAGTCGCGCGCCTGCGTCCAGTAGGGTTTTGGCGGTGCCCGCCGTTCATTGGCAGGCGTCGAAACGGTTGCCGAACCTGCGCAAAGAAAAGGGGCCGGCCGGTTGCCCGGTCGGCCCTTGGTCGGTCAGCCTGGAGGGGCTGGCGATCAGTATTTGACCTTCAGCGTCACGCCGTAGGTGCGCGGGGCGCCGAGGTAGGCGTTGTAGGTCGCCGTGTCGGTGGCCTGGTTGTAGAAGGTGCCGTTCGCTTGCGGCGTCGTGGTGTTAGTGAAGGCTGTACCCTGCAGCGGCGCGGCGAAGCCGACCTGGGTGTATTCTTCTTCCAGCAGGTTCTGGCCCCAGACCTCGAGCGTCCAGCGCTCATCCGCCGAACCGATCGAGACCCGGCCGTTGACGACGGTGAAGGCGTCCTGGTTCTTGTACGGCAGCAGGTCCGAGCCGGTGTTGTATTCGGTCGAATATTTGGCCGACAGGTTGAAGCCGCCACGCAGGCCGCCACCCAGTTCGCGGTCGAACGCCAGGGCGCCGGTCAGCGACCATTCCGGAGCGAAGGACGCGCGCGCGCCAGGCAGCGGCGACAGCTGCGGGAAGCGGCCGGGGCTGGACAGGTCGCCGGCGCCGAACTGGCCGTATTTCGCGTCGGTGTAGGTCACGCCGCCCTGGAAGCTCAGGCCCTCGACCGGGGTGAACCAGACCATATCGGCGTCGACGCCGCGCGAGGTCAGTTCCGGGATCGATTCCACCACGAAGGCGGTGCCCAGGAATGTGTTCAGCTGGAAGTTCTCGAACTTCTGGTCGAAGTAGGTGACGTTCAGCAGCATGGTGCGGTCGAACAGGGTCGTCTTGACACCCGCTTCATAGCTGTCGACCGTCTCGGCGGCGAAGAACAGAGAGGCGTCCGGCGTCACGCCCGTCTGCACCCGGTCCATATTGTAGCCCGCGCCCTTATAGCCGCGCGCGTACGAGCCGTAGACCATGATGGACGGGTTGAAGCGGTAGGACGCCTTGATCGTGCCCGACAGGTCGGTGTCGCTGAACTTCTCCTGAATACGGCGACCGTCGTACAGCGGGTTGGACCAGGGCAGGCACAGCAGGCCGAGCGCAGCGACCGGCGTCGCGACGTTGGCGGTGCCGGGGATCGGCGAGACGGTGCGGTTGGCCGGATTCTGGTTGGCCAGGGCGCCGCCGCAAGCTGCGCCGTTGGTGCCCAGATTGTCCTGGATCCCGAACAGACGCTTGCTGTCGTAGGTGTAGCGCAGACCCAGGTTGATATCGAAGGCCTCGGTCACCCGGTAGGTGTTATTGGTGAAGACGGCGACCGATTCGGACTTCTGGGAATAGTGGTCTTCATAGGCCTTGCCGACGCCGAAGGTCGGGGCGGCGGCGCTGGGCGGCACCGCGCCGATGACGCACAGCGGCTGACCGGCAGCGGCGCCGGCGGTGCCGACCAGGAAGCCGTTCGGATTGGTGAAGCAGCCCAGGCGCGAGGGGCTGGGGCCGCCCACGGCCGCCGGCAGCGAGGCCGTCAGCAGCAGGGAGGCGAAGGCGTTGTAGTCCGAGCCATAGACGTAGCTGTCGTCGCGATAGACGCCTTCCTTGGTGGCGAACAGACCGACCAGCCAGTCCAGCTTGTCCGAGGTGCCGGCCAGGCGGAACTCTTGCGTCAGGTTGTCGACGCCGTAGCCGTTCGAGCCGTCGTTGGCGCGGTACAGGATGTCGGCGCCAGTGTAGTCGAGGTCCATCCCCTGCTGGAACGACCAGTCGCGCCACGAGGTCTGCGACGTCAGGGTGGCGTTGATGCTGGGGAAGTCGATGGTCGCTTCCGCCGACAGACCCATATCCTCGATCTCTTGCGGCGTCTCGCGGTTGGAATAGGCCAGACGCGAGAAGGGCACAGTGCCGAAGGTCGCGTTCGGCGGCGTCTGTCCGGGGCCGTTCGGCGCGGTCAGGGCGGCGATGAAGGCCTGGGTCGGGCCGACGCGCGTCTGCACGGCGACGCAGCAGTATTCCTCGCGCTTGGTATAGTCGGCGATCAGGCGCACCGAGACGTCGTCGCTGGGCAGGATCAGCAGTTGGCCGCGCGTGGTCCAGTAGTCCTGGGTCTGGTCGTCCTTGCGGGTGTTGGGACCGTCGCCGTTGTTGACGTCGTAGAAGCCGTCACGCTCGCGGTGGGCGACGAACAGGCGACCGGCCACCTGGTCGGTCAGACCGCCGGTGACGGAGACCGAACCGCCGATGGCGCCGAAGTTGCCGCCGGTCAGCTCGCCCGCGATCGACGGATCAAACGACGGGCGTTCGGTGATGATGTTGATGACGCCGGCCGAGGTGTTCTTGCCGAACAGGGTGCCTTGCGGGCCCTTCAGCACCTCGATGCGGCTCAGTTCACCCAGGTCGCCGAAGCCGACCGAGTTGCGCGAGCGATAGACGCCGTCGATCACCACGCCGACCGAGCTTTCCAGGCCGGGGTTGTCGCCGACGGTGCCGGCGCCGCGGATGCGGACGGTGGTGGAGGCTTCCGACTGGGTCGAGGTGACGGTCATGCCCGGCGTCAGGATCTGCAGATCCTTGATATCCTGCACGCCCGCGCCGTCCAGCAGCTCCTGCGACAGGGTCGTGACCACGATCGGCACGTCCTGCAGGCTCTGCTCACGCTTCTGGGCGGTGACGATGATGTCGTCGACGGTCGCCGGGGCTTCCTGCGCGGCGGCGACGCCGGCGAATCCCATGAAAGCGGCGCCCATGACGGCGGCGGACACAGTGGTCCTGAGTTGAAGATTGCGGCGCATAGGCGTCCTCCCGGCTGAAGCCGCGACGCCAGTGGCGATCGCAGCGTTTCCTGTTCCCTCGACGTCCCCTACGTGGGGGATCATTCGTTACGGACAGGCTAAGCGCGGTTCGGGCCGACCGACAAGCGAGCGTTGTTCGCCGCGACGATTTTTCGCCGCGGATTCGCCTTTGTGTGTCAGGGAAGCGACAGAAAACGCTGACGCTAGGTCAGTTTTTGCCCGTCTTGCGGCCCCAAAGGCTCGACCTCAGGGTGCAGGGCGGCGGGGTCCACTTGGCGGCCCCGACCGGCGAAACCGAGCACCAGGGCCGCCGCAATGGCCGACAGGATCGAACCGCCGATGACGCCAAGTTTGACCTCGACCTGCTCGGGCGAATCGACCGCGCCGGGAAAGGCCAGGACGCCGATGAACAGGCTCATGGTGAAGCCGACCCCGCACAGCAGCGAGACGCCGTAGACCTGAAGCCAGCTGGCGCCCGTCGGCCGCGTGCCGATCCTCAGCGCCGAGGCCAGCCAGGCGGCGCCCAGGACGCCGATCTGCTTGCCAAAGAACAGGCCCAGGGCGATGGCGATGACCAGGGGCGCGAACGCCTGCTCCATCGACAGGCCGGCGAAGGAGACGCCCGCCTTGGCGAAGGCGAACAGCGGCAGGACCAGAAAGGCGTTCCACGGATGCAGATCGTGCATCGCCTCCTTCAGCGGGCTCTGGCCGTCTTCGGCGCGCCCCTTGATCGGCACGATCATGGCGAAGGCCACGGCGGTCAGGGAGGTGCTGAGGCCCGACAGCACCGTCAGATACCAGACCAGGGCGAACCCCAGCACCCAGAAGGGCGCAGGGATGCGGATGCGGTGCGCCGCGATCGCGCCGACCGCTAGGGCGCCCAGCGCCCAGAACAACGGCGTCCAGTTTGCGCCCTCGCTGAACAGCACGGCGATCAGGGCGATGGCGCCAAGGTCGTCGACGATGGCGAGGGTCAGCAGGAAGACCCGCAGCGACGACGGCAAGCCCTTGCCGACAAAGCCGAAGATAGCCAACGCAAAGGCGATGTCGGTGGCCAGCGGAATGGGCCAGCCGGCGTGCGGCGCCCCGATGGCGCCGGACAGCAGCAGATAGACCGCCGCCGGCCCCGCCATGCCGCCTAGCGCCGCCAGCACCGGCGTCGCCAGCTTCTTCGGATCGCTGAGTTCGCCGCGTACGATCTCGTATTTGATCTCCAACCCCACGACGAGGAAGAAGATCGCCATCAGACCTTCCTTGATCCAGTCGGAGATCGTCTCCTCCAGCCGGATCGGGCCGATCTGCAAGACGTGGTAGCTCTTGAGCCAGGCGAAATAGTCGGCCGACCAGGGCGAGTTGGCGATCGCCACGGCGGCGATCGCGGCCAGCGCCAGGGCCGAGCCGGATGCGGCCTCGGTCTTGAGGAAATCGAGTGTCAGTTTGCGCGCCACGGCGGCCTCCTAGCGAACGGAAGTTTCGTCGTGACGCCAGGTTATCGACGGGCGTCGGACCGGATTCGCAAACCTGTGATCGGCGCGCCGGCCTGGCCGCGCGGGGCGACCTGATGGCTGGAGCCAGAATAGAGGATCAGGGCGGCCAAGCCAAGCCGAAGCAGGTTAGCCTCGCGGGCCGAACAGGATGAGCCCGGCGCCAACCAGACAGACCAGGCCGCCCAGGATGTCCCAGCGATCCGGCAGGGTCTTCTCGACCAGCGCCATCCAGATCAGGGAGGCGCAGATATAGACGCCGCCGTAGGTCGCGAAGGCGCGGCCCGCCGCGTCGCTGGGGACCAGGGTCAGAAGCCAGGCGAAGGCGATCAGGCAGGCGACACCGGGCGCCAGCCACAGGGCTGAACGATCCAGCTTCAGCCAGGCCCAGAAGGCGAAACAGCCGCCGATCTCCGCCAGGGCCGCCAGCGGATAGATCAGCCAGGGTTTCACTCAGGCGTGTCCGTCTTGGCCTTGGCCGCGCGTTCGGCCGCCAGCTTGGCCAGGACCCGGCCGCGGCCGCGCGACAGGGCGTGGATGGCGCCGCGCATGGTGGCGACCTCTTGCTCGGAGAAGGCGGCGCGGCCCAGCATGACGCGCAGGTTCTGGCTCATCGAGCGTTTCTTCTCGGGCGGATAGAAGAAGCCGCCGTTTTCCAGCTCTTCCTCCAGATGCTCGTACATGCCGATCAGCAGCTCGTTCGACGCCGGCGGTTCGCTGTCGCGGAAGCGCGGCGGCGGGGCGTCCAGGATCAGGGTGCGCCATTCATAGGCGTTGATCGCCACGGCCTGGGCCAGGTTCAGCGAGTGGTGCTTCGGGTCGATCGGAATGGTGACGATGCCGGCGCACAGGGCGATGTCGGTCGTCTCCAGCCCGGCGCGCTCGCCGCCGAACAAGAGGCCGGTCTTCAGGCCGGAGGCGGTGTCGTCATAGAGGACGCGGCCGGCCTCGCGCGGCGTGCGCACGGGTTGGCGCGTCTCGCGCGGGCGGGCGGTGGTGGCGAAGACGGTGTTCAGGTCGGCGATGGCCTCGGCGACACTGTCGAACACCCGCACCCCGTCCAGCACCCAGTCGGCGCCCGAGGCCGTGGCCCAGGCCCGCTCCTGGGGCCAGCCGTCGCGCGGGCTGACCAGACGCAGGTCCGACAGGCCGAAGTTGGCCATCACCCGCGCCACGGCGCCGATGTTTTCGGCCATCTGCGACTTGTCGAGGATGACGGCGGGAGGTGTCAGCTCAGACAACGAAATCAGTCCTCGCCCACCATGGCGATCCAGGGGTCGGCGGTTCCGGCCTCGACCTCGGCGACCTTGACGGCGGGCCAGCCGATGGAGGCGCTGCCGGATGCGGTCCAGGCGGCGACGATGAAGTCGCGCAGTTCGCCGGCGCCCGCCGCCAGACGTTCGTTGACGAAGGCCGCGCCGCGCGGGTCGGCGTCACGGAAGCCGCCGGCCTTTTCCAGGCGATAGAAGGGGATCACCGTGCCGAGCGTCGTGGTCAGATAGGAGACGGTGCGCGCCTTGACGTCGAACCCGTCCAGTTTGGCGGCAGGCATGGCGGCCTCAACGGCGTCCAGACGGGCGACGCGGTTGGTGAAATCGCCCTCGAACACGGCGTGGGTCTGGCGCGAGTTGGTGAAGCCTTCCGGGTTCGGGAAGTCGCCCCAGCCGTTGTAGTGGATGCTGGTGTGATGCGGTTGCGAGCCGTCGCCGACGTAGTGGCCCATGACGCCGATGTCGCGCAGGATCAGGGCCTCGCGACGGATGCGGTCGGCGCGATACCAGGCCTGGCGCTCCATATTGGTCTCGCGCCTCTCGGCGGCGTTCAGCACGCGCCAATAGGCGAAGTCGCGGCCCAGCTGCTGCCAGGCGTCCATCATGGCGTAGGGCAGATAGCCGGCGTCGTTGACGTCCAGACCGGCCTTGGTCAGGGCGGCGTCATATTCGGACTTCAGGCGAGGCAGATCGTTGAGGCTCATGCCGCGCTGGTCGAACACCCGCCCCTGGTCGTCCATGTCGATGAAGTGGGCGGTGTCGCGCTCGCGGTCGTGCGGCTGGCCGGCGCCTTTCCAGCGGTCGGGCTCGCGCGCCAGTTCGCCCACGTCGGCGATGGCGGCCGGGGTGCGCAGGAAGGCCGGCAGTTCGTCCGGCAAGGCCCGCATCGCCGCCACGCCGATCAGGCGATGGCCGGTGTTGCCCCAGGCGGTGACGGTGACAGCCGGCGCGGCGACCGCGACGAGGGCCAGGGCGGCGATGGCGAGACGTTTCATGGACAAACCTCAACAAGGATCACGCCCGTCTAACGCATCCTTGATCGCGCCTCCAGCGTCCAAGGGGTGGAGCGAGGCGCATCGGCGCCTAGGTTATGAAGGCTCCCCGTTCGACTGTTTCAGGCTCCACATTCCTGGGGAGCGATGACGTGATTGCGTCGTCGCCGTCGTCGTACGGCCCTTCAAGTGGACGCCAGATTGAAAGGACATTCCCATGCGCACGCCCCGCATCGCCCTTCTTGCTTCCGTCGCCCTTCTTGCGACCGCCGCGACCGCCCATGCCCAAGACGCATCAACCACATCGCAGACGCCGACGGCCGCGCCGATGGCCGGCTCGACCACCTTCACCGACGACGAGCTGAAGAAGTTCGATGACGCCATGGCCAAGGTGAGAGCCGTCAGCGACACGCTGAACGGCGCCCAGCCGACGCCGGAACAGCAGGCGCAGATGGCCGCCGCGGTGCAGGATTCGGGGCTGGAGGTAACGCGCTTCAACACCCTGTCCAACGCCGTCGCCGCAGATCCGGCCCTGGCCGCGCGCATTCGGGTGGTCAACGCCACGCCGCCAGCGCCCGGCACCCCGGCCGCCGCCGTGACGGATGACGAACTGAACCGCTTCGTCACCGCCATGACGCAGATCCGCGCTGTCACGGCCGAGGTGCAGAACAATCAGGCGACGCCCGAGCAGAGCGCCAAACTGACGGCGGCGGTCGAGGCGTCCGGCCTGACGACCGAGCGTTTCAACGCCATTTCGCAGCTGGTGTCTGCGACGCCCTATCTTCAGGCCAAGGCGCAACTGGCCGGCGCGCGGCTGGAAAACAGCGTCAGCCAGTAGGGATCAGGTGTCGGCGGGCTCGCGCCGGATGTCCGGCGCGGCCGGGTCCGCCTCGTCCTCGTTCAACAGACGGCCTTCGCGACGGGGCTTGATGTAGGGGGCGGGCTGGGGCGTCGGCATATTGCCGCGCATCAGCTGGCGGCCGGCCTTGAGCCCGCCGGTCAGCTGCAGGTCCAGGCGGGCTTCGTCGCGACGACGCACGTCGCCGATGGTCTCGGCCGCCTCGCGTTCGTCCAGGCCCAGTTCGACCAGGGCGCGCTCGCCGAACTTGAGCGCCGACTCGAAGGTTTCGCGGATCTGATAGTCCACCCCGGCCTGGATCAGGCGCATCGAATGACCCCGATCGAAGGCGCGGGCCATGATCCGGGTGGTCGGGAACTCGGACTTGACCAGTTCGACGATGCGGTCGGCGGCCTCGGGCTTGTCCACGCAGACCAGGACCATCTCGGCCTCCTCCGCGCCTGACGCCCGCAGGGTGTGCAGCTGGGTGCCGTCGCCGTAGTAGACCTTGAACCCGAACTGGGAGGCGGCCTGGATCATCTCCACGTCGTTCTCGATGATCGACACGTCGACGTCGCGGACCAGCAGGGGTTGGGACACGACCTGGGCGAAACGGCCGAAGCCGATGATCAGCACCTGGCCGCGCAGGTCCTTGGCGAAGTCCACGCCCTCGGCGCTTTCGGCGTCCTGGACCGGCTTGGGCGACAGCCGCGCGATCAGCAGCGAGGTCAGGGGCGTCAGGGCCATCGACAGGATGACCACCGCCGACATCATCGCGCCGATGCGAGCGTCGAACAGGCCGGCGGCGACGGCGGCGCCGTACAGGACGAAGGCGAACTCGCCGCCTTGCGCGAACAGGCCCGCACGCTCGACCGCCTCGTGGTGGGTGGCCTTGAACAGGCGCGCGACGGCATAGATGCCCACGCCCTTGACCAGCATGAAGGCGACGACCCCGCCCAGCACCAGACGCCAGTCGGCGACGACCACCGACACGTCCAGCGACATGCCTACGCTGAGGAAGAACAGGCCCAGCAGGATGGCGCGGAACGGCTCGACGTCGGCCTCCAGCTGGTGACGGAAGGTGGATTCCGACAGCAGGACCCCGGCCAGGAAGGCGCCCATGGCCATGGACAGGCCGCCCAGCGACATGGCCCAGGCGGCGCCGACCACGACCAGCAGGGCCGCCGCCGTCATCACCTCGCGTCCGCCGTACTGGGCCAGCAGGCGGAAGACCGGATTGACCAGATATTTGCCGGCCAGCAGCACCCCGCCGACCGCCGCGACCGCGAAGCCGACGGTCTGCCACAGGGGCGGGGCCTGTTCGTTCGCCACGCCCAGCACCGAGGCCAGGACGGCGACGATGGCCAAGAGCGGCACAATGGCCAGGTCTTCGAGCAGCAGGATCGAGACCGCCCGCTGGCCCGGCCCGCCCGCGATCTCGCCGCGTTCCTCCAGCATCTGCATGATGACAGCGGTCGACGACAGGACAAAGCCCATGGCGCCGACGAAGGCGACGGGCGCGGAGAAGCCCGCCAGCATGGCGGTCAGGGTCAAGATCAGGCCGCAGAACAGCACCTGGGCCGCGCCGAGGCCGAAGATTTCCTTGCGCAGTCCCCACAGACGTTTCGGCCGCATCTCCAGCCCGATGATGAACAGGAAGATGACCACGCCGAACTCGGCGACGTGCAGGATGGTTTCGGGCTCGCGAAACAGCTTCAGGCCGAAGGGACCGATGGCAAGACCCGCCGCCAGATAGCCCAGCACCGAGCCCAGGCCGATGCGCTTGAACACCGGCACGGCGAGCACGCCTGCGGCCAGCAGAGCGGCCGCCGCGCCCAGATCCAGTCCCGTCGTCGCCTCAGCCATCGCATACCCCCAAGCTTGGCCTCTATTGTGGAGGTCCTGGTCGGCGATTGCGAGAGGACACGAAAGACACGCTGAAAGATCAGCGTGCGTCGCGGGGGATTTGGCGCCACAGTTTCGCCCCATGACGACCCGCGACTGGCGGCAAGACAACAACCGGAGGAAGCCATGTCACGCTCAATCAGGATCGCGGCCCTTTCGCTGCTGAGCGTTTCTTTTGCAGCGCCTCCAGTGGCGCTGCCGTCCGTCGCCCTGGCCAAGCCGTTGGACGGCGAGGCGACGCCTGCGGCCTGTGGTCCGTTGGGCTTCGACTTGGGCCAGCCTGCTCCGGTGGCTGCGCCTCCGGTGCGGCGTGTGGCGCCGCCTCCCGTGAACATCCCGCCTACCCGTAAGGAAGACCGCGTCGAATATACGGGCCCGCCTGTCATTCTACCGGGTCCGCCACCCCCGCCCGCGCCGCCTCCTCCGCCTCCGCCTCCGCCTCCGCCGCCTGTGCCGTCATCGACAGCGCCGCAAGATATTGTCGTCACAGGCTCCCGGATCACGCGATCACCAGGCGCCCCGACGTCTCCCGGCATGATGACGCCGCCCTCTGCCGAGACCGAACGCTATCCGGACGCAACGCCCAATCCGGTGAAGCGGACCAGCGATCAGCCGGTGTCGACCTTCTCCATCGACGTGGACACGGCGTCCTATTCGAACGTGAAGCGCTTCATTGACGAGGGTCGTGGGCCGCCAAAGGATGCGGTGCGGGTCGAGGAGCTGATCAACGCCTTCGACTATGACTATGCCCGGCCGACCAGCCAGCGCCGGCCCTTCGCCATTACGACGGCGGTCGCGGCCTCGCCCTGGGCTGAGGGGCGTCAGATCGTTCACATCGGCCTGCAAGGTTACGAGCTGCCGGCGGGCGAGCAGCGGCCGCTGAACCTGACCTTCCTGGTCGATGTTTCCGGCTCGATGCGCAGTCCTGACAAGCTGGACCTGGCCAAGAAGGCGATGAACCTGGCCATCGACCGGCTGAGGCCGCAGGACACGCTGGCCGTCACCTATTACGCGGAAGGCGCCGGCACGACCCTGCAGCCCACGAAGGGCGACGAAAAGCTGAAGATGCGCTGCGCCGTCGCCAGCCTGAAGGCCTCAGGCGGCACGGCCGGGGCGAACGGCATGACCAATGCCTATGACCAGGCCCAGGCGAACTTCGCGCGCGACAAGGTCAACCGCATCCTGATGTTCACCGACGGCGACTTCAACGTCGGCGTGACCGACGACAAGCGGCTGGAGGACTATGTCGCCGACAAGCGCGGGACGGGCATCTATCTGTCGGTCTATGGCTTCGGGCGCGGCAACTATCAGGACGCGCGGATGCAGACCATCGCCCAGGCGGGCAATGGGGTCGCGGCCTATGTCGGGGACCTGAGGGATGCGCGCCGGCTGTTCGGGCCGGCGTTCGACAAGGGCGCCTTCCCCATCGCCGACGACGTCAAGATCCAGGTCGAGTTCAATCCCGCGCGCGTCGCCGAATGGCGGCTGATCGGATACGAAACCCGGCTGCTGAACGAGGAAGACTTCAACAACGACCAGGTCGATGCGGGCGAAGTCGGATCCGGCGCCAGCGTCACAGCCCTGTACGAGATCACCCCCGTCGGCGGCCCGACCCAGGTTCCCGAAAGGCGCTATCCCGATAACCGTATCGGGGTCGGCGGCGGCGATCCGAACGGCGAGATCGGCTTCATCCAGGTGCGCTACAAACAGCCGGGCCAGAGCCGCTCGGACCTGATCCAGCAGCCGCTGACCAACCGCGCGGGCGGGCCGGTCAGCGCCCAGCCGCCCGAAGCCACGCGCTGGGCCATCGCGGTCGCCGGCTTTGGGCAAAAGCTGCGGGGCGATCCGTGGATGACAGCCGACTATGGTTGGGACCGGATCATCGATCAGGCGCAAGGGGCCAGGGGCGAAGACCCCTATGGCAACCGGGCCGAGTTCGTTCAGCTGGTGCGGGCGGCCCAGGGCCTGCCGCCGATCCGGACGCCCTGACCGGAACCGCCACGCTCGCGGCGGGTTTTCCAGCGCAACGCTTCAACCAAGGAAACCCGCCATGAAGATCCGCGACGTGATGACCAAGGACGTACATCTGGCCCGCCCTGCCGACACCATCCAGGACGTGGCCAGCCGCATGGCCAAGGGCGGCTTCGGCTTCGTGCCCGTGGCGGACGGCGACCAGCTGATCGGCACCATCACCGACCGCGACATCGTGGTGCGCGCCCTGGCGACGGGCGCCGCCTCGAGCGCCTCGGTGGTGGAGTTCATCACCCGCGATCCGCAGACGGTGCTGGACACCGACGATCTGAAGGTCGTTCTGGACCTGATGGGCGCGAAGCAGATCCGCCGCGCTCCGGTCGTGGACAAGCATGGCCGCGTGGTCGGCGTTGTGTCGCTGGGCGACCTGTCGACGCGCGTTAAGGAGAAATACGCCGGTGAGACGCTGGAAAGCATCTCGCGTTAAGACCTGCGTAACCGCGCCCCGACACCGGGCGTCAAGGATCGTCGTTCATGCTGTTCCTTCGGATTTCGGAGGATGGCATGGCGCGCGCACAGTTCCAGAAGGGTCAGAAGGTCTGGGTCGAGTGCGTCGGCGCCTGGGCCTTCATCGAACAGGTCCAGCCCGTCTGGGCCAAGGGGTTCGAGGAGCCCGTGCGCGTCACCTACGACGTCGGTCTGGGGCGCGAGTTCACCGCCAACGAACTGCTGCTGGCGACCGACGATCCGGCCTCGGATCAGGGCTTGGGGGACTGGCGGCTGCTGCGGGCGCGCAACAAGTGGCAGCTGCCCGAGGATTGCCTGCATCACCCCCACCCCGGCACCTATCCGGTCGTCGTCACCGATCGGGCGGACTGGGGCGGTTGGCGCGTGCCGGGCGCCGAATACGACCGCGATCCCCAGCATATCGAGTATCAGGCCCGCCTGATCGCCGCCGCGCCCCAACTGATGCGCCTGGCCCAGGATCTGGTGGATCTGGTCGCCGAGACGCCGGACGATGCGCCGCCGGCCGTCCTGACCCTGGCCCGCCAGGCGCGCGATTTGCTGCATGGGGTGACGCGTGTGCTGGAGCCCGCGCCCGACCGCCTGCTGTCGCCGGTCGCCGCCGCTTAAAAACCCGTTAAAAGCGCGCGCCGAGCCTCGACACGAATCCGCGACGCAGCCTAGATTCCCGCAACCAAGTGTTTGTCGGAGGGTCGGGGCTTGCGGGACGAGGAGCGGCGGGAAAATCGGTCGGGGCGTCGCGCCTCCGACCGCGCCGCCGGCGCGCCCGCCTGGTTGCGGATCGCCGTCCTGGTCCTGGCGCTGATCGCGGCCGCCTATGCCCTGATGGCGTCGCGCCAGTTCAGCCGGCCGACCCGCGAAATCAGCCGCCTGGAAGCCGAAAACCTGAAGCTGAACGCCGAGCTGGTCGCCAGCCAGACTGACGTGCTGATCCAGTCGGCCGAAGCGGGCCTGGCCGCGGGCCGCTCCGCCATCGCCGCCAAACGCGCCCCCATAGAGGTCGTCGAGGCCGCGCAGGCCGCCGCGCCCAAGGTCGCCTTCACCCTGGTTGGCCCCGGCGAGGCGGTGCAGGCCGCCAAGGGCGAAGGATCGGTCGTCGCCGGCCAGACCAATGCCGACGGTCTGAGGCTGGAGGCGCGGATCGCCCCCGTCCTGCCGAAAGGCGGCGAGACGCGGATCGTGTCGGCGGGCGGCGTAGTGCTGGCCTCCGCGCGCGCCGCCGAGATCGGTCAGCCTATTCGCACCCTGCTCGGCGTCGATCCCTCGGCCCTGGTCGACCAGGCCGAACCGCGCGCCGTGAAATCGGGCGGCAAGGCCGGCCTTGCCGCTGCCGCTCGAACCGTCGCGGGCGGTCCCTATGTCGTCGCGATCTCGGGAGGGACGACCGCCTCCGTCTTCGACGACGCCTGGGTGGTGCTCGCGCCGCTGCTGCTGGGGGTCGGGGTCGTGGTCCTGTTCATCCTCTATGGCCTGCGCCAGACGCGCCAGCACCGCGAACGGGTGGCCACCGAAAAGCGGTTCCGCATCGCCGTCGAAGCCGCGCGGTGCGGGGTTTGGGAATGGGATCTGGCCAAGGGCGAGGTGTCGCTGTCGGACTATATGGCCGCCCTGCTGGGCTTTTCGCGCGGCGGCGTGACCGACGCCGAGGATGTGATCGGCCGCGTCCATCCGCGCTTTCAAGAAGATTTCCGCCACGCCCTGCGCCAGGCGGCGGCCTATGGCGCCTTTGAGATCACCTTCCCGGTGGCGGGACCGGACGGGCGGGCGCGGTGGATCGACGCGCGGGGCCAGGCGCGCGGCGAGCGCGGCGACATGGGCTTTTCCGCCATTTTGGGCGTCGCGCTGGACATCACCGAGGCCCGCCGCGCCAAGGCCGCCGCCCAGGCCGCCGAAAGCCGGCTGCGCGACGGGGTGGAGAGCATCTCCGAGGCCTTCGTCCTGTTCGATCGTCAGGGACGGCTGATCCTGTGGAACCAGGCGTTCGAGGACGCCTTCGGCTTCGAGCACGGGGTGGTGCGGCGCGGCGCGATGAAGGACGAGCTAAACCGCATCGCCGGCCTGGCCATCAAGGCCGAGCACCGTCCCGCCGGCGGGCGCGCGGGTCTGCGGGAGGTGGAACTGCACGACGGGCGCTGGCTGCAGCTGTCCGAGCGGTTCACCTCGGAAGGCGGCTCGGTCGTCACCGCCGCCGACATCACCGCCATCAAACGCCAGGAGGCCGAGCGCCGCCGCGCCGCCGACGACCTGCGCGCCACGGTCGATCAGCTGGAAGCCAGCCGTGAGACGCTGGCGCTGCTGGCGCGCAAATACGAGGTCGCCATGACCCGCGCCGAGGCCGCCAACCAGGCCAAGTCCGAGTTCCTGGCCAATATGAGCCACGAACTGCGCACGCCGCTGAACGCCATCAACGGCTTCTCGGAGATCATGGCCAGCGAGCTGTTCGGGCCGCTGAACGAGAAATACAAGGGATACGCTGGCGACATCCTGAAGTCGGGCCAGCACCTGCTCAGCCTGATCAACGACGTCTTGGACATGGCCAAGATCGAGGCCGGCAAGATGACCCTGCACTATGAGCCGGTGTCCTTGCGCGAGGTCTGCGAGGACGCGGTGCGGCTGATGCGCGGCAAGGTGCAGGAGGCGGGCCTGAAGATCGCGGTCGAGGCCGGCGACCTGCCCGACATCGAGGCCGATCAGCGCGGCGTCAAACAGGTGATGCTGAATCTGATCTCCAACGCCGTGAAGTTCACGCCCGAGGGCGGCTCCATCGTCGTGTCGCTGAAACCTTTCGTCGGGACGCAGGGCGAGGACCGCGTCCGCGTCGCCTGCGCCGACACCGGCATCGGCATCGCGCCACAGGATCTGGTGCGCCTCGCCCGACCGTTCGAACAGGTCGAGGGCCAGCATTCCAAGACCACCCAGGGCACCGGCTTGGGCCTGGCCTTGACCAAGTCCCTGATCGAAATGCACGGCGGCCAGCTGAGCATGGAAAGCCAGCCAGGCGTCGGCACGGTCGTCAGCTTCGACCTGCCGGTGAAGCGGCCGGACCAGACCGTGCAGCCGATCCGGGCGGCGTTTGCGGCTTAGGGCGTTCCGATAGCTTCGGTTGCCGATGACAATGTCGCATTCCGACATGCGGTGTCATTCTGACAAGGCGTTTTGCGGCTCTCCACAATGATCCAACGTTGTGCAAGAACGACCTGAGGCAGTCCTTCGACTGCCCGTTGATTGCAAGAGAATGAAAATGATCGTTGCTGCCTTTTTGACGGCGAGCCTCCTGGGGCAGAACGCTGCTCCCCCGATCATCACTCCCTCGAACCCTGACGCCGCGGAAGCCGTCGCAGCATTTATGGGGCTAGGAAGATACTCTGGCACGTGTGTCGCCCATCTTCCAGCTGGTGCCAAGGCGCGCTTGGACATCCTCACTTCAGATCAGGCGCCGTCGGGCGTCCAGGCGTGGCTAATCTCCAGCTTCAAGCAAGGGTATGAGGAGGGTCTTGCAGACCCTAACCGCTCCGACCGGACAGCTTCTGAATGTCGAGACATGGAGCGGGCGGCAAACGCCAGGATGCAAGCCGTCGCAGAACGGCTGAACGGCCGCCGCTAAGGATGCGGCACAGTCCCGGTGCACACCTTGGGAAGACGCTACCGACATAGGCCGAAACTGCGGCCCGCCCTACACCAACTCCACGCCCATAGCGGTCGCTTCGCCGCCGCCGATGCAGAGGGCGGCCATGCCGCGGGTCTTGCCGTGGGCTTTCAGGGCGGACAGCAGGGTGGTCAGGACGCGTGCTCCTGAAGCCCCAAGCGGGTGGCCCAGGGCGCAGGCGCCGCCGTTGACGTTGATCTTGTCGTGGGGGATGCCGAGTTCCTGCATGGCGATCATCGGCACGATGGCGAAGGCCTCGTTGACCTCCCACAGATCGACGTCGTCGGCGCTCCAGCCGGCCTTCTTCAGCGCCTTCTGCAGGGCGAAGACCGGGGCGGTGGTGAACAGGTGCGGCTCGTGGGCGTGGGCGGCCTGGCTGACCACGCGGGCGATCGGCGTCAGGCCCAGGGTTTCAGCCGTAGACCGGCGCATCATGACCAGGGCGGCGGCGCCGTCCGAGATCGAGGCGGCGGAAGCCGCTGTGATCGTGCCGTCCTTGCCGAAGGCGGGCTTCAGATTTTGGATCTTGGACGGGTCGGACTTGGTCGGCTGTTCATCGCGATCGACAGTGACGGGGCCCTTGCGGGTCTTGACCTCAACCCAGGCGATCTCGGCGTCGAAGGCGCCCGTTTCCTGGGCGCGCTTGGCCCGGCCGGCGCTTTCGATAGCGTAGGCGTCCTGCTGCTCGCGGGTGAACTGATAGTCCTTGGCCGTGTCCTCGGCGAACTGGCCCATCAGCTTGCCGGGGGTGTAGGCGTCCTCCAGCCCGTCCAGATACATGCTGTCGGAAATGACGTCGTGGCCGATGCGCGCGCCGCCCCGGTGCTTTTGCATCAGATACGGGGCGTTGGTCATCGACTCCATGCCGCCCGCCACGATCACATCGGCCGAACCGGCGGCCAGCGCATCGTGCGCCATCATGGCCGCCTGCATGCCCGAGCCGCACATCTTGTTGATGGTGGTCGCCTCGGTCGAGGTGGGCAGGCCTGCGCCCATGCCCGCCTGACGCGCCGGCGCCTGGCCCAGGCCCGCAGGCAGGACGCAGCCCATGATGATCTGCTCGACCTTGTTCGGGTCCAGCCCGGCGCGATCCAGCGCCGCCTTGACCGCGACGGCGCCCAGGTCGGTGGACTTGGCGTCGGACAGCGCGCCCTGGAAACCGCCCATCGGCGTGCGGGCATAGGAGACGATGACGACAGGATCGGCGGACGTGGTCGCGGACATGGGGACGGCTTCCTCTATTTCGGGCGAGAGATAGCGATCCCGGCCGGTCAGGAAAAGTGCAGCCGCCGATACTTGCCCCGGAAATAGAGCAGCGGATCGCGGCGCGGCTCGAACCGGGCGCGCCTGACCCGGCCGATGATGACCAGGTGATCGCCGGCCTCGACGATCTGTTCGGTTCCGCATTCGAAGCTGGCTAGGGCGCCCGACAGGATGGGCGCGCCGGTGTCCCAGGTCTCCCACGCCACGTCCTGAAAGCGGTCGGCCTGGGACCGGGCGAAGACGCCGGAGGTCGGCTGCTGGCCGATATGCAGGACGTTGATGGCGAAATGCTCGGCCCGGCGGAAACGGTCGACATTGGTGGACGAGCGGGCCAGGCAGAACAGGATCAGCGGCGGGTCTAGCGACACCGAGGAGAAGGAGTTGGCGGTCAGGCCGACAGGCTGTCCGGCCTCGTCCAGGGTCGTGACCACCGTCACGCCGGTGGCGAAACAGCCCAGGGCGTCGCGCAGGGTGCGCGGGTCGGAACCGGCTTGGTAATGCAGGGCGTCGCGCGGGGCGTGGCGTTCGAGGAAGCCCAGGAGGGCGGCGTTCTCGGCCTCGACCGCGTCCGGCGCCTCGGCGCGCGCGATCGTCTGGATCGGAACGCCGGCCAACTGTGTCTCAAGCTCGAGCGAGACAGCCCCCTGCCCTTCGGCGACGACCGCCAGACAGCTTGCCAGGGCCGGGCCGGTGACGGCGAGCGCAGGGACGACGGCCGCCAGCGTCGTGTCGGAACAGACGATGGCCGGGCGAGAGGGAAGCTCGGTCAGCAGTCGACGCAGGGCGGCGGAGCTGTCGTCCGCTTCATCAAAATCGGCTGCGAGCATGACGTGGCGGCCGGCCTCGACCAGCGCGCGCACCGAACGGCGCCAGTCGCCGGACAGACGCTTGGGCGCGCCGATCAGCAGGACGATGGGATCCTCGGGGTCGCCCCAGCTTTCGACGTCCAGGCCTCCATTCGGGGGCGGCGATGCGGTCATGAGGCGAGGCGGTCCGGTCTGTCGTGAAGCGTGAGAGCGATCCCTATTAGGGGAAGACCGGCGCCCGGCGCCAGAACTGTATCAGCCGCCGTAGCCCCGGCCGCCGCCGCCGAAGCCGCCGCGCGAAACGACGGTGGTGCGGCTCTGCACCCGCGTCGGGGCCTGACGGGCGATGTCGCCATGCTCGCGCGCATTGGTCAGGGTCTTGCCGGTGCGATAGTCGCGGTAGGCGTAGCCGCCGCCATAGCCGTTGGACAGCCGCCCCTCGCGGTCGCGGTACAGCGGTCCGCCGCCGCGATAGCCGCCGCCGTTCAGCATCTGGCCGACGATGAAGCCGGTCAACAGCGGGGTGAAGAAGGAGCCGCCGTTGTTGTTCGGCTGGCATTGCGACGGTCCCCACTGGCCTTCGCACTCCTCGCGGGTGGCGTAGCGCGGCGCGGTCTTGGCGGCCTCTTGCTGAGCCTTCGTCAGGGCGGCGTCGCATTCGTTGTCGGGAATGTCGTTGGCGGCCTTGCACTCGTCCAGCGACTGATAGGCCAGGGTCGGTTCGGGCTCAGGCGCCGGGACACGCTGGGGCGAGCCGCAGGCGGCAAGCGAGAAGCTGGCGGTCGCCATCAGGCTGCTGACGTGCAGGACGCGCGAGCGCTTGAGCCGGCGCATGGTGTCTGTCTTGGGAAGGTCTTTGGGATCGGTCATGGCGGTCACGACGTCATGCAGGCTGCGTTCAGCAGGCCGACGCAGATGGAGATGGAGGCCAGATAGACGGCCGCGGCGATCTCGCCCGCCTCGATGCGGACGACCAGATTGCGGAAGGCCATGCGGCTGATGGCGACGAAGACGACGATCTGGATCACGCCGGCCAGCAGCGCCCAGGCCGCGAACTCCATCAGGCTGACGGTGTGCGACAGGGCCGAGGCCAGAGGCAGGACATAGCCGATCAGAGCGCCCCCAAGAGCAATGGCGGCGGCCGTGTTGCCTTCCCGGATCAGCGTATGTTCGTGATAGGGCGTGACCCACTGGTAGATCAGTTTGAAGGCCAGGGTGAAGGCGCCCGCCATGGCGAAGGCGATCAGGAAGGCGATCGCCCCCTGCTGAAAAATGAACCAGTCGAACATCGATCTTGCCCCCTCGGATTGCGCGCTCAGGCGCGGAACTCGGCCATTTCCAGCGGAATGCCGATCATGATTTCGTGCGTGCTGTCGCCGCCCTCGGGCTGCTGCTCAAGCGCCAGCATCAGCTCGCGCCCGCCGCCCAGCTCGCGAGCATACAGCATGCAGGTCTGGAAGATCTTGGCATAGGGCGTGGTCGCGGCGCGGTCGTCCCAGATCGTCTCCCACAGGGTGACGGGCGGCTGGATGGCGTCGCTCTCGGCGAACCAGAAGCGCGGATAGTCGGGCAGCTCCTCGGCCGCGCCGTGAAACACCGGCGCCGACAGGCGGTCGCGCCAGATGCGGCGTTCACGCTCGCCCGGCGGATAGGCCGAGGTCCAGGGCACGAACAGGCTGAAGTCGTAGGATTCCAGCCCGGGCTCGTCGTCGCTCATGGCCTGAAGCATGACGTGGTCGTCGGTGTAGAAGCGATGGACGAACTGGCCGCTGTCCAGGCTGACCAACCCCTGCGCCGAGATGTCCAGCACGTCGCGATCCAGGGTGAAATGGGTCTCGTCGCCCAGCCGGCGCCAGGCCAGCGGGTCGAGCGACACGGTGCGGCCGACGGTGATGTTGCGCACCGTCGCCAGCCGACTGGCGGGCGCTGCCTTCTCCGACGATCCGAAAAGCTTCTTGAACATGGGACGATCAGGATCCGGCCAGGCTCGGCTGGTTCAGCCGGACCGCCGACACATAGAACAGGCGATCGCCCTGTTCCACGCCTGTTTCCGGCAAAGGATTGAAGCGCGGCGAATCCGCGCCGTCCGGCTGATGCGCTAGAAGGGTCGCGCGGTGCTGGAGGAAACGCTGCGTCAGGTCGCCGACAGACCGACCCGCACCGGCCCATCTCAGGCTGAACAGCGTTGCGCCTTCGTCGAGGTGGCTGGTCAGGGCGCTGATGACTTGGCTGGCGCCAGGATCGCGCGCGGCGCGGGCCAGCATTTCCGGCGCCGACGACAGGACGATCTCGACCCGGGGACAGTGCTGCGCCAACAGTCGCGCGCTGTCGGCGTCATCGAAGAAGCAGACGATGTGTGCGGCGTCCGGCGCCATCGCCGAGACAGCCAGGGTGGCGGTCAGGGTATCGGCGTCATTGCTGGCGTGGATCAATATGCGGCTCGCGTTGGCTGCGCCCGCGCGGGCCAGACCTGTTGTCGAGGTCAGGCTTTCCGTCTGGACGTAGCGAATGCGCGGATCGACATCCGCCACCGCCTGGCGCGTTAGCAGCACCAGCGTCTGAGACCGGTTCAACTCCGCGCACAGTTCTTCGACCATCTTGGGCGTACGGACGGGGTGATAACCGACCAGCAGAATCGTATCGGTCATCCTTGAATAGTCTCCCTTGCCCGATCTCCGGGCGCGCCAGATGTCGCCGATCCCGGCCAGCACCTTGGCCACGACCGTCGTGAAAGCCGCGATGGCGCCGGGAAAGATCCACAATGCCGTGACCAGTCGGCCGCCAACGCCTTGCGGACTGAGATCGCCATAACCTACGGTATAAGCCGTCGTCGCGTACCAGTAGAAGAAGGTCAGCGGATCATGCAGCTCCGCTTCGTGGGCGATGGCGAGGAGAAGCCACGACGAAATAGCGTGAAAGAGGATCAGCCCGCCCAGCATGCGCCAGTGCATATCGGCCATGGCGTGGAACGCCCGGTCGAAAATCACGGCCAGCTTCATTCGCTGCAGCAACATGCGTCTTCCCTTCGCGCTAAGATGATCCCAGACCCCTAGGCGAAGTCAAGCGTTCATGTTACGCGTTTCATGTAACGATATGCCGAACGACCCATCGCCCTCTTCCGCCGCCAACGACCGCATTCGTGCGTGGCGACAGGCGCGTCGTGAGGCGGGCCTGGTCAAGCTGGAGCTTTGGGTGCCGGCCGCCGCCCGCGACGACGTCAAGGCGGCCGTTCGCGCCATCGTCACCGATTCAACACGCGGGCCGCAGCTTGCGGGGCGCCCGCGCCGCCCCACTTCCGATTCCATCACCCCTGGAGACGACCATCAAATGGACGCCGTGATCGAGACCCCCTGGACCGTGCCCGCCATCAAGGCGGCGCTGGACGGCTCAACCCTGCTGCGTGACGGCGAAATGACCCTGCGCGTGGTCGAGGGCGCCGAGCCGGTGCTGCTGGCGACCATGCACGAATACGGCGACCTGCCGGTCTATCTGAGCGTCGGCGGCGCCCAGATCGTCTGTTCGGTCCTGCTGTGGCCGGTGTCGGAGCAGAAGGATCGCCACGCCTTCAACGAATTCCTGCTGAAGGCCCAGCGCGTGGTGCCCCTGTCCAACTTCGCCATCACCAATGTCGGCGGCGAAGACGTGTATGAGCTGATGGGCGAACTCTCTTGCAAGACGACGCTTCAGACCATCCTGATCGAACTGCGCACCCTGGCCGAGAATGCGATCGACGCCACCGAACTGCGTGAAACCTTCGGCGCCGACGCCGCCTGATCCCGGAAGACCGACCATGTCCATGCTCAGAAAACTGTCCGCCCTATTCCGCGGCTCGGCCCATGACGCGGCCCAGGGCGTCGTCGACGCCAATGCGCTGAAGATCCTCGACCAGGAAATCCGCGACGCCGACAACGCCCAGGGCAAGGCCCGCGATGACCTGGCCGGCCTGGTGGCGCGCCGCCGCATGGCCGAAAACGAGATGGCCAGCTTCCGCGACCAGATCGCCAAATACGAAAGCTCGGCCCGCACCGCCCTCGGCCAGGGCAAGACCGATCTGGCGCGCGAAGTCGCCGGCCGCATCGCCGAGCTGGAGGTCGAGATCACCAGCCGCGGTCCGCTGATCGAGGACATGAAGACGGCCGAGACGCGCCTGCGCACGGCTATCGCCTCGACCGACCAGAAGATCGAGACGCTTCGTCGCGAGATCGACATCGTCAAGGTCAACGATTCCGTCCAGAAGGCCCAGACGTCGGTCGCCCTGAACTCGGCCGGCGCCCAGTCGCGCATCGGCTCGGCGGCGGACAGCCTGCAACGCATCAAACAGCGCCAGGCGATCCAGGAAGAGAAGCTGAACGCCAGCCAGGCGCTGGAGGATCGCCGCACCGGCGCGGACCTGGACGCCAAGCTGCGTGAGGCCGGCATCCTGCCCGGCCATTCCTCGGCCGATGACGTCCTGGCCCGCCTCAGCCAGCCGGAGGTGACCGTGGTCACCCCGCGCATCGGCCAATCCACGCCCGACAAGGACCCGGCCTGATCCATGGAGCGTCTGCGCTTCGATCCCCGCACCGACTGGGACGCCAAGGCCGAGGAACTCGGCTTCACCTGGCGCCACACCGACGGCAAACCCTATTGGGACGAGACGGCGGCCTATGCCTTTTCGCTGGCCGAGATCGAGGACGGGATCGAGGCGCCGACCGAGGAACTGCACGGCCTGTGCCTGGAGCTGGTCAACGAGGCCGTCCAGTCCGAGCGGTTGATGGAGCAGCTCGATATTCCCGAAACCATGCGGGACTATGTGGCCGACAGCTGGAAGCGGGGCGATCCGTCCCTCTATGGCCGGTTCGACTTCGCCTATGATGGGACGGGGCCGGCCAAGCTGTATGAATACAACGCCGACACACCGACCAGCATCTATGAGACGGCGGTGTTCCAGTGGCTGTGGCTGGAGGACCAGATCAAGGCCGGCGCCCTGCCCGCCGATGCGGATCAGTTCAACAGCCTGCATGAGAAGCTGGTCGATCGCTTCCGCGCCATCTTCCCGAACGGCGGCTTCGTGCATTTCGCCTCCGACGCCGATTTCGTCGAGGATCGCCAGACGGTGCGCTTCCTGGAAGATCTGGCCCAGCAGGCCGGACTGGAGCCCCAGTTCGTCGCCATCGACCAGATCGGGCTGAACGCCGACGGCCGGTTCGTGGATCACGAGAACTGGATCATCCAGGCGATGTTCAAGCTCTATCCGTGGGAGCAGATGCTGCGCGACGACTACGCCACGCCCCTGCCGACGGCGGACGTGACCGTGCTGGAGCCGGCGTGGAAGAGCATCCTGTCCAACAAGGCCATACTGCCGCTGTTGTGGGAGCGGCATGCGGGCCACCCCAATCTGCTGGAGAGCTATTTCGAGGGCGATCCGGCCGAGGCGGCGCTGGGCTCATCCTATGTCCGCAAGCCGTTGTTCTCGCGCGAAGGCGACAATGTCGAACTGATCGATCAGGGCGTCAGCGCCGCAGAGGTGGTGGACGGCGGCTATGGCGCTGGGCGTCACATCCGCCAGGCGCTGTGCGACCCGCCCCTGTTCGACGGCAACCATGTGATCGTCGGGTCGTGGGTGGTCGGAACGGAGCCGGCGGGCATCAGCCTGCGCGAGGACACGGGCCGCATCACCCGGAACACCTCGCGCTTCGTGCCGCACTTCATCCGCGACTGAGGCGCCGGCAGGCAACCAAGCCGGACGACCATCGTTTTGTCGGCTGACATCAACCGACAAGAAGCTTCCCCATGCGCAACGTCCGCCTCGCCCTGATCGCCACCACCGCCCTGACCCTTGCGGGCGGCGCGGCAGTCGCCCAGACGCAATATCCTTCGACGACCCAGGACCGGCTGGGCGCGGTCGTGGGCGCCCTGTTCGGCGATCGTCTGGGCCTGTCGGCGATGGATCAGGCCTGGCTGCGCGGCGGCCGTCCGCTGCGTGACGGCCAGAGCCAGTTCTCGACCCGCGTGGACGCCAGCGTGCGCGCCGGCGGCGTCTCCGCCTCGGCCGCGACGCGCCTGCGCGCCGACTATTTGGCCCTGGTCGATCTGGAGAACCAATACGCCGTCGGCGGCATCTCGGCCCAGGAACGCGCCGATCTGAACGCCCGCTACACCGCCCTGACCCAGACCCTTGAAGCCGGCGCCTCGGGCTATGCCGACATGGACACCGTGGCCCAGGGCCGTGCGGACTTCGAGACCCGCGTCAACGCCGCCGTGACGGCGCGCCGCATCACCCGCACCGAGGCGACGCGCCTGAAAACGGACTATCAGGCCCTGATCCAGCTGGAGAGCCGTTACACCGCCGACGGCTCCATCAGCGCCAGCGAGCGCGCCGATCTGGACGCGCGTCTGGATGCCCTGGACCTGCGCGTCGGCGACGGCCCGGCCGGACAGACGCCGTCTGCCAACCTGCCCGCCCGCACCCGTCTGGCGAATCTGGAAACCGCCCTGACTGCCGCGGAACGTTCGGGCGCCATCAGCCGCACCGAGGCCGCCGACATCCGCGTCGAGGCCGGAGATCTCGCCCGCCTGGACGCCGCCTACACCCGCACCAGCCCCTCCTCCGACGACACGGCCTACCTGAGCCGCCGCATCGGCGAACTGGAACTGCGCGCCCGCCGCTAAGCCTGACACTGGACGTCCCGCGCAATCCGGCGTGGGACGTTCGGGATGCTCCAGGCAGCCCCGTCAGGCCGCCCCCGAGACATCAGCGCGTAGCCGCAAATGGCGGCCTAGTCGTTAAGGGGCTGCGCCCGCCCAACTCAACCTGTGTGGCTCAGCCTCCGTCCAGCACCTGTCGCACACGCTTGGCCAAATCACCGCGCCGGTAAGGTTTGCTCAGCAGAGCCACCCCTGGGTCGAGCCGGCCGTGATGGACAATCGCGTTTTCAGTGTAGCCAGACGTAAACAGCACCTTGAGGCTCGGCTGCACGCGCTTTGCCGCGTCCGAGAGCTGTCTACCGTTCATGTCGCCAGGCATGACGACATCTGTGAAGAGCAGATCGAAAGGTCGCTCCTCGGTCAGCACCGTCATGGCATCGGCTGCGTGCACCGCCAACGCCACATCATAGCCGAGCGCGCGAAGGAGACGGGCGACATGGTCGCGCACCAAAGCGTCGTCCTCTACGACCAATATGCGCTCGGATCCGCGCGGCGCGTCCTCGCTCGCCGGTTCTATTTGCGGCGCCAAACCGGCCATCGATCGGGGCAGATAGAGGCGCACGGTGGTGCCTTCGCCGACCTCCGAGTAGATTTTGGCGTGGCCTCTCGATTGCTTGGCGAAGCCGTAGACCATGCTGAGACCCAATCCACTGCCTTGGCCGACATCTTTGGTCGTGAAGAAGGGGTCGAAAGCGCGCTCAACCACAGTTCGGTCCATGCCCGTTCCGGTGTCTGAAACCGACACCATGACATATTGGCCAGGACTGACCTCGTCGTGTTGGGCCGCGTAGTCCTGATCCAATGAGACATTCGATGTCTCGATGGTGAGACGCCCGCCTGACGGCATGGCGTCGCGCGCATTAATGGCGAGGTTCAGGATCGCCGTTTCAAGCTGACCGGGATCCACCAGAGCCGACCACAGGCCGCCGCCTCGTATGACCTCGAGGTTGATCTGTTCGCTCAAGGTGCGCCGCAGCATGACGTCCAAGCCCATCAGCAGACGCCCGATGTCCGTGGGACGAGGCTCCAGCGGTTGGCGGCGGGCAAAGGCGAGCAATCGATTGGTCAGCTCCGCGCCACGCTCGGCGGCGGCGCTCGTCATCTCGGCCAACATGAGACTTTCGGCGTCGTCGCTCACGCGTTCGGAAAGGCTCTCGGCCGTCCCTATGATGACCGTCAGAAGGTTGTTGAAGTCGTGAGCCACGCCGCCGGTGAGTTGGCCGACCGCTTCCAGCTTCTGTGCTTCGCGTAGCTGACGTTCGACTGCGGTGCGTTCCGTAATGTCCATCATGCTGCCCAGCATCCGCTGGGCGCGACCATGGGCGTCGCGGATGATCATAGCGCGATCGATGACGCGCGCTATAGAGCCGTCCGCGCGGATGAATTCATATTCGTCCATCCACTCGGTGGCCCCTTCTTCCATCAGTTTGAAAAACTGATCCTTCACGCGCTGGGAGTCGGCTGGCGCGATGTTTTCGATCCAGAACTGGCTGGTCCGGACCTCAGATGGATCGTAGCCGTACTCGCGCAAACGATCGCTGAACCACACCTTGTCGGCCGCAACATCCCAGTCCCAGATCAGGTCGTTGGTGACGGCTGACACAAGCCTGAACCTCTCTTCACTCTCGCGAAGCTCAGCTTGAGCTTTTAGGCGCGAAGTGACGTCTTGAAAGCGCGAGACGAGCCCATCAGGCAGAGGGTAGGCGCCAACCTCCAAATGCACGCCGCGCGGCGCATAGTAGGTCTCGAAGTGGACCGTCTCACCGGACGTGTAGGCGCGAGCGAAGCCGTCCTGAAACAGAGTTCCGTTGGTTTCGGGAAAGGCATCCCAAAGGTAGCGTCCGATCAGGTCTTCGCTGACGCCCAGCAGCGCCAGTCCGGCCGTGTTCACAAATACGACCCGATAATCTCGCGACAGTATAAGGAATCCCTCATCGACCCGGTCCAGGCTGCTGGCCAATCTGATCTCGCTCAACCTCAACGCTTCCTGGGCGCGAATGAGATCGTCGATGTCTTGGAAGGCTCCGCGAACCTCCACCACCGCGCCAGAAGCGTCGCGGACGGCTTCGCCCGCAGTTCGGACCCAAATCTTGCGTCCCAGACGTGTAACGATCTGAGCTGTCAGATCGAAAGGCTCCCCGGAGGTCGCGCATCGTCCGAAGGCGGTCTCGATCAAGAGCCTGCATTCCGGAACATAGTAGCTGAGGCCGTCTTCAACGGACGGGCTGATACCCACCGGTTCATCGTGGATCGCGGCTGCGGCGTCGCTCCACGTCACGATGTTGGTCCTGACATCGACCCGCCAACCGCCGAACCGCGCCAGCCGGCCCGCCATCGTCGCCAAGGCCTCGGCGTCGGTTCGCCTCTTGATGCTCTCCGCATCCGCCACCCTGCATAGGCAGAGCCGCGCCGGCTGGTCTTCAAATTCTGCGCTGCTTTCCACGATCTCGACCATGAAGGTCATTCCGTCGGCGCGTCGGTGGGCGCCCGAAACCGCATACCCCGCGGCTGGATCCTCCAGATCGGTCCTGTGCAGGGCCAAGAAAGCTTCGAGCGTGTAGCCGTAGGCATGCAATGCGGCTGGATTTCCCGCCAGCAATCGCCCGGTTTGGGCATGACAAACCCAAACTGGCTCTGGGAAATCCCCAAGCAGCGCGGTCAATGCGTTCATAAAGCGAGTCCCCTGCTGCCTGCCGTTAAGCTAAGACGAGCGCGAGTGAAAGACCCTTGTCTTGGGAACGCATGCCCCCTGATTTGGCAGCGTCAGACGTTCGATGACGCCACAGCCCGCTCGTCCAGGACTTCTCTGACGGCGTCAGCGAGAACTTGACGACGATAGGGCTTCTTCAAAAGGCGCAAGCCGGGCTGTACGCATTCCATTCCGCTCAGGTTGTTCTCGCTATAGCCCGAGGTGAAGATAACGCTGACCTTGGGGTGCTTTTGCCGCACCAACGACGCGAGTTCCCTGCCGTCGAGACCGCCCGGCATCATGATGTCCGTCAACAAGAGGTCGAAGGAGCCGATGGCTTCGATCTTGGACATAGCGGACGGACCATCGATCGCGGAATGCACTGTGTATCCCAGCCGCACGAGCTGGCGACACACATGCTCGCGAACGAAAGCCTCGTCTTCGACCACCAGAATCGTCTCTTTCGCCAAAGAGGGTTCGGACTGGACGTCGTCGGCCGCAACACCTGCTCCGGCGGCCGGCGTGGCTCTCGGAAGAAACAGGCGCACCTGCGTGCCCTTTCCGAGCTCGGAGCGAATGACGACATGCCCCGCGGATTGATTGGCGAACCCATAGACCATGCTGAGGCCAAGTCCGCTGTGGTTGCTGGCGCGCCTGGTTGTGAAGAAGGGCTCAAACGCACGTGACATGGTGGTCGGCGCCATTCCGCAGCCGTCGTCCGACACAACGATCTCCACGCCATCGGGCTTGGATCCGAATTCGGGGCCGCATTGCGCCGTTCGGGCCTGTATCTTCACGCAGCCGCCCGGAGGCATAGCCTCGTGGGCGTTCATACACAGATTCAGGATCGCCGCCCTCAACTGGCTTGGATCGACCATCACAGGCGGCAGTCCAGCCTCTATCTCGAGGGTGACGTTCGCCTCGCCGCCGAAGAGCCGAACCAAGAGATCCCGCTTTGCAGGAAGCAGCCGACTGAGGTCGACGATCTCCGGCATCAAGGGTTGCTGGCGGGAGAAGGCGAGAAGTTGGTTGGTCAGCTCCGCCCCGCGCTCGGCGGCATCGCGAACGGTTTCGGCGAGTTCGCGCACATCGTCTCGATCCGACCGCAGCATCACCTCTTCAGCATTGCCAAGTACAACCGTCAGCAGGTTGTTGAAGTCATGGGCGATGCCGCCGGTCAGCTTTCCAATGGCCTCGAGGCGCTGCGTCCGCCTCAGCCGTTCCTCGGCCTCTATTTCGGCGGTGATATCACGCGCATTGGCGTAGCAGAGTTGCTCTTCCTCGATCCAAGTTGCGCTCCATTCCAGCGGCACGACCCGACCATCGCGATGACAGTACCGATTGCGCATCGACACGCGCCAGGGAGCGGAAAAAAGCGCCTCCTGAGTTGCCGCCGTCTTTTCCCGATCATCAGGGTGGACCAGGTCGGCGTATTTGCGACCAATCAGCTCTTCGGGCGAATAGCCGATGATGTCCTCCACCCCACGACCGACGTCTATGAACCGCCCGTCCCCATCAACCGTGCAGAGGAAGTCAAAAGACGCGTCCAGCAGTCTCTGGCGTCGAACGAGCGAGGCCTGCAGCCCCTCGTTCACACGCCGCAGCTGACGACGCTGTTCCTCCAGTTCTTTCTCGCGCTCCCGATCCTTTCGCTCCAGGCGGATGCGTTGCGTGATGTCAGTAAGAAAGATGGCCAAGCCTTCGGGCGTCGGATAGACTTTTACATCCAGCCACATCCGACGATGCCGGTAGTAGTAGCGTGTAGTCTGCGTTTGACCGGTCGCCTTTGCGGTCAAAAAGACACTCTCGAGCCTTGATCTCGTCTGCGGGTACGCCTCCCAAATGACGCGCCCCTCAAGATTTGCCGAGCGCCGGCCCACCATGGATTCAATGGCGGGGTTCAGGAAGCGGAACCTCATCTCGTTATCGAGCGAATAGAAGGCGTCCGACATGCCTTTGACCATGGTCAGGGCGCGGCGTTGGGCCTGCTCCGCACGCTCATGCAGCGCCTGGCTTTCCCGAAGATCGCGGACAAAGGCGAGCCGACAGGCGCGCTGCTCGTATTCCAAAGGAATACTGGTGATCTCGACCTCAAACACATCGCCCGATCGGTTGCGATGGCGGCTTGGGCTGGAGTTGCGGATGACATTGTCGCCGGAGGTTCGAATGATCGAAGCGATCAGGTCTACATCTTGCTGCGGTCGAATATCGTTCAGCGTGAAGGAGTGAAGTTCCTCCCTCGTCCATTGGTACAGGTCCGAGGCCGCCGCATTAGCGTGGCGGATCGACAGATCATCAACGGCGAACACCAAGCACGGAGTGGGAAGATGGTCGAGAACTCCCGTGATCGGCGTCGTTTCCGCCGGCGCCAGGGTCTTGTCTTCCCCAACGTGCCGCGTCGAGGCGCCCCGGACCAGAAGCATGAGGGCTTCGGGTGATTGCTGCAAAGGAGCCAGTGAGATCTTGGCATTCGCCCAGCCGGCAGCCTCCGCCAGTCTCAGTTCCAGGTCGACGGTCGTCTGGTCAACCAGCGCGTCCAACAAGCCGCGTTCTGCCCCCGGACGATCGTCGGGATGGATCTGGCTTAGAAAATCCATCTCCTTGAAACGCTCGCCGTAACGCGCGTTGCGGGCCAGCAAGCCGCCGGAACGCGACAGGATCGCAGCCGGCCAAGGCACGGACAGGCACCCGTTGTCATTCACGCCGTCTGACCTAAAGGTCATGCCCGCGTCGCCCATGAGCTCGCTCGAATCATTCCCTGACATCTGGCTATTAACCGGGGAGAGACCCAAGTGCGCTAGCGCAGGACACTGGAGGCGTTGAGGCGCGCGCACATTTGCAGCGACACGGGGCGGGCGACGTGAACTGAGGCGTCCTCGAGAACGTCATCGCTACAAGCCAGCGGTGTCGTTGTTCGATCGATTGCAGGCGTCTGACGGTTGATCCAGCAGCTCGGAAAACCCTTCGATATCGGCCATGACGCTTTCCAAAGCCTGACGCAAATCCGACCGCTCTGATCCTGCAGCCTCGTGGATATCCTCGACCTTGACCATCAACCGGGCGAGCGCGTTGCGGATTGCGTGGATGTCAAAATACCCGGCCTGGGGAGGCTTTGCGGCTGACTTGTCCAATCTCATCGGACCGAAACGGGCGCCAGGGAGGCGGCCAGATCGATCAGCAAGGTCATGGCGAAAGGCTTAGCAAGAGTGGCGTCTGCGCCTAGCCGACGGGCGAGATCGAGAAAGCCCGCCGCCGGGGCCCGACCGCCGCCCGATATTGCGATGATGCGGACTTCAGGCGCCCGCGCTCGGAGCGCCATGATCGTTTCCACCCCCTCTTTTTCAGGCATGAGGATATCCGTGATCACCAGTTGGGCGGCGACCTGTTCGAACTGGACGAGCGCCTGGGCGCCGTCCCGCGCAAGGGCGACGTTATATCCGGCCTGCGTCAGGCCCCTGCCCATGGCGTCCAGCAACACGGGATCATCCTCGACGATCAGGCAATGCGGTCTGTGATCCGTTGCGCTTGTCATGACGAGGTCTCGATCGCCTTGCGAACAGCTCGAGCGAGCTCCGCCCGCCGATAGGGTTTCTGTAGAAGCTGGACGCCCTCATCGAGGCGTCCATGATGGACGATGGCGTTTTCGGTATAGCCGGAGGTGAAGAGTATCCGGATTTCTGGATCCGAAATCCTGGCGGCGTCGGCAAGGCGCCGACCATTGATTTCCCCCGGTATGACCACATCTGTGAAAAGCAGATTGAAGCGACGCGTGGCGAGGATTTTCAGCGCAGCTACCCCGTTGGTCGCTTCGGACACGTCGTAGCCCAGCGCCTTGAGCTGTCGCACCACATGAGCCCGCACAAGCTCGTCGTCCTCGACAACCAGAATTGTTTCGCGTCCACCTTCGGGCCGAATAGGGGCCGGCCGTTCGACAGCGGACAAAGCATCGTCCGTGAGCGGCAGGTACAGATTGATCGTTGTCCCCTCGCCCGGTTCGGAATAGGCCTTCACATGGCCTTTCGACTGTTTGAGGAAGCCATAGACCATGCTAAGCCCAAGGCCCGATCCCTTGCCGACCGGCTTCGTCGTGAAGAACGGATCGAAGATTTGGTCCACCACGTCGGCGGCCATGCCGTATCCAGTGTCGGAAACCGCCACGTGAACGTAACGGCCAGCGGTCACGTCCGCATTCCAAGCCACATAGCTGGCGTCCAGATCCACAAGCCCCGTTTCGATCGTCAACCGCCCTCCGTCCGGCATGGCGTCGCGGGCGTTGAGACACAGGTTGAGGATAGCACCCTCCAACTGCGCCGGGTCGATTACGGCCCGAAGCGGGCTGACGCCGGACACAACGGACAGCATGACATCCTCGCCCAGGGTGCGACGCAACAGGGGCTCCATCGTTTGCACCAGGGCTACGACGTCAACCGTCTCGGGCCTCAGCGGCTGCCGGCGAGCGAAAGCGAGTAGGTGCGCCGTTAGGGCGGCGCCTTGGTCAGCGGCCTTTAAAATGGTGTCCGCCAAATCCGACAGCTCCTTGTCAGCAGGTCTGACATGCAGCGTATCGCGCAGCGACTCGGCGCAGCCGAGGACGACGGTAAGCAGGTTGTTGAAATCGTGGGCGACGCCACCCGTCAACTTGCCGATCGCCTCCAGCCGCTGCGACCGCACCAACTGGTCCTGGAGCCTGAAATACTCCGAACTGTCGCGACATTTCACGGTGACCAGCAAATCGCCGTCGTCCTCGTGAGAATAGCCTCTCACGCCAGCCGGAAAGCTCGAGCCGTCCAGGGCCAATATCTGGTCGGTGATCACCGTGCCCACGCAGGGTTCGCGGGTCAGAACCGGCATTTGATGGTTTATGAATTGCGCGTCGGTCTGGAAGAAGCTGGAGAGCTCCGCTCCGACAATGTCGCCTTCCTCACCTTTCAGAAGCGCCATACCCGCCGCATTGACGTACTCGACGCGGCCGTTCCGGACCAGCAAGATCAGATCCGGCGATCCTTCAACAAGGTGCCGGTAACGCTCGCTGGAGCGCCGGCGATCGGCTTGTGCTCTTTCCTCCCGCAGGTTCGACTGACGGCCCAGCAGCAACGCAGCGCCGAGCAGCAGAATAAGACTGGTCGCCGTCACGCCGGCCACCAGCATCCCCGTCGCAAGTTGCTTGCGGCTTCTTTCGAGCCGATCGGCCGCATCGGCTCGAACTTGATCGGATAGCCTCTGGGCCTCCGCATAGAGACGGCGAGTTTCCGCGTCGCGGAGCAGCGCGGCGCCATTGCTGGTCGAAGCGGCGGGGGTAGCGCTCCACGCCGCATTGAGGCCGCCGATCACCTCATAGAACTCAGGCGGGGCCAAGCCCTTGTTGTCGGCAGATTTCATTGCCAAGACAGCCTTATCTACCCGACGCCTGGCAGCGACCTCACTTTCCATGTCTTGGTAGCCCTGACGGGCGATCAAGGTGTCAAAGAGGCCTGCGCGAAGCTCGTCGACAGAATAAAGCTCCACCTGCGCGGACAGCGATCGCGCCGCGGTGGACATAGAAATCAGCAAACTGGCAAAGACGATGGCAAGAAGCACACCGATGACGCCCATCGCTACGGCTAGACTTGGCGAGCCGGGAATAGCGAGCGCCAATGGGCGCGCGGGGAAATAGCGACTGTTTCGCAACCGACCAACTCTTCCAGGCGCTCCAGCCTGCAGAGGGTCGAAGCGTTAATTCGATAAGCGTAAGCTTAGTTGCGTAGCCGACACAAGGCGCTCCGTCGAACTTCGGTCAATCAGTGTTTAACCTTCCTCGTTCACCGTTCTACTATGACCCAGCCCCGCCTCGATGTATTGGTTGTCGTGGACGACGATCCCGCCGTCCACAATGTGATAAGGCTGGCTATGGGCGAGCGCGGCTCGTCGGTCCTCTCCTATTACGACTCCTCCGCCTTCATCGAGGATCTGGCGAACATCCCGCCAGCGGTGGTCTTGCTCGACCTAGTCATGCCTGGAAGAGACGGCTTGTCTGTGCAGAAGGAAATCGTGCGCAGCGGTTTGCCGCTGTCGGTCGTCTTCCTATCTGGAGCAGGACAGCTGCCCGATGCAGTCGAAGCGATGCGCCACGGGGCTGTCGATTTCCTCGGCAAGCCCTTCCGGCGCGATGCGCTCTACGCCGCTCTGGCGCGCGCCGAAACCAACCTGGCCCAACTGGCCACGGAACGGGATCGGCGTAATCGGCTGCAGGTCCTTTCGCGTCTCAGTCCGCGCGAGGTGGAAGTGCTTCAGGCCATAGCCGCCGGCCTGCAGACGAAGACCATAGCCTATCAGCTGGATATCAGCTGCCGGACGGTCGAGATGCACCGAGGAAATATCACGACAAAACTGGGAGCGCCTCTCACAGGCGCGCTACTGCTGGCTCAGGAAGCAGGACTGCTCAAGACCGCAGCATAAGTACGCCACCGTAATTTCCACATCTGGTCGCTCGAGCGCCGGCGTTTAATCTGGCGGCATCGGACATCAAAGATGTAACCCATGCTGCGCCTAGTTTTGACCGTGCCGACGATCGTCGGCCCCGAGATCGCCGGACCTATTGCCCCTGGACGGCGGGCCCACGAGCTCTGCGTGAACATCTCCGACTTTGGACGTAAGCCGAGACGGCATGTTGAGCGCGTGCGCCAGGAGGCCACGGCCTCTCCCAACTTCGGGGCATGACCGTGTTCCCCCTTCACGATGATGCCCTGGGCAGTCTCGAGCGTACCGGGAGCGGTAGCGGAGGCTCTGGCGCCACGCTGCGCACGGCTTCGAAACGCAACCCGTCCAAGCCCAGGTTCAAAGTTGGAATGCCACTGTCTCTTGCAGGCTGGATCATCTCCCTATGGCGACCCTGACCTTGCGCAGATCCTCCTCAACCGTTCTGGCCCGATTGGACGAATTCCTGGCGCGCTACGGCGCGCTTTTACTCACGTTTGGGGTGATCCTGGCCGCCGTCATCGGCGGAGCCTGTCTGTTGACGATCGAGAGTTCCATCCGCGCGGACAAACGGTCTGCTGAGATCGGCCGCGCCGCTGCAAACAGCATGGCGGCCGCCTTCCACCAGCAGACCAAGCTGCGGCACTTCGCGCTGACCGGGGACGACACCGTTCGACAAGAGGCGGAGCGTCGCCAAAAAGTCTTCGAAGCCAGAGCCGAGAAACTTCTTGCCCTGACACGTCACGATCCGGCGCAAACCGCGCGTGTCACAGCGATGATCGAGGCCGTGGACTTCGCGCGGGCCGCCGTGTTGGCGGCGGCGAACACTCCACACCCCGCGGGTCTGTTCATCGGGGACGCCGACATGACCGGTGTCCGCGAATTGGGCGAGGCCATTGAGCAAGCGGAATCGCAGGAAGCTGCGGCTCGCCGCCAACGGGATATGCGGATCCTGGGCTGGCTCCGCATAGCCCTCTTCTCCGGCGCAGCGCCCACCGTGCTGCTGAGCGGCTTGTATGCGCTGAGATCCTGGCGAGGCCTGATCCGCTCTGAACGTGAGGCGCGCCGCCTTGCGGACGCCAAGTCGAAGGCCTTGGCGGTCGCCAGTCACGAAATCCGCACACCCTTGAACGGCATCCTCGGAATGGCCGAGGCCATGGCGCGCCACCCTCTCGACAAGGATCAGCAAGCGCGGCTCGACGTCCTACGAGAATCCGGAGAGGTTCTTATCGCGCTTTTGAACGATCTGCTGGACGCCTCCAAGATCGAAGCCGGGCGCCTTGACCTGGTCGTAGAGCCGTTTGAACTCGACGCAGTCTTGCGACGGATCCAGTCCAACTTCTCGGCCGTCGCACAGGCCAAATCGGTTTCCCTTGAGGTGGTCGTCCATCCCGACTGCGCGACCAATTGGTCGGGCGACGCGCTCCGGATCGGCCAGATCCTATCGAACCTCGTGTCCAACGCCTTGAAGTTCACAGATGCAGGCGTCGTTTCAATAACCGCATCCGAGACCGACGCGGGCCGGCTTCGGCTAGAGGTTCGAGACACTGGTCCGGGCATGTCGCCCGAAATCGTTTCGCGACTGTTCCGCCCTTTCCAGCAGGCGAGCGCGACGACCAGCCACGACTATGGCGGCACCGGGCTGGGGCTGTCGATTGCCCAGTCGCTGGCCGGGTTGATGGACTGCAAAATCCGCGTCGAGTCGACCTCCGGAGTCGGATCGCTGTTCAGCTTGGAACTTCCACTGGCCAAGACGAATGGTCCGGCCAAATCGACGAGATTAACCACCACTGTCCCGAAGGACAGTTCGGTATCCGATTTGCGGCTGCTCGCAGCCGACGACAATCCGGCCAACCGCCAAGTCCTGGCCACCGTCCTCTCTTCGCTGGGCGTCCAAGCACACATCGCCGCCAGTGGGGCGGAGGCGGTTAAGGCCTTCAAAACCGGCTCCTTCGACGGCGTGCTCCTGGACCTCAGAATGCCGGGGCTTGATGGGTTCCAGACGGCAGCGGAAATCCGAAGCTACGAAGCGAGCTTGCAACGGCCGCAGTGTCCCCTGGCCCTTTTCTCTGGCGACATCTCGGAGGAGACCCGCCGAGTGGCGCAGGGCCTGGGCTTTGTCGCCTTTATCGCAAAGCCGCTGCGCATCTCTGATCTGACGGCAGCCTTGTCGACGATCAAGTCGGCGCAGCCCGAGGTTGGCGCCACGAGCGCTCCGAACGGTTGCGCGCCTATGGATGTGCCGGCGTTCCAGACGTGCGAAGCCGTTTGACGCCCCTTCGGCCCGTTTCGCCGTCTGGCTCGGCGGCGCGCAGGTGCGACTTGGCGTTGACTGCGCGACGATGCCGGACGATCTGCTCCTAGGGCAGCCCTCCCGATGGCAAGGTCACGGCGCGGGGTCACCGGGAAGCGATTAGCGCCGGTGCAACTCGTCTTTGGGACCAAGACACCGACGTTCTGTTTTGTCCTGAATTGCATCGGCGACCACGTCGTGATCGTCTTGTCGCCTCTTCGCCCTGTCGCCTAAATTCTCGGGGGGCGACCCCGGCCTGCTTCGGGGTGCCGCTTTGGCACGCCGGGAGCGGAGTGATCGCGGGCTCGAGCGAAAGAAGGCTCAGAACTCTTCCCAGTCGGCGGTCGTGGCGCGTCCCGCGACGGCGACCAGCCGGGGTCTGACGGCTTCGTGCGTTGGGATGTGGTCCTCACCGCGCGTGACGGCGGCTGGGGATGATGAGGGCATGACGGTTTCCGCAGTGACCTGGAAGCGCCGGATCAACTCGATCATCTGTGCGGCGTCACCCGACAGCGCCTGGCTGGCGGCCAACGACTCCTCCACCATCGCCGCATTCCGCCGGGTGACTTGGTCCATGGCGTGGACAGCCGTATCGACCTTCGAAAGATCCGCCGCCTGTTCTTGGGCGGACGATCTGATATCCGACATCAGCGCCGTGACTTCGCGCAAGCCTTGGGTAATCTCCGAAAAGGCGTCGCCGGTCTGCCGCACCAGGGCGACGCCCGTCTTGACCTGCGCAGAACTGGTTGAGATCAGAGCCTTGATTGTCTTTGCAGAGTCCGCGGATCGCTTGGCGAGGGCACGGACCTCGGAGGCCACGACAGCGAACCCCCGGCCAGAGTCGCCCGCACGCGCAGCCTCGACCCCAGCATTCAGCGCCAGAAGGTTCGTTTGAAACGCGATCTCATCGATCACCCCGACGATGTCGCCAATCTCGTCCGATGACCGCTCGATTTCGGACATGGCGTTGATTGCGCTTTGGACCACCCTGCCCCCCGTTTCCGCCCGACTGCTCGTGCCGTTTACAACGGCGTCCGTAGAAGTGGTGTTGGCGGCAGTCTTTCGGACCGTCGCTGAAAACTGCTCGAGCGCGGCAGACGTCTCCTCCAGCGCGCTCGCTTGCTGATCTGTCCGGCTCGACAGGTCCTGCGTCGCGGCGCTGATGTCTCGGGACCGCGACATGATCGCGCCCGCGTTTCCGCTGATTATCCCGACCGCTGCGTCCAAGGCCGTCATGGCTGCATTAAAGTCGTCCCGAAGGGCGGCGTAATCGTCGGGGAAGGGTTCGGAAATGCGATAGGACAAGTCGCCCGCCGCCATGGCCGACAGGCCTTTGCGGGTCCCCTCCACAACCGCCGACTGGATCCCGGCGGCGAGGCGATCGGCTGTGACGCGGCGCTCCCGCTCTTCTTCGACGGCGGTGACATCCGTCGCAAACTTCACCACCTTGTACGGGCGCCCCTCCGCATCGAGGATGGGATTGTAGGAAGCTTCGATCACGACACGACGACCGCCGTTGCCATAGCGGACGAATTTGCTCACCAGATATTCGCCTGCGTTCAGACGACGCCAGAAGTCCGCATAGCCAGTCGACGCCGCTTCGTTCGGATCGACGAACATGCTGTGGTGGCGTCCCTGAATGTCGCCCAGCTGGTATCCAAGCACCGAAAGAAAGTTGTCGTTCGCCTCGCGAACAATGCCATTGAGATCAAACTCAATGACCGCCTGCGAACGATGGACAGCGGCGACAAGACTACGCAGCTCTGCGATAGCAGCCCGCTCGGATGAGCGTGCCTTGGATTCAAACTTGAACATCGTGGCCTCCGACCGTTTCGGCATTCGCAAAGCGGGTCGAGCCTTCTCAAGCGCAAAGTTTAACATTATTTGTGTCGACCATGACTGGATGATCACTTCTTGTAAAAGCGCTGTGACGCCAACAGATGGACCAGCGAAGCCTTCCCGGAGTTGGGCAACGACGTCGTAACCTGGACGCCCGCCCGGGACTTAGCGCTCGCCAACGCCTGGCATCGTCGCACCCGTCACCCGCAGGAAGGCTGCCCATCCTGCGGGCGTTAGGCCCAGTCAAACACCCGAGGACTTAAGCGGTGCGACGGGCGGGAAGCGCGCCGTCGCCGGCCTGAAGAGCGAAGTTCGCCAGGCGCGCATGCGCCTCACCCACGGGATTGAAGCTGTGACTGTGATGGCCGGAAAGCTCCGTTTCAGTGGACGAGCTTTCTGCACCGGTTTCGAAGCCGGCGACCAACCTCGCCAGTTCGCGAGCCTCATTCTTGAGGGTTGAGGCTGCGGCTGTCGCTTCCTCGACCATTGCAGCATTTTGCTGGGTGACATTGTCCATCTGATTGACGGCAGTGTTGACCTGACTGAGCCCGACGGATTGTTCCTGCGAGGATTGAGCCATCTCAGAAATGAGGACGTCGATCTCGGCGACCTTGGCCACGATGCCGTCCAGGGCGCTGCCTGTCTCGGACACGAGTTTGACCCCGCGCTCAACCTGCGATGTCGAGCCGGCGATCAGCGTCTTGATTTCCCTGGCAGCCTCGGCGGAACGCTGAGCGAGGGCCCGCACTTCCGACGCAACCACTGCGAAGCCGCGTCCGGCGTCGCCCGCCCTCGCCGCCTCCACACCGGCGTTCAGCGCCAGCAGATTTGTCTGGAATGCGATCTCATCGATCACGCCGATGATCTGGGTGATCTGACTTGCGCTCTGCTCGATTTCACTCATTGCCTGAACAGCGTCCCGCATCACCTGGCCGGAGTATGTGGCGTCAGCGCGTGCGGTCGAAGCCGCTGTCGCAGCCTCCTTGGCGCCTTCAGCGCTGCGTTTGACCGTGGCGGTGATCTGGTCGAGCGCTGCGGCGGTTTCTTCCAGGCTTGCGGCCTGCTGCTCGGTGCGGCGGGACAGATCGTCGGAAGCGCTCGCGATCTCGTCAGACCCCCCACGAATACCGTCGGTGGCCCCGGCGATCGCCAGCATGGCTTCCCTCAGGCTGGTAAGGGCTCCGTTGTAGTCGCTGCGCAGACCCTCGTACTCAGGCGCGAACGGCTGATCCAGACGCGCGGTCAGATCGCCTCGCGATAGTCTGGCCAGGCTTTTAGCCAACTGGTCGACGACCAATTTCTGACTACGTCCCGCTTCCTCAAAGCTCGCCTCGGCTTCGTTCAGACGTCGATCAAGGCTTTGCTGGAACTTTTCGGCTTCCGCTTCCAGCTCGAGCCGCTTCAGGCCGCCATCCTTGAAGACCTGCACAGCGCGAGCCATCAGCCCCAGCTCGTCACGGCGGTCTTGGGCCTCCACGGTGGTTTCGAAATCGCCGTTGGTCAGACGGGTCATCGTCGCTGTAAGCTTGCCGATGGGAGCGGCCACGGAGCGCGACAGGAGCCAGCCCAAAGCTCCAGCCAAGATGACCGATATGAGCGCGCCCAAGACCAGCGCCACATGGCTCGTCGTTATCGCGGCCTCCTGAGCCTTGCTGCGTTCGGTCAGCAGGACACGCTCGGCGCCCTTGACCGCCTCCAACTCGTTGCGAATGATGTCCATCTGCGCCTTGCCGGCTCCGGACTGCGCCAAGCGACGGGCGCTCGCGCCGCCGTCCGGCAAGGCCATCGCGGCGATCTGAGGTTCCGCGACCAGCTCGCGCCAGCGCTGTGCGTCGGCCGCCACCTTGTCCAGGCGAACCTGTTGGGCCTGATTGTCCTTCGTCTCGACCTTCAGGCTCTGGATGGCTGCGGAGAAGCTTTCCACGCCGGCCTTGTAGGGTTCGAGATACTGCTGCTGACCGGCGATTACGAAGCCGCGCAAACCGGTCTCTTGGTTGATCATGCCAGCGCCCGCCTTTTCGGCCAGAGCAAGCACCTGATGAGTGTGATCATTCCATTTGGTCGCGTCCTGGATCGCCCAGAGCTGGGTCATCACCACCACCGCCACACCGATAACGACAGTCAGCACCGCGCTGAAGACGAGTGCGATCTTGTGGGAAATCTTGAAATTGTCCAACGCAGGTCTTCCTATCTCTTATGCTTTAGCCAGCACAGTTTGTTTTAACGCCTGCACTCGACTCATATCGCACTTGCAGCTGTGCTGTTCTTACTGATCAATGATTTAATTTGGATTTAAGGCTCGAACCCACTCAGTCCATATATTTAGTAAAAACCGATAGCTGAACGTGATTGCGCGAACTTTACCTAGTCATTTACTTGGCTCTAATAATACATGACCTCTAGGCTTAAGTCCGATGTCTTTGACAACTCCGGCCGCTGGACTTTCGTCGCCGAGACCAAGGCTTCGGCCAGGCGCGTCGGTTCAATCGGCTTTGCCACGTGGTCGTCAAAGCCCTCGCTGAGGAAGCGTGTTCGATCTCCGGCCATCGCATTTGCGGTCAGCGCGATGATCGGCAGTCGGCCGCGATCGCGGGGCAGGCTGCGAATTGCCTTCATGGCCGACAGCCCATCGACGACAGGCATCTGGATATCCATCAGGACGAGGTCGAAGTCTCGATCCGCGACCGCTTCAATCGCCAACTGCCCATTGCCGACGATGTGGCAGTCGCAGCCGAGTGCTTCGAGGAAGGCGCGAACGACCGCCTGATTGTGCGGATTGTCTTCGGCGACCAAAACGCTCAGCGGCCGTTCGGAGGGCTGCGCAATCTCGACAAGTCCACTCTTAGGCGCATCGACCGCAGATTGCAGCTCGGCTTCAAACACACCGCTGAAGGTGAAGGCTGAGCCTGCTCCGTGCTGGCTCTGCACCACGATGTCGCCGCCCATCAGGCGAGCCAAGTGACGACTGATCGCCAAACCCAGACCCGTACCTCCGAACTGGCGGGTGATGGAGGCATCGGCTTGGCTGAATGGTTCAAACAGCTGCTTCTGAGCCTCAGGACTGATGCCGATCCCCGTGTCGGCGACCGTGATCGACAGATGGCGCTGGTCGCCTTCGGTCGTGCTCGCAAGCCTGACGTACACACCGCCGCGGTCGGTGAACTTCACCGCATTGGATATGAGATTGGCGAGGATTTGGCGGACCCGATGAGGATCGCCCCTCACAAAAAGGGTATCGAGGCCGCCAGCGCGGAGGTCGAGGAAGAGGTCCTTGGACTCAGCAGCCGGCGTACAAAGCATCACCGCGTGGCGCGCAACTTGAACGATATCGAATGGCACAGCCTCAAGATCGAGCTTGTCGGCCTCGATCTTGGACAGATCCAGAATGTCATTCAGGACGACCATCAGGCCCTCGCCGCACGTCTTGATGGCAGAGACCCGCTCAGACTGCTGAGGCGTCAGTTCGCTCAACTCAAGCAAGTGGGCCATCCCCAGCACGCCGTTCATCGGCGTGCGCAACTCGTGGCTCATCATCGCCAGGAAACTGGACTTGCTGCGGTCCGCCAGCTCCGCTTCAAGCCGGCTGCGTTCGGCGGCGCGCATGGCCCGGGCGCCTACCCAGGTCGACGCCGCCCAAACCGCAAGCAGCGCCAGGATCGTAAACCAAACCCCAGCAGTGACATTGTTGCCGGCGGCGACCCGCTCGGCCCGCAGTCGTTCGGCCTTGATGCGCTCGGTCTGGATGAGGACATCGAGCTCCCTCATGAGCTCGGCCATCAAGCGGCGTCCGTTGTCCCGTTGGACGAGTTCACTGGCTTCGGACACCCGTCCAGCCCGGCGCAATGCGACGGCCTGTTCCATAATGTTGAGCCGCAGGCCGGCGACAGCAGCGAGTGTGAGCAGGCGATCCGACTGCCTCTTGTCGCCGCTCAGAGCCTGCCTCAGGTCCGCCGCGATCGGCTCCAACCTCCGCATTTCTTTATCGTAGGGCTCCAGGTGCGCCTCGTTGCCTGTGATCAGATAGCCGCGCTGGCTCGATTCCAGCGTCAGCAAAACGCCACGAGCTTCTTCTGCAAGCGTTTGGGCGCGGACCGCCTGGGTCAGTTGCCTGGCCTTGTCGGTTTGGACGCTGGTCTGATGCAGCAGAATGGACCCGACGACCAGCAGCGCGACAGGCGTGGCGGCCGCGCCAGCCCATAGCGACCAATGGCGGCGGATGTTGAGCGATTTTCGGGTATTGAACAGGCGGATCATTATCGCGTGGTCGAATTCTGCACCGCCCACATGCCTCTGGACGATACGCGTGCTTGGAACGGTCGAAGCAGTCGTTGCTCAAAAGCGCTGCGACCCAAGACGGAATGCGTGTCGAACTTTATCGAAATCACAGCCTTCGGAAGGTCGATAATGAGCTTGGCCAAGGCTTCATCTCTTGGATGGATGGTGATGGCCCGAACATTAAAGATGAACTGCAAAGCGGCTACCTCGTGAAATTACGGTACCTCGCACAGAACGGCGCCCACGCTTTAGGCTCAAAGCGCTTCCAAGCTCTCAAAGCGTAACCGCGAACGCCGCTCCGACCACTTGCGTGTAAGCGGTAAGACGGAGCCCGCTCATTCGGGGTCCGGCCCGGACAGACTGGTCGTTGGCGCGATCGTCGACCACTTTCAGGAACTGCGGGAGCCAAGCTGTCATATCGTGTCATGAGCGGCGATGCGCAGAGTCGGCGCCTCATCGGCATGCATCATCGCCTTCAAGGAAGGCCTAGCCTATATAGCGGCCTTCTCGACATGGCCCGCCATGTTCTGGACGGGCGTTTCGAATAGGTCGTCTCGCGCCTGCGCCTGAATGCTCCAAGACGTCGAAGAGCTGGAAAGATACGTCGCAACGCGGCGAAAACTAAGTACGCAAACGAAATAACGTTTTGATATAGTTCCGGAAATGTCGTTGAATCTCTCCCGCACGCTGTCCATTGCACCGATGATGGACTGGACCGATCGGCATTGCCGGGCGTTCCACAGGGCGCTGACGGACAAGGCGCTGCTTTATACCGAGATGGTGACGGCGCCGGCGGTGTTGCACGGGGATCGCGAGCGGTTGCTGGGGTTTGATGCGCTGGAGCATCCGGTGGCCTTGCAGCTGGGCGGGTCGGATCCGGTGCAGTTGGCCGAGGCCGCCAAAGTCGGCGAAGCGTTCGGCTATGACGAGATCAATTTGAACGTCGGCTGTCCGTCGGACCGGGTGCAGTCGGGTCGGTTCGGCGCCTGTCTGATGCGCGAGCCGGGGTTGGTGGCCGACTGTATGGCGGCGATCAAGGGAGCCGTTAGCGTGCCCGCCACCGTCAAATGCCGCATCGGCGTGGACGATCAGGACCCGGCCGTCAGTCTGTTCGCCACGGTGGACGCCTGCGCGGCCGTCGGGATCGAGGTCTTCGTCGTCCATGCGCGCAAGGCCTGGCTGAAGGGGTTGTCGCCCAAGGAGAACCGCGACGTGCCGCCGCTGGATTACGATCTGGTGCGCCGGCTGAAGCGCGAGCGGCCGCATCTGAACATCTCGATCAATGGGGGCATCGCCTCAATGGACGCGGCCGAGGCCCATCTGGCCGAGATCGACGGCGTCAAGCTGGACGGGGTCATGCTGGGTCGCGCCGCCTATCACGAGCCGGCCATTCTGGGTCAGACCGATCGTCGCCTGTTTGGCGAGCCGGTCGAGGACACCGACGCCTTCGCCGCGCTGGAGCGCTATCGGCCCTATATGGCCGCGCGTCTGGATGAGGGCGTCGCCCTGCCCGCGATGGCGCGGCATATGCTGGGGTTGATGCACGGCCGGCCGGGCGCGCGGGCGTTCCGTCGCATCCTGACGGTCGAGGCGATCAAGCCCCGCGCCGGTCTGGAGGTGCTGGACCGCGCGGCGGAGGCCGTGCGCGAGGCAGAGGCGAGGCGTGACACGGCGCCCGGCGACTGGGCGGCGTAACCCAATCTTCAGAGCTGGCCGGCAAGGTTAAGAGAACCCTGCCGTTTCGGACCCGCACGCCATGAAGACCCTGCTGATCGCCGCCGTCATCACGGCCGCCCTGCCCGCCACCTCGGCCTTGGCGCAGGCTGACGGCCGGTTCGCCGTCGGCGCTCAGGTCGGCACGCCGGGCGCCGGCCTTCAGGCCCAGTTCGCGCTCAGCCCGGTCGTGGTGCTGCGCGGCGGTTATGACGTGCTCAAATGGGATCGGGACCAGACCTACAAGGGCATCGATTACGACGCCAACATCGACTTCAAGTCGCCGGGCGCTTTTGTGGACCTGCATCCGTTCCGCAACGGCTTTCTGATCTCGGGCGGGGCCTATTTCGGCGATCGCAAGGTCGATCTGGACGCCACACCCACCGGAAGCGTTAATGTCGGCGGGGCGACCTTCACTCCGGCCCAGGTCGGAACCTTGACCGGCCGCATCGACCTGGAGAGCACCGCGCCCTTCGTCGGCCTAGGCTATGACAACACCTTTACGCGCGGCGGAAGGCTCGGCTTCCGCATTCTGGCCGGCGCGGCCTTTGGCGATGCGCCGCAAGTGAACCTGGACGCCCGCGGCGGGACGTTGTCGAACGATCCCACCTTCCGCTTGCGTCTGGACCAGGAAGAGCGTGAAATTCAGGCCGAGGCAGACGATTATAAGGTCCTGCCGGTGCTTCAGGCGGGCCTCAACTTCAAGTTCTGACGCCGGGGGCGTCGTCCCTAGGCGCGAAGGCTGGGGATAAATAGGTTATGCAAAACAAGTCGTTAACCTAGAAACAAATCGTAACGGACGGCGCCAAGGCGGGTTTCGCCACTTTCTCGCCACAGGTTAACGCGACAAGGCCAGCGCCGGCGGCGTTGGGAGCCGGTGTCTCCTGAGCGAAACTCATGATCGGCGCCTCCGCTGCTATCGCCATGCTTTGGGCTGCCGTATCGTCTGTGACGAGCGGGCCTGTCCCCTACAATGACGTCGTAGCGGCGGATCAAGTCAGGACTGAAACCCCTGCCGCCGTCGTCGGTTCCGATGAAGTCGAGACCGCTCTGAACGCCGAACAGGCCGAGCTGATGGCCTCCGATCCCGACTGGCGCGCGTCGGCGCGCCTCTATCACGCAGGTGGCGGCGGCGCGACGGGCAACGATTCGCTGGGTTGCCGTCCGATCGCCATGCGCACCGTCGCGGTCGATCCACGCGTGATCCCGCGCCGCACCAAGCTGTTCATCCGCGAAACGGTCGGCATGCGCCTGGCCGACGGTTCGATCCACGACGGCTACTGGTACGCCTCGGACACCGGCGGCGCGATCAGGGGCCAGAAGATCGACCTCTATACCGGCAACGGTCGCGGCTCGATGAACCAGGCGCAGCGCCTGAACATGCGCACCCTGACGATCGTGGACGCCGGCGACTTCGACGGTTGCCCCCCGGCTTGGACCACCGCTTCCAACTGATCAGACCGATCATGAAAAACGCCGGCTGACCGCGAAGGTCAGCCGGCGTTTTCGTGTCTGAAGCCTTGCGCCGATCAGTCCAGTTCGGACACTTCCAGCGTCGACTGCACCATCGAGCCGTTATAGGTGCCGACCCAGATGTCGTATCGGCCGCTCTGCGGATTGGTGATCGTCACCTTCGGATCGACGCCGCCCGCGCCGTCGTCGTCGCAGTAGAAGCGGCCGTTGGGCGTATTGATCAGCAGGGTCGTGTCTTCCGATGCGCGTACGCGGAACGTCAGATCGGCGTCGCCCGGCTCGAAGAAGATCTGGATATCGGGGGCCGAGCTGACCGAACCTTCGCAGCCCGACTTGGCGGCCGAGGCGGGCGAGGAACCGCCGGCCAGGATCGACTTGGTCCAGGGGTCGGGCGTGAAGCCGCCGCGCAGATTGGCCGTGCCGTAGTTGGGCTCCAGGTCGATGTTGGGCGCCGCGCCCGCCGTCGTGTCGGTGCCGCCCAGTTCGCTGATCTGCAGCGTCGACTGGACCATGTTGTCGTTATAGGTGCCCAGCCAAATGTCGTAGCGGCCGCTCTCGGGATTGGAGATGGTCACCATCGGGTCCAGGTCGCCGCCGCTGTCGTCGTCGCAATACCAGCGGCCGCCGGGGCTGTTGACCAGCAGCGTTGTGTCCTCGCTAGCGACCGCCTTGATGGTCAGGTCCAGATCGCCGGCTTCAAAGTTCAGTTGCAGGTCGGGCGCGGCGCTGACCTTACCCTCGCAGCCCGACTGCGCGGCCGAGGCGGCGATCGAACCGCCCGCCAGGATCGACTTGGTCCAGGGATCGGGTGTGAAGCCGGTCTCCAGCCGCACCGAGCCGTAGTTGGGGTCCAGGGTGAAGTCGGGCTTGGCCCCGCTCTTCTGGGCCAGGCTGACGCCAGGGGCGAGCAGCACGGACGCAGCGGCGATGACAGCGATGGATCTCATGTTGCTCCCTCCAGCAGCAGCGGCGCCATGCCGCAGGCGGAGGTTAATCCGTTTCGCCGAACCGTGCAGCTTGAAATGCGGTCTCAGAAGCGGCGCTTGCCTGTCACCGTCTCGAAGAACAGACGAAAGTCGCCCATGAGGCTCCACAGCGGATATTTAAACGTCGCGGGCCGGTTCTTTTCGAAGAAGAAATGCCCGACCCAGGCGAAGCCGTAGCCCAGCACCGGCATGGCCAGCAGCCACCAGGCGTTCCGCGTCGCCACGAAGGCGACGAAGGCCGAGATCACCAGGAAGGTGCCGACGACGTGGATACGCCGACACGTCCGGTTGGAATGCTCGTGGATGTAATAGGGATAGAAGGCCTCGAAGGAGGCGTAACGGCCCTCAGGTGCGGACGGCGTGCTCATGGGCGGAGGGTGCGCCTCCGCCCACGATCAGGCAAGTGCCCGCAAGATCAGCCCTTGGGCTTGCCCTTGAAGCCGTCCTTCTTGAAGCCCGGCTTGGCCTTGAAGGGCTTCTTGGCATAGGGCTTGTCGCCCGAGGCGTTCGAGCGCGGGTTGGCGCCGCCGTCGTTCTTCGGCGCCCAGGGCTTCTTCTTGAACGGCGGGCGGGCGTCGCCCTCGCCGCCGTCGGCGCGCTTGTAGGGCGTTTTCTTGAAGGGACGATCGCCGTCTTCGCGCGGCTTGCCGGCGAAGCGGCTGGCCTTCATCGAGCCCGGCGTCGGGGCTTCCGACGGGGTGATCTTCACCTCGTCCTTGGAGGCGGCGACGGCTTCGCGGAAAGCCTTCTCGTGGGTCTTGGCGACCTCGAAACGGGTCTCTTCAGGGAAGGTGCGGATGGCGCCGATCTGCGGCTTGGAAATGCCGCCGATGCGGCAGATCAGCGGGATCAGCCATTTGGGGTCGGCGTTCTTGTTGCGGCCCACGTCCAGACGGAACCAGACCACGTCGTCAGCGCCCAGACGCTCGCCTGGCCAGGGTTGGGCCGCCGTGCCGTCATCGTTGCGGACCATGCGATCGCGCTTGGCCGGACCGCGATCCGAACCGGGATCGGACAGTTCTTCCGGCGCCGGCTGTTCCTTGCGCAGCAGACGCACCAGGGCGGCGGCGATCTCGTCGGGCGTACGCTCGGCGATCATCCGCTTGGCGACGACCATATCCTCGTCGGAGACGTCAGCCTCGAAGAACTCGGGCGACAGCAGACGGCCTTCGTCGGCCTTGCGGATTTCATCGAAGGTCGGGGCGCCGGTCCAGACAGCGTCGATGCCGGCCTCGTCCATCAGCCGCTCAGCCTTGCGACGGCGCGAATGCGGGACCAGCATGACCGAGATGCCCTTCTTGCCCGCCCGGCCCGTCCGGCCCGAACGGTGCAGCAGGCCGGCGCGGTTCATCGGCAGTTCGGCGTGGATGACCAGACCCAGGTCCGGCAGGTCCAGACCGCGCGCGGCGACGTCGGTGGCGACGCAGACGCGGGCGCGGCCGTCACGCAGCGACTGAAGCGCGTCGGTCCGCTCGCGCTGACCCATTTCGCCCGACAGACTGACGGAAGAGAAGCCGCGCTCCAGCAGCGACGACTGCAGGTGACGCACGCTGTCGCGGGTCGAGCAGAAGACCATGGCGCGCGGCGCCTCGAACCAGCGCAGGGTGTTGACCACAGCGTGCTCGATCTCATTGGGCGCAATGCGATAGGCGCGGTATTCGATGTCGGCGTGTTGGCGCGTCTTGTCGGTCGCGTCGATGCGGACCGCGTCCTTCTGATAGCGTTTGGCCAGGGTGGCGATGTCGCGCGCAATGGTCGCCGAGAACAGCAGGGTGCGGCGTTCGGCCGGCGCCTGGTCCAGGATGTGCTCCAGGTCCTCGCGGAAGCCCATGTCCAGCATCTCGTCGGCCTCATCGAGGACGGCGACCTTCAACTCGGACAGGTCCAGGTTGCCCCGGTCGATGTGGTCCTTCAGGCGGCCGGGCGTGCCGACGACGATGTGGACGCCGAAGCCCAGCGCGCGGGCTTCACGGCGCGCATCCATGCCGCCGACGCAGGTGGCGATCTTGGCGCCGGCATCGGCGTACAGCCACTGCAGCTCGGCCGCGACCTGCATGGCCAGTTCCCGCGTCGGCGCGATGGCCAGGCACAGCGGCGCGCCGCCGGGGCCGAAGATCGGCTTGTCGCCCAGCAGGGTCGGCGCGGCGGCCAGACCAAAGGCCACGGTCTTGCCCGAACCCGTCTGGGCCGAGACCAGCAGGTCGCGATCCGCATGCTCCGCCTCCAGCACGGCGGCCTGAACCGGCGTGGGTTCGGCATAGCCCTTGTTGATCAGGGCGCGGTCGAGCGCAGGATGGACGGCGGGAAAGGGCATGGAAAACCTGGGCAAACGGACAAGGGCGGCCGCCGAAACGACCGCGCCCGGCCGAGGTCAGACCTCAGGCCGGGCGAATGATGGCGCTCTATACATCAATAAGGGCGCAAGCGGGGCGGAAAACGCCGTTCACCCTGTTCCTTCAGGCGACGTTGACCTGAAAGACGCAGTCTGGCGAGCGAACCCACCGCGTCCGGAGCTTCGCCATGCAAGCGCTTTCTATCGCCGCCGCCGGAATGACGACCGCGCAGAACCGGTTCGACAACAGCGCGCGCCGCACCGCGACCGCGCCGCTGGACAATCTCGCCGAGGAAACGGTGGAGCGGATCCAGGCCAAGACCGCCTTCAGCGCCAACGCCGCCGTTTTGCGCACCGCCGACGACATGACCGGGACGCTGCTGGACATGCTGGCCTGAAGCCTCAGACCGGCGCCTTCTCGGGCAGGTTGAAGAAGCTCGCAAAGCGGTCGAACACCGCCCGGTCGCCGGTCAGGGTCATCAGGCCGTCAGCCTCAAACGCGGCGAGCGGAACCTTGCCGTAGACGCACGCGGCGACCAGCGGCGGTTGGGTCGTCACGACGACGTGGGCGGCGTCCGTGTGGCCGCGGCGGGTCGTGATCGTCCCGTTTTCGATCTGAACGACGAAGGGTTCGTCGCCAAAGACGAAGCCTACGGTCATCGCGGCGTCCCCGGCCAGGGCCGCATCGAACATGGTCTCGAAAGACTGCATGATCGACACCGCGCTGATCGGCAGGGTCGGGTCATGGCGGGGCGAGCGCGCCGCCCAGCCGCCCAGCACCATGAAGACCGGCTTTATCTCGTATCCCCACGGCGTCAGCTCATAGACCTGGACCGAGGCGGGCGGCGGAAGTTTGCGGCGGGTCACGATGCCCGAAACCTCCAGCCCCTCCAGCCGTTGGGTCAGCACGTTGGCGGAAATGCCGTGCAGATCCTTTCTCAGATCACCGAACCGACGCGGCCCCATCATCAGTTCGCGGATCACCAGCAGGGCCCAGCGCTCGCCAATCAGGTCCAGTCCGTGCGCGGCGCCGCAGGCGTCGTGATATCGGCGACCAGCCCTGTAGGTTATCTTTTCTAACTTCATAGTTGACTATCGTAATCATCGGGGTCAGGTTTCGCAAATAACAAGGAGAGGAAACGCCGTGGCTCAGCTGATTTTCATCAACCTGCCGGTCGCCGACCTGCCCCGATCCATCGCCTTCTATGAGGCCGTCGGCGCGACCAGGAACCCGATGTTCAGCGACGACACGGCCGCCTGCATGGTGGTGTCGGACGTGATCCACGTCATGCTGCTGACCCACGACAAGTGGCGCACCTTTACCAATCGGGCGATCCCCGACGCCCATGCCTCGGCCCAGGTTCTGCTGTGCCTGTCCCAAGAGAGCCGCGAGGCGGTCGACGCCGTCGTGGCCCAAGCGGGGGCCGCCGGCGGCAAGATCGACCCCAATGCGACCCAGGACTACGGCTTCATGTACGGCCGCAGCTATGCCGATCCGGATGGACACATCTGGGAAGTCATGTGGATGGACCCGGCCGCCGTCGCCGCCGGTCCCGAAGCCTTCGCCGCCGACGCCATGGTGTCGTGATGGCCGACATCCGCGAACTGAGCATCAGCCGTCTGATCAAGGCCTCGCCGGAGACGGTGTGGAAGATCTACACCGAGCGCACCGGCGAGTGGTTCTGCCCTCGCCCGTGGACCACGCCGGCCGTGGATTGGGACCTGCGCGTCGGCGGTCGGGCCAATGTCGAAATGGCCTCGCCCGAGGGCGAACGGCATGCCTATTCCGGCGTGTTTCTGGAGGTGGTTCCGGGCCGCAAACTGGTCTCGACCGGGGCCTTCACCGAGGGCTGGGTTCCGCAGGCCGGCGACATGAACTTCGTGCGCATCGACACCTTCGAGCCCGAGGCCGGTGGAACACGCTACACCGCCACCGCTCGGCATTGGGACGAACAAGCCGCCGAAACCCACAAGGCCATGGGCTTCGAACAGGGTTGGGGCGCCGTCGCCGATCAACTGGCGGCCTTGGCGGAAGGCGACGCGTGATGGCCGACAAGATCGTCCCCTGTCTGTGGTTCGACGGCGACGGCGACGCCGAGGCCGCGACCGCCTTCTACGTCTCCTTGTTGCCCGACAGCCGCATCACCGCCGTCAACCGTTCGCCGGTCGATACGCCGTCCGGCCCGGAAGGCTCGGTCCTGACGGTGCAGTTCGTGCTGGCGGGTCGTTCGTATCTGGCGCTGAACGGCGGACCGAACTTTCGCTTCACCGAAGCCGTCTCCTTCATGGTGATGACCGAGGATCAGGCCGAGACGGACCGGCTGTGGGACGCCCTGCTCGCCGACGGCGGCAGCGAAAACGCCTGCGGTTGGCTGAAGGACCGCTGGGGCCTGTCGTGGCAGATCACGCCCCGTCGCCTGATGGAACTGACCACCGATCCGAACCCCGCGCGCGCCAAGGCCGCCATGCAGGCCATGATGGGCATGGCCAAGATCGACATCGCGGCGCTGGACCGCGCTGTCGCCGACGTTTGAAACCAGAAAGAGGAGACGACCGATGACCTATGTGACCGGCTTTTTGACCCCCGTGAAAACCGAGGACAAGGCGCGCTACGTCAAGTCCGCCGAGGCGGCTTGGCCCCTGTTTCAGAAATACGGCGCCTTGTCGCAGGTCGAGACCTGGGGCGAGGACGTGCCGGACGGCACGCTGACCAGCTTTCCCATGGCGGTGAAGCTGCAAGAAGGCGAGGTCGTCGTCTTTTCCTGGGTCACCTGGCCCGACCGCGCCACGGCCGACGCCTGTTTCAGCAAGATGCAGGACGACCCCGACTTCGCCAATATGGACATGCCCTTCGACGGCAAGCGCATGATGTGGGGCGGGTTCGAGGTCGTCTTCGACGGCAAGGCCTGACCCACGTCTGACATCGGGCGGCCATGCCCGAACTCAAATCCTCCCGACGCATTGTCATGGATCGAGGAGAAACGACATGGCCGCTCGCCCCACCTGGCAAGGACATCTGAAGCTGTCGCTGGTCACCTGTCCGGTGGCCCTCTACACAGCGACGACCAGCACGAACGACGTGCGGTTTCATCTGATCAATCCCGACACCAACAACCGCATTCGCATGGTGCCGACCGACCCGGACGCCGGGCCCGTCGAGCGCAGCGATCTGGTGCGCGGCTATGAGGTGTCCAAGGACGAATACGTCCTGTTCGACGACGCCGACTTCGACAAGGTGAAGCTGGAAAGCACCAAGACCATCTCGATCGACAAGTTCGTCGATGAGGCCGACATCGACCGGCTGTATTGGGACGATCCCTTCTTCGTGGTCCCCGAGAAAGGCGCGGGCGTCGAAGCCTTCGCCGTCATTCGCGACGCCATGAAGAAACAGGGCAAGGTGGCGCTGGGCCAGTTGGTCCTGCGCGGCAAGGAGCGTCAGCTGGCGCTGGAGGTTCGGGGCAAGGGCTTGGTCGCCTACACCCTGCGCGCCCATGACGAGGTGCGCGATTCCGACGAATACTTCGACGACATCCCGACGGTGAAGGCCGATCCCGACATGGTCGAGATCGCCGCGCGCATCATCGGTCAGAAGGAGGCGGACTTCGATCCGACCGACTTCAAGGACGGCTACGACGACGCCCTGCGCGCGATGATCAAGGCCAAGTCCAAGGGCGGCAAGGGCGTGGTCGATGTCGCCGAACCCGACGACACCAATGTCATCGACCTGATGGCCGCATTGCGGAACAGCCTCAAGGGGTCGGCGACGGGGACGAAGAAGCCGGCCGCCAAGAAGGCCCCGGCAAAGAAGGCGGCGCCCAAGAAGACTGCGGCGAAGAAGAAGACCGCGGCCTGAAGCCTCTTAACATCCGCTCATCCCGGCGAAAGCCGGGACCCAGTTCTTCGGGCGAAAACCGCCTCAGATCAAGACTCGATGGTCATCTGAAGCACCGGGGGTGCGAAAGCACTGGGTCCCGGCTTTCGCCGGGATGAGCGGGATAAGGGTTCAACTAACCCGTAAGGGTTACACCCCCATCTTTTTCAACGCCGATTTCAAACTGACCGCTGAGGCGCGGAAGTCCGCCCACGGATCCGCCTTCTTCAGCAAGGCGTCATAGGTCCACAGATTGAACGCCGCCGGGTCCAGCCCGGCCTTGACCTGCCCCCACGACAGCGGGAAGGCGATCCCCGCCCCCGGCCGTGCGCGCGGCGACCAGGGCGCGACCGCCGTCGCCATTCGCCCGTTGCGCAGATAGTCGATGAAGATCTTTCCGCCCCGCGCCTTCTTGGCCAAGGTCGTGGTGAACCGGTCCGGCGCCTCGGCGCGGATAGCCTCGGCCACCGCCTTGGCGAAGGCCTTGTTCTGATCCCAGGTCACACGCGAGCGGGCGTCGGTCTTGATCGGCACGACGACGTGCAGCCCCTTGCCCCCGGTCGTCTTGACGAAGGCGGCCAGACCCAGCGCCTCGATCTTAGCCTTCACGACCTTGGACGCGGCGATGACGTCGGCGAAGTCCAGCCCCTCGTCGGGATCCAGGTCGAAGGTGATCTGGTCCGGAACCTCCGGCGCGCCGGGCGCACAGCCCCAGGGGTGCAGTTCCAGCCCGCCCGACTGGGCGATGGCGACCAGGCCGCCGACATCGACGGCGGCGACGTAAGGGGTGCGGGCCTTGACGTCGATCAGCTTCAACCGCGGGTTCGACCCCGCCATGGCGTGCCGCTGGAAGAAGGTCTCACCGCCGATCCCCTCGGGCGCCCGGATGATCGAGGTCGGCCGGTCCGCCACATGGGGCAGGATCCGCTCGGCGGCCGCCTCGTAATATCGCGCCAAGTCCGCCTTTGTGATCGACGGCCGGTCGCCGACGGCGGGCCACAACACCTTGTCAGGGCTGGAGAGGGTCACGCCCGCCACGACCACGTTGCCGGGCTTTCCGGTCGGTCGCACCGTGGTGGTCGTCTTCTTCGCGTCGCCCATTTCGGTGGGCGGTTGCGGCGCCTCGGTGACCTCGGCCGCCGTCTTGTCTTCGCGCAGCCCCTTGAACGCCGCCTGCCGTAGCGAGCCGGATTCGGTATAGCCGCCGTGCTCGACCTCGGCCACCAGCACCGGCTTGACCCAATGGATGTCCTTGGCCGCCTTGGGCGCGCCCGCGCCGGCGAAGGGCGATTTCTCCGTCGCCACGCCCTTCAGCGCCGGAACAAGGGTCTTCGTCACCGCCTCGCCATAGCCGGTCCCGACCCGGCCCAGATAGCGAAGGCCGCTCTTTTCCCTGACCCCGACCAGCAGAGAGCGGAACCGCGTGCCGCCTTGGGACGACCAGCCGCCGATCACCACTTCATCGCGTCCCCGGCATTTGGACTTCAGCCAGGTCGAAGACCGCCCAGCATGATAGGGGGCGTCCAGTTTCTTGGAGATCACGCCTTCCAGATCCATCCGGCAGGCGCTCTCCAGCACCGCCTGGCCGGTCGAGGCGAAATGCTCGACGTAGCGCAGCCGCCCTGCGGCCGCCTTTCCGATCCTGTCCACATAGGCCTGCAGCCGCGCCTTGCGATGCGACAGCGGCAGTTTGCGCAGATCCTCCGCCCCCTCGAACAACAGGTCGAAGGCGAAATAGACCAGGCCTTCAGTCTTCTCGTCCGAAATGGCGGCCTGCAACGCGCCGAAGTCCGGCATGTGATCGTCGTCCAACGCGCACAGCTCGCCGTCGATCACGGCGTCGGGCCAAGTCGCCGCATCCGCCGCCAGATCCGGGAACTTGTCGCTCCAGTCCAGACCCTTGCGGGTCCTCAGGACCGCCCGACCGCCGCCCGCGCCGATCTGGATGCGGTATCCGTCGAACTTGATCTCGTGCGCCCAGCCCGTCCCGCCCGGCGGATGGTCAGTCACCTTGCACAGCTGGATCGGCACGAAGGCCGGCGGCTTCTCGGCCTTCGCCGCCGCTTTCGAGGGCTTGGGCTTTGCCGGGCCTTTACGCCCCGTCGGCTTGGACGCCGTCCATTCCTTCGTTCCATCCGCGATCTCGGCCAGCGACCGACCCGTCGTCACCGAGACGTCGATTTCGGCGAGCGCATCACCCTCCCCCGCCACGGCGAAGTCGTCCTTCTCCTTCAGCAGCAGCCAGTTGTTGCGTTTCGACGGTTTGCCCCGATCGCTCTTCAGCCGGATCAGCGCCCATTTGCCCTGCAGGCGCTCGCCGTGAAGGATCATCTTGATCTGACCCTTGGCCCAGGCCGCCTCCAGGTCGGGCTCCTGCGGCTCCCAGGTGCCGACGTCCCACATCTGCACCGTGCCGGCGCCGTAGTTGCCGTCGGGAATCGTGCCCTCGAACGAGCCGTAATCCAGCGGATGATCCTCGACCTCGACCGCCAGCCGCTTGACCGCCGTGTCGCGCGACGGCGCCTTGGTCACGGCCCAGGATTTCAGCACTCCGTCCGCCTCGATACGGAAATCATAGTGCAGCCGCGTCGCCGCATGACGCTGGATCAGATAGCGGAAGCCGCCCTTCGCGCGCTTGGCCTTGGCGCCCTTCGGCTCGGGCGTTTCGCCGAACCGGCGCTTGGCCTGGTAGGTCTTCAGTTCACCGCGCATAGGGGCGTAATCCGCCCCGCGCCAAAGCGTTGCCTCAGCGACAGAAGCGCGTGTCGGTCGCCTCGAGATGCAGGTGGTCGTAGTGGACGGGGTTGTAGTCGGGGCTCAGCGTCGTTCCGAAGATGCGGCAGGCGTCGTCGCGGATACGCTTCAGGAAACGCGCCTCGGGCGTGTCGCCGTTCCAGTCCTTGGTCACGGTGATGCGCCGCCCGTCCCTCAGCCGAACCCCGGCGAAGTCCAGCGCCGCCGCCTGGGAATGGGCGCTGATGCGGTTCGAGCCCACGCCGTTGTTCACATTGCGACAGGCGTAGGCGCCCATGTGGTCGATCTGCACGACGTCCGATCCCAGGATCTCGCGCGCCGCCGGCTCCAGCGATTGGCGACGCCAGATGCTCAGCGCCAGCGCGGTCTGGCAGGTCATCTCCACATCGCCCGGCGACATGCGCGCCACGGTGCCCAGGTCGGCGCCCAACACCCCGCCCTTGCTCAGCCCGCATGTCGCGGTGTTCTGACGATCCGGCATCGGACTAAACCGCACGCGGGCGGCGTTCAACTCGGCCAGGCACCGGCCCAGATCACCGCCTTCACGCACGACCAGGGCCTGGGTCCCGCCGTCGATCATCCGGTCCACCAGCCCCCCGACCAGCGGCGCTTCGGTGCGCGACGGATAGGGCGATGGGGGCCGCAATGGCTCGGGCGGCCGCCGCACGCAGCCGCTGAGGATCAGCAGGACGCCGAGGCCGATGAGAAAGGGAGAGATACGCGACACGGAGGGCATGGTCGCGACGCTTAGCTGATTCCCGACGCCGCCGTGGTCACGAGGCGGAGAGCCGCCTATCGGCGCTCTTCGGACGCGCCCTTTGCCCGGCACCGTTCCGAGCAGAACCGCACCTGATCCCAGTCCCGCGCCCACTTCTTGCGCCAAGCGAACGGCAGACCGCAGGCGGCGCAGAGCTTTTGCGGCAGGTCGGACTTGGCCGGCGCCTTGCCGAGATTGACGTGCTTTCGAGCCATGTCGCCTGCCAAGAAAAAGGGCGGCCCGTCGGGGCCGCCCTTGATCGTATCAGCTGTCCAGGAAGGACCGCAGTTTGCGCGACCGCGACGGGTGCTTCAGCTTGCGCAGCGCCTTCGCCTCGATCTGACGGATGCGTTCGCGTGTCACCGAGAACTGCTGGCCGACTTCTTCCAGCGTGTGGTCCGTGTTCATGCCGATGCCGAACCGCATCCGCAGCACCCGCTCCTCGCGCGGCGTCAGCGACGCCAGAACGCGGGTGGTGGTCTCGCGCAAGTTCGACTGGATGGCGGCGTCGATCGGCAGGACGGCGTTCTTGTCCTCGATGAAGTCGCCCAGGTGGCTGTCTTCCTCGTCACCGATCGGGGTTTCCAGCGAGATCGGCTCCTTGGCGATCTTCAGGACCTTGCGCACCTTCTCCAGCGGCATGGCCAGCTTTTCGGCCAGCTCTTCCGGGGTCGGCTCGCGGCCGATCTCGTGCAGCATCTGGCGGCTGGTGCGGACGATCTTGTTGATCGTCTCGATCATGTGCACCGGGATACGGATGGTGCGCGCCTGGTCGGCGATCGAGCGGGTGATCGCCTGACGGATCCACCAGGTGGCGTAGGTCGAGAACTTGTAGCCGCGACGGTACTCGAACTTGTCGACCGCCTTCATCAGGCCGATGTTGCCTTCCTGGATCAGGTCCAGGAACTGCAGGCCGCGGTTGGTGTATTTCTTGGCGATGGAGATCACGAGGCGCAGGTTGGCCTCGACCATTTCCTTCTTGGCTTGCCGCGCTTCGCGTTCGCCCTTCTGCACCGTCTGGACGATGCGGCGATAGTCGTCGATCGGCAGACCGGCTTCCAGCGCCACGGCGGCGACATCGGAACGGATGGTCGCGATCTGGCCGGCTTCGTTCTCGCTGAACTTGGTCCAGCGCACGCCCTGGTCCTTGATCCGGTCGGTCCAGGTGGGGTCGAGCTCCGAGCCGAAATAGGCCTTGAGGAACTCGGGCCGCGAAATGCCGTAGCTGTCGGCCAGGCGCAGCAGACGGCCTTCCAGACCGATCAGGCGCTTGTTGATCGCATAGAGCTGCTCGACCAGCGCCTCGATGCGGTTGTTGTTCAGCTTCATCGTCTTCAGACGGTCCGAGATGGACGTCGTCAGCGCCTGATAGGCCTTTTCATCCTTGGCGCTCAGCACCTCGCCCTTCAGGCGGGTCTGAACAAGCTTGTCCTGCAGGGCGCGGAAGGCGCCGAAGTCCGCAGCGATGGCGTTCAGGACGTCCATAACCCCGTCGCGCAGCTCGGCTTCCAGCGCCGAGATCGACATGCCGCCGCCATCGTCGAAGTCGTCGTCATCGTCGTCGTCGGATTCAGGCTTGTCCTCGGCGGCCGGCTTTTCCTCGGCCTCCTCTTCCTCTTCGCCTTCAGGCTGGGCGGCGCCCGGCAGGGACGAGGGGTTCAGCACGCCATAGGTCGCGTCCAGGTCGATGACCTCGCGCAACAGGATGCGGTTGTTTTCCAGCTCGTCGCGCCACACCATGATGGCCTCGAAGGTCAGGGCGCTTTCGCACAGACCCGAGATCATGGCGTCACGGCCGGCCTCGATCCGCTTGGCGATGGCGATTTCGCCCTCGCGGCTCAGCAGTTCGACCGAACCCATCTCGCGCAGATACATGCGCACCGGGTCGTCGGTGCGGTCATAGGCGGACTTGGCGGGCGTTTCGGCGACGGCAGTGCCGGCGGCGGCGGCGACGTCGGTGGACTGCTGCTCCTGCGCGTCCTCCTCGGCCTCCACGACGTTGACGCCCATTTCGGACAGCATCGCCAGGGTGTCTTCAATGGCGTCGGGCGTGACTTCTTCGGACGGCAGGACCTTGTTCAGCTCCTCCATCGTCACATAGCCGCGCGCCTTGGCTTGCTTGATGAACTTCTTGACGCCGGCGTCCGTCAGATCGAGCAGGGGCCCATCGGTCGAAACCTCGGTGTCCTGCGTCTCGGTCTGTGCGTTCATAGTCAGTCTGTCTCCAGCCGAGAGGGTGATCAGTCCGCCCCGGCGAAAAATACAATGCTTGGCGTGCCGTAAGGTTACGTGCCCGCGCTGTCTTCCCAAATCGTCCCGGCTTTGATCGCACGGCGAAGCGCATCCCGCTCGGCCTTCAGCCTGCGGAACGCCTCATCCTGCCCAGGCACATCACGTGCATGGGCCAAGGCGTCCTCCAACGCGGCGACCCGCGTCGAAGCGTCGAACGCCTGCGACCATCGGACCCTTGCCTCGGCGAGGGGCGCATTTGCGGCCAGGAATGGCGCGCCGGACTTTGCCGCCGCCTTCTCGACCTCGCGCACTAAGGCATCATGACCCGATTGCGCCAGATGGCGTCGCAGGGCGGCGGAGTCAAGGCTATGTCCCGACAGACGCAGGCGAACCAGCTCTTGCGCCAGTCCATCCAGCCCCTTGTCGCCGAATCCGTGGGCGGCGATCTCCTCCAGATGGTCGTCCATCCGTTCGGGGTCGTCGATGGCGCCGTGCGCCAGTGCGGCCGGCACCGGCTCGATGGCGCGAAACAGCGACTGCATCGCCTGGGCGCCCTCCGCCGTCTGACCCAGTTTGGGCGGCGGGCCGAAACCGCGTTTGCCCTGCCCCGGCGTCCAGGGCGCACGTTGGGGGCTGCGGGGGAACAGGGCGTCGAAACGGTCGAACAGGTCGCGGCGGTATTGTTCGGCCAGATCCTTGTCCTGGATGGCTGAGGCGGTGTTCCTCAGCCGCGCCTTGAAGCCAGCCTTGCGCTCCGGCGTGTCCAGCGGCTCCAGATCCTGTTCGCGGCGGAACAGCACCTCGGCGAACCCGTGCGTTTCGGCGAGGGCCTGGCGCAGCGCCGGCGCGCCCTTGTCGCGCAGGATGTCGTCGGGATCCTGACCGGCGCCCAGCAGCGCAAACCGGAACGAGCGCCCTGGTTTCAGCAGCGGCAGCGAGCGTCCGATGGCGCGATAGGCGGCGCGCAGTCCAGCCGCATCACCATCGAAGCAAAGGATCGGCTCGTGCGACACACGCCACAGCCGTTCCATCTGCTCCTCGGTCAGGGCCGTGCCCATCGGCGCCACGGCCGGCAGGCCCGCGCGCTGGCAGGCGATGACGTCCATATAGCCTTCCACCACGATGATGGCCTGGTCGTTCTTGGATTCCGCCCCCAAGATCCGCCGCGCCTCAGGCAGGCCATACAGGGTCGCCCCCTTGTGAAAGAGCGGGCTTTCCGGGCCGTTCAGATATTTGGCCCGGTCGTCGGGGTTCATGGCCCGACCGCCGAAGCTGACGATCCGGCCGCGCGCATCCAGGATCGGGAACATCAGCCGGTCGCGGAAGCGATCATAGGGCTGGCCGCCGCTTTCGGGCGAGATCAGCAGCCCGGCCTCGACCAGTTCGGCTGGCTTGGCGCCGCGCTGGACCAAGGCCTGTTTCAGCCCCTCACGGTCGTTGGGCGCATAGCCCAGCCCGAACCGCTCCCACTGATCCTCGGGCAGACCGCGCTTGTCCAGGTATTCGCGCGCCGCCTTGCCCGGCGTGCGGCGCAGGTTTGCGGCGAACCATTTCTGGGCCAGGTCCATCCAGTCCGACAGACCCGCCCGCTTCTGCTCGCGCTCGGCCTCCTTGGGGTCTTCGGCGGGAAGCTGCATCCCCGCCTCGCCGGCTAAGCGCTGCACCGCCTCGACGAAACTGAGCCGCTCGGTCTCCTGCAGGAATGAGATGATGTCGCCGTGCTTGCCGGACGAGAAGTCGTGGAAAAAGCCCTTGTCGTCATTGACGAAGAAGGACGGCGACTTCTCCTTCGAGAAGGGCGACAGACCGACGTATTCGCGACCCTGACGTTTCAGCTTCACCGTCCGCCCGATCACGTCGGACGGCCGAAGGCGGGCCTTCAGTTCATCGATGAATCTCTCGTCGAAACGCACCCGCGATCCTTAAGCCCTGCGGCCCTCAACGTCGATGGATGGGAGGACGATCAGGCGGCTCGTCCGGGCATCCCCCGATATCCGAACGAACCGCCGCATCGCAGAAGGCGCAAACCGCAGCGTCCCCCAACGCCTTGGCTAACGAAGTCCTAACGCCTCGCGGACCGGCATCTGAAGTCAGGACCGGCGTTCTGTCGAGAGGCGGGCGAGCTTGCCCCAGCGAATAGAGGCGAGACTGTGTCCTTTTCGTCGCGCGTCGTTCGCTTTACGGGCGACCGAAGGGGACGACCTTGTTGGCGGCGTCATGCCCGATATCGGCGCTTCCCAGAAAGGGTATGCCCGAACGCAGGCACCAGTATCGAACGATTTCCTCCGAAGTCTGACCAAAATCGGGATCGTTTGGCGTGACGTCGGAGACCCGTCCCAAGCGAATCCCGGCTACACGTCGGATGCTGGCTTGGCTGGTCAAGTGAAACATCATCCGGTCGATCCGGTAGGCGGCCTCGGACACCTCCTCCAACATCAGGACGTGGTTGGACAGATCGGGCTCCAGCGGCGTGCCGGTCAGTTCGTTCAGGATGGTCAGGTTGAAGGCGACGGCCGGGCGAGGATCGGTCGCCAGCGACGGCTCGATCCAGTCTGTGCGTCCCGTGGTCAGCCAGGACAGGGCGCCGCGTGCGGTCGCGTCATCGCGTACCGAATCCGAGGCCATCGGTCCGTGCGCCAGATGCTGGAACCCGGCCTTGTACATTCCGGCCAGCAGGCTGCCCGCGTCGGAATAGCCCATGTAGCGCTTCTTGCGGGCGACCGCGTCCAGGCGCGGGATCACCGCATCGGCGATGCGGCACGAGCCGTAGCCGCCGCGCGCGAACCAGATAGCGTCGATGCGGGGGTCGTTGGCGAACTCGACGAAGGCGTCGGCGCGCGCCCGGTCATCGCCGGCGAAATGGCCGTGTTTCAGAAAACAGGCGGGGTGGAAGACGACGGCGACATCGCGGTCGGGATGGTTGTGCGCCATCCAGGCCTCGACAGCCTCGGCGCGCTCTTTCGCAAAGCGCGAACTGGCGCAGACGACGCCGATCTTGAAGCTATTGGTGGTCACGTCCGTCTTCTTCGTCGTTTTTGCGATCCCCTACTGGCGGACCGGCCCGATCCCCTGTTCTAAGGGGGCATGAACCAAGACGCCTCCTATTTCTTCTGCGGCATCGGCGGGTCGGGCATGCTGCCCCTGGCCATGATCGTCCAGGCGCGCGGCGCCGTGATCGAAGGGTCGGACCGGGCGCTGGACCAGGGCCGCACGCCCGAGAAGTTCGACTGGTTGCGCGCCCACGGCGTGACCCTGCACCCCCAAGACGGATCGGGCGTGACCCGCGCGGATCAGACCGTCATCGCCACCGGCGCCATTGAGGAAACGGTGCCCGACATCGGCGCGGCCAGGCGCGCCGGGGCCACCATCAAGACCCGGCCCGAGTTGCTCAGCGAACTCTTCAACGCCGCCCCGACTTCCGTCGGCGTCGCGGGCACCAGCGGCAAGTCCACCATCACCGGCATGATCGCCTGGATCCTGGATCAGACGGGCCGTGAGCCGACCGTCATGAACGGGGCGGTGATGAAGAACTTCGCCGACGCCGACCATCCGTTCGCCAGCGCCCTGATCGGCGGGCCCGACGTGTTCGTGTCGGAGGTGGATGAAAGCGACGGCTCGATCGCCCGCTACGATCCGACGGTTGCGGTGGTGTCCAACATCTCGCTGGACCACAAGTCGATGGAGGAGCTGCGCGACCTGTTCGGCGGCTTCATCGCGCGGGCGACGACGGCCGTGTTGAACCTGGACAATCCCGAGACGGCGGCCCTGGCCCAGGAATTGGCCCAGACCCTGCCAGCCGGCAAGGCGATCACCTTCGGCCTGGGCGAAGAGAAGGCCGACCTGTCCGGCCATGATCTTCAGCCTCTGCCGACGGGCATGCGGTTCCGGCTGATCGAGGGCTGGAGCGAGCACGACGTGGTGCTGAACGTGCCCGGCGCGCACAATGTCGCCAACGCCCTGGCGGCGCTGGGCGCGACCCGGGCGCTGGGCGTGCCGACGGCCGAGGCGGTCAAGGCGCTGGAGACCTTCGCCGGCATCCGTCGCCGGATGGAGGTCATCGGAACGGTGAACGACATCACCGTCATCGACGACTTCGCCCATAACCCGGACAAGATCGCGGCCACGCTGAAGACCCTGCACGCCTTCGACGGGCGACTGCTGATCCTGTTTCAGCCGCATGGGTTCGGGCCGCTGAAGCTGATGAAGTCCGAGTTCATCGACGGTTTCGCCGGCCTGATGCGCGAGGAAGACGTGCTGCTGATGCCCGAGCCGGTCTATTACGGCGGGACAACCGACCGCAGCGTGGGATCGGAAGACATCGCCTCCGGCGTCCGCGCGGCTGGCCGTCAGGCCGAGGCGCTGGCGACGCGCGCCGACTGCGGCGACCGGATCGTGGCGATCGCCAAGCCGGGCGACCGGATCATCGTCATGGGCGCGCGCGACGACACCCTGTCGACCTTCGCGGCGGAACTGTTGGGGCGTCTAGGCCGGTAGCCCCCAACGGCAAATAATAGGTTCAGTACACGTCGCGGCGGTAGCGTCCCTCTTCCAGAAGGGTCAGCGCCACGTCCGCGCCCAGAGCGCTTTCCAGCGCGGCATGCACGCCTTGCGACATGCCTTCCAGACTGCCGCAGACATAGATCGCCGCGCCGCGCGCGACCCAGGCACGCAGTTCGTCGGCTGCAGCCGCGACCAGATTCTGCACATATTGGCCGTCGCCGGCGTCGCGCGAGAAGCTCCGGTCTATCCGCCGCAGCACGCCCGACGCCAGCCAAGCCTGCAACTCCGCATCGAAGAAGGCGTCATGCGCCTGCGTGCGTTCGCCGAACAGCAGCCAGGCGCCGCCCGCCGCCGTCCGCGCTTTCAGATGCGCGCGCAGGCCGGCGATGCCCGTGCCGTTGCCGATCAGGATCATCGGCGTTTCGTCCGCCGGGCCGTGGAAGCTGCGGTTGGTGCGCAGGCGCATCCCGATCTGATCGCCGAGCGCCAGGTCTTGCGTCAGCCATCCCGACGCTAGGCCCGGGGCGCCGTCGGGATGGCGAATCAGGCGGATCAGGAACTCGACCCGGCCGTCCGACGGCAGGGAGGCGATGGAGTATTCGCGCGAACCCGGCGTAACGCCATCACGCTCGGGCAGGCCGACCTCGGCGATGTCGCCGGCCGACCAGTCAGGCGACGCGCCCATGGTCTCGAACGCCAGATGCCAGGCCTCGCCGCCGGGACTGCCGGGATTGACCAGGGTGCGTTCGACCAGCCGCCAAGGGTCGTAGGCCGGCGGGGTCCAGTCGGGGGCGGTGATGCTGCCGGTGATCTGGTTCAGTTGGTGCTGCCAGTGGCGGATGGCGCCGGCCTCGCCGTTATTGACCTCGACCATGTCGAAGAGGGGTTCGGCGCCCGCGCGTCGCAGCCAGCCGTCGACCGCATGGCCGAAGCCGCAGAAACGATCGTAGCTGCGGTCGCCCAGGGCCAAGAGGCCGAAGCGCAGTCCTGACAGGTCCGTCGCTTCGCCCATGACCTTGCGCACGAACCGGGCGGCGCTGTCGGGCGGATCGCCCTCGCCCGTCGTGGAGACGATCAGCAGCGCCCGGTCCGTCGCCTTCAGCGTCTGCACATCCAGATCGGCGAAGGACAGCACCCGCGCACCCACGCCGCCATCTCCCAAGGACCGCGCCGTCATCCACGCCAGTTCCTCGGCGAAACCCGTCTGGCTGGCGAAGGCGATCAGCACCGGCTGTCCCTCGCCTGCGCCCGCCAGAGCATCAGACCGCGCACGGGCCGCCGCCCTGGCCTTGCGTTCGTGCCAGACAATGACGGCGATCAGGGCCAGCCAAAGCGCCAAGGCCCCGACCGCCCACAGCCAGCGCTGCGGATCGGCTGTCACCCCGGACGATCTCCGTCGTCGTCAAGCAAGGCGGCGAAGGCTGACGACATCCGCTCGACCGGCCCGCGCTCGGTGCGTTCGACGAAATGGGCCATCAGGCCGACGGCCTCGGCGTAGTCCGGTCCGTCGAACGGCCCCATGACGGTCAGGGCCGTGGCGTAGGCGTCGGCCATCATGGCCGAGGGGTGCAGGACGGTGACCGAACTCAGATTATTGCTGACCGGCCGCCCGGTCGATCCGTCAATGGTGTGGGGATACAGGCGCCCCTCATGGCGGAACGCGCGGCGATAGTCGCCGCTGGTCGCCATGGCGAGATCGAACAACGCCGCCACGGTGTGGGGCGCGGGCGAACCCTCGACCCGCTCGATCTCGACCCACCACGGCTGGGCGTCTGGCTTGACGCCGCGCCCTTTCAACTCGCCCCCGATCTCGATCAGGTGCGAGGTCGCGCCCATGGCCATCAGGCGATCGGACACGCGGTCCACCGCATGACCCTTGGCGATACCGGAGAAGTCCAGCCTCATCCCGCCCATCTGCATCACCGCGCGCGCATCGCCGTTCAGCCGCAGCTTCTGCCAGCCCGAAACGGCCGCAGCCGCCGCAATCTCGTCCTCGGACGGGACGGGCAACAAGGCCGAGCGCGGTCCGGGCGGGCCGAAGCCCCACAGATCGACCAAGGCGCCCAGGGTCGGATCGACGGCGCCGTTGGTCTCGTCGCCCAGGGTCATCGCCGCATCCAGCAGGTCCCAGAACGGCTGGGACACCGCCCAGACGCCGGCCGGCGCGGTGTTGAAGCGGCTGATTTCGCTGGACGGCTCCCACGGGCTGAACAGACCGACGACGGTCGCCAGTTCCTCTTCGATCGCAGACCGGATCTCGGCCTCGTCCACGCCTGGCGGAGCGATGACGCGCGCGCTCCAGGTCGTGCCCATGGTCTGGCCGCCCAGCGAACGGATCAGATCGCTGGGCGGACGAGGCGGCGCGCCTTCGATTGCGGGCACGAGGACGCGGTTGTCGGCGCGGTCGCCCAGAGGGGCGGCGTCGCCGATATTGATCGTGGTCGGGGCGGCGCGCGAACCGCGCGAGGGGGGAATGTCGGACATGGCCCTTCGCTTAGGGCAGGACTTCCATCGCCGCCACATAGATGGCGTTGGAACCCAGCGTTTCACCCTGGCCTTCGGTGCGGACCGAGGCGTTCAGCCAATACATGCCGGCTTCCGGCCAGGAGATGGTGAAGGCGCCCTCGGCGTTCGTTTTGAGCGTCGATTCTTCGGGGTTGTCGCGGTAACGCAAACCGCCGCGCGCCACGGTGACGTCGATGTCAGCCGCCGGCTGGCCGTTGTTCAGCAGCTTGAAGATGGCAGGCTCGCCCACCACCAGATCGTTCGGGTGGGTGACGGGAACCAGCTCAAGCCCTTCGCCGGTCGTCTTGAAGACGGTGTCGGTCGGATTGTTCAGGGTGACGAAGGTCTCGATGCGGCTGGCGGTGCGGGTCGCCTGAACATTGGTCGCGCCCTCGGGCAGGCCCGCCGGGTATTCCGAGGCCGCGCCGCGCCAGCGCTTCTGTTCACCGTTCAGGGTGTAGCTGGCCATCACGCCGTTCATGACGTTGGCGATCTTGTAGGTGCCGTTCTGGGTCAGATGGGCGTCGAAGGTCGAGCGATAGCGGCCCTGCATGGCGTTCGCGGGCTGGACCGCCGAGCCATCCGGCGCGGTGATGGTCAGGCCGGTCAGGCGCATGGCGGCGTGATCGGGGTTGAACACCTGGTTCGACATGCCCGCGTCGAACCCGACCCAGGCGTCCGTGCCTGACAGGGTCGTGGCGGTGGGCGCCAGCCAGGCGCGGTGGGCCTGGGCGGCCATGGGGGCGGCCAGGGCTGCAGCCAGCGTCAGCAGGGCGATCGTCTTCTTCATGGTCTTGATCCTTAGCGAGAGACGGCGACGCGCACGGCGCCCAGTTCGGTGGAGCCGGTTCCGGCGCCGGTGTTGGCCGAGCCCCAGCGGAAGGGCACGCGCACGACTTCGCGTCCGCCCAGTTCGCGGGCCGCCTCGACGACGATGTTGTACTGGCCGGGCTGAAGGTTGCGCAGCCGGGTGGCGGGCACGGTGACGGTCTGGCGGCCCGGCGCGCGCGTGGCGCCGGATACGCCGTCGGCCGGCAGGCTCATGGCGCGACCGCCCTTGCGCCACCAGGTGCGCAGATCCTTCAGCCAGTCCTTGCCGTCGCCTTCGTTGTTGCGGGTCTGCTGATACCAGACGGCCAGGGTGCGTTCGGCGGACTGGTCCGGCTTTTCGATCCACACCGCGACATAGGGGCGATGATAGGAGGCGGTGTTCAGGCGCGGAATCTCGACCGACACCGTCAGGTCGGCGGCCATGGCGGGCGCTGCGGCGGCGGCCAGGCCGACGGTGGTGATGACGACGGGGAGAAGGCGCATCGGAAAACTCGTCAGTGAATGAAGATCAGGGCGATGACGACGGGGATCAGCAGGCCCAGAGCCGCCAGCGGCCAGGTCGAGGGCCGACCCTTGGCGTGCAGGAGCATCAGACCCAGCCCCGTCAGGGCGAAGATGGTGCAGGCGACGGCGAACACGTCGATGAACCAGAACCAGACCACCCCGGCGTTGCGGCCCTTGTGCAGGTCGTTGAGGTAGGCGATCCAGCCACGCGTCGTCTTCTCATGCAGGGTCTCGCCGGTCGAACGGTCGATGGTGACCCAGCCGTCGCCGCCAGGCGTGGCCAGGGCGACATAGACTTCTTCCGCCGTCGTCTCGGTCGGCTTGCCGGCGATCTCGACCTTGAGCGCCTCGGACGCCCACCGCGCGACAGCGTCGGGGACAGGATCGGTCGTCTCCTGCGGGAAGCTCGCCAGCCGCTGCAACAGGGGCGTCGGCAAGGTCGCGGTCTGTTCGACCGTCACCGGATCGCCGGGGATCGAGGCCGCATGGTTCAGGGTGAGGCCGGTGATCGCGAACAGGATCATGCCGACCAGGCTGACCGCCGCTGAAATCCAGTGCCAGCTATGCAGCTGCTTCAGCCAGAACGACCGTGCGCCGTTCAGCGCCGCCTTGGGTTTGGGGCCCTTGGATGCGGTTTCGGCCTGACGCTGTGTGGCGAGTTCGGTCACGGGCTCGCTGTGCCATTGTTGCGAACGGGTTGCAATAGCATTTAGCGGCGTCGTGGCGCCCTGGGCGTCAAACCTCGGTCCAGCGCCGCAGCAGATTGTGATAGACGCCGGTCAGTTCGATCACCGCCTGATCCTTTGGCCCCTTTTCGGACGCTACGCGCTGGGTGGCGATGTCTAAGCGGAACAGGGTCTCGCGATCGGCGTCGTCGCGCACCAGGCTCTGCATCCACATGAAGGACGACACCCGCGCGCCGCGCGTCACCGACGTGACCCGGTGTAGGCTCTTGGACGGATAGAGGACCAGATCGCCTGCCGGCAGCTTGATCGCCTGCGACCCGTACATCTCCTCGATGATCAACTCGCCGCCGTCGTAGTCCTCGGGCTCCGACAGGAACAGGGTCGCCGACAGGTCGCTGCGAATGCGGATCGGCCCGCCGGTGCGGGACTGGCGGATGGCGTTGTCGACATGCAGTCCGAACTCACCCCCGCCTTCGTAGCGGTTGAACAGGGGCGGAAAGATCGTGTGCGGCAGGGCCGCGGCCACAAACATCGGATTGGCGTTCAGCGCCTGGACGACCAGGGCCGACACCTCTTTCGCCACGTCCGAATCCTCGGGCAGTTGAAGGTTCTTCTTCGCCGTCGCCGATTGATGGCCCGAGGTGGCGTTGCCGTCCGACCACGGCCCGGCGTCCAGCCGCGCACGCAAAGCCTTGACCTCGGCCTTGGAGAAGACTTCCGGAATCTGCAGCAGCACGGGCGTTCTCACTGAAAGACGAAACGGCCCCGCGGGGCATCGCGGGGCCGTCAGATTAGGCCGGGGAAGCAGCCTTTAGAAGCGCAGGTTCAGGGCCAGGATGGCCTGGCGACCTGCGGCCACATCGGCGTGGTGAACGCCGTTGGTGCGCATGATGTAGTCCTCGTCCGTCGCATTCTTGACGTTCAGCTGAAGCGTCGCGCGATCCGTCAGATCATAGGCGGCGAAGGCGTCCACGCGGGTCCATTCGGGCGCATAGATGCGGTTGTTCCCGCCGCCTGCGCCGCCCTGATTCCCGCCCAGAGACTTGGACGTGTAGTAGACGCCGCCGCCGACCGTCAGCCGGGGCAGGACGCGATAGGTGGTGAACAGGCTGGCGCTGTGCTTGGGCGTATTGGCCAGCGGCAGACCTTGCAGCGGATTGACGGTTGAGACGGGGGGCGTGCCCGACACGACCACGGCCGCCTTGGTCAGTTCGGAGTCCATGTAGGTATAGCCGCCGAACACGGTCCACTTCGGCGTGATGCTGCCCGACACGCCCAGCTCAAAGCCGTTGACCTCGACCTCGCCTTCCTGACGGAAGATGTTGGGCTCAACCAGGATCAGGGCGTTCTTGCGGTTCAGATGGAAGGCGGCTGCCGACAGGGCGAGACGGTCGTTCAAGACATTGGCCTTGGCGCCGATCTCGAAGCTTTCGGTGTCTTCCGGATCCAGGACGGTGTTGGCGACGCCATCGACCGTGCCCGTACCGCCCGAGGCGTTCTGGTCGCCCGCTGAAATGGTCGGTGGGGTCGAGGAGGTGGACCAGGACGCGTAGACGCTGCTGTTCTGCGTCGGCTTGAACACCAGACCGACCTGATAGTTGGTGAACTCCCAGGTCTGTTCCGGCACAGCCGTATAGCCGGTCGTGGTCCAGACGCCGGCCGACTGGGTCGCGGTCGCATTGACGCCCTTGACCGAATACTGGTCCCAGCGAACGCCCAGGTTCAGGATCAGTCGCTCGCTCAGGGTGATGCTGTCGTTGGCGTAGACGCCGATGGCTTCGGTCGTGTTCGAGCTGGTCGGGCCGCGATTTATCACGCCGGTCCAGGCGTCTTCGGGACTGGGATTATAGACCGGTGTGCAGTCTCCCGCACCCAGCGCCCCGGCCGCGGTCGGATACGACCCGGTGACGGTCGTCAGATCGGTCGGACAGGCCGAGCCCGAGGTGGTGTAGGTCGAATAGGAGGCGTTCTTGTTGTGCTCGCGCGACAGCTCCACGCCGACGTCATAGCTGTGCTTGATCGAACCGGTGGCGAACTGGCCGAAGACGTCCGTCACATTGGCCAGTGTGGTGACCGGGTTCCAGCGGGTCTTGGCGCCCCGCTTCATCCAGTAGGTCCCGTCCGCCGCGCGTCCGACATAGCCGCCGTCGCCGGGGTTGGTGACGATGTAGTCATTCAGCGTCTGCGAATAGCGGCTGACGTTGCGGATCGTGGCGAAATCGTTGAGGCGATGCTCGGCCTTGAAGGTGAAGGTATCCACCTCATTGGTCAGGTAGTCGCGCGCCTTCAGCCCATAGAAGCTGTCGTAGGGCACATCCAGAACGCCGCTGTCGGTCGTGCGCGACTGGATCTTGGTGAACAGCGGAATGCCGTAGTCGGGCATCTGGTCGCTGGTCAGGTGGTAGTAGCTGAAGACCATCGACGAGGGCGTCCCCAGACCGGCGCCCAGGCTGATGGCCGCACCCCATTTGTCGTAGTCGACGGCGTCGCGGCCGGGCACGTCGCCCTGGGCGCCCATCAGGTTGATACGCAGGGCGGCGGTCGCGCCCAGCGGCAGGTTCGCATCGACCGTACCGCGCAGATAGCCGTCCGTGCCCGCGCCCGCGCTGACATTGGTGAAGGCGTTCAGCTTGGGCGATTTGGAGGCCAGGTTGATGCTGCCGCCGCCCGAACCGCGTCCCGAATAGACGGCGTCTGGCCCCTTGATGACCTCGACCTGTTCCAGGTTGAAGACCTCGCGCTGCTGGCCGCCCGTGTCACGAATGCCGTCTACGAAGATGTTGTTGCCCGACGATTGCCCCCGGATGAAGGGACGATCGGCCAGGGGCTGACCGCCCTCACCGGCCCCGAAGGTGATGCCGGGGGAATTGGACAGCAGGTCCTGCAACGACGAGGCCGAGGTCTGTTCGATGATGGCCTGGGGGATGACCGTCACGGCGCGCGGCGTGTCCACCAGGGGCGCGACGAACTCGGGGCTGACGGGGGCCGGCTTCTTGAACTGACCGTTGACGTCGATCGTGCCCAGATTGGCGGGCTGGGACTGGTCGGCCGTGACGACCACGCCGTCCTCGGCGGTCACGTCAGCGGCGATGGCGGGGGCGGCGACCAGCATGCCGGCGGCGCTGGAGGCGAACAGAAGCGAGCGGAGCGCGGCGGCGCGGGATTCGGACATACTCTTGCGACCTTTTGGTCTGATTTTGCGATGCGCTCGCAATAACCAGCTCCACAGGAAGGCACAAGACAATTGCGAACAAATCGCAATCTTAATTAGCCGACGGCGCTGATGCCCCTCTGAGGCGCCGACGTATCGATATCCAGCCAGGTCGGATCAGGCATGGCGCGGTGGGCGGCGGCCAGGGCTTCGGACCAACGCCGGCCCAGGTCGCGGAAATAGGGATCATCCGCTTCGATGCGACGCGCCGTGCCCGTCAGCTGGTCGCGCGGCATGACGATCAGGTCCAGCGGCGGGCCGACGGCGATGTTCGAGCGGATGGTCGAATCGAACGAGATCAGCCCCAGCTTGACCGCCTCGGACAGGGAGGTGGAGCTGTGCAGGGCGCGATCCAGAATGGGCTTGCCGTATTTCAGCTCGCCGATCTGCAGATAGGGCGTATCGGGCCCGCATTCGATGAAGTTGCCCTGCCCGTAGATCAGATACAGCCCCATCTTGCCGCCGGCGATCTGACCGCCCAGCAGCATGGAGGCGGTGACATTCAACCCGTCTGCGGTCGGCGTCGGCGGCGTATTGATGCTTGCGCGCACGCTGGCCATAGCGTGACCCAGAAGCTGGGCGGCGCGGAACAGGGTCGGAGCGGTCTGGAGCGTTTCAAGCTCGGTGGAGTCCGGCAGTTTGACCCCGGCTGCGACCATGGCCAGCGCCGTCTGGGTGACCGACAGATTGCCCGCCGTCGCAACTGCCAGGATCCGCTCGCCCGGCGACTTGTAGATGTGCAGTTTGCGATAGGACGAGATGTTGTCCACGCCCGCATTGGTGCGCGTGTCGGCGATCATCGCCAACCCGTCGTCCACCAGCATGCCTACGCAATAGGTCACTTCGCTCTATTCGCTCCCCGCGTTGCGAATCCCCAGACGCTAACAGATTCGCGCGTCATGCCTATCGGGGCCATCCACTGGATTGCAGTTGTTGCTGGCTCTGTTGCACCGGCCGCACATTCAAGGCGACGGTCAGCTGCTCCTGGCCGCCGCCATAGCTCGTGCCCCGGATCGGGGTGGCGCCGCGCGCGTCCAGGCCGACCGCGACCCGAACATAGTGTTCGGTCGGACAGATGCCGTTGGCGGGATCGAACCCGACCCAGCCCAGGTTCTCGACCCAGGCCTCGGCCCAGGCATGGGCGGCGTCCTGATCGTGGCGTCCGTCCTGACGGCTGAGGTGGCCCGAGACATAGCGGGCCGGCACGCCGAGCAGGCGCGCGGCCGAGATGAAGATCTGCGAATGGTCCTGACAGACGCCGCGCTTCTGGGCGAACGCTTCGGCGGCGGTGTGGGAGGCGGAGGTCGAGCCGACCTCGAACGCCACCGTATCCTTCAGCGCGCCCATCAACTGATGCATCCGGCCCAGCGTCGCGCCCTCAGAAATGGAGCGGGCGAAATCGATGATACCGGCGTCGGCCTTGGTCATCGGGGTGTCGCGCAGATAGACGATGGGCGACAGGCGTTCGGCCTGCCCTTTCACGACGCCGCCCGTCTCGACGGTCGAGACCTCGCCTGTGACGCGGATGGTCAGGGCGTCGGTCGGCCGCTCGGTGTAGAGGCTGTGGACGATGTTGCCGAACGCGTCCTCGCTGCGCCGCAGCCGGGCGTCCACATCGGTTTCGATCCGCCAGTCGCGGACCTGCTGGCTCTCACACGACTTGGGCGTCAGGCGCAGCATCTGGACGATGAACCGCGCGGGCCGGGCGTAGGCGTAGCGGGTGGAGTGATCGATCCGGATCCGCATGGTCAGACCAGATACTGTTCGTGGACGGCCGCGGCCAGGGCGTTGTTCTCGTTCAGGAAGCTCTGAATGTATTCGTGCAGGCCGGACTGGAAGATGTCCTCGATCTTGGCCTCATTGAACTGGCTGAGGCGATTGGAGGCCAGCCGTTGCGCGGGGCCGCGCCGACCGTAGTCGGTCGCCAGCTTCTCCAGATAGCTGACGATCATGCCCTGACACGAGGCCAGCGAACGCGGCATCTGGCGGTTCAGCACCAACAGGTCCGCAACCAACCACGGCCGCACGCTCTCGCGGTAGACCCAACGATAGGCGGTCAGGGCCGAAACCTCGCGCAGAAGGGTCGTCCACTGGAAGTAGTCCAGTTGCCCCCCCACCCGTTCGCCGGGCGGCAGCAGCAGGTGATATTTCACGTCCAGCAGGCGCGCGGTGTTGTCGGCCCGCTCGATCGCCATGCCCAGTCGCAGGAACCAGTAGGCGTCGTTCCTGAGCATGGTCCGCGACGAGGCGCCCTCCACCGCCAGGGACGTCGATTTCACGAAGTCGAGGAAGTTGGTGAAGTCGTCGCGCTTGGTCGGTTCGCCCAGTTCGTTCAGACCGTTCCAGGCGCCGTTGATCGCCTCCCACAGTTCGATGGTCAGGGCGGTGCGCACCGAGCGCGCGTTGGTTCGCGCCTTGGTGATGCAGGCCTTGATCGAGGTCGGATTGTCGAAGCCGAAGGCCAGATATTCCCGCACGGACTTTTCCGACACGGTGCGTCCGGTCGCGTCGAAGCCGGCCTTGACCCCCGACGAGGCGATGGCCCCGGCCCAGGCGGTGACGGCGGCCTGATCTTTCGCCGGCAGGGCGGCGAGACGGATCGCCGCCTCCAGAATACGAGCGAGAAAGTCCGCCCGCTCCATGTAGCGGCCGGTCCAATAGAGGCTGTCTGCGGTGCGTGAAAGCATCAGTTGTCCAGCACCCAGGTGTCCTTGGTTCCGCCGCCCTGGCTGGAGTTCACCACCAGCGACCCTTCCTTCAGCGCCACCCGCGTCAAGCCGCCGGGCGCGACGCGCACGCCGGCCGGGCTGGACAGGACGAACGGCCTGAGATCGACGTGGCGGGGCGACAGGGCGCCGCCGTTCAGCGTCGGGGCCGTCGACAGGCTCAGCGTCGGCTGGGCGATGAAGTCGTCGGGATCGGCGATCAGCTTGGCGCGAAAATCCTCGATCTCGGCCTTTGTCGAGGTCGGCCCGACCAGCATGCCGTAGCCGCCCGATCCGCCGACTTCCTTGACCACCAGTTCAGGCAGCTTATCCAGCACTTCCTTCAGGGCGTCCGGCTCGCGACAGCGCCAGGTCGGCACGTTCTGCAGGATCGCATCCTCACCCGTGAAGAAGCGGATGATCTCGGGCATGTAGGTATAGACGGCCTTGTCGTCGGCCACGCCCGTCCCGACCGCATTGGCCAAGGTCACCCGCCCGGCGAAATAGGCCGACATCAGCCCCGGCACCCCGATGGTGGAGTTGGGCATGAAGGTCAGGGGATCGAGGAAGTCGTCATCGATGCGGCGATAGATGACATCGACGCGCTTGGGCCCCTCAGTCGTGCGCATGAAGACGGTGTCGTCATTGACGAACAGGTCCGTGCCCTGGACCAGCTCGACGCCCAGCTTGTCGGCCAGGAAGCTGTGCTCATAGTAGGCCGAGTTGAAGGGGCCGGGCGTCAGCACGACGATGGTCGGATCCGCCCCCGCCCCTGCCGGCGCCGAGGCCTGCAACGAGCGCAGCAGCATGTCGGTGTAGATCTCGACGGGACGCACGGCGTGTTCCGCGAACAGGTCGGGGAACAGCCGCATCATCATCTCGCGGTTCTCCAGCATATAGGAGACCCCCGACGGCGTGCGGCAGTTGTCTTCCAAAACGTAGAAGCCGTCCTCGCCCGTGCGCACCAGATCCACACCCGAGATATGGCACCAGACATCGCCCGGTGGACGACGCCCCTGCATCTCGGGCCGATAATGCGGATTGGTCAGGATCAGATCAGCCGGGACGATGCCCGCCTTGATGCAGTCCTGCGGCCCATAAATGTCTTTCAGGAAAGCGTTGATGGCGGTGACCCGCTGCTTCAGCCCCTTTTCCAGACCGCCCCATTCGTCCGCGCCGATGATGCGCGGCACGACATCGAAGGGGATCAGCCGCTCGTTGGATTCCTCGTCGCCATAGACGGCGAAGGTCACGCCCATTCGGCGGAAGAAAAGCTCCGCCTGGCGCGAGCGCGCCTGCAGCAGATCGGCCGGCGCGTTTTCCAACCACGCCGCCAGCGTCTTGTAGCTGTCGCGGATCGCACCCGATCCGCCGCCGTTCATTTCGTCGAAAGCTCTCGTCATCCGCCCCCGCCGCGTTGAAGTCGCAGCTTGAACGGTCACGAACGTAAAGCGCAACAGTTTTGTTGCACTGCGGCGACGCCTTATCCGACGGCCACCGCCTTCATCGACACCGCGGGATCGGCCAGCTTGTCCACGTCCACAGGCGTCGCCTTGGCGATCAACTGCTTGCCGGCCATGAACTCGGGCGGCGCGTTGACGGCCTCTACGCAGACGATGCGGTCGCCGTTCAGATGGAAGACCGCAAAGCCCGACGCCGTTGGGTCGCCGCGCACCACCTGTCGGTCGGCGTCGAACGGCAGGCCGGCGATCTGCAGCTTGACGTCATACTGGTCCGACCAGAACCAGGGCACTTCCGGCGTCGGTCCGGCCCGTCCGACGATGGCGGCGGCCGCCTGTTTGGCCTGCTCCAAGGCGTTGGGCACGCTTTCCAGCCGATGATGCACGCCGCCGTGGACCGGAATGGGTCGTCGCGTCATATCGCCGACGGCGAAGATCGCCCGGTCACTGGTCCGCGCTTCACCGTCCACCACCACGCCGTCGTCGCAGGTCAGGCCGGCCGATCGCGCCAGGGCGTCGCAAGCCAATGCGCCGACCCCCACCAACACCGCATCCGCCCGCACCACCGATCCGTCGGCCAGGCTCACGCCGTCGCGGGCCACGGCGACCACCTCCGTGTCCGTCAGGATTTCGACGCCGTGCGACCGGTGCTGCGCCGTGAAGAAGGCCGACAGGGTCTCGGACGCCACCCGCGCCAGCACGCGCGGCGCCCGCTCGATCACCACCGCCTCGGCGCCCAGGGCCCGCGCCGACGCCGCCGCCTCCAGCCCTACATAGCCGCCGCCGACCACCGCCAGACGCTTGCCGGGCCCCAGGACAGCCTTCAGTCGCTCGGCGTCCTTCATCGTGCGCAGTTCGAGCAGATCGGGATGATCCCCGCCCGGAACCGGCAGCTTGCGCGCCGTCGATCCGGTCGCCAGCACAAGGATGTCATAGGCCTCCGACGAGCCGTCATGGAAAACAACCGTCTTCGCTGCGGGGTCCACCGCCACCGCGACCATTGAGCCCCGGAAGTCGATGTTTTGCTCGGCGTAGAAGCTCAGAGGCCGCAGCAGCAGCGCCTCCAAATCCGCCTCTCCCTTCAGCCAGGCCTTGGACAAGGGCGGCCGCTGATACGGCGGCGCATCCTCCTCGCCCGCCAGCACGATGGGGCCGTCATGCCCATACTGCCGCAGGAAGGCCGCGACGGAGCCGCCAGCGTGCCCGGCGCCGATGATGAGAACCTTGGTCATGGGCGGACAGATAGAGCGGTGCGCGGGCTGAGGTAAGTCGTGATTGGTGAATCGTGAGCCGTGATTGAGCCTAGACCCAATCACGAGTCACCAGTCACGACTCACGCCGCACCCCTTGACCGTTCCACCGTTACAGCATAGTGGAACGCGCATGACGACCCCGCCCGCCCGTGACGACCTGCATGACGCCTTGCTGTCGATGCAGACGCGCGCCGAGATCGACGCCTTTCTGGCCGATCTTTGCACGCCTGCGGAACTGCGCGCCTTCTCCGAGCGCTGGCAGGTCGCGCGCCTGCTCGACGCCGGCGGCAAATCCTATCGCGAGATCGCCGCCGAGGCCCATGCCAGCCCCACCACCGTCGTTCGCGTCGCCCGCTATCTGAAAGACATGCCGCATCAGGGCTATCGCCTCGCCCTGGACCGCCTGAAGAACAAGAACTGAGTATCCGAACATGAGCACCGTGCAGGGCCGGCTTCGCATCGCCGTCCAGAAATCCGGCCGTCTGGCCGACCGCAGCCTCGACCTGATCCGCGACGCGGGTCTGAAATGGGTCAAGGGTCACAACGACCTGCTGTACCGGGTCGAGAACTATCCGATCGACCTGCTGCGCGTCCGCGACGACGACATCCCCACCTTCGTGGCGGACGGTGTGTGCGACCTGGGCATCGTCGGCGAGAACGTGCTGGAGGAAGGCCGCAACGGCGGGCCGAACGCCTCGATCGTCATGCCGCTGGGCTTCGGTCGCTGCACGCTCAAGATCGCCACGCCTCCGACCCTGGCCTATGACGGTCCGGCCTCGCTGGAGGGCTTACGCATCGCCACCTCCTATCCTAAAATCCTGCGCCGCTTCCTCGACGAACGCGGGGTCAAGGCCGACATCGTGGTCATGCGCGGCGCCGTCGAGGTCGCGCCGCGGCTGAAACTGGCCGCCGCCATCTGCGACCTGGTCTCGACCGGCGCGACGCTGGAGGCCAACGGCCTGGGAGCCAAGGATACGGTTCTGGAAAGCCAGGCCGTGCTGATCCAGTCGCCCGTGGCGCCCGAGCCCGCATTGCAGCAGTTGTTGGACAGCGTCATCGAGCGGATGGCGGGCGTGGTGTCCTCGCAAGGCGCCAAATACGTCATGCTGAACGCCCCGCGCTCGGCCCTGGACGAGATCACCGCCATCCTGCCCGGCGCCGGCTCGCCCACTGTCATGCCCCTGATGGGTCGCGACGATGCGGTCGCCGTCCACGCCGTCTGTCAGGAGGCCGTCTTCTGGGAGACGCTTGAGAAGCTGAAGGCCGCCGGCGCCTCGGCCATCCTGGTCCTGCCGATCGAGAAGATGATGTGATGAAACGCATCGACTGGTCTTCCCTCGACGTCGCCGGCAAGACGGCCGCCTTGGCCCGCCCGGCCCAACGCACCGCCGGCGATGTGACCGAGGTCGTGCGCACCATTCTCGACGACGTGCGCCAGCGCGGCGGCGTGGCCGTAACCGACTGGTGCCTGAAGCTGGACAAGGCGCCGCCCCGTCGCATCGCCATCACGCCCGAGGCCGTCGCCGAGGCGCGCAACGCCCTGCCGCCCGGCGACGTGCGCGCCCTGCGCATGGCGGCCGACAATGTGCGCGTCTTCCACCAGGCGACCCGGCCCGAGGACACTCCCTTCGTCGAGACGACGCCTGGCGTGCGCTCGAAACTGGCCTGGCGCCCCATCGCCTCGGCCGGCCTCTATATTCCCGGCGGCACCGCGCCGCTGTTTTCTTCGCTGCTGATGCTGGCCATTCCGGCCGGCGTCGCGGGCGTGGGCCAGCGCGTCGCCGTCACGCCGCCGAACAAGGATGGCGGCATTCACCCCGCCATGATCCTGGCCGCCGCAGAGGCGGAGCTGGACGCCATCTGGCTGATGGGCGGCGCCCAGGCCATCGCCGCCCTGACCTTCGGCGTCGAACTTGAGGACGGAATCATCCCGGCCTGCGACAAGCTGTTCGGACCCGGCAACGCCTATGTGGCCGAGGCCAAAAAGCAGGCGAGCGCCCTGCCGGGCGGCCCCGCCGTCGACATGCCGGCCGGCCCGTCGGAGTTGATGGTCATCGTCGATCGCGACGCCGCGCCCGAGATCGCCGCCGCCGACCTGCTCAGCCAGGCCGAGCACGATGCGGATGCGCAGGTTCTGCTGGTCTCCACCAGCCGCGCCACCATCGACTACATCCTGAGCGAGGTGGAGGTTCAGGTCGCAACCCTGCCCCGCGAAGCCATCGCCCGCGCCTCTCTGAACGAGGCCCGCGCCATTCTGGTCCGCGACCTCGACGCCGCCGCAGAAGTCACCAACCTCTATGGCCCTGAACACCTGGCGATCCAGATCGACGATCCCGAGCCGCTGGTCGATTCGATCAAGGCCGCCGGGGCCGTCTTCGTCGGCCGGTTCGCCGCCGAGACGCTGGGTGACTATGCCGCCGGTCCCAGCCACGTCCTGCCGACCGACGGCGGCGCCCGCACCCTGGGCGGCGTCACCACCGCCAGCTTCATGACCACCATGTCGGTCCAGCTGGTGTCCGAGGCCGGCGCCCGTCAGCTGGCCCCTATCGCCGCCCGTCTGGCCCGGATGGAGGGCCTGGAAGCCCACGCGCGCGCTGCCGATCTGAGGGCCGAAGGATGACCTTGCCCGCTCCCTATCCGCCGCTGGTTTCCGGCGGCGAAGGTCTGGATCGCTATCCTGGCGACGCCTCCGCCCTCGCCGCTCGGATGGCCGCCGTCTATGGCGTGCCTGCCGAACAGGTGCTGCCGGTGCGCGGCCTGACCCACGGGTTGGAACTGGCCTACCGCCTTGCCGCGCGCGACGGCGGATCGGTCCAGGCCCCGAAGGCCGAGCCCTATGACAGCCTGGCCGCCATCTATCCGACCAACGGTGAACCCGCCTCAGAAGCAGGTATCGTCGTCGTACGCGCCCTAGGATCGCCCGAAGCCGTCGGCGAGATGGCCGCCCGCGTCTCCCCCGCCCTGCTGATGGTGGACGAAGGACTGATCGAGTTCTCCGACAGCGTCTCGGCCGTGACCGTCGTCGCCGATCAGCCGAACCTGATCGTGCTGCGCAGCCTGTCCCTGGCCTATGGCTTAGCCGGCGCCCGCGTCGGCGCGGCGATCGCGCAAGCCCAGACCCTGGCGCGGCTGGCCTCGGTTCTCGAACCCTACGCCCTGCCCGAACCGCTGGTTCGGCTGGCGATGCAGGCGCTCGATCCGTCTCGGATGATCGAGACCGCCGAGCGGATCGCCTCGGTCCGGCGCGAGCGCGAACGGATCGTGCGCGAACTGGGTCGCCAGATGCCCGTCGAACCGGGCGTCGGTCCCATCATCATGGCGCGCCCCGAAGAGCCTGCCGCCGCCCTGGCCGGTCTGAAGGCCTACGGCGTCGAGGCCGATCTGTCCGGCGAGCGTCTGCGTCTGCCGATCTCGATCAAGTCAGAGGTCAACGACCGGCTGCTCGCCGCCTTCGGCCTGACGCCCGCCAAGCGCCGCCCGGCGCGCGTTGGTCAGGCGGTGCGCGACACCAAGGAAACCCGCATCGTCTGCGCCGTCGATCTGGATGCGCCCGGTCCGGTGAAGATCGAGACCGGCGTCGGCTTCTTCGACCACATGCTGGAGCAAATCGCGGCCCACGGCGGCTTCTCTCTGCGTCTGCAATGCGAAGGCGACCTGCACACCGATCCGCACCACACAATCGAGGACAGCGCCATCGCCTTGGGTCAGGCGCTGAAACAGGCGCTGGGCGAGCGCAAGGGCATCGCCCGCTACGGCTTCGTCCTGCCGATGGATGAGGCCAATGCGACGGTCTCCATCGATCTGTCCGGCCGCCCGTATCCGCTGTTCGAGGGCGCATTCGAAACGCCCTTCATCGGCGACTACCGCACTGACCTGACCGCCCACGTCTTCCGGTCTCTGGCCGAGGCCATGGGCGCGGCCGTGCACATCAAGGTCACGGGCCAGGACGACCACCACAAGACTGAAGCCGTCTACAAGGCCTTCGGCCGCGCCCTGCGCCAGGCCATCCGGGTCGGGGGCGACGTCGTGCCGTCCACCAAAGGTGTCCTGTGACAGAGGTCGCCGTCATCGCCTACGGCGCCGGCAATGTCGCCTCGGTCCAGTTCGCACTGGAGCGGTTGGGCGCGACCGTGCGCCTCACAGACGATCCAACCGTGATCGCCGAGGCTGAGCGCGTCATTCTGCCGGGTGTCGGCGCGGCCGGATACGCCATGAAGCGCCTGTCGGACCTGGGTCTGATCGCGCCGATCCGCGCCTTCTCACGCCCGCTGCTGGGTGTCTGCCTGGGTCAGCAACTGCTGTTCGGATCGAGCGACGAGGGCGACGGCGTCGATCTGCTGGGTCTCATTCCCGGTGCGGTGACCCGGCTGAAGCCTGAGGGCGATCTGCCGGTGCCGCACATGGGCTGGAGCCGGTTGACGCGCGACCGCGACGACGCCTTGCTGGAGGGCGTCGCCGACGGCGCCTATGCCTATTTCGTCCACGGCTTCGTCTGTCCCGACGGACCGGCGACCCTGGCGCGCGCCGACTATGGCGGCGTCGTTCCGGCTGTGGTTCGATCCGCCAACCGCTGGGGCTGCCAGTTCCACCCCGAACGCTCGGCCGAGGCCGGGGCGACCATCCTCAAGAACTTCCTGGGCCTGTCATGCTGATCTACCCCGCCATCGACCTGAAGGACGGCGTCTGCGTGCGCCTGATGCACGGCGACTTCGCCCAGGTGACGCATTACGACCAGCAGCCGGCCGCCCGCCTGACGACCTTTGCGGCCGAGGGCGCGGAGTGGATTCACATCGTCGATCTGGACGGGGCCGAGGCGGGCGAGGCGCGCCAGCACGCCCTGATCGGCGAACTGACCCAGGCCATCGACGTCAAGGTTCAGTCGGGCGGCGGCGTGCGCAGCGCCGACGATGTGAAAAAGCTGCTGGACGCCGGCGTGTCGCGCGTCGTCGTAGGCTCCTTGGCGGTGACCCAACCTGAGGCGGTGGCCAACTGGCTGGAAACCTTCGGCGTCGAGCGCATCACCTTGGCCCTGGACGTCAAGATCGAGGACGGCGTGCCGGTTCCCGCGCTGAAGGGCTGGACCCAGTCCTCGGGCATGACGCTTTGGGAGGCGCTGGATCGGTATCCCAAGGGAACCGCCAAACACCTGCTGGTGACCGATGTCGGTCGCGACGGCGCCCTAACTGGGCCGAACCTGGACCTGCTGGCCGAGATCCGCAGCCGTCGGCCGGATCTTGTGCTGCAGGCCTCGGGCGGCGTCTCCTCGCTGGACGATATCGCTGCGGTCAAGGCTCTGGGCTGTCACGGCGCCATCGTCGGGCGCGCGCTCTACGAGAACTGCTTCACCCTGCCCGAGGCGATCGCGGCGGCCAGACGCTCATGACGGCCCATCCTGCATCAAGCGGGGCGGTCAAATGACCGCCCGGCGGATCATTCCCTGCCTGGACGTGAAGGATGGCCGGGTGGTCAAGGGCGTGAAGTTCGTCGGTCACACCGACATGGGCGACGCGGCCGAGCTGGCCGCCCGCTATCGCGATGCGGGCGCCGACGAACTGGTCTTCTACGACATCACCGCCAGTCCCGAGGGGCGGACGCTGGACTATGGCTGGATCAAGGACATCGCCCGACTGCTGGACATTCCTTTCTGCGTCGCCGGCGGCATTCGCACCGTGGAGCAGGCGGCGCGCTGTCTGGACCACGGAGCGGACAAGGTCTCGATCAACTCTCCCGCCTTGGAACGGCCCGAACTGATCGCCGAGATGGCCGAACGGCTGGGCAGCCAATGCGTCGTCGTCGGCGTCGACAGTCGGCTCGAGGACGGCGACTGGGTGGTCCACAAATACACCGGCGACGCGTCCGCGCGCCGCCTCGCCGGCAAGCGCACCCTGGACTGGCTGGACGAGGCGCAGAGCCTGGGCGCCGGCGAGATCGTGCTGAACTGCATCGATCAGGACGGGGTTCGGCGCGGCTACGACATCGAGCAGCTGTCCGCCGCACGGGCACGCCTGACCATCCCCCTGATCGCCTCGGGCGGCGCCGGCGCGCCCGCGCATTTCAAGGCTGTGTTCGAGCAGGCCGACGTCTCCGGCGCCCTGGCCGCCAGCGTCTTCCACACCGGCGCCATCGCCATTCCGGACCTGAAGGCCTATCTGGAGGATAAGGGTCTGGAGATGCGCTTATGATCCTCCCCCGAGAAGCGGAGCGGAACGGGGGAGGGGGACCGCGAAGCGGTGGAGGGGGCGGACCCGCGCTCCATTGCCAAACGTTCGACATCCAGCCCGATTTCGCCCCCTCCACCACGCTACGCGCGGTCCCCCTCCCCCGCTACGCGGTGGAGGATCAGGAACAATGACCATGATCGACCCGAACACCATCGACTTCGCCAAGGGCGACGGCCTGGTCCCTGTCGTGGTGCAGGACGCCGCTACGCTGCAGGTCCTGACCCTGGCCTATATGGATCGCGCGGCGCTGGATGAGACGATCGCCTCCGGCGAGGCCACCTTCTTCTCGCGCTCGCGCGGAGGGCGGTGGAGGAAGGGCGAGACCTCGGGCGACCGACTTCACGTCGTCTCCATCACGGCCGACTGCGACGCCGACGCCATCGTGCTGGGCGTCAGGCCGGTCGGAAACGCCTGCCACCTGAACCGGACAAGCTGTTTCGGAGAGGCCGACGCGCCGGGCCTGGGTCGGATCGCCCGGCTGGAGCGCACCATCGCCGAACGGGCCGCCGCCGATCCGTCCGAAAGCTGGACGGCCCGACTGATCGCACAGGGGCCCAAACGCATCGCCCAGAAGGTCGGCGAGGAGGGCGTGGAGACCGCTCTGGCCGGCGTCGCCGGCCCGGACGAGGAACTCGCCAGCGAGGCTGCGGATTTGATCTATCACCTGCTTGTTCTTCTCCATGCCCGTAACATGGTGTTTCAGGACGTGCTGGACGTGTTGGCCTCGCGAGCGGAAGCGGCCAAAGACAGCGGCTAGACCGTAAAGGCGTGCGTCCCGACAAATGGGATCATCGAGGGACAAGACATGGCGGCTCTCATTCTGTTTGGCGGCGGCGGCGATCTGGCGATGCGCATGCTCCTGCCGTCGCTCTATTTCCTCGAACACGACGGCCTTCTGCCTGAAGGGCTGAAGATCATCGGCGCCGCGCGTTCGGAAGAGAGCGCCGACGACTATATCGCCAAGGTGCACGAGGCGGTGAAGGCGCGCGCCGAAGCCGACAAGGTCTGGGACGAAGCCAGCTGGTCGCGGATGAAGGCCCGGCTGGACTATCTCGCCGTCGACGCCACCTCGCCCGAAAGCCTCAAGCCGCTGAAAGACAAGGTCGGCGACGGCGAGGTCACCTCCTTCCTGGCCGTGTCCCCATCGCTCTATGCCCGCATCGTCACGGCGATGAAGGCGGCGGGTCTGGCGGAAAAGAACTGCCGCATCGTGCTGGAAAAGCCGGTCGGGCGCGACCTGAAGTCCTTCCTCGAAATCGACGACGCCGTGGCCCACGCCTTCAGCGAAAACCAGGTGTTCCGCATCGACCACTATCTGGGCAAGGAGACGGTCCAGAACCTGATCGCCCTGCGGTTCGGCAACACGATCTTCGAGCCGCTGTGGAACAACCTGTCCATCGACCACGTGCAGATCACGATCGGCGAGACGGTGGGGGTCGGCGATCGCTGGCCCTACTACGACGAATACGGCGCCCTGCGCGACATGCTGCAGAACCACATGCTGCAGCTGCTGTGCCTGGTGGCGATGGAGCCGCCGAGCGACCTGGACCCAGACTCGGTGCGCAACGAGAAGGTCAAGGTGCTGCGGTCCCTGCGTCCCGTCACGGTGGACGAGGTCGAGCGCGTCACGGTGCGGGGTCAGTATGTGGCGGGCGTCTCAGAGGGCAAGCCGGCCAAGGGCTATGACGAGGAGCGCGGTCAGCCGTCGGACACCGAAACCTTCGTCGCCGTTCGGGCCGACATCGACAACTGGCGCTGGGCGGGCGTACCCTTCTTCATGCGGACCGGAAAGCGCCTGCCCGAGAAGCGCACCGAGATCGTGATCCAGTTCAAGCCGGTGCCCCACTCGATCTTCGACCGCGACGACCGTGGAGAAGTGCAGGCCAACCGGATGATCATCGAACTTCAGCCCGAGGAAGACATCTCGCTGACGGTGATGAACAAGCGGCCCGGCCTGGATCAGCGCATGCAGTTGCAGCCGATCAAGATGAGCCTGTCGTGGGGGGTCGATGGCAAGTCCGCCGCCCCGCCGCGTCGCCGCATCGCCTATGAGCGTCTGCTGCTGGATGCGATGGCGGGAGATTCGACCCTGTTCGTGCGACGCGACGAGGCCGAACAGGCCTGGAAATGGGTGGATGAGGTGTCCGAGGCCTGGGCCGAATCCGGCCTGAAGCCCGACGACTACGTCGCCGGAACCTGGGGCCCCGACAGCGCCGACATGTTGATGATGCGGACCGGCCGCGACTGGAATACGACCGATGTCTGAGATCCCCGCCATCGAAGCCTTCGCCTCCGTCGAGACCTGGGCCGAAGCCATCGCCGCGCACCTGGCCGAGACCTTGGGCGCCGCCATCCGCGACAAAGGAGCGGCCCTGTTCGCCGGTTCCGGCGGTTCGACGCCCGCGCCCGTCTATCACCGCCTGGCGGCGACCGATCTGGACTGGTCCAAAATTGCTGTGACCCTGGTGGACGAGCGGTATGTGCCCGAGACCTCGCCGGAATCGAACGCCCGTCTGATCCGCGACGTGCTTCTTCAGGACAAGGCGGTGCCGGCCCGCTTCATCCCGCTCTATACGCCCGAGGTCACCGTGGACCGGGCGGCCATCGTGGCGGCCAAGGCCCTGGCCGATGCGGGCGGGCGGTTCGATGCGGTGCTGCTGGGCATGGGCGAGGACGGCCATATCTGCTCCATGTTCCCCGAGAGCCCGACGCTGAAGACCCTGCTGACGCCGACGCTGAAGCCCACGGTGCTGGGCGTGCCGCATGGGCGCGACGGCATGGCGCCGACGATCGAACGGCTGTCGATCAATCTGCCCTATCTGATGTCGGCGGGCCGGGTGATCCTGGGCCTGAAGGGCGCCGCCAAGCGTCGCGTCTTCGAAGAGCAGGCCAAGGGCGATCCGAAGATCCAACCCATCGCCGCCCTGATCGCCGCCGGCGTTCCCCTTGAAGTTCTGTGGACGGAGGAAGGCTGAAATGGCGCTTCATCCCACCGTGGCGGCCGTCACCGCCCGCATCGTCGAAAAAAGCCGCGAGACCCGCGCCGACTACATCCGTCGCATGGACGCCGCCCGCGACAGCGGGACCGGCCGCGCCAAGCTCAGCTGCGCCAACTGGGCCCACGCCTTCGCCGGCCAGACCATCGCCGACAAGCTGACGGCGATGGACGGGTCCAAGCCCAATCTGGGCATCGTCACGGCCTATAACGACATGCTCTCGGCCCACCAGCCGTTCGAGCGCTTCCCCGGCGTGGTCCGCGAGGCCGTGCGTCAGGTCGGCGCCACGGCTCAGGTCGCCGGCGGCACCCCCGCCATGTGCGATGGCGTCACCCAGGGCCGCCCCGGCATGGAGCTGTCGCTGTTCAGCCGCGACGTCATCGCCATGTCCACCGGCGTGGCCCTGACGCATGACGCCTTCGACGCCGCCCTGATGCTGGGCGTCTGCGACAAGATCGTGCCCGGCCTGTTCATGGGGGCCCTGGCCTTCGGCCATCTGCCCGTCGTCTTCGCCCCCGCCGGTCCGATGCCCTCGGGCATTCCGAACGCGGAGAAAGCCCGGGTCCGCGCCGAGTACGCCCAGAACAGGGTGGACCGCCACACCCTGCTGGAGAGCGAAATCGGCAGCTACCATTCGCCCGGCACCTGCACCTTCTACGGCACGGCCAACTCCAACCAGATGATGATGGAGCTGGGCGGGCTGCACATGCCGTCCACCGCCTTCGTCCATCCCGACACCGGCCTGCGCGACGCCCTGACGGCGGCGGCGGCCAAGCGGGCGGTCGAACTGGCCCGCAGTGGCGAATGCCGCATGGCCGACGTCATCAGCGAGAAGTCCATCGTCAACATGATCGTTGCTCTGCTGGCCACCGGCGGCTCGACCAACCACGCCATCCACCTGGTCGCCATGGCGCGGGCGGCGGGCGTGCTGATCGACTGGACCGACATGGACGAACTGTCGTCGGTCACGCCGCTTCTGGCCCGCGTCTATCCCAACGGTTCGGCCGATGTGAACGCCTTCCAGGCCGCCGGCGGCGTCGCCTTCGTGGCCCGCGAGCTGGCCCAGGCCGGGCATATCCACGCCGACGTCACGACCATCATGGGTCAGGGCATCGAGGCCTATTTCCAGGAACCGTCGATGGTGGACGGCGAACTGGTCTGGCGCGACGGCGTCGCGGAAAGCCTCGACTTGGACATCCTGCGTCCCGCCTCCAACCCGTTCGACAAGGAGGGCGGTCTGCGGCTCGTCCAGGGCGACCTGGGCCGGGCGGTCATCAAGATCTCGGCGGTCAAGCCCGAGAACCGCAGCGTCGAGGCCCCCGCCGCCGTCTTCGAAACCCAGGAAGACGCGCTGCAAGCCTTCCGGGACGGCAAACTGTTCCGCGACGTGGTTGTGGTCCTGCGTTTCCAGGGACCGAAGGCGAACGGCATGCCCGAACTGCACAGCCTGTCCCCGGCCCTGTCAGTCATTCAGGACAAGGGATTCAAGGTCGCCTTCGTCACCGACGGCCGCATGTCGGGCGCCAGCGGCAAGACGCCCGCCGCCATCCACGTCTCGCCCGAAGCCCTGGCCGGCGGTCCCCTGGCCCATGTGCAGGACGGCGACATCATCCGCCTGGACGCCGAGGCCGGAGTCCTGACCACGGTCGGGATCGCCGACCTGACCGCCCGTCCCCTCGCCGCCCGTTCCGCCGCCAACGCCGAGGGATCATCCTGGGGCTATGGCCGCGAACTGTTCGGCGCCTTCCGCCATGTGGTCACCACGGCCGAACAGGGGGCGACCGTCTGTTTCGCCGTGCCGACCGGCTCACGCGGTCATGACGACACGCCGCCCAACCCCAACTTCGTCGACCGGACCGTGGACGCCTGATCCACCGAACCGCGCGCAGGAAACGCCTGAAATGAATGACAAGACCCTCCTCGTCGGCGATGTCGGCGGCACGAACGCCCGCTTCGCCGTGGCTCGAATGGTGGACGGCAAGCCCGTGCTGGACCACCACGAAAGCTTCCCGGCCGAGACCTATCCGACCTTCCTCGAAGGCGTCGCCGCCTTCATCGACGGCTGCGAGGTCAAGCCGACGGGCGGCGTGATCGCCGTGGCCGGCCCGGTCACGGACGGCGCCATCGACCTGACCAACTCGCCCTGGCAGGTGTCGGAGGCGGAGCTTCAGACCCTGGGCCTGAAGCCGGTCAAGCTGATCAACGACTTCGAGGCCCTGGCCTGGGGCGCGCCCATCGTGCCGGAAGACCAGCTGGAAAGCCTGGGCGGTCCGGTCGACGGCGATCCGCACTGCACCGCCGCGGTGCTCGGCCCCGGCACCGGCTTCGGGGTCTCGGCCCTGGTGCGCGATGCGGCGGGCAAGGAGATGGCCATGCCGTCAGAGGGCGGGCACGCCTGCTTCCCCCCCGGCGATCCGGTCGAGGACGAAATCCTGCGCATCCTGCGTCGCCGCTATGACCGGGTGTCGATTGAGCGGCTGATCTGCGGACCGGGCCTGCTGAACATGCACCGGGCCCTGGCCGAGATCGATGGGCGCGAGACCCACATCGACGATCCGGCTCAGATCACAGCAACGGCCCTGGCGGATCCGAACAGCCCGTGCGGCGCAACCCTGGCCCGCTTCTGCGCCATCCTCGGCGCGGTCGCCGGCGACATCGCCCTGACCACCGGCGCGCGCGGCGGCGTCTATATCGCCGGCGGCATCGTTCCGCGCATCCTGCCCTTCATCAAGGCCAGCCCCTTCCGTCAGCGGTTCGAGCGCAAGGGCCGGTTCAAGGAGTATATGCAGGACATTCCGACCAAGGTGATCATGCACAAACACGCCGCCCTGCTGGGCGCTGCGCGGGTCGCCTTCGCCCAGTCGGAGGGCTGACGCGACGAGCGATCACGAAAATCTCACGGCGGCGTGAACCGAACCGTCACCGTAGCGTTTGAGAGTTTCCACCTAGGAGAGGAAACTCACATGAAAAAGTTCGCCATCGCCGCCGCTTCGGTCTTCATGCTGGCCGGCGTCGCCGCCTGCGGTGAAAGCGCCGCCGACAAGGCCGCTGAAAATCAAGCCGACGCCATCGAAGCGACGGGTGAAGCCCGCGCCGACCAACTGGAATCGCAAGCCGCGACCGCTCCGACCGCTGCTCAGGCCGACGCTCTGAACGCCCAGGCCGACCAGGTCGAGAAGAACGCCGACCGCAAGGCCGACATGGTCGAGCAGCAAGCCGGCAACGCCGACGGCGGCGCTACGACGGCCAACACGCCTTCGACCCACTAAGGTCTGGCGACCAACTAAATCCGTTTACGGATGGATCAGCCCCCGTCGTTTGCGACGGGGGCTTTTTCGTGCCTGCGACCTCAGTCGATGCAGAGGGTGGGGCCGGCCTTGCCGTCCTCGACCGTCGTGTTGCAGCCGAAACGGTCGCTGGTCGCCTGGCAGACGCCGGTCGCCGCCGTCGCCGGCGCCACGCCGCTGTTGCCCTCGATGCGGCAGTCGCCCTGGCACTGATCGCCGTCGGTGCAGCGCTTGCCGGCGTCGGCGTAGCTGATGACGCACTGCCAGGATTGCATCCGCCCGACCTGTTTCATCGTGCCGCCGCGCGTGGCGCAGGACGCGGCGTCGGCGCTCTGCATCGGTGCATCCGACGCCGCTCCCGTGGTCTGGAGCGAGCAGGCGGCGGCCAGAAGCGCGACGGCGGCGATGAGGGAAATGCGGATCATGAGATCTGTCCTTTGGTGAAGCCTGACCAGACGTCGTCGTAGTCGAGCTGCATCTGCGGTGATTCCGACGCCCATTTCGTGACGCGGATCGGCATGCGCGTCTCGAACATGAAGGCCAGGGTGTTTTCGATCTTGTGGGGCTTGAGTTCGGCCTTGATCGCGCCGTCATAGCTAGCCTGATCGGGGCCATGGCCGCTCATGCGGTTGTGCAGCGACGCGCCGCCTGGCGCGAAGCCGCCCGCCTTGGCGTCATAGGCGCCGGTCACCAGACCCATGAACTCGCTCATCACGTTGCGGTGGAACCACGGCGGACGGAAGGTGTCCTCGGCTACCATCCAGCGCGGCGGGAAGATGACGAAGTCGATGTTGGCGGTGCCCGGCGCCTCGGACGGGCTGGTCAGGACGGTGAAGATCGACGGATCGGGATGGTCGTAGCTGACGGTGTTGATCGTGTTGAACCGCGCCGTGTCATAGCGGCAGGGCGCCAGATTGCCGTGCCAGGCGACGACGTCCAGCGGACTGTGATCGAAGGTCGTGGCCCACAGGCGGCCGCCGTACTTCTGGACGCACTCGGTCGGGCGATCCACATCCTCATAGGCCGCGACTGGGGTCTCGAAGTCGCGTGGATTGGCCAGGCCGTTCGAGCCTATGGGGCCGAGATCGGGCAGACGGAACGGACTGCCGTAGTTCTCGCAGACATACCCGCGCACTGGCCCCTCGACCTCGACGCGGAAGCGTATGCCGCGCGGGATCAGGACGATGTGACCCGGCTGGGCCTCGATGACGCCCATCTCGGTGACGAAGCGATGCAGCCCCTCCTGGGGCACGATCAGCAGTTCGCCGTCGGCGTCATAGAAGACCCGGTCGGTCATCGATCGGTTGGCGACATACAGGTGAATGCCCGCCCCGGCCCCGCCGTCCGGTTCGCCGTTGCCGCCATAGGTCGTCAGCCCCTCGACCCAGTCGGTCGCAGCCTGCGGGATCGGCAGCGGGTCCCAGCGCATCCGGTTGGGATTGGGCGGCGTCTCGTCGAACGGACCGGAGCGGACGCAGCCCTGGTCGAAGGGGGTATAAGGCCCATGCTGGGCCGAGGGACGCAGGCGATAGAGCCAGCTGCGGCGGTTTTCGGCCCGTGGGGCGGTGAAGGCCGTGCCGGACAGCTGTTCGGCATACAGGCCCATCGGCGTCTTCTGCGGCGAGTTGCGGCCCACCGGCAGGGCGCCGGGCGCGGCCTCGGTCGCGAAATGATTGCCGAAACCGGTCATGTAGGCGGGCGCGTTGGATCGCGTCATGTCGTGTCTCCCTATGCTCCCTCGTTTAGCCGTCCCCGGCGCCAGCGTCACCCTTTGCCCGTCAGGCAACAGCTTGGCGGTTGGCGCGTTGCTGTGGCCTCGCGGAGGGATTTCCATGACCTATCTGACCCGGGCGGTGTTCGCCTTCGCCAGCCTGCTGCTGTTGCTGGCGGCCATGGCCCTGATCGGGTTCGGGGTGAAGGATGCGCTGCACGGCATCGGCTCGCCCGACAAGTCCGGCGCCGATGCGGTTCTGGACGTGCTGGGCTATGTCATCGTCGCCATCGCCGTCTTCGACGTGGCCAAATACATCTTCGAGGACGAGGTTCGACGCGGCAACGAGAAACGCAGCGCCGCCGAGGCCCGGCGCAGCCTGACCAAGTTCCTGTCGACCATCGTCATCGCCCTGTTCCTCGAAGCGCTGGTGGTGGTGTTCAAGACGGCGCGCGAGGACGTGGCGCAGCTGCTCTATCCCACCGCCCTTCTGATCGCCTCGGTGCTGGTGCTGGTGGGCCTGGGCGTCTTCCAGCGCCTGTCGGCCACGGTCGAGGAAAAGGTCGGCGACGACGACGAGGCCGAGGACCGCAAGGACAAGGTCAGGCGAAAGGCCGCGCCCTAGCCTTTGCTCGGCAGGAAGGGCGAGAAGGTGATGACGGTGAAGGTGTCGCGCACGTGCGGCCGCGTCTGGACCTGTTTCGTCACGAAGGTGCCGATGTCGGCGTCACGCGGCAGGTTGAACTTGGCCAGCAGGTCGTGCTGACCCGAGGTGGAATAGACCTCCGAGACGTTCTCGACATTGTCCACGATGTCGGCCGCCACGTCGTTGGCGTAGCCCAGCTCGCATTTGATGAAGACGAAGATGGCGGTCATCATGGCGGATCAGTCCTCTGGTTCGAGGGCGCTTCTAGCGGACGAAGACGTGACGGGTAAGCCGCAAGACACAGACGCCGTGCTGGAGGCGCAATACAACAACCGCGCCCTGGTCCCCGACCATCCCGCCGTGATGGCGCGCTGGAAGGCGGGATCAGAGATCGCCCGTGCCGCTCATCCGCCCCAGGTCCTGAAATACGGCCTAGGCGAGCGCGAGCGGATTGACTGGTTCGACGCCGGGGGCGGCGCGCCGGTCGTCGTGTTCCTGCACGGCGGATACTGGCAGGCGCTGGATGCGAGTTGGTTCAGCTTCTTGGCTCCGCCCCTGCTGACCCACGGCGTTAGCGTCGCCATCCCGACCTATGATCTGGCGCCGAGCGTGCGGCTGGGCCGGATCGTCGATCAGGCGCGGGCGGCGGTCGACGTGATCCGCGACCGCACCGGCGCCGCGCCCGTCGTCAGCGGCCATTCGGCAGGCGGACATATGGCGGCCTGCCTGCTGGCGGACGGGCGGGCCTCGGCGGCGGTCGCCATCTCGGGCGTGTTCGATCTAGAGCCGCTGATCCCCACGTCGCTCAACGTCGCCCTGGACCTGAATAGGGCCGAGGCCCAGGCCCTATCGCCGATCCGTTGGCCGGCGCCCGCCGGCGCGGTTCTGGACTGCATTGTCGGCGGTGCGGAAAGCGCGGCCTTCGTGGATCAAAGCCGCGCCATGGCCACGCGCTGGGGCGACGCCGGGGCGAAGGCACGCTTCGAGCCCCTGCCCGACCTGAACCATTTCACGGTTCTGGATCCGCTTTTCGACGCGGACAGCGCCTTGGTCAGGCGGCTGGTTGCCTTGGCGCAGGGTCGCTAACGCGGTTTGACTTGACCTTGCGTCCGCGACAGCGGAGGTCGGACGCGAACCTATCGCAGAGGAACCCGTCCATGGCCCATGATCGCGTCAGCGTGCTTCAGGCGCTTCAGACCCAGGGCGTGTGCCCGGTCTTCTACCACCCCGACGCCGAGGTCAGCCTGAACGTCATTCGCGCCTGCGCGCGCGGCGGGGCGCCGGTGGTCGAGTTCACCAATCGCGGCGACTTCGCCTGCGACCTGTTCGGCGAGATCAATCGCGAACTGATCAAGACGGACCCGAACGTGGTCCTGGGCATCGGCTCGGTCGTCGATGCGGGGACAGCCTCGCTTTATCTGAACCGGGGCGCGCGGTTCGTGGTCAGCCCCTGCCTGATCCCCGACGTGGCCAAGGTCTGCAACCGTCGCATGGTGGCCTATTTCCCCGGCTGCGGGTCGGTGACCGACATCGGCGAGGCGCACGAACTGGGCTGCGACATCGTCAAACTGTTCCCGGGCTCGTCGGTCGGCGGACCGGACTTCGTCAAGGCGGTCAAGGGCCCGATGCCCTGGGTCAAGATCATGCCCACCGGCGGCGTCGATCCGGACGAGGCGTCGATCGCCAAATGGTTCGGCGCGGGCATCGTCGCGGCGGGCATGGGCTCCAAACTGGTGACAGATGAAGCGGTGAGGTCGGGCGACTGGGCCGCCATCGAGGCGTCGGTGCGCGCGGCGGTGAACGCCGTCGCCGCCTTCCGCGCGTCCAAGAAGGGCTGAGCGCCCCAGCGCCGTCAGCGGGGAGCGCGGTCGTCCGGCTGACGGTGATCCGGCCCGTGAGCTGCGGCGCGACGGGCGGCGCCCTTACGCTGAAGGATCGGGGCCAGGGCCTTGCGTTCCTCGGGCGTCAGCGTAGCAAGCACGGCGACCGCGCCGTTTTCCAGGCGCGTGCGTCCCCGCATCTCGGCGGCTCTGGACTGTTCCAGCAGGCTTTCGACCTGGGCCGCGTCCAGGATCGGCTGACCGGCGACGTCGATGGCTTCGCGCCGGGCGGCGCGGGCCGCCTCGAAATCAGGACGCGCCGCCAGGGCCGATTCTCGCAGCGAGGAACGCACGCGCTGACGCACGGCCGGATCCAGATCGGCCAGCACTTCGGCCAGCGGTCCCTCACGGCCCGGTCGGCGTTGGTCCTCGATCCGGCGTTCGATCCGGTCGTGATTGACGACATAGGTGATCCCGCCCGCCACGGCGAACAGGTTCAGGGCCACTGAGACGGCCAGGGCGATCTTCAGGCTCTTAGACGTCATCCCAGCAGTTCCGTGTCATCCACGCCCGTCAGCGAGGATTGATAAAGCACCGCATCGGCGCGCGCGTCGGCGGTCAAATGGGTGGTCAGGCCGACACCGGCGACCACGCCCGCACAGGCCGCGGCGGCCCAGCCGGCGCCGAGGTACCAGATCGCCTTGCCCAGACGGCTTTTCGCCCGGGGCGCAGCCGCAAGGATGCGCGCGGTCAGGGCGGCGGACGGGACAGGTTTGGACGCGGCGTCGAGCAGAGCGTCCAGCGCGGCCGCCTCGTCCAGCACCGCCTTCAGCGACGGATCGGCGGCGATCAGGCTTTGGGCGAAGGCGCGCTCGGACGCGGGCCACCGACGCAGGTCGGCGCCGTAGGCGTCCGCCAGTGCGTGCAACCGTTCCGCCTTCATCGTCCGTCTCCTCTAATCGACCCCGGACCGATGTCCGAAAGGGCCAGACGCAATGCGCGACGACCGCGCGACAACAAACTCTCCAGCGCCTCGACGCTAATCTCCATCAGGGCCGCCGCATCGATATTCGACAACTCCTGATAATGGCACAGGACGATGGTCTCGCGCTGTCGGTCCGGCAGCCGTTTCAAGGCCGCCGTGACCCGCACGCCCGTCTCGGCCGCCAGCAGACCGCGATCCGGCGCCGGGCCTTCGTCGGGACAATCCGGCGGCGTGTCGGTCGGGATTTCGCGCCGACGTCTCAGCCGATCGTAACAGAGGTTCAGCGCGACCCGGTGCAGCCAGGTGTCGAACCGGGCCTTGCCGGGCGTCCATTTGGGCGCCTGACGCCAGGCCTTGAGCATCGTCTCCTGGGCCACGTCCTCGGCCTCGACGGCGTCGCCCAGCATGCGCTGGGCCAGCGACAGGATGCGCGGCAGCTTGCGCGAGACGAGCGTCTGCGCCGCCGCCGGGTCGCCCTGCCCCACGCGTCGCACCAGATCCTCGTCGGGGTCGACGATTGCGACCAAACCTGCCTCTTCCGCTGCTGACGAAAGGGACCGGTGCGTTCACGACGGCCGACCCCGACACCGTCTTACTCCGAAGCCGGGACGGGGGAAGCGGGTTGTTGCGCCTGATGCTGAGTCTGGCGGGCCGCGCGGCGTTCCTGGCGATCCGCGCGTTGAGCGGACATGGCCGCCCGGCGCTCGTCGGCAGAGATCACGCCGTCACGATCAGCATCCATCTTGTCGAAACGCTCGCCCAGCTTGGCAGAGGCTTCGGCGATCACCACCGGCCCGCGTTCGCGTCCTTGCCCGCGCATGGCGTGATGCGCACCGCCGCGACGGCCCTCACGATGACCGGCGCGTTCGGCGCGCGGTCCGCGATCCGGGCGTGCGGCATGGCCGGCGTCGAACTCGGCGCGGCTGATGGAGCCGTCGCCGTTCGCGTCCAGCTTGGCGAAGCGGTCGCCCGCGCGTTCGGCGCGACGGGCCTGCATGGCGGCGGCGCGCTCTTCGGGGCTGACCAAGCCGTCGCGGTTGGTGTCTAGCGCGGTCAGACGCGCGATGCGCGCATCGACGAACTCGGCGCGGGTGATCTGGCGGTTCGGATCCGCACGCGAATGATGCGGCGCGGGGGCGCCGACGGCGGGAGCCGGGGGAACCTGTGCGGTCGCGGCGCCGGCGGCGGCGGCCAGAGCGATGACGCCCAGGCCGGTCAGAAAGGTGTTTCTCATCTCGATCATCTCCACGGGCGCGTTTGGCGCCCTTTGACATTGCCCTGTCAGGAGATTGAACGCGGCGGTGCAGATTCTCCGTCGCGGCCTGCTGGAACCGCCCGCTCGAAGGCCTTTCGCGCCCGCGCGCGCAGGTCGGTCAGTTCGGTCTTCAGCGTGTCGAAGTCCGGCGCGCCGGCGGCCTCGGCCAGGCGCAGCTGGAAGACGCCGGGTTCGCCCTCCGGATCGACCCGCCCCTCGAAGGCGGCGGCCAGAAGATGGGCCAGACGCTGCTGCACGCGCCAGGCCTCGGCCAGGACCGGGTCGTCATGCAGGGCCTCAAGCGTCGACAGGGTCAAGGGCTCGCCGATAGCGGCGGCCTGCAGCTGGCGGAACTGGGCCGCGAACTCGGCGTCCACCTGCCCGCCCGGCGAGAGCTTCAAGTCCCAGAAGCCGTGTGGGCGACGCTCGCGATCCATAAGGCTACGCATCTTTCGGACATCGGCGGCGACATCGACGCCGGGACGCGGGCGACGCAGGGCGGCCTCGATGGCGGCCGAAACCTGGGCGCCGAAGGCGGCATCGCTGGCCCAAACCACGCGAGCGCGGGTCAGGACCATGAACTCCCACGTCTCGGCCTCCTTGGCGTAATAGGCGTCGAACGCCTTCAGCCGCACCGAAACCGGCCCCTTGGAGCCGGTGGGGCGCAGGCGCATGTCCACCTCATAGAGGCCACCTTCCGCCGTATGCGCCGACAGGGCCGCAATCAGCCGCTGAGTGAAGCGGGCGTAGAAGACATCGGCGGTCCAGCCCTTGATCTCTGAGGTCGCCTCGGGCGGCGCCTCGTACAGGGTCATCAGATCGAGATCCGATCCGGCCGTCATCTCGCGCGAGCCGGCCTTGCCCAAGGCGACCACCGCGACCGCGCCGGGGAAGGCGCCGCCCAGCCGTTCGGTCTCCGCCAGGGCGGCGGGCGACAAGGTGCGCATGGCGGCGTCCGCGAGCGCGGCGTAGGCGCGGCCCGCCGTCTCGGCCCCCGCCCGGCCGGTCAGGGCGTGGATGCCGATGCGGAACATCTGCTCGCGGTGCAGGCGGCGCACGGCATTCATGGCCCCTTCGAACTCCTCGGTCTCGCCCGCCTCGCGCAGCATCTGTTCGGTCAAGCCTGTCTCTTCGGACAGATCGACCAGGAAGCGGGCGTCCAGCACCCCATCCAGCGCCGCCGGTTGCCGGCCAAGCGTCCGGGCGAGACGCGGTGCGAAGGCCATGACGCCCAGCACCATCTCGAACAGTTTGGGCTGGTTCAGGAACAGGGCCTGGACCTGCACGCCCGCCGCCAGGCCGGAGAAGAAGACCGCGAAACGCCGGAACGCCTCGTCCGGCGCGCCGGACCGGGCCAGGGCCTCCAGCAGGCGCGGCGCCAGGCGGGTGAACAGTTCGCGCCCCCGCGCCGTGCGCGTCGCCGGGATGCGGCCGTGGTGCCAGCTGCGGATCGTGTCGGCGACCGACGGCGCCTCGGAAAAGCCCATGCGACGTAGGGTTTCCAGCGTCTCGGGATCGTTCTCGACCCCGGTGAAGACCAGGCTGCCGTAGCGGGAGTCCAGATCTTCGCCGCCCTCGAACAGTTCGCCATACCGGGCGTTGACCCGCGTCAGGAGGGCCTCGACCCGGGCGTCGAAGGCGGCCAAATCGTCCGACCCAACCAAGGCGGCGACGGCGGCGCGGCGCTCGGCATCCTCGGGCAGGCGGTGGGTCTGCTCGTCGTCGAGCATCTGCACGCGGTGCTCCAGCCCGCGCAGCTCGACATAGGCGGCGGACAGTTCCTCGCAGACCGCCTGGGGCACATGGCGCGCGTCGGCCAGAGCCTTCAACGCCTCCAGCGTGCGCTGTTTGCGCAAAGCCGGATCGCGGCCGCCCAGGATCAGCTGCTGGGTCTGGGCGTAGAATTCGATCTCGCGGATGCCGCCGCGTCCTAGCTTCAGATTGGCCCCGGCGGCCTGCAGTCCCTCGCCCGTCTTGTGGACGTGGATCTGTTTCTTGATCGACTGGATGTCGAGCACGGCCGCGTAGTCCAGGCTGCGGCGCCAGATGAAGGGGATCATGGCCTTCAGGAACCGGCCCGCCGCGCGCATGTCGCCCAGCACCGGCCGCGCCTTGATGAAGGCCGCCCGCTCCCAGTTCTGGCCGACGCTCTCGTAGTAGGCCAGGGCCATCGGCCCGGCGACGACCGGCGGGGTCGAGGACGGGTCCGGCCGCAGCCGCAGATCGACGCGGAAGACATAGCCGTCGCCCGTCCGCTCGGTCAGCAGGGTGGCGATCCCCTTGCCGACGCGATTGGCGAAGTCCTGCATCTCCTCGCCCTCGCGCAGGGCCAGGCCCATCAGGCGCGGCTCGAAGAAGAGGGAGATGTCGATGTCGGACGAATAGTTCAGTTCGTTGGCGCCATGTTTGCCCAAAGCCAGGCCGAACAGGCCGGGAATGGGGCCGCGCGGTTCGCCGGGCGGCGAGATCAGCCGGCCGCGCGCCCTCTGTTCGGCGGCGACGGCGCGCAGCGCGGCGCGACAAGAGGCATCGGCAAACCGGGACAGGGCGTCGGTGACCTGCACCAGATCCCACACCCCGCCCAGATCGGCGAGCGCCGTCAGCAGGTGCAGGTCGGCCTTCAGCACGCGTAGCGGAGCGCGCACCTCGTCCGGTTCGGCGTCCAGAGCGTCCGTGTCGCGAATGATCCGCTCCAGCGCCTCCACCGGATCAGCTTCCAGCAGACGACGCAGATGGGCGGGCCGGCGGCGCATCAGACCGGCGAGATAGGGCGAGGCGCCGGCGACAGGCGCCAGGGCGGGCCACGCGGCGTCCAGAGCATCGCGCCAGCCGTCGGCGTCGGCGGCTTGGATCAGGGTTTCGTGCAGGCGGTCGGCGGCGGCGACGTTTGTGACCGGACCGGCGGGGGCGAGGCTGTCAACCAACGGGACTGCGGCTGAGGTTTTGGTTTCAGGCATCAGATCTTCCGCTCATCCCCGCGAAAGAGGGGACCCAGTGCTTTCGGTCGGCGCAGTGTTGGACCACGATCCAAGACGCGCTCACAAGTCTTACCGCCCACGGAACTGGGTCCCCGCTTTCGCGGGGATGAGCGGAGATATTGAGATCAGCCTGTTGCGGAAGCCGGCGGCAGCACCAGCGCCACCCGCAACCCCGGTCCGAAGTCGCCATAGGCGCCGGGGCCTTCGTCCAGCACGACCCGACCTCCATGGGCCTCGGCGACGGCGGTGACCAGCGAAAGCCCCAGGCCCGAGCCGGGTTCGGTGCGGCTGTTGTCCAGGCGCACAAACCGCTGGACGACGCGCTCGCGATCCTCTTCCGGCACGCCCGGTCCGGTGTCCGTGACGGAATATTCGATCTCGCCCGACGAGCGGCGGCGCGCGCGCAGCTTCACAGCCCCGCCGGCGGGGGTGTATTTGATGGCGTTGTCGATGAGGTTGGCCAAGGCCTGGGCCAAGAAGGGCTGGTTGCCCTCGATCATCAGCCCCTTTTCGACCTCAGACGAGAAGTCGATGTCCTTGTCCTCGGCCGCTGGTTCGTAAAGCTCGGCCATGTCGGCGGCGAGGTCCGAGGCGTCCATGACCTTGGGATCCGGCGCCCCGCCCGCCTGGAGCCGCGCGATGGCCAGGACGGTGTTGAACGTCTTCAGCAGATGGTCGGCCTCGTCCAGGGCGATGCAAAGGGCGTCGACCCCGTCGATCTTGCCGGCTTCGGCGTCGATCAGGGCCACTTCCAGCTTGGCCCGCATCCGCGTCAGAGGCGAGCGCAGGTCGTGGGCGATGGCGTCGCCGGCGTGGCGGATGGACGCCATGGACGCCTCCAGCCGATCCAGCATGGCGTTCAGCCCCTGGCCCAATTCGTCCAGTTCATCGCCGGTGTGGCGCACGGGCGCTCGCACCTTCAGATCGCCGTCCTGCACCGACTGCACGACGCGGTTCAGCCCGGCCATGGCGTTTTCGACCCGCCGGCTGATGTAGAGACCGCCCGCCAGGCCCAGCAGCATGACCAGGGCCATGGCGCCCCACAGGGCCTGGGTCAGGCGCGCCAGATAGGCCTCGATGTCGCCGATGTCCTGACCGACGAACAAATGTTCGCCGCCGGCCAGGGTGGTGATCACCCCGATGGAGCGACGCCGCTGGACCTTGCCCTGGGCGTCCGTGTCGGTCAGGCGGAAGGTCTCCCAGTCGCTGGCGCCGGCCGGCAGGCTGAGGTCGATGTCGATCGGGGATTCGGTGATGTTGCCGGTGATCGTCTTTCCGGCCTTGTCGGTCAGCAGATACAGATACGGTCCGCCCCGGATGGAGCGTTCCACCAGGGCCTGGTTCAGGGCGTCGATGCCGCGCGTACGGTGGATCGCCGTCAGGGCGTCCAGCTCGATCTCCACATCCGCCCTGGCCCGACCTTGGGCCTCCGACGCCGAGGCGAAATAGACATAGGCCAGGATCGCCCCCGCCGCCGCTACGAACAGCGCCAGGAACAGCAGCGTCAGCCGAAACGGCGTGCGGCGAAGGAGGGAGGGAAGGCGCACCTAGAATCCTCCCCCGTTAACGGGGGAGGGGGACCACGAAGTGGTGGAGGGGGCGGCTTCAGCGCCGGTGTCTGGGGTCGCCCCCTCCACCGCCGTGCCGGCGGTCCCCCTCCCCCGCATTGCGGGGGAGGATCTCAAGTCACGCCTCCAACCGATATCCCGCCCCGCGCACGGTCTGCAGCATGGCGCGATCGAAGCCCTTGTCGATCTTGGAGCGCAGGCGGCTGATGTGGACATCGATGACGTTGGTCTGGGGGTCGAAATGATATTCCCAGACCTTTTCCAGCAACATGGTGCGCGTCACCGACTGGCCGGCGTGGCGCATCAGAAACTCCAGCAGTTGGAACTCGCGCGGCTGAAGATCGATCTCGGTCGTGCCGCGATGCACGGTGCGGCCGATCAGGTTCATTTCAAGGTCGCCGACCTTCAGCACGGTCTGGACGCCGCCGGTCTCGCGACGACGCGCCAACGCCTCGACCCGCGCGATCAGTTCGGCGAAGGCGTAGGGCTTGACCAGATAGTCGTCGGCGCCGGCCTTCAGGCCCGTGACCCGATCCTCGACCTCCCCCAGGGCCGACAGGAACAGGACCGGCGTCTGATCGCCGCCCTTGCGCACCGTCTCGACCATGCCGACGCCGTCCAGGCGCGGCATCATCCGGTCCACCACGTAGACGTCGTAGCCGCCTTTTTGCGATTCCAGCAGGCCAAAGGCGCCATCCACGGCGTGGGTGACCTCATGTCCGGCTTCGGACAGGCCCCGCACCATGGCGGTCGCCGCCTCGGCGTCATCCTCGACCACCAGAATCCGCATCGAAACCCCTCCCGGAATCAAAATCGCCGCCGATGGTAGCGCATCGGCGGCGATTGACGAGTTAAGGCTTGGTCAGAATGCCGATCATTCGCCGGTGGCGAACTTCAACGGCACCGGGCTGGTGCCCTGCGGCGTGCGCACGAACAGCAGGATGCTGGGACGACCCGCCTGTTTGGCCGCCGCCACCGCTGCGCGCAGATCGGCGGCGGACGTGATGTTGCGATCATTGGCGCGGGTGATGACGAAGCCCGGCTGGAAGCCGAGGCGCGCCGCAGCCGAACCCTGTTCGACGTTGGTGATCACGACGCCGTTGACGCTGGCCGGCAGGCTGAAGCGCGAACGCGCGGCCGGCGTGATCGCGGTGACGGCGAGCCCTTCGATCGTGTCGCCCTGACCAGGCTGGCTCTGCCCCGGATTGGCGCTTCCGCCCTCTTCCGACGCAGCGAGCTCCTCTTCCGAAGGACGGGTGCCTGAGCGCACGTTCAGGGTCTGGCGACGACCGTCACGAATCACTTCCAGGCGAATTGTGTCGCCCGGCTTGGCCGCGCCGACCCGACGGGTGGCTTCCTGGCTGTTCGCCACCGCCTGGCCGTTCACGCCGACCAGAAGGTCGCCGACCTGGACGCCGGCGCGCGAGGCCGGGCCGTCCTCGGTCACGCTTTCGATCAGAGCGCCCTTGAAGTCCTTGGGCTGGCCCAGGGCTTCCCAACCGTCGGGGCTAAGGGTGCGAAGACCCAGACCCACATAGCCGCGCTCGATCGATTGACCGCGCATCAGGCGTTCGGTGATCGCCTTAGCCGTCTCTGCCGGAATGGCGAAGCCGATCCCGACCGATCCGCCCGTGGGTGAATAGATGGCCGAGTTCACGCCGATGACGCGGCCGTGGATGTCGAAGGTCGGGCCGCCCGAGTTGCCCCGGTTGATGGCGGCGTCGATCTGGATGTAGTCGTTATAGCCCGACGGATCGATGTCGCGGGCCTTGGCAGAGACGATGCCCGCCGTGGCGGTGCCGCCCAGGCCGAAGGGGTTGCCGATGGCGATGACCCAGTCGCCCACGCGCGGCTCGGCCGTTTCTTCGAAGCTGACGTATTTGAAGTCGTTGCCCTCGACCTTGATCACCGCCAGGTCGGTGCCGGGATCGCGGCCGATCAGGCGGGCGGGCAGTTCGCGGCCGTCCGACATCTTGACCTTGATCTCGGTCGCGTCGGCGACGACGTGGTTGTTGGTGACGATGAAGCCGTCCTGCGAGATGAAGAAGCCCGAACCGGCGCCCTGGGTCGTCTGAGGCTCGTCATTGCCCTGACCGCCACGGCCTTGCGGCGGCACGAACTGGAACGGCAGGCCGGGAATCTGGAAGGCGCCGCCCTGGGGCTGGTCCACCTTGACCGTCACGTCGATCTGAACGACGGCGGGCGAGACCTGGTCGAAGATGGTCGCGAAGCTGCTGGGCGCGCCTGGCGGAGGCGTGAAGGCGTCGCCGTTGGCCGGGACCGGGGTGATCCGGTTCACCGCCTGCGGTTCCGCGTGCGCGCCGGGCCAGTTGATGACGCCGCCGGCGGTCGCCGCCGCCGCCAGGGTCAGGCCGGCCGCGGCCCCGAGAATGAACTCCTTGCGCTTCAGCATCGTGGTCCTTGCGATCCTCTTGTCCAGCGCCAGACGGGCGCCGGTTACGCGATTGATATAGGCCGAACCAGCTTTGCGCCAATCCCGACCGCCGATCGTTGATCTCGACTAGCGCCCGTCGTGAGGCGAGGTTGCGTCAGGATCGCGGCGAAGCTTCTCATTTCGTAGAACTTCGTCCAGCCGGCGTTCTTCTTCGGGCGTCAGGGGGACGGCCTCGACCGGACGACGGCGTGCGCGCAGAGCCAGAACGGCGACGGCCAGCAAAACCAGGACAAACGGGCCGAACCACAACAGCCAGGTCCCCGCCCGAACCGGCGGGGTGAACAGCACATAGTCGCCGAAGCGCCGCACCAGATCGTCGCGCACGGCCTGATCCGACGCGCCGGCCGCGATCTCCTCGCGGATCAGGCGGCGCATGTCGCCAGCGACGCCAGCCGGGCTGTCGGCGATGGCCTCGTGCTGGCAAACGACGCAGCGGACGTCCTTGAACAGGGCCTGGGCGCGGGCCTCCTGGGTCGCATCGGCCAACGGACGGTCGGGCGCGGCGGGTGGTTCGGCCGCCGTCAGCATCAGCGCCAGGATCGGCGCGGCCAGCAGGATCGCCAGGCGCCTCATGCGGTCTTGCGCCGGCGCGCGGCGATCCCGAGCCTGAGACGGCGATCCAGCAGCGACAGCACCCCGCCGAAGGCCATGATCATCGGCCCCAGGAAGATCAGTCGCGCCCAGGGGTTCCAATATAGACGCACGACCCAGGCCGGCTGTTCGGGACTGCCAGCGCGTTCGCCGATCACGACATAGACGTCGTCCAGACCTCGGAAATCGAGCCCGACCTCGGTGGTGGTCTGACCGCCTGCGGGGAAGAAGCGGCGCTCGGCTGTCACGGCGCTGGCGCGGCCTTGATCGTTCGTGGCGCGCACGGTCAGGCGGCCCTGCTCGGCCAGATAGTTCGGTCCTTCGACGACGCGCACGTCGTCCAGGGTCACAGTCCAGGGGCCGGCGGCAACGCTCTGGCCCAGCGAGACGGCGCGGGCGGCCTCGGCCTTGAAGCCCGTCTCGACCACCGCCCCCAGGATGAAGACGCCCAGCCCCAAATGCGCCAGGGTCATACCCCAGGCGCCCATGGGCAGCCCCTTCAGTCGGCGCACCGTCTCGGCCATCGAGGCGCGGAACAGGCGGGCGCGTTCGGCGACTTCCGACAGCGATCCCAGGATCAGCCACAGACCCAGGCCGATCCCGGCTGCGGCGAAGGCCTTCCTGGGCTCCCACAAGGCGTAGGCCGCCAGGGCGCCGACGATCGCCAGACCCGCCGCGACGGCCAGGCGCTGCATCGCGCCGGGCAGGTCGCCGCGCTTCCAGGCCAGCAGCGGCCCGGCCGGCAAAATCAGGAAGGCGACCATCATCAGCGGGGTGAAGGTGGCGGCGAAATAGGGCGGGCCGACCGAGATGGTCGCGCCGGACGCCGCCTCCAAAATCAGCGGATAGAGGGTGCCTAGCAATACGGTCGCGGCCGCCGCCGTCAGAAACAGATTGTTCAGGACCAACGCGCCCTCGCGGCTGACCGGCGCGAACAGGCCCCCGCCCTTCAGCTGCGGCGCGCGCCAGGCGAACAGGGCGAAGGCGGCACCGGCCGTGACGCCGAGAATGGCCAGCAGCATCAGTCCGCGCTGGGGATCGACGGCGAAGGCGTGGACGGATGTCAGCACGCCCGAGCGCACCAAAAAGGCGCCCAGCATCGAGAAGGTGAAGGCCAGCAGGGCCAGAAACACGGTCCAGCCCGCCAGCGCGCCGCGCCGCTCGGTCACGACCGCGCTGTGCAACAGGGCCGCGCCCGCCAGCCACGGCATGAAGGAGGCGTTCTCGACAGGATCCCAGAACCACCAACCGCCCCAGCCCAGCTCGTAATAGGCCCAGAAGGAGCCCAGGGTGATGCCGACGGTCAGGAAGGCCCAGCTGGCCAGCGCCCAGGGTCGAACCCAGCGCCCCCAGGCGGGCCAGAAAGCGGTCTGCGCCCGTCCCTCGATCAGCGCTGCGACCGCCAAGGAGAAGCAGACCGAGAACCCGACGTAGCCGGCGTAGAGCAGCGGCGGATGCACGGCCAGGGCCGGGTCCTGCAATAGCGGGTTCAGCGACGCGCCCTGGAACGGCGCGGGGTCCAGACGGGTGAAGGGGCTGGAGGTGAAGACGGCGAAGGCCAGGAACAGCGAGCCCAGCGCGCCCTGCACCGCCACGGCCGAGGCCTTCAGCCCGAACGGCAGGCCGCGCGCCCGCGCCAGCGCCCCGCCGAAGACGGTCAGCACCAGACACCACAGCAGAAGCGACCCCTCATGGCTGCCCCAGGCGCCAGCGACCTTGTAGAGCATCGGCTTGTCGGTGTGGCTGTTGGCCGCCACGTTGGAGACCGAGAAGTCGGACACCACAAAGGCGTAGATCAGAGCTGCGAAACTGAGCGCGACCGCCGCCGCCGCCGCCAAAGCCGCGCCCTGGGCGGCCCCGGCCAAGACCGGGCTGCGCCGCGCGCGCCCGGCCGCCGAAAGCCCGGTCTGCAGGATCGACAGCGCCAGCGCCAGCGCCAGGGCGAAGGCCCCAAGCTCGGCGATCATAAGCGCGTCGGCGCGCTATCGGCCTGCGGCCTAGTTGAGCGCGTTTCGGGACCGTCCGGCCGCCACTCGCCCTTTTCCTTCAGACGGTCGGCGACCTCGCGCGGCATATAGTTCTCGTCGTGCTTGGCCAGGACCTGGCTGGCGTGGAAGGTGCGGTCGGCGCCGAAGGCCCCTTGCGCCACGATCCCCTGCCCTTCGCGGAACAGATCGGGCAGGTCGCCGTGATAGACGACGCGGGTCGTGGCGGCGTTGTCGGTGACGACGAAGGCGACCACGCCGTCGCCGGTCTTTTGCACGCTGCCGGCCTCGACCAGACCGCCCAGGCGGATGTTGCGGCCCTCCGGCGCCTTGTCGGCGGTGGCCTCGGACGGCGAATAGAAGAAGGTCACGCTGTCCTGCATCGCCCACAGCGACAGGCCGACCGCCAGCGCCAGGATCGGCGCCACGGCGGCGACGACCCACAGGCGGCGACGCGCCTTCGGCGATTTGGGCAGCCAGCTCATGCGACGGACATTCCGGATTCCAGGGACGGACCGGCGGCATATACCGCCGTCGTCGCGCAGGACCAACGCGTCATTGCGCGCCGCCCCTCGGCAGTCGGCGTTCCAGATCCAGACGGCGCGGATCGGCCGGGTCGAGCGCGGCGATCAGCGGCGTCCACAGGGTGCGAGCCTCAACGGCGTCGCCGCGCCGCAACGCGGCCTCGCCCAGGAAGAAGCGCGCGCCGAGCTGATCTGGGTCCAGCTTCAAGGCCTCGCGGAAGGCGGCCTCGGCATCGCCGCCGATCTGGTTGTCGTTGGCGACGACCAGGCTTTCGCCCAGGCGCGCCCAGGCCTGGGCGTCACGGGGATCCAGGGCGATCAGGCGACGAAAGGCGGAGGCGGCGCCCAGCGGATCGCCGGCGGCGAAGCGGGCCGCGCCCAGCATGGCTAGCGCCTGCCGATCCTTGGGCCGCTCCTGAACGACCCGCGCGGTCACCGCCGCCAACTGCGCCGGCTCCAGCCGATCCAGATTGGCCGCCCAATCGTCGACGCGTCGCTCATAGGCCTGATCCGGCAGGCCGGGCGAGCCGGTGAAAACATAGAGGCCCAGGGCGGCCGCGACGGTCACGCCGATCCCGCCCAGCACCCAGAACCGATCGCGAGCGCCGGCCACCGGGGTCGTGGTCGCCGAACCGGCGAGAAGCCGCCGCCCCGCCTCAGCGCGCGCGCCTACATAGGCCGCCTCGTCCAGCAGGCCGCGCGCCTTCAGCCGATCCAGTTCCTCGATCTCGCGCGAGCCGGCCTGGGTTTCGGCTCCAGCCGCCGGATCGGCGCCGCGCCGCGCGCCGGTCAGCACCAGCAGGGCGGCCAGAGCCGCCGCCAGTCCCGTCATTATCCAGAAGACGATCATCCTCGCCGTCTAACCCATCCGCGAACGTCGGGCGAGGCGTCGTTTCAGCCCAGCCGCGCCATTTCCGCCGAGGCCGCGCGTCGCCTGACCGCGCGCGCCGCATCCAGCGCCTCGATCACGGTCAGGAACCGCGCCACGACCCCGATCAGACGCAGCACATGGTCGGGATTTTCGGCCTCGCCATCCGACAGACTGTTCAGCGCCTCGTCGGACCAGGTGGAGAGGTAGTCGGTCAGGTCGGCCTTCAGTCCCGAGCGATCGGCTTCGCAGCCGAAGGTGACAGCCGCGCCGCGCAGGGCCGCCACCGCCGCCAGCAGGGCCGCCGCCGCCTCGATCGGTTCGCCCTCGGCCGGCGCCTCCAGCCAGGGCGACATCCGCGTCATCCGGCCGGTGATGACCTGACGCTTCATCGGCAGGGCGGCGTGGACGGCGCTGGAGGCGGACTTCATCAGGCCGGAAAGCTGGCCCGACACCTGGACCCGCGCCATCCGCGCCGCCTTGCCCCAGCTGGAATCGGGCCGCACCTGCAGGCTGAGGTCCATCTCGGCCAGCACGCCGGCGCACCAGTTGACGTCGTCCACCACGCCCAGCATCGCGGTCTCGCCCAGCGACGAACGGACCACGCCGGCGATCTTCTGCACCCGCGCCTGGACGGAGGTCAGCAGCCGCTCGACGAAGACGCCCATCTCGGAGTGGCTGAGGGTGATTTCGCGGTCTGCGAGGCGGCTGGTCCGCGTCACGACCCGCAGCATCCGCTCGGCGTCCGCCACATGGGCGAACAGGATGTCGATCATGCGCCGCCCGCCGTCCGGCGACATCGCCAGACAGTCCTGGATCAGCAGCCTCAAACCCGCGAGCTGGTTGTCGTCGGGGCGTTCCAGCCAGACGGGCAGGCGCGGCAAGGCGCTGCGGGCCAGAGGCGTCAGGTCGAAACAACCGGCCAGTTCGACCGGAGTGGATGGTGGCTGGTCATCGGCGGGGCGCTGAAACTCCGGCCAGACGTCGCGCGGCCGGTCGCGCAGCACGGCGGCCGCCTTTGCGCACAGCCGATCGGCGGCCAGGGTCCATTCGCCGTCCACGGCCACGGCGCCGTCAAGCAGGGGCAGGAAATCCTCCTCGCCCCGCACCGCCTCGCGCCAGACCCGGTTCAGGACCCGAGGCGGAAAGACCAGGGCCGGCACGCCGTCGGCGCGCGGCTGAAACAGCGGCAGCAGGGGGGCGAAGGCCGTGCCGCGACGGGCGCGATCGCGCGCCTCTGCGGCGACGATGTTCGCCAGTTCGGCCGCCTTGTCGCCCTTCAGCGCCGCCACGGCCGCGCCCAGCATCCCCAGCGATGCGTCGGGACAGGCCTCGACGATCGCCGTCAGAGCGGCGTGGTGGGCGGCGGACAGGGACGGCACGAAAGCTCCTGCCAAAACTCAACTCAGGCCGGCACCGTGCGACAATCGGGTTAACAACGACTTGGCGTCTATTGAGACGGCGCCGCCACTTGAGTCAGGCGTCAGGCACGCCATATTGCCGCCACACCCGGCCCGCGCCGCCGCGCGCGCCGGAAAGGAAAGCCCATGCCCGTAATCGAGATCGACGGCCTGACCAAGACCTACAAGTCAGGGCATCAGGCGCTGAAGCGCATCGACCTGACGATCAACAAGGGCGAGATTTTCGCCCTGCTGGGACCGAACGGCGCGGGCAAGACCACGCTGATCTCCATCGTCTGCGGCATCGTCACGCCCACGACCGGGACCGTGGTCGCCGACGGCCATGACATCCAGTCCGATTTCCGCGCCGCCCGCACCAAGATCGGCCTGGTGCCACAGGAGCTGACCACCGACGCCTTCGAGACCGTGCTGGCCACCGTCACCTTCAGCCGGGGCCTGTTCGGCAAGGCGCCGAACCCCGCCTTCATCGAAGGCGTGCTGAAAGACCTCTCGCTGTGGGACAAGCGCGACTCCAAGATCATGACCCTGTCGGGCGGGATGAAGCGGCGGGTGATGATCGCCAAGGCCCTGAGCCACGAGCCGGACATCCTGTTCCTGGACGAGCCCACCGCCGGGGTCGATGTCGAGCTGCGCCGCGACATGTGGGCCATGGTCAGGAAGCTGCGCGAGCGCGGCGTGACCATCATCCTGACGACCCATTACATCGAAGAAGCCGAAGAGATGGCCGACCGGGTGGGCGTGATCCTGAAGGGCGAGCTGATCCTGGTCGAAGAGAAGTCGGCCCTGATGAAGAAGCTGGGCAAGAAGACCCTGACGCTGAACCTGATCGAGCCGTTGGGCGCCCTGCCCGCCGACCTGTCCGACTGGGACCTGACGTTGAAGAACGAGGGCGGAGAGCTGGAGTACAGTTTCGACGCCAACGCTGACGATACGGGCGTGCCGTCGCTGATCCGCCGGCTTGAGGCGCTGAACATCGGCTTCAAGGACTTGAACACCCGCCAGAGCTCGCTGGAAGACATCTTCGTCAGCCTGGTCCACCAGAACGGAGCAGCGGCATGACCTTCAACGGATATGGCGTCTGGGCCATCTATCGCTTCGAGATGGCGCGGGCGCTGCGCACCCTATGGCAGAGCGTGGTCACGCCCGTCATCACCACGGCCCTGTATTTCGTTGTCTTCGGCGGCGCGATCGGCAGCCGGATGCAACAGGTGGACGGCGTGCCCTACGGCGCCTTCATCGTGCCGGGGCTGATCATGCTCAGCCTGTTCACACAGTCGATCTTCAACGCCTCGTTCGGCATCTATTTCCCCAAGTTCACGGGGACGATCTACGAAATCCTGTCGGCGCCGGTGTCGTCGCTGGAGATCGTGCTGGCCTATGTCGGCGCGGCGGCGACCAAGTCGGCGGTGCTGGGCCTGATCATTCTGGCCACGGCGGCCTTCTTCGTGCCGCTGCAGATCCTGCATCCGGTCTGGATGATGGCCTTGTTGATCCTGATTTCGGTGACCTTCAGCCTGTTCGGCTTCATCATCGGGGTCTGGGCCAATGGGTTCGAGCAGCTTCAGATGATCCCGATGCTGGTCGTGACGCCCCTGACCTTCCTGGGCGGCGCCTTCTATTCCATCGACATGCTGCCGGACGGCTGGCGCACGGTGACCCTGTTCAACCCTGTGGTCTATCTGATCTCGGGCTTCCGCTGGGCCTTCTATGGTCAGGGGGATGTGGCCATCGGCGTCAGCGTCGCCGCCACCCTGGCCTTCTTCGCCGTCTGCCTGGGCATCGTCATGTGGATGTTCAAGACCGGCTACCGGCTCAAGAACTGATCCGTCACGAAACGGGCCAGATCGCCAGCGATTGAGAAGACCATGTCCGACGACCAGAAGACCCCGCCCCAGCCCTTCGCCCGCAAGCCGGTGACCTGGGGGCGCATGCCCGCGACGACCTTCCACGTCGGGCCGGTGCCGGTCGCGCCCAATCCGCTGGACCGCATTCCTAATCCGCCGCCTCGCAAGCCCACGCCGCAACAGCAGCAGGCGTCGATCCACACCCAGAGCCTGGCCTCCGGCGTTGCGCCGGCCAAGGGTCAGACGACGCCCGCCAATCCGGCGCCGCGTCCCGCGCCCCGTCCGCAGGGGGCAAGCATCTTGGGCGGTTCGCTGATCCCGACGGCGCGCCCGGCCCAGGCCCAGCCTCAACCCCAGGCTCCGACGCCGCCGCAGTCCCGGCCGCAGCTGGCGCCGGCCGCTCAACCCGATCTGACCGTGCGGCCCCTGCCCGCGCCCGAGACGACGCCCGCCCCTGCGCCGAAGCCGGTCGCGGCCGAACCCGTCGCCGCCGCGCCAGCGGTCGCGGCCAGACCCGCTGTTTCGCCTGCGGCTGCGCCGATCACGCCCAGCTTCGCCGGTGCGCCCGCCAAGAGCTCGCGCCTGCCGCTCTATGTCGGAGTCGGAGTCGTCGCCCTGCTGGTCGCCGGAGGCGGCCTCCTGTGGCTTGCGATGCGTCCCGCCTCGACCCCGCCGGCGTCCACGCCCGCCATGGCCGCCGATGCGCCTCTGACCGCCCCGCCAGCCGATACGATTTCTGCCGACGCCGCACCCGTCGTCGCGACCGAACAGCCCGCACCAGCCGCTACGACCACAGCGACGCCGCCTGCTCCCGCCGCTTCCGCACCTGCGACGACGCCGCCGCGCGCGACGACGGCCGCGCCCCGCACGCAGAGCCCGGCTCAGCCCCAGACCCAGACGCCGGCAACAACAACGCAACCGACGACGCGTGCGCCGACGACGACCACCCCGACGCCGGCGCCGACCGTCGCGACTGAACCGCTGGTGATCGTGCCGACGGCCCCGACGCCCGCCCCGACCGCTGCACGCCCGTCGAGCAGCGATCCCGACGGTCCGGTTGTGACGCGGCCCCAGCCGCTGGACTGATCGGCGGTTTCGCGCGCCGGGCAGGTGACGAAACGGCCTTCAGCCCCTACCTACAGGCCATGACCGTTCATGCCTCCCCGCCGCCCATCCTCGACGCCGCCGGCGTCGATACCGACGAAGCCCTGTCGATCCTGAAAACGGCCCTGGCCGGCGCCGACGACGGCGAACTGTTCCTGGAGCGGTCCGAGAGCGAGAGCCTGGTGTTCGACGATGGCCGGCTGAAGTCCGCCGCCTATGACGCCACCGAGGGCTTCGGCCTTAGGGTCGTGGCGGGCGAGACCGCCGGGTATGCCCACGCCAACGAAATCTCCGCCGCCGCCCTGCGTCGCGCCGCCGACAGCGCCGCTCTGGCCAAACAAGGGCATGAGGCCCGGGTCGCGGAAGGGCCCCGCGCCACCAATCAGAAACTGTATGGCGAGGTCGATCCCCTCGCCTCGCCCGCCTTCTCCGACAAGATCGCCTTGCTGGCCGAGATCGACGCCTGGGCGCGCGCCCGTGATCCGCGCGTGGTCCAGGTGTCAGCCTCCCTGATCGGCGAACGTCGCGCCATCGAGATCCTGCGCGCCGACGAACGGGCAGTGCGCGATGTTCGCCCCCTTGTCCGGCTGAACGTCTCGGTCACCGTCCAACAGAACGGCAAGCGCGAGAGCGCCTCGTCCGGCGCCGGCGGCCGGGCCGGGTTCGAGGCCTGGGTCGCGCCCGAACGCTGGAAGGCCCAGGTGGACGAGGCCCTGCGTCAAGCCCTGGTCAATCTGGACGCCGTCGACTGTCCGGCGGGCGAGATGGACGTGGTTCTGGGCGCCGGCTGGCCCGGCGTCCTGCTGCACGAGGCCATCGGCCACGGCTTCGAGGGCGACTTCCACAGAAAGGGCTCGTCGGTCTTCAACGGCATGATGGGCCAGCGGGTCGCCGCCCCCGGCGTCACCGTGGTCGATGACGGCTCGATCGCCGGACGGCGCGGATCGCTGTCGGTCGATGACGAGGGCACGCCTACATCGCGCACCGTCCTGATCGAGGACGGAATCATGGTCGGGTTGATGCACGACCGGCTGTCGGCGCGTCAGCTGGGCGTAGCCGCCACCGGCAACGGCCGGCGCCAGTCCTTCGCCCACATGCCGATGCCGCGCATGACCAACACCCTCATGGAGGGCGGCAAGGACTCCAAGGCCGACATGATCGCCAATACGAAGCGCGGCCTCTACGCCGCCAACTTCTCGGGCGGTCAGGTGGACATCACCAACGGCAAGTTCGTGTTCCAGTGCAATGAGGCCTATCTGATCGAGGACGGGGTAATCACCGCTCCTGTGCGCGGCGCGACCCTGATCGGCGATGGGGCCACGGCCCTGACCAAGATCCAGATGGTCGGCGACGACTTCGCCTTCGATCCGGGCGTCGGCGTCTGCGGCAAGGCCGGACAGGGCGTGCCCGTCGGCATCGGCCAGCCCAGCCTCAAAATCGGCGGCCTGACGGTCGGCGGCACCGCCGTTTAAGCGAGCGGAACCGTATCGTCACGAAGCGTGTTTCCCCGCCACACTGGAGAGGAAACACCATGCCTACTGAACGCGAAGTCCAACATCCCGATGGCCGGGTTGAACGCATCACTGAGACCAGCGCGGCGCCCACCACGGTCGTCGAGCGTCGCGGCAGCGGCATGGGCGCCATCGTCGCTCTGATCGTCGGCCTGTTGGCCGTTCTGGTGATCGGCTACTTCCTGATGAACATGAACCGCAACGATGCGATCGAGTCCAACGCCGTCGCCGGCGCGGCCGAGAGCGTCGGCAACGCCGCAGAGAACATCGGCGACGCCGCCCGCGATGCCGTTCCGGAACGCAAGTAAGCTCTAGCGCGCCGATTGAGCGGGGACGGAGGGCGCCATTCGGGACCGATCGGTTCCAGCCCCTCCGCCTCCAGCCGATCCAACACACCGTTCGGCTCGGCCAATAGCCGCAAGGGCGCGATAGCGACGGTGATCCCCGTTTCGGCCAGCGCCTTGTCCACCGCCGTATTCCATATCCGACGCAGATCATCCGCCTGGGCCATCACCGACCAGTAGGAACATGCCGTCGCCGCCTTTTCCAGGGGCGAGTCCAACACCGCCGGGATCCGGCGCAGACGCCAGTTCTCCGCGCGCTGCGCGCCCGCCTCGACCCCGGCCTCGGCCGCCGTCGCCGCAGCGTCGATGCAGTCGAGATAGCATTCGGGCGGCGTCGTCAGAACCTTTTCGATCAGCTCGTCACCCCTGAAGATGCCGACGGGTTCAGCAGGCGTGCGATTGGCGCGCGTCGCCTGACGAACCAAGCCGGACACCGGACGCCCTCCACTGCTGTAACCGCCCAGTTCCATCAGATCGCCCGACAGGATCAGCATGCTGTCGCGGGTGGGGCCTTCGCCTGTGAGGCTTTCGACCCGGGCCTCGAGGTCCGGCGACAGATAGTCGGCGCTGGTGCGCCCGTTCGGCAACCGGGTCAGCGTCCGAAACCGCCAGATCAGCCGGCCGACATCGGCCAGCGAGGCCCTCCCCTCGACCGGAAACAGAACGCGGTCCGCGCGATCGACCGCCGAGATGAGAGCGTCGGTGCGCCACTCCATCTTTCTGGGCAAACCGTCGATCGATCCGACCAGGATCAGAACGCTGTCGCCGCGCCGCACCTCCCACATCGGCGCCTCGATCCGGCGGGCGGTGACGACGATATCCTCGACGGCGTCCGATGGCGCATCCTGCGCGACAGCAGGCGCGGTCGTCAGCGCCATCGCGGCAAGTAAAAGCAATAGAGAAGATGAGCGTCTGATCATTACATCGCTGTAAACTTCATTACTGTCACTGGTGTAATGAAATCGCTGTAATGATGTCGTCGATTTAATCCACCTTGCGGCCTTGTAACTGGAGATGAACGCGACGGATCGGCACACCTCTCGCCAACACCCGAGGGGAAGACCAATGACAAAGACCCTGCTGCTGGCCAGCACAGCCCTGCTTTTCACCGCCGGCGCCGCATTCGCCGGCGACAAGCCCCAAGTCGCCGAGGCCCCCGTGCCGACCGGCCCGACAAACCAGGCGCCCCTGGCCGACGCCAGCCAGCGCGGCGTACTGGTCTTCACGCCGGACTTCTTCGCCGCCCAACGCCCCAATACGGCGCTGGACATGGTCAACCGCGTCCCCGGCTTTTCCATCGACAACGGATCGGGCGCGCGCGGTTTCGAAGGGGCGGTCGGCAATGTGCTGATCAACAACAACCGTCCCGCCTCAAAGAACGATTCGGGTTCGAACGTCCTGGGCCGGACCCTTGCCAATCAGGTCGAGCGCATCGAACTGATCCGGGGCGGTGCGCCGGGCATCGACATGCAGGGCTATTCCGTCGTCGTGAACGTCATCCTGAAGACGACCGACAGCCGCCAGTCGATCCTGACCTGGAACGCCATGCTGTTCGAAGGCGGCCATGACATCTATGGCGGCTCCTATCAATTCACTCAGAACAAGGGCGACCGCAGCTGGGGCGTGACCCTGTCGGACGGCATGGGGTCCAGCGATTCCAACGGCGTCGGCCGGTCGATCCGTCGCAACGCCGCTGGCGATGTCATCCGCGACGAGCGGTTCGAGAATGACGGCTGGGGCGGCGGCCAGAGCATTCGCGGCAACTACACCGGCCCACTGTTCGGCGGAAAGCTGGAAGGCACCGCCCGCTATGGTCTGAACGACTATCAGAACTGGACCGAGCTTTCGTCGCCCACCTCTCTGCGCCGCAGCGACTATGCCGAAGACGGCGATTCCGGGGAGCTGGGCCTGACCTGGACCCGTACCCTGAACCCGCGCTGGACCCTGGAGACGCGTCTGATCCACGAGTTCTCAAGCTTCGACAGCGTCTCGGGCAGCAACGAGACGCTGAACGGCACGACGGCGCCGGAGCAGCAGTTCAAGTCCAACGGCGACTCGTCGGAATCCATCCTGCGCGCCCTGGTGCGTCACGAACGCTCGCCTGCCCTGACGATCGAGGCCGGCGCCGAGCTCGCCTACAATATGCTGGACGTGAACCAGGCCTTCACCATCGGCGGCGTCGGCGTTCCCCTGCCCAGCGCCTCGGTCAAGGTCGAGGAGACGCGCGGCGAGGCCTTCAGCAAGGCGACCTGGCGGATCAATCCGAAACTGACGCTGGAGGGCGGCGTGCGCCTTGAGGCCTCCACCATCAGCCAGTCGGGCGATGCTGACCAGGAAAAGAGCTTCTTCTTCGCCAAGCCGCGCCTGCTGGCGACCTGGACGCCGATGGCGAACAACCAGCTGCGTTTTCGTTTCGAGCGCGAACTGGGTCAGCTGGACTTCGGCGACTTCGCCGCCTCGGCTGAGCTGAGCGACGGCACGGTGTTCGGCGGCAACGTCGATCTGGAGCCGGAGCAGCGCTGGATTTCCGAGCTGTCCTATGAGCGCCGGTTTTGGGGCGAGGGCGTGGTCTCGATCGGCTATCGCCACGACCGCATCATCGATGTGATCGACCGCCTGCCCCTGCCTGGCGGCCTGTCGGCGACCGGCAACATAGGCGACGGAACGCTGGATCAGCTGTCGCTGAACGTGGTCGTGTCGCTGGACAAGGTCGGGATTTCGGGCGCCCGCTTCACCTTCCAAAACGACTGGAACAAGACCAGCGTCACCGACCCGACCACAGGCGAGGACCGCCGCATCTCGGGCGTGCGGCCCAGCCAGGCCAATGTCGGCTTCCAGCAGGACATCACCTCGTGGAAGACCCAGTGGGGGATCAACTGGCTGCCGCGTCTGGGCCAGGCGACGTATGACCCCGACCAGACCTTCGCCTGGCGCGGCGCGGACTATCTGGAGGCCTTTGTGGAATACAAGCCCAGCCCGACCCTGTCGCTGCGCGCCCAGCTGAACCTGTGGGACGACTTCACCCAGCAGCGCACCGTCTACGCCACACGCGATCCGCGCACCGTGGCCTTCGTCGAGGAGCGCTCCATCGACCCGCGCACCTTTGTCTCGTTGCGGGTCCGCAAGACCTTCTGAGGTCGCGCTTGACGCAGCAAAAAGCCCCGGCGGATCGCTCCGCCGGGGCTTTTCCTTGATCAGACGTCGATCAGTGGCTGGGCGTCGAGGCCGCAGGACGAGCGACGTTGCCGTCTTCCTGACCGCGATCGTTCAGCACAGGTCCAGGGTGATCATCACCGTCGTTGGCGCCATGCGACCAGCCCTTGATGAAGTGGCTGACGACGATGAAGGCCACGCCGATGCCCATGCCCCACAGGCCCAGCAGCTTGAACACTTCAAGCGAGGTCTGCAGCGCAAGGCCCGGGTTCAGCACCTGGCCGCCCACAGTCTCCGTACCCGCCAGGCCGGCGATCCAGCCGCCGACATATTGGGCGATGGAGCTGGCCAGGAACCAGACGGCCATCATGAAGCTGACCACCTTGGCGACGGACAGTTTGGTGATTTCCGACAGGCCCACCGGCGACAGGAAGAGCTCGCCGGTCGTGTGGAACAGATAGAGTAGCCCCAGCAGGAGCAGCGGCATCTGGAAGGCCGAGTTGGCCATGCCGGCGCCCCACACCACGATCATGAAGCCCAGTCCGACCTGAAGCAGGCCGAGGCCGAACTTCAGCGTGGGGTTGGGGTCCAGGTTGCGCTTGCCCAGGAAGGACCAGAGCGCGGCCATGATCGGTGCGAAGATCAGGATGAAGCCCGCATTGAACGACTGGGTCTGGGCCGCCGTGATGGTGGCGTCGATCCAAGGACCCGACGTGCTGAGACCGGCGGCGGCGATCTGGGCCGGGGTGCCGACGGTGACGCCCAGAAGCTGGAACGCCTGCGGGGTGATGCTGAGATCGACGTTACGGTCGGCGAACAGGTTCAGCGAAGTGCCGGCCTGTTCGAACAGGGTGAAGAAGACGACCGACCCGAAGATCAGCACCAAGGCCAGCATCATCCGCTCACGCTGCGCCTTGTTCTCGCAAACCTTGACGATGACGTAAAGGATGAACAGCAGTGACGCGACGGTGGCGGCGCCCAGGACCCAACCCACCAGGGCGTTGCGCTGAACCATGAACCAGACGACGCCGACGCCCAGGATGCTGAGCAGGTAGATCGACCATTCGCGGTTGATCGGACCCAGCATGGGTTTGCTCAGATTGGCTTCGGCCGGAGGCTCGCCCTTGCCTTGCAGCAGGGGTTTGCCCAGCACGAAGACCACCCAGCCCAGCGCCATGCCGACGCCGGCCAGACCAAAGCCTGCCCACCAGCCGACGGTCTGACCCAAAAGGCCGCACAGCACGGCCGCCCAGAAGGCGCCGAGGTTGATGCCGTAGTAGTAGAGGGTGAAGCCGGAATCCCGCCGCGGGTCACCTTGCGGATAGAGCTGTCCGACGATGGTCGAGATGTTGGGCTTCAGGAAGCCGACGCCCATGATGATGAAGGACACCGCCAGATAGAAGACGTTCACGCCCGCCATATCGCGGGTCGCGTCGATCTTGTATTCGCCGGTCGGCAGAACGGCCGGCAGCGGCGACGCGGCGGGCAGGTTCTCGATCGCCAGGCCGTTCTCGGCGGCCTCGAAGGCGTATTTCTGGCCGTTGACGACGATCGACACTTCACGCGCCGCACCGCGGCCTTCGGCGTCGATCTGATAGGTCTGACCGGCATAAGTCAGGGTTTCGGTCGCGGGACGGCCCTCGAAAGCCATCATGCCGTGACCGGCGACCAGGAGCAGGGCGCCGAAAGCGACGGCCTTGCGCGTGCCGATGAAGCGGTCGGCCATGATGCCGCCCAGCAGGGGCAGCAGATAGACCAGGGAAGTGTAGGAGCCGTAGGTCGACCCCGCCATGGCGTCGTCGAACAGGAAGTGTTGCGTCAGGAAGAAGATCAGGATGCCGCGCATGCCGTAGTAGGAGAACCGCTCCCACATCTCGGCGAAGAACAGGATGATCAGTCCGCGCGGGTGGTTTTTGAGGATCTGCATCAGCACCGGCACGCCCGTGGCGAAGGTGATGATCAGTCCAAGGGCGACGACGATGTTCATGCGCGCGTCCCCCTAATCGTCTTCACGCGTCGTGTAAGTCGCGCCTTCCCCAAATCCGTCCTCAACGGCTCACTCCCAACTGCCGCGCCGCTTATCGGGCGCGCGAAAGGCGCATACCCAGCACAGCGGGCGAATCCGAACAAGTGTTAAGGCTGTCGCGGGGGTGGCCGGGCGACGCGCGAGGAAAGCGGAAAACAACCCTGGGTTATGCCCGGTGGCGCACATCATGCTAGGTCGTTCGTCAGAGACGCACACGGTTTCATAATGGGAAGGAGCGCCAGATGTCTGTCAGACCGATCGCGGCTCTCGACCATGAGGCGCTGAACAGGCTCCATCGTCAGGTCGGCTGGCCCGAGCGGTCGCCGGCCGGATGGCGCTGGCTCGAGGCCAATCCGGCGCGGTTGGCGCTGAGCGCGCCCGCCGGTTGGGTCGTGGCCGATGATGATGACCAAGCCGTCGCCATGCTGGGCAACTTCATCCAGCGGTTTCGGCACGGCGCCCAGGACCACTTCGGCGCCACCGGCTTTTCGATCATCGTGCCGCCCAGCCAGAAGGGCGCCAGCCGGCCTCTGATCCGCACCTTTTTGAAACAGCCGGACCTGTTCGCCCGCTACACCTTCAACGCCAATGCGCGCTCGGCGCCGCTGTACGGCCTGTTCGACATGAAGCCCTGGCCGGCGCAGACCCACGGGCTGAAGCTGTCGTGGATCACCGACCGTCTGGCCTGCGCTCAGGGTCGAGGTCTGCGCCTGTTGCTGGGCCGCACCTCCGCCGAGACCGCCGCGCGTCTGGGTGAGCGGCTGATGAACGGGCGCGTGTTTGGCCAGACGCCACTGATGCTGCCGGCCGGGGTAACGGTGCTGCGCGACTTGTCGGACGCCTCGCCCTATGCGGAATTCTGGCGTCGGCTGTCGCAAGAAGATCGTCTGCTGGCGGATCGCAGTCCGGAAATCCTCCGCTGGCGGTTGGCGGACCCCGACCTGACCCTGCCACCGATCATGCTGGCCTGCGTCAAGGATAGCCGCATCGTCGGGATGGCCATGGCGCAGATGACCAAGACCAGTCTGATCGAGCCGCCCTATCTGGATATTGTCGATCTAATCGCGCTGGACACGGCGCCCGATGCGATCCCGCTTTTGACCCAGGCCTTGATCGACAACGCCCGCGCGCTGGGGGCCGCCAAGGTGCGGCTGCAAATGGTGACGCCGCGCCTGCTGGCGCAGTTGGGGGATCTGGCGAAGTCGGCGCGGCGCGAAGGCGGCTGGGGGCATTGCCACGCCATCATCGACGATCCTGCGCTGGCGGCCGCCTGGGCGCCGACGGCGTTCGACGGCGACTACGGCATCTGTTCGCGCACGCCGCCGATGCCCAAGGCCTGGGCTGCCGCCGCAATCACGCGCCCGACCTTGGGCGGGCGCGTGTCAAAGGCCTGATCAGGCGTTGGGGCGGGCCTTCAGCTCGTCGCGGATCTCGGCTAGCAGGGCCTCGGTCGCCGTCGGCGCGGCGGGCGCCGGATCGGGCTTGGCGGCTTCCTGACGACGCAGAGCGTTGATGCCCTTGACCACAAGGAAGACGACCCAGGCGACGATCAGAAACTGGATCACGGTGTTCAGGAAGGCGCCGTATTGGATCGCCACCTTCTCGACGGCCTCGGTCGCCGGGTTCTCAGCCCTCAGAACCCATTCCAGTTCCGAGAAATCGATGCCGCCGGTGATCAGGCCGATGGGCGGCATCACCACCTGATCGACCAGGCTTTTGACGATGCCGTTGAAGGCGGCGCCGATGATCACGCCGACCGCCAGGTCCACGACATTGCCCTTGACCGCGAACTCGCGAAACTCCGACAGCAGGCTCATGAGATTTCCTTGAGAATGTTAGATCAGGCGTCGCCCGAGGCGTTCAGCCGCTCGCGCAACTCCTTGCCGCTCTTGAAGAAGGGGACGGCCTTGGCGGGCACCTCGACGGTTTCGCCAGTACGCGGATTGCGACCCGCGCGCGCCGGGCGCGACCGCACAGACAGGGCGCCGAAACCGCGCAACTCGACCCGGCCGCCTTCGGACAAGGCCGAGGTCATGGTGTTGAGGATCACATTAACCAGCCGCTCGACCTCGGCGTGGGTCAGGTGGGTATTTTCGGCTGCAAGCTTCTCGATCAGTTCGGACTTGATCATCTGCGCCCCCGCGAGCTCGGAATGACGGGCTGTTTCGCCCGCCGTCGATCCAGAGCACACACCCTAACCTTCGACAGGCTCTGGAAAAAGCCCTTATCCGACAATGATGCGCGCCATTCGCAAGAAAAATGTCCGGAAGTGGACACAGGGTGTGCCAGACAGAGAAAAGGGCGACGGGATTGCTCCCGCCGCCCTCATTCTTCGTCGCTATCGCGGAGCGCGCGGCGCTCTGCTGATTGAGCGAGGCGACCGAAGGACGCGGTGCGCCCTTCGGCTTGAGCCTTACTCCTTGGTGCCGGCGTTCTTCAGCGCGGCGCCCAGGATGTCGCCCAGCGAAGCGCCCGAATCGGACGATCCGAACTGTTCGATGGCTTCCTGCTCGTCCTTCATTTCCAGCGCCTTGATCGACACCGAGACGCGGCGCGAGGCCTTGTCCACGGCGGTGATCATGGCGTCGACGCGGTCGCCGACGGCGAAGCGTTCCGGACGTTGCTCGTTGCGGTCGCGCGACAGGTCCGACTTGCGAACGAAGGCCGTGACCGGCGCGTCGTCTTCACCGAACTTCACCTCGATGCCGCCCGACTCGATCGCCGTCACGGTGACGGTGATCTGCTGGCCGCGACGATAGGTGTCGCCCTCGCCGATCGGATCGCCGCCCAGCTGCTTGATGCCCAGCGAGACGCGTTCCTTCTCGACGTCGACGTCCAGGACCTTGGCCTTGACCATCTCGCCCTTGCGGTAGCGCTGGATGGCTTCTTCACCCGACACCGACCAGTCGAGGTCGGACAGGTGCACCATGCCGTCGATGTCGTTGTCCAGGCCGATGAACAGGCCGAACTCGGTGGCGTTCTTGACTTCGCCCTCGACGGTCGAACCGATCGGGTTGTTGGCGACGAAGGCGTCCCACGGATTGTCCTGAGCCTGCTTCAGGCCCAGCGAGATGCGGCGCTTGGAGGCGTCGACATCCAGAACCACGACGTCGACTTCCTGCGAGGTCGAGACGATCTTGCCGGGGTGGACGTTCTTCTTGGTCCAGGACATTTCCGAGACGTGCACCAGGCCCTCGACACCGGCTTCCAGCTCCACGAAGGCGCCGTAGTCGGTGATGTTGGTGATGCGGCCCGTGTACTTGGCGCCGACCGGATACTTGGCTTCCACGCCGTCCCAGGGGTCCGACTGCAGTTGCTTCATGCCCAGCGAAATACGTTGGGTGTCCGGGTTGATCTTGACGATCTGGACCTTGACGGTGTCGCCGACGGCCAGAACCTGGCTCGGGTGCGAAACGCGCTTCCACGACATGTCGGTGACGTGCAGCAGGCCGTCGATACCGCCCAGGTCGACGAACGCACCGTAGTCGGTGATGTTCTTGACGACGCCTTCGCGGACTTCACCCTCGGCCAGCTGACCGACCAGCTCCGTGCGCTGTTCGGCGCGGGCTTCTTCCAGGATGGCGCGACGCGACACGACGATGTTGCCGCGCGGACGGTCCATCTTCAGGATGGCGAAGGGTTGTTCCTTGCCCATCAGCGGGCCGACGTCGCGGACCGGACGGATGTCGACTTGCGAACCGGGCAGGAAGGCCGAGGCGCCGCCCAGGTCGACGGTGAAGCCGCCCTTGACGCGACCGACGATGGCGCCGTTGACCGGCTGGCCTTCGGCGAACACGACTTCCAGACGGGTCCAGGCTTCTTCGCGACGGGCCTTGTCGCGGCTGATGACGGCTTCGCCCAGGGCGTTCTCGACGCGCTCCAGGTAAACCTCGACGTTGTCGCCGACCTTGGGCAGGGCGCCGTCGTCGCCTTGGCCGAATTCGCGCATGGCGATGCGGCCTTCGGTCTTCAGACCGACGTCGATGATGACGATGTCTTTTTCGATGCCGACGACGCGGCCGTGCACGACCTGGCCTTCGCCGAAGTCGCGACCCGACAGTTGTTCGTCGAGCAGCGCCGAGAAGTCGTCGCGCGTGGGGTTGAGAGTATCAGACATGAAGCTCTGGTGTTTCCAGTGGGGCTGTGGCGCGTGACCGAAGGACGATCCCGCGCGAGGTGGACCCCTGACGCAGCGAAAGGCGGCGCGCGGGGCGATGGGAAAAGATGGAATCAGGTCGTCGGGATGCGAGGCCGTTCAGAACGATCAAAACGCCCGCGGAGGCCGAGGGTGGGAGCGTTGGATTTGCGAGGGCAGGTCAGAGACCATGTTTCGCGCGCGCCGCCTCGACGATACGGCGGGCCGCATCGAAGGCGGCTTCTATACCCAGATCGGTCGTATCCAGCAAGACCGCGTCATCGGCCTGAATCATCGGGGCTGCCCCGCGCCCGGCGTCGCGCTCGTCGCGGCGCTGGATATCGGCCAGCATGGCGTCGAAGGCGATCTCCGATCCGCGCGCCGTCAGCTGCTTCCAGCGGCGCGTGGCCCGCACTTCGGGCGTCGCGGTCACGAACAGTTTGGCCTGAGCGTTCGGCGCAATCACCGTGCCGATGTCGCGCCCGTCGAGAACGGCGCCCCCTGCCTGGGCCGCGAACGCCTGCTGCAGTTCCAGCAGAGCCGCGCGAACGCCGGCGAAGCTGGCGACACGGCTGGCGGCCTCGCCCGCCTCGCCCGTCGTCAGACGCGGATCGTCCGACAGACCCGCCGCGTCGAGGCCCCGCGCCGCCTGCGTCGCCGCCGCCTCGTCATCCAGGGATCCGCCGTCCGCCAGCACCTTTGCGCCCACGGCCCGGTACAGCAGCCCCGTATCCAGATGCGGCAGGCCATAGGTTTGGGCCAGGCGCGCGGCGATGGTCCCCTTGCCAGAGGCGGCCGGTCCGTCGACGGCGATGACGAGAGGCTGTGTCAGGGTGGATCTTCCGAGATTTCGCGAGCGCCGACAGCGCCCAAGCGACGATGTTCAGGAGAAGGGAACGCCTAGCCTTTCCTTGCCCAGCTACACAAGCTCAAGTGCTATTCTTGCCCTGAGCGAATAAGTTTGGGTTGCGCCGACCAACCCAGGGCGCTCACAGCGCAAAGCACGCCAAAAAGCACCGAAGGCATCATCCCCCTGAGGATGACGATCGTCTTAAATTCACGTGGATGCTGGCTGCGAGAGACCCTGTAGAAGCCGAACCCGTTGACCTCGAACCCTTTATTTTCAAGCATCTTGGCGTAACGTGGCTTCGTTTGGTCCCAAGTCTCGCCGTCACCGAGATCAATAAACGATGCAACTGCCCATAGGATAAACAGACAGCCGGCAAACGTCGCCAACCTAGCCAGAACCCGGCGCGAGGCCCGGCCTTCGGTCACGCGATCCGCCCGCCCAGCCCGTTCATCATCTCGACGAAGCCGGGAAAGCTCGTGGCGATCATGCCGGGCTCGTCGACCGAGACCGGCTGTTCAGCGGCCAGCCCCAGGACCAGATGGCTCATGGCGATGCGGTGGTCGTGGGCGGTATGGACCAGGCCGCCGCCGCGCACCGCCCCGCCCCAGCCGGCGCCGGTGACGATGAAGCCTTCCGGCTCCTCCTCGACCTGAACCCCGCAGGCGCGCAGGCCCTCGACCATCAGCGAGATCCGGTCGCTTTCCTTGACCCGCATCTCGCCCACGCCACGCATGATAGTGACGCCGTCCGCAAAGGCCGCCGTCGCCGCCAGGATCGGATATTCGTCGATCATCGAGGCGGCGCGATCCTCAGGCACGACCACGCCCTTCAGGGACGAATGGCGGGCGGTGATGTCGCCGACCTCTTCGCCCCCGGCCTCACGCCGGTTGGTGATGGTCAGGTCGGCGCCCATCTCGATCCAGGTGTCGAACAGGCCGGTGCGAAGCGGGTTCAGCATCACGCCCTCGACCGTGACCTCCGACCCCGGAACGATCAGACCGGTCGCCAGGGGAAACGCCGCCGAGGACGGATCGCCCGGCACGGCGACGAAGGTCCCGGTCAGGGCCTGACCGCCCTTCAGAGTCACCTTCCAGCCCTCGCCCTTCTCCTCGACGCCCACCTCGGCGCCGAAGGCCCGCAGCATCCGCTCGGTGTGGTCGCGGCTCTTTTCGGGCTCGACCACCGAGGTGACGCCCTCGGCGTTCAGCCCCGCCAGCAGGATGGCCGACTTAACCTGGGCCGAAGCCACCGTCTGCACATAGTCGATGGCCTTCAACGTGCCGCCGGTCAGGGCCACCGGCAACCGATCCTCGGCCGCCTGCCAGTCGAACGCCGCGCCCATGTCGGCCAGCGGTCCCGTGACCCGCTTCATCGGACGCTTTCTCAGCGAACCGTCGCCATCGAAGGTCGCCGTCAGCGGATAGCCGGCCGCCGCCCCCATCAGCAGCCGCACCCCGGTTCCGGCGTTGCCGCAGTCGATCACCGACGCCGGCGTCTTAAAGCCCCCCGCCCCCTCGATCCGCCATCTGCCGTCGCCGGTCCGCTCGACCTTGGCGCCGAAGGCCTCGACCGCGCGGGCGGTGGCCAGGACGTCGTCGCCTTCCAGAAGACCCTCGACCTCAGTCACGCCCGACGCCATTCCGCCCAGGATCATCGACCGGTGCGACATCGACTTGTCGCCCGGCGCGCGGACCTTTCCGGTCAGGGCGGATGCGCGGCGCGAAGTCAGTTGGGACGGCATGATCACCCGCTTCAGGCTGTATTGTGCGAAGGGCCGCGCGGGCGGCGCGAAAGACAGCTTTTGACAGCGGGTCAAAGGGGTGGCAAGGGACCGCCCCGAATTCAACCCGTTGAAAGCATCCAAACGTGGCCAATCCCGAACTGGGCGCCAAACAGGTCTGCCCCAACTGCCAGGCGAAGTTTTACGACCTGAACCGTCGCCCTGCACACTGCCCCAAATGCGGAACCGACTTCGATCCGGAAGAGGCGATGAAGCTGCGCAGCCGCCGCGCCCGTCCCGGTTATCCGTCCGACGATGAGGACACGGAAGACCAGGTCAAGGACAAGAAGGTCGACGGCGACGAGGACGAGGAAGACGACGTCAAGACGCCGGAAATCGACGAGGAAGGCCACGAGCCGATCCTGACGCCGGACGACGAGGACGAAGACTCCCCGGCCGACGCCTCGGAAGAAGCCGGCATGGGCTCGACCGACGGCGACGACGATCTGCTGGCCGACGACGATGACGACTCCGTGCCGTTCATCGAGGACGAAGACGACGACTCGATCGACGACGAGATCGCCAAGCCGTCGCGCGACGACGACTGATTTTCGGGCCTATCGCGCTTCGCGCGACATGAGGCCTGACTTGTTCGGGGCTTGTGGATAGGCTCAGATTCTTGTTGCACCCGCCGCATTTCCCGTTAGGGAGACGCGGCGGGACAGCAGGCCTTTCGGACCTTTCGGTTTGAAAAACCTGCGTATTTTCACCCTTGGGAACGCGGTGAAAATAAATCTCGAAACGGGCTTGATCGCAGAAAAAGCCTGACCTAGTTTCCGCCGCCTCGCCGGGGGCCATCGCAAGATGAACCGGGCGATCCAGACCGACAGGTCCGGGGCTTTAGCTCAGTTGGTAGAGCGCTTGCATGGCATGCAAGAGGTCAGCGGTTCGACTCCGCTAAGCTCCACCATCGTCACCTCCGAGCACCGCAAGGTGTTCGGAGGGACGGCCATCTTCCCCCACATTTTCGATCCGCAGAAGTCGCCGTTCGGCGCGACCAGCCGCCCGCCTCTCGTCCGATGACAGATGCGGCAGGCGGCTCGATCCGAGCCTCCCGCCGCGACAGCCGCCGATCAGTTCTCGACTTCGGTCGTTCCCTGGCGGAACTCTTCGGCCGGCACGAAGGCCGAGCCGTCTTCATCCAGCACCCAGACGCCGATCAGCGCGGGGTGATCCGGGGTGACGTCTTCGTCCAGCAGGTCGCCCTCATAGACGCCGACATTGCTGTAATCGAAATCCAGCAGCAGCTGTTCGGCCATGTCGATCATTTCGTCGGCCATGCGGCGTGCATAACCCACCGCCTCGCTGGCGTCGGAAAAGTCGTCCGTCAGCGTATTGACCTCTGCGGCCTCGCTGCCCTGAACGGCGCTGGTGGTGACGATGGTGAATGCGGACATGGTGATCTTTCTTGAGTCTAAGGACTTCACCTAGCCCGTTTGGTCCCGCAACACGTGGAAATTCGGTTGCGCCATCGACGCTATCGATCGGCCCCGCCCCGATCGTTGCGCTTGGTCGCGCGATAGACCTTCTGCAGGCCGCCCAACCGCCGACGTTCTGCAGCCTTGGCGATCCGTTCCGCCTTGTCCCCCGTCGCCGCCAGTTCCGACTTCAGCTTCTGGAAATGCGCCCAGCGCGATCCCTCCAGCGTACCATCGGCCAGGGCCGCCTGGACAGCGCATCCCGGCTCGCTCACATGGCCGCAGTTGGTGAAGCGGCACGCCTGCATCAGCTGTTCGATGTCGTCGAAGACCGCTTCCACACCCTCTTCGGCGTCGATCAGGCCCACTTCGCGAATGCCGGGCGTGTCGATGATGAGACCGCCGCCGGGCAGCGGGAGCAGCTGGCGGTGGCTGGTGGTATGCCGTCCCTGGTCGTCGGATGCGCGGATCGCCTGGGTCGCCATCCGATCCTCGTTCAGGAAGGCGTTGACCAGGGTAGACTTGCCGACACCCGACGAGCCGATCAGGACACAGGTCTCGCCCGGCTTCACCTGAAGACGCAGCGCCTCAAGGCCGACGCCTTTGCGCGCCGAGACGGTCAGGACCAGGGCCTGCGTCTCCAGCGCCGCCACCTGAGCGGCCTCGGCTTGGGGGTCGGCGCTGAGATCCGACTTCGTCAGAACGAGGACAGGCCGCGCTCCGCTGTCCATCGCCGCAGCCAGGAAACGCTGGATCCGACGCGGATTCAGATCCGCATTCATCGAGGTGACGACGAAGGCCACGTCGATATTGGCCGCCAGGATCTGGGTTCGACGCACGCTGTCGGCCGCCCGTCTCACGAAGGCCGTGCGGCGAGGCAGGACGGCGTGGATGGTGGCGGCGCCGTCCTGAGGGTTCGGCGACAGCGCCACCCAATCGCCGACGGCAGGGGGCCCAGTCTCCTGAGCCTCGTGCCGAAGCCGGCCTGACGCCTTGGCTTGAAGCTCGCCCGCATCCGTGGCGACCAAATAGCCGTTGCGATGTTGGAGGATGACGCGGCCCGGCGTGTGACCGGCATGGGCATGCGGCGCGAACACGGTCGCCCAGACCTCGGACCATCCATACTGTTCGATCAAGTCAACGGCATCCCTGTCGCTCGCGCTCCTCAGCCGCCTTGTGCTGAACACTGTCCCAAAGCCTTGCCAGTCGGCGGGGCCGCGAACAAGCACACTGGCCTTCACCCTTCACGACAAAGAGACCGGCCGGTCGATCTCTGAGCGAACGGCTGCGTGCTTAAAGCAGCGTGGCGGCCAGATTGACGGTCAGCGCCAGGATGACGGCGTTGAAGAACCAGGCGATCAGGCTGTGAAACGTCGCCAGGCCGCGCAGCTTGCGGCTGGAGATCTGCACATCGGCCGTCTGGTTCGCCACGCCGATGATCAGGGCGAAGTGCAGAAAGTCCCAGTAGTCCGCGTCCTCCTCGCCCGGAAAGATCAGCCCGCCCTGATCGCCCTTGCCGTCGTCACGCGGGGCATAGAAGCCGTGGGCGTAATGCAGGGCGAAGATGATGTGGACGTACAGCCACGACAGGCCGACGGTGCACACTGAGAACACCGCCTGCCCCACCGTCGGCTTGCCGTCGCTGGCCACCATGGCAAGGACCAGGACCACGACGCTGGCCACGGCCGCCGCCATACTGAGCGGCAGGACCAGAACGCCCGCCTGATCCAGTTCCGCCGCGCGGCGCCGGATCGCCTCTTGCGAACGCGCCTTGAAGATTCGTGCAAAGGTCGCGACGAGGAAGGTCGCCACGCCCGCGTCCCAGCCAGCCGCCAGTCGCATCGGCCAGCCGAGGCTGGCCGGCGCCAGCGCCGCAACGGCCGCCAGCACCAGCAGCCCGAGCCATAGCGACAAATGTAGACGGAACAGGCGCGCGACAGATCCCATGCCCGCGAGATTGCGCATTCCTGGTCGCACGTCCAGCGACCACGCGGCCTGCGGAGCGGTGGCGACCGAAAGGATTTCCGTCTCATTGAGGGACATGTCTGTCGGCGACGTCATAGAAGTGTCGGTTATCGTTTCGGGGGAAACGCGAATGCTGGTGTCGATCGTGATCGGCGAGGCTCTTTATCTGGCGCATCGCTGTCGGCGGGCGTTGATCGCCTCGCCCGTGGTGCTGGTAGGCCTCTGGGCCGTGATGACCGTCATGCCGCACGGCTCGGTTCATCTGCCGAACTGACGAGAAGCTGTCGGCGGTCATTTCAGGCGCCGGACCGAATCCGGCGCCCCAGGCGTTGTCAGGTGTGAACCCCACGCCGAGGACGTCCTGACCGACTTCACCCCATCACCCCAACGCATCCGCGTCATCGACCTGGAGACGACCGGATCCGGCCCGCAGGACGTCTGCGAGATCGGCTGGCAGGACGTGGTGCGTGACGGGCCCGGCCCATGGCGCCTGGATGCGACGCGCGGCGCCCGTTTCGTAAATCCCGGCCGGCCGATTTCGCCCGACACCATGGCGATCCACCACATTCTGGACGAGTGGGTTCAAGACGCCGGCTATTGGAAGGCTGTCGCGCCGCCCATCCTTCGTCCCGAGGCGGGCGTGATCGCCTTGGCGGCTCATCGCGCCAGCTTCGAGCAGCGGTATTGCACCCCTGCCCTCTCAGGCGGCGCAAAGTGGATTTGCACCTGGAAATGCGCCCTGCGGCTGTGGCCCGACCTGCCGCGCTTCTCCAACCAGATGCTGCGCTATCTGCGTCGGCCCGAAGGGTTGGTGCATGAGCTCGGCTTGCCGGCGCATCGCGCCCTGCCCGACGCCTATGTCACCGCTCACCATCTGCGCGACATGCTGAACCAAACGACCGTCGAGCAGCTGCTGGTCTGGAGCCGCGAACCGGGACTGCTGCCCCGCGTGCCTACGGGCCCGGAGCGCGGCAAGGCATGGAGCGCGGTGGATGCCGACCGACTTCAGGCCCTGGCGTCGGGCCGCGACATCGACATCGCCTTCACCGCCGCGACCGAGCTTCGTCGCCGCGACCTGATTACGGACACGGCCGTCCGGACATCGGATCAAGGGCGGCTGCTCTAGGCGCAAACACCAGCCAAGGCTGATGATGACCGATCTGAAAAGAAAGGGAAATGGTGGACGCGACAGGGATTGAACCTGTGACCCCCTCGATGTCAACGAACTGCGCTCTCATTGAAAATCAAACGACGCTTGGGCGGGAACCCCATTGCGTTTGCGGCAGGTGGGGCTTCATGCTGACCTTTCTTACTCGTTTCTGGCTAGTTTTTGGTTAGCGCCGGCGAGAGTATCGCCAGCGAGCATGCTATGAGACGGCCACAATTTTTAAGGCGAACAAAGCACCTTGATGGAAGGGTTGGTGCCTCGCCCACAGTCGCATATTTACGCCGAGAATTTCCGCCCCTTCCAGTTGGATTGCCGACGTGCGTTGGTTGCGCATATGCGCAACAGATCTCCCTCACCCGCCTGCTCGGTCGCCGACGCAACAAGCCAGACATTAGCAGCAACGGGAGAACCAGAAATGGTCCACGCCAGACGATGAGCAGAAGCGGGAGTGCTCAAGGCGCCAGATTTAGAGGGCCTGATCGCGCTCGTGTGCTCTCACCACCGCGGCTGAGTTAGCTGAAGACAGTCCTTACCGATCACGACCGAGAAGATTCTGGACTGATTAACCGAAGTCAGCATCCACCGTGCCGGGTCAATTGCCGGCCTCAGCCATTCTCGGTTCCTGGTCTGGCTTATAGGTGGGCTTTGCTGGCGGAACGATGTAACTCAGCGTCACGATCCCCGCGGCGATCAGTCCAACACGCCAATTCCAGAATGCCAAGCCGAATGCCGCCCAATAGGCAGCGGCAGTTAGGCCATATTTGATGGTAAGACTGCCAAGATAAGCCTCGGTCAGCCTTCGATCGGGAAGACCTCTCGCGGTGGCGTATACCCAACGAAGAAACCACCAAGTCGCCGGTGTCGCTGCTACGCCCAGATACCATAGGGCGGCGGTGGTGCTCTCCGCATCTCCGCCGAGGTGTTCGACCAACGGTCGCGCAGGAAACGGAGTGATGCTGACGGCAGCCAGAAAGCCGATGCTCAGCAGATTGTAGCCGTGGTCGGTCTTCTCCAGCAGCTTGCCACTGAAATGGCTGTACGCCCAGTAGAGGCCGATCAGGACCACGCTGAGAACGTAGGCGCCGTACTCCGGCGCCAACTTCAGATACGCCGCTGCGAGGTCGCCCTCCTCCGGTTTCGGCGCGTGCAACTCGACCACAGGAAGGGTGAACGCGATCGCAAGTACCGCGTCCATGAACGCCTCAAGGCGATCCGATTTGCGTTCGGTTCCTTCGAGAGAGAAGATCGCCATCTGCCGCTACAGCATTTCGAGCGGGCGTCGGTCCGCTGGGCGGGGAAATGCCGCGTCGAGTGTCCCAATGTCGGCGTCTGAGAGGACGATATCCGCGGCCGCGCGGTTCTCCCGCACGTGTGCGATCGAACTCGCTTTCGGGATGGCGATGAGGCCATCGTGCCGCAACGTCCAGGAGAGTGCCACTTGGGCAGGGGTTGCACCGACCTCGGCTGCGATCTTTTCGAGAGCGGGATGGCTTGAGAGTCGTCCCTGCTCGACGGGACTATACGCCATCGCTGGCACTTTATGCTCGGCGAGCCACGGCAACAGGTCCAACTCAGGGCCTCGACGGACGAGATTGTAGAGGATCTGATCGGTCACGCAGCCATCTCCGCCCGCAGCGACAAGCTCGTCCATATCGTCGGTATCGAGGTTGCTGACACCCCAATGCCGAATCTTCCCTGCCGATTTCAGCGCCTTCATTGCCTCCACCGTCTCAGCGAGCGGCACCGATCCCCGCCAGTGGAGCAGATAGAGGTCGAGCCGATCAGTGCCGAGCCGCTTCAGGCTCGCCTCGCACGCACCGGTAAGGCGGGAGCGCGATGCGTTCTGTGGATACGCCTTGCTGACGAGGAACAACTCGTCGCGACGGTCGCCGAGCGCTTCGCAGATCAGCACTTCCGCCGCACCGTCGCCGTACATTTCCGCTGTATCGACGAGCGTCATACCCAGCTCGACACCGGCGCGCAGCGCGGCGATTTCATCGGATCGCCGCTCGGCACGCTCACCCATCTTCCAGGTGCCTTGACCCATTGAAGGAACCACTTCCCCGCCGGGCAATGTCACGTGTTTCATGTGCTTCCGTCCTATGAGATGAGTTCGACTGCTCGGTCGCGGGAGGCGGATTGGCAGATGACCACCATGTAACGATCATATCGCGGCCGGCCATCGATCGAGTGCCATTTTGGCGATGGAGAGCAGTTCGTTGATCGTAGCGCCGTCGCGCGCCTGAACGGACATGCCTTCCATGACCGTATTGATGAATTTGCCTAGCACGGCCGGATCGGTGTTGGCCGCAAGCTCGCCCCGCGCGGCGCCGCGTTGCAGACGCTCGATCAGGAGGGCCTCCGCCGCGATACGCTTGTCGCGCAGCAGGCATTCGATGGCGGCGGACGCCGGCGAAACGGCTGCCGCTGCCGAATACATGAAGCAGCCGGCCGGCGTTCCAGGTTCCGAGAATGATGACGCCGCTCGTTCCAGCAGGCCTTTGACGGCCTCGTGGGTGGACAACGCCGGATCGTTGATGGGTGCATAGAGGTGGACGCTGAACGTCGCGGCGTAGCGCTCGATTACCGCCGCAAACAGCCCCGCCTTGTTGTCAAACGCTGCATAGAGACTGGCGGCGGCGACGCCAGTCTCCGCAACCAAATCGGCCATCGATGTCGCCTCGTAGCCGCGCTGCCAGAACAGCCGCACCGCCTTGTCGAGCGCAGCGTCAGTGTCGAACACACGAGGGCGACCTACGGGGCGACGGGCTTTCGTCTCAGTCATCGCTGACGCACTATATGGAACGATCGATAAACAATATCTTGAAACTGGTGATCCACCCCCTTAATGAACGATCGTTCAATAATCAAGGAGTCTCCAATGAGCCGCATCGTCCGTATTCACGAATATGGCGACGCCAGCGTCCTCAAGATTGAAGATGTGGCGGTCCCCGCGCCCGCGGCCGACGAAGTGCAGATCGCGGTGAAGGCGATAGGCATAAACCGCGCCGAGGTGATGTTCCGCAACCATGCCTACCTTCAGGAAGCCGAGTTCCCGAGCCGCCTTGGCTATGAGGCTGCCGGCACTGTCGCTGCGGTCGGTGCGGACGTTACCGGGTTTGCGGAAGGCGAAGCCGTCAGCGTCATTCCCCCACTCGATATCGCGCGCTGGGGCACTTATGGCGAGGTCGCAAACGTGCCCGCCCGCCTCGTCGTCAAGCATCCTGCGGCGCTGTCGTTCGAGGAAGCGGCGGCCGTATGGATGCAGTATGTCACCGCCTGGGGTGCGCTGGTGGAGCAGGCGAAACTCGGCGAGGGCGATTTCGTCATCGTCACTGCTGCCTCCAGCAGCGTCGGCCTTGCTGCCTTCCAGATTGCGCGGATGGTCGGCGCGACGGTAATCGCGACGACGCGTACCGGCGCCAAGCGCCAAGCCCTGATCGATGCCGGTGCCCATCATGTCGTCGCGACCGGGGAAGAGGATCTGGTAGCGAGGGTGATGGAGATAACCGATGGTCAGGGTGCGCGCGTGGTGCTCGATCCCGTCGGAGGCCCGTCGTTCGAGCCGCTGACCGAGAGCATGGCACGCGGCGGCATCCTGCTCGAATATGGCGCGCTCAGCGGCGAACCGACGCCGTTCCCGTTGTTCTCCGTGCTGGGCAAGAGCCTCACGCTCAAGGGGTATCTCTACAGCGAGATTGTCTCGGACGATGCCGCCCTCGATCGCGCCAAGGCGTTCATCGTGGCGGGTCTGGAATCGGGCTCGCTCAAGCCGCGGATCGCGCGCACTTTCCCGCTCGACGCCATCCAGGACGCTCACCGCTTCCTCGAATCGAACGACCAGATCGGCAAGGTCGTCGTTACGGTCTGACCGGCATACCGGGGGAGTGAGCGATCGCTCCCCCTTCCCCGACAGAGAATCGGACCCTCGGAGCCCATGCCAAAGCTGCTCGTGGCGAAGGCTTGAGAGCATGACCGCAACCTCGCCCGATCAGAAAAACGCCCAGCTCTGTGCAGGATTGAAACTCCCCCCCTGTATAGTATGCTGGAGCGATTTCTCGGGAAAACGCGATGCCACATTCATCAGAGGACAAGAAGCGAGCCATCACACGCTTGCGGCGCATCAAGGGTCAGGCGGACGCTCTGGAACGCGCGATCGAAGCGGGGGCCGATTGCGCTCCCCTACTGCAGCAAATTGTCGCCATGCGCGGTGCGACAAATGGACTGATGGCAGAAGTGATGCAGAGCCATCTCAGGGAAACATTCGGTGCGGGCGCGGATCGGGCCGTCGGAGGCGCAGGTGGCGAGCACGATGACGGCGTGGAGGGCGTAATGAAGATTCTGCGTACTTATCTCAAATGACGATTTCAGGCTCATTTTCCTGCCCGTGTCCTCCCGCACTCAGAAGCCAGCCCCTGCTGCCTTCTCTGGTTTGAGATCCTCTTCAGGACACCTCTTGTATACTGCTGGGGAGTATGATAAACATACTCCCTGCCAGTATGAGAATGTCGAGGAATTTGCGCTGACGCAACAGCCTCGCGCCAGCAATCAGTTTAGTCCAACGAGGGTATCCCAACATGAAATCTCGCGCCGCTGTAGCCTTCGAGGCGGGCAAGCCACTCGAAATCGTCGAGATCGATGTCGCCCCACCCCGGAAAGGCGAAGTCCTCATACGGGTGACGCACACCGGTGTGTGCCACACCGACGCGTACACGCTGGCGGGGAGTGATCCGGAGGGTGTTTTCCCGGTGGTTCTGGGCCACGAGGGCGCGGGCATCGTTGTCGAGGTCGGCGAAGGCGTCACCAGCGTCGTGCCGGGCGATCACGTGATTCCGCTCTACACTGCCGAGTGCGGCAAGTGCGACTTCTGCCTGTCGGGCAAGACCAACCTGTGCGTCGCTGTCCGCGAAACGCAGGGCAAGGGCTTGATGCCCGATGGGACCACCCGCTTTTCGTACAATGGTCAGCCTCTCTATCATTACATGGGCTGTTCAACCTTCAGTGAATATACTGTCGTCGCCGAAGTCTCGCTCGCCAAGATCAATCCCGAGGCAAACCCCGAACATGTCTGCCTGCTCGGCTGCGGCGTCACGACCGGCATCGGCGCAGTCCACAATACCGCCAAAGTCCAGCCCGGAGACTCGGTTGCCGTGTTCGGCCTCGGCGGCATCGGCCTCGCGGCGATTCAGGGTGCGCGCCAGGCGAAGGCGGGTCGCATCATCGCCATCGACACCAATCCGTCCAAGTTCGAGCTGGCGCGCCAGTTCGGCGCGACCGAGTGCATCAACCCCAAGGACCATGACAAGCCCATCCAGCAAGTGCTGATCGAGATGACGGGCTGGGGCATCGATCATACCTTCGAGTGCATCGGCAACGTCCACGTCATGCGCGCCGCGCTTGAATCAGCGCACCGTGGCTGGGGTCAGTCGATCGTGATTGGCGTTGCCGGCGCGGGCGAGGAAATCTCCACCCGCCCATTCCAGCTCGTCACGGGCCGCGTATGGAAGGGGTCCGCTTTCGGTGGCGTCAAGGGACGGACTGAGCTCCCCGGCATGGTCGAGGACGCGATGAGAGGCGATATCGATCTGGCCCCGTTCGTAACCCACACGATGGGTTTGGAGGAGATCAACGAGGCCTTCGAACTGATGCATCAAGGCAAGTCGATCCGCTCGGTCATTCACTACTGACCCATCGATCCGAAGCGGTGCGAAGCGCTCGAATCGACAACTCTCCCGTCATCATGGCCCCCCGCCCATGATGACGGGCGCTCTGGCAAATGGGCAACGCGTCGCGATGCGGTAACAGGGGCCGAAGTGCGGTCGTTACACGCCGATAGCGGCACTGGCCAGGTCCGCCTGGCCTAGGCGCTTACCAGCGGAGTGTGTGTGGTCTCGTCGCGCGACCCAACGGGAAAAATGGTTTTCTCGTAACCTTTGTCTGATGCTGGAAAAATATTTCAAAGGCGCCGAACATCGGGCCAGCTTAGCCGTTGGATGTATTGGGTCGGAAATGCATTCATCTGCCACCCGACTGTGATGAACCACGGGCCGCACGGGCGTATAGGGCAGGAAGACTAAATTGAAGAGCAAGGATATTCACGCGACGACGCCGGCCACCGATCATGGGCATACGGGGCCGCCCGCTTGCGTGCAGGTTCGCGGCGCGCGCCAGAATAACCTCAAAAATATTGACGTCGATGTACCTCGCGACGCCTTCGTTGTGTTCACCGGCATATCGGGCTCGGGCAAGTCATCGCTGGCGTTCGGCACGCTCTACGCCGAAGCGCAGCGGCGTTATCTGGAATCGGTTGCGCCCTATGCCCGTCGCCTGATCGACCAGGCCGGCGTACCGGAGGTCGACGCGATCGACGGTTTGCCGCCTGCGGTCGCATTGCAGCAGCAGCGCGGCTCGGTCAACGCGCGATCCTCGGTCGGCAGCGTGACGACACTCTCCAGCTTGGTGCGGATGCTCTATTCGCGCGTCGGCGAATATCCGCGCCATCAGCCGATGCTCTATGCGGAAGATTTCTCCCCCAACACGGTCGCGGGGGCCTGCCCGACCTGTCACGGCATCGGGCGCGTCTATGACGCGACCGAAGAAACGATGGTGCCCGACGACACGCTGACGATCCGGGAACGCGCAGTCGCCGCCTGGCCGGCGGCATGGCATGGCCAGAACCTGCGCGATATCCTCGTGTCACTCGGCTATGACGTCGATACGCCGTGGCGCGACCTGCCGAAAAAGGATCGCGACTGGATCCTCTTCACTGAAGAGGCGCCGACGGTGCCGGTCTATGCGGGCCTGACGCCCGAACAGACCCGGACGGCGCTCAAGCGCCGCATGGAGCCGAGCTACCAGGGCACCTTCACCGGCGCGCGACGCTATGTGCTGGAAACCTTCGCCAACACGAAAAGCGCGCTGATGAAGAAGCGCGTTTCGCAATATATCATCGGCCGCGATTGCCCGACCTGCGACGGCAAGCGCCTGAAGCGCGAAGCCCTGTCGGTCAAATTCGCCGGCCTCGACATTGCCGAGTTCGGCGACCTGACGGTGCTCAAGCTGAAGGACTTGCTGATGCCCGTCGCGCATGGCGCGTATGGGGCGGTCTCAGCCCCCTCAAAGGGCCATGTTCTGGAAAAAGCGGCCCGCGATGCAGCGGTCGAACAACGGGTTGCGGCGGGCGGCTCTGCGCATAAGAGCGCGCCCGACGTACGCCGCACGCCCAATCTCTCCGACGAGAAGCGGGTCGCCGCCCAACGCCTTGCCTGCGAATTGATCGAGCGGCTAGAGCCGCTGATCGATCTTGGCCTTGGCTACATTTCGCTCGACCGCAGCACGCCGACGCTCTCCTCCGGAGAGCTGCAGCGCTTGCGGCTTGCCACGCAATTGTCGTCACAGCTTTTCGGCGTGGTCTATGTGCTTGACGAGCCTTCGGCAGGGTTGCACCCGGCAGATGGCGAAGCCTTGCTCACCATCCTCGAGCGTCTCAAGGCGGCGGGCAACTCCCTGTTCGTCGTCGAACATGATCTCGACGTGATCCGCCGCGCGGAATGGCTCGTCGATGTCGGGCCAGGAGCCGGGGAAAAGGGCGGTGAAGTCCTCTACAGCGGGCCGATAGAGGGGCTTGCCGACGTCGAGAATTCGATCACCCGCCGCTACCTGTTCGCAGAGCCGTTCCGCAGTGAGCGCACACCGCGCGATCCCAAGGCATGGCTACGCCTGGAAGGGATCAGGCGGAACAATCTCCATGGTCTCGACGTCGAGTTTCCCATCGGCTGCTTCACCGCTGTCACCGGCGTTTCGGGATCGGGCAAATCCAGTCTTGTCAGTCAGGCGCTGCTCGAGCTCGTCACGGAACACCTCGGCGGGTCCCCCGTGGCTGAGGAGGAGGATATCGATCCGCTGCTCGATCTTGCGCAGAACGACACTGAAGGACGCATTGTCGCAGGCATGGAGCATGTTCGCAGGCTGGTGCGGGTCGATCAGAAACCGATCGGCCGCACGCCGCGCTCGAACCTATCCACCTACAGCGGCATGTTCGACCATGTGCGACGGATCTTCGCTGATACGCCGCTCGCCCGCCGGCGGCACTACAGCCCGGGAAGGTTCTCGTTCAACGTCGCGCAAGGCCGCTGCCCTGTGTGCGAAGGCGAAGGATACGTCATGGTGGAGCTGCTGTTCCTGCCGAGCGTTTTTGCCCCGTGTTCGACCTGTCATGGCTCTCGCTACAACCCGCAAACGCTCGAAGTCGAATGGAATGGGCGCAATATCGCCCAGGTGCTCGAACTGACGGTCGACGATGCGTGCGATTTCTTCGCTGGCGAGGCATCTGTGATGCGCTCCCTCGACGTGTTGCGGGAGATCGGTCTTGGCTATCTGAGGCTCGGTCAGCCGGCGACCGAGCTGTCTGGCGGGGAGGCGCAGCGCATCAAGTTGGCGACTGAACTGCAACGCGCTCAACGCGGCAACACGATCTACATCCTCGACGAGCCAACTTCGGGGCTTCACCCCTCCGATGGCGACCGGCTAATGCAACACCTGCAGGGCCTCGTCGACGCCGGCAATACGGTCGTCGTCGTCGAACATGACATGCGCGCCATCACACAGGCGGACTGGATCATCGACCTGGGACCGGGGGCCGGAGAAGATGGGGGCCGTATCGTTGCCAGCGGTGTCCCTGGCGTCGTTGCGGAAGCGGAAGGCAGTGTCACCGCCCCCTATCTTAAAGCGGCGCTGTAGGTCGTGAACCTAGTCGGTATCCAGGTCGCAAGAACAGCAGAGCTAGTGTGGTGGCGGTCGGTCGGCTGGGACCGCCCGGTAACGGTCGGGAGGCCACGAGGGGACCGAACCTGGAGTCGACTATGTGAAAGAACCCGGACGCTACAATGGGTCAAGCCTAGAAGCCTATCAGAGCCGCCGAGGAGTTCACCGCGGTTGACGCGACTTAACGTTTGACTGCGCGTCCGGCGCGCCGTGTTCGTCTGATACGCGGCGTAGCGGATGACCATCATCAGCGGCCATCCGCTACGCCTGTCTCGCGTGGACCTTCTTCCGTGAGCGGGCCTCAAATGGTTTGCCGAGGCCGCCCCGTCTTTACTTGCCGGCTGCGAGCCCAGCGCTCACGCCTGCCGCGACTTCCTCTATGAGTTTGGCACAGAAGGCGGGTAAATCATCGGGGTCGCGGCTTGTGACAAGGCCGTTGTCGACTACGACTTCGTCATTGACCCATGTACCGCCGGCGTTCTCGATATCGACCTTCAGCGTTGGGTAGGACGTCAAGGAACGCCCCTTAAGCACGTCAGCCTCAATCAATGTCCAAGGTGCATGGCATATAGCCGCAACCGGTTTTTTTTGATCGAAGAAAGCCCGGATGAAACCAATTGCCTCGCCGCTGCCGCGAAGCTTGTCAGCACCGACAGTCCCTCCGGGCACAACAAGCCCGTCGAAATCGTCGGCTTTGACCTCGGCAAACGTCTTGTCGATAGTATAGCTGCCGCCCTCGTCAAGGTCGCTATTGACTGTGCGAGCCACGCCCGTTTCAAAACTGACCACCGTCACTTTTCCACCAGCGTCCTCGACAGCTTGCTTGGGCTTCGAGAATTCTGGTTCTTCCGTCCCGCGCGGTGCGATCAGAATGGCAACTGATTTGCCTTCTAAAGTCATAAGTTATTTCCTGTTCCGTCGAGGACTAAGGTCAGGCGCCCGGCTTGAGCACGACCTTGGTCCAACCAGCATCGCGCTCGTCGAAGTGCTTGTAGGCGTCTGGCGCCTGATCAAGCGGCAGTCGGTGCGAGATGATTTGGGCAGGATTGGCTCGGTCTTGCTCGATAAGCTTCATCAGTCGCCGGTTGTAGTGCTTCACATTGCACTGGCCGGTGCCGATCTTCTGGCCCTTGAACCAGAAGTTGCCGAAGTCGAACGCCATCTTGCCTTCCTTCTGCAGATCGTCGGGCGCGTTCGGGTCTTCCGGAATGAACACGCCGACGACGCCGATGCCTCCGGTGGCCTTCGTGCTTTTGACGAGGCAGTTCATCGTGTAGTTGCTGCGCTCCTTGCCGTGGCGATCGCAACACTGATACCCAACCGCCTCGACCCCCCGATCAGTCCCGAGGCCGCCCGTCGCGTCAAGGATCTGCTGGGCGGGATCGCCCTTGCGCATGTCGATCGGAATAGCGCCCATCGCCTCGGCCAGTTTTAGGCGGTCATCGTGAGAATCGACCACGAAGATCTGAGAGGCGCCGCGGATTTCGGCTGAGTGCGCGGCCATTAAACCGACCGGACCGGCGCCGTAGATCGCGATGCTTTCGCCAGGTAGGAAACCTGACAGTTCGACGCCATGCCAACCCGTCGGGAAGATGTCGGAGAGCATGACATAGTCATCCTCCTTCTCCTCAGCGTCCTCAGGCAGTTTCAGACAATTGAAGTCCGCATACGGAACGCGCATCAACTCGGCCTGACCACCTTGCCACGGACCCATCTCGGCAAAGCCATACGCTGCGCCGGCGGTTCCAGGGTTGGTCGTGAGGCAGAAACCTGTCAAACCGCGTTCGCAATTTTCGCAGAAACCGCAACCGACGTTGAACGGCATACACACGCGATCGCCCTTCTTGATGCGATCTACGGCAGAGCCGACTTCGATGACCTCGCCAAGGTTTTCGTGTCCGAAGACCTTGCCCTTCTCGAAGCTGGTACGGCCCTCATACATGTGAAGGTCCGACCCGCAGATATTGGTCGTGGTCAGCCGGATGATAACATCGGTCTGCTTTTCGATCTTGGGATCATCGATGTTATTGACAGAAACATCTTTGGGCCCGTTGTACACGACAGCTTTCACGGATCTTTTCCTTTCGCAGCTCTTCTCAACGCGTCATCAAATCGAGAGCTTGGTGATGATCCGGTCCATCGCAACGGCGGAGGACATCGCACCCTTCGAAGTGATCTCAGTTTACTGAACCTTCTGCTACCTGGGAGGTTCCGTCCCGTAGGGCCGTCCTGGGATTGATTCACCGCAGCTTTCTGAATGACCGCGCCAGAACGGCGGAATAAAGCGCCAAGCGGAGACGACCAGCGCGGCGCGGGAGGCGCGCCTGGCGCACGAGTCCGCCGCCGTCGACTGAACGGCGTCGACTGAACCGCCGTAGACTGAGCAGGCGGCACCGCGCTCCAAGGTTCAGCCGCGCGCCAACGCCTGCGCCGCAGCCTCGACCACCCTCTGGTCCTGCTTGCCGGTGCCGCCCGACACGCCCACCGCGCCGATCACCGTCTCGCCCTCCTTGATCGGCACGCCCCCGGCGAAGATCATCACCTTGCCGTCGTTAGAGGCATGGATGCCGTAGAAGTCGGCGCCCGGCTGGGCGAGCTTCGCCAGCGCCATAGTCTCGACGTCGAACGCGCGCGCCGTCCACGCCTTACCGATCGCGATGTCGACGCTGCCGCGCCACGCATCGTCCATCCGCGCGAACGCTAGAAGGCAGCCACCCGCGTCCACCACCGCGATGTTCATCGGGTTGCCGATCCGCTCGGCCTCCGCGATCCCCGCATCGATGATCGTTCCCGCGTCGTTCAGGTCGAGCGTTTGGGTAGTGCGCATGGTGTCTCCGTGGTCAATTCGTGGAACACCGCTCAACGCACGCCGCCGCGCCCGGGATTCCCTCCAACCCGGGCGGTGAGAGCGACGCGGGTGCCGATCGGTTGGCTATTTCGCGGCCAGCAGGGTGAACTTGTGAATCTGCGGCGGTTCAGAGAACAGTTCTTCTGCCTTCTCCATCAGTGCGGCGGCAACCTTGCCGTCAAGATGGGCCTGCCGATCCTCCTCTGTGTCGAACGTATCGAAGATCGCGTACGCACCTGGACCTTCCTCGATCGCATACCAGGTCAGAGTTCCCGCCTCGGCTTGAACGAGCGGCAATGCCGAAGTCAGGAAATCGGCGACATCACGCTCTTTTCCGGGCTTGGCCTTCAGCGGTACATACAGTGCAATTTTGGGCATAAATGACTCCTCAAGTGAAACGGACACATTATTCTGCAAAGTAACGGACAAGCGGGCCGATACGTTCCCCATGAGGCGGAGCACACGCGGCCCCGCCTCCTCGTCGAAATCAGAACTGCTGTGCGGTCGGACGGATGACAATTGCGTTGACGTCGACGTCATCAGGTTGTTCGACAGCGAACGCGATAGCACGCGCCACCGATGCCGCCGGGATGGCCTGCTTGTAGAAGTCCAGCACCGTCTCGGCAGCCGTGCCAGAGGTCGTGAACTTCAAATCGCTTTCGACAGCTCCTGGCTCGATTGACGTGACCCGGACCTTTTCCCCCACCTCGTGGCGCAAGCCCTCGCTGATCGCGCTGACGGCGAACTTGGTGCCGGAGTAGACCGTGCCGCCTGGTGCGAAGACCTTGATGCCCGCAACCGAGCTCAGGTTGATGATGTGGCCGCTGCCCTGCTCGAGAAAACCGGGAAGGGCCGCCGCGATACCGTAGAGCGTACCCTTCAGATTGACGTCGATCATCTGGTCCCACTCGTCGGTGTTGACCTCGGCCATCGGACGGATTGGCATCAGCCCGGCGTTGTTGATCAGCACGTCGAGGCGGCCAAAGTCGGCAATGACTGCGGCGACGACGGACTGGACCGCCGATTTGTCGGTTACGTCCAGCGCGTAGCTACATGCCGTGCCGCCAACTACGGCGATGTCCGCGACGACCTCGTCGAGCCTATCCTTGTGCCGCGCGGCGATGGCCACCTGGGCGCTGCGTTGCGCGAGAAGACGCGCGGTTTCCGCGCCGATGCCGGTGCTGCCGCCCGTAATGAGAACGACCTTGCCTTCGATACCCTTGGTCCTGACTGTATTCCTTTAAGTCAGTCGTTGATTTTCGTCGGATCGCGGCCCCGCGCCAGCCATAGGCGCTTAGATGAATGGGGCCCAAGAGCCCGCGAAGCGCAGGTGCCAACAAGCCGGTCATTCGCAGCACATCTGTGTCGAACACCTTTACAAGCCGTGCCGTACCCACCCGCTGTTATGGCGAGAACGAGGCACCCGTTTCAAAGCCCCGTTCGAAGTTGCGTTCGAAGATGTCGCGAAGATCCTCGAAGGGCGTCAGGGCGTGGCGTAGTGGGCAATGCATCGCGGATGTGGATGCGGCTGAGGCGCCGCCCTCGTCAGACTTGATCGCAAAGCTTGTTCACGCGGGGATCTACGTGTTCGGCGCGCCGTTCCAGGACCCGTAACCGGCGACTCTTTCCTCGCCACGGGGAGCCGGCGTCTGGTTACCCCTAATCGAACAAGCGTCGGCGTCAGTCCGCCTGAGCCGTTATCGTTTTCGCAATGCTGGAAATGTCGGGCGATAGCGGCAGCAGGCCGCACTCGCCAGCACGCCCTCGTCCTTCAAAAGAATTCGTCCCCGCACGGTGCGTAGGGCGCCGGCGGCGCGAAGGCTCTGACAAGCCTGATTGATGCTGGATCGGCGCAGGCTCAGCAACTCGCCGATATTGGCTTGAGACAAGGCGATCTCGGATCGACCACTGGCGCGGTGAACATCCAGAAGAAAGCTTGCAACGCGAGCGACCGCGCCATGGGCCATGGCGCACCGCAGACGCGTCTCCATCGACTTTAGTCGCTCCGCTCCGCCGGCAAGTAGTAATCGAAAGCCTTCTTCGCCCGCTTCGGAACAGAATGCCGACACGGACGCCTGATACAGCGACCCGTCCGTCAGCCACAGACCTTGGCTTCCGCCGCCGATGTCGATCAGGTCGCCCGCCGCTGCCACGCCGCAATAGGTTCCCCGATTCCCGCTATCGAGAAGAAGGCATCCCTCCAATACAACGGCGATCTCACCCTCCGGGCGATAGACATCACCCGACCTTACGGAGCGGATCTGGCCAAGCCGCAGAGCTCGGCTTCGACTGTCGAAGGACAGCTCGCCGAACGCCCGCCAGAGCGACAGGATTTCCTCGCGTGGCTCAACAATAGGCGAGGCCTCGCCGGACGGTGTCGAAGGTTCGAGCATGAGTATATCCTGCGACTGTCCGGCGGCGGCGCATTTACATGGGTTAATCCAGGACGTCGTCCTCGACCAGCTCTGTTGTCGTACCCGCGCCAGGCCCCGCGCCCAGATCCGCTCCGGTCACAGGATTGGCGTCTGGATCGGACGCCGTTCGGGCGCAAAGGCCTGGACGGCAGCGGCGTCCAGCTCGCCCAACGAAACGCTCGCGGATCCGTCGCCCCGTCCACGGCGCCCTGCTGTTCACGGTCGTCGATGAACTCCCACTGCGCTCCTTCATTCCAGGGACCGCGGACATCGCCCTCCCCTTAGGACATGTCGTAGTATTTGTCAGCGAAGGCAGGCAGGCCGACCAGCTTGTCTGCCGGGAAGTTCGGCTCCATGGCGTAGAGCGCCTTCTCGAAAGACTTCTGATGCGCCACTTCGCGCGTCATCAGGAAGTTCAACGCGTCCTTCACGCCGGGATCGTCCGTGCAGTTGATCAGGCGTTCATAGACGATCTTGGCTCGGGACACGGCGGCGATGTTGGAGCGTAGGTCGCAGGCGGGATCGCCGATCGAGTCGATGTAGGCGGCAGTCCACGGGACACCGGCGGAATTGATCAGGGCAGGCGCGCCGCCATAGAGAATGGAGGTCGTATGGCTTTCACCGCCGCTGTTCAGCGAGGCGTACAGATCCGCCTCTTGCATCGCGGCTTCAGCCATTTGGCCTTTCACGCCTCGGTTCAGCATGGACACGATCGAGCCGATGACCTCGAGGTGGCTCAACTCTTCCGAGGTGACGTCGAGCAGCAAGTCTCTGCGGCCCGGATCTTCATCCGCCAAAGCCTGGGTGAAGTGGCGCATGGCGGCGGCGAGCTCGCCTTGCGGCCCTCCGAATCGCTCAAGCATCAGAGTGGCGAGACCGCGGTTGGCTTAGGACACCCGAACCGTATACATCAGTCGCTTATTGTGCATGAACATGGTTGACTCCCACGAGTTGGAGCCTGGCAAACCGAAACAGTCTTGAGACTGTTCCCAAGGTCTCTTTTCCGACCTTTAGTAGTTCACCAGGTCCGAAGCCACGGGCTGTGCCCGCTATTGGACAGTCGGAACAGACGCCCATGGGAGGGTATTCAACCTTCTTTCACGGGAGGTTTGATGTCCCTCATCGACAAATCGCTCGCCGCCGTCACCCCGCAGCCTGACGACGAGACGCGCAAGGCGGTGACGGAAAAGGCCCGCGCCGCCTCACAGGCGGGAGATTGGCTTTCGCTAGTGCTCGATCACCACGACGCTATCCGCGCGGCCTTCGCCAGCGGCCGAACCGCCAAGACCGCCGTCGAAAGAAACGCCGCTCGCGATGCGCTCGCGGTCGTGCTCAACGGCCATGCGCTGGCCGAGGAGCTGGTCCTCTATCCCGCCCTCGGTCAGGCCGGCGAAAAGATGCACGCGGCCCACGCCTATCTCGAGCAGACGACGACGAAGGCTCAGATGGCGGAGCTTGAAAACATCGCGCCCTCAAAGCCCGCCTGGCTGGAAAAATGGGCCCACATCGAAGGCGCCGTTCTCACCCATATGTTCGAAGAAGAGAGCGATTGGTTCCTGACCCTGAAGGCCAAGGGTCACCACCAGGTCCGTCTGGCCTCGCGTTACGCCGAAGAGTTCGAACGCTACGCTGGCGCGCCCCAGTCTCGAGCCGCCTGATCCCGACCGTTTAACATCAAGGAGGCATCGACGATGTCCGCCCCCCTCTCAACCGACGCCGACGTCCAATCCCCAGCCTTCCATGACGACGATTATGTGGAGGGCGCCTATGACGCCACCAGCGTCCGCGCCGTCATGATCAATCGGCCGCGTCAGGCGCTGTATGAGTATTGGCGCGACTTTCGAAACCTGCCCAGTTTCATGGAGAATGTGAGGTCGGTGGATCTTCTGGACGACCTCCGATCGAGCTGGAGCGTCGCCGGCCCGGCCGGTGCGGAGATCGAGCTTGTCAGCGAGATCACCGAAGATCGTCCCGGCGAGTACATCGCCTGGCGCTCCACAGAAGACAGCGACGTCGATCACCAAGGCTGGATCGAGTTTCGCGACAACGCCTTCGGCCGCGGAACCGAGGTGCGTGTCCTGATCAGCTACGACCCGCCGGCGGGCGCCGTCGGCAAATTGGTCGCCAAGGTGATGCAGCGCGAGCCCCGGGTGCAGGCCCGGCGCGAGCTGCGACGTTTCAAACAGCTGATGGAGACGGGCGAAATCGCGACGTCCAAGGCTCCCGACGCGGCGCCGCGCGCCGACCGTCATTTCTGATCCAGGAAGGAATTCCCATGCGCGCCCTGACTTGGCACGGCAAACACAATGTTCAGGTGGACACGGTCCCCGATCCCCAGATCGTCAATCCCCGCGATGCGATCATCAAGATTACGGCGACCGCCATCTGCGGATCAGACCTGCACCTCTACGATAGCGTGATCCCCGGCATGTCCAATGGCGACATCCTCGGCCACGAGTTCATGGGCGAGGTCGTCGAGATCGGCCGTGGCAACACGAGCCTTCAGGTCGGCCAAAAGGTCGTCGTCCCCTTCGTGATCGCCTGCGGCTCCTGCTTCCATTGCGGCAAGCAGCAGTTCTCGGCCTGCGACAACTCCAATCCCGCCGACAAGTCCGACGCATCCGAGATCGCCTACGGTTACCCGGCTGCCGGGATGTTCGGCTATTCGCATCTGACCGGCGGCTATGCGGGCGGCCAGGCGGAATATGTCCGCGTCCCCTATTCCGACGTCGGCCCGATCGTGGTGCCGGACGGGATTGAGGATGAGCGGGTCCTGTTCCTGTCGGACATCTTCCCCACGGGTTGGATGGCGGCCGAAAACGCGGAGATCGAGCCCGGCGACACGGTGGCGATCTGGGGCTGCGGGCCCGTCGGTCTGTTCGCCATCAAGAGCGCCAGATTGATGGGCGCCGGCCGCATCATCGCCATCGATCATCATCCACGCCGACTGGAGCTCGCCAAGGCGAATGGCGCGGAAGTCCTCAACTATCATGAGGTCAAGGTTCGCGAAGCCCTGATGGAGATGACCGCCGGCATCGGGCCGGATGCCTGCATCGACGCCGTCGGCATGGAGGCGCATGGCTTTTCGCCCGACAACATCATCGATGCGGTGAAGCAGGAAACGAAGCTGGGAACGGATCGCCAACATGTCCTGCGCGAGACGATCATGGCGTGTCGCAAGGGAGGACGCGTTTCAATCCCCGGCGTGTATGGAGGGATTGGCGACAAGCTGCCGATCGGCGCCCTCATGCAGAAGGGTCTGACGATCAAGACCGGCCAGACCCATGTGCAGAAATACCTGCCGCAGCTCCTTGAGCTGGTCATGGACGGCAAGATCGACACGACGGATCTGATCAGCCATCGCCTGCCGCTTGAGCAGGCGCCAGAGGCTTACAAGAACTTCCACGACAATCCGAACGAATGGACGAAGGTGGTGCTGAAGCCGCACGGCTGATCGACGGCCTTCGTTTGAGCCCTACCGCCATGACACGATGGACAGCCAGACATCCGATCGCACCATAGCGAAGTCCGTGATTGTTTTCAGGCGATCTGGCAGGAACACGACAGGTTCGGCGAGCTTTTGGGTAGGCCATGACGATGAACCCGCTGCTCGCCGACCGCTCCAGATCCGGTTTCGGCCCACTCGCTACATCAGACGCTGACGGGAGCGCCGCCTGTGGGCAATACTGAGCAGGTCGTAACGGTTCTCGGCGATTCCCTGACCGGCCGGCTACGGCCTCAAGCCGGTTGAGAGCTTGCCGCGACAACTGGCGGCGCGACTGGCGACCCACACGCCCCCGGTTCGCATCATCGGCGCAGGCGTGTCCGGCGACACGACAACGGACGGTCTGAGACGGCTCGATCGGGACGTGCCGGCCCAGACGGATCTTTGCGTCGTCGCCCTGGTTCGGCGCCTACGCCTGGGCGTTCGACGCAGTCTACCCCGAGGTCGCTCGAACGGCGAACGCGCCCCTGATGCCGTTCCTGATGGACGGTGTCGCGCTGCACCCAGCCTATGTCTTACCGGACCGGATCCATCCCAACGCCGCCGGCGTGGGGAGGATGGCCGACGCCCTCGCCTCCCATGTGCGCGCTGCTTTGGCGGCCTTGCGGACGCCGTGACGGGATGCGGCTCGTCACCTTCAACATCAACGGCGTCAATCGTCGCCTGCCCAACCTCCTCGGCTGGCTGGAACAGGTCCAGCCGGACGTGGTCTGCCTGCAGGAACTGAAGGCGGCCGACACGCAGTTCCCAGCCGCCGAGCTCGAGGCGGCCGGCTATAGCGCGGTCTGGGTCGGCGAACCGCGCTGGAACGGCGTCGCCATCCTGAGCCGGATCGGCGCGCCGGTCGTGACCCGACGCCGGCTGCCCGGCGCCGCCGACGACCGACAGGCCCGTTATATTGAGGCGGCAGTCAATGGCGTGTTGATCGGCTGCCTCTATTGGCCCAACGGCAATCCCAGGCCCGGGCCCAAGTTCGACTACAAGCTTGCCTGGGCCGACCGGCTGATCGCCCATGCGGGGACCCTCTACGCCACTGCAGCGCCGGTCGTGCTCGCCGGCGACTACAATGTCGTCCCGACCAACGCCGACATCTACAACACCCGTTCGTGGAAGGCCGACGCCCTGCTTCAGCCCGAGAGCCGCGCGGCCTTCAAGCGCCTGCTGGACCAGGGCTGGACCGACGCCCTGCGCGAGCGTTTCCCGCACGATCCGCCGCCCTGGACCTTCTGGTCCTATTTCCGCGAGGCCTGGTGCCGCGACGCCGGTCTGCGGATCGACCATGTGCTGCTCAACGGTCTCGCGGCCGAACGGCTGACCGACGCCGGCGTCGATCGCGCGGTGCGCGGCGCCGAGGGCGCGAGCGACCACGCGCCGGTCTGGATCGAGCTTGCCTGACCCAGCCGATCCGGACCGCTGGACGTCAGTCGACCCAACAATCGTCAAGCCGTCAGGGTCCGGAAGGTCATGGAATAGCGCAAGGCTGTCATAGGTGTGATAGAATGCTCCCAAGCAGCGCGCGCCTCTCCTGACAGGCGATAGACCGAGCCGCTCGCCAGCGCCGCATTTCGACGCAGGAAGCCCGCCCCCTGGCGACGGCGCAGCCGCATCACGCAGGGCGCAAGTAAGGACACGCCCAGGATTTCCCCATAGACGGCGCGGTCGCGATGCCAGCCGATGCCGGCGCCCGGCGCATATTCATTGACCAGAACCTGCACAAAGGCCGCGCCGTTCAGATCGAGGCGGCCCGCCAAGCGCGCCATTAAGGTCGAGAGAAACGCCGGCCAACCCGCGCCATCACCCCCGCGGTCGAAGGCGGCGATCCGGCGATGACCCAGGTAGCCCAGATGTTCATAGGGTTTGAACGCCAGAGTCTGGAGCGCGGCGACAAGCGCGGCCTGTTCAGGCGCCGACAGGACGCCGGCCCAATAGTCAAAGCCCGCCACCACGGGCGTGCGCGCGGGTGCATCGTCGAACAGGTCGATTTGCGATAGTTCGGTCACGCCAGGACCAGTTGGTTCGCCGCGGCGCCGGTCGTCTCCAGATTGGACAGGCTTACCCCGACCAGGCGCACGCCCCGGCTTGGCGGGTAGAGGGACCGGACCAGCACCCGACTGACCTCGTGCAGGGCTTGGCGGGAGGCCACAGGCTCGGACAGGGACCGGCTTCGCGTCGATTGCTGGAAGTCCGCCCATTTGACCTTGACGGTGACCGTCCGTCCCCGGCTGCCGGTCTTCTCGCACCAGGCCCAGACATCGTCGGCCATGGCCATTACCCCGGCCTCGATCGCGTCCGGATCGGTCCGGTCGGAGGCGAAGGTGGTTTCCGAACCGCTCGACTTGCGGGTCCGGTCGGGATTGACCGGACGATCGTCCTCGCCGCGGGCGATGGCGTAATACCAGGGCCCGGACTTGCCGAAATGATGCTGGAGAAAGGCTCGGGATTGGCGGCGCAGATCCGCGCCGGTGCGGATCCCCAGCCCTTCCAACTTCGCGGCCGTCACCGGCCCCACGCCGTGGAAGCGCCTGACCGGCAAATCCTCGACGAAGGCCTCGCCACGCCCGGGCGCCACGACAAACTGGCCGTTCGGCTTGTTCTGGTCCGACGCCAGCTTGGCCAGAAACTTGTTGTACGAAATCCCGGCCGAGGCCGTCAGGCCGGTCTCCTCGAGGATCCGCCGCCGAATCGCCTCCGCCGTCGCCGAGGCGGTCCCCAGGCCGCGCCGATCTGAAGTCACATCGAGATAGGCCTCGTCCAGCGACAGGGGCTCGATCAGGTCGGTGTAGTCGGCGAAGATCGCATGGATTTGCGCCGAGACCGCGCGATAGACCTCGAAGCGCGGCGGGGCGAAGACGAGGTCCGGGCATTTGCGCAGGGCGGTTGTGGAGGGCATGGCCGAGCGCACCCCGAACCGCCGCGCCTCATAGCTGGCGGCGGCGACCACGCCGCGCGCCGCCGCATGACCGACAGCCACGGGCCGGCCGCGCAGGGCGGGATCATCCCTCTGCTCGACCGAGGCGAAGAAGGCGTCCATGTCCACATGGACGATCTTGCGGGTGGCGACGCCGGACATGCAGCGTGCATATCAAGACGAGAACGAAAAGAAAACATTTGTCCAAGGCGGCGCTTGCCAACGGGTGCGCCCGGGTACTGTCCGGAAGACCAAACCCCTGCTCAATCCTGATGTCCTACGTCGAGCTTCAAGCCACTTCGCACTTGCTGCCGCCGAAGCCCACGACCAGAAGCGATCCGGGCCTGAAACCGATGACGCCCGGACGGGAAGTGGTCGAAGACTACAGCCACATCGGCCTGACATTGCGCGACCATCCGCTGAGCTTCCTGCGCGGCGATCTGCAAGCCCGGCACGTCATGACCTGCGTTGATGGGACGGCCCTGCGCGACGGCCGCCTGACACGTGTGGCGGGCCTCGTGCTGGTCCGTCAGAAGCCCGGCAAGGGAGGCATGTTCATCACCATTGAAGACGAGACCGGCGTGGCCAATCTGGTCATCTGGCCCAGCCTCGATGAGCGTGAGGGCGACGTCGTCCACATCGTCGCGACCAAACTTCACGACGCATCGGGTTTGCTCGCTTCGGTCGGCGACCGTGGCGAGGCCTTCCCCCTGCCCGATGGACGGGGCGACGAATTCCATCGTGGGGCTTCGCCGGATGCGCGTGATGCGCCCTCTCGCGCGATCATGGTCCGGGACATCTACATCCCCGATCTTCACCTCGATGCGATCAGACTAAAAACGCGGAATTTTCGCTAGCGAAGGGCCGACCCTCCATCGCCCGCGCCAGACTGACGATGCGCCGTACGGCACAGGTTCAGCCGCCTAATATATCGAGAGTATCAACCTTGGCCGTCGGAACGAACGCCGGCGGTGGTCCCTTTTGATGGCTCACCCTGAAAGGAAAACCCATGTTCAAAGCCGCCCTCGCCGTCTCGTTGACCGCCGTCTTGCTGACCGCCTGCGGAAACAACGAGCGGAGCGATGCGCCTGTCGAAGGCCCGGCCGTTTCCTCCGCCGAAGCGCCGATGAACCCGGCCGTCGACACCCAGGAGACGTCTGACAAGACGGCCCTGACGCCCGGCGCAAACTCCTTCACAGAAGGTCAGGCGAAAGCAGCGATCGAGAAACAAGGCTATGTCATCTCCGGCCCCCTGATGCAGGACGACCAGGGCATATGGAAGGGCCAGGCCACCCGTTCGGGCGGCGAACCCGTCACCGTTTCGGTCGATTACAAGGGCGTCGTGTCGCCCCAATAATCACAGCCTGATTTCCACCTCACTCAAACAATCCAAAGGACCCCATCATGGCCACCGTCACCCGGCTGTTCGACAGCCACACAGAAGCCCTGGACGCCGTCTCGAAACTCGAGTCCTCCGGCGTTCACCACGACAAGATCAGCATTGTGTCAAACAACGCCGACAACTGGCATTCCGTATCCCGCGATCACAAGGCCGGCCCTCTAGGCGATCGTAATGGCGACGGCGAAAACGATGTCGCCGATGGCGCCGGCAAGGGCGCGACCACCGGCGGTCTGCTCGGCGCCGGCGCGGGCGTCCTTGCGGGCCTCGGCATGCTCGCCATTCCGGGCCTCGGCCCGGTCGTCGCCGCGGGTTGGCTCGCTTCGACGGCGGTCAGCGCGGCGGTCGGCGCCGCAGCCGGCGGCGCGACGGGCGGCCTCCTCGGCGCCCTGAAGGAATCCGGTCACAGCGACGAAGAAGCGAACGTCTATTCGGAAGGCGTTCGTCGTGGGGGTACGCTCGTCAGCATCAAGGCCGACGGCGACGAGGCGCAACAAATTCAAGCCATCCTGGACGGCAGCCGCGGTTACGACGCCGCCACGCGCGGTGAAGCCTATCGCCAATCGGGCTGGTCTGGCTTCGATGCGGACGCCAAGCCCTACACGTCTGAGCAGATCATCAAGGAACGCGCCCGGTATCGATAAGCCGGTCTCGCGGCTCGGCTGAGCCGAGTGGGACGAGTCAGAACGGCCCGACGTCATCGACGCCGGGCCGTTGTTCCACGTCGCTTTTGAGTCGGTTGCCTTTGAAAGCGGGTGTCTGAGATAAACTAAGCGCTCGCCTCGCGAATGGCGAAAGAAAGCCCATGTCTCGTCACGCTATACCCTCCGTCTCCGAGCGCGCGGCCAGCCTCAAACTGACCGGTCGACTGAAGATGGCGCGATCTGCCCACGCCTATGTGCGCGGCAACACCCAGCAGTTCTACGACTGGTTGGACGCCTCGCCGGCGGGGGTCCCTCAAGGGCCGCCGATCTGGATCTGCGGCGATTGCCACCTGGGGAATCTGGGTCCGTTCGCCGACGTCAGGGCGAGGTCGAGGTGCAGATTCGCGCCCTTGACCAGACGGTCATCGGGAACCCGGCGCACGACATTATCCGGTTGGGTCTGTCGCTGGCCTCCACAGCAAGGGATTCCAGCCTCCCGAGCGTTGCGACCGCTCGGATGCTCGAGCAGCTTATGCAGCGCTATGATCAAGGTCTTGAAATGAATCCTGACGACGGCTCCACCGACATTCTAAAGCCGCCGGGCGATCCGAACTCTGTTGAACGATCGATTAAGCGCCGCTCGTTCGGAACGCGCGCTGAGACGGCGTTTCTCAAGTTTTGTTATACATGTATGGCGAGAAAGCGTCTTCGGCCTGCGGCTTGTTCCAGTCAAAAGAGAACAGAGTCGTGACGAAGCACTCGACGATTGCTAGCGTAACCACCAGTCTACGGTGAGAGGTTCATCCGTGATGCTCCTGCGTAAGAAACCGCTTCGCGCAGAATAAGGTTTTGGAAACGTCGTTAACGAAAACCTTTGGGGCTTGGAGGTCGAACCGGTCATTATGTTTTTTAGAGGCAAGCTGATCGCGCAAAAAGTCACCCACGAGACTTATGGAGTTCGAACCGTTTCCGACCCATCAAAACGACCTACGCCTTGGGAGACGCAGCGGGCGCTTCACGGCTTGGGAAAATAAAGCGGCCAGCCGCACGGGGTGGTGGATTCAACCGGGCCGCCACCCTCTCAGGCCGGCCCCGCAGAACCAACTCCGATCCACCGCTAAGCGTTCCGGCAGTCCAAAAGACGACAAAGCCGCCGCTCTCGAAAGAACGGCGGCAGGGTTTGCGCAACACTTAGCGCCGACTTCGCGATCGGTCCGACTTCAAAATCGCTTTGGGCCGTGTCAGGTTCCGGTCCGGAGGTTTGAAACCATGACGACACGCAAGACCCTCATCAGATCGCGCGCCGGCGTTCGCCTTCAACGCATCGAGCATCTGGCTCGGCAGCAGGTGGTCCAGTCGTCCTGGCGGCTTTCAACCCTACGCCAGAACCAACCACGCTCGTTTGCCGATGAGACGGAAGCGGAGGACGCCTTTGACATGGAGGTCATCGCTTCGCTGACCGATCCCATCATCATGGACATGCAGCGTCGCGGACTGATCGACTGACATGGCGGCCAAGCTGAAGGTCTTCACCTGGTCCGACGGCTTCCATGCCTTCACCGTCGCCACAAGCTCGCGACCCAAGGCTTTGGAGGCCTGGGGCTCAAAGCAAGATCTGTTCGCAACCGGCCTGGCCAGCCAGCTTTCCGGCGGACCGGATTACGAGGCCGCCCTAGCCTCTCCTGGCGAGGTCGTCGAGCGCGGGCTTGCGATCGATGTCGGCAAGATCGGAAAGGCGAAACCCGCCAAACCTCGGGGACCATCCAAGGCGAAGGCCGCCAAAATCGAAAAGCTGCAGGCGGCGCTGGCCGATCTGGATCAACGCCATCAGGCGGTAAGGACTGATTTCGAAGAACGACAGGCCGCGCTGAATCAGGCGCGTCAGGAGGCGGAGACGACCTATGAGGCGGAGCGCAAATCCCTGGCTGCGGCTCTGAAAAAGGCCAAAGCCTGATGTGCAACCTGTACCGCCAACGCTCCGGCCCCCAAGCCATATTGGATGCGGCGAACGCCATGCGATCGACCGTCGGAAACCTCGCGCCGGGCGACGTTTATCCCGACTATCCCGCGCCGATCGTGCGCTGGGAGGGCGCAGAGCGCATTCTGGCTTCGGCGCGCTGGGGCATGCCGTCATCCCAGAAGATGATCTTCGACAATGCGACGAGACGTGCCGTCAAGCTAAGGGCCAAAGGCGGCGAGGTCGACTTTCAGAAAGTCCTCGAGTTCGAACCCGACAGCGGCACGACCAACGTCCGCAACACCAGCTCCGGCCATTGGCGCCCATATCTGTCGCCGGCATCTCGATGCCTGGTGCCTTTCACTGCCTTCAGCGAACCGGGCCGTGATGCGGCCCGAAAATACCAACCCGTCTGGTTCAAGCTTGCGGGAGACGAACCCAAGCCGCTCGCCTTCTTCGCCGGCATCCACCTCCAAGCCCACACGAGCGTCCGCAAGATCAAGACCGGCATGGAGACGATCGATGTCTTCGCCTTTCTGACGACCGAGCCTAACGCCGAGGTCGGCGCGGTTCACCCCAAGGCCATGCCGGTGATCCTGACGCAGTCCGACGAGATCGAGGCCTGGATGACGGCGCCGTGGGAGACGGCCAAGGCGCTGCAGCGCCCGCTGCCCGACGGCGCTTTGTCAGTTATCGACGCCTAGGCCACGTAAAGCCTCTGATAGTTGTTTAAAGACGATCCGGTCCCGTCCTGGCGGTCAACACAAGTTCTGCGGTCAACGGATCAGGCGAAAGGCCCCAGCGTGCGAGCGCCGCGTCGAACACGCTCGGATCGGCCGCCACGGCGGCGAATAGCGTCATCGATGATCGGAATTTGAGATCGTCGGGCGATCCGAACAGCTGAAGCACCGACGCCGCCGGCGCCGTGGTCGCGGTTTGGGCTGCGCGGATGAGACGCGCCCCTAAAACCGTATGAGCCAGGTAGGCCTGGGCCTCCTCGAGCGATCCCATGCCATAGAAGGCGGCTGTCGAAGACTGTCCCAGCGACCGGGCCTGGGGGAAGACAAACCACATCCAGTGGCTTGTCTTGCGACCCGCCGCGAGCTCGGCCATCGCCGTTTCGATCACGGGGTCTTGAGCTAGGACGAAACGGTCGAGTGCTGTGGTCATTCGGCCGTCTCGCCCAGACTGGCGAACCAGTCTGCATAGGTAGTGTTTCGCGCCATGTGTCGATTGAGATCCGGCGAGCCGTCGGTCCACCACACAGGGCCCCGCTCACCCAACCCCACCTTGGCCTTGTCGACGCTGCGCCGCGCTGCGGCCAAAGCGTCCGTATCCTCAGCCGCCAAGGCCGTCCGCACCGCCCGGCGCGCCGGCATGAGATCATGCACCAGTTCGTCTCTCGCCTCAGCCGACAGAGCGGGATTGGAGCACCGCCACAGCCGGCCACGCACCACATCAGACTCGCGACTTGGTCGAAACTCTGCAAAGAATGTGAGCATGGCGCACGGCACAGCTACAGAAATCGATGTTCAGATCGGCGGTATAATCCGAGATCGGCGAGCCGCTATCGGCATGACACAGGCGGAACTCGGCAAAGTCATCGGCGTCACCTTTCAACAGGTTCAAAAGTATGAGCGCGGCTTCAATCGCGTATCTGCAGCAACCCTGCTCAAGATAGCCAACGCTCTACAATGCAGCGTGGCAGACCTTTACAACGACCCCGATCCGAATGGCCGATCACATTCTGAGCGCGCCATTCTCAAACTTTGGGCGCAACTCCGTCAGCCGGAACGTGATGCTGTTGTTGGCATGATCCGAGAATTCATGCACAGAGAGTAGGAGCCGCTACCGTGACTTGTGCGCCCTCGACAACTTCGACATATTGCGAAGCCATGGTTTCGTATGATGATCTTGCCGCCGGTAGCGACATCCATATCGTCTTACATGTTTCAGGCGCGATTCTGATCCAGCCTTACCCAGATTGCGAAATCGAGTTTGATACGTTGGTAGCGCATCTCTACGAGATCGAGGACAGAAACTTCGCAATCGTCCCGAAAATCGGATCCGACAGCCTCTACGTGTCAGCCGAGGTCATGCGTCTGAACTGAAAAGATAGGCTTCGCTCGGACGATGAAGATTCATGGGTCAAATCGCTACCGGCGAGGCAGGGTAACGGCACGTCTTAGCCGATAACACTGCCTCTTGCCGGCGAAATAACAAACATGTCGGTTGGTGGTTGAATAGATTGCCGGCAAGCGCGTGGACTGTTGAAAGCGCGCGTGCCTATGGGCGAATATGGAAACTGTCTGCGCGATCGAGATGCCAAGCTGCACCGTAGAAGTCGCGGTTGACGTGACCCCCTGAAACTCCTCCAGGAATAGCTAGAGTCCGCCCAACGAAGGACGGACAGAATGAAGCGATCAAGGTTCACGGAAGAGCAAAT
>NZ_JACHLJ010000002.1 GCF_014204545.1 Brevundimonas vesicularis
TTGCTCTTCCGTGAACCTTGATCGCTTCATTCTGTCCGTCCTTCGTTGGGCGGACTCTAGCTATTCCTGGAGGAGTTTCAGGGGGTCACGTCAACAGCAGCAGCTATTCAAATCTCAAGCTTCAGCCCAGCGTTTCCTTACTGCCCCCGTAGCGATCTACAACACCGTCTACACCAGAGACATCTCGTCAGCCGACCAACTCTCCGCCGTTTCACGCAGAGGCGGATGCGGCCTGGGCGGTTGCTGCCTGAGATGGCGTCAGGTGGGGCAAGTTACGGCCAACGGCGCTTAACCTGACAGCACTTGGCGGACCTATTCTCCGCAGCTCTTTTAACGCAAGAGTTAAGCTTTCTTCGAATTTAGCGCGATTTCTCAAGATCGTTTCGCGTAGGAGACGGCGCAATTCCGCCATCGACTTGTAAGGTTGCGTCCGAATTCTCGACCACTGCCAAGCGCGACACTTCGAGCCCATGCTCGTCCTTCAGCGCTGTAAGCCAAGGAAAAATCTGCGCGCTGGTCGTGGAGTCCACTCTGAATCCCAGGCCGCCCGAGGGGTCCATTCCGGTCGTCACGATGAGCCCGGCAACTTCTGCGCTTTGTCGGACCACAGGCTCGATGTCGGCCGAAGACCCGCGTGAGCCTTCCCGACCCGGATCGCGCGACAGTCGTCTCGCGCCAGCGTCAACCTTAAGCAGAATCATGCGCGCCTCGTCACGCCGCTCCGCCGCAGCTTCGCGCCAGGACCAGATTGGGCGCACGACAAGCAACCAAATCAAAACTGCAGCGATCAGAAGCACCATGACAGCCAGCATCTGCCGCTCACGGTCCGTACGAGACCACCACCAGCGCGTGGCTGGATCAAACACGGCGCTCATATCGCAGTTCCTATCTGGACTTCGCTGACGACGCGGCCCGCATCATCGACCGTGCTTTGGTCGCTCATCACAAGGCCGGCGCTCGCAACTGCCCGCTTCAACGTATCGAGGTCTTCGTACGCAGGATAGCTCACGGTGGCTCGCACACCCCCTTCGGGATCGGCGGTAAAACTGTCGAGTTCAGCGCCGTCGACAGCCTCTACAGCTGCAAAGAGAGCCGCCGCAACGCCGGTTATTCCGCCTGGAGGCGATGACATGAGGCGACGCTCCAGAGCCGCCCTGGGGTCGGACGACGCCGCGAGATCAGGTTCCGTGCGCATCAGTGTCGCACGGGTCTGATCCTGCATTCGCTTCGCCATCAGGTCATCACGCGCCGCCATGGCCAAGGTCAGGATCAGCGGCGTCAACACCAGGACGCCTGCAAGCGCCGCAACCCGCCTCCAACCGCCACCCACCGAAGCGCTGCGGCGTTCAATCAGATTGACGATAGGCCGCACCGACGCCTGGATCGTCAGCCGTTCGACCTCTTCATGAACGTTCGGAACGACAAGCCGGCGCCCCTCGGTAAGGAGTTCGACCATATCGGGTTGAACCGTTGCGGCCAGGCCCTGACCACGCAGCGCCACATTGGGCGGGAACGACACCGCCACGACCTCCTCATCCGATAGCGGCGCGGGAACGGCGAGCATGTCCGGCAACAGCACGTCGGCGGTGACACCGAGCGCATCGCAATAGTCCAGCCAAACCCGGCGCAAGGCCGGGTCGAACACGACGGCCATCTGGGCCTCGCCCTGAACGGCTTCGCCTAGAGCGACCTCAAGGCTTTCTGGCGGCGACCCGAGTTGGTCCCGTAAAGCCCAAAGGACTGCTGCGCGTTTCTGGACGTCGCTCCCAGCCGGCACAACCGCCCAACGGACCAGGACATCGGCGCCCGGCGCAATGACGACCGTTCGCATGGCCAAGGGCTTCTCGACCGGATCGACCGTCATCAGGCCGCGCTGCAAGACCGCGCCGTCCGGCGCAACGATCATAAACGGAGCCGGTTCGGACGCCAGGGCCGGGATCAGGATTAGGCGCGTATTGGAACTCATTCGTCGAGGGTCCAGCGTTGGATGACGGTTTTGGCCCCGCCCTCGGGGGGGGCGTATAGAAGGGCGGTGCGCACGGCGCGAGAGCCGCCGTAGTCGACATCGACCCGCAGATCGAAATAGCGTGTGAGAAGGCTCGTCTGTTCACGCGCTTGCGGAGAGGCCGCAGAGCCGAGAAGCGCAGGCTGGCTCCAGAAGGCGTCGACGCTTGGCCAGCCGCTCCGGGGCCGCGCCTCGATCGCGGCGCGCGCTGCCGTAAGGCTGAGCTTGCCGTCCAACACCATCACCAGCAAGGGCGCCGCCTCCGGCTGCAGCGTGTTGACGTTGAGCACACTGGGCCGAGCAACCGGCAGAGCGCAGACGAAAGGTCGCAGACGGCGATAAGTTTCGGCGTCGAACCCGCGGATCGCGCGAAGTTCGCTGACCTCGGCCAGCATCACGCCGCCCGTTCGATAAGGGACGGCCGAACCGGCGTATGCGCCGTCCTCTGCGCCCGCCGCTCGTGTCGCCGGATCGACGTCCAGCCAGTCCACCAGACCGTCCGCAGCGGCGAGCGCCGACCCTTCCGTCAAACCCAGGCTTCGTCCGAGGGCGATGAACTGCGCGATCCCGGCAGGGCTCGCCGTGAGATCCTCCCCCTGACCCTCAACCACGCTGTTAAGATTGAAACAGTTCTGACCGTCGCGCACGACAGCACTCAGATTTCCACCATCGATCGGAAAGCTCAGGAGGCGACCGTTCCATTCAGGCTCCAACGGCGTCCTGGTCGGCCCTGCCGCGATGAGTTGCTCAATCTGACGCAATGCGAGCAACTCGGCGCCGTCCGCATACAGCTGGGCTTGGGCTTGGCCCTCGGCGTTTGAGGCGCGCCTGACCGAAAAACGCACGTCATCTAGGACGGCGACAGCCACGACCGACATCACCGCCACCAGCAGCAGCACGGTGAGCAAGGCCATGCCTTCGCGACGTCCTGGCGCCTTGGTTACACCTCGTGAGCTCATCGACCGCCCACCAGAAACAGCTGCTCGACCTCGCCCAGACCCTTCAGCGTCATCACCAGACGCACCGCGTCCGGCATCGGCTTGTCTGCACTGGAGATAAAGGCCGGCGCCTCGACCCCGTCCCTGATGAAGCTGATCTTGAGAGCCGATACGCCGCGATACAGCACCTGAGCCGATCCGGCGCGCGAGCCGTCTAGGCGCGGCGCAACCCTGCGCTCCAAGCGGTCGTCGACAAGGCTGTATTCGACCCGTTGAAGCGAGGCGCGCGGCTGTTCGCCAGGATTGGACCAGCCCGCTCTCACCAGGATCAGGACCGGGGCCCCCGGCCCCGTTGCACCGACGATGGGCTGTTGTTGCGGTCGCCCCGTCGTGCCCCGCGTGCGACGGGCGGCGGCCTGGCCGATATCCGATCTCAGAAGCGCCCGCATACGCTGCAGGTCGCCTGTACGGTCCGTTTCAGTTTTGATAGCGAAACGGTTGTCGATGGTCTGTGTCAGCACCGTCGCCCCTGCTGCGGCGATCAACGCGAAAATCAGCAGCGAGATCATGACTTCGACCAGACTGAAACCGGCCCGTTCTGAAGTCCGCCTCATGAGGCCCGCGCGCGCAAGGCCGTGCGGTCCGCTGCCTGGCCTTCATCACTTGCAACGCGTACCTCGACCCGCTGCAGATCTGCGACATCGGTCGGCGTCACGGTCCGTGTCCAAGTCCAGTCGCGGCCGGCCAGATGGGTGCGTCCGTTAGATACGCCATCGCTGAGCGAAGGCGCGATCAACGCCTCAATAACCAAGTTGTCCGCCACAACGCCGCCGAGAGTTCGGCTTTCGACCCTCGCCGCCGAGCGCGTGTTCTCCCCCGCCAGGTTCAACAGAGCCATGGCGGACAGCCCGAAGACCGCCAGTGCGACCAGCATCTCGACCAGGGTGAAACCACCACGCAGGGCATGTCGATCAGTCATCAATACTGACCTCGCCGGCGCCGTCCACGATCACGACGCGCTGTCGGCCCTCGCGTCTGAGCGTCAGTCGATAGGGCTCCGCCACGCCTGTCGGATCGAAGACGATCCTCAATGTATTCTGGCCCGGCTCAGCGATGGTGCCCGTTTCCCAAGATACCGATTTGAACGGACCCTCTTGGAGCCGCGTCCATTCCCGACCATCGAAGGATTGGAATCCATAGCCTGACGTCGTCGTCTCTACGGCGATCGGTCGGTTAGTGAGCACGGCCTCGTCGCGCGCGCTCATCAGCCGCGCGGCATAGCGCTCGGCTTCTGCGCTGACGGCGGGCCTTGGATCGGGCGCCACCATCACGACGGCGGCGCCGGCCATCGCGATGATGGCGACCGTCATCATCAGCTCGACCAGGGTGAAGCCACCGCGCGACCTGCGACCTGGTCTAGCTCTGCCAGTTGCCAAGGTCCGCATCCTCACCCTCGCCGCCCTCCTTGCCGTCCGCGCCCCAGGAGAAGACGTCAAATTGACCGCCATGCGTGCTGGGGCGGCGATACTGATAGTCGCGGCCCCAGGGATCCTTCGGCAGGCGGCGTACATAGCCGCCTTGTCGGTAGCGGTCGGGCTGCGACAAGCCTTGGGGCGCTGTCACGAGGGCCTGCAGGCCCTGGGCGTTATCCGGGAAGGTGAGGTTGTCGAGCCGATAGGTTTCGATCGCCTGTTCCAGCGTCGAGATATCGGCTTTGGCCTTTCCAACCATGGCCTTGCCTTGGGCCGGCAGGACATTGATGGCGACAACTGTCGCCAAAAGACCGATGATCACGATCACCACCATCAGCTCCACTAGGGTGAAACCGGCGCGTCGGCGGCGTTGCGCCTGTTTTTGGTCCTGGGTCATATCAAGCAACTCCTCACCCCATCGCCAGGGTATTGATCTGAAGAATGGGCAGCAGGATCGACAACACGATCAAACAGACGATCCCGCCCATGACGACGATGATCGCCGGCTCCAGCAGGCTCAGCATCACGGCCGTGAACGTCGCGAATTCGCGCTCGAGATAGTCGGCGGCGCGGTCCAGCATCGGCTCCAGACGCCCGCTGCTCTCGCCGGAGGCTGTCATGTAAACAAGAATGGGCGGAAAAACGTCGGCTCGGCGCATAGCGCTAGACAGACCGCCGCCCTCACGCACCGTATCCGCCATCGTTTCGGTCGCCCGCCTCAGCGCCCGGTTGGAAACGGTGCGGGCGGTAATGGTCAGACCCTCCAAAACCGGAAGCCCAGCGGCGATCATCGTCGACAGTGTCCGCGCCATCTTTGCGCCATGCAGATCGCGGGTCAGTCGCCCCACCAGGGGCAAGCGTAGTTGAAGGCTGTCGATCGTCAGTCGGAAGGACGGGTTCCGCCATAGCGCCGCAACACCGAGCGCCCCGATGGCGATCACGAGCGCCAAGAGCCAGCTCCAGTTCTGCATCAGTTCCGATACCCCGATAACCAGGCGCGTCAGCAGCGGCAGGGTCTGACCCATGCTGTCGAACTGATCGACGACCTTCGGAACGACGAAGGTCATCAGGGCCCCGATGACGCCCAGCGCGACGACGGCCAATACGAGAGGATAGACCAGGGCCGTAATCACCTTCCCCCGAACCTGTTCATCCATTTCGAGCCTGTCGGCTAGACGCTCAAGGATCGACTGAAGCGCGCCGGACGTCTCGCCCGCCGAAACCATCGCGCGATAGAGCGGCGGAAAGGCCCTGGGTTCTAGGGCCATCGCATCCGACAGACGCCGCCCGCTCATCACTCCGCCGTGCACGGTCTCCAGGATCATTCGCACCATGGGCCGATCCGCCTGAAGCGCGATCGTGCGCAAGGCTTCTTCGATGGGCGCGACCGAAACCAGGGTCGCCAGTTGCCGTGTCGTCAGCGCGAGGGCTTTGGAACTTAATCGCCCGGGCTTGCCGGAAGGCGCGCGTTCGACGCGGGACGATGCGCTGGTCGAAGGCGTGATGTTCAGGGGAACAAGTCGCTTTCGATCCAAGGCCTTTCGGACAGCGGCATCGTCCGTCGCCGCCACAGCGCCCGTGACGGTTCGGCCCGCCGTGTCGACAGCCACGTAGTCGAATAAGGCCATCAGGCCGCGACTCCTTGTGGCGACGCTGGAATCTCAAGGTGTGCGGCGTCCTGCGGGGTTTCCTGCCGGGCGACACGGACGGCTTCCTCGACAGAAGTGACGCCGGCGACGACAAGTTCACGGGCGCTCTGGCTCAAGGTGCGCCCTCCCCCGTCCGTCGCCGCGAACGCGACCGCGGCGATCGCCTCTTCTCCAGCCTCGGAGGCGATCAAACGCCGGACGCGATCGTCCACGCGGATCAGCTCGTAGAGACCTGTGCGTCCGACATAGCCCGTTTGGTTGCAACGCGCGCAGCCATGCGGTCGCCACACCGTCTGGCCGACGGCGACTCCCGCTAGTTTGGCGGTTGCGACATCTGCTGGTTCCGGACGTCGACACTCGTCGCACAGTCGTCGCACCAGCCGTTGGGCGACGATCAGCCGAAGAGTCGAGGCCAATAGGAAGGGTTCCACGCCCATGTCGCGCAGGCGCGTGATGGCGCCCGCCGCGTCGTTCGTATGGACGGTTGTCAGGACAAGGTGTCCCGTCAACGCCGCCTGAACGGCGATGCTGGCCGTCTCGGCGTCCCGAATTTCACCCACCATGACCACGTCCGGATCTTGGCGCAGGATGGCGCGAAGTCCGGCGGCGAAAGTCATCCCCACCTTGGTGTTGACTTGGGTTTGGCCCACGCCGTCGATCGCATATTCGACCGGATCCTCCACGGTCAGAATGTTGCGGGTCGCATCATTGAGCAGGGAAAGACCCGCATAGAGGCTGGTCGTTTTGCCCGATCCCGTGGGTCCGGTCACCAATATGATGCCATTGGGCTCAGTCAGCGCCGCCCGAAAAGCCTCAAGCACTGGCGGATCCATGCCGAGTCGATTCAGATCCAGATCGGCCTGCGCCTTATCGAGAATGCGCAGCACGACACGTTCTCCGCCCCTTGAAGGCAGTGTCGAGACACGAACGTCCAAGGTCTTGCCCCCTAGGGCGAGCGGAATCCTTCCATCCTGCGGCACGCGTTTTTCGGCGATGTCCAAACGCGCCATGACCTTGATGCGCGATACCAGAAGCGGCGTGATCCGCGGGTTTAGACTGAGAGCCCCGCGCAGCACGCCGTCCACCCTCATCCGGATCGTCAGCGCGTTTTCAAACGGCTCCAGATGGATGTCGGAGGCTCCCGCCCGGACCGCCTCGGCGATCACGCCGTTGATCAGCCGGATCACGGGGGCGTCGTCGGCGGTGTCCAGAAGATCGGCGGCGGCCGGCATGTCGTCGATCAGACTATCCAGACCGCCGGGCATGCCGCCGCCCGGCAGACCCAGATCATCGCCGTCGCCGGTCACTAATGGGTCGCCCGCATAGATCTGCGACAGATAACGATCGAACGTCGCCTGATCCATGTGTTCAATCTTGAGCGGACGCCCGAGCACACGGCGAGCCTCGATGAGACACGCCGGGTCGGCCCCTTCCCTCAAGCCCACCGAGGCGACTTCGCCGGCCTCGAGCAGGACCACGCCGCTGCGCTTGGCGAAACCATAAGGCAGCGTCGGATTGATCCGCGTAATCATGGGCGACCGCCAGGGGGCGGAGCGCCATCCGCGACAGGTTGCAGGGGCGCCCCTGCAACCGATGCGACAGGGGCGGCGCCGACTGGAAGCTGTTCAGGCGGCGTTGCGCGCATATACTCACGCAACATTTCGTCCAGGCTGGGCTCAACACCTGGCGTGGCGTTCATTTGCTGCCGGCGCATATAACCCCAACGATCAGCGGCCAGCCTTTGGGCGTCCGCCTCCGACCTCACGATCGTCGGACGGATGAAGATCATCAGGTTGGTTCGGCCTCGCTGACGGCTGGAGGACCGGAACAGAGCTCCGATGCCGGGCAGGTCGCCTAGCCCCGGGACCTTGTCGATCGACAGCCTGTCATTCTGGTCGAGCAGGCCGCCGGCGACCGCAATCGCCCCGTCATCGACGACCATGGTGTTCTCCAACTCTCGCTTGTTGAGGACGAGATCGGACGAAGAATTCGTCAGGACGCCATTGATGCTCGACACCTCTTGACGCACGTGGAGTGTGATCGAGCCGCCTGCATTGATCTGAGGTCGAACGGTCAACTTAACGCCGATGTCCTGGCGCTGAGTCGTTCGGAAGGGATTGGAGTTGCCGTCGAGCAGCGTCTCCCCCGTCGTGATCGGCACCTCCTGTCCCACCAGGATTGTGGCCTCCTCATTGTCGAGGGTCATCAGCGACGGCGTCTGCAGCAGGTTGGAGCCTTCGTCAGTCTTCGCCGCATTGATGATAAAGCCGAACAGGCCGTCGCCGATGCGGCCGCCACCGCCGCCGACAAAACCGTTCGCACCCAGCAGACTGTTAAGCGCCAACCTCTGTAGCTGATCACGGACGGTCGCATCCTTAGGATCGTCCAATTGACCGGCGACCGCGCCGCCTGCGATCGGCGCCAGAGGGGTCGACCGATTGGGATAGTTTGTCAGCCCTGCGGGATTGCCGTCTTCCCCCGCTAATACCCATTGCACGCCAAGCTCGCGGACCGCCGTATCGCTCAGTTCCACAACAATCGCCTCAATCAACACTTGCTGGCGACGAGCGTCGAGCTGGCGGATCACTTCGGCGAGCATCCGTTGCGTATCTGCTGAGGCCGAAATCACCAGGGCATTTGCACCGGGGAAACGCGCGATCGTGGCTTTTTGACCAGGCAATACGGTGGTCGGCGCCGATGCTGTCGTGTCCACAGCCGCCGCCTGATTGACTCCGCCCGACCGGGCCTGGCTTGCAGGCGCGGCATTGGCGCTGGCTGCCGTGACTTGCTGACCCACGATCTGCTGAAGGACGGGCAGAAGCTGTTCTGCGTTGGCGTGTTCGAGGAAGACCACCTTGACGTCGTCCGCCGATTGGGCGCGCCGGTCCAGGTCTTCGATCAGCGGGCGAACGCGCGCGACGGCTGCAGGATCTCCGCGCAGGATAACGGAGTTGGAGCTCTCGACCGGCGTCACGGACACCATGCCTTGTCCGGGCTGTCCGCCCGGCGGTGCAAGAACCGTCTGAAGGACGGCCGCAATCTCACGCGCCGAGGAGTTCTGCAGCGTCAAGACATCGAATGTCCCACGATCCACGTCGATGCGGCCAATCAGGGCGCGAATACGCGTCAGATTGTCGGCAAAGTCCGCAACGACCACGCTGTTGCCGGCGGGGTTCGGCAAGACCTGTCCCTGGGCCCCCACCAATGGTCGAATGGTTTCCGCCGCCGAGGCAGCGTCGATGTTGCGAAGTTGGAATACCTCGGTCGAGAACCGCTCGGTTCCGACGGTCGACGGGCCTTGCGCCGCACCGGCCGCTGGACTGATGCGGTATGCGCCTGACCCTGTCGGCGTCACGACCAGACCGTTGGCGCGCAGCGTCGACAGGAAGACTTCGAACAGCTCGGCGCGACTTAGTGGCTTGTCACTGGTCACCGTGACGGTCCCCGTCACCGCGGGGTCGACGATAAAGGTCCGCCCGGTCATTCGGGCGACATCTTGAATGAACGCGCGGATGTCTGCGCCTTGAACGTTCAAGGTCTGCCGGCTGGCGGATTGGGCGATGGCGGGCGAGGCTGCGATCGGCCCCTGTACAAGCAATATCGCCGACAAAACGCCGACAAGAAGGTTGGAACTGCGTCGGTTCACCGAGTTGTCCTTATGGTGGTCGTCTGCACTTGGCCGGCTCGCTCGAAACGGACTTCGGCATTTGCGCTATTGGCGAGCTGGCCCCGGAGGGCGGCGATCCGGTCGAGGCCGGTCAGTTCATTGCCGTTGACGGACAAAATCACGTCCCCGGCCTGGAGACCCGCTGCGGCCAGCTGATCGCCGGAGCCCGAGACCGTGAAGCCCTTGATCGCCATTCCCTGCATTCGGGGACGCAGCGAGGCCTGGGCCATCAGTCTAGACGGATCAACGACAGCGACGGGGGCAGAGGGTGCGGAAGCAGGCGCTACAGGACCGACCACCTGTTCGCCGGACGGCGGCGGAGGCGGAGGCGGCGCCCCAACGGGCACTTCAGAGAAGATCAGGCGGCTGACAGACTGCCCCCTCGCCAGGGTCACATAGTCCTGGCCGACTTCCTTGAGCACCAAACCGGGTTCGACTTCCTCGCCAACCCCTACGGAAATCTGCCGGCCATCAGCCAGGCCGATAATCGCGGATCCGTCACCTACGCCGCCACTGCGCACGCCGAACAGGCGAAGCTGCGTCGCGTCAGCGTTCGTCACATCAGCCAAGCTGCTTACATCGCCTGTGCGGAAAAAGGCGTCGAAGCGTTGAAATATGCTGGTGTCGGCAGGCTTGATCGTCGGCTGCGGCAGCGGGGCCATGGATGGCGCGCGGGGATCGACCACGATCCACACCAAACGCCCAGCTTGAACTAAAAGCAAGGCGACCAAGACAGCCTCAGCGGCCAATCGTAGACGCGAGCCGCGGTTAAGACCGCGCGCAGACTGCGCAGTCGCGGATGTCCACTGGCGAAGTTTAGAGATCACGTTTGCACGCCCGACACATGCCGTCGCGTCCGATGCGCGCGGCAAGTTCACGCTCGTAGACCAATCGGCGAAAGGCGGCTTCACTGGTATGCGACATCCGCGAGAAGGTCGTGCGACACTTGCGACGACTGCGGATGGATTGTCGTAAAAACGTCAGGGGTCGCTGGACCGACCCCTGACGCCCTATTCCTAGAAACGCGCCGTCAGGCTGACCGAAGCGCTGGATCCGAGATCGTAGTTGTTGATACGGATCTTGCGGCCCTGTTCCTGATATTCGTCGTAGTCGGTGCCGAGGAGATTGCGCAGCTCAATAGCAAATCCGAGATCCTGACCGATCACGCTGAAGTCCTTGCGGTACACCAGATCGAGAAACACGCCGGGATCCTGAATCAAGTCCGGCTCGCCGGGACGACCACGCGCCGAGGTCCTCTTGGAGACGTAGTTCACGATGATCGTGGCTTGCGACCTCGCCGTATCGTCTTCCCAGCCAAACTGCAGGTTCGCGACATGGTCCGACTGGCCTTGAAGGCGGCTGCCGTCAATGACGTAGAAGGAAGCCGGCTGAGCGACGCCGAGGCTGGACTGAGTCGTGACGGTATCCCCGTCTTCGACCTTCACCTCAGAGTTGGAATAGGTGTAGTTGCCGGAAACAAGCCAGCGCTTGCTGGAAATGAAGGACAGGCCGTTGTCCGGGAACTCCCAGAACTTCTTCGCCTCCAGTTCGACCCCCTTAACGATCGCCTTCGGGGCGTTGATGAAGGTCTGGGATATGCTGGCGCCCTGATCGACGACGCTGGATTCAACCGGCTTGTCCAAATCCTTGTAGAAGAGCCCGAACGTCACATACTGGTTGCGAGCGAAATACCATTCGTATCGCGCGTCCAGGTTCAGGAACTCGGTGTTCACCAAATACGGGTTCCCGATGAAGGTCCTGTCGCTCTCTACGTCGGTGTATTGCTGCGGCGCCAGTTCGCGGAACTGAGGCCGCCCGATGGTCTTAGACGCACCGAACCGCAACTGCATGTCTTCGGCGAAGTTCCAGGTCACGGTCGCCGCCGGCAACACATAGCTTTCGTTGATTTCAGTCGGAAGAAAGCCGGTCGCCCCACCGAAGAGGTCAAACGGATTGACGCTTTGCTTGCCGTCTTCGAACCGGACGCCGAAGTTTAGGTTGACCAGAGGTATGACCTCGGCCTCGACCTGACCGTAGACGGCGTTGACACGCAGTTTCGCATCATATGCCGAAGCGCCGTTCGAACCCGTGATTTCTTCCAGCTGAAGCGTCGACCCGATGTTGAAATCAGAAAACAGGTAATCGACGCGCGAAAGCTGTTGTTCCGGGGTCAAGCCGTTGGGGGCGATGAAGTGAAGCAGGCGCTGCTGCGACGAACGGTCATTGTCGCTGCTCGCCACGCCCAAGGTGAACTTGGCTTCACGCGCATCCGAAAGCGGCAGAGTATAGCTGACGTCCGCGCCGCCCGAGATGATGGTGTCGTCCAGGTTGCTGAACGAAATACGGTTGGTCTGGATGTTGTGGATAATATCGCCAGTTGCGTTCTTGCCGTAGCCGAACTGGGTCTCATATGGCGCATCACGCGAGGTCTTCGCATAGGCCGCACGCCAGGTTAAATCCCAGGCGCCTAGCGTGTGATCGCCGGACAACTGCGTGGTGAACAGCTGACGGGCGAACCATTCGGTGTAGTCGGTACGGCGATAGGCGCCGCCGCCCAAGTCGTCAAATCCAGCGACCGAGCGGGCTTCCTTGGTCGTGTTTCGGACGTAGAAGTTGGTCCACTTAATCTCGTTGTCGTCGTTGGCGAGGCTAAGCGAGCCGAACAGATTGAGACCGATATTGTTCTCGTTGGAGCGGAACACGTAGTCGTCGGCCAGCACTAGCTGACCGCTGTCGATACGACCGGATTGTCGCACTCCCTGGCGACCCTTCCAGCTGTTGTCATAGCCCGCGACGAAAGCGGCGCCCAGCGTCCCCCACGGGGTCTGCATGGCGTTGCCGCCCGTCAGGCTGAAGCCAAGATTCGCAGGTGTCTGCTCTTTCTGGAGAAGTCGCAGCGGAGCGTTCTCGAGCGACTGACCAAGGGTCCGAAGCTGGGCAGCCGTGTAGTTTGGCCCGACCTGAATCCGATTCCCCGATTGGAACGCGAGGTCGATGCCGCCGGGCAGACTGCGGGTGCCGTCGTCGAAGCCGGTGAAGTCCGTGCGCGATCCGAAATAGATCAGGTTGTTTCGGCCGGTGAACTCCGTATCCGCGCCTACAGACGCCTTCATCGTGAAGAAGGCTTCGGTCGGCGCTGAAAGGGTCTGAAGATCGATGACGCCGCCGCCGAACTCACCAGGGAAGCTGGCCGAGTAGGTTTTTTGAACAGTGACGCCCTTCAGAATGTCGGACGGGAACAGGTCCAGCGGAATGACGCGTTGAAGCGGCTCGGGGCTGGGCAGAGGTGAGCCGTTAAGCAGGGCGGACGAGTAGCGCTCACCCAGACCGCGGACATACACGAACCGGCCTTCGACGACCGACAGGCCGGTCACGCGCGTCAAGGCTGCGGCGGCGGAAGAATCGCCGGTGCGTTGCAGATCTTCGGCCGTCAGGAAGGCGGCCACTTCCGGGCTGGCGCGGTTCGGCTCAGGGATGAAACGGCCAAGAACCACAATCTCATCGACGGTGGACGGCGTCTGATCGATGTCGGTTTGCGACTGAGCCGCCGGGGTCTGCTCGACCGGAGCCGAAGGGTTTTCGGTTTGTGCGAGTGCCATGCCAGGCGCGACCATCGCGCTCGTGGCTAGCAGGACCCCTGTCAGGGTCAGAGTAAGTGTCTTCATGATCTGCGCCTTGAAGGGGGTGTGACGAAAGCAGGCGAAATGGGACGGGGACCCGACTCGGTCCCCGTCCGCCTTTTCGTCATCAGCAGGTCGAACCGGCAGCCAAACCGCAGGTCCAGCCGAGGTACCAGGTGTCGGCAGCGTTTCTGACGGCGCCGATGTAGGTGACCGAGGTGAAGAACGGATACAGCGCAGGCGCATTGGCGGCCGTGACCGCTGTCTCATTGGCGCCGTTGATGAAGGTCAGACCGTTGTTCGTCATGGTCGCCCCCGCCGGGGCCGTCATGGTCGACGTGCCGGTTGCGGTGTTGTTGACGTTGGTGGCGTTAATGAACACCGCCTCCGTCGCAGCCGCGTTCACGTTGCTGTCGTTCTCATAAGGACGCGAGCACGCGAAATAGACCGAGCGGAAGATCGGCGCATTCGTCACCGTCTGCGCGTCGTCGATGTCGAGGCAAGCCGCCGCCGAGGTGGTCGGGTTGGTGAAGACCGAGTTGATGATCGACGGCGACGTGCCGGTGTTCAGTGTAATGATCGCGTCGGCCGCCACAGCGGCGTTACGTCCCACGATGGTGAAGTTCGAAACCTTCGGCTGGGCGAAGTAGGTCGTGCCCGACGGCGCGGCCGACCATTCGAAACCACGGCTGCCGTTGGTTACGGCCGTTGGCTTCTGGGTGATGATGCCGAACTGCGCGCCACCGCGCCAGCCGGTGTCGGTATCCAGACCATCATCGTCCGCGCCGTTGATGACCAGATACCTGAGGTTGACGTTGCCGCCGAAGATTTCGATGCCGTCGTCCGACGAGTTGTAGGACTGGAAGTGATCGACAGTGGTGCCCGATCCGACGCCGGCCAGTGTTAGGGCCTGCAGCTCGTTATTCGGCGAGATCTCGAAGCCCGAATAGTTGACCTGAACATAGCGAAGGCGGCCCGAGTTGTCGGCGGGGCTGTTGCCGCCATAGTTTGCGCTGGTGCCTTCGATCTGACCGACGCAGGCTGCGTTCGGCGCCGTGACGCCCACGGGGCAGACGGCAGTCGGCGCGCGACCGGCGATGACCAGGCCGCCCCACTGCCCTTGCGACGTCGGGGTCGTGGTGCCTTCGACATTCTGCCGACTCGTGAAGATGATCGGGCTGGTCGCGGTGCCTTCAGCGAAGATTTGCGAGCCGCGATTGACCAACAGATAGTCGGTTCCGCCAGAAGCGAAGACTTTGACGCCGGCCTCGATGGTCAAGATGCCTTGCGTCGAACCTGGAGTCGGGGCGGCGGCGTCAGGTCCTCGGTCAGTGCCGACTTCCGTGCGACCCGAGATCGAATAGATGGTTCCCGCGCGCAGCGGTACGGTCAGCGAGCCGAGAATCTGTTGCGGTAGTTGGCAAACCCGCAGCGTGCCGTTGGCGATCAGGCCGACATTGGCAAATCCCGTGGGGCAATCGCTCGCCGGAGTACCGTTGCCAGGAGGCGGGTTGGTCGTTCCGCCGCCGCCGCCGCTCCCGCCGCCGAAATCGCCTTCGCCCGGCGAGGCGACCTCTGCGGAGCCGCATGCAGCAAGAGCCAGAACGCAGGTTCCAGCCAAAAGGATATTGGTCAAGCGAAGCATAGAGATCCCCTAGGATTGTCCGCGGGTCACTGCGCATCGGTTTGACGCAGTCCAGCACCCCTCCTTATCGACCTATGCTTTTATTGTAATAGACTCATGACACGATGTTGACAGATTCTATTTTCCGTCTTGGTCCTGATCGTTTTAATTTGTAATCATTGCCACCATTGGCACTGTCAACCACATTACGCCTTGCCTCAATTTTCGAATATTCCGTCTACTGTGGAATCTTTTCATATTTGTCACAAGATTATTTTTAGCAGCATGTCGGTGCGACAATATTGATCAGGATCAATCGGTCGTTCCCTGTTGTAAGCTGAAAATCCACTTACCGAACGCGGCTATGATTGACCCGATAACGTTTTCTGCGACGCCAGTTCTCTTGAGATGCTGTGTGTGGTTTACATCCGACGAAAAAGATCGGTCGTTTATACCCCTTCCGCTCAAACAGGCTGCGGCTAATAATAATTTCGTTATTGTTCGAGAGTACGGTTGTTTAGACATCCCCACAGACCGAAATATAGTTCTCAAACGGGTGATAAGCGATCTCAATCGGAGCGTTATAAGCGCGATTATTGCTCCCAGTCTTTCGACCGTCGCGCGCTCGCACTCTGAACTTCAAGACTTAGCGAGCGCTATTGGCCTTGCTGGCGGGCGCCTAATTTTGACTGACGATAACCTGGATACTGATCGTTCCGGCGCTCAGGCGTTTGCGAACGTCTTGCTGGCGACTGCGATGTGGCGTGCGTCAATCAACGGCCGCGACGCCAGAAATCAACTCATCTCTTACTCTCCCGCCCCGGTTCAGCGCGTTGCGGCAGCACCATTTGGGTTTTGGTGGAGCGACGGCCGTTTAGAGCCTCACCCCCTTGAGGCACCCATCCGCCTTGAGATGTACACCCTTTTTGCATCCCTCCGGGACTTGGCCGAAGTCACGACGTCTTTGAACAGTCGAGGTCGACGACTACGCAGGAAGAAGCGCTTCACCCCTGCGGAGGTCAAACGGATGATTCAAGATCCAGTGTCTATGGGGTTGTACCGAGGGAACTGTAAACACCACCATAATGTGGATGCTCAAGCAGCTGCCAGCTCAGTTTCCGTCCATCCAATCGTCACAAAAGAACTCTGGTCGGAATGCAATAATCTCATCGATTCTATCAGCCGCGCTTAAGACCGAATAGTGTTACATCCATCCAGCTATTACACTGATTTGTTCAGAACAGGTCTTTAGTAGAGTACGTGCTGGTTCAGCTTTTAGGCGCTACAAAATTGCTGGGGAAGGCGCTCATTTTTCTGCGACCGCGATTGCTGAAAGATCCGCAGCGGCATCAACCGGTAATCCGCCAGCCTTTCGCTCGGAATAGCGGTCAACGAGCATGTGGGCATAAGGTCGGGTCAGGACCGTGAACCGCACCAGTTCCTCCATGACATCGACGATGCGGTCGTAATAGGCCGACGGCTTCATCCGGCCTGCATCGTCGAACTCCGTGAAAGCCTTGGCGACGCTGGATTGATTGGGGATGGTGATCATCCGCATCCAGCGCCCGAGCAGGCGCAGGGTGTTGACGGCGTTGAAGCTCTGGGAGCCACCAGACACCTGCATGACCGCTAGGGTGCGGCCCTGGGTGGGGCGCATGCCGACGATGTTGAGCGGCAGATGGTCGATCTGAAGTTTCATGATCCCGGATACCTGGCCGTGGCGTTCGGGGCTGCACCAGACCATGCCCTCGGACCACGAGGCGTGCTCACGCAGCTCGTGCACGGCGGGATGATCGTCGCCCGCCACCTGATCGGTCAGGGGCAGGTCGGACGGATCGAAGATGCGGGTCTCGCACCCCATGTGGCGAAGCAGGCGGGCCGCCTCCTCGACGCAGAGGCGTGAGAAGGACCGCTCACGCAGCGAGCCATAAAGCAGCAGGATGCGGGGCGGGGGATCACCGGCTTCGAGACCCAGCGCCGGCGTATTCGAAAGATAGGCCGCATCGAGCGCCGGCAGATGGCTGGCATCAGGCAGATCGCGAAGGCGGTTCATCTGCGCACACGGCGCCCGTCGGCGTCGATAACGACTTCGCCATCCTCCTTGGTGAAGGGTTTCAGTCCCTCCTGGGGCAGCAGGTCCAGCACCACCTCGGACGGGCGGCACAGTTTCACACCCAGGGGCGAGACGACGATGGGGCGGTTCATCAGGATCGGGTGGGCCGCGATGGCGTCCAGCAGCTGGTCGTCCGACAAGCTTGTGTCGCTCAGGCCGAGGTCGGCGTAAGGCGTGCCCTTTTCACGCAGGATATCGCGCACCGATCCGCCCATCCGTTCGACCAGTTGGGCCACCAGCGCGCGGCTGGGTGGGGTCTTCAGATATTCGATCACATGCGGCTCGATCCCGACGTGGCGGAGCAGGGCAAGGGTGTTGCGCGACGTGCCGCAGGCGGGGTTGTGATAGATGACGACGTCCATTGGCCTCAATCGCAGCAGGGGGCCAGTTCGGCCAGCAGGGGTTGGCAAAGCTCGGCGCGGCCCTGGCAGCAGTCCTTCAGCAGAAAGAGCACGACCTCGCCTAGTCGATCCAGATCGGCGCGGTAGACGATCGACCGGCTGCGCCTTTGGGACGCGATCAGTCCGGCGCGCGACAGCACGCCCAGATGCGCCGACATCGTATTGGTCGGAACGGCGAGCCGGTCGGCGATCGCTCCGGCCGGCAGGCCGTCCGGCGCATGGCGGACCAGGAGCCGGAAGGCGTCCAGTCGTCTGGATTGCGCCAGGGCGGCGAGCGTGAGAATAGCCGGTTCCGATTCCATTATTCCAAGATACTGGAAATATGGTTTCATACAAGCTAGAGGGGCGCTGCGGTCGTCGGTCGACCGGGATGGAGCTGCCCATGATCGTCGCCTTCATGATCTTCGCGGTCACCATCACCCTGGTGATCTGGCAGCCGAAGGGCCTGCAGATCGGCTGGAGCGCGATGGGCGGTGCGGTAATCTCGACCGCTGCGATAAAGGTAGTGATGACGATGTGACAGGGGGAGCGCGCAACGCTGCTGCATAGTGAAGCGCTCAGACTTCCACTAACTCGCCCGCCGCCGAGACGGCGAATGTCTTCACCGTCTTCAGCTCATAGGGCTTGACCGCGATTGTGGACACGGCCCACAGCTCGCCCACAACCCGATCGCGCGTGATGTTCAGCGTCACATAGCCCTTCGACGTCTGGTCGCAGAACTTCACCTCGGGATTGGCCGCCGACAGCGCGGGGCCAAGCGGCAGCCCGCCCACATGGTCACCCGGCGACGGGCTGGAGATTGAGGATGTCCCGAACTCCACCGCCCGGCGCGCGCCGTCCTTGTCATGGAGTTCGTTGACCCAGAAGGCGTGACTGTCACCCGACAGGACGATGGGGGCGACCCCCGCCGCCGCAAAAGTCTCGTACAGACGCTCGCGCCCGGCTGGATAGCCGTCCCAGCTATCCAGATTGAACGGCAAGCCCAGCTTGAACAGCTGTATCGCCGCCGCGACCTGCGGCCGAACGTCTTCCGGTAAGGAAGCGACCATCTGCTGGAGCTGCTCCGGCGGCATCATGCGCGAGATGTCCGGTCCCTTGACCTTGGCCATCACCACCTGATTGCCGATGATCTGCCACGGACGACCGGCCGCCTTGGAGCGGCTTAGCGTCTCGCCGACCCACTGACGCTGGCGCTCGCCCAAGAGGTCGCGATCCGGCGCCTGACGCAGAGCTTCGAACGCCGCGACGTCCGGCCCGCCCTCCGGCGTCTTGGGCATGTCGGCGAAAGTCATCTGCTCGCCGCGCGCCAACAGCCGCGTCTCGACCATCGCCAAGGTGGCCAGGTCGCCGAAATCGAAGCTGCGGTTGATCGCCGCGTTGAGCGCGCCCGACTTGGGCTCGCGGATCGGCATCCATTCGTAATAGGCGCGAAGGGCGGCCGCCTTGCGGGTCGCGAAGTCGCCCTCGGTCTCGGGCTGGTGGTTCTCCGCGCCCGTCATCCAGGCGTCGTTGGCCACCTCGTGATCGTCCCACACGCAGATGAAGGGTGCTCGGGCGTGGGCCGCCTGAAGGTCGGGATCGGTCTTGTATTGGGCGTGCCGCATCCGATAGTCGGCCAGGCTGACGATTTCGTGCGCCGGCTGCGGAATCCGGTTCAGTGCCGCGCCCACCGCCATGCCATAGTCGGACGGCTCGGCCCCATATTCGTAGATGTAGTCGCCCAGGTGGATGACGGCGTCCAGCCGGTCCCGCTTCGACAGGGCGTCATAGGCGTTGAACAGGCCGCCGGGATAAAGCTGACACGACACGACGGCCAAGGCCAGATCGGCGGTCGCCCCCTCCGGCAGGGTCCGCACCCGGCCGACCGGCGAGATCACGCCATTGGCGACGAAGCGATAGAAATAGTCGCGTCCCGGCTCCAGGCCCTGGCCGTCCAGATCGTGTTTGACGGTGAAATCCCGCTCGGCCCGCGCGCGAAGACCGGTCGAGCGACGAACGATGTCGCCGAACCCGGCGTCATTTGCGACTTCCAGCACGACGGCGACCTCCCCGACCGACGGATCGGCCGGGGTGACGCGGGTCCAGAAGACGGCCGAGCGCGTGTCGGGATCGCCGCTGGCCACCCCGTGCAGGAAGGCGACCGATCCGGTGTTGGCGTCCTGCGCGACGGCGGGCGACGCCGCCCCCGCGCCGAGCAACCCAAGAAGACTGCGGCGATCCATGTTCATCGTCGAACCCTTACAGCTTGAGCTTGAATATGAGGCCGTACGACGCGGGCCGTCCGGCGATGAAGGTCGGCATGCCCAGGCCGTCGCCGGTGTTGCCGGCGTCCTTGATGTAGTCCTCGTCCAGCACGTTCTCGCCGAAGGCCTCGACGCCCCAGGCGCCCGAGTCGGGCGTGTAGCGAACGCGCAGATTCAGCAGGCCGTAGGCGTCCTGATACTCGTCCTGGATCAGGTCGCGCACGATGTTGCGGCTCTGAAGCGCCGGGATGTCATTTTCGTCGCTGAAGAAGACCTTGGACTGCCAGGTGTAGGTCGGCTGGACCACGATCGCGCCGCCGGACACCGGCAGACGCCAGGTCGCGCCGATCGAGGCGGCATTGTCCGGCGACAGGCGGAACTGGTTGCCGTCATAGATGCCGTTCTCGAACCGCGAGTGGTTGTAGGCATAGGTGGCGAACAGGTCGAAGTCCGGCGTGACGGCGAAGTTGGCCTGGGTTTCGAAACCATACGACTTGGCCTCGCCGGCGTTGGTGACGATGAACGTCGTGCCTTGCTGCACCGTCGTCTGGAAGTTTTCGTAGTTGTACAGGAAGACCGCGCCGTCGATCCGCAGGCGGCCGCCCAGCAACGACGACTTGGCCCCGATCTCATAGCTGTCGACCGTCTCCGCCTCGACCGGAGCGAACCGGGACGCCCCCAGCGGCGCGGACGGGGCCGAGGCGCTGATGACCTCAGGGCGACGACCGCGTGCATAGTTGGCATAGACGTTGGTGTCGTCCGTCAGCGCATAGCGCGCCGTCAGACGCCAGGTCACGCCATCGTCCTCGGAGCCGAAATAGGCGAAGTCGCCGTTGTTGGCGGTCGGCTGCGAAATCAGGCCGAACAGGGGGAAGCCATTGGCGGGAATGGCGAGATAGGCCGGGTTAGCCAGGGCGCCGAGGAAGGTCGGAACCTGCGCCGCCGGGATTGCGCCGGCCTGAAGCGCCAGCAGGGCTCCCAGGGTTGAGCGGCTCTGAACCGAACTGGCGAAGCCGGTGGTCTTGTCGTCGCGGGTGTAGCGCAGCCCTGCCGACACCTCGAACCGGTCGGTGAAGGCGTAGGTCGCGTCGGCGAAGATGTCGTAGGATGTCAGCTCCGAACTGTTGGTCGGCGTCTCGATATGCGCCGGCTTCAGATTGGCGGCGATGGGCGTGGCGAAGGCTCCGGCGCCAAGCGGCGTCAGAAGACCGCCGAGCGCAGCCTGGGCGATGGCGGGATAGGCGGCCAGCGGCAACGTCCTGTCGCCGACCGTGGCAGGCGAACCGTCCAGCAGGCCCGACAGCTGCGCCAGGATCAGGCGCTCGTCGAATTGGGTGGGGGTGCGCTGGTAACCCTCTTCATGGAACCAGCCGGCGCCGACGAAACCGGTCAGCTGACCCCCGTTGTCAAAGCCCAGACGCAGGTCTTGGCTCCACTGTTCGCCATGCGTGTCCTCGGCGGCAGTCAAAAGCGGGAGGGACACGCCATCGGCGTCGAAGGTCTCGTAGTTGGTGAACTCGCGATAGGCCGTGGTCGCGTTCAGCGTCCAGGCGGCGTTCAGGTCGATGCGGGCCAGACCCGTCACGCCCCAGACTTCTCGGTCCAGACCCAGCGCCTTGCCGCCGTCGAACGCCGCACCGCGTGTCAGGGCAGCACCCTCCCACGGTTCCTTGCCGCCCAGGACGGCGCCGGTGTTCGGATCGGCCGGCGCATAGGCGATGGACTTGAACGACGTTCCCGACGCGTCGTCCTTCTGATAGTTTCCGATCACGTCGAACCGCATGGCGTCCGATGGCGTCCAGGCGCCGGACAGACGGAAGGCGCGAGTCTCGATCGCGTTGAAATCCTCGCCGCCCAACAGATTCTCGACCGAGCCGTCGCGCGTCTTCAGACGTGTCGCCAGCCGCAGGCCAGCGGTCTCGCCCACCGGCAGGTTCAACGCGCCCTCGACCATGCGATAGCCTTCGTTGCCGGCCTCGATATTGGCATAGGCTTCCGTCGCGCCGGGACGCGCGCGGTTCTGCACCAGATTGACCGCACCGATCAGGGCCCCGCGCCCGTACAGGGTCGACTGCGGGCCCTTGGCGACCTCCACCCGCTCAAGGTCGAACAATTCGACATAGGAACCGCGCGACTTGGAGATCGACACCCCGTCCTGGAACACGGACACGCGAGCCTCAGAAGTCGCCGCGCCGGAATCCGAGGTAATGCCGCGCATCACGAAGCCTGGATTGTTCGGCGACTGGTTCTGCACCAGAAAGCCCGGCACGAAGGCCGACAGCTGTTCGAACTCCTGAATGCCCAGGTCTTCCAGGAACTGGCCGGAATAGGCCGTCAGGGCGAACGGCACGTCGATGGTTTTCTGCTCACGCAGTTGCGCGGTGACGATAACGTCCTCCACGTTGTTGACCGGCGCCGGCTCCTGCGCCCAAGCGGCCGATCCAGCCGTCATGGCGCCCGTCAGGGCCGCAGCAGCAAGCAGGCGCGTCTTCAATGTGGTCGTGGACATCTGATCCCCCAGATTCAGCTAAGCTGGGGAGGTGCCTACGATGGCGCGATGTCGAGGCGACGACATTGCCGCATCGATTTCACGACGAGGTCCGCACAATCCAGCGACTGTTCATCCGACCTCGGAACTGTAGATGAGCGTGATGGGGCTGGCCCGGATCGTCGCGCGGGAGGGCTCGACTCTTCGGTGAACCATCTGACTTGCCAACGGCTAAGACCGCAGCTTCATCTTCCCCGCCTTCTCTCGCGAACCAAATCCAGGCGCGCCGCAGCCACGTCCGCCTGAAGCGGGGCCAGACAAGCGGACCGCTAGCCTCATGTGTCACGCGGCTGTTGAGGAAGCGTGCTTGACGGTCGTTGTCTGAAGGACACGCGACTTCCAGCGGCGTCGCTCCCGGAGATCGATCATGAGTGCTCTTATCATCGCCCTACTTTTGGGCGCATCGCCCTGCGAGCCGGCCGCCGCCGATGTGAAGGCTGCGGGCGGCGACGCCTGCGCGCGGGCCTGGATGGACAAGTCCCTGCGGATGAACGACATCGCCGCGGTCGGCACCCACAATAGCTACAAACTGGCCATTCCCGAGGCGGAACTGGCGGCTATGACGGCGGTCAATCCCGCTGCGTCCGGGCTGGATTACTCCCATCGCCCCCTGGTCGAACAACTGGACGCCGGCGCGCGTCAGCTTGAGATCGACGTGCTGAACGATCCCCAGGGCGGGCGCTATGCGCGGCCGGCCTCCGCCCTTGGTCGCGCGGGTCAGGGCGCGCCGACGAGCGCGAGCTTTTGGGATGCCATGGCGCGGCCCGGGATGAAGGTCCTGCATATGCCCGACGTGGATTTTCGCAGTTCGTGCCTGACCTTCGTCGCCTGTCTGACCCAGATCCGCGACTGGTCGTCCGCCCATCCCGATCACGCGCCGATCCTGATCATGCTGAACGCCAAGACGGGCGCAGCCTCGATGCCGGGCGGCGTGGCGCCGATGGAATTCGACGCGGCGGCCTGGGACGCGCTGGACGCCGAGATCCGCGCCGTGTTCGACGCCGGTCGCCTGATCACGCCGGACCAGGTGCGCGGCGACCACGCCACCCTGCGCGAGGGCGTGCTGGCCGGCGGGTGGCCGACGGTCGGCGAGGCGCGCGGCAAGGTCTTCTTCGCCCTGGACGAAGGGCCGGAGAAGGTCGCGGCCTATGCGGCGGGACGGCCGTCGCTGCAAGGGCGGGCGATCTTCGTCAACACCGACGAGGCCAGCCCCGCCGCCGCCTATCTGACGCTGAACGATCCGGTGGCCCAGCAGGATCGCATCCGCGCGGCGGTGCGCCAGGGCTTCATCGTGCGCACCCGCGCCGACGCCGACACGGTCGAGGCCAGGGCCGCAGATGTGAGCCGCCGCACCGCCGCCTTCGCCAGCGGGGCGCAATATGTCTCGACCGACTACTATTGGGCCGATCCGCGCTTTGCGACCTATGAGGTGCGTCTGCCGGGCGCCCAGGCGGCGGCGTGCAATCCTGTGCGGGCGGCGGCGCGGTGCGACGGGCTGGCGGTCGAGATGATCGCGGGGGCGCCCGTCCGGGGCTATCTCGCGCCGGCGGATCGACCGGACCTGACGACGGTGCTGGCCCCGCCCCCCGAGCCGGGCTCGCCCCGCGACATCGCCAACGCCGGGGTGTTCCGGGAAACCCGCGCGCTTCAGGGCACGGCGCGCTGGGACGTGGCCACCGGCGACGTCACGGGCGACAAATACGACCATTTCGCCCAGGCGCTGGGCGTGCGGCTGACGCCGGAACAGGCGCCGGTTCTGACGGCCCTGCTGGATCGGTCGGGCAACGACCGGTCGGTGGTCGGCGTGGCCAAGGAACACTGGGGAACCAAGCGCCCCTACATCGGCACGGACCTGCCGATCTGCGAGGCCAAGAGCGATCATCTGGCGGGTAATCCCGACTATCCGTCGGGCCATTCGGCGCACGGAATGCACATCGCCATGATCCTGGCCGAACTGGCGCCCCAGCGGGCCGACGCCCTGTATGCGCGCGGTCGCGAGTTCGCCGAGAGCCGCTTCGTTTGCGGCTCGCACAGCTACAGCGCCGCCGAGGCCGGCATCCTGTCGGGCGCGGTCATCTACGGCGCCGAACAGCGCTCGGAGACTTTCCGCCGCGACATGGAGGCGGCGCGCGCCGAGGTGCAAGCGGCGCTCGCCCAAGCCCGCCCAGAGGCAGGGTCGGTGGCTGTTCCGGGGTCGAACGCGACAGCGCCGTGAACATTGGATGAAATCGGCTGTCACACGCTGAGGGGCGGGGTGACGCCGTCGTTGAGGGCGGTAGATCGGCCGGCGTGACGCCATGGCCAGTCGACGTGTTTCGCGGGTGAAACACGTCAAGCTCTCTGGGGGTAGTCCAAATGAAGAACCGAATTCTCGGCACGACGGCGCTGGTCGTCGCGGCCGTCTCGCCGTTCGCCGCCTTCGCGCAAACGGCCGATCAAGTCTCGACCCAGGCCCCGGCTCAGGCGGATGTGTCCCAGGTCGACGAGATCATCGTCACCGGCAGCTATCGCCGCAGCCTGGAAGAGGCCGTCGACATCAAGCGCAAGACGGTCGGCTTCTCCGACTCGATCGTGGCGACCGACGTGGCCAACTTCCCCGAGCAGAACCTGGCGGAGGCGCTGCAACGTATCCCCGGCGTGACGATCGAGCGTAACAGGGGCTTGGGCCAGCGGGTGTCGGTGCGCGGCCTGCCCAGCGAGTTCACCTTCGTAACCATCAACGGCCTGGCGACCGCCTCGGGCAGCGGCGGCCGCGATGTCGAGTTCGACATCTTCGCCTCGGAAATCATCCAGCAGGTCACGGTGCAGAAGTCCCCGCGCGCAGCGGACGAGGAAGGCGGCATCGCCGGTTCGGTCAATATCTCGACCGCGCGCCCGTTCGACTACGAGGGGCGTCGCGTCGTGGCGGCGGCCGAAGGCGCCTACAACTCCATCTCGGAAAAGACCGATCCGAAACTGTCCTTCCTCGCCAGCGACACTTGGGGCGACTGGGGCGCGCTGGTGTCCTTCTCGACTGCACGCCGAACCAACCGCACGGACTCGGAGTCGGGCATCAACTTCCGCCCCCTGACGCGCTTTCTCAGCGCCAGCGGCACGCGAGGAACTCAGGCGCAGGCCGTCTTGGCGCGTGATGCCGGCGTCATCGTCCAGAACCGCGCCAACGCCGCCGAGACCGACCTGATCATCTTCCAGGACAAGGTCGGCGACCGCGCCTATCTGAACACCCAGGACCAGTGGGGCGGCTCTCTTTCGCTGCAGTATCGGCCGTCGGCTGAGTTCAGCCTGGCCTTCGACGCCCTGATCGGCCGCTACGAGACCACCGAAGACCAGTATGATGCGGCGGCCTATTCGGCCTCCAGCCGGTCGACGCTGGAGACGATCCACGAATACGACAAGACCACCCTGGCCGACTACAACATGGTCGTGCTGCGCGACGTCTCCTACACCGCCACCCAGCACGAGATGCTCAGCAAGGAGCAGATCAACGAGACCGACTATCGCCAGTTCGGGACCGAGTTGAACTGGAGCGGCGAAAGCTGGAAGCTGCACGCCCTGGCCGGCTATTCCGGCGCCGAAAAGACGCTGGACTACTCAAACCTGAAGCACGTCGCCTATGCGCCGTCGCGCACGCGCTGGACCGCCGACGGCGGCGAGACCATCAAGAGCGCCAATCCCGCCTCGATCGACATGTACAACTCGCCTCAGAGCTATCTGTTCGAAGCCTATGAGACGTCATTGGAACAGATCACCGACGACAAATACGCCGCCCAGATCGACTTCACCAAATACTTGGGCCTGGATTTTCTCCCGGCCCTGACCAGCGTCCAGTTCGGCGCGCGCTATACCGACAAATCCAAGGAGCGGCAGTACGGCGCCCTGAACATCCAGGGGACCGGGCCGGGCCGGGTCGACTATCTGAACCGTCCGATGTCGCGAAGCGAACTGACGCCGATCGGCGACCTGGTTCCCGGCGGCGCCTTCAGTATTCGTGATCTGAACTGGAGCCAGGTGTCGAACGACTATGCCCGGCGCACCTTCCGCTACGACGGCTTTTCGACGCCGTTCGCGCCCGGCGACTACTACGAGGTGTCGGAAAAGGTCCTGTCGCTTTACGCCATGGCAGACCTGAACTTCGACATCGGTCCGGTGCCCGTCTCGGTCAACGGCGGGGCGCGTTATGTCGACACCTCAATCACCTCGTCAGGCTATCATCAGATCCAGAACCCGAACGGCACGACCGGCTTCACCCCCGCCCCGATTTCCAGCGACGGCGGCTATGACAAGGTCCTGCCCAGCCTGAACGTCACGGCCGAACTGACCGACAGCCTGGTGTTCCGCGCGGCGGCGTCCGAGACCCTGATCCGCCCGGCCCTGACCGACCTAGCCTACAAGCGCACGGCCAGCTTCAACTCGTTCCGCTTCACCGACGGTAATCCCAACCTCAAGCCGACCTATGCCAAACAGTGGGAAGTCGGGCTCGAGCAGTATCTGGGCGACGGCGGCCTGCTGGCGGTGTCGTATTTCTGGAAAGAGATCGAGGGCGTGGTTCGTCAGGCCCTGACGGGCACCGTGCCGAACGTGACGAAGTACAACGCCAATGGCACAATCGACGGCGTCTATACCTTCGACGTCTATCAGCCGATCAACGAGGCCGGCTCCTATGAGGTCAGCGGGGTCGAGCTGGTCGCCGTGGTGCCGTTCGGCCAGTTCTACGCGCCGCTGGAAGGGTTCGGGATCAACGCCAACTACACCGTTCTGGACAGCTCGCTGACCGGCACGTCGAAACTCGGCATTCCCACCCCGCCGGTCGGCCTGGCCGACAACACCTACAACGTCACCCTCTTCTACGAGAACGCCAGGTTACAGGCGCGGGCGTCCTATAACTTCAAGGACAAATACGTCGAAGCCATCGGCTACGAAATGTATCCGATCTGGCGCGAGGGTTATGGCCAGGTCGATCTGTCGGCCAGCTACCGTGTGACCGACGCCATCCAGATCAACCTGGAAGGCATCAACGTCACCGACGAGGCGACCAAGGGCTACACGATGGATCCGTCCTTCCCCACGATGTACGAAATGTCGGGACGCCGGATCAATCTGGGCCTGCGGATGGAGTTCTGATCCGTTCGTGGACCTGAACCCCTGCCCTGACTGTCAGGCGTGCGCGTGATCCCCGCGCGTTCGCCTCGCCGAGACGCCTCCTCCTATTCGGGAGGGGGCGTCTTTGCGCCTGCGGCGGACACCGGCGTCGAGGCCGAGGTGAACCGTCTGCGGGCCGATCTGGTCGCCTATCTGCTGCGCAAGACACGTGGCGCCGGCGACGCCGAGGACGTGGTTCAGGAGGCCTTCGTGCGCTTTCACCGCGCCGGTCACGACCTGGACAGCGCCGACGCCCGCCCCCTGCTGTTCGTCATCGCGCGCAACATTCAGCTGGACCGCTGGAAGGCCGATGGACGCGAGGCAGCGCGACGCAGCCCCCACGACATCCATCACCTGGACAATGGACCGCGCGCCATCGCCAGCGAGACGCCCGACGCCGAGACGGGGCTGATCCGGCGACAGGACCTGGCCGCCGCCGCCGCCGTGATCCGGGGCTTGCCGCCCAAGACCCGCGACGCCTTTCTGCTGCATCGGTTCGACGCCCTGACCTATCGCCAGATCGCCGGACGGCTGGGCGTATCGGTCAGCATGGTCGAAAAACATATCGCCGAAGCCCTCCGTCAACTGAAGAAATCCCGGGGCGACTGAGGTGTCTCACCGCTGGATCGTTGTGTTTTTTGAGGCGGGTTGCAAAGGCGACCTGCACCGCGCGTCTAAAAGGAAATCGCCACGCTGATGCTGGAGCGCCTGAACATCCTGATCGCCGCCCGTCCCAGGACGGCCGAGGCGTGGCTGGCCCGCATGGCGCGGCCGGGCGCAGGCGCGCGCGAGCAGGCGGCGCTGCTGGCGTGGCTGGAGGCCGACCCCGACCATCTGCGTCAGTATGAGCAGGCCAAGGCCGACCAGGCCGTGCTGGAGCCTCTGCGCGGCGCCTTCGCCGGCGATCTGGCGGCCCTGCGTCGCACCGAGCGCAAATCGACGACGCGCCGTCCCCTGCTGGCGTCGGGTCTCGCCGTAGCCGCCGTAGCCGCCGCCGTCGTCTTGGTCCCGATGCTGAAGGGCGCCGAACCGGGTCGGCTTTACGAGGCCGCGCCCGGCCGGATCACCGACATCGCCCTGGACGACGGGTCGCGAGTGACGCTGGACGCCGGTTCCGCCATCCGCGTGAACCTGGGCGACGATGCGCGCCGTGCGACGCTTGAGCGGGGCGCAGCTTATTTTGAAGTGGCCCACAACGCCGCCCGTCCCTTCCAAGTGGCGGTCGGAGATCGCCGGGTGATCGTGACCGGCACGCGCTTCGTCACGGCCCTGACCGGCGACAGCGCGCAGATTTCGTTGTTGCAGGGTCGCGTCGCGGTCGGGACGCGCGACGCGACGGCCAAAGGTGCGCTGGAGGGCGCCCTGACGCTGTCGCCGGGCGAACGCGCGGACTTCCAGCCGGGCAAGCCGGGCATCCGCAAGACCGCCGCTGACGTCGAGATGGCGACGGCCTGGCGCAAACGCCGCCTGGTGTTCCAGGATGCGCCTCTGTCGGCCGTGGTCGCCGCCGTCACCCGCTATTCGGACCATCCCCTGATCCTGGCCGATCCTGTGCTTGGCCGGACGCGCGTAACGGTGATCCTGCCGCTTGAGGGCGAGGATGCGCTGGAGGATCGGATGACGGCCCTGCTGCCGATCCGCATCGTGCAGGACGAAGACGGCCGGCGGCTGATCCGCGCGGAGTGAAGCGGCCGTATCGCAGACCTGTCATGGGACTGCGCTAAGGGCTTCACGGAACATCTCCCAGGGGCTCGCTGTTTGAAACCGCTCGGTGCATCGCTGCCCGCCGGCGTGCGACGCAGGCCATGGCGCGTCGTCTGCAGCGTTGCGACCGCCGCCTCGATCTCGGCCATCGCCCAGCCGGCCCTAGCCCAGTCTGGATCGCGCGTTCAGACCTTCGACATCGACAGTCGGGACGCCTCCTCCGCCCTGCTGCGCCTGTGCCTGGAGGCGGGGTGCGAACTGGCCTTCATCCAACGACCCGGCTTGGACGTGCGCACGCGTGCAGTCAACGGACGGATGAGCTGGCGCGTCGCCCTGGTGCAGATGCTGGAGGGGACCGACCTGCGCTATCGCTTCGTCGGATCGCGGGGCGTGCGCATCTGGGCCGTCGCCCCGAGCGCCCGCTCGGCCGCGCCGCCCCCGCCGGAAACGACCGAACTGGAGGCCGTCGAGGTGGTTGGCCGCCTGTCGGATCAGATCGACGAGGCCTTGCGGAGCAAGCGCGACGCCGACGTCATCTCCGATGGCCTGTCGTCCGAACGGATAGGCGACCTGCCGTCCGCCAATCTGGCCGAGGCCCTCCAGCGCGTGCCCGGCGTCGCTATCGAGCGCGAAGTCGGCGAGGGTCAGTTCGTCAGCGTCCGAGGTTTGGGTCCGTTGTTCCAGTCCGTGACCCTGAACGGCGCGCCCGTGGCCTTTAACGAGAATATTCGCAACTCGACCCAGAGCGGGCGGCAGTTCCGGTTTCGCGCCCTGTCCGTCGATCTGCTGGCGGGCGCGCGCTTGACCAAGTCGGCGACCGCGGACCTGATGGAGGGCGGCATCGGCTCCAACATCGACATCAAGACGGCCGGCGGGCTGGACGGCGATCCGTTCCTGTCGCTGCGGCTGGGCGGCGAGGCCACGACGCACGACGGACGCATCAGCCCCGATCTGTCCGTCGGCGGACGATGGGTGTCGTCCGGCGGTTCCGCCGGCCTGGTCGCCGGTCTGTCGCAGGAGCAGAGATCGGTCCGGTACGACCGGTTTCAGGTCATGCGCTACGGAGAAATCGTCGTGGACGGCCGCCCACTGGCGGTTCCGACCGACCTGCGCACAACGGTCGAAAGCGAGGATCGACGCCGCCGCAGCGGTGTCGTCGGCGCGGACTGGCAGGTCTCACCTGACCTTCGCCTGGACCTCGACGCCCTGGTCTCGACCTTCGACAACGCCATCCGCGAGGACCGGCTGGTCTTTGGCTTGGGTCAGCGGCTGGGGACGCTGGGCGCCATCCAGCGGATTGACGACGAGGTCGTTACGGCGGGGCGGATCGCCGCCGGACGCATCGACAACAACACCGAGTTTTCGGACCAGTCGCACCTGAACATCGCGGCCTCACTGGGCGCCGAACTGCGGCGCGGCAAGTGGCGGCTGGCTCCGCGCCTCAGCGTCTCCAGCGCCCGTTCCGTGCTCGACACGCCGCTAGAGCGACTATCTGCCCAGTCGCCGGAAGGCGTCGCCTACGCTTTCGATCTGGACGGCGCCGCCGATGCGCGCCGGGCGGCGCGCCTGACGACCGACTTCGACCTGCGCGACCCCTCCCCTCTGGTTCTAGCCCAGTTGAACATCAGGGGGGTCCAGTCCCGCGACGAGGACATGACCGCCGTCCTGAATGCCCGCCGCACCTTGGACCTAACTTGGAGCGGCCTTCGGCTTTCGGCCGTCCAGATGGGCGGCCAGTTCAGCGCGCGCAGCCGCGACTATCAGCGTCGCGACCGCCGTGCGGCCCTGCGACCGGGCCGGGACGACATCGCCGGCCTCTATAAAAGCGCTACGCCGGAAGATGTGTTTTCCGACCTGATCGCGGCGCGTCCTGGCCCCTGGATCACCCCGGTGTTCGACAAGCTGCGCGTCGCCTTCGTCCTGCCCGGCGAACGTGACGACGTGATGTTTCGACCGGACGACCTGACGCCGACCGGCTCGGACCTGCAGAATTCCTACGGGGTCGAGGAGCGGGTTGCGGCGGCTTATGTCCGGGCGGACTTCGACGGTCGCGGGAGCGGCCTGACCTATTTCGGCAACGCCGGGCTGCGGCTGGTCGGAACACACACCCATGTGGAAGGCGCGCGCATGGCCGGCGTCGGCGGCACGGCGCAGGTCATGCCCCTGACCCACGAAGGCGCCAATGCCATCCTGTTGCCCAGCCTGAACCTGGCTTTCGACATCGCGGATGACGCCGTGGTGCGCCTGGCGGCGTCGCGCACCCTCACACGCCCGTCCCTGGCCGACCTGCGCGCCTCGACGGTGCCCGCCAGCGTCCTGGTCTCGGCTATCTATCAATACGGGCAGACGGCCGTCGACAGCCCCGAGCCGGGCGTGATCTTCAGCGGGATCGGCGGCAACCCTGAACTAACGCCCTATGTCTCGACCAATCTGGACCTGTCCTATGAGATCACCGGCCGCCGAACCAGTTTCAGCCTCGCCCTATTTCACAAGACGATCCGCGACTTCATCCAGGCGACCTGGGCCGTCGAGACCCTGACGTTCGAGACCCGAACCGGCGCGGCGGTCCAGGCGCCGGTCCTGATGTCGCGCCCGCGCAATGTCGGCCAAGCCCGGATCGACGGGCTGGAGGCGGGCCTGCACCACCGGCTCGGCGGCGGAGTGGGCGTCTGGGCCAGCGCGACCTGGACCGACAGCCGCCTCGGGAACGGCGAGCGTCTGACCGGTGTCTCCGACCTGGCCTGGTCGATCAATCCCTACTTGGAGCGCGGGCCCCTTGCGCTGAACCTGTCCTGGTCATGGCGATCCGCCTTCCGTTCCGAGGCAGACCTGCAGGGCGGCGGGGTGTCCGCCTTCATCGTCGGGCCCGCCGGCTATCTAGACGCCCAAGCCACCTACCGGATCGACGCCCGCACCCGCCTGTCCATCGCCGCCACCAATCTGACCGACACCCGAGACCTGGCCTACGAACACACCCCCGCCCGCCTACTCCAGATCGGCTCGGCCGGCCCACAGGTTTCGTTCGGCCTGAAAGTGAACTGGTAGGAAGCTTTCCGAAAGCCCATCATACCAGCCGACCTGGGGCATGGATTGAGCATACGTCGATTATCGATCGGTTTCCGTGAATGATGTGATTCAAAGCCGTGCCGACTACTCATTGGGTAGGCAAGCGACGCGCCATGAGCGGTGATGACGAACGTGCCTTAAACACGACATTCCGCGCGTGAGGTGGAGGTCCGCTTTAGGCCGCAACGCCAACGTCTCAAGCAGGACGGGTTTGCGCACGCACCGAACATCCAAAAGCCAACGACAAGCGGCATTCGCATAAATCTTGGGTTTCACTTGGTTTACGGCAACATTGCGTGCCGCTTCCGCGCGCCCAAGCGACCATGGACCCCAAAGTCCCCACGGGGACGGCGCCGGGGCGGTAAAGGGAATGGTCGGCTCAAAGGAGGTCTGCGCCGGTCGAAGGCAGCGCGTGGGCACAGGCAGCCCACGATCCAGTGGAAGCCATCGCATTCGTGGCTATCGGGGCGATCAACCGGCTGGGGAGAGTTCATTTGGCCAGGAACTTTCAAGGCGAGACGGTGCTCGATATCTGTCGGTGGACGACATGTTGCAACCACTGTCGAAAGCCGCAAAGGGAGACATCATTCGAACGATCGGCGGATGGGGTTTGGGGACGCTAGCGTTGGCGCTGTGCGTGCCGACGCTTGCGCGCGCACAAGATCAGTAATGCGGGGACATCGGGCCGATCGTTCGTCAAGCCTATCCCGATGCGGTCGCGGACGGCGAGCGCACTATGAGAACTGGAAATCGCACGCTCACCCTCCCCTCGCCCTCGTCGATAAACCCTCACGCCATTGTCTGTCGTCGCTGGCGGGGGAGCCCCGGACGCCTTCTGGTCGCTATCCGGATGATCGCTGAGGTTGGTGTGGACTCGACGCTTGGTGATCTGGATGTGCTTGTCGTCGACGAGCCAACCGGCACGCCGCGCCAGAGGCTCCGCATCTCCCACGCCATGGACGACGACGCCGTCCGGATTTCCGGGATTTCTTTTGACACTGCCCCATACCGTCTCAGGCCAGATCGCCTGGCGTTTGGCGTGAGACGAGACTGGGTCGGCAGTTCGCGCCCGAACCCGTTCAGGAAACCACTCTATCCCTCTGCGAGATACGGGGCGCGGCCCTCGCGTCGGTCTTGAACGATCTGATCGTTCAGCGCAGTCAAGGGGAATGGGATCTGTCCTGCGCCGGCCAGACGGTTGTGACCGAGCGACTCCTTCGAATGATTCCCGGCCCGAAGGGACGGGATCTTTCTGTGCTGGAGCGCATCACACAAAGCACATCGAAGGAAGCCAAGAGTGGTGAGTGCAACACGACCGACCAGGCGGTCGCCCCTCGCACGATCCGCCTTTCATTCGACGGCATGCGCTACGACGTTCCCCGCCTGTTCCAGCGACGCTGACCGTCGGGTGTCGCTGCAGCGCTACCTGCGAGTTCGTCGACGTCCCGGGTACGCAAGGGTCGGTCAGCCATTGCCTGAAAGCCGACATTCAGCCGATCGCAGGAGACGGCCTTCGACCCGTTGAGACCTGAAGGTCTCGCATCTGCCGCAGCAGTAACGCGGTCGCCGGACCAGCGTACATCCGGTCAGAGCTTCATGCTGATGCGCCTCGTCCTGAAGCCTCGGCCTTCACCCCATCCGCATCCGCATCGGGATTGCGACCCTGGCTGCGGTCGAACCACCGCATGACTGGCGTGACCGTAATCCCATGAAGCAGGATCGACATCAGGCAGATCAGACCCACGATGGCCCATAGGCGGTCGCCACCCTCAAACGGCGCGGCGTTCAGCCCATAAGCCAGATAGTAGAACGACCCGACGCCGCGGATGCCGAAGAAGGCGAGGATCATCTTCTCGCGCAGAGGTCGCTTCCAACCGATCAGACCGATCATGCCGGTCAGGGGGCGCACGAGCAACACGATCACAGCAGCCACCGCCGCATCGATCGGCCTCAACGGCGCCAATAGACCCGACACCAGCGCGCCACCAAAGAGGACCAACACAACCATCATCGCCATCCGTTCGATCTGTTCGATGAAGTCGTGCATCTGAGCGTGGAACTCGTGGTCCCGATCGGCATGCCGGAACGCCAGCGCCGTGATGAAGACCGCCAGAAACCCGTAACAGTGCAGCATCTCCGTCACCGAATACGAGATGAAGGTCGCCGCCAAAACGATGAAGCCGTCCCGTGTGGCGGCAAGCCGCGAGCGGACCGGGATCGCAAAGGTCAGCCACCCGAACAGCCAGCCGATCGCCCAGCCGACACCCAGTCCCGCGCCGATCTCCCACAGCACGCTGACGCTCAACCATTCGGCGAACCAATCATGCTTCTGGCCCGCCGCTACCAAGGCCAGGGCGATGGCCAGGTTGACGAACGGAAACGCGAGCCCGTCGTTCAGCCCGGCCTCGGACGTCAGGCCGAACCGAACCTCGTCTTCCCGCCCTTCGCGCGGCGCGCCAACCTGGATGTCGGAGGCCAGCACCGGGTCGGTCGGGGCCAATGTTCCCGCGAGCAGGATTGCTCCCGCCAGCCCAAGCCCCAGCACCGTCCAGCCCAGGATCACGATCGCGGCAACAGACAGCATCATGGTCACGCCCAGCAGTCGCCAGGTCACCCCCCAGCGCCGCAGATTGAAAATCCTGTCGATCTTCAGGCCAGCGCCCATCAAGGCGATGATCACCACGAATTCTGTCAGCCGCTCGGTGATGTCTGGATAGTTCTGGGGCAGCGGATCGAACCCCACCTGCGGCAGGGCGAAGAGCCCAGCCCCGAGGATCACGCAAACGATCGGCAGCGACAGCGGCGCGCGTCGGAACACCAGCGGCAACCATGCCACCAGAGCGACCAGCGCCCCCACCACAAACAGCATCAGGATATAGGGATCGGGCATGGCTTTCCTTGGCCGTCGACAAGACCGCGCTTACATAATGCTACAGCTCCGATAAGGTCTCCTACCGCTCCGACAGGCGTCTTCATTTGTCGACTTCACAGATGCGCCATCAGCGGACATCAGATGGCCGCCCGAAAGCAGGCGTTCAAACGCCTCCTGGCCAAGCGTTGGCTCTCGACCCGGTACGGGAATTAGAGGCAGCCTGTTTAGTGGTCGTATGACCGTCGTTGAGCATCGGCTGCGCGGTAGAGTTTCCGTCATCGACGTGCGACGGCGGTGATGCGCGCGAATTGCGCCGTGTCGCCGCGCGCCGGCGTCGATGGGCGGGGCGCCGGGGCGGCGGCTCGCGCGCCAACCGCCTTCGCATCGCCGCAGAAGATTTCGTAGAGCATGCCCATGACCGCCTGGGCCCGCTCGTCGGCGATCGAGTAGAAGATTGAGCGGGACTGACGGCGGGTCTTGACCAGACCGTACTGGCGCAGCTCAGCCAGTTGCTGGGACAGCGCCGGCTGCTTGATGCCGAGGTCCGCCTCGAGCTGGCCCACCGAGCGTTCCTCTTCGGCGATGTGACACAGGATCAGCAGCCGGTTGGCGTTGGCCAGCTGGCGCAGCAGCTCTGCGGCCTCCGGCGCCTTTTCCTTCAACCGCTCCATGGCGGCCGCATGATCGTCGGTCATGCGCGGCGCTCGCGATAGTACCAGGGCGCATCGCCGTCACCATCGGCGATGGCGGCGTCCAGGGTGGTGGCGGCCGGCTCCAGCAGGGCGTCACCGGGCGTCCAGCCCGCTGGCGTGGAGGCCGCCTCACGGTCAGACGTCTGCAAGGCGGTGACGAGACGCAGCAGCTCATCAACCGAGCGGCCGATGTTCATCGGGTACCAGCTGATGGCGCGCACCACGCCTTCGGGATCGATCACGAAAGTGGCGCGCACCGTGGCGCTGTCGCTCGAGCCGGCGTCCACCATGCCGAAGGCGTGGCCGATGGCCATGGAGGGATCCTCGATGATCGGGAACGGCACCTTCACGCCGAAGAGGCGGTAGATGTCCTTCAGCCAGGCCAGGTGCGAATACAGACTGTCGACCGACAGGGCCATCAGATCACAATTGATCGCCGCGAAGGCGTCGGCCTGCCGGGCCAGGGCTACGAACTCGCTGGTGCAGACCGGGGTGAAGTCCGCTGGATGCGAGAAAAGCACCAGCCAGCGTCCACGGTAGTCGCTGAGGCGCTTTTCGCCCTGGGTCGTACGCGCGGTGAAATCCGGCGCCGTGTCGTTGATACGCAGGGCGCGCATCGCGGCGCTGTCAGCGGTCGGCGCGGTGTCGGTCGTCGTGTCCATTGCCGAAAGCTAAGCGCTTCACGTCCTTTCCGCCACATTTAAATACATACTTGCATGAACTATGAATGCACATATGTGTTGAGCCGCAGAAACGGAGACACGCTATGTCCTCGCCCATCCCCGATCCCGCCCGCGACCACGCCGTCGACCTGGTGCGCGCCGCGCTCGCCGATCCCGCTCGACGTCCCTTGGTCAAATCATTCTTCGATGATGCCACCTTCACCGTCAGCCATGTCGTGCGCGATCCCGGCTCCGATGTCTGCGCCATCATCGACAGCGTGCTGGACTACGATCCGGCGTCGGGCCGCACCACGCACGCTTCGGCCGATGCGCTCATTGATTACGTAAAAGCCGAAGGTCTCACGGTTCAGTGGCTGCTCGAGACCCACGCCCATGCCGATCACCTGTCGGCGGCGCCCTATCTTCAGGAAAAGCTCGGCGGTCAGCTGGCCATCGGCCATGAGATCCTCACCGTCCAGGCAGTCTTCGGCAAGATCTTCAACGAAGGAACCGACTTCCACCGCGACGGCAGCCAGTTCGACCATCTGTTCAACGACGACGACCGGTTCGAGATCGGCGGGCTGAAGACCATGGTCCTGCACGTGCCCGGCCATACCCCGGCCTGTCTGGCCTATGTCATCGGCGACGCCGTCTTCCCTGGCGATACCATGTTCATGCCCGACTACGGCACGGCGCGCTGCGACTTCCCCGGCGGAGACGCCAGGACACTTTATCGCTCGATCCATCGCCTGACCTCCCTGCCGGACAAGGCGCGGGTCTTCCTGTGTCACGATTACAAGGCGCCCCCGGGCCGGACCGAGTTCGCCCGGGAAACCACCATCGGCGCCCAACGCACCGGCAATATCCATATCCGTGACGACGTCAGCGAGGACGAGTTCGTGGCCATGCGCACCCAGCGCGACGCCACCCTGCCCATGCCCAAGCTAATCCTGCCGTCGGTTCAGGTGAACATGAACGGCGGCCGCCCGCCCGAGCCCGAGGACAATGGGGTGCGCTACCTCAAGGTCCCGCTCAACGCGCTGTGAGACGAGCCCCCGATGCTTGAGCCCCTCCCCTTCATCTGGCCGCTGGCCGGCGGTCTGCTGGTCGGCCTGTCGGCTGGCCTCTATCTGCTACTGAATGGGCGCGTGGCCGGGATTTCCGGCCTGACCGCCGCTGCGACCGGCTTGGCGAAAAGCGCGCCGCGCCTTCTGGGCCTGCTTTTCATCGCCGGCCTGCTAGGCGGCGCGGCCCTGGCCTCGGCGCTGATCCGCAGGCCTGAGGTGCAGATCACTTCGGAGCTCTGGCTGCTGGTGCTCGGCGGCCTGGTCGTCGGCTTCGGCACCCGCTGGGGGTCGGGCTGCACCAGCGGCCACGGCGTCTGCGGCCTGGCCCGCCTGTCGCCCCGCTCCATCGTCGCCACCGGCGTCTTCATGGTGGTCGCGGCCCTGACCGTCTTCGTCACCCGCCACCTGTTGGGAGGCCTGGCATGAACCGGCTGATCGTCGCCGTCCTGTGCGGCCTGCTGTTCGGCGCCGGCATGGTGGTGTCCGACATGATCAACCCGGCCCGCGTCCTGGCCTTCCTAGATGTGACGGGCGCCTGGGACCCTTCGCTGGCCTTCGTCATGGGCGGGGCGCTGATCCCCTCCGCCATCGCCTATCTGATCCGCCGGCGAATGGAGACGCCGGTCGCGGCCGAGACCTTTCACGTCCCCCAGAGCCGGACCATCGACACCCCCCTGGTCGGCGGAGCCGTCCTGTTCGGCCTGGGCTGGGGGCTGGTCGGCCTGTGCCCCGGCCCGGCGCTGGCGGCCCTGACGACCGGCGCCTGGCAGGCCTTCGTCTTCGTCGGCGCCATCGTGGCCGGCATGGCGCTGTTCCGCCTGACGCTCGACCGAAACGCCTGTCGAGTGTAGCAGACATTCGGGCCATGACCATTTTAAGTGACTAATTTCGCGCCAAACTCTTCAATATCAAAAGCTTTTAACACCGTGGCGGTGCTGTCAGTCTAACGCTAACTTGTCTCCACTGAAGGACGGCGCAGGCGGCTGATTGGGATGAGTTTCGTTGAAGCCGTCATCGTTCAAGCGCCATCGTTTCCCGGCGGAAGCCATTCGCCATGCCGTCGGGCTCTATTTTCGCTTCAGCCTAAGTCTCCGGGACGTTGAAGAGCTTCTCGCGGCCCGGGGGATCGATGTCAGCTACGAGACCATCCGCTGCTGGACGATCAAGTTTGGACCTCAGATCGCACGACGGCTGAAGAAGCTTCGCCCCTCCCCATCCCCTCGCTGGCACCTGGACGAAGTCGTTTGTTCCATCGGAGGCAAGCGGATGTTCCTGTGGCGTGCGGTTGACGATGAGGGCGAGGTCCTAGAACTAGTTGTCCAGCGCAAGCGAGACACGGAGGCGGCGCTGGTGCTGTTGAAGCGGTTGTTACGGAACCAGCCTGTCGAGCCAGAACGTATCCTCACCGACGGCCTTCGATCGTATCCTGCTGCTCTCAGGCGTTGGGCCTGCGCCATCTGCATTCACCCGGCCGGCTTCGGGAAAACAATCGGACGGAGAACCCCCACCTGCCGATCCGACGGCGAGAGCGGCAGCAGCAGCTGTTCAAGTCCCAGGCTTCAGCCCAGCGTTTCCTCACCACCGACGGAGCGATCTGCAACACCTTCTACACCCAACGTCACCTCATCAGCCGGCCCACGCTTCGACGCTTCCGTGCCGAGGTCGCCTCCGCTTGGACGACGGCCGTCGCCTAACATTTTAGTGGGTCGGGTCAGTTTTGGCCGACGGCAACTAACCTGACAGCACTCAGCTGGCGTAAGCCGCTGACCGGAGGACCTGTGTCGTGAAACCGCTGTCGTTCAAGCGCCTCCGCTTTCCCTGCGGCGGTGATCTGCCAAGCTGTGTGGCTGTACTTTCGCTTCAGCCTCAGCCTCAGCCTTCGCGATGTCGAAGAGCTGATGGCCGCACGCGGGATCGAAGTCAGCTATGAGATCATCCGCTGCTGGACCATCAAGTTCGGGCCGCAGATAGCCCGACGGCTGAAGATGCTTCGTCCCTTCCCCTCTCGACCGGCGCCCTGACGCAGGGACGGTCGCTGCCGCCTGAGATTTCGCCAGGTCGGACAAGTTACGGCGTACGGCGCTTACCTAACAGCGCTCTCGCAGCCAACTAAAAATGATGGTGCGGTGCTAACAAGGTTAGACTAGCCAACCTAAATAACACCATGTCGGAGCACCACACTTCACCTCTCACGCCGCCGAGTGAAGAAGAACACAGCAACGACCATAAAGAATCCTAATACGAACCATGCAGCGGACGGCCAGTCGCCGCAGAAAAACAGGGCGACTAAAAACAATACGGAAATAGATAGAGATAGCAACATATATATGATGTCACTATTGCGCATTACTACCCTCGATACAGATCATTAGCTCGTCAATTCTAGATTGAAGAGCAGCACGGACTTGAATTCTATGATCTCTTGAACCAGCCATCACAAGAGCGCCTACCTGCGTCCAAAAGCCCGCGCGCGGACCGGTCATGCGCGCAGCTACTCCTGCGCCAGTCCAGCGCGGCCCTTCTCCGGCATATGCATTCAGACCGCCCAACAAGGTTTGTCCGGTGCCAGCACCGCCAAGAAGCCACGTGCCGATAGTAAACCCATTAATCTGCTTATCGAGGGCGTCTCTCCATTCAAACAGCTGATCCGCCGGCATCCCCACCAGTGATGTATCGTGAAAAACCGCTGAACCAGCAAATATTCGTTCGGCCGATCGACGTCGTTCAGTTGCGGCGGCGCACTGGGGAGTGATGGTCGGCGCAGAAGGGCTGCCATTTCCGCCAGCATCACCGACTTCTCCGTAGAAAGATGCCGGCCCATCCCCGCTGCAAGCGCCGTATTCAGGATATGCGCGAGACCAGGCTACATCGCCGACATTACCCCACGTCCCGCTGTTTGTGTAACGCGCAACCTCGCGATATCCACCCACGAGACACTGCCCGAATGTCCCACTCGAATCTACTCGATTGAGCGGATCCCCCCCGACATAGGCATAGATGTTCGCCCCATCGCCCTACCCAATCGGATCGGTCTGCATGAACCGTCCGAGCTGCGGCGCATAGGCTCTGGCGCGGTAGTGGTAGAGCTGCGCCTGCGTCAGCCACATCTGACCGGTGTACTGGAAGCGGCCGCTATTGGTTGAGCCCGGCTGACCGTATTCATCATAAGTGTTGGTCGTGAGTGCATTGGCAGCGCCGTCGGTAATCGAAACCACCGAGCCTCGCTCGTCTGCGAGCAGATAACGCCGATCGTAGCCTGCACCTTCGTAGGCAGTGACCACATTATCGAGACCCAACCCCGGCACGTAGCGCTTCAGCAGAGCGCCAGCCTGGTCGAATTCGCCAATGGCCTGCTGGCCATCGTATAGCAAGCGGGTCGGCCCCACCTGATAAAGCCGACCGCCGGGGTCATAGGACAGACCGGTGTGGTTTGGCGCCCCGTTGCCAGATGGCTTTCATCACGACGTTCAGTTTGCAGACGGGTCGAGGTTTCAGAACAGCGACTTCGACTGCGGTCGGGCCGGCCAGGTCACCTTCACCTGCCCCTATGTGAATATCTATCCAGACGATTTCGTCCGTCCCGGCAAAGCCCAACTTGGGCGTAAAGGGAAAAATAAAAACGCCGCCACCTAAAACTAGGCGCGGCGCCGATAATCGTTGAACCTAGTCTCCACCAGTCGGTCGCGCGGCAGGAGCCACGCGTCTCGTTCGACCGGAGCCAAAACGAGAGGTCCGGAAAGGACCGTCGAATCTCGAGGCCTACGCCCCGGAGGCTACCCCTAGCTTGCAAGCTAAGGTCACCATCGGTGTGCCATAGGGCACGATGTAACCCACATATACTCGCGCGAATGACATTAACAAGTTCTGAATCGAGGCAGGACGGAGGCGCGCGGGTCACGGCCTAGGCTTTTGATGAAACTGCTTCGGACTGGGCTTCCGATCGGTCGCGACCACTCTCAGCCCAGCAACAGCGGGAATGACTGTTCGCTATGCGCCAGAAGCGGACGTTGGCACCCACGCGCAAAGCGGACATCCTATCCGGTCGGCCGCCGACGTTGTTTCCCATAACTTCGGGGTATCGGCGAACTGTCCAAAATGAGTTCTACCCACCCTGTGATCAAGCTTCAGAAGGAGCGGTTCTCGCGATCAGGCGGAACGCTACGCTTTCGATGTCCCAATCCGTGATCTCTCTATACTTCTTCAGGACGAGGTCCCTTTTGAGGATGGTCAGGTCCTTATGGATTCGATCTCACCCCGTGCTTCAAACAAGGCTGCGGCCATCAGAAAACAGCCGGTTTCCGCCAATGGCTGGGAAACCGCTGGAGGTTTTGGTGCGTCGCGGGGTCATCGTCGTCAGCCGCGCTAGCACCATCAGGAAGCGACCGCCATCGCTGAGATTGTCCATTCCGAACGTCGCCAGTGCGGCGTAGTGCGACTTTGGCTGGTCAGGCAGGGCTTGGATCAGGGCGAGATGAATCTCGTTGTCGAGATCGCTCTGCCCCACCCGCTCGCGCCAGCGGGCAAAGATACGCCTGGCGGCCGGTTTGTCGCGGAAATGCAGGCCGATGAGCGGGGAGATGTTCGGGCCGACCGAGGCGAAAATCATCCCGGTCCATCCAGCGCAATCCCAAACGTGGATGTCGATGATCGACCGGACCTCTATCCGTCTGTGATCCTTGATCCCGCTGACGGGGTCAGTTGCAGCATCACCGGCGTCGGGCGGTCCGCGGATCCGCGTCTCATAGCGTGCCGAAAGGCCCTCATTGGTGACCCGGGGACGTCCGTCGCGATCTCCGGCCGGCTGACAGACGAGCGTGCCGTACAAATCGCGCATGACATCGAAGCTTTCGACGTCCGGCCTGTCCTAGCCCGCGCCGAGCGCCTCTTTCGTGACCTAAAGCGAAGGGACTGGGCCCTAGCACTGCGTCAGTCCGCAACCGTCAAACCGGTCCGCAAGGGCCGTCACCTGATGAAGCTCCTCCTCGGTGAAGTTCAGCATCTGGGCGACAAGGACTAGGTCCAGATAGTCGAGCCGATCCAGCGGCTAGAGCGGCAGCAGCATTTGTTCAAGTCCCAGGTCTCAGCTCAGCGCTTTCTCACCCCCACGCGCGATCTACAACACCATCTTTACGCAGAGACATCTGATCACCTGCCCCACCCTTCGTCGCTTTCGCGTCGGGGCTCAGGCAGCGTGGGTGGCGGCCGCCGCCTGAGATTTTGATGTGTAGGGCCAAGTGTGTCCTGCATCGGTTGCCCTGACAGCACTATTCAGCCCGTGCAGGTTAACCCGACAACGCTCATGTCCGGGCTGACCGAAACAGACTCATAACGACCGCAGAAGCAGCGAAACACGCGGCCGCAGCGATATAGAGACCTCGGATATCGAACCCTGCCCGTTCCAGAATAAGGGCAGCGATCGGAGCCATCGCTTGCGGTAAAGTAACCGCCAGATTGTTTAGGCCCATATCCCGACCACGATTCTCTTCTGTGGGAAGTGCGTCCGCCATCAATCCCATTTCTACTGATCCATAGGCCCCTTGCCCTAAACCATAGAGCGCGAAAGCGAGGATCGCGACTGTCCATGACGGGGCGACCACCAAGGCAACGGTCCCTACGCTGAGGGCCGCTGCTCCTATCAAAGCAATGGGTTGCCGCCGCCTGATACGCGTCCCGAACAGCGCCATTGCAGTAGCGATAATTACGACGCTCACGAAGGCCGCGCCCGTCAGCACGGCATGGGAGCGTTCCGGACTACGGCCAGGCCATCCGACGGCGTCGGCAACAAAGTACAATAGGTAAATGCTGACGAAAGCATAGCCGGTCGCAATCAGGATCCGAGCGGTCCAAACCGTCGTGAAGTTGCGGGATCCAAACGGGGCTAGCAGTGATCCGGTCCAGCCAGAGTAGGTTGACGGCATGCTGTCTTGTCGTTGCGAAGACGGCTCGTCGAAAACCAGTAGGAAGATTGCGGCTGCTCCGAGAAGAATGCCGGCCAGAAGCGCCAATCTCTCGGGCTCGTTCTGCGGACCCAGAGCCATCAAACTGGAGCCAAGAGCAACAGCAAGCGGATACGACAGTCCCAGCATCGCCGAGACAGTACTTCTTAGCGAAGCAGGAACGCGATCAGCAAAAACGGCTGAGAGCGGAGCCATGAGAACGTTGAACGCAACTTGAAACCCAACCAGGGCCCATATGAATTCGCCTGACGTCGACGAGCGCCATATGCCTACGTAGCTTAACGCCGTAAGCACCGCCCCGATCGCAATCCAGGGACGGCGCCGACCGAATCTCGAACGCGTCCGGTCACTTATCGCGCCCATCGCGATATTGGCCACGGCGGCTGTGATCGCCCCCCAGATCATGGCCTGGCTCAGGACTTCCGTTTTTCCCCCAGCGTCGAGAGCATTGGCGTGGAGCGGAACGATGATTTGGAAGAGCGGCGCAAGTCCGATGAACGCGGCTAGAAAAAGCGCGAGATACGCGGTGACGCCGATGCGCGTACGAAGGGTATGAGAAGGGCTGGACACTCGCTCTCCTCCATCGAACGGCCTATCGCCTCTATGGCATGAGGCCAAACATGCCTCATAGCAATCATGCATCGGTGCTGTGACTGCGACAGAGCCCGTCCAGTTACCCCTTGTGACAACGCTGTCATCTGATATCGTAATGTTGGCTGTCGCGCGACAAAGATGTTCCCCCGAAACGCCCATGACTGGCTACACGCTGTAAGGAGGTTGGTGTGAGACAAAGACTGGCTACAAGCATCGCGGCCTTCGCCTTAACAAGCGTCTTGAGCGCAGCCCACGCAGGCTCGACGATCGTCACGGTCCGCATGAGTCAGGGCGGGTTTGAGACACAGGGCCCCAAAGGGGCGACGGTGCAAGACGACGCCACGCGGCCCCTGCCCTGGCGGATTGTCGATCGCTCCGGCGCCGTCGTCGCTCAGGGCTTGTCAAAAGTCTTCGGCCAAGACGCCGCCTCTGGACAGAGCGTCCACACGGTCGACTTTCAGTCGCTGCAGACGGACGGCGAAGGCTACCGCCTGATTGTGGGCTCACATGAAAGTCGCCCCTTCGCGATCCAGCCGCATCCGCACGCGCGGCTGAAATACGATGCCCTAGCCTATTTCTATCAGAACCGGGCCGGCGTTCCGATCCTGGCGGATCACGTCGCTCGGCCGGATCTGGCGCGTGCGGCCGGGCACCCGCACGAGGTCGCGGCCTGCTTCTCGGGCGCGGACACGGCCGGCGTAGTCTGGCCTGGGTGCGACTATACGCTGGACGTCACCGGCGGCTGGTATGACGCCGGCGACCACGGGAAATATGTCGTCAACGGCGGCATCTCGGTCTGGATGCTGTTGAACGCCTATGAACGCGCCATGGCCAAAGGCGGCTCCGGCGCGAGCGCCTTCGCAGACCGCAAGGTCGACATTCCCGAGGCAGGAAACGGCGTCAACGATCTGCTGGACGAGGCCCGATACGAGATCGAGTTCCTGTTGAAGATGCAGATCGCCGACGGCGTGAAGCTGAAGGTCCCGGTCGGCACCCAGGCGCCGGGTCAGCCGCTGACCCTGACTGAGATCGACGCCGGCGGCATGGTCCATCACAAGGTGCACGATGCGCAGTGGACGGGTCTGCCGATGGCGCCGGCCGACGATCCCCAGCCGCGCCTGCTCTATCCGCCCAGCACGGCCGCGACGCTCAATCTCGCGGCGGTCGGCGCCCAGTGCGCGCGCATCTGGCGCGAGATCGATCCGGCGTTCGCGCGCCAATGTTCAACAGCGTCGCAGCGGGCCTTCCGCGCGGCGCTACGCAATCGCGACGTTCGAGCCGGAGAGAATTTCGCCGGCGGCGGCGCCTATGGTGACCAAGATTTCTCGGACGAATTCTATTGGGCCACGGCCGAGCTTTTGGCCACGACGCGCAATCCGGCCTATCTGACCGCGCTCAAGACCTCGCCCTATTATCTGGGCGGACCAGTGTCGGGCAAAAGCGCGACTGGCGATCCGGGCTTCTCGTGGACGGCGTCGTTGGGATCGCTAACGCTGGCGACCGTGCCGGACGTTCTACCGCCAGAGGATCTGGTCACCGTGCGCGCCAACATCGTGGCGGCTGCACGCACCTATGTCGACGCCGGCTATGGTCAGGGCTACGGCCTGCCGGGGTCGGGCGTAAAATACGAATGGGGCTCGAACGGCGCCTTGATGAGCCGGGCGGTGGTCCTGGGTTCCGCCTTCGACTATACGGGCGACTGGAACTTCCGAAACGCGGTGATCTGGTCCTTGGACTATATTCTCGGCCGTAATCCGATGGATCGGTCCTATGTGACGGGCTACGGCGACCGGCCGGTCCAGAACCCGCACCATCGCTTCTGGGCGCACCAGGCAAACCCGGCATACCCCCTGCCACCGGCAGGCGCCCTGTCCGGCGGACCGAACAATCAGGCCATGATCGACGACGTCGCCAAGACCTTGGTCGGCAAATGCGCGGCCCAGACCTGCTGGGCCGACGACATCAACGCCTATGCTCTAAACGAAGTGGCCATCAACTGGAATGCGCCCCTGGTCTGGGTCGCCGCCTTCATCGACGATCACTGAGGCGATCGAAGCCCAGGATCAATGTGCCGAGCCGCCGGCCGCGATCTCGTGGCGGGCTTGCTGTCTTCAGGCTTTGGGCGCCAAAAAGGACGTCTGGGCCAGATCGTGATCGGCCTCGTTGACCTGTCCCAGCTCGCCCCGCGCCCTCGCCCTCTTGCCGTAAACCCATTCGAACAGGGGCGAGGCCATCAGGGTGGTGATGATGGCCATCAGCACCAGGATGGAGAACAGGGCCAGGCCGATGACGCCCTTTTGCAGGCCGATGTTGATGATGATCAGCTCCATCAGGCCGCGCGCGTTCATCAGGGCGCCGATGCCCATGGCCGTGGCGTTGTCCTGACCCGTCAGGCGCGCGGCGGCCCAGCAGGCGCCGCCCTTGGCGAGGATGGAGCCCAGTAGGATGACGATGGTCACGGCCAGCAGCCCCAGGCTGTTGACCATGGTCAGCTGTGTGTTCAGCCCCGAGAAGGTGAAGAACATCGGCAGCAGCACCAGCACGGCGAACGGCTCCAGCTGACGCTTGACCTCGTCGCTCAACAGGCCGCGCGGCATGGCGACGCCCAGCATGAAGCCGCCGAACACGGCATGGATGCCGACCGCGTCCATGGCCCAGGCGCTGAGCATGAACAGGATCAGCACGATCCCAAGCACTGTCGGGCTGAGCCGCCCTTCCCGCTCGACGATTCGGCCCAGGGGCGCCAGCAGCTTCGGGCCAAGCGTCAGCATGAATAGAGCAAAGGCGCCGCCTCCGGCGATTGCGGTCACCGCCACCATCGGCCCGGCGCCGAAGCTGGCCAAAACGATGGCCAGGACGCACCAAGCGCCGGCGTCGTCGATGGCGCCGGCCGCCAGCGACAGCGAACCCAGCCGCGTGCCGCTGAGCCCCCGCTCATGAATGATGCGCGCCAGCATGGGGAAGGCCGTGATCGAAATGGCCGCGCCCATGAACAGCATGGCCTGCCAGGTCTGGATGCCCTGACCGAACAAACCCTCAGCGACCAACCAGGGCGCAATGGCGACAGCGACCAGGAAGGGCGCAGCCATGCCGGCCAGCGACACGGCGGCGGCGCTTTTCGCATTGGCCCGGAAGTGGTCACGACGGAAGCCCAGTCCCACCAGGAACATGTAGAGGCCGACGCCCAGCTGGGCGCCGACGAACAGGATCGACTTCGATTCTTTCGGGAATAGGGCCGCCTGCAGATCGGGCGCCAACAGCCCGAACAGGGACGGGCCCAAGATCACTCCGGCGATCATTTCGCCCACCACCTGCGGCTGGCCGAGGTAGCGCTTGGCCAGCCAGCCGACGATGCGGCAGGCGGCGATGATGATCGCCATCTGCAGGAAGAAGGCCACGCTTAGTTCAGCATTGGTCATGCGGCCGATTCCCCCTTTGGCAAGCGCCAGCCTACTGCGTCGGACAGACGGCGTCGCCCTCGTTTGAGGCCAGGCGGATGTCTTCGACCGTGACCGCGAAGTCGGCGTTGGTGCGCAGGCCCCAGGGTTGATCGACGGCGGCGATGTCGGCGCCGCGATCGCGCAGGCACGACAGACGCACCTTCAGCGTGAGCCATTCGCCGACGGACGCTGTGGCGATCAGGCTGGAGATATCGACCGAACCGGCGCCCAGGGTCAGGAAGACGGGCCCCTTGGCGCGGGCGTCCACGCGGTAGCGGAAGGCGATGGCCATCTCGCCATTCGACTGGCGAGTCAGATCGACCGGCTGCGCCACGATCATCGCCTGGCCACCGCCTTGCAAGAAGATCAGGGCGCGGGCCGACTCCTGGCCTGCGCCGTCGGTGGCGCGCGCCAACACGCCGCCGCGAGGACTGGCGCCGCTCTTTTCGGCGCCGAGGCGGAAGTCTCCGCCCGCATCGCGCAGCATGAGCGACCAGGGGGCGACGAAGCGGCCGTCGACGAAATAGCGATCCAGGCTGCCGCCGGCATTGGCGACGCCGCTGTCTTCCGAGAGCAGGCCGACGCCGGCGTTGCGCGCATAGGTCAGGCCGTAGCCATAGGCGAACTGCGGGTCATAACCCGGCTGGCCCACGTTCAGCGGCTCGCCCTTGGCGGTCTTGGGCCAGCTGAAGGACAGGGTTCCGGTAAAGTCGTTGCGCAGCTTGCCCGCCGCATCGCCGACCAGCACATCGGCGATCCCGCCGCCTTCCGTGCCCGGCAGCCATGCGGCGACGAAGGCGTCGGACGCATTGATCTCAGGGTTGATCCACATCGGGCGGCCCGACAGGAAGACCGACACGGTCGGAATGCCCGCCGCTTTCAGCCTCTTCAACGTCTCAAGCGGTTCGGTCGGCAGGAAGTCCAGCGTGTCCACATCTCCCTGGAACTCGGCGTAGGGCGTTTCGCCGAAGACGACGATGGCCACATCGGGCTTCTGGGTGAAGGCCCCGTCGGCGCTGAGCGTCGCCTGGCCGCCGCCGGCGGCGACCGCCTCGCGGATGCCGGCCCAGATCGACTGGCTATTGGGGAAGTCGGCGTTCGAGTTGCCCGTGCCCTGCCATGTCAGGGTCCAGCCGCCCGAGGCCTGGCCGATGTCGTCAGCGTGGCCGGCGACCAGCACCCGCGCGCCCGAGCGGATCGGCAGCACCGAGCCCTCGTTCTTCAGCAGCACCAGCGACTTGCGCACCGCCTCGCGCGCCAGGGCGCGGTGAGCGGGCGAGCCCAGTTCGTTGAGATGCCCCTCGACCGGGCGGTTGTCGTTGAACAGGCCGGTCTTGACCTTGACGCGCAGGATGCGGCGCACCGCCTCGTCCAGGCGCGCCATTGGGATTTCGCCCGACTTCACCTGGGCCAGGGTCGAGGTATAGAGCGGCTTCCAGCTGTCCGGCGCCATGAACATGTCGATGCCGGCGTTGAAGGCCAAGGCGCAGCTTTCGTTCGAACAGCCCGGCAGTGGGCCATGGGCGTTCCAATCCGACACCACGAAGCCGTCGAAGCCCAGCGGGCCGCGCAGCACGTCGGTCAGAATGGTCTCGTTGCCCGAGTGTTTGACGCCGTTCCAGCTGGAAAAGCTGGCCATGATCGACAGCACGCCGGCGTCGATGGCCTGAGGATAGCCGGACAGATGGGTGCGGATCATCTCCTGTTCGGACCCGGCGAAGTCGCCCTGGTCCTTGCCGCCCGTGGTGCCGCCGTCGGCAAGGAAGTGTTTGGCCGAGCCGGCGATATGGCCGGCCGTCAGCGGATGATCGACCGACAGCGAACCCTGGAGGCCAAGTGTCATCGGGCCCGCGTAGCTTTTGGCGACCTCGGGGTTCTCGGCATAGCCTTCATAGGCGCGGCCCCAGCGGTCGTCCTGGGGCACGGCCAGGGTCGGGCCAAAGGTCCAGTCGGCGCCGGTCACAGCGACTTCCAGCGCCGTCGCTTCGCCAATGCGGCGGATCAGGTCGGGATCGCGCGCGGCGCCCAGGCCGATGTTGTGCGGAAAGATGGTGGCGCCGACGATGTTGTTGTGACCATGCACGGCGTCAATGCCGTAGATCAGCGGGATCCTGGCGCCCGGCCGCTGGGCCGCCGCCGCACGGAAGGCCCGGGCCAGCTCCACCCACTTGTCGGCCGAGGCGCGCTCGTCGCCGCCGGGCGATGAGTTGCCGCCCGCCAGGATCGATCCCAGCGGATAGGTCAGCAGGTCTTCAGGTTTGATCGAGGCGATATCGGCCTGGATCGTCTGGCCGACCTTCTCCTCGAGCGTCATCCGGCCCATCAGTTCCGTGACGAAGGCTTCCGTCGCCGCATCGGTCATCGCCGCTGGCGAGGCCGCGCGAGGCCAAAGCGCCGGATGGGCGCGCGTCGCGTCTGTGACGATGGAGGCCTGGGGCGTCACGGCCTGAACGGGAACGGCCCGAGCCATGCCGGGGTCGATGGCGCAGGCGCTCGACATGAGGGTGATCACCAGGGCGGTGGCGGCCATGCGCATGGGGGAAGACCTGATCGTTGCGGCCGCCACGCCGCCCAAGCCAACCCCGGAGACGCGCCTTCAGGCCGATATGGATGTCCGAAACAGCCCCGGACAAAAACCACTGTGCCAAACGTCTGACAGCGCTGTCAACAACTGCCTGATCTTGCTTTTCAATGCTCGATGCGAGCCGTGGACTGGCGCATGATCAGATCATGCGGAACGATGACACGCGCGGCGGCGTCGCCGTCCAGAAGCCGACGAAGAGGCGGAATAAGGCGTTGCGCGGCGGCGGCGGCCATCTCCGCTACCGGCTGACGGATGGTGCTCAAATCGGGCGTGCTGAAACCCGCGCCGGGCGAATCGTCGAAACCTGCCACCGACAGGTCGCCGGGCACCGACAGCCCCAGCCTCGCCGCACATTGCAGGACGCCGAGGGCCGTATCGTCGTTACTGGCGAAGATCGCCGTGATGTCGGGCGCGGTCTGGTGCAGTTTCTCCATCGCCAGCGCGCCGGAGTTGAAGGTGAAGTCGCCCTGAACCACCCAGGCCGGCGCCACGTCCAGGCCCGCCTCGGCCATGGCGTCCCTGTAACCGGCCAGACGACGCCGGCTGGCGCCATAGGCGACTGGTCCGGTGACGAAGGCGATCCGCGTGTGCCCCAGGTCGATAAGATGACGTGTCATCTCCAATGCGGCGCGCCGTTCGTCCATCTCGATGCAGAAGCCCCGATCGAACGCCGCTTCCGGCCCGATGCGGGCATAGGGCGTGCCGGCCGCCTCCAAGGCGTCCATGACCACCGTATTGTCCGAGTTCGGCGGGGTCAGAATGACGCCCTCAGGCCGGATCGAGTTCAACAGCGCCATCAGATCGCGTTCGAGATCAGGCGAGTTATGGTCCACCAGTTCGATCATCAGATGGTAATCCACCTGGCGCGCCTCCATCAGGGCGCCGAACTCCAGACGCCCGAGATAGTCGCTGCCGCGCCCGCTCTTCCAGTGCTCGATGGTCAGATCCGCGTCCACAAGCACCGCGATCAACGACGACGACGCACCCGCCAGACTACGCGCCGACAGGCTGCGCCGATAACCCAGAGAAGCAGCCGCCTCCTCCACCTTTGTTCTGAGCGTGGGGCTGACGTTCGGCTCGTTGTTGAGCACGCGCGACACGGACTTGATGGACACGCCCGCCTTCGCGGCCACGTCATAGATCGTCACCGTCGCCAAAATCCGTCCCCCTGAACGTCGCTCAGACCGCTTCTAACATCCCCGTTCGAAAAGGCGATGCCGACACGCCGTATGGCCAGGCTTGTCCATCGCTGTCATGCTGAAAAACGGTCTGCTAGACAGTCGGCATGATGATCCGAAACGATGCCGGTCCGATCCGAAAAATCGTTATCCTGGGCGGGGGAACCGCTGGCTGGATGACGGCCGCCGCCCTGTCTCATCGTCTGGCGGGCAGCCCCGTGTCGATAGAACTGGTCGAGTCCGACGAGATCGGCATCGTTGGCGTGGGCGAGGCCACCCTGCCCCACATCCGCGCCTTCAACACGGCCATGGGCATCGACGAGCAGACGCTGATTGACCAGACGCAGGCGACCTTCAAACTGGGCATCCAGTTCGTGGACTGGGGGCGGCCCGGCGACAGCTACATCCATCCCTTCGGCGCCTATGGCGAGCCGATCGAGGGGATCGATTTCCACCATGTCTGGGCCGCGCGCCGCGCCATGGGCGACCCCGCCGACATCAGCGACTACAGCTATCCGGTCAGGGCGGCCGAGGCGAACCGCTTCCAGCGGCCGGTTTCAGACCCCGGCTCCCTGCTGTCCACCTTCAGCTACGCCTTTCAGTTCGACGCCAGCCTCTACGCCGCCTTCCTGCGCCAGGTGTCGTGCGGGCGCGGCGTGGTCCGCACCGAAGGGAAGGTCGTCGATCATGTCCTGAATGGCGCGACGGGCGATGTCGACGCCGTCGTCCTGTCGGACGGGCGCCGTATCTCGGGCGATCTCTTCGTCGACTGCTCGGGCTTTCGCGGACGGCTGATCAATCAGGCGCTGGAGACGACGTTCGAGGACTGGAGCCACTGGCTGCCCTGCGACAGCGCCTTCGCCGTGCCGTGCCAGACGACAGCGCCGGTCGGCCCCTATACCCGCGCGACGGCCCGTGCGGCGGGGTGGCAATGGCGCATTCCGCTGCAACATCGCACCGGAAACGGCCACGTCTTCTGTTCGGCTCACATTTCGGACGAGGACGCCGTGGCGACCCTGATGTCCAATCTGGAAGGTCCGGCGCTGGCCGAGCCGCGTCGGCTGAGTTTCAAGACCGGGCGACGCCAAAAACTGTGGAGCCGCAACGTCATCGCCATCGGCCTGTCCGGCGGCTTCCTGGAACCGCTGGAATCCACCAGCATCTACCTGATCCAGTTGGGGATCACGACGCTGCTGGATCTGTTCCCCGACAGGGTTGGGATGGCGGCGGACGCCGCGGAATACAATCGGATCATGGCTCTGGAGTTCGATCGGATCCGCGACTTCCTCGTCCTGCACTACGTCGCCAACCAGCGTGACGAGCCGTTCTGGCGCGAGATGCGAACCATGGCTTGGCCCGACAGTCTTTCGGCCAAGGTCGAAGCCTTCAAGTCGCGCGGCCTGCTGCCCGACTACGACATCGGCGTCTTCCTACCGCCGAGCTGGCTCGCCGTACTGGTGGGACAGAACATCGTCCCGAACGGCTGGGATCCGCGTGTCGATCGGCTGGAACCGCACGTCTTGTCCGACAAGCTGGCAGGCCTGCGCGACGACGTCAGATCGACCGTCGATCGGACGCCCGATCACATGGCCTTCATCCGCGATGCGGCTGCGCGCACAGGTAGCCTCCGATGAGCGGGACCGAAAAGATTTGGGTCATTCAGGGCGCCGGGTTAGCGGCCTGGGCGGCGGCGGCGCTGCTGGCCCGCCACCTGCCATCTGGTCATTCGGTCCTGATCGAAGACGCCGCTCCTCGCGCGCTTGGTGAAGAGCCCGAGGTCGTGATCGCTGATCCAGACGGCGTGCTCGTCCAGTTGTCGGACGGCGCCGACCTGTTGGCTCAGGGCCACGGCGGCTTCTTCCTGGGCTCGCTGCTGCGAAACTGGCGCGACGGGCGAGACATCGCCATCGTCGAGCAGGAGCCCCTGCCTGGGATCAATGGGGTTGCGCTGGCGGACGTCGTGCTGCGTGCCGCCCGTCAGTCGCCCGCCGCCCCCGACTATGCCGCGCTTCTGACGCCGTTGCAGTTCCAGGCGCGCGTGATGGCGGCCGGTCGTTACGCCCATCCCAGCCCGGATCGGCAATCGCCCCGCTCTTTGCTTCGTCCCAGACTGATGCTGGACGCGCGCGTTCTGACGGCGCGACTACGGGACATCGCCCTGCGTGCCGGCGTGCGAGAGGGTCTGGGCGACACTCGCGCGATCGCGCCCTTCATGACCTTGGACACGCGAGCGTCCAGCGCCTTTGACGGCGACGGCGACTGGACCGCGCGCCTGGGCTACGACCGCTGCCTGACCGTGCGCTACGCGGGTGGCGATCACGCGCCGCGTCTGGATATGACCAACCTGGAAGAGGGGCTGGCCAGCCGTAGCCCCCTGCCCGGCGGCGGCTTCGCCAGCCTGGCCTACGCCACAGATCGCACGGCCGCTGACGTTGCGAAGGCGGCGCTCGCGGCATGGCTGGGCGACGTTGACGTCGCCGCCCTGTCGGACGTCGCCCTCGCCCCCGGCCTGGATACGCATCCCTGGAGCGGGCGTCGTCTTGCTCTTGGTCCGGCGGCGGCGCGCTTTGGCGACGCCTTGGGCCTGGATAGCGCCGCGCTGGAGCGACAGCTGACACAACTGGTCGCATCGCTGCCGGGCGCGTCCGAGCAGGTTCCAGCCTGCGCCGAGGCGTATAATCAGGCGGTGGTTCGCGACATCACGCACCGCGCGGACCGACTTCATCTGATCCTTCTGTGCGGATCGCAAGGCCAGCGACTGGCCCCGGCTGGCGACGACCTGGCGCGTCGCATCGCCCAGTTCACGTCTCGCAACGCCGGTGTCGGCCTGGATGGCGATCCCTACGACGCGCAGCACTGGACCCTGCTGATGGCCGGCCTTGGCCTGACGCCGCGCCGCTACGACGTCCAGGCCGACTGTCTGGACATCAAGAGCGCAACGGCTTCGTTGGGGCGAATGGTCATGGCCTTCGACCAGACCTTGGCCGCCCTGCCCGCCCATTCTCAGTTCATCGAAAGGCTGCGCGAAGGCGGCTGATCCAGAACGAAAAAAGGGGCGTCGATCAGATCGACGCCCCAAGTCTTCGCTCAGAGAAGAAGTTTTAGAAGGTGTAGCGCAGGCTGAACGTCACGCGACGGTCGCTGCGGAAGTAGGAGCGCGGGGCCAGCGGGCCGGCCTGGTTCGCGCCGTTCAGGTTGTACGACGTCTGCTGCTCCGTGACGGTGACCTCGTCCAGCAGGTTGGCGCCATCCAGGCCGATCTTCCAGTTGTCGTTCAGGGTGTAGAAGATCGAACCGTCAAGCTGCCCTGTCGAGTCGTTGAAGATCGGCGAGAACGGGTTCACGTCGTCGCGCGGCGTCAGCAGGAAGCCGTTGCGCCAGTTGTAGGCCAGACGCGCCGACAGACGATCCCGCTCGTAGAAGACCGAGAAGTTGTAGGTGTGCTTCGACAGCTGCTGCAACGGCAGCTCCAGACCCACATAGCGCGGCTCGGTCACAGCATTGGGGAAGGTCGAAGGCTCGACGTAGGTGTAGTTCGCCTCGATACCCAGCCCGCTCCACAGGCCTGGCAGGAAGCTGTAGGTCTGCTGATAACCAACCTCGAAGCCCTTGATCCAGCCGGACCCGATATTGACCTGCTGGTTGACCTGAGCGTCGGCGGAGACACCCTGCGCGTTGCTAAACTGCTGGACGGTCGAGCCGCTGGCCAGGATGTCCGACAGGTCCTTGTAGAAGGCGTTGAAGGTCACCGAGCTGCCCGGCTTGAAATACCATTCCACGCCCAGATCATAGTTCCATGAGCGGACGCCCGTCAGCTGCGATCCGCCGGTGAAGGTGGTCAGCAGCGGGGCGGTGTTGACGTCGCCGCCATTGTCCCGGACCTGGTTCATGTCGGTGTAGAACAAGGTGGCGGCGAAGGCCGTCACGCCAAAGTCCGGGCGCGTCATGGCGCGCGACACGGCCCCGCGGAACACCCATTCCTTGTACTTCAGATTGACGTTCAGGCTGGGCAGCCAGTCGTCGTAGCTGTTGCCGCGCTCGACCTCTTGGAAGCTGCCGTCGCTGAAGGCGACCAGCTGGTTCAGACGGTCGTTCGACAGCAGGCAATAGCCCGGCGCCGACTGACCCGGCTGGATGGTCGAGCAACGGAACTGCGCGATCGCGGCCGCATTGGCCTGGGTCACCGGAATGTTCTGACCAGGGAAGCGCGGGTCGAAACCGTTCGCATCACCGAAGTTCTGCGCGATGTTGGGGCTGGAGATGAAGCCGCGCGTCTGGAAGTCAGTCTTGGCGTAGCGAACACCCAGGTTGCCGGTGACGGCGGTGTCCGGACCGAAGACATCATCCCAGCCGAAGTCGAACCGGACGTAGGCGGAGGTAGTCTGTTCGGCCGAGTTGTTGATATCGCCCGGCAGGAAGGGCGTGCCGGCGATGGCGCCCGGACGCTGATCCAACGGACGCCACGTCGAGCCCGAGCTGCTTGCTGCAGCCAAGGCCGCCTGCAGCGTGCCGTCCCGATAGGCCGTCATAAGATCGGCTGTCGGGTAAAAACCTTTCATCGGCGTCGGATTGTGGCCGCGCTGGAAGTTGGGGAAGTCATACGCTTCGACGGCGAGCGGACCTGTGGTCTGGAACGGCGTGACGCCGCCAGCCCAGCTTTCGGAAATCGCACCCCAGTTGTAGGCGGTATAGCGACGCGTCTGCTCGCGGTCCGAATAGCGCGCGCCCATGCGGATGGCGCGCAGCGGCGAGTTGTCGAAATCGTATTTGACGTCGGCCTTGAACGCGGACTGATCGCCGTCCGACTGTTCGATGTGGTCCATCGCCGAACGATAGTAGAAGTTCGACGGGTCGTTTGTGCTGGCCGACGGCTGGCCCGACGCGTCCACGAACTGGATGTCCGGCACGCCGTGACTTCCTTCGCCGATCAAGGTGTAGAGCGGCGTGATGGCGCCATAGACGGTCATGTCCAGATCGTCGGCGCTGGCCTTGCTGTACTGTGCATCCAGCCAGATCGACAGGCGATCGGTCGGATGGAATTCAGCGGCCAGGGAGAAGTCTTCGGTCAGGGTTTGCAGATCGCGCTGACGCTTGGGCAGGACCTGCAGGTTCGGCGAATCGCTGACCAGCAGACCGCTCGTGAAGACGCCGTTGGAATCATAGGTGAACGACTGGCCCGGCAGGGGGGTGGGGTTGCCGCCGCTGCCCAGATCCACTTCGACCACGCGCTCGCCCCAGGCCGAGGTCGAGTCAGCGCGAATGTATTCGCCGGTCAGCTTGGCGCGGCCGTCGGTGGATTCCCATTGCAGCGAGCCGTCCAGGGTCGAACGCGAACGGTCGAACTGCTGGGTCCGCACCGCGCCGCCGCGCGGCACATAGCGACGATCGTTGCCGTTCGACAGATCGGAACGGTAGGTGAAGTCGGTGAGGTGGCTGCCGTAAGCTTCGGAATAGAGGTCGGACTCGCCATAGCTCAGCAGGGCGCCGAACGAACCGTACTGGGTGTCCCAGACGTTGCTGATCAGGGACGAGAAGCCCAGGCCCGGCTTTTCGCGTAGGTCGCCATACGACCCTTCGGCCGTCGCGCCGAAGACGAACTTGCGGCTGTCGAACGCCTTGCGGGTGCGCAGATCGACGACCCCGGCGATGCCGCCTTCGATCCGGTCAGCCGTCGCGTTTTTGAACACCTGCACGCTCGACAGAAGTTCCGGTGACACGTCGTTGAAGCCCAGGGCGCGGCCCGTGTTCACGCTGAAGGCGTCGCGGCCGTTGAATTCCGAGCGGACGTAGGACAGGCCGCGAATGATGACGTTGGAACCTTCGACCGAGAAGTGGTCGGGGTCGGTCGGGCCCTGGAAGCGGTTGATGTTCACGCCGGGGATGCGCTGCAGCACCTCGTTAACCGACTTGTCCGGCAGGGCGCCGATGTCGTCGGCAGTCACGGCATCGACAAAGGTGTCGGAGTCGCGCTTGATCGCCTGAGAGGATGCGATCCGCGCGCGGATGCCGGTGACGACGACGTCGTCGACCTGCGCCGCATCGTCCGTGGTCGGGGCAGTCGTCTGCGGCGCCGGTGTCGATTGGGCGTGGGCGGCGGTTGCGCCAACGACGGCGACCGTCAACGCCAGGGCGGACACGGAACGGCGCAGCCCGCGAGCGGCGGGCGCATAGCCGGCTTGGAACATCTCTGACTTCACTTCTGATCCCCCCGAGGACGGTTCAGCCCGTCACAATCGTTTCGGCGGCCTTGATCGACCGTCCGCGAGCGTGTTGGACTACCGATTGACAGCGATGTCAACGCCTCGCGACAAAGTCGCCGTGTTTTCGATCGGCGGGGTCAGAAGCGGTGCGCGCACACCATTGCGACGGACGCGAGTCTGATGACACGGCTTGCAGGCGGCAGGTCCGCCTCAAAACGCCTTACGATTCATCGTCGTCGTCAGGACATCTTCGTGCGTCGGCAGGGCTTCGGCCGTGCGCCAGATGCTGTCACGGATCGCCGACAGCCGTCCCAGATTGGCGTCATGATTGATGACGTCGGAAATCGGGTGACGCCCTTGCGGCGTCAGCCCCTGCCCCACCGCGACCGCCAGCCAGCTCGACTCGGAAAAGATGTCGTGGTCGCGCCTGACGATCCGACCCGTATCCTCGAACAGGGCGATCTTGGCCGCCAGCCTGTCCGGGATCGGCATGTCGCGCACCTGGCTCCAAAACGGTCCCGCTCGCTGGTTGACCTTGTAGTGCAGGATCAGGAAATCGCGGACCGTGACGAATTCCTCCTCCATCAACCCGTTGAACTCGAGGCGAAGGCCCTCGCTGTCTTTGTGCGACGGAAACAGGGTGATCAGCTTGGTGATGGCGCTCTGAATCAGGTGAATGCTGGTCGATTCAAGGGGCTCGAGGAATCCGCTCGACAATCCGACCGCCACGCAGTTGCGCTTCCAACATTCTCGCCGCCGTCCTGTGGCGAACCGCAGACGACGCGGCTCGGCCAGAGCCTTGCCCTCCAACCGCGACATCAGCGCGTCCTCGGCCTCCTGATGCGAGATGTGCGCCGAGGAATAGACGTAGCCGTTGCCCACCCGGTGTTGCAGCGGAATGCGCCACTGCCACCCAGCCTCGCGCGCCGTCGACCGCGTGTAGGGCGATAAGGGCTCCTCGCGCTCGCACGGCACGGCGACAGCGCTGTCACAGTGAAGCCAGTTGGTCCAGTCCTCATAGCCGGACGTCAACGCCTGCTCGATCAGAAGGCCGACGAAGCCGGTGCAATCGATGAAGAAGTCCCCTTCGACGATCCGGCCGTCGTCCAGCCTTACGCCCGTGATGTCGCCATCCGCCGCCTGCTGGACCTCGACCACCCGCCCCTCATGCCGAACGACGCCCAACCCTTCTGCGAAGCGGCGCAGGAAGGCCGCATAGAGCGCCGCATCGAAATGATAGGCGTAGCCCAAGCTGGACAATGGCGACTGCGGCCCGCCCTGCGGATGCACAAAACGGCCACGGCGCGCGGCCTGCCAGGCCATGGAGTAGGTTTCCAGCGGCTCCGACCGGCCTTCGGCGCAGGCCTTCAGCCAGAAATGATGAAAGGCGATGCCTTCCATATCCAGCCCGAAGGCGCCGAACGGATGGAAATAGCGCTCACCCTCGCGTCGCCAACCGTCGAACTCGATCCCCAGCTTGAACGTGGCCTTGGTCTCACGCAGGAAGTCCGCCTCGTCGATCCCCAAGCGCGCGTTGAACTTCAGGATCTCCGGGATCGTCGCCTCGCCCACCCCGATAATGCCGATGGCCTCGGATTCGACCAATGTCACGATCTTGCCGGCGCCCTCTAACGCCTGCGCCAGCGCCGCCGCCGCCATCCATCCCGCGGTCCCGCCGCCGACAACGACGATGCGATCTATGATTGAGGATGAGTCAGCCAAGTTGCACCTCGGTCACGATTGTCGGGCTTGATTGGGGATCCACCAATGGCATTAGCTTGTTCCTTGGCCGAGGTGGCGCGGAATCGATCGTCATACTCGTTGGGTCTATGTGATCAGCCATTTTCTAGATTGGCGCTAGGCGCAACGCCCTACCCTTCATCACTCACCCAGGTCGGCGATGCGCCATGAGCGGACATGTCGAACGCTGCCACAAGCCGACATTCATTACGTAAGTTGAGGCGGGCTGGGCGAATGAGCGATCACCCAAGCACTAGTCCACCTCGTCGCCCACAGGTTGGTGTGTGAAGCCGTTCGCCCCGCTCAGCGATTTGGCGTCACGGCTGATTTCGACATCGCTTTCGGCATAGGCGATCAGCAGGCGCGACAGGTCTTCAAGCGCGCTTTCGTGGATGCGTTCATAGCCGTGGCTGGCGTCGATGCCGAAGGTGACCAAGGCCGTCCGGATGTCGGCGCCAGCTTCCAGGGCCGAGGCCGAGTCCGAGCGATAGTATCGGAAGACGTCCTTCTGGTGCGGGATGTCGTGGTCGCGGGCCAGTTGAACCAGTTTGCGTGACAGGTGCCAGTCGAAGGGGCCTGTCTGGTCGGCCATGGCTATGGTGACGCCGAACTCCGAAGAGTTCTGACCCGGTGCGGTCGTGCCATTGTCGACCGTCACCATAGCGGCAACATCCGGAATCAGCACCGACGAGGCTCCCAGCCCGACCTCCTCGGCGATCGTGAACAGCCACCAGGTATCGACCGTCGGTTTGCGATCTTCGCGGATCATGCATTCCAGCGCAGCCAAAAGGGTAGCGACGCCCGCCTTGTCGTCCAGATGGCGTGAGACGATGAAGCCAGTATCGATGAACTCGGGCTGCGGGTCGATGGCGACGATGTCGCCGACATCCACGCCCAAGGCCAAGGTGTCTTCGCGGCCGTGGGTCACGGCGTCGATGCGCAGCTCGACCTGGCGCCAGTTCACGGGCTGGGTGTCCACCTCCTCGTTGAAGGTGTGGCCCGACGCCTTCAACGGCAGGATGGTCCCGCGATAGAGGCCGCCCTCCGAGAAGATCGTCGCGCGCGCGCCCTCGGCGAAGCGCGAGGACCAGTGGCCGATGGGCACGAGCTCCAGCCGGCCGTTGTCCTTGACCGCCTTGACCTGGGCGCCCAGCGTGTCGACGTGGGCCACGAAGGCGCGCGCCGGCTTCGGCGACCGGCCCGGCAGGCGCGCACGGATCGCGCCGCGCCGCGTCAGCTCGTAATCGACGCCCAGACGCCCCAGCTCACGGCATAGCAGCCAGACGGCCTCGTCGGTGTAGCCGGTCGGGCTGGGCGTGTTCAGCAGTTCGGCCAGGCGGGTCTTCAGATAGTCGAGGTCGATCGCGGGACGGGCCAAGGAGCCTCCTTCAGGCTTCGGGTCTCGGGGCTGTCCGGGCCGACGTCGGCGCGGACAGGGGGAACAGCAGGTCGATGAAGCGCTCGGCCGTCGGCTGGGGTTCGTGGTTGGCCAGGCCGGGGCGCTCATTGGCTTCGATGAAGGCGTAGTCGGGTTCACGCGGCGACTTCACCATCAGGTCGACGCCCGTGACCGGGATATCGATGGCGCGGGCGGCGGCGACGGCGGCGCGGATCAGCGCGGGATGCACCTCTTCCGTCACGTCATGGATGGTGCCGCCCAGATGCAGGTTGGCGGCCTTGCGAACCAGGATCTCCTCACCATCCGGCGCTACGTCGTCGAGGCGATAGCCGGCTTCGGCCAGGGTGCGTTCCGTCTCGGCGTCGATAGGGATGGTGGATTCCCCGCCGGTGGCGGCGGCGCGACGACGGCTTTGGTGTTCGACAAGGGCGCGCAAGGTCGAGCGCCCGTCGCCGACGACGCGCGGCGGACGACGCAGGGCGCAGGCGACGACCTTGTAGTCGATCACCACCAGCCGCAGGTCCTCGCCCTGAACCTGTTCCTCGATCAGAACCTCGGAACAGATGCGGCGCGCCCGGACCAGAGCCGTCTGGACCTCGCTCATCGTCGTCAGGCCAACCGCGACGCCTTGCCCCTGCTCGCCGCGCGCCGGTTTGACGACCAAGGCGCCGAACTTGGTCAGCGCCGCATCGATGGCCGACGGGCTTTCGGGATCGATCCTCTCGGGAACGCGCACGCCGGCCGCCTCGACGATGCGTCGCGTCATCCGCTTGTCGTCGCAGATGCTGAGCGCCACGGCCGAGGTCAGCTCCGACAGACTTTCGCGGCATCGGACCGACCGGCCGCCCCAGTTCAGGCGAAACAGCCCGCCCTCACCATCGATGATCTCCGTATGGATGCCGCGCCGACGCGCCTCGTCGACGATGATCCGGGCATAGGGGTTCAGGTTGTGGTCGTCGGTCGGGCCGACGAACAGGGCCTCGTTGATCGGGTTCTTGCGCTTGACCCCGAAGAAGGAGACGCGACAGAAGCCCAGCTTTTCGTACAGGGCGATGGCCTGGTCGTTGTCGTGCATGACCGACAGGTCCATGTGCGCCAGACCTTGGGTTTTGAAGTATTCTGCCAGACGCCGAACCAGGGCCTCGCCGACGCCCGGCTGGGTCGCTTGGGGATCGACCGCCAAGCACCATAACGAAGAGCCGCATTCCGGATCATGAAAGGCGCGGGCGTGGTTGACGCCGGTCACGGTGCCGATCACAGCCCCGGTCACAGTATCCTCGGCGACGAAATAGGTCAGGGTCCGGTCGTCCCGATGCGACCAGAAGAAGTCAGGCGGAACGGGCACCATCTTGCGCTTGGCGTAGATGTCGTTGACCGCCTGCGCATCCGTTTCCGACGCCAGCCGGCGCACGGTGAAGCCTCGGGGCTGACGGCGGCTGGCGCGATAGGTGGCCAGTTCCAGCCGATAGGTGTGCGACGGATCCAGGAACAGCTCCTGAGGCGCTGACGCCAGTAGGACGTGAGGATTGCGAACATAGAAGGCGATGTCGCGCCGGTCGGGCCCCTCGGCGCGCAGGGCCTCGACCAGCGGCTCGGCCGTCTCGAAGGTCTGGGCGAACAGCAGCCGCCCCCAGCCGCAGTCCAGAACGGCGTCCGGAGTCGGTCCGTCCCCGGACTGCACCGGAGGCTTCAGGCCCTCGTGCCGCAGACGTTTTAGCCGATGCGCCTTTGATCGCTCGGGGCGGATATCAGACGCCATGCTGCTGCATCCACATTTCCAGGACTGCGACCTGCCAGAGTTCGGAGCCGCGAAGGGGTGTGATGTGCTCAGTGGGATTGGCGAACAGGGTGTCCAGATAGCCCCGGTCGAACAGGCCACGATCGCGCGCCGCCTGATTAGTCAGGGCCTTGCGGACCATGTCCAGATACGGACCCTGGATGTATTTCAGCGCCGGAACGGGGAAATAGCCCTTCTTGCGGTCGATCACCTCGGACGGGATCACCAGACGGGCGGCCTCCTTCAGCACGCCCTTGCCGCCCTGGGCCAGCTTGTGCTCCGGCGGGATGCGGCCGGCCAGTTCGACTAGTTCATGGTCCAGGAAGGGCACCCGCGCCTCCAGACCCCAGGCCATGGTCATGTTGTCGACCCGCTTCACCGGGTCGTCCACCAGCATCACTTGGCTGTCCAGACGCAGGGCCTGGTCGACCGGGGTCGCCGCGCGGCCTTGGGCGAAATGGGCCTCGACCAGGGCGCGGCTGACGTCGGTGTCCGCCATGTATGCGCCGTTCAGCTGGGTCTTCAGCGTCGCGTGACTGCGGTCGAAGAAGGCCTTGGCGTAGGCTTCGACCGGATCAGTCGCGTCCAGCATCGGCGGGTACCAGTGATAGCCGGCGAACACCTCGTCCGCCCCCTGGCCCGACTGCACCACCTTGATGTGTTTCGAGACTTCCTGGCTCAACAGATAGAAGCCCACGTTGTCGTAACTGACCATCGGCTCGGACATTGCGCCGATGGTCCCCGGCAGGGCCTCCATCAGCCGCTGATGCGGCACGAAGATCTGGTGGTGCTTGGTGCCATAGTGTTTGGCGATCAGGTCGGAATAGACGAACTCGTCGCCCTTCTCGCCATTGGCCTCTTCGAAACCGACGGAGAAGGTCATCAGATCCTTCTGACCCAGTTCGGCCAGCAGACCGACGATCAGGCTGGAGTCCACCCCGCCCGACAGCAGCACGCCCACCGGCACATCGGCGACCATGCGGCGCTTCACCGCCTCGCGCAGGCTGTCCAAGACCCGGTCACGCCAGTCCTCGGCCGTCAGAGCCGCGTCCTCGGCGTGGCGGGTCATGTCGGGCTGCCAGTAGAGGCGGTCTGTGGCCTTTCCGTCCGCCTCGATAACGCGGATGGTGGCCGGCGGGAACTTCTTGACGCCCTTCAGGATGGTGTGCGGCGGCGGCACCACCGCATGGAAGGTCATGTAGTGGTGCAGGCCGACGGGATCGATGGTCTTGTCCATGTCGCCCGCCGCCAGCAGGGCCGGCAGGGTCGAGGCGAACCGCAGACGCTGGCCCTGTTCGGCCAGATACAGGGGCTTGATGCCGAAACGGTCGCGAGCGATCACGGTGCGGCCGGTGTCGCGCTCATGCAGCACGAAGGCGAACATGCCCTTGAATCGCTCGACGCAGGCTTCGCCCCACGCCTTCCAGGCCTTGATGATGACCTCGGTATCGCCGTGCGAGAAGAAGCGGAACCCCATCCCCTGCAACTCTTCGCGCAGTTCGGGATAGTTGTAGATGCAGCCGTTGAACGCCAGGGTCACGCCCAGGTCAGGGTCCACCATCGGCTGCTGAGCTTTCTCACTCAGGTCGATGATCTTCAAACGGCGGTGACCCAGCCCCACCGAGCCGCGCATCACAATGCCGGAGCCATCCGGTCCACGGGGCGAGAGCGCATCGGTCATGCGTTGAACGGCGCCGGCATCGGCCGGTCGTCCGTCGAAATTGATCTCGCCGCTAAGACCGCACATGGGTCCTCCTTGAATTGTGGAAGCAGCGGGTACAAATGGTTAGGACACGAAAGAGTTCAACCCGAATGGCCGATATTTCCCATGAGCCAGGCCCTGACGCGGCGGTTGACGCCACCGTATCCCTTGTCCGGTCGGTCCGACGCATCGCTCAGGCGATCGATGTTCGGTCTCGAGAAATCTCACGCCTGACCGGGCTGACGCTGCCGCAGCTCCTCGTGCTGCAATCCATCCGCGCATTGGGCGAAGTCAGCACCAGCGTCATATCGCGGGACGTCTCCATGTCGGCGCCGACCGTCGTCGCCGTGCTGGACAAGCTCGAAGCGAAGGGCATGGCCGCCCGCTATCGCTCCACCGTGGATCGCCGCGTCGTCCATGTGCGTTTGACCGACGCGGGGCGGCAGGCATTGCAGACGTCCCCGGGCCTGCTCGGCGACGGCTTTCTCGCCGCCTTGGCTGAACTTCCACACAGCGAACGACTGGCGATGGCTGAAGCTGTCGAACGCCTCGCAGTTTTGATGCAGCCTCGCGACTCTCACGCCTCTTTGAAGCCGCATTATCAGGCTGTCAGGCCCTCATAAGCGGCTCGGGATGTCGAGCCGGCGAACAGCCGGAAACGGTGATCCTGACCTGTCTGTTCCAACGCTATCTTCTGACCTCGAGCCAATCAAAGAGGCCAAAACAGCAAGATGAGCGAGGGCCCCGTGACCAGAACGAGCGCGCTCAAAGGCGCGCCCAGTCTGGGATAATCAGAAAACTTATAGCCGCCAGGTCCCATGACCAGCGTGTTGCACTGGTGACCGATGGGCGTCAGGAAGTCGCACGCGGCGCCGACCGCGACCGCCATCAAGAATGGATCCGGATTGTAGCCAAGCTGCTTGGCCAGCGTCGCTCCGATCGGGGCGACGATCAGAACGGTCGCCGCATTGTTCAGGAAGGGCGTGACCGCCATTGAGGCGAGCATGACGCCGGTGATCGCGACAATGCCCGGCAAGCCTGTGAACACGTGGCGAAGCAGTCCCGCGATCAGGTCGGACCCACCCGTGGATTGGATCGCGTCTGAGACGGGAATGAGGGCTGCGATCAAAACGAGCAGGGGTCCATCGAGGGCGGCATAGGCCTCACGCATCTTCAAGCCGCCCAATGCAACGATGACGACGGCGGCGCCGAAGAAGGCGACGGCGACTGGAACCAGGCCGAGGCCAACGAGCGTCATCGCGCACGCAAGAACAACAGCCGGCATGAACCGTCTGCGCACGCTCCCGAGTTGAACCTGACGCTCCGCCAGGGGGAGCAGATCCAGCGCCTTCAGCGCGACCGGCAGCGCCTGTTCGGCGCCTTGAAGCAGGATGATGTCGCCGGGCGCCAGCTTTGCCGTCCGTAGATGCTGGGTGAGTTGAAAGCCGCTTCGCGACACGCCCAGCAGATTGATCCCGTGCTGGCCGTAAAGATCCGAGCTTCGAACAGACTGCCCTTGCAGCGGGGAGTTTCGGCCGATCACCGCCTCCACGATTGCGATCTCCTCGGATGCGGTCGCCATCGGAACGGGGCGATCATCACGGATGAGGTTCATCTGAGCCCGACTGACGAAACCCTCCAGCGCCTGCTGCTCGCCCTCGATCAGCAACGCGTCACCCGCCTTGACGACGACATTACCTCTGGGATTCAGCCGCCGTTTCCCTGAACGGATCAGCGCCATGATCTTGACCTCGCCATCGCCGAGGGCGCCGAGAGCGGACACGGTCATGGATCCCGGAGCCCAGCCTTCAGGCGCCCTGACTTCCGTGGCATAGGCGTTGGCGGCCAATGCCGCGCTCAGGGATGTCGCGCCCTGTCGATCGCGGGGCAACAGGCGATAGCCGAACGCCAAAAACGCCAGGGCGATCAGGGTAAGCGCTAGGCCCACTGGTGCGTAGTCAAACATGGCGAAGGGTTCGCCGACGATGCTCTGGCGCACTTCGGCGACGATGATGTTCGGGGCGGTCCCGACCAGGGTGACCATGCCGCCCGCCATGGCGCCAAAAGCCATCGGCATCAGGAGCCGCGCGGGAGACGACTTCGTCTGGCGCGCCACCTGAAGCGCCACCGGCATCATGATCGCCAAGGCTCCGACATTCTTCGTCGCCATGGAAAGCAACGTCACAGCGCCGGTCAGGACCGGGACCTGGGAGCGCTCAGTCTTGAGAAGCGGCATCACCCGCCGCATCGCGAGTTCAATGACCCCCGATCGGGCGAAGGCGGCCGAAACGATCAGCGCGCAGGCGATGATGACGGTGACGTCGTTTTTGAAACCGTCAAATGCAGCCTCGGCGGGGATGATGCCGATCGCCAATCCTGCAACCAACGCGACGACCGCGACCAGGTCGTAACGAAACCTACCCCAGATGAAGGCGCCGATTGTCAGCCCGACAAGGCCAAAGGCCAGTCCCTGTTGAAACGTCACTCGCCTAGCGCCCTCGCATGATCAGCACGCAGCCTAGGCTTAACGTTGATAGGCAGCCAGCCCCATGGAGCGGCCGGCGTCAAAAAAGCATTTGCCGTCAATCCTACACAGCGGATGAATCGGCGGGGGCGATGCCCTTAGCCGAGCGGCACAAATCGCCGCCCCTCGCTGTCGCATTAGCGGCTATGCGGGAAGCGGGCTCTTTGAATGTCTGCAATGAGTTAGAAGCGGACATGGCAGCGGCCGTCAGCGCCAACGTCCGCTTCTGCCGCAAAACCGTCATCCGCCTCCGGCTAGATCCCGCAGTCAGCTAGCGCCTGATTAAGTTCCGGGCCCAAGGCGGCTTCGCCCGCTGTTGATGCAGCGTTGGCTCCTAGCGTGCGATAGATTACGCGGTGGAGACCTATGCGATCCTGATGGACGGCGAGGAGGCGGGCGTTGCCTTCGCGGATCCCCCTTATAACGTCCCCATCGCCGGGCATGTTTCTGGCCTGGGTCAGACCAAACACCGCGAGTTCGCCATGGGCGTGGGGGAGATGACCAGTGAGGAGTTCACCACCTTCCTGGCTCGCGCGCTTATCCAGATGATCAGAGCTTCCCGGCGAGGTGCGGTCCACTTCCAATGCATAGACTGGCGCCATGCCAAAGAGATGATTTCGGCCGGAGAGGCGGTCTACAGCGAGCTGAAGAACATCTGCGTCTGGACAAAGACCAATGGCGGCATGGGGTCGCTCTATCGCTCCGCCCACGAGTTGGTCTTCGTTTGGAAGGTCGGAAACGCGCCTCATATCAACAATGTCGAACTGGGCAAGAATGGCCGGTATCGCACCAATGTCTGGTCTTATCCCGGCGCCAACAGTTTCAGCGCGACCCGGGACGAAGACCTGGCCAGCCATCCCACGGTCAAGCCGGTGACTATGGTCATGGACGCCATCTTGGACTGTTCGCACCGTGGCGACATCGTGTTGGACGCCTTCGCCGGTTCCGGCACCACATTGGTGGCGGCGCATCGGACAGGCCGTCGAGGCTATGGGGTGGAGATTGATCCGATCTACTGCGATCTGATCGTCCGCCGTCTCCCATGGCGACCAAATCTGAACCGATCTTGATCGGAGACGGCCGCACGTTCACCGAGATCGCCGCCGAACGGGCTGCTCAACCCGTGGAGGCTGGATCATGAGCCACTACGAGGTCGGCAAGGGCAGACCGCCTAAACACGCCCAGTTCAAGAAGGGTCGATCCGGAAATCCACGCGGTCGGCCTCGCCGGCTGCCGCGCGCCGAGATCGAAAGCCAGATCGGCAAGGACATGCGCGAGATTATGCGCACTACCCGAACCGTTGGAGGCAAGACCGTCACCATGCAGCAGGCTCTGCTGATGGTGGCCGTCAACCAGGCCCTTCAGGGCAAGGTCGGGCACATGAAGCAGGTCATCGAACTGCTCAGATTTTCCTACCGAGACAATCAGGCCAGGAAGCCGAATCTAGAACTGCTCGATGGGCTGAACGTGGATATGGTGATGCGAGATCCGAAGCTACGCGAGTTGTGGACGTCCATTCTCGCCAACCTTGCCAAGCTGTCGAAGACCGACTGACGTGCTTGGGCGGCCGGTCTACATCGGCCGGCCGCCCAAAGTTTCCCCTGACCCGACTTATCCGAGACGGCTGAGCCCTGACGTTCCGCCCCGTCGCACAATCCATTGGACAAGCTTTGGAATAGGAGCGTTAGTCAGCATGTCACGCCCGGTAATCCGGGCTCGTCTCAGTAGGGTGCTGAGGCCCGTGACCCGAGACGAATACCATGCCGAACAACAAGCCGATCAAGACCGCCTCCACGGCCGAGCCCATCCCGCGCGTCTCCAAGCTGGATCAACTGATCACAGTCCTGCGACACCCGCGTGGCGCGTCCATGCAGGCGATGATGGCTGTGACCGGCTGGCAGGCCCATTCGGTTCGCGGCGCCATCGCCGGAGCGCTCAAGCGCAAAGGTCATGCGGTCCTGAGCGAGAAGGCTGAGGGCGAACGTCGCTGGCGGATCGTCGAGGGAGCGAGTCAATGACCCTCTCCTATGACCTTTTGGCCTTGAGATCGATGACGATCTCACAGCTCCGATCCGCGTGGGCCAAAAAGTTCGGCGACGCGCCGCCGCAGCTCCAGTCCAAGGATTTGATGCGGCGGGTATTCGCCGAACGACTTCAGACCGAGGCCGAAGGCAGCGACGTCAGCCTGGACAAAACACTCCGGCAGATCGCGGCGCGCCACCGCCCCAGCCGCCGGACAGTTCCGCGCACGGCCACGTTCAAGACTGGCTCGCGACTTGAGCGTCAGTGGCAGGGAGAGGCCCATCAGGTGGATGTCGTCGCGGGAGGCTTTGACTGGAGAGGCCGACGCTTCAAAAGCCTCTCCCAAGTGGCGCGTGAGATCACCGGCGTGCGATGGAACGGACCGCGGTTCTTTGGTCTTCGAGACGCGAAACAATGAGCGTCCAGGGCCGTACGGTTCGCTGCGCCATCTACACCCGCAAAAGCACGGAAGAGGGCCTGGAGCAGGACTACAACTCCCTTCATGCCCAGCGCGACGCCTGCGCCGCCTACGTGTCGTCGCAAACTGGTGAAGGTTGGACCCTGCTTCCTGAAATCTATGACGACGGCGGCTTTAGCGGCGGCAACATGGATCGCCCGGCTTTGAAACGGCTGATGGCGGAGATCGAGGCCGGCCGGATTGATGTGGTCGTGGTCTACAAGGTGGATAGGCTGACACGCTCCTTGCCAGACTTCTCCAAGATCGTGGAAGTGCTGGACAAGGCTGGAGCCAGCTTCGTCAGCGTGACCCAGGCGTTCAACACCACCACCTCAATGGGCCGGCTGACCCTGAACGTGCTGCTGTCGTTCGCCCAGTTCGAGCGGGAGGTCACCGGCGAGCGCATCCGAGACAAGATCGCAGCCTCCAAGAAGAAGGGGCTTTGGATGGGTGGCCGGCCTATTCTTGGCTACGACCCCGACAGCCGAACATTGAAGATCAACGCCGAGGAGGCTCCGGTCATCCGCTGGATGTTCACCCGGTATCTGGAACTGCGCTCAGCCAACCGGCTGGTTCAAGAGTTGGCCGAGAAAGGCGTTGTCACCAAGCGTTGGACGAGCAGGGCCGGCGAGCCCCAAGGCGGCTTGCCGATCGAGCGTGGCGGCGCCTACCACATGCTGCGCAATCCCATCTATGTCGGCGACATTCCGCACAAAGACCTAGTGTATCCTGGCCAGCATCCCGGTCTGATCGATCGAGAGACCTTTGATGCGGTCCAAGCGCTTCTAGACACAACGAGGCGCACCCGTAAGCCTGCCAAGCCGCGGCCCGCACACACAGGCGCGCCGTTAACCGGGCTGATGTTCGACAGCGTCGGCAATGTGATGTCGCCGGTCAGTTCGCCCAGGAAGGGTGGGGCCACCTATCGATACTATGTCTCGACGGCCCTACAGAAGGGATCTCCTCGGAAGGCTGGGCTTCATCCGCGGATATCCGCTCCCGTCATTGAAAGCGCTGTAGAAACGGCCTTGAAGCCGCTGTTCCCTGGCGTGGTCATTCCGGATTGGGCGATCATGCGCGACGTGATCGCGCGGATCGAAATACTGCGGGAAGAAGCCCTCATCATACTGGATACGCAACGCTGCATCGAAATGATCGACACGCCGTCTGGCCGACTGGTCTTTCAGCACTTGGAGCGTCGAGGCGATGCCCCAATCCTCCGACTATCTGTCGCGACCACCCGTCGAGGCGCTGTTTCAATCGCCGGACCAGGCGGCAGTCCAGCGATCCATGCGCCAAAAATGGATCCCGCGCTCAGCGCGGCACTGGTCCGGGCCGAAGCTTGGAAGGCCAAGTTGCTGAGCGGACGGTCAGCCAATCTGGCCGAAATTGCAGAAGCCGAGGGCGTGACCCTCACCTATGTGACAAGGGTCCTGCGTGTCGCCTTCCTGGCCCCAGACCTGAAGCGAGCCATCTTGGACGGCGCGCAATCTGACCGGCTGACTTTGGAAGACGTCATGCGTAACGATCTGGTGTTGGATTGGTCCGAACAGCGACGCCGTTACGTCGCCTAAATCTCCGCTGCCAAACAATAGCTGCCGCGATCAGACCTCTGATCGGCGGCTTTTCGTTCGCTGATAGCCGGCATTACTTTCCCTGATATACCGTATTGGCTTCCCTGTTATCCGAGCTAACCATTTCTGCTAGCCGCGCCTCTAAGCTACGGAACTCTCACGGAAACGCGGCAGGGATAGCCCGAGAGACGGCAGGGGCAGATGCCAACTTCCGGATATCAGGGAAACAGCGAAAGTGCACCGCCTTCCGCCAAACGGAGACAGGCGGCCTTAGGGCACCCAATTTGGCGATGAATCAGGCACGCAGAGACCGACGCGGTGTCTCTGCGTTCGCACAAAGCTCGGTAATGAGGCGAATATTCGCGACGACGATCTGCACCGGCGTGTAGCGCTGGAGAGCGTGGCGGACAGAGAGGGATTCGAACCCTCGGTAGGCTTTCACCTACACACGCTTTCCAAGCGTGCGCGATCGACCACTCCGCCACCTGTCCGTTTCACGCTGCGTCTTGCGCGCCGCCGGAGGTCGATCCGGCGGGAGGCGGGCCTGATAGAACACCCTCGCCCCCTCGGCAAGCGCATCTCGCATCCCCATATGGACTTCAACGCCATTTTCCGATGAGAGAGCCGCAAATGCTGTTCAAGAAGACTGCCGAAATGCCCACGCCCGAGACCGCCCTGCCCGGCCGCGCCGAGCCGCTGGACACCGATGTGAACCACTATGTCAGCGGCAACCCGCTGAAGGGGCCCTATCCCGACGGTTTCCAGACCGCCATCTTCGGCATGGGCTGTTTCTGGGGCGTGGAGCGCATCTTCTGGCAGTTGCCGGGCGTCTGGGTGACTTCGGCCGGCTATTCCGGCGGGATTACGCCCAACCCGACCTATGAGGAGACCTGCACCGGCCGGACGGGTCATACCGAGGTGGTCAAGGTCGTGTTCGACCCGAGCGTCATCACCTATGCCGAACTGCTCAAGGCCTTCTGGGAGAACCACGACCCGACCCAGGGCATGCGCCAGGGCAACGACATCGGCACCACCTATCGCTCGGCCATCTACACGCTGAACGCCGAGCAGCAGGCCGAGGCAGAAGCCTCTCGCGACGCCTATCAGGCCGCCCTGACCCAGGCCGGGCGCGGGACGATCACCACTGAGATCGAGCCGGCCGGCGACTATTTCTACGCCGAGGGTTATCACCAGGGCTATCTGGCCAAGAACCCGGCTGGATACTGCGGCATCGGCGGGACCGGCGTGGTCTGCCCGATTGGGGTCGGCGTCGACGCCTGACCCCTGCGACGGCCGCCGGGTTTCAACCGGCGGCCAGTCGGCCTATGGATCGGCGAAAAATGGGAGCGCTCATGTCCGCCTTCGTCCATCCTGACGAGATCCGCAGCCGGTTTTCGGCCGCCCTGTCCGCCATGTACCGGGCCGAGGTGCCGCAATACGGCGACCTGCTGACGCTGGTGGCCGACATCAACGCCCAAGCGATCAAGGCCGATGCGAGCGGGGCAGACCGGCTGGCGGCGTCGGGCGAACTGGCGCGATTGTCGGAGGAGCGCCACGGCGCCATCCGCGTCGGCACGGCCGACGAACTGGCCACGATCGCGCGCGCCTTTGCGGTCATGGGGATGGCGCCGGTCAGCTATTACAACCTGGCGCCGGCCGGGGTGCCGGTCCATTCCACCGCCTTCCGCCCCGTCGATCCGGCGGCCCTGGCGCGTAATCCGTTCCGGGTCTTCACGTCGCTGCTGCGGCTGGAACTGATCGAGGACGAAGCCCTGCGCGAGGAAGCCGCAGCGACCCTGGCCCGCCGCGACATCTTCACCCCCGGCGCGCGCGAGCTGATCGAGACGGCGCAGGCCGCCGGCGGTCTGGACGAGGCTCAGGCCGATCGTTTCGTGTCCGAACTGCTGGAGACCTTCCGCTGGCACGCCCAGGCGACCGTCAGCGCCGAAACCTACGAACGGCTGGTCGCCGCCCACCGTCTGATCGCCGATGTGGTCAGTTTCAAGGGGCCGCACATCAACCACCTGACGCCGCGCACGCTGGATATCGACGCGGCCCAGGCCGCCATGCCCGCACGCGGCATCAGCCCGAAGGAAACCATCGAGGGTCCGCCCGCCCGCGCCTGTCCGATCCTGCTGCGCCAGACCAGCTTCAAGGCGTTGCAAGAGGCGATCACCTTCCCGGGCGCCGACGGCCCCACGGCGGGCGCCCACACCGCCCGCTTCGGCGAGATCGAACAGCGTGGCTGCGCCCTGACCCCCGCCGGTCGCGCCCTGTACGACGAGGCCCTGGCGAAGAAGGACTTCTCCGCCCTGCCCGACGACTGGGACGCGCTGCGCCGCGCCGACCTGGCCTGGTTCCGTTATCGCCCCACGCCTGAGGGGCTCGCCGCCCGCGCCGAGACCGCCGACTTGGACGCCCTGATCGCAGCGGGCCACGTCGTCGCCGAACCCATCACCTACGAAGACTTCCTGCCCGTCAGCGCCGCCGGCATCTTCCAGTCCAACCTGGGGTCGGAGGCCCGCGCGACCGCCTACGCCGTCGATCCCGCCAAGGCCGATTTCGAACAGGCGCTGGGTCGCCCCGTCCAAGACGAGATGGCCCTGTACCGCGCCGAACAGGACGCCTCGATCACAGCGACGCTTAAGGCCTTGGGCCTGCCGGAGACGCTCTAGTCCGTTCGCCAGCATGCGGGGCTGGCGGCGCCCCGCGTCCATCCGGCGTCTTGCCTGATGCGCAGACGCGGATCATAGACGCGGCCGTGAACCCATCCGCTTCCCCGACCCAGCGCCGTTATGATCTCGACTGGATCCGGGTCGGCGCCTTCGGCCTGCTGATCCTGTATCATGTCGGCCTGGTTTACGGGGTCTATGACTGGCACATCCACAGCGCCCACACCTTCGAGTGGATGCGCGAGGCGATCCTGGTCACCAATCCCTGGCGGCTGACCCTGCTTTTTCTGGTGTCCGGCGCCGCCCTGCGATTCATGACCTTCCGGCGCACCCCGCGCGAGGTCGCCCACGCCCGGTTCGAGCGGCTGGTTCCGCCCCTGATCTTCGGCGCCCTGGTTCTGGTGCCGATCCAGTCCTGGATCGAGTCGATGGACAAGGGCGGCTGGCCCGGCGGCGTCGCCGGCTTCGTCGCCTGGCTGGGTCATGAGTTCGGCTGGAGCGGCCTCGCCGACGGCGTGCCGGTCAACCATCTGTGGTTCATCGTCTATATCGCCGTCTACAGCCTGGTCGCCGTCGTCCTGTGGCGTCAGCCCGGCCTGATCGACCGACTGGGCAATGGGTTGGAAAAGGCGCTGACAGGCCCGCGCCTTCTTATCCTGCCGATCCTCTATCTGTTCGCCATTCGGCTGCTGATCTTCCCTTGGTTCGGCCTGACCAACACCCTGCAAAACGACTGGTACAATCACGCCCTGTCGCTGGTCGCCTTCCTGTTCGGCTTCAGCATCGTCGGCCGCGAGAGCCTGTGGCGCACGATGGAGCGCTATCGCTGGATCGCCTTGGCCCTGGCGGCCGTCGCCCTGCCGATCATGATGGTCCAGGTCTGGCATCCCGGCGCACGGGCCTTCTGGGGCGTGCCCAAGGCCGCCGTTTACGGCATCGACCAATGGGCGGTGATCGTCGCCATCCTGGGCTTCGGCTATCGCCATCTGCGTGACCGAGGCGGCCCTGCGCTCAACTATCTGACCCAGGCCACCTTCCCCCTCTATCTGGCGCACCAGACGGTGCTGGTCGCGGCCGTCTGGATCATCCGCCCGGCGAACCTTCCCGCGCCGGTCGAACTGCTGTCCCTGATCGCCGTCACCTTCGTCGGCAGCCTGGCGATCTATGAGGTCGTCCGGCGCATCCCGGCTATTCGCCCGCTGTGGGGGCTGAAGCCGCTGGACGGCCGACCCTGGCCGCTGGACCTTCGGGCCCTGCTGAAGCCGCAGCTTCGCTATCACCGCCGTCGTCGCCTGCTGGGCGTCGGCGTCGCAGCCCCGCTTCTGGCCCTGACAGTCGTCGCCGTGGCCATCCTGGCTTACCCCGGCTTCAACAATGCCACCCAGTATCTCAGCGAACTGGGCGGGGCGACGGCCAAGGCGCCGATCATCTTCAACGGCGGGGTCTTCGTCGCCGGCGTCATGGCTGGGCTGGCGGGGATCGGCTTCGGTCTGGCCATCTACGCCCTGACCGGCGCGCGGGTCGCGGCTTGGGTCATCGCTATCGTCTTCATCCTGGCCGGCGGCGGCATGTCGGCCTCGACCCTGTGGCCCTGGCCCGATCCACGCCACATGGTCATCAACCTGGCCTTGGGCATCCAGTTGGCGCCGATGCTGCTGCTGTGGGGGCTGGCCAAACGCCGCGACCTGCCGCGCCTGAAGCTTTTCCTTGTCGTCACCTTCGTCGTCATGGCGATCCTGACGGTTCTGACCAAGCACCTCGTCTTCCCCGGCACGGTCAACGACGCCAACGTCGGCTGGTGGGAGCGTCTCTACGCTATCGTCCTGGTCTGCTGGGTAGGGGTTGCGGCCTGGGTCCTGGATCGTAAACTGCTGTCGGTGGCCACGGAGTCGCCGCACGGCCGCCCGGCTTCCGCCCCGTTCAACGTTCCGGCCTGACTTCACCCCCACATTTTTTGGTTTCATCAACATTGCGTGATTGAAAATCGCGCGAATGTGATCGATTATGCAGGTCGTGTTGCAGTGCAGCACTCCGCGTCGTCCCCAGCCCTCGGGACGACATCCGGTTCACTCGGGGGCATCCAGAGCGGCATGAACAAGCTGGCGATCCGGCCTGTCGAACAGGCTGATATCGAGACGACGATCCACGGCGCGCAAACGCCGAGCTGGTCGTGGCTGCCCGACGAGGCGCCGCTGGCCATGCCGGTTCAGTCCCTGTCCGCACCCGACGCCGTCGCCGACGTGACGCCCGCGACCTCGCCGCGCACGGTCGCGACGCGCCGCCTGGCCCTGCTGGCCGGCACCATCGTCCTGACCGGTCTGTCGGCCATCACGCCCTTCTACCTCTATGCCCGCAAGGGTTGGGACGGCACCGAGATCCTGGCCTTCGGCCTGTTCATGGTCTTGATCACCGCCATCTCCTGCTGGTTCGTCAGCGGCCTGATGGGTCTGTTCGTCATGCTGCGCGGCAAGGATCAGGCGGACCTCGCCTTCTCGCCGCATCCGCCGATGCCGCGCACCCGCACCGCCCTGCTGATGCCGCTGTACAACGAGGACGCCCGCTCGTCCTTCGCGCGCCTGTCCCAGATCGATTCCTGCCTGGCGCGTCTGGGCGCCTCGTCGGCCTTCGACATCTTCGTGCTGAGCGACTCGACCAAGGAAGACGCCGCCGCCGCCGAGCGTTCGGTCTTCCAGTCGTTCCGCATGGCCGCCAACTCCAAGGCCTTCTATCGCCGCCGCACCGACAATGCTGAGCGCAAGGCCGGCAACCTGGCCGAATGGGTCCGTCGTTTCGGCGGCGCCTATGAGAACATGATCGTCCTGGACGCCGACAGCACCATGGCCGGCGAGACCCTGCTGCGCATGGTCGACGCCATGGAGCGCAATCCCGGCGTCGGCCTGATCCAGACCGCTCCGGTCATCATCAAGGCCCGCACCATCTTCGCGCGCGTCTCGCAGTATTCGGTGCGCCTGTATGGCCGCGTCGCCGCTGCCGGCCTGGCCTATTGGACCGGTTCGGAATCCAGCTACTGGGGCCACAACGCCATCATCCGCACGCGCGCCTTCGCCGCCTGCTGTGGCCTGCCGCACCTGAAGGGCAGGAAGCCTTTCGGCGGTCACATCATGAGCCATGACGTCGTCGAGGCCGCCCTGATGCGCCGCGCCGGCTGGGCCGTCCACGTCACCGCCTCGCTGGACGGATCGTGGGAAGAGACCCCGCCGTCGATCACCGACTTCATCCGCCGCGACCACCGCTGGTTCCAGGGCAACCTCCAGCACCTAGGCCTGATCACGGCCAAGGGACTGTCGCCGATGAGCCGCCTACAGCTGCTGATGGGCTGCATGGCCTATCTGTCGTCGCCCCTGTGGCTGGCGTCGCTGATGGTCGGCCTGTTCATCCAGATGTTCTATCCGGTCGACTGGACCAGCTTCTTCTACATTCTGAACCCCCAGTTCACGCCCTTCATGCTGGCCTCATTCCTGTCCGGCGTGCTGCTGATCGGGCCCAAGTTCATGGGCGCCGCCCTGGTCCTCAGCCGTCCGGCCGAGTTGCGCGCCTTCGGCGGCCGTCGCGCCATCGCCAAGGGCATGGCGGCCGAGATCGCCCTGTCGGCCATCCTGGCCCCCATCCTGATGGTCGCCAACACCAAGGCCTTCATCCAGATCGTCTCGGGCCACGACACCGGCTGGTCGACCCAGCAGCGCGAGGCCGACGGCCTGGCCTGGTCCGATGCTTTCCGCGCCATGCGCTGGCAGATGATCGCCGGCGTCGGCTTCCTGATCCCGCTGGCGGTCCGTCCCGACCTGGCCACCTGGTTCGCCCCGATCGTCCTGCCGCTGCTGCTGGCCGCCCCGATCACCGTCTGGACCTCGCGCGTCCGCTCGGGCGACAAGCTGGCTGCCAAGGGCTATCTGGTCACCCCGGTTCAGGACGGCGTCAGCGTCTCGCCGGCCGTCCTGCATACGCCGCGTTCGCCGCTGCGTGCGGTCGCCGGCGGCGTCCTGGCCCCCGTCGCTGCGCCTGCGATGGTCCCGGCCCGCGCGCCAGAGCGGTAATCGACCGATGCGTGGCGGCCACAGTGTCGCCACAACCGTTACAGCAACGCTCGACGTCAATCTCGATCGGCCTCACCCTAGGCTCCTGTCGTTTGCGGGAGACGTGATTCCATGGCCAAATCCACCGGTTCCGACGCCAAGCCTGACCTGCGGCTCGTCGCGGCCGAGGCCGAGATCTACGACCTGATGAAAGCGCCTGAAACCACCGCCGACCGCGTCAAACGCCTTCAGCTCGAAGCCCACGCCTTGGCGCTGGAAGAGATCGAAGGTCTGGAAAAGCTGTTGCTGGAAGCTGCCGCCAAGGCCAAGGCCATTGCGGACGGCGGCGACGCCTATCCGGTCGGCGCCCGCGAGATCGCCTCGCGTCTCGCCGCCGATCTGCCGACCAAGGCCGAGACCATCAAGACCATCGTCCACCGCGTCGGCTGACAACCGAAGCTGGGCCGTCGGAACGACCCGCCCGCCCATCCGCTTTCCTGAAGACCCCATCTTCAGGAGACGACATCAATGGACGACCGGACCCACGCGCGCGCCGAAGACATCGCCGATCAGGAACGCGCCATCCAGCGCGACATCGACGCCAAGGACAAGACGTCCGGCGATGACAAACCGTCCGGGGCGATGCAGGCCGGCGCCCGCCCGTACCCCGAACCGCCCTTCCCCAAACAGCACCAGACCAAGCCGGGCGACGAGGCCGCGCTGGATCCCGCGCCCCTCTATGATGCGCCCTTCTGGAAGGGGTCGGGCAAGCTGGACGGGTTCGCCGCCCTGATCACCGGCGCCGATTCCGGCATCGGCCGTTCAGTCGCCGTCCTGTTCGCGCGCGAGGGCTGCGACGTCGTCATCTGCCATCTGGACGAGGACGCCGACGCCGAAACCACCAAGGCCGCAGTCGAGGCCGAGGGTCGCCGCGCCGTCGTGCTGAAAGGGGACGTCTCCGATCCCGCCTTCGCCGAGATGGCGGTCAAGGCCACGCTCGACGCCTTCGGCCGCCTCGACGTCCTGGTCCCCAATGCCGCCTTCCAGGAACACGTGCCCGCCTTCGAGGACCTGACCTATGACCATTTCGACCGCACGCTGAAGACCAACCTCTACGGCTATTTCAACATGACCAAGGCGGCGGTGCCGCACATGAAGGCCGGCGGCGCCATCGTCATGACCGGCTCGGTCACCGGTCTGATGGGCAATAAGGATCTGCTCGACTATTCCCTGACCAAGGGCGGCATCCACGCCTATGCGCGTTCGCTGGGGACGCATCTGGCGCCGCGCGGCATCCGCGTGAACGTCGTCGCGCCCGGCCCGGTCTGGACCCCGCTCAACCCCGCCGACAAGGATGCCGAGGCGACCTCGAAGTTCGGCGCCGACACGGTGATGAAACGCCCGGCCCAACCCGAGGAAATCGCGCCCGCCTACGTCTTCCTGGCCTCGCCCCAGATGTCCAGCTTCATCACTGGCGAGATCCTGCCGATCATCGGCGGCTACGCCGGCGGCTGAACCCAAACCGCCGCCCTGCGATCGCAGGGCGGCGGCATCGCCTAGGCCAAAACGTCGTCGTAGTCGGGATGCCGCTTGTGCCAGGCGACGGCGTAGCTGCAACGGGGAAACAGCTTCAGCCCCGTCTGGCGCGCATGATCGGCCAGCGACTGCATGAACCGCCCCGCCGCGCCTGACCCCCGCAACGACGGCTCGGCCTCGACATGCAGGATGATCCGGGCATCGCCCTTCACCGCATAGTCGGCCCAGACCAGGCCCGCGCCCTTGTCGTCGTCGAACGCCTGTTCGAACCGGTTGTCGCCTTCGATGTCCTTGAACTGTCCCATCGGGTTCTCCTTTGACGGATCAACCGCCAAGGCCGCCGGGACGTTCCGTCAGCGTCAAATGGGCTTGTCGTTCAGTAGGTTCAGCAGGCCGATCACGCTCTTGATCGTGAACCAGACGCTGAGCAGGAACCAGACCAGCAGGAACAGCAGCAGGAACGGAATGCCGATCAGCACCACCGACGCCAGGGCGCTGATCAAGATCCCGACCCAGGCCGCGATGGTCCACCAGAAGACCGACCAGAACAGTCGGATCTGCGCCTCGATATGCTGGCGCGCCACGCCAGTCGCCGTCCCGCGCGTCACATAGGACACCACCAGCCCGATCAGCACCAGCACATTGGCGCTGGGGATCGACAGGATGAACAGGGCCCAGGCGATCAGCGCCCCGACCTTGCCCTCGGACGGCTGCCCGGCGATGAAATTGGGTTCGTTCGTCATCGTCGGTCCTTCAGAACAACAGGCTGCGGGGGTGAGGAACGGCCTGTCCGCTCTTCAGTTTCAGCACCCCGAACACGCCGCGCGCCAGGACCCAGATCGCCAGGGCGAACAGCACCAACACGCCGATGTTGACCACGATCAGAAGGGCCCCGACGACCGCCGCCCCGACCGCGCCCACGATGGTGCGCTGTTGATAGACGGCATGGCTGTGCTCAAGCGGGTCCATCGCCCCGTCGCGCCGCATCACCGCCAGCAGGGCCACCAGGCACGACACGCCCAGCGTCGGCACGGCCAGCAGGATCAGCACATAGACGGCATACAGCCGCATCGGCACGACGGGTCCTTCGCGGCGCGGCGCGGTCTCGGCCGTCAGACGCTGACGCACCGCGCGCACGGCCGGCGCCGGCTCGGCCTCGGCAGGCTTCGCCTCGGACCGGGGCGGGAACGGCGCCGTCGGCCGGGTCACAGGCCCGGACCGATCGAAGGGCCCCGGCGCCAACTCGGGCGGGTCGAACAAATCCGGTTCGGGCTCGTCTGAAGGAAAGGGCCCCGGCTGGCGGTCGCGCGCACGGCCCGCCAGCGACGCGGGCGAGACGAAGCCGACCTCGGCGTCATGATCGTGGTCGTGATCGCGGGGCGCTGCTGGGTCTTTCGGATCGCCGGGTTCGGCCATGAACAACGCTTCTGTCACGCCGGACGCCCGGCTGGAATCTGCCGACGACAATGGCGGTCGGCGCGGCGCGAAGCAACCGCCCTTACCGCCCCAGCACGATCTCGCAGCCCGGCGCCGCCACCGCCGCCAGGGCCCCCGGCTTTTCGATCCGCACCGTGGCCCGCTGCACCCGGCCGTCCTCCAGGCACGCCCGCGCCAGCCGTTCGGCGAAGGTCTCGACCAGCCCCACATGCCCCTCGGCCGCGATGGCGCGCGCCGCATTGGCCACGGTCTCATAGTTGATGGTGTCGCCCAGCCGCTCGATGGGCCGGGGCTCCAGTTCCAGCGTCACATCGATGACCAGCCGCTGCAGCCGCCCCTGCTCGTGGTCATAGACCCCGATCCCGGCCTCGACCTCCAGCCCGCGCACGAACACGCTCAGCCGCTCGAAACGCAGCGGCTCATCCGCCGGAAACGGCGTCACGTGAGAGGAGGAAACCACGCGCTACTCCTGGATGTCGGGGGTGCGCCAGGCCAGGTGCTGGCCCCCGTCGACGGCGATCATCTGGCCCGTCACCATGCGGGCGTCAATCAGCCACAGCACGGCCTGCGCCACCGCCTCGGGGCTGCCCGGCGTTTCCAGCAGTGTGGCGCGCGCCTCGGCGGCGAACTCCTCGGCCGTCTGATGGATGGACGGCAGGGTCGGCCCCGGCCCCACCCCATTGACCCGGATGCCCGGCGCCAGCGCCTGAGCCAGGGTCTGCGTCGCCCACCACAGGCCGTTGCGCGACAGGCTGTAGGAGAAGAAGCGCGGATCCGGCTTCAGCACCTTCTGGTCCAGCAGGTTGACGATGGCCCCCTCGACGGCTTGCGCCGCGAACGCCTCGGCCAGCACGAGGGGCGCCCTCAGATTGGTGTCGAGATGCAGGTCCCAGCTGTCGCGCGTCAGCCCGCCGACCCGGTCGTCCTCAAACACCGAGGCGTTGTTGACCAGCACGCTGACCGGCCCCAGCGCCTCCGACGCCGCCGGCACCAGCGCCCGCACCTTTGCCTCGTCCGTCAGGTCCGCCTGCAACAGGCACACGCGCCGCCCCAGGCCCGCGATCTCGTCGGCCAGAGTCCGGGCGTCCTCGCCCGACGCATGATGATGGATCGCCACGTCGAACCCGGCCTGGGCCAGCTTCAGACAGATGGCCCGCCCGATCCGCCGCGCCCCGCCCGTGACCAGGGCGACGCCCCGCTCAGAGCGAGCAGCCGCCTCAGTCAACCCGACCGAACTCGAACACGTTGAACGCCGCCAGAACGGCGATGAAGCCGAAGATGATGCCGAGAGCCAGCATGGAATGCTCCTGTTGTCCGTCTTGGCTTAGAGCGGGATGGGGCGGGGTTCAAGCCGAACGACGGGCAGACGCGATCTTCGTGGCAACGCGCGACGCAAAAGAAAAGGCGGCCGGAACGCTTCCGGCCGCCGCAGATGAGCTTTGACGTCAGGCCGGGCGTCAACAGCAAGCCGCGACGCCCTGCCCGATCTTCATCAGAACGTGTAGCGAACACCCAGATAGGCACGACGCGGTTGAACCCACGCATTGGCTTCACCGAAAGCGTACTGACCGCTGCCCGCGACCAGCTTCTGCTCGGCGGTGGCGGCCTGGTTGTCCAGGATATTGAAGATGTCCAGGAACAGTTCGGCGTTTCCGATCGGCAGCGGCCGCTGATAGCGGAAGCGCATGTCGAAGGTGTAATACGACGGACCCGTCGCCGAGCCGACGTTGTTCGGCAGAACGAAGGTGTCCTGCACACCGCCCGACGTCGAACCGTTGTCCATCAGCGGCAGATAGCGACCGCTGATCAACTGCGCCGGCGTGTAGAGCGCGCCGCTGTTCCAGTTGAAGACGCCCGACACCTGCAGACCGAAGTTGAAGTCGTACGAGGCATACGCCTTGAACTGGTGTTCGATGTTGCCGGGTTGCGGTCCGTACATATTGGGCGCGCGGGGGTCGAGTGCGATCCAGTCGCCCTGGAAGTCGGCGTTGGAGTCGGAGTTCGAGTTCCCTTCGGCCTTGTTGTACGTATAGGACGCCTGCCCTTGCCAGTTGTCGGTCTTGAACTTGGTGACCGTGACTTCGAAGCCGGTGTAGTTGCGCTCTCCACCCGGCAGAGTGCCGATGACATAGTTCGAGTTCGGCTTGGACGTATAGCCGAAGTACGAATACGGCAGATAGTAGAACGATCCCGGATAGGCGTAACCGAAGGGCGCCGTGGCGGCCGTCAGCGTCGGGTCAGAGTACAGCGTCAGATCGAAGTCTTCCAGGATGTCACGCGTCTCGCGACGTGTCACCGTCGCAGTCAGGCCGACGCTGGAGCCGAAGGTCGTCGATGCGCCCAGCATGAACTCATCGGTATAAGGCGTCTTGGTCGCCGGCGAGAACAAGGCGTCCGGCGTGGTCGCGCCGCCGCGTGTCCGGAAGGTGACCCAGGTGCCGTTGATGTTGATCTGCTCTTCATCGACCGGACCGGTCAGGGCGCCCGCGAAATCGGACATGTTGTTGCGGATGGGGTCGTAATAGCGGCCCGCGAAACCGAACACCTTCGAACGACCGTCTCCGAGCACGTCATAGACGACGCTTAGACGTGGCGCATATTCCCAATCGAAGGTCGCCGTCTTGGAGCCGTCAGAGGCGAAATGCTCCCACTTCTCGGCCCGAACGCCGGCGTTGACGGTCAGTTGGTTAAGGGTCCAGGTGTCCTGCAGATACAGGCTCTGGCCTTCGCTCTTGACCTCGTAAGGCGCGCTGATGGTGCGCAGGGCCCGATAGACGTTGACGTTGCCGTAGGGTGCGCCGGCCGTGTTGTTGAAGCGATAGGCGTTCAACTCAGCCTGGGAGACGGTGCCGTCCAGGTTGGTGTCGACCGCCGCACGCGCCGTGGCGTTGCCCTGGATTGCGGCCAGAACCCGCGCATTGTCGGCCTGCACGATCGCACGGCCAGTCCAAGCGTTCGCGCCGCTGGCCGTCGTGTAATCGAGGTAGGTGGTGCCGGAATAGATCGGGGCCAGCGACTGATAGGTCACGCCGCCCGGGACAGTCCCGTTTTCCTCATACACGTTCTCGGTGCTGATATAGCCGCCCTTGAAGGTATGGCTGCCGAACGCCGTGTCGAGATAGTATTCGAAGTTCAGGCCGAACTCGTCGCGATCGCGATGGGTTTCCAGGTTCGAACCCGCGCCACCCAACTGACGCTGGGCCAGGGTTGAGCCGGCCGAGTTCCTGAAAGTGACGGTATCACGCACCGACTGATCCGCCGCGCTCGTCGTGACCTCGCCTTCGTGACGGAACCAATAGGCGCCCAGTTGCAGATCGCCCCAGGTCCGGCCGTACTCGACCTTGTAATTCTTACCGCCCTGTTCTTGCGCCACATCGCGATTATTCAGGGTCGCCGAAGAGTTGGAACCGCTGATGCTGGTCGGATCCTCGAAGTAGCTGGCCGTCAGACGATCATCGTCCGTGATCTGCCAGGTCAGCTTGCCGAAGGTGTATTCGCCGTCATTGGTGACGGTGCGCAGCACGTTGCCGCTGTTGACGTCCAGAACCTCGTCTTCACGGTGTTTCTTCTGGTACGAACCATAGAACCACAGACGATCGCGGATGATCGGCCCGCCCAGGGTCGCGGCGGTGTCATAGGTCGAGAAGCCGCCCGAAGTGGTGTGCTCGTCCTTGGCCACCAATCCATCATTCTGGAAGTAGTAGTTCAGCGAACCATGGAACTCGTTGCCGCCGGATTTGGTGACGACGCGCGAGATCAGACCCGAACCACCGGCGTATTCGGCGGGCACGCCGCTGACGATGACCTGTTGCTCCTGAATAATTTCGGAGTTGAAGTTGGTTCCGAACGTCCCGGTGGACGGGTCGGTCACGTCGACGCCATCCAAGTAATAGACGTTGTCGGTCGAAGTGCCGGTCGCACCACCGATGTCCGAATAGTTGATGCCGGAGCGCGAGGACGGGTTGCCGCCGCTTGACGGCTTCACGCCGGGCACCAACTGCAGATAGCTTTGATAGCTGCGTCCCGTTGGCAGCGACTCGACCACGCCCAACGTCAACGTCGTTCCGACCGTCGCAGAGGTGACGTCCACGGATGCCAGCGACGTGCCGGTCACGACGATATCGCCCAGGGTCGAGACGTCGCCCCCCGTCAGGGCATAGCCGAGAGAACGCTCTTGGCCGCTGACAACGGCGACGTTGTTGGCGGTGAAGGCATCATAGCCCGGCGCGACGACATTGACGGAGTAGTTGATCGCAGGATCCAGGCCCGACAGACGCACGAACCCGGCAGAGTCCGTCACCCCGCTTCGCGTCACCAAACTGACGGAAGAATTAACGGTCACCGTTGCGCCAGCCACGGGCTGACCGCCCGCCTGGATGGAAATGCGAAGCGCGCCCGTCTGAGACTGCGCGTGCGCCACGCTCGGCACAACGACCAGCGACATGACGGGAATCGCGGCCAGCAAGGCGCCGCCTACGACGGTGCTGGCCAAAGGGCGTTGACGGATACTGCGACTGTTCAAAACGAACCCCTCCTTGAAAAGAGCCCGACGACCGATCGACATCCCCATGCCGATGGCCCCGGCGCACACCCAGGGCGGGTGTGGTGAAAGGGAGCCTAAGCAGACGCGCCGCATTCGCCACGATTATTACACCGCCGTCATAAAACAGCGTCACTCCGTGCCAATATTGCCACGCATAAGCCACACTTCGGATTGCGACGTTATAACAGATCGGTTTCCACTGCAGTTTGCGCCCCTAAATGGATACGCGAGTGCTCAAACACGCCAAATTTCCTTAGAGTTGGCTCACCCATGACCTGGCGCATCCACGTCGAACCCTTCACCCGCCCCCTCTTCTTCGCCTGGTCGCGGCTGACGCGGGGCAAGACGTTGGGCGTGCGGGCGGTGGCGGTGGATGCGCAGGGGCGGGTGCTGATGGTGCGGCACACCTATCTCAAGGGCTGGTGGCTGCCGGGCGGCGGGGTGGATCGGGGCGAGACGACCCAGGCCGCCGTGGTGCGCGAACTGCGCGAAGAGGCCGGTCTGGTCGCGCGCGGGGCGCCGCGCCTGATCTCGATCCACTCCAACGAGCGGTTCTTTCCCGGCGATCACGTCGCCGTCTTCCGCATCGACGCCTTCGATGTGGGCGAGCGCACCAGCCACGGCGAGATCGCCGAGATCGGCTGGTTCTCGCCATACGCCTTGCCGGACGATGTGAACCGGGGCTGTGGCGCGCGCCTGGCCGAACTCTTCGACGGCGCCCCGGTCGATCCGGACTGGTGAGAGACGTCCGCATCTGACGCAGGCGCGTGCCAGCGTCCGCCCATGACCCAAGTCGCCCCCGTCTATCGCGTCCGCTCGCAGGAAATCTGGGACCTGGCCCGCGACGACTATCTGGCGGGCGAGCCGGCGCGTATCGTCTGCCGCCGCTACGACCTGGGCCTGTCGGCCTTTCGCATCCGCGCGCGCAAGGCCAAGTGGCGGCGCGAGGATCAGGACGATCCCGACCTGTACGATCCCGCGCTGGAGCTGGAGGCGGTCGAGGACCTCGCCTTTTCCGACATGGCCGACACGGCGCGCCGTCGCCTGCAACTGGCCCTGATGGACGGCGAGGCGACCGAGGCCCAGCGCTGGCTCAGGATCTTCGAAACCCTGTCGTCGATGGCGGCCCAGACCGGCGATGTGCACACATTGCACTCTGATTTTCCGCCCCAACCGTCTGATGGGACCGACGCGCCCGCCCCTCGCCCCTCGACGGACGACGCCGGGTCCGGACCGGGTGAAGTGCACGAATTGCACCGTGATTTATCTTCGGACGCCCTCAGCCGATCCGGCGCGCCCCTTAACCGGGCCGAGCGTCGCCGCCTGCGCCGCGCCCAGCGCCGCACGCCGCCCTCTGCAAGCCATGAAAGCCATGCTAGCCAAGGGCCATGAACCCGTCCCTGCTCGCCATCCTCGTCGTCATCCTGGCCGGCGGCGCCACCGCGCTTCAAGCGCCCACCAACGCCAAGCTGGCGACCGCCGTGGCCTCGCCGGTCAACGCCGCCTTCATCTCCTTTGCGGTCGGGACCACGGTGCTGGGGATCTTGGCGGCCATCCTGCACACCCGGCCGGACATGGCCGCGACGCGGGCGCTGCCCTGGTACGCCTGGCTGGGCGGGGCCTACGGCGCCTGTTTCGTGGTCGCCGCCGCCTGGGGCGTGCCGCGCCTGGGCGTGGCCATGACCATCACCCTGATGGTCGGGGGCCAGCTGCTGCTCAGCCTGGCGCTGGATCATTTCGGGGCGCTGGGCGTGCCGCGCCAGCCGCTGAACATCGGCCGCATCGCCGGGGTGGGGCTTGTTCTGGCCGGCGTCCTTCTGGTCCGGCGCTCTTGACCCTATATCGGGCGCGATGACCGAGGAGACGCCTGATTCCCAACTGAAAGCCGCCGCCCTGATCGCCGACGAGGCGCGCCGGGCGCCGGACAAGCCGGGCGTCTATCGCATGTATGGCGAGGACGGGTCGTGCCTGTATGTCGGCAAGGCCAAGTCGCTGAAGAAGCGCATCATCCAGTATGCGCAGGGGCGTTTTCACACCCAGCGCATCGGCCTGATGGTGTCGCAGACCCGGTCGATGGAGCTGGTGGTCACCGCCACTGAGACCGAAGCCCTGCTGCTGGAATCCAACTTCATCAAGAAGCTGAAGCCCCGCTTTAACGTGGTGCTGCGCGACGACAAGTCCTTCGCCGAACTGATGATCCGCCGCGACCACCGCGCGCCCCAGGTCAGAAAGCATCGCGGCGCCCACACGACGCCCGGCGACTATTTCGGCCCCTTCGCCTCGACCTGGGCGGTCAACCGCACGCTGAACACCCTGCAGAAGGCCTTCCTGCTGCGGTCCTGTTCCGACAGCGTCTATGAGACCCGCACCCGCCCCTGCATGCTCCACCAGATCAAGCGCTGCTCTGCGCCGTGCACCGGCCTGATCAGCCTCGAGGACTACGGCGAACTGGTCACCGAGGCCGAACAGTTCCTGCGCGGCAAGTCCCGCGCCGTGATCGGCCGCCTGTCGAAGGAGATGCAGGCGGCGTCGGACGAGATGGACTTCGAACAGGCCGCCCGCGTGCGCGACCGCATCCGCGCCCTGTCGGCCATCGCGATGGAGAATTCCGTCAGCGCCGACAGCGTCGCCGAAGGCGACGTCTTCGCCCTGCATTCCGACGGCGGCCAGGCCTGCGTCCAGGTCTTCTTCTATCGCGCCGGCCAGAACTGGGGCGGCCGCGCCTATTTCCCGCGCGTGGACAAGAGCGACACGGATCCGGAGATCCTGGCCGCCTTCCTCGGCCAGTTCTACGAGGACAAGCCGATCCCGCGCCTGATCCTGTCCAACGTCCGCCCGCACGAGCTGGAACTGCTGGAAGAGGCCTTTTCGATGAAGGCCGACCGCAAGGTCGAGATCGTCCGCCCGATGCGCGGCGAGAAACTGGCCTTGGTCGACCACGCCCTAACCAATGCGCGCGAGGCCTTGGGCCGCCGCCTGGCCGAAAGCTCGGCGCAGGGCAAGATCCTGGACGAGGTATGCGAGGCCTTCGGTCTGGAAAGCCGGCCCGAGCGGATCGAAATCTACGACAACGCCCACATTCAAGGGACGAATGCGGTGGGCGGCATGGTCGTCGCCGGCCCCGAAGGCTTCCAGAAGTCGCAGTATCGCAAGTTCAACATCCGGGGCGAGGATCTGACGCCCGGCGACGACTACGGCATGATGCGCGAGGTGATGCGCCGCCGCTTCTCGCGCCTGATCAAGGACGAGGAGGAAGGCGAGGCCAAGGGCGAAGACGTCGTCCGTCCCGACCTGCTGCTGATCGACGGCGGCGCAGGGCAGTTGGCCGAGGTGCTGGCGGTCATGGCCGACCTCGGCGGTCTAGACGACATCACCGTCGTCGGCGTGGCCAAGGGGCCCGATCGCGACGCCGGCATGGAGAAGTTTTTCATGCCCGGCAAGGCCCCCTTCATGCTGCCGCTGAAGTCGCCGGCCCTCTACTATCTGCAACGGCTGCGCGACGAGGCCCACCGCTTCGCCAACGGCGCCCACGCCAAGCGCCGCTCGATGGACATCAAGAAGAACCCGCTGGACGAGATCGAAGGCGTCGGCCCCGGCCGCAAGAAGGCCCTGCTGCACGCTTTCGGCTCGGCCAAGGGCGTCAGCCGCGCCTCACTGGCCGATCTGGTCAAGGTCGACGGCATCAACCAACCCCTCGCCGACCGCATCCACGCCTTCTTCCGTAAAAGCTGAGCCGGAGCTAAGACACCGACCATGAGCGACATCGAAGACGAACTGACCGCCGGCTATCGCCGCTTCCGCGCCGAGCACTGGCCGACGGCCCGCGCCGAGTACGAAACCCTGGCGACCAAGGGCCAGAAGCCGCACACCCTGATCGTGGCCTGTTCCGACAGCCGCGCCGATCCGGCCCTGATCTTCGACGCCAAGCCGGGCGAGCTGTTCGTCGTGCGCAACGTCGCCAATCTGGTCCCGCCCTATGAGCCGGACGGCAAGCTGCACGGCGTGTCGGCGGCGCTGGAGTTCGGCGTCAAGGTTCTGGGCGTCAAGCGGATCGTGGTCATGGGCCACGCTCACTGCGGCGGCGTCAACGCCATGATCAACGGCGCCCCTGAAATCGTCGCCGACTTTGTCGCCCCCTGGATCGCCCAAGGCGCGCCCGTCGTCCAGCACGTCGCCGAAACCGTCGCCCCCGAGCAGCTGGAGCGCGCAGCCGAAGAGGCCATCGTGCGGCTGTCGATCCGGAATCTGCGCACCTTCCCATGGATCGCCGAGCGCGAAGCCAAGGGCGAGCTTCAGCTCAGCGGCCTGCATTTCGGCATCGCCGAGGGCGCGCTTACGGCCCTGACCGACCAGCCCCGGTTCGAACCGTTGGATTGAGCGGCGAACCGTGCCACACCCGGCGCGTTGCAACGGACATGACGATGACCTCCGCCCACCGCGCCAACCCCATTCCCAACATTCTGACCGGGCTGCGTCTCGCGGCCGGGGTGGTGATGTTCGCCATGATGGCCGGGGCCGCCCCCGGGGCGCTGGAGGCCTGGCTGTCGCCGGAAACGCAAGGGAAGTTCAGCGTCTGGGCCTTCTGGATCTTCGTCATCGCCGCCTCGACCGACTGGGTCGACGGCTATCTGGCCCGACGCTGGAACGCGACCACGCGTTGGGGCGCCATTCTCGATCCCATCGCCGACAAGGTGCTGGTGACCGGCGCCATTCTGGGCGTCCTGGCCTCGGGATCGTTGCCCGGCATCGCCCTGCCCTGCGGCCTGATCCTGTTCCGCGAATTCGCCGTCTCCGCCCTGCGCGAGACGATGGCCGGCCGCATCGAACTGCCGGTCACCCTGGCCGCCAAGTGGAAGACCACGGTGCAGATGGTGGCGCTCGCCGCGCTTCAGCTGACCCTGCTGTGGGGCGCCTTGGGCCTGCAGAACGACGATGGATCGCCGCTGGCGTGGCAGCCGGCGTTCGAGTCCTTCGCCATCTTCCTGATCTGGTTCGCCGCCATCATCACCCTGTGGACCGGCTGGCAGTATTTCAGCGAAGCCCGTCGCCAGATGCGCGACCTCTAGAGCCTGATCGGCCGAGGAGGAATCGCTTCGCGATTCCGCTGATGCCGTGAATCAGGCTCCAGATTGATGCTGGAGCGAAATCTGGGCTGAGTTGGACTACGTCCAACTCAACCGATTTCGCTCTAGGGACGCAGCGTCAGCCCGCTCGGCGTGGCGGAAAAGGCGGAAAGCCGACCCAGATAGCTCATGCCCAGCAGGGAGTATTCCAACCCCTGCTCGACCACCAGGGCCTCGACCCGGTCCACCCTCGCGCCGGCGACCGAGATTGTCTTCAGCTGAACCGGCGCGGCGCGCACGACGCCCGATGCGGTCTGGACCTTGCCGGTGAAGGCTTCGGGTTCGGGATCGACGCCCAGTCTCAGGGCGTCGGCGCGCGTCAGGGCGACCACGCTGGCGCCGGTGTCCACCAGCACCCGCACCGCCTTGCCGTCGATATTGGCCTCGGCCCAATAGTGGCCGTCCGCGCCCTTCACCACCTGGGCGTCCGTGCCGGAGGCGCCCACCGCCGCCTCGACGACAGGCGTCGCCGCCTGGGCCATGCCGTCGCCTTCCAGATGGCGGATCGTCAGGGCCGTGCCGAACGACGCCATGAGAGCGAAGCCGAGAACGACGACAGACTGGGTATCGATGCGAACCATGCCACTGTCTTACAGGCGCGGCGTTTTGATGGGGTGAAACGACGTGGCTGACGAAAGCTTAAGCCGCGACCCGCGCTAGCCCAGTTTGGCCGGATCGACCCGGCTACGGCGCGACGGCAGTTCGGCCATGACCGCCGCGCGCTCGGCGTCGCTCAGCGACCGCCAGCCGGCGATTTCCTTCAGCGTGCGAAAACAGCCGAGGCAAAGGCCGCTCTCGCCATCGACCGCGCACACCATGACGCACGGCGTAGCGATGGCCTTGGGCGGTCCTGGCCGGCTCGGGCTAGCCGCGCTCATTGTGACACCCTAGCGAAAATCACTCCGACTCCTGACGAATAAAGTTGCAAATTCACGAAACTGTCTTATATCAGCTGATGACGCGAAACGACTGACGGTGGAATCCCATTGGTACGACGCGTCTCTTTTCATCGTTCTGCGAAAGGAGACGCCAAAATGAACGATAAGGAACGTAACCTCCAACACGCCATGATGTCCTTCGCCCTTTGGGGTGGGATGCTGGTCAACAGTCGGCATATGCCGTCAAACTCGGGTCGAGTGGTCAGCCATCCGTCCAACTTCGTACCCTATACGATCAAGAAGCGCTGACGGCCCGCTCGGTCCTCAGCCTGAAGAAGCCCCGGTCTCGCCGGGGCTTTTTCAATTCCGGACTTGCCTGACGCGGCGTTCGCGGTCGATGACGGGCGTGAAGACGGAGACGAAGCATGGGCCTGATCACCGAAGAGAAGCGGGGCGCGATCCTGATCTGGACGCTGGATCGCGAGGCGCGGCTGAACGCCCTGCCCGATCTGGGCGACGGCGACGAGGTCGCGGCGGCGTGCGAGCGGGTCAACGCCGATCCGTCGATCCGTTGCGTGGTCCTGACCGGCGCCGGGCGGGCGTTTTCGGCCGGCGGCGATCTGACGGCGATGCGAGACAGGCGCGACCTGTTCGAGGGCTCAGGCGCAGCCATCCGCGAACGCTATCGCCGCGTCGTCCACCGGATCGTGCGGTCGCTGTACGGGCTTGAAGTTCCGCTGATCGCCGCCGTCAACGGGCCGGCGATGGGACTGGGCTGCGATATCGCGGGGCTGGGCGATATCCGTATCGCCTCGGATCGCGCCAGTTTCGGCGTGCCCTTCCTGAAGCTGGGCATCATCCCGGGCGACGGCGGGTCCTGGCTGCTGCCGCGCAACATCGGCTATGCCCGCGCCGCCGAACTGCTGTTTACCGCCCGATCCATCGATGCCGCGACGGCCGCCGAATGGGGGCTGGTCAATCGCGTGGTCGCGCACGACAGCCTGATGGAGGAAGCCCTGGCTGTCGCCGGCCAGGTCGCGGCCCAGCCGCCCCAAGCCCTGCGCATGGCCAAGACCCTGCTGCGTCAGGGCCGCGACACCACCTTCGACCAGATGCTGGAGATGTCGGCGGCGATGCAGGCGCTGGCCCACCTGACCGAGGACCATCAGGAAGGCGTCGCCGCCGTACTGGAAAAGCGGCCGGGCGATTTCACCGGCCGCTGAAACAAAAAAAGGGGCGCCGCAGCGCCCCTTTCCTCGACCTTAGATCGAAAGCCTACTTCTGACCGGAAGGCCGCATGGCCGCCGCCGGGCCGACGCCGGCCTGGACCGGTCGGGCGACGCCGGCCTTCTGACCCGGCTTCATGAACTTCACAAGTACCCGCTGACCGATCAGGAACGGAGTGTTGTCGGCGGAGACCACGACCTCGACCACACGTTCGTCCGTGCGGGCCGACGGGTCCTCGGACTGCAGCTGGCGAGCGCCGAAGACGGCGGCGCGACGCAGGACACGACCGACAGTGATCTTCGTCGGATCGCCCTCTGGGGTCAGTTCGACCTCCTGACCGACGGCGACGTTGGGGATATCGGCCTCGACGATCTCGGCGCGGACGATACGGGCGGTGTCCGGCTCGAGATCGAACATGGCCGTGACGTTCAGGGTCGAGGCGCCGGCGCCGGGCTGGGCGTAGCGGCGGGCGATGCGGCCGTTCATCGGCGCGCGGATGACGGTTAGTTCCTGGTTGTAGCGCGCCTCGGCCAGACGCGACTGGGCGGTCTGGATGGCGGCGTCCTGCGACCCGATGCGCGCCTCGGCTTGGGCGATCTGGTCACGGGCCTGGTCCAGTCGCTGGGCGGCGACGTTATTGGTGGCCGCCAGTTTAGAGAGCCGGTCGTATTCGCGGCGCGCCGTGGTCAGTTCGACCCGCGACATGCCCAGTTGGGCGCGCGCCTCGGCGACGGCGGCGGCGGCGCTTTGGGCTGCCAGACGCGTCTCGTCGTCTTCCTGACGGGCCAGAATCTGGCCAGCGACGACGCGGTCGCCTTCGTTGACCAGGACTTCGCGGACGACGCCGCCGCGACGGGCGGCGACCTTGATCACGCCGCCTTCGACGTCGGCCTTGCCGTTGGCGATCGCCGCATAGGGGCTGTCGATCTTCTGGGCCGACTCTTTTTCGACCTGGGCCTTCTTGGCCGCGTCGGCCTTGGTGAAGGCGACGAAGCCCACGCCCAGCAGGACGATCAGGACCAGGCCGATCCAGAGCCATTTGTTTTTCAAGAAGGCGGGCATGACGATGCGGTCCGTTGGAAAGGAGGTCTAGTGGGACGCCAGCTGGGCGTCGGGATCGGGCGTGCGGCGTTGGTCGTCGAGGATTTTGCCGTCCTCGATATGGATGACCCGGTCGGCCCAAGCTTCAAGGCGCGGGTCGTGGGTGACGCAGATCACCGCAGCGCCGTGTTCGGTGGCGGCTCGGCGCAGCAGGCGAATGACGACCTGACCGTTCTCGCCGTCCAGGGCCGAGGTGGGTTCGTCGGCGAACAGGATCTGCGGGTTCTTGGCCAAGGCGCGGGCGATGGCGACACGCTGCTTCTCGCCGCCGGACAGGGCGCTGGGGCGCTGGTTCAGGCGATGGCCTAAACCGACCTCCTCCAGCGCCGTGGTGGCGCGCTTTTTCGCCTCCGACGGCGACAGGCCCTGGTATTTCAGCACCGTCATGACTTGCTGAAGCGCCGTCAACGACGGAAACAGGTTGAAGCCCTGGAAGATGAAGCCGCAGTGGTCCAGGCGGAACTTGTCGATCCGGCCCGAGCCGTATTTCCACAGGTCGTCGACGTCCAGAATGTCCACCCGACCCTCCTCGGGCTTCAGCAGGCCCGACAGATTGGCGATCAGGGTGGACTTGCCCGAACCGGACGGCCCCATGACCATGGTCAGGTCGCCGTGCCGCGCGTCGAAATCGACCCCTTTCAGCACCTCGACCCAGCTGCGACCGGTCTTGAACCGTTTGACCAGACCCTTGGCCTCGATGGCGAAGTCGCCGTGCTTGCCTTGGACTTTCGTATGACTGTTCATCGCAGCAGGTCCGCAGGCTGGCTCTTCTTCAGGACGCCCAGCGACAGGAAGCCGGAGCCCAGGGCGATCAGCACCAGCATGGCCGAAACCATCAGCACCATCGTCGGGGGGAAGGACATGGTCAGGCCCGTGCCGGCCGCCAGCAGGCTGACCAGCCATGTCAGGACATAGGCCGCGAGAACGCCCGCGATCCCGACCCAGAAGCTGAGCTCAAGCACGATCCGACGAAGCGAACCCATCGACACTCCCAGAGCCCGCAGCGAGGCGAACTCCTTGATGTTGGCCATGATGGCCCCGCGCAGGGTCTGCCAGGTGATGGCCACCCCAATCAGAATGCCGAGGAACAGCGAGAAGCCCAGCATGATGGCGATGAAGCTCTCCTTCATCATCGCCCCCTCATTGGCCTTGGCCAGGTCCTGACGGGTCCAGGCCTTGAACTGGCCGTTCGCGATGGCGTTGAGCTGGGCGACGACGATGGGCGCACGGGCAGGGTTCTTGATCTGCACCATCAGGGGGCCGACCCGCTCGCCGGTGTTGGCCTCGCCCAGCATCCGCAGGGTGTCGCGCGACATGACTACCGTCGCCTGCATCATATTAGGATAGCCCTGGGTCACGGCCGCGACCTTGACCGTCTTGCCGTTGTAGGAGGCCTGATCACCTAGTTTGACGCCCAGGCGACCCAAGGCGGTCTGGTCCACCGCCACGGCGTAGGGCTGACGCAACGCCTCCACCAGATCATCGGAATAGTCGACCGGCACCGTTACCGCGCCGGGCAAGGCGTCGATGGTGGTGACGTTGACGAACTCCATCTTCTTGGCGCCCGGCGCGCTGTCGGCTTCGCCCTTGTTGTCCTTGACGATGTTCTGCCAACGCCCGCCCGATCCATCGAGGTCCGCAACGGCGATCACCTCGGGATGCTGATAAACCACCGGCATGATGCGGCGCGGCACGCCCGACGGCCCCCCGTTGAACAGGGCCGTGGCGCCGGGACTCAGGATCATGATGTCGGCGCGGGCGCGGTCGATCTGGGCCGTGAAGGCCTTGCCGATGCCCATGAACATGCCGACCTGTGCAAGGACCAGCAGACCGGAAAAGGCCAGCGCCACGATGGCCGCCATATAGCGGCGCCACTCGTAGAGCAGGGTTGATAATGCAAGCGACATGAACCGATGGTTCCCCCGAACTTGCGCCTATCTGACCGTGCGCCCCCTCACCGCCAAGTTAAATCGGGGTAAGGCTTGTGAAGAGCTGTCATTGCGGGTTCGAAATCAGGGGATTAAGGGCTTTACAGCCTCTTGGCGCCCACCCTTCGTCGGCGCTAGTTACAACATAACAGATGGGACAGGCCGTCCCACGCTCTGGGAAACACGCCTTCATGTCCTTGCCCTCGCTTCGTCTCACCGCCTCGCTCGCCGCGCTCGGCGCCGCCACCGCCGTCCTGTCCGCGCCTGCGACCTCCGCACGCGCCGACGAGGGCATGTGGACCTTCGACAACTTCCCCATCGCCACGGTGAACGAGAAGTATGGCACGAACATCGACCAGGCCTGGTTGGACCGCGTGCGCAACGCCGCTGTGCGCCTGCAGGGCTGCTCGGCTTCACTGGTGTCGAACGAAGGCCTGGTGCTGACCAACCACCACTGCGTCGTGTCGTGCGTTCAGGACCTGTCCACGGCCCAGAACGACTACGTCAAGAACGGCTGGATGCCCGCCACCCGTGAGGAAGAGAAGAAATGCCCCGGCCAGACGGCCGAAATCCTGACGGACATCACTGACGTCACCGATCGGGTCGTCGGCGCCGGCGCCGGTCTTGAAGGCGCCGCCTTCGTCCAGGCCCGCGCCGCCGAGATCGACAAGATCCAGAAGGAGACCTGCGGCGACGATCAGAAGCTGACCTGCCAGGTCATCAGCTTCTACCGAGGCGGCCAGTATAAGCTCTACAAGTTCCGCAAGTATGACGACGTGCGCCTGGTCTTCGCGCCCGAGTTCCAGGCGGCCTTCTTCGGCGGCGACCCGGACAACTTCAACTTCCCGCGCTACGCCCTGGATGCCGGCTTCCTGCGTATCTACGAGGACGGCAAGCCGGTCGCCACGCCGAACCACCTGACCTGGAACGCCAATGCGCCCAAGGAAGGCGACGTCACCTTCGTCGCCGGCAATCCCGGCTCGACCCAGCGCCTGCTGACCGTGGCCCAGCTGGAAACCCTGCGCGACCAGCAACTGCCCGTCAGCCTGATCCAGACCTCGGAACTGCGTGGTCGCCTGCTGGAATATTCGACGACCGGCGAAGAGGCCAAGCGCGTCTCGGTCGATCCGATCTTCGGCCTGGAGAACGGCTTCAAGGTCAACTACGGCCAGCAGGGCGCCCTGACCGACCCGGCCTTCATGGCCACCAAGCGCCGCGAGGAGCAGGAGCTGCGCCAGCGCGTCGCCGCGGACCCGGCCCTGGCCCAACGCATCGGCGATCCGTGGGCCGATCTGGAACGCGCCTCGAGCGCCCAGCGCGACCTGTATCTGCCTTATCGCCAGCTGGAATCGGCGGCCGGTCAGCGCTCGTCGCTGTACAGCTACGCCAAGGCCATCGTCCGCGCCTCCAAGGAACGCGCCAAGCCCGTCGCTGAACGCCGCGCCGGCTATTCGGACGCCGACATCGCCTCGCTGGGTCGTCGCCTGGCGACCGAGACGCCGATCTCGAACGATCTGGAAAAGATCTATCTCGACTTCTGGCTGTCCAAGACCCGCGAATATCTGACGGTCGACAATGCGAACGTGAAGGCGCTGCTGGGCAAGGAAAGCCCCGAGCAGATCGCGGAGCGTCTGGTGGACGGCACGCGTCTGGCCGATCCCGCCTTCCGCGCCCAGGCCCTGGCCATGACGCCGGAGCAACTGACCGCCTCGGGCGACCCGCTGATCCAGTTCGTCCTGGCCAATGACGATGCGGCCCAGGCCGTCCGCACCCAGTGGGAATCGGCCGTGTCCGGCCCGACCAGCCGCGCCGGCGAAAAGATCGCCCAGGCCCGGTTCGCGGTTTACGGCACCAACCTTTATCCCGACGCGACCTTCTCCTTGCGCCTGTCCTACGGCCAGGTGAAGGGCTGGACCTATCGCGGCGTGACGGTCGAGCCCTTCACCCAGATCGGCGGCCTGTACGAGCGCAACACGGGCGCCGAGCCCTTCAACGCGGCCGAGGACTGGCTGGCGGCCGAGGGCAAGGTCAACAAGTCGACCGTCTATGACTTCGTCTCGACCAACGACATCATCGGCGGCAACTCGGGCTCGCCCGTGATCAACGCCAAGGGCGAAGTCATCGGCGCGGCCTTCGACGGCAACATCCACTCGCTGGGCGGCAGCTTCGGCTACGACGGCGAGCTGAACCGCACGGTCACGGTCTCGACCGCCGCCATCACCGAGGCCCTGCGCAACGTCTACAACCAGCCGCGCCTGCTGCGCGAACTGGGCGTGCGGCGCTAAGACGAGAACGAAGAAGTCTCCTCCCCGCTGCGCGGGGAGGGGGACCGCGAAGCGGTGGAGGGGCTCTTCACCACTGCACGATCGCCTGTAAAGTGCCCAAGAGCCCCTCCGTCACGACGCTGAAGAAGCGCCGCGCCACCTCCCCGCAAGGCGGGGAGGAGACCTAAAGGACACCGCCCATGCGCCCTCTCCTCCTCGCCTCCGCCGCCGTTTTCGCCTTCGCCGCCACCTCGGCCAGCGCCGAGGAAGGCATGTGGACCTACGACAACTTCCCGATCGCCCGCGCCAACCAGACGCTGGGGACCAATATCGATCAGGCCTTCCTGGATCGGGTGCGGCTGTCGTCGGTGAAGTTCGGCGGCTGTTCGGCGGGCGTGGTGTCCGGCCAGGGTCTGGTGATGACCAACAACCACTGCGTCGCCACCTGCGTCGCCAACCTGTCCACGCCGCGGCAGCAGTATGGTGAGACGGGCTTTACGCCCAAGACGCGCGAGGAAGAGCGCAAATGCCCCGGCGCCACGGCCGAGATCCTGACTGACATCTCCGACGTCACCGAGCGGATGCACAAGGCCGGGGAAGGGCTTGAGGGTCAGGCCTTCACCCAGGCGCGCGAGGCCGAGGCCGGGCGAATCGAGACCGAAGCCTGCGGAAACGATCCCAAGATCCGCTGCCAGGTCGTCAGCCTGTACCGGGGCGGCCAGTTCAAACTCTACAAATACCGCAAATACAGCGATGTGCGCCTGGCCTGGGCGCCGGAAGATCGCGCCGCGACCTTCGGCGGCGATCTGGACAACTTCTCCTTCCCGCGCTTCGCCATCGATGCGGCCTTCATCCGCCTGTACGAGGACGGCAAACCGGTCGAGACGCCGGTCCACTTCGCCTGGAACGCCGACAAGCCGACCGAGGGCGAGGCCGTCTTCATCACCGGCAATCCCGGCGCGACCCAGCGCCTGCTTACGATGGACCAGCTGGCCACGATCCGCGACGTGGTCCTGCCACTGGATCAGTTGATCGCCTCGGAGCTGCGCGGTCGTCTGATCCGCTATTCTGAAGAGGGCGAGGACCAAGCCTTTATCGCCATGGACCCGATCGTGGGCGTGGAGAACACCTACAAGCGCGGCTTGGGCCGGATGCGCGCCCTGACCGACGCCCAGTTCATCCAGGCCAAGGCGGCGGCCGAGGTCGACTTCATGCAGCGCTACGCCGCCGCCAACGGCAATGGTCCCGATCCGTGGGGTGCGCTGGAAGCGGTCCAGCCCATTGCGCGCGAACTCTATGCGCCGACCGCCCTGCTGGAAGGCGGCACGGGTCTGGGCACCACCTCGGTCGCCGGCGGATCGCAGCTGTTCCAGTGGGCCAAGGCCATCGTGCGCGGCGCGCAGGAGCGAGCAAAGCCGTCGGACCAGCGTCTGGCCGAGTTCGCCGACAGCCGCCTGCCGGGCGTCGAATCCGGTCTGTTCGCCGAGCGGCCCACCTATCCCGAGCTGGAGCAAATCCGGCTGGAATGGTGGCTGTCCAAGACGCGCGAATGGCTGACGGTGGACAGCCCCTACGTTCGCACCCTGCTGGGCAAGGAAAGCCCCGAAGCGCTGTCGGCCCGCGTCGTCTCGGGCACCAAACTGGCCGATCCGGCCGTGCGTCGCGCCCTGTGGACCGGCGGCCTGGCGGCGGTTCAGGCGTCGGACGACCCGATGATCCAGTATGTCCTGTCGATCGACGCCGACGCCCGCGCGGTTCGCACGGAATGGGAGAATAAGGTCAAGGCCCCGACCGACCGCGCGTCGGAACAGCTGGCGGCCGCCCGTTTCGCCGCCTATGGCGACGCCGTCTATCCCGACGCTACCGGCACCCTGCGCCTGACCTATGGCAAGGTCGAAGGCTCCGACGTGCCGGGCCAGCGTTTCGGCGCCTTCACCACCTTCGCCGGCCTGTGGGACCGCGCCACCGGCGCCGAGCCGTTCAAGGTCGCGCCCAAGCTGATGGCCGCCAAGGATCGGATCGATCCGAACGCGGTGATGGACATGGCCGTCTCGACCGACACCATCGGCGGTTCCTCGGGCTCGCCGGCAATCAACGCCCGGGGCGAGATCATCGGAGCCAACTTCGATTCCACCGTCCTGACCCAGCGCAACGCCTATGGCTACGACCGCAACACCAACCGCAGCGTGATCGTCACCACCCAGGCCGTCACCGTGGCCCTGCGCGACGTCTATGGGATGGATCATCTGCTGACGGAGCTGGGCGTCAGCCGGTGACGCCGATCGCCATACGCGCGGCGACGCCCGACGACGTCGCCGCGCTGCATCCTCTGATCGAGCGCGCCTATCGCGGCGAAACGGCCAAGGCCGGCTGGACGCATGAAGCCGACCTGCTGTTCGATGATCGCACCAGCGCGGCGGAGCTGTCGGCCCTGATCGCCGATCCCGACCGGGTCATCCTGCTGGCCCATCGCGACGGCGCGCTGATCGGCTGCGTCCAGGTCGCCCGCGCCGGGGACAACCTGGCCTATCTCGGCATGCTGACGGTCGAGCCGACCTTGCAGGCGTCCGGCCTCGGCCGTCGTCTGCTCGCGGCCGCCGAAAGCGACGCGGTCGCGCGTTTCGGCGCGCGCCGCATGGAGATGACCGTCATCCACCGCCGGACCGAACTAATGGCCTGGTACGAACGACGCGGTTACACCCCCACCGGCGAGACCCGCCCCTTCCCCGTCGATCCGCCCCGACCCGAGCTGGAATTCGCGGTGCTGGAAAAAGCGCTCTAGCCGCCCCTTGCAAAACGGACAGTCGTGTCCATTTACGCGCCTCACCATGACGCGCCCTGCCGAAAAACCTGTCCGCAAGGACGCCGCTCTGAACCGGGCGGCGGTGCTGGAGGCGGCGCGCGCGGTCTTCGCCAGCCAAGGGTTGGATGCGCCCCTGGATCTGATCGCCGAACGGGCAGGGGTGGGGCGCGGCACCCTGTATCGGCACTTCTCCGACCGCACGGAATTGGCTCTGGCCGTGCTGGAGGCCGACGTCGCGGACCTGGGTCGGCGCACCGCCGAACAGGGCGATGATCCGCAGGCCTTCTTCTGGTTTCTGGACCGCCTGGCCGAGGACATGGTGCGCAATGCGGGACTGGCCGGCGTCGTGCGGAACGTGCGGTCGCCGGATGCGCTTACCCCCTTGCGGCAGAGCTTGATGGAGGCGGGCGCCGCACCGCTGAAGCGGGCCCAGGCCGCCGGCCTGGTGCGGGAGGATCTGCGGCCGATGGACATTCGTCTGATCGCCACCCTGCTGGGTGCCGGTTTTCAGGGCGCGGATGAAGCCGAGCGCCAGGCCGTGTCGTTGCGCACCCGCGCGCTTGTTCTTGATGGCCTGAGACCGCGCGGGGAGTTGCGCTGATGGCCGGCAACAATTGGCACCTGCCCTGGGAACAGTATGTCGAAACGCTGAAGCCGCACGAGCGGCCGATGATGCCCGGCTCGCCCGCCACCCCCGATCACTCCTGGCCGATGCGGATCCAATACGCCCTGACCGGCCTGCTGGTCGCCATGGTCGGGTCGCTGGGCAATGCCGCCGTCACCGCCAACATCCAGAACCTGCAAGGCTCGCTGGGGATCACGATCACCGAGGCCGCCTGGCTGCCGGTCGTCTTCGTCATGACCAACGCCTGCATGAACCTGATCCTCGTCAAGTTCCGGATGCAGTACGGCCTGCGCCTGTTCACCCAGATCTTCCTGGGCGCCTTCGTGCTGGTCTGCGCCGCCCACCTGTTCGTCGCCAACTATCAATCGACCCTGCTGGTGCGGGCCATCGCCGGCATGGCGGGCGCAGGCCTTTCTAGCCTGGGCTTCCTCTACATCATCCAGGCGTTCCCGGCGGCGCATCGGCTGAAGGGTCTGATCATCGGCATCGGCCTGGCCAGTTTCGCCGTGCCGATTTCGCGCCTCGTCATGCCCGGCCTGCTCCAGCTGGGCGACTGGCGCGCCTTCTATCTGTTCGAGCTGGGCCTGTGCCTGGTCGCCTGGGGCGCGGTGCAGGTGGTCAAGCTGCCGCCGTCCGAGCGACTGCGCGTGTTCGACCGGCTGGACTTCCTGACTTTCGCCCTGTTTGCGCCAGGCGTGGCCCTGTTGTGCGCGGCTCTGGGTCTGGGGCGCATCGTCTGGTGGACGCAAGCCGCCTGGATCGGCTGGGCCCTGATCGGGTCCGTCATCCTGCTGACCGCCGCCTTCCTGGTCGAGCACAATCGCAAGAACCCGCTGATCAACACCCGCTGGCTGACCGGACCGGATTTGCTGCGCCTGTTCGGGGCGATCCTGCTGATCCGCATCGTGCTGTCGGAACAGACATCCGGCGCGGTGGGTTTCCTGACCGTCGTCGGCCTGGGACCGGATCAGCTTCACGGCCTCTTCGTCGTCATTCTGCTGTCGATGATCGCCGGCACCTTGGTCAGCGCCTTCACCCTGAATATGGAAAAGCTGAACAAGCCGATCGCCATCGCCCTGGCGCTGATCGCCGTCGGCGCCTGGATCGACAGCCATTCGACGGTGCTGACGCGTCCGGCGCAGCTATATTTCAGCCAGGCCCTGATCGCCTTCGCTTCGGCCATGTTCATCGGCCCGGCCCTGATGATCGGCATCGTCAAGGTGCTGACCCAGGGCAAGCAGAACCTGATCAGCTTCATCGTCATGTTCAGCGTGCTTCAAAACGTGGGCGGTCTGGCGGGTTCGGCGCTGACCGGAACGCTCCAGATCATCCGCGAGAAATACCATTCCAATCAGCTGGCGGCCGGGATTTCGGCGCTGGACCCGCAGGTCGCCTTGCGGCTGCGTCAACTGTCGGGCGCCTATGCCTCGACGATAACGGACCCCGCGCTGGCGAACGCCGAAGGCGCCGTCCTGCTAGGCCGACAGGTGACGCAGCAGGCCAATGTGCTGGCCTACAACGACGTCTTTCTGGTGATCGCCGTGATCGCGGCCCTGGGCTCCGCCTGGGTGACCGTCACCCACCTGCGGCCGCGCTGGAAGGCGCGCCGCGAGGCCAAGAACAACAACAATGCAGACGCTGCGGTCCAGAGCGCCGCCGTCGCCGCCGCCGACTGAACCGAGACCCACAATGACCGACGCCGCCCCGCCAGCCCCCGCCTCTTCCGCCCCTGCCGCCCCGCAGGCGCCGGCCGCTGCTCCGGCTGCGCCTGCGCCGAAGAAGAACGTCATGTGGACCGTCATCGCCGCCGGGGTCGCCCTGCTGGGCGTTCTGATGGTGCTGTACGCCTGGCAGTTGCCGCCCTTCCGAGGCGCGATCCAGCGCACCGACAACGCCTATGTGCGCGGCCAGGTGACGATCATCAGCCCGCAGGTGAACGGCTATGTCGTCCAGGTGCCGGTCCAGGATTTCCAGACCGTGCAACAGGGGCAGTTGCTGGCCCAGGTGGACGACCGCATCTATCGCCAGCGGCTGGAGCAGGCCGAGGCCAGCCTGCACTCGGCCCAGGCGGCCCTGTCCAACTCGGCCCAGACCCAGGCGTCGGCGCGCGGATCGGTGGCCCAGCAACGCGCCTCCATCGCCGCGGCCGAAGCCACGCTGACACGGGCCCAGGCCGACGCCAACCGCGCCCGCACCCTGAAGGCCGGAGGCTGGGTCGCCCAGGCAAATGTCGACGTGGCAGAAGCCGCCCTGCGCAGCGCCCAGGCCCAGGTCGCCCAGGCCCGCGCTGCCGAAGGCATCGCTCAGACCGGCGTCACCTCCGCCGTCGTCGGTCGCGACAGCCTGGCCGCCGCTGTCGAAAACGCCCAGGCCGCCGTGCGCCTGGCCCAGATCGACCTGGCCAACACCCACATCGTCGCCCCCCGCGCCGGCCGTCTGGGCGAGATCGGCGTACGCCAGGGCCAGTATGTGACCGCGGGCACCCAGCTGATGGGTCTGGTGCCGGACGTGGTCTGGGTCACGGCCAATATGAAGGAGACGCAGATGAAGAACATCCGCGTCGGCCAGCCGGTCGAGATCACCGTCGACGCCCTGGGCGGCCAGACCCTGCGCGGCCATGTCGAACGGATCGCCCCCGCCGCGGGATCGGAGTTCAGCGTCATCCGCCCCGACAACGCCACCGGCAACTTCACCAAGGTCGCCCAGCGCATCCCGGTCCGCATCCGCATCGACCCGAACCAGCCCGCCGCCCAGCGTCTGGCGCCGGGCATGTCGGTGGTGGCGAAGGTGAATACGGCCGGCTGACGGAACGCGCCGCTCCCCATCGCGCTACCTCTCCCAGCAACGGAGAGCACCATGGACCGCGAACAGACCAAGGGTCGTGAAGAGAACGGCGCCGATCCGGCCGGCAAGCCGGACGCCTTGACCTCTGACAAGGCGACGGAGGCGGTCGGTCAGGCCGAGCGTCAGAGCGCGGGACCGGACGGCCCGGACGCCGCTGAGATCGGCGACACGTTCAAGCGCAAGCCCTGACGCCGGATCAGGCCGATCGCGGCGACAGGCTGGCGGCGAGCAGATGCACGTCGTGCGCCCGCATCCGCTCGAAATTGCCCAGCCCCAAGGCCAGGGCGCGCATGATCTCGGTCTGGCGCGTATGTTCGGGATGGGCGGGCAAGGACGGCTCCGCCCGGGCCAGCTCTGCATCCAATTCGGCCATCATATGAGCCAGGATTCCATCGTTCATCTGATCCTCCATCACGCCGCCGACCGCCGCAGACGCTTAGAGCACAAACGGAACAAATCAGGAACGTGTTGGTCGAAGAAGGCTGTGGATGGTGCGACCGGATTGCAAATCGTCCGGCGGACCCTGCCGTTTAATCCACCTTAACCACAAGGATTCACCATAGCGGTCTCACTGTTGCGGGGCCGCGTTCCATGTCCGATCTGAAGACCCCTGTCCTCGCCAAGGACGTCATTCATCGCGGCGACTGCATCGAGGTGCTGAAGAGCCTTCCCGACGCCTCGGTGGACATCGTCTTCGCCGATCCGCCCTATAATCTGCAGCTGGGCGGCGACCTGCTGCGTCCTGACAATTCCAAGGTCGATGCGGTCGATGACGACTGGGACAAGTTCGCCAGCTTCGCCGAATACGACGCCTTCACCCGCGCCTGGCTAGCCGAATGCCGCCGGGTCCTGAAGCCCGAGGGCTCGATCTGGGTGATCGGCAGCTACCACAATGTCTTCCGCCTGGGATCGGCGATCCAGGATTTGGGCTTCTGGGTGCTAAACGACATCATCTGGCGCAAGTCCAACCCGATGCCGAACTTCAAGGGCACCCGGTTCACCAACGCCCACGAGACCCTGATCTGGGCCGCCAAGTCGCGGGATCAGAAGCGCTACACCTTCAACTATGACGCGCTGAAGGCCTTCAACGAAGACACGCAGATGCGTTCCGACTGGACCTTCGCCCTGTGCACGGGCGAGGAGCGGATCAAGGACGCCGACGGCAAGAAGGCCCATCCGACCCAGAAGCCCGAAGCCCTGCTGCACCGCGTCCTGCTGTCGGCGACGCGCCCCGGCGACGTGATCCTGGATCCCTTCTTCGGCACCGGCACCACCGGCGCGGCCGCCAAACGCCTCGGCCGCCACTACATCGGCATCGAGCGTGACGAGACCTATGCCAAGGTCGCCGAAACCCGCATCGCCTCGGTCATCCCTGCCCGCCCCGAGGACCTGATGGTCACCGGCTCCAAGCGCGCCGAACCCAAGGTGCCGTTCGGCGCCCTGGTCGAGGCCGGCCTGCTGCAACCCGGCGACCGCCTGTATTGCCCCAAGGGCGAACGCGAGGCGCGTGTTCGTGCGGACGGTTCGCTGGTTCACGGCTCGCTAAGCGGCTCGATCCACAAGCTGGGCGCGCTGCTGGAGAATGCGCCGGCCTGCAACGGCTGGACCTACTGGCGCTTCAAGACCGACCAGGGACTGAAATCCATCGACGCCCTCCGCTCGGAAGTTCGCGCCGCGATGTAAGCCGCTGCGACCGCGCGTCGCATAAGCCGCATCAATCACTTAGCTGACAATGCGTCGCTGAAACGTACGATTTCGCACACTCATTACGGGTCAGCGTCGCTGTAACCCCGCGAAACCTATGTAAAAATTAGTCAGCTGCGACGGAACTTCGCAGTTGCGAGACCATTGATGTCAACGGCCCGCCAGGATGCGGCGTCGGAGCACATCACCATGAAAATCGCGCAGATCACCCCGCTGTATGAGGCCGTGCCTCCCAAGCTGTACGGCGGCACGGAACGTGTGGTGGCGCATCTGACCGACGCCTTGGTCGATCTGGGCCACGACGTGACCCTGTTCGCCAGCGCCGACGCCCAGACCAAAGCCCGTTTGGTGCCCGTGCGCGACCAGGCCATCCGTCTGGATCCGGCGCCGTTGAAATCCGATCTCGCCGCCCACCTGTCGATGCTGGGCGAAGTTCTGGACCGCGCCGACGAGTTCGACGTCATCCACTTCCACACCGACATGGTCCACTTCCCGCTGTTCCAGAAATATGCGGACAAGACCCTGACGACCCTGCACGGCCGTCTGGATATGAAGGACCTGCCCGGCGTCTACGCGCGCTGGAGCGAATTCGGCCTGGTCTCCATTTCCGACGATCAGCGTAAGCCGCTGCATTTCGCCAACTGGAAAGCCACCGTCCATCACGGCATGCCGGGCGAACAGTACATCTTCTCCCCGAAATCCGAGGGCTATCTAGCCTTCCTGGGTCGCATCTCCCCCGAGAAACGCCCCGACCGCGCCATCGAGATCGCCACCAAACTGGGCAAGCGTCTGAAGATGGCCGCCAAGGTGGACGCCGCCGACAAACGCTATTGGGAGGAGACGATCCGCCCGCTGGTCGAAGGCAATCCGCTGATCGAGTTCATCGGAGAAATCGGCGACCATCAGAAGTCCGCCTTCCTCGGCGGCGCCGAGGCCTTGCTCTTCCCCATCGACTGGCCGGAGCCGTTCGGCCTGGTGATGATCGAGGCCATGGCCTGCGGCACGCCGGTCATCGCCTTCCGCTGCGGCTCGACGCCCGAGGTCATCGAAGACGGCGCCACAGGCTTCTTGGTCGACACGATGGAACAAGCCATCGCCGCCGCCGGGCGCGCGCATCTGCTGGACCGCGAGGCCGTGCGTGCGCGCTTTGACCTGCGCTTCTCCGCCACCGCCATGGCGCGGCGCTATCTGGACGTCTACGGCGACCTGCTGGCGCGCCGTCCGTTCGCGGAAGCTGCGCTGGACGATGTGGTCACCCCGCTGCGTCCGCGCGAAGATCGCAGCTTCGCCGCCATCGCGTAAAGCTAACTGAGTAGGGCACCGTTGCAATCCTGAGTCTGTAACGGCGTTCACTCAAAAGTTAAGCTTATCCAATACGGTCGTCCCAAATCGGGGCGACGACTATGCAATGGACAGCGATGAGGCGGCGGCTGGCGCATCTGCGCCGGAATACCGCAGGCAACATTGCGACCTTCTTCGCCCTGTCCGCCATGGGCCTGACACTGATGGTCGGCCTGGCCATCGACATCAATCGCTATGTCTCGGTCAGGAACCAGGTGCAGGAAGCGCTCGATGCAGCAGCGCTGGGCGCTGCGGCGTCCCGCGCCCAGACAGCTAAAGAGTTGGAAGCGGTCAGCGGTCCCTATCTGGAGGCCAATCTGAAGACCGGCCAACTGATCGACGGCTGGAAGACCGGCACCCAATATGTCGATGGCAAAATCGTCAGGGTGACGTTCAAGGGCGGGGTCAAACCCATCTTCGCGGGTCTGGCCGGCGTCAAACAGTTCGACATCAACGCCTTGTCCGAGGCGACGCGTGGCGTGGCGCAGAAGATCGAGACCGTTCTGGTGCTCGATAACACCTGGTCCATGAGCGAAAAGGACAGCCGCTCGATCAAGCGGATCGATGCGTTGAAGAGCTCTTCCAGTCTGCTGGTCAACGAGCTGATGGCGACCGAGAGCGACGAGGTCTCGATAGGCGTCGTGCCCTATGCGGACTACGTCAACGTCGGGATTGCCAATCGCAAGGCCCCGTGGATTTCCGTGCCCGACGACTATGTTCAGGAGCGCACCTGCACGACCAAGACGACCTACAGCGGCGGCACCCCCTACCCGTGCACCACCGTGCGCGACGGCGTCAGCGAGACGGGCACCTGCTACAAGGATCAGGTGGTGAAGACGGTCACCGTCCCGCCATATGCTTGCAACGTCAGCTACAAGTGGTTCGGCTGCGTCTATTCGCGCAACGTCGGCACGACGCGGCTGAACGACCAGTCGCCGGCGACGCCCTACAAAGGTTTCCTGACGACGGGCCAGAGCTGCCTGAATGCGGTCAGCCCCCTGTCCAAGAGCAAATCCAGCGTCCTGAAAGCGATCAAAAACCTTGTCATCAATGTCGGCGGCTACAAGCCCGAGACGCACATTCCATCCGGCCTGATCTGGGGCATCAATCTGCTGTCGCCCACCGCGCCGTTCCAGGAAGGCGGCGCCTATGACCCGGCGAACCGCACGCCGCGCAAGATTCTGGTGCTGATGACCGACGGGGTGAACACGCTGCGCTACCGCTCCTCGGACGGCGCGCACGTCGCCACGAACAAAGCCAATGAGCTGGCGGCGACGGATTCCGATCTGACCTCGATCTGCACCTACGCCAAGTCCAACAAGATCGAGGTCTTCACCGTCGGCCTGAACGTGCCCACGCAGAACGGGCGCAATCTGCTGAGGAGCTGCGCCACCGATTCCGACCATGCCTTCCTGGCCGAAGACAGCGCCGCCCTGGAAGCCGCCTTCCGCGACATCGCGCGGTCCATCGGGGTCGTCCGGTTGATCAAATGAGGGTCACCCGGTCTCTGTCGATGAAAAAGCACAGGTTCGCCTGAACCCGGCGGCGACTTGACCATTAAAGTCCGTAAGCGGCCCTGAGCGCCGCATTCGGGTGCGACACGTTCGGCCGAGGCCTCAAACGACGGGGAAGAGACCGCATGGACGACGCCTATTCTACTCAACTGACCGCCGGTGAATCGGTCGAGGCCACCGGTCTCGAACAGCTGATGGCGCTGAAGGAAGGCGATACCTTCTTGGTCGCTGACGGGTGGGGCGACATGAAGGGCGGCGCCGACGGCCTGTTCGCGGGCGACACCCGTGTCCTGTCGCGCTGGGCGATGACGGTCGGCCTGCTGAAGCCGTCGCGCCTGTCGTCCGGCGTCAGCCAGGACAACGTCTTCTTCTCCTGCCACACCACCAACCGTCCCCTGCCCCCGATGGGCGGCCGGTCAGCTCCGGCCGGCGTGCTGCACATCGAGCGCCGGCGCTTCCTGTGGAACCGGCGGATGTTCGAGCGCATCCGCATGGTCAACCATGGGGTGGAGGACATCCTGCTGCCGCTGGCCTTCGACTTCGGTGCGGACTTCTTCGATATCTTCCAAGTGCGCGGCACGCCTCGGGCCAAGCGCGGGACGATCCACACGCCGACCACCGACGGCCGCCGCGTCACCTTCCGCTATACCGGCCTGGACGACGTGGACCGGTCCAGCTGCATCGCCTTTTCCGAACCGCCCGCGCGCCTGACGCATCAGCGCGCGGAGTTCATGTTCAGCCTGCCCAAGGGCCGCTCGCTGGACCTGTTCATCGAGTGCGGCGTGGACGCCTGCGAGACGCCGGACGCCGACCGCTGGCGTCAGAACGCCATCCAGGCCCGCCTGGCCATGCGCGCCAAACGCCGGCGCGGCGCCTCGGTGCGCGGCCCGCGCAGCCCGCGCTTCAACGACTGGCTGGACCAGTCGCGCGCCGACATGGCGCTGTTGACCACCGACCTGCCGACCGGCCCCTATCCCTATGCAGGCACGCCATGGTTCTCGACCCCGTTCGGCCGCGACGGCATTATCTCGGCCTGGCAAATGCTGTGGCTGGATCCGTCGTTGGCCAAGGGCGTGCTGACCTATCTGGCCTCGCGCCAGGCGACCGAAACGTCGCTCTATCAGGACAGCCAGCCCGGCAAGATCATGCACGAGACGCGCGGCGGCGAGATGAGCGCCCTGCATGAGGTGCCGTTCGGCCTCTATTACGGCGGGGTCGACACCACCTGTCTGTTCGTGGCCCTTGCCGGCGCCTACGCCAACAGGACCGGCGATCTGGATCTGATCCGCACGCTTTGGCCCAATCTGATCGCAGCCGCCGACTGGATGCGCGACTATGGCGACAGCAACAATGACGGCCTGATCGACTATCAGCGCGGGGCCGACACCGGCCTGTCCAACCAAGGCTGGAAGGACTCCGAGGATTCCATCTTCCACGCTGATGGCCGCTTCCCCAAGGGTCCGATCGCGCTTCTGGAGGTTCAGGGCTACGCCTTCGCCGCTTGGAAGGCGCTTGGTGATCTGGGCGAGCGTCTGCATGACGACCGCACGACCGAATGGCGGATGCGCGCCGAACAGGTCCGCTCCCTGGTCGAGGAAAAGTTCTGGATGGAGGACGAGGGCTTCTATGCCGTGGCCCTCGATGGCGACGGGCAGCAATGTCGCGCCATAGCCTCCAACGCCGGGCACCTGCTGTTTACCGGCCTGCCGTCGCTGGAACGCGCGCGGCGCGTCACCAAACGCCTGCTGACCGCCGAGTTCCGCACCGGCTGGGGCATCCGCACGCTGGAGGTCGGACAGGCCCGTTTCAATCCGATGAGTTATCATAACGGCTCGGTCTGGCCGCACGACACCGCCATGGCCGCCGCCGGCATGGCGGCTTACGGCGAGCGCGATGCGGTCGCGGAAATCCTGGCCGAGATCTACGCTGCGGCCGCCCATTTCCACCTGCGGCTGCCCGAGCTGTTCTGCGGCTTCCCGCGTGAGCCGGGCGAGCCGCCCATCGCCTATCCGGTCGCCTGCCTGCCCCAGGCCTGGGCGGCGGGATCGGTCTTCCTGATGCTTCAGGCGACCCTGGGCCTGTCGATCGACGCCTGGACGGAGACGGTCGATCTCTCTGACCCCGTCCTGCCCGCCGGCCTGGATCGTCTGAAGATCACCGGCCTGGAAGTGGGCGGCGCGGTGGTCGATCTGAATATCCAGCACGCCGACGGTCGCGCCGTGGTCATCCCGCATCACAAGCGGGGCAAGGTTTCAATCCGCACGCTGCGATAGGGGTCAGACAAAGAGATCCGGCGCGCTCGCCCGGTCCAGCGCCTTGGCGAAGACCGTCGGCAGGGCGGCCCGCGCCGCCTCGATCGGCATCCAGCTATAGGGGCTGTCCGCATCGACACGAGCGGTCATCACTGTCAGCGTCAGGCTGAAGTGGGTGAAGACGTGTTCCACCGCTCCGGCTTCGCGCCAGTCGGCCTCGATCGGCGCCGCGGCAGCAGGCTCACCTATCGTCCAGTCGCTGGTCGGCAGGCCCAACATGCCGCCCAGCAGCCCCTTTTCGGGCCGCGTTTCGACTGCAACACGACCCTGATTGTCGACCAGCACATAGGCCGCGCCCCGCCGATGCGGTCGGCCCACCTTCTTCGTCTTCATCGGAAATCGGGCCGGGTCGCCCGTGGCCAAAGCCAGGCATTCGCTGGCTACCGGACAGGTCCCGCACGACGGTGACTTGGGCCGGCAAACCGTCGCGCCAAGATCCATCAACGCCTGCGCCCAGTCTCCTGGCCGCTCATCGGTGACGAACCGGCTGGCCAGCCGCCTCAGCTCGGGCCGAGCGGCGGGGACAGGCGTCTCGACGGCGAACAGACGCGCCATGACCCGCTCGACATTGCCGTCCACGACATTGGCCGCCCGGTCGAAGGCGATGGAGGCGACGGCCGCCGCCGTATAGGCGCCGACGCCCGGCAGGGCGAGCAGCGTCGCCTCGGTGTCCGGAAACACCCCGCCATGCTCGCCCGCCACCGCCCGCGCACAGGCCAGCAGATTGCGCGCACGCGCGTAGTAGCCCAGCCCCGCCCAGGCCCCCATGACCTCTGCATCCTCGGCCGCCGCGAGGTCGCAGACCGTGGGCCAGCACGTGGTGAAGGTGTGGAAATACGGCGTCGCGTGCGGCACGGTCGTTTGCTGCAGCATGACCTCCGACAGCCAGACTCGATACGGTTCGGTCCGCGGCGCGCCGACGGCCGCTCGCCACGGCAGGCTGCGCGCATGGGCGTCGTACCAGGCCAGCAGCCGCGAGCGGATCAGATCTATGTCGGGAGAGACGTCAGGCATCGGTCGCGCTATATAGACCCATGCGCCGCACGCTGCCCACAGACGCCGAGGTCCGCGAGATCCTGTCTCGCCGTCGCACCCGCCCGGTCCCCCGACCGGCGCCGCGCGCAGGCAAGGCGCTGACGCCCCTGATCAAGAAGCTGGACGAACAGTTCGGACGCGGCGCCGGCGCGCTGGAGCCCCGTTGGCGCGAGATCGTCGGCGATCGCCTGGCCCGCGTCACCCGTCCGCAGAAGCTGACCAAGGGCAAGGGGGGCCAGCCCGGCGTGCTGGAGCTGCGCGTCGCCGGCGCCGCCGCCCTGCTGATCCAGCACCAGTCCGAGGACATTCTGGCTCGCGTCAACCTGTTCCTGGGCGCCGGGACGGTGGATCGTTTGCGCATCGCCCAGGGTCCGGTCGCCCCTTTGAAGGAGGCCGCGGCCCGTCCCAAACGCAGCGCCAAGCCGCCGCCCCTGCCCGCACAGGCCGAGGCTGATCTGACCGCCTCCATCGCCGCCGCCCCCGACGATCTGCGCGCCGCCCTGGCGCGCCTGGGCCGCGTCGCCTTGTCGCGTCCCCGCATCGACAGCGACTGATGCCCCGCGCCTCGGTTGGCAGGTCTTCTACCCTGCTGTAGGTAGAGACGGTAAAGATGAGAGTTCCGCACGGCATATCCTGGTCGCGCGCCTGGATCCCCGAGCCTAAATGAAACAAAAAGACGATTGGCGACTGACCGAACTCGTGGAGCACGAGATGGGTCGAGGCGACCCATTTGCGGCGGCCGTTCGCGGCACCCGCATGCCGATGGTCATCACCAACCCGCGCCTGCCCGACAATCCGATCGTCTTCGTCAACAAGGCCTTTCAGGATCTGACGGGCTATGAGCGCGATGAGATCGTCGGCCAGAACTGCCGTTTCCTGCAGGGACCCAAGTCCGACAAGGCGGCCGTGGCGAAGATCCGCGAGGCGATCGAAGCGGGCGAAGACATTCAGGTCGATCTGCTGAACTATCGCAAGGACGGCAGCACCTTCTGGAACGCCCTGTTCATCAGCCCCGTGCGTAACGCCGAGGGCGAGATCGAGTATTTCTTCGCCTCGCAGCTGAACGTCACCGAACGCGTCGAGGCCCAGGTTCTGGTCGAAAAGCAGAAGGCCGTCGTCGAGCGCGAAGTCGCGGCCCGCACTGCCGACCTGCAGGAAGCCCTGACCGCCAAGACTTTGCTGCTTCATGAGGTCGACCACCGGGTCAAGAACAACCTGACCATGATCGGCTCGCTGCTGCGACTTCAATCGCGCTCTCTGTCCGATCCGGCCTTGACCGCAACCCTGGATTCCATGCTGGAGCGGGTGGACGCCCTCGCGACCGTTCACCGCAAACTCTATCAGTCCGACGACGTCACCCAGTTCGACGTCGGGGCCTTCACCAACACCTTGGTCGCCGATGTGATCGGATCGACCGGACGCAGCGACATCGAGGTCTCGGTCGACGTGGAGCCGATGTTCATACCTTCGACCCACGCCTCGTCGATCGGCCTGATCATCAACGAACTGCTGACCAATGCGATCAAGCACGCTTTCGCCGATGATCGGGGCGGACGATTGGTCGTCTCGGCCAAGAAGACGGAACAAGGCGGCCAGGTTGTTGTTCAGGACGACGGCCCCGGCATTCCCGGCGCCGCGCATCAGGGATTGGGCAAGACTTTGATCGGTCGTCTTTCAAAGCAGATCGGCGGCAGGACGCTGTGGCTGCCAGCCGACCCCGGAACACGCGCGGTCGTCGACTTCCCCGTGAGCGGCTAGGTGCGCGCCGCCGGGCCACACTTCGACATCCTGGTCGTCGAAGACGAGGCCCTGCTTGTGATGGACCTGGAGGCGATGCTTGAGGACGAAGGCCACCGGCTGGTCGGCGAGGCCATGTCCCTGAGCGAGGTCGAGTCGCTGTCGCTCGACGCGCCGCCCGACATCGCCTTCGTCGACATCCAGCTGGCGGATAACTCCAGCGGTCTGGACGTGTGTCGCCTGATCAAGGACCGCTGGCCGTCCACCGCAGTGGTGTTCCTGACCGCCAACCCCAAGATGATCCCCGAGGACTTCCTGGGCGCGCACGGCGTGATCCCCAAGCCCTTCTCGCGGTCCGGCCTGCTGTCGGCCATGCGCTTCATCGAGCAGGGCATTAGCGATCCGCCGCCGCGTCAGGACAGGCCGCAAAGTTTCATCCCCGCACCCGCAATCGATCGGGCCTGGGCGCGCGGATAAGGCGCTGTTGACAAAACTTCGCCGCACCTGTTCCAGACTAGTTCAGGGTTGCGCCATTCCCGGGGAATCGCGCGATCATCGCCAACGATCCGCTCCGAGGAACCTTCATGGCCGACACTGAATCCCGCTTCGCCCGCATGAGCCGTCGTGCGGCCATCACCGGCGCCGCTCTGGCGACCATGGCCTTGGCGGCCTGCGGCGGCGGCGCCAAGGGTGCGGCCGAGGGCGACATCGGTCTGGGCGCGCCCGAAGGCGCCAAGGTCACCGTGGTCGAATACGCCTCGGTCACCTGCCCCCACTGCGCCCTGTGGCAGAAGAACACCTGGCCGGCGTTCAAGGCCAAATACGTCGACACCAACAAGGTCCGTTACGTCTTCCGCGAACTGCCGACGCCGCCGGTCGACGCCGCCACCGCCGGCTTCCTGGTCGCGCGCTGCGCCGGTCCGGACAAGTATTTCGACGTCGTCCACCAGCTGATGGCGACGCAGCAGGAGATGCTGACGTCCTCGCCGCGCGACTGGCTGCTGCGCACCGCCCAGGCCGCCGGTCTGTCCGAGCAGCAGTTCAACGACTGCGTCACCGACAAGGACGCTGTCGCCGCCATGGAGAAGCGCGTCCAGGCCGCCCGCGCCCAGGGCGTAACCGGCACCCCGGCCTTCTACGTCAATGAGACGCAGGTCATCTCGCCCGGCGGCGAAGGCGCCAGCCTGGCCGACCTGTCCACCGCCATCGACGCGGCCCTGGCCAAGTAACCGAGGCCAGATCAGATGATGCGACGCGCCTTCATCGCCGCCGGTTTCGCCCTCGCCGCCCTGACCGGCGGTCTGGCGGCGCCGGCGTTCGCCGCCGATGCGCCGCCGCCCGTCACGGCCCAGGATCATATCCTGGGCCGGGCGAATGCCCCGGTCACGGTGATTGAATACGCGTCCTTCACCTGCTCGCACTGCGCGGATTTCCACAACACCGTGCTGCCGGCCTTCAAGGCCAAATATATCGACACCGGCAAGGTTCGGCTGGTTCACCGCAACCTGCCGACCCCGCCCGCCAATGTCGCCGCCGCCGCGGCTGCGGTCGCCATGTGCGCCGCGCCCGCGCGCTATTTCGACGTGGCGGCCGTCTTCATGCGCGATCAGGCCAACCTGCAGACCACCGGCGCCCAGCCCTGGTTCGCAGCGGGCATCGCCGCCAGCGGCAGGACGCGCGAGCAGATCGAGAGCTGCCTGGAAGGCCCGACCATCCGCGCTGAACTGGACGCCCAGATCGCGGGCGCCGATGCGGCCGGCGTCACCGGCACGCCGGCCTTCTTCGTCAACGGGACGGCCGTCGCCGACCATTCGCTGGACGCCCTGTCGGCCGCCATCGACCCTCTGCTCCGGTAGTCCGCCAGGACGATGCAGTTCCAGCGCCTCCGGCTCGTCGGCTTCAAGTCGTTCGTCGACCCGGCGGAGGTGCATATCGAATCCGGCCTGACCGGCGTCGTCGGCCCCAACGGCTGCGGCAAGTCCAACGTGCTGGAAAGCCTGCGCTGGGTCATGGGCGCCAACTCGGCCAAGGCTATGCGCGGCCAGGGCATGGACGACGTCATCTTCGCCGGCGCGGCGGGCCGCCCTCCGCGCAGCCATGCTGAAGTCAGCCTGACCATCGACAACGCGCAACGCCGCGCGCCCCAGCCCTTTACCGACAGCCCGATGCTGGAGGTGTCGCGCCGCATAGACCGGGGCCAGGGCTCGACCTACCGCATCAACGGCAAGGAGGTCCGCGCCCGCGACGTCCAGCTGCTGTTCGCCGACGCCTCTACCGGCGCCAACTCGCCCGCCCTGGTGCGTCAGGGGCAGATCAGCGAACTGATCGCCGCCAAGCCGCAGAACCGCCGCCGCATCCTGGAAGAGGCGGGCGGCGTCGCCGGCCTGCACACCCGCCGCCACGAGGCCGAGCTGCGGCTCAAGGCGGCCGAGACCAATCTGGACCGGCTGGACGACATCGGCCGCGAGCTGGAGACGGCGTTGAACCGGCTGAAGCGCGAAGCCCGCCAAGCCGAGAAATACAAGAAGATCTCCGCCGAGATCCGCGCCCTTCAGGCCGCGCTGCTGTTCGTTCGCTGGAACGACGCCCGGCTGGCCGCCGAAGCCGCCGCCGAGGAACTGCGCGACGCCGACCGTGCGGTCGCTGAAACCACGACCGCATCCGCCGCCGCACAGACGGCCGCCTTGGCCGCTCAGGAAGCCCTGAAGCCTGCGCGCGAGGAGGACGCCGTTGCGTCGGCTCTGCTGCACCGCGCCAGCCTGGAGCGCGACCGGCTCGACATGGCCGAACAGGCCGCCCGCGCCGAGGTGGACCGGCTCAAGGCCGAGGCCGCCCGCATCGCCGCCGACGTCGAGCGTGAAACCAACATGGCCGCCGACGCCCAGCGCGAACTGGACCGGCTGGACCACGAACTGACGCGGCTTAAGGCCGAGATCGCCGCCGCCCCCGAACGCGGCCCCGAACTGCACAAGGCCCTGGCCGCCGCCGAGGACGCCCGCAAGGCTGCCGACGCAGAGGTCGAACGCCTGGCCGGAACCCTGGCCGCCGTCGAGGCCCGCGCCAACGTCGAGACGGCGCGCAAGCGCGACGCCGAGACCCGCCTGGCCCGCGTCACCGGCCAGCACGACCAGGCCAGCCGCGAACGTGAGGCCCTGGGCCCGCTGGAAACACCCGAGCTGGAGACCGCCCGCCAGGCGCTGGAGACCGCCCAGACCGACCTCACCGCCGCCCACGAGGCCGTCGAGGCGGCCGAGGCCAAGCGCGGCGACCTGGCCCGAACCGAGCAGGAGGCCCGCACCGCCGCCCGCGCCGCCGAAGACCGGCTGGGCCGGTTGCAGACCGAGGCGCGGGGCCTGGCCCAGCTGCTGGTGACGGGCAAACGCGACCATCCCCCGGCTCTGGACAAGGTCCGCGCCGACAAGGGCTATGAGGCCGCCCTCGCCGCCGCCCTGGGCGACGATCTGGACGCCGCGCTGGACGCGAAGGCCACCGCCTATTGGGGCGGGGCGGACGCGCCGACGCCGGTCTGGCCCGCCGGGGTCGCGCCGTTGGCCGCCCACGTCCAGGCCCCCGATCAGTTGGCCGCCCGCCTCGCCCTGTGCGGCGTCGCGCTCAGGGCCGACGCCGCGCGACTGGCCCAGGCCCTGCCTCCCGGCGCACGCCTGGTGACGGTCGAGGGCGACCTCTATCGCTGGGACGGCTTCGTCAGCCGCGCCGAGGCGCCGCGCCCCGCCGCCGTCCGCCTGGCCCAGCGCACGCGGCTGGCCGAGCTGGAGGCCGACATCGACAAGGGCCGCCCCGCCCTCGACCAGGCCCAGGCCGCCCAGAGGGCCGCCACCGACGCCTTCCGCGCCGCTGAGGAGACGGTCAAGACCGCCCGCCTGGCTCCCTTCGCCGCCGACAAGGCCGTGACCATGGCCCGAGACCGCGTCGAGACCCTGGCCCGCGACCAGGCCCGCCGCGAGGCCCGCGCCCAGGCCCTGGACGACACGGTAACCCGGCTGGCCGCCGAGGTGGCCGAGGCTCAGGCCGCTTTAGACGCCGCCCAGACCACGGACGCCCCGTCCGAGACTCTGTCTGGCCTGCGCGACGAGCTGACCGCCGCCCGGGCCGCCGCCGACGCAGCGCGCCTCGCCGCCCAGACTGCCCGCTCCGACCGCGACGCCGAGGCCCGCGATCGTCAGGGCCGCGAGCAGCGCCTGGGCAGCCTGACCCGCGCGCGCGAAGGCTGGGTCACGCGGTCCAAGGACAGCGCCGGCCGCGTCGCCGCCCTGGCCAAGGACGCCGACCGGACCGCCGCCCTGCTGAAACAGGCCGAGGTCGCGCCCCAGGGCTTCGCCGAGCAGCGCGGCAAGCTGCTGGACACCCTGGTCGCGGCCGAACAGAGGAAACAGGCGGCGTCGGACGCCATGGCCGTCGCCGAGACCGAGGCGACCGAGGCCGACCGCGCATCGCGCGCCGCCGAGACCGCCGCGTCGCAGGCCCGCGAGGCCCGCGCTGGCCTGTCCGCCCGCGCCGAGGCCGCCGCCGAGAAGCTGGCCGAGGCCGAGACCACCCTGCGCGAGACGGCGCAGATGTCGCCGCAGGAGCTGGGTCAGAAGCTGACCGACGACGCCATCGCCCGCCCGCCCGACGCCGCCGGGGCCGAGAGCCTGCTCTACGGGCTGGAGCGCGAACGCGAGGCCCTAGGGGCCGTCAACCTGCGCGCCGAGGACGAGGCGGTCGAATACGGCGAGCGGCTGAACAGCATGAAGTCGGAACGGATCGACCTGACCCAGGCGATCGCCAAACTGCGCGACGGCATCGACGAGCTGAACGCCGAGGGCCGCGAGCGGCTGGTGGCGGCGTTCGACGTCATCAACGCCAATTTCAAGACGCTGTTCGAGGCCCTGTTCGGCGGGGGTCAGGCGGAGCTGAAGCTGGTCGAGAGCGACGACCCGCTGGAGGCGGGGCTGGAGATCTACGCCTGCCCGCCCGGCAAGCGGTTGTCGGTGATGAGCCTGATGAGCGGCGGCGAACAGGCGCTGACGGCGGCGGCCCTGATCTTCGGCGTCTTCCTGGCCAACCCCGCGCCGGTCTGCGTGCTGGACGAGGTGGACGCGCCGCTCGACGACGCCAATGTCGACCGCTTCTGCCGAATGCTGCACGAGATGCGCAGTCGCACCGACACCCGCTTCATTGTCATCACCCACAACCCCGTGACCATGAGCCGGATGGACCGGCTGTACGGCGTCACCATGCCCGAACGCGGCATGAGCCAGCTGGTCAGCGTGGACCTGAAACAGGCGGAGACCCTAGTCGCATGATCGCCCTGCTGCTCGCGCTCGCCGATCCTCAGCTAGTCCCGACCGGCGTGGGACGGTTCGCCATCTATGCCGACGCGGCCTCGATCGAGCGCGAGGGCGACGTGGCGCGGATGCGGGAACTGCAGGTGACCGAGGCCGGGTTCAAGGTCGGAGACGTGACCTATGTCGGGGGCTGGTCGCGGTGGGCGTTCGATTGTCAGGCGAAGACAGCGGATCGGTTGTACTTCTCCTCTTTGAAGGCGGACGGGACGGAAGGGCCAGCGACGCCGGACGCCGCGCCCGCCTATGACGCCGCGCCGGGCGGGGATGCCGCCGAGCTGCTGGCCATCGCCTGCGGAATCGAACGGCCGGCCCAGGCGCTGACGCTGGAACAGGCCATCAGCCAGGGACAAAGGGCGCTGGCGGACTGACGGCCCCCTCGGCGGGCTTGTCCGACCCTTGCGGCCATTCGATACGGTCGCGCGGCAGGGCCTCGCGGCACTCGTCGCGCATGAAGGCCATCAGCTTCTCGCGGATCTCGCAGCGGAGGTCGAAGGCGACCGGGGCCGAGCGGGCGCTGGCCAAACAGCGAACCTGAAGCACGCGTTCGGTGATGTCGGTGACCTGCATCACCTGAACGTCGCCGTCCCACAGTTTCGAGCTTTTGACGATGCCCTCGAACGCCTCGCGCAACCGGTCGATCGGCGCCTCGTAGTCGACGTAGAAGAAGGCGGTGCCGATCAGGCGGGCGTTCTCGCGGGTCCAGTTCTGGAAGGGCTTGGTGATGAAATACGACAAGGGCAGCACCATCCGGCGCCAGTCCCACAGCTTGACCACCACATAGGTCGAGGTGATCTCTTCGACATTGCCCCACTCGGTCTCGACGATGACGGCGTCGTCCAGGCGGATGGGCTGGGTCAGGGCGATCTGGATGCCGGCGACCATGTTCGTCAGGATCGGCTGAAGCGCCAGACCGGCGATGATGCCGACGACGCCGGCCGAGGCCAGCAGGCTGACGCCCCACTGACGGAAGCCGGCGATGGTCATCAGCGCCAGGCCCACGGTGACGATGAACAGCACGACCTTGGCCACCCGCTGCAGGATGCGGGTCTGGGTCAGGTGCTTCCTGGCCAGCAGATTGTCCTCGACGGCGATATTGTACCGCTTGAGGTGCATGACCGACCACATGTCGAGCACGCCCGAGGCCATCCAGCCGAGGGTCAGGATGAACAGGAACAGCAGGGCGCTGCGGATATTCTCGGACGGGCCGGGATCCATCGGCGAGACGGTCACGCCGATGCCGATGCCGATGATGATGATCAGGACGCGCAGCTTGACCCGGGCGCGCTCGACCACGCCGCGCCAGAAGAGGTCCTTGTTCCGAACAACGCGACGCAGGATGGCGAAGACGATCTTGTGCGTCAGCCAGCCGCCGCCGACGAAGACCAGCAGGACCAGGCCGATGACCGCCCATTCGGGCAGCCAGTCGAACCGGCGCCACAGGGCGCGGATCTGGCGGGTGACGGCGATGATTTCGGGAGGCATGGGCTTTCTAACGCGTCAGGGCCGAGAGGGTTGATGTCTCCTCCCTGTCGCGAAGCGATGGGGAGGTGGCGCGGCGCGCCCTTTGCGCCGTGACGGAGGGGTTCTGCACCGCATCGCAGGCACCTGTGGGACTTCAAGAGCCCCTTCACCCCTTGGGGGTCCCCCTCCCCACAAGTGGGGAGGAGACATTATGGGCGCCCCGCCGTCGCCTCGACCAGATCGGCCAGGCGCTGGGCGGCGTCGGGGATGGCGACGGAGCGGGCGGCGGCGGACATGGCGGACAGGCGGGCGGGGTCGGACAGGACGGCGGCCAGGACAGCCGACAGTCGATCGACGGTCAGGTCGTCTTCCAGAATAACCTCGGCCGCGCCCGCATCGGTCAGGGCCTTGGCGTTCAGCCGCTGGTGGTCGTCGGTGGCGATCTTCAGCGGGATCAGGACGGACGGCAGGGCCGCGACCGCCAGTTCGGCGCAGGTCGAGGCGCCGGAGCGGCCGACGACCAGATGGGCCTTGGACAGCCGTTCAGCCATGTCGCGGAAGAAGGGGGCGACCTCGGCCTCAATCCCGGCCTCCAGATAGGTCTGGCGTGCGGCCTCCAGCGTCTCGGGGCGGGACTGTTGCTGCACCTTCAGGCGGCGGCGAAGGGCTTCCGGCAGGGCGGCCAAGGCGCGGGGCGTGGTCTCAGACAGGATGCGGGCGCCCTGGCTGCCGCCGGTCACCAGCACTTGGATCGGACCGTCGGCGGCGGGGGCGACATAGGGACGATCGAACAGGGCGCGGATCTCAGCCCGCACCGGCGAGCCGACGACGTGCGAGCGGCCCTGAACCTTGGCCGGCGCGCGTTCCAGCGTCGGGAAGGATGAGGCGACCTGACCGACATAGGGGGCCAGGATGCGGTTGGTGCGGCCAAGGACCGCGTTCTGTTCATGGATCACCGTCGGTCGCTGGGACGTGACGGCGGCGACCAGGGCCGGGGCGGACGGATAGCCGCCGAAGCCGACGACGATGTCGGCGCCAAGCCGGTCGAAGGCCGTTCGCGCCTGGACCACGCCCTTGAAGATGGCGACGCCCGCCTTGACCAGGCCCAGTGGGCCGGAGCCGGTGGCGGCGTCCAGCGCCAGCCGTTCCTCGGCCGGAAAGGCATGGGCGTATTGTTCGCCCCGGTGATCAGTCGCCAGCACCACACGCCAGCCGCGCGCCCCCATCTCGCGCGCCAGGGCCTCGGCCGGGAACATATGGCCGCCGGTGCCGCCGGCGGCGACGATGCAGAGCTTGGTCATGGGCGAGGCTCCGAAAAAGAGGGTCTGAATAGTCTGAAGTTCAGACGGTGGGCAGGCAAAAACACCGTCTAATTCGTCTAATCTGTCTAATGTCGGCGGGGAACGGTGCGGCGAGGAATGGGGCGGCGACAGGATCGCACGGTTTTGCAGCGTGGGCAGGAGACGGTCGCTGCTGATTCTTAAGTCGTTGGGATCGTGCGGGTTTTTTTTGCGGAAGAATGCGGGATGTCGCCTACTTTCGTCATCCTCCGGCGAGCGTAGCGAGATCGGGGGACCCAGTGGCGCCGGAGGCGATGCGTCCGCCGCATAGATCTTGAACATCCACTCCGCGACAGGTTCGCGCTCGCGCGCGCCGCTGGGTCCCCCGGTCGCTTCGCGCCGGAGGATGACGAAGATCAAATGAGCCGCCGGCCCAGGGTCAGGCTGGCGCCGGGTTCGTAGGCGCCGGGTCGGCGCCGCGTCAGGGCGAGCGCAAAGCCCATGGTCAGGCCCATGGCCAGCATGGAGGAGCCGCCGTAGCTGATGAAGGGCAGGGTCATGCCCTTGGTCGGGATCAGGTTCAGGTTCACCGCGACGTTGATGCAGGCCTGAAGCCCGATCAGCATGAACAGGCCCGCCGCCGCCGTCTGCTCGAACGGATCGGTCAGCTTCATGGCCCGGCGCATGCCTCTGATGACGATGAAGGCGTAGAGGCTGATCATGATCAGGCTGAGGATCAGGCCGAACTCCTCGGCGCCGACGGAATAGATGAAGTCGGTGTGCAGGTCGGGCACGCGGCGCTTCATCACGCCCTCGCCGATGCCCCGGCCCAGCAGGCCGCCGGCGCGGATCGCCTCCGAGGCGCTGTCGATCTGATGGGTGTCGGTGGTTTCGGGCGAGAAGAAGCGGCTGAGGCGGTCGCGCATATGGCCGAAGACAAAATACAGCGACACCAGCCCCGCCATGCCCAGGCTGGCCAGAACCGCCATCCATTTGAACGGCACGCCCGCCATGAAGAAGACGGCCATGAAGGTGGTGGTGATCAGAAGCGTCTGGCCGATGTCGGGCTGGATCAGCAGCAAGGAGACGGTCAGGGCGTAGAAACCAAACGCGATGGTCACGCCGGGCACCCCCTGGCCCTTTTGCGCCTCGGCGAACATCCAGGCGGCGAAGACGATCAGGCCGGGCTTGGCGAACTCGGACGGTTGCAGGCTGAAGGGACCGAAGTTCACCCAGCGGGCGGCCCCCTTCACCGTGTCGCCGATGAACGGCAAGGCCATCATCACGACGATGGCGCCGAACAGGGCCAGGACCGCGATGCGTCGCACGCCGCGCGGCGACATCAGCGAGGTCGTCAGCATGATGCTGAGCCCCACGCCCGAAAAGACCATCATCCGCCAGGAATAGTGGAAGGGGTCGGTGATCGATTCATCGGCCAGGATGGCGGCGGGGCTGGAGGCGAAGCTGAGGGCCACGCCGAGGGCCATCAGCGCGAGGGCCGCACCCAGCAGGCCGCGATCCACGGTCCAGAACCATTGGGCCACATGGCTTTGGTCGTTGCGGGAAAAGGCGGGGGTGTAGGGAGCGCTCATGACGCGGTTTCCGGGACGGCGCCGAGAGCCAGGACGGCGGCGCGGAAGGCCTCTCCGCGCGCCTCGAAGTCCTTGAACTGATCGAAGCTGGCGCAGGCGGGGGACAGAAGGACGATCTGGTCGCCGCCGGCCGAGGCCGCATCGGCGGCGGCGGCCACCACGGCGGCGTCGAGGGTGCGGGCGATGACGTGGGGCGTGTCGGCCAATGTGCCGGCGAAGGCCGGGGCCGCGTCGCCGATCAGATAGGCCTTGGCGATGCGGGGGAAGAGGTCGGCCAGGTCCGCGATGCCGCCGGCTTTGGGCACGCCGCCGACGATCCAGAAGACGGAACGGTAGGAGGCCAGGGCCTGACGCGCGGCGTCGGCGTTGGTGGCCTTGGAATCGTTGATGAAGCGCACGGAGCCGAGGCGGCCGACCGCCTCCATACGGTGCGCCAGGCCGGGGAAGGACAGCAGGCCGGCGACGGCGGCGTCGTGATCAATGCCGAGCGCGCGGGCGGTCGCATAGGCGAAGGCGGCGTTCTGGGCGTTGTGACGGCCAGGGAGCGAGCGGGCGGTGGAGAGGTCGGCGACCAATTCACCATCCTTCGAAACCGCGCCCGGCTGCGCGACATATCCTTCTGCTCTCTGTGAGGGGCGGGTCGAGATGACGGTGGCGCGATCTGACAGGTCACGCGCAATCTCCTGCCCCCAGGTGTCGTCCACGCCCACCAAGGCCACATCATCCCGTCCCTGATTGGCGAAGATGCGCGCCTTGGCCGCGACATAGCCGTCCATGCCGCCGTGGCGGTCCAGGTGGTCGGGGCTGATGTTGGTCAGGATGGCGACATCGGGGGCGAAGGTGGTGGTCAGGTCCAGCTGGTAGCTGGAGACCTCGATCACATAGACGGCGTCGGGCGTCGGTTCGGGCAGGGCCAGGACGCCGACGCCGATATTGCCGCCGACGTGGACCGTCAGGCCCGCCGACTTCAGCACCCAGCCGATCAAAGCGGTGGTGGTGGACTTGCCGTTCGTGCCAGTGATGGCGACGACGCGCGGTTCCCCGGTCAAGCCGGAGGATGACGACGAATACGAGGCCAGGGCGCGGGCGAACAGTTCGATGTCGCCGAGGACTGGCACGCGGGCCGCACGGGCCAGGTCCACGGTCCAGTGGGGATTGGGATGAGTCAGGGGCGCGCCGGGCGACAGGACCAGGGCGGCGAAGTCGGACCAGTCGGCGGTGCCCAAGTCCTCGACCGTGAAGCCCTCGCCTTTCGCCTGCGCCCGGCCGGTCTCACCGTCATCCCACAGGATCGGGATCGCGCCACCGGCCTGAAGGGCGCGCGCGGCCGTGATCCCCGACCGTCCCAGGCCGAAGACCGCGACCCGCCTGCCTTCAAAGCCAGGAACGGGGATCATCGGATCAGCGCAGCTTCAACGTCGACAGGCCCAGCAGGGCCAGGGCGCCGGCGATGATCCAGAAACGGATGACGACCGTGGATTCCGGCCAGCCCATCTTCTCGAAATGGTGGTGAACCGGCGCCATCAGGAAGATGCGCTTCTTCGTCAGCTTGTAATAGCCGACCTGGATCATGACCGAGGCGGCCTCCATGACGAACAGGCCGCCGACGATGCCTAGCACCAGTTCGTGCTTGGTGGTGACGGCGATGGCGCCCAGCGCCCCGCCCAGGGCCAACGAACCCGTGTCGCCCATGAAAATCTTGGCCGGGGGAGCGTTGTACCAGAGGAAGCCCGCGCCGCCGCCGATCATGGCGGCGCAGAAGACGGCCAGTTCGCCCGCGCCGGGGACGTGGTGGACCTGAAGATACTGGGCGAAGACGAAGTTGCCGGCGAGGTAGCTGATCACGCCGAACGCGCCTGCCGCCATCATCACCGGCACGGTCGCCAGACCGTCCAGACCGTCCGTCAGGTTCACCGCATTGGAGAAGCCGACGATGGTGAAGGCCGCGAACGCCACATAGAACCAGCCGATGTTCAGCAGCACGGCCTTGAAGAAGGGGAAGGCGATCGACGTCTCGAGCCCCGGCGAGGTCGGCGAGACGGTCATCCACAGCACGGTCAGGACGCCGGCGACGACGGCGACGACGGTCTGGGCCAGGAGCTTCTGTTTCGAGGTCAGGCCGGCCGAGGTCTGTTTGGTCACCTTGGCGTAGTCGTCGATGAAGCCCAGCACGCCGAAGGCCGCCGTCACGAAGCTGACGATCCAGATGTAGGGGTTGGTCAGGTCGCCCCAGAGCAGCACCGCCACGCCGATGCCGGCCAGGATCATCAGACCGCCCATCGTTGGGGTGCCGACCTTGGACAGGTGGGACACCGGGCCGTCGTCGCGGATCGGCTGGCCCCGGCCCTGTTTGGCGCGGATCCAATTGATGAAGCGGCTGCCCATGGCGACGGCGACGATCATGGCGGTGGCCATGGCGAGGGCAACGCGCACCGTCTGGTACTGAACCAGGTTCAGCAGCGGATACTGGTGCGCCACGTCGGCGTAGTAGAGATAGAGCAGGTAAAACATGTTTCTTCCCTACCGCGACGCCCGCGGGGCGTCACTGCTTGAGGGGACGCCTTCGGCGCGACTGAGGTTCGCCAAAGCTTGGGCCACCAGCGAGGCCTTGGAGCCGTTCGAGCCCTTGACCATGATGATGTCGCCGGGCGCGACCAGCAGGGCCGCCTCGGCCGCCAGTTCCGCCGCCGTGGCGCGCCAGACGCCGCGTCGCGAGACCGGAAGCGCGTCGTAAAGCCAGCGCATCTCGGGCCCGGCGGCGTGGACCAGGTCGAGGCCGGCGGCGTCGATGGGGCCGGCGAGGCCTTCATGCAGGTCGCGGCTCTGCTCGCCAAGCTCCAGCATGTCGGTCAGCACCACCACGCGGCGGCCCGAGGTCGAGCGCGCGCCCAGGGTCTTGAACCCGGCGGCCATGGACAGCGGATTGGCGTTGTAGCTTTCGTCGATCAGGGTGAAGGCGCCGGCCGGCGTCGTGACCGTGCGGGTCTGGCCGCGTCCGGCCAGAGGCTGGAACCCGGCGAGGGCCTCCAGGCCCGTGTCCAGCTTTACGTCCAGAGCGTCCAGCATCAAGAGGACACACAGGCTGTTCAGGCCCCAGTGGGCGGCGGACTGGGCCAGGCGATAGTCGATGCGTCGCCCGAACAGTTCGGCGGCGACCGCCGCGCCCTCGGCGTCCGGCCGGAAGTCCAGCAGGCGGGCGTCATGGCCGGCGTCAGAACCGAACGTCAGCAGGCGCGCGCCGACCGCCTTGGCCGCATCGCACAGGACGGCCGAGAAGGCGACGTCGCCGTTCGCCACCGCCGCACCGCCCGGGACCAGACCCTGGAAGATGGTCGCCTTTTCACGCGCGACGCCGGCCTCGCCATCCGCGAAAGCCTCGATATGGACCGGACCGACCGTGGTGACGCAGGCGGCGTGGGGGGCGACGAAACGCGACAGGGGCGCGATCTCGCCGGGCGCATTCATGCCGATCTCGAAGACGGCGCGCTGGGTCTCGACCGGCATTCGGGCCAGGGTCAGGGGCACGCCGATGTGGTTGTTGTAGCTCTTGATCGAGCCATGCGCGGGACCGGCCAGATCAAGGCCCGCCTTGATCGCCTGGGTGACGCTGGTCTTGCCGACGCTGCCGGTGACGGCGCCGCGCTTCACATGGGGCGCGCGCTCGCGGGCGGCGACGCCCAGGGCTTCGAGACCGCGCAAGGAATCGGGCACGACGACGCACGGGCCGCCCTCGACCGGGAGCTCGACCAGGGCGGCCGCAGCGCCCGATGCGAAGGCGGCGGCTGCGAATTGATGCCCGTCGCGTTCGCCCCTCAGCGCCAGAAACAGATCGCCGGGGACGATCTCGCGGCTGTTGTAGGTCAGGCCCGTGATCGGGCGATCGTCGCCCTGCAGCACGCCGCCCGTGGCGGCGGCGACTTCAGCGGCCGACCAGAGCGGGCGGGCGGAGTGTTCAGGCATAGAGAGACAGGGCCTCGGACGCGACAGTGGCGTCGTCGAAGGGGTGGGTCACGCCCGCGACGATCTGACCCTGTTCATGCCCTTTTCCGGCGATGACCACCACATCCCCGTCACGCATCATTTCGACGGCGGCCTCGATGGCGGCGCGGCGGTCGCCGATCTCGATCCCGTCCGGGCAGCCGGCGCGGACCTGGGCGCGGATGGCGGCGGCGTCTTCGGACCGCGGATTGTCGTCGGTGACGATGGCGATGTCGGCCAGACGCCCGGCGATCTCGCCCATCAGGGGGCGCTTGCCACGGTCGCGGTCGCCGCCGGCGCCGAAGACGACGATCAGTCGGCCGGTCGCGTGGGGACGCAGCGCGTTCAGAACCGTCTCGAGTCCGTCGGGCGTGTGGGCGTAGTCGACATAGACCTCCCCCCGGCTTTCCTGGCCGCCGTCGATGCGTTGCAGGCGGCCCTGCGCGCCGGTCAGGCCTTCCAGCGCGCCGATGACGGCGTCGGCGGGATCGCCGGCGGCGATGCACAGACCGGCCGCCACCAGGGCGTTGGACGCCTGAAACGCGCCGGCCAGCGGCAGCAGGATTTCGCGGATGTCGCCGCGCACGTCGATGGTCAGACGCTGGCCCTCAGGCGTCGCGCGACGGCCGATCAGGGTCAGGTCGCGCCCGCGCTCGCCCACGCCCATGACGCCCAGGCCGGCCATGATCGAAGCGGAGGCGAAGACCGAATAGGCGTCGGAGTCGGCGTTCAGCACGGCGGTGCGGCCGCGCGGCAGCAGGGTCTCGAACAGGCGCATCTTGGCGGAGCGGTAGTCCGCCATGGTGCCGTGATAATCGAGGTGGTCCTGGGTCAGGTTGGTGAAGGCGGCGGCCTTCAGAGCGACCCCGTCCAGACGGCGCTGGTCGATGCCGTGGGACGAGGCCTCCAGCGCGACGTGCGTCACGTCCTTGGCGGCCAGTTCGGCCATCAGGCGCGCGGCCTCGGCGGCGTCGGGGCTGGTCAGGCCGGGGCCGGTCAGGGCGTAGGTCTTGGCGCCCTTTTGGCCGATGACGCCCAGCGTGCCCATGCTGGCGGACTTGTGGCCGATCCCGGCCCAGATTTGGCGGCAGAAGGTGGCGACGGAGGTCTTGCCGTTGGTGCCGGTGACGGCGACGCAGGTCTTGGGTTGGGCGCCGTAGAAGCCGCGCGCGGCGATGGCGTAGGCGCGGCGCACGTCGCCCGAGGTGACCAGAACGGGCGCAGCGCCATCCGGCGTGTCGGTCGGCGCCAGAACCGCAGCCGCGCCTTGCGCCAGAGCTTGCGGGATGAAGGCGCGGCCATCGGCGGCCGTGCCCGGCAGGGCGACGAACAGGGCGCCGGGCGAGACCTTGCGGCTGTCGGCGGTGACGCCGGTGATAACGGGGTCGGAGGACACGTCGCGGCGCAGCAGGTCGGACAGGTGAAGCGCGCTCAAAGCCCGTCCCCCGCCACGTCCTGATATTGCGGAATCTTCTCGCCAGAGGCCGTGCGCCAGCGGTCGTCGCGGCGTTCGACGCCCAGGAAACCGGCGATGCGGTCGGCGATATTGTGCACGGCCGGCGCAGCGACATAGGCGCCGGTCTTGGGATAGGTCCCCGGCTCGTCCATCACGATCAGGATGGCGTAGCGCTTGCCGTTCAGCGGACCATCGACGGGGAAGACCGCCGCGAACGAGCCCAGGGCGTGGCTGGGGTCATAGCGACCGCCGACCAGCTTGTTGGCCGAGCCGGTCTTGCCGCCGACCCGCAGGCCTGGCGCGTCGGCGAAGCCGCCCGAACCCTTGACGACGTTGCGACGCAGCAGGTCGAGAATGGCGCGCGAGGTCTCTTCGGTGACGACCTGTTGCGGCTGGACGTTGCGGGCGCCGCCCTTGCGCAGCGACAGCGGGATCATCCGACCGCCATTGGTCAGGGCGCCCATGGCCTGAACCATCTGGGCCGGGGTGATCATGATGCCGTAGCCGAAGGACAGCGACGCCAGGGTCGAGTTGTCCCAGCGACGCGGCACGACGGGCTTGGCCGATTCCTTCAGCTCGATCCTGGCGGCGTCCAGCAGGCCCAGGCGGCGGAAATAGTCGCGCATGGTGTTGGGGCCCATCTGCACCGCCAGCTGCGACGTGCCGATGTTGGAGGAGTGCAGATAGACCTCTTCCAGGGTCATCACCCGGTTCTGGGCGTGGAAATCCTTGATCTTGCGATCGCCGATCTGGAAGGCCTGGGAGGCGTCGAACAGGGTGTTCATGTCGGCCCGGCCGGTGTCGAGGCCGGCGGCGACGGTGAAGGTCTTGAACACCGAGCCCATTTCGTAGTGGCCCGAGACGGCGCGGTTCAGGGTGGCGCCGTCGGGCGCGGCGTTGCGGTCGGCGGAGTTGAAGGTCGGCCAGCTGGCCATGCCCAGCACTTCGCCGGTCTGGACGTCGGTGACGATGCCGACGGCGCCCTTGGCCTGGGCCTTGATGGCGGCGGCGGCCAGTTCATTTTCCAGCACCCCCTGCACGCGCAGGTCGATGGACAGGGGGAAGGCCTCGCCGCGTTGACCCGCCGCGCGGATCTCGTCGTTGAAGGCCAGTTCGGCGCCCGAGACGCCCCGCCCGCCCGTATCGGCGTCGCCGATCAGGTGGACGGCCGAGGTTCCCAGCGGATAGGCGCGGCGGTCTTCGGGCTCAAAGGTGACGCCGCCCAGCGCCAGGTCGTGGACGGCGGCCTTTTCCTGGGGCGTCAGGCCGGTCAGGGCGATCAGACGACGGTCGCCGCCCAGCACCTTCTTCAGACGCTCGGCCGAGATGCGCGGCAGGGCGCGGCGGATCTGGCGATAGGCCAGGTCGCGATCCCAAATCTCGGCCGGGTCCAGATAGAGGCCGTAGTGAATGATGTTGGTGGCCAGCAGTTCGCCGTTGCGATCCGTTAGGTCGCCGCGCACCAAGGCGTTCGGATTGACGCCGCGTCCCAGGCCGTTGGCCGGGGCGAACAGGGCCTTGTACGACGCGCCGATGGCCAGACCGCCGAAGACGCAGGAAAAGACGATCAGGATCAGGAAGATGCGGACGCGCGTGTCCTCTTCCGGGCGGGCGTCGGCGCGGGCGCGCTCGAAGCCGTGCTCCAGCCGCCAGACCAGTTCCGTCAGCCAGCGCCAGAAGGGCGACAGACGGCCTTGCAGCCGTTCCTGGAAATCGGCGCCCGGCGCTGGGCGGTGATAGCGATGATCCTGAACGCTCATTGCGCCGGCTCCGGCGAGGGCGTGGGAACGGGCGCGTCGTCGGCGACGGCGGCGGGCGCCGGGGTGGCTGCAGGCGTGGGCGCGGCGGGTTGAGCGGGGACGGGCTTCAGGGCCGTCAGCTGACCTTCCTTGGCCTGACGAGCGACTGCGACGGGCGCCATGCCGATCTGGCGCGACAGGCTTTCCAGACGGGCGGGCTGCTCCAGCCGGGCGACCTCGGCGCGGAGCAGGCGGACGCGCTGTCCGTTCTCGCGGATGTCCTTTTCGATCTGGGCGATGCGGCTGCTCTCACGCGCCGCGGCGGCCTTGGCGGCATAGACCGACACGATCATGATCGCGACCAGGGCCACGCCGATGATCTCGACCCAACGCACGCCGCGCACCTTCCAGTCGAACAGACGCTGAAGGGCGGTGCGCGAATAGGTGAAGAAGGGCGCCGTGGTCATGCCGCAGCCCCCGATCTGGTCGCACCGTCGATCCGACCCCAGGCCGGGGCGTCGGTGCGCACGGCGGCGCGCAGCTTGGCCGAGCGGGCGCGGGGGTTGGTGGAACGCTCTTCGTCGCCCGCCTCGCGCGCGCCTTTGAACTGCAGCGTGAAGCTGGGCTTGCGCGGATCAACGGCCATCGGCGCATGACGCGAACCGGCGGGGCTGTTGCCCGTGCGCTCGGTCAGGAAGGCCTTGACGATGCGGTCTTCCAGCGAATGGAAGGTGACGACGGCGAGGCGTCCACCGGGGGCGAGCGTCGCCTCGGCGGCCTCCAGACCGCGCTCCAGCTCGCCCAGTTCGTCATTGACCGCGATGCGCAGGGCCTGGAAGACCCGCGTCGCCGGATGGATGGGCGCGCCGCGACGGCCGCCCAGGGCCTTTTCGACCACCTCGGCCAGATCCAGGGTGCGGGTGAAGGGCTGTTCGACGCGGCGACGCAGGATGGCGGTGGCGACGCGGCCCGATTGGCGCTCTTCGCCATACAGTTTGAAGATGTGAGCCAGGGGACCGTGGTCCCAGCTGTTGACGATATCGGCCGCGGTCGCGCCCTCATCGGACATGCGCATGTCCAGCGGACCGTCGCGCATGAAGGAGAAGCCGCGCTCGGCCTGGTCCAGCTGCATCGACGAGACGCCGATGTCGAAGACGGCGCCGTCCAGCTTTGCCTTGCCGCTGTCGGAAAAGGCCTGGGCCAGACCCGAGAAGGGGGTGCGGATCAGCTGGAACTGGCCGGGGAAATCATTGGCGACGGCGTCGGCGTGCGGCTGGACCGTCGGGTCGCGATCCAGGCCGATGACCTGGGCGCCAGTCTTCAGGATGACGCGGGTGTAGCCGCCGGCGCCGAAGGTGGCGTCGATCACCACGTCGCCGGGCGCAGGCGCCAGGGCCTCGATCACCTCGGCCAGCAGGACGGGGGCGTGGGGCGCATTGGTGGAGGCGTCGGTCACGATCCGCCCCCCGCCAGCTTCATCTGGGCCGCCAGTTTCAGGGCGCCGATCTGGGCCATGCCGGCCTTGGCCAGGGCGCGCTGTTCAGCGCGGCGGGCCGCCCATTTCTCGCGCGACCAGATCTGGAAACGGTCGTTCAGGCCGACGATGACGACAGTGTCGTCCAGGCCGGCTTCGTTGCACAGCGCTTCGGGCAGGGTGATGCGGCCGCCGGAATCATAGGCTAGGCGCACCTGCTCGCCCATGACCTGCCACTCCAGCGCCGAACGCTCCTCGGAGCCGAACGGCAAGGCCTCGATCATTTCGGCATAGACGGCGAACAGGCGGTCGCCGCCCGCTTCCAGGCAGTCCGCTTCGATCGAGGGGAAGATGAAGACACCGCCGGCTGCGCCGTTTTCGGTCGTGCGGAAGTCGTTGGGAATGAGGAGACGGCGCTTGCCGTCCAGCTGCTTCTCATAGGTCGAGAGAAACACGCCCTGCCAATCGAACCCTTCGGCCCGTCCCTAGATGCCCTGACGAACGCCCGCCGCGCCCGCCTCTCAGCCCCAAATCATGATTGTGGGATAGCATGGGATCAGATGGGCCTCAATGGGATCGAAGCCAAGATTTAACCATGTTTTGACGTGTGACGACTTAAGCACGGTCGAACAGCAGGAACATACAAGGAACGAACGAAGTATTCACAGGCTGTGAAGCGTTCTAACCTTCCTTGAACAGACAATAGGTTAACGACCGCAAACCTGCGGGACCGCTGCCAGAACGCTGAAATGCGGGGATAATCCGAAGTCGGATCAGGCGACGCGCAATGGGAAGGCGCAAACACCCTACCCAATGGGCCTCAACCAGGCCGAAGGCCGAAAGGCCCGTGAAAAATGGGCCTCAAGAAGCGCGAAGCGCGATAGGCCCAGTAAAAATTTTGCCAGACGGCCTGTAAGCCGGGTTTTGTTCCGCTCCGAGGCCGAAGCCTGGATCGGCGACGATCATTCCTCTGGACCGTCCATTGCTGAACGGTTCTCGCGACCTACCCGGACATCTGAGGCGGTGAGCCCCGCGAGGCGAACCCCGCGCGATGTCCCTATTTGGTCTTGCTCCAGGCGGGGCTTGCCATGCCGTCCCTGTTGCCAGGCACGCGGTGGGCTCTTACCCCACCCTTTCACCCTTACCGGCCTCGCAAGGCCGGAGGTTTGCTTTCTGTGGCGCTATCCCTCGGGTCGCCCCGGGCGGAAGTTATCCGCCGCCTTTTCACCGTGGAGCCCGGACTTTCCTCGACGGACGCGAAGTCCGCCGCGACCGCCCAGCCGTCTGGCGCGCGCTAGATGCGCGCTAGCGGCGCGAACGTCAATTCAATACGCCCGTGACGCTCTCGGCGCTGGCCAGCTGGAGCAGGCCGACCAGGCGGGCGCGGGTTTCGCCGTCGGCGACGCCGTCGACGCGGGCCGGGCGCCAATGACGCTGGAAGGCGCGTACGGCGGTTTCCACGGCGGCGTCGTAGTCGCCGCTGGCTTTCAGGCCGTAGCCCAGCCGATGCAGGCCGGCGCTGAGCACCATCGGGCCGATGCCCTGATCGCCCTTCTGCAGCAGGCCGCCCAGGGCCTGCACCCGTTCGGCCGCCGGTTCGAACCACAGGCCGTGCCCGGCCTCGGCCAGACGCTTCCAGGGGAAGAGCTCGCCCGGATCTTCCTTGCGATCCGGCGCCAGGTCGGAATGGGCGATGATGCGGTTGTCGGCGATGGTCCAGCGACTGCGAATATCGGAGATCAGGGCGATGACGGCCGTGATCTGGGCTTCGGGGAAGGCGCGATAGCCGAACTCATGGCCGGGATTGACGATCTCGATCCCGATGGAGGCGGCGTTGCAGTCGTCCTCGCCCTGCCAGACGCCGCGGCCGGCGTGCCAGGCGCGGCGCTCCTCGGGCACCAGTTGGAAGACGCGACCGTCTTCCTCGACCAGATAATGGGCCGAGACCTTGGCCTCAGGGTCGCGCAGGCGGGCCAGCGCGGCCTCGCCGGTCTGCATGCCGGTATAGTGCAACACCAGCATGTCCGGCGGCGCACGGCGCGCGTCGAAGTTGGGCGAAGGCGCGTCGATGTAGGACGTCATGGGCGGCGTCGGCTCAGCGGCCGTTGCGCTCCCAGCCATAGGCGACCCAGGCGCCGTCCACCTTGTGGGCCTCGATCAGGTCGGGATCGCTGTTGCGGCGACGCGGCGCGATATTGCGGCGGGTGCGCATGACCAGACCGACCAGAAAGACCAGAACGCCGGCGAACAGGGCGATGACCGCCACGGCCGCAGCGGTGAAGACGGCGAGGACGGCGCCGACCGCCATTGCGCAGACGGCGGCGATCATGCCGGCGACCCACATGACGGACGCCACCAGGCCGTTGGGACGGCGGCGGGCGGCATGGCCGATGGCGGCGAGACGTTCAGGCTGGAACATGGATCATCCTTTCAGGCGATCCGAGGAACGCCTGATACGCAATGTCGGTCCATCGGGGCCTGCGGTCAATGGACCGCGACGCACGGTCGCGTGCGCCGCGCCCGTCAAAAGATCGGCTGGTCGGCCAGAACCACCGCACCCTGGCTGCGCATCCGGTCGCTGTCGATCCGGCGCATCACGGCCTGGGCCTGGGGATCGGCCATGACGCCGCCCAGCATGACCAGGGCTTTGGCGGCCTCGGTCTGGACGCCGAACATTTCCGACAGGGCCTCGAACGGCGACTGCTGCTTGGGGAAATGCTTGAAGCGGACAGGCTCGTTATCGGGAATTTTGGCGAGTTGGCGGGCCTTGTTCACCGCCTCGGTCACGCCGCCCAGTTGGTCGACGAGGCCCAGCGGCAGGGCCTGAGCGCCGGTCCAGACACGCCCCTTGGCGATTTCGCGCACCCGGTCCGGCGACAGTTTGCGGCCCGTCGCCACACGGGCGATGAAGTCGTCGTAGATCCGGTCCATCGAACCGGCGAAGGCCGCGCGCTGCTGGGGGGTGAATTCCTGCGTCGGCGAGAAGGCGTCGGCGTATTCCCCGCCCACCGTCAGCTCACGCATGTCGACACCGAACCGGCCCAGCGCATCGGCCAGCACGAACTTGCCGCCGAACACGCCGATCGAGCCGGTCAGGGTCGTCGGCTGGGCCACGATCCAGTCGGCCTCGGAACTGATCCAGTATCCGCCCGAGGCCGCATAGGCGCCCATGGACACCACCACCGGCTTGCCCGCCGCCCGCGCCGCGCGCACGGCGGCCAGGATCTGCTCGGACGCTTCAGGCGAACCGCCCGGCGATGAGACGCGGAAGACGATCGCCTTGACGCTCTTGTCCTCGATCGCGTCGTAGATGGCCTCGGCCGTGTCGTCGGAATGGATGGACGAGCCGCCGCCGAAATTGGCGCCGCCGCCGCGTCCGGTGACGATGGCCCCCTCCCCGCCGACGATGGCGATGGCGTTCTTGCCCGACCCCGTGCGTTCGCCCTTCTGGCTGGCGTATTTGCCGAACTCGACGATCTCGGCGCCCTTGCCGGCGCGGGTCTTGATGGCGATCTCGGCCTCTTCGACCTGGCCCACCTTGTCGATCAGCCGGTTGCTGAGCGCCTGCTCGGCCGAATAGGGCCCGGCCTCGATCACCGTCTTCAGCGCCGGGGCCGTCGTCTTGCGGTCCTTGGCCGCGTTGGCCAGGGCGGTGTCGTAGATCGACGTCATCCAGGCGGTCATCGCCTCGCGGTGCGGGCCGGTGTAGTCGCTCTGGGTGTATTCATTGACGGCGTTCTTGTACTCGTAGCGCTGTTCGAACTCGGGTTTGACGCCGTATTTCTGGAAGGCGCGGCCCAGGAACAGGCTGTCGGCCGAGAAGCCTGTGGCCTGGAAGCCGGCGGTGTTCTGCATCCACAGCTCCGACGCCGAGGCCCCGACCATATAGGTGGACATCACCGCGCCCGACGGGGCGAAGCCCTGGCTGTGGGCGATGACCGGCTTGCCTGCGTTGCGGAAGCGGTGGATGGCCTGGCGCAGTTCGTCGGCGGTGGCGGGCGTCATGCCGCTTTCCGGCAGGCGGATCAGCAGAGCCTTGACGCTGCTGTCGCTTTGGGCCTGATGCAGGCCATCGACCACGTCCGTCAGGGCCAGGCCGGAACTGCCGAAGGCCGCGAACGGATTGGACGACGGCTGGTCGCTGACGCCGCCGCGCAGGTCCAGCTCCAGCACGGTGGTCGCCGGCGTCGTCGGCTTGGACGACGAGGCGACGGCGACCGTCAGCAGCACCACGGGAATGACGACGACGAACAGGATCAGCCCGGTGAAGACACCAAGGACCGTCAGGAAGAATTGCTTCATCGGAGGGAAAACGCGCGCTCGCAGGCCGGAAATGGCGTCGCCAGCATAGGGGGACGCGGGCCGTCGTCAAATGACGTGCGTGCAATCCGTCGGTTCACTTGGCGTTCGCAGCCGCACCCGATTGCTGCGGCGCAGCGTGCGGATTGATGCCGGGGCAGGAAATCCCTATATGAGCCGCCTGTGAGCGAGGGCCTGCGCCCCGCGTTTTTCTTGCTGGAGACCGCACGATGCTGGTCACCCTGATGAAGTCCAAGCTGCACCGCGCCACGGTGACCCAGGCCGATCTCGATTACGAGGGATCGATCGCCATCGACATGGACCTGCTGGACGCCGCCGGCATCTATCCGCACGAGCAGGTCGATGTGCTGAACATCACCAACGGCGCGCGCTTCACCACCTATGCGATCGAGGCGCCGCGCGGCTCCAAGGTCATCGGCGTCAACGGCGCCGCCGCCCGTCTGGTGCAGAAGAACGACAAGGTGATCGTGGTCACCTACGGCCAGCTGCCGCAGGAAGAAGCCCGCCAGTGGAACCCGAACGTGGTCCTGCTGGACGACGCTAACGAGATAAAGAACGCCGGCTGAGGCGCTTCGCTTCCCAGAATGCAAAATGGCCCGCCGGCAACGGCGGGCCTTTTCTTCATCCGATTGATGCGATCAGCGGGCGATGTCGTAGACGCCCGTGATGTCGATCCGCACCGTCAGTTCGCCGGCGGAAACCGGGGTGCTCTCGCCCCGGTCCATCGACACGGCGCGGGCGGCGAACATCGGCATCGGAGGCTGGGGCGCATAGCCGCCGCCCTCGGTCAGGTTGCGGATGCCCGACAGCTGGACGTTCAGCGATTGTGCGTACAGCTGGGCCTTGGCCTGCAGGTTGCGCACAGCCAACTGGCGCGCCTGGTTTTCGGCGGCGGTCGGATCCTTCAGGCCGAAGCTGATGCCGTCGATCTGGTTGACGCCGGCGGCGACCACGGCGTCGGCCGTCGTGCCGACCTTGCTCAGGTCGTTGATGACCACCGTCACGCGGTTGACCGCCTGATAGCCGCGCAGTTTGGGCGGCTCGTTCTGGACGTAGTCGTATTGCGCCGACAGGTTCAGACCCGAAGTCTGGATGTCGCGTTCGGCGATGCCCGCGCGGCGCAGGGCGGCGACGACGCGCGTCATCTGCGCAGCATTGTCGCGCATGGCTTGCTGGGCCGTGACGGCCTCGGTCTGCACGCCGAAGGTAATGGTGGCCATGTCCGGCGCGGCCTTGACCTCGCCATAGGCCGACAGATTCAGCGACGGCGCGGGTTGCATCATGTGCATGGCTCCCATGGGTTCGGCCGTCTGAGCCATGGCGCGCGGCGTGGCGGCAGCAAGGAAGGCGGCGGCGGCGACGGCGCCGCCCAGGGCGACGGTCTTCAACGACAGGGTCTTCAGGGGGGCGGCGGCCAGGGTGCGGGTCATGCAGTCTTCTCCGTAAGCGATCCAGGACCGGGGCATTCGCCGATCCGTTGCAACGACCTTGGCCGTTCTCGCCTGAACCAACGCCCGCACCCCGCTGGCAGTTTCCGTTCATCTTCGTGAAATCGCCGAAAGATCGCCTTCTTGCCCGCCCCCGCTTGGCAAGCCGCGCCCGCGCCTGCTAGGCGAGACCCCTACCGCCGAGGCGCGCCTTGGGGGCCTGTAGCTCAATGGTTAGAGCCGACCGCTCATAACGGTCTGGTTGGGGGTTCGAGTCCCTCCGGGCCTACCACTCTGTCTGTCGAAACCACTCAGCGGTTCAAGACCGCTTGCCGGCAGTGTCGCAAGCAGATTCACCAGCGGAAGGCGAAACGACCCAAAGCAGCGCCCAGGACCGCGACGAGGCCGATGCCCAAGGTGTACCAGACGGCCACAAAGGCGGCCGTATGCTCGGGGCAATGCAGGCCATAGACGGTCGCGGCCAGCCCTGCGGTCAGAAGACCAGCGGCGGCGCCGGCGAAAGCGGGCTTCACAGGCGCGAATCGCCTCGCGGCGAAGAAGATGAACGGCGCCGCCATAGCGCCGAGCGACAGGATGTTCGTCGGACAGACCCTGGCGGAGCGACCCATGACCATGCCCATCCGCGCGTCGGGCGCGGCGCCCAGCAACTCCACGACAGCCCATCCGGCAGCGACGGCAAGGATGGCTGCAAGCAGGATTGCGGGACGGCACGGCGAGGCCCCCGGCCGCCCCAGTCGATCCAGGAGCCAGAAGCCGGCGACGCACAAGGCGGCCGTATAGGCCGCCTTGGCCCAAAAAGTCGATCCGGCGACGGCCGACATCAGATCCGGTCGCAATCCCAGCCACCACACGACACCCGCAAGGGCGACGCCCGCCGCCGGCAGCATGAACAGCAGCACACGACGGTCCGCCTCGCTTTGGGACGTCGGGGGCAAGTCCAGCGCCAGGCTGGTGATCAGGTCATCAGTCTTCATCGTTGGACCCTGCTGCTCCAGCCGCAAAGCGCGCGGTCAAAGCCTTGAAGCTGCGATGGATGCTGACCTTGGCGGCGGCGACGGAATAGCCGTGGCGCTCGGCCGCCTCGGCCACGCTCAGCCCGGTGACTCTCACATCATGGATCAGGGCGCGCTGTCGCGCCGGGAGGATCGACAAGGCGCGGGTCAGATCGCGTCGCATGACCCCGTCCTCGACCGTGTGCTCTGCCAGCAGCACGCTCGCGTCATCCAGCGGCTCGGTGAGGCGTCGGCCCTGGCGGCGCAGGTGGTCGATCAGCTTGTGGCGAGCGATGGTGAAGGCCCAGGCCGTGAACGACTGGTTGCGATCCCATGTGGCGCGCTTGGCGTGAATGGCGATCAGGGTCTCTTGCACGAGGTCCTCCGCGTCGCTTTCTCCGTTGAAAAGGCGGCGTTTAAAAAAGGGCCGCAGGTGCGCGGCCAGGTCCGACAGCAGCACGCGCCAAGCCTGCGCGTCACCGTCCAGGCCCCTGATCATCAAGGCTTTGAGTTGTGATTCTCGGTCAAGCACGTGCGACTGCGACCTACGCTGCGGAGGCCGTGACGGTTACACGGCGTCTCGCAAAATCACGCACGAAAAATAGTTGGCTCGAAAATGTAACGCGCGGCGGGTCGTCGACGAAAGGCGGATTCAGCGGCCACGAACGGCCGTGCTTCTCAGAAGGACCGCTTGCATGACCCGCACCAAGATCGCCGCCGCCACCCTCGTCGCCCTGACCGCCGGCGCAGGCATGGCCCAAGCCCAATCGGCCAGGAACGCCGAGGCGAAACCGGCCGCCATGGAAAAATGCTATGGCGTCGCTTTGGCCGGCAAGAATGACTGCGCCGCCGGCCCCGGCACGACCTGCGCCGGCACCTCGGTGCGCGACTATCAGGGCAACGCCTGGAAGCACACGCCCGCCGGCACCTGCACCAGCATCCGCACCCCGCGCGGCAACGGCTCGCTGACGCCCGTCTCGCGCTGATCGGAGCTGGATCGATGAACCATGGATCGACCGCCGCGACGCCTGTCCCCACCGTGGGGCTGGGCCTCAAGGCCCGCCATTACGACGAGGCTCTGGCGTCTCCGGCGGTCGGTCTGTGGTTCGAGGTCCACCCTGAGAACTACATGGTCGATGGCGGCCCTCGATTGAAATGGCTGGAGGCCATCCGCCGAGAAAAACCTTTGTCCCTGCATGGTGTCGGCTTGTCGCTCGCCGGCGACGAGGCGCTGGATACGGAGCATCTGGCGCGGCTCAAGACGCTTGCTGACCGGTTCGTGCCGTTTCTGATGTCCGAGCACCTGGCCTGGTCGCGGGGCGGCGGCGTCTATCATCCCGATCTGCTGCCGTTTCCGCGCACCCGAGCGATGTTGAAGCGGGTCTGCGACAACGTCGCGCGAGCGCAGGACGCGCTGGGCCGCCGCCTGCTGATCGAGAATCCATCGCTGTACCTCGACCTGAAAGGCCACGAGATGGGGGAAGTCGATTTCCTGGTCGAACTGGCCGCCGCGACAGGCTGTGGCCTGCTGCTCGATCTCAACAATGTGCACATCAGCGCCAACAATCTGGGCGCCGACCCGCGGGACTATCTGGCGGCCGTTCCGGCCGATCTCATCGGCGAAATCCATCTGGCCGGCTTTGCGCCCGATCCCGTCCACGCAGAGGCGCTGTTGATCGATACCCACGACGCGCCGGTCAGCGACGCCGTCTGGTCCCTTTACGCCGAGACCCTCGCCCGGATCGGGCCGCGTCCAACGCTGATCGAGCGCGACGACAACATTCCCGACTTCGCCGAGTTGATCGCCGAACGCGATCAAGCCGTCGCCATAATGGAGGCCTGCCATGTCCAGCGCGCCGCCTGACGATCAAATGCTGTCATTTCATGCGAGCTTCTCCCTGGCCTTGCAGGGGCATGGCTCCGTGCTCACACCGTGGCTGGCGGATCCCAATGCGCCCGGACTGGCGGTTTATCGAAACACGGTGGCCAAGGGGCGGGCCGACGCCCTGGCGGGTCTCTATCCGACTGTCGAAAGGTTGGTCGGTCCGGACTGGTTTCGCGACGCGGCCCTGATCTACGCCCGCAGCGCGCCTCCTTCATCCCCGGTTCTCGATGCCTATGGCGAAGGCTTCCCGGAGTGGCTGGCGACGTTTCCGCCCGCATTTGAACTTGAGTTCCTGCCGCCTGTGGCCCGTCTCGATTGCGCATGGAGCCGCGCGCACCGTGCCGCTGATGCGCCGCCCCTGGTCCCTGGGACGGTCGCCGCTCTGTCGCACGCCGCTCTCAACGCCGGCCGCGCGATCCTGCATCCGTCTGCGCAACTCTTCTGGTTTGACTGGACCGCGCCGTCGATCTGGCTGGCCAATCGTCTGGCTGCGCCTCCGGACGACATGGTGTGGGACCAGTCGCCCGAGGGGCTGTTGATCGTGCGTCCGGAAATGAAGGTCCAGACCCATCGGTTGACCCGTCCTCAGTTCGCCTTCCTCGATGCCTGCCGGCACGGCCGCACCGTCGGAGCGGCCGCTCTCGCCGCGCTCGCCGCCGATCCCGCAACCCATCTATCCGAGCTGTTCAGAGACCTGCTTCTGACCGGCGCCTTCACCCGTATCGAAACCGGAGCGCCACAATGACCGAACTGACCGCCGCATCGTCGCCGCGCCCTTCCTTGGCGTCCCTCCCACGCCTGGCTCAGGCTGCGATCCCCCTGCCTGTGCTCAGCCTGGTCGCGCGCGTATCGATCGCGGCGGTCTTCTTTCTTTCCGGCCGGACAAAGGTGGAGGGCCTGCTGACCATCACCGACAGCACCTATGCTCTGTTCGCCGAGGAATACCGACTGCCTTTGATCCACAGCGACATCGCCGCCCACCTGGCGACCTATTCGGAACATCTGTTCCCGTTCCTGCTGGTGCTGGGCCTCGGCGCCCGCTTCTCCGCGCTCGCGCTTCTGGGCATGACCATAGTGATCGAGGTTTTCGTCTATCCCCTCGGTTGGCCGACCCACCTGCTCTGGGCGACGGTGCTGCTCTACATCATCAGGTTCGGCGCCGGGCCGATCAGCCTGGATCATTGGCTGAGACGGCGAAGCTGACCCGCAGAGCTTTTTCAGGTCTGTCTCAACTGGCCCGAACAGCCCCGCATTCGGCGCGACCTTGACAGAGCGGTCGGTCGTGAACGTGATGGCCTATGGCGATCTCTCGACGGTCTGTGGCGCTTGTGGCGCTGATTGCGCTGGGTCAGGCGTCAGGCGCTTCGGCTCAATCCGCGCTGGCTGATCGGCACAGCATCGATCAGGCCTATGCGATCGTGGATTTTCAGACGTCGCGCAGCGGTCGTGACATTGAGCAAGCTCTGCAGCGTCATCTCGATCGCTTGCCGATGCAAGTGACCTATCGTCAGCTGAGCACGGCCGATGCGCCGCGTTCGCCCGCCCGCTTCACCCTGGTCGATCCGACAGCGCAGAGCGCCTTTGGCCTGCAAGGGCCGGCGACACGCGCGCCGGCCGGGTGGGTGAGCGCGCCTCGGACGGTGACGTGCACGGGCGCGAGCTGGCGCGCCGAGGCGGTTCAGCGTGTGGAGGCGCGGATCGAGCGGCACTACACCCTATGCCTGTTTCCCTATCGCGATGGGCGGCGGCGGGGGCATCAGTTGAACGTCTATGCCTCGACGCTGCTGGAAGGCGATCCGGCGATACCCGTTCGACGCTCCAATGAAGCGGAAAGCCCGGCCGCCGTCATTCGCGGCGCCGTGGAGACGGTGGAGCGGGTGACAGGGCGCAGGGGCGTCTGGATCGAAACCCGCACGGCCGAGCGGGATCGACCGTTCACCCAGGACAACGACGCCCTGTCTGCCCAGACGAACTAGGCGCAAACAACAACGGCCCCGATCGTCGATCGGGGCCGCCGCGGTCTTATCTTGCAGTCAGATCAGAACTTGACGCTGAACCGGCCATAGATGCGGTTGTCGCGATACTCGTCCTTGTAGAGCCCCGTATAGCCCAGCTCGATCGCGGTGCGTTCGGTCGCCTGAATGTTGAAGCCCAGGCCGCCCGAGATCACGTCGTCGCCAGGATTGGCTCCGTCGATCAGGAAGCGCGGACCGTCGGCGAAGGCGGCGTCGAAGACCGGGCCGTCGCCGTTCAGGTCATGGGTGTAGGCCAGGTGCGTCACCGCAGACAGACGCGCACGCCCCTCGCCGCCCGCCAGCACGGTGCGCGTGCGGAAGCCGGCGGTCAACAGATCGGCCTTCTGCTTCACATTGCCCGACAGAGCGGCGTCGCCGCCCGTCTCAACGACATCGGCGTCGTATTCGACGTGGCTGTAGCCGGCGTAGGGCTCGAACATCGTGCCGCCGACGGCGCGGCTCCACGCCACCTCGCCGTAGGCCTGCCAGACGTCGCCGTCGTAGTCGCCGACCAGGGCGTTCGTGAAGGCGTTCAGCTGGGCCGTACGATCCGTGCGGACATCGGCGCTGGCCCAGGATCCGCCGACGCGGATCTGGAAGTCGCCGACGCCGGCGCCGCCATAGACGCCGATCTGCTCGCTGGTGACCCGGCCGGTCGAGCGCAGACGCGGCGAGCGCAGTTCCGAGCGGGTTTCGCCCAGCGCCACGCCGACATGGACGTCGTTCGCCAGCGCCTTCTCGGCCCCGACCAGATAGCCGGAGGCTTCGTTGCGGAAGCCCGCGAGGCCGTCATGCGCCGAGCCTTGGCCGTTGCCGAAGACGCCGCTGCCCCAGACCGACACGCCGTTGCCGACGTAGGTGGCCGCGCCGCCCTGGCTGCGTCCGCGCTCGGACATGGCGTCGCGGATGACGCGAGTGTCCGAAACGGCCAGGCCGCCCAAGGTGGCATGGACCTCGCCCGTCAGGCCGCTGAGCGCGCCCTGAACCGCCGGCACGCTGGCGTCCAGCAGAGCGTTTTCCAGCGACAGATCCCGGTTGGTCCCGGTCGCGGTGTTGTTGATCATGGCGTCCAGCGCGCCGCCGACCGACTGCTGGTTGTCCGTCCGACCCAGCGAAGCCACGGTCACGTCGTTGCGCCGCACCGTCAGGACCACGCCGTTGGTCGAATAGGTCAGCACCGGAGCCAGGAAGGCCAGATCGCTCTGGGCGCCGCTGAACGTGCCCGTCACCGCGCCAGTCGAGTTGATGATGTTCATCCGCGTGCGCAGATTCCATTCACCATTGTCGGCCTTCAGGATGACCTGCCCGCCGTCGATCTTGGTCGTGCCGCCCACGTTCAGGCGAGAATAGGCCGCGCCGTTCACGCTGGAGCGAATCCACAGGAAGGAGCCCGGCTTGAAGTTCAGGTTTCCCGCGACCGTCAGGGTTCCAAACGGATTGACGCCGTCGCCGGGCGACACCACGCCGCCGCTTTCCGCCGTCAGGTTCGCCAGACGACCGGTGCCGCCGATCATGCCGACGCCGCCGACGGTGGCGCTGGAGCGCAGCAGGCTGCCGTTGACCGTCAGAAGGCCGCCCTCGACCCGGGTCGGGCCGCTGTAGTCGTTGGCGCCCGTCAGGATCAGCTGACCGCCGCCTTTCTTGACCAGACCGCCGATGTCATTGCCGAAGTTGGCCTTGACCTCGGCCGAATAGCGGTCACGCGCATCGCCGATATTGTTGCTCCAGATATCGACCGTGCCGACGGCGACGGTGACGTCGCGGGTGTCGCGCAGCGCCGTCGGTCCGCGCAGGGCCACGTCCATCTGCGGCGCGCCCCAGCCCGAGCGCAGATCGACGCCCGGCGTGTCCAGATCCTTGGAGCTGGACACCAGAATGTCCGAGATCAGCGCCGTCGAATATTCGGGGAAGTTTTCCATCAGCAGGGCCGCGAAGCCCGAGATGTTCGGCGCCGCCATCGACGTGCCGGTGTAGGCCGCATAACCGCCGCCCGTGTATTTGATATACTGGTTCAGAACGCGCTGAAGCTCGTCGTTGGCGTACTGCAAAACCGCGCCCGAGAAGGCCGGGGTCAGCAGCGCCATGTTGTTCGTCGAGGTCAGGAGCCCTGCCAGGACGGAGGTGAAGCCGTCCGGATCACCCAGCCGCGCCCCCGAAACCAGCGTGATGGCGGCCGCCTGACGCCCAACTTCGCGGCGCCATGCGTCTTCATTGTAGGTCGGGCCACCAGCGGCGCGAGCGGCCAAATAGGCGTTTAGAACGCCGATGAACTGGTTCACCGACGCGTTTTGCAGCGCGGTGACCGTGGTCGCCGAATACAGACCGGCGTAGTTGGCGCGCGGATAGAGGGCCAGGATGCCCGCCCGGTCCATCGTATAAGCGGGCACCGACGAGACGACGGCCGAGCCCGGCCCAGCGACGCACCAGGTCGCCGTCTGACCGCAGAAGCTGGTCGAGGGGTCGGCGGCGGTGAAGCTGGAATAGTTGGCGACCGACAGCCAGTTGGAGCGCAGGCGCGGATCGTTCAGCGGCGCGGCGGCATCGATGCTGGCGTGCACGCCATAGCCGTTGCCGGCCGAGAACACGACCAGGACGTCCTTGTCCAGCACCGGCTTGTAGAAGTCGCCATAGTTGCGGTTGAACGACGCCAGCACGGTGGGCAGCGAGGCGTTAAACGGCAACGAAGTGCCGCTGCCCCAGCTGTTGTTGATGATGCGCACCTGGCCGGTATTGGCCAGGTCGACGATGTTCTGGTTCTGGGTGGCGACGATCTTTCCGTCGATGATCGCGTCCTTGTACCAAAGGAAGTCGCCGGCCGAGAAGTTGGCGGTGGCGGCGTAAAGCTTGGCGTTGAAGGCGTTGCCGAACATCGGCTGGCCCGCCACGCGATCGCCGGCGATGGTGCCCGAGACGTGCGTGCCGTGGCCTTCCCACTGGCGACGCGGATTGATCATGCCGTCGTTGCCATAGCCGGCGACCGCCTGGCTGCGCAGGCCCGTCACCTTGCCGGCCGATCCGAACAGCGGGTGAGCCATATAGACGCCGGCGTCATTGACCCCGACGGTCTGTCCGCGTCCGCTCAGGCCCATGGCGTAGGCGTGTTCCAGCCCCAGGAAGCCCTTGGAATAATCGACGGCGAACTGGCTGTCCGCGCGCCAGGACGCGATGGCCGTCTGATAGTTCATCGTGCGCGTGCCGTTGGCCATGTAGAAGCCGCCGGCCGGGGCCGTGGGCGCCGGAGCGGTCTGCGCCGCCGCCGTCGTAGCCACCATGATCGCGACGCCGGCCGCTGCGGCCAGAAGCCCGCCCTTGAAACTGAAACCCAAGATTTACCCCCTGCGGCCCGCGGCCGACGTCTCTACTGCGCCCCCGCGACGCAACTCAGGCGCACAAATCGAAGGTGTTTTGCGTTGTCGTCAACCATATTTTCGCCTTAAGACGTTTCGTCCCAGTGGTTTTGTTTGGGATAAATCATACGCTTGTGCTCAAGCTTGAGGCACGGATTGGATCCTGCCTCGTCCTCCTGAACACGGTTACCCCGCGCAGATGCGAACGCGGTCGTTGATCCAGCAGCCGTCGCGGAGGCGCACGGTCCCCAAGCGATCGCCGGCCTTGTCGTCGTCAGGGTCGGCGTTCCAGGTGGCGTCGGCCGAGCCGTCAGCCGTCAGGACGACGACGGCGAAATGCGAGTTCTTGGGCTTGCCCTCGGACCAGGCGTTCATCGTGTAGCCGCCGTCGCCGAACGGATAGACGAGGCACGGCTCATCGAGCAGAACCTTGCCGTCGACGGAGAGATAACAGGACTTGCGCGACCCGGTCGGGGTCGCAGATGGCAGCAATGAGGTCGCGGGCCTCGTGTTGGTTTTGGCCGGTTCCGGGGGCGGTGCTGTCGGCTCTGGCGCGGACGGCGCGGGGGTCTGCGTTGCGTCAGCTGGCCCCGGCGCGCCGGCGTCCTGACCACAGGCGGCTGCGGCGGCCGACAGCATCAGGGCGGCGATCAAGCTGAGCGATCGTGAAGGGGTGGATGTCACGCGAGCCTCCGTCGTTGTCTCCCAGCGCCAACACGGGGGCGTATGGAAGCGTTCCCGGCCAGGCGGCGGCGAATGACGGCCCCCTCCCCTTCGGCCGGCCGCTCGCCTATATCGCCAGCCTGTCCCGCTCCGGAGTTTCCCTCATGGCCTATGTCGCCCGCAATGATCGTCCCACCGACAAGGCGGCGCGCTATCTGGAGGTCGAGGCGGAAGTCCTGGCCGTGCTGGACGGCGAGCCGAATGTGACGGCGCGAATGGCGACGGTGGCGTCTATGCTGGCGGATGCGTTCGAGCACTATTTCTGGACCGGCTTCTATGTCGTCGCGCCGGACAAGGCGGACGAATTGGTGGTCGGGCCTTATCAGGGCACGCTGGGGTGCCTGCGCATCGCGTTCGGGCGCGGGGTGTGCGGCGCGGCGGCGGCGACGGGCCAGACCCAGTTGGTCGAGGATGTGCACGCCTTCCCCGGCCATATCGCCTGTGACAGCCGTTCGGCCAGCGAGATCGTGGTGCCCGTGCGCGACGCATCCGGCGCTCTGATCGCGGTGTTCGACGTGGATGCAACGATACCGGCCGCCTTCGATACGGACGATCAAGAGGCGCTGGAGCGGTTGATGGCGAAGGTGTTCGCCGACGCTTGATCGGGGCCGGTTGATCCGGCCGCAGCCCGCTCTATGGTCCCCGGCGACATGGAGGATCGGATGATGCAGCGGACAGTCGCAATCACGGGCGGACACGGCGTCCTGGGCCGGGCGGTGCTGGAGGCGGCGCTGAAAGGCGGCTGGCAGGTCGCGGTGATCGACCATGCCTCGGGCCACGCCGTGCCCGACGGCGTGCTGGAGGTCGGCGGGGTCGATCTGACGGACGCCGGCCAGGCGCAGAAGGCCGTCGACGCCGTGATCGCGCGGTTCGGGCGGCTGGACGCCCTGCTGAACATCGCCGGCGGTTTTGTCTGGCAGACGACCGACGATGCGGAACCGGCCTGGGACCGGATGCACGCGCTGAACGTCACCACCGCCGTGAACGCCAGCCGCGCGGCGCTGGATGCGCTGAAGGCCTCGCCCGAGGGCCGGATTGTCAACGTCGGCTCGGCCGCCGCGATGAAGGCGGGGGCCGGCATGGGGGCCTACGGGGCGGCCAAGGCCGGGGTCCACGCCTTGACCCAGGCGCTGGCCGAGGAGTTGAAGACCACAAAGGTGACGGTCAACGCCGTCCTGCCGTCGATCATCGACACGCCGACGAACCGCAAGGACATGCCCAACGCCGATCCGGCGACCTGGGTCGTGCCGGCCGATCTGGCTGCGGTGATCCTTTTCCTGGCCTCGCCCGAGAGCCGGGCCATGACCGGCGCCCTGATCCCCGTTACGGGCCGGGTCTGATGCGCAGCGACCGGGTCCGCAGCGTCCTTTATCTGCCTGCCTCCAATGCGCGGGCGATCGAGAAGGCGCGGACGCTGGATTGCGATGTCGCCGTGCTGGATCTGGAAGATGCGGTGGCGCCCGAGGCCAAGGCTGACGCCCGCGACGCCGCTGTCGCGGCGGTTCGCGGCGGCGGGTTCGGGCCGCGCCTGGGCGTTCGGATCAACGGTCTGGACACCGACTGGGGGCTGGACGATCTGGCGGCGATGAAGGCGGCGGGGGCCACGCTGGTCGTCGCGCCCAAGGTGGAGACGCCCGAGGCCGTGCACGCCCTGTCCGCCGGCCTGGCCAAGGGCTGCGCCCTGTGGGCCATGATCGAGACGCCGCGCGCCTTGATGGCCTTGGTCGACATCGCGACGGCGGACGGGGCGCTGGATGGGCTGATGCTGGGGGTCAACGACCTGGCCAAGGCGCTGGGGACCGGGGCGTCGCCGGATCGTGAGCCGTTCAAGCCGTGGCTGGCCATGCTGGTCGCTGCCGCGCGCGCCAACGGATTGCTGGCCATCGACGGCGTGTTCAACCGAATCGACGATGCCGAAGGCCTGGCGGCCGAGGCATTGCAGGGGCGACTGTATGGGTTCGACGGCAAGAGCCTGATCCACCCGTCGCAGATCGCGGCCGCCAACGCCGCCTTCTCGCCGTCCGAAGCCGAGATCGCCGATGCGCGAGCGATCGTCGCCGCCTTCGACGCGCCAGACGCCGAGGGGCGAGGCGCGATCCGCGTGAACGGGGCGATGGTCGAACGGCTGCATCTAGACCAGGCGAAGGCGCTGTTGGCGCGGGCGGGTTGACCGCCTGTCTCCTCCCCACTTGTGGGGAGGGGGACCGTGAAGCGGTGGAGGGGCTTTGGAAGTCCCACAGACGCCTGTGTTGATTTGAAAAGCCCCTCCGTCACGGCGCAAGAGCGCCGCGCCACCTCCCCATGAAATGGGGAGGAGATGGGAGCGTGGGGCCTAGTCGCGTCGACGCAACCGCCGTAAAGCTCGCGTCGAACCTCAGCGGACCGGCCTTGCCCCTACCCTCCGACACGCCTTCGAAAATCCCGGCCTGGGTCTGTGCGCCCGGCGTGCTGAAGGTCCCGTTCCTCGACGTGTTTCTGGCCGACTACGACCTGCGTCGGTTGCCGGGGGAGGACGTGCAGGCGGTGCTGGGCTGGGGCATGAAGTCGACGGCGGCGGCGGGGCGACGGTGGGCCGAAAAGAACGGGCGGCCCTATGTGGCGCTGGAGGACGGGTTTTTGCGCTCAGTCGGAATCGGCGAGGCGGGGGCGACCAGCCTCAGCCTGATCGTCGACGATCTGGGCGTCTATTATGACGCGACGCGGCCCAGTCGGCTGGAGCAACTGATCCGGACGGCGGACGACTGGTGCGACGCGGCCATGATCGCGCGGGCGCGCGGGCTGATCGACCGGATCGTGGCTTCGGGCGTGTCCAAGACCAATATGGGCGGGCCGCTGGATCCGGGCCTGCTGAAACCGGGTCGGCGTGTGCTGATCGTGGACCAGACGTTCGGCGACGCCTCCATCGCCTGTGGGCTCGCGACAGCCCAAAGCTTTGACGACATGATCGCCGCAGCCCGGCGCGACGAGCCGGACGCCCAGCTGATCGTCAAACGCCATCCGGCGGTGGCGGCGGGCAAGAAGCGCGGCTGCGTGACGGACCTGACCGGCGTCACCCTGGTCGATACGGATGTAAGGCCCGCCGACCTGCTGGCGGCGGTGGATGAGGTCTATTGCGTCACCTCCGCGCTGGGGTTCGAGGCCCTGTTGCGAGGGCTGCCGGTGCGGTGTTTCGGTGCGCCCTTCTACTCCGGCTGGGGTCTGACGACCGATGCGGTCCAGACGGGACGGCGCGGCGTCGAGCGGTCGATCGAACAGGTCACGGCCGCCGCCCTGATCGCCTACAGCCGCTATGTCGATCCGATAACGGGCGAGCGATGCGAGGCCGAACAGGCGCTGGAGCGGCTGATCGCGCTGCGCGACCGGGCCGACCGGCTGGCAGGGTCGTGGTCGGCGGTGGGGTTTGCGCCGGCCAAGCGTCCGCCGGTGCGCCGCCTGCTGAACTCGCCCAAGGCGTCGATGCGGTATTTCATGTCGCCGTCGCGCGCCGCCGCCCATGCGACCGCGACGAACGGCCGGCTGATCTGGTGGGCGGGCAAGGAAAGCGAGGCGACGCGTCAGGCGGCGGCCGTTTTCGCCAAAGATACTGGGGGCCCGACGGTGCGGATGGAGGACGGCTTCATCCGTTCGCGGGGCCTAGGGTCCGACTTCGTCGGCGCCCTGTCAGTCGCCCTGGACGATCAGGGGGTCTATTACGATCCGTCGCGGCCCTCGCGGCTGGAGACCCTGATCGAGAGCTCGGACCTGTCGCCGATGCAGTTGGCGCGGGCCGCCTCCCTGCGGACGCGCGTGGTCGATGCCGGCCTGTCGAAATACAATCTGAAGGGTCAGGCGCCGACGGACTGGCCCGCCGATCGCGACATCCTGCTGGTGGTCGGGCAGGTCGAGAACGACAAGTCGATTTTGCTGGGCTGTGCGCGGGATCTGAACACCAATTCGGCCCTTGTGGAGGCGGCGCGGCGCGATCATCCGGACGCCTTTCTGGTCTACCGCAATCACCCCGACGTGCTGGCGGGCAACCGGCCGGGACGGCTGGACGCCGGGGCCATGGCCTCGGTCGACGCGGTGGGCGACGGGCTGGATATCGTGGACTGTCTGAACGCCTGTCGCCGGGTGGCGACCTTGACCTCCCTGACCGGGTTCGAGGCCCTGATGAGGGGCAAGGCGGTGTCGGTCTATGGCCGGCCCTTCTATGCCGGATGGGGGCTGACCGACGACCGGCTGACATTCGAGCGCCGCAGCCGCCGCGCCGGCGTCGATCACCTGGTCCACGCCGCCCTGATCGCCTATCCCCTGTATATCACGCCTGAGGGCTGGCCCTGTGAGGCCGAGGATCTGGTGGACCGGCTGATCGCCGCGCGTGACCAGCCGACACCCAAGGCGCCGCGCGGCCAGGTCCAGCGCTGGGCCGCCGGCATCATCGCCAGTCTCGACCGCAAGCCGCCGCCGTCCTATTGACGCGTTCTGATAGGAAACGGACTGTCCTCAAGCAGCAAGGTCCCGCAGGCCGAGCGATAGGAACACGCTCCTCAAGCAGCGAGACGCCGCGCGTCGAGCGATAGGAACAAAAAAGTGTCGAATGCAGTGATCGCCGCCACCGGCCTCTTCACCCCCGACCAATCGGTCTCGAACGCCGAACTGGTCGACAGTTACAACGCCTGGGCCGACGGCTGGAACGCCCGCCACGCCGCCCAGATCGAGGCCGGCGAACTGGAGGCCAAGTCACACTCCTCGCCCGAGTTCATCGAGAAGGCGTCGGGCATCAAGAGCCGGTTCGTGCTGGATAAGGCCGGGATCATCGATCCCGAGCGGATGGCCCCGAACCTGGCGGAACGCTCCAACGACGAAATGTCGATCCTGGCCGAAATGGCGGTCAAGGCCGCGCGTCAGGCCATCGAGGCCTGGGGCAAGCCGGTCACCGAGATCGGCGCTGTCCTGTGCGCCGCATCGAACATGCAGCGCGCCTATCCGGCCATGGCGATCGAGGTTCAGCAGGCCCTTGGCATCGAGGGTTTCGCCTTCGACATGAATGTGGCGTGCAGCTCGGCGACCTTCGGCATCAAGACGGCGGCGGACTTCATCGCCGGCGGCTCGGTCAAGGCGGTGCTGATGGTCAACCCGGAAGTCTGCTCGGCCCACCTGAACTTCACCGACCGCGACAGCCATTTCATCTTCGGCGACGTGGCGACGGCGGTGATCGTGGAGTCGTCGGATACGGCGGGACCGGGCGGCTGGGACGTGCTGGGCACGCGGCTGAAGACGACCTTCTCGAACAATATCCGCAACAACTTCGGCTTTTTGAACCGCAACGCGCGCGACACCGCGCATCTGGACAGCCCCGAGGCCGACGACAGCATTCAGAACGACAAGCTGTTCATCCAGCAGGGCCGCAAGGTCTTCCGCGACGTGGTGCCGATGGTGTCGGACATGATCGTGGATCATGCCGGCGAACTGGGCCTGGATCCGCACGACCTAAAGCGCCTGTGGCTGCACCAGGCCAACATCAATATGAACACGATGATCGGCAAGAAGGTGCTGGGTCGCGAACCCTCGGCGGATGAGAACGTCATCATCCTGGACGAATACGCCAACACCTCCTCGGCCGGGTCGATCATCGCCTTCCACCTGCACAACGACGGGTTCGAGGCGGGCGATACGGGGCTGATCTGCAGCTTTGGCGCCGGCTATTCGGCCGGGACGGTCTTCGTCAGGAAGCGCGCCGCCTGAAGCCCTAAAGCCGGGGCAGGAACAGGACGAAGTCCAGGCTCCACAGCCCCGGTCCATTGGCGATCAGCCAGATCAGGATGACCATCAGCAAGGTCTCCGGCAGGTCGAAATAGCTGGAGAGGCGATAGCCGAGGCTGGTCCCCTCCACCGAGTTTGACGCCACGGTCACCAGGGCGACCAGGCTGATGATCAGCAGCACCAGGGCCGCCAGGCTGGTGAACAGGCCCATGATCAGCAGGGCGCCGAAGGCGAACTCGCACACCGAGACAAACTTGGCGGTCTGGCGCGGGGCGGCGATGCCGGCCTCAACCATCGTCTTGCTCATCTTCTCGGCCTGGGCCGGGGTAAATAGTTTGTAGAAGCCGGACAGGAAGAACATTCCCCCGACCACGACCCGCGCGATCAGGGGCGCGATGTCCATCAGGGCCGGAACGCCCAGGCCGAGGCCGCGATAGAGGTCGATCATGGGGCGAAGGCTCCGCTTGGAATGGCGAAGCCTTCAATGCCCTAAGGACGCGTCGGTTGCCCTGCCGAGGTTTGGGCTGGATGCGTCGCCTTCCATTCCATGGCGCGGCGGATGCGGTTCTCCACGCTGGGGTGATCGTAGAAAAGGAACTCCTCGATCGCCGACGGCGACGGGGCGCGATATTCGGCGGTCTTGATCAGGGCCTTGGACAGACCGTCCGGTTCATTGGCGTGAACCAGCGAGAAGTGGTCGGCGTCCTCCTCCATCGTGCGGGTCATGGTGGCGAAGACGGGGGTGCCCAGCACGCCCAGGAAGGCCAGCACCAGGGCCAGGACCGGCAGGCCCGCAGGGTCGGAGATGTCGCCCACGCGATCCGCCCTCAAAAGACGATGCGCCACTGGATAGAGCCGGTCGGTCAGCCAGAAGGCCAGCACCGACAGGAGGACCAGAATGCCGACGGTCCAGAGAATGTGCGCCCGGACATAGTGGCCCATTTCATGGCCGACCACGCTGCGCACCTCAGCCAGGTCCGCGCCCTGTTTGAACATGGTGTCGCTCATCGCCACCCGCGCCGTGCCGAACAGGCCCGAGACATTGGCGGTATAGCGGTCGGACTGTTTGGAGCCATTATAGATGAAGATCTTGTCCGATGGCGTGCCGGTCTGTTGGGCCAGGGTCACGACGGCGTCGCGCACCGGCCCGTTCGGCGCGGGCGTATAGGTGTTGAAGATCGGTTCGATCACCAAGGGCGCGAGCACCAGCGCGATGACGATGAAGGCCGCCGTCACTCCGGCCGCCCAGGCCCACCAGAACCGGCGCGCACGCCGGATCAGCGCATAGATCGCCACGAGCAGCAGCGAGGTCGCCACGACGGAGATGGCTGCGCCGATCATGGCCTCGCCCAGCCAGCCGCCCAGGGCCTGGCTGGTCAGTCCGTACTGTTTCTCTCGCCACCAGCCCTGGTATATCTCCCACGGCAGGGTCAGCGCCCAACTCATGGCCGAATAGACCAAGGCGACGACGAAACTGGCCAGGTTCGGCCGACGACGGCGACGTTCGATCCGGCTGCGGATCGCAACCAGCAGGCCGGTGTGCACGATGATCCACGCGACCAGGGCCGACACCAGGAAGCTCCACAGGATCAACCAGTGCGAACCGTGGGTATAGGCGATGGCGCGGGCGGTTTCCTGGGGCGACAAGGTCGCCAGCCATTGGGCCGTCGCGGCCGCCGGATCGAAATTCGTCATGGTTTTCTCCCTTGCGAGAACCAAACCGCGCGACCCGCGTTATGTCAGGTTAATTCGAATCCATGATGATTCTCGCCCGGCCACGCTTGAATCTTTCACGACTTTTTGTCACGCATTCTCCTGTCGAGAACAGGGGATGTCCCAGATGGCTCACAAGACGCCCAAGCAGGTCCTGGAAAGCTTGGCTCATGATATCGCCACCGTGTTGAAGAGCATGGGTGGCTCGGCGCATCAGAACATGGTGGTTGATTGCGTGGCGGCGATGAAGCGCCAGCGCGGCGAGGCGGTCAACCCGCCCGATCTTCGCCAAAAAATCATCGAGACCTTTGAATACTATCGCGACTGGTTCGTTCGCCCGTTCGGCGAAGGCTCGCAGCGCTGGGCCCTGGCCGGCGACTTCGGCTGATTTTACTGCCCTGAACGAGAAAGGCGCGCTCCTTGCGGAGCGCGCCTTCGTCGTTATGACTGATCGATCAGATCAGAAGCGACGGATGTAGCTGACCGAATAGGCGTCGGCCTCGCCCGCATCGTCACGATAGTCGCGACGGGTCCAGTCGGCCCGTACGCCGTTCACGCCATCCAGATAGTAGTTGGCGCCGGCGCCGTAGTTCCAGCTGTCGCCGCCCACGTCGGTGTTGGCGCCGGGGAACTCCTGCTTCAGCTCGGTGTGGCCGTAGCCGCCGCGCGCGAACAGCTCCAGCTTGTCGGAGACCGGCACCTTGCCGACCACATAACCGGCGGCGTCCCACTCGTGCTTGATCGAGCCATCGACGCCGGCGACGGTGAAGTCGTCGTCCTTGACGCCGACCGAGGCTTCGGTTTCCAGCGCGATGTAACGGTTCAGGTTTACGCCCAGACGACCGGTGACGGCGCCCGTCGTTGCATTGTCGCCTTCAAGATGAGTGTAGCCCAGCGAGCCGTAACCGCGCGGCTCGGGATTGGTCTGAGCAAAGGCCGGAGCGGCGATTGCGGAAACGGCGACGGCGGCGAGAAGAATGTTACGCATTGTTTCTTATTAACTCCTAGATGTGATGACCGGACCGATCATCAGCCCCATCCAGCGAGTGCTTAAATAGGTCAGGGCTTCATCTGTTCCAGAGGCTGAGAAACACTACGAATGCCTGTGGACGCGGGGACACATACGTCGTTCCGCCAAGGTTGGCGGTTTTGTGACAAAGAAAAAGGGCGACCTCTGCAGAGGCCGCCCTTTTCATGCTCCAATGACGAGAGGGACTAGCGGTCCTTCTCGCGCTCCACGTTCAGCGCCGCCTGGGCCGCCGCCAGTCGGGCGATGGGCACGCGGTACGGCGAGCAGGAGACGTAGTCCAGGCCGGCCTGTTCGCAGAAGGCGATGGACGACGGGTCGCCGCCGTGTTCGCCACAGATGCCCAGCTTGACCTCGGGTCGCACCGCGCGACCCCGCTCGGCGGCGATTTCGATCAGGCCGCCGACGCCGTCCTGGTCCAGGCGGACGAACGGATCGGTCTCGAAGATGCCCTTGTCCAGATAGGCCTGCAGGAACCGGCCCGAGTCGTCGCGGCTGATGCCGAAGGTTGTCTGGGTCAGGTCGTTGGTGCCGAAGCTGAAGAACTGGGCGTATTTCGCCAGATCCCCTGCCCGGATGGCGGCCCGCGGCAGCTCGATCATGGTGCCGACCAGATAGTCGATGCTCTCGCCCGTTTCCTCGAACACGGCCTTGGCGGTGCGGTCGGTCAGTTCGCGCAGGAACTTCATCTCCAGACCGAGGGCCACCAGCGGGTGCATGATCTCCGGCAGCGGGGCCTGCCCCGACGTCTTCTGAACCTCCAGCGCCGCCTCGATGATGGCGCGGACCTGCATCTCGTAGATCTCGGGATAGGCGACGCCCAGGCGGCAGCCGCGATGGCCCAGCATGGGGTTGGTCTCGTGCAACTCCTTGGCGCGGCGCTTCAGCTTGTCGGCGTCGATGCCGGACGAGGCGGCAAGGGCGTCGATGTCTTCCTCGGTGTGGGGAATGAACTCGTGCAGCGGCGGGTCCAGGAGGCGCACCGTGACCGGCAGGCCGGCCATGATCTCGAACAGTTCGACGAAGTCCGACTTCTGGAACGGCGCGATCTTGGCCAGGGCGGTGCGGCGCCCGGCCTCGTCGTCAGCCAGGATCATCTCGCGCACGGCGGCGATCCGGGTGTCGTCGAAGAACATGTGCTCGGTCCGGCACAGGCCGATGCCCTCGGCGCCGAAGCCGCGCGCGGTCTTGGCGTCCAGCGGCGTCTCGGCGTTGGCGCGGACCTTCAGACGGCGCACCTTGTCGGCCCAGGCCATCAGGGTCTGGAAGTCGCCGGTCAGTTCGGGCTCGATCATCGGCACGGCGCCGTCCAGCACCTCGCCCTTGGAGCCGTCGATGGTGATGACCTCGCCGGCCTTGAAGGTGCGGCCGCGCGCGGTGAAGACGCCCTTGGCCTCGTCGATGTGGATCTCGCCGGCGCCGGAGACGCAGGCCCGCCCCATGCCGCGCGCCACGACGGCGGCGTGGCTGGTCATGCCGCCGCGGGCGGTGACGATGCCGCGCGCCGCATGCATGCCGTGGATGTCCTCGGGGCTCGTTTCCTCGCGCACCAGGATGACCGCTTCGCCCAGACCCGACATGCGCTCGGCCTCGTCGGCGTCGAAGACGATCTTGCCGGTCGCGGCGCCGGGCGAGGCCGGCAGGCCGGCGGCGACCACAGTGCGCGCTGCATCGGGGTCCAGCGTCGGGTGCAGCAGTTGGTCCAACGCCGACGGCTCAACCCGGCTGATGGCCTCTTCCTGAGAGATCACGCCCTCGGCGGCGAGGTCCACGGCCACCTTCAACGCCGACTTGGCGGTGCGCTTGCCGTTGCGGGTCTGCAGCATCCACAGCCGGCCCTGCTCGACCGTGAACTCGATGTCCTGCATGTCGCGGTAATGGCTTTCCAGCTTGCCGACGACGTCGACGAACTGGGCGAACACCTCGGGCATGGCTTCTTCCATCGAGGGGGCGGTCTCGCCCATCTCCTCGCGGCCGATCTTGGTCAGGGACTGCGGCGTGCGGATGCCCGCCACCACGTCTTCGCCCTGGGCGTTGATCAGGAACTCGCCGTACAGCCGCGCCTCGCCGGTCGAGGGATTACGGGTGAAGGCCACGCCGGTCGCCGAGGTCTCGCCCATATTGCCGAACACCATCGACTGGACATTGACCGCCGTGCCCCAGCTTTCGGGGATGTCGTGCATGCGGCGATAGAATTTGGCCCGGTCGTTCATCCAGCTTTCGAACACGGCGCCGACGGCGCCCCACAGCTGGTCCTTCGGATCCTGCGGGAAGGGGTGGCCCAGTTCACGCTCGACCACGGCCTTGTAGTCGGCGACCACCCGCTCCCAGTCCTCGGCCTTCAGGTCGGTGTCGACCGTGACGCCCAGGCGATCCTTGTGCTGGTCCAGCACCTCTTCGAAATCGTCATGGCTGAGGCCCAGCACGACGTTGGAATACATGGTGATGAAGCGGCGGTAGCTGTCGAAGGCGAAGCGACGGTCGCCCGACAGCTTGGCCAAGCCTTCGACCGTCTGGTCGTTCAGGCCCAGGTTCAGCACCGTGTCCATCATACCCGGCATGGACGCCCGCGCGCCGGACCGCACCGAGACCAGCAGCGGGTTTTCGACATCGCCGAAGGTCTTGCCGACCACGCCCTCGACCTTGGCCAGGGCGGCCTGGACCTGGGCGTCTAGATCGGCCGGATAGGTCTCGTTGTTGGCGTAATAGTGGGTGCAGACCTCAGTGGTGACGGTGAAGCCCGGGGGAACCGGCAGACCCAGCGACGACATTTCCGCCAGATTGGCGCCCTTGCCGCCGAGAAGGTTCTTCATCGACGCGTCGCCGTCGGCGGAGCCTCCGCCGAAGCCGTACACCCACTGAGTCATAATGTAGTCCCTGAGCTTTTCGGATCGTCCGGCGGGTTGGCCCCGCTCGCACATGCAGCATGATCTAGCGCGTGAGAGCGGCCTTGACCATTGCGGATGTAACAATGCGTGAGCGGATGCGCGGTTTCCTAGCGACGCGCGCGCACAACCTTGACGTCATCGTCTCCTCCCCTTGAAATGGGGAGGGGGACCGCGAAGCGGTGGAGGGGTTCTTGACGCACGAAGGCTCCGTCTCGCGCGCCCGCATCCTGCGTCGCGCCCTGACCCCGCCCGAAGCGCGATTGTGGGTCCACCTGCGCCGCCGCGCGCTGGACGGTCTGAAATTCCGTCGCCAGCATCCGGCGGGCGTCTATGTGCTCGACTTCTATTGCGCCGAGGCGATGCTAGCTGTCGAGGTGGATGGCGAAAGCCATGAAGGCCGAGGCGAACACGACGCACGACGCACGCGCTGGCTTGCGACCCAGGGCATTGCGGTCATCCGCGTCTCTTCCGAACAGGTGCGGGTGGACTTAGGCGACGTGCTCGATTTCATCGCCGACCGAGCGAGAGACCGAGTCCGAAGCTAAGAGCCCCTCCACCGCTACGCGGTCCCCCTCCCCACGAGTGGGGAGGAGACGATGCGGCGAAGTCCCGTCTCCTCCCCATTTCATGGGGAGGTGGCTCGAAGCGCAGCGGAGAGACGGAGGGGTTCTGCCCTACCCCGCGATCTGGCCGAAGTCGGCGACCTGGCCCATCACGTCGCGGACCTGGCCCAGCAGCTTCAGGCGGTTTTCGCGTTCGGCGGGGACGTCGGAGTTGACCAGAACGTCGTCGAAGAAACGGTCCACGGGCGCGCGCAGGCGCGCCAGGGCCGTCATGGCGGCGGCGAAGTCCTCGGTCTCCAGCGCGGCCTCGACGGCGGTGCGGGCGGCGCCGACGGCGAAGGCCAGGGTGGTCTCGGCCTCGGGCTGGTTCGGCAGGCCGGTCTGGACCATGCCGGTCGGGATAGGCCCCTTCTTCTCCTCGGCGCGGAGGATGTTGGAGGCGCGCTTGTAGCCGGCCAGCAGATTGGCGCCGTCGTCCGTAGCGAGGAAGGCGGCCAGGGCTTCGACCCGGCGCACGATGCGGACGAGATCGTCGTCGCCCAAAGCGAAGACGGCCGCGACGAGGTCGTGGCGCTGACCTCGATCTCGCAGGAGGACGGTCAGGCGGTCGGCGAAGAAGGCGAGGAGCCCTTCACTCTTGTCCACGAGATCGTACTGCCTTCCGAATATTCTGTTCTCACGGAAGGCAAAGTCGAAGGCACGGCGGTTAAAGCTCGCGAATGGGAAGACGCTGGGCCAGAGTGTAACTTGAGATGTGACGCCATTTGCAGCGGAGATCGCCCGCATATGCGGCAGCCCATGAATTTCCAACAGTTCATGGGCTTGAGAGTGTTGACCTTCTTCAAGAGATGCCAACTTTTCAATGATGCGGGTTTCAGTCGAAATACCCGCATCAACAGCTGCATCAATCGCTGAACTCAGCCCGACGCGCGCATTGTTATCCAGCACCAGCCGGATCACGCCAAGAGCTGCGCGGCGCAGAGCGAAGGGATCCTTCGATCCCGTGGGCTTTTCGTCGATGGCAAAGAAGCCGACCAGGGTGTCCAGCTTGTCGGCCAGGGCGACGGCGACCGTGACGGGCGCGGTCGGGACCGTGTCGGCGGGGCCTTGGGGTTTGTAGTGGTCGCGCACGGCGTCGGCGATGCGGTCCCTTCTCCCCTCGGGGGAGAAGGTGGGCGGCGGAGCCGCTCGGATGAGGGGGCTGCCGGACGCGGACTCTGCGGTCGAGGGCGAAGAGGCGGACACAGCCCCCTCATCCGTCTCGCTCCGCGAGCCACCTTCTCCCCCGAGGGGAGAAGGAGAAATCCGGGCGTAGTAGCCGCCCATGATCCCCTGCAGTTCCGGGAATTCGCTGACCATGCCTGACAACAGGTCGGCCTTGGACAGGCGGGCGGCGGTTTCGGCCTCATCGGCGTCGGCGCCGACCAGCGGCGCGATCTCACGCGCCAGGGCGGCGATGCGCTCGACGCGCTCGGCCAGGGTGCCCAGTTTGGCGTGGAAGGTGACGCCGGACAGTTTGGCGTTCCAGGCGTCGAAGCCGACCTTCTGGTCCTCGTCCCAGAAGAAGCGGGCGTCGTTCAGGCGGGCGGACAAGACGCGGCTGTTGCCGGCGGCCAGGGCCTTGCCGCCGTCGGTCGCCTCGACATTGGCGACGACCAGGAAATTGGGGGCCAGGCCGTCTTTCGACGGATCGCGGACGGCGAAATACTTCTGGTGCACCTTCATCGACAGGCGCACGACTTCGGGCGGCAAGGCCAGAAACTGCGGGTCCATGTCGCCCAGGATCGGGGTCGGCCATTCCGCCAGACCCGCCACCTCATCCAGCAGGCCGTCGTCATCGACAAGGGCCAGGCCGCGCGCGGCGCAGGCGGCCTTGGCCTGTTCTAAGATGCGCAGCTTGCGGTCGGCGACGTCCAGCAGGACGAAGTTCTTTTCCAGTTGGGTGCGGTAGTCGACGAAGTCGCTGACGCGCAGCAGCTCGCCGGACCCCAGGAAGCGGTGGCCCTCGGTGATCGCGTCGCTTTGAATGCCGTCGATCTCGAACGGCACCACCCTTCCGTCGAACAGGCACAGGATGCGTTTGATCGGACGCACCCAGCGCAGCGTGCCGGACCCCCAGCGCATCGACTTGGGCCAGGGGAAGGTGCGGACGACCTGGTCGACCGTCTCGGCGACCAGATCGGTCGTGGCGCGGCCCTTGGACGACAAAACGGCGAACAGGACGCCGTCGCGCTCGGTCAGTTGATCGCGCGTCAGGCCGGTCTTGCGCAAAAAGCCTTCCAGCGCCTGTTCTGGAGCCGAGGCGCGCGGGCCCTTGACCTCTTCCTCGCGGTCCGGCGTGGCCGTGGGCAAGCCGTCGATGACCAGCGTCAGGCGGCGCGGACCGGCATAGGTTGTCAGCGCATCCCACGTCAGGCCGGCGGCCTTCAGACGGTCGGAGACCATACGCTCCAGGTCGCGCGCGGCGCCCTGCTGCATCCGGGCGGGGATTTCTTCGGAGAAGATTTCGAGGAGAAGTTGGGGCATCAGGCGGTTTTCCGCTCTTGTTCGACGTAGGCGAGGGCGCAGGCTTTGCAGAGTTCGCGGATGCGGCCGATGTAGCTCTGGCGTTCGGCGACGGCGATGGCGCCGCGGGCGTCCATCAGGTTGAACAGGTGGCTGGCCTTCAGAACCTGGTCGTAGGCGGGCAGGACCAGGGGCTGATCCTGCGGCCCGCGCATGTCCAGCAGGCGCTGAACTTCGCCCACCATGTCCTCGAACCGGCGCTTCAGACCGTCGACGTCATAGCCGTGGAAGTTGGCTTCCGACTGTTGCCGCTCGTTCTCCAGGAAGACCTCGCCATAGGTCAGGCCCTCCTTGGTGAACTTCAGATCATAGACGTTGTCCACGCCCTGGACGTACATGGCCAGACGCTCCAGCCCGTAGGTCAGTTCGCCCGAGACCACGTCCACCTCGATGCCGCCGACACCCTGGAAATAGGTGAACTGCGTCACCTCCATCCCGTCGCACCAGACCTCCCAGCCCAGCCCCCAGGCGCCGACGGTAGGGTTCTCCCAGTCGTCCTCGACGAAGCGGATGTCGTGCAGTTTCGGATCGATGCCGATAGCCGCCAGCGAGCCCAGATACAGCTCCTGAAGGTTGTCGGGGTTAGGCTTCAGGATAACCTGGTATTGGTAATAGTGTTGGAGGCGATTGGGGTTTTCTCCATACCGGCCGTCGCCGGGGCGGCGGCTGGGCTGGACATAGGCGGCCTTCCACGGCTTGGAGCCGAGCGCGCGTAGCACGGTGGCGGGATGCAGCGTGCCGGCCCCGACCTCGATGTCGTAGGGTTGCAGAATGGCGCAGCCCTGCTCGCCCCAATAGCGGTGGAGCGTCAGGATCAGGTCCTGAAACGCGAGCGGCTCGGTCGAGGTGGTCAAATCGGGCTCGTGGGGAGGGGCTGCAAAAAAGACGGCGGACCATAGGGCCCGCCGCCTTCCGCTTCAACACGCTACCGAGCGAGCGCGTGGATGACCCTGATCAGTTCGGGGTCGGCTTGGCTTCGGCCGCGCCGTCAGCGGCGGGATCAGCCCCATCAACCGGCGGAGTGGCCGGGGTATCGACCTGACCATCGGTCGGATTGACGACCGGCGACGAGGACGTGGTCGTCGTCATCGCGGCGGGCTGACCGTCCGGCGCGGTCGGGGCCGGTGTCGCTTCAGCGGCCGGGGTCGCCTCAGCGGCCGGAGCGGCTTCGGCCGGCGCGGCGGCCTCTTCATCGCCCATGGCGGCCATGGAGTTCGCCGGGTTCAGGACCTTGTCGATCGGAAAGATGGCGCCGTTCGAGGCGTCCAACTCGGCGCTGACGACGGTAGCGCCGTCAGCCTTGATGGCCGAACCGGTGCCGTCCAGCAGAACCTGGCTCTCGGCGGCCGTCTCTACGCCGCCCTTCTTGCCCATGATCTGGCCGGGCGTCACGTCGGCGACGATGACGTGATACAGCAGCAGCTGGCGCAGTTCGGCGGCGTTTGCCGGGTCCATCAGACGCGTACGCTCGGCCTCGGGCACGGCGGCGAAGGCGGCGTCGGTCGGCGCGAAGATCGAGATGGCCGGGCGGCTGGCCAGGGTGTCGGTCAACTGGGCGGCGTCTAGCGCGGCCAGCAGGGTGGTGAACTGACCGCTGGCCTTCAGCTTGTCGACGACGGTTTCGCCGGCGACGGGCGTGGTCGCCTGGGCAGTCGTGGTCGTGGTCGCAGCGGCCTCAGCCGTCGGAGCTGGCGTCTGCGGCATGGCCGGATCGGTTTGCGGCATGGTCGCGGGGGCAGGTGTTGTCGTAGTCGCCGGGGCGGTCATGTCCTGGGCGAAAGCGGGGGCGGCCATCAGGCTGACGACGGCGGTGGCGGCAAGCAGTTTTGCACGAAGCATGGCGATTTCCTTTTTCCTGTTTGAGGATCGCCACGGGGGAGACGGCGACCCGTTCCAGACATCGGAACTGCCGACTCAAATCAGAACGCCGTGATCTGGTTCCGATATTTCGAAACAATACGTAACGTTTGTGATGATCTGGGCGAGACCTGGGCGAAATCGCCGGTTTCGCGGCCTGATCGCCGGTATTCGGCCACAAAGCTTCAGCGTTGCTGTACGGACAGCTGTGTTGCTTTGACCCAGGCCGTGGGATGTGCGGCAGACAATGCGCGCGCAGCAGATTGGGCCGCGTCGTCGCTAGGATACAAGCCAAACACCGTCGCGCCTGAGCCGGACATTCGGGTCAGGGCGATCTGATCCGTCGCCGCCACCGCCGACAGGGCCGCGTCGATCGCCGGCGTCAGGGCCAGCGCGGGTGCTTCAAGATCGTTGCGCTGGGCCGACAGCCAGTCGATGACGGCGGCGATAGACCAGTCCTGTGGCGGCGCGGGCCTGTCGGCCGCTCGCACCGGCCCTGCGTCATAGGCGCGATAGACGGCGCCGGTCGGCGATGGGACGCGGGGATTGAACAGCACGACTGGCAGCAGCGGTAGCCGGGGCTCGTCCGTCAGCACGTCTCCCCTCCCCTCGGCCCAGGCCGTGCGCATCCGCAGACACATCGGCCCGTCCGCGCCGACGACGCCCGCGACCACCTCAAGCGCGGCGTCGTCGAGATCGAGCGCCAGGACGTCGCGCGCGAGCTTCAGCGCCGCGCCCGCATCGGACGATCCGCCGCCCAGCCCCGCCGCGATGGGCAGGCGCTTGTCCAGCGAGACCTTCAGCTTCGGCTCTCCGATGCCACAGGCCTCGCCCAATCGGCGCAGCGCGCGCAGGATCAGATTGTCGCCCGTCGCGCCCAGCCCGGCACCGAAAGGCCCTTCGACCGTCAGCGACAGACGATCCGCCGGCTCGACCGACACGCGATCCCCGACATCGGCGAAGGCGACCAGGCTGGACAGCGGATGATAGCCGTCAGCGTCCACCGCTCCGACGTGCAGGAACAGATTGATCTTGGCCTGCGCCAGGGCGGTCAGGGCAGGCATGACCTATTGCGCGACGCCCTTAGCGCTCGGCGCGCTGTCCAGCCCATTGGCGATCTTGCGTTCGACCTCGGCCCGACGTTCGGGTTCGGGCTCCAGCACCAGGACGCGGTTCCACAGCCAAACGGCTTCGCGTTGACGGCCGACCTTCCAGTAGGCGTCGCCGAGATGATCGTTGATCTCGGCATTGGACGGCTCCTTGTCGACAGCCTCTTCCAGCGTGTTGACGGCGGTCTCGTACTGGCCCTGTTTGAACTGCGCCCAGCCCAGCGAATCCTGGATGTTGCCGTTGTCGGGCTCCAGCGCATGGGCGCGGGCGATCATTTCGGCTCCTTCTTGGACGCGCAGCCCCTTATCGACCCAGAGATAGCCGAGGTAGTTCAGCATGTCGGCGTCGTTCGGCGCGGTCTGAAGCGCGGCCCACAGTTCGGCCTCGGCCTCGGGAACACGACCCAGCGCCTCATAGGCGGCGCCGCGCAGGAAGTGGACGCTGGCGCCCTGATCGGCGGTGTTCAGGAGCGGCCCGTCCAGCAAGGCCAGCGCCTCGTCATGCTGTTTCAGCTGCATCAACTGACCGGCCAAGACCAGGACGATCTGCCGATCGTCGGGGCTGGCGGCGGCGGCGCGGCGTAATTCGGCCAGGGCATCCTGCGACTGGCCGTCTTCCTCCAGCGCCACGGCCAATTGGGCGCGAGCGGCGGCGTAGAGTTTTTGATCGGCGCTCCCGACCCGCGACAGCGCGTTGCGGGCCGCGGATTTCAGACCGGCGCGGGAAAGAACCTGGGCCAGCTGATATTCCGTCTCGTCATCATCGTGCAGATTCTGGGCGAGGCGCAGATAGACGGCGGCGAACTCGTTGCCGCGTTCGGCCGAAGCCTGGGCGGCGGCGGTGATCAGTCCTTGGGCGGCGCCTTCGCGGAAATCGGGCAAGGCAGGCGGACGGCCGCCGTCCTTCAGCCGCTGCAGCGCGCGGGCCACGCCCGGATCGACGGGCTGGACCGCCAGGGCGGCTTCATACAGGGCGACGGCGTCGTCGCGGCGTCCGCGCCGTTCCAGAAATTCGCCATAGGGGCGTTTGAAGAGGGCGCCGACGCCAGCGACTTCGGAAGCAGTCTTCAGCTCGACCTCGGCCTCGGCATAGTCGCGGCGCTTCTCCAGCAGGGCGGCGCGATTGATGCGGGCGAAGGCCAGGGTCAGGGGATCGCCGGCGGTCGGGACCGGCTGAAGCGCCCGGGTCCAGTCGCCCGCCGCGGCGGCGATCCACGGCGCGACCAGAAGACCGGCGCGGGCATGCGGGGAGCCGATGGGCTCACGGGCCAGTTCGGCGTTCGGCGTCTTGGCGTCGCCGCGCACGAATTCCTGCACCAGACGCACCAGCCGCCCGCCCTCGACGAACGCCGGAGACGCCGTCGCATCGGTCGGGGCCAGGGCGGCCGCCACATCCAGATCGCCGGTCAGCAGGGCGGAGGTGAAGGCCTGTTCGCGCACGCGCGGCTGTTCCGGCGTCAGCCGTTCGGCCTGGGCCAAATAGTCCGAGCCGGTCGCCCCCTCGCCCTGCATCAGGGCCAGCTTGCCCGCCAGATACAGACCATAGGCGCTGCGGCCTTCGGCGTTCGTCGGGATCGGCGCCCAGATGGCCGGGATCGCCGGCGTCGCGGGCGTATCGGTGATGATGATGTGAGGATCGGGCGCGGCCTCGGTCGGCGCCTGACCTGGTGTGGCCTGACCCGGCGCCGTCTGGCCCGGCTCCAGGATGACGGCCGGCGGATGGGTGTCCGGCGTCGGGGCGGGCGGGGTCGTTTCCTGCGCCGAGGCATGGCCGGCAAGCGCCACGGCGAGGACGGGCAGGGAGGCGGCGAACAGGCGCGAACGGGAGGCGATCATGCCCGGACCCTTCACGCTTTTGCGGCGGCGGGCAAGGGCGGAACGCCGCCCCTGCCCCGTTCCGTCACATGTTCGGATAGTTGGGACCGCCGCCGCCTTCGGGCGTGGTCCAGACGATGTTCTGCGACGGATCCTTGATGTCGCAGGTTTTGCAGTGGACGCAGTTCTGGGCGTTGATGACGAAGCGCGGATCGGCCTTGGCCGCCTCGTCGCCATAGACCACTTCGTACACGCCGGCCGGGCAGTAAAGCCGCGCCGGCTCGCCGTATTTGGGCAAGTTGACCCGGATCGGGATCGACGGATCCAGCAGCTTAAGGTGGGCCGGCTGGTCCTCGGCGTGGTTGGTGTTGGAGATGAACACCGACGACAGCTTGTCGAACGACAGCTTGCCGTCCGGCTTGGGATACGCGATCGCCTTGTGGTCGGCGGCCAGGCCGGTCGAGGCGGCGTCGGTCTTTTCGTGCTTCAGCGTCGGGATCGGCGACAGGCCCCCCAAGAGGGTGCGGCACCACATGTCGAACATGCCCAGCGCCCCGCCCAGCGTCGTGCCGAACTTGGACAGCAGGGGCTTGGCGTTCCGGACGAGCGACAACTCTTTATAGACCCAGCTCTTTTCAAAGGCCGCCTGGTATTCGACCAGTTCGTCGCCCGCGCGCCCGGCCTGAACGGCCTCGTAAGCGGCGTCGGCGGCCAGCATCCCGGTCTTCATCGCGTTGTGGCTGCCCTTGATACGGGGCACGTTCACGAAGCCGGCCGAACAGCCGATCAGCACGCCGCCGGGGAAGCTCAGCTTCGGGATCGACTGCAGGCCGCCTTCGGTGATGGCGCGCGCGCCGTAGGAGATGCGTGTTCCGCCCTCCAGGTGCTGGGCGATCTCGGGGTGGTGCTTGAAGCGCTGGAACTCGTCGAACGGCGACAGGAACGGGTTCTTGTAGTTCAGGTGAACCACATAGCCGACGGCCACATAGCGATCGCCGAAATGATACAGGAAGCTGCCGCCGCCGGTGTGTTCGTCCAGCGGCCAGCCGGTGGTGTGCTGGGCTAGGCCGGGCTGGTGCTTGTCAGCCGGCACCTGCCACAACTCTTTCAGGCCGATCCCGTATTTCTGGGGCGACTTGCCGTCCTGAAGCTTGTGTTTGGCGATGATGGTCTTGGCCAGGGAGCCGCGCACGCCCTCGGCGATGAAGACGTATTTGCCGTGCAGTTCGATGCCGGGCTGGAAATCGCCGGTCGGCTTGCCCTCACGGTCGATGCCGAAGACGCCGGCGACGACGCCTTTCACCTGACCCGTGTCTTCTTCCCAGACGACGTGGCTGGCGGCCATGCCGGGATAGACCTCGACGCCAAGGGCCTCGGCCTGCTCGCCCAGCCAGCGTGTGACGTTGCCCAGCGAAGCGATGTAGCAGCCGTGATTGTGCATGAAGGGCGGCAGCAAGGGCATGGGCAGCGACGCCGACCCTTGCGGGCCCAGCAGCAGGAACTTGTCCTTGGTGACCGGCGTCTCCAGCGGCGCGCCGCGTTCCTTCCAGTCGGGGAACAGTTCGTTCAGCGCCTTGGGATCGATGACCGCGCCCGACAGGATATGACCGCCGACCTCGGCCGCCTTTTCCAGAACGGCGACGGTGATCTCCTTGCCGTCCTTTTCCGCGCGCTGCTTCAGGCGGATGGCCGCCGACAGGCCGGCCGGGCCGCCGCCGACGATCACGACATCATATTCCATGATCTCGCGCTCGACCCCGTTCAGCGCCTCCAGCGGCGGCAGATTGTCGATGATGGCGTCCTGACGGGCGTTTTCCGCGCCGCCTTCGATGGCGTCTTCGGCCATGGTTTCCCCTGAATCCCGGTTATCTGTGTGGTTATGCCGCTTATCGGAAGGTGACGCGAGGGCGGTCAAGGCTTATCGGTGGTCCGAGACATGAACGCGCAACCCCATGACATCGCTGCAGTCGAAAGCCTGCTCGCCTTCTGGCGGGATGCGGGGGTCGACGCCTGCTATGGCGACGCGCCCGTCGATCACACCCACATCGCCCCGCCGCCGGCCGTCAAGGCGGTGCAGCGGGCGACAGCCTCGGTCGTCATGCCCCTGGCCGGCGTCAACGCCGATGACGCCCTCGCCGAGGCGCGGCGGCTGGCCGCCGGCGCCGCGACGCTTCAGGATCTGGCGGCGGCGGTCGCGGCGTTCGAGGGCTGTCCGCTGCGCGGCATGGGCGCGACGCAATCGGTGTTCGGACGCGGCAATCCCAACGCCTCGGTCCTGATTATCGGCGAGGGGCCCGGCGGGGACGAGGATCGGGCGGGGCAACCCTTCGTCGGCAAGGCCGGGCAGTTGCTGGACCGGATGCTGGCGGCGGCGGGCCTGACCGACAAGGTCTTCATCACCAACACGGTCTTCTGGCGCCCGCCCGGCAACCGCACCCCCAGCCCGCAGGAACAGGCGATGTGCGCACCCTTCGTCGAGCGGGCCTTCGCCCTGCTGAAGCCCAGGGCCGTGCTGCTGCTGGGCGCAGCCTCGGCCAAATCGGTGCTCGGCGCCGAGGAAGGCATCATGAAGCTGCGCGGCAACTGGAAGGAATGGCGACTACTGGAAGGGGCGGTGTCGGCGCCCGTCATGCCGACCCTGCATCCCGCCTTTTTGCTGCGCCAGCCGCAAGCCAAGCGGCAGGTGTGGAGCGACCTGCTTTCGCTGGCCGTTCGCCTTGAAACGGACTCGGTTGAAGAACAAGGCTAATCGCGGCATGTTCGCATGCTGACGACCGATCGCCATACACGCGCCCGTAGCTTACGCGCGTCGCCAACGAGGGGGCCGCCGCTTATGTTTCTGTTCCGCCGCGCGATCCTCGCGTCGACGCTTGTTCTCGCGTTCTGCGCCGCCACGACGGCCGCGACCGCCGAGACGCCTTACGGGCCAACCGCCGAGGCCGGGACCGGTTCCGGACGTCCCACCGCGCTGAGCTCGGCCGACAGAATCTCCTACACCACCGCCTTTGACGCTCTGCGACGCGGCGACATCGAGACGGCCCGCACGGCGGCCCGTCAGGCGCAGGACCGCGTGCTACTGGGTCAGGTCGAGTTCGAAAGCCTGTTCCATCCCGATCATGTCGCCACCTACGAAGAGCTGACGGCCTGGCTTGAGACCTATTCGGATCTGCCGTGCGCGGACCGGGTCTATACGCTGGCGCTGCGTCGTCGCCCCGACGGCGCGCCCGAGCCGGTGCGGCCCGGCGGCGTGATCGGCCGCACCTGGAACAGTCTGGTCAGCGCCGTGTCCGGCGACGGCGGCGTCACCGATCCGGCCAAGGCGGCGCGCGTCGCCTATAACAACGACGACCTGACCGGCGCCTCGGCCCTGGGTCGCCAGATCGGCGACTGGTGGACGGTCGGCCTGGCGGAATGGCGTCTGGGCCAGTTCCACGAATCCTTCGCCGCCTTCGAGCGCGTCGCCAACGATCCGACCGAGGACGCCTGGGTGCGCGCCGGCGCCGCCTTCTGGACCGCGCGCGCCGCCGCGCAGTCGGGTCGTCAGGATCGCGTCACCGACTATCTGCGCCTGTCGGCCCAGTGGCCCGCCACCTTCTACGGCCAGATCGCCCTGCGTCAGCTCGGAGAAGAGCCGACGATCGAGAACATGGGCCCCCGCGCCTATGAGGCCGAGCCCCGCCTGCGCCGCGCCGCCTATGTGCCCCAGAGCGCCGCCGTCGAACCGACCGCCCTGGAAGCCTTCGTCCAGGCCGACGCCCGCGCCAAACGCACCGTCGCCTTCTATGAGGTCGGGCGCAACGCCGATGCCGAGACCGAGCTGCGGTCCGGGCTGCGCACCGCCGTCGGCGATGCGGCCAAGATGTGGACGGCCCTCGCGCGCGCCATCCTGCCGGTCAACAACGGCGACGCCACCCGCATCGACGCGACCCGCTATCCGATGCCGGACCTGACGCCCGAAGGCGGCTTCGTCATCGAGCGCGCGCTGGTCTACGCCCTGGCGCGCAAGGAAACCGACTTCAACCCGAACGCCCGTTCCAGCGTCGGCGCCTACGGGCTGATGCAGGTCATGCCGACGACGGCGGCCGAGATGACCGGGGATCCCACCTTCGTTTCGGACCCGACCAAGCTGCTGGTCCCGGCGGTCAACATGCGTCTGGGCCAGGCCTATATCAACAAGATGCTGGCCCTGCCGGCCTTCCAAGGCGATCTGCTGCGGGCCGTGGCCTCCTACAACGCCGGGCCGGGGCCGATGCTGGCGGCGGTCAGGAAGCTGGGCGCGGACGCCGATCCCCTGCTCTTGATCGAGACGATCGACGTGCCCCAGGCGCGTGACTACGTTGAAAAGGTCATGGCCAGCTACTGGATCTATCAGCGGCTGTTCGGCGGTCCGCTCAAGACCTTGGACGCCGTCGCGGCGGGCGCGCGCGCCGTGCCGATGGCGCTGGATTACGTCGCCCCGCCGCCGCAGGCCGAGCCGGTCCTGATCGCCGAGACGACGCCCATCGCCGGCGCGCGCTGACCTCTTAGAAGACCGCGAACAGCAGGCTGGCCCAAAACGCCGCCCCGACCAGGGCCGCAAGCCCATAGGCCAGGACCGGATTGAGGCCGCGCGCAGCGGCTTGGGTCGAAGAGTTTGGCAGGACCGGGCGCGTCATCCCCATCGAGATAACAGCGTCCGCTTAACGCTGCGTCAGCCGGGATGGTTGTCGCGCGTTAAGCCCAGCGCATCGGCTTCCCATTCCAGGAAGTGGGGATGAGCCAGCAAGGTCTCGGCATAGGCCCGGGCCGTGCCGTCGTCTCCGTGGGCGGCAAGGTCCAACTGGAAATGGCGGATGCGGGCGGCGACCGGCGTGAAGAAGGCGTCCGGCACGGACCAGTCGCCAAACAGATACGGCCCACCTGCGCCAAACCGCCCACGCAGGCTCCGCCACAGTTCGACGATCCGGCGCAAATCCTTGGCCAAACCCGGATGGTCCGGTGCGGGTGCGCGACTGGGGCCAACCATCCAGTGATCCGGGCCGGTTGAACAGGCCGTGCGCAAGCCGGTGAAGCCGCCATGCATCTCGCACGCCGCCGAACGCGCCAGCCAGCGCGCATGGGCGTCCGACGGCCAGAGGCGGGCTTCGGGATAGCGTTCGGCCGCCCAGACGGCGATGGCCATCGAATCCCAGATCACCTCGCCCTCGACCTTCAGCACCGGGACAAGACCGGACGGCGAATGCTCGCGGATGCGCTGATCGGTGTCATGCTGGTTCAGCGGCACGATGATCTCGTCGAAGACCGCGCCACAATGTTTCAGCACCAGCCACGGCCGCAGCGACCACGTCGAATAGGCCTTGTCGCCGATCACCAGTTCCATCACGCGTCTCCTGTCGCCGCCATCAATGGCTCGCCGCCAGCTTCGACACAACCAGGCCCGATGCGACCAAGGCGACACCCGCGATCCTGAGCGGCGTCAGCGGCTCGCCCAGAAAGACCGCGCCCGCCACAAAGGCGCCGACCGCGCCGATGCCGGTCCAGATGGCGTAGGCCGTGCCCAGCGGCAGGGTCTTCATCGCCAGCGACAGCAGACCGAACGAACCGATCATGAAGACGATCATCCCCACCGTCGGCCACGGTCGCGTGAAGCCGGCGGAAGCCTTCATCAAAAACGCCCAGACGACTTCGAGCACGCCGGCGAAAAGAAGGAATACCCAGGCCATGACATTCTCCCTGCATGGCGTCGGGTCGTCCCGGCGTCGGTCCCATGTGGGGGAGGTCGTCCTCCTAAAAGCGCGCTGAATCTGGGACAACGGCTGGCAAAGTCAACCGCGCCGCCCCGCAAACCTTGACTCTGCGCCCCCCACGACCGACACGACCCGCCCATGATCACGCGCTACTCCCGCCCCGTCGCCGCCGCCATCTGGTCCCAGGAAACCAAGTACAAGATCTGGTTCGAGATCGAGGCCCACGCCGCCACGAAGATGGCCGAGCTGGGCGTGATCCCCAAGGAATCGGCCGACGCTATCTGGGCCAAGGGCAAGGATGCGACCTTCGACGCCGATCGCATCGACGAGATCGAGCGCACCACAAAGCACGACGTCATCGCCTTCCTGACGCACGTCGCCGAGATCGTCGGCGAGGAAGCCCGCTTCCTGCACCAGGGCATGACCTCGTCGGACGTGCTGGACACCTGTTTCGCGGTTCAGCTGGCGCGGTCGTCGGACCTGCTGATCGAGGGCGTCGACCGGGTTCTGGCCGCGCTGGAGACCCGCGCCAAGGAGCATAAATACACTCCGACCGTGGGCCGCTCGCACGGCATCCACGCCGAGCCCGTCACCTTCGGCCTGAAACTGGCCGGCTATCATGCCGAGTTCCAGCGCGCCAAACGCCGCCTGATCACCGCCAAGGACGAGATCGCCACCTGCGCTATCTCGGGCGCCGTCGGCACCTTCGCCAATGTCGACCCGGCGGTCGAACAGTATGTCGCCGACCAGATGGGCCTGACCGTCGAGCCGGTTTCGACCCAGGTCATCCCGCGCGACCGCCACGCCGCCTTCTTCGCCGCCCTGGGCGTCGTCGCCTCATCGGTCGAGCGTCTCGCCGTTGAGATCCGCCACCTGCAGCGCACCGAAGTCCTTGAAGCCGAAGAGTTCTTCGACAAGGGTCAAAAGGGCTCGTCGGCCATGCCGCACAAGCGCAACCCGATCCTGACCGAGAACCTGACCGGCTTGGCCCGTCTGGTCCGCTCGGCCGTGACGCCCGCGATGGAAAACGTCGCCCTTTGGCATGAGCGAGACATCAGCCACTCGTCGGTCGAGCGCGGCATCGGCCCGGATGCCACCATCCACCTGGACTTCGCCCTGCACCGTCTGGCCAATGTGGTCGAGCGGCTGAACGTGTATCCCGAGAATATGCAGAAGAACATCGACCGCCTGGGCGGTCTGGTGCATTCGCAGCGGGTGATGCTGGCCCTGACCCAGGCCGGCGTGTCGCGCGAAGACGCCTATGCCGCCGTGCAGGAGAACGCCATGAAGGTCTGGCGCGGCGAAGGCGCCTTCCTGGATTTCCTGAAGGCCGACGAGCGCGTCACCCTGCCCGCCGACCAGCTCGAGGCCCTATTCGACCTCGGCTACCACACCAAGAACGTGGACGTGGTGTTCAAGCGGGTGTTCGGAGACTGAGGCATGAGCGAGCGCACGATCCGGCTCAATCCCCGGCTCGATCCCCGCGACTATGCGGCGGCCTATGCGCGCGACGGCATGGTGCAGGTTCCCGATTTGCTGGACGCGGCGAGCGCTGAGTGGCTTGAGCTCGCCCTCGAACACGACACGGCTTGGCATCTGTCTTTAAAAACGCCGGAGGGCGGCAAGCTGCTGTCGCCGCAAGACATGCAGGCCATAGGCCGCGATGCGATCGGGGCTCAGATACAGCGCGCGTTGGCAGAGGGTCGCGACGGTTTCTCGTTCATTTATCTGGCCTATCCGATCATCACGACCTTGCTGACCGGCAAGGACGAAGGCCATGCGACGCACGCCCTGGTGCAGTTCTTCAACGACACGCCCTTCACCACATTCGCCAAGACGGTAACCGGCGAAGCGAGCGTGACCAAGATCGACGCGCAAGCCACCTGGTTCCGGCCCGGCGACTTCCTAACCCAGCACGACGACACAGGCGTCGGCGAGCGGCGGGCGGCCTATACGCTGGGTCTTTCGCGCGATTGGCGGCCGGATTGGGGCGGCCAGTTGCTGTTTCACGACGCCAATGGCGATATCGAGCGGGGCTTCAAGCCGGGTTTCAACGTCTGGACGGTGTTCAAGACGCCCCGCCAGCACTCTGTCGCACCAGTCTCCGCCTACGCAGGCGGCAAGCGCCGCTCGATCACCGGCTGGCTGCGCGACGATCCGCCGGTCAAGTGACGGACCATACGGGCGATCGCAGGCTGGGGTTTGCACCCGTCGTCGATACGGAAACCCGATTGTTGATCCTGGGCAGCTTGCCCGGCGACGCCTCCCTGAAGGCGGCGCAGTACTACGCCCATCCGCGCAACGCCTTCTGGCCCCTGATCGGCGGCGTGCTGGGCGAAGACCTTCTAGCCCTCCGCTATCAGCAGCGGCTGGATCGATTGACGGCGCGCGGCGTGGGACTGTGGGATGTGATTGCTTCGGCGGAACGGTCGGGCAGTCTGGATGCGGCGATCCGCTCGCCGGAGGCCGCTGATCTGCGCGGACTGATCGGCGGCTTGCCGCGGTTGAAGGCAGTCGCCTTCAATGGCAAGCTGGCGGCCAAGTTGGGACGGCGCATTATCGGCGACGTCGCAGGCGTCTGCTTTATCGACCTGCCTTCGTCCAGCCCCGCTCATGCGATCCCACTGACGAGCAAGGCGAACATTTGGAATTCGTTGACGGATCTGTTTGAGCAATAGGTTTCATGTTGCGAAGCAGCATAGAAATGCGCGCGAAAACTGAATGGTGAAGCTGCGATGTCTTGTCGCGCGACATGCATCCATTGTGCGGTGTCGCGCGTAACGTTCCCGTTACCGCCTTGAGAGCGGCCCAAAGGGAACGAAACACATGACCAAACTTCGCAATCTTATGCTCGTCGCCGTCTCTGGCGGCGCGCTGATGGCGCTCGGCGCCTGCGGCAACAACGAGCCGGCCGCCACGACGCCGGCGGAATCGACTGCAATGGCCCCGGCTGACGGCGCCGCCATGGCGCCCGCAACCGACCCGATGGTGGGCGGCGCGGCCATGAGCCCGAACGAGACCATCGTCGCCAACGCTTCCAAGGCCTCCAACCTGACCACCCTGGTCGCCGCCGTGAAGGCCGCCGGCCTGGTCGACACCCTGCAAGGCGCGGGGCCGTTCACGGTCTTCGCCCCTGACAACGCCGCCTTCGAGAAAATCCCCGAGGCGACGCGCACCAGCCTGATGCAGCCAGCGATGAAGGCTGATCTGACCAAGATCCTGACCTACCACGTGGTCGCCGGTCGCTTGACGGCCGCCGATATCGCTGCCCAGGCCGAGGCCAACGGCGGCACCGCCACGCTGAAGACGGTTCAGGGTGAAGAACTGAAGGTTTCGGCCGGCCCGAACAACACCTGGGTCATCACCGACGCCAAGGGCGGCAAGTCCACGATCACTCAGGCCGACGTGGGCCAATCCAATGGCGTCGTCCACGTCGTCGACACGGTTCTGATGCCGTAAAAAATATTTGGTTTCGGGCGGCGACGCCTGAAACCAAATCTCGGCCCTGGTGTTCTTCAGGGGCGCGAGACGCAGAGTACGCCGGGTGAGACATCCCCCAACGTCCCCGGCAAGAAGAAAGGGCCGCACTTTCCCCCGGGTGCGGCCCTTTCGAATTATCAGATCAGTTCGAAGACCGAGGCGATTACTCGCCGGCGCGGATCTGCTCGCGGGCGATCGAGGCCAGTTCGTCGATCTTAGAGCGAATCTCGCCCTCCGAAACCGACAGCCCCGAGGCCTTGAAGTCGCCGGCGACCTTGCGGAACACGTCCTCGTCTCCCGGCTGTTCGAAATCGGCGCGCACCACGGCGGCGGCGTACTGGTCCGCGCTTTCGCTCGACAGGCCCATCTTTTCCGCAGCCCAAAGGCCCAGCATCCGGTTACGCCGGGCGATGGCCTTGAACTCCTGCTCCTGATCGAGGGCGTATTTGGCTTCGAAGGCCTTTTCCCGATCGTCGAAGGTCGTCATTTCGCTCAGCAAAGCTCCGTCCACCCCGCTAACGTCGGGGCAAGCGCCGTCTATAGACCGCCCGCCCGCGAACGCAACCTGACTTCCGTCGCATGGACATCCTGTCCCCAATGATTGCGGCGCCGGCCATCCTCATTTGTATCGAAGGCCGCCTTCGGCTAAGGAGACCCCGAACGAGATTGACTGCCCGAACGATTCCGAAACGCGCCGCCAGGACCGGGTCTTCCCCCTCCACATATGGCCGCGCGATTTTTGTTTCTGGAGGGCGCCCGTAAGCCGGGACCGGACCATGAACAGCAAGCGCAAGAAGATCTACGAAGGCAAGGCCAAGATCCTGTACGAAGGACCCGAGCCCGGCACCCTGATCCAGTATTTCAAGGACGACGCCACCGCCTTCAACGCGCAGAAGAAGGCCGTTCTCGAAGGCAAGGGCGTGGTGAACAACCAGATCAGCGAGTTCATCATGTCGCGCCTGAACGGCATCGGCGTGACAAACCACTTCATCAAGCGTCTGAATCTGCGCGAGCAGCTGATCCGCGAAGTCGAGATCATTCCTCTGGAAGTCGTGTGCCGCAACATCGTCGCCGGCTCGATGAGCCAGCGCCTGGGCATCGAAGAAGGCACGCCCCTGCCCCGTTCGATCATCGAATTCTACTACAAGAAGGATGAGCTCAACGACCCAATGGTCACCGAAGAGCACATCACCGCCTTCAACTGGGCCTCGACCCAGGAGCTGGACGACATGCTGGCGATGACGGTGCGGGTGAACGACTATCTGTCGGGCATGTTCAGCGCCGTCGGCATCACCCTGGTCGATTTCAAGATCGAGTTCGGTCGGGTGTGGGAAAACGACTTCAGCCGCGTCCTGCTGGCCGACGAGATCAGCCCCGACAGCTGCCGCCTGTGGGACGCCTCGACCGGCGAGAAGCTGGACAAAGACCGTTTCCGCCGCGACCTGGGCAATGTGATTGAAAGCTATACCGAAGTCGCGCGTCGCCTGGGCATCATGAAGGGCATGCCCACGGTGATTCAGGGAGGACTGCACTGATGGCCCCAACCGCTTCAAGCAAGGTCAAGGTTCACGTCTTCCTCAAGCCGGGCGTCCTGGACGTTCAAGGCAAGGCCGTCGAAGGCGCCCTGCAGGGTCTGGGTTGGTCGGGCGTCTCCAACGCCCGCGTCGGCAAGCTGATCGAGTTCGACCTCGCCGGCGTCGAAGATCCGCAAGGCGAAGCCAAGAAGATGTGCGAGCAGCTGCTCGCCAATACGGTGATTGAAAGCTACCGCATCGAGGCGGCTTAAACTCTGCTGTCTCCTTTCCCATGTCGCGGGAAGGAGACGGTTGCATCCTTCGGCATCGACGCCAGTTTAGCAGACGGCTTGATTGACGGAGCGCCCATGACCTTCACCCTCACCTCCACCGATATCCAGGACGGCGGCGTGCTGCCGGACGCCCAGGTTCACGCCAAGGGCAATCAATCGCCCCAACTGTCTTGGTCAGGCGCGCCGGCGGGGACCACGAGCTATGCGATCACCTGCTATGATCCCGATGCGCCGACCGGCTCGGGCTTCTGGCACTGGACAGTGGCCAATATCCCGGCGGACGTGACCGAGCTGCCGGCCGGCGCCGGCTCGCCAGGCGGGCATCTGCCCCACAGCGCCATCCAAGGCCGCACCGACTATGGTCAGCCCGGTTTCGGTGGCGCCGCCCCGCCGCCCGGCCATGGTCCGCACCGGTACATCTTCACCGTCTTCGCTGTGGACGTTGAGAGCCTGAACGTGACGGCCGACAACTCCGGCGCCGTCTTCGGCTTCAACCTGCATTTCCACACCTTGGCCAAGGCGTCGATCACCGCGACCTACGAAAACAAAGCGTGATCGTTGCGGGGCGGCGTCGCCCTTGTGGCGTCATGAACGCTGATTAGTTTGCAGCGCAACATGACCGACGCCGCCATCGACACCTCCCTTCCCGTCCGCTCGCGCGGGGCGGTCGCCCTCGTGCTGATCGCCCTGGCCATGGGCGGGTTCGCGATCGGCGTGACCGAGTTCGCGGCCATGAGCATTCTGCCGGACTTCGCCGCCGGGCTGGGCGTCGATGCGCCGACCGCCGGCCACGTCATCAGCGCCTATGCCGCCGGCGTCGTGGTCGGCGCGCCGATCCTGGCGGTTCTGGGCGCGCGATATCCGCGCTGGCTGCTATTGATCGCCTTCATGGCCCTGTTCGCCATAGGCAATGTGGCCAGCGCCTTGGCCCCGACCTATCACTGGATGCTGGTCTTCCGCTTCCTCAGCGGCTTGCCGCACGGGGCCTATTTCGGCGTGGCGGCCTTGGTCGCGGCCTCGATCGTGCCGCTGCATTTCCGCACGCGCGCGGTCTCGACCATCCTGATGGGGCTGACAGTCGGGACCGTCCTGGGCGTACCCGTCGTCAACATCATCAGCCACGCCCACGGCTGGCGCTGGACCTTCGCCATCGTCGGCGTGCTGGCGGTTCTGACCATGGCGCTGGTCGCCCTTTTCGCACCGCGCGATCCGGCCCATCCCGACGCCAGCCCCTGGCGCGAACTGGGCGCCCTGAAGCGCCGTCAGGTCTGGCTGACGCTGGGCGTCGGCGCCATCGGTTTCGGCGGGATGTTCGCGGTCTACGCCTATCTGGCCTCGACCCTGCAGGCGGTGACGGGCGCCAGCCCCGGCGTTATGCCCTGGGTCTTCGCCGTCTTCGGCGTGGGCATGTTCCTGGGCAACATCCTGGGCGCCTGGGCGGCGGACCATCTGGGGTTCAAGGCGGCGGGCGGCCTGTTGCTGTGGAGCGCGGCGGCGCTGGCCCTGTATCCGTTGGCGGCGCCTCACCTGTGGGCCGTGATGGTCGTGGTTTTCCTGATCGGGGGCGGGGGCGGCTTGGGTTCGATCCTGCAGACGCGGCTGATGGACGTCGCCGGCGACGCCCAGACCCTGGCGGCGGCGCTCAACCACTCGGCGTTCAACACGGCCAACGCCATCGGCCCGCTGCTGGGCGGGATGGCGATCGCGGCGGGCTATGGCTGGGCCTCGACCGGCTGGGTCGGCATGGGCCTATCGCTGGGCGGCTTCGTGATCTTCCTGATCGCCTGGCTGACCGGCCGGGCGCGCGCGACGGCCTGACAAGGCGAAAGAAGCCTGCTAAAGGCCCGCGCCATGAGCGCAGCCGTCATCGTCTTCCCCGGTTCCAACTGTGATCGCGACTGCAAAGTCGCCGTCGAACGCTCCACTGGCGAGCCTGTCTCGATGGTGTGGCACGCCGAGACCGAACTGCCCCAGGGCTTGAACCTGATCGTCATCCCAGGCGGCTTCTCCTACGGCGACTATTTGCGCTGCGGCGCCATGGCGGCCCAGTCGCCGGTCATGCAGGCGGTCAAGAAGGCTGCAGACGACGGCGTCGCCGTGGTCGGCATCTGCAACGGCTTCCAGATCCTGTGCGAGGCCGGAATGCTGCCCGGCGCACTGCTGCGCAACAAGGGTCTGAAATACGTCTGCAAGCCCATCGCATTGACCGTCGCCAACGGCCAGACCCGCTTCACCGCCGGCTATCAGGGCCAGCGCGAAGTGACGATGACCCAGGGCAACGGCGACGGAAACTTCTTCGCCGACGCCGAAACCCTGGCCCGGATCGAGGGCGAGGGTCAGGTCGTCTTCCGCTACGTCGACAACCCCAACGGCTCGGTCAACGACATCGCCGGCATCCAGAACGCGCGCGGTAATGTGCTCGGCATGATGCCCCACCCGGATCGCGCCTTCGAAGCGGAACTCGGCTCCGCCGACGGCGCGACCCTGTTCCAGAGCATATATGCGGCGGCTTGACGCACCCTTCCGCTAGGCCTGAACGCTAAGCGATGATCGTCGCTCGCCCAAGTTGACAACCTCCCCGCGCCGCGCCATCCAACTGGCATTGGGGGAGTTCAAAATGATCAAGAAGTTCGTCGTTGTCGCATCCGCGATGCTCGTCACCGCATGCGCCACGCCCTACGTTGCGAGGCCGTATGAGCGCGCGGACTCGAACGTGCGCACCATCACCGTCTTGGACGATTCAGCGGAAGACCAGGCGATCGCCTACGAAGTCGCGTCCATGGGTTCGAACTTCGGCCTGATCGGCGCGCTGGTCGACGCCGGCATCCAGGCCGAGCGCCGGGCGGCGCTGAACCGCGCGCTGCAGACGGCGTCCTTCGACGGCGAAACCCTGTTCGAGACGCGACTGGCCGAAAGACTCGGCTCGCAAGGCTATCAGGTCAAGGTGCAGAAGACGGACGCGCCGCGCGGGAAGCGTGATTTCCTGGTCAGCTATCCGACGCCGGAGGGGCCGGTGGACGCCTATATCGACGTCGTCGTCACCCACTACGGTTATCTTTCGGCGGGCGCTTTCCAACCCTTCCGGCCATCCGTGGGGGCCAAGGTTCGCCTCGTGGCCGCCAATGACCCGACCAAGATCTTGATGGACAACCGCATCGTCTACAACATGATGAACACCGAAGGCTCTGGCGCCATCACCCTGTCGCCGAACCCGGCCTATGAGTTCAAGAACCGCGAGGCCTTGCTGGAAGACCCGGCGCGCACCGCGGCTGGCATCCAGGACGCACTGTATCAGGTCGCCGACACCGCGGCCCAACTGCTGCGCTAGTCTCGCCATGCGTTTCGTCTTCGCATCCGTTGTCGCCTCGGGCGTCGTGGGGTTGGCCGGTTGCGTGACCGTCGCGCCGCCCGCGCCCGCCACGCTGACGTTCGACCGCACAGACTGCATGGCAGTGGACCTGACAAAGGCGATTAGCCTGACCCCTCCGAAGGAACAGGCGGTCCACTATGTCTCGGCGCCCGTCGACCAGACTGCGCCCTGCGCGGCTCTCGACGGTGCGTCCTCGGCCTATGTTCTGTTCGCCATTCCAGCCGACACCGAAGACAAGACCCTGACCGTAGGAGCCTATCTGGAGCCTTTGCGCATTTTGTCGCCGGCCGTGACGGTTTTCGATGCCGAGGGTCGTTTGACGCGCCGTTTCGGTTCCGAGGAGTTCATGTACCGCGGCATGAACTATTCGGTCTTGTTCAGACCGCGCGCCAACGAGCGCTTCGTGATGGTGTCCAGCGATCCGTCACGTGTGGGCCAGCGATATGATTCCATCAGCATCGGAACGAGTGCGACAACGGCTTACACAGGCTACGGGACCGCGACCATCGTAAGTGGCGTTGACAGTGCGCAATCACGGGTCTTTTCCTACGACGGATTGGCCCAGGTGACGGTGAACGACGCCGACACCAAGGAAGAGGCCGCCGCTCCCAGGCCCTGAGCGTCAGGCGGTCTCGTCATCCGTATCGGGCGCTTCGTCCGGCGTAATCACGCCGCCCGGTTCGCGCTGGGCGGCCAGCTCGCGGGCGCCGACGCCGAGGCCCTGTTCGATGGCGCGGTTGGCGGCGACTTCGTCTTCGAGCGCGGGCTGGGTGTTTTCGGTATCGGCCATGATGGGCTCCTAAGTGTGGATTGCATCTGACAACCACGCGGTCGGGCCGATTGTTCCTAACGGCCGAAAAACGGCTCAAGGCTGGCGCGCGATAGCGGACGGAAGATCAGGAACTGACCGTCCACCGTCACCGTGACCTCGTGCGCCTGAGGGCGCTGTAGCAAGGCAGGGTCGTCGAGCGACACGGCGCGGCCCGAGGCGATATCGCGCGCATCCAGCGCCGGCGTCGTAGGCCGTCCGTTCTCGTTGGCGAGAGCCGACAGGAAGCCCTGCACCTCATTGGCCTGCTGCTGAGGCGTTAGGGCTGCTCGAACACGTGACCAGGCAGTCTGGACCGAAATGGGCAGCGGCGCTCCGGTCGTCTGCGCGGACGCCTGGCCCGCGACCATTACCAATGCGATCAACAGAGCCGGCAGGGAGGCTTTGAGCGTCATGTCGGGCAGGATGAAGCCGCCGGCCGCCAATGCAAGCTTCACTTTTCTGCCGGCCGCGGTGAACCTTCTGGCGTGGCGAGGCGTAAAGGCGGGAACAAGCGTCGCACTGGAAATCGAATGTCCTCCATAATCCGTCCCACGCCCCGCCAACGCACCCGTCGTCTGGTCGTCCTGGCCGCCGCGCTGTTCGCCGTCATCGTGCCTCTGGTTCAGAACCTGGCTGGCCTGGGCTTGAACCAGGCCGAGTTCGCCGCCGACGGCGCCAGCACCCTTCGCGTTGCGGGCTACGCCTTCTCGATCTGGGGCCTGATCTATATCGGCATTCTGGCCTATGCGATCCGTCAGGCCCTGCCCCAGACGGGTGAAAGCCCGCTGCTGGGCCGGATGGGCCTGCCGTCCGCTGTCGCCTTCTTCGGCATCGGCTTCTGGATCATTGTCGCGGCTATGAACCTGAAGGCCGCCAGCGTGGGCGTGATCTTCGCCTCGCTGATCGCGCTGTTGCTGCCGATGCTGGCCGTATCCGGCCACATCCGCGCGCTGCGGATGTTCGATCGCGAGCGCATCCTGCTGGTCTGGCCGCTGGCGGGCTTGGCGGGCTGGCTGACGGTGGCTGCGCCGCTGAACCTGATCACGACGGCGACCGCGTTCAACGCTCTTCCCGCCGCCCTGTCGCCCGACCTTTGGGCCATCGTCGCCATCGTCGCAGTCACAGTCGTCGCCTTGGCGGTGACGGCGGTGCTGCGCACCCTCGCCTATCCGCTGCCGACGGCCTGGGGCCTTCTGGGCGCGTTCGTCGCCGAACAGGCGGACAAGCCGACCGTCGCCTTCACGGCCTTGGCCGGCGCGATCGTCCTGCTGATCGGCGGCTTGCTGCTGACCTTCCGCCTGCGACCCGGCGTCGAACGCGCTCGCTAAATCTCAGGGTTTGTCGGTGACCGCGTCGTCCTGAGGCGCGTGGTCATCGGCGCCCACGTCGAAGGCGCCGGTTTCATCGAAGCCGACGCTGCCGACCCCCACGGCCGAACCGGTCAGCCGCTGACGACGGCTGGCCAGAGCCGCTTCAGGCGCTGCGGCGTCCATCTCTGCGGTTGTTTCTGGATCATTGGAACGATCCATCTGCTGGCCCGAGGCCGGGACGATGCGGTCGGTGTGGGGCTTGCTCACGCCTCGTCCTCCTCGGCGTCATCGGCCTGTTTCTGAGCCCGTTCGGCCAGGGCGGAGGCGCCGGCGTCGTCGGCGGCGATCTCGGGCAGGTCGTCATCTTCGGGGGTGGCGGCGGGGTCGATGGGCGTGTCGGTCATGGCGGCTCCTTTGGCTGTCGACGGAATCAACCACCTGCGATGGACGATGTTCCCCGATGTTGCGCCGCGCGGGCTGACATTCGGCCCATCTGCGGCTAGAAGCGCCGCCCATGAGCGCTCTGCAAAAGACCATGGCTGAATTGGCCGCCGAATACGGCCTGGCCCCCAATGAATATCAGGTCGTCCTCGACCGGCTGGGGCGCGAGCCCAACCATGTCGAGCTGGGCGTCTTCTCGGTCATGTGGTCCGAGCACTGCTCCTACAAGTCGTCCAAGATTCACCTGGGCAAGTTCCCCACGACCGGCGAGCGCGTCATCTGCGGGCCGGGCGAGAACGCCGGCGTGATCGACATCGACGACGGCGACGCCTGCATCTTCAAGATGGAGAGCCACAACCACCCCTCCTACATCGAACCCTACCAGGGTGCGGCGACGGGCGTGGGCGGCATCATGCGCGACGTCTTCACCATGGGCGCACGCCCGGTGGCCCTGCTGAACGCCCTGCGTTTCGGCGATCCCGGCCACGAGAAAACAAAACGCCTGGTCAAGGGCGTGGTCTCGGGCATCGGCGGCTACGGCAACTGCGTCGGCGTACCCACGGTCGCCGGCGAGACCAACTTCCACAAAGGTTACAACGGCAACATCCTGGTCAACGCCATGTGCGTCGGCCTGGCCCGGGCCGACGAGATCTATTATTCGGCCGCGCCTGAGGCGGGCCATGACGTGGTCTATTTCGGGTCCAAGACCGGTCGCGACGGCATCCACGGCGCCACCATGTCCTCGACCGAGTTCGACGACGAGTCGGAGGCCAAACGCCCCACGGTTCAGGTCGGAGACCCCTTCGCCGAAAAGCTGCTGATCGAGGCGACGCTGGAGCTGATGGCGTCCGGCGCCGTCGCCGCCATTCAGGACATGGGCGCGGCAGGCCTGACCTCCTCCTCCGTCGAAATGGCGGGCAAGGGCGGCGTCGGCATCGAACTGAACCTCGATAAGGTGCCGCAGCGCGAAACCGGCATGACGGCCTATGAGATGATGCTGTCGGAAAGCCAGGAGCGGATGCTGGCGGTGCTGAAGCCCGGCTATGAAGATGTCGGCTATCGCATCTTCCAGAAGTGGGGCCTGGACTTCGCCGTCATCGGCGTGACCACCGACACCGGCCATCTGGTGCTGAAGCATCACGGCGAGACCGTCTGCGACGTGCCCCTGGCGCCCCTGTTTGACGACGCGCCCCTATATGATCGGCCCTGGGTCCAGCCGGAGCTTCAGCCCAAGCTGAACCACTCGGACATTGCTGCGCCCGAGAACTGGGCTGATGCGGTGATGAAGGTCGTCGCCTGCCCCGACATGGCCTCCAAGCGCTGGATCTGGGAACAGTACGACCGCCACGTCATGGCCGACACGCTGCAGGATTCTTCGACCGGCGCCGACGCCGGCGTGGTGCGCGTGCACGGCACGGACAAGGGTCTGGCCGTCACCTCGGACTGCACCCCCCGCTATGTCCAGAACGACCCCTATGAGGGCGGCAAGCAGGCGGTGGCCGAGGCCTGGCGCAACCTGACCGCCGTGGGCTCGCGTCCGATCGCGATCACGGACAACCTGAACTTCGGCAACCCGCAGCGCCCGGAGATCATGGGCCAGATCGTGCGCGCCATCGACGGCATGGCCGAGGCCTGCCGCGAACTGGTCTTCCCGGTCGTGAGCGGAAACGTGTCGCTCTATAACGAGACCAACGGCGTCGCCATTCCGCCGACCCCGACCGTGGGCGCCGTTGGCCTTCTGCCCAACTATGACGTGGTGACCGGGTTCTCGACCATGGCCGAGGGCGATGCGCTGGTCCTGATCGGCCAGACCCAGGGCGAACTGGGCGCCTCCATCTATCTGCGCGAGGTTCTGGGCCGCGAGGACGGCGCTCCGCCGCCCGTCGACCTGAAACTGGAAAAGAAGACCGGCGATTTCGTGCGCGACCGGATCGAGGCGGGCGAGCTGACCGTGGTTCACGACCTGTCGGACGGCGGCCTGATCGGCGCCGCCGCCGATCTGGCGCTGGCCTCCGACGTCGGCGTGACGCTCGACGCCTCCAGCGCCGCCCACGCCCATATCTTCCTGTTCGCCGAGGATCAGGCCCGTTACCTGGTCGCCGTGCCTGACGCCGACGCCATCATCGCCAAGGCGCGCGAGGCGGGTCTGCACGCTTCGGTCGTCGGCCATGCGGGCGGCGCCGCCTTCGCCTCCAAGGGCGACAAGGGCGAATTGTTCAGCATCCCCGTCGCCCACCTGCGCGAATGGCACGAAGGCTGGATGCCCGGCTGGCTGGGCGACGCCGCATGATCCGTGCCCTCGCTCCCCTGGCCCTGCTCGGTCTGCTGAGCGCCTGCGACGGCGGCGGTGATCCGGTGGAGCAGGCGCTGCGCGACACCTCCGCCGCCAACCAGGCCGGGGCGGCGCGCACGACTGAACAGATGCAAGCCGCCAGTCATGCCGGTCACGATATGGGCGGGGCCACGCCAGGAGACAGCGCCTTCGCCGCCTCCGAGGCCGAGATGCACCGCAAGATGGCCGCCGCCTCGGGTCAGACGATCGACCAGGCCTATGTCGCCAAGATGATCGCCCACCACGAAGGCGCCGTCGCCATGGCCAAGGTCGCCCTGCGCGACAGCCGCGATCCCGAAATCCGCCGCATGGCCCAGAGCGTCGTTGACACGCAGACGCGCGAGATCGCCGAAATGAAGGCCTGGGCGCCGACCGCCCCTCCGGCGAACTGAGATTGGCTAAGGGACCCTATCGCGGCGGCGGAAAGCCAGCGGGGGCCACCCGCACCAAGGCCGCGTCGGCTGGGCGGCCGTCTTCCAAGCCTTCGCAGATCACCAGAGACGAGCTGAAGCATTTCGCCTTTCGCGATCGCTCCAAAGAGGCATTTCTGGATGAGCTCGATCCCCTGCTCCGCGCCTGTTTCAAGAGCGGCTTCACGCGGCCTAACGAGGTCGCCGGCCTGCTGAACAAGGCCGGCAAGAGCACCGCCTGCGGCCAGCCATGGACGCCTCACCTCGTCTGGGGTCTTCAACGCTTCCTTTTCGAACGGCGCGAAAAGAAGAGAGCGGCTCAGGCCGCTGCCCCCGCAGCGACGGTTTCGAAACCCGTCGTCTCCAGCCAGCGCGCTAAAGACCTGGCCGCCGAAGATATGACGCGGCTGCTCGCCGCGATCGGCAGGGCGCGCCCGTCGCGTTGACGTCGCATTGATCTCGCATGAACGCAGGAGCCGGATGGCGCGTTTCAGCAGCGATGCGCCTGGCTGAACCGGCGATTTGAACAGGGAGCGTCTGATGGACGCGACGACCGCCGACACCGTCTTCCGCCCTGCCATACCGCCCCGGCGCGCGGGCAAGCCGCTGTCGCTGCTGCCCTTCCTGTGGATCAGCTGGCGCGATCCGATCCAGATGTGGTCCGAGCGGCATTTCACCGAGCCGCAACTGCATGGATCTTCGGCCTTTGGCGAAATCCTGGTGGTCAGCCATCCCGAGGGGGTGCGTCATGTCCTGACCGAGAACGCCGCCAACTATGTGAAGGGCGATCTGCAACGGCGTGTGCTGGGGCCGATGCTGGCCGAGGGCCTGCTGCTGACCGAGGGCGAGGTCTGGCGTCGCGCCCGGCGCATCCTCGCGCCCCTGTTCACCCCCGCCAAGATGGCCACGCTGAACGCCCGGATGGCCGAGGTCTGTCACGCGCGCGTGGCCGCCTGGTCGCTGTCGGCGCGCGGGCGGGTGCTGGATATCGACAGCGAAATGTCGGGCCTGACCTTCGACATTCTGTCGGCGACCATGTTCTCGGACGAGCTCGGCGGCGAAGCGCGCGGGTTCGAGCGGGCGCTGAACCAGTTCCTGGCCAATGGCGCGCGCATCGATCCGCTGGACGTGCTGGGCGCGCCGGACTGGGCCCCGCGCCTGGGCCGCTTGGCCAGCTTCCGCTCGGCCCGCTTCTTCGAGCAGCGCGTCACCAAGTTGGTCGAAGCCCGCCGCGCCCGGATCGAGCATGGGGCCGGAACGGGCGAGGCGCCGCCCGACGACCTGCTCAGCGCGCTTCTGCTGGCCCGCGACGAGAACGGCGGACCCGGCCTGACCGACGAGGAGGTCGCGGCCAACATCCTGACCTTCATCCTGGCGGGGCACGAGACGACGGCCCGCGCCCTGGGCTGGACCCTGCATCTGCTGTCGCGCCAACCGGAGTATCTGGCCCGGCTCCAGACCGAGGCCGACGCCTTCGACGTCTCGGATCCGAAATGGGCCGAGTCCCTGCCCTGGACCCGCGCCGTGCTGGAGGAGACGATGCGTCTGTTTCCGCCCGCCCCGACCATGGCCCGCAAGGCCCTGGCCGATGACGAGATCGGCGGACAGACGATCAAGGCGGGCGCCACCGTCATCATCTCGCCGTGGATCCTGCAGCGTCACCAGCTGCTGTGGGAGGACCCCGACGCCTTCAAGCCTGAGCGCTTCCTGCCCAAGAACCGCAAGGCCATCGGTCGCTACGCCTACATCCCCTTCAGCGCCGGCCCCCGCGTCTGCATCGGCGCCGCCTTCGCTCTGCAGGAGGCGATGATCGCGCTCGCCGCCATCCTTCGGGTCGCCGATGTCGAAGCTCTGACCACGGTGGAACCCCGTCCGGTACACCAGATCACCCTGCGCAGCCGCGACCCCATGCGACTGCGGCTCAGGGCGCGACGCAAAAGTTAATCAAGCCGCGCCGTCGCCGTTCCGCCACGAACCGTCTATAGGTCGCGCCGACCTTCCCACTGGAGGCGACCTTTGCGCACCGCCATCCTGCTCCCTCCGGGCTGCCTGTTTTCCGAAGCCCAGCCGAACTCGATGGAGACGGTGGTGCGGACGATGGCGGGCGTCGATCAGGGCGGCGAGACGCGCATCTTCTGCTGTCAGGGCGCGGACGACGGCCACGCGCCGGGCGTGGACGCCTTGCCCCCGGGCCGCGTCCGCATGCCGACCTTGATCGATCGGCTGCGCGCCTTTCGGCCCGATGTGATCGAACATCATCAGCAGGTAAAACAGGCGTTGGCGGTGCAGCAGGCCCTGCCCGAGACGCCGCATCTGCTCTATCGCCACAACGCCCTGCGCCCGCCGCGCCACCTCATCGACCGATGGCGTTATCGGGCGCGTTGTGAGCGGCTGGACGGCCTGGTCTTCGTCAGCGTGGCGGAGCGCGACGCCTTCGTGCGCACCTTCCCTGATCTGCACGACCGTGCGTTCGCGGTGCCCAACCCCATCGACGCCGGCGCCTGGCTGGCGTCGCCCGAGGATCGAGAGCCGGTGATCGCCTTCGCCGGGCGCGCCATGCCAGAAAAGGGCGTCGATGTGTTGTGCGCCGCCCTGCCTAGCGTTCTGGACGCCCACCCCGACTGGCGCGCCGTGCTGATGCTGAACGACTGGGACGACCACGCGCGCTGGGCGGCCCGGCATGTCGCGCCGCTAGAAGAGTATGGCGACCGGGTCGAGGTGGTGAAGTCCGCGCCTTTGGGCGAGGTGCGGCGACGGATGCAGACGGCCGCCATCGCCCTGACGCCGTCGGTCTGGGACGAGCCGTTCGGCCTGACGGCGATCGAGGCCCATGCGGCAGGCGCGGCCTTGATCTCGTCCGGGCGCGGGGGCCTGCGCGAAGCCAGCGGGCCGCACGCCCTTTATGTCGATGCGGTCACGCCGCAGACCCTGACCCAGGCCATGGACCAACTGATCCGCAACCCGCAAGAACGGGCGACCCTGGCGCGCGAGGGCCAGCGCTACGTCATGGAGACTCACACCCCGGCCCGACGCGCCGCCGAACTGGCGCAGGTCCGCAGAATCCTGGTGCAGGCCCGCCAGCGGGTGGCGGCCTGACGTCCGGCCCTCGAAGTTTCCCGGCGTTCGAAGACATCCCCACCGCCAGCAAATCTGTCGCATTGCGAGGATAAGGCCGAGCTTCAACTCAGGAAGTGATCCATGACCAGCCTCGTCCTTTCGCGCCGTTCGATACTGGCGGCTTTCGGCGGGGGCCTGGCCCTGTCGAACGGCGGCCCGGCGCTGGCCCAGGCCGTGTTCGACGTGAACCCCTTCCGACTGGGCGTGACGGCCGGCGACCCGCTGCCCGACGGCTTCGTGATCTGGACCCGCCTCGCCCCCGATCCCCTGGCCTATGGATCCGGCATGCCGAACGCCCCCGTGGCGGTGAAGTGGGAGGTCGCGGCCGACCGCGGCTTCAACACCGTCGTCCGCTCCGGCGAGGCGATCGCCCGCCCCGAGCTGGGTCACTCCGTCCACGTCGAGGTCGAGGGTCTGGAGCCTGCCCGTCCCTATTTCTATCGCTTCCAGTGCGGCGACGAGCGCAGCGGCGTGGGTCGCGCCAAGACCGCGCCCGTGGTCGGGTCGTCGCTCGACGCGGTGCGGTTCGGCGTCGCCGGCTGCCAAGCCTACGAGAGCGGCTTCTACACCGCCCACCGCAAGATGGCGGAAGAGGATCTGGATTTCGTCTTCTGCTACGGCGACTACATCTATGAGGGGCGCGGCAACCCCGTCTATCAGTCAGGCGCCGGCCCCCAGGACAACACCCGTGTCCACCTGGGCGGCGAGGTCTACAGCCTGGACGACTACCGCCGCCGCTATTCCCAGTATACGGCCGACACGGATCTGCAGGCCTCGCGCGCCTCGGCGGCGTGGTTCTGCACCTATGACGACCACGAGATCGACAACAACTGGGTCGGCGACCGCGATCAGGACGACACCCCGCCCGAGATCTTCGACCTGCGCCGCGCCGCCGCCATGCAGGCCTTCTACGAATTCATGCCGATGCGGAAGTCGGCCTTCCCGCGCGGCGTCGCCATGCAGGCCTATCGCCGCGCCCAGTACGGCGACCTGCTGGACGTCGCCTTCCTCGACACCCGCCAGTTCCGCTCGGATCAGCCGTGCGGCGATCGCTTCAACGCCACCTGCGCCGGCATCAATGCGAAGGAGGCTCAGGTTCTGGGCGACGCCCAGGAGGCCTGGCTGCTGACAAATCTCGACCGCTCCACCGCCCGCTGGAAGGCCTTGGCCCAGCAGGTCATGATGATGGACCTGAACCGAAACACCTCTGGCGGCCAGGGCGTGAACACCGACAGCTGGGCCGGCTATCGCGTGCCGCGCAACCGCCTCCTCGGCCACATCCGCGACCGCCGCATCGACAATGTCGTGGTCCTGACCGGCGATGAGCATCAAAACTACGCCGGAGGCCTTTGGCTGGACGGCAGTCAGCCGGAGGGCGCGCCCATCGCGGTGGAGTTCGTCGGCACCTCGATCAGCTCGGGCGGAAATGGCTCGGACCGCGGCGGCGACTACGACCGCTTCATGGCCGCCAATCCTCAGCTGAAGTTCCGCAACACCCAGCGCGGCTATCTGGTGTGCGAGGCGACGCCGGAACGCTGGACCACCCACTTCAAGGTGCTGGACAAGGTGTCGACCCGCGACGGCGTCCTGACCACCCGCCAGACCATGGTGGTCGAGGCCGGGTCGAACACGCTGAACCTGGCCTGACGGCTCAGAGGACGGGCACGGCCTGGGACAGCCGACCGCCGACGCGGATCGGCTCGACCCGCGTGGCCAGGCCCGTCTTGTCGTCGGTCTCGACGAAGACGCCGCAGATGGTCGCAGGCCCGGACGCGGGCATGTAGCGGCCACCCGAAATTCGGGTGGTGAAGCGGCGCAGCGGCTCTTCCTTCTCGTTGCCGATCACGCTGTCGTAGTCGCAACAGCCCCCGGCATCGGTTTGATAAGCCGTGCCGCCGGGCAGAATCTGACAGTCGGCGGTGGGCACATGGGTGTGGGTGCCGACCACCAGCGACGCGCGCCCGTCGCAGAAATGGCCCATGGCCATCTTCTCGGACGTGACCTCGGCATGCATGTCCACGATGACGGCATCGGCCACCGCGCCCAGCGGCGCCGCCGCCAGTTCGCGTTCCACCGCCCCGAACGGATCGTCCATCGGGTCCATGTGCACCCGGCCCAGCACATTCATGACCAGGACCGTGCGGCCCGAATGGGTCTCGAACAGATTGGCTCCGGCGCCCGGCGCATCCATCAGGCGCGGATAGTTGGCCGGCCGGATCAGGCGCGGCTCGCGCACGATATAGGTGAGAGCCTCGCGCTGGTCCCAACTGTGGTTGCCCAACGTCAGGCAATCGGCGCCCGCCATGAACAGCTCGCGCGCCGTGTTCTCAGTGATGCCGAAGCCGCCCGCGGCGTTCTCCGCATTCACAACCACGAAGTCGAGTTTCAGGTCCCGCTTCAGGCCCGGGAGATGATCGCTGATACCGTCACGGCCTGACTTGCCGATGACGTCGCCGAAAAATGCCAGTCTCATGCAAAAAGTCTCATTCGAAAGCCGTATAGCCGGTCTCGGTCAGAACGCCATGCAGTCGAATGTCATGAGGCTCCAGCGACAGCCGTTCGACCCTTTGGTCGGCATAGGCGAAACCGACGCGGATGGCGTCGGGTCGCGCGGCGAAGGTCCGGTCATAATAGCCGCCGCCCTGCCCCAGGCGCCCGCCCTGATCGTCGAAGGCCAGCAGCGGCGTCAGGATCAGGTCCGGCATGACGACCTCGGCCAGCGGCAGCGGCGCGGGGCATCCGGCGGTGTCCATCTCCAGCGGCTCGCCGGGCGACCAGGCGCGGAACTCCATCGGCGCGTCGCGCTGGACCACGACCGGCAGGCACAACCGGCGGCCCGCCGCCTCCAGCGCCGCAGCCAAGGCGTCGGTATCCAGCTCCGACCCCATGGCGCGATAGAGCGCGACGATCCGAGCGGCAGGAAGCGCATCGGCATGGTCCGCCGCCCGGCTGGCTGCCAGCGGGTCGGCCTCGGCCAGACGCTTGCGCAAGGCGCGGGCGGCCGATCGAAGTTTGTGCTTGGCCTGGATCATCGAACCGCCCCTACGCGTGCTCATGCAGAGAGCCGCCGCACGGCGAGCGATAGCACACTCGCAAAGAGAGGAAGGTGGCGGCGCCGCACGAACCGTGAAGAACGTTTAAATCCTCTCGACCTGGGTAGCCAGGTGGGCTCCGTATGCCCAAGCCCTCGAGCCCGGACAGGGACAGATCCCTATGAGTGAATTAAGGTCAGAAGGATATGTTGTCTTCGACGTGAGCCGCAGCATGACCCGCCGTCGATCAAGATAGGCCTTCGCCGGCCCCGACGCCAGCATCCGCAGCGGAATAATCGCCTAGAGGTTTTGGGCGATCTTTTCGATCCGCGCGGCGACGGCGTTCAGCGCCTCGGCGACCCCGTCCGTCGAAGCCGCCGCCGGCGCTGTCGCTGTCGCTGACAAAGGGCTCGCCTTGCCGGCGTTCAGCCGCGCCTCATGCAGTTCGTCGGCCAGGATCAGCGCGGACATCAGAAACAGCCGCAGATCGCCGACGTGGCCCACGTCGCCTGCGACCTGACGCACTTGGTTGTCGAACTGTTTGGCCAGGATGCGGACCCGCTCTTCCTGCCCGTCGGCGCAACCCACCGCATAGGGGCGTCCGTTGACCTCGACCGTCACCGTCGCCATCAGCTGGCCTCGCTTTCGGCCAGTGCCTCGCGCACGGCCTGGGCGGCGCGGCCCAGCGCCTCGGACGCCTCACGCCCGGCGGCCTCCAGTTCGGCCACGCGCTGGTCGGTGGCACGCGGTGCGAACAGATCATCGTCCGCGATCGGGGGCGCCGAGGCGGGCCGCGCCTTCAGCTCCATAATCTTGCGTTCCAGTTCGGCCAGGGCGCGGTCGATACGCGCCCGTGCGGCCGTGGTGGCGTCTGCCATCGGTCGCTCCTTTAGATTCCGTATAGAAGCCGACGACGCGCCGGGGTAAAGGGGCGCGCCCCCTTTTTCCGCCTTTCCAAACGAGGTCTCCACAGTGACCGACGCCAAAACCGCACCAAAGGCCACGCCCGAGCAGATGGCGAACGCCATCCGCGTCCTCGCCATGGACGGCGTCGAGAAGGCCAAATCCGGCCACCCAGGCATGCCGATGGGCATGGCCGACGTCGCCACGGTGCTGTTTTCTCGCTTCCTGAAGTTCGACGCCTCCCGCCCCGACTGGGCCGACCGCGACCGCTTCATCCTGTCGGCCGGCCACGGCTCGATGCTGATCTACGCCTTGCTGCACCTGACCGGCTATAAGGCCGCGACGAAGGAAGAACTGTCCAACTTCCGTCAGTGGGGCTCCAGGACCGCGGGCCACCCGGAGTACGGCCACATGCCGGGCGTCGAGGTCACGACCGGTCCGCTGGGTCAAGGTCTGGCCACCTCGGTCGGTTTCGCCATGGCCGAGCGCCATCTGGCGGCGAAGTACGGCGATGATCTGGTCGATCACCGCACCTGGGTCATCGCCGGCGACGGCTGCCTGATGGAAGGCGTGTCGCAGGAAGCCATCGCGCTTGCCGGCCGCTATAAACTGAACAAGCTGCACGTCCTGTGGGACGACAACGAGATCACGATCGACGGCAAGGTCTCGCTGTCGGACACAACCGACCAGAAGGCTCGCTTCAAGGCCGCCGGCTGGGCGGTCAAGGCAATCGACGGCCACGACATGAACGCCATCAAGGGCGCGATGAAGTGGGCCATGCGTCAGGACAAGCCCACCCTGATCGCCTGCAAGACCAAGATCGGCAGGGGCGCCGCCACCATGGAAGGCAGCCACAAGACCCACGGCGCGGCCTTGGGCGCCGCCGAGATCGCCGCCACGCGCCTCGGCCTGGCCTGGGATCATGATCCCTTCGAAATGCCCCAGACCATCGCCGACGCCTGGAAGAAGGTCGGCCGTCGCGGCGCCAAGGACCGCAAGAAGTGGGAGGCTCGCCTCGCCGCCTCGGCCCAGGCCGCCGACTTCACCCGCGCCATGAAGGGCGATCTGCCCGAGGCCGCCTTCGACGCCCTGAACGCCAAGATCGCCGAACTGGTCGAGACCCAGCCGGCCCAGGCGACGCGCCAGTCTTCGGGCGCGGCGCTGGACGAACTGTTCGCCGCCATTCCCGAACTGGTCGGCGGCTCGGCCGACCTGACCGGCTCGAACAACACCTTCGTCAAGGGCACGCCGATCCTGGACGCGCCGACCTATGAGGGGCGCTACGTCAACTGGGGCATCCGCGAGTTCGGCATGGCCGCGGCCATGAACGGCCTGGCCTTGCACGGCGGGGTCATTCCTTACGGCGGCACCTTCATGGTGTTTTCGGACTACAGCCGCCCGGCCATCCGCCTGGGCGCCCTGATGGGCGTGCGCGCCATCCACGTCCTGACCCACGACTCGATCGGCCTGGGCGAAGACGGCCCGACGCACCAGCCGGTCGAACATCTGGCGGCTCTGCGCGCCATTCCGAATCTGCTGGTCTTCCGGCCCGCCGACACCATCGAGGCCATGGAATGCTGGCAGATCGCCCTGCAGACAAAGACCGCGCCGTCGGCCCTGGCTCTGTCGCGCCAAAAGACCCCGGCCGTCCGCACCGTCGCCGCGACCGAAAACCTGTCGGCGAAGGGCGCCTATGAGATCAGGCCCGCCTCTGGCGAGGCCAAGGCCACCCTGTTCGGCACCGGCACGGAACTGGCCTTGGCCCTGAAGGCCGCCGAAACCCTCGAGGCCGAAGGCGTCCCGACCCGCGTCGTCTCCGTCCCCTGTTTCGAACTGTTCGAACAACAGGACGCCGCCTACCGGGCCTCGGTCGTCGGCCGCGGCACGATCCGCGTCGCCGTCGAGGCCGCCATCAAGCAGGGCTGGGAAGGCTTCATCGGCGAAGACGGCGCCTTCATCGGCATGACCGGCTTCGGCGCCTCCGCCCCCGCCGAGGTCCTCTACGAGAAGTTCCGCATCACCTCGGACGCCATCGTCGCGGCGGTCAAGGCTCGCTTGTAAAGCCCAAGTCCTCCCCGTGGCGCGACGCACTACGGGGAGGTATTTTGAAAGCAGAAGCCATGAGCCGGATCGGCGCGATCAGCCTGCTTGTTCACGACTATGACGCGGCCATCGCCTTTTATGTTGGGAAGCTGGGCTTCGCGCTCAGCGAAGACACCGACATGGGCGGGGGCAAACGCTGGGTGCGCGTCACCCCCAAAGGTGGCGAGACCAGCCTGCTGCTAGCGCGCGCCACGACCGACGCCCAAAAGGCCCAGATCGGAAACCAGGCCGGCGGCCGGGTCTGGCTGTTTCTGGAGACGGACGACCTGATGCGCGACCACGCCGCCTGGCTTGCCGCCGGCGTCCACTTCCGCGAAACCCCGCGACATGAGACCTATGGCAAGGTGGTGGTCTTCGAAGACCTCTATGGCAACGCCTGGGACCTGATCGAACCCGCTACCGGAGCCTGACGGCCATGAAACTCGGCACCCCGCTTTCCGACACCGCCGTGCGCGTCATGCTGCTGGGCTCGGGCGAACTGGGCAAGGAGGTCGCTATCGAGCTCCAGCGGCTCGGCGTCGAGGTCATCGCCGTCGATCGTTATCCCAACGCGCCGGCCATGCAGGTCGCGCATCGCAGCCACGTCATCCCCATGACCGACGCCCAGGTGCTGAACGGCGTCATCTTGGCTGAGGCCCCGCACTTCATAGTGCCCGAGATCGAGGCCATCGCCACCGAGGTCCTGGCCGATATCGAGGCCGCCGGCATGGCGACGGTCATCCCGACGGCTCGCGCGGTGCAGTTGACGATGAACCGCGAGGGCATCCGCAAACTGGCCGCCGAAGCGCTGGGCCTGCCTACCAGCCCCTACGCCTTCGCCGGCTCGGCCGAGGAACTGGCGGCCGGCGCCGAGGCCGTCGGCTATCCCAACTTCGTCAAGCCGGTCATGTCCTCATCGGGCAAAGGGCAATCCTTCGTCGAAGGCGCCGATGAAATCGCCGACGCCTGGACCTACGCCCAGGACAGCGGCCGGGTTGCCGGCGCCCGCGTCATCGTCGAGGGCCGGATCGACTTTGACTTCGAGATCACGCTGCTGACCGTCCGCTCGCGCGACGCCGACAGCTCGACCCGCACGGATTTCTGCGCGCCCATCGGCCACCGCCAGGTCAAGGGCGACTATGTCGAAAGCTGGCAGCCGCAGGCCATGACGCCCGCTGCGCTGGCCGCCTCCCAGGCCATCGCCGCCAAGGTCACAGAGGCCCTGGGCGGTTACGGCGTCTTCGGCGTCGAACTGTTCGTCAAGGGCGACCAGGTCTGGTTCTCCGAGGTCTCGCCCCGCCCGCACGACACCGGTCTGGTCACCCTGGCCAGCCAGACCATGAGCGAGTTCGCGCTGCACGCCCGCGCCATCCTGGGCCTGCCCGTCGACGTGACCCAGCGCGAGCCCGCCGCAAGCGCGGTCATCTATGGCGGTATGGACGCGCAAGGCATCGCCTTCGAGGGCGTTCCGGAGGCCCTGTCGGTCCCGACCGCCGACCTGCGTCTGTTCGGAAAGCCCGAAGCCTTCGAGCGCCGCCGCATGGGCGTGGCTGTCGCCCGCGGGGCCGACGTCGAACAGGCCCGCGACCGCGCGCGTGAAGCCGCAGACTGTGTGAGGGTCGTTCGGGGCTGACCTCCGTCTCCTCCCCACCTGTGGGGAGGAGGAACGCGAAGCGGTGAAGGGGGAAAAACCCCTCCGTCACGGCGCAAGGTCGCGCCGCGCCACCTCCTCGCTCCGCAGGGAGGAGACGTCTGATCCCTCATTTCTACGACCTTAGTCGATTGGCCTTGTCCCGGATTGTGGTGCAAACCAAGGGCGAGGGTCGCAGTCAGCCGGCCGGGAGGGATCTGTCGTGGGCAAACTCAGCACACCCATAATCTTCGGCGCCATCGCCATCCTGGGGGCGGCAGCCCTCGGCATCATCGCCCTGCATCAGGGCGAAAGCATTAGCGCGGTCTGGATGGTGGTCGCCGCCGTCTGCACCTATGCGATCGCCTATCGGTTCTACAGCCGCTACCTGGCCAACAAGGTCATGCAGCTGAACCCGGCGCGCCTGACCCCGGCCATTCGCCGCAACGACGGGCTGGACTATGTGCCGACGCCCAAGAACGTCCTGTTCGGCCACCACTTCGCCGCCATCGCCGGCGCAGGGCCGCTGGTCGGGCCGGTTCTGGCCGCCCAGATGGGCTATCTGCCGGGCGTTCTGTGGATCCTGGTCGGCGCCGTCTTGGCTGGCGCGGTTCAGGACATGATGGTCCTGTTCATGTCCACGCGTCGCGACGGCAAGTCGCTGGGCGACATGATCCGCACCGAAATGGGCAATATCCCCGGCATCATCGCCCAGGTGGGCGTGCTGATGATCATGGTCATCATCCTGGCCGTCCTGGCCCTGGTCGTGGTCAAGGCCCTGGCCGAAAGCCCGTGGGGCACCTTCACCGTCGCCGCCACCATCCCCATCGCCATCTTCATGGGCCTGTACACCCGCTTCCTGCGGCCAGGCCGCGTGGGCGAGGTTTCGGTGATCGGCGTCGTCCTGCTGATCCTGGCCATCATCGGCGGCGGCCATATCGCGGCCGATCCGTTCTGGGGTCCGGCGTTCACTCTGACCGGCCCGACCCTGGCGATCCTGATGATGGTCTATGGCTTCATCGCCTCGGTCATTCCTGTGTGGCTGCTCTTGGCGCCGCGCGACTATCTGTCGACCTTCCTGAAGATCGGCGCGATCGTGGCCCTTGCCGTCGGCATCCTGATCGTGCGTCCGCATCTGCAGATGCCCGCCATCACCCCCTTCATCGATGGCACCGGCCCTGTCTTCGCCGGCGCCCTGTTCCCATTCCTGTTCATCACCATCGCCTGCGGCGCGGTGTCGGGCTTCCACGCCCTGATCTCGTCGGGCACCACGCCCAAGCTGCTGGAGAATGAAGCCCAGATCCCGATGATCGGCTACGGCGCCATGCTGTGCGAAAGCTTCGTCGCGGTCATGGCCCTGATCGCCGCCACGGTTCTGGACCCGGCCGTCTATTTCGCCATGAACAGCCCGGTCGCCGTCATCGGCAACGACGCGGTCTCGGCCGCCGCCGCCGTGGCCCAGTGGGGCTTCCACATCACGCCTGGAGAGCTTGAACAGCTGGCGCGCGACGTGGGCGAACATTCCATCCTGTCACGCGCAGGCGGCGCCCCGACCCTGGCGGTCGGCATGGCGCACATCCTGTCAGGCGTGATCGGCGGCAAGGCCATGATGGCCTTCTGGTATCACTTCGCCATCCTGTTCGAGGCCCTGTTCATCCTGACGACCGTGGACGCCGGCACCCGCGTCTGCCGCTTCATGATCCAGGACCTTTTGGGCGTCGCCGTGCCCAAGATGCGCGAGACGAAGTCGTGGGGCGCCAACGTCGTCGCCACGGCCCTGACGGTCGGGCTGTGGGGCTATTTCCTCTACACCGGCGTGGTCGATCCGCTGGGTGGCATCAACAGCCTGTGGCCCCTGTTCGGCATCGCCAACCAGATGCTGGCCGCCGTCGCCCTGATCCTGGGCACCGTCGTCCTGTTCAAGATGAAGCGCGAGAAGTTCGCCTGGGTCATGGTCGTTCCCGCGACCTGGCTGCTGATCTGCACCCTGACGGCCGGCTTCCAGAAGCTGTTCCACCCGGACGTCCGTATCGGCTTCCTGTCCCACGCCCGCAAATATCAGGAGGCGCTGGGCGCCGGCGAACTGATCGCCCCGGCCAAGAGCATCGGCGACATGCACCGCATCGTGGTCAACGACTACGTCAACTCGACCCTGACGGCGGGCTTCCTGTTCGTGGTCGTCACCATGGTCGTCTATGGCGTCCTGGCGTGCCGCAAGGCCTATGCGAACAACCGCCCGACGGTCCGCGAGTATCCGGAAAGCAACAAACTGACGGCGGCCGACGAGGCGGCGGATGCGGCCCGTGCCTAACCCGTCGCAAGACGACCTGCTGTGCCTGTGCCGCGACACCGCCCTGCGGTGGGGTCGCGGCGTCAGGCGCACGGCCGGCGCCATGATCGGTCAGCCGGATTATCAGGCCTATGTCGATCACGCGGCGGCGACCCATCCCGACCAGCCGCCGCTGGACAAGACCGCCTTCTTCCGCCTGCACGAGCAGCGCCGCTTCGGCGGCGCCGGCGGGTTCAAATGCTGCTGATCTAGAGGCCGCTGGCGGGGGTGTCGGCCCTGGCGCGATCCTCGGCCTGAAGGGCGGCGATCGCCGTCTCCAGTGTCGGATCGTCGCCCGCGCGGCGTTGGGCCACGGTGCGAGGCGCGGCGATGTCGGGCGTGACCCCCCGCTTCTCCAGCCGAATCCCGCCCGAAGTCACGAAGTCCGCCCGGCTCAGCGTCAGCCGCCCGCCGTCCGGCAGATTGGTCTCCTGAGCGATCAGCACCGATCCGCCGGTCCTCTCGCCCACCACGATGCCACGCCGCGCCTCCTGCAAGGCGGCCGGCGTCAGTTCGGCGGCGCTGCGGCTGCCTTGATCCACCAGAACCGCCACATCATTGGCCAGGGGATCGCGCCGATCGCCGCAGTCGCCAGCCGCCCTCAGCACCACCGGCCGACCGCTGCGTCCCGTCCGCGTCGCCCAGACCTGATCGCGCGGCAGGAAACAGGTCAGGACCGATTCCGCCTCCATCAGCCGCCCACCGGGATTGCCACGCAGGTCCAACACCACGTCCACATCCGGCGGCAGGCCTTCCAGTTCGCTGCCCATCCAGGCGCCCAGCCCCTTGTCGAACTGCTCGACGCGCAGCACCAGCACCCCCGGTCGCGACTTGTCTGCGGTGAACGGCTCGATGGCCTCCATCACGCGGGGCGTCAGGGCGATCTCGCGCCTCTGTCCCTCTTCGTCGGTCAGGACCAACTGCACCGGAACCCTGTCATAGGTCTCGACATCCGGTCCCCAGGGCTTCCCGTCGACCGAGTTCAGGGCCCAGCCCATCTCCACGCCCGCCGCCTCGGCCGGTGACCCTGGCCGGACACGCTCGACGGTCCAGTCGTCCGGCGTCTCGCCCCGCATCAGGGTCAGGCCCATCACGGCGCGCCGGGCGAACTGCGCCTCCTGACGCCGCACCGCCGCCGGCGGACTGGCCGCCGCATGACCGTCGTCCAGCAGATCCAGCATCGCATTGATGACGCGGTACAGCCCCCGCTCATCACTCGCCGCCAGGGCCTGGGGCCTAAACGTCGCCCGCGCGGCGTTCCAATCCACGCCGTGCAGGGTCGGATCGTAATAGTCCCGCCGGACCTCCCTCCACACCCGGTCGAACACCCGCTGGTTCAGCCTCACGCGGTCACGCGAGGGCGCTGCGACGACGGCCTGATCGATAGTGGGCATGGCCACGGCTGGAACGCTCAACGGCAGGCCGAGCAACAGAAGGCTGAAAAGCCGGGCGGAAACGCTCACACGCATGACCACCATCTGACGTCAGTCGGCCGTCTCGCTCAAGTCACGACTGCGCGCGCTATTCCGACACCCGCGCCCCGTCCCAGGCGAAGACGCCGCCGCTGTCGGCCGGGGTCAGGTTCGACAGCACGGACAGCAGCCGCTCGGCGGAATGGTCGGCCGCGAACAGCTTGCCCTGCGCCACCCCCTTCTGGAACGGGGCGCTCAGGTCCGTCGCCACCGTGCCGGGATGCAGACCGGCGATCACCGCCTGCGGATGGCTGCGCGCCATCTCGACCGACAGATTGCGCAGGATCATGTTCAGCGCAGCCTTGGATGCGCGATAGGCGTGCCAGCCGCCCAGCCGGTTGTCGGCAATCGACCCCACCCGCGCCGACAGGGCCGCGAACACCGCGCGCCGATCGCGCGGCATCAGCGGCAGCAGATGTTTCGCCGCCAGCGCAGGCCCCACCGCATTGACGCGGTAGTCCCGCAACAGGTGTTTCGCATCCAACTGACGAAACGACCGTTCCGGCTGAAGCCCGTCGTGCAGCACCCCGGTCGCCACGACGATCAGCGTCGGGGCCGGTCCCTGGCCGATCCGTTCGGCGGCGGACGTCAAACTGGCCTCATCTTCCAGATCGGCGGCCAACCCTAGCGCGCCCGCCACATCCGCGCCTGACCGCGACACCGCCCACACGGTCTCAAACGCGCCATCCGCCACGATCCGCTCGACCATCGCCCTGCCGATGCCGCCCGTCGCTCCGATCACCACCGCTGATCCGTTCATCGCGTCTCCCTTCCTCGTTCGTCCCATGATAGGGGCGCGGCATGAGCATCACCACGGTCGGCCTCGATGCCGACGATACCCTCTGGCACAACGAGACGATCTTCCGCCTGACCCATTCGCGGTTCGTCGATCTTCTGGCCGACCACGGCGACGAGGCGACCATCGAGGCGCGCCTGGCCGAAACCGAGCAACGCAACCTGCGGCTCTATGGCTACGGCATCAAGGGCTTCACCCTATCGATGATCGAGACGGCGATGGAGCTGACGAACGGCGAGGCTCCGCCCCATGTCGTGCGCGAGATCCTGGCCGCCGGTCGCGAGATGCTGGCCCACCCGGTCGAGACCCTGCCCGGCGTGGACGCGGTCGTCGCCGAACTATCCGAAAAATACCGACTTGTCCTGATCACCAAGGGCGACCTGCTGGATCAGGAGCGCAAACTGGCCGCCTCAGGCCTGGGCGACCTGTTCAGCGCCGTCGAGATCGTCTCAGAAAAGGATCGCGCCACCTACGAGCGGGTCTTCAACCGCCACGGCACCGGCCCCGCCGAGGCCGTCATGGCCGGCAACTCCATGAAGTCGGACGTCCTGCCCGCCATCGCCGCCGGCGCCTTCGGCGTCCACATCCCCTACCACGTCACCTGGGCCCACGAACTGGCCGACGCCCCCGTGAACGAGCCGCGTTATACTTCCCTGTCGAGCATCGCGGATTTAAATGAAGCAATCGATAGTTGGCATACTTAATAGATTTCGGCACAGGTCAGATCAAAATCAGCTCAATATTTCAACGCTTCACTGCTCATTTTTGGACCAGCAAACGGTATTTGACTGAAAATCAATGCGCCAAGTTAGGCGTTGCATTGAGACCACATTATCGCAATATCGACGTTATATTGACATGAACGCAAAGGCGACGCTTGACCGATTGAGATGTGTCCGGTCTGTGGCACGCCTGCGGCAGTTCAGCGACGGCTCTACTAGCACTCCTGATCCCCCCTGCTGCGATCATTGGAGAGTAAATGCGCAATTTCCTTCTGACTTCGACGGTCCTTGCGGGCGCCTTGGCGGCGTCTAGCGCCTTCGCCCAAACTGCAGATCAACCCATCAGCACCGCACCCGCTGCTGACAGCCAACAAGCTGCCGAGCTTGGTGAAATCGTGGTGACCGGGTCGCGTATCCGGCGCGACGCGACCAACGCCCCCACCCCCCTGATCCAGGTGTCGCGCGACGAACTGCTGTCGACCGGCCAAACCACGGTCATCGACTATCTGGCGACCATTCCGGCTCTTTCGAACTCGGTCGTTCCGTCGGATACGACGGGCTCCAACCTGGGAGACGGCGGCCTGTCGCTGCCGAACCTGCGTTCGCTGGGCTCCAACCGCACCCTGACCTTGGTCGACGGGCGCCGCCACGTCGGTTCGTCGGGCGGTTCGCTTTCGGTCGATATCGACACCATTCCGCGCCTGCTGATCCAGAACATTGAGATCGTTACGGGCGGCGCGTCGTCGGTGTACGGCGCAGATGCCGTCTCCGGCGTGCTGAACTTCATCCTGCGCAAGGACTTCGAAGGCCTGGAAATCGACGCCAACTATGGCCAGATCAATCAGGACGGCGAAGCCAACCAGCGTGTCTCGGCGCTGATCGGCAAGAACTTCTTCGACAATCGCCTGAACGTTTACGCTCATGCCGAGTATGAGAAGGTCGACGAAGTCACGTCGATGGACATTGACTGGATCCGACGTGCGCCGGTTCGTCTGGGCGTCGACGCCGACCCGACCTCGGCGCCGTTTGACGGTCGTCAGGACGCCTTCCTGTTCACGGGCGTTCGTCGTCTCGACATCCCGCGCTGGGGTCAGACCACGCTCGCCAATGTGCAGCAACCGAGCGACCTGACGAATCCGAACGTCCCGTACGCAAACTGCTTCCCGGGCGGCAATGCCGCCGGAAACTTCAGCTACAGCGCCAACTGCTTCGGCGTGACGCCTGGCAAGACTTACTGGTACGACGGCACGACCGCGCGCTTGGCCGATTTTGGCCAGCGGGTCGGCAACACGGGTATCAACCGTCCGTATAACATCGGCGGCGACGGCGAAAACCCGGCTGACTTCTCGACCGGCTCGCGCGTTCCGCGCTCGGAATCGCAACGCTATCAGGTCGGAAGCACCTTCAAGGTCACCGACTCGATCGAGGCGTACGCCGAAGCGAAGTACGTCACCGAAGACACCTTCGACGTCGGTCAGCCGACCTTCTTCGACATCGATCTGGTGAACTCTTACGGCGCGAACGCCGTAAACCCGATCTATGCCGTCAATAACTTCGACCTGCGCTGGTCGGACAACGCCTTCCTGCCGCAGAACATCAAGGATGCGATCCGCACCAACGTCGTCACGCCCTACGCGCCGCCGACCGCGACCAACCCGGGCGCAGCGCAAACGGGCGTCTTGCTACAGAATGCGCGCCACAGCCTGTTCGGCCCGGATCGGACGCAAGACAACACGCGTGAACTGCAGCGTTACGTCTTGGGCCTCCGCGGCAACCATGACCAGATTTCGTTCGTCAAGGACGTCAGCTGGGACATCGGCTATACCTACGGCAAGGTCGAAATCGAAAACCGTGAACGCGCGGTGGACGGTCAACGCTTCGCGCTTGCAGCGGACGCGGTTGTCGACACCCTCGGTGTTGTGAATGGCCGAGCTGGCGAGATTGTCTGCCGTTCGCAACTGCTGCTGAAGCAGGGCGCCGCCCTGGACGACTATCAGCGCGGCGGCGATCTGCGTGACACGCAGTATGGTCGTGACTCGGTGGCGCAATGCGCCCCGCTGAACGTGTTTGGCAAGGGCAACCAGAGCGCCGCAGCGCTTGACTATGTCGGCGCTGAAATCGGCATCACCGAGCGCAATGAGCAACAGCAGGCGATCGCCTCGGTTTCCGGCAGCCTGTGGGACTTCTGGGGCGCTGGTCCCATCGGCGTCGCCTTGGGTGGTGAGTATCGCAAGGAAACGACAGAAGCCACGGGTCGCGACCGCGACACTGACGGGCGTCTGCTGTTCCTGAACTCGGGGCCCGATTTCCCCGAAGCCAGCTACGAGTCCAAGGAAGTCTTCACGGAAGTCTCGCTTCCGCTCTTCCGAGACAGCATGCTCGGCGAATATGCCGAACTTAGCGGTTCGTATCGTTACGCCGACTATACAACGGTCGGAAATGTCGACGTCTACGGCGTGAACTTGGTCTACCGTCCGATCCAGGACATCACCTTCAAGACCAGCTACAACACGTCGGTTCGCGTTCCCGACTTGGCCGAAAACTTCGCTCCGAACAGCGAAACCTTCCTCAACTCGTTCACCGATCCCTGCACCACGGCTGCGATCGCTGCGGTGAATGACAATGAAACGAAGGCCAACCGCATCCGGAACTGCACGGCCCTGGCTGCGCAGCAAGGTCTGACGTTCGACTTCGCCGGCGCGACACCGCAAAATACCGACGACTTCAACCCGACCTACACTTCGGGCATCTCGGGCGTCTCCGGCGGCAACCCGAACCTGCAGCCGGAAGAGTCGAACAGCTTCACCTTCTCGACGGTGCTGCGTCCACGGTTCATGCCTAACTTCAGCCTTGCGCTCGATTACTACGAGATCAAGATTGACCGCGTCATCGCGGCTGTCACCGCCGATACGGCGGCGGCGAACTGCGTCAACGGTGCGGAACTGAACGTCGACGCCTGCTCGACCATCTTCCGCAACAATCCGAACATTCCGTTCGGCATTGGCGCGCCGGCTAGCGATCCGATCGGCGGCTTCATCGAGCGTTCGTTCAACTATGCGTCGCTGGAAACCCGCGGTCTGGACTTCACGGGTCGTTATCGCCTCGACACCAGCGACAGCTTCGGCCGTAACTGGGGTGTGTTCGATTACTCGCTCGCCGGCTCCTGGCTGATCGAACAGAAACAGTTCCTGAACGAAGCCGATCCCGGCGACTTCGATGAACTGGCCAGCACGCTGGCATACCCGCGCGTTCGCTTCACCTCCTCGTTGACCTGGACCCCCAACGAAACCTGGAGCGTGAACTGGACGGCGGACTGGCAGTCGGCTCAGAACATCGTCTTCCGCCGCGACTACGTGAACAATGCGGATGGCCGTTCGGCCGATCAGCTGGACACGGGCAACTTCGTGCGCAACGACTTCACCGTCCGCTACAACGTCAACCAAGACCTGACGCTGCGCGCCGGCGTCGTGAACGCCTTCGACTCGGAACAAGCGCCGTACCTCGGCACGACGCTGTATTCGAACTTCGATCCTTACGGCCGCCGCTTCTTCATCGGCCTGAACTACAAGGTGTTCTAAGACTCACAGGTCCTACGATCTTGAAACGAGGGGCGACCGGCGACGGTCGCCCCTTTCTTTTTGCCCAATGCAAGTGACGCCCGAGCACTCGGAATTCCGCTTTCCATCTTGCCCCCTCGCCCCTCCCTCTCTAAACGGGCCGCTTAACCGACAAGCAGACGTGAGCGTCGCAGGGCCAGGCTCTGCGGGGACTTCTCGCGCGCCCAGAGAACGACAGAGAACGAAGGACGACGCACTCCCTTGGACGCCTCGGACATCCGTCATGACGAACGCGACGCCATGGTGCGCGCGGCGCTGGCCGAACAGGGCGACAGCGGCGTGACGCCGCGCCATACGTTGTTCTACTTCTATGGCGAGGGCGACCACGGGGACCTGAACGAGGTCGCCCGACGCGCCGGGTTCTTGACCCGCGGCGCCGACGACATGACGGTGCTCGAAACGACCATGGCGGTGGACGAAGCGTCGTTTGCGGCGACCTCGGCCATGATGCAGACCTGGGCCGCGGCCTTCCAGCTGGAGTATGACGGCTGGGAATGCGCGGTCGTGACCCACTAGCGTTCAATAAAAAGAAGAGCTGGCGATGCCCAAGCGCACAGACATCAAGTCCATCCTCATCATCGGCGCCGGCCCGATCGTCATCGGCCAGGCGTGCGAGTTCGACTATTCCGGTGTTCAGGCCTGCAAGGCGCTGAAGGCGGAAGGCTATCGGGTCATCCTGGTCAACTCGAACCCCGCCACTATCATGACGGACCCGGAGGTGGCCGACGCCACCTATATCGAGCCGATCACGCCGGAGATGGTCGAGAAGATCATCGTCAAGGAAAAGCCCGACGCCCTGCTGCCGACCATGGGCGGCCAGACCGCGCTGAACACCGCCCTGGCCCTGCATGAATCCGGCGCGCTGGCCAAGCACGGGGTCGAAATGATCGGCGCCAAGGCCGAGGTGATCGACAAGGCCGAGGATCGCCAGAAGTTCCGCGACGCCATGGACAAGCTGGGTCTGGAATCGCCCCGCTCCAAGGCCGCCCATTCGATGGAAGAGGCGCTGGAGGGGCTGGAGTTCGTCGGCCTGCCCGCCGTCATCCGCCCGTCCTTTACGCTCGCCGGCACCGGCGGCGGCATCGCCTTCAACCGCGAGGAGTTCGAGGAGATCGTCCTTCGCGGCCTCGACCTGTCGCCGACCACCGAGGTCCTGATCGAAGAGTCGGTCCTGGGCTGGAAGGAATATGAGATGGAGGTCGTCCGCGACACGGCGGACAACTGCATCATCATCTGCTCGATCGAGAACGTTGATCCGATGGGGGTGCACACCGGCGACTCCATCACCGTCGCCCCTGCCCTGACGCTGACCGACAAGGAGTATCAGCGGATGCGGACGGGCTCGATCAATGTGCTGCGCGAGATCGGCGTCGAGACGGGCGGGTCGAACGTGCAGTGGGCGATCAACCCTGCCGACGGCCGCATGGTCGTGATCGAGATGAACCCGCGCGTGTCGCGCTCGTCCGCCCTGGCGTCCAAGGCCACCGGCTTCCCCATCGCCAAGGTCGCGGCGCGTCTGGCGGTCGGCTACACCCTGGACGAACTGACCAACGACATCACCCAGGTCACGCCGGCCTCGTTCGAGCCGTCGATCGACTATGTGGTCACCAAGATCCCGCGCTTCGCCTTCGAGAAATATCCGGGTTCGGAGCCCCTGCTGGGCACCTCGATGAAGTCGGTCGGCGAGGTCATGGCCATCGGCCGCACCTTCCAGGAGTCGATGCAGAAGGCGCTGCGCGGGCTGGAGACCGGCCTGTCGGGCTTCGACGAGATCGAGATCGAAGGGGTAGCCGGCGCCGAAGACGACGCCACGGCCCGTGGAGCCGTCGTGCGCGCCCTAGGCGTCCCCACCCCCGACCGTATCCGCGTCATCGCCCAGGCCTTCCGCCACGGCTTGACGGTCGAGGAGGTCAACGCCGCCTGTTCCTACGAGCCCTGGTTCCTGCGCCAGATCGCCGACATCGTGCGCGAGGAAGGCCATGTGCGGGTCAAGGGCCTGCCGACCGATCCGACCGAGTTCCGCCGCCTGAAGGCCAAGGGCTTCGCCGACGCCCGACTGGCCCAGTTGACCGGCACGACCGAAAAGGACGTCCGCACCGCCCGTCGCGGCCTGAACGTCCGCCCGGTGTTCAAGCGGATCGACACCTGCGCCGCCGAATTCGCCAGCGCCACCGCCTATATGTATTCGACGTATGAGACCGGCGCTCTTGGGCAGATCCCCGAGTGTGAGGCCGAGCCGACAAACAAGAAGAAGGCCATCATTCTGGGCGGCGGTCCGAACCGGATCGGCCAGGGGATCGAGTTCGACTACTGCTGCTGCCACGCAGCTTTCGCCTTCGACCACATCGGCGTCGAGTCGATCATGGTCAACTGCAACCCCGAAACCGTCTCGACCGACTACGACACCTCCGACCGCCTGTATTTCGAGCCGCTGACGGCCGAGGACGTGCTGGAGCTGATCGAGGTCGAGCGTTCTAACGGCGAGCTGATCGGCTGCGTGGTCCAGTTCGGGGGCCAGACCCCGCTGAAACTGGCCCACGCCCTGCAAGAGGATGACATTCCGGTCCTGGGCACCAGCGTCGACTCCATCGACCTGGCCGAGGATCGCGAACGCTTCCAGCAGATGCTGGAAGGCATCGGCCTGCGCCAGCCGCCCAACGGCCTGGCCCGTTCGGCTGAGGAGGCGGCGCAGAAGGCTGAAGAGGTTGGCTATCCCGTCGTCCTGCGCCCCTCCTACGTCCTGGGCGGTCGCGGCATGATGATCGTCCACGACCGCGAGCAGCTGGACCGCTACGTCCACGAGGCCATGCGCGTCTCAGGCGACGATCCCGTCCTGATCGACCACTATCTGAACCGCGCCACCGAGGTGGACGTGGACGCCCTTTGCGACGACGAGACGGTCTTCGTCGCCGGCGTTCTGGAACATATCGAGGAAGCCGGCGTCCACTCGGGCGACAGCGCCTGCTCCATGCCGCCTTTCTCGCTGCGGGCCGAGATCGTGGACGAGTTGAAGCGCCAGACGACCGAAATGGCCAAGGCCCTGAAAGTGCGCGGCCTGATGAACGTGCAGTTCGCCATCGAGGAGCCGCACAGCGAAAACCCGCGCATCTTCGTGCTGGAGGTCAATCCGCGCGCCAGTCGCACGGCCCCCTTCGTGGCCAAGACCATCGGCCAGCCCATCGCCGCGATCGCCGCCAAGGTCATGGCCGGCGTGCCGCTGAAATCCTTCGGCCTGACGGACAAGCCCTACGACCATATTGCGGTCAAGGAAGCGGTCTTCCCGTTCGCCCGTTTCGCCGGGGTGGACACCGTCCTGGGCCCGGAAATGCGCTCGACCGGCGAGGTCATGGGGCTGGACTTCAAGCGGCCGGGAGAGGCCGACATGGCCCCCGCCTTCGCCCGCGCCTTCGCCAAGTCCCAGATCGGCGGCGGCACGACCCTGCCGACCTCGGGCTACGCCTTCATTTCGGTCAAGGATGAGGACAAGCCCTTCATCGTCGACGCCGCCAAAACGCTGCTGGCCGAGGGCTTCAGCCTGATGGCCACCGGCGGCACCCACGCCTATCTCGTCGAACAGGGGCTGGAGGTGAAACTGGTCAAGAAGGTGCTGGAAGGCCGCCCGCACATCGTGGACGCGATGAAGAACGGCGAGGTCCAGCTGGTCTTCAACACCACATCGGGCAAGCAGTCGCTGCAGGACAGCTTCTCGCTGCGCCGCACCGCCCTGATGATGAAGATGCCCTACTACACCACCACCGCCGGCGCCCTGGCGGCGGCCCAGGCCATCGGCGCCATCAAAGCCGGCGACCTGGATGTGCGGGCGATCCAGGACTACGCCTGACGTCGACGAAATCTCCGGTTTTCGGCCGCACGCTGCAAGGCTGTAGCGGCCGAACGCCGGAGGCACGCCAATGTCCAATCTCGACCTCGCCCTGATCGCCATTCTGTGCGGCGAAGTCTTGGGATTTCTCGCCTTCGCCACGGACAAGCAGCGCGCCAGAGCCGGCCTGTGGCGCACGCCCGAATCGACACTGCTGCTGTTCGGCCTGATCGGCGGGCTGGGCGCCTGGATGGGTCAGCACATCCTGCGCCACAAGACTCGCAAGGAGCCGTTCAGGACGCAGTTCGGCCTGGTCGTCCTCCTCCACCTGATCCTGCTGGCGGGCGGCGCCGCCTGGGTCATTCTGTAGCGCGACCGTCTTCGCCCGCCCCATCCTCACCGGCCACGATCCGGGTCGCGGCAAGGTCGGCGGTGACATTGCCGACGGTGCGGAAGATGTCGGGAATGACCTCGACCGCCAGCAGCAGCGGCAGCACGCCCAGCGGCAGGCCCATGGCCAGGCAGATGGGGCCGATGGCGGCGAAGAAGCTGACCTGGCCCGGCAGACCGACCGAGGCGATGGACACGGCGATGGCCGTCAGACCGCCGGCGATCAGCACGCCGAGCCCCAACTCCACCCCGTGCAACTGCGCCACATAGAGGCAGACCGCCAGGTTCGCGACAGGGCTCGTGATGCGAAACACCGCCACCGCTAGCGGCAGAACGAGGCCGGCGGAGGTCTGCGGCACGCCCAGCCAGTCTCTAGCGCGCTCGATCATAACCGGCAGGCTGGCCAGCGACGACTGGGTCGAGACGGCGACGACCTGGGCCGGGGCCACGGCGCGCGCGAAACGGGCCAGCGAAATCCGACCCCACACGATCGCCACGGCATAGATGATTAGGATCAGGCCGATCTGGCTGAGGCAGACGATGGCGACATAGTGGGCCAGCGTCCCCGCCACCCCCAGGCCCGCGCGCAAACCCACGCCCAGCGCCAGGGCGAACACGCCGAACGGCGCGGCCAGCAGCACCCAGTGCACGATGACCACCATGGTCTCGGCCACCGCCTCGAAGAAGCCGGCCAGGGGCCGCCGCAGCTCGGCCTTGATCCGCGTCGCGGCGAAGCCGAAGGCGACGGCGAAGACCACCACCGCCAGCACCCCGTCGTCGGACGCCGCCTTGATGACGTTGGCCGGCGCAAGACTGGCCAGGAAGGCGCGCAGGCCGTCGGTGCGCGCCGCCTCGCCCACGGTCGCCAGCGATTCGGCGCTGACGCCCGCCAGCAGCCCACGCCCCGCCTCCGGATCGATCGGCCAGACCGCCAGAAGGCCCAGGCCCGCCAGGATCGCATAGATCGTCGCCCCGACCAGCAGCACCGCGAACACCGCCAACGACCGCACCGCGATCCGGCCCGTCGCCGCCGCATCGGCGATGGAGACGATGCCGGTCACCAGCAGGCTGAACACCAGGGGAATGACGGTCATGCGCAAGGCGTTCAGCCACACCTGGCCCAGGCTCTCGACCACGCCCAAGGCGCCGGTCAGCCAGGAGGCCTGCGACCCTTGCGCCAGGGCGCCGACGACGACGCCGGCGACCAGGGCCGCGATGACGAAAAAGCTCAAGGAGGTGAAGAAGGCGGCGATGCGGGATTGGCTCATGCCCTAGCGCTAGCACCGCTCGGCGCGTCGCGCGCGCCAAACCTTCTGCCGGTCGCTGACAGTTCATGTCGTCGCAGGGCGAACCCTGATCGCGCACGGCGCGTTGGGACGACGAAAGGAACTCAATCATGTCCCGTCTGAACAAACTCGTCCCGCTGATCGGCAGCCTGCTGCTCTCCAAGGGCGGCCGTCGCGTCGCCGGTCGTCACGCCGGCAAACTGGCCCTGGCGACCCTGGCCTATGAGGTGTGGCGCAACCGCCGCGAAGGCGCCAAGCCCAAGGTCGCGCCGCAACCGCGCGGACGCTGGAGCGGCCGCCGCCCGCGCTGAGTCCGCAATCGCCGCTCGACTTCTCGGGCGGCGTTGCGAATAGTCACGCCTCGCCGCCCGGAGCCGACCCATGATCAAAGTCCACCATCTGAACGACAGCCGCTCGCAACGCGTCCTGTGGCTGCTCGAAGAGTTGGGCCGGGACTATGAGGTCGTGCGCTACGAACGAAACGCTGGCAATCGGCTGGCGCCGCCCGAACTGCTGGCGATCCACCCGCTGGGCAAGTCGCCGGTCATCGAAGACGGCGCGGTCAAGGTCGCAGAGACCGGAGCCATCGTCGAATATCTGCTCGATACCTATGGCCAGGGTCGGCTGCGTCCGGCGGCGGGAACCGAGGACAGCCGTCGGTTCACCTATTGGCTGCACTATGCCGAGGGGTCGGCCATGCCCCCTTTGCTGCTGAAGCTGGTCTTCAGCATGCTCCCACGCCGTGCGCCGGCCCTCCTGAAGCCCATCGTCAATGGCGTCGCCAACAAGGCGATCACCAGTTTCGTCGATCCGCTGCTGCGCACCCATGTCGGCTTCTGGGAGGACGAACTGGGCCGCTCGGAATGGTTCGCGGGCGATCAGTTCACCGCCGCCGACATCATGATGAGCTTTCCGGTCGAGGCCGGCGCCGACCGCGCCTTCAATGCCGAGACCAAGCCCCGCCTGAAAGCCTTCTTGAACCGCATCCACGCACGGCCCGCCTATCAACGCGCGCTCGAACGCGGCGGTCCCTACAGCTACGCGTGATCGGATCGTGATCGCGGCGGCGCAACCCGCCGTGGTCGAGGGCGTTAAGGTCTCATGCGCCTTCAAACCATTCAGATCGTCGCCGGACTAGCTGCGGCCGTCGCCTTCGTCCTCGCCTTCATGGCGGCGGGAGCCGCCCTGATTTCCGGCCTCTTCATGCTCGCCGGCCTCGCCGCAGTCGGTTGGCTGGCTTACAGCCTCATAAAGGGTGTCCTTCGCCGCGATCACAAGCCCGAACCGCCGGCCCGCGCATGAGCGGTCAACCGGCGCGGGCATCCCGCTCTTGAATTCTTGAGCGAGAAACCCTAGTCTTGATGCCCGGCCGCGCCCGCCCCGCGGCCTTTTGTGTGCTTACCTCGCGTCTTTCCAGTCTCCGGGCGAACCAGAAAAATCACGACACAAATGGAAAAAGTGCCGATGACGGGCGAGGGCTACCGTGCCCTCGACGATCAACTGAAGCAATTGAAGTCGGTCGAAAGGCCGAGCGTGATCGCCGCCATTTCCGAGGCGCGTGAGCACGGCGACCTGTCCGAAAACGCAGAATACCATGCCGCCAAGGAGCGTCAGGGCTGGATCGAAGGCCAGATCGCCGAGATCGAGGACAAGATCAGCCGGGCTCAGGTCATCGACGTGTCCAAACTGTCGGGCAGCCAGGTCAAGTTCGGCGCCACGGTCACTGTGGTGGACGAGGACACCGAGGAAGAGGCCACCTATCAGATCGTCGGCGAACACGAAGCGGACGTGAAGAAGGGCAAGATCTCGATCGCCTCGCCGATCGCGCGCGCCATGATTTCCAAGGAAGTCGGCGACGTGGTGGAGGTAAACACCCCCGGCGGCGTGAAGGCCTACGAAATCCTCAGGGTCGAGTGGAAGTAACAGCGATGGCGGGGGCAGCGTCTGCTCGCCCCCTCTCTCCCAATCCCTTGGCCATCTGGGTCGTCTCCGACGGCCGTGCCGGCATCGAGAATCAGGCGTTGGGTCTCGCCGAGGCCGTACAGCGCCTGACCCCTGCCGAGATTACGATCAAACATATCCGCTGGCGGCCGATCTTCGACCGCCTGCCGTCGGCGTTAAAGACCCCGGCCATGCTGGCGTCCGCGCCGCTGACCGCCCCCTGGCCCGATCTGTGGATCGCTACGGGTCGTGCGACCCTGCCGCTGTCGACCCGCGCCAAGGCCTGGAGCGGCGGAAAGACCTTCGTCGTCCAGACCCAGGATCCCCGCTGGGCCAATGACCGCTACGACATGATCGTCGCCCCCGCCCATGACGGTCTGTCGGGCGACAATGTCTTCGAAATCACCGGCTCGCCCCATCGCATCACGCCGCAGCGGATCGCCGAGGCCGCGCCCGCCTTCGCCGACCGGATCGCCCCCCTGCCCCATCCGCGCATCGCCGTGCTGATCGGCGGCAAGTCCAAGGCTTTCGACCTGACCGAGGCCCATGCAGCGGACCTAGCCGACCGGATCGCGCACGCCGTGCGGGCGTCAGGCGGCGCGCTGATGCTGACCTTCTCGCGGCGGACGCCCAATGCGGCGAAGGCCGTCCTGACCGCTCGCCTTTCGGACCTGCCGGGTTGGATCTGGGATGGGACAGGCGACAATCCCCTGTTCGGCTTCCTGCATTTCGCCGACCACATCCTGGTCACCGAGGACAGCGCCAACATGGCGGCCGAAGCCGCCTCGACCGGCAAGCCGGTCCACACCCTGCCGATGATCCCGCTGAAGGCCGGCGACAAGTTCGCTCGCCTGCACGACGACCTGCAATCGCGCGGCGCAACCCGCCCGTTCGACGGCGCGCTGGACGGCTGGACCTACGAGCCGCTGGCCGAAACAGACCGCGCCGCGCGCGCCGTTCTGGAAGCGATGCGGACGCGATAGCGCGAACATCCGTTCTTGACGTCGCAATGCCCGATGGTGGCGCCCCTCTCCTTTTCAGTCGCCGCCACCCCCGCCGCCGCCGTCACAGCCGCTGTCCCCGCTGCAGTCTGAGCCGCTGTGCTGTGACGTATCCGATGAAGGCATCACCGCGCCGCCATCCGACCCGCCGCCCTTCTTGGCGTTGGCATTCGCCGCGCTCATCAGGGCCACTCCAAAGCCCGATCCGATGGCCGTGCCCAGGGCGAGACCCAGGCCGACGTTGTCCAGGGCCACGCCCAGCGCCACGCCGATCGACAGGCCCATGCCGATCCCGATCGGCAGGAAGGCCGCGTTCTTGTTCGTCATCCCCATCTCCCCTGCATGTCGAGCGAGACTAGCATCGCGCAAACGGGAATCACCGCCTAAATAGGGGCCATGACCCAAGCTCGTACCGTTCGCGTCGCCATCATCGGTTCCGGTCCCGCCGGCTGGACCGCCTCCATCTATGCCGCCCGCGCCTCGCTGAACCCCGTCGTCATCGCCGGCGTCCAGCCCGGCGGTCAGCTGACCATAACCACCGATGTCGAGAACTATCCCGGCTTCGCCGACACTATCCAGGGCCCCTGGCTGATGGAACAGATGCAGGCCCAGGCCCTGCACGTCGGCACGGAAGTCATCCACGACATCGTCGTCTCCGCCGACCTGTCGCAGCGCCCTTTCCGGCTGAAGCTGGACGGCGGCGACGAGATCCTGGCCGAGACCATCATCATCTCCACCGGCGCCCAGGCCAAATGGCTGGGGCTTGAGAGCGAGGCCGCCTATCAGGGCTTTGGCGTCTCGGCCTGCGCGACCTGCGACGGTTTCTTCTATCGCGGCAAGGAGGTCGTGGTCGTCGGCGGCGGCAACACCGCCGTCGAAGAGGCGCTTTTCCTGACCAACTTCGCCTCCAAGGTCACGGTCATTCACCGACGCGACGAGTTCCGCGCCGAGAAGATCCTGCAGGACCGGCTGTTCGCCCACCCCAAGGTGGAGGTGGTCTGGAACTCGGCGATCGAGGAAATCGTCGGCGTCGTGGACGGCATGGCCAAGAACGTCACCGGCGTTCGGCTCAAGAACGTCCAGGACGGCTCGACCCGCGAAATCCCCGCCGATGGCGTCTTCATCGCTATCGGACACGCCCCGTCGTCGGAACTGTTCAAGGGTCAGCTGGAGACGAACGCCGGCGGGTATCTGCGGGTCAAGCCCGGCACGGCCTCGACCGAGATCGAGGGCGTCTGGGCCGCCGGCGACGTGACCGACGACGTCTATCGCCAGGCCGTCACCGCCGCCGGCATGGGCTGCATGGCCGCCTTGGAAGTCAGCCGCTTCCTCGCCGAAGAGGACCACGCCAAGGCCCACCACCCCATCAGCCACGCCGAGGCGGAGAAGATCGGGGTCTGGTGACCCCGATCCTGCGCGATCAGTAGGCAGAGGCCTCTGTCAGTTCCGCCAGATCCTCATCGGATAGCTTAAGCGTCGCCGCCTTCAGCGTGTCGGCCAGTTGTTCGGTCGAGGTGGCGCTGACGATCGGGGCCGTGACGCCCGGCTGGGCCAGCAGCCAGGCCAAAGCGGCCTGGGCGGACGTGGCCTCGTTCTTCTGCGCCACGGCCTCCAGGGCCGCCAGAATGCGCACGCCACGCTCGTCGAACTTGTCCTTCAGCATTCCCTCGCGCTTGGTCCCGGCGATCTGATCGACGGTCTTGTATTTGCCGGTCAGGAAGCCGCTCTCCAGGCTGAAATAGGTGATGACGCCGAGGTCCTTCTCGACGGCCAGGTCCTGCAACCCGCCCTCGAAGGTGTCGCGGCTGTAGAGGTTGTAGTGCGGCTGGATCGTCGCATAGGCGGCCAGGCCCTCGCGCTGCGAAATATCCAGAGCTTCGGACACCTGTTCGGCCGAATGATTGGAGGTGCCTATGGCGCGCACCTTGCCGGCCTGAACCAGCTTGTCCAGCGCGCGCAGCGTCTCCTCCTGCGGTGTCTTCGGATCGGGCCAGTGGGTCTGATACAGGTCGATATAGTCAGTCTGGAGCCGGCGCAGCGACGCCTCGACCGCCGCCTCGATCCAGGCCGGCGACAGGTCGTTGTGGCCCTGCCCCATATCCGATCCGACCTTGGTCAGGATCTTGACGTCGTCCCGCCGGCCGCGCGCCTTCAGCCACTTGCCGATGATCGTCTCGCTTTCGCCGCCGGAATGGCCTGGGACCCAGCGCGAATAGGCGTCGGCGGTGTCGATGGCGTCGAACCCGGCCTCGACGAAGGCGTCCAGCAAGGCGAATGACGTCGCCTCATCCGCGGTCCAGCCAAAGACGTTGCCGCCGAACACCAGAGGGGCGATGTCCAGGCCGCTGGAGCCGAGCTTGCATTTGGAAAGGGTCGTCATGCGGGGATCTCCTTTTGGGGAGCCCTCGACATATGCCGCATCGCTGCGACCGCAACCGCCTCAGCGGCGGTCAGGCGAACAGTTGAAGACCTGGCGGCGCGTAATCGACCGGCTGCCCCTGGCGACGACGCAGGGCGTAGTCCACGGCGGTCTGGACGGCATGCTCGTCTGTCGGCTTGGACAGGACGCCGATGGTGCCAGCCACGCCCTCGCGCACCATGCCTGGATTGGCCGTCATGAATAGGACGGAGACGCCCATGTCCTGGCCCAGTTCGCGACCCAGGTTTATCCCTGTCGGGCCATCGGAAAGGTGGATATCGACCAGCGCCAGATCGACGTCGTTCTCGCGCACCAGATCGCGCGCGGCCTGCGCGGTCGCGGCGACGCCCAGGACCTCGTGACCGAGGTCCTCCAGGACGAACCGAAGCTCCATCGCAACGAGAGCTTCGTCTTCGATGATGAGGATACGCGCAGTCATGACTCGATCGGGGGTTCGGGAACGTACGTAACGTCAGTGTGCGGGATAGGTTTCAATAGAGGACTAATTTGAGTATCCGCCCGCCGCGCGTCGCCTCGATAAGGCCGTCGCCGGCAGATCCACAATGACCTCAAGCCCCTCTGGCCGCCATTCGCGCGAAAGCCGCCCGCCCAACTGCCCCTCGACCGACAGACTGGCCAAGGATGAGCCGAACCCTGTGCGTTGCGGCAGTCCCTGGATAACCGGCCCCCCCGTTTCCGACCAAGCCAGGACGAAGCGATCTTCTTGCCGTTCCGTTGTCAGGGTCACCACGCCGCCGCGCTCGGATAGCGCGCCGTATTTGGCGGCGTTGGTCGCCAGCTCATGGAACAGAAGCGCCACGGAGGTCGCCGCCTGATCATCAAAGACTGCGTCCTCGCCCCGAATGACTACGCGTGCTCTGCCGGTTTCGTCCACATAGGCCTGGAACAGGTCAGACAGGAAAGAATGCAGGGTCGTTGCGCCGATTGTGGGCTTGGACGTTTCGGTGTGCGGCCTAACGAACTCATGCGCCCGGGCCAATGCGGCGATACGCGTACGCAGCGAGGCCGAAAAGGCCTTGGCTTCCGGATATTGGCGCGCCGACAGGGCGACCAGGGCGGTGACCACGGCGAAGATGTTCTTGATCCGGTGGCTCAGCTCCTGGCTGACCAGCTCTCGGCCTTGCTCCAATCGCTTCAACTCATCGATATCGGTCAGGGTGCCGAACCAGCGGGTGATCTCACCGGCCTCATCGCGGATCGCCACTGCACGGCCCAGGGTCCAGCGATAGACGCCGCTGTGATGCTTCAACCGGTATTCGATTTCATAGGGCTCGCCGGTTTCCAGCGAGTTGCGCCATACGGTCCACGCTCGTTCGCGGTCGTCGGCATGGAACATGTCGTTCCAGCCCTCGCCATCCGTCGAGCCCAGGGGCACGCCCGTGAACTCATACCAGCGCGCATTGTAGTAGTCGTGAAAACCGTCCGGCAGGGTGGACCACACCATCTGCGGCATGGCGTCAGCCAACACACGAAACCGGCTCTCGCTTTCGCTCAGGGCCACGGCGGTTTCGGCAAGGTCCGTCTCGATGGTCTTGCGTTCGGTGATGTCCACCGCGACGCCGGGGAAGCGGATCGGCTTGCCCTCTGCGTCGAAATAGACCTGACCGCGCGCCAGAACCCAACGCACGTCATCGCCTTGGCCCAAACGATACTCGCTGACGAAAGCGCCGTCGCCCGTCATGGCACCACCGATCTCGTCGGTGACGCGTTGGGCGTCGTCGGGATGAACGCTGGAGGTGAAAACCTCGATGGCCGCGCCCTCGCGCGCCGCTTCGGGCTCCACCCCGTACATCCGCGCAAAGCGTTCGTCGGCGATCACGCGGTTCTCAGTAATGTCCCAGTCCCAAGCCCCGACATAGGCCGAGGCCTCCATCGCCAACCGCGCCGTGCGGTCGCTGAGGTCCCGGTCCAACATGGCGCGACGCAGCTCCAGTTGCGTCATCACCTGTTGCGCCAGGGTCTTGAGCGCCATCAGCTGAAGCTCGGTCAGACCTTGCGGGCGCGGCGTGTCGTCCAGCACGCACAGGGCGCCCAGCGGAACGCCGTCGGGCGTCCTCAGCGGATAACCGGCATAGAAGCGGATGTGCGGCGCGCCCGTCACCAGATGATTGTCGATGAAGCGGTCATCCTGCATCGCGTCGGGGATGACCATAACGTCGTCGCCCAGCATGGCGTGGGCGCAGAACGACAGGGGCCGCGGCGTCTCACGCACGCCCAGCCCGACCTCGGACTTGAACCACTGACGCTGGGCATCGACCAGACTGACGGCGGCCATCGGCGCTTCACAGATGCGCGCGGCGAGCGACGCCAGATCGTCAAACGATCCTTCAGGCGTTGTGTCCAGCACGCCGTAGCTCGTCAGGGCCTTCAGACGGTCGGCTTCGTCCCACCTCGGACAATCGACTTCGGGGTGGGTCAAGCAGGCGTCCTCGCTGGGCCGGTCAGGTCCGGCCATCGACATCAATGCTCGGAGTGGCGAAGCGTTGCAATGCAGGATGTCAGTTCGCGGGGCGACCGACTTCCTCCACATCCATCGTCGTGACGCCTGTGGGCGCCGGGGCGGTGGGTTTGGTCGACGATGTTGGCCGCTCCAAAGCGTTCAGGCGCGCGTTGATGGCGGCGACTTCGTCACGCGTGGGCAGGCGACGACCGCCCAGGCTGACCACGCCGACGACCCGCTGTTGGCCATCGATCTCGACCGTCTTCAGAGGCGCGTCATTGACCGGCGCATCGGGATCGGAGCCGCCGGTTGCAGAGCCGGCGGCAATCGTCATGCGCGGACGCGAGAAGCGCGCCTCGTCGATCGCCGGCTCGCGCCCATTGTAGGTTTTGCGGAAGGCGGCTGTTTCGCCATAGACGCCCTTCCAACGATAGAAGATGTGCGCGCCGATCTGCGTCACCTTGGCCACCGTCGGCGCCCACCAGGGATGCACATAGTCGGCGTGATAGTGGGTGGCCGTCCCGACTTCCTGAGCTACGGCGCCGTTCAGCGCGCGCTCCGCCGCCTTGCGCGCCCGCTCCCACGCCCAGGCGACCGGCGCCTGGCCCAGCGAGCCGTCGCAGGTGAAGCTGAACTGACAGCCCGTGACGCGCTCGGCGCCCTCGAACACCACGCCGCAGACGGTGTTGGCGTAGTTCGGATCGCGCACGCGGTTCAGGACCACCTGAGCCACGCCCGCCTGGCCGTTGTCCGGCTCCAGCGCCGCTTCGTAATAGACCGCCTGGGTCAGGCAGCGCAAAGCCCGCCTGCGATCCTCGGCGCTGCCCTTGAACACGAACGGCAAGGCGGGACGCAGGGCGCCGGACGCGGGCGCCATGGCCGCGTTCAGACGCTGGGCCTCAAGGCCGCTCTTGCCGGGTTCCAGACCCGGCTTTCCGGCCAGCGTCAAGCTCTCCCAGCCCGGCGTCAGCCCATAGAGAGCGGGCTGCAGAAGGTTGGGATCATGCCGCATGGCGACGGCCAGCTGTGAGGGCGTCAGTCGCCCCTTGATCGCAGCCAACCCGCCCGCGCCCAGGTCGCCGCCGGTGATGCGCGAGACCGCCTCGGCCGTCCGATCCATGTCGGGCCGCACGCTGGACCCCGCCGCCATGGCGACGCCCAGCACCGCGCCGGCTGCAGGCAAGGCCGCGGCCGAACGCCGCAGCGCCTTCCACATCGTCTTCCAGGGCAACCGAGTCATTCAGGGTCCAACAGCCGCGATCGGCGCAATGGCCTTTCGCTGAGATCGCGCGTCTAGTCCGACTTATAGGCCATTTTCCGGCGTCACGACGACCGCCGTTATCAAACCCCTCCGCGCGTCAGGGGTGGTCGCCCCAAACGCAAGGTGTAAAACTATGTTCCAGCGGGGCAAACGCGTCGCTGGTGGGGCGAACCGACGATATGAGCGCAGGCGGATCGAAACGGTGGATCGCGGTCATGGATCACTGGCTGATCGGCCTAGCGCGCCTGTCGACGGCCTCGCCGACGCATCGCCTTTTAATCGGTATCGGCATCGCCGTCGCGGGCCTAGCGATCCGGGCGGCGGCGGCGCCGCTGTACGGCGAGGTGACCGGCTTCACCATCCTGTTGCCGGCGGTAACCCTGGCGGCTTTGGCGGCCGGCTGGACCGGAGCCGTGACGGCGCTGGCGGTGTGCACCGCCGGCGGCTGGGTGATCGTCGCGCTGACGGCCACCGGTCGGGATGGCGTGCTTGACGCCATCGGCGGTGCGGCGACCTGGAATTTCGTTCTCGTCGGCCTGTTCATCGCGGCGGTGGGGGCGTCGCTGCGCAAGGCCCTGTCGCGGCTGAGTGAAAGCGAGACCCGATTTCGCGAACTGGCCGATACCGCCCCCTCGCCGATCTGGCTGCTGGACGCCAAGGGCGAGTTCGAGTTCGTCAACGCCGCCGTCTTCACCCTGCACGGGCTGGACATCGAGGCGTTGCGCGAGGGCGGCTGGAAGACGGCCGTGCACCCCGACGATCTGGAAACCGTAGAGGCGGCCGAGAAGGCCGGCGCCGCTGATCGCAAGCCGTTCCAGGTGGAGGCGCGCGTTCAAGGACAGGACGGCGCCTGGCGCTGGATGCGGGCCGTCGTGCGTCCGCGCTTCGACGGCCAAGGCGTCTTCGTGGGATATGCCGGCATTTCTTTCGACGTGACCGAAACCCGTGAGGCGCTGGATGCGGCGGCGCGCGCCGCGCGACGTCAGGCGTTCCTGCTGGACCTCAGCGACCGGCTCCGCGACCTGACCGATCCCGAAGACATCATGGCCGACGTGGAGAGCACGCTCGGGGCACTGCTGGATGTCGAGCGAGTGGGCTATGGCGAGGTGGATCAGGCGGCGGGCGTCGTTTCCATGAGCCGCGACTGGACCGCCGGCGTCGAAAGTGCTCAGGGTCAGTTCAGCCTGAACGCCTTTGGCGCAGGTCTGATCTCGGACCTGAATGAAGGCCGCACCATCCAGATTTCAGATGTGCGCGATGACGCTCGCACGGCGGCGGTCGCCGACGCCTTCGACGCCATCCAGACCCGCGCCCTGGTGCGCGCGCCGCTGATCCGCACCGGACGTTTCCGCGCGTTTCTGTATGTCCATTCGGCGACGCCGCGCGACTGGACCGAGGCCGAGGTCAGCCTGGTCGAGGAAGTCGCTGCGCGTACCTGGGCTGAGGTCGAACGCGCCCGCGCGGAAAACGAGACCCGCGAGAGCGAGCAGCGGTTCCGCACCATCGCCGACACTGCGCCGGTGCTGATCTGGGTCACCAAACAGGATCGCACGCGCGCCTTCGTGAACCGTGCCTATGTCGATTTCCACGGCTCGGACTATCAGACTGTCCTGAACCTGGATTGGAGCACCGCGCTGCATCCCGAGGATCAGGTGCGCATCCTGGCGGAATCGCTGAGCGGCGAAGCGACGCGCGAGCCGTTTTCGATGGAGGCGCGCTATCGCCGCCACGACGGCGAATGGCGCTGGCTAAAGTCCTTCTCCCGCCCCCGTCTGGCCGGTCAGGAGGTTGTCGGTTTCGTGGGCGTGGCGTTCGACGTGACGGACATGCGTACGGCCCAGGCGCGACTTGAGGAATCCGAGAACCGCTTCCGCACCGTCGCCGACAGCGCGCCCGCCCTGATCTGGATGAGTGACGACGCCGCCCAGATGGTGTTCGCCAACAGGCGCTATCGAACCTTCTTCGGCGTGGAAGCGGACGCGCATCTGCCCGACAGTTGGAGGCGCCTGATCCACCCGGATGACGAAGGGGTGTTCGCCGCCGCCTTCATGCGCGCTTTCGAGGCCCGGGATCGGTTCGAGGCGCTGACGCGGATCAACCATCCGACGCTCGGCCCGCGCTGGCTGCGAACCGAAGGCGTGCCGCGCTTTGACGCCTCGGGCCTTTTCCAAGGCTATGTCGGCGCCTGTTTAGATGTGACCGACGCCAAGCGGGCCGAAGACGATCTGAAACGCATCAACGAATTGCTTGAGGAGCGGGTCGACGAGGCCCTGATTGAAAAGGCTCAGGCCGAGGCGCAACTGGTCCATGCCCAGCGGATGGAGGCGGTCGGGCGGCTGACCGGCGGGGTCGCGCATGACTTCAACAATCTGCTGACCGTCGTGATCGGGGCGTTGGACATCATCCTGCGCAGCGAGGATGCCGCCAAGCGCAAGAAGCTGGGCGAGGCGGCGCTGGCGGCGGCGCGACGGGGCGAGAGCCTGACGCATCAGTTGCTGGCCTTCTCGCGTCGTCAGGCTCTGCGGCCCGAGCCGATCGATCTAAACGCCCTGATCCGCGAGAGCGAACCGCTGCTGCGTCGGGCCGTCGGCGAGGCGGTGGACTTCAAGGTCAAGCTGAAGCGTGGCGGCGCGCCCGCCAATGTCGATCCGGCCCAGTTCGAAGCCGCGCTGCTGAACCTGATCGTCAATGCGCGCGACGCCCTGGGCGATGTGACCGGAGCCAAGGGCCGCCAGGCCCGCATCACCGTTCAGACGCGGGCCTGCACAGTCGAGGCGGGACAGATCGCCGAGTTGGCGGCCGGCGACTATGTCTGCGTCAGCGTCGCCGACAACGGCGAAGGCATGTCGCCGGACATCCGCGACCGGGTGTTCGAACCCTTCTTCACCACCAAGGGCGTCGGCAAGGGGACGGGCCTGGGGCTGAGCCAGGTCTATGGGTTCGCGCGCCAGTCAGGCGGCGGTGTCCAGATCATCTCCGAGCCGGGCCGTGGGGCCGAGATCTGCATCTTCCTGCCGCCCCTGTCGGCGGAAGACGCCGCGATGACCTCGAGTCTGGTCGCCGCCGACGGCGCCCCCTTGGTTGAGGGTGGGCGGATGTTGCTGGTGGAGGACGACGCCGGCGTCGCCGCCATCGCGCTCGAAATTTTGGAAGGCTTCGGGCTGGAGGTCGACTGGGCCGAGACGGGCGACGATGCGCTGAAGTTCCTTCAGGCCGACGACTTCGATCTGATGCTGACCGACGTGGTGATGCCCGGCGGCATGAGCGGCATCGATTTAGCGCGCGAGGCGGCGGGGCGTTGGCCGGATCTGCGGATCGCCCTGACCTCGGGCTACGTCGGCGAGGACGTAGACGCGGTGCTGGCCGACACGGTCTGGCCTCTGCTGCGCAAACCCTATTCGTCGGACCAGTTGCGCGCCCTGCTGGAACGCCTCAGCGCCGCGCCGACGAACTAGCGAACCGGGGACCCGACGGCCAAAGAAAAACGCGCCGCAGCGATGCGACGCGTCGATCTGTTTGGAGCCGCAGTTGGACCTAGCGGCGGGCCTTGCGGGCGGCGTAACGCGCGTCGCGCTTGGCCTTCTGCTCTTCCTTGGTTAGCTGCTTGCGCGCCTTGCGGTCGGCGCGCTTTTCGGCGTCGATCTCTTCCTGGGCGGCGAGTTCGGCGGCCAGACGCGCGGCCTCCTTTTCAGCCTTTTCACGGCGCTGCTCGGCCTTGGCCAGCTCATGCTGCTGACGCAGGGCTTCCTTTTCGGCGGCGCGCTTTTCAGCCAGACGCTCGAACTCGGGATCGGGTGCGGCGGCCTTGGGCTTGAATTTGGCGAGCAGGGCCTTCTTGGCCTCTTGCTGGGCGGTAATGCGGTCGGAGAATCCGGTCTTCAGATCTTTCATGCGAAAGCGTCAGGGTTCCTTGTGAGCGACCAGGGCGGTCGTCGGGGGTCAGGCTGCGCCACGCACGGCCCGAAGCGGGGCGCACAAAGCCGATAAGCGCGCGAAAATCAAGGTTCGCAGCCCGCAAATCGGACTGATGCGTCATTTGGAGCGTCGCGGCGGCGTGACCGCAACACTTCAATCAGATAGGCGACGCGGCCCTGACCGCAAGCGCGGCGATAAGAACGTGCGTCGACCGAGGCGGTCCTAGTTCGGCCTTTGCGCCTGACCGACAGCCGTTCCAGCTGCGCCGCCGACGGCAGCGCCGACCGGCCCGCCGACGACCGCGCCGGCGATGGCGCCGCTGGCGGCCTTCTGCTCGATGGTCGCGCCGCAGGCGGACAGGGAGACCGCCGCCGCAGCGGCCGCGATCAGGGTGATGTTTTTCGTCATGGGCGTCTCTCCAAGGGCCACGCTTGAACGCGAACGCGGCACAGCGGTTCCTGGCTCGGGCTCTAGTTGCGCCGACGGCCCTCGCCACAATTCTAAACAGCTTTGACCATTCCGGTTAGTTTGTTGCGTCGCAGCATATCTAAAAATAACAGGTACAACTGTAGCTGGATACAGTATTCGGCCAATAGATTTATCCAGGCTTGCCGTTTTGCAGCCACACGGGCCGCCGCTACTGAAAAATACCTACCGAATCCGATACGTTAACCATCGGATTGCAAATCGAACACATTAGGGCCATAAAAGGCTGGCTAAAGGCCCGTCCTCGACGCCCGGGCCACTGAGCCGAGCGCCGGAATCTGCAGGCTGGACCGCGACCGCAATGGGTCGCCTCGCCGGCAAGACTACCCCGGGGGCCGCGTTTCTCGCCCTGCTGAACAGGACTACCTCGTTGTCGCATTCCTCGCAGACGCGCGCCATTTTGCGCGCCGATCGTGTGGCCAAGATCAAGCCCATGACGGCTGCTGCAGCCTTTGGCGGTCTGTTGGGACTGGCGATCGGATGCGCCTATCTGGGCGGCACAACGGCGCGCGCGACGACGCTGCGCGCCCAGGCCGAACGGATTCAAGGCGCCACCGCCGCCGGTTTCACTGAAGAAGCCCTCGCCGCCGCCGCCGGCGGCCTCGACGCCAGCGCCCTGACCATTGCGCGACGTCATGATCCCTACACCAGCGCGGGCTCGGCCCAGCGCGATCGCCAGGCCGAACTGCTGGCCGCCCGTCTCGAACAACTCCGTGCGCCCGGAGATCCCAACCTTCGCCGCGCCAGCCTGACCGCACCGACCGCCGCGCCCGCCTTCCGCGTGGCCAACGCCCTGGACGCCAGCCGCGACCTCGATTGCCTGACCCAGGCCGTCTATTATGAAGCCCGTGGCGAAGGCGCCGACGGCATGAAGGCCGTGGCCCAGGTCGTCCTGAACCGCGTGCGCCACCCCGCCTTCCCCAAGACCGTGTGCGGCGTCGTCTTCCAAGGGGCGGCGCGCAGCACCGGTTGCCAGTTCTCCTTCACCTGCTCGGGCGCGATGCGCGGCCGCGTCAACCAGGCCGCCTGGAACCGCGCCAGGACCGTGGCCTCGAACGCCATGTCGGGGTCGGTCTTCTCTCGTGTCGGCAATGCGACCCATTTCCACACCACCGCCGTGACGCCGGGCTGGCGTTCGTCGCTGGTGCAGGTCAGCCAGGTCGGCAGCCATCTGTTCTATCGCTTCGGCGGCCGTTCGAGCACCGGCGGGACCTTCACCTACGCCGCACGCCGCGCGGCGCCGGCGGACCAGCCGCGACTGATACAGGCCGGCCTCAACCCGGTCGAGACCGCACGTCAGGCCGGACAGGCGGTCGCCTATTCGATGGTGCTGGCGCAGGAGGGTCGCGCCCTGCCCGCGCCGGCGGCTCAGTCGACGACGTCTTCGCCTGCCGCCACGCGCGCCGCCGCGGTCCAACCGGCTTCCCGCCCTGCGCGGGCGAACGAGACCTCGGCCAAGACCGAAGTCGCCGAAACGGCCACCAGCCCCGCCTGATCGGCGGAGGACTACAAGCCGTCAGAGCGCGTCCAGGCCGATATCGAGAACCGGCGCCGAATGGGTCAGCGCGCCGACCGAGATGACGTCCACGCCGGTCTCTGCGATGCCGCGCACCGTCGTCAGATCGACCCCACCGGAGGCCTCAAGCACGATCCGCCCAGCGACGCGCGCCATGGCGGCGCGCAGGTCGTCCAGGCTGAAGTTGTCCAGCATGATGACGTCGGGCGCCGCGCCCTCGTCGATCAGGGCCAATACGGCGTCCAGCTGATCCAGCCCGTCGACCTCGACCTCGACCTTCATCAAATGCGGGGCGAAGGCTTTGGCCCGCCGTACCGCCTCGGCGACTCCGCCGCAGACGGCGACGTGGTTGTCCTTGATCAGGATGGCGTCATCCAGACCGAAGCGATGGTTGATCCCGCCGCCGCAGGCCACGGCGTGCTTCTCAAGCGCGCGCAGCCCCGGCGTGGTCTTGCGCGTATCCGCGATCCGCGCCTTGGTCCCGGCGACGGCTTCGACATAGGTGCGCGTTAGAGTCGCCACGCCGCTGAGCTGTCCGATCAGATTGAGCGCCGTCCGCTCGGCCGAGAGGAAGGCGCGCGCGTCGGCCTCGACCACCGCCAGCACGGCGCCCGCGCCAAAGGCGTCGCCGTCTCTTAACCTCAAATCGACCGAGGCCTTCGCGTCCATGGCCAGCACGGCCAGCCGCACGCAGTCGATACCCGCCAGCACGCCAGGCTTCCTGGCTGCAAAGGCCGCCTTCATCCGCGCATCCTCTGGGATGCAGGCCATGGCGGTCACATCGCCGGCCCGACCCAGATCTTCGGCCAGAGCCAATCGCACGACGGGGTCGATCAGGACATTGGGCAGAGATCGGCTCATTCCGCCGCCTCCAGCGCCGCCGGATGGGGAATCCGAACCCGCGTATGCACCGCCGCCCCATCCGTTTGCGAATAGTCCGACCGGTAGTGCCCGCCCCGGCTCTCGCGCCGGTTCAGAGCCGCCTGGGCGATCAGCCGGGCCGCCAGAAGAACAGCCGCCGACCCGTGCTGGCTCTGCAGCCGGTCGATCAGGGAGATGAGAGTCTGTAGTCCCTCCGCATCACGCACCACACCCGCATGAGCCGTCATGGCGGTCCGCAGTTCGGCCATCGCCGCATCCGGCAGGTCGGGCAAGATATCAGCCGTCAAGGGGCGGCCGCCGCCGACGTCCTGGGCAGCCGACCGGCCCGCGCGCCGACCGAAGGCCGCCGCTTCCAGCAAAGAGTTTGACGCCAGCCGATTGGCGCCGTGCACGCCGGTCGCTGCGCATTCGCCGACCGCATAAAGGCCCGCAACCGTCGTGCGGCCGTCGGCATCAGCGGCGATCCCGCCCATGTGATAGTGACAGGCCGCCATCACCGGGATCGGGCTTATACGTGGGTCCAGCCCGGCGCGCATGCAGGCGGCGAAGACGGCGGGAAATGCGTGGGGAAACTCGATCCCGATTGCTGCCCGCGCATCCAGAAAGGCCCCTCGCCCGCCGGTGCGCGCCGCATGGACCGCTCGCGCCACCACGTCGCGCGGCTTCAGATCGGCGTCGTCCGCCTCGCCCAACAGAAAGCGCCCTTCACCATCGATCAGTCGCGCGCCCTCGCCCCGCAAAGCCTCGGTCGCCAGCGGCGCGGGGTCCAGTCCCACGTCGATGGTGGTGGGGTGGAATTGCACGAACTCCGGATCGAGCATTTCCGCGCCGGCTCGCGCGGCCAGGGCCATCCCCTCGCCCTTCAGCGCCGCCGGGGTCGTGGTCGCCGCGAACAGACCGCCCGCCCCGCCAGTGGCCAGCACCAACGCCGTCGCCGTGATCTCGACCAGGCGGTCGCCGCGCATCACCACCGCCCCGACCACTCGGCCGTCGGCGTCCTGCGACAGCGCCTTCAGCCGCGCGTCGTCCCAGACCTCGATCAACTTCTCAGCTCGCACCGCCGCAACCACGGCCGACAGGATGGCCCGCCCCGCCCCGTCGCCGCCGACCCGGGCCACGCGAGGAACGGAATGGGCCGCCTCCAGGCTGACGACGAAGCCGCCGTCCGCATCCCGGTCGAACGGCGCGCCCAGGGCCGCCAGCCACTCGACCGTCTCGCGCCCGGCGTCGGTCAGAGCGCGCGCCGCGACCGGCTCGACCAGACCCGCACCCGCCGCCTCGGTATCCTTGGCGTGCAATGCGGCCGAATCCTGCGCCGTCAGCGCCGCCGCCATCCCGCCCTGCGCCCAGGCGGACGAACAGGCGTTCAGCAAGGGCTCGGGCGTCACGACGAGCACCTTCGCGCCGGCCTTCGCCGCCTCCAGCGCGGACGACAGCCCCGCCAGGCCCGCCCCGACGATCAGAGGTCCGTCGTGCCGCATTCGGTTCATCGTCCAAAGCCCAAATAGTTGAGGCCCAATTGCACCGCGCCGGCCGGATCCCCCCCGGTCATCGGCATCAGGGCGCCGACGGCCGCCGCCGCGCACACCGCCAGGGTCAGCAGATAGAGCGCCAGGCTCTTGCCCGCCTCGGGCCAGCTCAGCGTGCCCCAAGCCGCGCGCCAGACGCCGCGCTTCAGATGGCTGAACACCGATAGAGCCAGGAAGGCGGCCAGAATGAACCGCCCGGTCGTCAGCCCCCACCAGACCACCGCCACGCCGATGACCAGCAGCACGATCTGCTCCAGACGCGGATGCACGCGCGTCAGCACCGGGCCAAGAGCCTTGGACCCATCCAGAGGCGGCGCCGGCACGAGGTTCACCAGATTGAGCGTGGCGATGAAGAAGGCGCCCATCAGCCATTCACCCTGCCCCAAAACCATCCAGACTCCGACGAAAGGGATCATCGCCAGCAGGCCGAACGCCGGTCCGGCCAGCGACACCAGAACCCCGTCCCACTCGCTCTTCGGCTCACGCCGCGCCTTGGCCAGACCGCCCAGGAACGGGATGATGTAGATGCGGGCCGGGCCCATGCCGAGCTTGTTCATCGCCAGGGCGTGGCCCGCCTCATGGACGAACAGGCCGATCAGCACCGCGCCCGCCACGATGGCGCTGCCCGTGATCCACCACAGGAAGCCGCCCATCAGCGCCGTGGACAGCATCGCCCACACCAGGCTCTGGTCCTTCTCGACCGGCGCGTCGACTGCGGGCGCCGGCGCGGTTTCACGCGCCGATGTCGCTTCGGGCTTGGCGTCCCAAGGTCCCGGCGTGCGGGCCTGCGTGCGGCCAGGCGTCTGATCTGTGGTGTCTGTGTTGCTCATGGCGTCCAGATGGGTGCGGACGACCGTCCCGTCGCCGGGACCGATCGCCGCGTCACGCTCAGATCAGCTCCACATCGACGTGGTGGCGCGCCTTGACCAGGTCGTAGCGCGCGGGAATTGCGGGCGGCGGCAGGTCGATCATTCGCTGCACCGCCAGGCGTCCACGTTCGATCATGTCAGAGGGCACCGTCACCTCGAACTGCATGTGCAGCAGGCAGTCGTGGATGTTTTGCAGCGTGATCCGCTTCATGTGCGGGCACAGGTTGCACGGGCCGATGAACTGCACGCCCGGCACGTCGCCGGCCACGTTCGAGGCCATCGAACATTCGGTGATCATCACCACCTGTTTGGGCCGACGCGCCTCGACATAGTCGGTCATCGCCGCCGTCGATCCGGCGAAGTCCGCCGCCGCCAGCACGTCCTCAGGACATTCGGGGTGGGCCAGGATCTCGGCGCCGGGATAGGCGACGCGCATCTCGGCGATATCGTCGACCGTAAACCGCTCGTGGACCTCGCAGCGGCCTTTCCAGGCGATGATGCCGACCGTCGTCTGGGCCGCGACGTTGCGCGCCAGGAATTCGTCGGGGATCAGGATGACACGGTCCACGCCCCATTCCTTGGCCGCCCATTCGACCACCTGAACAGCGTTGGCGCTGGTGCAGCAGATGTCGGTCTCAGCCTTCACATCGGCGGTGGTGTTTACGTAAGTCACGACCGGCAGGCCCGGATAGCGCTGCTTGATCAGCCGCACATCCGCTCCGGTGATGGAGGACGCCAGCGAACAGCCCGCGCGCAGGTCGGGGATCAGCACGGTCTTTTCGGGCGACAGGATCTTGGACGTCTCGGCCATGAAGTGGACGCCCGCCTGGACGATCACCCTTGCGTCCGACCGTGCGGCCTCCTTGGCCAAGCCCAGGCTGTCGCCGACATAGTCGCCGACCCCGTGAAAGATCTCGGGCGTCATATAGTTGTGGGCCAGGATCACGGCGTCACGCTCGCGCTTCAGCCGGTTGATCTCGCTGATCAGGCGCGCCTGCGCGGGCCATTCCAGCGGCGTGACGTGGTCCTTCACCTTGGCCCACACGCCCGCGGTTTCCCGCTCCAACTCTTTCGTCAGACCAAAGGCGCCGTCAGCCATGATCATCTCCACACCCTTATGCTCACATTTAGCATAAGCAGGCGCAATGTAGGCCTATGCGGGCGCTGCGCAAGAGGAAATGCATTCCTATTCCCGCAACTCACCGACTACTATCATTTGCAAAACCGTTCCCAAAAGGGCGGATATCGCCTAGACGGCAGCCTACTTCTTTGCTTCTAAGCGCCCATTCACGACAGTTCCATGCAGGACACCATCCGCCGCATCCTAACCGCCCGCGTCTATGACGTGGCGGAGGAGACGCCTCTCGACCCGCTGCGCCGCCTGTCGGCCCGGCTCGAGCGGCCCGTCCTGCTGAAGCGGGAGGACTTGCAGCCGGTCTTTTCGTTCAAGATCCGCGGCGCCTACAACAAGATCGCCGGCCTGTCGGAGGACGAACTGTCCAGGGGCGTCATCTGCGCCTCGGCCGGCAATCACGCGCAAGGGGTGGCTCTGGCGGCCGCACGCCGCAACATCCCCGCCACCATAGTCATGCCGACCACCACACCCGGCATCAAGGTCGCGGCCGTCCGCGCCTTGGGCGGCGAGGTAGTTCTGCATGGCGACAGCTTCGACGAAGCCTACGCCCACGCCCGTGATCTGGAGGGCCGGACCGGCGCGGCGTTCATCCATCCCTTCGACGACCCCGATGTCATCGCGGGCCAGGGCACGGTGGGGCTGGAGATCGCGCGCCAGCACGCCGATCCGATCGAGGCCATCTTCGTGCCCATCGGCGGCGGGGGCCTGGCCGCCGGGGTCGCGGCGATCGTCAAATTCCTGCGGCCCGAGACCCGGATCATCGGCGTCGAGCCGGTGGATGCCCCGACCATGAAGTCCGCCATCGACGCGGGTGAGGTCGTGACCCTGAACGAGGTCGGCCTGTTCGCCGACGGCGTCGCCGTGCGTCGAGCCGGGACCGAGACGTTCCGCCTATGCAGAGATCTGCTGGACGAGATCGTGTTGGTGGACACCGACGCCATCTGCGCCGCGATCAAGGACATCTTCGACGACAGCCGCGCCATCGCCGAACCCTCCGGAGCCGTCGCGCTTGCCGGGCTGAAAGCCTGGGCTGTCGCCCATCCGGGAAGCGGCAGTCTGATCGCCATCAACTCGGGCGCCAATCTGAACTTCGACCGGCTGCGCCATGTCGCCGAACGAGCCGAGATCGGAGAGGGCGCCGAGGCCCTGCTGGCCGTGGCGATGAAGGATGATCGCGACGACTACCGTCGATTCCTGGACAGTCTGGACGGCCGTTCGGTCACCGAATTCAACTATCGCTGGTCCGGCGACGGGCAGGCACAAATTTTCGTCGGCGTCGCCCTGCGAAACGGTCCGCACGAGCGCGACGACCTGATCGCGAGCCTGCGTTCGGGCGGTTACGCCGTCGAGGACATGAGCGACAATGAGACCGCCAAGCTGCATGTCCGCTACATGGTCGGCGGCCGCACCGTCGGCCTGCCCCACGAGCGCATCCTGCGCTTCCAGTTCCCCGAACGTCCAGGCGCCTTCCTGCGGTTCCTGAACAGCCTGCAGCCCGCCTGGGCGCTGACGCTGTTTCACTATCGCAACCACGGCGACGACGTCGGCCGGGTGCTGGCGGGCATCAGCGTGCCGCCCGAGGAACAGGATCAACTGACCGCCGCCCTGGCCGATCTGGGCTACCCCTACGTCGACGAAACCGCCAATCCGGCGTGCCGCCTGTTTCTGGACGGCGCGTAACTACGTAGTGCGACCTTAACCGGGCGTTTGCGGGCGCGGGCGCATGAGTACAGGTCTACGGAGCCCGTCATGTTCTCGCTCAATCGCCTGTCCATCGCCTTGAAGCTCGCCGTCGTGGCGGGGATTGCCATCGGCGCCTTGATGATCGTCGCCGCCATCGGCGTGACGGCCTATTCCGGCGCGATCGTCCGCGACATGGCCGGCCGATACGCCGAAAGCGCTGCGCAAGAGGCCTCGCAAGAGATCCGCAACGAGATCGTCTCGGCCGGAACGGGCGCCAAGACCCTGGCCGCGACCTTGGGCGCCGCACGACAGACGGGATTGACCGACCGCGCCGCCTATATGGCCCTGGTCAAGCCGAACGCCGAAGCGACCGATCAGGTCATGGGCGCCTGGTTCATGGCCGCCCCGGACGCCGTCGGCGCCGACGCCGCCCACATCGGGGATGCGGCGACCAGTTCGAACGTCAACGGACGACTTTCCATCTACTGGGTGCGCCGTGACGGTCAGATTTCTCTGGAGCCTGAGGCAGACGGCTCGGACTTCGAACAGGCCTATTACACCGAGCCGATGACCAGCAGTGCGCCGGTTGTCGTCGAGCCGTATGAAGAAAGCATAGGCGGCGGCAAGGTGGCGATGACTTCGGTCGCCTATCCGGTGCGCGCCAACGGCCGCATCATTGGCGTCGCAGGCCTGGACATCACCCTGGCCAACCTGTCGCAGCGATTGGCGGCGATGAAGCCATTGGGCACGGGCCGTGTGACCTTGGTGTCGAACAAGGGCGTCTGGGTCGCCCATCCGGACGCCGCCGTGCGAGGCCAAGCCTATGCAGACGCTGGCGCGGATATCGTGCGCAACGTCATCGCCAAACGACAGGCCCAGGCGGTCGAGGGCGTCAGCGTGAACGGCGAGCCGGTTCGACGTCTGGTCCAGCCTGTGGTCCTGCCCGGTCAACAGGCGACCTGGGCTGTCGTGCTGGACATCCCCGTCAAGACGATCGAGGCCCCGGCGCGGCAGTTGGCCTTAATGCTTCTGGTCGGCGGCGTCCTGATCATCGCCGCCATCATCGTCGCCCTTGTGCTCACCAGCGACCGTCTGATCCGACGCCCATTGGCGCGTCTGACGGCCGATGTGCGGACCATGAGCGAAGGACGTTATGACATCCCCGTCGCCGGTGCGGACAAGGCCGACGAACTGGGCCAGATTGCGCGGGCGCTTGAAGGGTTCCGGCTTGAGCTTGCAGACGGTCTGACCCGTCGCGACCAGCAACAGCGCGAACGTGCGGCCGCCGAGACCGATCGTCGCCGGCACGCCGAGGAGACCGAGCTTTTCGCCGCCTCGCAAACGCGCGCTGTCGAGACTCTGGGAGAAGGTCTGTCGCGTCTCGCGGCGGGCGAACTGGCCTGGCGGATGCCGGAGGCGGGCTTCACCGCCGACACGCGTCGCATCCCGGAAGATTACAACGCCGCCCTGCATCAGTTGCACACGACGATGACCGGCATCTGGACCACGGCCCAGTCGATGCGCGGCGGATGCCAGGACATCGCCGCCGCCGCTGACAGCCTGTCGCGCCGCACCGAGCAGCAGGCCGCCGGTCTGGAGCAGACCGCCGCCGCGCTGGACGAGTTGACGCAAACGGTGCGCAGCAGCGCCGAAAACGCCGAGCGCGCCCGCGACATCACCCAGGCCGCTCAGACGGCGGCCGACAAGGGCGAGGCGGTCGTGCAGGACGCAATCGGCGCCATGTCGGAGATCGAGCAGTCCTCGACCCAGATCAATCAGATCGTCGGCGTAATCGACGAGATCGCCTTCCAAACCAGCCTTCTGGCCCTGAACGCCGGCGTCGAGGCCGCCCGGGCCGGGGAAGCCGGACGCGGCTTCGCCGTCGTCGCCTCCGAGGTGCGGGGCCTGGCCGAACGATCAGCGAGCGCCGCAAAAGAGATAAAGGCGCTGATCGCCTTGTCGCAAGGCAATGTGCAGCGCGGATCCGATCAGGTGTCGCTGACGCGCGATAGCCTGAGCGCCATCGCTGTTCAGGTGGCGGAGGCCAATGCCCTGGTTCGCACAATCGCCGCCACGACGCGCGAACAGTCGGTCGGCATCGGCGAGATCAACGTGGCTATCAATCAGATGGATCAGTTCACCCAACAGAACGCCGCCATGGTCGAGGAATCCACCGCCGCCAGCCACGCCCTGACGAACGAGGCCAGCGATCTGGAGGAGCTGATCAGCGGCTTCGACCTGGGTCAGACGGCGCAGTCGAGACGCGCCGCCTGATCAGGGCCGGGCACCACGCATAGCGCCCGTCTGTCTTCACGCCTTGTCGATGGCGGCGGCGATCTGATCGCTGGAATGGCCGGTCAGGTCCTTGGCGATCTCGCCGACCAGCTTGGCTTGAAGGTCCTTGTGCCAATGCTTGCGCAGTTCGCCCAGCGTCTTGGGCGCTGCGATCACCAGCAGTTCGTCGATCTTGTTGGTGACCGACCATTTGTTCAGCACCTCGGCGACGCCCATGGCGAAACCGTCCTCGGCCTGGGTGTCATTGTCGGGGTTCGCCTCATTGGATCGGCGGCCGGCCGAACCCGACACCCGATCCGCGATGGCCGGGGTTTCCAGCGGCGTCAGCTTGATGTCCGAGGCGTTCGTGTTCTTGAACAGGGCCAGCTTCTCGCCATCGACCACCGCCACTAGCGCGCCATTGGAAAGTTTCATCGTCGATACTCCAGTCTGTAGGGAACGAGACAACGAACCGGGACGAAGGCCGTTGCCTCGCGCCGCCGATCCCATAGTGTCGCGCGACAAAACCGCCGGGAGATAAACCATGCCTGACGTCCTGCCGCTGGACCGCCGCCGCCTGATGGCCTTGGGCGCATCGGGCGCCGCGGCTGTGATCCTGCCGGGGTGCGCGACTATGACGGCTGCATCTCCGCGCCAGTCGGTATGGACCTTCGATCGCCTGACCGACATCGGGGGGATCGAAACCCGTGTCGAGGGCGCGCCGAGCCTGACCGACAGTCCCTTCGGCCAAGCGGTTCAGTTCGACGGCGTGGACGACGCGCTGTTCATCGATCAGCATCCGCTGGCCGGGGCCGAGACCTTCACTTTCGAGGCCCTGTTCCGACCCGACGGCGGCGCCTTCGAGCAACGCTGGTTTCATCTCGCCGAAGAGGCGCCGGCCGGTCAGCCGCCGTCGCAAACGCGCTTTCTGTTCGAGATCCGCGTGGTTCAGGACCGCTGGTACCTGGACGCCTTCACGCGCGGGCTCGGCTACAACCACACCCTGATCTTCCCCGAGCGGCTCCATCCGTGCGGACAGTGGTTCCACGTCGCGCAAACCTTCGACGGCGCCTTGTACCGGGCCTATGTCGATGGTGTTCTGCAGGGCGAACATCCCGTGCCGTTCAAGCCGCAAGGGCTAGGCCGCGCCTCGGTCGGTTGCCGCATCAACCGCGTGAACTACTTCAAGGGCGCATTGCGTCAGGCCCGCTTCACCCACGCCGCCCTGCCGCCTGAACGGTTCACACGGGGCTAAAGCAGCCGGCCGCCCGCTTCATGCGCCAGCAGCCAGCGTTTGCGCTCTAGTCCGCCCGCATAGCCGGTCAGCGTCCCGTTCGCTCCGATCACGCGATGGCAGGGAACGATGACGCCGATCGGATTGGCGCCGTTGGCCAGGCCCACGGCCCGGACGGCATTTGGCGCGCCGATGGCCGTTGCAAGTTGGCCGTAACTGCGCGTCTCTCCGGCTGGAATGTCGCGCAGGGCCTTCCACACCACGCGCTGAAACTCGGTGCCACCGGTCTTCACCTCGACACTGTCGAAGGCGGTCAGGTCGCCGCCGAACCAGTCCTCGACCGCCTGGCGCACCGACTGCGGCGCCCGGCCTTCGGTCAGCACGACCTGGCCATAGTGGCGGCGCAACAGCAACCGCAGCCGCGCCTCATAGTCGTGGAAATCAAGCGCCCGCACCGCGCCGTCGGCGTCGGTGACGATTAGCACCTCGCCTACGGGGGACGGGAGGCGATCCAGGGTCAAATGCATGTCAGGCTGCTTGGTCATCTCGCCGCTCCTCGCTCGGGGCCCAATACAGTGCGCCATAGGCCCGCCACGGCCGCCATCGCTCGGCGCGCGCCAGCAGCACGGCGTCCGTCGTCGCCAGCCGGTCGCTGGGCGCATCCTCGCCGGCGTCGATCCAGTCGCCCGCAAGTCGCAACCCCGGGCTGGCCCTGAGTGTGGCGTGCAGAACGGGATCGGCCGACAGATCGCGCGTGATCGCCTCGGGGTCGGCGGCGAGGTCGAACACGCGTCGCACCCGCGCCAGCACGCCCGGCAAGGCTTTCAGATTGTCGATTCGCGCCTCGACCGCCGCCTTGCCAGGCCGGGAGTGGCGAACCGTCACCGCACCATCGGTGTCGTCCACCTCCAATCGAAGCCGCCGCGTCCAGGCGCCGTCCAGCACGGTCTCGTCCGCGACATCGCGTATCGCCAACGCCGACATCATGGCGGGCCAGTCATAGGGCGCACGGTAGGATAGGCCGATCCGGATCACCCCGCCCGCTTCGGCTTCGACCTTGCGGCGCCGCAGGTCCGACGGTGCGCGACGATAAAGGGCCAGAAACGTCTCGTTGAATCGTCGCACGCTGCCGAAGCCCGACGCCATCGCCACCTCAGCCATCGACAGGTCGGTCTCGTGGATCAACTGTTTGGCCAGGAGGACGCGCCGGGTCTGGGCCACGCTGACCGGGGCCGCGCCCAGATGCTGGCGGAAAAGGCGGCGCAGCTGTCGCTCGCCCATGCCCAGCCGTGTCGCCAGTGCGTCCGTGTCGCCGACATCCAATGCCCCCGCCTCGATCAGCGCCAGGGCCCGGCTGACAGTGTTGGACGTGCCGCGCCAGGCGCCCATTTCCGGCGCCGTCTCGGGCCTGCACCGCAGACAGGCCCGCAAGCCCGCCGCCTCCGCCGCCGCGGCGCTGGGGTGAAAGACCACATTCTCGCGCTTCGGCGTCCGCGCCGGGCAGACCGGCCGGCAGTAGATCCCCGTCGAGGTCACGCCGGTGAAGAAACGCCCGTCGAAACGGGCGTCCCGCGCCACGACGGCGCGCCAGCAGGCCTCCTGATCCAAAAGCTGATCCATGCCCGCAGGATGCGCCGCCCGCCCGACGATGTCTCGCGGTTTTCGGACATGGATCGGATCATTCTCTCAGGAAGAACAAGGCCTCCACCGTCGTGTCCAAGGCCCGGGCGAGTTCAAGGGCCAGAACGGTCGAGGGCACGAATACGCCGTTCTCGACCGTATTGATGGTCTTGCGCGAGACGCTGGCCTTGTCGGCCAACCCCTGCTGCGTCAGGCCTGCGGCGGTGCGCGCCTCCTTCAGCCGCGAGCCGAGCCTGGGATCACCCATCGCGACCGGCCTCGCGATCCAACCAGGCGAACCGCAGGCCCGCCGACGCCCCGCCCAGCGCCAAGACATAGGGCAGGGCCAGCACGCCATAGTCCGCGCGCCATAGACCCAGACCCAGCGCCACGGTCACCCCGCCCATCAGCACGACAAAGGCCAGGATCATTGATCGCGCCCGCAGAACTTGCGTCAACTCGTCTTCCATCAAGCGGCGGTTCTTCTGCGCGTTCCAATCCCAGCCCATGACGAGCACAGGGATCAGCCAGCCGTACAGAACCGGCAGCAGGATCTGCACATAGGCGCCCAGGTTGTGGTCGCCGCCCAGGACCCTCTGCATGGCCAGATGCGCCTGAGCCATGAAGAGCAGCAGCACCAACGGATAGAGGACCAGCTGTTGCGTACGCCCCCGCTGCAGCTTTTCGCGGCGTGCGCCGTCCCGGCTCTCCGCCACATCGATCGGCTGTCCGGGGCGGCCGCACCAGGCCATCATGGCTCCGATGAGCATCAGCCCGAAACCGAAGCCGGCCGCCACGCCCGCGGTCGTCGCCTGATCGCCCTCTGTTCCATGCACGAGCGCGAAACCCGCTCCGCCGGCCAGGGCGGCGGCGCCGATGACGAGCAGGGCGACGCCGCCCCACCAGTATCGACGCCGGCTCGACTGCACCCGCATAACAGCGGCGTTTTCGTCCTTGTTCACGACTTCCTCCTGAAGTAACCTTGAGGTGACATATCACCTATAGGTTACACGCCGTCAAGAGGAGACGTCGCCTTATCGACCGACGACCAGTCGCGCCGCCGCCCGGATGACCCGCACCACCTCTGCGGCGAAGGCCCAGACCACCACGACCATCAGGATCGTCGCCACCCCGCCGACATCGTCGCCTGAGCGGCCGATGAGGACCCGAATCCGATCCACGAAATCGGTGACGCTGCCGACCCAGATCAGCGGCGACAGCGCCGACCAGAACCAGACCCACAGCAGGCCCCACGCAGCGGCGATACCGAGCGCCAGATCGCCCAGCGCCGTGACCCGCACATTGCCGCCCGACGCCGCTCGCATCAGGTCGAAGCCAATGCGGCAGGCAGCGAACAGAGCGACCGGCCAATAGGCGACCCGCACCATTTCGGCCAGGATGCGCCCGTAGTCGACGCTGTCGACAACGCCGGCCAGTTCCTCCGGCCGGATCGGCGCCACCTGCAACAGGCCCGTCCACCACAGCAGCACCACGGTCCAGCCGATGGCGCTGGCCACCGCACGCGCTACGGGCGACATCTCGGCGCTCTTGCGCACGGCGCGGCCCGACTTGGCTTGCCCCGCGCTTCCGCCCGACCAATTGCCGTTCGCCAGCTTCTGTCCCCACTGCTCGGCGTCGAAATCGCCGCCCAGTTCGAACAGGCCCAGGTCCTTGACGCGCCATTTGGCGATGAAGTCCGGCCTCTTCGACTGACGCTCCAGCACGAAGCCGACGGCGCTCAGCAAGCCGACGACCGTGATCGCGCCGCTGATCAGGCTGGAGATCCCCTGCCCGATCGCCTGGCCCACATAGACGTCGCCGACCAGGACCCGCACCGCCAGGCCGATCAGGGTGACGGCCGCCATCACCGTCAGCCCGACCTTCAGCCCGAACATCCACCACGGATAGAGCTCAGGCCCGATCAACGCCTGCGGTCCAGGGCGGTAACGCGCCGCCACGCTCAGCGGATGACCGACCTCGCGCAGCAGGCCCTCGATCTCGTCGTCGGTGGGCGCCCGCCCCAGCCGGGCCTCTAGCGCCTCCAGACGCCCCATGATCTCGTCGCGCAGCTCGGCGACGAGGTCTTCGCGGTTGCCCTTCGGCAGCTGGGCCGCCACGGCCTTCAGATAACGTTCGACCAGGTCCATGCCGGTCTCTCCCTCTTTCCCGGTGTTCACAGCATCTTCTCCAGCGAAGCCGACAGGCCGCGCCATTCCACGGCGAGCCGTTCCAGCATCGCCTCCCCGCGTGGCGACAGGCGGTAGAACCGCTTCTTGCGCCGCTCCTCCTCGCGCCATTCGCTGTCCAGCAACCCCTGGCTCTCCAGCCGGCGCAGCAGCGGATACAGGGTGCTCTCCTCCATCTCGACCCCGACCTCGCCCAGGGCGACCCGCAGCGAATAGCCGTATTGCTCGCGCCGCAGGCTGGCGAGCACGGCCAGGATCAACGACCCCCGCCTTAGCTCCAGCCGCAGACTCTCGAACAGCAGCGCCTCGTCGTTCTCGCTCACCCGCCACCTCCGTGCGTCACATAGTGTGTGGCGCACAGTGTATGGGACATACTGTGTGAGGGAGTCAAGCGGGGGCGTTGCTTTAGATCAAGCCGCCCCGCTACATTCGCGCCATTGGGGAGAGCGTAATGCGTCTGAGTTGGAACGAGATACGCGCTCGCGCGGCGAACTTCGCACGCGAGTGGGCCGACGCCTGTTACGAACGCGGCGAAACCCAGAGCTTTTACAACGACTTTTTCGAGGTCTTCGGCGTCAAGCGCCGCCTGGTCGCCACCTTCGAGGAGCCAGTCAAGAAGCTTGGCGAGCGCCAGGGCTTCATCGACCTGTTCTGGAAAGGCAAGCTGCTGGTCGAGCACAAGTCGGCCGGCCGCGATCTGGACCGCGCCCGCACCCAGGCGCTAGACTACTTCCCGGGTCTGAAGGACCACGAGCTTCCGCGCTACCTTCTGGTCTGCGACTTCCAGACCTTCCATTTGATCGACCTGGACACACGCGAGGAGACTCGGTTCGCCCTGGCGGATCTGCCCGATCATGTCGAGGCGTTCGGCTTCGTCGTCGGTATCGAAAAGCGTATCTTCAAGGATCAGGACCCGGTTAACGTCGTCGCCGCCGAGTTGATGGGCAAGCTTCACGACGCGCTGAAGGCATCCGGCTATGACGGCCATCCGCTGGAACGGCTGCTGGTGCGCCTGCTGTTCTGCCTGTTCGCCGACGACACCGGGATCTTCGATCAGCTGGGCCTGCTGGAGACCTACATTCAGGACCGCACGGCCGAGGACGGCTCGGACCTGGGCCCCAAGCTGATCCACCTGTTCCAGGTGCTGAACACTCCGACCGACAAGCGGCAGAAGAGCCTGGACGAGGATCTCAACCGCTTCCCCTACATCAACGGCGACCTCTTCGCCGAGGTTCTGCCCATCCCCGACTTCGACCGGGCCATGCGCGAGCGCTTGCTGGAGGCCTGCGGCTTCTCTTGGCAGAAGATTAGCCCGGCCATATTCGGCGCCCTGTTCCAGTCAGTGATGAACGCCAAGGAACGCCGTCAGAAGGGCGCCCACTACACCACCGAAAAGAACATCCTGAAGGTCATCGAGCCGCTGTTTCTCGACGACCTGCGCGGCGAGCTGGCGCGCATCCTCCATCTTAAGCGCGGCCGCGACGCAGCCCTGCGCGCCTTCCAGAACAGACTGGCGGGCCTCAACCTGTTCGACCCCGCCTGCGGCTGCGGCAACTTCCTGATCATCGCCTATCGCGAACTGCGCCTGCTCGAGATCGCGGTGCTGAAGGCGCTATATCCCTCGGGCCAACTGGACCTGGAGGCCGCTGCCCTTTCCAAGGTCGATGTCGATCAGTTCTACGGCATCGAGATCGATGAGTTCCCCGCCCGCATCGCCGAGACGGCCATGTGGATGATGGACCACATCATGAACAACCGCCTGAGCCAGGAGTTCGGCCAGGTCTTCGCCCGCATCCCGCTGAAGGCCTCGGCCCATATCGTCCACGGCGATGCCTTGGAGGTGGACTGGACGACTGTCCTGCCGCCCGAACGGTGCAGCTATGTGCTCGGCAATCCACCGTTTCTGGGCGCCAAGGTTCAGTCCGACGCGCAGCGCGAACAGGTCCGTCGCATCGCCGCCCTCGGCAAGTCCGGCGGCACGCTGGACTTCGTCGCCGCCTGGTTCATCAAGGCAGGCGCCTACGTGCAGGGATCACGCGCGAGCATCGGCTTCGTCTCGACCAATTCGATCACCCAGGGCGAACAGGTCGCCCAACTGTGGCCCATCCTGTTCGACCGCTACGGGCTGGAGATCGCCTTTGCTCACCGCACCTTCAACTGGGGCTCAGACGCGCGCGGCAAGGCCCATGTCCACGTCGTCGCCATCGGCCTAACCCGCCGCGACGACGAGCCGGCCGAGAAGCGGCTGTTCAGCTATCCCGACATCAACGGTGAACCGGAGGAGAGCCGGCACGCGGCGCTATCGCCCTATCTGTTCGACGCGTCGAGACTGGCGGATCGGCATCTGGTGGTGCGGGAAGCCAGTGCCCCGTCGAACGGTTTGCCGCGCCTGAAGACCGGCGTTCAGATGATAGACAATGGCATTCTCACGTTCACAGATGATAATAAGAACGCCTTCGTTGCAGCCGAACCCGGGGCCGAACAGTACTTCAAGAAGTTCTTGGGCGGCGACGAGTTCATCAACGGATTCCACCGTTGGATTTTATACCTTCGCCATGCGGCGCCATCAGATCTGCGAGGCTTACCGCTAACCCAGGACCTGGTCCGCAAGGTTCGCGCTTACCGCGCGGCGAGTTCACGAGCCAGCACGGTTAAGTTGGCCGACTATCCGACAAGGGTTGGCGTCGATGAACGCCTAGGAGAGAACTTTCTCGTCATTCCTAACACCAGCTCGGAACGACGAGATTACGTGCCCATTGGCTGGCTCACACCGGAAGTGATCGCAAACCAGAAGCTGCGTATTCTGCCAGCTGCAGCCCCTTGGATGTTTGCTGCAGTCACCAGTCGGATGCACATGGCTTGGATGCGGGCGATTACGGGACGCCTCGAGAGTCGCTACATGTATTCGGTCAGCGTCGTCTACAACGCCTTCCCCTGGCCCACTCTCACCGATGCAGAAAAAGTCAGGCTCGACGCCCTCGCCCAGGCGGTCCTCGACGCCCGCGCCGCCTATCCCGATGCAACCCTGGCGGACCTGTATGACCCCGACGTCATGCCCGCCGACCTTCGCAAGGCCCACCGCGCGCTCGACCTGGCGGTGGACCGCCTCTATCGCAAGGCGCCATTCGAAAGCGACCGCGAGCGGGTCGAGCATCTGTTCATGCTGTACGAGAAGATGACCGCCGGCCTGCTGGCCAAGCCCGATAAGCCCAAACGCCGCAAGAAGGCCGACGCCTGATGGCCACCATCGCTGACGTTCCAGCCTATCACCTGTTCATGTGGCCGATCGTCGAGCGGCTGCGGGCCAAAGGCCGCTCCATGACGATCGAGGAGATGGTTGACGACGTCGCGACCTACATGGGCCTGTCGGACGAGGCGCGGGCCGTCACCCACGGCAAGTGGCAGGAGAACGCCGTCGCCTATCGCATGGCCTGGGCGCGCAGCTATCTGAAAAAGATGGGCGCCCTTGTGAACAGCGAGCGGGGCGTCTGGACCCTGACACCCAAGGGCGCCGCCATGACCGAGGCGGAGATCGCTGGGATCAAACAGGCCGTTCAGAAGCTCGGCGCCGCCGAGCGTGCGGCGAACGCCGCGTTGGCCTCAGCCGTGGAAGATGACCCCGTGCCGGCTGATGTTGGAGCCGACGACTGGAAGGACCGCCTGATGGCCCTCCTGCTCGCGCTGGAGCCGGCCGCCTTCGAACGCCTATGCCAGCGCCTGTTGCGTGAGTTTGGCTTCATCAAAGTCGAAGTCACTGGCAAGTCGGGCGACGGCGGCATCGACGGGACGGGCGTGCTGCGGGTCAATCTGCTGTCCTTCCACGTCCTGTTCCAGTGCAAACGTTATTCCGGCTCGGTCGGCGCCGGGGCGGTCCGCGACTTCCGCGGCGCCATGGTCGGGCGGACCGACAAGGGATTGATCATCACAACCGGAACCTTCACCGCCGATGCGCGACGCGAGGCCACGCGCGATGGGGCGCCCGCCATCGATCTGGTGGATGGTGATGCCCTGTGCGATCTGCTTAAGGATCGCCGCTTGGGCGTGACCGTCGAAATGGTCGAACAGGTCACCGTGAACGAGGCCGCCTTCGCAGGCTTCTGACGGTCCGCAACCCTTGCGGTCGTGCGGCGCTATGGCGAGAGACCTCCTCACGCACTAAGTTCTGTTCATGAACCGTTCTTCGACGCCGAAGCCCGCCGCCGCCAAGCCGGCCAAGCCCGTTCATGTGCCCAATCCGGGGGTGCAGGAGGCGTCGGCGGCCTTCATCCGCGATACGGGCAAGATGCCGATGTTCGCCCCGGTCGCCGGGCCGCGCCTGACGCCGGAGGAGCCGGTCGCCGCGCCCGCCGACTGGGTGCCGCACCGCCCCTCGCACGAAGGCAAGAAAAAGGGCGGCCGCTTCCGGCTGGAGACCAAATACACGCCCGCCGGCGACCAGCCCGCCGCCATCGCCGAACTGGTGGCACAAGCGCAAGCCGGGGACCGCGACCAAGTGCTGCTGGGCGTCACCGGCTCGGGCAAGACCTTCACCATGGCCAAGGTCATCGAACAGACCCAGCGCCCGGCCCTGATCCTGGCGCCGAACAAGACGCTGGCGGCCCAACTCTATTCCGAATTCAAATCGTTTTTTCCCGATAACGCGGTCGAATACTTCGTCAGCTACTACGATTACTACCAGCCAGAAGCTTATGTCCCGCGTACGGATACGTACATTGAGAAGGACTCAAGCATTAATGAGCAGATCGACCGGATGCGGCACTCGGCGACGCGAGCGATACTAGAACGCGAAGATGTCATCGTCGTGGCGTCGGTGTCCTGCATCTACGGCATTGGGTCGGTTGAGACCTATACGGCGATGACGTTCACGCTGAAGGTGGGGGACCAGATCGACGAGGCGAAGCTGCGGGCGGATCTGATCGCGCTACAGTACAAACGCAACGACCTGAACTTCGACCGGGGGATGTTCAGGAAGCGGGGCGATGTGATCGAAATCTTCCCGGTCCACCTGGAAGATCGGGCGTGGCGGATCAGCCTGTTCGGGGACGAGCTGGAGGCCATCCAGGAGTTCGATCCGCTGACGGGCAAGAAGACGGCCGATCTGAACGAGATCACCGTCTATGCGGCCAGCCACTATGTGACCCCGCGCCCGACGCTGAACCAGGCGGCCGCCGGCATCAAGGCGGAGCTGAAGGAGACGCTGGACTGGATGGTCGAGAACGGCAAGCTGCTGGAGGCCCAGCGGCTGGAGCAACGCACGCGGTTCGACCTGGAGATGATGGAGGCCACCGGCAGCTGCGCCGGCATCGAGAACTACAGCCGCTGGCTGACCGGCCGCGCGCCGGGCGAGCCGCCGCCGACCTTCTTCGAATACATCCCCGACAACGCCCTGCTGTTCGTGGACGAGAGCCACGTCACCATCGGCCAGATCAACGGCATGTTCCGGGGCGACTACCGCCGCAAGTCGACGCTGGCGGAATACGGCTTCCGCCTGCCCTCCTGCATCGACAACCGCCCGCTGAAGTTCGAGGAATGGGAGGCCATGCGCCCCCAGACGGTTCACGTGTCAGCCACCCCCGGCCCGTGGGAGATGGAACAGGCGGGCGGCGTCTTCGTCGAACAGGTCATCCGCCCCACTGGCCTGATCGACCCGCCGGTCGAGATCCGCCCCGTCTCGGGCAAGACCCGCAACCAGGTCGACGACGTCATCGACGAGGTCAAGGCGACGACGGCCAAGGGCTATCGCAGCCTGGTCACCACCCTGACCAAGAAGATGGCCGAGGACCTGACCGAATATATGCATGAACAGGGCATCCGCGTCCGCTACATGCACTCCGACGTCGACACGCTGGAGCGGATCGAGATCCTGCGCGACCTGCGGCTGGGGACGTTCGACTGCCTGATCGGCATCAACCTGCTGCGCGAGGGGCTGGACATCCCCGAGTGCGGCCTGGTCGCCATCCTGGATGCGGACAAGGAGGGCTTCCTGCGCTCGGAGACCTCATTGATCCAGACCATCGGCCGCGCCGCGCGCAATGTGGACGGCCGCGTCATCCTGTACGCCGATCGCATGACCGGCAGCATGGAACGCGCCATCGCCGAGACCGACCGCCGCCGCGAACGCCAGGTCGCCTACAACACCGAACACGGCATCACGCCCGAAACGGTCAAGCGCGACATCAAGGAGATCATGGACAGCCCCTATGAGTCGCGCGAGATGGATCGCCTGACCAAGCCGGGCGTGGCCGAAGCCTCCAAACCCTTCGTCGGCTCCAACTTCCAGGCCGCCCTGCGCGACCTGGAAGGCCGCATGCGCGAGGCCGCCTCCAACCTGGAGTTCGAGGAAGCCGGCCGCCTGCGCGACGAGATCAAGCGCATGAAGCTGATGGACCTGGAGTTCGCCAACGAAGCCCTGACCGGCGCCGGCGAAGCCGTCGACAAGACCGCGCCGAAGCGGTGGCGGGCGGAGGCGGCGGCGGAGGCGCAGGAGCGGTTCAGGAAGGGGCGGTTATAGAGTACGCAAACTTCAAGATGCGCTATCTCAATGATATGCTAAGGATTAGCCAAGACTGCAAAATGACGAGGGGGAATCATGAACAATCAAGTTGTTGGCAGAGAAGCAATCCTCGCATCGGTATCCGAGGGTAAAGTTCTCAATTTCAACGAGGCTCAAACCCGGCACCGCATAATAGACCCTATAATATTTGGTATTTTGGGCTGGAACCATGACGAGGTTACAGTTGAGGAGCGTTTGGATGAAGACGGCAACACAAGTTATATAGACTATTTTTTTCGCACTGCTCAGATTTCACTTTTAGTGGAGGCAAAGCGCATTAACTCGCTTTTTTCCTTTAGCACTGCGAATCGTCGCATGCCGTTGAAGGGAAGCTGGCTTAAAGGTCCCGTCGGCAACGCCGTCGTTCAGGCAAGAGACTACGGACGTTCCCGGTCAGTCGGATTCTGCGCTGCGACTAATGGTGATGCTTGGGTGATATTCCCTATTAACCGTACGGACGGGGTCACATTTGAAGACAGCCACGCCCTTGTATTTCAAGACGCGAAATCGGCTCTTAATTATGATTTTGACGAATTTTCCGATGCACTTTCTCGTGATTCTGTAATCGACGGATCGCTAGAACGTCTATTACTTGGCGGAGAAAACAACCAAACTGACACTAGGCGACTAAACCAGATTTACGATCAGTCGTTTTCGAGTCTGAGTCGTACGCCGTTATTTAAGCACATCGAAGCTGAGATTGCGACAGCATTTAGCGACGAGCTATTAGCAGACAACCCAGAAACACTCAGCAAAGTCTACGTCACAACGTCAGAACGCACACGATTTGACGAACGCATCGGCATGACAGTTCGTCGTCGTGACCAGGTATTAAAGCACGCCCCGATAAAACCTTTGTCCGCGGGAGGCTTGAGCAAAGCATCAACTCGGATCGAGTCCATCAAGGTTGCTACAAGGCCTGCGATTATTCTCACACTAGGACTAGTTGGCGCAGGTAAAACCACGTTTCTCAATCATTTGAGGAACGTGAGTGCTGCGAATTATTTCTCCGACGAGAGAGATGGCAAAGCGATTTGGGTTCAATGTGATTTTAAGGACTTTTCCCAATTTCAAAGCCCACGGGAATATTTGCTTGACCGTGTCCTTGAGTATGCAACATTTTCTAGCAGACTGAATTCTTACGAGCATTTTGTCTCAAAGGCATACGCTCGGGATGTCGAAGCTATGAAGCGTGGCCCCCTATCGCTCATAGCTAAAAATAAAGATGCAGTTTCTCAAGCGATCTATGCAAAAATTAGCGATGATATGCGCGACAAATCCCCGTATGTTGAGAAAGTTTTCTCGCATGCCTCAGCGCTAACACCTGTTTTTATCGTGATCGATAACGTCGATCAGATTACTGACCCTCAGATTCAAGAATCTATATTTCTTGAGTCTTTGTCTTTTGCCAGGCGTGTCGGCGCTAATCTCATTCTCTCCATGAGAGATTATACCTATGTCAAGAATCGAAACTCGCCCGTTTTCGATGCATTTGATATAGACGCGATATATATTGACGCCCCACCCGTGCCCGCCGTCTTAGCCGCACGTTTTCGATTTGCTGAACAACTTGTATCTGGTCAGTCTGTAGACGATTTCACTTCAAGGGGTCATCGCGTTCATATTGATGATGCTGCCACGATCGTATCGCTTTTGCGAGGAAGCGTACTTGGCACTGAGGTCGGTCGGGTAATAGAATTGGCCTCAGCAGGTGATATTAGACTAGCCCTGAGAATGACCCGAAACTTTTTGCAGTATGGTTATGCTTCCTCTGTAGAAAAATACATGCGATTTAGGTCGCAAGATCGGATAACATTTGCCACGCACGAGGCCATCCGAGCGATAATGCTCGGCAACAGCGTGATATACAGAGACGATCTATCATCGTTTGTAAATCCGTTTGACGCTAAACTTGGTAGATCAGAATCCCAATTCCTTCGGATTTATGTCATATCGGCCTTCGTCAATCTTGCCTCAGACAGTGGTTTCTCAGGACTAGAAGCTGTTGATATCATAAGAAACCTGGAGAAGTTAGGATTTAGCGAACGAATTACCACTCAGGTAATAAACGACCTTATCGACGCTCGGGTTATATTTACACAATCGCAACAACCCTATAGTCGTGATGCTATATTAGTCCCGAATCGTCTTGCTGGTTACATCGTAAGGGATTTATTGTATACATTCGTATATCTCGAAACTACTCTGTATGATACTTTTATTTATGACGACGCCGCTTGGACTACGATAAGAGAGGCTTTCAAGAACATATATGCTGAACGGAATGCGCTTAATCGACTTAGATACAGAAAAGTTGCGGTACAGGCGTTTTATGATTTTTGTGCTGAAGGTTTCGCTCGGTTATCGTTGCAGGCTCAAAATGTCGGGCTTAGCCCGGCTTGGCAGGTGAACCCGCTAGAGCGGGGGCGAGCGACGTTTAACGAAAACCTGACGCGCGTCATGCGCTCTGGCAAGCGTTCGCAGTCGAAAGATCAAGCAGACCTGACAGAAACACCGCGTATGCTTTAACGCGGCTAACCTACATCGCCCCCCGATACATGAGCGCTTCAAAGCATTGTGGCGGAGTTTTGTGCCTTCGTGTCGGCGGTCACAACTCATCCAGCGTCTTGTCCCACTCCTCCATTGTGATGGTCCCGCGCGGCTCGCCAACATAGAGGTCGATCCCCTTCGAGATGCGGCGGTCCTGTTCACGTTCGATGACGGGGTCGAGGCCGGCGGCGCGGAGTTGGTCCTCGAGGGCGGCGATGCGGCGGTCCAGCTGGACGCGGCGGGCCAGTTGGGCGTGGCCCCATTCGGTGTTGGCGCGCTCCAGCTTCTGCTTCGCCTGCCAGTATTGGCCGCGCAGTTCCCAGTCGCTCTTGTCGCTGGTGTTCATGGCGAAGCGGTTCTCGGCCTCGGCCTCATTGGTCAGGATGTCGAAGACCAGTTGCAGAGGGGCATTTTTCACCGTCAGGCGGGTGGCGCGGCCGGGGCCGTCGCGGTCGGCCAGTTTGCGATAGGTCTCGGCCAAGGCCGCCAGGGCGCGGGCCTGGGCGAAGTCCTGGGCGTGCAGGGCGCGGCCCGAGGCCTGGGCGGCGGCGCGGGCGAGAGCCGCAGGATCATTGGGGTCGTCGGGCGACAGGTCGGCCGCGTCGTCTGGCGACAGGGGCTGGGGCGCGGGGGTCGCGGCCTCGCTGCGCGGATGGCGGGACCAGCCCTCCTTCGTCGCGCGGGCGCGGATGGAGGCCTCGGTCACATCGTGGCGAGCGGCGACGGTCTTGGCGTCGAGGCCGGACAGATAGTCCTGTCGGACCTGGGTCCAGACCTCGGGCGGTTTGATCTTGTAGCGGCGTTTTTCCATGCGGACATTATGGGGCGGTCTCTACCCCAGGCCGGGAGAAGGCCGATTTTCGAGGCTAGAGATTTGATTTTCCACATCGCGAGATGTCAGGGGTCACCCGCCCGCTGTGCATGAGGCGCGGGTGCGACCGATGATGACGCAGGGGCGTGCGACACCCCTGTCCCATGAGCCAGGGCATACATCGCAAGATTCGGCCGGACGCCGTCTGGGCCGAGGTCAGGAAGGCGTGGGAGGACGGCGAGACCGCGCGGTCGGTCGCCGCACGCTATGACGTCGGGGTGCACGCCCTGTGGAAGCGGCGCGAGGCGGAAGGCTGGAAACGGCCCGAGCCGACGCAGGCGCCGATCGAGCCGGCCGAGGGCTGGGACCGGCATATCCAGGCGCGGCGCGACGCCTTCAACGCCCAGCTGGAGGATGCGCGGTCGCTGGCGGAATGTCTGGCGGCGGCGATGACGGACGAGCGGCTGAGCCAGGCGCCGCACTGGCATATTCCGTGGCTGTATCACTGGCGCGCGACGCATCTGGGGCCCGAGGCGACGGCGCGGGACCGGGCGCGGGCCATAGAGACGGGCCAGCCGTGGGCCGAGCGGTTCTGGGACGCGGACGGGGCGCTGAAGCCGCTGGCGTGGCTGGATCTGGAGATGGCGCGGCTGCATCCCGAGGACTGGCGCGCGGCCATCGGCCTGCCCGACGGCCTGCCCGAGGCGGCGACGCGATACGCGCCCTGATGTGTGCGGCAGTTGACTTATCGGCGATAAGCGCCCATTTGCGCGGCGTCGCACACTCGCGATCTCCGGCGTCTCCAGCGCGTGTGGGTCCCCTTCGGACCTGTCTGTAGAAGCCGCCGGCCCCTCATATCCATTCGCTGCCCGGACACGCGGGGCGGCGCCCGATCCACCCCGCAGGCCTCCTCCCCGAGGCCCCGTCGGGACTGGCGGTGCGCGGCCCGACGGCGTCATGCCATGGCTGATAGCGCCCTGCCGCTACGCGAAAGATAGACTGCTGTGAGCACCACATTCGAATCCATGGGCCTGAACAAGGCCCTGCTGCAGGCCCTGGCCTCGACCGGCTATACCAAGCCGACCCCGATCCAGGAAAAGGCCATCCCCGACGTCATGGCCGGCAAGGACCTGTTGGGCATCGCCCAGACCGGCACCGGCAAGACGGCCGCCTTCGCCCTGCCGATCCTGCATCGCCTGGCCGAAAACCGCATCGCCCCCAAGCCCCGCACGACGCGCGTGCTGGTGCTGAGCCCCACGCGCGAGCTGGCCACCCAGATCGGCGACAGCTTCAAGGCCTATGGCGCGCACCTCGGCTTCCGGGTCGCGGTGATCTTCGGCGGCGTGAAATACGGCGCCCAGGAGCGGGCCCTGCAACAGGGTCTGGACATCCTGATCGCCGCGCCCGGCCGTCTGCTGGACCACATCCAGCAGAAGAACCTGGACCTGTCCTCGACCGAGATCTTCGTGCTGGACGAGGCCGACCAGATGCTGGACCTGGGCTTCATCAAGCCGATCCGCCAGATCGTGTCCAAGATCCCGGCCAAGCGCCAGAACCTCTTCTTCTCGGCGACCATGCCGTCCGAGATCGGCAAGCTGGCGGGCGAACTGCTGAAGGATCCGGTCAAGGTCCAGGTCACGCCGCAGTCGACCACGGTGCAGCGCATCAGCCAGTCGGTCGTCTATATCGAACAAGGCCGCAAACGCGCCCTGCTGACCGAGATGTTCAGCGATCCCGAATACACGCGCTGCCTGGTCTTCACCAAGACCAAGCACGGCGCCGACAAGGTCGCGGCCTATCTGGAAGCCGGCGGCGTCGAGGCCGGGGCCATCCACGGCAACAAGAGCCAGCCCCAGCGTGAACGCACGCTGGAAGCCTTCAAGAAGGGCAAGCTGCGCGTGCTGGTCGCCACCGACATCGCCGCGCGCGGCATCGATGTGGACGGCGTCTCGCACGTCGTGAACTTCGAACTGCCGCACGTGCCGGAATCCTATGTCCACCGCATTGGCCGCACCGCGCGGGCGGGCAAGGACGGCACGGCCGTCAGCTTCGTCGCCGGCGACGAGATGAAGCTGCTGCGCGACATCGAAAAGGTCACGCGCCAGAAGATCCCGGCCATCGACCGTCGTAACGATAAGGCCCTGGGCCAGCTGGACGCCACCATCATGGCCACCGGCGTGGGCAAAAAGGCGACCCTGCCCGAGCGCGAAGGCGGCGAGCGTAACGAGGGCGGCCAGGGACGAGGCGGCCGCGGCCGTCGCGCGCCGCACCGCGAGGGCGTGCGTCCAGAAGGCGGCGGCCAGCCGCACCGCCAGCGTCGCAACCGCCCGGGCGAAACCCCGGCGGCCCCGCGTCCCGAGCGCGCCTACAACCCCCTGGCCGGCGAGCGCGTGCCCTCGATCAACGACAACGTCAAACCGGCCGAAGGCGAAATGAAGCGCCGCCCCCGTCGCCGCCCGTCGAACGGCGGCAAGGGCTACGGCGGCGCCGCCAAGGGCTGATCTAGATCCTCCCCCGTGAAGCGCAGCGAAACGGGGGAGGGGGACCGCGAAGCGGTGGAGGGGGCGAACGCCGCATGGCGGGAAACGTCGGACATCGCGCCCGTTTCCGCCCCCTTCCACCCCGCTTCGCGCGGTCCCCCTCCCCCGCTACGCGGTGGAGGAATAAAAAACGGCGGCTCCTGCGAAGGAGCCGCCGTTCTCATTTCAGCCGAGGCTTAGCGGAACTTAGAAGTTCCAGGTCGCGCCCAGCGAGAAGCCAACGCCCGAGCCTTGCGCTTCGCCGCGCAGGTTCGAGACGACCAGGCCGTTGCCATAGACGTCGCGCGTGTCGTTGATCGTCGCGGTGTCGATGTCGATGTAGGTCACGGCGCCGTCGAAGGTCATCGAACCGATCGTCTTGGACAGACCGGCGGCGTAGAGCCAGCGGTCGCCGTCCGGGATACGGGCGGTGCGGTGATCGTCCGGCGTCGGGGTCGGGTCGTAGCCCAGACCGGCGCGGAAGGTCATCGACGGATCGATCTTGTAGTCGAAGCCGATCGCGCCGGTGGTGACGTCGTCATAGTCCTGAACGATGGTCGAGCCGCCACCGGTGTAGGCGACGCGGATGGCGTCGAACTCGCTCCAGCCGATCTGGTTGACCTGGGCGTTCAGGGTCAGGCGATCGTTGACGGCGTAGCGGGCCGAGACGGTGGCGTACCAGGGCGTGGTGAAGGAGGCGCCGCCATCGGTCGAGACGTTTGCGCCGGCCAGGACGCCGGTCAGGCCCGAGATGTTCACCGAGCCTTCCAGTTCGTGCTCGATCTTGGAGCGGTACGACAGACCGAGGTCCAGCTTCCCGAAGTGCATCTGGGCGCCGGCGTTCCATCCGTAATCCCAGCCGTCGCCTTCCAAGTGGTTGCGACCGTCGGTGGACGGCGAGACGACATAGGCGGGCGACAGGACGGCCGGGATCGGCACGTTCGGCAGGGCCGACGACAGGGTCGCCTTGGCGTATTGGGCGTCGAAACCGGCGCCGATGTCCAGCCAGTCTGTGACCGTCATGGCGGCGACCAGGCTGACGTTGGCCGAGCGCAGTTCCGACGTCAGGGCGTCGTAGCGAGCGAAGTCGGTCGGCTCATATTTGGTGGTGAAGTTGTAGGGCGCCTGGACGGCCAGGCCGACGTTGAAGCGGTCGCCGATCGGCATGGAGACGGCGAAGTTCGGCACGATGCCGCTTTCGACCACGTTGTGGACGTGCGGGTCGCCGTTGACGGGAGCCGAGCGGCTGACGACGCCGACGCCCGGAACCGGAACGTTGTAGGTCAGGCTCGAACCGGTGTTGTCGACGTCGGAGTCCAGGATCAGGCCGTGCATGCCGACATAGACTTCGCGCTGGGTACCAGCGATGGCGGCGGGGTTCCACCACAGCGACTGGACGCCCTTGTCGGCGCCGACGCCGGCGTTGGCGCGACCCTGGCCGCGGGTCGATTGTTCCTGGACATAGAAGGAGCCGGCCATGGCCGGGGCGGCGACGCCGGCCAGCAGGGCGGTCGTCAGGGCGATCCCGCCCATGCGGGCGAAGTTCCTGGAGGTCATTTCATACACCTAAGTAAGCGCCGGCCGCATTACGCGCGGTCGATCAGGGGAGGAGCCCTCTCAGCGTTCGCGGCGCGAAAGCGTTGCGGGCAAGGCCCCCATCGGACCGGAAACAGGCGAAACCGTGGCGCCCGAGCCGCACACGATCACGGCTTTGCGAGGTTACGCAGCGGCAACATCGATGCCCAGATTACGCAGTTCTGCGATCAAATCATGCGCCGCCGCATCGACCTGATCGGCGTTGCGGCCACGAATGACCAGCTGAGTTCCCATCTCGCCGACGCCGCCATGGCCGAATGGATAGCTGCCGAAGGACAGGTCGCGGCGCTGATTGGCCGCCGCCCGCAGCACATCGGCCACCGCCCCCTCGCCCACGCCGGTGACCTTCAAGGTCTGGGCATGAACGATCGCGCCGGTGCGCAGGTGCGGGGCCACATCCTCCAGCATCGCCTGCATGATCTTGGGCACGCCGGCCATGACGAAGACATTGCCGATCTGGAAGCCGGGCGCATCGGTGACCGGATTGGCGATCAGAACACCGCCTTCGGGGATGCGCGCCATGCGACGGCGCGCGGCGTTGAACTCGTCGCCATAGCGGCGCGACAGGATCGCCAGCGCGTCGGGATGTTCATGCAGGGCCACGCCGAAGGCGGCCGCCACGGCGTCGGCGGTGATGTCGTCATGGGTCGGACCGATGCCGCCGGTGGTGAAGACATAGTCCCAGCGTGAGCGGAGGGCGTCCAACGCCTCGACGATCCGGCCGTGATCGTCGCTGACGACCCGCGCCTCCATCAGGTCGATCCCCAACGCCGCCAGAAACCGGGCGATGGTGTTGGTGTTGGTGTCCTGGGTCCGGCCCGACAGGATTTCGTCGCCAATGACCAGCACGGCGGCGGTCGGGCCGGAACGGTCGGTGTCAGCGTCGGTCATGCGGGAATCCGGGGGCAGGCTTGAGGTTTCATGCTATAACGCCCATCTGCGGCGAACGGATTGCGCCGTATCCCGCCTTTTGCAGACCGATCGCCCCATGTACGAAACGCCCGAACTCGAAACCGACGTCCTGGTCCGCTCCAGCGCCATCCGCATCCATGAGGCGGAAGACTTCGAGGGCATGCGCAAGGCCGGCCGTCTGGTCGCCGAAGCGCTGGACATGATCGCGGCGCACGTGAAGCCGGGCGTCCTGACCAGCACGATCGACGATCTGGTGCGCGAGTTCACGCTGGACAACGGCGGCCTGCCCGCCTGCCTGGGCTACAAGGGCTACGAGAAGACCGTCTGCACCTCGATCAACCACGTCGTCTGCCACGGCATTCCCGGCGACCGGGTGCTGAAGGACGGCGACATCGTCAACATCGACCACACCGTGATCGTGGACGGCTGGCACGGCGATTCGAGCCGCATGTATGCGGTGGGCGAGATCAATGCGCGGGCCAAGAAGCTGATCGACGTGACCTATCAGTCGCTTGATCTGGGCCTGGAACAGGTCAAGCCGGGCAACACCTTCGGCGACATCGGCTATGCAATCCAGAAGTTCGTCGAGGCCCAGCGCATGAGCGTGGTGCGCGACTTCTGCGGCCACGGCATCGGCCGCGTCTTCCACGACAGCCCCAACGTCCTGCACTATGGCCGTCGCGGCGAGGGCGCGGTGTTGAAACCCGGCATGTTCTTCACCGTCGAGCCGATGGTGAACCTGGGCAAGCCGCACGTGAAGGTGCTGTCCGATGGCTGGACGGCCGTGACTCGCGACAAGTCCCTGTCGGCCCAGTGCGAGCACACCATCGGGGTGACGGAAGACGGACTGGAAATCTTCACAGCGTCGCCGGCGGGGCTGTTCCGACCGAACTGAACCCTTGATCCTCAGTCGCAATACGCACAGGTTGCGTTGAGCGGGAGGGATCATGCTCGACGACAAGGCGTCCGAAGTCGGGGACAAACCCAAGCCCCGCCACAGCGGTCATCGCGACCGGCTGCGTGAGCGGGCGGCGAAGGGGGGCCTGGGCGCCCTGCCCGACTATGAGCTGCTGGAGCTGCTGTTGTTCCGCAGCGTGCCCTATAAGGACACCAAGCCGCTGGCCAAGGATTTGCTGGCGCGGTTCGGAGGGCTGGAGGGGATCGGGGCGGCCAGCCATGAGGCGATCGAGGATCAGGTGGCGCGGTCGATGGGATACGCCGTCGGCAAGGCGACGCGGGCGGTGGCGCTGGACCTTCAGCTGATCTTCGACGTGACGCGGCGGATCGCGCGCGAACCGACGGCGAAGCGGCCGGTGATCTCGTCCTGGACGGCGCTCCTGGCCTATGTCCGCGTCGCCTTGCAGCACGAGCCGCGCGAGCAGTTCCGGGTGCTGTATCTGGACAAGAAGAACCAGCTGATCCTGGACGAAGTGCAGAACCGCGGCACGGTCGATCATGCGCCGGTCTATCCGCGCGAGGTGGTGCGGCGCGCGCTGGAGCTGTCGGCCAGCGCCCTGATCCTGGTGCACAATCATCCGTCGGGCGATCCGACCCCCAGCCGCGCCGACATCGAGATCACGAAACAGGTTGTGCAGGCCGGCCGCGCCCTTAACGTCGAGGTTCACGACCATCTGGTCGTCGGCCGCGACGGGGTGGCCAGCTTCAAGCAACTGGGCCTGATGTGAACGACAGGATTCTGACGACCGAGCGACTGGTGATGAGCCCCGTCTCGACACAGGATTTCGACGATCTGCTGACGCTGTGGTCCGATGAGGATTTCACCCGCCACATCATGGGCCGGGCGCTGGGGCGCGAAGAGGTCTGGTTCCGGCTGCTGCGCGATCTCGGCCATTGGGCGGCGATGGGCCATGGCAACTGGACGATCCGACTGCGGGACGGCGGGGCGTACCTGGGCAGCGTGGGGGTATTCGACTATCGCCGCGAGCTGGAGCCGCCGTTCGACGCGCCGGAGCTGGGCTGGGGCGTGGCGCCGGAGTTTCAAGGGCGGGGCTATGCGGCCGAGGCGCTGACGGCGGCCCTGGATTGGACCGACCGGAGGCTGGAGGGGCGAACCGTCTGCATGATCTCGCCAGACAATCTGGCCTCGCTGAAGCTGGCGGCGCGGGTCGGTTTTCGTCCCTATGCGACGACGACCTACAAGGATCATCCGGTGCAGTTGTTCGAACGACCCGGCCGCGCGCCGTAGGTCGGCATTAAGGATTATCGGGCAAACTGGCGTCCAACGAAGTGTGAGTGCCCGCCATGCCCATGTCCGTGGAAACGCTGCGCCAGCATCTGGTCGAAGCCTTCGCCGACGCCGAGATCGAGATCGAGGATCTGGCGGGCGACGGCGACCACTATCGCGCGCGGATCGTGTCGAGCGCCTTCGCCGGCCTGTCCCGCGTGCGTCAGCACCAGATGGTCTATGCCGCGCTGAAGGGTCAGATGGGCGGCGAACTGCACGCCCTGGCGCTCGAGACCTCCGCGCCGGCCAAGGAGGGCTGAAGGCCATGCGCTATCGCCCCTTCGGCGTCTCCGGCGCCGCCATCTCCAACCTGACGCTGAGTTTCGGCGCCGATGTGCTGAAGCGCGGGCGCGAGGCCGGGCTGGACCTGCTGTATTCGGCGCTGGAAGCCGGAGTGAACAGCTATCGGCTGGAGACCGCCGACCCGGTGGCGGCCGAGGTGTTGGGCGAGGCCCTGTCGCACGTCGATCGCAAGCTCGTCTACGTCAGCCTGACGCTTGGCGCCGGCGACGGTCGCGACCAGCAGCGGGACTTCTCGGCCCAGGGGATGACAGCGGCCATCGACCGGGTGCTGCACTTCTCGGGCCTGGGCTGGGTCGACGTGGCGGTGTTGCACGAGCCGGGCGAGACCGAACTGGCGCAGTCGTCTCTCAGCGCGCTGAAGGCCATGCGCGCCACGGGGCGGATCAAGCTTTTGGGCATCGCCGGCGGCGGCGACGTGATGGACGCCTATGTGTCGACAGGGGCGTTCGACGCCCTGCTGACGCCGTTCGACATCAACGCCGACTGGAAGATCCGAAACCGCATCCGCTCGGCGCGCGAGCAGGACATGGCGGTCTTGGCCTACGATTTCTACGCGGACCGGCGCGCGCGAGCGCCGGATGCGCCGATCTTCAAAAAGGGGCTGTTCGGCTTCGGCAAGGACAAGCGTCCCGTCGATACGCCCAAGAAGGACGCTTTCGGCTTCCTGTACCGCACCCAGAACTGGACGGCCGAGGCGATCTGCCTGTCCTACGTGCTGACCGATCCGTCGGTGTCCAGCGTGATCGTCACTCCGACCGACACCGATCGGTTGGCGACACTGGCCGCCGCGCCCGAGCGGGACATGCCGCCGGGCCTGGCCGCACAGATCGAGATGGCGCGCGTCGTGGCCAATCAGGCGGCCTGACCGTCCTTCCCGGCTGTGCAGAACGTCGCGGACGCCTTGACCGCGCCCGTTCGGCTCCCTAGCTGACGGGCTTCACGAAAGGCCCTTATCCGTGACCGACACCGCTCAAGCCGCCGATCCCGTCCACGCCTTCATCGGCGAAACCGTCGCCCAGAACGACGTGGTTCTGTTCATGAAGGGCACGCCGGACCAGCCGCGCTGCGGCTTCTCGTCCCTGGCAGTTCAAATCCTAGATCATGTCGGCGCCGGCTTCGTGGGCGTGGACGTACTGCAGGACGAAGCCCTGCGCGAAGGCATCAAGAGCTTCACCGACTGGCCCACCATTCCGCAGCTCTATGTGAAGGGCGAGTTCGTGGGCGGATCGGACATTATCCGTGAGATGTTCCAGGCCGGCGAACTTCAGGCCCTTATGGTCGAGAAGGGCGTGCCGCTCGGCGAGGCCTGATGGCCAGGAAGACCCTCACGCCGCGCGAGGACCGCGAGGTCTTCGTCGTGCCGCTGGACGTGCGGCCCGAGCACATCGACGCCAACGGCCACGTCAACAACGTCGTCTATGTCGGCTGGCTGCAGGATGCGGGCACGGCCCACTGGAATGCGCGCTTCGACGAGGCGACGCGGGCGAAACGGTCGTGGGTCGCGACCCGGCATGAGATCGACTATCTGCGCGGCATCGAGCCGGGCGCCGAGGGCGTGGTCGCACGCACCTGGGTCGGCGATCCGCAGGGACCGCGCTTCACCCGCTATGTCCGCATCGAGGACGCCCAGGGCCGCGTCTGCGCCCAGGGCGTCACCGAATGGGTGCTGGTGGACGCTGCGACCCTGAGGCCGCAGCGCATTCCGCCAGACATGCTGGTCGTGTTCGAGACGCCTACTTCAGCGGATTGAGAATGCGGGCCGCCGTGCCGGGCTCCAGGCCCAGATCGGCATAGGTCCAGCGCAACTCGACGCCGTCCGGGACCAAGGCCTTGCACAGGTCCTGTTTGGTGCGGCGAAGCGTGATCTCGGCCGGCGCGCCGTCCGATACCGACACCTCGAAATCCGACGCCTGGGTGCAGCCGTTGGAATCGACGCGCGCGACCAGGGCGCCGTCGGCGAACCGGGCTTCACGAATGGCCTCGGCCGGCGGGGCGTCGTCGCGGCGCAGGTTCACCGAGACGTTTTCGCCCGCGTCGCTGTCATAGATGACGCACGCCGACAGCAGCGGCGCGACCAGGGCCGCAACCGCCAGACCCGTGATCATCGGGCCCTTGATCAAGCTGCGCATCACTGGCCCGCAGCCGGCGCGGTGATGACGCGCGTGGTCGGCTTTTCGGTCGAGACGATGATGCAGCCCGACAGCAGCGGCGCGGCGATGGCGATGGCGAGAGCGAGACGAAGCATTGGTGTGTTCCCCAGTTGAAGCTTGACCCTTTTGTGCCGCGCGGGCCGGGCGCGCACACGTGAATTATCGGAAAGTTGGGTGAACAATCGGAAAGGATCGGGGTTGAACGTGACCGCAACCGCCATAGCTACAGTCCCCCTCTCCTGCCCCACGGATCGTCTTTCATGAGCCAGCTGTTCTCACCCCGCGCCGTCGGCCCCCTGACGCTGAAAAACCGCGTCGCCATCGCACCCATGTGCCAGTATTCGGCCATCGACGGCGTGCCCCAGCCCTGGCACGTGCAGCATCTGGGACGACTGGCGATCTCCGGCGCGGGACTAGTCATTGTCGAGGCCACGGGGGTCGAGGCGGCGGGACGGATCACGCCCGACGACACCGGCCTGTGGAACGACGCCCAGGAAGAGGCCTTCGCCCAAATCATCCGCGACATCCGCACCTACAGCGACACCCCGATCGGCATCCAGTTGGCCCACGCCGGACGCAAGGCCTCGACCAGCGCCCCGTGGAAGGGTGGCGGCGCCCTGAAGGCTGAAGACGGCGCGTGGGAAACCTTCAGCGCCTCGGCCGAACCATTCAAGGATGACTGGCACACGCCGACTGCCATGACCCCGGCCGACATGGACCGCGTCGTCGCTGCGTTCGAAGACGCCGCGCGGCGGGCGGATCGGGCCGGGTTCGACCTGGTCGAACTGCACGCCGCCCACGGCTATTTGCTGACCCAGTTCCTGTCGCCGGTATCCAACCACCGCACCGACGATTTCGGCGGATCCTATGAGAACCGGGCGCGCTTCCCGCTGCGGGTCGCGCAGGCCCTGCGCGACGCCTGGCCCCGAACCAAGGCGCTGGGCGTGCGCTTCAAGGGCTCGGACTGGGTCGAGGGCGGGATCGCCCTGGACGAGGTGACGGCCTTTGGCCAGACACTGCACGACATGGGCTACGACTATCTGCACCTGACGTCGGGCGGCAACGTCGCGCGCGCCGACATTCCGGGCGGCGAGCCGGGTTATCAGTTGCGGTTCGCCCAGGCCGTGAAGGCAGCGACGCCGCAGGCCAATGTGATGGCCGTCGGCATGATCTTCGATCCGCAGCAGGCCGAGGACATCGTGGCCTCGGGTCAGGCCGACCTGATCGCCATCGCGCGTGCGGCGCTGGACGATCCGAATTGGGCGCACCATGCAGCCGTCGCGCTAGGCGAGGATGAAGGCCTGCCGGCGCAATACGAGCGGGCCGGCAAGAAATATTGGCCGGGCTACGGCAAGGCCGGCTAGGCAGGCGGCCTGATCAGGCCGCCCTCTCCAGCGCGGGATCGACGGCCCACAGAACGCGTGCGGCGGCTTGAACCTCTGCGTCGGCCGTCTTCTGCGGGCGGCCGAGCAGATAGCCCTGGACCTCGTCGCAGCCCTGGTCGCGCAGGAAGGACAGCTGTTCCAGCGTCTCAACGCCCTCGGCCAGGACGGGGATGTGCAGGCTCTCCCCCAAAGCCAGGACGGCGCGAATGATGGCGGCCGACTGAGGTCCGCCGTCCAGTTCGGACATGAAGGAGCGATCCAGCTTGATCTTGTCGAACGGGAAGGCGCGCAGGGTCGATAGCGACGAATAGCCGGTGCCGAAGTCGTCCATGGCGATGGAGACGCCCAGCAGCTTCAGCTGGCGCAGGACATGGGTCGTGCGCTCCATGTCGGTGATCATGGCCGTCTCGGTGATCTCCAGCTCCAGCCGCGACGGCGACAGGCCGGTCTCGACCAACACCTGATGCACCAGGCGCGGCAGGTCGACGTGGCCCAGCTGCACCGGCGACAGGTTGACGGCGATCTTGTGCGGTTCGGTCCAGCTGGCGGCTTCGGCGCAGGCGGTGCGCAGCACCCATTCGCCGATCGGCAGGATCAGGCCGTTTTCTTCGGCCAGAGGAATGAAGTCGGCCGGCGAGATGAAGGTCCCATCCGGCTGGATCCAGCGCAGCAGCACCTCATAGCCGGTGATGTCGCCGGTATCGACGGCGGCCTGAAGTTGCCAGTTCAGGCTGAACTGGCCCTGGTCCAGGGCTTCGCGCATCTGCTGGGCCATGCGACGGCGATTGCGGACCGCCTCGTCCATCTCCTCCTCGTAGAAGCAGACGTCGGTCCCCAGCGAGGCTTTGGCCCGGTACATGGCCAGGTCCGCGTCATTGATCAGGGCGGACGGGTCGTGGGCGTCGTCGGGCCAGATCGCGATGCCAGTGCTGAGACCGCAGGCGACCTCGGCATGGTCCAGCACGACCGGGGCGGTGACGGCGTGGCGCAGGCGCGCGACCAGATCCAGGGCATCATCCTTGTGCTGGATCGGCACGACGGCGACGAACTCGTCCCCGCCCAGGCGTGCGATGAACTCGTCGTGGCGCAGGCAGGCGCGCATCCGTTCGGCGATCTGGATCAGAAGCTGATCGCCGGCGGCATGGCCGTGAACGTCGTTCACCTCCTTGAACCGGTCCAGGTCCATGGCCAAGAGGGCCACCTTGTTCGAAACGGTCAGGTCGGCGGTCTGGCGCGTCAGCCATTCCAGGAAGGACGAACGGTTGGGCAGGCCGGTCAGGCCGTCGTTGCGCGCCAGATGGGCGATGCGACGCTCCTGCGCCTGACGCATGCGCAGATCGCGCACGGCGTAGATCATGACGTGATCCATACCGCAGTCGCGGCGCACGGCGATCTCGACGGGAATGTCCGCCCCGCCTTCGGCGACCAGTTTGGACTGGCTGAGGCCGTTGACCGCCAGATCGGCGACGCCAGAGACCCAGCGCGACAGCGGCTCGCCGACCAGGGCCTGATGCTGGACGCCCGCCAGATCGGCAAAGGCGGCGTTGGCGGCCAGGATGACGCCGTCCTGTTCGACCACCATGCCATCGACGCTGCCCTCGATCAGATGATCCAGGCGCGCCTTGGCCTGAAGCCGGGACTGGACGTCCAAGGCGTGGCTGGCGACGCCGGTGCCCAGCATCATCAATCCCACGGCGGAAACGGCGAAGGCCAGGACCAGATTGGTGGATCCGATAGCGCCCATATCGACCAGCGCGCCGACCGGCACGATCGTCATGGCGGCCATGCCGGTGAAGTGCAGGGCCACGATGCCCAGGACCATCAGCACGACGGGAACGATCTTGCCGGACTGCCGGGCGCGATTGAACGCCAGGGCGCCCAGGAAGACCGCCCCCGCCACCGAGGCGGCGACATAGGCGGCCGACCAGTGGATGACGGCGTCGGTCGCAAAGGCCGCCATGCCGGTATAGTGCATGGCCACCACGGTCAGGCCGAACAGCACGCCGCCGATTTCGGCCGAGGCGCGCATCCCGCGCGAGGCCACCCAAAGCGCCAGCGCGCTGCCGGCGATGGCGACGCCCAGGGACAGGCCGGTCAGCACGGGGCCATAGCTGATGGTGACGCCGGGCTCATAGGCGATCATCGCCACGAAATGGGTGCACCAGATCGTCGCCCCGGTCGCCACCGCACCCATGAAGGCCCAGGCCAGGCGCGTGCCCTTTTCGGCGGCGCGCAGGCGGCGATACAGGCGGAAGGTGATGATCGAACCGATCAGGCATAGGCCGGCGGCCAACGCGACGAGCCAGAGATTGTGGTCGTCGGTCAGGCAGGTGAAGAAGCGCATGAAGCTACAGACCTTGGGGGGACGGTCTGTCGTCGTAACGGACGTTGCTTAATCAGACGCGCTCGAACAGGCTTAACGAAACGCTATGGCCGGTTTCAGGAGCGGGGCATCTGATAGGGGTTGTTGACGCTGACGGGCGAGCCGGGCGTCAGGCCCAGCTCCTCGAACGACCACTTCAGCTCGACGCCCTGGACCAGGTCCTGCTTGCACTTGTCCTCGTCGATGCGGCGCAGGGTGATGACGGCGCTGCCGCCCTGCAGGCTGACGATCGGGATCAGGTCTTCCTTGGCCGTGCAGCCGTTCGAACTGACCCAGAAGACGGCCTGATCCTTGGTGAAGGTGGCGGCATGGATCGGCTCCAGCGCGCCAGGCATTCCCGCGGTGGATACGGTGGGCTCGCCGCGGCTGGCGCAGGCGGCCAGGCCCGCCGATGCGGCGGCGATCAAAGCCAAGCGTTTCATGATGGAGTCGCGCAACTGACGACCTCCCCTGCCTCAAAGCCTGAACTGGCCGAGAATGCGCCTGTTCGCCCTTTGAGGGAACAGGATAAAAAACGAAAGGCCCCGGACGAATCCGAGGCCCTCCAAACTGAACACTTCAAAGGGATCACCACGGGGCTCAAGTAGCCCGAAGGGCGATAGCCCCTTGAAGAAAGCTTCGTAAGCTTCGCTTACGAAGCGTAGTATTCGACGACCAGGTTCGGTTCCATCTTCACGGCGTACGGCACGTCCGACAGTTCCGGCACGCGGACGTAGCGAACCGAGAACGAGCGGTCCGACAGTTCCAGGTAATCCGGCACGTCGCGTTCCGACGACTGCTGGGCTTCGAGCACCAGAGCCATGTTGCGCGACTTCTCCTTCACGGTGACGACGTCTTCCGGCTTCACGCGGTAGGAGGCGATGTCGACCTTCTTGCCGTTGACCAGAACGTGGCCGTGGCTGACGAACTGGCGGGCGGCCCAGACGGTCGGGACGAACTTGGCGCGGTAGACGACGGCGTCCAGACGCGATTCCAGCAGGCCGATCAGGTTTTCCGAGGTGTTGCCCTTGCGACGCGCGGCCTCGTCATAGGTCTTGGCGAACTGCTTCTCGGTGATGTTGCCGTAGTAGCCCTTCAGCTTCTGCTTGGCCTTCAGTTGCAGACCGAAGTCCGAAACCTTGGACTTGCGACGCTGGCCGTGCTGGCCGGGACCGTAAGAACGCTTGTTGACCGGCGACTTGGCGCGGCCCCACAGGTTCTCACCCATGGCCCGGTCGATCTTGTACTTGGCGCTATGGCGCTTGGACATTCTATTCTCTTTTCGACGATACGGCCCGGCATCCCCTGGATTGGGAATGCGATCTCAACGGCGGTCCACGCATCTTCCGTCATTCATCCCGGCCCCGCCGAAGCGGACCCGTGGAAGGCGGCGCTTATGGCCAGCGAGGGCGGCGGAGTCAAGCACAGCGGGCCGTTAAGCACGATGGAATGGAACGATCGCGTCGCCGCACCCTTCCTTCGATGCAACCAATCCACGCATGAGGACAAAGAGGAGTGGAATGCAGCCTGAACCCAAAAGCTTTCAGACCGGCCTGTCCGACGAGGCCATGCAGACGCTGAAGACGCAGCTGGTCGACCTGGTCGAGCCTTTGAGCGACCACCAACTGCTCGATCTCGCCGACGGCATCCACGAGATGCTGCGCCAGCGCCGAATGGTTCGCCAGCACCATGCCGAGCGCATGAACGAACGCACCCGGCATGGCGTGGATCTTCGCATCTAGTCCGTCGCAGCCTAATCCTTTGCGGCCCTAATCCTTTGCGGATTGGGCCTCGGAGATGAACATGGCGCGGCCCTCGCGGGTCGCGACCTTGCCCAGCCCCGGGAACGGGAAGTGATAGGCGTAGATGTGGGCGCCGGAGTTGCGCAGCGCCGTCACCTCGTCCAGCCGCGCCTTCAGGCCTGCCGCTTGATCGTCGTCATAGCCGACCTTCCAGTCCGGATGTTCGACCGACAGGATCCAATGATGCATCAGGTCGCCGGTGTAGAGCAGCTGGTTCTGGCCGTCGGCGATCAGATAGGCGACGTGGCCCGGCGTATGGCCGGCCGTGTCCTGGGACTGGACGCCCGGCGCGACCTCGCCGCCCGGCTCGAAGGCCTGGACCTTGGGGGTGATGATCCGCACCAGATCGGCCAGTTCGGGATTGGCGCGGACAGACGCCCATTCCGCCTGCGACATGCGGATCGCCGCATTGGGGAAGGCCAGTCCGCCATTGCGGATCAGGCCGCCGACGTGGTCCGGGTGGCCGTGCGAGATCAGCACGTCGGTGATCGAGGCCGGATCGACACCCGCCTTTTGCAGGCTGTCCATCAACTGGCCCTTGCCCTCGCCCAGGCCCGTGTCGAACAGCATCGTGCGGGCGCCGTTCTTGACCAGCAGCGGATGGATTTCCAGCATGATCGGATCAGCCGGCTGTCCGGCGGCGGTCAGGGGCGCGGCGACCGCCTGCGGCGTCAGGCCGACGCCGAAGGTCTGGTTGTCGTTCTTGACCGGGTTCTCGCCGTCGAACAGGGCGATGGCGTCCAGCGCGCCGATCTTGAAGCGATAGACGGGCTTCTCGGCTGGGGCGGCGACGGTCTGGGTGGGATTGGGCGGCGCGGGATCGCCGGGCTTCTGCGTATTCTCTTGAGGGTTACAGGCCGCCAACATCAGAGCCGCCAAAGCGGCCCCCGTCATCATCATCCGCATCGCTTCGATCTCCGTTTGCGATGACGCAATCGAAAACGCCCGCCGGAGGTTCCGGCGGGCGTCGTCATCTCTCGATCTCTGGGCTGGACCGGCCTTATTTGGCGGCGGCGTAGAGTTCGTTGACCTTTTTCCAGTTCACCACCGTCCAGAACGACTTCAGATAGTCGGCGCGGCGGTTCTGGTATTTCAGATAGTAGGCGTGCTCCCACACATCGGCGCCCAGAATGACCTCGCCGCGCTCGTCCACGACGTCCATCAGCGGATTGTCCTGGTTCGGGGTCGAGGTGATCTTCAGCTTGCCGTTCTGCACGATCAGCCAAGCCCAGCCCGAACCGAACTGCGCGGCGCCGGCGGCGTTGAAGTCTTCCTTGAACTTGTCCATGCCGCCCAGATCGGCGTCGATGGCGGCAGCGAGTTCAGCCGAGGGTTCGCCGGCCTGGTCGGCCGGGGCCAGCAGCTCCCAGAACAGGCTGTGGTTCCAATGGCCGCCGCCGTTGTTGCGGACGGCCTTGGGCGCGGTGGAGATGCTGGTGAAGATTTCCTCCAGCGACTTGCCCTGCAGACCGGCGTCGGCATCGACGGCCTTGTTCAGGTTGTCGACATAGGTCTGGTGGTGCTTGTCGTGGTGGAAGGTCATCGTCTCCTTGTCGATGGCCGGCTCCAGCGCGTCATAGGCGTAGGGCAGCGGGGGCAGGGTGAAGGCCATGTCAGTCTCCTGAAGACGGTTTGTTCCTGAACCCCATTTAGGGGCTGTGGCGTCTGACCCAAGCGATTTCGTCGGGTTTTTGTTCAGCTTGGCCATTTGCATTGGCCCACAAGGCGCGCGATTGTCCACCCGTCAATCGGAGGCTGTCATGTCGCGTATCAGATTCCTCGCTGTGCTGGCGCTCGCCGTTTCAGCAAGCGGCTGCGCCGGTTTCGAGGCGCTGGACCAGGCCGCGGCGGACATGGCCAGCCAAGCGCCGACCTGCACCCAAAATCCTGCGATCGGCGCGGAAAACTATGGGGGCAGGACCTGCCGCGTCAGTCATACGGTTTGGTCTTCGACGACGACGACCGTCGAGGAGACTGGCAAGGCGCCCGTCACGATCCGCACCGTCACGACGCCGTCGGGGACCACCACCGAGATCGTGCCGACACCCTGACAAGACCAGCTTAAGCGGCTGGCAAGTTCGCCTTCAGGCAATCGCGAACGGCCCGCTTCACATCGCCCGGCGCATTAGGCTCGTCCACGCCCTCGGCCGCAAAGACGGCGCGCACGGCGGCGTCCAGCCCCTTGGGCAGGGCCTCGATCACCCGCTTCTGCCCTTTGGCGTGCAGGCAATAACCCACCTCGCGGCACAGGGCGGAAAACATGGGTTCGTAGGGATCAGAAGCGCTCATGCCGGCCCTGTAGCATCAAGGGAGCAGACGCGACAGCCAGTGCAAAAGGTTCAGGGCGAACTGCTGATCGTCATGACCGGCTGTGTTCAACCCCATGCGAACCGGCTCGCGATCCGGCTGGTCGGGAAAACGCACGACCTGGGCCGTGAGCATCCCCGCCTCTCCCAGCACGACGACCCGCCCCGCGCCAAAGCGCAAAGCCAGACCTTGGGCGGATAAGGCGGGCCGCGACAACTCGGCAAGGACGACGGCTGGATCCTGTCCGGCCCGAAGCTGCGTTCGGATCGTTTGAAAGGCTCCGAGATTGGGAGCCTCTCGCGCATCTGCGCTCATCGCCAGCAATACGGTTGCGTCTGCCGGCCCCGAAAGCGACTGCCCGGTGAAGCTCTTCACGACCGTCAAGCGTTCGCTTTGGTCGCGGCCCTCGATGATCGGATGATCCGCAAGCGCCGGGCGCGGAAAGACCAGATTGGCCGTAACGTCGCCGCCCACGGGCTGGAAGGCGTAACCCGTGCCCATCGCTACCCCGAACCTTGCGGCCAGGGCTTCGGCGGCTGCGCCGTGCGGCGCGTGATCGGCGGCCAGAAGCAACGACCCGCCCTGCTCCACCCAGCGGCTGATCGCCTCGATTTCGGCGTCGTCGAAAGCCGAGGCGCGCGAGCCGTCCGCCGGGCGCGCCGGATTGGAGATGACCAACACCGCCACGCCATCAAGCGCGCCGGGCGCATCGAGACGCCCCCGGCTGGCTTCGATCCGATATCCGTCGGCCCGCATCAGCGCGGCGAAGGCGGCATAACGACCTTCGATCGTCTGCTCGCTGCCGTGGCCCTGATCGACAAGCACGACAGGCCCATCCGTCGCATAGGCCGGCGACGCCACCTTTGGCCGCCAATCCAGATCGCCGACCTGCTCTTGCGCCAAGGCTGGGCCTGCCAGCAGCAGGACTGCGACGGTGATCCAAACCCGGCGTCCCATCTGGCGCCTAGACCTTCAAACGTTCGGCGTGGAAGGCGATGTGGTCGGCGATGAAGCTGGCCATGAAGAAGTAGGAGTGGTCGTAGCCCGGCTGCATCCGCAGGGTGATCTTCTGGCCGGCGGCATCGGCGGCGGTTTGCAGAAGTTCCGGCTTCAGCTGGTCGGTCAGGAAGCTGTCGGCGTCCCCCTGGTCGATCAGGATGTCATCGAAGGCGCCCCCTCCGTCAGGGCTCTTGGCGGCGCCGGCTGCGATCAGCTTGGCGGCGTCGTGTCGGTCCCAGTCGTCGCGGTCGTCTCCGAGGTATGCGGTGAAGGCCTTTTCACCCCAGGCGCACCGTGTCGGCGAGCAGATCGGCGCGAAGGCGGAAACCGAACGGAACAGGTCGGGATGGTTCAACGCCAGGGTCAGGGCGCCGTGGCCGCCCATCGAATGGCCGCTGATCGACCGGACGCCCGTGGTCGCAAACTCGGCGTCGATCAGGGCGATCAGTTCCTCGGTGACATAGGTCTCCATGCGGAAATGCGGCGCCCAGGGCGCCTGTGTCGCATCCAGATAGAAGCCCGCGCCCTGGCCCAGGTCATAGGCGGGATCGTCGGCGACGCCGTCTCCGCGCGGCGAGGTGTCAGGCGCCACGATGATGACGCCATGTTCGGCGGCGGCCTGGTAGGCCCCCGCCTTGGTGGTGAAATTATCCTCGGTGCAGGTCAGGCCCGACAGCCAGATCAGCACCGGGAAAGGCCCCTCCCCGCCCGGAACGAAGACCGATAGCGTCATCGGCGTGCCGGTCGCTGTGCTGTCGTGCTTCAGATAGCGGAGCGTTCCGCCGTGGACAGCGTGCGTCTTGGTGGTTTCCACTCAGTCTGTCTTTCGATGCATGGCGCAGATCTTGTTGCCGGACGGATCGCGCAGATAGGCCAGGATCATGGGGCCGAAGGGGCCCTTGCGTTCGCCGGGCGGGTCCTCGATGGCCCGACCGCCGGCCGCGACGCCCGCGTCGTGGAAGGCCTGGACCATCTCGGGCGTTTTGGCGTGAAAACCGATGGTGCCGCCGTTGGCGTGGCAGGCCGGCTCGCCGTCGATCGGCGCGCCGATCGCAAAGGCGCCCATGCGGGTGCGCCACCAGTAACGGCCCTTGGGGTCCGGCCCCTGGCCCGGCTCGAGGCCCAGGGCGCCGAGCGCCGCATCATAGAACCGGCGCGACGCCTCGATGTCGTTGGCGCCGACGGTGACGTGGGTGAACATGGCGAGCCCTCCTGATCTATGGTCGACAAACGATAGCCATGACCGTCTCTTTTGGCAACGGACCCATCACCACGGGACGGGCCGGCCATCGCGGTCCAGATAATGCAGCCCTGGCCGTCCCTTCTGAGCCAGGATCACCTTGATCAGTTTGGGGATGCTGTCCTCGATCGTATGGGGCGCGTCGGGCCCGCCCAGATCGGTGCGAATCCAGCCCGGCGCCAGCAACAACAGCCCGCGGGGGTCGTCGGCGCGGCGGGCGGCGTAGCCGCGCATCAACATATTCAAGGCCGCCTTGGAGGCGCGATAGGCGTCGACGCCGCCGCCGTTGTTGTTGGCGATGCTACCCTGGCCCGACGACATGACGCCGATCACGCCGCTTGGCGCGACCCGGTCGCCTAGCGCCTCCACCACCTGAAGCGGCGCCCAAGCGTTGGTAGCCATCAGCCGTGTGAAGTCATCCAGCGGCGTATCGGCGATAGAAGCCGGCGCATCGGCCACGCCCGCATTGATGAACAGACAATCGAACCGTCGATCCGACAGCCTCTCTGCAAGCGCCCGCACCTGCTCGCCATCCGTGATGTCCAGCATCTCGATCTCTAGCGTCGGATGGTCCGACGCCAAGGCGTGCAGGGGCGATACGGCGGATCGGGCGGTGGCGACGACCGACCAGTCCATCTCCAGGAAGGCCTCGGCCAAGGCCAGGCCCAGGCCTCGCGACGCCCCGATCAGCAGGATGGAGCCGGGGGCCCGTGCGGCCATGATCAGAACACCACGACGCTGCGGATGCTCTTGCCCTCGTGCATCAGGTCGAAGGCCTTGTTGATGTCGTCCAGGCCGAAGGTGTGGGTGATCATCGGGTCGATCTCGATCTTGCCGTCCATATACCAGTCGACGATCTTGGGCGTGTCGGTGCGGCCGCGCGCACCGCCGAAGGCCGAACCGCGCCAGACGCGGCCGGTCACCAGTTGGAACGGGCGGGTGGCGATTTCCTTGCCGGATTCGGCGACGCCGATGACGACGCTTTCGCCCCAGCCGCGGTGGCAGGCTTCCAGCGCCTGACGCATGACGACGGTGTTGCCGGTGCAGTCGAAGGTGTAGTCCGCGCCGCCGTCGGTCAGCTGGACCAGATGGGCCACCACGTCCGGCACATCCTTGGGATTGACGAAATGGGTCATGCCGAAACGACGGCCCCATTCTTCCTTGTCGCCGTTGATGTCCACGCCAACGATCATGTCGGCCCCGACCATCTTCAGCCCCTGGATGACGTTCAGGCCGATGCCGCCCAGGCCGAAGACGACGCAGTTGGCGCCGGGCTCGACCTTGGCTGTGTTGACTACGGCGCCGACGCCGGTGGTCACGCCGCAACCGACGTAGCAGGCCTTGTCGAAGGGCGCGTCTTTGCGGATTTTCGCCACCGCAATCTCGGGCAGGACGGTGTAGTTCGAGAAGGTCGAGCAGCCCATATAGTGGGCGATGGCCTGACCCTTGTAGCTGAAGCGGCTGGTGCCGTCGGGCATGACGCCCTTGCCCTGAGTGCCGCGAATGGCGGTGCACAGATTGGTCTTGCGGCTCAGGCACGACTTACACTGGCGGCATTCCGGCGTGTACAGCGGGATGACGTGATCGCCGACCGCGACCGAGGTCACGCCCGGCCCCACCTCGACCACCACGCCCGCGCCCTCGTGGCCCAGGATCGAGGGGAAGACGCCCTCGGAGTCCAGGCCGTCCAGCGTGTAGGCGTCGGTGTGGCAGATGCCGGTGGCCTTGATCTCGATCAGCACCTCGCCGTCGCGCGGTCCCTCCAGATCGACCTCGACAATCTCCAACGGACGTTTGGCCTCGAAGGCGACGGCGGCGCGGGTTTTCATGGCGGGGCTCCTGAACGATTCCCTCCTCTTCTAGGGCAGGCGCAGGATGGTATGAAGCCGTCATGTCACACACAAACCTCGTCGTCCTGACCGGTGCCGGGATATCGGCCGAGAGCGGCGTGCCGACGTTTCGGGCGTCGGACGGGCTGTGGTGCGGGCATCGGGTCGAGGATGTGGCGACGCCGGAGGGTTATGCCGCCGATCCGGCGCTGGTGCAGGACTTCTACAATCAGCGGCGGCGGCAGTTGGCCGATGTCCGGCCCAATGCGGCGCACCGGGCGCTGGCGGCGTTGGCGGGGCGGTGGCGGGGCGACTTCCTGCTGGTGACGCAGAACGTCGATGATCTGCACGACCGGGCGCATGAAGAGACGCCGCCGGCCGCCGGTTTCGAGCTGATCCATATGCACGGCGAACTGCTGAAGGGCCGCTGCACCCGGTCGGGCGTGGTGATGGACTGGGCCGGGGACATGGCGGCGGATGAGGCGTCGCCGCATCATCCACAGGGCGTCATGCGGCCGCACATCGTCTGGTTCGGGGAGATGCCGCTTCAGATGGAGCGGATCGAGCGGGCGCTGGAGCGGTGCGACCTGTTCGTGTCCATCGGCACGTCGGGCGCGGTCTATCCGGCGGCGGGGTTCGTGCAGGCGGCGCGGTATGCCGGGGCGCGGACGGTGGAGATCAATCTGGAGCCGACGTCGGGGGCGCGCCTGTTCGACGAAGGCGTTTACGGGCCGGCGACGCAGGCCGCGCCGGCCTTCTTCGACACGCTGTAGAGACGAAAACGGCGGCCGCTGCGAAGGCGGCCGCCGTTCCGGTGTTCGAGGTCGAGGCGGCTTAGGCCAGGACGACGATGGTTACGCGGCGGTTCTGCGAACGGCCCTCGGGCGTGTCGTTCGAGGCCACCGGCTGTTCCTGGCCATAGGAGATGGTGGCCATGCGGTTCAGGGCGACGCCCTGGCGGTTCAGGAAGCGACGCACGGCCTCGGCGCGCTGCTCGCCCAGCTGGTCGTTATGCTCGGGCGTGCCGGTCGAGTCGGTGTAGCCCTGGATTTCCAGATAGACGTTCTTGTTCTCGCCCTGCAGACGCTGGGCGAACTGGGCCAGGCGCTGCTCGGCCTCGGGCGACAGGGCCGCCGCGTCGGTGGGGAATTTCACGGAATCGTCCGACAGCACGACCTGATAGAGGAACTTGCCCTCGGCCAGTTTGTGCGCGTCGTTGGCGCGTTGCAGGGCCTGGCCTGCAGTGCCTTCGACGGTGGTCACGCGGTTGTCGACGACTTCGACCTGATCACGCACGAAACGATGGCTGGCGCAGCCGCTGGCCGCAAAGCCGAGGGCGATGAGGGCGCCGCCGACGACCGCCGTCCTGAGTTTCGATCTGCTCAAGTTTTGTCTCCTTCTTGCCGGGAGCGCCACACCCAGTTCATGCGCAAGATGAAAATGGCGTATGAGACAAGGCGGAGTAATGACGCGCTTTGGGCGGCATCATGTCAGCTTGACCATAAGCAGATCGAATATTCGCGTTATTCTTGCACGAGGATGGAACCATCGCCTCAGTGCAGACGTTGCGCCGCTGACGGCTGATGCCAGAGGGCGGACACGCTCATCTATCGCTGCTCTGCGCCGTCGCGCGGTTGTATTCACGACGACGCCACTTTCCTGACGCGACCGAATGTTTTCAACGGAGCCTGGCGGTTTTTACAGGCGTTTTGTCCCGATGACCATGCGGCGGCGTGTTCAACTCCCATCACGGATAGGCGATTGAGCGCGGCGCGCACACGGCGCTGGGCGCTGGCGGCGACGCCGATCCTGGCCGCGCATCTGGGGCTGGCGCTGCTGATGCACGGCGGTGCGGAGCCGATCGTCGAGACGCCGCAGACGCCGCCGATGATGGTCGAACTGGTCGAGCCGCCCCCGCCGCCTCCGCCGCCGCCCGCGCGCGTGATCGCGCCCGATCTCTCGCCAAAGCCCGACGCGCCGGCCGCCGCCGCCCAGGCGGCCGCGCCGGCCAAGCCCGCGCCCCAGCGGCGACCGCCTGCCGTGGCGGCGGCGCGACCGAGACTGGTGGTCAGCAGACGCCCGCCCGACGTCGAACCCCTGCCCGCCGCGCCCGCCCCGCCGGGTCCGCCCCTGCCCCTGCTGGGCGCGGCCCAGATCGCCGGCGCCATGACGGTCGGCGCAGGTCCGGGCGGCGGCGGCGGATCGGGCGTCGGCGGATCGGGCGGTTCGGGAGGGACCGGCGCGGGTTCAGGCTCGGGCGGCGGGTCGTGCGACATGGTGCGCTGGGTCCAGGACGCGGTGCGCGACGACCAGGCCGTGCGCCGCGCCGTCATCGCCGCATCCCAGGACATGGACGCGAACGGACGCGCCATCCTGGTCTGGAACGGCGACTGGCTGCAAAGCCGCAACCAGGCGGGCAAGGGTCTGGCCGGCGTGCGCCAGGCCATCGCCCTGGAAGTCGCCTTCGCCCCAGCCGAATGCAAGAGCCAGCGCATGACGGGGCTGGCAGTCCTGAAGCTGGAAGACCGCCCCGGCGGCGCGCAACTGGCCCTGGGCAAGGGCAGCTGGCGCTGGTCGGACCTGCTGGGCGCGGGCTGACGCGCCGACGCCCATTCAGACAGTCGCCTGCAAAAACACCGTCTAATTCGTCTAATTCGTCTGATTTCTCCCTCCCCGACTATGCGACGCGTTTCCTGCGGACGAACCGAGACAGGATCGCACGGCTTGGAAGCGTGGGCAGGAAGATGATGCCGGCGGGCGATAGAGGATTGAAAACACGAGACTGACCTCACGCGAATAGGATGGTTGGTCCCAGCCCTTCGTCATCCTGCGGCGAGTGAAGCGAAACTCGAGGATGACGAAAGAAAGAAGGGCGCGCGGTTGCGCTCCTGTTCTCGGACACGCACCTAGCCTGCCATGCCCGTCTCTCCCAACTATCGCCCCGAACCGCGCTTCTTTAACCTAGGCGCGGACTATGCCGATGCGGTTCAGGCCGCGGACTTTCCGAAGACGATCCTTCGGTTTCGCAACGACCGCGCGGCGGCCGAGGTCGGGGTGGAGGGGCTGAGCGAGGCGGAATGGATCGCGGCTTTCGGCCGGTTCGAGCCCCTGCCGGGACAGCCCGGTCCGATCGCCATGCGCTATCACGGGCATCAATTCCGTCACTACAATCCCGATCTGGGCGACGGGCGCGGGTTCCTGGCGGCGCAGATGCGCGACGCCTCGGGTCGGCTGATGGATTTGGGAACGAAGGGCACCGGCCAGACGCCCTGGTCGCGTGGGGGCGATGGACGGCTGACGCTGAAGGGCGGGGTGCGCGAGGTGCTGGCGGCGACGATGCTGGAGGCGCAAGGCGTCCCGACCAGCCGCGCCTTTTCGCTGATCGAGACCGGCGAAGCGTTGGAGCGCGGAGACGAGCCATCGCCGACGCGGTCCGCCGTTCTGGTGCGGCTGTCGCACAGCCATGTGCGGTTCGGGACCTTCCAGCGCGCGGTCTATCTGGGGCGCAAGGACCAGATCGAGGCGCTGATCGAACATGTGCGCAGCCTATATCATCCGGACGTCGCCGCCGGCGATGCGCCCGGCCTGCTGCGGGCTGTCGTCGAGGCCTCCGCGAAACTGACGGCGCGGTGGATCGCGGCCGGCTTCGTGCACGGGGTGCTGAACACCGACAATCTGAACGTCACGGGCGAGAGCTTCGACTATGGCCCCTGGCGGTTCCTGCCTGAATACGACCCGGCCTTCACCGCCGCCTATTTCGACCAGACGGGCCTTTACGCCTTTGCGCGTCAGCCCGAGGCGGTGTTCTGGAACCTGACGCAACTGGCCGGCTGTCTGAAACTGGTCGCCGAGGTCGAGCCGTTGACCGATGCGCTGAACGGCTTCGGTCCCGCCTATATCCGCGAACTGCGCGCCGCGTTCCTGATGCGGCTGGGCGTCAACAGCCTGGGCGAAGCGGCGGATCAGCGGCTGGTCGATACGACGCTGGCCCTGTTGCGGGAGGGCGGCGCGGTGCTGCGGTGGGAGCCGCTGTTCTTCGACTGGTTCGGCGGTTTCGCCTCCTCAGCCCGTGCGCTGTCGGGACCGCGCGCGAAACTGTATCAGGGCGAGGCCTTCGACGCCTTCCGCTTTGCTTTGATGGAACACGAACCGGACCGGATCGAGCGGTTGGAACATCCGATGTTCGCCGCGCGCGACCCGGAGGAGATGCTGATCGAGGAGGTCGAGGCGATCTGGGCCGCCATCGCCGACGCCGACGACTGGGCGCCCTTCCAGGCTAAGCTGGATCGGTTGGAGGCGGCGCGTCTGGCCTGGGGCTTCACGGCCTGACGCCAAACCTTACGAAAGCTTCATCTCGTTTATCGATAATATTCTTGCCCGTTTATCGATAAATCCATATCGATAGTCACCAAGGCGGTCGCGGAGGGCGACCCGAATGGAAGAGCTTTCGAGATGAAACTGATCGGCAAATATTCAATCGCCAGCGCCCTGCGCTGGTGCCTAGGGTTCGCAAACGTTTTCGTCATGCTGGCGACGATCGTCATGGCGATCTGCTTGCTCGGCAGCATCATATCGCCAGACTTCGCAGCAGGCTTCATCGACGGAATGAAGGATCTGGACAGCAGCACGGCCCGCGACCTGCACTGGCCAGAGCGTTTGACGCTGTTGGGCGCCTTCCTGGCCTGCGGCTTCACCTGGTGGATCATCAACCGGCTGCGGCGCATCCTGCTGTCGGTCAATCAGGGCGACGCTTTCGAGTTCGCCAACGTCAAACGTCTGCAAGGCGTCGGTTTGGGCCTGATCGGCATTCAGCTGACGGCGCTGCTGCTGGTCTTCGTCGCCCCGCACAGCATCGGCAAGTCGCCGTCCGACTATGACTTCGATCTGGGGTCCTGGCTGGGCATTCTGGTGGTCTTCATCCTGGCCGAGGTGTTCCGGCAAGGGTCGGCCATGCGCGACGAACAGCTGACCACGGTCTGAGGAGCGCGCGCCATGATCATGATCCAACTGGACCGGCTGCTGCTCGAACGCCGGATGTCCCTGACCGAACTGTCCGACCGCGTCGGCGTCACCCTGGCCAATCTGTCGATCCTGAAGACCGGCAAGGCCCGCGCGGTGCGCTTCTCGACCCTGGACGCCCTGTGCCGCGAACTGGATTGCCAGCCCGGCGACCTGATCGTCCAGACGCCGGGGCCGCAGCCGGAGGGCTGAGGGGCGAGAGCGATGCGAGATCCCAGGCGGGGCGGACGAAATCCGCCCCGCCCTTCCGTTCGTAACAGAAAGTCATCAATCGATGTCATCAGTTGATGTCATCGCATGATGACAAAGATCGAAAGCGCCGCTATATGATCTTCAGCGAGCGGCCCTTTCGACCGAATCGCGACCGTTACGAAATCAGGCTCCTCCCCGATGACCACCTCCACCCTGACACCCGCCGCCGCGCGCAGCCGCACCGCCTACGCCAACATCGCCCTGTGGACGCTGCAGGGCTGGGTCGCCATGTTCTTCATCGCCGCCGGTTACGCCAAGCTGACCGAGCCGATGACCAACCTGATCAATCTGATGGGCTGGCCCGCCGTCGCGCCCGAGAACATGGTGCGCGGCCTGGGCGTGGTCGAGATCGTGCTGGCCATGGGCGTGTTGAGCCCGCTGATCTCGTGGCGGGTGGGTCGCCCCCTGCTGCTGACGGCGACGGTCGGCCTGATCGTCATGGAAGCGACCATGATGACGATCCACGCGCTGAGCCAGGACTTCGGACTGGCGGCGGTCAACGCCGTGCTGCTGGCCATCACCGTCCCGGTGCTGCTGGGCCGCCGCAGGGCCTGATTGCTGCAGGGCCTGATTGAAAGAGATCGAACGCCGGACCCCTCTCCCCCTGCAGTCCGGCGTTTGCGCCCGGAGCTTCCCCCCAGGCTCCGGGCTTTTCCATGCCGGATCGTCAGCGCGAGATAAAAGCTTACCCTTACGTGCGCGTAAGCCTCTTCCCTTTACGCGCACGTCAAGTTATGAAGGCGTATGGCCACCGCCGACGACCACCGCACCTATTCCATCCGCCAGCTCTGCCGCGAGTTCGGCGCAACGGCGCGCGCCCTGCGATTCTATGAGGACAAGGGCCTGCTGACGCCCGCGCGCAAGGGTCAGACCCGCGTCTATGACGCGCGTGACCGCGCCCGGCTGAAACTGATCCTGCGGGGCCGCCGCATCGGCTTCACCCTTCAGGAGATCCAGGACATGATGGATCTCTATGATCAGAAGGATCACAACGTCCATCAGATGGCCGTGGCCCTGGTGCGGCACCGCGCCCAGATCGCGGCGCTGAAGCAGCAGCTGGAAGATATCGAAGGCGCCATCGAGACGGCCGAACAGGCCTGCGCCTGGATGGAATCAAAGCTGTCCGAACACCGCCCCGACCTGCTGCCGGGCGCCGAAGACTATGAGAAGCTGCTGCGTGCGCGTCTCAACCACGACCACCACCACCCCTTCAAAGCAAGAGCGTAATCCATGGCCTACAAGGCGCCTGTCCGCGACTTCACCTTCATCCTGAATGAAGTGCTGGAGATCGACCGCTACACTAACCAGCCGGGCTTCCAGGACGTCTCTTCGGATCTGGTCGGCCAGATCCTGGAAGAAGGCGCCAAGTTCGCCGACGAGGTCATCGCCCCGATCAACAATCCGGGCGACAAGGAAGGCTGCCACTGGGCCGAAGGCGGCGTGGTGACAGGACCCAAGGGCTGGAAGGAAGCCTATAAGGCCATGTCCGAAGCCGGCTGGATGGCGCTGGCCGCCGACCCGGCGTACGGCGGTCAGGGCATGCCCAGCGTGGTCGCCTCGGCCTTCGGTCAGATGACGGCCGGCGCCTCGGCCGCCTTTTCGATGTATCCGGGCCTGACGGCCGGCGCCTATGCCGGCATCCACGCCAATGCGTCCGAAGAGCTGAAGCAGAAATACCTGCCCAAGATGGCGACCGGCGAATGGTCGGGCACGATGAACCTGACCGAGCCGCAGTGCGGCACGGACCTGGGCATGGTGCGCACGAAGGCCGTGCCGAACGGCGATGGCTCCTATTCGATCACCGGCCAGAAGATCTGGATCTCGGCGGGCGAGCACGACTTCGCCGACAACATCATCCACACTGTGCTGGCCCGCGTCGAAGGCGCGGCTCCCGGCATCAAGGGCCTGTCGCTGTTCGTCGTGCCCAAGTTCCTGGTCAATGAGGACGGCTCGCTGGGCGAGCGCAACAGCCTCGAATGCGCCGGTCTCGAGCACAAGATGGGCATCCACGGCAACGCCACCGCCGTCATGCAGTACGACGGCGCCAAGGGCTGGCTGATCGGCGAAGAAGGCCGCGGCATGAACAATATGTTCGTCGTGATGAACGAGGCGCGCCTCGGCACCGGCCTGCAGGGCCTGGCCATCGGCACCGCCGCCTATCAGGCCGCGGTCGAGTTCGCAAAGGACCGCCTGCAAGGCCGTTCGCTGACTGGACCCAAGAATCCGGACGGCCCGGCCGACAGCATCATGGTCCACCCCGACGTGCGCCGCATGCTGCTGGAGTCCAAGGCCTTCGTCGAAGGCGGCCAGGCCTTCATCCTGTGGACCGCGCTTCACGCCGACCTGGAGAAGTCCGAGGACGCGGCCGTGGCCCAGAAAGCCAAGGATTACATGGGCCTGCTGACGCCGGTGCTGAAGGCCTATCTGACCGACAAGGGTTTCCATGTCGCGTCTCTGGGCATGCAGGTGCATGGCGGTTCGGGCTACACCGAACACTTCACCGCCTCGCAGTATCTGCGCGACGCCCGCATCACCATGATCTACGAGGGCACCAACGGCATCCAGGCGCTGGACCTGGTCGGCCGCAAGCTGCCCGCCAACGGCGGCCGCGCCATCATGACCTGGTTCGGCGAGATCGACGCCTTCGTGGCCGAGAACAGCGGCAATGAAGCGATCAAGCCCTTCGTCGACGGCCTGGCCGACGTGAAGGCCAAGCTGCAGGACGGCACCATGTGGCTGATGCAGAACGGCATGGCCAATCCGGACAACGCCGGCGCCGCATCGACCGACTATCTGAACGTCTTCGGCCTGACGGCTCTGGCCTATATGTGGGCGCAGATGGCCAAGGTGGCTCAAGCGCAGGTCGAGGCCGGTTCGACCGACCCCTACTACGCCAACAAGCTTCAGACCGGCCGCTACTTCGTCGAGCGCATCCTGCCCGACGCGGAAGCCCATCTGAAGAAGATGAAGACCGGCGCCGACGTGCTGATGGCCATGCCGGCCGAGGCGTTCTGAGGCTAAACCGTCTCCTCCCCGCTCCGCGGGGAGGTGGCGCGGCGCCTCTTCGGCGCCGTGACGGAGGGGCTCTTTCCGTCGCTCATTCCTGAAACCCAGCGGTGGACAGAGCCCCTCCACCGCTTCGCGGTCCCCCTCCCCCCGGAGTGGGGAGGAGACATGATGATGAACGTGCTGGGCAGCCCCGATCCCGATTTCATGCGTGAAGAAGAGATCACCCTCTTCTCCGACAGCGTCGGCAAATGGATCGACGAGCACGCGCCGCTTGAGAAGGTGCAGCAATGGATCGCCGACTCCTCGGTGCCGCGCCAGCTGTGGAACGACGCGGGCGAAGCAGGTCTGTTGGGCCTGTCGCTGCCGGAAGAGGACGGCGGTTTTGGCGGTGACTATCGGCACGAGGTCGTCTTGATGCGTCAACTGGGCTGGAAGGGCGCGGACCACTTCGGCATTTCGCTGCACAATGCGATCGTCATGCCCTACATCTGGCATTACGGCACCGAGGAGCAGAAGCAGCGTTGGCTGCCGCGCCTGCAATCGGGCGAACTGGTCGGCGCCATCGCCATGACCGAACCAGGCGCCGGCTCGGACCTGCAAGGGGTCAAGACCACGGCGGTCAAGTCGGGCAACGGCTATGTCGTCAACGGGTCCAAGACCTTCATCACCAACGGCCAGCTGGCCAACTTCCTGATCGTGGTGGCCAAGACCGATCCGGCCGAGGGCGCCAAGGGCACCTCGCTGATCGTGGTCGAGACCGATGGCGCGGAAGGGTTCGAACGCGGTCGCAACCTGCACAAGATCGGCATGGAGGCCAACGACACCTCCGAACTGTTCTTCAACGACGTGAAGGTCCCCGGCGACAACATCATCGGCGGGACCGAGGGCCAAGGCTTCGTTCAGCTGATGCAGCAGCTGCCCCAGGAGCGGCTGAACATCGCCGTCCAGGGCGTCGCCGCCGCCGAGCGTGGGCTTGAGGCGACGCTGGCCTACGTCAAGGAGCGCAAGGCGTTCGGCAAGCGCGTCATCGACTTCCAAAACACCCAGTTCAAACTGGCCGAGGTCAAGACCAAGCTGACCGTCGCCAAGGTCTTCACCGACCACTGCATCGGCCTGCATCTGCAGGGCAAGCTCGACGCCGCCACCGCCTCCATGGCCAAATACTGGGTCACCGACATCCAGGGCGAGACCATCGACGAGATGCTCCAGCTCCACGGCGGCTATGGCTATATGAACGAATATCCGATCGCCCAGCTGTACAAGGACGCGCGGGTGCAGCGCATCTACGGCGGCACCAACGAGATCATGAAGCTGCTGATCGCGCGGACGCTCTGACCCACGGTCAGATGGTCGGCACGGTCCCGCCGTCGATCCGGTATTCGGCGCCATGGATCGAACCGGCACGGTCCGACGCAAGAAATGCGACAAGCTCGGCGACCTCTTCGGGCCAGGCGGGGCGTCCGATGGGAATGCCGCCCAGCCCGTCCAGAATGGTCTGCCGCGCCGTCTCTTCGTCCGAGCCAAGAGCGTCGGCTATACGCGACACCAGCGCCTGTGACGCAGACGTGTTGATCCATCCCGGCGCGACGGACACCACCCGGACGCCCTTGGGGCCAACCTCCTTGGACAGGGCCTTGGAATAGGTGGACAGCGCCGCCTTGGCCGCAGCGTAGGCGGTCGTGGATTCCGGCAGCGGCAGTTCGCGTTGGATGCTGGAGACGTGGATCACCACGCCCCGCCCGCGCCGGACCATGCCGGGCACGAGCGCGCGGTCCAGCCGCACCGCCGGCATCAGGTTCAAGTCCAGCTCCGCCTTCCACGCCGCGTCATCCAGCGCCGTGAAACCGCCGCCCGGCGCGCTGGACCCCCCCAGCACGTGGATCAGGGTATCGAGCCGTTCCACCTCGTCGCCAAGAGACGCGATCAGGGCGTCGACGCCCTCGACCGTCGCCAGATCGGCCGGCGCGAACCTGCCCGGACCGGGCTGCTGAGGCGCGGAGCGGGCCGTGGTCACGATTTGCGCTCCCGCCGCCTCAAGACGTTGCGCGATGGCCAGGCCCGCCCCCTTGGTGCCGCCGGTGACCAGCACCGTGCGGCCCGCGAACTCGGATGGATCGATACGGAAGATCGGCGGGCTCACAGGCTGATCTCCAGTACCGCGACGCCGTCGGCGCCGAGGGTGAACCGGTAGGTGAAGTCCAGCGGGCTGCCGGGAAAGGCGCCGGTGACGCGCGCAACGACCACGTGCCGCCCGCCCTCGACCCTTTCGGACAACAGCGTGTTGCGCATCTTATAGCGTTCCAGCGTGTCTGCGGCCCAGGCCGAGATCGCCTCTCGGCCCCGGTGAGCCACCCGCTCGTCGCGCACCTCGCCGTCCGGTGAAAAGACGGCGGCGACGTCTTCGACGCGCCCTCGCTCGATGGCGTCGAAATAGGCCCCGATAGGAGCCGGCGCTTGGCTAAGCATGGGTCAATCTCCGTCGTTTGTGCTGGAGATGAGGTGGGCCTATGCTGAAAAAATGACAAGAACAGACGAAAAAGTCAGCTACCCACCTAAAGGTAAGCATGAGCATACGCCCCTCACCGCCGCAGAGGGCGTGACCGCCGCCTTCCGTATTCTGGAGGGGCGATGGAAGATGGTGATCCTTTTTCACCTATTCAGCGGCGACGCCCTGCGCTTTTCAGAGTTGGAGCGCGCCATCCCCGCAGTGTCGCAGAAGATGCTGATCCAGCAGTTGCGCCAACTGGAAAGCGACGGGGTCGTGCAACGTATTGTCTATCCCGAGGTGCCGCCCAGGGTGGAATACAGGCTAACGCCTTGGGGCCTGGCCCTATGCCCGGCGCTGGATGCGATTCTCAGCTGGGCGGAAGACCGGCCAGGCTCGTGAATGGGGCCTTTGGATCTCGGTATCGCCATGCGGCAAAGCATATTATTTCGGCCTCATGATCCGTCTCCATGTGCCTCAGCCCCTGTCTTCGAGCGCTGCGCTCGCCCCAACCCTCGACCAGTCCCGCTATCTGACCCAGGTCATGCGGCTGAAGGCCGGGGACGATCTGCTGGTGTTCAACGGGCGCAATGGGGAGTGGCGCTGCACGGTCGCGGAAGTACTGAAGAAGGGCGTGATCCTGCGCGCCGAGGAACAGGTGCGACCCCAGACCTTCGGCCCCGATCTGGAACTGATCGTGGCGGTGGTGAAGAAGGCGCGGGTCGAGACCATCGTGGAGAAGGCCGCCGAACTGGGCGCGCGCCGGGTGCGGTTGGTCCTGACGAAACGCACCAACGCCGACCGCATCCGCCTGGACCGTTTGGACGCCATCGCCGAGGAAGCCGCCGAGCAGACCGGGCGGATGGACGTGCCTGTGGTGGACGATCCGATTAAGCTGGACGCCCTGCTGGACGGCTGGAAGACCGGACGCCGGCTGATGTTCTGCGACGAAACCGGTGGGGCGCCCGCCGTGTCGTCCCTGCGAGACGCAGGCGAAGGCCCCTGGTCCATCCTGATCGGGCCGGAGGGCGGGTTTTCGCCGGAAGAGGGCGAGCGGCTGCGGTCCCTGCCCTTCACCATCGCCGTGTCTTTGGGCCCGCGCATCCTGCGCGCCGACACCGCCGCCATCGCCGCCATGACCCTGTGGCAGGCGGCCGTCGGTGATTGGGAACGCTGACTTCTAGTTCCGCTCATCCCCGCGAAAGCGGGGACCCAGGGCTTTGTGCGATGACCCTCAACATCATAAGCCTGCGGCCATCTCGGAAGTTCGCGCGGCGAAAAACTGGATCCCCGCTTTCGCGGGGATGAGCGGATTTCATTCCACCCCCTTGAGGAACTTGGCTTTAGCCGCCATCTAGCCGCGACAGCAGGGGTTACAGATGGCCGATAACGCGCCGCTTTCCAGAGACGCTCTGATCGAGGCCATGTCCAAGGGGATCAAGCCCAAGGACCAGTGGCGCATCGGCGCCGAGCACGAGAAGTTCGGCTTCGACAAGACCACCCTGGCCCGCCCCGCCTATGACGGCCCGAACGGCATCAAGGCCATGCTGGAGGGGCTGCAACGCTTCGGCTGGTCGCCCGTCGAGGAGAACGGCTTCCTGATTGGGCTGGAGCGCAGGAACAGCGAAGGCTTCGTCGCCTCTGTCAGCCTGGAGCCGGGCGGTCAGTTCGAGCTGTCGGGCGCGCCGCTTCTGAGCATCCACGACATCTGCAACGAGACCGGCCAGCATCTGATGGAGGTCAAGCAGGTCGCAGACCAGATCGGCGTCGGCTTCCTGGGCGCCGGCTTCGACCCGCTGTGGACCCGCGAACAGGTGCCGGTCATGCCCAAGGGCCGCTACGACATCATGCGCGCCTATATGCCCAAGGTCGGGACCCTGGGCCTGGACATGATGCTGCGCACCTGCACCATCCAGGCGAACCTGGACTTCGATTCAGAAGCCGACATGGTGATGAAGTTCCGATCCTCGCTGGCGCTGCAACCCATCGCCACCGCTCTGTTCGCCTGCTCGCCGTTCACCGAGGGCCGCCCCAACGGCTTCCTGTCGGCCCGGGCCAATGTCTGGACCGACACCGACGCCGACCGCACCGGCATGCTGGGCTTCGTGTTCGAGGAGGGGTTCGGCTTCGAGCGCTACGCCGACTATGCGCTGGACACGCCGATGTATTTCGCCAAGCGCGACGGCCGTTATGTCGACGCCTCGGGCCAGTCGTTCCGCGACTTCCAGGCCGGAAAACTGCCCGCCCTGCCCGGCCAGTATCCGACCCTGCAGGACTGGAACGACCACCTGACCACCCTCTTCCCCGAGGTGCGGCTGAAGGCCTATCTGGAAATGCGCGGCGCCGACGGCGGACCTTGGAGCCGGATCTGCGCCCTGCCCGCCCTGTGGGCTGGGGTTCTGTACGACGCGCCGTCGCTGGCCGCTGCCTGGGACCTGGTCAAGGACTGGGACATCGCCGACCACGAGCGCCTGCGCCGCGATGTGACCCGCCTGGGCCTCAAGGCCGAGGTGGCGGGCCGATCGGTGCGCGACATCGCCGTCGACCTGGTGAACATCGCCAAACAGGGCCTGAAGAACCGCGCCAAATTCTCGGGCGGGATGGTGGACGAGCGCGGCTATCTGTCGGAACTGGAAGACATCGCCGACAGCGGCGTCACGCCGGCTGAGCGCCTGCTGGACCTGTATCACGGCGCCTGGCAGGGAGACGTGAAGCGCATCTACGCTGACTTCGCCTACTAGGGGACGGCGAATTCTCCAGCGAATCCTCGGATCGCAAGGCGCCTCGCGGATAGGCCGTCGCCGTCGGCGTCGGTGCATTTCGGCCCTTTGCAAAGGCGAGCTTAACCGTTCCGCCGTAACATGGGTCTGAATTCAAGAGAGTGCGCCATGACCTGTTCGCCCGTTGCGGCCCTGGCCTTCCCGACAGCCGATGTCGATCTGGACACCTTCTTCGATGTGTCGCTGGATCTGCTGGTGGTGCGCGAGCTGGATGGGCGCGTGGTCAAGGCCAGCGCCTCCTGGTTCACCATGCTGGGCTATCGCCCCGAAGAGATCGAAGGGCAGGGCCTGCTGCGCCTGATCCACCCCGACGACCACGCCGCGACCCGCCAAAGCATCGTCGAGGTCGAAAACCGGCGGCCGGGCGATCCCGTCCTTGGTCAGATCAACCGCTATCGCCACAAGGCCGGTCATTACGTCACTGTCGAATGGCGCGCCCATCGCCAGGGCGACCGCATCTATGGCATCGCCCGCGACGTGACCGAAAAGGTCGCGGCAGAGCAGGCCCTGCGAGAGGCCACCGCCGCCGCCGAGGCCGCCAATGCCGCGAAGTCCGAGTTCCTGGCCAATATGAGCCACGAAATCCGCACGCCCCTGAACGGAGTAATCGGCATCGTCGACGCCCTGTCGCGCACCGAGCTGACGCCCGAGCAGGCCGAGATGGTCGCCCTGATTGCAACCTCCGGCGTGACGCTGGAACGGCTGGTGTCCGACATTCTGGATGTGTCCAAGATCGAGGCCGGGCATCTGGACCTGGAAAGCCGGCCCTTCGATCTGGACGAAGCCGTCGCCGCCCCGCTGGACGTCATGCGGTTGAAGGCCGAGGCCAAGGGACTGACCTTCGACATCCGCCGCGACGCCGATGCGCGCGGCATGTTCGTCGGCGACAGCACCCGCATCCGTCAGGTGCTCGACAATCTGCTGTCCAACGCCATCAAGTTCACCCGTCACGGCTCGGTCGGCGTCGCCATTGCGGTGGACGAGGATTCCGACGGCCTGACCCATCTGACGCTGAGTGTTGAGGATACGGGCGTCGGCTTCTCTTCCGACCACGCGGCCCGTCTGTTCGACCGATTCAGCCAGGCGGACAGCACCATCACGCGGCGGTTCGGCGGCACGGGCCTGGGCCTGTCAATTTGTCGTTCGCTGGTCGAACTGATGGGCGGGCGGATTTCCGCCGCCTCGACGCCGGGTGTCGGCAGCCGGTTCACGGTCGAGATTCCGCTGACGCGCGCCGCATCCCTGACCGAACATGATGCGCAGAGGCGCGCTCGCGCGGCCGAGGCCGACCGCCCCCTGGCGCCGCTGCGCGTGCTGCTGGCCGAGGATCATCCCGTCAACCAGCGCGTCGTTCAGCTGATCCTGGCGGCCCACGCCATGCAGGTCGTCACTGTCGCAGATGGCCAGCAGGCCCTGGCCGCCTTCCAGTCCGAGACCTTCGACCTGATTCTGATGGACATGCAGATGCCGAGAATGGATGGCCTGACCGCGACCCGCGCCATACGCCGGATCGAGGCTGCGCGCGCCGATCAGGCCCATACGCCGATCATCATGCTCAGCGCCAACGCCATGAGCGAGCACCGCGACCAGGCGCGCGACGCCGGCGCCGACCTGCACGTCCCCAAGCCCATCACCGCCGCCAGCCTGCTGGCCGGCATTCAGGCGGCGACCGCGCCCTGATCCGACGTTGACAAAGTTTGCCAAGCGACCATTCTCATTGATAGGAGGCCGATCATGGCGACGATGAACATCTCCCTGCCCGATCCGATGAAGGCATGGGTCGAGGAACAGGCGAAATCCGGGCGCTACGCCAACACGTCGGACGTGGTGCGCGACCTGATCCGCCGCGAGCAGATCAAGGCCGAGAAGATCGCGCATTGGCAAAGACTGATCGCCGAGGCCGACGCCTCCGGTGTCTCCGACCAGTCGCCACGGGAAGTGATCGAGGAACTGCGCGCCCAGTTGCGTCGCGCCTCCTGATGCTTCGCCTTAGCCGCGAGGCGCGGGTGGACTTGCAGCAGGTCTATCTGCAAGGCCTCGAACTGTTCGGGAGCCGTCAGGCCGATGACTATATCGAGGGTCTGTTCGCGAAACTGGACTTGCTTGCGGATTTTCCACGTCTTGGGGCGGCTCGACCGGAGCTAAGCGCTGACGCCCATGTGATCTTCTACAAAAGCCACGCCATTCTCTATCGAGTCGACGATGCGGACGTGTTCGTCCGACGCATTCGGCACGCGCTTGAGGACTGGCAGTCTGACCCGCCAGGCGTCGGATCGAACGACGAACGGAGCGAACCATGACCCATTCCATTCATGTCGGCATCGGCGGCTGGACGTTCGAGCCGTGGCGGGGGGTCTTCTATCCCGAAGGATTGGTTCAGAAGCGCGAGCTGGAATATGCGGCGTCGAAACTGACCTCGATCGAGATCAACGGCACCTATTATTCGACCTTCAAGCCCGACAGCTGGAAGAAATGGCGCGACGAGACGCCGGACGGTTTTGTCTTTTCGGTCAAGGCCAGCCGCTATTGCACCAATCGCAAGGTGCTGTCCGAAGGCGCCGAGAGTTTCGACAAGTTCCTGAGCCAGGGCCTGACCGAACTGGGCGACAAACTGGGTCCGATCAACTGGCAGTTCATGGGCACGAAGAAGTTCGACGCCGAGGACTTCGAGGGCTTCCTGAAGCTGTTGCCCAAGGAGAAGGACGGGGTCCGCCTGCGGCATGCGCTGGAGGTTCGCAACCCGACCTTCGCCACCGAACAGTTCTATGACCTGGCCCGCAAATACGGCGCGGCCATCGTCTATGCGGTCGATGACGAGGAGCCGACCTGGCCCCAGATCGACGAGGCGACCGCCGACTTCAGCTACGCCCGGCTGATGTCCAGCCGCGAGGATGAGCCGACCGGCATGACGGCGGCCGAGCTGGATGCGGTGGCGGATCAAGCGAAAACCTGGGCCAAACGCGGCGAGGTCTTCGCCTATTTCATCTCGGGCGCGAAGGTGCGGAACCCCGCGGCGGCTCAGGCGCTGATCGCCAAGCTGAAATAGCGGTCCGTACGCTTGCGGACCCGCGGCCGCACTCTCATCTGAGGCCGGCTCACTGCAAAGCCTGAAGGACTTTTCCCATGCCGATCGCCACACGCGCCTTCGCCGCAACCGCCGCCGACAAGCCGCTGACGCCCTACAGCTTCGAGCGCCGTGATCCGGGTCCGGACGATGTGCTGATCGACATCAAATACTGCGGCGTCTGCCACTCCGACCTGCACGCCGCGCGCGGCGAGACGGGAGGCACGGCCTTCCCCCTGGTGCCGGGTCACGAGATCGCCGGCCTGGTGAAAGCTGTGGGCGCCAACGTCACCCGTTTCAAGGAAGGCGACCGCGTCGGCGTCGGCTGCATGGTCGACAGCTGCCGCGAATGCGCCTCCTGCCAGGAAGGCGTCGAACAATATTGCATCCCCGGCTTCACCGGCACCTATGGCGGCAAGGACAAGAAGGGCGGCACGTCGGAAGCCATCACCCAGGGCGGCTATTCCGACCACATCACCGTCGATCAGCATTTCGTCCTGTCCATCCCCGACAGCCTGGCGCTGGACGTCGCCGCCCCCCTGCTGTGCGCGGGCATCACCACCTATTCGCCGCTGAAGGAATGGGGCGTAGGCCCCGGCTCCAAGGTCGCGGTCATCGGCCTGGGCGGCCTGGGCCATATGGCCGTCAAGCTGGCGGCGGCGATGGGGGCGGAAGTCACCGTCCTGTCCACCTCGGACCGCAAGAAGGCCGACGCCGAGCGGATGGGCGCCAAACATTTCCTGATCAACTCCGACAAGGATGCGATGAAGGCGGCGGCCGAGAAGTTCGACCTGATCATCAACACCGTCTCGGCCACGCACGAGATCGCCAGCCACGTCCAGTTGCTGGCGCGCGACGGCACCATGATCATGCTGGGCCTGACCACCGAGGGCCTGCCGGTCTTCGCCCTGCCCCTGCTGTGGCGTCGTCGCCGCATCGCCGGCTCGCTGATCGGCGGCATCAAGGAAACACAAGAGATGCTGGACTTCTGCGCCGAGCACGGCATCGCCTGCGACATCGAGACCATCGCTCCGGATCAGATCAACGACGCCTATGAGCGGATGCTGAAATCCGACGTCCGCTATCGCTTCGTCATCGACATGGAAAAGCTGGCCGCCTGATCGCCTGACGCGAAAATCACCAAACGCGACGGAAGCATGAAACTTCCGTCGCGTCATATTCTCGCCTTGCGCGCTAGCGCTCGCACGTTAATCCTGAACCGCGACAAGGCCTTCTGAAGGGTCTGCACAGGGACAGGAGATGATATGGCGCGCGTAGCTTTCGTGACGGGCGGGACCCGAGGCATCGGCAAGGCGATCGTTCAGCGCCTGCATGAAGACGGCTTCAAGGTCGCCGCCGGCTATTCCGGCAACGACGAGGCGGCCAAGGCCATCGCCGATGCGCTGGACGTCATGGTGGTCAAGGGCAATGTCGGCAGCTTCGACGACTGCGCCCGCGCGGTGAAAGAGGTCGAGGATCAGCTCGGCCCCATCGACATCCTGGTCAACAACGCCGGCATCACCCGCGACGGTTTCTTCCACAAGATGAGCCACGACCAGTGGTCCGACGTGATCCGCGTCAATATGGACAGCGTCTTCAACATGACGCGCCAGGTCATCAACGGCATGCGCGACCGGGGCCACGGGCGCATCGTCAACATTTCCTCGATCAACGGTCAGAAGGGTCAGATCGGCCAGACCAACTATTCCGCCGCCAAGGCTGGGATGATCGGCTTCACCAAGGCGCTGGCGCTGGAAAATGCGCGCAAGGGCGTGACCGTGAACTGCATCGCGCCCGGCTATATCGACACCGAAATGGTCGGCGCCATGGACCCCAAGGTGCTGGAAGGCATCATCAGCCACATCCCCGTCGGTCGCCTGGGCAAGGGCGAGGAGATCGCCGACATGGTGTCCTGGCTGGTGGGCGAGCGTGCTGGATATGTCACAGGCTGCACACTGTCGCTGAACGGCGGTCAGTACCTGGTGGGTTGAGGCGGGCTTCGCCCAAAATCCGCCGCGCGCGGGTTTCATCAAGTCTGTCATGAAGTTGTTGGGATCGGTCAGGGCGAAAAAATCGCCACGCGTGACCGCGATGGCGGTCGCCGCCATCGCGGTCATCGGCGTGGGCGTCGTCGCGCCTGTGGTCATCCCGACCGAAAGCCAGGCCCAGTCGCGTCGGACCGTGCCGCCGACCGCCCGCTACGTCAGCAGCAACGGCCAAGGGTTCATCCTGGACACCTCCGGATCGCGGCCTCTGATGCGGCTGGAAAGATCGACCGAGGTCTGGGTCTTGCGGCCGACGCCAGCGCCGCGTGGCGACATCATCTATCGCAACGACAATGGCGATCAGGTGCTGCGCGTCACGCCCGACGGCGCCGTGACCCTGTATACGACCGCGACGCCTCAAGGCTCGCCCGCCTCGCGTGTCGGCGAGGCGCAGGGCCTAGCCAGCGCGGCCATGACCGGCGCCCAGTTGGTCGACTATTTCATGCGCCAGAGCTACCGCGCCAGCCAGGCGATGGGTCGGTTGATCGTCATTGACGTGGATATTCAGCCCGGCTCTGAACAGGTCGCCGCGGACACCGTCTCGGCCGCTAGCGACGCCATCGTGCGCATGGCGCGGTCCTCCAACCTGCGCGCCCAGGTCGAGCGGGTGCGCCGCGTCGTCGTGTCAGATCAGGGGCGTCCCGGCGTCAGCCTGGTCCAGGGCACGCTGCGGATCGTCATCGACGCCGACGCCGGCATCGCCGGCCGCCCGTCTTCGGCCCGCATCGTGCGGGTCGTGGGCGGGGACGCCCTGAACCGCTAACCCTGGAAGCTGTCCTTGGCCGCGCGGCGCGCGGCGAACTGATCCGCGTCCGTCGCGGTCAGGAACGGATTGAACCGCTTCTCCACCCCCAGCGTCGTCGGCACGGTCGGTTCGCCTCGCTCACGCGCCGCGAAGATCGCCTGGGCATGGGCGGCGGTCTCTGGCCGGTCATCCAGGCTCAGGGTGAAGCGCGCGTTTGACGCCGTATATTCGTGCGCGCACCAGATCACCGTCTGATCAGGCCAGGCCTTCAGCCGCTGCAGGCTCTCGAACATCTGCTCGGGCGCGCCCTCGAATAACCGGCCGCAGCCCAGGGCGAACAGGGTGTCGCCGGTAAAGGCCAGATCGTCCGCCGGCGCATGAAACACCACATGGCCGAGGGTGTGGCCGGGCGTTTCAGTGACCTCGAACCGCGTCTCGCCCACCATCACCACATCGCCGTCAGCGACCACGCGGTCCAGCGGCGCGACCTTGCGCACCTCTTCCGGCCCGACGATTTCGCAAGCCCAGTCGGCCTTCAGCCGCGCGTTGCCCTCGGTGTGATCAGGGTGCCAGTGGGTGTTCAGGATCAGGTCCAGACGCCCCCAGCCCAGGCCCTCCAGCTCCTCCACAATGCGCGCCGCGTCCGGCGTATCGACCGCCGCGACCACGCCGGTCGCTGCATCGCGGATCAGGAAGCCGTAGTTGTCGCTGCGGCAGGGAAACAGATGCACATCCAAGGTCATGCCCCCATCCTAGCAGCAGGGCCGCCGAAGGGCCTATAGTGATCCCATGCGGCGCAGCATCGACGAGCTTCGAACCTTCTACGGCGAGCCAACCGGGGCGTTGGCGCGACGGCTGGTGGCGCGACGGCTGGACGACGCGTGGGGCGAGGCGGCCGATTGCGACGTGCTGGGCGTCGGCTACGCCACGCCCTGGCTGGACGCCTTCGTCGGCGCGCGGCGCGTCGTTGCGGCCATGCCGGGCGGGCAAGGGGTCGAGCATTGGCCGACGGTCGGGCGCAACCGCACCCTGCTGGTGGACGACCGCCGCCTGCCCTTCTCCGCCGGATCGTTCGACCGCATCCTGCTGGTCCACGCCCTGGAAGAGGCCGACGACCCCGCCGCCCTGCTGCTGGAGGCGGTGCGCGCGCTTTCGCCGACCGGGCGCATTATCCTGGCGGCGGCGGCGCGCGGCGGCCTGTGGGCACGGGCGGACAACACCCCGTTTGGTCACGGCCGCCCCTTCACGCGGCGCCAGTTGGAACGGCTGGTGCGTGATGTCGGACTGGAACCGATGGCCTGGTCCCAGACCCTGTATGTCCCGCCCTGGGGACCGATGCTGCCCCTGGCCGAAGGGTTCGAACAGGTCGGTCGCCGGGTCTTTCCCGGAACCGCCGGGCTGATCCTGCTGGAGGCCTCGCGCCACAGCTACGCCCGTATCCGCCCCAGCGGCCATGCGCAGCGCGTCGCCGCCCCCGTTTTGGCGCCCCAACCCGCCGCCTCCGTCTCTTCGCGGGGCCAACATCGCGACTGACGGCGAGTTGACCGTCGCCCCATCTGGCGGGCCGGGCGAAACCGCCTTATGGCGAAGGCCATGCACCGACTGATCCTGATGCGGCACGCCCAGGCCGAAACCTCCGCCCCCTCTGGCGGAGACGAAGCCCGTCCCCTGTCCGCCGGCGGCCGCGCCGAGGCCCTGCTGATGGGGCGCGCCCTGGCCGAGCGGGGCCTGAAGCCGGACCTGGCCCTGGTGTCCACCGCCGTGCGCACCCGCCAGACCTGGGAGCAGATGCACGACGCCTTCGGCGATGTGGAAGTCCGCGATGAAGACGTCCTCTACAACGCCCCCTCCGACGTGATCCGCCGCTTCGTCGAGGCCAGCGAGGACGAGGCCGGCTGCCTGCTGATCCTGGCCCACAATCCGGGCGTCCACGTCCTGGCCGCCGAATATCTGATCGAAAGCGCCGCCTCGCCGGCCGTGGTGGACAAGCTGTCGGCCGGCTTCCCGACCGGCGCCGCCGCCCTGTTCAGCGTCGATGTCGCGGGGCGCTGCACCTACGAAGGCTTCCTGACGCCTCGGTCGCTGGGCGCGCCCTCGGCATGACCGACATCGCCTACAAGATCGTCGACGCCGCCGAATGGCGCGCCGCCGTCGCCGAGGGTCGATACGACGGCGCGCCCGTCGATCTGGCCGACGGCTACATCCATATGTCGACCGAGGCGCAACTGGCCGACACAGCGCGACGGCACTTCGCCGGGCGCGGCGCCCTGCTGCTGCTGACCGTCGATCTCAGCCGGTTCGGCGACGACCTGATCTGGGAACCGTCGCGCGGCGGGGATCTGTTCCCGCATCTTTATGCGCCCCTGCCCGTCGCCGCCGTCACGGCCTCGCGCGCCTTCTCGGTCACGGCCGACGGCGAGATAGCGTTCGAGGAAGACGCATGAGCCTGGCTGATGTGGGCGCCGCCCTGCTGCGTCGGCTCGATCCGGAGCAGGCGCATCAGTTGGCGATCAAGGGCCTGGCCTTCGCCCCCCTGCCCGCCCCGCCCGCCGACGATCCGATCCTAAGAACACAGCTGGCGGGGCTGGACCTGCCTAATCCGGTCGGTCTGGCGGCGGGTCTTGACAAGAATGGCGAGGCCCTGCACGGCCTGTCGCGCCTCGGCTTCGGCTTCGTCGAATGCGGCTCGGTCACGCCCCGGCCCCAGCCCGGCAATCCCAAGCCCCGCCTGTTCCGCCTGGCCGAGGACCGGGCCATCATCAATCGGATGGGGTTCAACAACGCCGGGCTCGACGCCTTCGCCGAGCGGCTGGACGGGCGTCCAACGGGCGTCGTCGTCGGCGCCAATCTGGGGGCCAACAAGGACACCGAGGACAAGGCGGCCGACTATGTCGCCGGTCTGCAACGCCTTGCCGGCCGCGCCGCCTACTTCACCGTCAACATCTCCTCGCCCAATACGCCGGGCCTGCGCGCGCTTCAGGGCCGCGAGCAGTTGGACGACCTTTTGGGCCGTATCGACGCCGCCCGTCCGGCGACCGGCCCCGCGCGCGTGCCGGTTTTCCTCAAGATCGCGCCCGACCTGATCGCCGACGAGATCGCCATGATCGTCGAGGCGTCTCTGGCCCACCGGATCGACGGGCTGATCGTATCCAACACCACGCTGGAGCGCCCCGAGACCCTTCGCTCCCCGGACGCCCACCAGGCCGGCGGCCTGTCCGGCGCGCCCATCCGCCCCTTCGCGGAAAAGGCCCTGCGTGCGGCGGCCGAGGCGGCGGCCGGCCGCCTGCCCTTGATCGCCGTCGGCGGCATCGACAGCGGCGCCGAGGCCTATGCCCGCATCCGCCTGGGGGCATCGGCGGTCCAGATCTATTCCGCCCTGATCTACGAGGGACCAGGCTTGGTCGCCCGTATCAAGCGTGACCTGGCCGCCCGCCTGCGCGCCGACGGTTTTTCCGCAGTAACAGACGCGGTCGGCGCGCTCCGTTGACAGAGCGTTAGTGTCGATACGTCTAGGGTGACCGATGCGAGCGACCTGCGTTCGTCATCCGAGAACCTGAATGAAATCGACCGCCGTCGATATCGCTGAAAGCAGCTGGACCGCCGCCGTTCGCCAACGCTCGGGCGCTGCGGTGCAACGGCTCGTGGCGGCGGCGGCTGTCGCCCTGGTCGTGACCCCGATGGTCGGGGTGCGGTTCACCTTCGGCTGGGTCGTGCTGTATCTGGCGGTCCAGGCCATGGAGATGGTCGTTTATCGACCGATCCTGAAGACGCCCGGCGAGCTATCCAGCGGCCGAAAGCTGGCCGTCCTGACCGTAGTCGCCATCAGTTCCACCGTTTTCGCCGCCCTGTCGCTGGTGATGTGGAATATCGGCGGCGCGATCGGCGGCGTCAGCGCAGCGCTGATGCTCAGCGCCTGCATGTTGACGGCCATGCTGAATGCAAACCGCTGTCAGGCCGTGATGGTCGCGGGCCTTGCGCCTCAGACCGGCTTCCTGCTGGCCACGCCCGTTTTCGTTTACGCGTTGGAGGCCCCCGGCCCGCTGGTCATGTCGGCGGCTGCTGCGGTCGTGCTGTTCACCTTCTATGTCGCCATCACCGGCCAGCGCATGGTCGAGGCCAGCGCCAACGTCGTGCGCGCCCATGCCTCGGCCGAGGAATCCCGGCTCAAGGCAGAACGCAGCCTGGCCGACCACACTACCTTCCTGGCCGCCATCGGCCATGATCTGCGCACCCCGATCGGCGCGATCCTGGCCGGCGCCGCCGAGCTGCGCGCGCCCGACGCCCAGTCGCGCAACAGCGCCAATCTGATTACCGACGCCGGGCTGATGATGAAGGCCCTGCTGGACGACTTGCTGGACCATACGCGTATCGGCGCCGGGCGGATGACGGTCGAGGCCAAGGATTTCGACCTGCGGCAGATGCTTGCCCAGACCGTGATGCTGTGGCGAGGTCTCGCCGACGCCAAGGGACTGAAGCTGCGCATCGAAGGCGCCTCGGCTATGCCGCGCCACGTCAAGGGCGACGTCATGCGCATCCGTCAGGTGCTGAACAACCTGCTGTCCAACGCCATGAAGTTCACCGAGCAGGGCCAGATCACCCTGCGGGTCCAGGCCTGGCCCGAAGAGCCGTCGGGATATGCCCTGCTGTTCGAAATCGTGGACACGGGTCCGGGCATGACGACCGATCAACTGGCCCGCCTGTTCACCCCGTTCGACCAGACCGCCGACGGCGTCTCCGCCCGCTACGGCGGCTCGGGCCTGGGGCTGGCGATCAGCCGCAATCTGATCGACCTGATGGGCGGACGGCTGACGGTCCGCAGCGCGCCGGGTCAGGGCTCGCGCTTCACCGTGTCCCTGATCCTGCCGCGCGGCGACGAGGCGGTTCAGATTGTCGAGGTGGTTGACGAAAGCCGCCTGGACATCGCACGCTCGCTGACGCCGGTCGTATCGCCGGCGCCCCCACCCATCGCGCCGGAGCCGGAGCCCGAACCTGTCACGACGTTTACGGTCGCCGACGAGGCCGAAGATCAGCCGCTGCGCCTGCTGGTCGTGGACGATCACGACATCAACCGCCGCGCGGTGCAGTTGATCCTTCAGCCGCTGGGCTGCGAGATCACCACCGCCGCCGACGGCATGATCGCGCTGGAACGCTGTCAGGAGGCCGTGTTCGACGTCATCTTCATGGATGTGCGCATGCCTGAGCTGGACGGGCGCGAGACGACGCGTCGTCTGCGCGCCGGCGGCGGACCCAACGCCGCCACTCCGGTCGTCGCCGTCACCGCCGACACCGCGCCCGAGGACGTCGCGGCCTGTCAGGCGGCCGGCATGGCCTATTTCGTCTCCAAGCCGCTGACGCCGCCCGCCCTGATCGGCGCCTTGCAGCACGTCCTGAACGACACCGCCGCTCAGGCCGCGACCGAGGCCGCCTGACCCCGGACGCTTGCGATAAGGCGCGCGGGGAAATCAGGCTGTTTCATCTCGCATTCCCAGACGACGACCACGCGCCAGCCTGACGCTGCCAGCGCCGTCACGGCGGCGGCGTCGCGCACGCGGTTTCGGCTGATCTTGGCGATCCAGTAATCGGCGTTGGTCTTGGGCTGCCGTGATCCACGGGCGCAATCATGGCCGTGCCAGAAGCAGCCGTGGACGAACAGGGCGACCTTACGGCCCTTCATCACCACATCCGGGCGGCCCGGCAGACCCATGCCGCCCAGCCGATAGCCGATCCCGGCCGCACGCAGGATCCTGCGCACGGCCAGTTCCGGCGACGTATCCCGCCCCTTCACGCGACGCATCACGGCGCTGCGCTTCTCTGGGCTGAAGACATCCGAGCTCACGATCAATCCACGCTCAAGTAGCGAAGCGGTAGCGTGGATTGATCCAAATTAGAGCTGCGCCAGCAGATGCTCGGCGGAGGACACCTTGAACTCGCCGCCTTGCTCGATGTTCAGTTGCTCGACCACGCCGTCCTTCACCAACATGGAATAGCGCTGCGACCGCTCGCCAAGGCCGAAGCCCGAACCGTCCAGCACCAGACCCAGGGCGCGGGTCAGTTCGCCGTTGCCGTCGGCCAGCATGACGATGCTGTCGTCGGTGATGCCCTGGCTCTCGCCCCAGGCCTTCATGACGAAGGCGTCGTTGACCGAGATGCAGGCGACCGTATCGACGCCCTTGCCCTGGATGTCGGCCAGGTGATCCTTGAAGCCCGGCAGGTGGCGCGCCGAGCAGGTCGGTGTGAAGGCGCCGGGCACGGCGAACAGGGCCACGGTCTTGCCGGCGAAGATGTCGTCGGTGCTGACGGGCTTGGGGCCCTCGGCGGTCGCTTGGGCGAGGGTTGCATTCGGGATGCGATCGCCGATCTGGATGGTCATGTCTGTCTCGCTGAGGTTTGGGGCCGGCGCGTTTGAACGGCCGTGTGCGACACATATACACCACGGACGACACCGCAAGCGCCGGTTCGGCTTGCTTGCGCCGCTTTCCGGACAGATGATGCCAGGATCATGAGCCAAGCCTCCACCCTGACCGGACGACTGCTGGTCGCCATGCCCGGGATCGACGACGCCCGGTTCGAACACGCCGTCATCCTGATCTGCGCCCACGGGCCGGATCACGCCATGGGCCTGCGGCTTGATCGACCGGCGCCGGGCGTGGATCTGAAGACGGTTCTGGACAAGCTGGACGCGCCGGCGCCCGATCAATCCATCGGTCGCGCGGTTCTGATGGGCGGCCCGGTCGAGCGCGAGCGCGGCTTCGTCCTGCACACCGACGACTGGACGGTCGGCGACGACACCCTGGCCTTCGGCGACGGTCTGGCCATGACCGGCACGCGCGAAGCGCTGGCCGCCATGACGGACGAGGTCGCCGGCCCGCGCCGCTCAGCCCTGCTGCTGGGCTACGCCGGCTGGGGCGAAGGACAGTTGGAGGAAGAGCTGGCCGACAACGTCTGGCTGACCGCCGACGCCGATCTGGACCTGATTTTCGACGGTGAACACACGTCGAAATGGACACGCGCCCTCGCCCAGCTGGGCGTGGACGCGGCCATGTTATCCAGCCAGGGCGGCCGGGCCTGAACCCAGCCGCCCGCTAAGGCTTAGAAGCGGTAGTTCATGCCGATGCGGAACATGTGAGTTCCAAACTTGCCGTTACCGCGCACCATGTCCGTGCCCGTTGTGTTCGGAGCCAGGACGAAGGGGTTGGTGGCGGGCGCCGTACCGCGGCCGACGCGGATCACCGGGCTGTCGACATCCAGCGAGGTGTAGAGGTATTCGCTGCTGACCGTCAGGCCGCGACCCAAGGCGTATTCCACACCGCCGCCGGCCTGCCAGCCGTCGCCGTCATCGCCTTCGCTGGTTTCGGTGAAGCTGTTGGCCAGGTTCGACGTGCGGAAACGGTTCTCGAACTTGCCATAGGCGTAGCCGCCGGTGCCGTAGACCAGGGCCGGACCATAGGCGTAGCCGAGTTTCAACCGGGCGGCCGCCGTGCTCTCCAGCTCACGCGTGAAGGTGTAGAAGGCCGGGGTGGTCGAGAAGCCGGTCACCGAATCCTGGGCATTGTTGACGCTGTATTCCGCCAGCGCGCCGACGACGAAGTTGCCGAACTGCATGTCGTAACCGGCGCGCACGCCCGCTTCGACACCGTCGTTGTCGCTACGGCAACCGGTGCCCGGCGCAGTGCTGGTCGCCGTGCCGCCGCAGAAGCCGGGGCTGAAGGCGTTGGCGCCGACGGTGGCGGGGGCGACCGGCAAGGTCGTGACCTGATCGCCGTAGTTGCCATCCAGGTTACGGTCGAAGCGCAGGATTTCGTCGCCGTCGTCGTTGGTCTGGTTGTATCCGCCGAAGATGCCGATGTAGGGGCCAGACCAGTCCGGGGCGACGGACTGGGCCAGGGCGGGGGTGGAAACCATGGCCAGGGCCAGGGCGCTGGAGGCGAGGGTCTTGATCATTTGGGGGGAGGCTTTCGTGCCGAAAGTGCGGGCGCGACGTCCCCGCTCGCCGTCACAAAAGCCGAAAGCGGCCACCGGTTCCCAAGCCTTTGCATCGCCAAATGTCGCACATCCAATCGTTCAGGTTGAACGTACGGGCCGCTAGCGCGTCGCCATCGACACCAGAAAGGCGATCAGCAGAACCAGGCTGATCCCTTGCCAGAATCGCACCGGATCGCTCTCGATCAGGGACAGCTGGCGCGGCGGCGGGGCGGCGACGGCGCTGCCAGTCTCCAGCACATGAATCAGTTCCTCGACATCCTCGAACCGCTCGTTCGGATCCACGGCGACGGCGCGCATGATGGCTCCCTCCAGCCAGGCGGGCATATCCGGCCGGTGTCGCGTCGGCGGTGCGGGCGCCCGATCAAAGCGCGGCGCATCGGCCGGATCCACCTCGCCCCACGGATAGGTGCGGGTGAACAGGCGATACAGCGTCACCCCCAGGGCGAACTGATCGGTCGCGGCGTTGCCGCTCTCGCCCGCATACATTTCCGGCGCCTTGTAACCGGCGGTGCCCGGCGCCTCGGCCTCGGCGAACTCCTCGGCCAGCCGCAGGCGTGCGACGCCCAGATCGACCAGTTTCAGCCCGCCCTGTGTCTCAAGGATCACATTGTCCGGCTTGATGTCACGGTGCGTCACCCCTGCCCGGTGCAGGGCCGAAACCGCGCGCGACAGGCGCAGCGCCACCCCGATCCCTTCGGCGATCTCGAACGGCCCTTCCTCCGCCAACCGCGCGTGAAGGGTCTGCCCGGCATGGAAGGGCTGGGCGATATAGAGCCGGCTCTGGCGACCGGCATCCAGGCTCAACACCTTGCCGACGAATGGGCTGTCGATGCGCCGCCCGATGAAGGCTTCACGCAGAAAGGCAGTGCGGGCGCCGCGTTCGGACACCACGGCGGGCTTGGGAAACTTCAGCACGACCGCGCCGCCGTCGCTTAGCGTATCCTTCGCCAGAAACAGGGTCGTATAGCGCCCGTCCGCCACGACCCGCTGAAGCGCGAACCCATCGACATTGTCGCCCACGGCGGGCGGCGGCAGGATGGCCAGCCCTTCCGCCTCGGCCGTGATCGCTTCCCAGTCGGGCGCGCCGGTGCGGACCACGTCGATGACGATGGCGGTGGCGTTGTCGCGCGGCCCCGCCGCCTCGACCTCGGCCAGGATCGCCTTGGCGTCCGCATCGGGCGAACTGCGCCGTCCCAACAGGCTCGCGATCACCGCATCGGCCAGCACCCCATGCACCCCGTCTGTGGTCAGCAGCAGCCGGTCGTGCGGCTCCAGTCGCACTTGCCGGACATCCAGCTTCACATCCGCCTCGATGCCGACGGCGCGGTACAGCACATGGCTCAGCCCCTGCTGGGCCCGCGTGTGATCTTCCGTCAGCCGCGTCAGCACCCCGTCACGAAAATGCCAGGCCCGGCTGTCGCCCACATGAAGCGCCGTCGCCTCACGCCCGCGCAGGATCAGGGCGGTAAAGGTGGTCGCCGCCCCCTCCATCGCCGGATCGATCCGGCCGCGCGAATGGAGCCAGCGGTTGAACCCCCGCAGCGCCTTGATGCCGTTGGCGGCGATGCCGTTCAGCGGGTTCTGGTCCAGATAGCCGTCGATGAAGCTGCGCGTCGTCAGCTCGGCCGCCATCCGCCCGGCCTTGGACCCCGACACCCCGTCGGCGATCACCGCCACGACCCCATGCTCGCGCTGCTCGGCCGCCGTGCCGATGTGGACGCCGCCAAAATCCTGATTATCCGCCTTGGGCCCCTGCAAGGTCGCAAAGCCGGCGGCGATCTCCAGTCTGGCGTCGGTCATGGGCGGAACTGTCGACCTTGGCTCGCTCGCTTTCCAGCGATGTTTACGCCGACCGCTGCTTCAGCGGCGCCGTGCCGTCGGCCAGGCTTTCGGCCAGATAGACCTCGGCCTCCTGCGCCGGCAGGGCGGGGGCATAGCCGAAGCCCTGGCCGTAGTGGCATTGGGCGTCCAGCAGCAGGCGGGCCAGTTCGGCGTTCTCCACGCCCTCGGCGACGACTTCCAGCGACAGGTCGCGACCCAGATTGACCACCGACTTGACGATCTTGGCCGAGCCTTCGTCCTTGTTCATCGTCAGCACGAAATAGCGGTCGATCTTCAGCGTATCGAACGGCAGGCGCGCCAGATAGGACAGCGACGAGAAGCCGGTGCCGAAGTCGTCCAGCGCCAGCGAGGCCCCGACGTCCTTCAGCGATTGCAGCACCTCGGCGGCGCGCGCGGTGTCGCGCATGATGTCGCCCTCGGTGACCTCCAGCTTCAGCGCGCCCTTGGGCAGGCCCGTCTCCTTGATGATGCGCGCCACATCCTCGCACAGGTGCGGACGTTCGATCTCGCCGACCGACAGGTTGACGCTGCAGAACAGCTTGCCGGCCAGCGGATGGCGTTCGATCCATTCGGCCAGTTGCCGCGCCGACTGGGTCATCATCAGCAGGCCCAGGTCGTTCATCATGCCCAGGTCGGCGGTCAGGCCCAGGAACTCGTCCGGCGGCACCAGACCCCGGCGCGGGTGACGCCAGCGCGCCAGCGCCTCGAAACCGGCGACGGCCCCGGTGTTCAGGTTCACGATCGGCTGGAAGAAGGGCACGATCTCGCCGCGCACGAAGGCGTTCCTCAGATCCGCCTCCAGCGCCAGACGGCTTAAGGAATCGCTTTCCAGCGCCCGGCCATAGGCGGCCGATCCGCCGCGCCCGGCGCCCTTGGCCGATTCGACCGCCAGCTCGACCCGGCGCAGCAGTTCAGCGGCGTCGGGCGCATCCGGCCCGCCCTCCACCATCACCGCCCCGATCGAGACGGTCGGATAGATGTCGAAGCCCGCGACCCGCAGCGGCTGCTCCAGCGCGTCGCGCACGCGATAGCTGGTGTGGGAGGCAGTCTTGGGCACGATGATGGCGAACTCGTCCTCGCCGATCCGCGCGGCCGAGGCGTCCTTGTTGAAGGCGGCGGCCAGACGCGAGCCCAGGGCCGACAGCACTAGGTCGGTCCGCTCATGCCCCAGCGCCTCGTTCAGGCGCCGCAGCCGATCGACGTCGCCGACCACGATCTCGTATTCGCCGGGCTGGGTCAGCACCTCGCTGACGCGGGCCAGAAAGGCGCGACGATCCAGAAGGCCCGTCAGCGTATCGCGGTCCGATCCGGCGAACTTGGTCTCCAGCGCCACGACGCCGGCGGCGCGCAGGCCGTCCTCCAGCCAGACGCCGCGCCACAGACAGGTCTCGGACCCGCGCATGCGCAGACGCACGGCGATCTCGGCCCCCTCGTCCTGGGGTTTGAGCATCCGTTCGGCCAGGCTGCGATCCTGCGGCATGGCCAGGGCCACGAAACCGGCGGCTGTGCATTCCGGCGCCAGCGGTCCCAGGCCCAGCGATCGCGTCGCGCCGGTGAAACGCAGTTCGTCCGCCGCCGGCGTCCAGACCCACAGGGCCGTCTCGGCAGCGGCCAGCGCCTCGATGGCGGTCGTGGCGTCCCAGGCCAGCGATCGGGATCGTGGTGTCACGCGTCTCGCCCTTCCAGACGGCCCCCGGCCGTCAACACTCGTCCTCGACCAGGCCGAACAACAAATGGTCTGCCCACTCGCCGTTAATTTTCAAATAAGCGCGAGCCCGACCTTCGTTGCGAAAGCCGGATTTCTCCAGCACCCGTCGCGACCCGTGGTTGGTGGGCAGACAGGCCGCCTCCAGCCGGTGCAGCTTCAGCTTGTCGAACGCGTAGCCGACGACGGCCCGAACGCCCGCCGTCGCCACGCCCTGACCGGAAAACGGCTGGCCGATCCAGTAGCCCAGCGTCCCCGTCTCGGCGACGCCGCGCCGCACGTTCGACAGGGTCACCGCCCCCGCCAGGGTCTTGCCGTCCTGCACGAAGACGAAGAAGGGCCAGGCGTTGCCCAGCTCCATCTCGCGCGCATAGATCGACAGCCGGCGCCGGAAGGCCGCCTTGGTCAGGTCGTCCTCAGGCCAGGCCGGCTCCCACGGTTGCAGATAGTCGCGTGACCCGTCGCGCAGCGTGGACCAAGCGGCGTAATCGGCGGCGCGCGGCGGGCGCAGCAGCACGCCGTCCCCCCGGATCACCGGCCCGGCCACATCGCTCATCCAATCCAGAAGCGCCATCGATGGGGACTATAGCATCAAGATTCGGCTCTGAACCTTACGGTTCGGCCAAAAGTGTCGCGGTCAGCTTCAGCGCCAGGTCGCGGCCCAGCCCCTCCGGCGCGCCCAGCATCGGCGTCAGGATGTCCCCGATCAGCCCCTCGGCGAAGGCCATATAGGCCGCCGTCACCACCAGGGCCTTGGCCCGCTCGGTCGCCTTGGGATCCTCGGGCGCCATGGCCGCCAGCCGTTCGGCCAGATCACGCACCACCTCTGCGAAGCTTCCCGCCCGGCCCTGCTCGCGCGCCAGCGCCAGCCAGGCCGCCATCTGCGAGGCCCCGCCCGGCCCGAAGGCGTCGAACACCACGCTCATCAGCCGCCCCGGCTCGACGGCGTGGCTTCCCTCTCCCACGCTCTCGTTCAGGCCGGCCTCGATCCGCTGCGCCAGATCGCGCACCATCGCATCCATCAGAGCGCCCTGAAGCCCGGCCGCCGAGCCGAAATGATGGATCAGATTGGCGTGACCCACGCCCATCCGCTCGCCCACCGCCTTCAGCGTCACCGCCGCCGGCCCGCCCGACAGCAAAAGGTCGCGCGCCGCCTCCAGCGCCTCTTCGCGCGCCAACGCCCCGCGTCGCCGCTTTACCGGACCATTAGTTGACATTGATGTCAGTTAACTCCATCCTCCGCTCGAAATCGAGGAGCAGAACCATGGCGAAATCCGCCACCCCCGCCGACCTCCAGATCAAGCCGCGCGACCTGCATATCGACCGCGAGGCTCCGACGCCACGCTGGTGGCTGAACGGCGACCCGTTCGGCACCGCCGTGATGAACGCCCTCAGCCTGACCTTCCCCGACGGCGAGCGGTTCTTCATTCAGTCGGTCAAGCGGTTCGCCAAGGATGCGCCCCCGGCCCTGGCCGCCGACATCCGCGCCTTCACGGTGCAGGAGGGCGCCCACACCCGCGAACACATGGCTTTCAACGCCATCACCGAACGCGCCGGCTACGACACCGCCGAGATCGAGGCCTATGTCACCGCCCGTCTCGACATCGCTCGCGCCCGTCCGGCCCTGGCCCAACTGGCGGCGACCATGGCGCTGGAGCACTTCACCGCCGCCTTCGCCCATCGACTGCTGGCCGATCCGGAGCTGCTGAAGGGCTCGCCTCATAACCTGGCCCGTCTGTGGCGCTGGCACTCCATCGAGGAGATCGAGCACAAGGGCGTAGCCTATGATGTCTTCCTGCACGCGACCCGGGACCTCAGTCCGCTGAAGCGCTGGCGCATCCGGCGCTGGGCCATGTTCCTGACGACCCTGCTGTTCACCCGGACGGTTCGCGAGACGACCTTCATGCTGCTGAAGCAAGACGGCATCGTCGGCTGGCGCGCGCGTCTGGGCCTGTTCCGCTGGCTGTGGCTGAAGCCGGGTCTGTATCGCCGGATGATCGGCGACTACCTGGCCTTCTACAAACCCGACTTCCACCCGTGGCAGGTCGACGACCGCAACCTGATTGCGGACGCGGAGGCCGGCCTGGCCCAACCGGCCTGACTCTCAAATCCGATCCCGCGACGGAGTTTTCGCCCAAAGGCGTTACAGTGTGCAGGGGACGGACGAGGAGAAGGCCATGGCTTCATCACCGACCGACGCCGCCGTCGCCCTGACCCGCCTGGGTCTCGGCGCCCGGCCTGGCGAGATCGACCGCGTCGCCGCCGATCCGCGCGGCTGGGCGACGAGCCAGATTCGACCCCAGGGCGCGCCCCAGCCGTCCGGCCAGTTCGCCGGAACCGCCGAACGCGTCGCCCAATATATCGACTATCAGATCGACGCCGGTCTGGTCCGCCGCGACCGACGCGCCGCCGCTCCGGCGACGACTGACGCCGCCCCCTCCCCTGCCATGCCGGACGCCGCCGATCCGCAAGCCGTCGCCCGGCGCGAAGCCCGCCAAGCCGCCCGCCGCGACATCACCCAGGACACGGCGCAAGAGTTCCTGGCCCGCGCCCAGCTCGGCGCGACCACCGAGGACGGCTTCGCCGAGCGTTGGGCCCTGTTCTGGTCGAACGCCCTGACCGTCTCGGCCGCCAAGTTCGCCAGCGGCGCCTTTGTCGGTCAGTTCGAGCGCGAGGCCATCCGCCCCCACGTCTTCGGCCGGTTCGAGGACCTGGTCCTGGCCGCCGAACAGCATCCCGCCATGCTTCTGTATCTGGACCAGGCCCGCTCGGTCGGTCCGGACAGCATGGCAGGCGCGCGCCGCAACGCCGGTCTGAACGAGAACCTGGCGCGCGAGATGATGGAGCTGCATACGGTCGGCGCCGAGGGCGGCTATACGCAGGGCGACGTCACCGAACTGGCGCGGGCCCTCACCGGCTGGTCCATCCCCGCCGCCCGCGACCAGCGTCAGCCGGGTCGCCCCCAACGCGCGCGCAGGATGGCCGCCCAAGCCGAGCCCGGTCCCGACGGCTTCGTCTTCCGCGCCAATGTCCACGAACCCGGCGCCCGCACGGTGATGGGCAAGACCTATCCGGCGGCGGGCCTGGCCCAGGGGCAGGCGATACTGCGTGACCTGGCTCGGCATCCGGCCACGGCCAAACGCCTGTCGCGCCGTCTCGCCGCCCATTTCGTCGCCGACGATCCCCCGCCCGCTCTGGTCTCCCGACTGGAAGCGGCCTGGACCCGCTCAGGCGGTGACCTGGCCCAGGTCGCCCGCGCCCTGATCGACGCGCCCGAGACCTGGACGCCCCAGCCCGCCAAGATCAAGACGCCCTATGACTTCATCGTATCGGCCCATCGCGCGCTGGGAACGCGGCCTCAGCGGATCCAGCCGCTGCGCCAGGCCCTGCTCGACATGGGCCAGCCGCCTTTCGCGCCGCCGTCGCCAGAGGGCTGGCCCGACACGGCCGCTGACTGGGCCGGTCCCGACGCCTTGGTCAAGCGGCTGAACTGGTCGCGCACCGCCGCCGATCTGGCGCAAGCGAGCGATCCAAATGCGGTCGCCGCAACCGCCCTCGGCCCGCGCCTTAGCGAACGCACCCGCCTCGCCGTCGCCCGCGCCGAAAGCCGGCCCGAGGCCCTCACCCTTCTGTTCATGTCGCCGGAGTTCCAACGCCGATGACCGCCCTCAATATGAACCGCCGCCATCTGCTGGCCGCCGCCTCCGCCGGGGTCGGCCTGGCCTTCGCCGGCCGCGTCGCCGCCCAGACCAACGGCCCGGCCAACAAGCTGGTCGTCGTCATCGCGCGCGGCGCCATGGACGGCCTGTCCGTGACCGTGCCTTACGCCGATCCGAACTACGTCCCCTTGCGCGGCGGTGTGGCCATCGCCGCGCCCGGCGAGACGAGCGGCGCCCTGGCCCTGAGCGAAGGCTTCGGCCTGCACCCGGCGCTGGCCGGCCTGCACGCCCTTTATGGTCAGGGGCAGATGCGGTTCGCCCCCGCCGTCGCCCTGCCCGTGCGCATCCGCTCGCACTTCGACGCCCAGGACGTGCTGGAGAATGGCGGCGAAGGTCTGCGCCAGCAATCCGACGGCTGGCTGAACCGCGCCATCGTCGCGGCCGGCGGAACGTCGCTGAAAGGCCTGTCCATCGGCGCCCAGACCCCGCTGATCCTGCGCGGCGACGCCCCGGTGTCCAGCTGGGCGCCCGGTGGTCTGGTGCGCGACGGCGACCGCATCGCCTCCCTGCTTCAGGACCTCTATGTCGTGGATCCGATGCTGGGCCAGAACCTGGCGCGGGGTCTGGCGACTGAGCAGTTGGTCAGCATGGACGGCGGCGACCAACGCCTGCGCCGCAACGACGTCCAGGGCCTGGGCCAGGCCGTCGCCAGGCTGATGACCGGACCGCAGGGCGCCGACATCGTCGCCGTCTCGCTGGACGGCTGGGACACCCACGCGGGCCAGAGGGCGCAGTTGCAGACGCGGCTGACGGGCCTCGATCAACTGGTCATGGGCCTGAAGGACGGCCTCGGCGACGTCTGGTCGCGCACTGCGGTCATCGTCGCCACCGAGTTCGGCCGCACCGCCCGTACCAACGGGACCCAGGGCACTGACCACGGCACTGGCTCGTCGCTTCTACTGGCGGGCGGCGCGGTAAAGCGCGGCGGCCCCATCGGCGACTGGCCGACCCTGGCCGACAACCGCCTGTTCGAGAACCGAGACCTGGCGCCGACTTTGGACATCCGTTCGGTGTTCAAGGGCGTGTTGCGCGATCACATGGGCCTCGACCGCGCCGCCCTGGACGCCCGCATCTTCCCCGGCAGCGCCGCAGAGGCGCCGGTGATGGACGGTCTGGTCTAGCCGCCACGCTTGCTTTTCGCGGCACAACAACGCATCAGGACGCCATCACCTTGGACCCGGCCCTGTTCGCAGGCGACGGGTGGCTATCCCCGCCGCCGATCCGCTGGGAAACCGAGCCGCCAGAAACCGAAATGTCGGTCAGGCTCATCCAGATGAAATCCTGAAATGTCCATTATCGCCTCCGCGCGCCAGCAATGGCTCGCCAATCCTCGCCGCGATCTTCTGGCGGGGACCGTCGTGGCCCTGGCCCTGATCCCCGAAGCCATCGCCTTTTCCATCATCGCCGGCGTCGATCCCGCCGTGGGCCTCTACGCCAGCGTGGTCATCGCCGTGACCATCGCATTCGTGGGCGGCCGGCCGGCCATGATCTCGGCCGCGACCGGCGCCATGGCCCTGCTGATGGTCACCCTCGTGCGCGACCACGGCCTGGAATATCTCTTCGCCGCCTCGCTGCTCTGCGGCGTGTTCCAGATCGTCATCGGCCTGCTGAAGCTGGGCCGCTACATCAAGTTCGTCAGCCGCAGCGTCATGACCGGCTTCGTCAACTCGCTGGCCATCCTGATCTTTCTGGCACAGATGCCCGAGCTGATCGGCCGCGGCTGGATCACCTACGCCCTTGTCGCGGCGGCCCTGGTCGTCATCTACGGCTTTCCGCGCCTCACCAAGGCCGTGCCCTCGCCCCTGGTCGCCATCGTCGCCATCAGCGCCCTGGTGATCGTGCTGAAGCTGGATGTGCGCACCGTCGGCGACATGGGCCAGATGCCGACCAGCCTGCCGATGTTCCACCTGCCCGCCGTCCCGCTGACGTGGGAGACGCTGGTCATCATCGCCCCGATCTCGGCGACCCTGGCCTTCGTAGGCCTGCTGGAAAGCCTGCTGACCGCGAATCTGCTCGACGACATCACCGACACCCCGTCGGACAAGGATCGCGAGACGCGCGGCCAGGGGATCGCCAACATCTTGTCGCCCCTGTTCGGCGGCATGGCCGGTTGCGCCATGATCGGCCAGTCGATGATCAACGTGACCTCGGGCGCGCGCGGGCGACTGTCGACCCTGTGGGCCGGGCTGTTCCTGCTGTTTCTGATGCTGGCGCTTCAGACCTGGGTCGCCCAGATCCCGATGGCCGCCCTGGTCGCCGTCATGATCATGGTCTCGATCGGCACCTTCGACTGGTCCTCGGTGATGAAGCTGCGCTCCACTCCGCTTCAGTCGTCCATTGTCATGATCGCCACGACCGTGACGGTCGTCGCCACCCACGACCTTTCAAAGGGCGTGATCCTGGGGGTGATCCTGTCAGCGGTCTTCTTCATGCGCAAGGTCGGCAAGACCATCGCCGTGACCGAGGTTCCAACGCCGGAGCCGGGCGTCCTGCGCTACAGTGTCTCAGGCCAGCTTTTCTTCGCCTCGGCCGATCTGTTCGCCGCCAGCTTTGAGCATCACGGCCATCCCACACGCGTCGAGATCGATCTGAGCGACGCCCATCTGTGGGATCTGACCGGCGTCGCCGCCGTGGACAGGGTCGTCTTCCGCTACCGCCGTCAGGGCGCCGACGTGCAGGTTTTGGGCATGAACGACGCCGCCCGCACCCTGGTCACGCGGGTGGGGCGGTTCGAGAAGATGCATCTGCCGGACGGCGCCGGCGCGCATTGAGCCGTCAGGCGGCGTTGGAGGTCGGTTCGAGGTCAGGCTTGGGCATCTTGCAGATGCGGTTCAGGTCGGCCCGGATCGAACTGCCCTGGAAGTGCGAGATTTCGGCGCCCGAATAGCCCTCGCCCGACAGCGCCTTGACGACGTCGCCGGTGTTCAGACAATCGTTGGTCCGAGCGAGCTGGTAGGCGCGCTCCACGACGTGGGTGCGGTTCATGTTGGAAGCCTTTCGTGCCTCCCAACAACGTGCGCCAAGCTAAACCGTTCCCATTATTGGATTTTCGGCGCGCCCGGCCCGCGCTTGCATCTGTCATGAATATCTGCGCACATAGAGCTCGTCGATCTCTCTGCGTAACGCCCACTCTCTCTGCGAACGCACGAGTCAAGGCCGCTCCCATTCAGACCCGACAGGCCGCAGGGACGTTCCCTCGGTCAATTTCTAACGGAGGTCTCAAAATGGCTACCGGCACTGTCAAATGGTTCAACCCGACCAAGGGTTACGGCTTCATCCAACCCGACGACGGCGGCAAGGACGTCTTCGTCCACATCTCGGCCGTCGAAGGCGCTGGCCTGCGCGGCCTGGATGAAAACCAGAAGGTTTCCTACGAGCTGGAACGCGACAAGCGTTCGGGCAAGGAATCGGCTGGCCAGCTGCAAACCATCGGCTGATTTCAGCTTCACAGCTGATTTGGCGACGGCGGCTCCTTACGGAGCCGCCGTTTTCAATTTCAACTGTCCGATGGAACAGATGACTCTCGTCTGACCCAGCCCTAGCTTAGCCACATGAAACCAGAGATCGTTTTTCTAACCGTCTGGGTAATAGGCGTTGTTATCACATGGCCAGCCTTGATCTGGTTTGCCGTGAATAGCCGACGAGGTCAGGGCGAACCCCTCATGCCCAAGCCTCCCGCTTCGGCGCGTTACGCTGACACCCGCGCCTCTGGCAAACAAAAGGGGAAGTGGGGAGGCGCGAGCAACTGCCTGATGGTGGTCATCGATGGCGGAGAGCTTTGGCTTTCGCCTATTTTCCCGATCACCCTGTTTATGCCCTACGGGACGTTCGGGCTTGAGTTCCGCAAACCTCTCGCCGTCGTCAGAGCCGAGGCGCGTAGGGATTGGACAGGTATGAACGTCCGACTGCGTCTCACCGACATGGACAATCCCGTCGTTGTCGATCTTCGGGTAAGCGACCCCGCGAAATTCATATCAGCTTTGCAGGTCTAGGCCTTCGTCTTGTCGATCCAGGCGGCGAAGGCGTCGGTGAAGCTTTTCAGGAAGGTCTTGGTGTCGTCCTTCTTCAGTTTGCCGTTCTCGTCCAGCAGGTCGGCGACATTGCCGATATAGGCTTCGGGCTGCTGCATCGTCGGCATGTTCAAAAACACCAGCGGTTGGCGCAGGTGGTGGTTGGCGCCGAAGGCCGCGACGGCGCCGGGCGAGACGCTGACGATGGCGGCGGGCTTGCCCTGCCAGATGCTGTGGCCATAGGGGCGCGAGCCGACGTCCAGGGCGTTCTTCAGCGCGCCGGGGATGGAGCGATTGTATTCGGGCGTGACGAACAGCACCGCCTCGGTCGTCGCCACCTCCTCGCGGAACCGCTCCCAGGCCGGCGGCGGGTTGTCGGTCTCCAGATCGGGATCATAGAGCGGCAGGTCGCCGATCTCGACCGGCTCGATCTCCAGCCCCGGCTCAGCCAGCGCCTTCAACGCCATGCCGATGGCGCGCGAATAGGAGCCTTTGCGCAAGCTGCCGACGATCAGGGCGACGCGGACGGTCATGGAAGGTCTCCGGGCTGGACGGGTTCAAGCGCCAGCATAACCGATCCCGGCGGCCGGATGTTCCGTTTTAACCCGCCCAGCCGTTCACCTGCGCACAAAGCGGACATCGCGAAGGGCTGTTACGGGTGGGAAGCGGACTTTGGCTAGCAGGCACTGTTCATTGCGAGAAACCGCGTGTGAACCATCAATCCAGGCACTGTTATGGGCCGCGCCCGGGCTTGAAGCTCAATCGCCTTCTATCCGTGCGGAGTTGACGATTTGAGTGACCTCGAAGTCCAAGGAGAATATCTGCTCCTTGATGGCTAGGCAGTCTTCCATGCTGTCAGTCACGATTGCATAAGCGACGCTTCCAAACGGCTTTTTGGTGCCAACGGTGCAGCCAAGGCCAAAGTGACTATTAGGGTGGTCAGCCGAACGGTTGCACGAAGCGAAGTCTAGACCGCCTTCGACCCTGCGCCAGATGCGTAGAGGGCGGTCAGCGCTCACCACGGTTCCGGCAACCTGGCGAAGGCTGTCTTCCGAAAGTGCGGCAGGCTCACACTCAAAGTCTTCGATATAGATTTCCCCAGTGCCCAGGGGCGAGGCGTCGTCGGGAAGCGCAGGGGGCGTGTTATGGGCATCACCAAACTCAACACTTACTGCAACTCCGCTAGACAAAGGGCGAAGCGTTAGTTCCACCCCGTCAGCCTGATCATTTTTGGCGATATAGAACGACCAGATCCTGAGCCCGTCGTCACTTCGGAGCTTCGACAGCTTCGAACCTTCTGTTGTTGGTATTCTGTATGTGCGCTCGTCTAGCCCCATAACGGTCGCCGCATCGGCAGGGCTGGCCGCGTCGATCGCTGCGGTTAACGCCGCTGGTGACCATACAACCTGTCTGGCATCTGGCGGGACATCGCAACCATTCAGGAGCGAGGCATGAGCGAGGGCACAGGCCGCCTCGAGTATCGAAGGAAGTCTCATCATCTCTCCCCGCCGTTCCCAAGCCCGCACAATCGGCGAAACGACTTCATCGATCAACCGCCCCCAATCCTCATGGAAGCAGGCTAGCACCTTACGAGACGTACGCATTGGGTCCGTCATTGGCGTCGCGACGGAAGCGAACCGGAAGACGCGCTGGAAGCGGACGCCGCCAAGGTCGGCTATGGGTCGATTTCAGTCTTGGGCTTCGCCGCCGAAAACTGACGTCGGTCGCAAGACGGAGAAGCGGCCGCCGTCATCAGCTAAGGTTGGTTAGCGGTCGGTCCATGATCCTGCCTGCACCGCAGCGATGAGGCTGGCTACTGTTAGGCTGCGGTAGGTTCGCTGGCCGCGCCATTCGCGAAACTCCCTGACGAAGTTGAGGCCGAAGTTGTGCCCCACTTCGTTCGGGCCGTAGTGCCGCAAATCCATGGGACTGAAGTCTGTGCCGAAGGGCTCTCGGACGGCGTCGATGGCTTCGGCCAAGTCCTCGCCATAGAGACCGAGGTCATAGTAGAGTTCCGTTCGATCGGTGATCTCGTCATCACAGAGCGTGACGCTCTTCAAGGCGCGGATCACATGATCGCGGACAGCATCTGATGATCGGGCAATCGCGTCGGCCATCGGTGGATTGAAGGCCAATGCGCCAATGTCCGCAACGGGTCGTGAAGAGAAGTTTGCCTCGTGCCCTGGTCCGGACATTCAGACGGCCGCCGCTGGGATAATCTGCCGCTGAACCTCCGCGCGAGAGCGACTGAAGTCAGCAAAGACCAGCCGAAAGCCTAACCCCCGAACAGGGCTGTCGCGAACGCCTCGCCCGCCGGTGCGGCCGACTTCGGGCCCAGAACGGCGCTGGCCGCCTGGCCAGAGGCCAGCAACCGGCCGCCGACGGCGCGCACGTCCTCGATCGTCTGGGCTTCCAGTTGCTCGGTCATTGACAGGCTGGAGCGCGGGGCGCCGAAGATCAGGGTCTGGGCGCCGTTGCGGCCGGCCCGGCTCATCGGGTTTTCGTCCGACATCCACAGACCGGCCTTCATCACCGCCTTGGCCCGCGACAGCTCCTTTTCGGTCGGCCCGACCTCGGCCAGGGCCCGCACCTCGGCCGCCGAGACCTCGGCCAATTCTTTCGCCCGATCCGCCGCCGCCCCGGCGTAGATGCCCAGCACGCCCGTGTCCTCGTACGGCTCCTGATAGGCGTCGATGGCGTAGGCTAAGCCCCGCTCCTCGCGCGCGCTCTGGAATAGGCGGGACGCCATGCCCCCGCCCAGGATCTCGCCGAACAGCCGCATGGCCGACAGCGCCGGATCGGTCGCGGACAGGGCCGGCAGCTGGAACACCAGATTGGCCTGTTCGATCTTGCGCGTCAGCTTCGCATGGCCGCCGACGAAGGCGGCCGGCGCAGGCGCGTCAGCGGGCGTTGCGACCGCATCGCCGAACCAGCGCTCGGCCAGGGCCAGCAGTTCGGTCTCGTCCACCGCGCCTGAGACCGACACCACCATCCGGTCGGGAGAATAGAGCCGCGCACGCCACGCCTCGACCGACGCCTTGTCGGCCGGCTTCAGGCTGGCGACCGAGCCCAGGATCGGCCGACCCAGCGGCTGTTTGGCGAAGGCGCGCGTCTGCACCATCTCGAACACATGGTCGTCGGGCGTGTCGAAGGCCTCGGCGATCTCCTGGGCCACGACGTCCTTCTCGCGCTCGATCTCGGAGGGATCGAGCGTTGGGCGGAACACCAGGTCCGACAGCACCTGCATGGCCAGCGGCAGCGAGCCGTCCAGCCCCCGCACCTCGAAACTGGTGCGCTCATAGCCGGTGGAGGCGTTGATCGTGCCGCCCTCGGCCTCGATCCGCTCGACGATCTCGCGCGCGGCCATGTCGCCGGCGCCCTTGAACACCAGATGCTCCAGCAGGTGCGACCAGCCAGAGCGATCCAGCGGCTCCCACCGCGCCCCGCCCTTGACGGTGACGACGACCGCCAGGGTCTTCAGCCCCGGCATGGGGTCGCAGATGACGCGGACGCCGTTGGACAGGGTGTGCAGGGAAGCGGTCAGAACTCTATTCTTTCCTATCGCCGCGCACGCGGTGCGCGGCTGCTTGAGGACCGTCTTTCTTCATTCGACGGCGAAGCAGGGCCACATAGAAACCCGCAAGCGCGATCGCCAGTCCGAACCACGTCAGGGCGTATCCGAAATGGTTGTTGGAAAAGGCCGCCGGCGGCGCGGACGGCCTGAGCGCTGGCAATTCGGGATTGACGGCGGTGATGGCGAACACGGCCTCGGACCGGACCGGACCGGCGATGTTCAGCGCCTTAGCCATCGCCGCCGTGTCGCGGGCGTAAAAGCGGCCGTCACGCGGCGCCGGGCTCATGGCGCCGGGCTTGTCGAAGGTGCGGAACTCTCCGACCATCACCAGCGGCAGGGAGGTTTCGACCACGCGCGGACGCGTTGTCACGCCGTCGCCGACAAAGCCGCGATCGACCAGCAGGGTGAAATCCGCCCCCGCCGGCTTGCACGCCGAGATCAGCCGCACTCCGGCCTCGCCGTCATGGATGCTTTGAAGCTCGACGAAAGGCGCACTGGCCAGGCCCGGACAGACGATCAGCGCCTTCCTGAACTCCAGATCGCCCCCATTCCTTGTCTCGGCAAGCACCTGCTCCAGCGGCGCGGGCGGTTTCGCCGCCGCCGCATCGGCCGCCGCGATCAGCCCCTCCTTCCATTTCAGCCGCTCGACCTGCCATACGCCCAGCCCGATCAGCAGGATGAGGCCCAGCACCGTCAGCACGGTCAGGATCCAGGGGAAACGCTTCATCGCTGGTTCCGATATTGCAGCCCGATCATCAGTCCCCGCCCCGGCCGCATCAAAACCAGCGATAGGGCGACCACCAGCGGCAGCCAGACGATCAGATGAAGCCACATGGGCGGATGGTATTTGATTTCGACGAACAGGGCCGAGAAGCCGACGATGAACCCGGCGATCTGCATGATAAAGCTGGCGGGGCCGTCGCCCGTCTGGATGGCGGAATAGTCCAGACCGCAGCCCGTGCAGCCGGGCGCCACCTTCAGAAAGCCCGAGAACAGAGCGCCCTGGCCACACCGGGGACAATGCCCGCGCAGCGCCCAGCGAACCGGCGTATCGGAAACGACGACGGCGCGGGACGATTGCTCGTCCCGCGCCGCTGCGATGTCTTCAGGGCCGTCTTGGATCAACCGAAGACGACATAGACGAAGGCGAACAGGAACAGCCAGACCACGTCCACGAAGTGCCAGTACCAGGCCGCCGCCTCGAAGCCGAAGTGCTTCTGCGGGGTGAAGTCGCCCTTCAGCAGGCGGATCAGGCAGACCGCCAGGAAGATGGTGCCGATCAGGACGTGGAAGCCGTGGAAGCCCGTCGCCATGAAGAAGATCGAGCCGTACAGGCCCGAGTTCACGGCCTCTTCGTTGAAGAACAGCTTCTCGTGCAGGATGTGGTTGTACTCATAGGCCTGGACGCAGGTGAACAGCACGCCCAGGGCCACGGTGATGATCAGGGCGATCTTGGCGCCCTTGCGGTCGCCGACCTGGATCGCGTGGTGGGCCCAGGTGACGGTGCAGCCCGAGAGCAGCAGGGTCACGGTGTTCAAAAGCGGCAGTTGCCACGGCGACAGAACCTCGACGCCCTTCGGCGGCCAGGTCGACCAGGCCTTGGCGGTGTCGGCCCAGGTGCCGACTCCCGGCGTCAGAGCGCGCGATTCATGGAACAGGGCCATGTCGAAGAACATCCAGAAGAAGGCGACGAAGAACATCACCTCCGACGCGATGAACAGGATCATGCCGTAACGCAGGCCCAGCGAAACGACCGGCGTATGGTCGCCCGCCTTGGATTCCTTGATGACGTCCGCCCACCAGCAGAAGGCCGAGATCAGCACCCCGGCCAGACCGGCGAAGAAGACGCCCGGCTTGCCTTCGGCCAGGAAGTTGGCGGCGATCGGGCCGCCGTCCGCCGGGGCCAAGCCCTTCATCCAGATCACCGCGCCGATGAACATGATGGTCGCAGCGACCGAGGACACCAGCGGCCAGGGGCTGGGCGCCACCAGGTGGTAGTCGTGCTGCGGAGTGGCGTGGGCGTCAGCCATGAATCGCGTCTCTTCGTCGGCCAGAGTCGGTTGTTATAGCGGCTATAGCGTTCGATTTTCCCCGACGCCAGAGCCACGCCGTCTTTCCGCCTTGTTCGGGCATGCGGACGGGGCTCAGCCCTTGCGGGCCATGGGATCGGCGGGGTCGTCCGGGCTGTCGCCCAATGCGCCGCCCATGCCCATTCCCCCTCCCCCCATGCCAGCGCCCATGCCGCCCCCGCCGCCCCCGCCACGGCCGCCCGTTGCGCCGGCTCCAGCGCCGCGGCCTCCGGTCGAGGACGGACGCGTCGGGCCTTGCAAGGGCATGTCCGGTCCGGTCGGCACGGGCGCCAGGTCCAGCGCCTGGCGGATGAAGTCGCGCAGTGAAACGACCAGATCATGCGTCCGCACCGGCCGCCCGGCGACCAGTTCACGCGCCGCCTGCTGCGCCAGCCGCACCTGCTCCTCGGTGCCCAGCAAAATGATATCCGCCAGACTGGCCTCGACCGCGTCGCGGATGCGCCGGGTGCGGTCCGACCCCGCTGTCGCCTCGGCGCTGAGATCCAGTCCCGCCTCCCCTCCCGAGACGTTGCGGCGGCTCAGGTCGCGCTTATGCGTCGGATCGACGGTCAGGTCGCCGGTGAACGACCCGCCCAGCACCTTATAGGCCGCGATCAGGGTCTTCAGCCGTTCGTTGATCTGGCGGTTCATCCGTTCGCGCCGCTGCTGGATGGTGAACATCATCACCAGCCGGATGCCCATACCGATCAGCGTTACGAGCGCCAGCCCGACCAGGGTCAGCAGCAGACTGTGCCAGTTGGTGAAATCCAGACCGCGCAAATTCCGTCTCCGTCTCGGCGTACAGCGTGCACCCGGAGAAGAAACGCGCGCCGACGCGAACGGCGCCGCGCGATCAGCCGTTCATCGCCGCGAACGCCTTGGCCGAAAAGGCTGACAACGGTTGAGGCAGGTCGTCCAGCGCGAACCACCCGATCTCCGACAGCTTGTCCGGCTCGGTCAGGCGCGGCTCGCCGGTGAAGTCGCGGGAGATATAGATCAGCGACACCCAATGCTGGCCGTCGGCGGGAATGATCTCTTCGGCCAGGCACAGGAAATCGACCGCGCCGATCGTCAGCCCGCTTTCCTCCTGGGCCTCGCGTCGCGCGGCGTCGATAGAGGGCTCCATCAGGTCGACCTTGCCGCCGACGATGTTCCAGAACCCGGCCTCGGGCGCCTTCAGCCGTTTGCACAGCAAGACCCGTCCGTCGGCGCGCTGGATCACCAGGCCGCAGCCGACGCCGGGAAAGTCCACGCCCGGCTTCGAGGTCACGCCTTGGGCGCGTCCACGGACGGATAGAAGGTGTAGCTCAGGGTGATGTCGCGCGCGCCCTTGGCCTCACGGTCCGTGGCCAGTTCGGGAGCGATGAAATACTGGACCGGGAACTGGCGCGTCTCGCCCGCCGCCAGCGTTTGGTCGGTGAAGCAGAAGCATTGCAGCTTCTGGAAATACGGCCCCGTCTGCTCGGGCGAGACATTGTAGCTGGCGCGCACCTGGATCGGCTTGTCCGAGGTGTTGGTCACGTCGAAATAGGCCAGGCCCGTCTCGCCGATCCGCACCCGCTGGGTCGACTGTTCGGCGCGGAAGGTCATCGGCACACCGCGCACATTGGTGTCGAACCGCACCATCACCGACTCGTCCAGAACGGTGTCGGAGGCCTTATCGGCCTTCATCGTCGTGCCGCCGAAGCCCGTGACCTGACAGAACATCCGATAGAGCGGCACCGCTGCGAACGCCGCCCCGGTCATGCCCATCACGCCGAAGACGCAGATGATGGCGATCAGATTCTTGCGGCCCGCCTTCATGGCTGGGAGGTCTCCACCGCCGTTGCCAGCGCGCGCTCGGCCGCCTGGTTCTGTTGCAGGCGCAGCACCGTGGTGGCGAACACCAGCACGATGAAGGCCACCAGCGCCGAGGCGATCCAGACGTTGCGACGCTTGCGCGCGCGAAGTTCCTCAGGCGTCAGACGCATGGTTTTACGCTCCCAGACCGGACAGGGCCTCGACCAGCAGCGCCGAGAACAGCGCCATCAGATAGAGGATGGAAAAGGCGAACAGGTCCCGCGCCGGTTTGGCCTGGACCTTGACGTCATACAATGCGGCCTCGCGTCCCACGGCCTCGGCCTTGTCCGGCTCGTCGCCCGCGCGCGAGCGATAAAGGCGCACCGCAAGACCCAGAAAGCCCAGGCCGCCCGCGACCGACACGACCAGATAGATGATCCCTCCCAGGCCCGCGAAGGCCGGGGCGATCGCGACCGGCACGAAGATCAGGGTGTAGAGCAGGATCTGCAACCGCGTGGACTTGGCGCCCTTGGCCACCGGCATCATCGGAATGCCCGCCTTGGCGTAGTCGCCGGCCGAATACAGCGCCAGCGCCCAGCTGTGCGGCGGGGTCCACAGGAAGATGATGAGAAACAGCAGCCACGCCTGCCACGGCGCATGGCCCGTCGCCGCCGCCCAGCCGATCACGGGCGGAAAGGCGCCCGCCGCCCCGCCGATGACGATGTTCTGGGGCGTCCGCCGCTTCAGCAGCAGGGTGTAGAAGCCGGCGTAATAGACGATGGTCATGGCCAGCAGACCCGCCGCCAGCCAATTTGTGTTCATCCCCAGCAGCATGACCGAGAACAGGCTCAGGATGACGCCGAACGCCATGGCGTCGTTCTTGCGCACACGCCCCGCAGCGACCGGTCGGCCGCGCGTGCGCCGCATCAGGGCGTCGGTTTCGCCTTCCAGGGCCATGTTCAGCGCCCCGGCCGCCCCTGCACCCACCGCGATGCACAGGATGGCGATGGCCGCCACCAGCGGATTGACCGATCCCGGCGCGACGATCAGCCCGGTCGCGGCGGTGAAGACCACCAGCGACATCACGCGCGGCTTTAGCAGCTGGAAGAAATCCTCCGGCTGGGCGGTCGAGAGAACGGGTCGGGTCTGAACTTCGGTCATCTGTGAGGGCCGCATAGCATACCCAAATGAAGAAGGCCGCCCCTTCCGACGGAAAGAGCGGCCTTCGATTTCATATCGTTGGAAAGGCTTAGTGCTCTTCCGCCTTGATGACCGGCAGTTCGTTGAACTGGTGGGCCGGGGGCGGCGAGGACAGGGTCCACTCTAGGGTCGTGGCGCCTTCGCCCCACGGGTTGGCGACGCCCGGACGACGACGGATCGCCGCCTCGACCAGCATGATCAGGAAGACGATCACGCCGACGACGGTGACGGCATAGCCGATCGACGAGACGTGGTTCCACAGGGTGAAGGCTTCCGGATAGTCGATGTAGCGACGCGGCATGCCCTGCAGACCCAGGAAGTGTTGTGGGAAGAACACCAGGTTCACGCCCACGAACATGATCCAGAAGTGGGTCGCGCCCAGGAACTCATTGTACTTCACCCCGAACATCTTCTCGAACCAGTAGTAGAAGCCCGCGAAGATGGCGAAGACGGCGCCCAGCGACAGCACATAGTGGAAGTGCGCCACGACATAGTAGGTGTCGTGCAGGCTGTAATCGATGCCGGCGTTCGACAGGACCACGCCGGTCACGCCGCCGACGGTGAACAGGAAGATGAAGCCGATCGCCCACAGCATGGGCGTCTTGAAGCTGATGGAGCCGCCCCACATGGTGGCGATCCAGCTGAAGATCTTCACGCCCGTCGGCACCGCGATGATCATGGTGGCGGCGATGAAATAGGCGCGCAGATTGATGCTCATGCCGACCGTGTACATGTGGTGCGCCCACACGATGAAGCCGACGAAGCCGATGGCCACCATGGCGTAGGCCATGGCCAGATATCCGAACACCGGCTTGCGGCTGAAGGTCGAGACGATGTGGCTGATGATGCCGAAGCCCGGCAGGATCAGGATGTACACTTCCGGGTGACCGAAGAACCAGAACAGGTGCTGGTACATGATCGGGTCGCCGCCGCCGGCGGGATCGAAGAAGTGGGTGTGGAAGTTGCGGTCCGTCAGCAGCATGGTGATGGCGCCGGCCAGCACGGGCAGCGACAGCAGCAGCAGGAAGGCGGTGATCAGCACCGACCAGGCGAACAGCGGCATCCGGTGAATGGTCATGCCCGGCGCGCGCATGTTCAGGATGGTGGTGATGAAGTTGATCGCGCCCAGGATGGAGCTGGCGCCCGCGACGTGCAGGGCGAAGATGGCCAGGTCAAAGGCGGGGCCGACGTGGCCCGTGGTCGACAGCGGCGGATAGGCCGTCCAGCCCCCGCCGAAGCCCTTGCCCGGTCCGCCGTCGGTGAACATCGACAGGATCAGCAGGCACCAGGCGGCGACCAGCAGCCAGAACGAAATGTTGTTCATGCGCGGGAAGGCCATGTCCGGCGCGCCGATCATGATCGGCACGAACCAGTTGCCGAAGCCGCCGATCATGGCGGGCATGACCATGAAGAAGATCATGATCAGGGCGTGGGCCGTCACGACGGCGTTATAGCCGTGCTTGGACTGCTCCACGAGACCCAGCAACTGGATCGACGAGCCTTCCTTGAAGATCTGGATGCCCGGCTCGGCCAGTTCCCAGCGGATCAACCCCGACAGGGCGCCGCCCACGATGCCCGCCATGATGGCGAACATCAGATACAGGGTGCCGATGTCCTTGTGGTTGGTCGACAGGAACCAGCGGGTGAAGAAGCCCAGCTTGTGGTCGTGATGGTGGTCGTCGTGAGCGTGACCGATGTGGGTCGCGTCGCGGGTTACGGTAGCGTCAGCCATGTGTCTCTGTTCGCCTCTTACTGGGCGGCCGGCGCGGCGGACGCCGCGGCGGGAACGGGTTGGTCGGCGGTGGCGCCGACGGGGGCGGCGACCGGGGTCGCGGCGTCGGCGGCGGGCGCAGGCGCGGCTGCGGCCGGAGCAGCGGCGGCGGGCGCGGCGACCTTGGGCGTCATCGAACCGCCCTTGGAGGCGATCCACTGTTCGAACTGGGCCTGGGTCACGACCCGGATTTCCAGCGGCATGAAGGCGTGGTCGACGCCGCACAGTTCCGAGCACTGGCCATAGAAGACGCCGGTGCGCTCGGCCTTGAACCAGGTGGTGTTGATGCGGCCGGGAACGGCGTCGGTCTTCAGGCCGAACGCCGGCAGGGCGACGGCGTGGATGACGTCCGAGGCGGTGATGACCAGCTGCACCGTCTTGCCGACCGGCACGACCATCGGCTCGGTCGCGGCCAGGCGATAGGGCACGCCCTTGGCCTTGGCTTCCTCTTCCGGAAGCATGTTGGAGATGTATTCCGCGACGCCCTGGTCCGGATACTCATAGGCCCAGTTCCACTGGTTGCCGGTCACCTTCACCGTCAGGTCCGGCGACGGCATGTCGTGATAGGCGAACAGCAGGCGGAACGAGAACAGGGAGATGAAGACCAGGATCAGCACCGGCAGCACGGTCCAGATGATCTCGATCGTGGTGTTGTGGCTCCAGCGCGCGGGCGTCGGATTGGCCTTCTTGTTGTAGCGGAACACGATCCACGCCAGCAGGCCCAGCACCAGCAGGGTGATGGCCGTGATGATCGGCATCAGGATCACATCGTGGAAGAAGTGCGCATCATGCTTCAGCGGCGACGCCGCCGGTTGCAGCGTGATGCCGCCCGGGGTCGGCTGACCCATCAGGTCCTGCGCCCACGTCGGCGCCGCAGCGAACATCGCCAGTCCGGCGCCCAGAACGATGGAGGACGCGCAAGTCGCGGCCTTCTTCAACGTCCCTTGGGCTCGCTTGCCCATCCCCATATGAGACTTCCCCATAAAACCGTTATGCAGCAGATACTTGCGAATGGCTCGCAAGAGATCACGCTGGCGCGATTCCCACGCCCGGCGTTCTCGGTCACCTATCGGATCGCTTTCGGCTTGCCAAGCGATCAACGGCGCTGAGGCCGCAAAGCCGCCTTCAGCCGGCCTCGATTAAATCGCTGTCATGTTTCGATAGCTACCTTGCGTCACAAGATACCTTGTCGTAGTCAATGGTCATCAACGGGAGAGCCGAGGTGCCAGAAACTATCGAGATACAGCTGAAGAAGGGCGTGTTGGGGCTTTGCGTCCTGGCCCTTCTGAACCGGGCGGACAGCTACGCCTACGAGATCGCCAGCCGCTTGTCGGACGCGATCGATATGGGGGAAGGCACGATCTACCCCCTGATGCGCCGCATGCAGTCCGAAGGACAGGTCGAGACCTATCTGGTCGAATCCTCCGCCGGGCCGTCACGCAAATACTACAGACTGACCGAAGCGGGCCGGGGGGCCCTCGCCGCCCAGACTGCCGAATGGTCCGCCTTCACCAAGGCCGTCGACGCCATCGTGGCGAACGACGCCGATCAGGGAGCCGCTCAATGACGCGCGCCGAATTCATCGATCGTCTGAAGGAAGGTCTTGTCGGCCTGCCGACCACGACCGCCAACGACATCATCGCCGACTACCAGACCCACTTCGACGACGGCATCGCCGCCGGCCGCACCGAGGCCGAGGTCGCCTCCGCGCTGGGCGATCCGGTCCGCCTGGCCCGCGAGCTTAAGGCCGAGGCCGGCATCCAGCGCTGGCATCAGGAGAAGAACCCCTCCGCCGCCGCCGGCGCCGTCTTCGCCGTCCTGGGCCTGGGGGCGCTGGACATCCTGATCCTCCTGCCCCTGCTGATGGGCGTGATCGGGACCGTGTTCGGCTTCTTCATCGCCGCCATCGGCCTTTTCATAGGCGGCGGCGTGATCATGGTCGCGGGCCCTTTCGCCGGCTTCCCCGGCGGGCCGTTCGCGGCGATCCTGATGGGGCTGGGCCTGATGGCCGGCGCCGTCTTCATCGGCGCACTCCTGACCATCTTCACCATCTGGCTGGTCAACGGCGTCGTCTGGTTCGCCCGCCTGCACTACCGCCTGCTGAAGCCGGCGCTTGAGCCGACCAGCGTTCAATCCACCTCGACCTCGGGAGCTTCGGCATGATCCGCACCCTGTTCATCATCGCCGGCGCCGCCCTGGTGCTGTGCTTGGTCACCGTCGGCGGCGCGCTGGCGATCGGCGGCCACGACCTCCAGCGCCACGGCTGGGCCTGGACTATCAAGGACCGCGACGGCGAGACCATACGCTTCGAGCGGGTCAAGGGCGGCGGGACTGACGACCTCGGTCCCCTGACCACCCGCACCCTCCCCTGGACCGGCGGCGAGACCCTGACCGTCGATTCCAGCATCGACGTCGATTATGTCCAGGGTGACGCGAACACCGTCGTCATCACGGGGCCCAAGGGTCTGACCGACCGGGTCCGTCTGGTCGACGGCCGCCTCGATCTGGGCGACGGCGACGAGCGGGTGGTGTTCGGCTGGAGCAACGGCAACTTCTCCGCCCGCTCCGAGCGCGACGAACTGAAGGTCGTCATCACCGCGCCCAAGGTGAACCGCTTCAACGCCAAGGGCTCGGGCGACCTGCAGATCACCGGCTATGACCAGCCTTCGCTGACGCTCGACATCGCCGGATCGGCCGAGGTTACAGCCTCGGGTCGCACCGACGAGCTGAAGCTGGACATCGCAGGCTCGGGCGACGCGTCTCTCGGCGATCTGGCGACCCGCGACGCCTGGGTGGACATTGCCGGCTCCGGCGACGCCCGCATCGCCCCGACCGGCGACGTCAAGGTCGCCATCGCCGGCTCCGGCGACGTGGCCCTGGCCACCCGCCCCGCCAACTTGAACAGCACCGTCTCCGGCTCTGGCGACGTCTATCAGGACTGATGGTTGCGCCGATCACCGTGGAAAGGGGCTGGATCCTCCAGCCCCTTTTTTCTGTGCGCCCGCTTTGGAAACGGGGAGCGGCGCCTTCACCCCTCGGGCCCTACGCGCTAAGTCAGCCGCATGACTTTCGCTCCCCTCCCCGACGCCGGCGCCAACTGGGTCGATCGGCATGCGCCGGAGGGGCTGAAGCCGTGGTTGAAGCTGGGGCGGTTCGATCGGCCCATCGGCATCTGGCTGCTGTTGCTGCCTGGGTGGCAGGGGATCGCGCTGGCTTTGGCGCAGTATCGGCAGGCGCCGGGCCTCTATGATCTGTGGCTGTTCGTCGGTTTCGGCATCGGCGCCTGTCTGATGCGGGCGGCGGGGTGCGCCTTCAACGATATCGTCGATCGGGATTTCGACGCCCAGGTCGCCCGCACGGCTCAGCGCCCCATTCCGTCCGGCCGCATCTCGGTCAAACAGGCCTGGGCCTTTGTCGTCGCGTGCAGCCTGATCAGCCTTTTGGTCCTGTTGACCCTGCCGACCGTCGCCATCCTGCTCGGCGTGGGGTCGCTGGGCCTGGTCGCGGCCTATCCCTTCATGAAGCGGATCACCTGGTGGCCCCAGGCCTGGCTGGGGCTGACGTTCAACTGGGGCGCGCTGATGGGGTTCGCCGCCGCCCTGCCGCTGGCGGCGGCCGCCTTGCTGCTGCCCGCCGATCTCGCTGGCGAGTTCCGGCCATTCCTGTGGTCACCCGCCAGCGACAGCGGCCATGCGATCGCCTTGGCCTGGCAGGCCTATATTCCAGCCGCCCTACTGTGGCTTGGCGGCGTCTTCTGGACCCTGGGCTACGACACCATCTACGCTCTGCAAGACATCGAGGACGACGCCATGATCGGCGTGAAGTCCTCGGCCCGCCGACTGGCCTCGGCCGTGCGGCCCGGCGTGGCGATCTTCTATGGCCTGACCGTGATCCTGGCCGCCATGACCGGCCTCGCCGCCGGGCTTGGACTGCTGTTCTGGCTCAGTCTGGCGATCTACGCCGTCCATCTGGCGTGTCAGATCATCCGCCTCGACCGAAACGACGGCGCCCTGGCGCTGAAACTGTTCAAGTCCAATCGCGAGGCCGGCTTGATCCTGCTGGCCGCTATCGCCCTTGGCTCAATCTCCCTGTGATCCCCCGATGATGGAGTTCCCCATGTCGCGCACCGCCCGCATCCTGCTGTTGTCCGCCGCTGCCGCCGCCACGCTTTCCGCTTCTCTGGCCGCCTGCCAGCGCAAGGAAGACAAGGCCCAGGCGCCGGCCGCGCAGGCCCCGGCCGCTGCGCCGGCCATGTCGAACACCCCCGTCGGCTATGACAGCAAGACCCCCTATGCCGCCGTCAAACTGACCCTGCCCCAGGCGATCAAGACCACGCCCGCCCTGCACGCCGCCCTCTATGCCGACACGGTGCGCGACCTGAAGCAGTTCGAGGAAGGCGCCCAGGCCGATCTCAGCGAAGCGGGCGGCGGCCCCACCCCCTACGAGAAGACCATAGCCTTCGCGCCCGGCGCCGAGACCGGCAAGCTGGTCAGCCTGGCCCGCACCGATTTCGAGTTCACAGGCGGCGCCCACCCCAACACCAGCTTCGCCTCGGTGATCTGGGACAAGACGACCAACAAACGGCTGGGCTTCGCCGACCTGTTCCGGCCGGGCGCCGACCTGTCGGTGCTGGACAAGGCCCTGTGCGCCGCCGCCAACGCCGCCAAACAGGCCCGCTCGCCGGGATCCGAGACCGCCACCCTGGACGGCAAGATGTGGACCTGCCCCAAGGCCGTCTCGACCCCGTTCGTCCTGACGCCGGGCACGACGCCGGGCAAGGCGGGCGGCGTCACCTTCCTGATGGGACCGTATCAGATCGGCCCCTATTCGGACGGCCCCTACTGGATCGCCCTGCCGCAGAGCGCGTTGCGCGCCCTGCTCAACCCCGCCTACGCCGACCAGTTCGACGGCGCCCCGATCAAGGTCGGCGACGTGACGCCGAAGAACTAGGAAACATTCCTCCCCCGTTCACGGGGGAGGGGGACCCCGAAGGGGTGGAGGGGGCGGACGCCGCACGGGCGTCACACCTCCAGGCACCGAGTCCGCTTTCGCCCCCTCCACCCCGCTTCGCGCGGTCCCCCTCCCCCGTTTCGCTGCGCTGCTCGGGGGAGGATTTCCTCACTTCGCCAGAAACGCATCCACCAGTTCGGCGAACCGCGCTGGCTGATCGGCCATGATGAAGTGCCGCGAGCCGTCGACGCGGATCAGGGTGACGCCGGGCAAGGCCGCATACTCCCGCGCCCACATGGCGTCCGCCACCGCCGAAGGCGCCCCACCGTCCGCATCGGCGGCGTAAAGCGCCGTCACCGGCGTCGTCATGGCCGTCAGCCCCGGCCGCGCATTTGTGGTCATCACATCCTTCATCGCCGAGGCCATCGCATGACGGTCGGTCGCCAACGACCAGGCCACAATCCGCGCTTGTTCCGACGGGGTTCGCGACAGCGCCTGCGCCGTCGCCTCCTGCTGGGTGCGGAAGCTCGCTGTGTCCGCCGACAGGATCATGCCCGCCGCCTGATCCGCGAACGGTCGGGCGCTTTCGGCCGTCGCGGTTGGCCCGAACATGGCGCTGTAGAAGGGCAGCGAGTCGACCGTCATCACCCGCCCGACCAGATCCGGCTGCTGCTGCGCCAGCAAAAGTCCGCTCAGACCGCCCATCGAATGGCCGATCACCGCCGGCCGATCCAGCCGCGCCTGACGGATATAGCGCGCCAGTTCATCCACCTTGGGCTGGATGAAGGCGCCGTCGCCGTGCGTCCAGGGTTCGCCGGCGAAACCCGCCAACTGCACCAGATGTACTCTGTGCGACGCCTTCAGCCGATCCGCTGTCGCTCGCCACACTTCGCGCGAAGACGCCAGTCCGGGGATCAGGATGACGTCGGGGCCATGGCCCACCACCTCGACCGACAGCCGGTCGGAGACGAAGGGCGCGGCGGAGGAAGCCACAGGTGGCGCGGCTTGGGCTCGGACCTGATCGCTGGCCACGGCGCAGGCGATCACGACGCCCAGGATGACGGCAAGGCGCGACGGGGCGAAGACGCCCCGGCAAGGGCGAATGACGTTCGACATCACAATCTCCAATTGTAAGGTTATTCTGACTTTTGGTCAGCCCGCGTGCGGGTTTTCAAAGATCTCTTCGACCGGCCGCTCGAACACGGCGGCGATCCGATAAGCGAGGTCCAGCGACGGATCGTGCCGCTCCGTCTCCAGGGCGATCACCGCCTGACGCGAGACCCCCAGCGCCTGACCCATCTGCTCCTGGGTCCAGCCGCGTTCGACGCGTAGAAGCTTCAGACGGTTCTTCATCGGCTGCTCCGGATGAAGGGTGAAACGACGCCGTACAGGCCCCAGAAGACCGGCACGATCAACCAGGTCTGCATATGCGGCGCCCCGGCGAAACTCTCGCCAAAGCCCCAGAAGGTGGCGACGGCCATGGCCAGTCCTGCGGCGATGATGAATTGTTTGGCCGTCACGCCGCGCACGAACTCGTCGCTCTCGCGCATCAGCGCCAGGGTCGCCCAAATCTGCCCGATCACCGGGGCCGACACCGCAGCCGCCAGGACCCAGGCCGCCGGTTTGCCCATCAAATCGTCGAACGCGTCTGTCGTCATCATGGCGATACAGATCGCGACATAGGGCACGGAGAAGGCCATCGTGCGGATGATGTAGCGTCGATGCGCAGGCGTTCCGGCCTTCCAGGCGGTGAACATATCAGCTCTCCTTGTGTAAGGACAACCTGACACCGACCGGATGTCATGTCAACCTGACTTTTTGTCAGGCGCGCCCAACATTCCTCCGTTGCTTTTTCAGACGCGCGTCAGCGGTTAGACTTCACCCATGTCCGCCGCCCCGCGCATCGCCCCGTCGGCTTTGTTCACGCCCCAGGAATGGGCGCCATTTCAGATACGCTCGACCTCGGCAGGCCCGCTGCTTGTGGCCCACTGCTGGGCCGTGATCGCCCTGGCCGTGATCACGGGCGTCCTGATCCCATGGCTGATCCCGCTGTGCGTCATGATAGTCGGCACGCGTCAGCTGGGTCTGGCCATCCTGATGCACGAAGCGGCGCATGGCGCCCTGTCGAAGTCGAACCGCCTGAACGATTTTCTCGGCCATTGGCTATGCGCCGTGCCGATCGGCGCCAGTCTGAAGGCCTATCGCCCCTATCACCTGATGCATCATCGCTTCGCCCAGCAGGCGGAGGATCCCGATCTGATGCTGTCGGAGCCGTTTCCCGTCAGCCCGGCCTCGCTGCGGCGCAAGCTGATCCGCGATCTGACAGGCCAGACCTTCTTCAAACAACGGGTGCTGTTGCCGCTGGCCCAACTGCGCTCAAGCAGCCCGAAGGGCGATAGCGCACAAACAATGAGCGACAGCGCCCACCAATATGAGTCCGTCGTGACCGGCCGCTCGGTCCTGCCCTTCCTCGCCTTCAGTGCAGTCCTGCTGGCGGGTCTCATCGCCACTGGCGTCTGGTGGGCCTTTTTCGTGTTGTGGCTGCTGCCGATGGCGACTTGGTTTCCGATGGTGACGCGCCTGCGAAACATCGCCGAACACGCCTGCGTCGAGGGTTCGTCGACCGATCCCTTTCGCGCCGCCCGCACCACCAGGGCCAGCTGGTGGGAGCGTGCCTTCATCGCGCCCTACTGGGTCAACTTCCACGCCGAGCATCACCTGTTCATGCATGTGCCCTGCTGGAAGCTGCCGCGCCTGCACCGCGCCATCCATGCGAAGCCGCAAGCCGAGGCCATGGAGGTCGCACCCGGCTATGCCAGCGTGCTGAAGGCTGTTACGCGCCAGCCGGAATGACCGTCCTCGATCCCGCCGCCTTCATCCGCGACAACACCCGGCTTCAGCCCGTGCCGCACGCGCCCGAGATTTCGCTGTGGCTGGCCGACGAGATCACGCCGATCTGGCGGCTGACGGAAGAAGAGCTGGGCGAAATGGGGGTGCCGCCGCCCTTCTGGGCCTTCGCTTGGGCCGGTGGACAGGCGCTGAGCCGGTATCTGATGGACCATCCGCAGGAGGTCGCTGGCAAGCGCGTCTTGGATTTCGCCGCCGGCTCGGGTCTGGTCGGGGTGGCGGCGATGCTGGCGGGGGCCGCCCATGTCCTGTGCGCCGACATCGACCCCTTCTGCCAAGCCGCCGTCGCCGCCAATGCCGCGGCGAACGGCGTGACGCTGGACTTCACCCAAACCAATCTGCTGGACGCCGCCCCGCCGGATGTGGACATCATCTGCGCAGGCGACATTTGCTACGAACGGCCGATGACCGACGCCGTGCTGTCTTGGCTGGCCCAGGCCCGCGCGAGGGGGACGCGTGTCCTGATCGGCGATCCGGGACGCACCTATTTCCCGCGCACGGGCCTGGATTTTCTGGCCGAATACCGCGTCCCGACCTCGCGCGAACTGGAGGACCAAGAGATCAAGCGATCCTCCGTCTGGGCCATGCCCTAGACGCGCGGCCTATGCAGACTGGCCCTCGTGCCGTCCCTCGCCGAACTCCTCGATCATCTTGGCGTTGAAGGCGGGGATGTCGTCGGGCTTGCGGCTGGTGACCAGGCCCTGATCCACCACCACCTCTTCATCGACCACATTGGCCCCGGCGTTCTTCAGGTCAGTGCGCAGGCTTTCGAACGACGTCATCGTGCGCCCCTCGACCACGCCCGCCTCGATCAGCAGCCAGGGCGCGTGACAGATGGCGGCGACCGGCTTGCCGGCATCGAAGAAGGAACGCACGAACTTCACGGCATCCTCGTCCGCCCGCAGCAGGTCCGGGTTGGCGACGCCGCCCGGCAGCAGCAAGGCGGAATAGGTCGAGGCATCGACCGCCGCCACCGCCTTGTCCGCCGTGACCTTGTCGCCCGGCGTCAAATGGTCGAAGCCCTGGAACTCGCCGGCCTTCAGCGACACGATCTCGACCACCGCGCCCGCATCCTTCAGCGCCTTCATCGGTTCATTCAGTTCGACCAACTCGACGCCGTCGGTCGCCAGGATGGCGACCGTCTTGCCGGAAAGGGATTGGGCCATGAGGAGTGCTCCGTTCATAAAGGGGGTTCGACGGGATGAACCCACAGAAACTCAAAGGGTTGCGGCTCCGCTTGGCGGCGTTGGCCCGCGTCCCCACGTCGTGTCCATGCGATCGCTCCTGACCCTGACCGCCCTGTTGGCCGCGGCCGCCACGCCGGCCTTGGCCCAGACCTATCCGCAGGCCGGCCGACCCTACGGCGCCTATCCGGGGGGCGTCCCCGCCGCCATCGCCGACCAGCACCGCTATGAGAACGACCGCCTGCGTTCTCAGGCGCACTCGAACGCGGACCAAGCGCGTCAACAGCAGATCGAGACCCAGCTTCGCCTGCGCGCCATCGAAGGCGCACGGGAGCCGACGGTCACCCAGCCCTTGCCGCCCCGCCCGCTCTACAGCCCCGAGCAGGAGCGGACCCTGCGCCAGTCCGCCGCCGAACGACGCCAGCAGACAGCCAAGGGCATGAGCCAGATCGACAACTGGCTTGATCGTCCGAACTGACGCATCCCTTCCCTTGCACCCGCGTTCCTGCCTAGCTTAAACAGGATCGGGCGGAGGATAGGGCATGCGTTGGGAGGGTGGACGGACGGGCGGCGGCGTCGAGGATCGACGGGGTCTCGGCGGTGGAGCCATTGCCGGCGGAGGTCTCGGCGTCGGCGTTCTGGCCATTATCGGCTACCTCGTCTTTGGCATCGATCCCTCGACCACGACCCAGCTCGCCAGCCAATTCGGCGGCGTCGGCGCCGAGCAACAGCAGGGTCAAGTCGGGACGCCGAAGGATCAAGCCGGCCGATTCGTCGATGTCATCGGCGCCAACATCGATGATGTCTGGTCGCAGAAGCTTGAGGGCTATCAGCGGCCCAACGTCGTCATCTACGAACAGGGCACATCGACCGGCTGCGGCTATGGTCAGTCGGCCATGGGTCCCTTCTACTGCCCGACCGACAAGACCGTCTATCTGGACCTCGGCTTCTGGCAGGAGATGGAGAGCAAGCTCGGGGCCTCCGGCGCCGACTTCGCCCGCGCCTATGTCATCGCCCACGAGTTCGGCCATCACGTCCAGACCCTGACGGGCACCTCAGATCAGGTTCGCCAGGCCCAGCAGCGCGCCTCCGGTCAGGCCGAAGCCAACCAGTATTCCGTCGCGCTGGAGCTTCAGGCCGACTGCTACGCCGGCGTCTGGGCCCGGAACGCCTCGGCGGTCTCCAACGGTCAGGTCGCTCTTGAGCCCGGCGATATTGAAGAGGGCATGAAGACCGCCCAGGCCATCGGCGACGACACCCTGCAACGCCGCAGCGGCGGTCGCGTCTCGCCCGAAAGCTTCACCCACGGATCCTCGGCTCAGCGGGTCGAATGGCTGCAGCGCGGCTATCAGTCGGGCGACCCTGCGTCCTGCGACACCTTCAGCGGCGCCTGATCGCCGCCACCCTTCAAAACGATTGATTGACTGACGATGCACGACCGCGCCGGCACGACCGCACGCCCTGAAGACCTGATCGACCTCGACGCCCTGCTCGGCGCCTATGAGACGACCCGGCCCGACATGGGCGATCCGCAGCAGCGGGTCGTCTTCGGCACGTCCGGCCACCGGGGATCCAGCCTGGACGGCGCCTTCAACCAGGCCCACATCCAGGCCATCGCTCAGGCGATCGCCGAATACCGCGCGGCTCAGGGCATTGACGGCCCGCTGTTTCTCGGTCGCGACACACACGGCCTGTCCGAGCCGGCCTTCCGCACAACGTTGGAGGTGCTTATCGCCAACGGGGTCGAGGTGCTGATCGACGCCCGCGACGGCTTCACCCCTACGCCGGCCGTTTCGCATGCCATCCTGACGTACAACCGCACGAATAGCCGGCAGGCGGACGGCGTCCTGATCACGCCTTCGCACAATCCGCCGCGTGACGGCGGAATCAAATACAATCCCCCCTCCGGCGGCCCGGCCGGGGGCGAGGCCACATCCGCCATCGCCGCCCGCGCCAACCAGCTGATCGAGAACGGCCTGACCGAGGTCCGTCGCGTCCCCTTCGCCCAGGCGCATGCGGCGGCGGGCCGGTTCGACTACCTGTCCGCCTATATCGACGACCTGCCCAGCGTTCTCGACCTGGACGCCATCCGCAACGCCGGAGTCCGCATCGGCGCCGATCCGCTGGGCGGCGCGGCCGTGGCCTATTGGGGCGAGATCGCTGAGCGCCAACGACTGGACGTGACTGTCGTCAACGACGCCGTCGATCCGCGCTGGGCCTTCATGCCGCTGGACGCCGACGGCAAGATCCGCATGGACTGCTCATCTCCCAGCGCGATGGCCGGTCTGATCGGCATGATGAAGGGCGGCTCGGCGTATGACGTCGCCTTCGGCAACGACGCCGACGCGGATCGCCACGGCATCGTCACCCCTGACGCGGGCCTGATGAACCCTAACCATTTCCTGGCCGCCGCCATCGCCTATCTGTTCGCAAACCGACCCGGCTGGGGCGCGGACGTGGCGGTGGGCAAGACCCTGGTCTCATCGTCCATAATCGACCGCGTCGTCGCCGGCCTGGGTCGCCGCCTTCTGGAAGTTCCCGTCGGCTTCAAACACTTCGTGCCCGGCCTCTTGGACGGAACCGTCGGCTTCGGCGGCGAGGAATCGGCCGGGGCCTCATTCCTGCGCCACGACGGCACGGTGTGGACCACGGACAAGGACGGCCTGCTGCTGTGTCTGCTGGCCGCCGAGATCCAGGCCCGCACGGGAAGCAGCGCCAGCCAGCTCTACGCCAAGCTGACCGACCAGTACGGCGCCCCCGCCTACGCCCGCGTCGATGCTCCCGCCAACCGCGCGAAAAAGGCCCGCCTTGCCGCGCTCAGCCCCTCGGACGTGTCCGCGACCACCCTGGCCGGCCAGCCGATCACCGACATCCTGACGAAGGCCCCCGGCAACGGCGAGGCCATCGGCGGGCTGAAGGTCGTCACCGCCGACGCCTGGTTCGCCGCCCGCCCCTCGGGCACCGAGGACGTCTACAAGATCTACGCCGAATCCTTCCTCGGCCCCGACCACTTGTCCCAGGTCCAAACCGAAGCCAAGGCGGTGGTGGCCACGGCGCTGGCGAGTTGAGCGTCTAGCCGACCGTGATCTCCATCGGCCGTTCGACGAACAGGCCGGGGCCGCCCAGGTCCAGCGCAAGACGCCGGTTCTCGAACGCGGCCATGCCGACCAGGGCGTTGGGGAAGCCCGGCACGGCGACGTCGTCATAAATCGCGACCGCCGCCTGACGATACAGTTCGTCGCCAATGGTCAAGGTGCGCACGATGACGGTCTCGGCCCGTACCGTTCCGCCCAGCACGATGCTCTGGCCCGGCGTGCGTTCGCGGCCGTCCAGCAGGCCGGCGGCCTCGGCCGTCTCGCGCGTGACGGCCAGCACCGCCGAGGCGCCGGTGTCGATCACCGCATTGACCGTCGCCCCTTCCAGGGTGATGCCCGCCTGTAAGGCCTTGCCGGCCCGCGTCACCGGCACGGGTTTCAGCGACGACGGCGGCGTCCAGCCCTCGCGCGGCAGGAACAGGACCCGATGCTCGGCCGTGTCCAGCTCCAGCACCAGTTCACGCAATACGTCCTGACCCAGGATCAGCGCCGCACCCAATCCCTGATCGCTGGCGAGCGGCCCCAGGCCGAGGATCGCCGCGCGCAATCCGGTCAGCCGCAAGCCGCCGATCGCCACATCCAGCGTCGTCCCCCGTCCGACCTGGGCGTCGCCGCCGACGCCATAAGCCACCATCGGGATGTTGAAGACTTTGGTGAGGCCCAGGCGCTCGACCAGCGACCGGTCGATGACCGAATACTGCGCCCCCGAATCGATCAGTGCCCGCACCGGCCGTCCATTGATTGTCACCTCGACCGTCGGGGTGGGCGCGCGCGGCTCGGCATAGGGCAGCCAACCGCTGGAGCCGTTCGCGGCGAAGATGACCGTCGGCCCGCGCCAGACCACATGGTCGCGCAGCCACCAGGCCCCGCCTGCGCCGCCGGCGACCAGCCCCAGCCGGATCAGAAGATCACGTCGTCTCATGGTGCCTGACATGGACCGTCGCAGCGATCCGCGCCAGCGGGGCGATGTCGCAACCCCTCTTGCAGGACCGACGACATTACCCGTGAAGCGGCAAAAATATGCGCCTAAACCACCGCCTTCACGCCCAGACGTAGATTGTCGGGCCACAACCCGCGAAAACCCGACAAAATCGTCCAGAAACCGGGTGACGCCGCCGCTCCGTCTGGCTACGACCATCGGCGTCATGAGCACCTCCAGCACCCGCTACGTCTCGACCCGAGGCCGATCTTCCGAAACGGATTTCACCGACGCCCTGCTGCGCGGCATCGCGCCGGACGGCGGCCTTTATATGCCGACCGCCTGGCCCAGCCTGTCGCCCGAAACCTGGACCGGCGCGGCCGACTACAAGTCCATCGCGCTCCAAGCCATCGCCCCCTTCATCGGCGACGCCCTGCCCGCCGGCGCGCTGGACCGGGCGCTGGACCGCCTGACCGCCGGGTTCGACCATCCGCTGGTCACGCCCCTGGTCGAGCTGGAGCCCGGCCTGTTCGTGCTGGAGCTGTTCCACGGCCCGACCGCCGCCTTCAAGGACCTGGCGATGCAGCTGGTCGCCAGCCTGACGGACGAGGCCCTGGCCGCGTCAGGCGAGCGTCTGACCATCCTGACCGCCACTTCCGGCGACACCGGCGCCGCCGCCGTGCGCGCCTTCGCCGGCGCCAAGTCAGTCGATCTGGTCGTGCTCCACCCGCTGGACCGCGTCTCGCCGGTTCAACGCAGACAGATGACGACGGTTGAGGCCAACAATGTCCTGAACCTCGCCGTCCGCGGTGATTTCGACGACTGTCAGCGTCTGGTGAAGGGCCTGCTGGCCGACGAGGCCCTGCGCGAACGCGGCCGCCTGTCTTCGGTCAATTCGATCAACTGGGCGCGGCTGGCGGGCCAGATCCCCTACTATGTCTCAGCCACGGCCCAGCTAGGCGGGGCCGCGACCTTCGTCGTCCCGACCGGCAACTTCGGCGACGCCTTCGCCGGCATCGCGGCCACGAAAATGGGTTTGCCGTCCAACGGCTTCGTCGCGGCCGTAAACCAGAACGACGCCCTGGCCCGCGCCCTCAACGACGGCCTGTATTCGCGCCGTCCGGCGGTCGAAAGCGGCAGCGTCTCCATGGATGTGCAGGCGCCGTCCAACTTCGAGCGGCTGGTGTTCGAGGCGGCCGGCCGCGACGCCGAGGCGACGCGCGTGGTGTTCGAAACCTTCGCCCGCGACGGCGCCGTCGCTTTCACGCCGGACCTGCTGACCGCTCTTCGCGACCAGGTCTCGGCGGTCTCCATCGACGAGGACGAGACGCGCGCCGAGATCGCTCACGCCTATGAGGCCTGGGGCCGCGTCGTCTGCCCGCACACGGCCGTGGCGCTGGCCGCCGCGCGTCGGCAGGACCGCTCGAAAGGCCCCGTCGTCGCTATGTCCACCGCCCATCCGTCCAAGTTCGGCGACTTCGTCTCGAACGTCTTGAGCTTTGAACCCGAACCCGCAAACGTCATCGCCGCCCTGGGCGACAAGCCCGAGCGGTTGACAATCGTCGATGGGACGATGGAAGCGGCGCGTGACGCCGTGGCGGCCTTTTCAGGCCGCCACTAAAACGTCTTAGCGACGGCCGCCGCCGGTGAGGGCGCGCAGCAGAAGCAGGCCGACGCCGGCGACCGACAGGGTCGTGACCAGCGGACGCTTGCGCGCCTCGGCGGCGACGGTGCGGGCCTTGTCGCGGTAGTCGACGGGGACCTTCTCGACCAGGCGATCGACCGAATCCATCGCCTTGCCGAAGGTTTCCAGCGAGCGGCCCTTGGCGTCGTTATAAGCGCCTTCAACCTGCAGCTTCTGGTCGCCGACCAGCTTGCCGACGCCTTTTTGGAACTTGCCTTGCGCCTGCGAGGCGGCGCCGTTGATGGTTTCGTCAGTCATGATCTTCGTCCTCGGGGAGCGGCGCACGTCGCCGTTGCACCATCAAAATCCCGGCCAAGCTTTCGGTTCCAGCGACGAAGCCGCGCAGGCGCCTCAGGCCGGTTCGGTCGCGCGCCAGTGGTCCATCCGACGCAGGAAGACCGCCGGATCCTTGGGCGTCACCAGATTGGCGGGATCGTGGAAAATGCGGTCGTGCAGCCGGGTCACGGTGAACCGCAGGGCCGCCGCTTCGCCCAGACGCGGCAAGGCCTCCCGCTCGGCGCCGTTAAGCGGCCGCACGGATTCATAGCCGCGCTGGAAGGCCGTCAGGGCGTCCGGCATGGGTCGCCCCTCGGCGTCGAAGCCCCAGGCGGACAGGGCGATGGCGAGGTCATAGGCGAAGGCGCCGGTGCAGCCGAAATAGAAGTCGATCACCGCTGACACGGCGCCGTCCTCGAACAGCACATTGTCGGGGAAATAGTCGGCATGGATCGCCCCGCCCGGCAGATCGGTCGTAAAGGGATCGCCCAAGCGCGCCAGCGTCGCCTGGACCTGTCTCAGCAGCGCGCGATCTACCTCGGACGCCCGCCCTTCTCCCTCGACGCACCGATCCGCCAGCCGACGCCACATCGCCGGCCCGACCGGATTGGTGCGTTCCAGATGAAAATCAGCCGCCGTCAGATGAAGCTGCGCCAGCACCGCGCCCGCCGTCGCCTGATCGGCCGATGACGGCGTGCGCAGCCAGGCGCCGGTCTTCCATTCGATCACCGCCGCCGCCCGGCCGTTCAGTCGTCCCAGCCAGGCTCCCGACCGGTCCTCGATCGGCGTCGGGCAAGGAAAGCCGCGCGCCGCCAGATGCGCCGTCAGCCCCAGGCAGAAGGGCAGCGAGGCCTCGTCCGTCCGCCCCTCGAACAGGGTCAGCACGAACCGGCCGCGCGTGGTGTCCAGCCGATAGTTGGTGTTCTCCACCCCCTCGGCGATGGCCGTCAGTTCGACCAGCTCTCCGATGTCGTAGCCGGCCAGGAACGCGTCAGCGTCGGCGATAGAGACAGGGGTGAAGACGGCCATGGCCTTAGTTTAGGCCCGCATCGGCGCGCCGTGCACGCACGATCTCGGCCAGGTCCGCCAAGATGCTCTCGGTCGTGGCCCAACGCCCGGCGCCCCGGCCCCGGCAGCGCCAGACGCGGCCGTCGGCGCCGTAGACCTTCAACGCATTGCCCTCGCCGCGCAGGGTCGAGAACAGCGGATCGCCATGGTCGGCGTTCAGCGACACCGACGGGCGGATCGCCCCGTCCTTCAGATGGGCGGCGCCGATCTGGCGCACCCCGCCTGCGGCCGAGGTCGTCTCAGTCAGGTGGTCGCGCGGCACGTCGCCGTCGGGCGACCGGCCGAACGCCTCGTGGCACAGCAGCCGCACCTTGGCCGCCGCATCCAGACCTTCCAGATCTGAGGACGGGTCCTCCTCCGCAAAGCCCGCTGCCCGGGCGTCCGCCAAGGCTTCGTTGAAGGCCGCTCCGTCGCCCAGCCGTTCCAGCATGAAGTTGACCGTGCCGTTCAGCACCGCCTCGAAACCGACCACCTCGCCGGCCGCGCGAGCCGCGCGCACCGTCTCGATCATCGGCGATCCGCCCCCGACCGAAGCCGACCAGAAGATGCGCCGCCCATTGGCCTGGGCCATGGCCTGAAGGCCGCCCGGATCGCGGCTGACCGCCTGTTTGTTGGCGCTGGCGACATCACAGCCGGCCGCAAGCGCGGCGCGGATCACCGCGTGGCCCGCCTCGCCTTCCGACAGCGCCTCCAGCACGATGTCGGGCTTCTTGGCCCACAGGTCCGCCGGGTTGGAAGTGAACAACGAGGCCGGACAGTCCACGTCGCGCGCCTTTTTGGGATTGCGCACCAAGACGCCCACGACCTCGTAGCGGGAATCATCGAGCAGCTTGGCCAGCACGCCGCCGCCGACCACGCCGCATCCGGCGACCGCGACCTTCAGCGGCGGCAGGGCGGGCGCGGGGCCGGGCGGCGCCGACTTGTCGCCGATGACCGTGCCGTCGGCGCGGTCCAGGGCCGCCACCTCGATCTCGACCCCGCGGCTTTCGCCCAGGTCGATGGCGTCGTGCTGGACCAGCGCCCCGCCCAGCTTGCGCGCCACGTCCCAGGAGGCGCGGCGATAGCGCAAGGCCGGGGCCGTCTTGTCGTTGGGGTCGTGGTCGTAAAGGCCGTCCACATCCTTGACCAACCGCACCTTCTTCAGCCCCAGCTCGGCCGCCAGGAAGACCGCCGTCAGGTCCGATCCGCCCCGTCCCAGCAAGGCCACCTTGCCGTCCGGTCGCACCGCGCCGAACCCGGGCACCACCACCACCTCGTGCCGGTCCAGCGCCTGTTTCAGATGGTCGGGACGCAGGCCGCACGGGCGCGAATGCTCCGGCTCGCCCTCCGCCACGATGCCCAGCTCTCGCACCGACAGGGCGCAAGCGTCCAGTCCGATCCGGTCGCAAGCGATGGCGACTAGGGCAGCCGACTTCTCCTCGCCCAAGGCCACATAGCCGGGCAGCAGGTCGTTGGAATGGGCCAGGCCCAGCGCCCTCGCCTCGCCCAGCAGCCGGTCCGTCGCCCCGCCGAAGGCCGAGACCACCGCCACCACCTTCCGCCCCGCCCGCACATGGCCATAGACGGCCGACGCGACCAGCGGCGCCTCCGCCGGGCTGCGCAGGATGGACGAGCCGAACTTCAGAACCACCACCTCGGGCCCAACCAGGTCTGGTGAAAGCTGACTGCTGGGATCGAGGCTTTCGGATTTTTCTACGACGGCGAGTTGGGCGGACATCGGAGTTCTCGGGAAAGATCGGAATGGGGTGGGGGTGAAAAGAAAAACCCCGCCTGGCGGACCGGGCGGGGTTCGGGTTCTGCGGTTGCCGGGGTTCGGCGCGCTAAACTCGTCCCGCCCGTTCGGGCATGGTGGTGGTGCCGGTGGTACCGCCGATAATCGTGCCGCCGAGAGTCATGCCGAAACGCGTCGCGGCGAGGCCGGCGACGGTCGAAACTTCGGCGATGAGCGAGCGCTGTTGCACAGGGCAGGTCCGGTTGAAATCTGAGCCTAGGGTGATCGGAAGACCCCGACTCTGTCAAGTCGCCTTGGATGATTTTTTCGCGACAGGGCGTTTATTGTGCGTTTTCACCCCTTTGGAGTCGATGCATACCACCAATGAGGTCGAATTTTTCGCTTGACCGGCGCCGCCCGGATCATCAACGTAAAGTCACTCATCAAGACCAGCCGAGGGATTAGGCCCTTTGACGCTGGGGCAACCATCGGGTCTCACAGCTCGAAACGGTGCCAACTCCTGCGGGGTCCTTCGGGGTCGCGAGAGATGAGTGGAGCATCGACGAGACGACGCTCCACGCTCTGTCACCGCATCGAGACTTGCTGAGCGAGAACGATGCGGAACGACGATGACACTGGCCGAAACCACCCTGCTCGAAGACCCCGACTGTCGCCGCGCGACAGCCCCTACCCCTGTCCGCGAACCGACGCGTGAGCGCGGCGGCGCCCGCGACGTCATCGTTCCCATTCCCGCCGACTTCCGCCTCGCCTCGGGCGAAAAGCTGAACCAGCCCAATATCGTCGGACGCCTGCATGGCCGGATCGGCGCCCCTGTCGTCGTGGTCGCCGGCGGCATCTCGGCCGGACGCTTCGTCCACCGAACGGAGACCAACGGCCTGGGCTGGTGGTCCGGCGCCGTTTCGGTGCGCGGACCCATCGATCTGAGCCGGCTTCAGGTCCTGGCCGTCGATTTCGCCCCCGGCGCCGAGTTCCTGGACAAGGCCGTCACCATCACCACTCAGGACCAGGCGCGCCTGCTGGCCCTGGTGCTGAACCATCTGAAGATCGAGCGTGTCGCCGCCTTCGTCGGCTGCTCGTACGGCGGCATGGTCGGCCTGGCCTTCGCCGAACTGTTCCCCGACTGGGCCGAGCAGCTGATCATCGTGTCGGCCGCCCACCGCGCCCATCCCCAGGCGACCGCCTGGCGCGGCATCCAGCGCCGCATCCTGCAGTTCGCCGTCGCCGCCGGCCGTCCCGAGGAAGGCGTGGCCCTGGCGCGCGAACTGGCCATGACCACCTATCGCACGGCCGAGGAGTTCGACGGACGGTTCGACACCACTGCGCCCGCGGCTGTCGGCGGCGCCTATCCCGTCTGCGACTATCTGACGGCGCGGGGCCAAGCCTACCGGACCCACACCACCCCGGCCCGCTGGCTGTCGATGTCCGATTCTCTTGATCGCCACAGCGTGACGCCCGAGGCCATCACGACCCCCATCACCCTGATCGGCTTCACCTCCGACCGGCTTGTGCCGATCGACGACATCCGCGAGCTGGCCGCGCGGTTGCCGACCCTGTGGCGCTTCGTCGAGGCGCCCTCTCTGTATGGTCACGACGCCTTTCTGAAGGAGGACGCCTTCGTCGGCGACATCCTCCGCGCCGCCTTGAAGGATATCAAAGCATGACCGCCCGTCCCGCTAATCCGCACACCATCGCCGCCCGCACGGGCGTGGATACGGACACGGCCCACGGCGCGGTCATGCCGCCACTGTATCTGTCGTCCAACTATTCCTTCGCCGGCTTCGATCAGAAGCGGAAGTACGACTATAGCCGTTCGGGCAATCCGACCCGCGACGTGCTGGCCGAGACCCTGACCGAGCTGGAGGGCGGGGCCGGCTGCGTCATCACCGCCACCGGAATGGCGGCGGTCGACCTGCCCCTGACCCTGCTGGAGCCGGGCGACCTGCTGATCGCGCCGCACGACTGTTACGGCGGCACCTGTCGCCTGCTGAACGCCCGCGCGAAAAAGGGGCATTTCGAACTGCTGCTGGTCGACCAGGGTGATCCCGTCGCCTTCGAGGCCGCCCTGGCCCTGAAGCCCAAGCTGGTTCTGGTCGAGACCCCGTCCAACCCGCTGCTGCGTCTGGTGGACGTCGCCGACATCTGCACCCGCGCACACGCGGCGGGCGCCAAGGTCGTGTGCGACAACACCTTCCTGTCGCCGGCGCTGCAGAACCCGATCAAGCTGGGCGCCGACTTCGTGGTCCACTCGACGACCAAGTTCATCAACGGCCATTCGGATGTGGTCGGCGGCGCCGTCATCTCGGCCGACGCCGAGGATCACCAGACCCTGGCCTGGTGGGCCAACTGCACCGGCGTGACCGGCTCGCCCTTCGACGCCTATCTGACCCTGCGCGGCGTGCGCACCCTGTTCGCGCGCATCGAGCGGCAACAGGCCACGGCCGGCAAGATCGCCGAAAAGCTGGCCGCCCACCCGGCGGTCAAGGCCGTCCACTATCCGGGCCTGAAGTCCCACCCCAACCACGCCCTGGTCGCCGCCCAGCAGGCCGGCCCCGGCGCCATGCTCAGCTTCGAACTGCAAGGCGGCACGGACGCCGTGCGCGATCTGGTCGAGACCTTGGAGATCTTCACCCTGGCGGAATCGCTGGGCGGCGTCGAAAGCCTGATCGCCCACCCCGCCACCATGACCCACGCCGCCATGACGCCGGAACAGCGCGCGACGGCCGGCATTGGCGACGGCCTGGTGCGCCTGTCGGTGGGTCTGGAACATGTCGAGGATCTGATCGCCGACCTGTTCCCGGCGCTGGACGCCCTCGTGCCCGCAACCGCCGCGGCGGCGTAACTTTTTGCTTGCAGGAGGAGCCGAACCGGGGCAAATGCGCCGCCCCGGCCGCGGTCCCTTCGTCTATCGGTTAGGACGTCAGGTTTTCAACCTGAAAAGAGGGGTTCGACTCCCCTAGGGACTGCCACCGGCGGCGCCTTTGCAGCGCCCTACCCGACCATCGTCGAGCGAACGCTCCGATCCCGGATTAAGATTTCGGTAACTATTTTGTCCGGAAACGGGCAGTAAGTCTTTCGATTCACGGACTTTTTTCGGACGCAGTCAGGAACTATCCACAGGGACTGTGGTTAACCCCTCGTTAGCTCGGCGCAGAAGCGCCTCTCCCTCCTGCACCGAGATCCTCATGTTTATCGCCATCGCCCGCCCGGCGGTGGAGCCCAAAGGCCCCGACGCCGTCGCCGTCCCCGGCTCTCCCGCCATCGCCGAACTGTCGCCCCGCGCCCTGCATGCGCGCCTTCTCCAGAACGCCGCCCTGCGCCGCCTGCGCGGGCTTGAGCGCCGCAGGGAGCAGCGTCTCGATGACGCCGACTATTGGCTGCATGCCGCACCGATCGCCGTCCGGAAAGCCAGCGCCCTGCGCGAAGAGCGGAGTTTCTCGCCGATCCCCTGACAGTCGCTGCACATCCCTGAATATCCACGACGGTGATTTGGGGTTGATTTACCAACCCTCGGTATCCGACAAGAGCGGATGGGCGAAGTCGGATCGGCGCTGACATCTGCGAAGGCGATCCTGGTTACAGGCGGCGCGGGCTATATCGGCGCCCATGTGTGCGAGGCCTTGGCGGCCGCCGGCTATCGGCCCGTCACCTATGACAATCTGTCGACTGGCCGTCGCCGGTTTGTGCGCTGGGGGCCGCTGGTCGAGGGGGATGTCTGGGACGCGGACAAGGTGCGCCACACCCTGGTCGCCCACGACATCTGTGCCGTCATGCATTTCGCCGGCTCGTCCGTGGTCCCTGAATCGGTGCGCGCGCCGCTGGACTACTACCGCAACAATGTCGGCGGTCTGTTCGGCCTGTTGGGCGGGATGCGGGAAGCGGGCGTGAACCGGCTGGTCTTTTCCAGCACGTGCGCCGTCTATGGCGATCCCGGCGACGATCCGATCACCGAGGCGACGCCGCTGGCGCCCGTCACCCCCTATGGCCGCTCCAAACTGGGCTGCGAACAGATCCTGTCGGACGCCAGCGCCGCGCACGGGCTGAATGTGATCGCGCTGCGTTATTTCAACGCCAGCGGCGCCTCGGCGTCAGGCCTGATCGGCGAAGATCGGCCAGTCGAGACCCATCTGATCCCGCGCGCCATGATGGCCTTACGCGGCCAGATCGACGACTTCGCCGTTCATGGGACCGATTATCCGACGCCCGACGGCACGGCGGTGCGCGACTATGTCCACGTCTGCGACCTGGCTCGCGGCCATTTCGCCGCCCTGACGCAGTTGCTCGGCGACCGACGCGGCTTTCTCGCCTGTAATCTTGGGGCGGGTCGCGGCCATTCGGTGCGGCAGGTGCTTGAGGCTATCACGAACCATAGCGGCCTCCGCCTGCCCGACGTGGCCGGAGCACGTCGCGCGGGCGACCCGCCGCACCTAGTGTCGGACATCACCCTGGCGCGTCAGGCGCTGGGCTTTGAGCCACGCCAGTCGGACCTGGCCTCCATCGTCGCCAGCGCCTGGGCTTGGCACACCCGGCTCAGCGCAGTTCGGGCATCCGGCGGCGCAGCGAGGCTTTCAGCTTTTCGAACTTCTGCCCCGCCGACTTGGGCCTTACCCGCCGACGCAGCTCCAGCCCGCCACCCCACAGCGCATGGACCGGCGCTTCAAGATGCGGATGGCGATCATGCTGATGGACGATGGGGCTGACGCTGGCGTCGGGATTGACGACCTTGCCCCCTTCAAACCTCAGCATCTTGCCGGGCGTCAGGCCCAGCGTCGCCACGCGACCATAGTTGGGCCGCACGGTCATCGCCGTCAGACCCTGATGGATCGCCAGGTTGAAGGCCGCCTGATCGGCGCCGAACGCCCCGCCGATCTCGGATCGCGGCGTCGCCGCCAGCGACAGGATCAGTCGCGACAGGCGCGAGACGTCGGCACGCGGCCCGACGAGGGTGCCGACGCACAGACAGGCCTTGTCGGCGATCTGCCGCGCCTGCGCCTCGCCGAACAGGGCGCGTAGATACTTCATGTTGAAGGCATGATCGGCCAGCGGCGTCTCGGCTTCGACATAGGCCTCAAGACCCTCGGGCGCCGGATCGAAGGGCGTCGCCTGAAAGATCACGTCGCGCACGTCGCAGGCCAGGGCGGCGCCGGGTCGGTCGCCCAGCAAACCAGCGAAGGCCACGAACCGCTGCATCACCGGATGCGGCGCCCATCCGCGCCAGACCGGCGCATCGACGGCGGTCACCCGATGCTGGGCCAGAAAGGCGCGCATATCCGGTTCGGCGTCGACCACGAGGGCCACAGGGCCCTCGAACACAGCCCGCAGCGACAGGACGAAAGGCGCGATGTCGGCCGCGTCGTATCCGGTCGCATAGCCGACGACGACATCGCCGTCCGGCAAGGGCGTAAACCGGTGACCGACATCGAACGCCTCGGCCAGCCAGTCCAGATAGTCCGACCGAACCGCCCCCTGCTTCATGGCCTCAGCGCGCGCCCATCAGATCGGCGAACCGGTCGAACAGATACAGGCTGTCGGTCGGCCCGGGCGAGGCCTCGGGGTGGTGCTGGACGCTGAAGATCGGCTTGTCCTTGACGGCGATGCCGCAGTTGGTGCCGTCGAACAGGCTGACGTGGGTCTCGGTCACGGCGTCGGGCAGGCTGTCGCGATCGACGGTGAAGCCGTGGTTCATCGACACGATCTCCACCTTGCCGGTGGTCAGGTCCTTGACCGGATGGTTGGCGCCGTGGTGGCCCTGAACCATCTTCACCGTCTTGGCGCCCAGGGCCAGGGCCAGCATCTGGTGGCCCAGGCAGATGCCCATCAGCGGCTTGCCGCTAGCGATCAGCTTCTGGATTTCAGGCACGGCGTATTCGCCCGTGGCGGCGGGATCACCTGGACCGTTCGACAGCACCACGCCGTCGGGATTGCGGGCCAGAACCTCTTCCGCCGTCGTCGTCGCCGGGACCACGGTGATGCGTGCGCCGGTCGAGGCCAGGGCGCGCAGGATGTTGCGCTTCACGCCGTAATCAATGACCACCACGTCCTTGCGGCCTTCGGTCTTGGGGTGGCCTTCCGGCCAGTCCCACAGCCCCTCGTTCCATTCGAACGCCTGCAGGGTCGAGGCGGGCTTGGCCAGATCCAGACCGACCAGCCCGGTCCAGCCCCTGGCCTGGGCGACCAAGGCCTCCAGGTCGAAGTTTCCGTTCGGGTCGTGCGCGATGACGGCGTGGGGCGCGCCCTTGTCGCGGATGATCTTGGTCAGGGCGCGGGTGTCGACGCCGGCCAGACCCACGACGCCGCGTCGCTTCATCCAGTCGTCGAAACTGGCGTCCGAGCGATAGTTGGCCGGATCGGTCGGAACGTCGCGGAAGATGGCGCCGCGCGCCGAGGTGTCGGACCCGCCGCCCATCTGTTCGATGTCTTCGACATTGGTCCCCACATTGCCGACGTGCGGGAAGGTGAAAGCCAGGATCTGGCTCATGTAGGACGGGTCGGTCAGGATTTCCTGATAGCCGGTCATGGCGGTGTTGAAGACCACCTCGCCCAGGGCCGAGCCGACGGCGCCCACGCCGATGCCCTGCAGGATCGTGCCGTCCGCAAGCGCGAGAACGCCGGTGGCGCCCGGAAGAATCTTCGTCGTCATGGGCGCGCTCCTAAAATCGAATCCGGCCGATACGAAGGCCGAAGGCAAACGGCGGCGTCGTTAAGCCCTGCCGCCTGCCCCGTCAACGTGGCGCGCGTCACCGCCCGTCGGTGATCGACGCCGGACCGATGAGCTGGAACGTCGCCTTGGCCCCGCCCTGGGCGTGCGGCGCCAGCCAGACGTCGAACAGGCCGGGCTCGATGCGCCAGGTCTCGTCCGCGCCGATGAAGCCCAGCTGACGGGCGTTCAGGGTGAAGCTCACCCTCGTGCTTTGCCCCGGCTTCAGCGACACCCGCTTGAAGTCCTTCAGCAATCGGCCCGGCTGGGTCAGGCTGGCGACCCGGTCGTGGATATAAAGCTGCACCAGTTCCTCGGCCGGATGCGACCCGGTGTTGGTTACGGTCACGGCCAGGTCCAGCGTGCCGGCCCAGGCCAGCTTGTCGCTTTCCATCTCGACCGGCCCATAGCTGATCGCGCCATAGGTCAGGCCATAGCCGAAGGGATACAGCGCCGTATTCGTCGTTTCGCGATAGCGGGCCTTATATTCCTCGCTCGCCAGATCAGGATTGGCCGGGCGGCCGGTGGTCTTGCGGTCGTAGGAATAGGGCTGCTGGCCCGACTTGTGCGGGAAGCTGACCGGCAGGCGCGCCGACGGGCCGTGATCGCCGAACAGGACGTCGGCGACGGCGTGGCCCATCTGTTCGCCCAGGAACCAGGTTACGACGATGGCCTGGGCGTTCTTCACATTGCCTTCCAGCGCAAGCGCCCGGCCATTCCTCAGCAGGATGACCATGGGCTTGCCCAGCGCCGCCATGGCGTCGACCAGGGCGACCTGCGGCGCGGGCACCACGATCTCGGTGCGCGACTGGGCCTCGCCCGACATATTGGTCGCCTCGCCGATGGCCAGGACGATGACCTCAGCGTCGCGGGCGGCGGCGATGGCCTGCTCGATCCCGCCGTCCAACGGCGTCTCGACGCCCGAGCCGCGCGCGATGGTCAGGTTCTGCGGATCGCTCATGGCCGCGCGGAAGCCCGCCTCCAGCGAAACGCGTCGCTCGGGCGCGCCCCAGATGGTCCACGGCCCCCAGACATTGTCCACGTCGTCGGCGAACGGGCCGACCAGGGCGATCTTCTGGCTCTTCTTCAGCGGCAGCAGGCCGTCAGCGTTCTTCAGCAGCACGACCGACTTGCGGCCCGCCTCGCGCGACAGTTCGACGTGTTCGCGAGACCCGACCACCGCCTTTTCACGCACCGGATCGGTGCCGCGATAGGGGTCGTCGAACAGGCCCAGCGCCGCCTTGGTGTTCAGGACGCGGCGCACCGCCTCGTCCAGCCGCGCCATCGACACTTCGCCCGAGGCGACCAGGCTGGGCAGATGTTCCAGATAGAGACCCGACACCATCGACACATCGACCCCGGCGTTGAAGGCCAGGCGGGCGGCGTCGCGGCCGTCCTCGGCGAAGCCATGGGCCACCAGCTCCTGCTCGGAGGTGTAGTCGGAAACCACGAAGCCCTCGAAGCCCCATTCGCCGCGCAGGATGTCGGTCAGCAGCTTGCGGCTGCCCGACGCCGGCACGCCGTTGACGTCGTTGAAGGCGCTCATGATCGACAGGGCGCCGGCGTCCACCGACGCCTTGAACGGCGGCAGGAAGACCCCGCGCAGCGTCTGCTCGCTCATGTCGGTGGTGTTGTACTCGACCCCGCCGACGGCGGCGGAATAGGCGGCCATGTGTTTGGCGGTGGCCAGGACCGCGTCACGGTCGTCCAGACCCTTTTCGCCCTGGAAGCCGCGCACGCGAGCGGCGGCCAGCAGGTTGTTCAGCAGAACGTCCTCGCCCGCGCCCTCGACGTTGCGGCCCCAGCGCTGGTCGCGCGCCACGTCCACCATGGGGGCGTAGGTCTGGTGAACCGCCGACGCCGCCGTCTCGACCGCCGCGGCCCGCGCCGTGCGCCGCGCCAGTTCGGTGTCGAAGGCCGCCGCCTCGGCCAGAGGCACCGGGAAGATGGTCGACAGGCCGTGGATCACGTCCGCCGCGAACAGCAGCGGGATCTTGAGCCGGCTCTCCTCCATCGCCACGCGCTGGATGCGACGGCCCGCCTCGGCGCCGATGCCGTTGAACAGGCTGCCGACCTTGCCTTCGCGGATCAGGGCAGTGACGCGCGCGGGATCGCCCGTGCCGTCCAGCGGGTTCACCGCCGTCGGCATCCAGCGAAACGGATCGGCCAGCAGGTTCAGCTGGCCCGCCTTCTCCTCGACCGTCATGGCCGCGATCAGATCCTCGATCTTCTGGCGGTGACGGGCGACGGTGCGGGACGCTTGGGCGGAAACAGGCATGGGGAACACTCCGGCGCCCATGAGGGCCAAAAGCCCCAGGCCAGACAAGAAATTTCTACGGGAAGCCGCAGGCTTGAGAGGTCGCGTCATTTAAGCTGGCGCTCCTTTCGGGGGACAATCGAGCAGCGAAGCGAGAGGCCTAGCCTCTCGGCCCCGACGGCTTCAACCCCCGCCTGCCATGTAAATCGATGTAACGCCCCGCTGCGCGGTCACGCCGCGTTTCGCCGCCATCATCCCAGGGCGATGTCCAGGAACATCATTCCGACCAGGCCGATCATCAGACCGATCATCGACCCCTCGCCCTTGGACTTCTCGCGGGTCTCGGGAATGATCTCGGCGGTGACGACATAGATCATGGCCCCCGCCGCCAGGCCCAGACCCCAAGGCAGGGCGCCGGGCAAGAGATCGACCACGCTGGCCCCAATCAGCCCGCCGACCGGCTCGACCAGGCCCGAGGCCAGGGCCGCCGCGAACGCCGGCCAGCGACCGTATCCCAGGGTCGCCATCGCCGCCGATACCGCCAACCCCTCGGGCATGTTCTGGATGCCGATGCCGAGCGCCGTGGACAGCCCTTGATGCATGTCGCCGCCGCCGAAGCTGACGCCCACCGCCGCCCCCTCGGGGAAGTTGTGCAGGGTGATGGCGATGATGAACAGCCAGATGCGCCGCGACAGGTCGCGCGATCCCGCCGGTCCGATGGCCAGCATGTCCACCGGCGCAAACCGGTTCATCACGCCGATCACCGTCGCCCCGATCAGCACCGCCGCCCCCATGACGCCGGCCGCCGCCGCCTGGCTGGCCCCGCCCGCTTGCAGCACGTCCACGCCCGGAATGATCAGCGAGAAGAAGGAGGCCGCCAGCATGACCCCGGCGGCGAATCCCAGCAGGGCGCTCTGGGTCTGCACCCCCGCCTTTCGGAAGAACAGCAGAGGCACGGCGCCCACCGCCGTCATCATGCCCGCCGCCAGACTGCCCAGACCGCCGGCGGCGATGGGAGAAAGGGATTCCATCATCCGTCTGCATTGCGGCGAGACACGGCAAGAGACAAGCCCGAACCGTGGCGTTAGAGAAAGCTTCATGTCCCAGCGCGCCGCCCTCCCCGTCGGCCCGAACGCTGCGTCGGCGCTGGGCGCCGCCCGGCGGGTCGTGGTCAAGATCGGATCCTCCCTGCTGATCGACGCGGCCACGCGCCAGCCGACGCGCAACTGGCTGGCGGCCGTAGCCTCGGATCTGGCGGCGCTGAAGGCCGAGGGGCGCGAAGTCATCGTCGTCTCGTCCGGCTCGATCGCCCTGGGCCGGGGACGTCTGCCCGCGCTGGGCGCACGGCTGGAGGACAAGCAGGCGGCGGCCTCGGTCGGGCAATCGCTGCTGATGGCGGCCTGGTCCGGGGCGCTGGACCCGCACGGCCTGATCGCGGGCCAGGTGCTGCTGACGCGTGACGACACCGAACGCCGTCGGAGGTGGCTGAACGCCCGCGCGACCGTCGAGGCCCTGTTGACCCACGGCGTCATCCCCATCGTCAACGAGAACGACACGGTGGCGACCGAGGAAATCCGTTACGGCGACAACGACCGGCTGGCGGCGCGCACGGCTCAGCTGGCGCGGGCGGACCTGCTGATCCTGCTGTCGGACGTGGACGGCCTGTACACCGCCGATCCGCGCCGCGATCCGAACGCCGCCCATCTGCCACTGATCGAGACGCTGAGCCCCGACATTCTGGCCATGGGCGGGGGCGCCAACGCGGATGCGGGCGTCGGAACCGGCGGCATGGCGACCAAGCTGGCGGCGGCCCAGATCGCGCGCTCGGCGGGCTGCGCCACCATCATCGCCTCGGGCCAGACCCTGTCGCCGCTCAGCGCCATCCGCGACGGCGCGCGCGCCACCCTGATCGCCGCGCCCGACGGACCGATGGCCGCCTACAAACAGTGGATCGCCGGCAGCCTGTCGCCGGCCGGAACCCTGACGCTGGACGCGGGCGCCGTCACGGCGCTGAAGGCGGGCAAGAGCCTGCTGCCCGCCGGCGTCACGGGGGTCGCGGGCGGTTTTGAAAAGGGCGACTGCGTGCGTCTGATCGACCCGGACGGTCGGGCCGTCGGCGTGGGTCTGGCCGCCTACGCCGCCGACGAGGCCGCGCGCCTTCGCGGCCGACGCTCGGACGAGATCGAGACCCTGCTGGGCTATCGCGGGGCCTCGGTGCTGATCCACCGCGACGACATGGTGCTGGACGACCGATGACCGATCTGAAGACCCGAATGCTCGATCTGGGCCGGCGCGCCCGCGCCGCCGCCGTGCTCTTGCGCGAAGCTCCCGCCGCCGCTCGCACCCGCGCGTTGGAAAGCCTGTCCGCAAAACTGACGGCCGCCGAACCCGCCCTGCTCGCCGCCAACGCCCGCGACGTGGACGCCGCCCGCGCGAATGGCATGACCGACGCCCTGATCGACCGGCTGTCGTTGAGTCCCGCCCGCATCGCCGGCATGGCCGAGGCGGTGGCGACCATCGCCGCCGTGCCCGACCCCCTCGGCGTCGAGACCGAACGCTGGACCCCCGCCAACGGCCTGGACATCGCACGCGTCCGCACCCCCATCGGCGTGCTGGGCGTGATCTACGAAAGTCGCCCAAACGTCACAGCCGACGCCGCCGCTCTGTGCATCCGCTCGGGCAATGCCGCCATCCTGCGCTGCGGCTCGGACTGCCTTCAGTCCTCCCTGGCCATCGCCGCCCTGATCGCGGAAGCCCTGGCCGAGGCCGGACTGCCAGCCGATGCGGTGCAACTGGTCGACACCCCCGACCGCGAGGCGGTCGGCCTGATGCTGACCGGGCTGAACGGCGCCATCGATGTCATCGTCCCGCGCGGCGGCAAGAGCCTGGTCGCCCGCGTCCAGGCCGAGGCGCGAACGGCCGTGCTCAGCCACTTGGAAGGCCTGAACCACACCTATCTGCACGAGGCTGCCGATCTTGAGACCGCCCGCGCCATCGTCCTGAACGCCAAGATGCGACGCGTCTCGGTCTGCGGGGCGACCGAGACCCTGCTGGTGGATCGGGCGGCGGCCCAGCGCCTGCTGCCCTCCGTCGCCGCCGACCTGATCGCCGCCGGCTGCGAACTGCGCGGCGACGCCGACGCCCGCGCCCTGGTCCCCGCCATGGCGCCCGCAACCGAGGCCGACTGGACCACCGAATATCTGGCCCCGATCCTCTCCGTCCGCGTCGTCGAGGATCTGGACGCCGCGACCGATCACATCGCCCGCTACGGCTCAGGCCACACAGAGGCCATCGTCACCACAGACGCCCAAGCTGCCGACCGGTTCGCCGCCAAGGTCGACAGCGCCATCGTCCTGATCAACGCCTCGACCCAGTTCGCCGACGGCGGCGAGTTCGGCTTCGGCGGCGAAATCGGCATCTCCACCAACCGCCTGCACGCGCGAGGTCCGGTCGGGGCGGAGCAGCTGACCACCTACAAATATGTGGTGCGCGGCCAGGGGCAGATCAGGCCCTGATGTGAGGAAAAGATGGCTTGTTGCCAAGCCGCCCCCACCCGGTCGCTGCGCGACCACCCTCCCCCGCTGGGGAGGGAGATTTGTCAGCGGGCTTACCCCCGTTGCGGCAGCGCATAGGCGATCACGTAATCGCCCTCCGGCGTTTCCATGAAGTGATGGCCGGCGGCGACGATCACCAGATATTGGCGGCCGTTCTGCTCATAGATCATCGGGTTCGCCTGGCCACCGGCGGGTAGGACGTCGGACCAGACGGTCTTGCCCGTCTCGATATCGATGGCGCGGATCAGGTCGTCGGTCGCTGCGGCGATAAAGATCAGGCCGCCCGCCGTGACCACCGAGCCGCCGTTGTTCGGCGTGCCGATTTCCAGCGGCAGCATCGAAGGGATGCCGAACGGGCCGTTCTTGCGCGCCGTGCCGAACGGACGGTCCCACAGAGTCTTGCCGCTCTGCACGTCGATGGCGCGGATCCCGCCATAGGGCGGCTCCTTGCACAGCAGGCCGGTGAAGGGCATCCGCCAGCCGGCGTTGACGTCGATCGCATAGGGCACGCCCATCTGCGGATCGCCCGCGCCCTCGGCCTTGGCGCCCTCGCCGGTCGTTTCCTCCTGATAGCGAGGGTCGTCGCGGGGGAACCAGCCCAACTTGTTCGCCTCGGCGCGCGGCACCAGACGGTTGTAGTTGGGCATGTCGTTATAGTTGGCGATGATCACGCCGCGACGCGGATCCAGAGCCACGCTGCCCCAGTCCGAACCGCCGTTGTAGCCCGGATATTCGATGAAGCGACGGTCGGCTGTCGGGGGCGTGAACTGGCCCTGATACGACGCCTTCTTGAACTGGATGCGGCAGATCATCTGATCGATCGGCGACATGCCCCACATGTCAACTTCGCGCAGGTCAGGCTTGGCCAGGGTGTTGAACAGCGAATAGGGCTGGGTCGCCGCGCGCTGCGCCGGTTCGACGCCGCCGCGCGGCGCCGGACGATCCTGAACGCCGTGCAGGGGCTGGCCCGTGCGGCGATCCAGCACGAAGATTTCGCCGCGCTTGGACGGCAGGATCACCGCAGGCGTCACGCCCCCTGCGGTCGGCATGTCGACCAGCGTCACCTGCGAACCCAGGTCATAGTCCCAGACGTCGCGGCGGACGGTCTGATAGCTCCAGCGCGGCTTGCCGGTCGTGACGTCCAGCGCGACCAGGGCGCTGGAATACTGGTTCTCCTGGGGCCGGCGCAGCGACGAATAATAGTCGGCGGCCGAGTTGCCCATCGGCAGATAGACCAGGCCCAGGGCTTCGTCGCCCGTCGCCGTCGTCCACATGTTGGGCGTGCCCGGCGTATAGGTCTGACCGGCCGGCGGAGCGGTGGTGATGTCGGGACGCATCATGTCCCAAGCGAAGCGCATCTGACCGGTGACGACGTCATAGCCCTGGATCACGCCCGAGGCGTTCCAGCGCTTCTGACCGTCCAGCACCTGATGGCCCGTGACGATGACGCCGCGGACGACGACGGGCGGCGAGGTGATCGACACCATGCCGGGATAGGGATTGCCCATACCTTCCTTAATGCTGACGGCGCCGTTGGTTCCGAAGGCGGGGCAAGGCACACCGGTGCGCGCATCGACCGCGATGATCCGGCCGTCCAGCGTGCCTTCGATGATGCGCGTCGCGCAGGGCTGGGCCTGATCGACGTTGGGCGCGGCGTAATAGGTCACGCCCCGGCAGGCGGCGGTGTAGGGGATCTGCTCGTCCGCCACCTTGGGATCATAGGCCCACTTCTGCCGGCCGGTATTGGCGTCCAGGGCGAACATCTTGTTGCGACCCGAGCAGAGATAGACCGTGTCGGCGATCTTCAGCGGCGTGGTCTCGGCGCCGAACCGTTCGCCGGGCAGGTCGCCGGTGCGGAAGGTCCAGGCGCGCTCCAACTGGCCGACGTTGGTCTTGTTGATCTGGTTCAGCGGCGAATAGCGCTGGGCGGCGTCCGATCCGCCATAGGCTGGCCAATCCATGCCGGCCTTGATCAGGGCGGGATCGCCGAACGGTCCGCGCGCGCCGGGCACCGGGCTGTCGACGCCGGGCGCATTGATCTGACCGACCACCAGGCCGAACACGACCGTCAGGACCGCCAGCCCGAGCGCGCCGAGGCCCGCCGTCTTGCCGCCGCCGCGCGAGCGCAGCACAGGCAGCGTCGCCAGCACCAGGAACATCAGCACCAGCGGCCCGACCAGGCGGGGGATCATGGCCCAGCCGTTCAGGCCCTTCTCCCACAGCGCCCAGATCACCGTGACGACGAAGACCGCGCCATAGAGCCAAGCCCCGCGCACATCGCGCCAGACAAGCAAAAGGCCCGACACGATCAGCCCCAGGCCCGCGATCAGATAATACCAGGAGCCGCCCAGCATCGCGAGCTGAACGCCGCCGACCGTCAGCACCAGACCGATCACGGCCAGCAGGATCCCGAGCAGCAACGTCAGCCATCCGCCCAGGCCGGTCGGGGTTGTCCATCGGGGCATGAGCGCACTCTCTATGGTCAGCTGAAATCCGTCCTTCAAACGCCTCGAAGCTGCCCCGGTTCCTATTGTCGCACCCCTGGAACAAAATCCTGTTGCGGCGCAAACGGCTCACATCAGCAACTTTTGACGACGAAACGCGCCCGATTGGATGATTTATTCTTTTTGTTCCGCCGAGAACGCCTGACGGCAATAATATTTGCCTCTAACGCCTCGTTTGCGGCATATGCGAGATATGCATAAGACCCTGAAGCAAGGCGGGACATTCGTCGTCGAACCTCGCCGCCTGTCCAAGGCCTCGGCCGAACTGCGCGCACGCGGTTTCGGCGAGATCACGATTCCGCCCTCGACCGAGACGGCCGAGAAACAGGCGTCGCGCTGCACCGATTGCGGCGTGCCCTTCTGCCAAAACGCCTGCCCGCTTCAGAACAATATTCCCGACTGGCTACGCCTGTCGGCCGAGAACGAGCCGCGCGAGGCTTGGCGCGTCGCGTCCCTGACCTCGACCATGCCCGAAATCTGCGGCCGCATCTGCCCGCAGGACCGACTGTGCGAGGGGTCGTGCACGTTAAACCAGTCCGGCTGGGACGCCGTGACCATCGGCTCGGTCGAGGCCTGGCTGGGCGACCAGGCCTTCGCCAACGGCTGGGTCGAGCCGATCCGCCCGGCGGCCGAACGCGGCGAAACCGTCGGCATCGTCGGCGCCGGCCCGGCCGGTCTGGCCGCCGCCGACCGGCTGCGCTGCGAGGGCTATCAGGTCACGATCTATGACCGCCACGACCGCGCCGGCGGGCTGCTGATCTACGGCATCCCCGGCTTCAAGCTGGAAAAGCACGTCGTCCAGCGTCGCGTGGACCGGCTGATCGACGGCGGCGTCCAGTTCGTTCTGGGCTGCGAGGTCGGCAAGGACGTGACACTGACCGAACTGCGCGACCGCCACGACGTCGTCCTGCTGGCCATGGGCGTCTATCAGCCGCGCACCCTGTCCGCGCCGGGTCGCGGGCCGGATTCGACCGTGGCGGCCCTGTCCTATCTGACCCATCAGAACCGGCGCGACCTGGGCGACGCCGAACAGGACGGCTGGCACGAGGCGCGCGGCAAGCGTGTCGTCGTCATCGGCGGCGGCGACACCGCCATGGACTGCGTCCGCACCGCCGTCCGTCAGGGCGCGGCCAGCGTCACCTGCCTGTATCGTCGCGACCGCGAGAACATGCCCGGCTCGGCCCGCGAAGTCGTCAACGCCGAGGAAGAAGGCGTCGTCTTCGAATGGCTGGCCGCACCAAAGGCCCTGCTCTCGCAAGGCGACCAAGTCACGGGCGTGCGCGCCGCCCGCATGCAGTTGACGGAAGGCCTGCCCGGCCAGCGTCGCGACATCGTGCCGGTTCCCGGCGCCGACTTCGACGTGCCGGCCGACATCGTCATAGAGGCGCTGGGCTTCTCTCCCGAGCCGTTCGCGGCGCATGAGGCCGATTTGCGCCTACGCGACGACGGCACCATCAAGGTGAGTTCGGTTAGCTTCGCCACCAGCCTGCCCGGCGTCTTCGCCGCCGGCGACGCGGTGCGCGGCGCCTCGCTCGTCGTCTGGGCCGTCCGCGAAGGCCAGGACGCCGCCGCCGAGATCGATCGCTACTTCAAGACCCGCACCGAGGAGGTCGCGGCATGACCTGGTTAGACAAGTACAACGACACCCGCGACCGGCTGGAAGCCGGCAACGCCTACGACCGCAGCTCGGAGCGCGACGCCTGCGGTGTCGGCCTGGTCTGTTCCATCGACGGCACGCCCCGCCGCGACGTGGTCGAATATGCGATCCGCAGCCTGAAGGCTGTGGCCCACCGTGGCGCGGTCGATCCTGACGGCCTATCGGGCGACGGGGCTGGCATCATGGCCGAGCTGCCGCAAGGCTTCTTCGCCGAACAGGTGGCCTCGATCGGTCAGTCCCTGCGTCCCGGCCCGATCTGCGTCGGCCAGGTCTTCCTGCCGCGCACCGATCTGGGCGCCCAGGACCGCGCCCGCGCCATCGTCGAGACCGAGGCCCTGCGCGGAGGCTTCTGGATCTATGGCTGGCGCCAGACGCCCATCGACCTGTCGGTCGTCGGGACCAAGGCCGGCGCGACCCGGCCCGAGATCGAACAGATCATGCTGGCCCCGCCGCTGGACGACGCCGGACAGCCGCTGGACGGCGAGGCGCTGGAGCGCGAACTGTATCTGTGCCGCCGCCGCATTGAAAAGACGGTCAAGACCGAGAACCTGGCCGGCGTCTATATCTGCACCCTGTCCGCGCGCTCGATCGCCTACAAGGGCATGGTGCGGGCCGAACTGCTGGGCGACCTGTATCCCGACCTGGCGGACCCGCGCTTCGTCTCGGCCTACGCGGTCTTCCACCAGCGCTATTCGACCAACACCTTCCCCGAATGGAAGCTGGCCCAGCCCTTCCGGATGATGGCCCACAACGGCGAGATCAACACGCTGAAGGGCAACCTGAATTGGATGAAGTCGCACGAGATCCGCATGGCGGCCGGCGCCTTCGGAGACCGCGACGGCGAGGTCAAGCCGGTGGTCCAGCCGGGCGGATCGGATTCCGCCGCCCTGGACAATGTCATGGAAGTGCTGGTCCACGCCGGGCGCCCCGCGCCGATGGCCAAGGCCCTGCTGATCCCAGAGGCCTGGGCCAAGGACGACGTGGTCATGCCCGCCGAACACCGGGCCTTCTACGCCTATTGCAATGCGGTGATGGAGCCGTGGGACGGCCCGGCCGCCATCTGCGCCGCCGACGGCCGCTGGATCGTGGCGGGCAAGGACCGGAATGGTTTGCGCCCATTGCGCGCCGTCGAGACGGTCGATGGTCTGCTGATGGCAGGCTCCGAGGCCGGTTTGGTGCCGATCCCCGAGAGCCGGGTGAAGCGCCGCCTGCACATCGGCCCCGGCAAGCTGATCGCCGTCGATATGAAGCACGGCCGCGTCTATGACGAGCACGAGGCCGTCGACGCCCTGGCCGCCGCCCACCCCTATGAGGCTTGGCTGGACAATATGGTCGATCTGGAGCCGATCATCGGCCCCGGACCCGAGCCGCGCTCGGCCTCGGGCGAGGCCCTGACCCGCCGCCAGATCGCCGCCGGCTACAGCCGCGAGGACCTGGACCTGCTGCTGGACGCGCTGGTGCGTGACGGTAAGGAGGCCGTTGGCTCCATGGGCGACGACGCCCCGCCCGCGGTGCTGTCGGCCCTGCCCCGTCCGCTGTCGCATTACTTCCGCCAGAACTTCAGCCAGGTCACCAATCCGCCGATCGACCCGCTGCGCGAAGCGGGCGCCATGAGCCTGAAGACCCGGTTCAAGAACCTGGGCAATATCCTGGCCGAGGAAGAGGCCCAGACCGACGTCTTCGTGCTCGACAGCCCGGTTCTGACCAACGGCATGTACGAGCGGATGATCGACACGGTCGGCGCCGGTTCGACCGTAGTCATCGACTGCAGCTATGACGTTCCCTCGGACGAGGCCCGTCCGGGCGTGGCCTTGCGCGCCGCGCTGGACCGGATCATGGACGAGGCCGAGGCCGCCGCCCGCGACGGCGCCGCCTTGATCGTTCTGACCGACCAGGCCGGCTCGGCGGATCGTCTGGCCGCGCCGATGATCCTGGCCACCGCCGGGGTCCACGGCCGCCTGACCAAGGCGGGCCTGCGCTCCTACTGCTCCATCGTGGTGCGCACCGCCGAGACGCTGGACCCGCACGGGTTCGCCGTCCTGGTCGGGGTCGGCGCCACCACCGTTAACGCCTGGCTGGCTCAGGACCTGTTCCAGGAACGCCTGGACCGGGGCCTTTATCCCGGCCTGACGCTGCGCGACGCGTGCCTGAACTACAAGGCCGGCATCGAGGCGGGTCTGCTGAAGACGCTGGCCCGCAAGGGGATCAGCGTCATCTCCGCCTATCGCGGCGGCTGCGAGTTCGAGGTGCTGGGTCTGTCGCGGGCGCTGACCGCCGAGTTCTTCCCCGGCGCCCCGTCGCGCATCTCTGGCATCGGTCTGGCCGGCCTGGAGCAGGCGGCGATGAAGCGGCACCGCATCGCCTGGGGCGAGGCTGTGCCCTCGCCCGCCATCGGCGGCTTCTTCAAGATCCGTTCGGGCGGCGAGGCCCACGCCCATGAGGCCAAGACGATCCACCTGCTGCAGGACGCCTGCAACCGCGGCGACTATCGCCGTTTCAAGCAGTTTTCCGAAGTCGTCCGCGCCCAGGCCGACCTGTCCCTGCGCGACCTCCTCGACTTCCGCGAGGGCGTCGCCATTCCGGTCGATCAGGTCGAGAGCGTGTCGGACATCCGCCGCCGCTTCCTGACCCAGGCCATGTCGCTGGGCGCGCTGGGGCCAGAGGCGCACGAGACGCTGAACATCGCCATGAACCGCATCGGCGCCCGCTCGGTCTCGGGCGAGGGCGGCGAGGATCCCGAACGCTATCACCCGCGTCCGAATGGCGATGACGCCAACTCGGCGGTGAAACAGGTGGCCTCGGGCCGGTTCGGCGTCACCGCCGAATATCTGAACCAGTGCCGTGAGATCGAGATCAAGGTCGCGCAAGGCGCCAAGCCCGGCGAGGGCGGGCAGTTGCCCGGCTTCAAGGTCACCGAGTTCATCGCCCGGATGCGCCACGCCGTGCCCGGCACGACCCTGATCAGCCCGCCGCCGCACCACGACATCTATTCGATCGAGGATCTGGCCCAGCTCATCTACGACCTGAAGGCCATCAACCCCGATGCGCGGGTGACGGTGAAACTGGTGTCCGCCTCGGGCATCGGCGCCATCGCCTCGGGCGTGGCCAAGGCCAACGCTGACGCCATCCTGATCGCCGGCCACAACGGCGGCACCGGCGCCTCGCCCCAGACCTCGATCAAGCACGCAGGCCTGCCGTGGGAGATCGGCCTGGCCGAGGCCCACCAGGTGCTGACGCTGAACAATCTGCGCGGCTCGGTCACGCTGAGGACCGACGGCGGGGTCCGCACGGGTCGCGACGTGGTCATCGCCGCCATGCTGGGGGCCGAGGAATACGGGATCGGCACCGCCGCCCTCATCGCCATGGGCTGTCTGATGGTGCGTCAGTGCCATTCCAACACCTGCCCCGTCGGCGTCTGCTCCCAGGACGAGCGCCTGCGCGAGAAGTTCACCGGCACGCCCGACAAGGTGGTGAACCTGTTCACCTTCATCGCCGAGGAGACGCGCGAGATCCTGGCCTCGATCGGCGCGCGCACGATGGACGAGATCATCGGCCGCACCGACCTGCTGCGTCAGGTCCGTCGCGGCGGCTCGCACCTGGACGACCTGGACCTGAACCCCCTGCTGGTTCAGGTGGACGAGGGCGCGGCCGGCAAATGGGCCGACAAGACGACGCGCAAGCCCATCGCCGACAGCCTGGACGCCGCCGTGCTGAAGGACGCCGTGCGCTTCCTGGATCGCGGCCAGACGCTGGAGCTGTCCTATCCGCTGAACAACACCCAGCGCACGGTCGGCGCGGCCCTGTCCTCGGCCATCGTGCGGCGCTTCGGCGCGCAAGGCCCGGCGGGCCGTCTGAAGCTGCGGCTGGAAGGCATCGCGGGTCAGAGCTTCGGCGCCTTTGCGGCCAAGGGTCTGGAACTGCACCTGACCGGCGAGGCCAACGACTATGTCGGCAAGGGGCTGTCGGGCGCCGAAATCTCGATCCGCACGCCCGAATGGCGCGAGGATCAACTGATCTGCGGCAACACCACCCTGTATGGGGCGACCTCCGGCCGTCTGTTCGTCGCCGGCGCGGCAGGCGAGCGGTTTGCGGTCAGAAACTCCGGCGCCGAGGCCGTGGTCGAGGGTCTGGGCGCGCACGGCTGCGAATATATGACCGGCGGGCGCGTGGTCGTCCTGGGTTCGGTCGGCTGGAACCTGGCGGCGGGTATGAGCGGCGGCGAGGTGTTCGTGCTGGACCAGCCGGGCCATGCCGAGCGCGCCCTGAATGGCGACCTGGCGGGCGTGACCGACATTGACGCACAGGCGGCCGATCGACTGAAGGGCCTGATCGAGGCCCATCTGACCGCGACGGCCTCGCCCCTGGCGCGGCGTCTGCTGACGGATTGGGACAACAGCCTGAAACGCTTCGTCCGCATCGTGCCCCTGACCGACATCGTCGCCCGCACGGAACGCCTGAAGACCTCCGCCTGATACCGAACCGCCTGCCTCAGAAAGCCGCCATGACCCGATCCGCCGCCCTCGCCGTCACGCTCGTCGCCGGGGCGGCGGCCTTCGCCTCACCGGCCCTGGCGGCCCCGGCGCTGCTGGCGCATCAGGCGCCGCTGGTCATCGACACGGCGGCGACGGCCTGGATTCTGACCTCGACGGCGCTGGTGCTGCTGATGACACTGCCGGGCCTGGCGCTGTTCTACGGTGGCATGGTGCGCAAGAAGAACGTCATCAGCGTCGTCGCCCAGTCGGCGGCCGCCTTCGCCATCGTCTCGGTGCTGTGGTTCCTGGTCGGCTACAGCCTGTCGTTCGGCAAGGGGCCGGACGCGATCAACAGCTTCATCGGCGGGGTACAGGCCGCCTTCCTGAACGGCGTGACGGCCCAGACGGCCCACAGCCTGCTGCCCGGCCTGCCCGAACTGCTGTTCGTCAGCTTCCAGATGACCTTCGCCATCATCACCCCGGCCCTGATCGCCGGCGCCTTCGCCGAGCGGATGAAGTTCTCGGCCAGCCTGCTGTTCTTCGGCCTGTGGCATCTGATCGTCTATGCGCCGATCTGCCATCAGATCTGGGGCGGCGGCTATCTGGGCGGACTGGGCGTGCTCGACTTCGCGGGCGGCGCGGTCGTCCACGTCAACGCCGGGATCGCCGGCCTGGTCTGCGCCCTGGTGCTGGGGCCGCGTCACGGCTTCGGGCGCGACAACATGGCCCCCGCCAACCTGGTCTATAGCGCCATCGGCACCGGCCTGCTGCTGGTCGGCTGGCTGGGTTTCAACGCCGGATCGGCGGGCGCGGCGGACGCGCTGGCCGCCACCGCCGCGTTCAATACGATCCTGGCCGCCGGCAGCGCCGCCCTGGGCTGGATGACCATCGAATGGTTCGATCGCAAGCGCCCGACCCTGCTTGGCCTGCTGTCAGGCGTCGTCGGAGGTCTGGTCGCCATCACGCCCGCCGCCGGTTTCGTCGATCCCAAGGGTGCCTTCTTCATCGGCCTGATCGGCGGTCCGGCCTGCTATGCGGGCGCGGTCTGGCTGAAGCACGCGCTGAAATACGATGACAGCCTGGACGCCTTCGGCGTTCACGGCGTCGGCGGCATCGTCGGCGCCCTGCTGACCGGCGTCTTCGCCACTACGACCGTCAACGCCCTGTCGGAGGGGGCGACCGTGTGGAAACAGGCCGTCGGACTGGTCGGCGTCATCGCCTGGAGCGCCGCCGGCACCTTCGTCGTCCTGATGATCTGCAAGTTCACCACCGGCCTGCGCGTGACCAGGGACGAAGAGGTCGAGGGGCTGGACTATACCCAGCACGGCGAGGCCATCCACTGACCCCACAGGGGCTGCCGGTTGATCCCGCCTTCGCCAGCCCCCATCTTCATCTGTGACGGACGGTCTTGCCGATTGCGGGAGACCGACCGCTCGGTCGCTGACGTAAGGACCCCAGATGACGACGACGCGCACCCTCCTGTTCGACAGCCCCTTTCTGTTGGGCTTCGACCACACCCGCGCCCTGATCGACCGCGCCGCCAAGGCCGCGGCCGAAAGCTATCCGCCCTACAATGTCGAACAGATCGGCGATGCGGGCGTCCGCATCAGCCTGGCCGTCGCCGGGTTTGCGCCGGACGAACTGGCCATCACCCTGGACGGCCGCCAGCTGACCATCGCCGGCAAGCGCGACGATGCCGGCAAAGGCGAACAGGCCTTCCTGCATCGCGGCATCGCGGCGCGCGGCTTCGTTCGCAACTTCGTCCTAGCCGACGGGCTGGAGGTCGAGGGCGCCCGGCTGGAGCACGGCCTGCTGCACGTCGACCTGATCCGGCCCGAGGCCGAGCGCCAGGTGCGACGCATTCCCATTACGTCTGGGCCGATCACGGCCGGCTGAAAACCACAGCCATTCGAACCGCCCGGCGATCCGGGCGTTGTCAAATATGAAGGAGGCGGTCCTAATGACGCCGATGACGATGACCAAGGAAGACTTTGCCGGACTGGGCGCCCCCGACCTCGTCTATGTGCGCGAGATCAAGGCCTCGGACCTGCTTGAAGAGGCGGTCGAGATCAAGGACGTGGATCTGAACCCCGGCCAGATGCTCTATGCCGTCCACAGCGCCGACGGCGAGCGTCTGGCGGTCATGATCGACCGCGACACCGCCTTCGCCGCCGCCGTGGCGCACGAGCTGGAGCCGGTTTCCGTTCACTGATCTGATGGATGGCGGCGCGCAGGCGCCGCCGTTCAGGCCGCCGTTGCGGCCGCACCGTCCTTGACGAACAGGGCGCGGATAGCATCGGTCGTGCGCGCCTGTTTCAGCTGCTCCCGCAGTTCGGGCGACCGCAGCGCGCGCGACACCGCCGCCAATGCGCGCAGATGCTCGGCTCCCGCCTTGGGCGGGGCAAACAGGCCGACAATCAGATCGACGGGCCGGTCGTCCACTGCATCATAGGCCACAGGCGTATCCAGTCGCACGAACACCGCCGTAACCTTGTCGACCTCGGTCAGACGCGCATGCGGCACCGCGACCCCGGATCCCAGCCCGGTCGATCCCAGCGTCTCGCGTTCCATCAAGGCGTCGAAGATGCGGGCTTCGTCGAGGCCCAGCGCATGCGACGCCGCCTCGGCCAGCGCGTGTAGCGCCTGTCGTTTGGACGACGCGCCGCTGCGCAGCACCACGCCCTTGGGCGCGAGCAGATCACCGATGTCCATTACACAACCTCGATACACGCAGCAGACAACGGCGCGGCCGCCCGTTTAGAGACAACCGCGCCGAAGTCAAACTGAGGCTTAGTTCATCGAACCGTTGGACTTGGCCGTCCGTTCGGGATCGATCCATCCCACATTGCCATCCGGACGACGATAGACGACCGCCAGACCGCCGTGCGCCGCATTGCGGAACAGCACGACCGGATAGCCCGTCATGTCCAGCTCCAGCACGGCCCGTCCGACCGTGATCGTGCGGATTTCGTGCTCGGTCTCGGCGATGACCATGCCCACCGGCGGCGGGCCGTCATTCTCGCCGGTGTCGCCGAAGACATCGTCCTCCACGCTGTCGGGATCACGCAGCACGATGCTGCGAGCGACTTCGCGGGCGGCGTTTTCGGTCTTCTCGGGGGACAGACCCTTGGGTCCGATGTGGTGGTCCTTAAGCCGGCGCTTGTAGCGGCGAACCCGCTTTTCGAGCCGATCCAGCGCCTCGGTGAAGGCCGAGTGGGCGTCGCCGCCCATTCCGGTCGTCACCAGAGTCTGGCCCGACGCGAGGCGGACCCAACAGTCCACCTTGAAGTTGTGGCCGTCCTTGGACACCACGACCTCGGCGTCTTCACCGCCTCGGGCGAAGTATTTTCCGACCCCGTCTTCGAGTTCCTGGGAGATGCGCGAGCCTAACGCTTCGCCGACATCCACTTGCTTGCCGCTGACTTGGACTTGCATGCCGATAGAACGCGCCCGACCCGATTTGGTGTCAATCCAGATCACCGATTTGTGGTCACGCTTGGCTGTGGATGTCAGCCCGTCTTCATCATCCGGCGGCGCTCGACCGAAGACGGAATCCTCAAGGCTTCCCGATATTTGGCCACGGTGCGGCGGGCGATGTCGATGCCCGTTTCCTTCAGGATTTCGACGATCCGGTCGTCGGACAAGACGTCACCCTCAACCCCCTCGCTGTCGATCATGGATTTGATCTTGTGACGGACGGCTTCGGCCGAATGGGTCGATGCGCCGTCCACCGACTGGATGGCGGCGGTGAAGAAGAATTTCAGCTCGAACACGCCCCGCGGCGTGGCGATATATTTGTTCGAGGTGACGCGGCTGACCGTGGATTCGTGCATGCCGATGGCGTCGGCGACGGTCTTCAGATTGAGCGGCCTCAGGAACTCGACGCCGAAGGCCAGGAAGGCGTCCTGCTGGCGCACGATCTCGGACGAGACCTTCAGAATGGTCTTGGCCCGCTGATCCAGCGACTTGACCAGCCAGTTGGCCTGGGCGGCGCAGTCGGCGACGAAGGTCTTTTCGGTATCCGAGCGCGCGCCGGCCTGAACCAGGCCGTGATAGCGTTTATCGACCAGCAGGCGCGGCAGGGTGTCGGCGTTCAGCTCGACCCGCCAGCCGCCGGCGGGATCGGGCCGCACATGCACGTCGGGCACGACCGTCTGCGCCGGCTCGCCGCCGAAGCCTGCGCCCGGACGCGGCGTCAGCGCCCGCAGTTCGGCGATCATGTCGGTCAAATCTTCGCCATCGACCTCGCAGACGCGGCGCAGGCCCGCCAGATCGCGCTTGGCCAGCAGGTCCAGGTTGTCCAGCAGCGCCGCCATCGCCGGATCGAACCGATTGCGCTCGATCAGCTGCAGCTTCAGGCATTCCGGCACCGACCGCGCCATGATCCCGGTCGGCTCGAAGCCGTGACAGACGGCAAGCACCGCCTCGATCCGCTCCAGCGGCACGCCCAGCCGGTCCGCGAACTCGGTCAGTTCCCCGCGCAGATAGCCGCCCTCGTCGGTCGCATCGATCAGGGTCAGGGCGATGCCGTGGTCGGCCGGCGACAGGCCCGCGCTCGACGCCTGGGCCTGAAGATGCTCCCACAGGGTCAGCTCGTGGGCGTCCGGTCTTTCGCCGCCTTCGCCCTCAAACGTCTGGCCGCCCTTGCCGGCGCTGGACCAGTCCGACAGCCCCGGCTGGGCCTCGTCGGTCATCCGGTCGCTGGTGCGCTCGCCAGGCGCGGCGTCGCCATAGACATCGTCGGAACCGGCGTCCATCGAAGACGCCGCTGCGTCCGCAACCCCGTCGCCGAACGACATTTCACCGTCCGCCGTCGCCTCGACGCGCTCGACAGGCTCGGGCGCGTCGCCTTCCGGCTCCTCGCGTTGCAGCAGCGGATTGCGTTCCAGCTCGGCCTCGACGAAGTCCTCCAGCTCGAGGTTCGACAGTTGCAGCAGCTTGATCGCCTGCTGCAGCTGGGGCGTGATGACCAGCCCCTGCCCCTGCCTGACCTCTAATCGTTGCCCGATCACGTTCGAAATCTTCCCGCCCGGCCGCCAAGTGGCCCGGAACTTGCTGGGACAGAATGTCGCCGAACCGGTTAACGCGAGACGAACGCGCTTTTTGGCTCCTCCCCATTTCATGGGGAGGTGGCGCGGCGCGTCCTTCAAGCGCCGTGACGGAGGGGGTCTTCACCGCATCGCTAGCGCTCGTGGTGCTCAAAAGAACCCCTCCACCACGTTGCGCGCGGTCCCCCTCCCCACAAGTGGGGAGGAGACGAGGCGGATCAGATGTAGTTTTCGCCCAGATACACCCGGCGCACTTCGGCGTCGCGGATCGCCTCGTCGGACGTGCCTTCGAACAGCACCGCGCCGTTCGAGATGATCGAAACCCGGTCGGTGATATCCAGGGTCTCGCGCACATTGTGGTCGGTGATCAGTACGCCGATGCCCTGGCTGGCCAGATAGCGGATCACGGTGCGGATGTCGGCGATGGCCAGGGGGTCGATGCCGGCGAAGGGTTCGTCCAGCAGCATGAAGGACGGCCGTCCGGCCAGCGCCCGCGCGATCTCCACCCGCCGACGCTCGCCGCCCGACAGGGCCGTAGCCCGCGCATGGCGCAGATGGTCGATGTGCAGTTCGTTCAGCAGCCGGTCGGTCTCGGCGCGGATCTGGTCGCGCGGATAATTCAGCTCGACCACCGCCTTGACGTTCTGCTCGACCGTCATGCCGCGAAAGATCGAGGCTTCCTGCGCCAGATACCCCAGGCCCATGCGACTGCGCTGATACATCGGCTGGCCGGTGATGTTCTCGCCGTCCAGCCAGATCGCGCCCGAATCCGGCGGGATCAAGCCGGTGATCATGTAGAAACAGGTGGTCTTGCCGGCCCCGTTGGGACCCAGCAGGCCCGCGACCTCGCCGCGCTGCACCGTCAGGGACACGTCGCGCACGACCTGACGCTGGCCGAACGAGCGGGCCAGGTTCATCACCCGCAGGCCCTTTTCTGCAGGCGCGGGCGCCACGGCGGCCGGTTGCGGCCGCTCGTCCAGGTTCAGGGCTGACAGTTCCTTGCGCGCCAAATGCTCAGGTCCGTGACGGCCAGACGGCCTCAGTTCGAGTTGGGATAGAAGACGCCCTGCACGCGGCTTCCGGCGGCGCCGCGCGGCGCGCCGTCCATGCGGGCGGTCTCGGTGTTGATGTTGTAGACCAGGCGCGAGCCGGTCAGGACGTTCTTGCCCTGGGTCAGGATGACGTTGCCCGTCACCACGATCTCGCCGTTGCCCAGGTTGTAGACGGCGCGGTCGCCTCGCATCGATTGGTCGGGCGTCACGAAATAGACCGTACCGCTGGCCTCGGCGCGTTGCAGATCGCCGCCCTCGCCGCTGACAAGGGTCAGGGTGTCGGCGCGAAAGCGGTTGCCGCCCTGCGTCGCCTCGGCCCGGCCGCGCAGGATGATGCGGTTCGGCGCGTATTCGACCGAGTCCGCGCCATAGGCGACGGGCTGATTGGTCGCCTGAGCCTGCGCGTCCACCAGGGCCGGCATGCCCACGACGGCCGCCGCCGCGACGACAGCCAGCGCCTTCGAAATCTTCGTCACGATCATCCGCCTGACCCCTTGGGCGTCAGAACGCCCTTCACCTTGTTGTCGCCTGCGCCGTCGAACACGACGCGCTGTCCCTGATCGTAGATCGCATAGGACGATGCGTTGATGGTTCCAATAGGGCCGGAACCCTGAACGCCCTTTGAACCGGTGACGTTTCCGGTCGAGGTGTCGACCACCGCCTCGGGCGTGGTCAGGACGAAGCCCGTGCCGCCGTCCGAAATGCGCACGTTCGGGCCGATCGTCACCGTCTTGGCCTGCTCGTCATAGATGCCGCCGTCGGCGGTCAGTTCCGTGACCTTGCGCCCGCCCAGGTTCAGCTTCAGCGCCGGGCCGATCAGTTTGAACTTGCCGGTATTGGGGTCGCGCACGGCGCCTTGCGCGCCGACAGTGAAGGCGCGGCCTTGTGCATCCTGACCGTGGAACAGGGGGGCGTCCAGGCGGACCTCCTGGCTCTGGCTGGCCTTGCGCTCCACCCCCGACATGACGGTGCGGAACACGGTCCAGGTAAGGGCGCCGCCCGCCAGCACCAGAATGACGATCGGCAGGACGCGGCGATAAAGCTTCACCCGCCGCGAGCGCGCACGCCAGCGGGCGCCGGCCAGGGCGACCCTGGCCTCGTCGGCCTCGATGCGGGACTGTTCGCCGTGTTCGGTCAAGCGCGCCTCAGCTGTGGGCGAAGATGTCGGTCTCGTCCCAGCCGGCCAGGTCGAGCGCCGACCGCGTCGGCAGGAAGTCGAAACATTTGGCGGCCAAATCGGTTCGCCCTTCGCGCGCCAGCATCATATCCAGCTTGGCTTTCGCCGCGTGCAGATACAGGACATCCGACGCCGCATAGTCCAGCTGCGCCTGGCTCAGCGTCTCGGCGCCCCAGTCCGAGGACTGCTGCGCCTTGGACAGGTCCACGCCCACCGTCTCGCGCACCACGTCCTTCAGCCCGTGCCGGTCGGTATAGGTGCGCGCCAGCTTGGAGGCGATCTTGGTGCAATAGACCGGCCGCGTCTCGACGCCGAGGTGGAGCAGAAACATGCCGATGTCGAACCGGCCGAAGTGGAAGATCTTGATCACCGCCGGATCGGTCAGCACCCGCTTCAGGTTCGGACAGTCATAGGCGGGCCGGTTCAGCCGCACGACATGGGCGTTTCCGTCGCCCGACGACAGTTGCACCACGCACAGCGGATCGCGGCGGAAACGCAGGCCCATCGTCTCGGAATCGATGGCGACCTCGGACCCCAGGTCCAGATCGTCGGGCAGGTCGCCCTCATGCAGGTAAACGGTCATGCTCAGGCTCTTACACGGCGAACGCGGCGCGCGAAACGGGCAAGCTCAACCACGAACGGGCCTCAAGCAGCGGAGCGCCGCGCGCATTTCGATAGGCCAAAACAAAGAAAGCGCCGCACCGTTCGGTGCGACGCTTTCTGAAAGATGGTGCCCAGAAGAGGACTCGAACCTCCACGGCCGTTAAGCCACTGGCACCTGAAGCCAGCGCGTCTACCAATTCCGCCATCTGGGCCCCGTCGGCAGCGCCTTGCGGCGTTTCCATCGGGAAGGCGCGGACCTCTAAGGGAGGCTCCGGGCGGGGTCAACAAGGATTTTTCGCCTTTGCGAGATTTCTTGCGCGCGCGGCGCGGCAAGCCTGGCCGCACATCATTTTCGATCCGCGTTCGGCGGCGACTTAATGCGCGCTAAGCCTGTTTTCTAACCTCGTCTTGAGGCCAGGACGCCTAGAAGCGCCTCATGGCGGACCCGTCTCTCAACCCCTCTGCGCCGGAGCGCTTCGTCTCGGAGCGCCGCGCCCGGCCGCGCGCGCCGTTCCGCCAGAACCGCCGCGCCCGCGAGCGGGTCACGATCCTGGGTCAACCGATGGATCTGGTGAAGCCTGAAGAGGTGCTGCACCACATTCAGCAGGCCGTGCGCCAGGGCGCAAAGACGCTAATCGCCAATCACAACCTGCACAGTCTGTATCTGATGCAGAAGCGGCCCGAACTCGGCGCCTTCTACGACAAGGCCGATCTGGTCGAGGTCGATTCGACGCCGCTTCTGGCCTTTTCGCGCGCCCTGGGCCTGCACAGCCGGGGCTTTCACCGCTGCACCTATCTGGACTGGCGCGACCATTTCTGGAGCGTGGCGAACCGTCAGGGCTGGCGCGTCCTGTCCGTCGGCGGCGCGCCCGGCGTCGGCGACGAGGCGGCCCGCCGGCTGAAGGCCCGCTATCCCGACGCCGACATCGCCATTCACCACGGCTTTTTCGACGCCCGGCCCGGTTCGTCCGAGAACGCCGCCGTCCTGGATCGGATCACGGCTTTCCAGCCCCATATCCTGTTCGTCGGCATGGGGATGCCGCGCCAGGAGCTCTGGATCGCTGAAAACTTCGAGCGCCTGCCCGATTGCGTCATCCTGTCGGTCGGCGCCGCCTTCGACTATGAGGCGGGGGTTCAAAGCGCGGCCCCGCGCTGGATGGGTCGGGCCGGCATCGAATGGGCTTATCGCCTGCTGCACGACCCGAAACGGCTGTTCGTCCGCTACTGCGTCGAGCCCTGGACGCTCCTCCCGCTAGCCCTGCGCGACATCCGCCAGACCGGGCGTCGCAACCGCTGATCACGTTATTCCTACTGGTCAGATAGATATTTATCGCCATGATCCCTCTGGACCGCCGCGTGTTATCGACAGCGACAGAAACGGGAAACGGGGGTGCGCGTGCCGCAGCAGAATGGACCGCATGTCGCCATCGTCGGCGCGGGTTTCAGCGGCCTGCTGACCGCGGTCAATCTGCTGAAGGCCTCGCGCGATGTGCGCGTCACCCTGATCGAACGGCGCGGCGTTTTCGGTCCCGGCACCGCCTATGACACCGGCAATCCCGGCCATCTGCTGAACGTCCGCCTGGACAATATGAGCGCCTTTCCCGACCAGCCCAGCCACCTCGCCGATTGGCTGGCCGAACAGCCGTCGTGGCGCGCCCAGGACGGGTTCATCACCCGCGGCGTCTATGGCGACTATCTTCAGGCCTTGCTGGACGAGGCGCTGGACGACGCCCCCGACCGCTGAACCTGATCGGCGCCGAGGCGCAGTCCATCGATCGCCGGGACGACGGCTGGCGCATCCTGACCAGCGACGGAGAGGTCGCGGCCGATCAGGTCGTGCTGGCGCTGGGCAATCTGGAGCCCGCCTCGCCCCCCGGCGTCGAGGACGCGGTGCGCGCCTCCCCCGCCTATGTCGAAAACCCCTGGCGGTTCGATCCTCAGACGGCGCGCGACGCCCGCAATGTCCTGCTGATCGGTTCTGGCCTGACGATGGTGGATGCGGCCATCACCCTGCGCCAGCCCGGACGCCGCCTGACCGCCCTGTCGCGTCACGGCCTTTTGCCCCGCGCCCACGCGACCGTTCCGCCCACGCCCTATGCCGGCGCGTTTTCGGGCAGCCCGGCCGAAATCCTGCGTCAGATCCGCGCCGCGACGTCCGAGGCCGACTGGCGCGCCGTGTTCGACCGCCTGCGCCGTTCCGCGCGCGACATCTGGCGCGGTTGGTCGCGTGCCGAGCGCAGCCGCTTCCTGCGCCATCTGCGCCCCCTGTGGGACGTGCATCGTCACCGCCTGTCGCCCGGCCCGGCGCGCGACATCCATTCCATGCTGGCCGGCGGCGAACTGACGATCCTGGCCGGCAAGCTGACCGACCTGAAGGCGACCGACGTCATCGAGGTCTCGTGGCGTCCGCGCGGAAAGAAGCGCGCCATCAAGGAGCGGTTCGATCTGGTCGTGAACTGCACCGGGCCGCTGGGCGTGATCTCTAAAAGCACCGAACCAATGATCCGCGATATCCTGGACAAGGGTTACGGTCGCCCCGACCCCTTGGGCCTGGGCCTGCAGGTCGACGACGAGGGCGGTTTGCTGGACGGGGCGGGCGCACCCGCGCGTGGCCTTCACGCCATCGGACCCCTGACGCGCGGCGCCTTTTGGGAGATGACGGCCGTGCCCGACCTGCGCGGCCAGGCCCGCGACCTCGCCGCCCGTATCCTTTCGGACCACCCCTAGGTCCAATCAGAATTCAGTATGGGGACGTCTTTCCGGGGCGTCCGAAGGACGAACCCGGAACCCATGAGAGGCGCATCAGGCATTGGACGCGTTGAGCGGCGCGACTGCTGCCCTGGGTTCCGGGTTCTTCGCCCCGCTCAGCCCCGGAATGACGAGCAGAGAGACGATTATTTTGACGGTCGGACCGCCCCTAGACCGGAACAACCGACGCGTTTAGCCTTCGCACCTGAAACGATCGGGGGCGACGACATGAGGGCAAGAAGAGGCATCGGCCTGCTGGTCGCGATCCTGTCGCTGGGCCTCGCGGCCTTCACGCCCCAGACCGTATCGGACTATCGCCTCGCCTCCGCAGACAAGGTGCGCATCGACGTCTTCGGCGAGGCGGCGCTGAGCGGCGAGTTCGTGATCGACGCCAACGGCCGGATCGCCCTGCCCCTGATCGGCGAGGTCCAGGCTGCCGGCCTGACGGGCGCCCAGCTTCAGGACGCCGTCGCTCAAGCCTTGAGCCAGGGCTATCTGAACCAGCCGCGCGTCACCGCCCAGGTCCTGACCTATCGGCCGATCTACATCCTGGGCGAGGTCAATCGGCCGGGAGAATACCCCTATCTGCCGGACCTGACGGTGCTGAACGCCGTGGCGACGGCCCAAGGCTTCACCTATCGCGCCAACACGCGCCGCGTCTTCGTGCGTCGCGCCGGATCACCGGTCGAAGAGGCCCAGCCGCTGACCGCCGATGCGCGTGTTTCGCCCGGCGACACCCTGCGGATCGGCGAACGCTACTTCTGACCCGCTGTCAGATCGGCATCGCCATGATTTCCTTATAGGCGGAAATCACCTGATCGCGGACCGAGATCACCGTTTCCAGGGACGCCTCGGCCGAGCTCAGCGCCGTGACCACATCGATCAGATTGCCCTGACCCTGGACTGAGCGGGTCATCTGGGTTTCGGCCGCGCGCGACTGCTGGGTCATGTCGGTCATGGCGTTCTTGACCAGGTCGGCGAAGCCGCCGTCCCCGACGCCGGGCGCCTGGGCTGCGGTCGGCATGGCGCCGCCCTGAACGGCGGCATAGGCCTTGGCGGCCATCATCGGGTTCATGGCCTAGCCCTCAGCGTTTGATGATGTCGAGGGTGCGGCTGTCCATCGACCGCGCCGTCTCGATGACGTTCAGATTGGCCTCATAGGCGCGCTGCGCCTCGCGCATGTCCATCGCCTCGACCAGGGTGTCGACATTGGGCCGCATCACATAGCCTTGCGCGTTCGCGGCCGGGTGCGACGGGTCATAGTCCATCTTGAAGTCGCCCTGGTCGGGCCGGACCTCGGCCAGGGTAACGCCGGTCGCCCCATCGACCTCGCGCGCCTGGAAGACCGGGATCTGGCGGCGATAGGGCTCGCCGCCCGGCGTGCGCGCCGTCGACTGGGCGTTGGCGATGTTCTCGGCGATCACGCGCATGCGCGACTGCTGCGCCTTCAGGGCCGAGGCCGCCACCGCCATGGCGCTGTTCGAAGGGGGGATGGGATCAGGCATGGGTCAGTCCTTCTCGGCCATCGGCCTCAGGCGCCCGGCCGCTTGGCGGCCATGCGGATCATGGACATGGATTTCTGGTAGAAGCCGATGGCGGCGTCATAGGCCATGCGGCTCTCGGCCATCTTCAGCATCTGCTCTTCGACGACGACCGAGTTGCCGTCCAGCGTGGTCTCCGAATCGGGCGCCTTGGTCGGAGCGAACCGGACCGGCGAACCGGCCGGCGCGATATGGGCTGCATTGGTGCGCACCATCTGCAGCCCGCCGCCCGAGCGCATGGCGGCGGCGAAGTCGGTCGGCTGTTTCAGGTCGCGCCCGACGAAGCCCGGCGTATCGGCGTTGGCGACGTTCTCGGCGATGACCCGCTGGCGGGCGTCCAGCCAGCCCAGTCGGCCCTTGATCTGCCCCAGCAGCGGTATGTCGGCGACGCCCATGGCGGTCTCCCGTGCGACGCGAATGCGCGCGATGGGCAGAAAATGCCGCCTGGATGGTTAATAGGGGGTTATCTCAACGGGTCGTTAACCGTGGTGGTTAACATTCAGGGTCTAAGCGCGGACTGCGCGGGGCCTTTGCAGCGTCATGAATTTCCTCGATCTCGCCCGGGCGGTCTTCGGCCTGGCCTTCACCCTCGGCCTGATCGGGATCGCGGCCTGGGCTGCGCGCCGCTATGCGCCGCAAATCCTGGCCCGGCTGAATGCGGAGCGGGGCGAGCGCCGGCTTCAGGTCGTCGAGACCCTGGTGCTGGACCCCGCCCGTCGCCTCGTTCTGGTGCGCGTCGATGACGAGGAGCGGCTGATCCTGCTGGGCGAAGGCCGTGAACTGATCGAACCGCGTCAGCCCACTATCGGCAAAATGGGAGGCGGCCAGTGAAGCCCGCCGTCTTCGTCAAGCCGACCGGCGCCGAGCTGAAACGCGCGGCCCTGCTGTCGCTGTTCACCACTCTTGTCTGCCTGGCCTGGCCTGTCGCGGCCCTGGCTCAGCAGGCGGCGCAAAGCGGCTCGGCCCTGAACATCGATCTGGGCACTGGGGCCGGTCTGACCCAGCGCGTGGTCCAGCTTGTCGGTCTGATGACCGTCCTGTCCTTGGCGCCGTCGATCGTCATCATGACCACCAGCTTCGTGCGGATCATCGTGGTCCTGTCGCTGCTGCGCACGGCGCTGGGCCTGCAACAGTCGCCGCCGAACGCCGTCCTAGTGTCTCTGTCGCTGTTCCTGAGCGCCATCGTCATGGCCCCGACCTGGCAGGACGCCTATGATTCGGGCATCCGTCCGCTGATGGATCAGCAGATCGAACTGCCCCAGGCCTTCGATCAGGCGTCCGAACCCGTAAAAACCTTCATGCTGGCCCAGGTGGACCGCGGGGACCTCGCTCTGTTCACCCGGCTGTCGAAGATCGACCCGCCCCAGAACGTTCAGGACCTGCCCCTGCGCGTGGTCACCCCGGCCTTTATGATCAGCGAGCTGAAGAAGGCCTTCGAAATCGGATTTCTCCTTTTCGTTCCGTTCCTTGTGATCGATCTGGTGGTGGCCAGCGTGCTGATGTCGATGGGCATGATGATGCTCCCTCCGGTGGTGGTCTCCCTCCCCTTCAAGTTGATCTTTTTCGTGCTGGTGGACGGCTGGCGATTGGTCGCTGGAAGCTTGGTCGAGAGCTTCCAGCGGGCGTCCGGTACCGGATAATCCCCCGCCCCATATGGCTTTAAGCGTCATCGGCGCTTGCAAAGCGTATGGAAATCCGTGTTGATCCCCCGGTCCTCGCTCGGAATCGGGCGACTAACACTGGAAACGCTTCTTATGACCACTCAAGCCGAACTGATCGCCGCCGTCGCCAAGGACGCTGGTGTTTCGCAGGCCGACGCCGGCAAGGTGCTGACCGCGATCGTCGAAAACATCCACTCGACCCTGAAGTCGGGCGGCGACATCCGCATCTCGAACCTGGGCGTCTTCGACACCGCCGACCGCGCTGAGCGCGAAGGCCGCAACCCGGCTACCGGCGCGACCATCAAGATCGCCGCCTCCAAGGCCGTGCGCTTCCGCGTCTCCAAGCCGCTGAAGGACGCCGTCAACGGCTAAGCCTTTTCGGTCCTGCGATGCAGGACCGGCAATGCTCGACGGGCGGGGGGCGCGATGCGATCTCCGCCCGCTTCAATTTCAGGCGGCGCTCTTGGCGTCAGCTTCTTTTCTGAACGCCTGTTTGGCGCTGTTGACCCAGCCGACGAAGGTGTCGGCCTGGCTGGACAGATTGGCGAAGTCGCCCGTCCCCGCCACGCCCGACAGATTGTCGTCCAGCGCGACCCGCAGCGCCGCCGCCGACCGCGCGCCGGGAACCATCGGCCCAAAGCGCCCGCTCAGCCGCTGCAACGCGGCCCGATCGCCGGCCAGCGAATAGCCGACGCCCGCCCGGATCAGCCAGCTTTCCTCGGCCGGCGTCAGCGGCGTGGTCGCGGTCTTGTAACGATCGCCCAGCCGCGCCTCATAGATCGGCGCCGCCTCGCCCCACTTCTGCTGCTTCCAGAAGATGTCGGCCCGCACCTCGCGCGCCGGGTTCGACTGATCCCGGTCCAGCACCTCCAGCGCATGGTCGAACCGGCCCAGATCCATCAGGGCGCGCGCCTCCAGCGCCCGGCGCTCGCTGTTCATCGCATTGGGCAGCAGTGTGGTGCGCGAGCCCCAGATGGCCTGCAACGCCTTCTCCGGCTGGCGGTCCATCAGATAGACGGTGGCTAGATTGGTCGCGACCTGGGCCTTGGCCACCCCGTCCAGGCGCTCGTCCACCTGGTGCTTCAGCAGTTCGGCGGCCTGATCCAGCAGGTCCACGTCGATCAGCCGGCGCGACAGACGCCGCACCATCTCGTCGCCGTCCGCCCCGATCGGGGTCAGTTCGCGGAAGTCATAGAACAGCGCCAGCGCCTGCACCGGCTGCAAACCGTCCGCCGCCCCGTCCAGGAACAGGGCGCGGAAGGCGTTCGCCTGATCCGCCTGCACCTCGGCTGCGCCCGGCACGCCCGCCATCCGCTTGCCCGCGCCGCGCAGGGCGTCCAGCGCCTCGCGGTATCGCCCCTGCTGCAGATAGATGCCTGACAGTTTGCGCACGACCGCCATCTCGGTCGCATCCCCGCGCCAGCGCCATTTCAGCTGTTCCAGCTGGGCCGTCGCCTGATCCGGCGTGATCGCGCCCTTGTCCAGCTCCAGGCTGATGGCGCCCAGTTTCGCCGGCGTCGCGATTCCGTCCAGCGGCGCGCGCGCCACGGCCTTGTAGACCGCCAGCGCCCGGCTCTTGTCGCCGTTCAGCTCGAACATCCGGGCCTGCACCAGACGCGCGGTCAGTTGATCGACCGCCGGCGCATCCTGGCTGAACACATAGGTCAACAGCTGCTGGGCGGCGGCGAGATCATTCAACTGAATCGCGGCCATGGCGTGGGCCGCGCCGAACCGCGCGCGCCATTCCTTGGGGAAGCTGTCGATGGCCGGGGCGCCGGCGGCGAAGTTGCGACGTGCCCCCTCCCAGTCGCCCATCTCCGAGGCGATATAGCCCAGCCAGACCTTGGTCGCCGGATCGTTGGCCAGGGCCGCGCCCGCGAAATCGACCTGTGCCTCTTCCAACCGCCCGACTCCGACACGCGCCACGCCGCGCAGCCCCCGCACCTCAGGCTCGCCTTGCAGATTGGGCGCCTTGGCGATCAGGGCGTTCAGCACCCCGATGGCCTCATAGTTCAGGCCCGACCCGACCAGGAACCGCGCCAGCGCCATCCGCGCCTCGATCGGCGCGCGCGGATTGTCCGCCGCCGCGATCGTCTCCAGCCCCGCTGCGTCTTGCAGCCGGCGATAGCGGTCCGAGAATCCCGCCTCGCCCGTCGCGGCCCAGGCCTCGTCGATCAGCGCCGGATAGGCCGCCCGCTTGGGCGCATCCGCATTGTGGTCGCCCGTCTCCAGCCCGGCCGTCGGCGACGACAAGGCCAGCCCCTTGGGCCGGCTCAGGGTCACCAGGTCGCCCGCCGCCTCGATCTTCAGGTCGTCGGCCGACGTTTCGACCGCCAGGCCCTGCGCGGTCGGGATCAGGCTCAGATCGACCGTGCGCCGTCCGCCGGCGTAACCCTTGCCGGGCGCCAGTGCCGTCACCGCCGCGAACCGGTCCCCGACCAGCGGATCGGTCAGCCAGACCGCCTTGGTCGCCCCGGCCATCTGCGCCACCAGCACCGGCGCGCCGTCGTCGGACCGGCCAACCTCGACCCCGCCCGCCGCACCGTCTGAGCCGCCCAGGGTCACGGTCCAGGTCCCGCCCTGCCCCTGCGCCGAGACGCCCAGCCCTTCGGGTTCGGCGATCCTCAGGGCCGTATAGCCCGGCCCCGCCGCCCACTGGGCGTTCTTGGCCGACCCCAGCGCCTTGGCGCCGCTCATGTCCATGCGCGCGGCCGTGTCGAACACGACCCACACGGCAGCGCCCCGGCGGAAGACGGCCGCCCCCACCGGCGCGCCCCAGTCGAAGGTCAGGACGGTCTTGCCGCCGGCCGTCTCGGCCCGCACCGGCACCACGGCCTTGGTCGTCTGCGGCTTCGCCGCGTCCCCGCCCTCCGGCGCCTTGCCGGGCGCATAGAGGTTCAGCCACACCGCCCCGTCCGCCACGCCCGAGCGCGCATCCGCGCCCTCTTCCAGCGTCAGGATCAGGTCCGTGCCGCCCGCGCCCCGGCTCGGCCGCGTCTCGACCGACTTCACCCCGGCCGGCGGATCGACCTTCAGTCGCGAGACGTCGGGCGCAGCGGTGGTCCCCAGCCGAACGACGACCTTGTCGCCCTCGCGGCTGACGCGCGAGCGCACCCCGATCACGCCGCCGAACTCGACCCGCGTGAACTCGGCGTTTGCGCCGATATTGATGGACAGCGGATCTCGCGAGCGCCCGACTTCCTGGGCCAGCGGCGCCATCGGCGCGAACACGACGGCGCCGGCCGTGGCGGCGGCCACGGTCGTCTTCAGGATGCGCTTTGTCGGCGAGGCCCCGGACATATCTCCCGACCCATGCCGCACAAGGCCTTTAATCGCGGTTAACCGCCGTTCACCGTGATGAGGGATGGCGTTAGGACAACCGGTCCACGCGACAGCGCCGATTTAAGCGCCCATAGTCGTTCCATGACCGATTATCCGCGCCTCAGCACCCTGAAGACCGGCCTGGCCTGTCGCTGCCCCCGCTGCGGCAAGGGACCGCTGTTCAAGGGCTATCTGACGCTTCAGGCCGACTGTCCCGAGTGCGGGCTCAGCTACGCCTTCGCCGATCCGGCGGACGGCCCGGCCTTCTTCGTCATGACGGCCGTCGGGGTGGTGGGGATGATCCTGCTGATGGTGTTTGACTTCACCGTCCACCCGCCGATCTGGGTGCATCTGGTCGTGACCCTGCCGATCCTGGTCGCCCTGTGCCTGGGCTGCCTGCGCCCCTTCAAGGCCTGGCTGGTCGCCGAACAATATGTCCACAAGGCCGCCCCGCCCGAGTTCTCCTCGAACGGCAAGCACGGGCCCTTCTAGGGTTCGATCACCGTCAGCTCGGGCCAGCGCGCCCGCGCGCTGTCGACGGCCTTGGTCCAGCCCCTGGCCACCGGCCGGTTCGGGTTGGGCCGGATCGTCATCGCGAACACGTCGTCCAGCCCGAAAGGTGCGGCGATGCTGAGGCTGTCGTCCGCCTCCAGCCGCACCCCGACCGCAAAGGTCGGCGCCACGAACCGCCCCAGCGCCTCATCCGTCGAATGCAACGGCGCATAGGGTTCGCCGAACCGGTTCTGGAACCACAGGTGCACCCGCGCCTGGTTGCGGACCTCGACCTGGCTGCGGACCGGTTCGTCGAAGGCGGCGGCGACGCGTTTGATGACGACGTCCTCGGCCTCGTAGGACAGGTCCGAACCGTCGAAATAGGCCAGGTCGTAGTCCTTGACCCCATAGGCCGCCGGCCGCCCGGTCCTGGCGTTCCACACGGCCTGATAGACCGCCCCTGACACCAGCCGCCAGTCGGGCAGGTCCAGCGCCCTCACGGTCGTTAGGACGTGCATCAGGCCAGCGTCGGCGCGCACGGTGGCGGCCAGTTCCGCCTCCAGGTCGCTCATCCCCGCACCGGCCAGCCGTGGTCCAGCGGCCCGTGTCCGCCGCCCAGGCCGGGCGCGCGGCGGATCGCCTCGCCGACATAGGCCCAGGCTTCGGCCACAGCGACCTCCAGCGGCCGCCCCAGCGCCAGCCCCGCCGCACAGGCGCTGGCCAGGGTGCAGCCGGTGCCGTGGGTGTGGCGGGTGTCGACGCGCTCGGCCTCCAGCACCGTCTCGCCGTCTGCGGTCATCAGCAGGTCGATCACCGTCGGCCCCGACACATGCCCGCCCTTCATCAGCACCGCCCGCGCGCCCATGCCCAGCAGGGCTTCGCCCGCGCGCCTCTGGCCGTCCAGATCGTGCACGGCGAACCCGGTCAGGGCCTCGGCCTCGGGCGCATTGGGCGTCAGCAGGGCCGCGCGCGGGATCATCAGGGTCCGAACCGCCTCCACCGCCGCATCGGGCAACAGCGGATGGCCGCCCTTGGCCACCATGACCGGATCGACCACGGCCGGCGAATCGGCTTCGTCCAGCAGGGCCGCGACCGTCTCGACCACCTCGACCGAGCCCAGCATGCCGGTCTTGACCGCATCGGTCCCGATGTCCTCCAGCACCGCCCGCGCCTGTGCTGCGATCAGATCCAGTGGCAGCGGATGGACGCCGTGGACCCCCAGGGTGTTCTGCACCGTGATGGCCGTGATGGCGGTGGCGGCGAACCCGCCCATCATCGTCACGGCCTTGATGTCGGCCTGGATGCCCGCGCCGCCGCCGCTGTCGGACCCCGCCAGGATCAAGACGCGACCTTGATGAAGCGCGCTCATGCCGCCGCTCCCGAAAACAGTTTCAGCCCGACTATGCCCGCCACGATCAGCAGGATGCAAACGGCCCTGACCGCCGTCGCTGGCTCGCCGTAGATCAGTATGCCGACCACCGCCGCGCCCACCGCCCCGATGCCGGTCCAGACCGCATAGGCCGTGCCGATCGGCAGCTTTTGCGTGGCGACCCACAACAGGATCATGCTGCCCGCCAGCGCGACCAGCACCCCCAGCGACGTCCACGGCCGGCTGACGCCCACGTTCTTGAGGCCCGAGGCCCAAAGAACCTCCAGCAGACCGGCGACGACCAGCGTCGCCCACGGATTGATCGACATCACCCAGGACATGGCGACCAGATGGAACAGGCCGCGGTCCGGAGCAAGCCGCGATCAGCCGCCCAGCGGCCCCTTGAAGATGAAGAAGGCCCCAACCGCGATGAAGGCGAAGCCGACCAGATGGTTCACCGTCAGCTTCTCGCCCAGATGCAGGACCGAAAACCCGGCGAAGACCAACAGGGTGATCACCTCCTGCATCGTCTTCAGCTCGGCCGGCGAATAGACCTGGATGCCGATCCGGTTGGCCGGCACCGCCAGCCAGTATTCGAAGAAGGCGATGCCCCAGCTGGCCATGACCAGCAGCCACAGCGGCTTGTGATCGAACTTCAGATGCCCGTACCAGGCGAAGGTCATGAAGACGTTCGACAGGCACAGCATGACAATGGGGGCGATATAGGCGGTCAGGGGCATGAGGCAGATCAGGGCTGTTGCAGACCTGCCCTCTACACCGGCTGCGACCGTCCGTCGCGGGGTTCAGTTCGCCGCCATCACCGCCGCCTGAACCTTCAGCGCCTGCACCGTCTCGCGCGCGTCGTGGACCCGCACCATCCGCGCCCCGCGCCGCGCGCCTTCCAGCGCCAAGGCCAGCGACCCGCCCAGCCGGTCCGTCGCCAAGGTCGCTGTTGGATCGATGGCCTGGATCGTGCGCTTGCGGCTGGCGGCGTACAGCACCGGGAAGCCCAGATCGATCAGCGCGCCCAACCGCGCCGTCAGCGCCAGATTGTGCGCCAGGGTCTTGCCGAAGCCGATGCCGGGATCCAGCCAGATCCGGTCGCGCGCCACGCCCGCCGCCATCGCCGCCTCGGCCCGCCCGCGCAGATAATCCCGCACTTCGCCCACCACGTCGTCATAGCGCGGATCCGCCTGCATCGTGCGGGGTTCGCCCTGCATGTGCATCAGCACCACGTCGCACCCCAGCTCGGCCGCGACCGCCGCACTCTCGGGCGCATGGCTCAGCGCCGTCACGTCGTTCCACATCGTCGCCCCGGCCGCGACGGCGGCGCGCGCGACGGCGGGCTTCATCGTATCGATGCTGATCGCCCCGCCCCAGCGCGCGCGGATGCCGGCGATGACCGGCGCGACCCGGGCGATCTCCTCGGCCTCCCCCACCGGCTCGGCCCCCGGCCGCGTGCTCTCGCCGCCGATGTCCAGCACATCGGCCCCGTCCGCAACCAGCCGCATGGCCTGATCGATCGCGCCTTCGGTCGAGGCCCACCGCCCCCCATCCGAGAAGCTGTCGGGCGTCACATTGACGATGCCCATCACCTCCGGGAGTTCACACGCACTTCTATTCTCGGTGATCATGGTGCGATCTGAGCCCCAAGTCCGCGCGGCGCAACGAAAAACCCGCCGGGAGATCGCTCTCCCGGCGGGTCCATCTTCAGATCAGGCCTGGGTTCAGTGAACCGTCGGCACGCTGGTCGCAGCGGGCGCGGCGACCGGGACCTCGATGTCCGTGCCGTCCGACACCGGCGTCACCGGCACCGAGACCGAAGGCCCGGCGTTGGGGAAGTTGTTCTCGTCGCGGTTCGGCGCGACGCCCTTCTCCAGCAGGTCCTTGATCTCCTCACCCGACAGGGTCTCGTACTCCAGCAGGGCCTGAGACAGCTTCTCGTGATCCTCGGCCTTGGTGGTCAGAATCGTGCGCGCCTCGTCCCAGCCCGAGGTCACCAGACGACGGACTTCCTCATCGATGGTGCGCGCCGTCTCTTCGGAGATGTTCTGGCTGCGGGCGACCGAGTGGCCCAAGAAGACCTCTTCCTGGTTTTCGCCGTAGGCCACCGTGCCCAGCTTGTCCGAGAAGCCCCAGCGGGTGACCATGGCGCGCGCCAGCTTGGTCGCCTGTTCGATATCCGAGCTGGCGCCCGAGGTGATATTCTCCGGCCCGAAGATCAGCTCCTCGGCGACGCGGCCGCCGGCCATGATGGCGATCCGGTCGATCATCTGCTGATACTTCATCGAATAGCGGTCGCCTTCCGGCAACTGCATCACCATGCCCAGCGCCCGGCCGCGCGGGACGATGGTCGCCTTGTGCACCGGGTCGGCCATCTTGACGTTCATGGCGACGATGGCGTGACCGGCCTCGTGATAGGCGGTCAGACGCTTTTCTTCCTCGTTCATCGCCATGGAGCGACGTTCCGAGCCCATCAGCACCTTGTCCTTGGCGTCTTCGAAGTCGCGGTGGGTGACCATGCGACGGTCCTTGCGCGCCGCCGTCAGGGCCGCCTCGTTGACCAGATTGGCCAGGTCGGCGCCCGAGAAGCCCGGCGTGCCGCGCGCGATCGTCTTGACGTTGACGTCGGCGGCCAGGGGCACGTCCTTCATGTGGACGCGCAGGATGCGTTCGCGGCCCGAGACATCGGGGTTCGGCACCACCACCTGGCGGTCGAAACGGCCGGGACGCAGCAGCGCCGGGTCCAGCACGTCGGGACGGTTGGTCGCGGCGATCAGGATGATGTTCTCGGACGCCTCAAAGCCGTCCATCTCGACCAGCAGCTGGTTCAGCGTCTGTTCGCGCTCGTCGTTGCCGCCGCCGAGACCCGCGCCGCGGTGACGACCGACAGCGTCGATCTCGTCGATGAAGATGATGCAGGGCGCATTCTTCTTGGCCTGTTCGAACATGTCGCGCACGCGGCTGGCGCCGACGCCGACGAACATCTCGACGAAGTCCGAACCCGAGATCGAGAAGAAGGGCACGCCCGCCTCGCCCGCCACCGCGCGCGCCAGCAGCGTCTTACCGGTGCCAGGAGGGCCGACCAGCAGGGCGCCCTTGGGGATCTTGCCGCCCAGACGCTGGAACTTGCCCGGATCCTTCAGGAAGTCGACGACCTCCTGCAGCTCGTCCTTGGCCTCGTCCACGCCGGCGACGTCGTCGAAGGTCTTGCGACCCTTATGCTCGGTCAGCAGCTTGGCCTTGGACTTGCCGAAGCCCATGGCGCCCTTCGCCCCGCCCTGCATCTGGCGCATGAAGAAGATCCACACCCCGATCAGCAGCGCGATCGGCAGAATGCCCAGGAGCAGGCTCATCCAGATCGACTGGCCGCCCGACTTGGCGTCGATCTCGACGTTGGCGGCCAGCATCTGAGCCACCAGCTGTTCGTTCGGATAGACGGTGGTGGAAGTGAAGCGTTCGCCGTTCTTCAGCTCGCCGTTCACCTTGTCTAGGCGGATGGTTACCTGTTTGACCTCGCCCGCGTTCACGCGCTGCACCAGCTGGGAATAGCTGATGGCCTCGGGCTTGCCGGCCGGCTGGCCCGTCACGCCGTTCATGGCGCCGCCCTGCGACAGCGCCGCATAGCCCGCCAGCAACGCCAGAATGATCACGCCGGTGATCGCCAGATTACGCAGGTTCATTGAGGTCCTCGGTCGTCCGCGACCCGGGTGGGATCGACGGTCTGGATGTGTCTGTCTGGGAAAATAGGGGCTTAATCAGCGTTACGCTATCGGGTGGCGGAAATCAGGTCGTCTTCGTGCGTCGTTTCGTCCAGCGCCAGCCTGAGCCGTTCCGCGACAAGGCCGCGCCGTTCGACCCCTTCGCCTGCAAGAACCGGGGCCACCGCGTCGTCCCTGATCAACACAGGCCAGGCCCCGCGCGTCGCCGCCGGCAGCCGATTGATCTCGGCCCTGTCGGCGTCCGACAGGCTGGCCAACCGCCCCCGCGCCGGAACCACAGACCAGCCGGGACAATCGGCGCAGAAGACGAACCGCCCGTCCCAAACCGCCTCGACGCCGGGCGTCAGCGCCAGCGGCGAAATGTCTCGTCTGCGCAGCTCGCCGGCCTCGCGCATCAGCCGCACCGCCGCGCCGACAGCCTCGATCCGCGCCCCGCACAGGGTCGCCGCGAAATCCTCTCCCGCCTTCAGCCGCGTCATCAGGGCTTCCAACCGCGCACCCCGAGGCGGCGTCGATCCGCCGCCGACGCAGACCAGGGCGGCCGCCAGCGCGCGCGCGCCCACGTCGCGGTCCACACGCGCCATGGCCTCGCCCTCGATGATCGGCGGCGCGCCGGTTTTCGTCGGCGCCTGATCGACCGGTTGCTGCGTCGCGCCCGCCAGAGCCTGCCGCGCCCGGCTGCGGCCGAAACGGGGATCGGCGTTGGCGGGGTCCTCGATCCAGTCGCCCCCCTGCCCCGCCAGCCAGTCCCGCAACCCCGCCCGCCGCTCGCCCAGCAGCGGCCGCAACAGCATCACGCCTCGACCCTCGGGCCAGGCCGGCGACGGCGACCATTCGCGCACCCGCCCCAGGGTCGAGCCTTCGCTGCGCATCAGATCGGCCTCGGCGATGTCGTCGGCGGTGTGGGCGAACAGGACGACCGACGCCCCCGCCGCGCGCGCCGCATCGGCGATCAGCCCATGCCGCGCCGCCCGCGCCGCCGCCGTCAGCCCGGTCGCGGGCTTGTCCCCGTCCCAACTCAACCCGCGCCAGTCGGCTCCGGCGTTCCGCGCCGCCCCGGCCGCAAAGTCGGTCCAGCGGCCGCTGTCCGCATTCAGCCGATGATCGACGGTCAGGGCCAGCACCGAACGTCCCCGCGTCCGCGCCCAGTCCGTCGTCAGCCGCAACAGGGCGATGGAGTCTCCGCCCCCCGACAGGGCCAGCGCCAGCGGCCGGCCCGTATCCCGCGTCAGTCGCGCATCCAGCCGCGCGAACGCTCGCGCTCTGAGATCCGGATCAGACGTCAGGCGCAGGAACCCGTCGTCTTCAACTGGGCCGCCCGCGCCTTTTGCGGATCCGAAGCGGCAGGCGCATAGCGGCGCGTGAACTCCGCCAGGGCCGCGCACCCTTGCGGCTTCCTTTGCGTCGCGAACAGGGCGTCGGCCAGTTTCAGCGTCGTATCCGCCGCCCAGCCGATGCGCGGCCAGTCCTTCAGCGCGGCGGCGTAATAGGGCACCGCCCCCGCCTTGTCGTTCGCCGCGACCCGCAGGTCGCCTAGGCGCGAGTTGGCCTCGCGCGACTGCGGCGTATCGGGCCAGGCCGCGATCACCGTTTCCAGCGCCCGCTCGCCGCGCGGCTTGTCGGTCGCCAACAGAGCCACCGCCGCCGCCAGGTCGCGCGTCGCATCGCCGGTGGGCGAAGTCGCCTCGATCGGCGCATTCAGTTCGGCCTGGGTCTCCAGCTTCTGCAACCGGCCCTCGGCGTCCGCCAGACGCGTCTTCAGCGTCTCGTTCTCGCGCGTGGCCTCGTCCAGCTGGAAGGTCAGCCGCTCGTTGTCGCCGTTGATCCGGCGCACCGTGGCCTCCAGGTCGCCCAGGCGTCGGTCCATCAGGGCGAACTGCCCCTGAAGCGTCACCACCTCGGGGTCCGGCTCGACCAGCACAGGCTGGCCGGCGGCGTTTCTCTGGGTCAGGGCGCGCTCGAGCCGCCGCACATTGCGATCCAGCTGGTCCAGGCGGCGATTGTCCCACTGGGTCCGCTCCATGATGTTGGGCTGGGCCTGCTTGGCGACCGCGCCGCCCCCGATCAGTAGGACGCCAAGGGCGGCGGCGGCGAGGAGATGAACGCGAGAGATCGAGAGCTTGGTCATGCGTCTAGCTTTCACCGATTTGGGGCCGCCGCAAGGCCGAGCTAGTGCCCCAGACCCAGATAGATGATAGCCGTGACGAACAGGCCGATCACGATGTTGCAGAACACCAACAGCGCGATCGTCCGCCACAGCGCCGAGAACCACGACAGCGAATAGGCGCCCTTCATCTGGGCGAACACATGCACGGGCACGGCCAGCAGCCCCAGCGGAATGACGATGGCGCCCAGCCACCCGGCGATCGTCGCCGACAGCACCATCAGCATCAGCAGCATGGCCATGAAGGTCAGCGAATACAGAACGAACACCCCGTGGTCGTACAGGGTGAAGCCGCGCTTCCACAGGAACAGCAGGGCCACGAACGGGATGGACAAGGGCACCAACAGGAAGGCGAACTTGTACATCGTCTGCTGGAACTTATAGAGCGCCAGGTCCGGGTTCTGCAGCTTCTTCAACACCGTGGCGCCGATGCCGTGGCCGTCCTTCTCGGCGTCCTTGCCCATGACCTTCAGCTTGGTCTCGCCGCCCTCGCCGGTCGCCATATCCTTGATGCCGGCCTGCCAGCTGCCGGGCTTCAGGCCGTCGGCGCGGCCGTCGCGCTGCTCGATCTCCAGCCGGGCCAGGGCCGCGCGGCGGTCGTCGACCAGCTTCTGTCCGGCGTTGATCGCCATCTGCATCGTCGGGTCCGGCTGGGCGCCGCTTTCGGCCCGCATCTGGACCAGGGCCTTCTCAGCCTCAGCCAGGCCGACGCGCTGGGACGCGATCCGTTCGCTCATCTCCGCCGCGTCGCCAGTCTTGGATTCCGGATGCGGCATGAAGCTGAGCGCGAAGAACATCACGAACAGGGTGAACAGGAAGATCGCCAGCGGCGAAACGTAGCGCGTGCGCTTGCCCTCGACCCACTCGCGCGTCAGCTTTCCGGGGTTCAGCCACAGCAGCGGCAGGGTGCGCCAAATCCGGGCGTCGAAATGCATGACCCCGTGCAGCAGCTCTTCACCCAGGTGCAGCAGGCTGCGATGAACATGGGTCGGCTGGCCGCAGTTTGCGCAGAAGTTGCCGCTCGTTTCGGCCCCGCAGTCGGAACAGACGCCATGGGCGTGGGCCTCGCCGGCCTTGCCCGTCGGCTTTTCGATCGCGCCTGCGGCCAGTCCGGCCGTGACGACGGCGCCCGCCCCTTCGATATCCATTCGCTGATCCCCCGATCCCTGTGACGACGTATCTGCCGCCGGCCCGGCGTCAGGACAAGCGCGGAAACGAAAAGAGGCGCCGACCCTGCGGTCGGCGCCTCCCTTCAGATCAGTCGTCTTTCGCCGACTAGCGCGGCGCGCCCGACACGATGGCGGTGTGGGCGTTGCGGTTGCGGGCGAAGGCGTCCTCGTTCGAGCCTTCCGCGATCGGCCGCTCCTTGCCGAAGCTGATGGTGTCGATCCGGCCGGCCGGAATGCCCCGGTTGATCAGATAGGTGCGCACCGATTCCGCACGGCGGGCGCCCAGCGCCAGATTGTATTCGCGCGTGCCGCGTTCGTCGGCGTTGCCTTCGATGCGGATCGTCACCGACGGATAGCGTTGCAGCCACTGGGCCTGGGCGTCCAGACGCGGCATGGCCTCGGGCCGGACCTCATAGGAGTCCAGGTCGAAGTAAATGCGATCGCCGACGTTGACGACGAAGTCCTGTTCGGTGCCCGGCGCGGCCGAACCCATGTTTCCGCCGGTCACCGGCCCGGTCGGCGCGGTCGGATAGGCCGGACCCGTCGGTTGCGTCGTGCCGTCGTTTGGACCGGGCACGCCGGTCTCGACCGGGGGCTTTCGGGTGCAGGCGGCCATGGCGGCGACGGCGCAGCCGACCATCGCCAGTTTGAGAATGCGGGAAGTCTTCATGGGGTCGTCTCCTGACGTATCGTTTCTGGCAAGGGGCGGGCCTCAAGCTTGGCTTTACTGTCTGCCTCGGCCGATTCTTCGACGCTAGAGGCGATAACGCACAGTTGAGCTTTAAGGCTCCGACGGTGTCGGTGCGGTGTTTAAGCGGGGCAGCTGTCGGCGCCCTGGTTCACGCCCAGATTGCTCGGGCCACGGTCCAGCAGCGGCGACCAGGCCGGGTCGGTCCCGCGTCCGTTATAGCCCGCCTGCGACACCACGCGCCCCGACAGGTCGACGGTCCACAGACGCGTGTCGCCGCCCGGCGTCTGGCGCGCGAACATTACGTATCGGCCGTTCGGCGCCCAGTTCGGGCCTTCCTCGAAATAGCTGGACGACAGGATGCGCTCGCCCGAACCGTCGGCGTTCATCACCCCGGTCGAGAACCGGCCGCCGCCCTGTTTGGTGAAGGCGATCAGATTGCCGGTCGGGCTCCACGACGGGGCGGTATAGATGCCGCCGCCGCGCGAGATCGGCCGCTGGCCCGATCCGTCCGACCGCATGACATACAGCCGCGCCGAACCCGAACGGTCCGAGGTGAAGACGATCTGGCTGCCGTCCGGACTGAACGACGGCGAGGTGTCGATGCCCGGGTCGCTGGTCAGGCGCGTGATCTGGCGGCTGCGCAGGTCCATCACATAGACATCGGTATTGCCGCCCCGGATGATCGAAAACGCGATCTTGTTGCCGTCGTTGGAGAAGCGCGGCGCCAGCACCTGACCGTCGAACTCGCCCAGGCTCTCGCGCCGGCCAGTCGTCAGATTATACAGGTAGATGCGGCTGTAATCCTTGCCCAGCGCCACATAGGTGATCTCGTCCGGCTGCGACAGCGAGAAGCGCGGCGACATGATCACCTCGTCACCCTGCGTCAGATAGGTCGGGTTGAACCCGTCCTGATCGGCGATGGTCAGGCGGTTGATCCGGTTCAGCTGCGTGCCCTCCTCGGACACGAAGATCACGCGAGAGTCGAAGAAGCCGGCCTCGCCGGTCATGCGCTGATAGATGACGTCGGAGATCTTGTGCGCGATCCGGCGCCATTGCTCCTGGGTCGCGGTGAACTGATAGCTGACTAGCTGGCACTGGCGGTAGGGATCATACAGGCGGAAGCCGACGTCCAGTCGCCCGTCGCCGCGCGTCGTCACCCCGCCGTACAGCACCGCCTGCGCGCCGATCTGGGTCCACTGCGGGAAGTTGGGCGCATTGGCCAAGGTCAGGCCGGTCTCGATGAAGCTGGACGGGTTCAGCGGCTCGAAGAAGCCCGACCGCTTCAGATTGGCGCTGACGACATTGGAGATGTCCGATCCGTGCGTCCCGGCGAACGGCACGACCGCGATCTGAAGCGGGCGCAGCACGCCCTGATCGATCTCGACCTCGACCGGCTGCGTTTGTTGAGGCGTCTGGGCGGCGGTGGTCAGGGGCGCCGCCATTGCGACAGCCGCCACGGAGGCCAGAAGAAGGTTCAGACGCATCAGATGCTCCCATAAGTCTCGAAGGATCGCCGCCCCTTATCGCCGGGCCGTTCGACTTTCGCCAGCTTCACGGGGAATGGGGCGACATTCGGGACGGGAGCGATCATTGATGCGTGATGCGTGATGCATTATCTTTAAGCCATGCGCACTACACTCGCCATCGACGACGACGTGCTAAACGCCGCACGGGCCATCGCGGTTCAGACCCGAACCTCTGTGGGCGAAGTCATTTCCGATCTTGCGCGCCGCTCGATCGCGCAGGCCAAGCCGGACACGTCGCCCGAATTTCGTAACGGCATTCGCCTCCTGCCGCACCGCAAGGGCGCTGTGGTGACGACCGAACAGATCAACGCTCTGCGCGATGAGCTGCCTTGATCGCGCTTTTGGACGTCAGCGTCCTGATCGCATTGATCGATCCAGCCCATACCGAGCATCTCACCGCCCACGCCTGGTTCGCAAATGAGCATCAGGCTGGTTGGGCGACCTGCCCGCTGACCGAAAACGGCGCGCTTCGAATCCTCAGCAATCCGAAATATCCGAACTCGCCGGGCGCGCCTGCGCAGGTGTTGCCCGCGCTTCATTCCTTGCTGAGCCAACCCGGCCATGCGTTCTGGCCCGACGACATCAGTCTGCTGGGCGACCGTTTGATCGCGCAGAATCGCCTGCTCACCTCGGGCCAGTTGACGGATACCTATCTGCTGGCCTTAGCCGTCTCGAACGGCGGGCGGCTGGCCACGTTCGACCGACGACTGGCGCCCGACGCGGTGAAGGGCGGCAAGGCTGCCCTGCATCTCATAACGGCCTGACAGTCAGCGATTGCGGCACGCCCGTTCGGTGTTGAAGGTCGGGCGATAGACCCCGCCGGGGAAACCCTGCGGCACGTCGAAGGGCGCGGTCTGGCGCAGGGCGCGCAGGGCGCCGTCGGCGGCGGCGCGGTAGACGTTCGACGACTGGGCGTTGATCAGGCTGGGTCCGCGCGTGATCCGTCCATCGGCCGACAGGGTCAACTCGACCTGGATGCGCAGTTGATCCGCGCCGGGGATGTCGCAGGGCAGAATCCAGTTCGGATAGACCTGATTGAAGATGGCCGTGATCTGCGGCCCCGTGGCCTGGGACGCCGTGCCCGCCCCCTGCTGCCCCGTCGCCGGTCGGCCGCGATTGTTGGTCGGGCGCGTCGGGCCGGCCAAGGCGTCCAGATCCAGGCTCGGCTCGGTGCGCTGGGGCGCCGGGCGGGCGGGTGCGGGCGTCGCCGGGCGCGGGGTCGGCTGAGCCTTGGTCGGCGGCGCAGGCGTCGGCGGCTGGGGTCGAGGCGTCGAACGCGGCGGCGTCGGCGTCGGCGTGGGCCTCGGCGTCGGCGTGGGCGTCGGGGCCGGGCGCGGCGGCGTGGGCCGCGGCGGTGTCGGGGTGGGGCGCGGCTGGGGTTGCGGCGGCGTCGGCTCGGGCGTCGGCAGCACGGGATCGGGCTGCTGCACCGGGGCGGTCGCGGCGTCGTCTGGCGAGGGTTCGGGCTGCGGATTATCCGCCGGCGCCGCCTGGATCACCTCCTTCGAGACGATGGTTACCGGCACCGAGGCCACCAGCGGCGTCTCGTCCTCGTCCATCTTGTGCGACACCATCAAGAAGGCGAGCGCGACCACCCCGGCGTGCAGGGCGAGCGATCCGAGGATGGCGGGGCTCGGCCGACGCAACGGCTTCAGGCCTCCGGCGCCGTGTCGGTGATCAGGTTCAGCTTGGTGAAGCCCGAGGCGCTCAACCGCGCCATCACCCGCGCCACCGCCTGATAGGGCGCGCGGCCGTCGGCCCGCACGAACACCGGCCGCTCGGCCGCCTTGTCGGCGCCGCCCGCCTCGGTCAACAGGCGCGTGGACAGGGCGTCGAACGCCGTCTCGCTGTCGCCGACGAAGATCGCGCCCTGCTGGTCGATGCTGACCGACAGGGGTTCGGACTTGATCTCGACCGCGCTGGCCTCGGTCTTGGGCAGCTCGACGGGCACGCCCACCGTCAGCAGCGGCGCCGAGATCATGAAGATGATCAGCAGCACCAGCATCACGTCCACCAGGGGCGTGACGTTGATCTCGGTCAGGGGCCCTTTACGCCCTCTGCGCCCTCGACGCCCGCCGCCGCTCGCACCACCGCCCAGGGCCATGGCTCAGACGCCCCGCTTCAGGCTGAGGTCGCTGGACGGCGGGGGCGGAGGCGGCGGGGCCGACGGGCTGCCCAGTCGGCGCGCCACGGCGGCCTGCAGGTCGTCGGCGAACGCCTCCAGGCGCCCCGTGAACTTGCCCGCGTCGATCGAGAACTTGTTGTAGGCGATATAGGCCGGGATGGCCGCAGCCAGACCGATGGCGGTGGCGAACAAGGCTTCGGCGATGGCCGGCGCCACCGTCGTCAGATTGGTGTTGCCCGCCGCCGCGATCCTGCCGAACGCATTCATGATGCCCCACACCGTGCCGAACAGGCCGATGAAGGGCGAGGCCGTCGCCACCACCGACAGCACGCCCAGGCCGTTCTCGATCCGCTGGCCCTCGCGCGAGATCAGGCTGTTCATCGCCTTGTCGATGCGCACCAGCAGCAGGTCGCCCTGGTGCTCGTTCAACGCCCCGCGCTGACGCGCCTCGCGCCAGTCCGACAGGGCGATCACCAGCATGCGTGGCAGGGCATGGTCCGGCTCGGGTCCGGCCTGAGACGCCACCTCTTCCAGCGACCGGCCGGACTGAACCGACTTTTCGAACTCATCGGCGCGCTTGTTCAGCGCCGTGAACCGCACCGCCTTGTCGATGATGATGGTCCACGACCAGATCGAGGCCGCCGCCAGCCCGATCATCACGCTCTTGACCACCCAGTCGGCGGTCAGGAACAGCTCGACCGGGTTCATCATCGCGGCGTCGACAGGCGTGGTCATTCAGGCGCTCCGGGCGGAATCGAGATCGTCACGTACCCTCTTCGACCGAGCGGACGTGACCATTGTGTGGCGTCCGGCCCGTTTAGCCCCGACCCGTCCGCCCGTCATCTGACAGGCGCGTCATAAGGGTTAACGGAAGGTTACTCGGACGCCGTCCGCCGCGCGTTCGGATCGACCGCGACAGAGACCGGGGCGCCGACGCTGATGATGACGCCCTCGTGGCCTTCCTTGGCGATGGAATAGGTGGCGGCGTCCTTCAGCAGCTGCTCCTCGCACTGGCGATCGCCCGCCCGGCCCAGTTCGGCGCAGCCGCGCTTGGCCGCATCGGTCCAACCCAGGACCCGGCGCGTCGCCGCCTCGGCCCGCTTGATCGCCGCCTCGTCCTCGGCGGCGGCTTGCGCGATCAGGGCCTGGCGCGCGCCCTGCTGGTATTGCAGCTCGGCCTGGCCCGCCATCTTGCGTTCCCAGACCTTGTAATAGGGACAGCCCACCAGCCCGCCGCCGACCAGCAGCACGAACAGCAGGATCGTGACGATCACCGCGCTGGCGGACATCTTGTAGGTTTCTGCGGGCATGACGTTTTCCCCCTCGTTGGCGCGATCCTAGTCGGCCGTTCCACTGGCCGCCAGCCACGGCGTGACCTTCTCGACCAGACCCTTCGACGGCCGTCGCGGCCGCCCGTCCAGATGAATGCACACCGCCGTCACCTCGGCCCGGCACAACACCTCGCCGGCCCGCTCCACGCTCTGGCGGATGATCAGCCGCACGCCCTTCACCTGCTCATAGACGGTGCGCACCACCAGGGCGTCGTCGATCCGCGCCGGTTTCAGATATCTGATATTTAACTCGGAGACCACGAAGGCCAGCGGCTCGGCCTCCTCCAGCAGATCGGCGTGCCCCACCCCGATGGCGCGCAGGAAATCGGACCGTCCCCGCTCGAAATAGCGCACATAGTTGGCGTGATAGACCAGGCCGGTGAAATCGGTGTCTTCATAATAGACGCGCACCGGCAACAGGTGATCGCGCCCCTCGAAACGGCCGGCGGTGGGTTGGTCGATGTTCATGGACGGACTTTAGCGCACCACCTGCGATCCCGGCCTCTCCAAAAATCCGGGGCAGTAGCTTTGGCGCATTTCGCGGAACTCGGTCGGCAGGGGATCGTCGCTGAACAGGATGCGATTGGGGATGGAAACGAAGCCCACCGCCGGCCCGCCGGCGGCGCGCCCGACATAGCCGCATACCGATCGCCTTTGCCCGTTCTCGGCGTAGCGCAGTTCGGCGCCGCGCCCCGCCTGGGTGCGGATCTGGCGCATCACCCGCGCATCGGCCGGCTCGGGCGACGGGGTGTGCGCCGGCTGCATCAGCATCCAGACGCCGACCGCGCACAGGGCCAGAACCAGCGCCGCCGCGATCATCACACGCTGCTGAAGCAGGCTTCCATGGCGCATCACCCTCATGCGGCGGGCGCATCCAGGGTGAAGTCCAGCGGCGTGTCGGAGGCGGGCAGGCAGGTCCGATCCACCGGCTTGGACGGATCACGCAGGAAATCGCGCGCCATCTTGCGCGTGCAGGGGCTGGCGTTGATGACGCCGTGGGTCGCGTTGGTCACGATCACCACCTGGCTGTTCGCATAGCCCTTGGCGGCCGCCTCGGTCAGCGGCGGCGGGCACCCGGGATCGATCTCGGCGGCGACGAACAGGGTCGGGATGTCGGTCTGGACCGGCAGATTCTCGATCGGCAGCGCCGGCCGTTCACCCACTGCCGCGCAGACGTCAAACAGCCGCGACAGCGACGGGACCAGCACTTCAGCCACCGGATCGCCCGACGCCCCCGCCGCCAGCCGCGCCTTGGACTCGAACGGCAGTTCCTCCTTGCACAGATGGGCCATGTGCTGCCCCTCGAAATAGTAGGTGCGGTCCTCGGCGATCTCCGCGACCGGCGTTAGGTCGCCGGCGATGATCTTGTCCAGATCAACCGGCAGGCTGCGCACGCCCGTCGCGCTATAGGTCGTGTCCATCAAGAAGGCCGACAGGTCGTCGACGTTAAAGGTGCGCCCGTCCTTGCCCGTCACTGGACCGGCCAGCCATTTGCGCGCCTCGGCCTCAAACCGCGCCTGAAGGTCCGGATGCTGCGCCGCGCAGGCCGCCTGGGCCGCGCATTTGGCCAGGATGATTTTCACCGCCGCCGAAACCTGTTCGGGCGTGCCGACGGCCCAGTTGCCCTCGGGCGGCCAGGGGCTGTCCATCACGGCGGCGCGCACGATCTGGGGCTGGTGGGTGATCACCGCCGCCTCGATGCGCGGCCCGTACGATCCGCCCCACAGGTCGATCTTGGCCAGACCCAGGGCCTGGGCCATGTCCTTCACATCGTCGGCGATGGCGGCGGCGTTGTACTGGTTCAGGTCGATCCCTTGCGCCTGATAGCCCTTCAGACAGGCGATCAGCCCGTCGCGATCCTTGTCGGACGGCGGCCCCGCATCGGTCAGTTCGACGCCCGGACAGTCCATCGACGGGTTGCTCGCCCCGCCGCCCCGCTGGTCGAACAGGATCACGTCCTGATCCACCGCAAAGGCCTCCGGATTGCGACGAAGCGCCGCCAGCATCCGCCCCGCCCCCGGCGTCAGAGCCCCGCCCGGTCCGCCGTGGAACATCACTATCGGCGGCAGCGCCTGGCCTGCGGCGTTCTTGTAGGGCGCGCTGGCCTTGAAGATAACCACCGCGATATCGATGCGCCGGTCGCTGACCGAGCCGTCGCGCGCCTCGTCCACGGTCAGGGTCCCGCACCGCACCTCGCGCAGGCCCGTCGGCCAATCACTGGGACAGGCCTTGTCGGTGAAGACGGGGGCCTCTGCTCGCGCAGGCGGCGCCAGACTGGTCAGGCCGGCCGCAAACGCCATCACGGCCAGGGTGCGCAGGATCATGGGACGACGGCTCCGGTTCGCCCCCAGCAAACCCCCGCCCGCCCCGCTTGGCAACGCCTATTCGAACAGGTCGCCGGGCACGGGTCCGGCGGAGGGTTGCGCCGGCGCGCTGAGGCCCAGATGTGCATAGGCCTTGGCGCAGGCCATGCGGCCGCGCGGCGTACGCATGATGAAGCCCTGTTGCAGCAGATAGGGTTCGATCACGTCCTCGACCGCATCGCGCGCCTCGGCGATGGCGGCCGCCAAGGTGTCCATCCCGACCGGCCCGCCGCCATAGTTCTCGATCAACGCCTTCAGGAACCGCCGGTCCAGGCTGTCCAGCCCGGCCTCGTCCACCTCCAGCCGCGCCAACGCCCGCGCCGCCACCAGTTTCGAGATCGTCTCGGCCCCTTCCGCCGAGGCGAAATCCCGCACCCGGCGCAGCAGACGCCCGGCGATGCGCGGCGTGCCGCGCGCCCGCGACGCGATCTCTCGCGCGCCGGCCTCGTCTATGGCCGCGCCCATTTTGCGCGCCGTGCCGCGCACCACCGCCGTCAGTTCGTCGGGGGTGTAGAACTCCAGTCGCAGCGGAATGCCGAACCGGTCGCGCAACGGCGTGGCCAGCAGGCCCGCCCGCGTCGTCGCCCCCACCAGCGTGAACGGCGCCAGGTCGATCCGCACCGAGCGCGCCGACGGCCCCTCGCCGATGATCAGGTCCAGCACATGATCCTCCATGGCCGGATACAGGATCTCCTCGACCTGAGGGCTCAAGCGGTGGATCTCGTCGATGAACAGGACGTCGCGCGGCTCAAGGTTGGTCAGGATGGCCGCCAGATCGCCCGCCTTGGCCAGGATCGGCCCCGAGGTCGCCCGGAACCCCACGCCCAGCTCGCGCGACACGATCTGCGCCAGCGTCGTCTTGCCCAGTCCCGGCGGGCCGAACAGCAGCACATGGTCCAGCGCCTCGGCCCGCCCGCGCGCCGCATCGATGAAGACCTTCAGATTGCCCTTGGCCTGCGACTGGCCGACGAACTCCGACAACGTCTGCGGCCGCAGCGCGCGATCGAAGGATTCGCCGGTCTCGGCCTCGGGGGAGATGACGCGGGTCATGTCGATGCGGCTCTCATCGGCCCAACTCCTGCAGCGCCGCGCGGATCACCGCCGACAGCTCCGCCTCTTCGCCCAGACGGATCAACGCCTGATCCACGGCCCGGCGCGCATTGACCTCGGCGACGCCCAGCCCAAGCAGAGCGGACACGGCCTCGCCGGTGATGGACGGAACCGGCGGCGCGATCTCCACGTGCATGCCGGGTGCGACAGGCGCAAAACTGACGTCGCCCAAGGGCTTGCCCTTCAGCTCGGTCACGATCCGCAGCGCCAGCTTCGGCCCTACGCCGTTGGCCCGCGCCACCGCCGCCTTGTCCTCGCGCGCCACCGCCGACGCCAGTTCGCCGGGCGGCAGGACGTCCAGCACCGCCAGCGCCGCCTTGGGCCCCACGCCCTGAATAGCCAGCAGGGTCGTGAACGCCCGCCGCTCATCGCGCGTCAGAAATCCATACAGGCGCGGCCCCGCATCCTCGCTCCACTGCGAATGGACATGCACCGTCGCCTCGTCGCCCGGCGCCGGCAGCCGCCCCAGCGTCCGCGCCCCGCACGACACGACATAGCCCACGCCGGCGCAGTCGATCAGGCATTCCGCCTCGCCGACCTCAGCCAGCACGCCTCTCAACCGCCCGATCACGCGATCCTCCCCCGTGAAGCGAAGCGGTACGGGGGAGGGGGACCGCGACGTCCTTGCGTCGTGGTGGAGGGGGCGACCTCAGACACGGTGCGTGGGTTCGCCCCCTCCACCGCTTCGCGGTCCCCCTCCCCCGCCATGCGGGTGAGGATCCGATGCTTCCTGAGTTGCGCATGGGTGATCGCGACGGCCAGGGCGTCGGCCGCATCCGCCTTCACGTCGCCTGCGGTCGGCAGCAGCCGTTTGACCATGAAGGCGATCTGGCTCTTGTCCGCATGGCCCGCGCCCACCACCGCCTTCTTGATCAGGTTCGGCGAATATTCCGCCACCGTCAGACCCGCCTTGGCCGGCGCCAGCATCACCGCCGCCCGCGCATGACCCAGCTTCAGCGTCGAGGACGGGTTCACATTGACGAACACCTCTTCCACCGCCGCCTCCTCGCAACCGTGGTCGGCGCAGATCGTCCCCAGCGCCTCGAACAGATGCAGCAGCCGCTCGCTGAACGGCGCGCTCTCGGGCGGGGCCACCACCCCGTGCGCCACCCACCTCATGCGCGCGCCATCCGACACGACGACCCCCCAGCCGGTGCGTCGCAGACCGGGGTCCAGGCCGATGATTCTGACAGGTTCGTTCGCCATCCGTTCCCCTCATGCCGCAAAGAGGGTTATCGGGCAATGAACGGTTTCAGTCGTCGCGCGGGTCCAGGCTGTAGGCGACCACGCCTGGTATGGCGCACAGCTGTTCCGCCAGCCGCTTCAGCTGGCTTTCCTCGGCAGCCTTCAATCGCCAGGTCCGTCGAACGGTCTGTCCATCGATCAGCTCGAACCGGTCGTGTCGCGCGTCCGCATCGATGGCTTTCAGCGCCGCCTCGATCGCCGGCTCCGGCGACGCCTCGCGCCGTTCCCAGCACACTTCGGCGTCCACCACCGTGCGCGCGGGCAAACGCCCGTTGATCAGCCTGAGCCCAATCAGGATCAGCGCCGTGACCACCGTCGCCGCCGTCCCCAGCGCATAGAGGCCTGCCCCGAACAGAATGCCGATCGCCGATGTGATCCACAGCGACGCCGCCGTGGTCAGCCCGTGGATCGAAAATCCGGTGCGGAAGATCACGCCTGCGCACAGGAACCCGATCCCCGTCAGCACGCCGTGCGCCATCCGCGTCGGATCGGTGACGATGTTCTCGTCCGGCAGGGCGCGGAAAGCCCAGTCCGCCTGCGACATGGCCGCCAGCATCAGCAGGGCCGACGCCAGGCTGACCAGGATATGTGTCCTAAGGCCCGCCGCCCGACCCCGCCATTCGCGCTCGAAGCCGATGACCCCGCCCGCGATCACCGCGCCGAGGATCGGCAGGACGGCGCCTTCCAGACTACCCAGATTCATCCGCGCTCAACGAGCGGCTGAGCGCGGATGTTCCTTGGACGGACGATGCTGCGACATCGTGGTCGCAGCGACCGCTTCAGCTGTGCTTTTCGATATAGGTCTCGGGGTCCTTGTTCACCGGCTTGACGCCGGTGATGTACTCGGCCTCGAAGGCGGCGAACTTGACCGCCAGCTCATGGCGCGTCTCGACGTCGGCGTTCATGCGGAAGTCGGTCAGCCCCTGCCGCTCTTCCTCGCCCATGTGTTTGGAGTTGACGACGTTCGCTTCGCCCACGGCGTCGAACCAGGCCTTGGTGCCGACCTTGTGCTTTTCGACCGCCTTGACCGCGTCGCGCAGCTTGTTGTGGTCCTCAATGGCGTCTTCGGTCTCGCCCTCGACCGTGCCGTCCTCGGCGTCATTGGCGCCCTCGCCCTGCTTCAGCAGCTCGGGATAGAAGAACCGTTCCTCGGCCTCGGCGTGCACATCCAAGAACGCCGACAAGCGCGACCAGACGGCGCTCAGCGCATCTGTGTCCTTGGGGTCGATCTGTTCGATGATCGCAAACAGTCGACGCTGTTCGGCATGGTCGTCGAGGATCAGCTGGGTGATGTCCATAGGGGGCTCCAGGCGTAACGGTGAAGCCTCGTTACGCCCGGCGCACGACCCGGTTCCGTGCGAACGACTCGCGGCCTTTCGGGATCAGCCCGCGTACTTGGCCGCGTCCTCGTCGGAGATGTCCTCGTTGGAATAGACCGCCGACACGTCGTCCTCGGCGTCCAGCGCGTCCAGCAGCTTGAACAGGGTGCCGACGGCCTCGCCGGTCACCGGCACTTCGGACTGCGGCTTCCAGACGATGGCGGTGGACTTGGGATCGCCCAGCACCTTGGACATGGCCTCGGCGACGTCGTTCAGGTCCTCGAAGGCGGTCCAGATCGTGTGGCCCGGCGCGTCCTCGTAGATGTCGGGCTTGACCAGATCGCTCTCGACGTCCTGGGCGCCGGCCTCGATGGCGGCCTCCATGACGGCGTCTTCCGAACCGGCCTCGGCGGCGTAGGTGATCTTGCCCACCTTGTCCCACATGAAGGCGACCGAGTTCATCTCGCTCAGGGCGCCGCCGTTCTTCTTGAAGGCCGCGCCGATGTTGGACGCCGCCCGATTGCGGTTGTCGGTCAGGGCCTCGACGATGATGCCCACGCCGCCCGGTCCCCGGCCCTCGTAGCGGACCTCTTCCATCGTATCGACGTCGCCGCCGGCGGCCTTATTGATGGCGCGCTGGATCACGTCCTTGGGCAGGCTTTCGGCCTTGGCGTTGTTGACCGCCAGGCGCAGGCGCGGGTTCGCCGCCGGATCCGGCAGGCCCGACTTGGCCGCCACGGTGATGTCGCGCGACAGTTTGGAGAACAGCTTGGAGCGCTGCGCATCGGCGCGCCCCTTGCGGTGCATGATGTTCTTGAATTTCGAGTGGCCGGCCATGGGATCGTCTTTGAGCGTTCTAAACCTGAGCGGGCGGTCCTAAACGAAGAGCGTCATCCTGTCACGATACGCCGATCGGGGGCGACAGGGGTGGAACCTCGACCGTTTGGGCGTATTGATCCGGGCAAGACAGACGGAGCGTAAAGCCATGACCGCAGACGACACCATCTATGAAGCCGAAGGCTATATGGACGAAGACCTGCACGAGGCCGACATTGTCGAGTGGTACGAAGCCCGCCCGGTCACCGTCTCCACCGCCGTCGCCACCGGCGCCATCGTCACCGCCTTCACCCTGGGCGCCCTGACCGCCGTCGGCGCCCTGTTCCTGATCGGCCGACTGGACGACTAAGGCTCTAGACGCTCAGGCGTAAGGCCAGGGCCGCCAGGGCGACGCCCAGGACCGGCAGGGTGAGCACCACGCCCACCTTGAAATAGTAGCTCCACCCGATCTTCACGCCCTTTCGCGCCAGGACGTGCAGCCACAGTAATGTGGCCAATGAACCGATGGGCGTCATCTTCGGCCCCAGGTCGCTGCCGATGACATTGGCGTAGATCATCGCCTCCCTCGCCGCGCCGGTCGCGCCCGAGGCGTCGATCGACAGGGCGCCAATCAGGACTGTCGGCATATTGTTGGCGATGGCCGACAGGAAGGCGGTCAGGAACCCGGTTCCGAAGGCCGCGCCCCAGACCCCGCCCTGCGCGAAGCCGTCCAGCAGGCCCGCGATCTGCCGTGTTAGCCCGGCGTTGCCCAGCCCATAGACGACCAGATACATCCCCAGTGAGAAGATCACGACCTGCCACGGCGCCTCGCGCAGCACCTTCGTCGTGCTGATGACCGCGCCGCGCCCCGCCACGACCAGCAGGACGACCGCCCCCGTCGCGGCGACGGCGGACACCGGCACCCCTCGCGGCTCCAGCACGAAGAAGCCGATCAGCAGAAACGCCAGGATGATCCAGCCCCAAAGGAAGGTCGCCCGGTCCTTGATCGCGCTGGACGGCGCGGCCAGGCGCTCGACGTCATAGGCCTTGGGAATATCGCGCCCGAAGACGACAAACAGCACCATCAGCGTCGCAGCGATGCTCGCCAGGTTCACCGGCGCCATGACCGCCGCATAGCGGTCGAAGCCGATGTCGAAGAAGTCGGCCGAGACGATATTGACCAGGTTGGACACCACCAGCGGCAGACTGGCGGCGTCGGCGATGAAGCCCGCCGCCATCACGAAGGCCAGCGTCGCCTTAGGGCCATAGCCGAGCGCCAGCAGCATGGCGATGACGATCGGCGTCAGGATCAGCGCCGCCCCGTCGTTGGCGAAGACCGCAGAAACCGCCGCGCCCAGCAGGACGAACAGGACGAACAGCCTGCGCCCATGGCCGCCGCCCCATCGTCCGACATGCAGCGCCGCCCATTCGAAGAAGCCGGCCTCGTCCAGCAGCAGGCTGATGATGATGATCGCGACGAAGGTCGCCGTGGCGTTCCAGACGATGTCCCAGACCACGGGGATGTCGGCCAGGGTGACGACGCCCAGCAACAGCGCCGCCGCCGCGCCGCCCATCGCGCTCCAGCCGATCTGCAGGCCCTTCGGCTGCCAGATCACCAGGGTGATGGTGACCGCGAAGATCAGAAAGGCGACGATCATGGGCGGCTCCATCCCGGCCGACCGACGACCGCAGCGCCCCTCTAGCTTGCACGACACCATATTTCCAGTATCTTGGAATAATGGAATCCGAACCGGCCATTCTCGCGCTCGCCGCCTTGGCGCAATCCACGCGACTGGACGCCTTTCGGCTGCTGGTCCGCCATGCGCCCGACGGCCTGCCGGCTGGAGAGATCGCCGACCGGCTCGCCGTTCCGACGAATACGATGTCGGCGCATCTGGGCGTGCTGTCGCGCGCCGGACTGATCGCGTCCCAGAGGCGCAGCCGGTCGATCATCTACCGGGCCGATCTGGATCGACTGGGCGAGGTCGTGCTGTTCCTGCTCAAGGACTGCTGCCAGGGCCGCGCCGAACTTTGCCAACCCTTGCTGGCCGAACTGGCCCCCTGCTGCGACTGAGGCCAATGGACGTCGTCATCTATCACAACCCCGCCTGCGGCACGTCGCGCAACACCCTTGCCCTGATCCGCCACGTCGGGATCGAACCGCATGTGATCGAGTATCTGAAGACCCCGCCCAGCCGCGCGCTGTTGGCCCAATTGGTCGGGCGGATGGGTGGATCGGTGCGCGATATCCTGCGCGAAAAGGGCACGCCCTACGCCGACCTCGGCCTAGGCGACACAAACCTGTCGGACGACCAGCTGCTGGACGCCATCGCGGCGCACCCGATCCTGATGAACCGCCCCATCGTCGTCTCGCCCCTGGGCGTCAAACTGTGCCGCCCGTCCGAGACGGTTCTGGACCTGCTGCCCGACCCTCTCGCCAAGCCCTTCGTCAAGGAAGACGGCCAGGTCATTCTCGACGCCTAGGGGCGGGCGCGAGGTTTATGACGCGCGTTGCCCGTCCAGCCAGTCCAGACGGCTGAGCTGCAGGTTGATCGCCAGTTCGATGCGGGGACGCTCGATCGGGTCCAGCGACACCACATACTGACGCAAGGCGGCGATTTCCGCCTCCACCGTGCGCCTCAGGGCCGCCATGGCCTCAGCCTTTCGGACAGGCGGCAGGCGCTCCCACATGCCTGAGCGCAGGCGGAAGGGATCCAGACCGACGCTGGCGGCGCGCTCGGCGTCGCAAATCCAGTCTTCCATCACCGCGACTCCCTGCGGCGTCAGGGACAGAAGAACCGTGCCCCGGCCCGAACCCGTCTCAGCCGCGTCGATCACGCCACGATCCGTCAATCGTCGAATGGCCGGATAGACGGTGCCCGCGCTGCCCCTCCATTCCAGAGACATCGACTCCTGGAACGCCTTGCGCACCTTGAAGGCGGTCGTGGCCCCGCGATGATGGATTTCCGACAGGATGGCGCCTTCCAGCTCCGTCAGGCTTCCTTGCCGATTGTTCATTTGACCCGATCCGACTCGATAGTCCTAATCGGACTATCGACGTCCATGGAGGAATGCATGATCCGGTCCCTGTTCAAACGCGCCATGGCGGCGTCCTGCCTGGCCGGGGCCAGCCTATCGGCTGGCCTTGCTGCGGCGCAAGCCGCACCCGTCGCTCAAGCGACCCCTCAGGCGACCTCTCCGGCGCCGGCGGCCGCTGTGGCCCGCATCCCGCTCTATGTCTCGGACGGCCGGGCGCTTCTGATGATGCGGATCAACGGCGGCCATCCTGCGCCCGTCGTCTTCGACACCGGCACCAACGGCAATCTGATCTACAAATCCTACGCCGACGACATCGGCATGCCGAATGTGGGACCGTCCCAATCCAGAGACGGCAGCACGGGCCTGATGGTGCCCGGCTATACGACCAGTCTGAAGGGCGTGACCCTGGGCGGCTATGCGATCACCGAGGGCCCCGCCACCGTCTTCGAGTTCAGGGACGAGGACGAAGTCGGCATCTTCGGTCCCAACAGCTTCCCCGGGAAACTGGTCGAGATGAACCTGGCGAAAGGCGAGCTGCGCATCATGGCGCCCGATGCGCCCCAGCGTCCCGAAGGCCCCGGACACGCCTATTCCGACGACGAACGGCTGCCGGTCGTAGCATTGGACCTGCCGGGCGCCTCGGTCGAGGCGACCCTGGACACCGGCAACGACAGCGCCTTCTTGTTGCCGCTGTCTCTAGTCAGCCAGATCAAGCTGAAGGGCGAGCCGCGCAAGATCGGCATCGCGACCTCGGCCGCCGGAACCCAGCCGGTGTACGAGGCCCAGGCCGACGGCCCGGTCAAGGTCGGCGGCGTCGTGGTCGACAGCCCCAAGCTGCGCTTCATCGAGGGCGGAACCCCCAATATCGGCCTGCCCATGATGCGCAAGTTCCGGTTCGTCTTCGACCCCACCAACGAACGCACCTGGGTCCTGGCGGGCGACTGACGTTCAGGGCGGTCCGATGCCGTCAGGCGTCGGACCGTTCAGGCGGCTGCGGGATACGATCCGTCAGCAGCTTCAGCACCTTGGCGGTGATCGCCAGCTCCTCGTCGGTGACGCCCGCCAGCAGTCGGGTGCGATCCTCACGCGCGACGCGATCGGAGGCGTTCAGCGCATCCAGCCCCTTGGGCTCCAGCTGGATCAGGTTGGCGCGTCCGTCGCCGCAAAACGGATGACGCGACACCAGCCCCTCTTCGATCGACAGCTTGATGCGGCGTGACAGCGAGGCCTCCGATATCCGCAGGATCGCCGCCAACTCCGCCTGCGTCAGCCCCTTGGGCTTGGACGCCAGAACATACAGGTGCGCCCGCTGGGCCGCCGTATAGCCTCGACCGCGAAACAGCACATTGGCTCGCGTGATCCACGCGCGGGCCACAAAGGCGATGCGCATGGAGACAACCCGTTCCAGGCCTGCTCGCGCATCCTCCCCGATCGTCGCCACATCCCCCTCTGAAGCGTTCAAATAAAAGGCGTCGTCAAGATCGGCGGGGTGGGAAGACATCAGAACCAAAACTGCACGTCGAACGGGGAAAAAGAGGACAAACCTACCCCGCGCGTAGATTCTCCACCACGCTTCTCAGTCGCGCCGGCAGCGGCTTGGGCCGGCGGGTTTCGGCGTCCACATAGACGTGGACGAAATGGCCGATGGCGGCCGGAACGTCGACGCTGCGCTTGAAGACCGCAAAGCCATAGGTGACGCTGGAGGTGCCGATCGCATCGACCTTGATCCCGACCTCGATCACATCGGGAAACTTCAGCGACGAGGTGTAGCGACAGCCCGAATCCACCACCAGGCCGATCGATTCCGTCAGCGCATTGGCGATCAGCAGATGGGCGTTCACCGCCGAGTCCACGAACTCGTAGAATTTGGCGTTGTTGATATGGCCGTACTGGTCGTTGTCGGCCCAGCGGGTGGAGACCATGTGAAAGGCCTTGTAGGTCGCCCGTTGCGCCAGCGCGCCCTCGTCTCGTTTCGGCATCGTCGTCTCCCTCGGCGACGCGAACCGTCGCTCTCGATCTCGACGCTCTAGCTTGGACGACCTTAGGTCAAGCGCCTATCGGTACACGCCTGATCACGAACGCGCTGGCCGCAGCGCGCCAAAGGGAGTTCCGATGACCCTCACGACCCGCGCCGCCGTCCTGTCTGACATGGGCGCCGCCCGCCCCTACGCCGACAGCCGCCCCTTGTCCGTCCAGACCGTCACGCTGGACCCGCCCGGCCCCGGCGAGGTCTTGGTCGCGATCAAGGCGGCGGGCCTGTGCCATTCGGACCTTTCGGTCATCAACGGCGACCGCCCCCGCCCTCTGCCCATGGCCCTGGGGCACGAGGCGGCGGGCGTGGTCGAGGCGCTGGGGGACGGCGTCACCGATCTCGCCATCGGCGATCACGTCGTCATGGTCTTCATGCCGTCTTGCGGCCACTGCAACCCGTGCGCCGGCGGTCGTCCCGCCCTGTGTGAGCCGGGCGCCGCCGCCAACGGCCGGGGTGAGCTTCTGTCCGGCGCCCGCCGCATTTTCCGCGAGGGCGAGCCGGTCAACCACCACCTGGGTTGCTCCGCCTTCGCCGAGCGCGCCGTCGTCTCGCGCCGCTCCTTGGTCAAGATCGATCCAGACCTGCCGTTCGAAGAGGCGGCCCTGTTCGGCTGCGCCGTCCTGACCGGCGTCGGCGCCGTGGTGAACACCGCTGGCGTCAAGGCGGGCCAGAGCGTCGTCGTCATCGGCCTGGGCGGCGTCGGCCTGTCCAGCGTCCTGGGCGCCCTGGCCTCCGGCGCCTCGCCGGTCGTCGCCGTCGATCTGTCCGAAGACAAGCTGGCCCTCGCCCGCACCCTTGGACCCGTCCACACTGTCAACGGCGCCGACCCCGATGCGGTGGATCAGGTCCGCGCCCTGACGAACGGCGGCGCCGACTTCGCCTTCGAAATGGCCGGCTCGGCCCGCGCCCTCGACGCCGCCTGGAAGATGACCCGGCGCGGCGGGACCACCGTCACCGCCGGCCTGCCCCCACCCGACGCGGCCCTGGCCGTCAACATCGTCTCCCTGGTCGGTGAAGAGCGCACCCTGAGGGGCTCCTACATCGGCACCTGCGTCCCCAGCCGCGACATCCCCCGCTATGTCGCCCTGTATCGTCAGGGCCGCCTGCCGGTGGACCGGCTGATGAGCGGCGTCATCCCGCTCGACGACATCAACGCCGGCTTCGACCGTCTGCACGCCGGCGAGGTGGTGCGGCTGGTGGTCAGGCCCTGACCACCAGCCCCGAACTCACTCCGCCGGCTTCGGCGGGGCGTTCTTCACATACTGGTCCAGCCAGCGGGTCATCTCCCACAGGGTGTGGCCGACCGATTCCCGCGCGCGGTATCCGTGCGCCTCCAGCGGCAGGGTGACGTAACGCGCCGTCGCCCCCAGCCCCTTCAGCGCCGCATAGAAGCGCTCGGACTGCACCGGGAAGGTGCCCGAGTTGTCGTCCGCCTCGCCGTGGATCAGCAGGATCGGCTCGTTCAGCTTGTTCGCATAGGTGAAGGGCGACATCTCGGCATAGACCTCGGTCGCCTCCCAATAGTTGCGCTGCTCGGACTGGAAGCCGAACGGCGTCAGCGTCCGATTATAAGCCCCCGACCGCGCGATCCTGGTGCGGAACAGATCGCTGTGCGCCAGCAGGTTCGCGGTCATGAAGGCGCCGTAGCTGTGGCCGCCGACTGCGATCCGGTCGCGGTCCGCCACGCCCATGCCGACCACCGCATCGACCGCGGCCTTTGCGTCGGCGACCAGCTGCTCGACATAGGTGTCGTTCGGCTCGGCCCCATCCTTGCCGATGATGGGCATGGAGGGGTTGTCGAAGATCGCATAGCCCTGGGTCAGCAGGAACAGATGGCTGGACCCGCCGGGCCGTACGAACCGGTTCTGCACGTCCACCGTCTGGCCCGCCACCGCCGCATCGGTGAACTCGGCCGGATAGGCCCACATCAGCATCGGCAGCGGCCCGTCGCGGTGCTTGTCATAACCGGCCGGCAGATACAGCGTCCCCGACAGCTTGACCCCGTCGGCCCGCTCATAGGTCACCAGTTGCCGCGTCGCCTCGGCCAGCTGCGGCGCCGGATCGGGGAAGTTGGTCAGCCGCGTGGTCTGGCCCGTCGTCAGATCGCGGATCTGCAGGTTGGGCGGATCCAGCCGCGTCTCGCGCTGCGTCACCACCCGCTTGCCGTCCGCATCCAGGAAGCCGACCACCGCCTCGTAATCCGTGTTGGCCGAGGTCCACAGCCGTTCGCTGCGTCCCGTCGCCGGGTCCATCGCGGCCAGGAAGGGGAACTCGCCCTGGGGCGTCGCGCCCGCCCCCGACATCAGGATGCGCCCCTGCGGATCGAAGCGGATCACCGACCGTCCTTGAGCATTCGGCTGGGTCACCGGCTGGCCCGGATTGTCGTAGCGCGCCTGATAGTTCCGCTCCAGCAATACCCGGCCCTCGCCGGGATTGGACGGATCCACCACGAAGCGCGTCTCATGCCGGGTGTTGAACCAGCGGCTGTTGACGATCGCCAGGTCGTCCCGGCCCCAGACGACGCCGCCGTACCGTTCCTTCAGGTCGATCAGCTTCACGGGCTCGGCCGTGAACGGCGCGGCCTGCATGAAGACCCGGTCCCGGAACTCGGCCTCGCGCCGGATGTCCCCACCGTCCAGCGCCTCGACCCAGGTCAGGGTCGCCGGCGCATCGGCCCGCCACGCGACCGAGCGCGGCCCCGGCGCCACGGCGTCGAAGGCGGTCGGCACATCGTCCCTCAGCGGCAGGTCGGCGACCGTGCGCACCACGCGACCGTTCAGATCCGTCACCACGATCTCGGTCGGGAACAGGTCGTCCGGCACCGCATAGGAATAGGGCCGCTTGGCGATCTCATGCAGGATGTATTTGCCGTCCGGCGACACCGACGCGTCCAGATAGACCGCCGGCGCCCCGATCGTCCGTGCACGGCCTTTCAGCGGAACCAGCGTCAGCTGACTGGTGAAATAATGGTCGAACAGGGCCTCGTCGCCGGGGTTCGACAACAGGTCCTGATAGGTCCGCACCGGCGCGACCCGCCCTGCCGTCTCCTCGATGTTCGGCCCCGTGGGCGCCGCCGTCACGTCCGGCGCCGGACCGCGTCCCGCCGGCACCGCCTCGACCAGCAGACCCGAACTGTCGGGCAGCCATTCATAGCCCGTTCCGCCCGTCATATTGACCACCGGATCGGTCAGCTTCCTCGCCCGCGCCGAGGCCACATCCACGACCCACAGCTCCAGCCCCGTCGGCCGGTCCAGCACGAAGGCCAGCGACTTGGCGTCCGGCGAGAACCGCGGCGCCGTGAACCGCGCGCCGTCGGGCAGGGCCACGACGCGAGGTTGCCCGCCATCCACCGCCTGCAGGCTCAGACCCGTCAGCCACGCCACCCGGCTTTCGGCCGCGCCATTGTTCCTCGGATTGATCCGCGTCCCCGCCAGCCGCAGCATCGGCTCGGCCAGGGCCTTGATGCTGGGCAGGTTCGACCGATCCATCAGCACCAGCGTCCGCCGATCCGGGCTCAGCATCGACGACGGCGTCGGCTTGGCGTCCAGGATGTCCGCGATCGGCGCCGGCGGCTGCTGATAGACCATCGGTCCTGCAGCCGGCGCCGCGTTCTGGACCCCCGCGTTTTGGGCTAACGCCCCACCCGCAACGCCGCTCAGCAACACCGCCGCCAGAAGCAGCCCAACCCCACGTCCACGCATCATCATCGTCTGAAGTCCCCACAAATCCCGAACCCCAGACCTACCCCCGCCCGCACGCCGGCGCCAACCCGTTTTGGCGTTACAGTGTCACATTGGCGCGGCGACGCCCACGCCTGGCCCAATTGATCCTCGACATACCGCTGATATTTCAGATTGCCGATTTTGGGCTTCGGCGTTAAGTTTCGCTGGAAACATCGGGGGGTGTGTCATGGCGACTGCGAACAGGATGGGTGGGGCCGACCGTACGCCGGACCGCGTCTTTCCGGGGCTGGCCGTCGTCATGGCGCTTGTCGTCGTGGCGGGCTTTTCGCTTCAGCTAGCCATGGGCCGCTCCAGCTTTAAGGCTCCGCTGCTGGTGCACGCCCACGCCGTGGTCTTCATGGGCTGGGTCGTCATCTTCCTGGTTCAGAACCTGTTGATCGCCACGGGCCGGCTGCGTTGGCACCGACCGCTGGGCTGGCTGGCGGCTGCATGGCTGGCGCCCATGCTGATCCTGGGCTGGCTGGTCACCGAGGCCATGGTGCGTCGGGGCGACGCGCCCTTCTTCTTCCGGCCCTTGCAGTTTCTGGTCTTCGACCCCGTGTCGCTCGCGACCTTCGTCGGCCTCACCGTCGCGGCGGTGTGGCTTCGTCGGTCAACGGACTGGCACCGCCGCCTGCACTATTCCGCCATGGCGATCCTGCTGGGGCCGGCGGTCGGTCGGCTTTTGCCCATGCCCTTGCTGATCCCCTGGGCCTGGGAGGCGACCACGCTCGTCACCCTGGCGTTTCCAGTCATCGGCATGATCATCGATCTGGCGAAGACCCGCCGGATCCACCCCGCCTGGTTCTGGGGTCTGGGGGTTCAGATCGCCATGATCGCGGCGATCGAGGCCCTCACCTGGTCGCCGCTCGGTCTTCAGCTTTACCAGACCGTCACGGCCGGTTCTCCCGGCGCGACCGTCGCGCCGCTCGCCTTCCCCACGCCCCCCGGTCCGCCGCCAGGGGTCTGAGCACGACGATGAGGCGCAGACCGCGTCCCTACCCCGCCAGCAGCGCCTCGACCTGATCGCGCTCCGGCGCTGAGGGCTGCGCGCCCGGGCGGGTCGCGGCGAAGGCTCCGGCGGCGCAGGCGAAGCGCAGCGCCTCGGCCGGGTCCATGCCTTCCAGCAGGGCGACGGTGATGGCGGCGACGAAGGCGTCGCCTGCGCCTGTCGCATCAACCGCCTCTACGGCCGGCGGGGTCGCCCAGGCCATTTCGACGCCGCGCTGATACATGGCCGCGCCTCGGGCGCCCTTGGTGACGACGACCCGTCCCCCGCCCCGGTGCAGGCCGTCGCCATAGAAGGCCGCCTCGGTCTCGTTGACGACGATCAGGTCGGCGCGGCGCAGCAGCAGTTCCGACACCGGCGCGGCGGGCGCCAGATTGGCGCAGACGAAGCCCGTCGCCCGGCCCACCGCCGCCTCGACCGTCTCGATCGGCAGCTCCAGCTGTACGATCAGCGCGCCTTCGATCCGCTGCGGCAGCTGTTCAGGGGTGACCATATGGTTGGCGCCGGCCGCGACCACGATCTGGTTCTCGCCGGTCGGATCGACGGCGATCAGAGCCACCCCCGTCGGGGCCGCCACATCCACCTCCACCCCCGCCAGATCGACGCCCAGGTCCTCCATCAGGGCCAGGGCCTCGCCGGCCATGGCGTCGTTGCCGACCCGCCCGATCAGGCTGACCTCGGCCCCCAGCTTCTCGGCCGCCAGGGCCTGATTGGCGCCCTTGCCGCCGGGATGGCGCGCCAGGGTCGCCCCGGTCACCGTCTCGCCCGGCGCCGGCAGTTGGGGCGCAGTGGCCACCAGATCCAGGTTGATCGAGCCGACGACGGTGATCCTCATGCGCCGGCCTCCAGCGCCTGAGCCTTCAGAGCCTGAGCCTTCAGCTTGGCGACGATCAGGTCGAACACCCCTTGCGCGTCCACCGCGATCGCCCAGCGATGCCGCGCCGTCGTCGGATCGATCCGGAACTCCACCGCCGTATGCCCGCGCGTCAGGTCCGAGCCCGTCTCCACCTCGATCCGGCACGGCTTGGTTTCAAACAGCTCTGGCTGGATCAGCCAGGCGATGGGACAGGGGTCATGCAAGGGGGCTGCATCCCACCCCACGATTTCGCGCTCCACCCGCTGCGAGAACCGCAGCGTCGACGCCGCCGCCCGCGCGGCCTCGCTGTCGATGGCCTCTATCGCCGCGATCCGGTCCTCGGTCGCGCGCACCTGATGGGTCGCGTCCAGGCCGAAGGCGACGACCTGACACCCCGATCCGAACACCACCGCCGCCGCATCCGGATCGGCCCAGATGTTGAACTCGGCCGACGCGGTGACATTGCCGCCTTCCGACCGCGCCCCGCCCATGACCGCCACCGGCCCCAGTCGTGCGGCCAGCCGCCGCTCACGCCGCATCGCCAGCGCCAGATTGGTCATCGGCCCCAGGACGGCGATGGCGACCGAGCCTTCAGGCCGGCTCATCACCAAATCGACGATGGCGTTGGCGGCCGGCCCGTCGCCGACGATCCCCGTCGGTTCGAACGGCTCCAGATCGCCCAGACCCTCGACGCCGTGAAACTCGCCCGCCCCGGCCGGCGGACGTTTCAGCGGCCGCTCCGCCCCGCCGAACACCGGCACCTCCTCACGCCCGGCGATCTGGCGGATAATGCGCGCATTGCGCTGGGTCTTGGCGCCGGGGACATTGCCCCCGACCGTGGTTATGGCCAGCAGCTCCAGCTCGGGCGCGGCGAAGGCCAGAAACAGCGCCACGGCGTCGTCCACGCCGGGGTCGCAATCGATGATCAGGGACTGAATAGACACCGCCCATGACTAGGCAGGCCGGCCGCGCGGAGCAAGCCGCAACCGCGCCTCACACCCGACACGCCTCCACGCATGCCCGGGCCAGCACCTCGGCCGAATCGGTCAGGGGCAAGGCGGCGTCTTCGGCGCTCAGCAGCAGCGGCACCTCGGTGCAGCCCGCGATCAGCCCGTGCGCGCCCGCATCCGCCAGAGCTTGAGCCAGCCGCAACATCCACGCCCGCGCCGTCTCGCCGACATCGCCGCGCTTGACCCCGTAGACCAGGCCCATGAAGACCTCGCGGTCCGCGCCCTCCAGCAGCACCGTCTCGACCCCGCGCGCCGCCAGCGCCTGCGTGTAAAGCCGCTCGCCCCCCGGCGTCGCCAGCACCCCGATCCGCTTAACTCCAGAGGCCGCCGCATCCGCCGTCGCCGCGATCATGTCGATGAAGCCCAAGCCCCTCGCCTCGCACGCCGCGCGGATCCCGCCCGCCTGGGCGTGGGCGGTGTTGCACGGCATGGCGATCACCTCGGCCCCCGCCGCCGCCAGCCCCTCGGTCATCTGTCCCAGCACCACCTCGGCCTCGCCCGGCCGCGTGTTACGATCGGGCACCTGGGGGTTCAGGTCCATGACCACCCGGATGTGATCGGCGTCGCCTTCCGCCGGCGTCAGCGCCTGCACCCGCGCCAGAAACGCCACCGTCGCCGCCGGTCCCATGCCGCCGATCACGCCCAGGATCTTGCTCATCGCATCACGCCCCATCCCACGACCGCAGCGGCGGCCAGAACTGCCGGCACGGCGTAGCGGCTCTTCCAGGCCCACGCCACCGCCAGGGCGACCGCAAAGATCGCCACCGCCGCCATCGACGGCGCCCGCTGCAAGGTCGACCAGCCCAACTCCACGCTGGTCGCCGCTATGATGCCAACCACGGCGGCGGCGACCCCGGCCAGAACGTCATGCAGCCGCCGGTCCTCGACCACCGCCTCCAGCCGCTCATAGAAGATCATCGAAAAGGCGAAGGCGGGCGCGAACACCCCCGCCGTCATCGCCAGCGCCCCGCCCCAGCCAGCGACCACGAAGCCGACGAAGGTGCAAAAGATCACCAGCGGCGCCGGGATCACCCCCGCAAAGGCGATCCCGTCCAGAAACGCCCCATCGTCGATCAGCCCGCGCCCCACCGTATCGGCTCGCACATAGGGAATGGCGGTATAGGCGCCGCCGAACGTCAGCAGCCCCGCCCTCAGCCCCATCCAGAACATCGCGACCCAGCCGACGTCGCCCGCCGGCCCCGCCGTCTGTCCAAACACCGGCCCGCCGTCCCCCAGCCCGTGCACCGCAAAGGCTGCGAGAACCGCCAGCGCCACGACCCCGCCCGCCAGGCCGACCCGCCCGGCCCGAACCAGCACATAGACCGCCCCGCCCGCCGCCAGCACGATCCAGAACGCCGCCCCGGCCAGGGTCGCCGCAAAGCCGACGACGGCGACGGCCCACAGCCAGCGATCCTCCAGAATATGCGAGCCGATCTTGCAGACGGCGCGCACGATCACCGCGACCACCGCCGCCTGAACCCCCAGGAACGCCCCGGCCAGCAGGCTCACGACCGGCGACAGCGCCACATAGGCCCAGCCGATCCCCAGCATCAGGATCAGCCCCGGCAGCATGAACCCCAGGCCCGCCAGCAGACCGCCGATCCGCCCCCGCGCCCGCATGCCCATATGCACGCACAGCTCGTGCGCCTCCGGCCCCGGCAGGACCTGCAATACCGCCAGCAGCCGGTTGAACCGCGCGCTGGACATCCACCGATCCTGATCGACCAGCTCGCGCCGGATCATCGCGATCTGCGCCACCGGCCCGCCGAACGCCAGCAGCCCGAACCGCAGGAACCGCAGAAACACCGCCGCCAAAGACAGCGCCGGCGGGACAGGTTCGATCTCGCGCACCGTCACCCGCCGCCCCCGTCTTCACCGCCTCGAGCCCGCGCGATCCGATAGGGCCCCGCGCGCAGCGCCAGCGGCCGCCCCTTCCAGCTCAGTCGCACCGCGCCCGCGTCCACCAAGGCGTCCACCGCGGCGTGAACCTGCGGCATCGCCTCGCGCCACGCGCCGTCTTCGCCCGCGACCGCCCGCGCGACCTCGCTGGGGCAGACGGTGGCGTCCCCGGCCCTGGCGGCCAGCAGCGCCAGCGTCGCCTCGCGCGGGTCCATGACGGCCGGCGCGCCTACAGCGCCCCTTCGATCTCGGTCTGATAGCCGAACAGCCCCTGCGCCCCGCCGGTGTGCAGGAACACCACCGTCTCGCCCTTGAACTGCCCCGCCCGCGCCAGGGCGATCAGCCCCTTCATCGCCTTGCCGGAATAGACCGGGTCCAACACGATTCCGTCCAGACGCGCGGCCAGGGTCAGGGCGTCGATCACCCCCTGGTCGATCAGGCCATAGCCCTCGCCGACATAGTCGCAGTCGGCGACGACCATGTCGCGCGTCACCCGGCCCGGCTGGCCCAGCAGGGCGGCCGTCTCTTCGGCCAGTTTGAAGACGTTCGCCTCCTGCCGGTCCTTGGGCGCCCGCACCCCGATGCCCAGCACGGGAATATCCGCCCCCATGACCGCCAACCCGGCGACCAGGCCCGCATGGGTGCCCGCGCTGCCCGTCGCCGTCACGATGCGGTGGACCTCCAGATCCATCTCATCGGCCTGGACCACGATCTCGCGCGCGCAATCGACATAGCCCAAAGCCCCCATAGGGTTCGATCCGCCGCCCGGAATGACATAGGGCTTGCCGCCCCGCGCCCGCACCTCGGCCGCCGTCTTCTCCAGCTCGGCGACCATGTCCGTCCCGCCCGGCACGGTGCGCAGGGTCGCGCCGAACAGCCGGTCCAGCAGCACATTGCCGTTGCCGACATAGTCCGTCGCCCTGGACCCCGTCCGCTCTTCCAGAATGATCTCGCAGGCCAGGCCGTGCGCGGCGGCCGCCGCCGCCGTCTGGCGCACATGGTTTGATTGCACCGCTCCTTGCGTCACCAGGGTGTCGGCGTCCTCTTCGAACGCCGCGCCCAGCAGGAACTCTAGCTTGCGGGTCTTGTTGCCGCCGCCGGCCAGGCCGGTGCAGTCGTCGCGCTTGATCCACAGATCCAGACCCAACTCCTCCGACAGGCGGGGCAGCGGCTCCAGCGGCGTCGGCAGATGGGCCAGGCGGATGCGGGCGAAACGGGCGAGATGCATGGGACGGTTTCCTGTTCGCCGTCTTGATAGCCCGCGCCCGTGACATTCAAAAGCGCCGGACCCAGGCCGCTCGCCCTTCGTTCGCCCTCGACCTCAGCCCGGCGCGCCGGCCTCGGCCACACGCGTCGGCGCGACGAAGGCGGCGTCGCACAGGGCCTGGGCGAAGGCGTGGGACGTGACCGCCTGCCGGTCCATCAGGGCGTCCAGCACCCCGGCCCCCGCATCGACCGTCACGACCAGCGGATAACGCCCGACCACCTGACCGCCCTGCGCCGGATCGCGCAATTCGGCGGTCGCCCGCATCCGGTGTTCGGCGCGATCGCCGGCCAGAATGGCCAGGCGCGGCGCCCGGCTCAGCGCCTCTACATGGATGTTCAGGTTCAGCCGATGCCGGCCGCCGGCGCACAGCCCCATTTCGTTCAACACCTCTTCGTTGAAGGTGTCGGCGAAGTCGTCCTCGGCGTCCAGCCAGCCGGTCGTGGTCGTGACGCTGCCGATCCGCGCCTGCTCGGCCATGGCGGGCGACAGGGCCATCGGCGCGCCGCCGACATCCACCGAGGCGCAGGCCGTCAATCCCGCGCACGCCATGACCGCCAAAATGGCGGTCGTCTTGATCTGTTTCATCGTTCCCTCTCCCTCGATGACGCGACTAAGCTTGGCTGTGAATGAACACCGCCTGAACGCCGTTCGACAAGCGGGCCGGAGCCAAAGCCGGAGTCCAAGCGTTGCCGCCGCATGACCACCGCCGCGCTCCCTTTGGATCTGCAACGCGAGCGCGCCTATGTCCGCGATCTGGGCCGCGCCTTCGCCGGCGCCCTGGTGTTCAACATCCCGCTGTTGATGACGATGGAGATGTGGGCGCAGGGCGTGATCATGGACCGCTGGCGGCTGCTGACCTTCATCGTCGCCGGCCTGCCGCTGCTTTACGGCCTGGCCTATTACGCCGGATTCTCGAAACGGCGCGGCCCCGTCAACGATGTGCTGGACACCGCCGTGGCCCTGGCCGTCGGCTTCATCACCGCCTCGGTGCTGCTGATCCTGTTCGGTGTCGTCGAATGGGACGCGCCGCCGCGCGAGGGCCTGGGCATGGTCGCGCTTCAGGCCATTCCCGGCGCCATGGGCGCGCTTCTGGCCCGGCGTCAGCTCAGCGGGGACGGCGGAGGCGACACCGACGAGGATCAAGCCTCCTATTTCGGCGAACTGTTCCTGATGGCGGCCGGCGCCCTGTTCTTCGCCCTGAACGTCGCCCCGACCGAAGAGATGATCCTGATCGCCTACAAGGCGACGCCCGCCCACATCCTGGCCCTGATCGCCGTCTCCATTCTCCTGCTGCACCTGATCGTCTTCAAGGCCGGCTTCGCCGGTCAGGAAGAGGCCGATCATCCGATCAAGGCCTTCCTGCATTTCACCCTGCCCGGCTACGCCATCGCCCTGGCCGTCAGCCTGTTCACCCTGTTCCTGTTCGGCCGCACCGACGGCCATGCCGTCGCCGGCGTGGTCCAGACCATGGTCGTCCTGGGCTTCCCCGCCGCCATCGGCGCCGCCGCCGCCCGTCTGTTGGTCTGACCCCATGCCCACGAAGAAGAAGCCCGCCGCATCGCCTCGCCCCCTGTTGCAATGGGGCATGGCCTTGCTCGGCGCCGTCATCACCCTAACCGCCATCGGCATCGTGGTGTGGGAGGCGCTGCAGCCCACGGCGCCGCCCGCGCTCAGCGCCCGTATCGTCGCCGTGGACGTCACCGCCGCAGGCCAGGTCGCGACCGTCCGGGTCCAGAACGACGGCGACGACACCGCCGCCGCCGTGGATATCGAAGGGGTTCTGGGCGACCAGACCGCGACCGCCAGCCTGGACTACGTCCCGGGCCACGGCCACGCCAAGGCCTACCTCCGCTTCGACGCCGATCCGCGCGCGGCGGCCGTCTCGGTCAAGGGCTGGTCGGCGCCCTAGAGGGCGTTCAGGCCGCCTGGGCCAGAACCGCGTCCTGCATCCGCTCGATCGTCTGCTGAGGCGCGCCGGCGCCGTCCACCGTGGCCCGCAGCGTCTCCTCCAGCGCCGGGGTCACGCGCACGCTGGCCATGGTCCAGCCGGAAAAGCCGCGCGTTGGGATCGGCTTACGTTCGATCACCACCACCTCGTCATGGCGCGGATCGCCCGCCAGCCGCGTCATCAGCCGGTCCAGATCTTGCGCCGCGCCTTCCAGCACCTGCAGGAACCGTCCGTCGTGGATCAGCAGCGCCCCGGTCAGGTCGTCGCGCGCATTGTTCCGCTGCGACGTGGCCAGGATGTCCACCTGCATCATCAGGCTGTCCGAATTGCCCCGCGCGCGGCTGGTGTAGAGGACGCGTTCCAGGTTCAGGCTCATATCCTCGTTTCACTCACGCGACGCCGGCGCCCGGCTCAAGCTTTGCGCATAGCCCAATAAATCCGACGTGCCTACAAGGACTTATGTGCGTTTTCGGACAACTCGACATCCGCTGCGACGCGGGTTAGCCTGCAGGCGTTCTCCGGGGGGTCGCAATCGAGCGGCTGAGATAGAGGTTTCTCCTCTGACCCGTCGAACCTGATCCGGGTCATGCCGGCGAAGGGATGAGTAACGCTATCGGTCCTCACGCCACAGGACCCTCGCGCCCGACGTCGGCGGACCTCAAACCGTTTGAGGCCGCCATGAACATCCAAGTCACCCCGCCCGCCCCGCCCGAAGAGCCCAATGTCGAGTTGGCTCTGAAAGACGCGCGCGAGGAGGTCATGCGCGAGACCGGGACCATCCCCACCGGCGAACGGGCCGGCAGCCGCAAGGTCTATGTCGCCGGCGAACTCTATCCCGACATCCGCGTCCCCTTCCGCGAGGTCGCCGTCCACCCGAGCGCCAACGAGCCGCCGGTGACCATCTATGACTCATCGGGCCCCTATACCGACCCGACCGTGACTATCGACATCAAGCGCGGCCTGCCCCACGTCAAATCCAGCTGGCAGCGGGATCGCGGCGACATCGCCCCGGTCGCCAATCCGCGCGAGGTCAAGCCCGAGGACAACGGCCATGCGTCGGGCCGCCACCTGGCGCCGCGCTTCGACACGTCCAACCACCGCGTCTTCAAGGGCGTCGAGGGCCGCCCGGTCACCCAGTACGAATATGCGAAGGCCGGCGTCATCACGCCCGAGATGGAATATGTCGCCATCCGCGAGAACCTGCGCCGCGAGCAGAACAGCCCCTGCATTCGCGACGGCGAGGATTTCGGCGCCGCCATCCCCGACTTCGTGACGCCCGAGTTCGTGCGGCAGGAGATCGCCCGCGGCCGCGCCATCATCCCGCACAACATCAACCACCCCGAAGTCGAGCCGATGATCATCGGCCGCAACTTCCTGGTGAAGATCAACGCCAACATCGGCAACTCCGCCGTCCTGTCCTCCGTGGACGATGAGGTCGACAAGCTGGTCTGGGCCACCCGCTGGGGCGCCGACAACGTCATGGACCTGTCGACGGGCCGCAACATCCACAACATCCGCGACTGGATCATCCGCAACTCGTCCGTCCCCATCGGCACCGTCCCCATCTATCAGGCGCTGGAGAAGGTGAACGGCATAGCCGAGGACCTGACGTGGGAGGTGTTCCGCGACACCCTGATCGAACAGGCCGAACAGGGCGTGGACTATTTCACCATCCACGCGGGCGTGCGCCTGCCCTTCGTGCCGATGACGGCCAAGCGGGTGACGGGCATCGTCTCGCGCGGCGGCTCCATCATGGCCAAATGGTGCCTGGCCCACCACAAGGAGAGCTTCCTCTACGAGCATTTCGAGGACATCTGCGACATCATGCGCGCCTATGACGTGTCATTCAGCCTGGGCGACGGCCTGCGCCCCGGCTCGATCGCCGACGCCAATGACGAGGCCCAGTTCGCCGAGTTGCGCACCCTTGGCGAACTGACCAAGATCGCCTGGGCCAAGGGCTGCCAGGTCATGATCGAGGGCCCCGGCCATGTGCCGATGCACAAGATCAAACAGAATATGGACGAGCAGCTGAAGCACTGCCACGAGGCGCCCTTCTATACGCTTGGCCCCCTGACCACCGACATCGCGCCGGGCTATGACCACATCACCTCCGCGATCGGCGCGGCCATGATCGGCTGGTTCGGCACGGCCATGCTCTGCTACGTCACGCCCAAGGAGCATCTGGGCCTGCCGGATCGTCAGGACGTCAAGGACGGCGTCATCACCTACAAGATCGCCGCCCACGCCGCCGACCTGGCCAAGGGCCACCCCGCCGCCCGCCTGCACGACGACGCCCTGTCACGCGCCCGGTTCGAGTTCCGCTGGGAGGATCAGTTCAACCTGGGGCTGGACCCCGAAACCGCCCGCAAATACCACGACGCCACCCTTCCCAAGGAAGCCCACAAGACCGCCCACTTCTGCTCCATGTGCGGACCCAAGTTCTGCTCGATGAAGATCAGCCAGGACATCCGCGACGCCGCCAAGGCCCAGAACGACGCCGGCGCCTCCCTGTCGGAAGCCGAAGCCGGCATGGCCGAAATGAGCGCGAAGTTCAGGGCCGGCGGCGGGCAGATTGAGGTAAGACGTCTCGACAACTAGGAGGCGAGCAGCATAGCTTGCCCTGGGAGGAATTTTCGATGGCGCTAACGAGTTCTTGGGTGGGGGCGGCCAACCGCATCCCCGAAGTTTTCGGCAAAATCCGAGACGGGCAAGCACCTGCTCAAGTCACAAATCAGCTTCTGAAAGATTGGGGTTTTTCGTCCTCTGCCGATCGAGCCTTCTTGCCTCTCCTCAAGTCGTTGGGCTTCCTAACGCCTACCGGCCAACCAACTCAGAGATACCACGACTACCGAGATCATTCCCGATCACAAGCCATTATGGGCGAAGCATTGAAGGAGGCGTACCATGACCTCTTTCTCATCAAGGCGCATCCGACCAAAAGCGATCAAGCGGCTATTACGGGGAAGTTTAAGAGCTATCACAACGCTAGCGATGACGTGGCCCAACGCATGGCTAAGACGTTTTTTTGCGTTGTTAGCTCTGGCCGACCTCAATGGGACAGCAACGGGCTCCGCGCCCGCGCCACAGGAACCAGAAGGATCAGCCCCAGAACCTAGCGCGCCTAGCGCCGCTCCGGTCCATACGGTCAGCATGCCTGGAATAGGACTTCACTATAACATTCAGATCCATCTGCCAGCGACCAAAGATGTCGAGGTCTACAACTCGATATTCAAGTCTCTGAAAGAACACTTCGTTGAATAATGATCAGCTGAGATCCTATCTCTTCCGAGGGCTCCTATTCGAGTCTGAAGCAGCAATTTTTCAACGGGCCGGAATCCAGATCGGTGCAAGCGAAGCCGCTGAGGCGGAATCGCTCCTCGAACAGTCGCTCGCGCCTTTCAGCGTCCAGAGACGTAACGCCGCGTTGGATATGGCTCGGCTGTATGCCTTGCTTTTTTGCTTCGAGAACGAAATCCGGGATTTCATTCGCGAAAGACTTCAGGAAGCCGACGGCGACGACTGGCAGTCCACTTTACCGAACAAAATCATCCAGTTTGCTGAAGGCCGGAAAGCTACCGCATTAAAAGATTCGTGGCTCGAAGGACAGAAAACGGACATTCTAGGCTTCGTGGATTTCGGGCAATTGGGCCAAATCATCGTCGCCAAATGGGATTGTTTCAAGGACGTGGTTCCGTCTCAACACTGGCTTTCGCAGCGTATGGACGAAATTGAGAAGGCACGGCACTTCGTCGCCCACAACAGGATGTTGTTGCCGAGCGAATTCGCACGGCTTTACATGTACATTTCTGATTGGAATCGGGTCATCGGTTTGTAGAGGGCGGTGATATATGCCTGTCGAGAGATGGTTTCTCCAGAAGGGAAACGGCCATCAAGTCGCCAATCGCCGAAAGGCCATGGCGTTCGTGGCCGAGATGTTGCCGGACGTCACGCCTCTCGACGAGCGGACGGTCGGCTTTCCGCCCTACGGAACCTGTCACTTCGCGGCCTACACCGATCCTCTTGGCGCGATGATTTCGACGCCAAATCGCGACGACAACGTCTTCGGCACAAGCGATTGGCATGCCCGGGATCGGATCATGATGTTCCATGATTTCGGGGACGGTCGAGTTGGGCTCTTTGTCTGCCCGATCAAACCTCTATTCGAGCATCGGACCATCGGCCATCACGGCGTCAAGTGGCCAGACGTGATCAAGTTAGCGGAGTTTAAGCACGTCTTCAGGCCGGAGTGATGCCCACCCTCGTCCTCCTCGCCGGACCGAACGGCGCCGGCAAGACCACCTTCATCAACGGCTTCCTGCGGGAGCGCACGGAGACGTTTCAGTTCGTCAATCCGGATGAAGTTGCCCGTGGCCTGACCGGCGACGGCCCGGCGCGCGATCTCGCGGCCGGGCGTCTGGTTTTGGAGCGGCTGGACGTGCTGACGCGCGCCGGGGCGGATGTGATTCTTGAAACCACTCTGGCGACGCGCTCGCATGCCGTTCGCATTCGGCATTGGCGGGCGCTCGGCTATCGGGTGGAACTGGTCTATCTGCGCCTGCCCAGCGCCGACTATTCGGTTGCGCGCGTCGCGCGCCGGGTTGCGCGCGGGGGACACGGCATTCCCGAGGAGACCCTGCGCCGCCGCTTCCTGCTCAGCGCCGAGTATCTCGAAACGACCTACAAGCCTGCCGTCGATGCCTGGAAAATCTACGCCAATGGCGACGACGGTCTCGATCTGCTAGATTGGGGACCGCGATGAACAAGATGCTGATCGATCACGAGACCGCGCTGAAGGCCGCGCGCCGCGCCGCCGAGATGGCGAAGCATGGCACGCGCGAGGAGCAGTCCGGCAAGTTCCTGCCGCCTCCCGGCTGGAAGGGGCATCTGGTCACCGCCGCCGACGCCGCGCCTGCGCCGAAAAAACAGGCCTAAGCTTTCCCTCTCCCGTTGGGAGAGGGCTTGAGCGTCCAAGAGCGAAGCGATTGGAAACGCGAAAGGGTGAGGGTCGGCCCTCGCCGCAGACACACAACCCTCACCCTTTGGCTGCTTCGCGCCGCCCTTCGGGTCGGCTAGCGCATCGCTGCGCTCTGCGAGCCTCAGGCCCTCTCCCAACGGGAGAGGGAATGCACAGCTAGCCCCGCTACCTATGCACGACGTCCCTGCCCCGGCCGTTGAAATCCCTCGCCTTTCGCGAAATCGACGCCCTCTACCCTATCACGATGTCGGCCGGCCTTAGACTGGCGGCGCGTCCTGTGTCGGGCGCGGGCGACAGGCCGGGGATGGGATGGACGACGACCACAGCTATGACGACGGCGGGTTCGAGGGGCCGCGCGATCCGTTTTACGATGCGATGACCCAGCAGGCGCTGGATCAGATCCGCATCCTGCGCGAGGCGGGTCTGGAGCAGACGTATCGCGACGCCCTGCATCATGATTCCTCGCCCGAGGCCGAGGCGGCCTTCTGGCGCGCGCACGGCCTGCCGATGCATCTGTTGCGGCTGCCCGATCTGGCTGCCTCGGACCCCGCCGCGCGCGCGGCCGACCGGGTGCAGAACCGGGGCTATCGCCGCCTGTCGAAAGAGGCGTGGGAGGCGGCGGGCACGGCCTATCTGGCGGGATCCACGGCCGAGGAGGTCAGCGCCGTCTATGGCATGGCGGTCAGCACCTTTCGCGCCCGCGCCAGGGACGAGGGCTGGCGGCGCGAGGATCAGCCCGATCCGCTTCGTGAGCAGATCGACCTGGAGGCCGAGACGGCTGAGGGTTTGCCCGACTATGGGGCCATGGCGGCCCACGCCCTGGTGCGGCTGAACCGGGCGCTTCAGGCCGGGCGCGCGCTGGAGGCCGCGCGCTGGGTGCGGCTGCACGCCGACCTGACCCGGATGGCGGCCGCCCCGCCCGCACCTTCGTCTCCGCCCCCGCCCAAGCCGCCGGCCCAACCGAAGGAACCCGACCTGGGCGAGCGCGCCGCCGCCGTCGCCGAACAGGTCGGCCAGATCGCTCGCGAAGCCTGCGCCCTCAAACGCGGCGATTACGCCGGCCGCAACGCCCTGATGGCCCGCCTCGAGGCGCTTGACGACCTGAAACCGGCCCCGAGATCAGACGAATTAGACGAAATAGACGGTGTTTTTGTCCCCCGACCGCCGGACTGACCGTCTCCTCCCCATCGCCTGCGATGGGGAGGGGGACCGCGCCCTTCGGGCGGGGTGGAGGGGCTCTTGAGGCCTCCAGACGTCGATTTTACAGAAGGAACCCCTCCGTCACGGCGCCAAGCGGCGCCGCGCCACCTCCCCGCTGCGCAGGGAGGAGACGGCCTAGACCTCCGACGCGATCTTGCGCAGGGCCTCTTCGAACACCGAGGCCGGCTGGCCGCCCGAGATCAGATATTTGCCCTCGACCACCACGGCCGGGACCGAGGTGATGCCGCGTGCGCGCCACAGGTCTTCGGCCTGACGCACGGCCTGGGCGTAGCGGCCCGAGGCCAGCACCTCGCCCGCCTCGGCCCGGTCCAGCCCGGCCTTTTCGGCGGCGGTGGTCAGGACGCCGGCGTCGGTCAGGTTGCGGTTCTCGGTGAAGTGGGCGGTGAACAGCGCCTGTTTCAGGGCCTTCTGAGCATCTTTGATTCCTTGGCCGGGCCCCGTCTCGCGCGCCCAGTGCAGCAGCCGGTGGGCGTCGAAGGTGTTCCAGATGCGGCTGTCGTCGGTCATGCGCATGTCGAAGCCCACCTCGCCCGCTCGCTCGCGGATCATGGCGCGGTTGGCGGCGGACTGCTCAGGGCTCGCGCCGTATTTGCGGCCGATGTGTTCGACGATGTTCTCGCCCTCGGGCGCGATCTGGGGGTTCAGCTCGAACGGCTGAAAGGCGATGTCGGCGGCGATCCCCTCGTCCTTCAGCGCGTCCAGGGCCGTGTCCAGCCCGCCCAGCCCCACGACGCACCAGGGGCAGACGACGTCGGAGACGAAGTCGATCTTCAGGGTCTTGAGCGGAGCGTTCATGGCGCGGCCTTCTGGAACAGCGTGTGTTGCATAAGGATATGGGAAGCATGACCACGAACGCCAGACCGTCTCCTCCCCACTTTGTGGGGAGGGGGACCCCGAAGGGGTGGAGGGGCTCTTTGACATCCCACCGACATCGGGGATGCGGTGCAGAACCCCTCCGTCACGGCGCGAAGACGCGCCGCGCCACCTCCCCAAGGAATGGGGAGGAGACGGAAGCCTCAGCCGATCTTCAGATCCCGCGGCGGGCGGATCCGGCGCCAGCGCGCCTCCACGAAGGCGAAGGCGCCGAAGGCCATCAGCCCCGCCGCCGTCAGCCCCAGGATCCACGGTCCGCCCGGCTGGGCCTCCAGCGCATCCAGCGCCGCCGCCGTCGTCGTCACCTCGCCTGAACGTGCGTGCAGCCCCGCCAGAACCACGAACACGCCCAAGGGCAGATAGGCGAACCCTCGCGCCGCATAGCCCGCCCGCGCCAGCGCCGTCGCCGCGCCACAGAAGGCCTTGGGACAGGCCAGGGCGTCGTCGAAGTCGTCGCGGATGGCCCTGACGATGTTGCCCACGCCGACCCCCAGCACCACCAGCCCAGCCCCGATCAGCAGCAGCTCGCCGAACGGCATCCCCAGCAGCATGGCCGCCTTCTCCTGGTTCTCGGCCACGCTCTCGGCCTGGGCCGTCGAGGCGTTCGTCGCCTCGCCGAACTCGTCCAGATATTCGAACACGCCGGACGCCAGCACACCGTAGAACAGGCCGCTGACCGCTTGGCCCGCCCGCGTCGTCCAGCCCTTCAGGTCCGTCCCCTCATGATCCGCGTCGAACACCGCCTGCAACACCCGCCAGCCGACGAAGGCCCACAGGCCCAGCCCCAGCAGCACCAGCCAGACCTTGCCGAACGGCTGCTCGGCCAGCCAGCCCGCCGCCCCGCTAGTCCCCACCGCATCGCCGATCCGGTCCGTCGCCGCCAGCAGGGTCAGCGCCCCCGCCGACAGGTAAACGAAGCCTCGCGCCCCATAGCCGACGCGGGCCGCCCATTCGATCAGGGTCGCCAGCGGCGGCAGGCGAAGGGTCTTGGCGGCGTTCATGATGTCTCCCACGTCAGGACGCCCTCAACGCGCCGGCCAAGGCAAAGGCTCCGCTTCGACCCTGTGTCGACATCCGACAGACACCGGCGGGCGTATGCCGCTACGGTTCTCCTCCTTGGGAACCGTTCGCTTGAACATCTACGAGTTTCACTTCTTCGACGAGGCGGATCGCCGTCCGCTGCTCGACTTTTTCGACGGCGCTGACGATGCGGCGGCGCTGGAAGCCGCGCGGTTTCAACTGTCGCGCCATGCCTCCTGTGCGGGCGTCGAAGTGTTGGAAGCCGGGCGTCTGGTCGGCCGCGTCACTCGCTGAGCCCTCGCTCTTTGCCCGATCGCGTACACAGCGCAGTAAAGCCACGACTTTTCCCCAGAAAGCCGCGTGACATATAGCAACGCTGTGTCGAGTTTCGACAGACGCCGCGCTCAGATCGCCTTATGCGCGAACTTATGAACCGCCTTTCGCCTGGCAACCGATTGATCCAAGGGCTGAACCCCGACGATCGCGACGCGCTCCTCGCCATCGCCACGCCGGTGGACTTCGCGCCCGGCCAGGTCTTCTGCGAACCTGACGACGCCATCGAGCACCTGCATTTCATCGACAGCGGCTTCTGCTCCTCGGTCGCGGTGCTGGAAGACGGCCGGACCGTGGAGACCGTGATGATCGGGCGCGAGGGCGTGCTGGGCGTCGTCGCCTCGGCCGTGCCGCACCATGCCCACACCCGCAGCGTGGCCCAGGTCGCCGGGACGGCGCGCCGGGTGGACGCCGCCAAGTTCCGCGCCCTCTCGGCTCAGCGACCTGGCGTTCGCGATGCCGTCGCCGACTACATGGCGCGGCTTCAGGGTGAGTTGGAGCAGTCGGCCGCCTGCAACGCCCTGCACCACGCCGGGCAGCGGTTTGCCAAATGGCTGCTGCGCTGCCACGACCGTGTCGAGGGCGACACCCTGAATCTGACGCAAGAGTATCTGGCCTCCATGCTGGGCTCGCAGCGGACTACGGTGAACGAGGCGGCGCAGGGGCTTCAGAAGGCGGGGGCCATCGCCTATTCGCGCGGCCGGATCACGGTGCTGGATCGCGCCGCCTTGGAAAGGGCGGCCTGCGAATGCTATCGCCGGGGCGGAGACCGGCAGCCCTAGTCGACCTGGGCAGCAGGCAGTTCGAGCACCGCCTTCAGCCCGCCCATGTCGCTGTCCGACAGCATCAGCCGCCCACCGTAGGCGCGCGTCAGGTCGTCCACGATCGACAGGCCCAAGCCCGACCCCGGCGCGCTCTCGTCCAGCCGCGCGCCGCGCTGCATGACCGTGTCGCGCTGATTCGCCGGCAGGCCCGCGCCGTCGTCTTCGACTACCAGGATCATCTGGCCCAGGCCGCTGCCGCCCGCCGAGACGCGCACTCGGCGCCTGGAGAATTTGGCGGCGTTCTCGATCAGATTGCCCAGGATTTCCTGCAAATCCTGACGCTCTCCCAGAAAGGACAGGCTGTCTGGCGCGCGCCAGTCGATCTCGACGTTCTTGTCGCGGAAAACCTGTTCGATCATGACCGCCAGTTCGTCCAGCACCTCGGCGACGGGCGTCGTCTCGCCCAGACCGTGGGCGGCGCGGGCGGCGGCGCGGGCGCGGCGCAGGTGGTGATCGACCTGGCCCTGCATGATCTTGGTCTGGCGTCGCACCAGTTCGGGCAGATCGCCCTCGCTCGTCCCCGCCTCGGCCAGCATGACGGAGATCGGCGTCTTCAACGCATGGGCCAGGTTGCCGACGTGGGTGCGCTGGCGATCCACGACCTCCTGATTGTGATCCAGCAGGCGGTTCACCTGCTCGGCCAGCGGCTGGATTTCCTGCGGATAGGAGCGGCCGATCCGCGCCGACCTGCCCTTGCGCACGTCCGCGATCTCGTTGCGCAGGTCGAAAAGCGGGCGCAGGCCGATGCGTACCTGGATGAAGACCGCCGATACCAGTCCCAGCCCCAGGATCAGGAAGGCGATCCAGGTCACGCGCGCGAACTGGCGCGTGTCGGCGTCGACGTCGGAACGATCCAGCGCGGCGATGAAGATGACCGGATGTTCGTGCCGGGGGATGGACTTCATGCTGGCGGCGACGCGCAGCGGCTCGCGCGTCTCGGCGTCGTCCTTGGGCCCGGTAGTGTTGAAGGTGATGACGTCGCCGAAGGCCGCATCCAGACGCGCGGGCAGGTCGGCGGGCAGGGCCAGGTCATAGCGCCACAGCGAGGTCGATCGCGCCAGGCTGACCAGCCGCCCGTCGGGGCGAACCTCCATGATCTGCCAGTATTTGCCCGACAACAGCCGCAGAGTTCTGGCGTCCTGGATCTGCGGAATGGCTTCGCCTTGCGGCGTGCGACTGGCGCCAACCACAATCTCGTCGATCGTCTCATTCAGCATGGCGCCCAGACGCCGCAGGGCGGATTCCTGAAAGGCCTGGGTCAGCACCAGCGCTGAAATGACCAGAGCGACCAAGATCCAGGCCGAGGCCAGCCAGATCAGCCGACGCGTCAGGGAGCGACCGGGGCGACCGAACCAGCGCCCCCAGTCGTGGAGCGCGTCGGCGTTAGGTTTCGAAGCTGCCGCCTCGGTCACGCCGGGTCGGATTCGCCCGCCAGCGGCGTCAGCCGATAGCCGAGGCCGCGCACGGTCTCGATCCGGTCCGATCCGACCTTCTTGCGCACCCGGCCGATGAAGACCTCGATGGTGTTGGAATCACGGTCGAAGTCTTGATCGTAGAGGTGTTCGACCAGTTCGGTGCGACTGATGACGCGGCCCTGATGCATCATCATGTAGTGCAGCAGCCGGTATTCCAGCGAGGTCAGGCGCAGGGGCTCGCCATTGACACTGGCCCGCGCCGCGCGGGGATCAAGCCGCAAGCCGCCGCACGACAAGGTCGCCGAGGCGATGCCCGCCGAGCGGCGCAGCAGCGCCCGCAGACGCGCCAGCAGCTCTTCGGTATGGAAGGGCTTGGTCAGGTAGTCGTCGGCGCCGGCGTCGAAGCCCGCCACCTTGTCCGACCAGGCGCCGCGCGCCGTCAGGATCAGGACCGGCGTCGTCTTGCCCTCGCGCCGCCAGCGCTCCAGCACCGACACGCCGTCGATCTTGGGCAAACCCAGGTCCAGGACGATGACGTCATAAGGCTCGTTCTCGCCCAGATAATGGGCTTCCTCGCCATCCGGCGCATGGTCCACGGCATAGCCCGCGTCGCCCAGCGCCGCCTTAAGCTGACGCGACAGATCCGCGTCGTCCTCGACCAGAAGCACGCGCATCAGTTCGGCCTGCGACGTTGATTGTTGTTGTCCGGGCGCGCCTGTCCGGTCTGGCCGTCGACGACGACCTCACGCACGCGTCCGTCGCGTTCGACCAGGACGGAATAGTTGCCGTCGCGGCGGGGTTGGGTGTCGATGGGGCGACCGCCGCCGGCCTCGCCGCCACGACGGCGGGCCTCGTCGGGACTGACGCGCGGACCACGGTCCTGCGAGCGTTGATCCTGGTCGCGCGACTGGGCCTGCGCCGCCGTCGTCATGATGGGCGCAAAGGCCAGACCAAGAGCCAGGGCCAGGGCCGGAGGGGCGATCAGGTGAGGGGCGGGTTTACGAAACATGGCGACCGATCTAGTCCCGATCATCTGAACGGGCGCTGAATACCTCGTATAGTTTAAAGCGAACGCTGCTCCAAACCGACTGCCAGACGTGACGACAGCGTCGTGACGCCTTTTTCATCCAGATGAACCGAACCTGATCGATCCTGTTCAGAACCGGCTCAGTCGCCGGGTGCTCAAATCGCCTCATCGCTGGTCACCCCGACCGGCAGAACATTTGAGGAGATCGCCATGCGCAAGCTCATCGTCCCCGCCATCGCCCTAGCCGCCGCCTCGGTCGCCGCGCCGTCCTTCGCCCAATCCTACCATAACCGCCCGGCCCCGCCCCATCACGCCAGCTATGGCTCGTGGCAGTCGATCAACGCCCGCCAGGCCAACCTGGATCGCCGCATCGATCAGGGCGTTCGCAACGGTCAACTGAGCCGCCGCGAAGCCACCCGCCTGCGCGGAGAGTTCAACAGCCTGCTGCGCCTGGAAGCCAACTACCGCCGCGGCGGCCTGACCGCCTGGGAGCGCCAGGACCTTGACCGTCGCTTCGACCGCCTCTCGGCCCAGACCCGCTACGAACGCCGCGACCACGACAATCGTCGCGGCTAATCATCTCGACAGAAACACTTGGAAGCGCGGCCGCAAGGCCGCGCTTTTCTTATTTGGTCTTAAGCCGCACGGCCGGGCGTTGCGTTGCGCATCATCAAGCGCACCCTTGCGTAAGAAGGTCGGCCGGCGGGCGCCTCAGATGTCGCCAGCGCTGCGACCGACCCGGCTCATAAGTTTTATGGATCCTTTAGGTCCGCGGCCCGGACTCGCATCGCGCCATTATGCCGCCCGGTGGTCTGTTCCCGCTCGAACTTGAGCGAGGAGGCCGGATTGGCCGATATGATCTTTCTGGCGGTGGGTGCGGGGGCGTTCGCCGTCTTCGCCCTGCTGGCCACAGCGTTGAAACGGGTATGACGATGATCGCCATGCTCTGGGGGGCGGGGGCGCTGGTCGTCGCCGCTTACATGGTCGCGGCCCTGCTGCGGCCCGAGCGGTTCTGAGGGACCGGGACGGATTTCATGAACATGCAAGGATGGGGCGAGATCGCCCTGACCCTTGGGCTGGCCGTAATGCTCGGCTGGCCCATTGGCGTTTATATGTCGCGCGTCTGGAATGGCGAGCGGACCTGGCTGGATCCGGTGCTGAAGCCGGTCGAGGCCGTCTTCTATGGCGCGGCCGGCGTCGATCCGAAACGCAGCCAGGGCTGGCTGGGATACGCCGGCGCCCTGTTGGCCTTCAACCTGGCGGGCTTTGTCCTGCTCTATGCGATCCTGCGTCTGCAGGGCGTGCTGCCGCTGAACCCGCAAGGATTCGCGGGCGTGTCGCCGCATCTGGCCTTCAACACCGCCGTCAGCTTCGTGACCAATACCAACTGGCAGAGCTATGGCGGGGAGGCGACCCTGTCGACCTTCACCCAGATGGTCGGCCTGACGGTGCAGAACTTCGTCTCGGCGGCGACGGGCGCGACGATCGCGGCGGCCTTGGCGCGGGCCTTCGTCGCCAATCGCGGCGAGGGCGTCGGCAACTTCTGGGCCGATCTGACGCGCACGACCCTTTATGTCCTGCTGCCCGCCGCCCTGATCCTGGCCGTGGCGCTGTCGGGTCTCGGCATCGTCCAGAGCCTTGCGGCCCATGTGACGGCGACCGGCGTCGAGGGCGGGTCCCAGACCTTGCCGCTGTTCCCGGCCGCCAGCCAGGTGGCGATCAAACAGCTGGGCATCAACGGCGGCGGCGTCTTCAACGTCAACGGCGCCCATCCGTTCGAGAACCCGAACGCCATCACCAATCTGCTGACCGCCGTGGCGATCAACGTCATGGGCTGGGCGGCCTTCTTCGCGTTCGGCCGCACGGCCATGGCAGGACGCGACATTCGCGCCCTGGCGGCGGCCGCCCTGATCCTGCTGAGCGCCGCCAGCGCGGCCATGTATGTGATCGAGACCCAGCCGGCCCCGGCCTTGGTCGCGGCCCAGGTCGACAGTTCGGTCAACATGGAGGGCAAGGAGGTCCGCTTCGGCGCCCCCGCCTCGACCGTCTGGTCGGTGGTCACGACCGGCGCCTCGAACGGCTCGGTCAACTCGATGCACGCCAGCTTCATGCCGTTGGGTGGCGGGTTGCAGATGTTTCTGATGCAACTGGGCGAGATCCTGCCCGGCGGCGTCGGTTCGGGCATCGCCATCATGGTGGTCATGGCCCTGCTGTCGGTCTTCGTCGCCGGCCTGATGGTCGGCCGCACCCCGGAGTATCTGGGCAAGAAGATCGAGGCGCGCGAGATCCAGTTCGCCATGATCGCGGTGCTGATCCTGCCGCTGGTGGTCCTGGGCTTCACCGCCGTGTCGGCCATCTTCCCGACGGCGCTTGCGGGCCTGCTGAACAAGGGGCCGCACGGCCTGTCGGAGATCCTCTACGCCTACACCTCGGCGGCGGCGAACAACGGCTCGGCCTTTGCGGGCCTGACCGCCAATGCCCCCTGGTGGAACACGACCCTGGGTCTGGGCATGCTGTTCGGGCGGTTCATTCCGGCCGTCGCCGTCCTGGCCATCGCCGGCAGTCTGGTGGTCAAGCCCAAGCTGGCGCCCAGCCCCGGCACCCTGCCGACCGACAACGGCTTGTTCATCGGCCTGCTGATCGGCGTGATCCTCATCCTCGGCGGCCTGCAGTTCCTGCCCGCCCTCGCCCTGGGACCGATCGTCGAGCACTTCCAGGTGCTCGTGGCGGTCGCCGGCGCCTGATCCTTCGGACATCCTGACATGACACAAGTAACTCTGGATCCGCGCAAGGGCGGCCGTGCGTCGCCTCTCGCGGGCGGCCTCTCGGGACAGATGATCGGACGCGCCGTGGGCGACGCCTTCGTCAAGCTGAACCCCGTCAAGTTGATCAACAATCCGGTCATCTTCACCACCTGGATCGTGGCGCTTCTGTCCACGATCTCGGCGGCGGCGGCCATCGCCGGCGGTCAGTCGGCGGGCTTTGCGGTGCAGCTGGCGCTGTGGCTGTGGGCCACGGTCCTGTTCGCCAATGTCGCAGAAAGCATCGCCGAAGGGCGGGGCAAGGCGGCGGCTGACAGCCTGCGCGCCACCCGCGTCACGACCAAGGCCAAGCTGATCGTCGATCCGAAGACCGGCAGCGTGGTCCCCACCAATGCTTCGGAGCTTGAAGTCGGGTCGATCATCCTGGTCGAGGCCGGCGACGTGATCGCCTCGGACGGCGAGATCGTCGAGGGCGTCGCCTCAGTCAACGAGGCCGCCATCACCGGCGAGAGCGCCCCGGTGATCCGCGAAAGCGGCGGCGACCGTTCGGCCGTGACCGGCGGCACCACCGTCGTCTCGGACTGGATCAAGGTGCGCATCACCGCCAAGCCGGGCTCGACCTTCCTCGACCGCATGATCGCCATGGTCGAGGGGGCGGACCGCAGGAAGACGCCCAACGAACTGGCCCTGGCCGTGCTGCTGGCCGGCCTGACCCTGATCTTCCTGATCGCGGTCGTGACCCTGGTGGGCCTGGGCGCCTATTCCGGCGTCGATCTGGATCCGATGGTTCTTGGCGCCCTGTTCATCACCCTGATCCCGACCACGATCGGGGGTCTGCTGTCCGCCGTCGGCATCGCCGGCATGGACCGGTTGTTGAAGGTGAACGTGCTGGCCACCTCGGGCCGTGCGGTGGAGGCGGCAGGCGACGTCGACACTCTGCTGCTCGATAAGACCGGCACCATCACCTTCGGGAACCGTATGGCGACCGAAGTCATCCCGGTTCCGGGCGTGCGCCCCGAGGCCGCCTTGGCCGCTGCCGTCATGGCGTCGCTCGCCGACGAGACGCCGGAGGGCCGCTCCATCGTCGAGCTGGGCCGCAACGCCGGCGTCTCGGTCGAACAGCCGGGCGGCGCCGTCGCCATTCCCTTCACCGCCGTCACCCGCCAGTCGGGCCTGGACATCGGCAAGGACAGTTGGAGGAAGGGCGCGGTCGATGCCGTGTTGAAGGATCTGAACCTGACCGACGGTTCGGCACCTGCCGAGTTCCGCCAGGCCGTGGACCGGATCGCTCGCTCGGGCGGCACCCCCCTGGCCGTGACCCAGAACGGCGTCCTGGTCGGCGTCATCCACCTGAAGGACGTGGTCAAGCCGGGCGTGAAGGCGCGCTTCGCCGACCTGCGCCGCATGGGCCTGCGCACCGTCATGATCACCGGCGACAATCCAGTGACGGCCGCAGCCATCGCTTCGGAAGCCGGGGTGGACGACTACCTCGCCGAGGCCACGCCCGAGGACAAGATGCGCCTGATCAAGGCCGAACAGGCCAAGGGCCGTCTGGTCGCCATGTGCGGCGACGGGGCCAACGACGCCCCGGCCCTGGCCCAGGCCGATGTCGGCGTGGCCATGCAGACCGGCGCCCAGGCCGCGCGCGAGGCCGGCAACATGGTCGATCTGGACAGCGACCCGACCAAGGTCATCGAGATCGTCGAGGTCGGCAAGCAACTGCTGATCACGCGCGGCGCCCTGACGACCTTCTCGGTCGCCAACGACGTGGCCAAATATTTCGCCATCATCCCGGCGATGTTCGTAGTGGCCCTGCCATCGCTCGGCGCGCTGAACGTCATGCGTCTGCACAGCCCTGAGAGCGCCATCCTGTCGGCGGTGATCTTCAACGCCCTGGTCATCGTCGCCCTGATCCCGCTGGCGCTGAAGGGCGTCAAATACCGCGCTATCGGCGCCGGCGCGCTTCTGGGTCGCAACCTGCTGATCTACGGCCTGGGCGGCCTGATCGCCCCGTTCGTCGGCATCAAGCTGATCGACCTGCTCATCTCCGGCCTGGGTCTGGCGTGATGCGTCCGGAGGTCTCTCGCATCCTGCAACTCGTCGTGGCGGTGCTGGTCATCGCCGTGATGTGGGGCGTGGCGACGCTGCAGCAGACCGATCCGCGCACCCGCTCCAATCCCATGGCCATCCATCCTGTTCGAATAGAGAAATCCAATGCGTAAATCCTTCTCCAAGGCCTCGGGCCGCAACGACGCCTGGTTCGCCGCCGCCTGCATCGTCGGCATCGCCGGCCTGGGCCTGTGCAGCGAGGCCAAGGCCCAGGACGTGTCGGCGAACGTCGCCGTCACCTCCGACTACGTCTTCCGCGGGGTCAGCCAGACACAGGAAAACCCCGCGCTCTCGGCCGGCGTTGATCTGACGAGAAACGGCTTTTACGCCGGCGGCTGGGCCTCCAGTGTCGATTTCGGCGACGACACGGACGCCGAGGTCGATCTGTATGCCGGCTATCGGCTCGAGGTCGCCGGCTATGCGCTGGACTTCGGCGTTATCGGCTATCTCTACGCCGGGCAGCCGGACGGCGCCGACTATGACTATGTCGAGCTCAAAGCCGCCGCTTCGCGCGCCGTGGGTCCGGCCACCCTGGGCGCCGCCGTCTATTATTCGCCCGACTTCTTCGGCGCGGCCGAGGACGAGGCGACCTATGCCGAGGTTAACGGCGCGGTCAGCCCTGCCGACAAATGGACCGTCTCGGGCGCCGTCGGGCGTCAGTGGGTGTCGTCGGACCTGGACTACACCACCTGGAACCTGGGCGCGGCCTATCAGCTGACCGACAATCTGGCGCTGGACCTGCGTTATCACGACACCGATCAACACGACTTCGGCGACATCTACGGCGCACGCGCCGTAGCCACGCTGAAGGCGACCTTCTGAGGCGACGACCATGGTCAACCAACTTCGCCCGGCCCTCGTCATGACGGCCCTGTTCACCCTGCTGCTGGGCCTGGCCTATCCGCTGGCCGTCACCGGCATCGCCCAGGTCGCCTTCCCGGGCCAGGCCAACGGCAGCCTGGTGCGCGACGCCGGCGGGCGGGTCGTCGGCTCGTCCCTGATCGGCCAGCCTTTCGTCGGCGCCACCTACCTGCATCCGCGTCCGTCGGCGGCGGGCGACGGCTATGACGCCGCCGCCTCGTCCGGCTCCAACATGGGGCCGCTGAACCCGGACCTGATCGCTCGCGTCGCCGAAAGCGCCCAGACGATCCGCGCCGAGGACGGCCCCGGCGTCATCCCGGCCGATGCGGTGACGACCTCGGGTTCGGGCCTCGACCCGGACGTGTCCCCGGCCTACGCTCGGCTTCAGGCCGCGCGGATCGCCCGCGCCAGAGGCGTTCGCGTGCAACAGGTCCAGAGCATAATCGACGCGCATATCGAGGGGGGCTTCCTGGGCTTCATAGGCCAGCCGCACGTCAATGTCCTGCTGACCAACCGCGCGCTGGACGCCCGCTTCGGGGCGGAGGGCTGATTGCCCGAAACGGCGCCCGCAACGCCCGCGACTTCAGCCGTTCCGCGCCGCAAGCGCGGGCGGCTGAAGGTGTTTCTGGGCATGTCGCCCGGCGTGGGCAAGACCTATGAAATGCTGCGCGCCGCGCGCCGTCGAAAGGCAGAGGGGCTGGACGTCGTCGTCGGCGTGGTCGAGACCCACGGGCGCAAGGAGACGATGAGCCTGCTGCGCGGGCTGGACGTCATGCCGCGCGCGCCCATCGAACACCGCGACCGCGCCCTGATGGAGTTCGACCTGGACGGAGCCCTGGCGCGACGGCCCGAACTGCTGCTGGTCGACGAATATGCCCATTCCAACGCGCCCGGCTCGCGCCATCCCAAGCGGTGGCAGGATGTGGAGGAACTACGCGACGCCGGCATCGACGTCTGGACGACGCTGAACATCCAGCATCTGGAAAGCCTGTCCGACGTCATCTTGCGCATAACCGGCGTGCGCCAGCGCGAGGCGGTGCCCGACAGCGCCCTGACCGGCGCCGACGACATCGAGGTCATCGACATCACGCCCGAAGACCTGAGGACGCGTCTGGCTGAGGGCAAGGTCTATGTGCCCGAAACGGCGCGGGTGGCGTCCGAGAACTTCTTCAAAATCGAAAACCTGACGGCGCTGCGCGAACTGGCCCTACGGCGCGCGGCCCAGACGGTGGACGATCAGCTTCTGACCCACCTGCGCGAGCGGGGCGTTTCGGGGCCGTGGGCGGCGAACGAGCGGATCCTGGTTCTGGTCGGCGGCGACGCCATGACCACCTCTCTGGTGCGGACCGGTCGGCGGATGTCGGACATGATGATGGACGCCCCCTGGTCGGTGGCCCACGTCGAGCGGCCGAGCGGATCGCGCGCGGACGCCCGCTCGGCAGGTCGGCTGTCGGAAGCCTTCAAACTGGCCGAGCAGCTGGGCGGACGGCCCGTGACGATCAGCGGCGACGACGTTGTGCGCGCCGTGCTGGACCACGCCCACCGCAACAACGTCACCCAGATCGTCATCGGCAAGACGCGCGGCGGGCGGTTCGCCGAATGGACCGGCCGAGCCCTGGCGACCGAACTGCTGCGAAAGGCCCAGGGCGTCGCCGTCCACGTCGTGACCGAGGGCGACCTGGCCGCGCCCGAACCGTCGTCGAAGTCGGGCGTCATGGCGGCGCTGGACTGGCGCGGCTATCCGGCCGGGGCGGGGTTCGTGCTGGCGGCGACGGGCGCGGCCCTGTTGCTGGACACCCGGTTCGAGCGCGTCGATCTGGGCGTCATCTATCTGGCGGCGGTGGTGGCGGCCGGGGTGCTGAACGGGCTGCGGCCTGCGCTGGCGGCGGCGACCCTGGCCTTTCTGACCTACAACTTCCTGTTCCTGCAGCCGCGCTACAGCTTTCTGATCGGTTCGCCGACCGATTTCCTGACGCTGCTCCTGTTTTGGGGCGTGGCCCTGGGCACAGGCGCCCTGGCGGGGCGGGTGCGCGAACAGGCCAGAGCCGCCCAGCGCCGCGCCGCCGCCGTCTCGGCCCTGCTGGCCGCCAGCCAGACCCTGTCGGCGGGCCAGGATCGCGCGACCACGGCACGCAGCTTGGCCGAACAGGCCTCGGCCGCCGCCGGCGCGGGCGCCGTCGTCCTGCTGCCAGACGGCGAGGATATCGTCCTGACCGCCGCCAGTCCCGAGGGCGTGACCCTGGCCCCCGACGCCATGGCCGCCGCCCGCTGGGCCTGGACCCACGGCGAGGTGACGGGCCACGGCACCGGCACCCTGCCGCAGACCCACTGGCGGTTTCAGCCCCTGCAGGGCGTGCGCGGCCGTGCCGGGGTGGCAGGCATCGACGCCTCGGCCGTGGCGGCGGGCTCGGACGAGGAACGCCTAGCCATGGCCCTGCTGGACCAAGGCGCCGTGGCGCTGGAGCGCGCCGATCTGGCCGGTCAGGCGCTGGAGACCGAGACCCTGCGCCGCGCCGACCGTTTCCGCGCCGCCTTGATGAACTCGGTCAGCCACGACCTGCGCACGCCCTTGTCCACCGTCCTGGGTTCGGCGACGACCCTGATCGACTATGGCGCGACCCTGAAGCCCGAGGTCCGCGACGACCTGCTGCTCAGCATCCGCGAAGAGGCCGAACGCCTGTCGCGCTATGTCGGCGACCTCCTGGACATGACCCGGCTGGAGGGCGGCGGCCTGAACGTGCGCACCGACTGGACCGATGTGCGCGACATCCTGAACACCGCCGCCGACCGGGTGTCGCGCCGCCTCGGCCAGCGCAAGGTCACGCGCGATTTTCCGGCTCAGCTCAGTATGGTCGAGGCCGATCCAGGCCTGCTGGAACAGGCGGTGGTCAACATCCTGGAAAACGCCATCGCCTACAGTCCCGACGGCACGACCATCGAACTGGCCGCCTATGAGGATCGCGGCGCCGTCGTCATCTCCATCGAAGACGAGGGACGCGGCATCCCGACCGCGGAGCTGGAACGGGTGTTCGACAAGTTCCGCCGCATGGAGGAGTCCACCGACCGCGCCAAGGGGGCAGGTCTTGGTCTCGCCATCGCCAAGGGCTTCGTCGAGGCCATGCGCGGCCGCATCGCCGCCGCCAGCCCGATCCAGGACGACGCCGACGGCAAACGCGGCGCCCGCATCCTGATCAGCCTGCCCAAGTCCATCGCCACCCACCCGGATCTGCTGTGATGTCCGCCGTTCGCCCCCAGGTTCTGGTCATCGACGACGAGCCGCAAATCCACCGCTTCCTGGCGCCCGCCCTGGACGCCGCCGGCTATGAACCGCGCCGCGCCGACAGCGGTCAGGAGGGCCTGCGCGCCATCGCCCTATGGAGCCCCGACGCCGTGGTTTTGGACCTCGGCCTGCCCGACATGGACGGCAAGGACGTTCTGACGCGAGCGCGCGACTTCTATCAGGGACCGATCATCGTCCTGTCCGCCCGCGACCGCGAGGCCGAAAAGATCACGGCCCTGGACCTGGGCGCCAACGACTATGTGGAAAAGCCGTTCGGCGTCGGCGAGCTGCTGGCCCGCATCCGGGCGGGTCTGCGTCAGGGCGCGCTGACGCCGGTCGCGGGCGGAGTGGTCACGGCCGGCGATGTCATCATCGACCTGGACCGCCGCATCGTCACCCGCGCCGGCGAGCGGGTGAAGCTTCGTCCGAAGGAATACGACGTCCTGGCCTACCTCGCCCGCAACGCCGGCAAGGTTCTGGGTCACGCCGACCTGCTCAAGACCATCTGGGGCGCCGGCCACGCCGACGACGTACAGTATCTGCGCGTCGTCGTCGGCCAACTCCGGCACAAGCTCGAGGCCGATCCGGCCCAGCCCATCCTGCTCGTGACCGAGCCGGGCGTAGGATATCGGTTGGCGGACTGAGCCCTTTGACAAGAGGGTTCGGCTGTCTTTCCGGATGCAGCCTCATAAAGGTCGGCGCGTTGTCTTCGGAACCCATGTCTGAACCAGGCCCCCTCCCCCCGATTGTCTATCACCCGGCCTACAGCGCCGAACTGCCATCGGGTCATCGCTTTCCGATGCAGAAGTATGCGCGTCTGATCGAGGTGCTGAGAGAGGAAGGGCTGATCGGACCGGAGGGGCTGTGGGAGCCCGAACCTGCGGATTACTCGCTGCTCGCCGCCGTGCATGATCCCGACTATGTGCGCCAGGTCCTGGACGCCCGCGTTCCGCCGAAGGTCGAACGGGTCATCGGCCTGCCCATCACGCGAAGCGTCGTCGAACGCACGCAGGCCGCCGTCGGCGGCACGGTGACCGCAGCCCGCCTCGCCCTTCGCCATGGCCTCGCCTGCAACACGGCCGGCGGCAGCCATCATGCCGGCCCGATGGGCGGCGCAGGCTTCTGCGTCTTCAACGACATCGGCGTGGCCGCGCGCGCCCTGATCGATAATGGCGAAGTCGGACAGGTCCTGGTGGTCGACCTGGACGTCCATCAGGGCGATGGAACCGCCTTCATCTTCGAGCACGAGCCCCGCGCCTTCACCTTCTCAATGCACGGCGAAAAGAACTTTCCGGTGCGCAGGGGGCCCAGCGATCTGGATATCGACCTGCCCGACGGAACAGGCGACGCAGCCTATGTCGCCCGGCTCAAAGACGTTCTGCCTGACCTGCTTCAACGCGTTGCGCCCGATCTCGTCTTCTACATCGCCGGCGTCGATCCGCACGAAAGCGACCGGCTGGGGCGGCTGTCGCTGAGTGACGAGGGATTGGCTGAACGCGACGCCTATGTGCTTGAAACCTGTCTGGCGGTCGCACCGCTCGTCGGCGTCATCGGCGGTGGATACGACCACGATGTCGATCGTCTGGCGCGACGCCATGCGACGCTGCATCGCGCGGCCGCTCAGGCCTGGCGGCGGGGCATGGCCCGGCGGGAGGCTTGATCGTGGCAGACGCGCCGCCGCTCATCATCACCGCAGCCTTGGACGACGGCGCTTTCGACTGGTTTGACGCCTTGCGCCAGGCGCACTTTCCCCGCCACCGGAACTTCATCTCGGCCCATCTGACCCTGTTCCACGCACTCCCCGGGGCGCAGGAAGGCGTCGTGTTGGAGACGCTGAAGTCGGCCTGCCGGCGCCAAGCGCCCATCCGCCTCGATGTACGCGGCCCGTGGTCCCTGGGGCGTGGCGTGGCCTACCGCCTGGCGTCCGCCGATCTGGACCGACTGCGTGGACAACTCGCGGAGGCCTTTTCGCCCTGGCTGACCCGCCAGGATCAGGCCCCGTTCCGGCCACACATCACGATCCAGAACAAGGTCGAACCCGCAGACGCCAAACAGCTGCTCGAGCAACTTCAACTTGAGTTCGAGCCGTTCGACATTCTCGCTGAAGGCTTGCTCGTCTGGCGCTACCTGGGCGGCCCGTGGGAGGCGATCGATCGGATTCCATTCGAGGGCAAGCTGACCCTCGACGACTGAAATGCACCAACCGTGCGATGGCGACCCCGGCAGGACTCCAACCTGCGACCTCGGCTTTAGGAAATACTGCCGGCGGGGTCCAAGGCGATCCAAGGTCGTCCATTTAGATTATTTATATCATAAACTTACTGGACGATCCCGTCCAGCGCGCTACATCGGAATCCAGCCACACCCGAGCGATTTGTGCCCCATAGATGCTGTGGGGCACAGAGGACTTCGATGGCTAAACTGCTCCTGACTGACAAACTCGTGGCCGGGGCGAAGGCCGGCCCCGGGGAGCGTCTCGAGCTATGGGATCTCAAAACGCCCGGCCTCTGTCTGCGTGTGACCGAACGGGGCCTGAAGACCTTCGTCCTGAGATACCGAAGCGCTGATGGCGGACAGCCCCGCCTCAAGATCGGCCGTTTCCCGCAGATGTCATTACGATCCGCGCGCATCGAAGCGGGTCGTATTCGTAGCGAGGTGGAAGGTGGTCACGATCCCGCTGCGGCGAAGCGCAATGCTAAGCAGAAGCAAGCCGAACGCCCGCTCACCTTCGAGCAGCTTTATGACCGGTACGTCGAGGCCAGCCGCGCCGGCGAATGGAAGCCGAAGGGCAAGCGAAAGCGAGAGGTCACCTTCGATTACGAAGAGAGGCTTGCGGCGCGCCACATCAAGCCGATCCTAGGAGCCTTGCCGCTCGACGCGGTCAACCGTCAAATGGTCAAGAGCTTGCTCCGGGACATGATCGCCAAGGGCATCGGCGCGCAAACCAACCGATGCCAGGCGCTCATCAGGCAGGTGTTCGCCTATGGAATTTCGGAGGACCTTGTTCAGATCAATCCGGCTACTGGGTTCGCTCCGTTTGCCGATCAGGAGCCCCGGCAACGGATCTGGTCAAACGACGAGCTGAAAGCTCTGTGGCGAACGCTCAACGTCGAAGGCGCGCTGACGGACCAGCAGGGCCGCAAGACCTTTGTCGGACGCCAGCTGCGCATTGCGATCATGTTGTGCGCGCTGCTGCTACAGCGCCGCTCGGAGATCGCGGGAATGGCGATAGCGGAAGTGGATCTGGAAGATGCGGTGTGGCGCATACCGGCCGCCCGCATGAAGGGGGGACGCGCGCACGCAGTGCCTCTACCGCCCTACTCCATCATCCTGATCAAGGAGGCGATCGGTCTTGCACGCAAGGTTGGCGGCAAGGATGCCAAGCTGGTCTTTCCGAACGCGCGCCACACGGAGACGGCGATCGATCCTATGAGCCTGTCACGCGGCCTGGCCCGCCTTTCAGCGAGCTCCGGCGTCCAGGGCGCCACGCTGCACGATCTGCGCAGAACCGGCGCCACAGCCCTGACCAGCGAAAGGCTCGGGGTGAGCCCGTTCATTCGATCCAAAGTCTTGGGTCACGTGACGGACACCGGTGGTGGGGCGTCCGTATCGATGGTTCACTACGACACCAACGAGTATCTCAGCGAGCGACGTAAGGCGTTGACTGCCTGGGAAGCTCGACTGCTCGAAATTGTGGGCATCGATCGGGAGGCGCACCTAAATGACGCAGCATAAAGCAGGCTGGGCAGATCTCGGCGACGACCTCAACCTTGGCAGGGCTGACGATCTTAGCTGGTCGCTTGGCTATGCATCCTGGGGCGATCCTGACCCAAGGCTTTCACTAGCCTCCGACTTAAACGGCGTAACAAGCCCTAACCTGCCGCTCGATCAGTCTTGGTCGGTTATCTTCGCCGCTTGCGTGCTACGCGGCTGGCGTCCCAAGGATGAGCAGGCCTCCGAGAAGATCGGCGAGTTCCTGCCAAGTTCGGAAGGCATCGAAGGGCGACGTATCAGCAATCTGGCCGCCGTTCTCGAGGCCTCTCTGGACCCCCGCTTGGAGACATCGCCGCCGATCAGTGGCTCTCGCTGGCCTCGTGTGGATCCCCGCGGAACGCTAAGCTGGGCTTTGGGGCCCGAGGCTCGCGACCTTGTTGATCTACCCGATGCAATCGAAACCATCGGGCGCAACCTAGCCGCAGGCAGCGGGTCTGGAGCCTCCGCGAAAGTCGCCGCGGTCCCGCGTAAGGATTTAGGTGAGTTCCGATCTAAGAGCGCCAACGCTCTTTTCACGATGTTCCTCGCGATGAGCTATGCCCGTTCGGACCTGACCACCGCCGAGGCTGTCGATGCGTACCTAGACGATATTCACCTCGAGCTCAGAGAAGCGGTCGCCACCGATGGTCGCGATGAGTTCCAGAGGAGCGTCATCCGGAAGGCCTTGCAAATACCACCCGGTCAATTCCGCCAAATCATCGCCAACGCCCAGCAGCTCTACACCAGCAAGGCGAACCCGCTGACAAAAGCGCGGCGGAAGCCAGGAGTTTAGGCTGTGCCCAAACTCATGAATTTCGCGCCCTAACTTTTCGCACGCCCCCGGACAGTGTGGCTCTTAGGCGTCCCCTCAACACGAGCCGGAGACGCCAATGGCTACCCCCTCTCACCCCCTCCCGCCGGGCGTAACGCCCTATCTCCGCATCGCGGACCTGACGGCCTGGCTGCGCATCTCGCGGTCGACCGCCTATGACTGGATCGCGAAGGGACGCCTGCCGCAAGGCGTCCGCATCGGCGGCGTCACCCTGTACGATCCGCGCGCGGTCAGCGACGCGCTGGGCCTCGATCAGGAGGGCCGCTAATGCGCGCGATCGACGCCAAACAAATACCGCCGGCCCACTCGGCTGAACACAGCAACGGCGTTTCGAGGGAGGCTGTCGCCCCCACTTCGCCCCTGGAGTCGACGCTCGACACGCACCCCGGGGACCAGTCGACGTTGGTTAAGTCGACGCCGATGACGCTGGAAGAACACGAGCGGTTGGCGGCGACCTTCGCCATGCCGAAGGTGCCCGCGTTTGTCGTCCGGCACATGCACGCGGGCTTTGCAGTCACCTCCCCGGCGCCGGTGACCCGCCGCCGCACGCGCCGGAAGCTCAAGCCCAACTGGCTGACGCCGCCTGATCCGATTGTGCCGCCGACGAGGGAGGGCCGGTGATGAAGACGCGCATGATCGCAACTGACGCCCAGATCGAAAGCAGTAACGACGAGCGTCGAGCCGAACGTGAGCTTGATCGTCAGCTGCGTCGCTACAATGCGGTCTGGTCCGAGTGCACCTTCGACGAGCTGCCCGATTGGGCTCACCGCGAACTCGACGAGGGTTTGAACTGATGGCCGAACGGACCACGAAGTCCCCGTTCATCGAAGTCGACTTCGACAGGTGCATTATTGAGGTCGAACGCGCCCCCGGGACCCTTCCCGGGGGCGACATTTTTGTTGGCGACCGGCTTCGCTGTTGGACGCATGCACACGTCATTGCCTACGGGGAACCGACCTACTTCCAGGCGATCGAAACCTGCCGCCTGGTCCGCTTCGGAAGCCGTCACCTCCGCCCCCGTCGGGCAACGCGCCAGACCAACGCGCTGAGCGCCGATGACGCGGTGAAACTCTACCTGGCGATGCTGCGCGCGAACTTGCTAGGCATGCCGCTGACCTATTTCGCCACCGTGTCCTGGACGACCCTGGGCCTGCGGGACGATGCCGAGATCCAGGCCGCCACCCAGGCCTTGATGACGCGCATCCGTGAATGGTCGAGGCGCAAACGTGACGGCGGTACCGGCGCTAGGGCGCCGTTGCCGATCGCTTGGATCTGGTGTCATGAGCGGGGGCCCCGCCTGGGACTGCACACGCATTTTCTGATGCATGTCCCCCCGCTTCAGACCGCACGTCTCGGCAAGGTCATCTGCAGATTCCTGGAAAGCTACAGCGGTCGGTCGTTAGCGAAGGGCTCCGGCGAAACCTTAAGGACGTTCATGGCGATCGAACCGAGCCGCCGTTCAGGCTCGACCTCCGAGGCCACCGCCCTGCGGTTTCAACGCCGTCTGATGCGATACATGATGAAAGGTGTCGACCCACAGGGAGTCGTGCCTGCGTCGGCCGGCCGCCAACATGGCCAGCACTTTCACCGCGCATTGAAAATCTCCCCGCGCGATCAGGGTTCCGTCATCGGCAAACGATGCGGCTACTCGGTTCACAACCTTGGCCGCTCGGCTTTCGCCAAGCATAGGATCGGACATCGGTTGGGCGGCAGCGCTGCTGAGAATCTGCTCGATCAGCGCGGCTTCACGTTTGATGCCGAGGCCCTCCAGCTTCACCACCTCGCTGGTCTCGCCGGCTAAAACCGAGCAGCCTTAAAACTGCGACGCCTGTCTTTCAAAAGGCAGGCGTCGCGAGGCGCTTTCAACTGACTGGAAACAACTCTTTAGGCTAACGCCAACGACCACCAGAACGCTGACCGAACGACTTCCCCACCCTAGCAGGGCGCTGCTGAGCAAGGCTGCGGCGTCAGTTCGAGATACTTGAAGCGAAGTTCGGTCGCGCAGATGCTCAGCTGACCGGGATAGGCGATCTTCAGCTGCTCCATACGCTCGTGGAGTTGGCGGGCCTCCTCAAGCTGCAAGGCGTCGCCCGCCTGCCGAAAGCGCGTGCAAATCTGACGGGCTTCAGGCTCGTCGCGCATAATCGCAGCGGCCTGCTCTTCGGCCTGATTGTCCATGGCCTCCCGGCTTTCGGCGATCCGCTCAAGATACAGCGCGTAGTAGCGTTGGACGCCGTTCCAGGCGCGCCTCTCAGCCGCGCTGCCGACAGGGCTTTCGAGATACTGGATCAGGAAACCCTTCGCCTCCATTTCCTCGGCTTGAGTCCAAGGCACCGGTGTCGCACGCCCCGACGCATCTGGCGGCGCTGGAAACATCGTCAGGATCGAACGATACGGATTGAACTGCGCGACCATGGTCCTCTTCTGCTGAGGCGAGGGCATTTGCAAAGCGCCGCCCTGCGGTTGAGCCGCTGCACTGGCCGCACCCAGGCTCTCAGACGCATAGGCGGCAGGCGCTGCATCATCGCACGCGATCAGCATGAGACTGACCCCCAGCGCACTTACTACGGCTGCTTTTACGTTCTGCATGACTGCTCTCCCTCCATCTCGATTAACAACTATAGTTTGTTACCGTCCGCCGTCGAGACCGCCACGCTCAACGAATGGATATTCGCGCTTTGGTGGGCCGCAACGTCCGCCGCGCGCGGATCGAACAAGGCCTCACACAGGAAGAGTTGGCGGACCGCGCCAACACCAGCCAGTTCTACATCTCCAGCCTGGAAGCCGGTCGGCGTAATCCGACGGTGGAGACGGTGCATGCCCTGGCGATCGCCCTTGGCCTTAGCGATTGGCTGACCTTGTTGCGCCCCGACGGCGAGCGCGCCGGCGGCGCCTAGGTGATCAACCGTCCGGTCGCTGCGCCCTGGCGCTGGTAGGTCCAGAGGGACCGATCCGCACGGAACCATCGGTCTATTTCAACCGGCAGCCCCAGCCGTCCCCGAACCGCCGCCAGTTCGTGCAGATCAACGTCGCCCACCTCCACGAACCCCTGTCCGAGGTCCGCAACGCCGAAAGCCAACCGTCCTTCAGGGCAGGCCGCAGCGATCAGCCAGGTCGCCCCAGCGTCAGGCGTGAACACCTTGACCACCGGCTCTGGATCAAACGCCCCGCCTGTCTCTCGCGCCGCTTCCATGGCGGCCCAGTTCTTATGAAGACGCGCCAGTTGGCGCACAGTGAAGCGCAAGCTCACGCAGGCTCCGAGGGTTGTCGCGAGGCGGACTGAACGTGACGCTGGTTCTGACGCTGCAGCAGGCGGCGAGCGATCAGCTCCAGAAGGGCGGTAGGGCTCGAGGCGCACACGGCGCCCTGCGCCTGCGCCCCGACGTCAGGCCGTCGCAGGCTCCCGTCGAAGGCGGCAATGAGCATGGCGGTGAGAATGAAGGCCGGACGGCTCGCCTGGACCCCGCTTAGCGCCTCAAATGCGATTGGCAAGGCGATGTCGGCCAGCGCAAGCGATCGGGCTTGACCCACCGCGGCGACGAGGTCGCGTGGGTCGTCAATCGGCAGACTCTGACCGTCGCAGACGGCGGCGACACGCGCGTCTCCCGCCCAGGCCAACGGCTGCAAGACGGTATCGCGGCTTTCGCCTGATAGCGCGCGACGCAGGAAGATGCTGAAGACTTCTAGGGCTTCAGCCTGGTCGCTTGGGCAGTTGAACAGCTGCGCCATTTGGGCGACGTCGAACTGAGCGGCGCGGCGATCCGTACGATGAAGCAAGGCCAGGGGCGCAAGACCCGCTACCCACTCGGCGGGCGCCTCGACCATGGCGCGCGCCACGCCATTGCGCCCGCCGACCACCGCCAGTCGGGGTCGACCGACGCGGGCTGCCCAGTCGCCCAGCAGGCGTCGTAGAAGGTCCGATCGGTCAAACTCACCGAGGTCGATCAGACTGCGTCCAAGATGAACCAGGATGGCCTCAGCGGTTGGCCAGGCCCTTTGAGCGTCCTTGCGGCATCGCGCCTCACGCGCGGCCAGCTCGGCGCAGACCATCATCGCCTTACCCCGATCCAGGATCGGATCGGGGGCGACGAACAGGAAGCCAGTGCTCATCAGATGAGTGCGTGGATGGGCGAGAAGTCGACGTAGCGGATGGTCAGAAGCCGGGCCATCTCTGGGGCGCCGGCCAGCGCCAAGGCGGCGATGGCGTCTTCCAGCGGAAGGTTGATGAAGTCGGCCTTGCCCGTCTGCGGCGGCGCGAGTTGCTTCTGGTAGAGGCTGAGCGCCCGCTGCACCTGGTCGTTCAGGCGCGGCGCGATGACCACGACCTTGCCTTCGTCATAGAGGCCAGCGTCGATCATGGACTGCGCCAGAAGATGAAGGCGCCACATCTGCTGCACAGGATTGCGGCGAAGGGCGGGATTGTTCGGGTCGACGAAGAGCTCGCTGGTGACCGACAGATCGTCATAGCGCTCGCGCATGCGAGGCTCCGGCTCGCCGGCGGTCTCGGAGTATTTGATTTCGATGGCGATGAAGACCTTGCGGCCGTCTTCCAGGCGCAGAACGATGAACCCGTCGAATGCGGTGGCGTCGTCGGTGAAGGTCCGATCGCCGCGACCCGGCGAGTGCTCGAACGTCACCGCGCAGACGCGACCTTCATATTCCGGGGCGATCTCGCGGATAAAGGCCTCGGCCAGGTCCCGGTCGAGTTTCAACGGTCCGAGCAGGTTCAGCGCCAGGGGCGTGGAGGACAGAAGGTTTTCATAGAGGCGCTTCTCCTCGAACATGGCGCCCGGTTCGCGGTAGGCGAGCTCTCGCCGCGCCAGACGATGAACCTCCTTCGAAAGGAAGTTGGCGCCCGCAGCGCCGTCGTAGCTGCCCACCAGGTGGCCCATCTTTCGTTTGCGGCCCGAGGTCGAGGTGTAGGCGCCCAGCGTCCAGCCTGCGGCCTCACGATGAAGCGCCTGAAGGAGGCGGGCGCAGGCCCTGAAGCGGCTGTCAGCGGGGAAGTGAACCTTGTGCGCCTTGAGAAGCGCTTCAGGCACCAGGGGGATACGGTCGGCGGGAAAGAGGTCCAAGGAAGGCTCTCAGCTGCATGGATGATGCAGAGAGATTCACTAGTCTAGCGAACTAGATGACCGTCACTTCCAATCCAATATTCCCCGGCGCGCCGGCAAGCCTAGAAGGGTAAGGCAGAGAAGGAGGGAAGGGAAGGCATCACGCCTTGCAAAGGGTGGTAGGGAGGATTGGAAAGGAGGAGGAAGAGGAGGAGGAGACGGAAGGGGTTTTTATATAATAGTCCTTCGCCCATCGCTTTTTCAGTCCAATCGACGCCGACTGGTCCAGCCTTAAGCGGGTCTGGGCGCCAAGTTTGGATGTAAGTCCAAGTCCCTGCCCTATCCCCAGCATGCGAAGCCTCGCACCGAGGCGAACAAACAAAGAACTGGACGATATGGCGCCAGTCCGCCAACGTGCCCAAATGTGCGAATCTCGCCCGCCAATCGATTGCGCGCGCTCAAATTTGGTAAGTGTTGGAGACCTTCATGGCCGCGTCCGGCGTCGCCCCGTCCTTCTATGAATTCTTCGCGGGCGGCGGCATGGCGCGTGCGGGCTTGGGCAAGAACTGGACCTGCCTATTCGCCAATGACTTCGATGCGAAGAAGGGTTTTGCCTACCAAGCCAACTGGGGCACCGGCGGAGAGCTGACCGTCGGCGACATTCGCGCCTTGGAAGCGAGGCAACTCCCTGGGTATCCAGGGTTGGTCTGGGGGAGTTTCCCCTGCCAGGATCTTTCACTAGCAGGCGTTGGCAAGGGCCTGGCCGGTGAACGTTCAGGCACCTTCTATGCCTTTTGGGATATTGTTCGCGGACTGGCCGCTGACGGACGCGCACCGGCCATGGTCGCTGTTGAGAACGTCTGCGGAGCCCTGACCTCTCATGGCGGAGCGGACTTCCAGGCGATCTGTAAGACTTACGCTGACGCCGGCTATCGGTTCGGCGCCCTTGTGATCAATGCGGACCTCTTCGTCCCGCAATCCCGCCCCCGGCTCTTTGTCATCGGCGTGCGCGCAGATTTGGAAATAGCGCCCGAGCTGCTCTCGCCCGAGCCGATCGACCCTTTCCACACCCGCGCTTTGAACAAGGCGGTCTCCAACCTTCCGGCGGACGTCGCCGACAAACTCGTCTGGTGGAATGTCCCCACGCCTGAGCGGCGGGCTAGCACCTTCGCCGACATCATCGAAGACAATCCCGACAGCGTATCCTGGCACAATCAGGCCGAGACCAAGAAGCTTCTGGACATGATGTCGCCGTTGAACTTGGCCAAGGTGGAGGCGGCTAAGCGAGCCGGCCGTCGGATGGTTGGCGGCATCTATCGCCGGACCCGTTTTGACGAGAATGGACAGAAGGTGCAGCGCGCCGAGGTTCGTTTCGACGACATTGCTGGCTGCCTTCGCACTCCCGCGGGCGGCTCCAGTCGGCAGATCATCATGGTCGTAGACGGCCACCGAGTACGCTCGCGCCTGATCTCCTCGCGCGAGACCGCCCGTCTGATGGGTTTGAGCGACAACTATGTCCTGCCCAGCCGCTACAACGAGGCCTATCACTTGACCGGCGACGGCGTCGCTGCGCCGGTGGTCCGCCATTTGGCGCAGCACGTGTTCGAGCCCCTGCTGGACGCAGCCAGCACCCTGCGTAAGGTCGCATAGACCCAATGGCTGCTGGCGCTAGGGACAGAGACGCCTCTCAGCTTCCGCCGTTTGAAACGGAGGATCTGCGCGCCAACCTGGCCGCCTTTCTGGATACGCCCTTTGACGATCCCGCAGGCCATACGGTCCGGGTCGGCAACTACAAATGGGGCGTCTACGCTTTCTTCGATTACGACGGCGAGCCGATCTATGTGGGCCAGACGAATGAGATGCTGCGCACGCGCATCCGTCGGCATCTGACCAACCAACGTACCGACGCCGTCGCCATGTCGGTGCTGGATCCGTTCGAGGTCTATGAGATCGAGGTCTGGCCCCTACCTGAACTCCAAACGGTTGGAGGCAAGGACGTGGACGCCAGACAGCGCCTGGACGCGCTGGAGCGCCTGATCACCGAGCAGGCCGTAGAGCGCTCCGCCTTCAAGGCCATCCTCAACGAGAAGGACCCGCCCCCGGGGCTCCTGGCGGTCGAGCCACCGCCCTCACTGCGCGGCCGCATCGTCTCCGATCGTGTCTATGAGCTGCGCTCCCATCCGGACTTCCGCATCGCACGGCGCGCACTGATCATCTCGCGCCTGGCGCAGGTGATTTCCGAGCGGAAGGTCCAGGGAGGTCTTCGCCGCGTCCTCCAGACCCAGGCGCGACGCCTTCAATGGCTGGCCGAGCGCCGCTATGAGGCGCTCGGCGGCGAAGCCTCCGTCGAACGTGAATCCGCCGCAGACACCGACGCCTAGCGCACCTTCCACTAGCTCGTTGGCGTCTGCAGCTCCACGGGCGCGGTGATGAAGTCCAAGAAGGCATTGCCGATTGCGGTGGTGCGCGAGCTCTGAACACCGTTGCCGGTCATCATGGCTTTCAGACCTCCGCTGATCAGCCCTTCCCTCTCGAGGTCGGAGTTGAGACGGTCGAGCAGCTCGGGCTGGGCCGCCAGGTCCGGATGGCTTTTGACGATCACGCCGTGGACCGAGCCCATGTAAACGCTCGAGGCTTCACGGGCGTAAGCCGCATCCGCCATCGGGTTCCTCATGAGGGCAAGTAGCTTTAGGTGGCCTTCAGAGAAACGAGCGATGTAGTCCATGAACGCGCCGCTCAAAATCTCGTCAAGCCGGACGCCTGCCGCAATGTTCAGGACCGTATTGCGAAGCGCCTCGCGCTTGCGCTCCCCGTGAGAGAGCACTGCTTCCTGGGTCGCTCTGGCCGCGGCAGACACGAAGATCGGATCCTCGGCGAGGCTTTCAGGCGTGACGCCTTCGACCTGTTCAATCAGCAGATTGAGCGCCATTCCAAGCTCAGCCGTCCAGGCTTCTTGCCGCCGGCGTAACGGATCGCCGACGGCTTTCTCCAGGAGCTCCTGAGCGGCGCCTCCGGCCATCGGAATGGCTCCCAGCGCAACCTTCATCACGCTGTAGCCAAACTCCCCACCGTCACGCGTCGGCATCGGCGGAACTGCTTTATGGGTCATGTGTACCTCCGGCTCTGAAGGTAGGCGCCCTACCCGACTAAAGCGGTCGCACAGATCCTGAGGCCGCGCTTTTCTCCTAGCCTGCCGCCCGCTCGGCATAGATGGCTTTAGCGATACGTTTGCGCGCTTCAGCCCTCGCAGCGAGCACGCCCCCTTCACCCGTCTGCTCCAACCAAGCGATGAAGCGCTGCAACGCCAGCCGGGTCAGGGCGTCATCTCTGCAGTTCTCGAGGAGAACGAACTGCACCTTCTGCACCTCATCAGCGACGTAGATGCCGAAGGGCGCCGCGACGATCGCTGCATCAGGAAATCCGAGCAGCGTCGCCGCCTGGGTCTCAGTGGCGGTTCGGTTGCACCCGATGAGGTGAACTGGACCAGCAGCGCCGGCCATCGCCGCCACGTGCTCATGATCTCGCAGGAACGGGCGACCGACCATCTCGCGAGCAGCACCGATGCTCATGGCACCTGGGACCGCATGCACAGCGAAGAAAACTGAGACGCCTTCAATCTGTCTGGTGAACGTCCGAGCGCCGACCTTCTCGCCTCCGTTCTGCACGATCGATGCGCCAAGGGTGTCGGCAATCCGATCGGCGCGGGCTCTATAATCGAGCTTGCTCCATTCTAGCGCTTCGCCCAGGTGGAAACGGCTTCCACGAGAGTCCTGGCCGCCAAGGCTGACAAGCTGCGTAACGGCATGAAGCAGCGTCTGACTGGCCTCATCGAAGAGGGCTTCCGGGCTCAAGGCGCGGGCAGTGAAGTCGCCTGACTTAGCGACCTCGTCTCGGAACCGTTTGTCCGGCTTGCGATCACAGGCCTTCAAGTCTTCATCGCTGCCGAGCTGAATCAGGTGAACCTTGCCGGGCGCGCTGTGCCGTCCCCGTTGCCATTCACCGTGACAGATCCCCAGATCCCCCTCGCCCAACGTCCAGCCAGCGTTACCATTGAAAAGCACCAACAGAATGTCGCAGGCGTCGACCTGCGCCATGCAGGTGTCCCAACTGTCCTGCGTGGCCAGAGCGGGCGCATCTTCATTGATCCAGACATCAAACAGCTGCTGATCAAAGAGACGCACGTTCTCGATCCGCTCTTTGAGCTGGCGTCGCGTATCAGTCAGAGAGACGTTACCTCCAGCCGGAAACGCGTCGTTGCAGCGGCTGGACACCATCACCTTTATCCGGCGGATGGCGCTACGGCCTTTCTTGGATCGCGGCTTCGCCACTGGCCTACCCCTCAAGAACGGCCCTGAGACGATCCCAGAGCTCTTCAAAAATCGATTAGCGGCCCCTTCGGGCGGGGCTCGCGAAGCCTAGCGAATACGAGTGATCAGATCAGGGAAGATACCGGCAACCGCGGGAGACTGATTTGTGCGTTGCTGTTCGCTCGAGGCTCCAAGCCGCGTGAGCGGTCAACGCTGTTGCCGATGGATGCCCGTAGGTATTGCCGTCACCATAAGAGACAGCAGCTCTCGCTGCCCCCGTGGGGCTCGGTACGGGTCCCGCAAAGGTCGCGCCATGGTGGGCGACAACAAGCCCCGAATAGACGTTGCTCGTCCCCAGGGCGGCTATCGCATGTTGGTAGTCCGCATCCCCGGTCATCAGAACCCAGTCTTCCGTGCCATCTTTGGCGCGCACGCGAGCTTCAAGGGCGAGTCCGGTTTGGTTCTTGTTGCCCGCTGGTCCGGCGCAAACGGCGAGACGCCCCCAGCCGCCGGCTCCAAAAGTTACGGGTCCGCCCGTAAGGCCTTGTAACAGCCCCCATGAGTTCAGCTGCGCTGCAACGCGGCTCGCGCCCGGCCCAAGCGTCTGAACAGGCGTGAACCACGGCACGTGCTGAAGCCTAGGAAACACATAGTAACCGTGCAGGTGGTCCCAATCCCAATGAGAGAGCACCACCGGCGCCCATAGATTGGCGACCGTAGTCGTCGCTGGGGCGGTGCTCCCGTTAAAGCTCACTGGCCAACCCGCATCAAAATGCAAGCTAGGGCGGTTGTACTCGTCCCGCAGGGTGACGAAGCCGGCCTGACCCACGTCGCGCACCTGCACCGTGGACGGTTGCTTCGGCCACCCGCAGACGAACACCCCGGAAACATGAATGATCGCGTCTTGAGGAAACACACCGCCGTTGATGGCCTTCTGTGCTCGTTTCTTCCGCTTGGCGACACTTGCTCCGACAGAGTGCAAGGGCGGGTCGCCATCTTCGCCCACCCACTCGATGTCGCCGACGTAGCCCTTTGACCCGATCGTGTAGCCGCCCTGAGTTAGCTGGGCGTGCTCGGCTCGCATCCGCCGGTCCCCGTCCTCTTCGAAAAGCGTAAGACGAAACCAGCCCCCCGGCTCCAGAGGCCTCCCATCAATCTCATGGTTCTTGGGCACTTCGACCCTGAGCAACCCGAACGGATCGACTTTATCTCTATTGAGAAAGAGCGCGCTCAGATCCTCATCGACAATGTCTTCGTCGATCCCGTCGAGTTCGACAGACACCAGAGGCGAAGCGCCGTCTTCGAGCGGATCTTGGCGATAGACGCGCGCGATCATCGTGCGCGTTGGAAAACGACCGTCGTCGAGAATCTTCCCCTCCATAAGAAACTAGCGCCCCCAAGATCCGCACTTACTGAACCCTCAGCCGGCGGCAGCCCCAGAAAAGCGTATGGCGAACAGCGTGGGCTTCGCCGTCCATTCATTGGTGTCAAGTTTGGCCACCGGGTTCTGGACGAGCTGCACCAGTGGCGTGGAGGTTTCGCAGCCGGCGACCAGACACAGCCAGTAATTGGCCCCATGCGCTTGCGCCGCCGCCAGCTCGTTGGCCGTTAGCTCGACTGCTGCGAAAGCCGCCCCGGTGGTCCCTTTGACCTCGACGCGCTGCACTGCGCCGTCGGTATCGCGGTAGTCGATGTCCCACCCGGGCGTCTCGCCTTGGGCTGCGCGGTGGACGCAATCACTGCAGCCCGCGACGTTGTCCTGAATGTATCTGAGCGCCACACGCTCGGCCCAGTCGCCGATCGCCTTGGCGCGCTTGCTTCGTCGTTCGCCACCTGGCGAAGGCTGATGGCGCCCCAGTGAGGGCGGCAGGATCAGCTGATCCGATCCTGTAATCGTCACAAGGTCGATCGAGGCCGTGGCGGTTACACCGGCGCCGCTCGCCAGACCTTCCGCCACGATATCGGCATACACAGCGGGATCGAGAGCGCGTACGCCGTCCCACCAGAGGTTCCGAGCTATCTGCTCGCGCGTTTCACCATCCACCTTTGCGTTGACCGGCTTCGCGAAACGCTCGTAGTCGACTATGCTGCAGTACCAGGCGCCCTTCTTAGCCTCGTCCGGCCAAATCGTGCCGATCCTGCCGTAGCCCAGATACTCAGCAGGCCCGCGCCGCCCGGATTTTCGTGCGACGCCCCGGTAGTAGACAAATGGCTCGCCCGGCAGGACCTTACCGCGATACTTTGACGGGAAATGGTACTGAACGCCCTCGACGTCATTCCAGTTATGCGCGGAATCCCGAACGACATCGTTATGGACGAGAACTATAGGCACAGTCGCATCTCAGGCGCCGAGCGGCGGGTTATTCTGAAAGCGCCTAGCGCCACAAGCTGGACCGTAGCACGACCAAAACTTGTGTCCATCACCTGCACCTAGCTAAGACACGGGCGCCAGCCGAACCAACGCTAAAGCTCGCCCCTCGTCGACGGCTTCACGCTTGAAGGAGGCCTCGCAAGCCCGCCTTAGCGCCACGACGACCGTGCTTCATGGCAAAGTGCAGCACGTGCACGCTCTGCTCTCGACCGTCACGATGCGGCTGAAGTAGGTGGACCCGGAAGTCGCCCGGAGTATGGTCGACCCCACATTCAACACCCGAAAGCTCACACTCGGTGCAAGTAGACCTACAGGACCTCACCCGCCGTCTTTTCCAGACTGCGAACCAACTGTGGGCCAACACCGACTTGCGCCCGGACCAGTACGCCCAGCCGGTTCTTGCCCTGATCGCGTTGCGGCAGATGGAGGCCAAGTTCGACCTAATTCATGCCGAGCTGTCCTCGATCATGACGGGCCGCCTCAAGCCCACCCCGGGGGATTACCACGGCCTCGGCGCCGTCTTCCTGCCTGAGCATGCCCGCTTCTCCTACCTGCTGTCCCTGCCGGAGACGGAGAACCTGGCGGAGGCCCTGAACGAGGCCATGAAGGCCATAACGGAGCACAATCCGGACCTGGCGGGCGTGATGCCCCAGGGCTACGGAGCGCTGCCCAATAGCGTCCTCAGGGAGCTGCTGCGCCTGCTCCAGCCGCTGAAGATCGACGGGGACGCCTACGGCCTGATCTTCGAGTACTTCATGGGCGAGTTCGCCTCGTCGTACATGCAGAAGGGCGGCGAATACTTCACACCCGGCTCGATCGTGAAACTGATCGTCGAGGTCCTGGAACCCTATCACGGCAAGATTTTCGACCCGGCCTGCGGTTCGGGCGGCATGTTCGTCCACTCCGCCGAGTTTGTGAAGCGCCACCACAAGAACCCGACGCGGGAAATCGGCATCTACGGGGCCGAAAAGATGTCAGACACCCAAAAGCTGTGCCGCCTGAACCTGGCGGTCCACGGGGTCTCGGGCGACATCAGGATCGCCAACAGCTACTACGAGGATCCGCATGACCTGGTCGGCCAGTTCGACTTCGTTATGGCGAACCCGCCCTTCAACCAGTCGGAGGTCGATCGCAGCCGTCTGGTCACCGAGGCGGGCCATGTGGACGCGAAGTTCTCGCTCGGCATCCCCACCACCAGCAACGCCAACTACCTCTGGATCGGCCTGTTCAACGCCGCCCTGAACGAGACGGGACGTGCGGGCTTCGTCATGGCCAACTCGGCCTCGGACGCAGGCGGGGCGGAGCGGGAGATGCGCCGCAAGCTGATCGAGAGCGGGGCGGTGGACGTGATCGTCTCCACCTCGCCCAATATGTTCTTCACCGTCACCCTGCCGGTGACCCTGTGGTTCCTCGACAAGGCCAAGGCGAAGGGCGACCGGGCCGACGAGGTGCTGTTCATCGACGCCAGGCACATCTTCCGTCAGGTCACCCGCGCCCACCGCGACTACACGCCCGACCAGATCGAATTCCTGGGCAATATCGTGCGCCTGTGGCGCGGACGGAAAGCAGAGCTGGAAGCGGGGAGCGGCGAGCGCGTGACCCGGACCTTCGGCGATGATGGCTACAAGGACGTCCCAGGCCTGTGCAAGGTGGCGACTCGCGCCGAGATTGCCGCCCAGGACTGGAGCCTCAGCCCTGGCCGCTACGTGGGCGTGGCGCCCGGCGAGCAGGTGGACGACGTCGACTTCAAGGAGCGGCTGGAGGCCCTGCATGAAGAGATAGAGGGGCTGAACGCCGAGGCGGCGCGGATTCAGGCGTTGATCGCGCTGAACGTGGCTGAGGTGCTCGAGGCATGAGCGGTTGGCAGACGCGGAGGCTCGGAGACCTCTGCACACAGGTGACTGTAGGCCACGTAGGCAAAATGTCGGATCAGTATGTCGATGCTGGTGTGCCTTTCCTGCGGTCCCAAGACATCCGACCGGGCTTCATCGAGTTGGGGGACCTGAAGTACATCTCACCCGAATTCCACAAGCGGTTGCGCAAATCCCGCCTTTCTCCCGGAGACGTGGCCATTGTTCGGACAGGCTACCCTGGAACTGCGGCAGTGATCCCCGGGGACCTACCAGATGCGAACTGCGCCGACCTTGTGATCGCAAGGCCAGGTCCTACGCTTGATGCGCGCTTTCTTGCGTTCGTCCTCAACAGCCCTTGGGGTAAAGGACAGATCGGCGGGCGGCTCGTGGGGGCTGCTCAACAGCATTTCAATGTGCGCGTAGCCCAAGCTCTCGAAATCCCGTTCCCTCCTCTTGAGACCCAACGCCGCATCGCGTCGATCCTCGGGGCCTATGACGACCTGATCGAGGTCAACCGGCGCCGGGTGGCGGTGCTGGAGGAGATGGCGCGGGGGCTGTTCGAGGAGTGGTTCGTCCGCTTCCGCTTCCCCGGCCACGAGAGCGCGCCCCTTGTCGACACCCCGGACGGCCCGCGGCCTCAGGGGTGGACGAGGGGGCAGGCCAAGGACGTCATTGCCTTCGATCCCAAGACCAAGATCCCAAAAGACGACGACAAACCATTCATCCCCATGGGACATTTGGACACGGTCACATCGCTGATAGCCTCTCCTGAAAGTCGTAAGGGCAACTCGGGCGCCAAGTTTCGCAATTGGGACACGCTCTTCGCCCGCATCACTCCCTGTCTGGAAAACGGCAAGACGGGCCTCGTTCGAGACCTCCCCGGGGTAAACGGAATCGGATTCGGTTCCACGGAGTTCATTGTGATGCGTGGTGAGCGCTCGGGACCTGCTTTTACTTACTGCCTCTCGCGCCTTCCCGGATTTCGCGATCATGCCCGGTCGTCTATGTCAGGAGCTACCGGGCGCCAGCGGGCGCGAACGGAAAGCGTTGCGACCTACGCGATGGCCATTCCAGCCTCGGATGACCTCTTTGATCGGTTCGAGAGCGCGGCGTGGCCCATGCTGGAGTTGGTCGGCAAGCTTGGGAGCATGAACGAACGTCTTGCAACTTCCCGGGACCTTCTGCTCCCCCGGCTCATCTCCGGCCAGCTCTCCGTCGAGGCGGCCGAACGGGACCTGGAGCTGGCCGCATGACCGTGAAGCTGGGCAAGGTGATCCAGGTCGACGTTCGCAGGGCGTGGCCGAACGAGGCCGCGCACTTCACGCCTTGGCTCGCCTCTCCTGACGGCCTGGAGCTGCTCCAGGACGCGCTCGGGATGGACCTGGAGGTGGAGGCCATGGAGCAGTTCGTCGGCCCCTTCCGGGCGGACATCCTGGCGAAGCGCACCGACACGCCCGACGAGCACTGGGTGTTGGTCGAGAACCAACTGGAGAAGACCGATCACCGCCACCTGGGCCAGCTGCTGACCTATGCCGCGGGCCTCAAGGCCGCGACGATCGTCTGGGTCGCCCAGGACTTCGCCGAGGAGCACCGCGCCGCGCTCGACTGGCTGAACGAGATTACAAGCGACGCCTACCAATTTTTCGGCCTCCAGATCGAGCTGTGGCAGATCGGCGCTTCCGACCCCGCGCCCATGCTCAATATCCTGGCCGAACCGAACGAATGGTCGCGCGAGGTCAAGCAGTCGGCGGAAGGCGGCGTGTCCGACCTCAAGCAACAGCAGTTGGCCTACTGGCAGGCTCTTCGGACCCGATTGCTGGAGCGAAAGAGCAAGGTGCGGCCGCAAAAGGCCCACCCGCAGTCGTGGACCACCTTCGCCATCGGCCGCGCGGGAACCTGGCTTGGCGCCTGCGTGCACTCCCAGAAGAAATATGTCTGGGCCGAGTTCTGCTTCCGGGGGCCGGCGGGCAAGGTCTGGTACGACGAGTTGTTCGCGCAGAAAGAGGCCATCGAGGCGGAGTTTGGCGCCCCGCTGTCGTGGGAGCGCCTGGACGGGAAGAAGCAGAGCCGCATCGCGATCTATCTGGAAGGCGCGGACCCGACCCGCGAGGCGGACTGGCCCCGCCAGCACGAGTGGCTGATCCAGCAGCTGGAGAGGATGCGCCCCGTGTTCCAGACACGTGCCCTCGCTTTGAGCGACGGCAACGGCATACCTATGACCGAGGCCGATGATGCCGGCCCTGAGGAGCCGGAAGAGGCTTGATGGCGCCCTCGCTGACCGGAACCATCGCCTCCGAGGACGGCATCGTCGAGCAGCCCGCGCTGGCTCTCCTGCAGGAGTTGGGCTGGACGCACGCCAACCTCATGAACGAGCAACCGGGCCCGGCGAACCCGACAGGCCGGACGAGCTTTCGTCAGACGTGGCTTCCGGCGCGCCTCCAACAGGCCTTGGCCAAGCTCAACCCCGGCCTGCCCCCCGAAGCCCTGAAGCTGGCCGAGGAGGCCCTGACGAAGGACCGCACCGGCGCCCTCGCGCCCAACGCCAACCGCGAGGTGCACGGCTTCCTGATCGACGGCGTGCGCGTCCAGGTGCGCAAGGGCGACGGCGCGTTCGAGGACATGACCGTCCGCGTCATCGACTGGAAGGACCCGCTGGCGAACGACTTCCTGGTGACAAGCCAGGTCTGGGTCGAAGGCGTGCTTCACAAGCGCCGCCCCGACACGATCGGCTTCGTCAACGGCCTGCCGCTGCTCCTGGCCGAATGGAAGGCGCCCACCTGTCCGCTGGCCGACGCCTACGAGAAGAACCTGCGGGACTACCGGGACACAGTGCCCCGTCTGTTCGACGCCAACGGCTTCGTGTTGCTCTCCAACGGCCTGGAGTCGGTCATGGGGGCGAGCCATGCCGCCTACGAGTTCTACGCCCCCTGGAAGAAGCTCGACGAAGACGGACCCGAGGACGCGAGCCTGGAGACGATGCTGCGGGCGACCTGCGAACCTGCCCGCTTTCTCGACCTGATCGAGAGCTTCATCCTCTTCGACGAGGTCCCCGGCGGCCTGCGCAAGATCATCGGCAAGTACCACCAGGTGCTGGGCGTCAACCGCGCCATTCAGGCCGTGAAGCACATCGCGGACAACCAGGGCAAGCTCGGCGTCTTCTGGCACACGCAGGGCTCGGGCAAGAGCCTGTCGATGGTGATGTTCGCCGAGAAGGTCCTGCGGCGGCTGGGCGGCAACTACACCTTCGTCATCGTCACCGACCGCACCGAACTGGACGACCAGATCGCCGGTCAGTTCGCATCGGCCGGCGCCCTCACAAAGAACATCGACCAGGTTCAGGCAGGCAGCCGGGATCACCTCAAGACCCTGCTGTCGGGCAACGAGCGTTATGTCTTCACGCTGATCCAAAAGTTCTCGACCGCCGAGCGAGAGCCCATGCCGGTCCTTTCCGACCGGTCCGACATCATCGTCATCACCGACGAAGCCCACCGGAGCCAGTACGACCAGCTCGCGGCCAACATGCGGGCGGCCTTGCCCAACGCGGCCTTCATCGGCTTCACCGGGACCCCGCTGATCAAGGGGGCGGACAGCAAGACCCGCGAGGTCTTCGGTGACTATGTGTCCATCTACGACTTCGCCCAGTCGGTCCGCGACGGCGCCACGGTCCCGCTGTACTACGAGGCCCGCAAGCCCGAGCTGCAGATGGACGCCGACGCCCTGCGTGAGGAGCTGAACGACCTCCTGGATGAGGCCATGCTCGACGAGGAGCAGGAGAGGAAGCTCCAGCGCCAGTTCGGCCGCCAATACACGCTGATCACCGCGCCCGATCGTCTCGACAAGGTGGCCGACGACGTGGCGCTCCACTTCGCCCAGCGCGGCTATCGGGGCAAGGCGATGTTCGTGGCGATCGACAAGGCCACTGCCGTCGCCATGCACGACCGCGTGAAGGCGTCCGTAGCCCGGCGGATCGCCGAAGACGAGATCAAGCTCAAGACCGCGCATGAAGCGGAAGGCGCGGCGATCGTCGAACGCCTACAGTGGCTACGTGAGCTCGACATGGCGGTTGTCGTCAGCCAGGGCCAGAACGAAATCGACGACCTGAAGAAGAAGGGCCTCGACATCCTGCCCCACCGGGAGCGGATGCAGAAGGAGGACCTGGAAGCCAAGTTCAAGGACAAGGACGACCCGCTGCGGCTGGTGTTTGTCTGCGCCATGTGGATCACGGGTTTCGACGTCCCCTCGATCGGCACCGTCTACCTCGACAAGCCGATGAAGAATCACACGCTCATGCAGACCATTGCCCGCGCCAATCGCCGGGCCGAAGGCAAGACGGCGGGGGTGATCGTCGACTACGTAGGCGTGTTCAACAACCTCCAAAAGGCGCTGGCGGTCTATGCAGGGGGTGGAAGCGGCGAAGGCAAGCGTGAGCCGATTGAAGGCAAGGAAGCTCTGGTAGGCACCCTTGAAGACGCCTTGAGGGCCGCACGCGCCTTTGTGGAGCCGTTGGGCGTCGACGTGGACGCGATCGGTGGCGCAACACAGAAGAGCTTCGACAGACTCAAGCTCATTTCGAGCGCCGTCGAAACTCTGATAGCTCCAGACGATCGGCGGAGAGAGTTCCTGCGCCTGACCGCGGCGGTCACGAAGGCCTATAAGGCGATCTTGCCCGACGAGCGGGCCGCTCCCTTCATGAAGCCCGTCGCGGTCCTGCACACCCTTTCTGACGCCGTGAAGGCCAAGTTGGGTCCAGTAGACATCTCGGCCATCTCCGACCGCATTGCCGAGATCATCGACGAGCGGCTGGAAGGCGTTGCGATCCTGACCCCGATTGTCGAGGGCGACACCCCAGAGGGCCGCGTAGACCTGTCGGGTATCGACTTCGAGGCCCTTGCCCGGCTCTTTGAGCAAAGCCCGAAGGTCACCGTCGAGCGCATGCGCGAGGAGGCTGAAGAGCAAGTGCGGATTATGGCCGAAGCCAACCCCACACGCATCCCGCTGGTCGAGCGGCTGGAGAAGCTGGTTGCCGAGTACAACTCGGGCGCTATCGACCCCGAGCGTTTCTTCGAGGCCCTGCAGGCGTTCATCGCCGGTCTGAACCAAGAGCAGCAGCGGGCGGCCCGTGAGGAGCTGTCAGAGGAGGAGCTGGCCATTTTCGACCTTCTCACGACCCCGGAACCCAAGCTGACCAAAGCCCAGGAGATCCAGGTCAAAGTGGTCGCCAGACAGTTATTGGAGCGGTTGGACGAGCTCGTTAAGGCCGTCAACTGGACGGGAAATCAGCAGTCACGAGGCGCGGTCTGGTCTGAAATTCGCCTAAAGCTGAACGATCTGCCAGAGGCCCCGTACCCCCAGGATCTTTGGGATGCGAAGGTCGATCAGGTATGGGACTTCGTTCTCACGCGGTACGCAGCATCGCAAGGCTCGCGCGTGATTTGAAGCGTTCGGTCGAGGACAAGGCTGGCGCTGCGCTTTAGCTGTACAGTCCCCCTACCAGCCTTGTGATATGCAGCAGCCTGGCGGCCATCAAGCGACAGTTAGCGCCTGTTGCAGAAACGCCCGCCGGCCGAAAACGCCAGATGGTCACGCGCCATCAGCGGTATCGCCGCCGCGAAAGCGGACTCACATTCCACCGCTAGCAGCGGGTCTGCGTGCGAACCTGTGTTTGTGGACACCGGCCTGACCACACCGCCTCAACCAACATGGCTAGAATGGCGGGCTTGCGATAGAAATAATCCTTCTCTGTGGTGATTGGCGTCCAAGCGTCGGGAAGGCCACTTTGATCGAAGCTCTGACCGCTACCCTCCCCTAGATGGAGCCACTGTCATTCCCCGCAGCCCCCGCGACCTCTCCTGGACAGCGCCGAAGACCGGACATGACTGGATCGACGAGGACGTACTGCGAGCGGTCGTCCTATTGGAATCTTATGTCGACGCGGACGCGTGGCGACGTCGCCAGGCGGCTGTTGAAGCACGCTTCTTCGAGAGTTGGAGGCGACGGCGGGAGGGCGAATCGGTTCCGGACCTATTCGATCCGAAAGACCGCCTGGCTTGGCTGGTGTTTCAAGCTCGCGCCTACGCTACGGACCGAAGCCGCTGGTCTCCAGAAGGCGGAGCCCTAATCGCACCGATCATGACCCGACTAGGTCGGTCAATCCCGACTCTCATGAAGATTGGTGGCGTTGAGGATCGGCTCGCCCGCCTGATGACCCAGAACCTCTCGCATCCAGACGGCGGCTTCTACGAGCTTCTAGTCGCCCTCGCCTACTGTCGCCACGGATGGAGGGTTGGCTTCATCCCAGAGGTCCGTGGCGGGCCAAAGACGCCGGACCTGGATGTCCGCCAAGGCCGGCGTCGCTTCCACGCTGAATGCAAACGCCCAAAGACCTCACAATTGGCGATAGCGGAAAAGGCCAGGACCGAAGTCTTGGCCACGCCAATGCATGCCCTGGCTCTCGACGCCGGACGATCCATCGTATTGGAATCGGCTCTCTTGGTGCCAGCTGACACGATTCCCGACGACTACTTCGCCCAGCGGGCGGCCGCTTTCCTGTCCGATCCGGCCCAAGATCGGTGGGCTGACGGCCTGTCTACTGGACGGGTGCGGGATATTGACTGGCGCCTCGCCCGAAGCGTCCTGAGCCGTGACTTCGTCTACTTTGGCGCCAGCCGCATGATCGAGCTACTCGCCGGTGGCTATGACCACGAGGCCGACCATAGCCTCAGGGCGCAATGGCGCCCGCATCCCGAGCGGCCCTTCTGGGCAGACGCCGTTTATCAAGCCAGCCTGATGACGGTGCGCCACGGGTCCGAAGCATCAATTCTAGGGCGGTCTCGAGACATCGGTGGCTTTCTGAAGGAGGCCGACGACCAGCTGGGCGACGAAGCACCTGGCGTGCTCCACGTCGGCATCGAGACCTGGAGCGGCGATGCCACGGATCAGGTCCGGCACCTTCGCAACGTCATGAAGGCCCGAATATTCGAGCCTCGGCAGTCCCGCTTACGGTTCGCCTACATCAATTATTTCACTCCGGTCGTAACCACCCGCCCCGACGAAGCTTGGGCGATGCACGAGACGACCGCCTGGACCAGGATCGGATCCCACGCTGTAGTCCGTCCGCTCGAACACCACCTGGCGATCTCCGACGAAACCGGCATGAGTCCGGGGGAGCATTGGGACGGCCGCAAGGACGAGACCTGACGCCACGCGAACTTTGGTCCCGAGGCCCGGCCTGTCTTAACCCAGACGCTTTATGTGTGGTCATCCGTCAGCATGGTGCCAGAAGCGGAACTTGGCGCCGCAGCAGAAAGCGGAGGTTCGTTGCCCCCGATCTAGAGGCGCGGATCGATCGGCTCGCTCTCCAGCGCAAGAACCGCGAAGACACATTCGTGGACACGTCGCCGCGGCTCCCTTGCCACGAACCGCTTCAGGGCTTCGTGTCCGAGCGCGAACTCGCGAAGGGCGAGGCTGCGCTTGCCGCCAAAGCATCTATGGGGCCGGAAGCCCTCTTGCTCTCGAGATCCGCATTACTGGATATGCTGTGTCCAATGCTCTTCGGAGACGATGGCAATCGGCTTGCCTTCTTCCCTCCATGCGGTGGCTTGAAGGATCTTATTGCCAAAGCTCGAGTGCTTCCAGGACTCAGTTGCGTAGGCGCCAATCACCAGCACATTGGTCCTACGGCTCAATGCTCCAGCACAGCCTCCCCGTGACACCACCGCCTCCTCGCAGAAGCGTCGCTGGCCGTAGATGAAGGTCCCGGTGAAACAGTAGGTCTGTCCCTTAAAGGTCAAACTCGGGGCTGGATCACAAAGCGGCAGGGTTGAGGCCTTCAGCATCTCGCCGAGCTCGAAGTCCCGGTTGCTGAAGCTGTTCAGCGTATCGAGCAGGGATGTCTTTTCATCCGGGTCCAGCACCTCATCAGCTAAGGCTTCACTGATCCGCTGGTAAAGCATCCGCACCAGCGGCTGGTCCGTGGCCGCTAGGTTGGCCGCCAGCCATTTCTGCAGGAACTCGGCTTCGGCTTGATTCAAGTCTCCATCGGCCGTCAGACCGCGCACCAGACCGATCAGCTCATCGACTTGACGGGCATGTAGGCGATCTCCGCCCAAACGGTTCAGCGTCTGATCATCCATGATCACCCTCCTCTTCCCTCTAGCTCTACCGCACCCCCTCACGTCGCCTCTTGGAGGTCGTGGACCGACAGGCTGGGAAACAGCGTTTCGGCCAAGTCCCGAAGGTGGGCGTGGTGGGTGAAGAACAGCACCTGTGTGGTGCGTGAAAGTTCGCCCAGCACCTGAAGACCCGAGCGCGCGCGGTCGTCGTCAAAGGTGACAAAGAGATCGTCCGCCAAGAATGGTAACCGGCTGCCGGTGCTCATAGCCTGTTCAACCGCCGCGAGCCGCAAGGCCAGGAACAACTGGTCCTGCGTGCCCTCGCTCATGTCATCGATCTGGATGGTCGATTGCCCGTCGTCACAGACGCCTAGCAGCCTTGGTTTGTCGGCCTCACGGTCGATGATCAGGTCGGCGTAGCGCTTGAGCGTCAGCGTCTGGAAGAGCTCGGCTGCGCGTTTCAGCAAGGGGTGGCGCGCGCGTTCGGCCTGGCGCTTCATGGCGTGGCCGAGTAGGAGCCGCTGCGCCTTCTTGAGGATGTAGGTTTCCGCCAAACTGTCGAGCTCGGCGCGGGCCAACTCTAGCTCTGATGCCCAGTTGGCCGCATCCTGCTGCCCCTCGAAGCGCTTAAAACGAACCGCGGCTTCGCTCATGACGCCGTTTGCAGCGATGGCGGCCTGGGATGCCTGCTCGAGTTCCGTGCGCGCCTCTTCAGCGCGAGCGCTCAGCAGGTCGTAGGAAGCCTCCGCGCACTCTGCCTCTAAGGACGCGATCGGTTGGCCATCCGCCTGGAGGGCGAGCTCGTCGTCGATCTTCTTGAGCTCGCCTTCGAGGTTGCGGCGGTCCCGCGCGTGGTCGAGCGCGGCCGCCAGGCTCAAGCGATCCGACGAACGGGTTGTTGTAAACGCCTCGGCCAAGGCAGTCTCGGCGGCGTCGAGCGCCGCCGCTGCGGCTGCTCGCTCCTGGTCTCGACTGTCCAATTCATCCTGAAGCGCCCTTCGGCGCGCGGAAGCGGCGCGCGCGGCTTCGAGCGCAGCCTTCGCCTTCCGCGCTACTTCCAGCGCGTCGTCCGTAGCCCCAAGTCCAAGGTCCCTTGCAACCCTCACGGCTCGCGCCGCGAAGTCTTGCGCGCTGGTGTCCAGATGGTCCAGGCGACGCCTGAGCTCCTCCAGGCGTTCGCGCGAGCGCGCCAACGCTTCCCAAGCCGATAGACGGACCTCCGCCGTCATGGGCTGCAGGCTGAGGCCGACCTCGGCGTTGAAGGCATCCCACTCCGCCTGCCAGTCCTGAAGCTGCTGGAGCGCGGCCTGGGCTCCTCTGAGCGCCTCGTCGCGTCGCGCATTTGCGTTTCTGGAGTCTGATTTCAGCGCATCGAAGGCTGCTGCGGTCCGTCGCAAGGCTTCAAGCCTGGTTGCGGCCTCGGCGAGCACGGGCTCAAGCGCTTCGGCGTGTTGAACCTGCGGAGTCTCCACGACGGCTCGTAGTTCGCGGAGCAGGCCGTCTCGCCGGGACTTCAGCCGAAGAAGCTCGTTCTTAGCATCCTCATGCATATCTCGAGCCACGAGGCATTGGACTCTTCGTCTGAGCCAACCACGGAGCGCGTCGGGCTGGAGCTCGGGCAGGCCCTGAAGACGAAGGCGCGCAAGCCAATCCTCCCCGCTCCGCTCGAGCTCGCTGGTCAGCTTCTCCGACTGCTCTTGAGCGTTGCGATGCCTGATCTCGGCCTGGGTCACCTCCGCTTCAGCGGCTGCGAGCTGGGCCGTTGCATCGGCGGCCGCGAACCTTCGGTCTGCAAGAGCGTCGGCCTCGCTAACGGTTCGCCTGAGCTGTTCCACCTCCTCCATGGGCGACGGCAGGATCGCCTCGCCGGCCAAGTGTTGCGCGACGCGATCGACGGATTGGTCACGGTCAGTCCGCGCCTGAAGCAGGGTATCGAGCGGAACCACGCCTTGGGTGCGCCTTGCTGCTTCCACCTTGGCACGGGCGAGCTCCAGGGCTTCGGCGCGTTCGCTGACCAAGCGTGCGGCGTCCGCCGCTCTCTGTGCAAGAGTGTCAGCGGTGGTGGCGGCCTGGTCGACCTCATCCTCAAGCGGCGTCACAAGCGTCGCCAAGGTCTGCACATCGCCGGCCCAGGGCAGCAGCGCGCGGAGCGCCTGCGCCAGCGCTTCACCGGTCTTGGAGACAAGCGCCTCCTGTTTGTGGATCTGCTCGTCCAGCTCCCCGGCGCGCTGCGCGGCTGTTACGGTCGTCTGCAGTTGGTCCAGGACAGCGGGAGGCTCAGCTTGGGTGAGCGCCTGATCCGCGGCCTCCACCTCCGCCCTGGCAAGATTCGCGGCCTGCTCCGTCGTCGAGACGCGCGTCGCCAAGGCGACGCGACGAGAGGCAAGCTCGCGGAGCTTCTGGATGATCCCTGGTGCGGGAAGGCTGGTCGTGCGGGCGGTCTCAGCCTCTAGCTCAAGCTGTACGGCAAGCTCGCCGATTTCTGCTCGGATCGTGTCGATCTCGGCCCCTAGTGCGGGCCGAGCGGTGCGACGCTCCTGCTCCGCAGACATATCTTGAACAAGGCGGTCGATCTCATCAGCTAGCGAGAGCACCGGCGACTGATCCGGCTCCGCCTCGAGCCTTTGCCGCGCGGACGCCAACAATTGTTCGGCGGTGTGCCGTTTCTGCTGATGCTCGGCTGCAGCGTCGAGAGCCTCCCGAGCCGTCGCTTCGACGGTCTCTGACATAGCGACGCCAGGGTGCTTGGCGATCGCCTCAACCAAGTCTTTACGACGTCCCAGGAGCGGAAAGACGCGCCGGAGCCGCTCGGCGCCAGCAAGGGCGAGCGCCGCCCTTTGCCGGGCCGCGTCCGCCTGTAGAAACGCCTTAGTCGCCAGATCGAGCTCCGACTTTGCTTTGAGCCAGTCGGCGGGTCGAACGGCTGCATCTCGAAGACCGGTTCTCGCCTCCTTCCAGCGGACCTCCGCTCGACTGAAGGCCCGCCGCTCGGAACGCCTCTGTCCCCAGAGCGCGTCCAACTCCCGGTCTAAGCTGTCCAGAACCTGTTTGACGTTTGTCGCGCCCGAACCGGCGGTGAACAGCATCTGACCCAGATCATTTCGGCTCTCCACCATGGCCCGCCCGCCGGCGCGGAGGCGGGCGTGGTCGAGACTGGAGGATTGAAGAAACGCATCTCGGCTGATCCCGCCGAGCATGGCGATCAGCCGGCCCTCGTCCAGGGGGGCGTCAGCGGCGTCAACAAGCGTGCCTGTTTTTCCTCGCCGCCGTCGACACGACAGATGCTCACCGCCGGCTTCCAGCACCGCTCCCACTCTCAATGCCGATGCGGAGAACCTGTAGGCGTGGTTCACCAGATGCTCGAAGCCGAACAGCAGATCGGCGACGGCGCAGAGGGTGGTCGTCTTGCCGGCTTCGTTGGGGCCGTAGATGAGATGGAAGTCCTGCTCTCGGTGGGGCAATGTCAGCTGGCGGCCTTCGAAGCGGCCGTAGCGTTCCAAGCTGAGCTCAGCGATCCGCATCTGCGCCTCCGGGAGCGAGGCGGGTCTTCAAAGCGAGCGATGCGGCGGCCAGCACTGTGTCCCAGTCTCCGTCCCGAGCCGCCGCCCGAAGGCCGTCGAGGTCGCCGTCATCTTGCGGAACGGCGTCGAGGAAGGGTTTGAGCTCGCTTTCCAGGAGCTGCAGGAGCTCCGGTTCGCCCAGGGCCTCATCAACCAAGCCGGACGCGTCATCGCCGCCGCCCAACGTCAGCTCCTGCGGCGGTATGGTGCGCACGATCAACTTCTCGAGCCATAGGTCGCCAAGTGCTTCAGCGATGGCGCACACCTCGTCTCGAAGCGCGTCTCGCCGGTCGCTCAACAGTCCAGACAAAGCGGTTTGCCCCGTCAACGTCAGTCGGAACACCGCCTGGCGGTCGCCGGCATCTTGGATTCGGACCTTGATCAGCTGCGACCGGACCCGCTCGTGGATGTCCGGCAGGGTGGTTGCGTCGGTGCAGTCCGCCTCGACCGCGATCCACCTGAGGACGTCCAGCTCGAGCGGCTTCACCCCCACAACCAAACCGTCTCTCACTTCCACGAGCATAGCGCCCTTGGGCCCGATCTCCTTGGCGTGACGGCCCTGAAGGTTGCCAGGGAAGACGATGTAGGGATCGTCGCTGACCACCTGTTGGGCGTGCACATGCCCAAGCGCCCAGTAGTCATAGCCCTTGGCCGAGAGGCCCTGAACCGAACAGGGCGCATAGGTCTGGTGCTGGGCGTAGCCGCCAAGGGCGGTGTGAAGGACCCCGATGTTGAAGCGGCCCGGTGTGGGCGGCGGGTAGGCTGCGCTCAAGTCCTCCACCACCGCTCCAGTGGGGAAGCTCTGGCCGTGAAGCGCCACGCCAAGATCAGCGAGGTCAAAGGTTTGGGGCGCGCGGCTGGAGAAGACAGACACATTGCCGGGCCAAGGCAGGCTCTTGGTGACGAGCGACTCCGCGTCGTGGTTGCCCTTCAGAATGAAGACGCGGATGCCGGCGGCTTCCAGCCGGCCCATGGCCCGGGCGAAGTAGAGGCCGGTCGACATGTCCTTCCAGTCGCCGTCGAACAGGTCGCCGGCGATGATCACGAAGTCGACGGCCTCACGGATCGCGGCTTCGATCAGGTTGTCGAACGCGTCCCGCGTTGCGCGGCGAAGCTGGTCCGCCGGCAACCCTTCATAACGGGATAGGCCGCTCAACGGGCTGTCGAGGTGGATATCCGCCGCATGCAGAAAGCGAAAACCAGACATACCTATAGACCCCGCTCCCGCTCGCGTGCAACCGTAAGCGGAGTTGAGGGGCGGGTGCAATGAGCGTGATGGACGGGCTGGTCGGCGCCGAGGCGCTGGAGGATCAAGACGCGGCTCCCGACATCGCCCTCCGCGACCATCCAAGCCAATCCGACGCGCATGAGGCCCACGCTCCTGTCCCTGACGGTTCGGCCGTGCAGGTCGACGCCACGCTTGCCCCGAAGATCAGTTTCGCCACCCATCAAAACGCCGTGCCCGTCCTTCGGGACCTGCGGGTCTTCAATGACGGCTCTGAGCTGATCGAGGGCCTCGTGGTGGAGCTGGAATGCGACCCGCCGGTGTTCGCCCCCAAGGCTTGGCGTCTGGATCGGCTCGCCCCCCAATCCTCGCTCCGACCGGCCGATCTGGATGTGGCCCTGAACGCAGGCCTCCTGATGGGCTTGTCCGAAGCCGTCCGTGCCCGAGCAACCGTTCGGGTGAAGCGCGGCGAAGAGGTGCTTCATGAGCGCCAACACGGACTGGAGCTCCTGGCGCGCAACGAATGGGGCGGGGCGGTCGCCATGCCTGAGCTTCTGGCCGCCTTTGTTCAACCCAATGATCCGGCCGTCTCGCGGGTGCTCAAGGCGGCCAGCGAAGTGCTGCGGCGCGCGGGCAAGCCCGACGGCTTGAACGGCTATCAGTCCGGCACGCGGGCGCGCAGCTTCGAACTGGCGTCCGCTATCTGGTCCGCGATCGGTGGGCTTGGCCTGACCTATGCCGAGCCGCCGGCGAGTTTCGAGACCCATGGTCAGAAGGTGCGCTCGCCGTCTCAGGTTCTCGAGAGCGGCTTGGCCACCTGTCTGGACACCGCCCTCCTTTTTGCAGCGAGCCTGGAGCAGGCCGGGCTCTACCCTGTCCTTGTGCTCACCCAGGGTCACGCCTTTGTGGGGGTGTGGCTGCAGCCCCAGGAGTTCGCCTCGCTTCTGACCGACGAAGCGGCTTCGCTCCGTAAACGCGTCACCCTTCAGGAGCTGGTGGTGTTCGAAACCACCTTCGCGGCTCAGCGGGGCGGCGTCCCCTTCTCTCGCGCGATCGCAGAAAGCAACCGGCTGATCTCGGAAGAGCGCGAGGGCGAGTTCGTCATGGCGATCGACGTGCGCCGCGCGCGAATGCAGCGGCTGCGTCCCCTGGCGCTAATCGAAGCTCCGGCCGCTTTGGCCGGTGAGGACGCTGCCGATCCAGAAGAGGCGGCCGCGAGCGCCTCGTTTGAAGAGGCCCCGCCCCTCCCCGACTTTGATATGGTTGATCCGATCTCGGATCCCACCACCGCGGAGGGCCGGCTGGAGCGCTGGCAGCGCAAGCTGTTGGACCTGACCACCCGCAACCGCCTGCTCAGCGTGAAGTACGGCTCATCGGCCTTGCGTCTTCATTGCCCCGATCCTGCGGCCCTGGAAGATCGGCTGGCGGATGGTGCCAAGTTCAAGATCGTGCCCGCGCCAGAGCTTGAGGGCGGCGCGGGGCGCGACGCGGACCTGCACCGCGCCCGGACCGGCGAGGCTTTGGATCAGGCATATGCGGCCGAAGCGCTGGAACGCGGCGAGCTGATCTCTCCGCTGGAGAAGGACAAGCTCGAGGCTGCGCTTGTGGAGCTCTACCGCAAGGCCCGCGCCGACCTCGCCGAGGGCGGCGCTAACACCCTCTTCCTGGCGCTGGGCTTTCTGAACTGGCGCAAGTCCCAGACCGACGCGCGCAGCTATCGCGCGCCCCTGATCCTTCAGCCCGTCAAGCTCGAGCGCGGGAGCGTGCGATCTGGTGTTCGGCTCTCTGTCCATGAAGATGAGCCGCGCTTCAACCTCACCCTGCTGCAGATGCTGCGGCAGGACTTCGACCTCGACATTCCTGAGCTCGCGCAAGGGTTGCCGGTCGATCAGGCAGGCATTGACGTCGCCCGCATCTGGAACCTGGTGCGGCGTGCGGTCCGCGATACGCCGGGCTTTGAGGTGATCGAGGAGGTGGCGCTCGGCTCCTTCTCCTTTGCCAAATACCTCATGTGGAAGGACCTGGTTGATCGAACCGAGGCGCTAAAGACCAACCCGATTGTGCGTCACCTCTTGGAGACGCCCAAGGAGCCCTACGAGACCGACTGCCTTCCACCGCGTGCGGAAGATCTGGATCAGGAGGTGGACCCGGCGGACCTCTTCACCCCCCTCCCCGCTGACTCCAGCCAGCTGGCGGCGGTGGTGGGCTCGGCCCGCGGCTGCGACTTCGTGCTGGATGGCCCGCCCGGCACCGGCAAGTCGCAGACCATCGCCAACATGATCGCCCACAACCTGGCGCTCGGTCGCAAGGTGCTGTTTGTCGCCGAGAAGCGGGCGGCCTTGGACGTGGTGCATCGTCGATTGGTGCAGCATGGGCTTGGGCCCTTCTGCCTAGAATTGCACTCCAACAAGGCGGCCAAGCTGGATGTGCTGCGTCAGCTCGACAGCGCCTGGACGGCGGCGGAGGAGAACCCGGCTGAGGATTGGGCGCGCAAGGCCGAAGAGCTGAAGAAGAAGCGTGACCTCCTGAACGGCTATGTCGCGGCCCTTCACCAGCGTCGGCCCAATGGCATGACGCTCCATCAGGCCATCGGCCGTGTGATCCGGGATGGCGGCGATCAGCTCATCCGCCTGGACTGGCCGAACGCGACGCATCACAGCACCGAGCAGCTTAAACAGCTGAAGGAAGCCGCGCGGCGGCTGGACCTCACCCGCTCAGCGGAAGCGCCGGGAGCCTTCAGCCTGGTTGGCCGGACAGAATGGTCCAACGCCTGGCAGGCGGAGCTGGTCGCCGCAGCAGGGACGTTGACAGATGCGGCCACCAAGGCGAGAGCCGCCCGCGAGACCCTCCTGGAGCGGCTGAAGGTGGACCTGGCCGCCGACGCCTACGCCCTGTCGGGCCTAGTGGAGCTCGCCCGCGCGCTTCAGGGCGCCGATGGCCTCGATCTCGCCTTTGCTTTTGCGCCGGACGCCCAGTCGGTGATTGATCGCACGCGTGAGGCTTTGGCTGAGCTCATCGCTTACCGTCAGCTGGAGAATGCGCTCTCGGTCCGGTACGCACCCGAGGCCGGCCGCACCCTGTCGCTGGATGATCTTGCCGCCCGATGGGCGAAGGCTGAGGCGACCTTCTGGCCCCTGTCGATCTTCGCCAAGGGTGCGGTAGTCAAGGCCATGTCGCCGGCGGGAGTCAAGGCTGACCCCGGCGCGGACCTGCCTCGCCTGAAGGCTATGCGCGACCATCTTCAGACGATGGACGCCTTGGCCGGCGACGCTGGCCGAGCTTCCGGCTGGTCTGGCCTGGCCACGGACCCTTCACGGGTGGAGCGCGCCCTCCAAGCCGCGGGCGCCCTTCGCGCCGGGCTGGCGCGCGCTGCGGACGACGCTGAGCAGGCCGCCAGACTGCGCGCGGCGGTTCGCAGCTTGGTGGTGGACGCCAATGAGCTCCTTGCCCTGGACGGCGCGGTGGGACGCGCCTGCCATGCGTGGGTTCAGGCGCACGACCTCTTCCAGGAGTCGCTCGCCCGGTTTGAAGCGGCGGCTTCGTCGCCGGCGGCTCGTCAAGCTGATGATCTCCTCACCACCATCATCCTCGCCTGTGAGGAGATCCAGGCGCGCCAGGCCCAGCTGAACAGCTGGTGCGCCTGGCGGCGCGCCGAACAGAATGCGTCGGACCTCGGCCTCCACCGACTGATCACCGGCATTGGGGAGGGGGTGGTCGCGCCCGGTAAAGCCTCCGAGGCCTTTGAGGTGGCGTATGCCCGCTGGTGGGCTGAACAGCAGATCGACATCGAGCCTGCCCTTCGGGACTTCAACCTGGCCGAACACGGCGACGCCATAGAGCGGTTCAGGGTGCTTGATGAAGAGTTCGCCACCCTGACCCGCCGCTACATCCGCGCGCGTCTCTGTGCGGTGGTGCCACCGAAAGAAGCCCAGAAGCAGCCGCCTGGGTTTGGTTTTCTGGCCCACCAGCTGAAGCTGCAGAAGCGACACAAGCCAGTCCGCCAGCTGGTTCAGGAGATGGGGCCGGCGCTGACCACGCTTGCGCCCTGCCTGCTGATGAGTCCCTTGTCGGTCGCCCAGTATCTGCCAGCTGATCTCGCCCTCTTCGACCTCGTCATCTTCGACGAAGCCTCGCAGATCACCCCCTGGGACGCCGTCGGTGCCATTGCGCGCGGCCGTCAGCTGATCGTGGCCGGCGACCCCAAACAGATGCCGCCGACCAGCTTCTTTGACCGCGCCGCGTCGATGGATGCTGATGACACGGAGGTGGAGGAGGATCAGGAAAGCATTCTCGAAGAGTGCTTGGGCGCACGTCTACCCCAGCGGCGGCTCACCTGGCACTACCGGAGCCGGCACGAGAGTCTGATCGCGTTTTCCAACCACCGCTACTACGACGGCGACCTGGTCACCTTCCCCGCCCCCGTCACGCGGGACAGCGCCGTATCTCTGGTGCCGGTGCAAGGCGCCTGGTCCAGGGGCAAGCTCCGCACCAATCAGGCTGAAGCTGAGGCTATCGTCGCCGAGGTGATCAAGCGCCTGACGGACCCCACCTTTGTGGACGAGGCGGGAGAGCCGCTAAGCCTGGCCGTGGTCACGCTCAACTCTGAACAGCAGAAGCTGATCGAAGACCTGCTCGACAAGGCGCGCCAGAAACGTCCCGAGCTAGAGCGTTTCTTCGCGGAGGACGCCCTTGAGCCGGTGGTAGTCAAGAACCTGGAGACGGTTCAGGGCGACGAGCGGGATCTGGTGCTGCTCGGCATCGGATTCGGACCTGAGACGCCCGGCGCGCCCTCCATGCCGATGAACTTCGGTCCGCTGAACCGGGGCGGCGGGTGGCGTCGACTGAACGTGGCCGTCACCCGCGCCCGTCGTGAGATGATGATCTTCGCGTCCTTCCCGCCGCACATGGTTGATCTGAACCGCACGGCGGCCGAGGCGGTACGTGATCTCAAACACTATCTAGAGTTCGCCGAGCGGGGACCGCGAGCGCTCGGCGAGGCCGTCGCTGGCTCTGTCGGCGGGTTTGAGTCCCCCTTTGAGCAAGCCGTTGCGCGCGGGCTACGCGAGCGCGGCTGGACTGTGGTTCCTCAGATCGGCGTGTCCCGCTTCCGCATCGATCTCGGCGTGGTGAACCCCGATCGACCCGGAGACTACCTCTGCGGAGTCGAATGCGACGGTGCGGCCTATCACAGCGCAGCCACCGCGCGAGACCGCGACAAGGTGCGCGAGGCGGTGCTGAAAAGCCTGGGTTGGGATCTGGCGCGGGTCTGGTCCACCGATTGGTGGATCGACCAACGTGGCGCGCTCGATCGGCTTGATCGTCTCCTGCGCGAGAAGCTGGAGGGGTTCCGAGCCAAGATTGCAGCCGAACCTCCGCCTCCCGCGCCGGCGGCCGTACAGACCTCCAGCACCAACAGCTCTGCGATCGACGTGGACGCCGCGAACAGCGAAGACGGCGCTGACGATGCAGGTACTCTGGTGGCAGGGCCTCTAGGGGGCTCCTATGCCCGGACGCGCCTTGAGGCGTTCAGCCCCGACCGAGAGCGCTTCCACGAGCCGGAGTACACGCCGACCCTCAGGTCTATGATCGCCAAGGTGATCGAGCAGGAGGCGCCAATCCGAGATGACCTCTTGGTCGAGAGAATCGCCCGAGCGCACGGCATAGGACGATCCGGCCGAATTGTTCGCGAGCGCGTGCTTTCCATCGCCAGGCGCACCGTCCATCTCCAGCGGGAAGACACCGGCGCCACCTTCGCCTGGCCTGACCCAAGCTCCCCGGGTCGGTGGGAGGACGTTCGAGCCCCAGCCACCACGGCTGACATCCGGCAGATAGAAGAGATCGCTTTGGAGGAGCTCACTGCTGCGCTCCGGTCATGTACCGGCGAGGACCGTGAGGTAGATGTCGCCCGACTGTTTGGGGTTCGGCGGCTGTCCTCGGCGGCTCGCGCGAGGTTGAGAGCCGCCGCGCCCACGCAGGGGCATTTCAGCTGATCGACAGCCGCATGCTGGGTCGCCGGTGCAAAGCGGACATGGAACGTGACGTGCACGAATAGGGCTCTCGCATGCCAAAGACTGCACGCTTTGCGTGCGTCCAGCGACTTCTCAGCCTTTGCGATCAGCGCTACAGCTTGACAAAAGGGAGGGCAGTCATGGCCAAGACACCAGTAGCGGCCGGGGATGAGATCCCGCTCGGAAAAGTTCGGAAGCTTTCTGTACGGAACTTCCGGGCCATAGGACCGAATACGGTGGAGGTCGATCTAGACACCATTGTTGTTCTCGTCGGACCAAATAATGCCGGCAAGAGTTCGATCTTGCGGGCTTATGAGGTGGCGATGGGCGAAGGGTCGGCGGCTGGAAAGCTGAGCGAGCAGGACTTTCCCAACGGTTCTATTGATGAAGCTAACCCACCCACTATTGAGCTGGAGACAGAAGTTGTCGGTGATCCCCCAGCGAAGAAGTGGATTATCGAAGTTGATGGGCGAAAGGTGGTTCGCGAACGTTGGCAATGGAAGGGGCCTGGTAAGGGGGAGCGCCAAGGCTGGAACGTCGAGCTAGGAGACTGGGACACCTCAAAGCCCTGGGGCTTCGCTGGCGTTGCGAACGCAAGGCGCCCCCAGCCTCACGCGGTCCAAGCGTTCGACAGCCCGGAGAAACAAGCAGCTCAGATCGATCAGATCGTACTGAGTCTAATTGAAGAGCGAGCAAAAGCCGTTCCGGCAGAGTCGGGCGACGGGCTCGAGTTTGATCGGCTAAGTGAAGCGATTAGGGCACTGCAAACCAAAGTGCTGGCCAGCGCCCAAGCGGACATCGAAGATATCGAGAAGCAGCTTACCGAGATGCTCGCCGGCGTTTTCGCCAAACACGCCGTCAAATTCGATCCGGCCATTGCCGAACTGGAACAGTTCAAGCTTTTCGCCGGAAATGCGATGCGGGTCGGCCCATCCGATGGATACATGAGTCCGGTTTCGCTGCAGGGCAGCGGAGCCCGGCGTACTCTTCTTTGGTCCGTTCTGCGGATCGTTTCCGAACGTGACCAGAACGGGACCGGACGGCCGCATCTCCTTCTCATTGACGAGCCCGAACTGTGCCTTCACCCATCCGCGGTTCGTGAAGCCTGCCGTGTCTTGTACGACTTGGCAGACAAAGCTGGATGGCAGGTGATGGTTACGACACACCATCCGGCATTCATCGACTTGGCCCGGGACAACGAAACGATTGTGCGGGTTGAGCGTAACGAAGCCGGTGAGGTGCAAGGCACCACCCTGTTCAAGCCTACCACCGCTCAGCTCAGCACTGACGATAAGCAGAACCTGAAACTCCTGAATATCTGGGACCCTTACGTCGCGGAGTTCTTCTTCTGCCCTCGCGTCGTGGTCGTGGAGGGCGACACAGAGTTTTCGGCATTCCGTCTTATAGTGGAGGAACTTCGTGCCCTCGGCGACGGATCACCGATCCCGCAGGCTTTGCTGCGCGATGTGGTGATCGTGAGAGCTCGAGGCAAAGCCACGATCGTCTCGCTCTGCAAAATCCTGAACCACTTCGGGACCGGCTACTCCGTGTTGCACGATCTCGATTCCGAGTTCATCGACGTGAAATGCAAAGAGACAGGCGGGACCAAGCAACAGAAAAACGGTGCGTGGACCACGAACGCGAATATCCTGGCGGCAGTCCAAACGGCTCCTGACCCGACACGTATCAACTTGGTGTGCTCCGAACCTGATTTCGAGCAAGCGTACCTCGGTTACACCTCATCCAGTGAGAAGCCGGCCACGGCGGTCAGAGCCCTTCAGCAAGCCGGGTCAGGCCGGGATGCCGTCATCGCCCTTCTCTACGCACTCCTCGATCATGCTCAGCCACTTCCGCATGGGGCCGCACGGACCTCCGACCGACTGAGCGCAAACGATCTCCAGCCTGACGGGGCGCCGGCCTCAGAAATCGTCGCGTAGCTCCGGAGAACCGTAAGGCGAAGAAGAGCCTCGCTGTGCGCTCTTGCCGGCCTTGGCCGCCACGGCCAAGGCCGGGAGGGTCGCAAGAAATTCTGTCGGACGAAGCCAGCGGGGAGACTGACTTAACGCAATATCACTGACCAACTGCGCAGCAACGAGGCATCCACAATGCAGACGTTGCTATGGTCCACCATGAGTCATAAACAGCCGCCGAAAGCGCCTACCCTACCGGGGCCGTCGTTTTGCATTCCGGGAATGCTGAGCACCCCAAAAACCGCCCATGCTTGCCCTTAGACAGGCGCATCTTCCCCGTACCGCAGGTCGGGCAATCGCTTTCCAAGGGCATGGCGTACGCGAGCCGCACCACCGGCGTTTCGACCGTTTCGCCCTCTTTGACCGACCGTGTGAAATCGCATTGTGGATAGCGGCTGCATCCGTGGAAAGGCGAGCGCCCTGACGTACGGAGCTTCAAGACACCCGCCTGACACTGAGGACAGGTCTCCAGCGCCTCCCCCTCTACAGCCTCAACCTCGAGCTGCTTCCTCGACACCAGCTCTGCGACGAAGCGGGACGGCTTTTCCAGAGAGGTATACAGCCTGACCTGACGGCTCGCGCGTGTGAGCGCCACATAGAACAGACGCCGCTCCTCAGCCATGGCGAAGGTCTCTGCTTCCGGCATAGCCAGCTGAAGAACGGGATCGTCTTCGATCTGGCTTGGGAAGCCGCGCCGGTCTTCAACGACGCCAAGAACGTAGACGTACTCCGCCTCAAGCCCTTTGGAGGCGTGCACGGTCTTGAAGTCGATATCGAGATGGGCGGAGAATCTTCGCTCCCAGCGCTTTAAACGATCGGGCTGATCACTCTTGTAGCGACCAAGGAAAAGCACACGCGTTCGCCCTCCCCGACCTGACTGCAGCTTTCCCTGGTCCAGCAGGCTGACCATCTGGCTCAGCTGCTGTTCGACATGATCTTCCGTCTTACCCAGATCCTTAAAGCCAAAGGCTTGAAGGGGCCGGTTCTCGAAGACATTCGTCGTCCGAACCGTCTTTTTCAGCTGCTTCGGGTTGGCTTGGACGAACTCGCTGGAGATGTCGCACAGCGCCTGAGGACTGCGAAATGTGGTGGTGAGCTGCAGAGACGTCGAAGGACTGAAGAACGCCCCAAACTCCGACATCACCCGCAGGTCCGCGCCGGCGAAGCGATTGATCCCCTGCCAATCGTCCCCGACCACCGTCAGGTGGGTGTCGTCCGCCTTCGTGAGCGCCTGGAGAAGACGCGCCCGCGCCCGCGAGCTGTCTTGGAACTCGTCGGCCAGGATAACCTTGAACCGGCTGTGATAGCGTCCCGCTTCAATGTGCTCTGCAGCGAGCCGCAGCATGTCTTCGAAGTCGATGTAGCCGCCGTCACGCAGCCGGCGCTCCCATTCGCTCGACACACGCTCATAGATCTTCAGGAACAGCTGCGACCTGTAGCCATGTCCCTGTAACCCCTGCGCTCGCGCCGCCTGTTCAAGCTCGGCCTGCGAGAGCCTGTTGTTCTTTACGTGTTGCTGGAAGACGCGAAGCGTTGACGCCAGCTGTTTGTCGCTCATCGGAGGGGGACCGACCGTCTCGCGGTTCGCATCGAAGCTCTGCGTAACGCCGCGACTGACCAGGGCCTCCTCAAGTCGTTGCAGCGCGTGGTTCGATCGGATCTCCGCTGAGGTGGTCTCAAAGAGCTCCGTACCCTTCTCAGCATGGAGCGCCCGCTTCCAGTGCACGCCGGCAACGTAGTCGCCATCGAAATGCGCCGGCGCTTGGCCATGATCATCCAGGGCGAAATGCTCGTGATAAAGACCGATATCGGGATAGTAGAAATCCGGCTGGTATTGCCGGCGGTCCTCGCTCGCAGTTTCATGCTCGTATGGGCGTTCGTAGACGTACGCGACGCCGTTGAAGAACAGCCAGTTGCAAATCAGCTGCTCTTCCTTGCTCTTGACCACCTTGCCATCGGCGGTCCTGAAACCCCGCTGTTTGCCATCGAAGGCCTCGGGGTCAGCGCGCTCTCCCACCACCCCGACATCGCGCGCATAGACGGTTCTGAAGAGATCCCAGTCCCGCCTGAACGCCTGATCCTCTGCACCAAGCGCCTGGGCGATATCGACCACCGCTGCAACGTCCTGGCCCTTGTGCTCGAGCCAAGGCGCAAGCGAGGGTTTCTTCCCAGTCGCCTTGCCGATGACCGACAGCCCAAAGGCGTCAAAAGTCTTGGCCGTGACCTTGTCGACCCCGGGGACATCGGCCAGACGCTGCCCAATCCGCTGCCCGAGCTCGTCGGCGGCATTCCGATTGAACGCCAAAAGCAGGATCTGATCGGGTGACGCCAACGCCTGACGCAGCACATAGCCGGTCTTAGCCACCATCGTGGACGTCTTGCCCGATCCGGCTGCAGCGACGAGCATGACGTTATCGTCCATGCAAACGCAGGCATGGATCTGCTCGTCGGTTAGCGGGCTCGTTTCAACTGTGTCGAAGAAGGACTGCAGCTCAACCTTGTGTCGCGCCAAGACGCCTTGGTTATGGACCTCGAATTTGCGCATCGGGCCGTGCGGATCTGGCCGACCTTCCTGTAGCGCCTTGGCGCTGCGCGCGATCGCCAAAAGCCCGCTCGTCGCATCTCGCGGCCTGGGATGTTGGTCGATGAATCGCTTCGCAACGCCTGAAGGGATCCAGCCTGCTTGATCGAACCGCGCTGCAAACAGCGCGTCCCAAGCCGCTCTTTGACGTTCGCGCTCCGCTTCCAGCTCTTGCGCAGAAGGGCCAGGCTTCGGGGCTGCCGGCGGCAGCGACGGCTTCTTCTCTTTGAAGCCTTTCAGCAGTCCGTCACCAACGGCTAGGCCGATCGCGCCGATGACAATCCACTCTAGCACTCGGCGCCCGCCCCCCTCTTGCCTCAGCAGTCAGACAAGACTGATGCAGGGCAAGTGCTGATAACGGGTAACTGTCGAACCACCTAGCCGTGCAGTCGGCAGCTGGATCAGTCCGCCAGTCCGCTCAAGGCGACTGCAAATGCCATCATCGCGCGCGGGTCGTCAGCCAAGACGTAAAAGCCGCCGCAGCGATCATTTGTCAGGCCAACGCCCGCTTGGCCTGCAGCACCCTTCACCTGCGAGACGTGGGCCGGTCTCATGTAGAAGCCGACGATGCAAACCTCCGCCGCGTGGGTCCCGCCAAACAGGCCGCCGTTGCAACTGGTGTAGGGAATGCAGCCGGCGACTGACAGGGCGACCACAACTGAGGCGACCCCCAGTTCAAGGCCGTTGATCTCCGCCTCGCAATCGTCGCAGCCGTCCTCGCAACCGACGCAGCGCGGCCCACTTTTAGTTATGCGGTCGAGCTCTCGGCTCTCCCAGTCGACGACGATGCGCAAGTCTTGAACCGTCAAACCGCGCAGATCCCTGTAGTCACGGTTGCAGCCTAGTCCCACGCCGTCTGCGGCATCCTCCCCCTCGAACCAAGCGAGGTGAGACACCTTCAACGGCGGCAGGCGATCGATCAGCAGTAGGGATGATGACATTGCGGGTTCCGGCTTTTGCTTGGCCGCGCAATCACCTCATCCGCAGACGTAGGGCGGGCGTTCAGTCAATAACCACCGCCGCCAGTAGCCGATCGAAGAATGGCTCTGCTTCGATAAGCGTCCGCAGCGCCGTCTCGAACGGCGCAAGCGCCTGCTCTGGCGTTTCTTCAGCCAAGGCCGCGGCGAGCTGGTCGGCGTCGATGATCACCGGGAGGAAGAAGGAGCCATCCTTCTCAAAGTAGGTGAAGCCGCGTTTTCTGGCCTCTTCAATGAACTCGGACTTCTGGGCCAACGCCTTCTTCCAGCGCGCTTTAGTCACGTTCAAGCGTGACCATCGGAAGCCAAGCCGGGCATGGCCTTTGCCCAAAAGTTGCGTGAGCCAAAAGTGATCTTGATCGCCCAGTTCGTCGACGTCGTGGGTCAACCAGAACTCAGCCCTATGCCCCCCGTCAGCGCCGCCTTCCAAACGCCACGTCTTCGGTGCGAGGGTGATCCCGTCGTCATACCAGTCGCTTTCGCCATCCCATCCCGCTTCGCCCCGCGCACGGTCGGCCACCGCGTCCAACGCGGCACCCACCTCAGCCTGCAGAGTGATCGAAAGGTGCTGCGCAGCAGCATCCAGATCTTTGATGTTCGATACGATAAGGGCGTTGAGGGCCGGTTCAGACATCGAGGTATCCTCTTAGAAGCTTCTGACGTGCTCGGCGAACTGCGCGAGCAAGAGGTCTTGGAATGAGCGCTCCGTCCTGGACCGCTGAGCCGCCACGCTAAGGGCGGCCCGGCGGACATCTCTCCAGTCCGCATAGAAGGCGCTGGGCGGGGGTGATTTCGCGGGGGTCGGACTGAGGTAAACCAGCGTGGGCCGCTTACCCAAGGCTTGAGCCTTAAGCCGCAGGACCGCCTCGTAGCGAGCGAGCTGCTCGGCGCCCTCCCTCGCATCGATCTTGACCTCGACTAGGAGCAAAAAGTCCGCTCCTTCAATGGAGAGGTCCACGCGATCATCGAGCGCCCCTAGCGGGCGCGCCTCGGTCTGCACGGTGTACCCGTTCGCCAACTCCGCGTCGGTTGGAAGCAGCTGTCTATCTCCCTCCCTGACCCTGGCCAAGAAGGCGGACAGGAAAGCCGGAGCGCGGTCTTCTGACACCCGAGGATCGAACAGTGACGCCAGAACACCGGCGTTACGAACCTCATCCCGCCTTAACCCGGACATGGCCCAGACATTCGCCAACGCGCCCTGCCGACGAGCCCCCGCTAGCAAACCGTTGAGCTGAGTTAAGAGCGGCTCGAGCGCCTCAACGCTCAACGCCGGCGCCACCGCCGTGGAGACGCCCATCCACGCCTCGGATCCGGCCGGCAGCAAGGGGCGGAGTTTGACAAGCAAGTTCGCAAGACGGTCCTGCAGCGGCGCCTCCTCACTTACGGCACGCAGACCACGCCATTGCTCAAGGAAGACCGCCAACTTTTCAGTCGACATCTCTGGCCGCACCGCCTCCATCTCTTCCTCCAAACTGTTCGCGCAACGGCAAGTCGATTCTGATGGGTTGTCACCTCGACTGACGGCAAAGGCACAGACCGTTGCGACCACCAGCGGATCGCCACCGCTCCAGACTGCTGACCTAGGCTCGATGATAGCGCCGCCCCCGCGCGCCCTCTTGGTGCAAGATCGTGACGATCGAGCCATCGCCCGCATCGCAGACCACCGTCAGATTGCGCAGCCGATCGATGTTTCGTCCGACAGTCCGTCGCAGATCCCGGTCCGCCAACCGACGCCGGCTCACGCTCAGGGCGACGCAGCCTCCTCCGACGCTGGTCTCTAAATCGGCATGGGCCAGTAGGTCGGCGATTAGGTTGTGAGGCACGCCGCGTTGACTCGCGCGCGTCACAGCGTGGGTGGTCATTTGCAGCACCATAGCTTTCCTCCTTGATGGCGTTGAAGGACACGCTAGGGTTCATTTCCGACAGTTTCGGTCGCAAATCGAAGGGGGTGTTCGATGCGGCATGAGAAGGCGACCCTTGTGCTGGAGCTGGCCCGCCGGCTGGCGGCAAGCGCTGAGGGGCTGAGCACCGAAGAGATGGCCCGCGACCTCGGCGTCTGCCGGCGGACCGCAGAGCGCATGCGCGACGCGGTTGCGCAGGTCTTTCCCCAGATGGAGTTGCTTCAGGAAGGCACGAGCAAACGCTTCCGTATTCCCCGCGGTCTAGATGGCTTCTTCCAGTCCCCCACCACCGAAGAGCTGATCGAGCTCTCACGCGCCGTCGACAGTTTGCGAGACAATGGTCACCGCAATCGCGCGACGGTCTTGGAGGGGCTCGACACCAAGATCCGCTCCGCTTTGAAGGCCGAGCAGCGCCGACGGATCACGCCTGATGTTGACGCCCTTGCGCGGGCCGAACTCACCGGGGTTCGCGCTGGTCCCCAACCGGTTGAAGATCCAGACCTCCTCGCCGGCATTCGTCGGGCGTTGATGGGCTATTCCCAGGTGCGCTTCCGCTACATGGGCGGCTCGCGTCCGGGCTCGGTCCGCACCCTCAGTCCATACGGGCTTTTGTTCGAGCGCATGAACTATCTGGTCGGCGCCGAGGCCGGCTCGGATCAGCCACGTAACTGGCGGCTAGATCGCATCGAAGCCTTCGAGGTGCTCGAGATTGCCAGCGAAGCCCCTGAGGACTTCTCGATCTCCGACTACGCTTCGCGCTCCTTTGGCGTCTATCACGACCAGCTTGAAGAGGTTCGGCTGAGGTTTACCGGCGATGCGGTCGCCGATGCCCAGCGTTGGCGCTTTCACCCGGGCCAGACCCTCTCGCACCAACCGGATGGCTCCCTGATCATCGCCTTCCAAACCGGCGGCATGCTGGAGCTGGCTTGGCACCTATTCACCTGGCGCGGCGATGTAGAAATCCTCTCGCCTGAGCGTCTACGGACCGTAATGCTCGAGGAACTCCAACATGCGCTGAGCCGCCACGGATCATCTGCGACCGAAACTGTCGCAAAGCCTCGTCAGGCTTGAGCTTATGACCCGACTTCTCTCCGCATCGCGCCTCAACGCCTTTCAGGCCTGCCGCCACCAGACTGCCCTCTGGCTCCAAGGCATCAAGCCGCCCGAGCGCGCCGACGACGCCATTCTCCTCATCCGGAACAAGGGCTTCGAGCATGAAGCGCAGGTCGTGGACAGGCTTCGAGAATCCTATGGCGAAGTGGTCGAAATCCCCGGCGAAGGCGCGCTCGACCATCGCGTTCAGCTCACGCGTGACGCGATGGCGGCGGGTGCGCCGGTCATCTACCAAGCTGCGCTCACTGATGGTCGCTGGGTCGGCTACCCTGACTTTCTGATCCGCCACCCCGACCCGGTAGAGGGGCAGTGGCGCTATCAGCCCGAGGACGCCAAGCTCGCCAAGAAGGCGAAGGCTGAGCACCTGCTTCAGCTGGGCGTCTACGCTGAGCTCGTCCACCACATGGCAGGGTATCGCCCCGGCGAGGGTGTGATCCATGGTTCTGGCGGCGCGCCCGAGCGCTTCCGCCTGGACGAGACCGCCCACATCACGCGCCGGATGATGCGGCAGTTCGAAACCTTCATCGACGCGCCTGAACCGACGGCGGCGGTCAAGAACGGCGCCTGCGGCCAGTGTGACTTCAATGAGCGGTGCACCGCCGAATGGCGCGCCGCTGACAGCCCGGTGTTCGTGGCCGGCATCCGCGCAGACCAGATCGTCAAACTTGAACGGGCCGGCGTGCGCACCTTGTCGGACATCGCCGCCCTGCCGGCGGGACAAACGGTTCAGGGCATTGGCGCAGAAACCCTGGCCAAGCTGACCTACCAGGCCCGCCTGCAGAGGCGAGGTGTGGAGGCTGGAGCGCACTTCGCTGAAGTTCTGCCGCCCGAACCCTTGCGGGGGTTCGCCACCCTGCCCTCGTCAGCCCGCGGGGACCTCTTCTACGACATCGAAGGCGATCCGCTTTACCCGGAGGGACTGGAGTATTTGCACGGCCTGTGGGGTCCGCTAGGCGACGATCTCACTGATCGCTTTGTCTCGCTGTGGGCCCATGACCACGCCGCGGAGAAGGCGACCTTCGAAGCCCTAATGGACCTCTTCGAAGCGCATATCGCCCGCTTCCCCGACGCCCGGATCTATCACTACGCCGCCTATGAACAGACCGCGCTCAAGCGCCTGGCGATGAAGTACGCCACGCGCGAGGCTCAGCTTGACCAGATGCTGCGCGACCACCGCTTCGTCGATCTCTACGCGGTGGTTCGCCACGCCATCCGCGCGTCGACTGAAAGCTATTCGTTGAAGGATCTGGAGAAGATCTACTGGGGCAAGCGTTCGGGCGAGGTCACCAACGCGGGCGACAGCATCGTGGAGTATGAGCGTTGGCGCGAGCTCGGCGATCAGGCGACCCTGGACGCCATCGAGCGCTATAACGAGGACGACTGCGTCTCGACCGCCAAGCTGCGGGATTGGCTCGAAGAGATGCGGCCGGCCGACACCCCTTTTGGTCTGGATGAGGTGGAGCCGGAAGCGCCGACGCCCCAGGCCTCGGCGAAGGCCGAAGAGCGCGCCCAGTTTGAGCGCGACCGTATCGCCATGGCCGAGGCGATCCGGGCCCAGACCGACCTGGAGCCCGCCCTGCGCGAACTGATCGCGGAGTTGCTGTGGTTCCACCAGCGGTCACAGAAGCCCCAGTGGTGGGCCCTGTTCGACCGTCAAACCTGGACCGATGAAGAACTCATCGAGGATGCGGAAAGCCTCGGCGGGCTACGCCTTGTCGATCAGCAACCCGATGGTCGCTCGATCGTGGCCACCTACCGTTTCCCGCCTCAGGACACCAAGCTGAAGGAAGGCGATCGTCCCAAGATCGCCCTAACCCTGGAAGCGGCTGGGTCCATCACGGATCTGGATGTGGCGCGGGGCGAGGTGAGCCTGCGCCGTCAGTCCAAGGCCGGCCCCTTCCCCGACACCGCAGCCCTGTCTCCTGGCCAGCTGATCAGCCAGAAGCTGCTGGAAGAAGCCCTGATGTCGATGGCGGGTCGCCTGGCCAAGGGCGACCTTCAGACCGACCAAGCCGTCCTGGACATGCTGCGCCGCGCGCCGCCGCGTCTGGCTGGGCGACAGGCTGGATCCCCGGTGGTTACCGAGGGCGATGACTTGGTCGCCGCCGCCACATCGGCGGTGCGCGCCTTGGATGATAGCTGCCTGGTCATCCAAGGGCCGCCAGGGACCGGCAAAACCTACACCACCGCCCGCGCGATCGCGGCCTTGCTTCAGGACGGCAAGCGCGTGGCGGTGTCGTCCAACTCCCACAAGGCTATCAACAATCTGCTTGCCGGGGTGTCGCGCTACTGCGAGGCCGACGGCTTGCCGCTGGATGGCGTGAAGAAGTGCACCGCCGGCGATCCGGAAACCGTCTTCGCCGGCTACGGCGTCATCGCGAAGGCCTCGCTCGACGATCAGGGGGAACATCAGCTCGTCGGCGCGACTGCGTTTGAACTGGCGAAGCATCCCGCGAACTCGTTCGACTATCTGTTTGTCGATGAGGCCGGCCAGGTCTCACTGGGCAACCTCCTGGCCATGGCGGGCGCCGCGAAGAACCTGATTCTGGTCGGCGATCAGATGCAGCTGCCGCAGCCGGTTCAAGGCGTACACCCCGGTGAGACGGGTCTGTCGTCCATAGACTACGCCATGCAAGACCATCCCACGGTTCCGCCGGAGCGCGGCATCCTCCTAAACATCTCCTGGCGGATGCACCCGGACGTCTGCGGCTTCATTTCGGACGCCGTCTACGAAGGTCGCTTGCAGGCGGAGGGCTCCACCGCCGTTCAGCGGCTGGAGCTCGCTGAGGGACTTCACCCTGCCCTTAAGCCGACCGGCGTCAGCACGATCGACCTTCCGCACAGCGGCTGCACCCAGTCGTGCGACGAAGAGGCAGACCAGATCAACGCGCTGATGGGTGAGTTTCTGGGACAGTCCTGGACCAACGCGGCAGGCGAAACCCAGCGACTGACCCTGGATGACATCGTGGTGGTCAGCCCCTTCAACATGCAGGTGCTTCTGCTGAAGAAGCGACTACCCAAGGGCGCGCGCGTCGGGACGGTCGACAAGTTCCAAGGCCAAGAGGCGCCGGTGGTGTTGATCTCCATGGCCACCTCCTTCGGTGGCGACGCTCCGCGAGGCACCGAGTTCCTGTTCAACCGCAACCGGCTCAACGTTGCGATCAGCCGCGCCAAATGCCTGGCGGTGGTGGTCAAGGGCTCGCGTCTGCTGGAGCTGCCTACGCCTGGCCTCCTCGATCTTCCAAGATTGGATCTCCTCGCGAGGGCCGAAATGGCTAAGCTGCGCCCCAACAGCCCTGGAGACGAAACAGTTGGATGAGAAGGCGCTGGCGGCTTGGTCCGTCGCTCAGAACTACAAAAAGTCGACGACCAGCACGCGTCTCTCGGACATCAGAGCGATTGAAAAGGTCTATGGGGACCTCGAGACCCTCTATGCCCAGGACAAGCTTGAGGGGCTCCTTAAGGAGCTGGCCTATTCGTCGAAAGACAAGGCGGCCAATCGGCCCAACCCCTCCAAACTTCCATTGTGGGGCGACACTTACCGAGACCTGTCCCACCTGCGCGCGACGGTGAACTTTTATCGGCGCTTCAAAAGTGGTGCGGCCCGGCAAACTAGGATCGTGTCCTTGCCCGACCTCGCCGCCGTGGAGGCGGCCGTGGCGGAGCATCTCGACCTCGGCCCGTTTGACTTCATGGATCGCTATGGTCAGGCCTGGGACGATGTCTCGGTCTATCTCCTCAAGGATGGCCAGTTCCTCCCGGCGCGCGCCATCATCGCGGTCGCCGGCCAATACGCGGCAGACGCCATACCGCCTGAAGACAGTGTGGTTGATGAACAGCTAGCCCGGAAACATTTGGACACCTTGGGCCTGGTGACGGCGGAGCTTCCACCCGTGCTGCTGTTCGCGAAGGACGGCCAGTATTTTGCGCCCGTCAGAACGAAGAACCGATCGACGGGAGCCATCGCCTTCACCTACCGGCCGCCTGGCGCCAACAACAAACGCGCTCAAGCGATTGAGGTGGGTGATTGGGCCGGCATTGCGCGCGCTTTGCTTGTCGACGGCCGGGCCGTCAGAATCCAACCGTGGCTGGGCAAGGGGGAAAACTACCTCACCTACCCGGGCCAAAACTTCTCCGACGTCTGGCTTCGCCCAGACATCGCCGACAGCCTCGGCATAGCGCCAAGCGCACCGAGGGCTCTCTCCACGACCAAACCTACGCAAGTCGAGCCTCGTGCAACCATGACCCAGTCACCGACCAACCTCATACTGTTCGGCCCACCCGGCACCGGCAAAACCTGGAGCACCGCGGAGGAAGCCGTTCGCCTCTGTGATGGCGAGACCCCTGCGGATCGCGACGCGCTGATGCTTCGTTACCGGTCGCTCGTGGCCGCCAAGCGCATCGCGTTTGTGACCTTCCACCAAAGTATCGACTACGAAGCCTTCGTGGAGGGCCTTCGGCCAGAAACTGATCCTGCCGAGACCGGCGGTGCCGGGTTCAGCCTCTTGCCCAAGCCGGGCGTATTCCGCGAAATCTGTGCTCTGGCCAATGACGCTCGAACCCGCACCCGCGCAACCGAGGCCGACGAAGTTGGCCTGGAAGGGCGGAACTTCTGGAAAATGAGCTTGGGCGCGGCAGGTAGTGAAGACCACATCTGCCAGGCCGCTCTGGATGGAAACTATATCGTGATGGGCTGGGGCGGAGACGTTGATTGGTCCTCGCCTCGGTTCGATATATCCAGCGAGATCCGCAAAGAGTGGCTATCCAGCCCGCGCGAGAGCGACCGACCGAGCAACTACTCCCAACTCGCAGCCTTCAGAAATGATCTGAAGGTCGGCGATGTCGTCATTGCCTCGTCGGGGAGATCGGCTTTCAAGGCGATCGGCGTAGTCGAAGGGGATTATTTTTATGAGCCTACCGCTAACGGAGACTACTGCCATCGGCGCCCCGTGAAGTGGCTGCTGAAGCTGGACGAGCCCCTATCAGTCGACACGATTACAGATCGCGACTTCGGGATGCGGACCATCCACCTCATCGCAAATGACAGGATCAACTTCTCGGCTCTTAGCCGCCTGATTGGCGGTGGCGCCGACCGACCCATAGACGGTCATCCCGACCAGTTTGTCCTCATTATCGACGAGATCAATCGGGCCAACGTCAGCAAGGTGTTCGGAGAACTCATCACTCTGATTGAACCCGACAAGCGACTTGGCCAAGACAACGCGCTTGAGGTCACTTTGCCTCATTCGCGCAAGCCCTTCGGCGTTCCCGACAATCTCCACCTCCTCGGCACGATGAACACCGCGGATCGGTCGATTGCGTTGCTGGACACCGCATTGCGCCGGCGTTTCCAGTTCAAGGAAATGCCGCCCAAGCCCCAAGCGCTCGAAAAGGCGGCAAACCATTCCGGCCTTCCGGTGATCGAAGCCCTGCAGGCTATGAACGACCGAATCGAATACCTGCTCGACCGCGACCACCGGATTGGTCACGCTTACTTGGTGGGCTGCCGCACGAAAGATGAGGTTCACGCGGCTTTCCGGGAGAAGATCATACCGCTGCTGCAGGAGTATTTCTTCGAGGACTGGAGCAAGGTCGCTGCGATCTTGAATGAGAAGCCGAGCGCATCGAACGAGGGCAAGGGGGCCTTCCTCGAGTGGCGTCAGCTTTACGATCCGACTGGTTCAGGAGGCCCGGTGCGCACCAGCTGGGCAGTCCGTGCGACATTCGCGGAAAACGCCGTCGAGCAGCTGGCGCGAACCCAGCCGCTGTCCTCCGGCGCTCTCATCGTCGAGGACGTCGCTGAGACCACCGCTGGGGCGCAATGACCCATCTTGCGGTCCATGAATGGGGACGCGTCAAAATCGGCGACGGCGGGTTTTCGCGCGCCCAAGCTAACATCCTCATCTCTGCGGCACGATCGCACAATCTAGGGGGCGAGGAAGGTTCCAACATCCTATCGGATCACTACGGGCACCTGCGGGCCAAGCAATGTGTCGGCGTCCTGGCGGCCGGGGATTGCAGCCTCGAGATCCTCCCCAAGGTAGACCCTGACGCCGCACCACCGGAAGCGGCGACCGTCAGGGCCCAACTTGTGCGGATGTTGGACGCTGCATTGGACTTCGGCTTGTCGGCCGGCGAGGCCACCGCTCTAGCCCGCCAGGACACGACCCTGCTGGACATTCTGATCCGCATTTTTGCAGACCGTTTGCTCGACCAGGTCCGGCAGGGACTTCCCCGCTCCTACCAGGAGCGAGCTGAAGACCTGGGCGCGCTTCGCGGGCGGCTCGATGTGCATCGCCAGTTCACTGTAAACGCCGTCCGCCCGGATCGCTTGGCTTGCCGGTTTGATGAACTGTCGGTCGATACCCCGCTTCTGCAGGTTATGCGGGCCTGCGTCATATTCCTAAGCCGCCGCGCACGCGCCTTCGAGACACAGCGCCGGCTCGCCGAGCTTCGCTTTATGCTTCAGGACGTTCGAGATGTTTCCCCATCGCGCCTGGCATGGGGATCTATTCGCATCGACAGATCCAATCGCAAATGGCGAACTCTCTTCGAGCTTGCCCAACTTTTCCTCCGGCGGGAGTGGCAAGCGAGCCATCACGATGCGCGTCAGCAGGCTAATGCCGTCAGTCTGATGTTCGCGATGAACGACCTGTTCGAAGCGACTGTGACGGCGGCTCTGAGACGCTCTTTGTCTCCACTCGGTTTGGAGGTGGTCAGCCAAGGAGGCCTGCGCGCTTGCCTAGGCCAATGGGTAGCGGATCAGCCGTGCATCGGCACGAGCTTCCGGACCAAACCGGACATTCTCATACGCCGCGCCGGGCGCGTCGTAGCGATCATCGACGCCAAGTGGAAATGCCTGAAACCCAAAGCTGAAGAAGGCAAGCAAGGGATTTCGCAGAGCGATGTCTACCAAATGATGGCCTACAGCCAGCTGTACGAATGCGATCGAATGCTGCTGCTCTATCCCCATCACGCCGGCCTGGTTCGAGACGGACTTCAATCTAGCTTCGGCATTGCCGTGCCTGGCAGAGTACCCGCGCCCCGTCTGCAGATTGCGACTGTCGACATCGCGAAGGATCTCACCGCGATGGCGGTCGCGTTGCAGGAACTCGCTCTCGGGTCGGCTGGACTGCGCGTTCGCAACGTTGTCGCTGCATGACACCCCACGACCAAGCTAACTCCTTTCAGATCAGGCCAAGTATGTCGCCCACCTAAACGGAGCGAGCGATGCCAGAGACCATCGCGCGAGATGCCTTCTACGAACTTGTTTGGTCTGTCCCAATGACAGCCCTGGCAAGGCGCTTTGGCGTAACCCAACACGTTTTGAAGAAGGCTTGCGAACGCCATCAGATTCCGGCCCCGAAAGTGGGTCACTGGTCCAAGCGAAATGCGGGCAAGCCGCCTCGCAAGATTGCCCTGGAGCCGAGATCTCCTGGCCACGGCCTCAAGCTATTTTTCGATGACGGCCGTCTTTGCCCACCAGATTAGAGACGCCAGGACGACTACGGGCTCGTTCCTGTGGAGAGCGAGTTTCCGGAGACAGTGGAAGACGTTCGCCAGCGCGTTGTAGCTAAGCTCGCTGGAGAAGCGCAGAAACGAGCTCTAGAGCGCGCTGCACGACATACAGAAGTGCTCAAGCGAGCTGAAAGCGCGCGAGTGACCGCCCTCCTAGAAGCTGCCGAAGCCTTCCGCAAAGCATCCGACACACGGGCACTCGTGAAAGGCATGGGTGAGCGGCTCCTCGCGTCAGGAGCTCCGCTGGATCAACGCTTCTTAGATTGGACTGACTGGGCACTGGCCGAGGCCGACAAAGTTGACCCGTGTTCGCAAGCGACCCTGCCGGGAGGAACCCCGAACGTCACGTCAGCGGGCCGAACCCAACTTGATCACCTCTTTGAGTGAAACGCATGCCTGGGATCACAAGCGGGCCCCAAATGTGCCCCATGACCACCGGGCACTAGGCCGCCATCAGCCTAAATAACTGAAAAATATGGCGACCCCGGGAGGACTCCAACCTCCGACCTCGGCTTTAGGAAAGCCTTGCTCTATGCAGCTGAGCTACGGGGCCACGTTCGACGCCGTAGCGGGTCGGGGCGGCGGGGGGAAGTCGGGACGGCGAAAAAGTCCGGCGGCGGGGCGGCGGAAGGGGCCTCGGCGTTTGTGGTTAAGCGGTCTTAACCTACCAGATATCGCGGTGAACAAAGAACGAAACGGGCGATGTCAGCGATTCGGTCCTGATTCGTTTCGCCCTTGTTCCGCGAGAACGGAACGGTCGTTAACCGACCGGTGGAACGTGGGCGGTCAGGGCGCGCAGGCCTTCCAGAAGACGATCGGAATCGGCGCTGGTCTGGCCTTGGGCGGCCAGGGTCAGGCGAAGCGCGCGGACGTGGACCTCCACCGACGGCCAGGACCAGACGCCGGCGCCCTTCATCCGGTCTGCGATCTCGCACAGGCTGAAGGCGGCTTCGAAGAAGGTCGGGACGTCCAGATAGCCGGCCATGTCGACCATGGCGGAGGCGAAGGCGTAGATTTGGGCCGGCGCGTCATGAGGGCGGGTCGCACACAGGGCCTCTATGGCGTCGACGTTGGCCGTCAGGAGGGTGAAGACATGGTCGCGCTGTTCGTCCAGAGCCTGGTTTGCGCGGGATTCGGCCTCGACGATCAGGCGGCCGCCGGGCCGCGCCATCTGGCGCTGGAGCGAGGTATGAACGCGGCGGACTGTGGACGGCTTGGGCGCGACGACAGGCTCTGTCACAAGCTGACCTTCATGGGCTTCATCAGCATGTCGATCGTCTCCTGGTCCATGTTTTCTTCGACCGCCTCGCCCAGCTCGCCGGTCAGGTCGCTTTCGCGACGCCCATCAGTGCCCGGGGGAGGGCCGTAGTTACGTACTCTTCGGTCGGGACCGATATAGTGTTCGGATTCGACGAAATCACGGTCCTCGCCGCCCAGCCAGATGATCCGTTTCAACAGCATTGAGGGCGACAGAGGCTTGGCGACGATAAAGCTGGCGCCGCAGTCGCGTCCTTGATGAACCTTGGCCTGGGAGGCGTGACCCAGGATCATGATGACGGGCACATAACGGGTCGGCGCGGGGGAGTCGCGCCTCAGCCAGCGCACGAAGTCATAACCGTCCATGTCCGGCATGATGCAGTCGATCAGAATCAGATCGACCGAGCGGCGCGCCAACAGTTCGACGGCCGCCTCGGCCGAGGGGCATTTGATCTGTTCCTTGCAGCCGAAGCCCTGAACGATAGACCCCAGCATACTCAGCGACGTGGGCTGATCGTCGATCAGCAGGACCGTCGTGTGCGCCAGATTGACCCTATCGCTGTTGGGCATGGCGTCAGAACAGCATGAGGTCGCCGGCGTCGGCGGTCGATTGAGGGCGAGGCTCGCCGGCGGCGGGACGAAGTCGGCCGGCCATGTCGGCCAGCGACAGGCGGCTGACGGCCTCGGACGGGCTGGCGCCGCCGCCCAGCATGCGCAGGATGCCGGACAAAGCTTCGAGACGTTGGGTCAGGGCGTCCAGAGCCTGGGCCTGGATCAGGGCGTTGGGACGTTCCTCAGGCGGGGCGCGGCGAACCAAGTCGCTGACCAGGGCTTCGACCCCGTCGATGCCTTCGCGCACCAACATCAGCTCGTCGGCGACGGCGGCAAGCAGATCGGCGTGTTCGGGAGGGGCGCTCATGCTCAGAACAGTTCCAAGACGCCGGTATCGACCGGGGCCATGACGGGCGCGGGTTTGGGGGCGACGACGTCGGTCACGGCGCGTTGAAGGGCGCGGCCGGTGACGGGCCAGTAGTGCACGCGTCGCCCGCCATCGCCGCGCAGGCTGCCCCCCACGACGGGAATGCCTTCGTCGCGCAGGAATTTCTCGGCGAAGTCGGCGTTGCTGCGCCCCACGTCGCGCAGGCTGTCGAACATGCGGCCGCCGCCGAACAGTTTGGCCTCAAGCCGGTCGCGACGGGCGCCGGCCTTGAGCATGTCGTTGATCAGCAGCTCCATCGCATAGGCGCCGTAGCGACGCCCCGCGTCGGTGCCTGCGCCCGAACCTTCGGGCAGCAGGAAGTGGTTCATGCCGCCGACGCCAGCCAGCGGATCGCGCACGCACATGGCCACGCAGGACCCTAGGATGGTGCTGAGCACGACATTGGGGTCGGACGTGATGAAGTGCTCGCCCTGACCGACGTGAACGCGTTTTTCGACCGTGTCCTTCAGGGCGGCGAAACTCATGTCAGGGGACCGAAGACGGCTTCCAGCTTGCCCTTCAGCTGGGCGACGGTGAAAGGCTTGACCAGGTAGTTGTTGACGCCGAACTGCACCGCGCGCTGGACCAGCTCGCGGTCGGCGCGGCCCGTCAGCATGATGAAGGCGGTCTTGGAGGTGGGGGGATGGGCGCGCACGGCGCGCAGCAGGCCCAGACCATCCAGATTCGGCATATTGTAGTCGGAGATGATCAGGTGCGCGGGCTTGGACACGATCTCGCGCAGGGCGATTTCGCCGTCGGCCGCCTCGCGGATCTCGCGTACGCCGAGCTGCTGCAGGCTGGTGCGGACCAGCGAGCGCATCGTCATCTGATCATCGACGACCAGGCAGTGAAGTGCGGCGGCGGCGGGCATAGGTTACGCTCCCGATGAGGCGACAGACCGCGCAGCCGGATCGGCGCACAGGTCGAGAATGGCGGGGGACAGGCGGTGAAGCGGCAACTGCCGCTCCACGGCGCCGATTTCAAAGGCGGCCTTGGGCATGCCGTAGACGACGCAGGTCGCCTCGTCTTGGCCGAGGGTCCGGCCGCCGGCCTGGCGCATGGTCAGCAGACCCCTGGCGCCGTCACGGCCCATGCCGGTCAGGATGACGCCGGTCATCGGGCGCTTCAGCCGCGCGACGGATTCGAACATCACATCGACCGACGGACGGTGGCCGTTGACGGGATCGCTTGCGATCAGGCGGCAGCGGGGCGTCAGACCGCTTGAAACCTCAAGATGGGTCGCGCCGCCGGGAGCCAGATAGATGTGGCCTGGCTTCAGCGGGGCGCCGTCCACGGCTTCGGTCACACTGGGGGCGCAGACGCGGTTCAGACGGGCGGCGAAGCTGGCGGTGAAGGTCGCGGGCATATGCTGGGTGATGACGGTCGCGGGGCAGTCCAGCGGGAACCCGCTGAGCACCGTCAGCAGAGCCTCGACCCCGCCGGTGGACGAGCCGATGGCGAGGATCTGATTGGGATCGGCGTAATAGGCGCGCGGGGCCTCGGCGGCGGCGGGCGTGTCGCCGCGGGCGCGGACGCGCGAACGGGCGGCCGTCTTCACCTTGCCGATCAGATCGTGGAAGGCGTCGACGCTGGCGACCGCCGGTTTGGCCACCGCATCCACGGCGCCGATTTCCAGCGCGGCCAGGGTCACGTCCGTGCCCGCCGCCGTCAGGGTCGAGACCATCACCACCGGCATGGGCCGCAGCCGCATGATCTTTTCCAGGAACTCCAGCCCGTTCATATTGGGCATCTCGACGTCCAGGGTAAGAACGTCAGGGTTCAGGGCCTTGATCGCGGCGCGCGCCTCGATGGGATCGGCGGCGGTGCCGACGACCTCGATCTCCGGGTCCGACTTCAGGGCGGCCGAGATCAGCCCGCGCATGGTCAGGCTGTCGTCGACGACGAGGACGCGGACGGGGCTCATGCGCCACCCAGGCGATAGGTGGTCAGGCCGGCGGTCTGGAGTTGGCTGGTCGCCGGGCCGGAGACGCGTTCGGAGTGGCCGATATAGAGGGTCGCGCCGGGGTTCATCAGCGGAGTGAACCGCTTCCACACGCGCTCTTGGGTGGCGTCGTCGAAGTAGATGACGACGTTGCGGCAGAAGATGACGTCGAACTTGCCCTTCATGGGCCAGTCGCCGATCAGGTTCAGCTCCTTGAAGCTGACCAGACGCTTCAGTTGCGCGCCCGCGACCCATTGGCCGCGATCCGCGCGGTCGAAATATTTGCGCCACAGGGTGACGGGCGCGGGCTCCAGCGCCTCTTCGGAATAGACGCCGTCGTGGCCCTGGGCGACCATGTTGGGATCGATGTCGGTGGCCAGGATACGCACATCCAGCTCGGCCGCCTCGGGCAGGGCCTGAAGCACGGTCAGGGCCATCGAATAGGGCTCCTGCCCGTTCGAACAGGCAGCCGACCACAGACGGACCCGGCCGCCGGCGCGGGCGCGGGCCGCCAGTCCAGGCATGACCCGGTCGCGCATGTCGTCGAAATGGTGCGGTTCGCGATAGAAGCGGGTGACGTTTGTGGTCAGGGCCGCCGTCATCTTCTGGCGCTCATCCACGCCGTCCACGCCCTCGACCAAAGCGCAATAGTCGCGGAAGCTGGTCAGACCCAGGGTGCGCAGGCGCTTGGCCAGGCGCGAATAGACCAGCGCGGCCTTGCCCTCGTTCAGGGCGATGCCTGCGTGGGCGTGCAACATCTGGGCGATGTGGCGGAAATCATCGGCGGTGAAGACGAACTCGCCCTCGACGATCGATCCCCGACCAGCGGCGGCGGTCATGCGGCTTCGGCCTCGACTTGCGGCAGGATGTAATCCAGTTCGATCAGGCTGATCATGCGGCCGTCGATCGAGAAGATGCCCTTGACGAAGGTCTTGACCTGATCGCTGGCGACGTCGGGCGTCGGCTGAACCGAAGCCTCGCTCATCTGCAGGATGTCGGACACGGCGTCGACCAGCAGGCCGACCATGCGGCCGCCGATATGGGCGACCATGATGACGTGGCGCGCCGTCGGTTCCGAGGTCGTCAGGCCGAAGCGCGCGCCAAGGTCGATGATCGGCAGGACCGTGCCGCGCAGGTTGATGACGCCCTTCATGTAGCCCGGCGAACGGGGCAGAGGCGTCGCCGGCGTCCAGCCGCGAATTTCGCGCACCGACATGATGTCGACGCAGAATTCCTGACTGCCGATGCGGAAGGCGATCAATTCACGCTGGAGATCTTTGGCTTCGGTCATGGTTCAGCTCGCGAGCTTGAAGTCGGGTTGGACGGATTTGCGGCGCATGTCGGTGACCAGCACATCGACATCCAGGATCAGGGCCACGCGCCCGTCGCCCAGGATGGTGGCGGCGGCGACGCCCTCGACCTGCTGGTAGTTTGTTTCCAGGCTCTTGATGACGACTTGGCGCTGGCCCTGGATGGCGTCGAACAGCAGGGCCGCCTGCTGGCCGCCTTCGGTCTCGACGACCACGGCGACGCCTTCGGTCGGGTTCATCGGCTGTTCTCGGAAGCCCATGATCAGGGCCACGTCGATCAGCGGCAGGAAGCGATCGCGGAAGCGGATGACGGGATCCACGCCGCCGACGAAATGGAGATCGACGGCTTGCGGGGTCAGGCTCTCGACGATGGCCGGCAGCGGCGCGATCAGCGTCTGTTCAGCGGCGGTGACGACCATGCCGTCCAGCACCGCCAGCGTCAGCGGCAGGCTGAGGGTGAAGGTCGAGCCCTTGCCCGGAACCGAGCTGATGGAGATGCGGCCGCCCAAGGCCTGGATCGAGCGTTTGACTACGTCCATGCCCACGCCCCGGCCCGAAATGTCGGACACGACGGCGGCGGTGGAGAAGCCCGGCGCGAAGATCAGATTGTCGATCTGTTCGTCGGTCAGGGGCGCGTCGGCGGCGATCAGACCCTTGTCGACCGCGATCTTCTTGACGCGTTCGCGGTTGATGCCGCGGCCGTCGTCGGAGATTTCGATGACGATCCGGCCCGAGCGGTGCAGGGCGGCGAGGCGCACCGTGCCCTCGGCCGGCTTGCCGGCGGCGACGCGCTCCTCGGGCGTTTCCAGCCCGTGGTCGATGGCGTTGCGCAGCATGTGAGTGATAGGCTCGGCCAGGCGTTCGACCACAGTCTTGTCGACCTCTGTGTCCTCGCCGGCCGTGACCAGACGGACCTGTTTGGAGACCATGTCGGCGACTTCGCGCACCAGGCGTGGCATGCGCTGGAACACCGACTTCACCGGCTGGGCGCGGATGGCCATGACGCTGTCCTGGATCTCGCGGGTCAGCAGTTCCAGGTCTTCAAGGCCAAGCGCGATGCCGGAGGAGCGGGCCTGGCCGCTTTCCAGAACGCGCTGCGACAGCATTGCCTGCTGGATGACCAGTTCACCGACGACGTTGATCAGGCGATCCACGCGATCCAGATCGACGCGGATCGTCACCGGCGCGGGCGCGACAGGGGCGGAAGCCGGCGCGGGAGTCGCCGCCACGGGTGCGGCGACCGGCTCGACGACAGGCGCGGCGATGATCGGCCCCGGCGCGGGCTCGGGCTCCAAGGGAGCGAACGGCACGACCTCGGCCGCCGGCTCGGCGGCGGCGCCGGAAGCCCTAGCCAGCAGGGCGGCGATATCCAGATCGTCGCTGGCGGGCAGGACGGCGGCCGGTTCGTCGTCGAACGCGCCGATGTCGGTTGCGCCGCCGGCGCCCAGGGGCGTGATGGTCAGGTCGCAGTCGCTTTCGACGAAGTCAAAGACCTCGCGCACGGCCGCCTCATCGACGGCTGCGGCCAGATCGACCGTCCAGGTCAGGCAGCCGTCCTCGATCGACAGCGCGTCCAGCGTCGGCGTTTCGCTGTCGTCCACGACGACCGTGACCGGGCCGAGGCGGCCCAGTTCGCGCAGCAGCAGGCTGGTCTCGTTGGCGTTGACGTACATCCGGCCCATCGGCTTGAACACGATGCGCCAGCCGACCGACGGCGCGTCGGCGCTCAGGTCGGCGATGGGCAGGGGCGCAGGCTCGTCCAGCGCCATGTCGAAGGCCATGGGAGTGAAGCCGAAGTCGTCTTCGTCTTCCTCGACCTCGACCGGCGCCTCGCCGCCGTGGGTCAGGACCTGCATTTCGGCGACCAGGGCGGCGGACCGCGCCTCGTCAACCGGCGGGATCAGACCTTGGGCGGCCTGAATGTGATCGGCCAGTACGTCGGAGGCGCGCAGCAGGGTCTTGATGGTGATGGCGTCGCACGGCTTACGGCCCGCGCGCAGCTCGTCCATCAGGGTCTCGAAAACGTGGGCGAACCGGACCAGGGCCTCCAACCCAAAGGCGCCTGCCCCACCCTTGACCGAATGGACGGCGCGGAAGACGGCGTTTATCGTCTCCAGGTCGGTCTGACCCTGTTCAAGCAGCATCAGCTTGGCTTCCAGGTCCGCGAGCAGTTCGTCGCATTCCTGGAAGAAGGTGGCTTTGATGGCTTCGAAGGCGTCCATTAGGTCGAGGTCCGGCGGGCTTCAGGCGATCAGGCGGCGACGCGGCGGACGGCGTCCACCAGCTTTGCGGGGTCGAACGGCTTGACGATCCAGCCGGTGGCGCCAGCGGCGCGGGCGCGCGCCTTCTTCTCGACGTCGCTCTCGGTCGTCAGCACCAGCACCGGGGTCGTGCGGTGGTTCGGATCGGCGCGGACGCCCTCGATGACGCCGAAGCCATCCATGCGCGGCATGTTGATGTCGGTGATGATGACATCGGCGCCCTTGGACGCCAGGGTCTCCAGACCGTCCACGCCGTCCACCGCCTGGATCACGGTATAGCCCGCGTCTTCCAGCGCCATCAGCAGCATGTCGCGCATGGTGCGTGAATCGTCGATCGTCAGAACGGTCTTGGTCATGCCAACGCCCCCTCGGTGTTGAAGTCCGGCGCGCCATAGGCCGCCCATTGTTCCGTCCAATATTGGGACACAGACCCTAAACTTAGGTTGACGCCGTCGGCCGCCCACGTCCTTCGCGCCGACAGCAGTATCTGAAGGCACAGGCCGCCCAGACGCTGAACCGCGGAGGCGTCCAAGACCACCGGATGACCGCGCAGGGCCAGCAGTTCCGCCTTCAGCGGCTCGGCCGCGTTAAGGTCCAGCATGTCGGACAGGATCAGGGTTTCAGTCATCAGAACTCCTCCCAACCGTCTTCGACGGCGGCGGCTTGAGGCCGGGGCGCGGCGCCGCCACGGCCGATGGTCTTCAGCGCGGCGACCATGTGGCTGGAGCGAGCAGCGGGCTTGGCGACGGGCGCAGGCGTGCGAACCGGCGCAGGCGCAGCGGCGCGCGGCGACGAGGCCGCGACGCGGAACTGGGCCACCGAGGCTTGCAGGCTCTCCGCCTCCTGGGCCAGCGAATGGCTGGCCGCCGTCGACTGCTCGACCATGGCCGCATTCTGCTGAGTGACCTGGTCCATCTGGTTCACGGCGGTGTTGACCTGGGCCAGGCCGACGGCCTGTTCCTGGGCCGAGGCCGCGATTTCGGTGACCAGGCTGTCGATCTCGGCGACCCGGTCCACGATGCGTTGCAGGGCCTCGCCGGTCTCGCCAACCAGTTTGACGCCCACACCGACCTGACCCGTCGAGGCCGAGATCAAAGTCTTGATCTCCTTGGCGGCTTCGGCCGAACGCTGGGCCAGTGCACGAACTTCGGAGGCGACCACCGCGAAGCCTCGACCGGCGTCGCCCGCTCGCGCGGCCTCGACGCCGGCGTTCAGGGCCAGAAGGTTGGTCTGGAAGGCGATCTCGTCGATGACGCCGATGATCTGGTTGATCTGGGATGACGAGCCTTCAATGGCGCTCATGGCCTGGACGGCGTCATGCACGATCACGCCGCTCTTTTCGGCGTCGCCACGTGCGGCCTGAACGACCTGCGAAGCTGCGCGGGCGCCAGAGGCGGTCTTGTTCACCGTGGCGGTGATTTCATCCAGTGCCGCGGCGGTCTGTTCCAGCGAGGCGGCCTGCTGTTCGGTGCGGCGCGACAGGTCGTCGGCGGCCTGCGAGATTTCGCCGGCGCCCGAGCGGATGCCAGAGACATTGTTGACCACGACCGAGACCGCCTGCTGCAGCCGGGAGATAGCGGCATTGAAGTCGGTCTTGAGCTGAGCGGACTTGGCGCTGAATTCGATGTCGATACGATGAGTCAGGTCGCCGTTCGACATAGCCGACAAACCTTGGCCCAAGGCCGCAACGGCCCGCGCGTCGTCTGCGGCTTCGCGCGCCTTTTCAGCCTCGCGTTCGGCGCGTTCCTGCTCGGACATAGAACGCTGCGACAGCGCATCTTTTTCGACGCGGACCTTCTCGATCGCGGCGTCGCGGAAGGCCACGATAGCCTGACCCATCTTGCCGAACTCATCCTTGCGCTCGGCGCTGGCGACCTTGATGTCGGTGTCGCCGGCCATCAGCTTTTGCATATAGCCGATCATCGTGAAGATCGGGCGCACGATGGAGCGCGTCGCGACAAAACCGGCGATGACGGCGATCACCAAGGCCGAGATCAGGCCCACGATCGTGCCGATCAGCGCGGTGCGGCTGGCGGCGGCCTGAGCTTCGGTCGAGGCCTTGCGCGCCACACCATTGGCGCTCTTGATCTGGTCGATCGTGTCTTCGATCGGCGCGACGTAGTTGTCGGCCGTTCCGTTGCGCCCGACCATCTGAACGGCCTGGGCCGCGCGACCGTCGCGCACCATCGCAGAACCGGCTTCAACGACATTCTTGTACCAGGTCGCATTGCCCTCCACGGCCTTGTCGATCAGGGCGGAGCGATCGGCGGGCAGTTCGCCGCGCAGCTCCTCCATGGCCGCCAGGAACTTGGCGCGGTGCGCGTCGATGCGTTCGATATAGTAGGGATCCTGAGACAGCAGGTAGCCACGCAAGGCGTTTTCCTGACGCGAGATATAGAACTCCGCCGTCGCGGTGGTGCGATTGATCTGATTTTCCGCCGTGCGAACCTCGCTGGCCTTCTCCAACTGAAGCAGACTGGCGATGACGACGGCGCCCATGACGGCGATCGCCGCCAAAACGAGACCAAAGGCCGCGAACAGCTTGCGGCCGACAGGCATATTTTCAATCAACTTCAACTCAGCATCCCCCGGTGGATCGGTAACTCAGAACGAATGGGTGGCGGTCGCAGCAGACCGGCCATGCGGTCGGCGACGCCCTGCTCCAAGGTCTTGCTCTTGCGTCGCTATCGACGTCGGCCGATCGGTCGAAGGTCTGTAAAAAGGTGGTGAGCGACGCATGGCGATCCTCGGAGCTGCGTCATTCTGCAGCTTAAGGATGAGGCGATGATTAATACCGAACCTGAGCCGGGTATTATGTAGGATTGCTTTGGAGAGTCGGCGGAAGGGCCCGAGAGGGCAAAGGCCTGGGCTCCAGCGTAATCCAACAACCCCACATACGTATTTTCACGTATCGAAAATACGTCTATGACAAAATGTCAGGAAAATGACCTGGCCGTTCAGGATTAGATCACGCTGCTATGAAATCTTGCATTCACCGTGCATATCTCCCGATTCATTCAGTATAGAATTATGAATTTCCGATCCATGACATGGTGGAGCGGGGTCTTGATCGCGTGCCTGGCTATCCTTGTGGCGACGCTGGTTCGTAGCGCGCTCGAACCGTTTGGAAACTTCTATTATCTGCCTCTGGTTCCGGCGGTGATTGTTACGGCTCTGCTGGCGCAAAGGGGGGCGGTCGTGCTCGCGATCCTGTTGGCCATCGGGGCCAATCTGTGGTTGGTGGATCGCGAAAGTACAGTTGATGCGGCGACCAACGCCGCGCTTTTCGCAGTCATCGCCTGGGTCATCGCCGAGGTCTGTCGTCGGCTGATCGACTCGTTGGAACAGGCTCGCGCCCTGACGCGCGATCTGGCGCTGCGCGAGATGCTGCTCGACACCATCGTGGCCACCACGCCGATCGTAACGCTGGACCGGGAAGGACGCACGCGCCGCGTAACGCCAGCCGCCGCCGATCTGCTGCGCGTGGATCGCGAGGCGGCGATGGCGCAGCCGTTCGCATCGCTGCTGCCCGGCTTCGACGACGCGGCCCTGGCGAAGGCTCGCCAGGGAGGCGAGGTTCTGGCTCCGTCCTCCAGCCCCTGGACAAGCCGGAACATAGATACACCCGGGCCGTCGCTGACGCTTCACGCCAATGTGCTCCCCGACGACATCGCCCCCGAACACATCGTTCTGACGCTGGGCGATCAAAGCCAGGCCGAGACGATCCGCAAGGGCGAACGCGACCTGAACGACAAGCTCAGCAGCGTCTGGCGTCTGAACTCGATGGGCGAAATGGCCGCAACCTTGGCCCACGAACTGAACCAGCCGCTGACCGCCGCCACCGTGTATTTGCATGCCGGCCAGGCCGAACTGACACGGCTGGGGCCGCCGGGGGAGCGGCCAGCCAGGACCATCGACCTGGCCAAGACCCAGTTGCTGCGCGCGGGAGACATCATCCGGCGCATGCGCGAACAGGTCGCCACAGGTTCGCAGTCCTTCACCGAGGAGCGGGCCTCGCTGATCGTCCTGGACCTGGCGCCGGTTTTCGCCCTGACGGGACAGGACACCGACACGACGATCGCTCTGGATGTGGAAGAAGACGACGATCAGGTTCTGGCCGACCGCATTCAAATTCAGCAGGCGCTGGCCAATCTAGTGCGCAACGCCGTGGACGCCGTCATCGGACGCGAGGGCGCGCACGTGACGGTGACCGGCCGGACGCTGGGCGCGGACGGCTATGAGATCGCGGTGTGCGACAATGGCGACGGCATCCCCGAAGACAGAATCGACAGCATCTTTCATCCGATGGCGACGACCAAGGCTGGCGGCATGGGTCTGGGGCTGTCGGTCACGCGTTCAATCGTCGAGAGCCACGGCGCGACTCTGGTCATCAGCCGAAATTCTCAAGGTGGAGCGACCTTCTCGTTTCGTCTGCCGCGTCCAACGGAGTCCGAAATCTGATGAGCCCGCACTCTGTTTTCATCATCGACGACGACCCCGCCATGCGCGACGCCCTGGTGCTGATGCTGCGCGGGGCCGGGTATCGGGCGCGCAGTTTCGTCAGCGCCGACGACTTCCTGACCAATCTGCCCGAAGACCGCAGCGCCTGTGTCATCACTGATGTGCGGATGCCGGGGCTTCAAGGTTCTGAGCTGGTCGGGCGCCTCAAAAGCCTGCGCGGCGACACCTGGCCGGTGATCGTCATCACGGGTCATGGGGAGGTGACGCTGGCGGTTGAGTTGATGAAGGCGGGCGTCGTGGATTTCGTCGAAAAGCCATTCGATCCGCAGCGAATGCTGGACGCGGTTTCCAGCTGCCTCGCCTCACTGACCAGTCTGGAGGCCGAGCGGATCGCGCGCGAGGACGCCAAGGCCCGACTGGACACCCTGACCCCGCGCGAGCGGCAGGTCTTCGACGCCCTGATCGACGGCTGCTCCAACAAGGAGATCGCCCAGCGGCTGGAGATCAGCCCGCGCACGGTGGAAATCTTTCGCGCCAAGGTGATGACGAAAATGCAGGCCGCGAACCTGTCCACCCTGGTCCGAATCGGAATGCGCGCCAGCGACGCTTGAGCCCGAAGAGATTCGTCGCCACCTTAGTCGCGACATGAGCGACCGGTCCGCAGGCCTCGCCCCGTCCCGCGTGACTGCGGTCCTGGGGCCCACCAACACCGGCAAGACCCATCTGGCGGTCGAGCGGATGCTGGGTCACGCCTCGGGCATGATCGGCCTGCCGCTGCGCCTGCTGGCCCGCGAGATCTATGAGCGGATCGTCAAGCAGCGCGGCGCGGCGGCCGTCGCCCTGATCACCGGCGAGGAAAAGATCGTCCCGCCGCGTCCGCACTATTTTGTCTGCACCGTCGAGGCCATGCCGCTGGAGCGATCGGTCGAGTTTCTGGCCATCGACGAAATCCAGCTGGTCGCCGACCCCGAACGCGGCCACGTCTTCACCCAGCGGCTGCTGCACGCGCGCGGCCGGTTCGAGACGATGTTCCTGGGCGCAGGCACCATGGAGCCCCTGATACGCCGCCTGGTCCCGGACGTGGAGATCGTGACGCGCGACCGGCTGTCCACCCTGTCCTATGCGGGCTCCAAGAAGCTGACCCGCCTGCCCCGCCGCAGCGCCATCGTCGCCTTCTCGACGGACCGGGTGTACGCCATCGCCGAACTGATCAGACGTCAGCGCGGCGGCGCGGCGGTGGTGATGGGCAGTCTGTCTCCCCGCACCCGCAACGCCCAGGTGGCCATGTATCAGTCGGGCGAGGTCGATTTCCTGGTCGCCACCGACGCCATCGGCATGGGGCTGAACATGGATGTGGACCATGTCGCCTTCGCGGGCCTGAGAAAGTTCGACGGGCGGCGCACCCGCTGGCTTTACGCCCATGAGATCGGCCAGATCGCCGGGCGGGCCGGCCGGCATCTGCGCGACGGCACCTTCGGCGTCACGGCCGAGGCGGAGGATCTGGACCCCGATCTGGTCGAACAGGTGGTCGAGCATCGGTTCGATCCCATCGAGGCGGCGGAGTGGCGGAACGCCCGGCTGGATTTCGACACACTGCCCGATCTGCTGCGCTCGCTGACGGTGACGCCCCAGCGATCGGGACTGAGCCTGACGGCGGAGGCGCTGGACGAGACCCTGCTGCGTCGCCTGATCAAGGATGAGGAGATCGCACGCGTGGGGCGCTCGCGCGGCGCAGTCATGCGTTTGTGGGAGGCGTGCCAGTTGCCCGACTTCCAGAAGACGACGCTGGATGAACACGCCCGGTTGGCCAAGGACGTCTTCCACGCCCTGACCGGCAAGCGGGGCCGGCTGACCGACGACTGGATGGCGCCACGCTTCGCCTTCGTGGATCGTGACGACGGTCAGATCGACCAGCTGTCGGCGCGGCTGTCGGCGGTGCGCACCCTGTCCTACATCGCCAACCGGCCGGATTGGGTTCACGACGCGCAAGCCTGGCGCGACAAGACCCGTGCGCTGGAGGACCGGTTGTCCGACGTGTTGCACGAGCGGCTGACCGCCCGGTTCGTGGATCGCCGAACCACCGCCCTGATGCGAGCGCTGAACGTGCGCGAAGACACGTTTGCAGGCGTCGCAGAAGACGGCGAGGTCACGGTCGAGGGCCAGGTCGTCGGCCAGCTGGAGGGCGTGCGCTTTCAGATGGAGAAGGGCTCTTCGGCCCTGGAAGACCGCACCCTGCGCCAGGCCGCCGTGCGTGCGGTGACGCCCGAGATCAATCGACGGCTGGGGCGTCTGGCGGCCGAGACCGACGACGGATTTTCGGTCACGCCGGACGGGGCGGTGCTGTGGCGCGGCGTGCTGACGGCGCAGATCAATGCGACGCCGCAGGGGGTCGATCCCTTTACGCCCTCCGTGCGCCTGCTGGGCGATCTGGGACCGACGCCCGCCCGCGAGCGCGCCCAGCGCCGGATCGAGGCGTGGCTGGCGGCGGAAGCGGGCCGTGCGCTGCGTGATCTGCGACGGCTGCGTCAGGCGGTGGAGTCGGGGACATTGAAGGGCCTTCCGCGCGGCATCGCTTTCCGTCTGATCGAGGCCGGCGGCGTGATCGACCGGCGCGAGGTCGAGCGCGATCTGGCCGCGCTCAGTCAGGTCGAGCGCCGCACGCTGCGCAGTTTCGCCATCCGCATCGGCGTGCATTCGGTGTGGCTGCCTGGTCTTCAGAAACCGCGCGGCCGCCATTTCGCCCAGGCCTTCGTCGCCGCGCCGCTGATCCCGGCGACGCCCGATCTGATCCCCGCGCCCGTGGAGCCGGCCTCGGCGCGTCTGTTGTCCGCACACGGATTGCGATTGGCGGGACGGTGGCTGGCGCCGGTCGAGACGCTGGAGAAGATGGCTGACCTCAGGACCGCCAATCACGGCCGGCTGTCCGACGAGGCCCTGACGGATCTGGGCTGGCGCGCCGATCAGGCCAAACAGATCATCGCCGCCCTGAAGGTCGAACGCGCCCGCTTGCCCGACAAGCCGGGCGCGGCGCCGAAGATCGTCAAGGACTCGCCCTTCGCCGCCCTCGCCGCCCTGACGGAGGCGCCGCCGGCCCGGCCCAAGCGTCGTCGTCCGCGTCGAAAGGCGAAGGCTTGAACGAGAACGCCTGCCGCATCGACATCTGGCTGTGGCGCGCGCGGTTCGTGAAGACGCGTGGCCTGGCGGCCGGTCTGGTGGAGCGGGGCGCGGTGCGGCTGACGCACCAGGGGCGCGAGACGCGGCTCGACAAGCCCAGCCGGTGCGTTCACGTCGGCGACCTGCTGACCTTCGCCCAGAACGGACGCGTCACCAGCCTGAAGATCGAGGGGCTGGGCGAAAGGCGCGGGCCTGCCGATGAGGCCCGCGCCCTTTACAAAACGATAGAACCCTGACGGGCTCAAGTAGCGCGATAGCCCTATTTCTGAATGACGAACTCGCCTTCGATGTGCAGCTTCACCTCGTCGGACACGGCCGGCAAGGCGTAGTTGATGCCGAAGTCCGAGCGTTTGATGGTGGCCTCGCCGTCGAAGCCAGCCTTGTAGGCGCCCATGACGGTTCCTGCGCCGTTGAACTCGACCTCGATGGTGACGGGCTTGGTCACGCCCTTGAGGGTCAGATCGCCGACCACGGTCGCCTCGTTGGCGTCATCGGCGTCGACCGTAACCGAGCGCGAGACGAAGGTCGCGGTCGGGTACTGGGCGGTGTCGAAGAAGTCGGCGGTCTGCAGGTGGGCCTTCAGACGGTCGTCGTTGGGCGCCACGTCGGTGAGCGGGATGGTCGCGGTCAGGGTCGAGGCCGACGGGTTGGCCGGGTCCAGCTTCAGCACGGCCTTCACGTTCACGAACTGGCCCGTATAGGTCGACAGGCCGAAGTGATTGACCGACCAGGTGATCTTGCCGTGGCTGGATTCCAGGTCGTAGTTCCCGGCGGTGACTTCGGCGGGGTTCTTGGTCAGGGCAGCCTGAGCCACCACCGCGCCGCCTGCGACGAGGCTGAGGGCGGCGGCGCCGGCGACGGCGTATTTCATGAAGGGGGTGCGCATGGGGAGTTCCTGTCGATGGGGCGGATATGCAATCAATACAGTTGCGATTAGACGCTGTTCTGTCAAGGCGCTGCGAATGGCTCTCGCCTTAAGCCGCGCTGTTGACAGTTGGTTGCGTGGCCGCCATGTCGCAGGCCTCCCGCCCACAGACCGACACCCGTTTTTCACCCAATGACCTACATCGTCACCGACGCCTGCGTGAAATGTAAGTTCATGGACTGCGTCGAGGTATGTCCGGTGGACTGCTTCTACGAGGGCGAGAACTTCCTGGTGATCGCGCCGGACGAATGCATCGATTGCGGCGTGTGCGAACCGGAATGCCCTGTCGACGCCATCGTGCCGGACACCGAGGACGAGCCCGACGGCAAATGGCTTCAGGTCAACGCCGAATACGCCAAGGTCTGGCCCAACATCACCGTCAAGGGCACGCCCCCCGCCGACCGCGAACAGTACGAGCGCGAAACCGGCAAATACGAGAAATACTTCAGCCCCAAGCCGGGCAAGGGTTCCTGATTTAAGGCTTGGCGGCGCTCAAGCCTTGCCGTGTTTGCACGTCCGCCCTGTGGACGTTTTGAAATTCCGCAGATTTGTGATAGGTTCTGTTTCATTGGATCGGGCGGTCCGCGAAATCTTCGCGCCGCCCGTGTTTGCGACAGAATCCCGCCCTAGACGGGATCGGCCAGAGGTTTGGTGATCCGTTTCCGCTTTTGACGTCCAACATCATCCCCTCCGACGGAGCGATCCGGCGGATGAGATCCTGTTTGCGTTTCCTGCGCCTTCGTTTCGCCCGGCCCTGACCGGGAAAGGACGATTATGACGAGCAAGACTGGTCTGGAGTTCAAGGTTGGCGACGCGGTCGTCTATCCGGCGCACGGCGTCGGCAAGGTGGCGGCGATCGAGACCCAGGAAGTCGCGGGTATGTCGCTGGAGGTCTACGTCGTGACCTTCGACCACGAGAAAATGACCCTGCGCGTCCCGACCAAGAAGGCCGTGACGGCCGGCCTGCGTTCGCTGGCCGCCGACGACGTCGTGACCAAGGCCCTGACCACCCTGAAGGGCCGCGCGCGCATCAAGCGCACCATGTGGTCGCGTCGCGCCCAGGAATACGAAGCCAAGATCAACTCGGGCGACCTGATTTCCATCGCCGAAGTGGTTCGCGATCTGCACCGCGCCGACACCCAGCCGGAACAGTCCTATTCGGAGCGCCAGCTCTATGAATCGGCCCTGGACCGCATGGCGCGCGAAGTCGCCGCCGCCAACAAGATCGACAAGGACGCCGCCGTCGAACTGCTCGCCAAGTCGCTCAGCGCCAAAAAGCCGATCCCGACCGCAGAAGCCGCCTAAGCTTCGAGTTTCGGACAAAGAAAAGGCCCCGGAGCGATCCGGGGCCTTTTTTGATGCGTCGCAGAGCCGGGGTCAGAAGTATTCGGCGTTGGCCGGGCACTGGGCGCTGATGCGGCGCGCGGTTATGCTGGCGGGGATATAGGGGGTGCCGCGCACGATCTGGGCGCCGCCACGGAAGCTGAAGCTGGTTTCCGTGTAGGTGCCGTTCAGGCGGACAGCGATGCGACGGCCCTTGCGATCCTGGCAGGTTCCCTCGAAGCGGGCGTTGCCGTTGCCGACCACGCGGGTCGGATAGGTGCAGCGCCACTTGTTGGTCGACAGGCCCCCGAAGAATCGGTTGATCTCGCTGGGCCGCACGCACTTCTGCTCAGTGTCGCGCTGGCCCACCGCGCTGGTGGTGTATTCCCAGTAGCCTGGCAGGACTTCGGACTGAGCCGCGGTCTGGGCCGGAGCGATGGCGGGCGAGGCCAGCATGAAGCCGCCGGCCATCACCGGGGCCAGGACGGCGAGCGCGCGCTTGGGCAGACGGTCGATCAAGGACGGACGGGACATGGAAGCCTTCTGTTCTGCTTGGGTCTCTTTTGAGGTCGTCATCATATGGGCCATACAGGGCGGCATTTGAATGACGGCTGAACGAGGTGTGGGGACGATAGGCCCAGACTCGGGTTGACGCCGAACCGCCTCTTCCCTTATACGGCCCCCTCTCGCGCGGGCTGGTTCCCGCGCGCAACTGTTTCATGCGTCCTCTCCCACGCTCGGGCTGGACGCCGCACCTTAAGGATCTGACGATGTCGCGTCGTTGCGAACTCACCGGTATCGGCCCCATGGTCGGCCACAACGTGAGCCACTCGAACATCAAGACCAAGCGCCGCTTCCTGCCGTCGCTGAAGACGGTCAAGGTCACGTCGGAAGCCTTGGGCCAGACGTTCAGCCTGCGCATTTCGAACGCCGCGCTGCGCACCCTGGACTACAAGGGCGGCCTGGACGTCTTCATCGTCAAGGCCCGCGACGAGCAGCTGTCGATCGCCGCTCAGCGCATCAAGCGCCAGATTCGCGCCAAGCTGGCCGAACAAGCCGCCGCCTGATCGGCGACCGCGATATAGAGTTCTGGAAGAGGCCGGTGGAAACACCGGCCTTTTTCTTTGCGCCATTGCCTGCTCGCGCTAGCCTGTCGCCTCAGACGGGGGACGGTTCATGCGCATCAAGATTTTGCTTTTGGCCGCGTCCAGCGCGCTGACCCTGTCGGCCTGCGCCACCGTCGCCCAGCCGGCGCCGACGCCGCGCGAATCGACCGCCTTCACCCTGGCCACCGATCAGCCGCTGACGCCGGAACAGCAGGCGATGCAGTTCGACAAGGCCGATTTGTCGATCAAGGTCCTGCCCGACGACAAGGCTATCGACGCGGTCGCCGTGCTGGACTTCACAGCCAAGGCGCCCCTGACCGCTCTGGTCGTCGAGCTGGATGCGCTGCTGACCATTTCCTCGGTCCAGATCGACGGGGTCGAGGTCGCCGTCGATCGCTGGTCCAACCCCGAAGGCCGGCTGACGGTGCAACTGCCCGAGACCCTGGCCACGGGCCGGTCGGTGGCTCTGCGCGTCGCCTACGCCGGCCAGCCGCGCGTGGCGCCCCGTGCGCCGTGGGACGGCGGCTTCGTCTGGTCCACCGCGCCGTCGGGCGAGCCATGGATCGCCACGGCGGTTCAGGGCGAGGGCTGCGACATCTTCTGGCCCTGCATCGACAGCCCGCACGGCGAACCGGGCCGGGTCGATCTGCACATCACTGTGCCATCCGCCCTGTCGGCGCCGTCCAATGGCCGCTTCCTGGGTAAGGTCGATCACGGCGACGGCTGGACCACTTGGAACTGGTCGGCGAAATCGCCCAACACCTATGCCATCGCGCTGAACGTCGGGCCCTATGAAGAGGTGTCGGGCGATTACGCCAGCCGGTTCGGCAACACGATCCCGATGCGCTACTGGCATCTGAAATCGGACACCCCCGAACAGGTCCAGGGCCTGTTCGCCCAGTTCCCAAAGATGCTGGACTTCTTCGAAGCCGCCGTCGGCCCCTTCCCCTTCGGCGACGAGAAGATGGGGGTGGTCGAGACCCCGCACCTGGGCATGGAGCACCAGACGATCAACGCCTATGGCAACGGCTACAAGATCGACGGCCGGGGCTATGACTGGCTGTTGCAGCACGAGTTCGCCCACGAATGGTTCGGCAATCAGCTGACCAATCAGAACGCCGACGACATGTGGCTGCACGAGGGATTGGGGTCATACATGCAGCCGCTCTATGCCCGCTGGCTGGTGGGCGACCGCTACATGCAGCGCGAACTGGCCAATCAGCGCGAGGGTCTGATCAACAAATATCCCGTCGTCTCGGGCACATCCAAGACCGAAGACGAGATCTACAAAGGCGACGTTGGGCCGGGGCTCGACATCTACAACAAGGGTTCGCTGATAAGCCATTCGCTGCGGATGCTGATCGGCGACGCCGCCTTCCATCAGGCGGTCACGCGTCTGGTCTATGGCCGACCCGACCCCCGGCCGGGCAATTTCGCGCCGCTGTACCGGTCCACTGGCGACTTCTTGGCGATCATCAACGACGTCACGGGCCAGGACTATGGCTGGTTCTTCCGCGGCTATCTGTACAACGCCGCCCTGCCGATGCTCACCCAGACCCGCGACGGCGGTGTGCTGAAGCTGGAGTGGACGACGGGCGACGGCGGCGTCTTCCCCATGCCGCTGGAGGTCGAGATCGACGGGCGCGTTCAGACTGTCGTCATGACCGGCGGGCGCGGCCAGATCGCGGCCCCGGCCGGCGCCCATGTGCTGATCGATCCGCAGAATAAGGTGCTGCGCCAGATGGACGTGATCGACGAGCTTCAGGCCTATAAGGCGGCGCAGAAGCCGAAGTAGCGACGGTTCAGGCCGCCGCCACCGTCACTGACTGCTGAACCATCTGACAGCGCTCCTGCGTCGTCAGGAAGGCGATGTCCGCCGCATCGCGCCCGCAGGCGATCCGCACCAGACCTTCGACCGGCGCCAGGCCCGTCGGGTCGACCAGCCACCAGCCATTGTCCAGCCAGACCTCGAAGATGGCGTGGAAGTCGGGCGGGCTGAGTTGGTGGGCGAAGGCGCTGACCGCGCGCGCAGGAATGCCCGACGCGCGGCACAGCGTCATGCCCAGATGGGTGAAGTCGCGGCACACGCCGGCCCGGTCGATGAAGGTGCGCGCCGCTGTGGTTTCGGTGTCCGACACGCCGTGCTCGTAATCGACGTTCTCGCTGATCCAGTTCAGGATCGCGAGCACGCGCGCACCGCCCGCCGTGTCGCCGAACTCGCGCGTCACGAAGCGGCCGAACTGGTCCGACGGGCAATAGCGGCTGGGCTGGAGATAGGGCAGGACCTCGGCGGGCAGCTCGCCCCAGTCATGCTGGGACACGCTGGGGGGCAGCCCCTTCAGCACGCCGTTCTCGACCACCGCCTCATAGGTCAGCTTGACCTCGCCCTCGACATGGCAACGCAGGGTGCGGGCGCCGAAGTCGATGTCCTCGTCCTCGTGGAAATCGACCGGCGGGTCGAAGGTCAGGGTTTCTTCCAGAATGTCCTGACCCGGCCAGTGGGCGACCTGGATCTTGTAGATGGCGTCCGTCGGCGGATCGAAACGATAGACGAGTTCGGCGCGGACGCGCAGTTTCATGAAAATCTGCCGATCAAGGGGGAAGAGAAGGTTGCTGGTGAACGCCGCGCGGTCGGGGCCGTTCCGTGGCGGTCCGCGCCTTCTGGCCCGTGCAAATCGACAAGACAAGACAGTGTGTTAATCTGAGCCCCATGATCGCTTCCCCTGCCCTTCTCGCTCTTCGGGAAGCCACCGCCTCAGCCCACGAAACCCTGGAAGTCCAGGCTCGGATCGAGCCGCGTCTGTCGGACCCCGCCACGCGTGGGGCGACCGTGGCGGCCTTTCACCGCTTCCATGCCGGACTGGAGCCGCTCAGCCATCCGCTGGTGGCGGCGTTGAACGCCGACCTCAACGCAGGTTTCGAACCACGATCACGCGCGGACGGGATCGCCCAGGACCTGACGATACTGGGCCAGCGCGTTCCCTCGCCCGCGCGTCCGGCCGCGCCCGCCTCGGCTGGCGAAGCCTTGGGCTGGGTCTATGTGGCCGAAGGGTCGATGCTGGGCGGTCGGATCATTCGACGCCGACTGACCGCCGAAGGTCGCGATCTGGACGGCCTCGGCTTTCTGGATCCCTACGGCGAAGAAACCGGCGCACGCTGGCGCGTCTTCATGGATCTGCTGGACCGGGCCTGTGCAAGCGGCCACACCACGATCGATCAGGTGGTGAAGGGCGGGGTCGATGGCTTCGCCTTCGCCCACCGCACCTTGCAACCCCAGCCGCAGGAGGCCGCGGCATGACCGAGACGCTCGACCTGGCCGACGCCGCGCTCAACGAGTGTGATCGCGAGCCGATCCACATTCCTCAATCGATCCAGCCGCACGGCTTCATGCTGGTGCTGGATCTGCAATCCCTGACCATCCGGCAGGGCGCGGGCGCCATCGAGGAGCTGACCGGCCGTAAGGTCTGGATCGACCGCACCGTCGCCGACGTGCTGGGCGACGTCGCCGACCGGGCCGTGCGCGCCATGGCCGCGCATCAGGAGGCCGGCTTCGCCTGTCGCTGGCGCGCGACCAATCGTCTGGAATACGACGTCGTGGTGCACCGCGCGCCGGGCACGACCGCTGGCGCGATCAACGATCTGATGATCATCGAGGTCGAACAAAGCTCGCAGCAGGCCCGGCTCGGCGTCGATCTGATCGCCAGTCTGGACGCCGCCGGCGCCGCGCTGGAACGGGCGGTGACGATCCAGACGGTGTGCGAGCGGGCGGCGGACGCCTTCCGGCGCCTGACCGGCTTCGACCGGGTAATGATCTATCGCTTCCAGGACGACGAGGCGGGTCAGGTCGTCGCCGAAAGCCGCGCCGATGGGTCCGGCTCCTTCCTGAACCACCATTTCCCTGCGACAGACATCCCGCAGCAGGCGCGCGCCCTTTATCTGCGCAATCCCGTGCGGGTCATTCCCGACAGCCGCTATACGCCCCAGCCCCTGCGCCCCATCGCGCCTGGCGAGGCGCCGCTGGACATGAGCGACAGCGGCCTGCGCTCGGTGTCGCCGATCCATCTGCAATATCTACGCAACATGGACGTTCGGGCCTCGGCCTCGGTGTCGATCATCGTCGATGACGCCCTGTGGGGTCTCGTGGCCTGTCACAACGCCTCGCCCAAGCTGCTGCCTTATGAGCTGCGCGTGGGTTGCACGGCTCTGGCCCGCAATCTGGCGCGACAGCTGAAATCCCGGAGCGACGCCGACCTCTATCGCGAGCGCACGCGCCTGCGTCGGATGGAGGACGAACTGCTCTTGCGGCTGTCGCCGGATCGGCCGATGCGAGAGGCGCTGGGTGAAAAAGCCGACGCCCTGATGCAGCTGACCAGCGCGGACGGTCTGGCCATCGTCAGCGACGGGGATGTCCAGACCTTCGGCCACACGCCGCCCGAAGACGGCGTACGCGCCATCGCCGCCTGGGTTGCGGAACGGCCGGGCCTGCGCCCTGTTTCGTCGCATCACCTGTCCTCGATCCTACCGGGCGCTGAGGCGTGGAAGACGCATGCCAGCGGCCTGCTGGCGGTGACCCTGCAGCTGGAGCAGCCCGTGTCGTTGCTGTGGTTCCGCTCGGAGGTGCTGGAAACGGTGCGCTGGGCCGGCAATCCGGCGACGGCGGAGAAGACCGGACCCAACGCCATTCTGACGCCCCGCGCGTCGTTCGAAAGCTGGTCGGACACCGTCTCGGGCCGTGCGCACCGGTGGGGCCCCGCCGCGGTCGAATCCGCCGCGCGGCTGAGGGACGCGCTGGCCGACTACGCCGCAGTCCATCAGATCCGCCGGCTGAACCGATCGCTGCAGGACCGCCTGTCCGAGCGCGACCTGCGGCTGGAGCAGCAGCAGTATCTGATCCGCGAGGTGAACCACCGGGTTCAGAACAGCCTGACGCTGGTGTCCAGCTTCCTGGGCCTTCAGGCGCGAGAACAGGCGGGCGGCTCGGCCGCGACCGCGCTGAACGAGGCGCGCCGTCGCGTGCGCGCCGTGTCCGCCGTCCACAGTCGGCTGTATCTGAGCGATCAGGTCACCACTATCGATATGAGCCGCTATATCGGCGAGCTGATCGGCGATCTGGGCTCCAGCATGGGGCCGGACTGGGTCGCTGCCTTGGAGACGGATCTGGACCCCGTCTGCATCGAACCAGGGCGCGCCATCACCATCGGCCTGATCCTGACCGAACTGATCATCAACGCCCAGAAATACGCCTATGGCGGCAAGCCCGGCCCGCTTTGCATTCGCTTCGACGAAGACAAGGCTTTCTTCCGCATGACGGTGGAGGACGAGGGTGCCGGCGGGCATCTGGCCGGCAAGGGTTTCGGCTCGATGATGATCAAGAGCCTGGTCGGTCAGCTGGACGGGACGATCGACTATCGCGACCGCGCGCCGGGCCTTAGCGTCGTGCTGCGGGCGCGGATCGACCCACTCGTTTGAGGTCAAGGCAGACGGCCTCTGTGGCGTCAGGTCGCAGGGCGTCGTAAGAGCCGGGCCATGTCCGCCCTGGCCTTTCGCCCTTCCTCGCGCACCTTCGCGCTGATCGTTCTGCTGATCGCCGCCAGCGTGTTGGGCCTGGCGCCCATTCTGGTGCGGTTGACCGAGACGGGGCCGGCGGCGGCGGGGTTCTGGCGGTTCCTGTTCGCCCTGCCCCTCCTAACCATCCTGGCGTCGCGCGAGCCGGGCGGCGTCGGCGCGCCGTCGAAATGGGCGCTGCTGGCGGGCCTGTTCTTCGCCCTGGACCTCAGCTTCTGGCACTACGGCATCGTCATGACCTCGGTCGCCAACGCCACGGTGCTGTGCAACCTGACGCCGGTTGTCGTGACCCTCTTCGGCTGGTTCGTACTGAAGGAGCGGCCGCACCGGCTGTTCATCCTGGCCCTGGCCCTGGCCATGGGCGGCGCCTTCGCCATGGCGGCGGGCGCTGATGGCGGCCAAGGGACCAATCCGATGCTGGGCGACCTGTTCTCCCTGTCGGTGGCGGTCTGGTACTCGGGCTATTTTCTGGCGGTGCAGGCGGCGCGGCGCACGGCCGGCGCGATGCGGGTGACCTTCTGGGCGACCCTGCTGGGCGCGCCTCTGCTGTTGATCGTCGCCCTGGCGCTGGGCGAGGCTGTCATCCCCGCCGGACCGGCGGGCTGGGCCGCCTGCGTGGCCATGGGCGTGATGCACGTCTTCGGACAAGGCGGCGTGGCCTGGGCGCTGGGCAAACTGCCGGCATCGGTCACAGCCGTGACCATCCTGATCCAGCCGGTTGTCGCGGGCCTGCTGGGCTGGTGGATCTTCGGCGAGACCCTGACGCCGGTTCAGGCCCTGGGCGGCGCCCTGGTGCTGGGCGCCATCGTCCTGGCGCAGCGGTCGCAGAGGGCGAAGCCCGACGGGCTCAAGTAGCGCGAAGCGCGGTAGCCCACAAAACAAAACGGGCGCGGGAGAAACTCCCGCGCCCGCCTCTAAGCCTTGAAGGCTGGATCGACTTAAAGAACCTTGAGGTCGATCGCCGAAGTCTTGCCGCGCTGGTTTTCCAGCTCGTACTCGACCTTGGCGTTCTCATCGAGGCCCTGAAGTCCGGCCTTCTGAACGGCGGTGACGTGAACGAACACGTCGGAGCCGCCGCTATCGGGCTGGATGAAGCCGTAGCCCTTGGTGGGGTTGAACCACTTGACCGTGCCGGTCGCCATGTCTGCGTCTCCGTAAACGCGCTTTTCCAGGCGGATCCCCCTCGAGGTGACCCGACAATCCATCTGGACAGCTCGTTCAGGCGAAGGAGCGAAACGCGGGTTTGGACCCCACGCGAAATCCGGACTGCAGCGATGTTGTCACCCGGCTTTTCCAGACGGTCAACAGCAAAGCGAGTCGCACCGGACGCATTCAAGCTTAACGACAGAGGCCCCGCGCGGCCCCGTCGATGTGCAGATGGTTGGCGTGGGCAGCGTTGTAGTCGGGCGTCAACACCGTCGAGAACAGCTGGCAGGCCCCGTCGCGCAAGGCGTGCAAGAAGCGGCCGCCCGGCTCACCCGCCGGCCCGTCGCCGCGCCAATCGTTCAGAACGCTGACGGTCCGACCGTCCTTTAAGGTCACCGCTGCGACATCCAGCGCATTGGCCTTGGCGTGTTCGCTGGGCCGCTCGGTCTCGTCCTGCGAGCCGTAGATGCGGCGGCACGAATAGGTTCCGTAGTTCTCCACCCGCGCGGGGGCCGAGCCCAGAATGTCGCGCGAGGCCGGGCGCAGCACCTGTCGATCCCAGATGACGTAGCGGACCGCCAGCGGGCACTGCATCACGACATCGGCCGGCGCCAGCGGCGTCACCTCGCCGCCCGTGATCCGCACCGCCCCGCGCACCACGCAGAAGCCGCCGTCGTCGCGGTCGGGCGCGCGTTCGACCTGAACACCCGCATTGCGCAGCGCCTGCATACAGGCCTCTGTCGCGCCCTCCACGGCCTCGGGCGTGGCGGCGGTCGGCACATCGAAGGCGGCGACCTTTGCGGTGGTCGCGCGGCCCAGCGGACGATCCAGGTCCAGCGGCTTCCACGGCAGGTCCTGGGGCGGGGCGAAGGCGTTCAGCAACGCAAAGCCGGCGCAGACCAGCAGCGCCAGCTCCCACACCAGATTCCACATGTCCGCCAGATCGCGCTTCATTCGGCCCCTCGCAGGCCGGACGGGCCCGGCGCCTTAACGCCCAGCTTCGCAGTCGGCTCCCTCGCCCTTGCTCTCTGCCGGCCCTCGGCCCACTCTCTTGCCATGGGAAAGAAATCCGACGCCTATGACGCCGAGCTGGAGCAGATTCAGCTGGCCATCGTCCAGACCCAGGCCTGGAGCATCGAGCATGGCTCGCGCGTGGTCATCGTGCTGGAGGGGCGCGACACCGCCGGCAAGGACGGCGCGATCAAGCGCCTGACCGAACATATGTCTCCGCGCCAGACCCGCGTCATCGCCCTGCCCAAGCCCAGCGACCGCGAGACCAGCCAGTGGTATTTCCAGCGCTATGTCCCGCACCTGCCGGCGGCGGGCGAGACGGTGATCTTCAACCGGTCCTGGTACAACCGCGCCGGGGTCGAGCCGGTCATGGGTTATTGCACGCCCGAGCAGTACGCCCAGTTCATGACGGACGCGCCGCGCTTCGAGCGGATGCTGACCGACGACGGGATCATCCTGATCAAGATCTGGCTGGATATCTCGCGCAAGGAGCAGGCCAAGCGGCTCAAGGAACGCCGCGAGGATCCGTTGAAGAAGTTCAAGCTGTCGTCGCTGGACGCCGAGGCCGAAGCGCGGTTCGACGCCTATTCCGACGCCCGCGACCGGATGCTGGACGAGACCGACCGCGACTACGCGCCGTGGACCGTCGTGGCCACCGACGACAAGAAGACGGCTCGGCTGAATATCGGCCGCTACATCCTGTCGGTGCTGAGCCACACCAGCATCGACATCAAGAAGCCGGATCCCGACGTGGTCTTCAGCGCCGGAAAGGCCAAGGGCAAGCTGGCGCGCTAAGGGCGCCTCAGGCCGTTCTGACGATCCCGCCAGAGGCCGCCACCGGCCAGGGCGTCAGCCGCCCGCCCGCGCAGGGGCCGCCCTTGCATTCGCCGGTCAGCGGCTCGAACACCGCCCCGTGCCAGCCGCACAGGATCAGCGCGCCGTCCGGCGTCAGATAGCGGTCGATCTCCATGGCGATGGGAAAACCTGCGTGCGGGCAGCGATCGACCCAGCCCGCGACCTGACCGTCCTTCCTGACCACGAAGCCGTGAAAGAAGGCCTCGCCGATCTGCAGCACGAAGCCGCGCGAGCCGGGGTCGGCGATGTCGCTCTCGGCGCACAGCGCCACGCCAGGCGGCGTCTTCCAGACCCTTTTGCGCTCGGCCGGCGCTTCGGCGGCTTCAGACACGTTCGGCCTTCAGCGGCCGCGACAGCAGGCCGTCGATCAGACCATCGACATCGATTTCGCCGGCCAGCAGGGCGGCAACGCCTTCGGAGATCGGGATTTCCACACTCAGACGCGCGGCCAGTTCGCGAACCGCCGGCGCGCTCTCATAGCCTTCCGCCACCGACCGTTTGCCAGCCAAGGCCTGCTCGACCGTCTGTCCCTGCCCCAGGGCCAGACCCAGGCTCATGTTGCGCGATTGGGGGCTGGAGCAGGTCAGAACCAGGTCGCCCAGGCCGCACAGGCCCGCCACCGTCTCCGCCTGGCCGCCCATGGCGACGGCGAGGCGGGTCATTTCCGCAAAGCCGCGCGTGATCAGGGCGGCGTGGGCGCTGCGTCCCAACTGGCGCCCCTCGGAGATGCCGCAGGCGATGGCCAAGACGTTCTTCAGCGCCCCGCCCGCCTCGGCGCCCACCAGATCGGTCGCCAGATAGGGCCGGAAGCCCGGCGCCGACAGGGTGTTCAGCAGGGCCTCGCCCAGCGTCTGATCCGCACAGGCCAGGGTCACGGCGGTCGGCAGGCCGCGCGACACCTCGCCCGCGAAACTGGGACCAGACAGCACGGCGGCGGGGGCGTCCGGCAGGGTCTCGGCCAGCACCTCGGTCATCAGCTTCATCGTGCCGCGCTCGACGCCCTTGGAGCACAGCACCACCGGCACGCCGGCGCGATAGTGGGACGCAAACGCCGTCAGCGTCGCGCGCATATGCTGGGCCGGCGGCACGGCCAGGATCACGTCGCAGTCGCCCAGATCAGCCAGATCGGCGGTGAATTTCAGTTCGTCGGCCAGAGGCACGCCGGGCAGATAAAGGTCGTTGGCCCGCGTCGCCCGCATCGTCTCAACCAACTGCTGCTCGCGCGCCTGCAAGGTCGTGTCCAGTCCGGCCCGAACGCAGACCTGCGCCAGAGCCGTGCCCCAGGCGCCCGCGCCGATGACCCCTGCCGTGCGGAATTCCATACGCCCTCCCGAGGCGGTTTCGTTCGTCATGCTTTAGCGCCCTTGCGACCCGGCTTGTGCGAAGGATCAGACAGGGCGCGCGCTTCGTCCAGCGGCCATCGCGGCCGGGCGACCACGTCGATGTCGCTGGTCAGGCCCAGCGCCAGCCGTTCCGCCCCAGCCAGGGCGATCATCGCCGCATTGTCGGTGCAATAGGCCATGGGCGGCGCCAGGAAGTCGAAGCCATGTTTCGCCGCCGTCGCCTGCAAGGTCGCGCGGATGGTCTTGTTGGCCGCAACTCCGCCCGCGACGACGAAGAGTTTGTGGTCATGCGTCTCCGCATAGGCCGCCAAGGCCCGCTCCGACCGATCCGAAAGTTGGCGCGCGATGGCGTTTTGCACCGCGTCGGCCAGGTCCGCCTTGTCCTGCTCGGTCTCGCAGGTCTGAGCGATACGGAAGGCCGCCGTCTTCAGGCCTGAGAAGGAGAAATCGCAATCCTTGCGGCCCAAGAGGGCGCGCGGCAGATCGATCTTCGACCCGTCGCCCTGCATGGCCAACCGCTCCAGCGCCGGGCCGCCCGGATAACCCAGGCCCAAGGCCTTGGCGATCTTGTCGAAGGCCTCGCCCGCCGCGTCGTCAATGGTGGCCCCGATCCGGCTCATGTCGCCGACGCCGCGCACCTCCAGAAGCTGGCAATGGCCGCCCGACACCAGCAGCAGCAGGAAGGGATAGGCCACCTCAGCCCCCAGCCGGGCCGACACCGCATGCCCCTCAAGATGGTTGACCGCCACCAGCGGAAGACCGCGCGCGAGCGCCGCCGCCTTGCCGAAGCTGAGGCCCACCATGACCCCGCCGACCAGACCCGGCCCGGCGGTCGCCGCGATCCCGTCCAGCCCGTCATAGCCCATATCGGCCTCGGCCATCGCGCGGCGCGTGACCTCGGCGATCATCTCGACATGGCTGCGCGCCGCAATCTCGGGAACCACGCCGCCATAGGCCGCATGGTCGTCGATCTGGCTGTGAACGACCGAGGACAACACCTCCGCCCGACCACCCGTCAGGCGCACGACCGAGGCGGCGGTCTCGTCGCAACTGGTCTCCAGGCCCAGCACCGTCAGCGCATGACCAGGACGAGCGGGAACATCCCGTCCAGTTGCCGCATCGGTTCGGCTGCTATAGTCGGCGGACATCTCCATCGGGTCGAGGTAGCGACCCGGCGACCGGTGCGCAACGCTCATGACCTTTCCTCTCCGCATCGGCACCCGGCGCTCCAAGCTGGCGCTCGCCCAATCCGGCATGATGCAGCGCGCCATCGGCCGCGCCCTGAACGTGCCCGAGGCCGAGATCGAAACGGCCGTTCCTCTGGTCGAGATCGTCACCACCGGCGACCGCATCCAGGATCGCCGCCTGCTGGAAGTCGGCGGCAAGGCGCTGTTCACTAAGGAGATCGAAGAGGCCCTGCTGGCCGGCCGGATCGACATCGCCATCCATTCGATGAAGGACGTCCCCGCCGAACAGCCTGAGGGCCTGTGCATCGCCGCCATTCCTGAGCGCGAGGACGCCCGCGACGCCTTCATCAGCCGCGATTTCGACAGTTTCGACGCCCTGCCCTTCGGCGCGCGCCTGGGCACCGCCAGCCTGAGACGGCAAGCCCAGGCGCTTGCCCTGCGGCCGGACCTCAAGGTCGAGATGCTGCGCGGAAATATCGACACCCGCCTGCGCCGCGCGGCCGAGGGCGACTTCGACGCCATCCTTCTGGCCGTCTCGGGCATGACGCGCCTGGGCGTCACCGACCCTATCCGCGAGAAACTATCGCTGGACGCCTTCCTGCCGGCGCCGGGCCAGGGCGCCCTGGCGATCCAGACCCGCGCCGCCGACAGCAACTCAGACTGGGTCGCCGCCTTGAACCACCCTGAGACCGCCCTGTGCATCGCCGCCGAGCGCGGCGCCATGACGGCGCTGGAGGGGTCGTGCCGCACCGCCGTCGGCGCCTTTGCCCGCATCGAACACGACACCCTGCATCTGACCACCGAAATGCTCAGCCCGGACGGCTCCGCCCGCTGGCGCCGCGTCGGCGACCTTTTCCAACCGACCGAAGCCGACGCGCGCGCCTTGGGCCAACGCCTGGGCGGCGAGGTCCACGGCTCGGCCGGCGATCAGGAAGTCGATCCCGCGACCCTGGACGGATGAACGTCACACCAACACGCGTCTGGATCACCCGCGCCGAACCGGGCGCCGCGCGCACCGCCGCCCGTCTGCGCGACATGGGGTTCGAGCCGATCGTCACGCCCCTGCTGGCGATCAAACACCTGGCCCCGCCGGTTCCCGATCTGGCGTCGTTCGCCGCCTTGGCCTTCACCAGCATCAACGGCGTCGCCGCCTTCGCCCTCCTGACGCCCCGTCGCGACCTGCCGGTCTTCGCCGTGGGCGATGCGACCGCCCAGGCCGCCCATGACGCGGGGTTCAGAAATGTCCGCTCCGCTTCCGGCGACCTGCACGCCCTCGCCCGCTTGATCGCCAGCGCCATCTCCAACGCCGCCGTCCTGGTCCCTCAGGCCGAAGCCCCCGCCGGCGATTTCACCGCCGCCCTCACCGCCGCCGGCGCCCGCAATGTGTCGATCCAGTCGCTGACGGTCTATCGCGCCATCGAAATGCCAGCCGCGGCGCCCGCGCTGTTCGACGCCGTTCTGATCCACTCCCCCCGCGCCGGACAAGCGCTCGCCAAACGTGGTAACGACGCCCTGGCGCACGCGGTCCTCGCCTGCATCTCTCCCGCCGCCGCCGCCCCGCTCGTCGCGCTCGGCCTGACGCCCGTCATCGCAACATCGCCCGATGAGGCCTCCTTGCTCACGATCTTGAACGCGGCGCTTGGCAAGCGCGATCCGGCCGTATAAAGACCCCGTCTCGCGCGGACAGCTTCGTCCGTCGCAACCGGGCCGCTTTAGCTCAGCCGGTAGAGCACATCATTCGTAATGATGGGGTCAGGTGTTCGAGTCACCTAAGCGGCACCACTTCCCCGAGCGCGGTTCGCGCGGGAGGCGGCGTCTGGAGCGCCGAAATATATCCTCAAGGTTGAATCGTCACCTGTGGCGCACGTAGCAATCCCTAGCTGAGCAGCTTTGGCTTGACGGGATTGGTGTTTTGGGGCCATGGCGCCGCATTATCTATGCCCGCAGGCTGACATGAACGACGCAGTTGATCCCGTAGACATCGCCATCGGCGGACGCATCCGCACCCGTCGTGAGGAACTGCGCATCACCCAGGCGCAGTTGGCCGCCGGCGCTGGCGTGACCTTCCAGCAGATTCAGAAGTATGAGCGGGGCGTGAACCGCGTCTCGGCCGCCCGCCTGCTGCAGATCGCCTCGGTGCTGAAATCGACCGGCGCGGCCCTGCTGGGCGAACTGGAAACGGCCGAGGGCGACGAGCTGGCTTTGGCTGCCCCCGGCGTCGCCGAACTGCTGGCGGCCTTCCGCGGCATCAAGGACGCCGCTCAACGCGACGCCCTTCTGACCGTGGCCAAGGGCCTGCGCGGCTGATCAGGCCCGGTTGCTGGCGCTTTTCAGCAACTTCTCGACCTCATCGCGATGGTCGGCTCCGTCGAGAGCCGCGCGTGCCAGCCATGACTGGATGGCGTCCAGCGCACGCGCATCGCGACCGTCCGAGCGGCCGCCGTCGGACAGGCTCTGGCGGATGATCTCGATCATGCAGACCGCTTCGACGGCCGAGGTCGGGGCGTGATCGAGAAGCGTGGTTTCCGCCGCTTCCATCGGCGCCAAATCCAGTTCGACGAGCAGATTCTCGCCGCTGGCGGACAGCGATGACGATCCGACCTGTTTCGCCAGATTGGCCGTTTCCAGCCACGAGCGGAAAAGCGGCATGAAGGCGGGGGTGGTTTGGGTGTTCATGACATTCAGACTTTCTGTAGCGCCCGGATCGATCCGGGCGCTGACTTGGGACGGGCGTAGGGGGCGCACTGGGCCTCCCAGACGCCGAAGAGGGCGAGAAGCAGGAGCTCGAACCAGACGACCATTCGGGTCGATACGATCGACCACAGCAGAGCGTCGGAACCGGCGATGCCGGCCAGATGGGTCGAAACCGCGATGAGCTGGGCGCCGGCGGCTAGAAGCAGCCACCATCGGTCGTAACGGAGCGCCAGACCGACCAGCAGACAGAACATGGACACCGACAGGATCGCCACCCCCCACCGGAAATGCCCGATGAACAGGTGATCGACCAATGGCGTGCCCCAGTTGAGGACGAACAGTGCGACCAGGGCGATCCGCTCTGGCATACGACCCTTCCAGAGCAAAAGCGCCATGACGCCGTAGGTCAGGCACATCAGAAACAAGGACAGCGGCGACCCCATTCCGACGGTCGCGATCAAGCGGCGACGGCGAGAACCGGGGCGAACCCAGTGGGTTTGACAGTCTTGTCTTCGTGCGCCCCGTCCATATACCAGCCGACCTGATGGTCGTCGGCGACCTGGGCCAGTTCGCAGTGACTGGCGATCACGGCGCTACGAACCTCGGCCAGTTGGCTTAGGCCGCGCACCATATTGGCCAAGGCTTCCTGTCCGACTTCGGCCGCCAGACGCGCCTCGACCCGACCTTCCAACGCGGTCTGAACCAAGCGGCTGACTTCGATCATCGCCTGATCGACGGCGTATTCTGCGGTTCTGACCTGCCGCGCCACGCGGACGCCGACGTGCATGTTCTTCATTGGCTCACCTTCCTTTAAGCCGTTTGGTCAGCGCATTTCAGCGGGAGCAAGCCGGTCGAAAAGGGATGGAACCACCATGCCCGCCGTCACGATCCCGATGGCGAACACAAGGGCGATGGCGGCCCCGGCGACGATGATCCCCACTCTCGCCAGAGCGCCCCGAGGAGGCGCAGGCAGAAGCCAGGAAGTCGTTGGGTCGGAAACCGCATCGTCCGACTGTTCGGCCGACGTGGGATCATTGAGCGTATGGAGGCCGGTGTCGGGAATGAGTATCGACGCCTCTGAGTAGCCAATACTCAGTCGCCGGGCCGCCAGCTTGCGGTCCGAAACGCCCAGCTTGGCGTAGGCGCGATGCAGATGGTTGCCGACCGTGCGTGGCGAGATGCGCAGGCGCGCAGCGATTTCCTTGTCCTCCAGACCTTGGCCGGCCAGGCGGACGCATTCGCTCTCTCTCGTCGTCAGGCCGTCTCGCATGGGAACCCCCTTGGGGCCTGTTTAGCCTAAAATGAGGGGGAGTCAGCCGATATGCTTACGCCGCGAAGCAGTTTCTGCAGGTTGCGCGCCGCGTCAGATCACTTGAACATATAAGCATATCTTTATATGCCTGTCGGTCTGACACTGACAGGAGCCTCTCTTGGCCGCTCGTTCTTCCTTCCTCTTCACCTCGGAAAGCGTTTCCGAAGGCCACCCCGACAAGGTCGCGGACCGCATCTCGGACACCGTCGTGGACGCCTTCCTGGCCAAGGATCCCGAGGCGCGCGTGGCGTGCGAGACCTTGGTGACGACTCAGCGCATCGTGTTGGCCGGCGAGGTTCGCGCCACCCAGCCGGGCAACACCAAAGAACAGAACGAAGCCTTCACCCAGAGCATCATCGACAGCCTGGAGCCGCTGGTCCGCGCCGCGGTCAAGGACATCGGCTATGAGCAGGAGGGCTTCCACTGGGAGACGGCGGACTATTCCTGCTTCCTGCACGCCCAGTCGGCCGACATCGCCGTCGGCGTCGACTCGACCACCGAGAAGGACGAGGGCGCGGGCGATCAGGGCATCATGTTCGGCTATGCGTCGAACGAGACGCCCGAGCTGATGCCGGCCACCCTGCAGTACAGCCACAACATCCTGAAGCGCCTGGCCGAGGTTCGTCACGCCGGCGGCTCGCAGCTTGAGCCCGACGCCAAGAGCCAGGTCACGATCGAATACGAGGACGGCAAGCCGGTCCGCGCCACCTCGATCGTCCTGTCGACCCAGCACGCCAAGGGTCTGAGCTCCGAACAGGTCGCCGAGATCGTCAAACCCTATATCCTCGAAGTGCTGCCGGAAGGCTTCACCGACGAGAACACCGTCTGGCACATCAACCCGACCGGCATCTTCGAGATCGGCGGACCGGACGGCGACGCCGGCCTGACCGGCCGTAAGATCATCGTCGACACCTACGGCGGCGCGGCGCCCCACGGCGGCGGCGCCTTCTCGGGCAAGGACCCGACCAAGGTGGACCGTTCGGCCGCCTACGCCTGCCGCTATCTGGCCAAGAACGTCGTCGCCGCCGGCCTGGCCGACCGCTGCACGATCCAGATCTCCTACGCCATCGGCGTGGCCAAGCCCCAGTCGATCCACGTCGATCTGCACGGCACCGGCAAGATTTCCGAAGCGGTGTTGGAAGACAAGATTCTGGACCTGATCGGCGGCGCCACGCCGCGTGCGATCCGCCAGCACCTGGGCCTGAACAAGCCCATCTATGCCCGCACGACCGCCTATGGCCATTTCGGCCGCGAGCCGGATGCGGACGGCGGTTTCAGCTGGGAAAAGACTGATCTGGTCGATCAGCTGAAGGCCTTGGCCTAGGCCTTCAAGCGGCCTGATCGATGGTCAGGCCGCGCACGCCCGCCACATTGGCGTCGGTCAGGTCGGCCTGACGGGTCTGGGCGCCGTGCAATGTCGCACGACCCAGATCGGCGCCGGCCAGGACGGCGCGCTTCAAGTCGGCGCCCGACAGGTCCGCGCCGCGGAGCACGGCGCCAGTAAGATCGGCAGGCATCAGCCGGTCGGCGGCGATCAGAAGCGGGCCCAGTTGCGCCTCGCGCATGTCCGCTCCGTTCAGTCTCGCGCCTCGCAGGCGCGCGCCGCGCAGGTCGGCGCGCCGCAGTTTGGCTGAGCGCAGGTCGGCGTTGTCGAGCTGGGCGCCCTGCAACTGCACCCCCTCCATATCCAGGCCGTAGAAGACCGCGCCCTTGGCCGACAATGCGGTCAGGTTCAGGCCGGTGATCGACTTCAGCGGACGCAGGTCGACGCCGTTGAAGACCGAAGGCTGCCCCTCGGCTCCACCAGTCTCGCACCAGCGCGCATGTTCGCGCAGCATCTCGGCGGCGGGCATCTTTTCCACGGACTCGCAGGACGATTTGTTGTCGGTCAGGGCGCCCTGCATATCGGCGCCGTCGGCGCGCCACATGGTCGTCTTGCAGCCCACGAGGATGGCGTCGCGCAGGTCCGCGCCCGACAGGTCCGCCCCTGACAGATCGGCGCCGGCGAGGTCGGCGCCGCGGAAATCCGCCTGTTTCAGATTGGCCCGCACAAGCTTGCAGTCCTTCATCACCGCGCCGGAGAAGTCGGCCTTCACGGCGATGACGCCGGCCATTTTGGAGCGTTGAAGATTGGCGCCGGCCAGGCAGGCGCCGCTGGCCTCGGTCTCGTCGCGGTGGCGCGGTTCGATGACCTTGAAGCCTAATCTGGCGTCGGCGGCCGCGATGGTGCCCTCGCGCAGGTCGGCCTCGAACAGATCGGCCCCCGACAGGTCCGCCCCGCGCAGGCAGGCGCCGCGCAGGTCGGAGCGGCGCAGGCTGGCTTCGGCCAGGATCGCGTCCTGCATGTCCGCGCCGAAGAAGTTGGCGTTATCCAGCTTGGCCCCGGTCAGGTCGCAGCCTTCCAGACAGGCGGCGGCGAAATCGGCGTCGGCCAGATTGCGGCCCTTCAGGCTGAGGCCCGACAGGTCCATCCAGGCGAAGACGGCGCGCGCGCCGCCGGGTCGGGCCTGGAACAGCCGGTCGTGCCGGGCGCAGATGACGTCCAGCTCCGCCTGCGTCAGGCGCTTTCTCACGAGGGGTTCAGCGGCGAGGGCCATCGGGGCACATTACGCGCCCTGACTTAAGAAACCTTTGAACGGCGAAGCCGTCTCAGGCGGTCAGCAGCCCCTGGGCCTGAAGGGCCTCGGCCAGTTCCCCCGGCCCGGTCCACAGCCGGGTATAACCGGCTTCGCCCAGCCGCTTCAGCTCGGTGACCAGATCGGCCTTGGGCGAGGCGACGAACCGGCCGTCGAAGCCGGCGCCGTCCTCGCTGATGCGCACCATCGGGCGGCCGGTTTCCAACCGATGCAGGAAACCTTCGCACAGGGCCGCGCCCTCTTCGCACATCAGCCCGGTTTCCACGGTCAGCCCTTGCGCGCGCAGGCGCTCGGTGCCGCGTCCGGCCGCAAACGGCGACGGGTCCATACAGGCGATTACGACCCGCGCCACGCCCGCCTCGGTCAGGAAGTGGGCGCAGGACTTTCGGCCCGACGACCGGGCGCCGCAGGGTTCCAGCGTGACATAGACGGTCGAGCCGACGACGTCCGCGCCGGCGGCGGGCACGGCCTGCTCCTCGGCATGGGGACGACCGCCCGGTGCGGTGGCGGCCTGGGCGATGACCCGGCCGTCCTTGACGATGACGCAGCCGACCGCCGGGTTGGGCCAGGTCTCGCCCATGCGGCCGGTCGCCAGGGCGATCGCCTGGGCCATGAAGGCCTGGTCGGCTTCGCTCCAGCTCATGATGCGGTCGGCAATGTCTCGGCGCGAGCGGCGTCGAGGTAGCGGGCTGCGGTCGGCTTCAGATTCGCGTCGAGATCGATCTCCAGCGGATTTCCCGTGGGGATTTCGACGCCGACGATCTCATCGTCCGGCACGCCGAACAGCAGTTTGACGATGGCGCGCAGGGAGTTTCCGTGGGCGGCGATCAGCACGTCCCCGCCCGCCTTCAGGCGCGGCGCAATCTCGGCGTCCCAATAGGGCTTCACCCGGTCCAGCGTGGTCTTCAGGCTTTCGGTGTCGGGTATGGCCTTGCCGGCGTAGCGGGGGTCGGCGTTGAAATCGAACTCGCCGCCCGGCGCCAGCGGGGGTGGCGGCACATCATAGCTGCGGCGCCAAATCTTGACCTGGTCCTCGCCGTGCTTCTGCGCCGTCTCGGCCTTGTTCAGACCCGTCAGACCGCCGTAGTGGCGCTCGTTCAGCCGCCAGTCCTCGATCACCGGCACATCGGTCAGGCCCGCCGACTGCAACGCCAAGGCGCCGGTGCGCTGGGCGCGCGTCAGGACCGAGGTGAACATCACCGCCGGCTTGAACCCGGCCTCGGCGATCAGTTCGCCGCCGCGACGCGCCTGGGCCTCGCCCTCAGCCGTCAGATCGACGTCGACCCAGCCGGTGAAGCGGTTCTCGAGGTTCCACTGGCTCTGGCCGTGGCGGAGCAGGATCAGGCGCGGCATTCGGTCGGTCCTTCGAAATACGGCCTTTCGGGGTAGGACGCCCTCCGAAGTCGGTCAAGGCTCGCGGGCCTCGCCATCGCTTGTCGCGCCGCGCAGGTCGGGGTAACGATCGGATCGATGTCCGACCGTCTTTTCTTTCCCCTGGCGCTCGCCGCCGCCGTCATGATGATCGCGCTGGCGACCGTCTGGCCCTGATCCGTTAGAAGAGGATCTTGCGCAGATTGATGCGGAAGACGCGCCCCTGCGGGTCCAGATAGTCGCGCTGATAGTTGACCGGCCTCTGACCGTCGCTGCTGGTCACCGAGACGCGGTCGTCAAAGATGTTCTGAACGCCGAAGCCGATCCGCGTGCCCTTCAGGAACGGGAAGCGTTCGACCCATGACGTGCGTTGGGTCAAATCGGCGAAGGCGAACAGATTGACCGTGGTCCGTCCCGAGAAGTCCAGATCGGGCGAGCCCAGCGCGTCGCCGTTGACCGTCGTGCCCGAGCGCCAGTTGGCGTTGACGAAGGCGCCCACGCCGTTTCTGGACAGGCCGGTCTGAAGCTGAACCTCATGGCGCGACTGACCGCCCGAGCCGGAGATGGAATCGCCGTCCAGCAGGTCCAGCGGCGCCAGACCGTCGCGAATGGTGACCTCGTCCTGGACACGCCAGGTGTGGGTCAGCGACAGGTTGAAGATGCCTTGGCCAGGCTGCATTCCCGATCCCCGCCCGCCGCGCATCCGCCCGCCTCCGCCGGGGCCGCCCGGGCCTCCCATCATCATCATGCCGCCGCCGCCCGGACCGCCACCAGGACCGCCGCGTCCGCCCGGACCCCGACCGCCCGCGGCCGCGGGGTTGGGCTTGCCGAACGGGCGCGAGAAGTTGAAGCCCCACTGAACGTCCTGCTGCTCGCGCTTGAAGAAGTTCAGCGGACGGGCGTCGATGGACACCAGATTGCCGTCCGCATCGCGAACGAACCGATCCGGCAGGGCCGCTTCCAGATCCGGAGTGATGGCTGGGAAGCTGGAGATTTCGTTGTCCGCCTCGGTGCGGGTGTAGGCCAGGTTCAGGCGGAAATCCTTGTCCGACACCGGCTGCCAATTCATGCCCAGCTTCAGGATGCGCCGATCCTCGGCCTGCAGATTGGGATCGCCGCCGGTGATGCGGTTGATCTCGACGGTCTGGCCGGTGCGGAAGTCGAAGACCGGCGTATTCGGCGTCCCCACCGTCGGGTCGTTCAACTGCTGGACCGTCGGGGCCTTGCCCTCGTCGGAATAGTTGGCCGAGAAGGACAGCCGCTCGACCGGCGACCAGTTCAGCCCGGCCCCGACCGAAGATACGCCGCCGAAGTCTGACAGTTCTTGGTAAGCCAGGTTCAGATTGGCCGACAGGTCGCCGATCTTGGGTAGGACGCCGCGCTCGACGTTGGAGATCGGCAGGTCGAAGTTGGCCTGGACGCTGCCCGAGTTGCGCGACTGCGACCGATCCACGGCCACGCCCGATCGCAGGCTCTCGGAATCCAGTGATTGATAACCGGCCCCCACCTTGAAGGTCGAGGTGATGTCGCCGGCCGGCAGCTCATAGGGACGCCCGTTCAGCACCAGTTCCGCCGTCGCCGTCTGGGCCACCGAGTTGGCGGTGTCGCGCGGCCTCACCACAGCCCGGTCGGTCAGGTCGCCGAACGGATTGACCGTCAGATCGCCCTCGATCAGATCCTGCAGCGCATCCGCATCGACGCCACGCCCCGTCGTGGTGTCGGTCTCGACACGGCTGTATTCGCCCGTCGCCGTCCAGCGCCAATCGCCGACATAGCCGTCGAACACCGTGCCCAGCTCAGCGGTACGGGTATCGGTCTTGCGCGTCAGGGCGCCGGGCAGGTCCAGATAGCTGAACAGGTTCACGTCCTGGCCGGTCGGCGAGAACGGATTGGTCCCCGGCACGGTCAGCTGAACATTGGGCAGGCCTTGGTAGCTGAAGCTGTTGGAGTCCTCCACGCTGCCGCTCAGCGTCATGCCGACCTTGTCGTTCAGGTCGTGCTTGTAAGTCCCCGACACCGACAGCTCGTCCGTCTTGGGCAGCAGGGTGCGATAGGCGTTGGCCAGTTCGCTGTCGCCGCCCGCCGTCGTGCTGCGGTCGATGTCGCGCTCGGTCTCGAACAGGGTGTTGGAGGTCGTGCCGTTGATATCGACTGACCAACGGTCGGACCCGGCGATGCGCAGGACGTTATTCTCGCTGGCGGTGGTCGTGCGACCGCCCTGCTCTGGCCGGCTGACGTTGACCGAGGCGGTCAGGGACTTGAAGTCCGCCTTCAGCACGATGTTCACCACCCGCTGATTGGCGCTGTAGCCATAGGACAGCGCGGTCTCTTCCGGCAGGACGTCGAACCGGTCGATGGCCTCGGGCGGAATCCCGCGGATCTCGCGGAAGCCCGAGATACGCCGCCCGTTGACCAGGAAGACCGGAGACCCGCCGCGCGCGCTGCGGGTCTGGGCCTCCAGCAGGGTGATCAGTTCGCCGATATTGGTCGCGCCGAACGCCTGGATCTGGGCGGTATCGTAGGAGACGATCGGTTCCTGCCCGCCCAGGGCCACCCCGCGCCGCGCCGCCGTCACTTCCACGTCCGGCAGAACGACCGTCGGCTCGTCCTGCTGGACCTGCGCCTGGGCTTCGACAGGTTGAGCCTCGGTGGTTTGGGCCTGAACAGGCTGGACGACACCGGCGGCGGGGGCCAGCGCAAGCAGGAGAAGCGCGGTCTGGGTCATGGAACGACGATCCGGGAGATGATTTCAGCCCTTGTCAGGACGCGACAAACATGGCCGTAAAACGACACAATTCATGAACAAAGTGAAAGCGTTGCGTACTTTCAACACGACGCAAAAACCTGCGACGGAAAGTCCGCTAAAGCGCGTTAAAGCCTGTTGGGTTGCGTTCCGAAGGTAACGCGCAAGGCGCGCTCAAACTGACGTCTTGGCCCAACCTCGGAGTCCAGCGATGAAGACTCCGCGTTGACCGCCTCCGGGCTTTCGGCTATAGGCCCGCCCTCTTGAGATTTCCGCGCCGTGGACGTGTGCTCCGCGGCGTTTTCCGTTCGAAGGTTTGACATGGCCAACAACCCCGGCGCCCGCAAGGCGATCCGCAAGATCGAAGCGCGTACCGAAGTGAACAAGGCGCGCCGCTCGCGCGTCCGCACCTATCTGCGCAAGTTCCAGGAAGCTCTGGCCGGCGGCGACGCCGCCGTCGCCAAGACCGCCTTCATCGAGGCTCAGTCCGAGCTGATGCGCGCCGTCTCCAAGGGCGTCGTTCACAAGAACACCGGCTCGCGCAAGGTCTCGCGCCTGGCCGCCCAGCTGAAGAAGCTGTCGGCCGCCTGAGCCAAAATTAATCCAGCAGCGGACGGAGCAGCTGTCGCTGTTTCGTTGTGGGATTGTAAAGCAATATCAACGGCGAAGGCGCGCAAGCTCCTTCGCCGTTTTGCGTTGTGTCGCTAACTGTCAAAATCGAACACACTGATCGTCGAGCCATGATCCGGCCGAAATTCCAAGCGGTGTCAGGGTTTGGCGGAGTCAAACAATTTAACTGCGAATCGACCAACGAATCAGCGTTGACCCACCCGGCTCGCGGCGTAAGTTTTGGCCTCTAACGCACTTCCATCCCAGCACGGATGAAGACGGCGCGAGGCCTATGTTTCGCGTCGGCGGGAGATGTCTGTTCAGAGGTTAGACCCCGTCCGAAAAGCATCGCTTTTCGGCGCAGGAGAAGTCGTCCCTGAACCATCGCCCTGAAGCGCGGAAGGTCGGAATGGTTCTTCTAAGGTGGGCGGGCAAAGATGGTTGGGGGCGCAACGGCGATGGCAGGCGGAACGAAGACGTCGGGACTGACGGATCCGGACCGCATCTGGAGCGAGGCGTCCGTGCGCCTGCGCGCTGAAATCGGTGATGGCCCGTTCTCCTCCTATATCGCCCCGTCTGCCGTCCGCCTGGACAACGCCGGCCATCTGATCCTGGTCACCCCGACCGCCTATGCCCGCGACTGGGTGCGCAAGAACGCCCTGCGTCGCATGAACGAGCTGTGGCTGGGCCTGGACGGCCTGTCGCGCCGCCTCGAGGTGCGTTGCCGCGCCGAAGTGGGTTCGGCCCCGCCGGCCTCGGCCGTGATGCCGGGCAATGTGGTGGACGCCGCCCCGCGCCTGGCCGCCTTCGCCGCCACGCCGCAGATGGCGCCCGCCGCCCCGATCAGCGCCGACGGCGCCCGCGCCGTACGCGCCGCCGGTCTGCAGGATCGCCTGACGTTCGACAGCTTCGTCGAGGGCCAGGGCAACGCCTTCGCCCTGGCCATCGCCAAACAGGTGGCCAGCTGGGCCGACGGACACTTCAACCCCGTCTTCTTCTGCGGCCCCTATGGCTACGGCAAGACGCACCTGCTGAACGCCATCGCCTGGGAGGCCCAGCGTCTGCGGCCAGAGGCCAAGGTCGTCTATCTGACCGCCGAACGTTTTCTGTCCACCTTCGTCAAGGCGATGCAGGACCGCTCGACCGCCGCCTTCAAGGAAAGCCTGCGCTCGGCCGACATGCTGCTGCTGGACGACGTCCAGTTCGTGGGCGGCAAGACCTCGACCCAGGAAGAGCTGCTCTCGACCCTGACCGCTCTGATCGAGGACGGCAAACGCATCGTCTTCTCGGCCGACCGTGCGCCCATGGCCCTGACCGAGGTCGAGCCGCGCCTGCGCAGCCACCTCGCCGCCGGCCTGACCTGCCCGGTCGAGGCGGGCGACCGCGAGCTGAAGATCGCCGTGGCCCAGAACCGTCTGAAGGCCCTGTCGGCCCTGGGCGTCGTCCAGGGCGAGGCCAACCCGGAGGTCCTGGCCCAGCTGGTGGACCGCACCCCCGGCTCGATGCGCGAGCTTGAGGGCGCCGTGAACACTTTGGCCGCCGCTGCGGGCGCGCGCCTGTCGTCGGTGTCGGTCGACGAAGCCTCGACCCTTTTGGGCATGGCCATGCGCGGCGGTCCTGAGCGTCGCATCACCGTGGACGAGATTCAGAAGACGGTCGCCGACCACTTCAACATGAAACAGGCCGACCTGCTGAGCGAGCGCCGCACCCGTTCGGTCGCCCGCCCGCGCCAGATCGCCATGTATCTGTGCAAGCAGCACACGACCCGCTCCTACCCCGACATCGGGCGTCGGTTCGGCGGACGCGACCACACCACGGTCCTGCACGGCGTGCGCAAGATTGAGGAGCTGATGCCGCAGGACGATCAGATCGCCCGCGACGTCGAGGCCCTGACACGCAAGCTGCGGGGCTGAAGCTGTGGAGCAGCGGGTCTGACCCGTTGCTCCCGCCGCGCAATCCGCTAGTGTCCCAGGTCACTTAACCGCAGCCGCCTTGCGAGTCGGCCGCGCCGGGCGAGACGACATGCAGCTGACCATCGAACGATCCGCGCTCCTGAAGGCCCTGGGCCACGTGCAGAGTGTCGTCGAACGTCGAAACACCATTCCGATCCTGTCCAACGTCCTGCTGAGCGCGGGCCGCGACCGGCTGGCCTTCGCCGCCACCGATCTGGATATGGAGATGGTGGACGAGGCCGAGGCTCAGGTTCAGGTCGAGGGTCAGATCACGGCCCCCGCCCACACCCTGTACGAAATCGTGCGCAAGCTGCCGGAAGGCGCCGAGGTCTCGCTGCTCTATTCGGGCGACGATCCACGCCTGGTCGTCTCGGCCGGCCGGTCGCGCTTCAACCTGCCGGTCCTGCCGGCGGGCGACTTCCCCGTCATGTCCACCGACAGCGCCGGCGCCTCCTATGTCTTGCCCAAGGAAGACCTGGCCCGCCTGATCGACAAGACCCGGTTCGCGGTCTCGACCGAGGAAACGCGCTACTATCTGAACGGCCTTTATCTGCACACGGTCGCCGAGGCCGGCATTCCGCTGTTGCGCGCCGTCGCCACCGACGGCCACCGACTGGCCCTGGCTGAGACCCCAGCTCCTGAAGGCGCGGCCGGCGGCCCCGGCGTCATCGTGCCGCGCAAGACCGTGGATCAGGTCCGTCGCCTGCTGGACGACGCCGGCGGCCCGGTCGAGGTCACCGTCTCGGCCCAGAAGATCCGCTTCCAGATGGGCGAGGCGTCCCTGACGTCCAAGGTCATCGACGGCGCCTTCCCCGACTATCTGCGCGTCATCCCGCGCGGCAACGACAAACAGGCTGACATCGACAACGCCCTGTTCGCCAAGGCCGTCGACCGCGTCGCCACCATCTCGGCCGAGAAGAGCCGTTCGGTGAAGCTGGCCTTCGATAACGACCGGGTGAAGCTGACCGTGCGCAACATGGAAGCCGGCCAGGCCGAGGAAGAGGTCGAGATCGGCTATTCCGATGAACCGTTCGAAATCGGCTTCAACGCCCGCTATCTGCTGGACGTCGCCGGCCAGATCACCGGCGAAAACGCCGCCTTCCGCTTCGCCGACCCGGCCTCGCCGACCCTGGTGCTCGATCCGGGCGATCCGGGCGTTCAGTATGTGCTGATGCCCCTGCGGGTGTAATCCTGCCTCACCCGCGTTAGAGAGCGAGCGTGATCCGCTCCCTCACCCTCACCGACTTCCGCTCCTATGCAGGGGCGCGGCTGGAGATGACCTCCGGGCCTGTCGTGCTGCATGGGCCGAACGGGGCGGGAAAGACCAATCTCTTGGAGGCGATCAGCCTGTTGACCCCCGGCAAGGGGCTGCGGGGCGCCACCGCCGCCGAGATGGGGCGGCGCGAGCCGGGCGAGGCGACCGGACGCGCCTGGGCCGTCATGGTCGAACTGGACGACGAGACGCGGCTGGGCACCGGCGTTCAGGCGGCGGGCGCCGCGCGGCGCATCGTGCGGATCGATGGCGAGACGGCGCAGCCGGGGCGGCTGCTCGACTACCTGCGTCCCGTCTGGGCCACGCCGGAACAGGACCGCCTGTTTTCGGACGCGCGCGCCGAGCGGCTGAAGTTCTTCGACCGGCTGGTCTTCGCCGCCGACCCCGACCACGCCGCCAGCGTCTCCGCCTATGAGAAAGCCCTGCGCGAGCGGCTGCGCCTGCTGAACGACGCTCAGGACGGTCGCGAGGCCGACCCGGTCTGGCTGGACGCCCTGGAGGTTCGGCTGGGCGAGGCCGGAGCCCGCGCCGCCCTCGCCCGCGTCGCCGCCCTGCACGCGCTTCAGGCCGCCATCGACGCCCGCAGCGACCGCCCCTTCCCCCAGGCCGACCTGGGTCTGGACGGCGCCGCCGAACAGATGGTCGAAGCGGGCGCCGAGGAGGACGAGATCGCCGCCGCCATCCGCGACGGCCTGGCCAAGGCCCGCGCCCGCGACGGCGCCGCCGGACGTTCCCTGTTCGGGCCGCATCGCACCGACCTGACCGCGCTTCACCGCGAGAAACAGCGCCCCGCCGCCGAGGGCTCTTCAGGCGAGCAGAAGGCCCTGGTCCTGAACCTGATTTTGGCGCAGATCGCGCGGCTTTCCGATCACGCTGCGCGCCCGATCCTGCTGCTTGACGAAGCCCCCGCCCACCTCGACGAGGCGCGCCGCACCGCCCTGTTCGACGAGATCACGGCGCTGGATCTGCAGGCCTTCATGACCGGGACCGAACGCGACCTGTTCGCCGGTCTGGAAGGCCGCGCCCAGTTCGTCCGCGTGGCCGGCGGCGCGCTGGAAACCGACTAGGCTCCAATCGCGGAATTCCTCGCTTTTTCGCCGGAATTTCCTATATGTTGCGGGCTTCGGCGCGGTGCGATCCCGCCGTCGATTCGAGCGCCGGGTCCGGCGCTCCATCCCCGTCCCGGTCGGGACTTCAGAGCCAATGACTTCATGACCGATCCGATTGCCGACCTGCCCGAATACGGCGCCGATTCCATCAAGGTTCTCAAAGGCCTGGACGCCGTGCGCAAACGCCCCGGCATGTATATCGGCGACACCGACGACGGCTCGGGCCTGCACCACATGGTCTATGAAGTGGTCGATAACGCCATCGACGAGGCCCTGGCCGGCCACGCCGACCTGGTCCAGGTCATCCTGAACAGCGATGGCTCGGTCACCGTGACCGACAACGGCCGCGGCATTCCCACCGGCATCCACGAGGGCGAAGGCGTCTCGGCGGCCGAGGTCATCATGACCCAGTTGCACGCCGGCGGTAAGTTCGACCAGAACTCCTACAAGGTGTCCGGCGGTCTGCACGGCGTGGGCGTGTCCGTGGTCAACGCCCTGTCCGACTGGCTGGAGCTGAAGATCTATCGCGACGGCAAGGCGCACCAGATGCGCTTCGAGCGCGGCGACACGGTCAAGTCGCTGGAAGTCACCGGCGACGCCCCCATTCGCGAGGACACCGGCAAGCCGCTGAGCGGCACCGAGGTCACCTTCTTCCCGTCCGTCACGACCTTCAGCCACATCGACTTCGACCTGAAGACGCTGGAACACCGTCTGCGCGAACTGGCCTTCCTGAACTCGGGCGTGGTCATCAAGCTGGCCGACCAGCGCCACGCCGAGCCGGTCGAGATGATCCTGCACTACGAGGGCGGGGTCGAAGCCTTCGTGCGCCACCTCGACAAGTCCAAGACGCCGATCCTGAAGGACGTCATCGTCATTCGCGGCAAGAAGGAAGGGATCGAACTGGATCTCGCCCTGTGGTGGAACGACAGCTACCACGAGACCATGCTGTGCTTCACCAACAACATCCCCCAGCGGGATGGAGGCACCCACCTGTCGGCCTTCCGCGCCAGCCTGACCCGCGTCATGGGCGGCTATATCGAGAGCTCGGGCGCCGGCAAGAAGGAGAAGGTTTCCGTCACCGGCGAGGACGCGCGCGAGGGTCTGACCTGCGTCCTGTCGGTCAAGGTGCCGGATCCCAAGTTCAGCTCCCAGACCAAGGACAAGCTGGTCTCCTCCGAAGTGCGTCCGGCCGTCGAAAGCCTGTGCTCGGAAGGCCTGTCGACCTGGTTCGAAGAGCATCCGGTCGAGGCCAAACAGATCGTGGCCAAGATCATCGAGGCCGCCTCGGCGCGTGAGGCCGCCCGCAAGGCCCGCGACCTGACCCGGCGCAAGTCCGCGCTGGAAATCTCGAGCCTGCCGGGCAAGTTGGCCGACTGTCAGGAGCGCGATCCCGCCAAGTCCGAACTGTTCATCGTCGAGGGCGATTCCGCCGGCGGCTCGGCCAAACAGGCGCGCAACCGCGAGAACCAGGCTGTCCTGCCCCTGCGCGGCAAGATCCTGAACGTCGAACGCGCGCGCTTTGACCGGATGCTGTCGTCGGATCTGATCGGCACGCTGATCCTGGCGCTCGGCACCGGCATCGGCCGCGACGACTTCAACGCCGACAAGCTGCGCTACCACAAGATCATCCTGATGGCGGACGCCGACGTCGACGGCGCCCACATTCGCACCCTGCTGCTGACCTTCTTCTATCGCCAGATGCCCGAGCTGATCACGCGCGGCCACGTCTATATCGCCCAGCCGCCGCTTTATAAGGTCTCCAAGGGCAAGCAGTCGCGCTACCTGAAGGATCAGGCCGAGATGGACGCCTATCTGATCGAGGAAGGCTCGTCAGAGGCCGAGCTGGACCTGTCCACCGGCGAGCGTCGCCTGGGTCTGGACCTGCAATCCCTAGTGCGCGAGGCCAAGGCCTTCAGCGCCGGCGTCGATCGCCTCAGCCAGCGCGCCCCCGCCTTCGCCATCGAACAGGCGGCGCTCGCCGGTCTGTTCGCCGAGCATTCGGACATGGCGACCGCCTCAGCCGCCGCCGCCGTGCGCCTGAACCTCTATGCCGAAGAGGGCGATGGCGAGTGGACGGGCGCGCCGGGCGAACAGGGCGCCGTAGTCTTCACCCGCACCCGTCGCGCGGTGCAGGAGACGATCGTGCTCGAAGAGACCCTGATCCGTTCGCTGGACGCCCGTCGTCTGGCCGAACGCGCCGGCGCCTTCGACGGCGTCTTCACTGCCCCCGCCACCTACCGCCGCAAGGACAAGTCCACGACCATTCGCGGTCCGCTGGACCTGCTGTCCGCCGTGCTGGACGCCGGCAAGAAGGGCCTGTCGATCCAGCGCTACAAGGGCCTGGGCGAGATGAACCCCGAGCAGCTGTGGGAGACGACGCTGGACGTCAACGCCCGCACTTTGCTGCAGGTCTCGGTCGAGCACGAGGAAGACGCCAACGACCTGTTCGCCAAACTGATGGGCGACGTGGTCGAACCCCGGCGCGAGTTCATCCAGGACAACGCCCTGGACGCCGCCGTCGACGTCTGATGGCGAAAGGGGCGCGGCCTACTGGCCGCGCCCACCCGCGATGAAGGCCTGGATGGTGGGAAACGCCGCAGTCTGGGGCCGCATGTCCTCGCAGGCGAAGGATTTGATGGCACCATAGATGCCGCCGGCCGGCGTCGCTTCCCACGGCGTGTCCTCGGAATAGCGATCGGTTTCCGCCCCGTCCGCGCCATAGGTCACCGTCGCGCCCGAACGCGACTGGCCGTCCGAACACCGCACCATGACCTCCTCGGTTTCATGGCTGAGATTGGTCGCCTCGCCACGCGCAGGCACCCGCGCCATCCGCGTCGTCGCCACGCCGTCCACCGGCGTCAGCGCATCGACATCCACCAGATAGACGGTGGCGTCGCTGCGTGAAAACGCAGCCCAGCTTTCGGCTGCTGATGGCGATGCGATCGCCGCCATCGCCAGGATCGCCGCCACGCCGATTGTTCTGATCATCCTCTTCCCTCCCCAGGCAAGGCGACCATTTCATACCCGCGCGCGCGAGAATTCAATCTCTCCCGACGGCCCCGAACGCGTTTTCGATCAGGGCCGATCGCGAGACGGCAGGGCCTCGATCTCTGCGGTCGTCAGCTTCTTTATGATCCGCACGCGGCACGGTTGAGGGCCCGTCGCTGGGGTGAGCAAGGCGGCCTGATCGCCGGGACACAGGCGGCTGGATCCGGCCACCGGTTCCAGCGCGATCGACAGAGCGCGGGTCATGTCGCGACAGAAGGGGGTTTCGATCTGGAACATCCCGGCGTCGGCCGTGCGGACATACAGGGTCTGGTCGTTCGGCGCCGTGAAGTTGCGCACCAGATTGGGCCGGAAGCACTGGCCGGCGTCGGCGCGGCTGGCCGTCGCCACGCCCGGCGATGGCGCACAGGCTGACAAGGCGAGGAGGGCCGCCGACGACAGGATAAGACGATGCACATTCAACTCCTGAACAAGCCCCGCTTCATCCTGCGCGCGTAGGCGGCGACGATGCAAGGGCGTCCGTCAGAACCGCAGACCGACGGGGCGACACGCGCGCCGCCAGATCGCGCAGCAGCGGCGAGGGCTGACCAAGGATGAGGGCGGCGATATGCTCGCCCAGCAAGGGCGCGACGCAAAAGCCGCGCGACCCCAGACCGCCGAGCACATAGAGGCCGTCATCGAGAGGGCCCGCCACAGGCAGGCGATCCGGCGTGGTGGCGCGGATCGCGGCGCGGCTCTGGATTGGCCCAGCCGCCGCGATGCGCTTGGCCAACTCTGGCAGGCGCGCTTCCAGGTTCGCCAGATTTCGCGCGCTGTCGTCCCCGCGCGGCGCCGTGTCGGTGTCGCCCCGATCATGGGTCGCGCCGAACAGTACCCCTTGGCCCGTCGGAGCCGCATAGCCGCCCCAGGCCATGGGGTGGACGGTCACGTCCCCGTCGATCCAGTCTGCCTGGCCCCGAACGGGCGACAGGCGCGGCGTCTGGTCGAACCCGTTCAGCAGGGCGGCCAATCCCCAGCCGGCGGCGAGAACCACCGCATCGGCCTCGCCCGTCACGACGTCGTCGTCGCCGATCAGCCGCCAGCAGCCGTCGGCGCGCTCCAGCCGTGTCACGGGCTCAGAGTGCATCTCCGCGTCGGCCAGCCAGTTCGAGAGCACCGCCGCAGGGCGCACCGCGAATGCCCCCTTCATCAGCAGACCGCCCTGCCCCGTCGCTTCGCCGGCGACGGCTGACGCCTCCCCGTCGTCCAGCACCGACATTTCATCGTCATTCCAGATCGGCTGACGAGCGATCTTTTCAAACCGGGCGGCATCGCGCGGCGCCTGGGGCAGTTGCAACACGCCATGGCCCGTCACGGCGTCCGGGATCGCGGCGTAGAGATGCCGCGCCCGCTCCAGCGCCTGGGCGTGCAGGGCGGCGATGCCGTGGTCGCCAGCATCAAGACGCGGCGTAACCAGGGCCGCCGGAAAGCCCGAGCCGCCCGCGCCGGGGCGCTCGCCCTCGAACACCATCGCCCGGACGCCCTGCGCCTTCAGGGCCCGCACCACCGATGCGCCGGCGATGCCCGCGCCGATTACCACGACGCGGGGCGGCGGCGATGGTTCGAAAACCGAGGGGAGATGGGCCTCAAGACGCTCGCGCTTGCGGCCATGACCGGGGCGCTTCTCGACGACGAACCCCTGCTCGGCTAGGCCCCGGCGGACGGCCCCCGCGACGGTGAAGGTGGCCAGGCGCGCGCCCGGCGCCGAGCGCTTGGCGATCAAGGCCATCACTTCGGGCGACCACATGCCCGGGTTCAGCGCAGGCGAGAAACCGTCCAGAAACCAGGCGTCCGCCGATCCCGACCACTGCTCCAGCGCCCAGGCCGCATCGCCCACCGCCAGGTCCAGCACGGCGTTGAAATCCGGCAGGTCCACCCGGTGAAAGCCCGGCGTCGCGGCCGGCCAGTTTGCGATCAAGGCCTCGGTCGCCTCCGTCAGTTCGGGCCAGGCGCCCAGCGCCCGCGCCGCTTCCGCCGCCGTCAACGGAAACCCCTCGATAGAGAAGATGTTGAGCCGCCCGCCCTCGGGCCGGGTCCGTCGCCATAGATCCAGCAGGGCGGCGATGTTCAACCCCGTGCCGAACCCCAGCTCGGCCACCGTAAAATGGTCCCGACCGGTCCAGCCGTCCGGCAGGCCGCAACCGTCCAGAAACACCGCCTGCGTTTCGGCCAGGCCGTCGTCTCGCGAAAAATAGACGTCGCCGAACCGGCCGGAGCGCGGCTCGCCCTCTTCGGTCCAGGTCAGCAGGGGCGAGGCGTCGTCATCAGGCGTCATCGCGCGGCTCTAGCACCTTCGTCGCCGACATGAAAAAGGCCGCCCCGGTCGGAGCGGCCTCTTCGGTCTTTGGTTGCGACGCGGCCTAGTGGGCGGCCGACGGACCATGCGCAGGTTCGGCCGGCGCGACAGGCGCCGGCGCGGCGGCGGAGGCATCGGCGCCCTGCATCGTCGTGGCGGCCTGGGCGGCGGTGTCTTCCTGAATGGCCTGATTGGCCGCCGCTTCGGCGTCCTTGGCCGCCTGATCGACGGTCAGGGCGGCTTCTTCGGCGCTGCCGGCGGCCTCGACCGCATCGGTGGCCGGCGCCTCGGCCTTTTCTTCCGGGGCCTTGCTGCAGGCGGCCAGGACCAGGAGCGCGGCGGATGCGGCGACGAGGGCTTTGATACGCATGAAGATGTCTCCGAAGCTAGCGAGACCGGAACGTCTCTTGGCGCAAACGATAGGGCCGCCGCGCGACGCAGGGCAAGTTAAGATCACGAAAGTCGGGATCAGTCGGCGGTGATGCTGTTCAGCGCCTCTTCCATCTCGCCGAACGAAGGCTGCGCTGATGACGGGATGTCGCCCCGGCCGATCTCGACCGAAATCTGGGCGGCGTTGCCGTGCAGGTGGGCGACCAGCACCGACTGGATGATCTTATAGTAGGCGGCTTCCTCGTTGATGATGGCCGTCAGGCGCGCCGCAAACGGACCGACCAGACCATAGGCCAGGAACACGCCCATGAAGGTGCCGACCAGGGCGCCGCCGATCATGCCGCCCAGCACCTCGGGCGGCTCGGTGATCGAACCCATGGTCTTGATGACCCCCAACACGGCCGCGACGATGCCCAGCGCAGGCAGGCCGTCGGCGAGGTTCTGAAGCGCGTGGGCGTTTTCCAGATGCTCGTGATGGTGCTTTTCGAGCTGCTTTTCCATCGCATCCTCGACCTGGTGCGGATCCTCCAGGTTCATCGTCATCATCCGCAGGGTGTCGCAGATGAAGTCGACGGCGAAATGGTCCTTCAGCACCTTGGGGTACTTCTGGAAGATGGTCGATTCCTTGGGCTTTTCGATATGGCTTTCCAGCGCCACCACGCCCTTGGATTTCATCGTCTTGGTCAGCTGGAACAGCAGCGACAGCAGGTCCTTGTAGTCCTGCTTCTTCCACTTAGGCCCGGCGAAGGTCTTGCCCAGCCCCGCCATGGAACCCTTGATCACCGGCAGCGAGTTGGAGATCAGGAACGCGGCTATGCCCGCCCCGCCGATGGCCATCAGCTCGTGCGGCGCGGCGTGCAGGATCACTTCGAACTTGCCGCCCGAAATGGCGTAGCTGCCGAAGACGAGGCCGAACAGCAGCACGATGCCGATGATCTGGAACATGGAGGCGAACAATCCTGACGCGAGAGGTCGGGACTATCGCCATTAATCATTAAGACGGCGTTTCGCGAACGCCGCCTTCCCAGTCGTTACAGACGGCTTTCGCCCTTCAGGATGGCGTTGCGTCCCGCCGCCGTCAGCTTCTGATAGCCCGCAGCCCCGCCCCGCACATAGAGGGCGGAGCCGGTCTTGGACGGATCGAACCCGTCCACTACCAGATCGGCCTTGCGGTATTTGAAGGTGCCGGTCGTCTCCGCCGATTTGATCAGCCGCACAAACACCGGTTGGGCATAGGCGGGCAGCTTGGCCTCGACATGGTCGGAGAAGGCCTGGGCGTCGAACTTGCCCTCCACCACCAGGGCCGCCATTCCGGCCTTGCCGTCCTGGGCCGGCACAGGCACGCCATAGACGATGGCTTCGGTCACGCCCGGCGCGTCCATCAGCACCTGTTCGACCTCAGAGGTCGAGACGTTCTCGCCCTTCCAGCGGAAGGTGTCGCCCATCCGATCGACGAAGTAGAAATAGCCTTCCTTGTCCTGCTTCATCAGGTCGCCGGTGCGGAACCAGCGGTCGCCCTTCTTGAACACGTCGGTCAGGATCTTCTTCTGCGAGGCGGCCTTGTCGGCATAGCCCGAGAAGTCGTGGCGGATGTCGTTGCCGATCAGGCCGATGGCCTCGCCGACCTCGCCGACGCGCGCCAGGCGACACAGACCGTCCGAGCCGCGGATGGGCTGTTCGGTCTCCACGTCGAATTCGACCAGGCGAATATTGATCTGCGACTTCAGGAAGCTCGGCACCCGACCGATCGCGCCCTGTTTGCCGTCGAAGTTGAACAGCGAGACATTGCCTTCGGTCGAGCCATAGAACTCCAGGATGTCAGGAATCTTGAACCGACTCTGGAAGTCGGGCCACACATCGGCGCGCAGGCCGTTGCCGAACGCCAGACGCAGCTTGTGCTTGGTTTCGTCCTCGTGCTGCGGGCAGTTGACCAGATAGCGGCACAGTTCGCCGATATAGACGAACATGGTCGCGCCCGACGAGCGCACGTCGGGCCAGAAGGTGCTGGCCGAGAACTTCTTGCGGATCACCAGCCGCGCGCCGTTCAGCAGCGCTGCGCCCACCCCGACCAGACCGCCGGTCGAGTGATACAGCGGCAGGACGTTGAAGATCCGGTCCTCGGGCGTCGAACGCGTGGCGCCAGCGAAGGCGCGCATATAGGTGCGGGCGCGCGAATGCGGGATGCGCGCCGCCTTGGGCAGACCGGTAGTGCCGGAGGTGTAGATATAAAGGGCGGTGTCGCGGTTGGTCAGGCCTTCGCGCGCCGACTTGGACGGCCGCACCGAGGATCCGCCGCGCACGGGCTTGTCCAGGCCGCGACGGTCGCTGGTCTCCAGATCGTCGGTCAGGCCCAGAACCCAGAGCGCCAGGTTGTGATCGACCAGAGGCCGCGCCTCCTCGATCTGACGCCAGCAATCCTCGTCCGCGACGACGTTGAAGGCCTTGGAGATGGCCAGGCAGTGGGCCAGCCCTTGTCCGTTCAGATTGGTGTTGATCAGGGCCGTGGCGATGCCGACCTTGGAGAAGCCGATCCAAGCCGCCAGATACTCAATCCGGTTGGTCATCATCAGGGCGATGGTGTCGCTGCGGCGCAGTCCCCGGTTCTTGGCCCAGTGGGCGAAGCGGTTGGCCATGGCGTCCAGGTCGCGATAGGTCAGGGTGCGCTGACCGTCGTCGATGGCGATGTTGTCGGCGAACTTGTCGACGGCTTCTTCGAAGTCGTCGCAAAGCAGGACGTCGCTGTCCAACTCGATGGGCTTGATGCGTTTCAACAGACGGAACAGGCCGCGCGCGAACCGGACATCCCTACGGATATTGGCTACAAAACCCATGCGCGCCGTACTCCGGTCAATGCGTGTTCCACCCGGTCCGGTGATGGACGAAGGCGGCCGGTCGGGTCAACCGTAGGGTCCGCAATCCTTCGCGAACCTGACGAATTGCCGTGCAGCCGTGATCCATTTGTTCGCTTGACGCGGCGGAAATCCAGAGTGCCGCTCTGCTTTTTATTGCCGCATTGACGGCAAATGCGGCGGACGCGCGCACGGTCTTCGCCCCATTCCGGGCGGAAACGGTGTTTCTTCAGGGCTTTTGCGCACTACGCGGAACGGCGTTGCCGGACGGCGGGTTGGTTGATCGACGTTATGGAGGACAGAAACAATGTCTATGACCTATGCCAACGCCAACACCGAAGCCCGCGCTGACGACACGACCTTCGTTCCGCGCTACGCCCGCACGACAAAGTCCAAGAAGTCGGTGAAGACCTGGATGATCCTGGCCCCAATCGGCGCAGTCGTGCTGCTGGGCAGCGGCGTCGCCATGATGATGGGCGGCGAACAGGCTGCTCCGGCCCAGCCCGCCGAGACCGCCGCACCGGCCATGCAGACCGCGCCCGCCGCAATGACGGCCGCCCAGGCGCCGGTCACGCCCGCCCCAGCTGAGGTCGCGCCCACGCCGGCTGCGGCGCCAACGCCCGCTGCCGCCCCTGCGCCGGTCGCTCGCCGCGCCGAACCCGTGGCCCGTCGCGCTGCGCCAGTGGTTGAACGCCCGGCCGCCGCTCGTGTTGAAACGCCTGCTACGCCTGCAGGTCCGCAAGCCTACAGTGCGCCGGCCGCTTCGACGTCAAGCACCAGCCAGTTGAACACCGGGCCCGCAGCCTCGACCCCGGCTCCGGTCGCGACCACACCCGCCGCTCCCGCGATTACGGTCCAGCCGCTGAATTGATCTCAGCAGAATAATGGAAAGCCCCGGCCTCGGTTGGGGCTTTTTCTATGATCGAGGGTCAGGCGCCGCTGACGCGCCAGATGACATTGCCCACGTCGTCGGCGACCAACAGCGCGCCTTGCCGGTCGATCTGTACCCCGACGGGCCGGCCCTGAGCCTGACCTTGGGCGTTCAGAAATCCGGTCAGAACATCCTGCGGCGGCCCGGCGGGACGCCCATCGACGAACGGCACGAAGATCACCTTGTATCCGCTGCGGACGCTGCGATTCCACGATCCATGCTGGCCGACGAAAACGCCCGAGCGCAAGGCTGGCGGCAACAGGCTCGCGTCTTGTCCGAATGTCAGCCCCAGCGACGCCGTGTGCGCGCCCAGGGCGTAATCCGGCCGGATCGCGCGCGCGACCATCGCCGGATTGGCGGGTGGGCGCGTATCGACAGTCTGGCCGTAATAGCTCCACGGCCAGCCATAGAAGGCGCCTGGTGTCACCGAGGTCATATAGTCGGGCACCAGATCGTCGCCGATCTTATCACGCTCGTTGACCGCCACCCACAGCTGGCCGGTCTGCGGGTTCCAATCCATGCCGACCGGATTGCGCAGGCCCGAGGCATAGACCTGCCGCGCGCCCGTCGCCGGATCGATCTCCAGGATGGCGGCGCGATCGACTTCCTCGTCCAGGCCGTTTTCGCCGACGTTGGAGTTGGATCCGACCCCGATATACAGCCTCCGCCCGTCCGGGCTGGCGACAAGGCTCTTGGTCCAGTGGTGATTGCGGCCGGCAGGCAGGTCCGCGACCTTCGTGGATGCAGCGTCGATCCGCGTCTGGCCGCTCCGATACGGAAAGGCCACCACCGCATCGGCATTGGCGACATACAGCCGGTCGCCGACCAGAGCCATGCCGAATGGCGAGTTCAGTCCGGTCACGAAATCGGTCGTGATCTCCGCTGCGCCGTCGCCATCCGCATCCCGCAGCAGGACGATCTTGTTGGGGCTCGGGACACCGGCGCCGGCCTCGGCCATGACCTTGCCCATCACCCAGCCACGCAGACCGCCCTTCTTGTCTTCGGGTTTGGGCGGCGCATTCGACTCCGCGACCAGAATATCGCCGTTGGGCAGGCGATAGAGCCAGCGCGGGTGATCCAGGCCTGTCGCAAACGCCTGTACGCGCAATCCCGCCGCCGCGACCGGCGTCGCGCCTTCGGGCCAGCTCGACGCCGGGGCGATATTGACGGTAGGCAGCAAGCCCTGACGCGGCTCTGGCAGTTGCGGGTCTGGACCAAATCCCGCCGCGACGGGCAAGGCTGTTCCGCCAGCGCAGGCTCCCAGACCGATCACCGTCGCAAGCAGTGTCGAGGCGAACAAGACCGTCCGGGAAGAGCGCATAACCTTTGATCCTTACCGCGCTGGTTGGGCCGGGAACTCCAGTCGACTGACGTCGTATCCGAGGGCCCGCGCCCGTTCGGTCAAGGCGCGCACCTGCTGCTCGCTGGGCAGGTCGCGCGTGTAGATGAACAGGCGATTGAAGGTCGGATCCGCCGATATGAACCAGCTGTAGTCGTCCGCCCGGTCCAGCACCCAATAGTCCCAGGTCACAAACCCGGCCAGGTATTTGACCCTCAGCTTGGCGTTGGTGCCTGGGTCGAGGATTTCGCCCCGTCCGCCGATAGCCTTTTCCTTGCCGGCCGGCGTGCCGACCTGACAGGTGTCGCGCACGTCGACCCGCGTCCCCTCCACCGGCGTATAGATCGACACGCCGGCGACGCAGCCGTCGGTCAGCCGATCCGGCAGGCGCGCGATCTCGTGCCAACGCCCGGACCACAGACGCTGCACATCCACCGGCTTGGCCGGCTGCGGCGCGCGATATTCGGATGGAGACGGTGCGGTCACGCATCCCGCCAGCGCGATCGCGGCGGCGGCGGATGCGGCGAGGGATTTCAGGCTGGACATGGGCGTTTCCGTTTTGATGCCATAAGCCGCTTTCAGCGACCCTGGTTCCGTTACGCTCCGACGACGAAATCGGACGCTGCGGGCCGAAAATCTCCTAGCGGGGAACAGGAACCCTCGCTTGTCCCCTGGCGCACATTGGCGTTGTCACATGGCGTTCGACGGAGACGCCTCGGTGAATATCGCCACCCTAACCAGAAACAGCCTCGCCCTGTCCGCGCCGCGCCTGACGCACCTACAGCGCCTGGAGGCCGAGAGTATCCATATCCTGCGCGAGGTGGCGGCCGAGGTCGAGCGTCCGGTCATGCTGTACTCGATCGGCAAGGACTCGGCCGTCTTGCTGCATCTGGCGAAGAAGGCCTTCTATCCGTCCAAGCCGCCCTTCCCGCTTCTGCACGTCGACACGACGTGGAAGTTCCGCGCCATGTACGCGATGCGGGAACGGGCCGCCGCCGATCTGGGCGTCGAACTGCTGGTCCACCAGAACCCCGGCGCCGTCGCGCGCGGCATCAACCCCTTCGATCACGGCTCGGCCCTGCACACGGACTTGTGGAAGACCGAAGGTCTGAAACAGGCCCTGAACCATTACGGCTTTGACGCGGCCTTCGGCGGCGCCCGTCGCGACGAGGAGAAATCGCGCGCCAAGGAACGCATCTTCTCCTTCCGCACCGCCGAACACCGTTGGGACCCCAAGAACCAGCGGCCTGAACTCTGGCGGCTCTACAACACGCGCAAAAAGCCCGGTGAGAGCATCCGCGTCTTCCCTATCTCAAACTGGACCGAGTTGGATGTCTGGCAATACATCCACCTCGAGCAGATCCCCATCGTGCCGCTGTATCTGGCCGCCGAACGGCCGGTGGTGGAACGTGACGGCGCCCTGATCATGGTCGATGACGACCGGTTCCGGCTGCGCCCCGGCGAGACGCCGCAGATGAAGTCCGTCCGGTTCCGCACCCTGGGCTGCTACCCCCTTACCGGCGCAGTCGAGAGCACGGCCGCGACCCTGCCCGAGGTGATCCAGGAAATGCTGCTGACCACCACCTCGGAACGCCAGGGCCGGATGATCGACCACGACCAGTCCGCCTCGATGGAGAAGAAGAAGCAGGAGGGCTATTTCTGATGGCTCACCAATCGGATTTGATCGCCGCGGATATCGACGCCTATCTGGACGCCCACCAGCACAAGAGCCTGCTGCGCTTCATCACCTGCGGCAGCGTGGACGACGGCAAGTCCACCCTGATCGGGCGACTGCTCTACGACTCCAAGATGATCTTCGAGGATCAGATGGCGGCGCTGGAGGCGGACAGCCGCCGCGTCGGCACCCAGGGCGGCGACATCGACTTCGCCCTGCTGGTCGATGGTCTGGCTGCCGAGCGGGAGCAGGGCATCACCATCGACGTGGCCTATCGCTTCTTCTCGACCGAAAAGCGGAAGTTCATCGTCGCCGACACGCCCGGCCATGAGCAGTACACGCGCAACATGGTCACCGGCGCCTCGACCGCCGACGCCGCCGTCATCCTGATCGACGCCCGGCGCGGCGTGCTGACCCAGACGCGCCGTCACGCCTATCTGGTCAGCCTGCTGGGCATCCGCCACGTCGTCCTGGCGGTGAACAAGATGGACCTGATGGGCTGGTCGCAGGCGGTGTTCGACGCCATCGTCGCCGACTTCCGCACCTTCGCTGGCCAGATCGGGCTCCAGACCTTCGACGCCATACCGATGTCGGCCCTGCGCGGCGACAACAACACCGAACCCAGCAGCCATTCGCCCTGGTACGCCGGCCCACCGCTGATGAGCCTTTTGGAATCGCTGGAGGTCGGCGACGATCTTCAGGCCGATCCGTTCCGCCTGCCGGTGCAGTGGGTCAACCGGCCCAACCTCGACTTCCGCGGCTTCTCCGGCCAGATCGCCGCCGGGACGGTGCGGCCCGGCGATCCCGTCCGCGTCCTGCCGTCGGGCAAGACCTCGACCGTGGCCCGCATCGTCACCGCCGACGGCGACTTGGGTTTGGCCGTCGCCGGCCAGTCGATCACCCTGACCCTGGCCGACGAGATCGATGTCTCGCGCGGCGACGTCCTGGCCAGCGCCGACGCCCCGCCCGAGGCGGCCGATCAGTTCGAGGCCACCGTGGTCTGGATGGACGACGAGCCCCTGCTGCCGGGCCGCCCTTACCTGCTCAAGATCGGCGCCAAACTGGTGGGCGCCACCATCACCGAGCCCAAGCACAAGGTGAACGTCAACACCCTGGAGCAGCAACCGGCCAAGCGGCTGGAACTGAACGAGATCGGCGTCTGCAACCTGTCGCTGGACGCCTCCATCGCCTTCGCCCCCTATGCCCAAAACAAGGATCTGGGCGGCTTCATCCTGATCGACCGCATCTCGAACCGCACGGTCGGGGCTGGTCTGCTGCACTTCGCCCTGCGCCGCGCCCACAACATCCATTGGCAGGCCCTGTCGGTCGACAAGGACGCTCGGGCGGCCATCAAGAACCAAAAAGGGCGCGTCATCTGGCTGACCGGCCTGTCGGGCGCAGGCAAATCGACCATCGCCGATCTGGTGGAAAAGCGGCTGCACGCCGACGGTCGCCACACCTATCTGCTGGACGGCGATAATGTCCGCCACGGCCTGAACCGCGACCTGGGCTTTACAGAGGAGGACCGGGTCGAGAACATCCGCCGCGTCGCCGAGGTGTCGAAACTGATGGTGGACGCGGGCCTGATCGTCCTGGTCAGCTTCATCTCGCCCTTCCGCGCTGAACGCCGTCTGGCCCGCGACCTGCTGGGCGAGGGCGAGTTCGTCGAGGTCCATGTCGATACGCCGCTGGCGGTCGCCGAGGCTCGCGACGTCAAGGGTCTGTATAAGAAGGCCCGCGCGGGAGAGCTCAAAAACTTCACCGGCATCGACAGCCCTTATGAAGACCCCGAAAGCCCCGAGATCGTCGTGGACACCACCACCATGTCGCCCGAGGACGCAGCCGAGCGCATCGTCGCCTGGCTTGATGGGCGCTTCTCGACCGAGGACTTCGCCATCTAGGTTCGGAACCTTGACCGTTCGCTGGACGCTCTAGGATGCGATGACCAATCCGATCCAGAAGCTGGGCCTCGACACCATCGAGCAGTCGCAGATCGCCCGTATCGCCGGGATCAATCTGACGTTGGGCGGTCTGATCAGCGCGGGCGTCATCCTCCTGATCGCCTTCGCCGCCCACTGGCTGGTGACGCGGTCGCTGCGCCGGGTGCGCGAGCGCTCGGACCGCAGCCGTCAGGCGATCTATCTGCTGGAGCGTCTGGCCGGCTACGGCATCATCGTCGTGGGGATCATGTCGGCCCTGTCCGCGGCGGGGCTGAACCTGTCGTCCCTGACCGTCTTCGCCGGCGCGCTCGGCATCGGCGTGGGTCTCGGGCTGCAGGGCGTGGTCAAGGAGTTCGTCTCCGGCCTGTTCCTGATCTTCGACCGGATGGTGTCGGTCGGCGACTATATCGAGATCGAAGACATCGGCATCCGCGGCGCCATCATGGAGATCGGCCCTCGCGCCACCCGTGTCCGCACCAACGACAACGTCAATGTCCTGGTGCCCAACTCGCGCTTCATCGAACAGCCCGTCACCAACTGGACCATGAAGGGCGACACCCGCCGCATCCATGTGCCCTTCACCGTCGCCTATGGCTCGGACCGGGGACAGGTGCGCGATGCGGTCCTGGCCGCCGCCCGCGCCAGCCCCTTCACCCTGCCGGAGACGGAGGCCCGCAAGAGCCAGGTCTGGCTGGTGGCCTTCGGCGATCGGGGCCTGGCGTTCGAACTGGTGGTCTGGCCGACGCGTGACGCCGTCAAACGTCCGGCGGCCATGCACGCCGCCTACACCTGGCTGATCGCCGACGCCCTGGATTCAGCGGGCGTCGAGGTGCCGGTGCCCCAGACCGATCTTCGCCTGCGCACCGCCTTCGGCCTGGATGGCGAAGAAGCCTTGAAGCGCCTAGGCTACGGCGTCGGCGCACCACCGCGACCGACCGGCCCGCAAAGCCCCGCCCGAACCGCCAACGACGCCGCCGACGACGTCATGGCCGACGATGAAGCGGAGATCCCGGAACCGCCCGCTTCACCCAAGGCCCGTCAGACGGACTGAGCGGCCTTCGCCTTCAACCGCCAGGCATGCAGCAATGGCTCGGTATAGCCGTTCGGCTGCTCGACGCCTTCGAACACCAACGCCCGCGCCGCCTGATAGGCCAGACTGCTATCCGGGTCCGCCGCCATCGGCCGATAAAGCGGATCGCCCGCATTCTGACCATCGACCTTGGCCGCCATGCGCTGGAAGGCCGCTTCGACCTGATCGGTCGTGCAGACCCCGTGCAGCAGCCAGTTGGCGATATGCTGCGAACTGATCCGCAGCGTCGCCCGGTCTTCCATCAGGCCGATGTCGTGGATGTCCGGCACCTTGGAACACCCCACGCCCTGATCAATCCAGCGCACGACATAGCCCAGTATGCCCTGGGCGTTGTTGTCCAACTCGGCCGCCACCTCGTCCTCGGACCAGTTGACGCCGTTCGCCAGCGGCGGGGTCAGCAAAGCCTCCAGCCCCGGCGTCTCGCGCCCGGCCACCTCCTTCTGAACCGTGAACACATCGACAGCATGATAGTGCAGCGCGTGCAGGGTCGCCGCCGTCGGCGAGGGGGTCCAGGCGGTGTTCGCGCCCGTCTTCGGATGACCGATCTTCTGCTCCAGCATGTCCGCCATCCGGTCCGGCGCCGCCCACATCCCCTTGCCGATCTGCGCCTTGCCCGACAGGCCGCATTTCAGGCCGATGGCGACGTTTCTCGCCTCATAGGCCGCGATCCAGGGGCTGGACTTGATGTCCGCCTTCCGCACCACCGGCCCGGCCTGCATGGCGGTGTGGATCTCGTCGCCTGTCCGGTCCAGGAAGCCGGTGTTGATGAAGACGATCCGGTCCTTCACCGCGTGGATACAGGCCGCCAGATTGGCCGAGGTGCGCCGCTCCTCGTCCATGACCCCGACCTTGATCGCATGGCGCGGCAGGGCCAGCAGATCCTCGACCGCGTCGAACAGCCGGTCGGTGAAGGCCGCCTCGTCCGGCCCATGCATCTTCGGCTTGACGATATAGACCGAGCCCGTCGCGCTGTTGGCGAACGCCCCCAGGTCCTTGATGTCATACAGGGCGATCAAACTGGTCACGATCGCGTCCATGATCCCCTCGGGCGCATCCGACCCGTCGGCCAGGCGAATGGCCGGCGTGGTCATCAGATGGCCGACGTTGCGCACGAACAGCAGGCTGCGCCCCTTCAGGATCACCGACGACCCGTCCGGCGCCGTCCACTGGCGATCCGGCTCCAGAGCGCGGGTCAGTGTCTCGCCGCCCTTCTTGAACGTCGCCGACAGATCGCCGCGCATCAGACCCAGCCAGTTGCGATAAGCCTCGGCCTTGTCCGCCGCATCGACGGCCGCGACGGAATCCTCCAGATCGACGATGGTCGAAAGGGCCGATTCCAGCACCACATCCGCCAGCCCCGCCGCATCGCCGCGCCCCACCGGATGGCTGCGGTCGATCACCAGTTCTATGTGCAGTCCGTTGTTGACCAGCAGGATCGAGGCGGGTGCGCCGGCCTCGCCGGTGAAACCGACGAACTGTCCCGCATCCCTCAACGCGGGCGACAGTTTGCCATCGACCACCGACCAGCCGCCCACGTCCGCGTGCGAACCATCGGCCAGCGGCGCCGCATCGTCCAAAAAGGCCTTGGCCCGCGCGACCACCCGCGCGCCGCGCGCCGCGTCATAGCCGCCGCCGGCCGGCAGGTCGCCCAACGCATCCGTGCCGTAAAGCGCGTCATACAGGCTGCCCCACCGTGCATTGGCGGCGTTCAGCAGGAAGCGAGCGTTCAGCACCGGCACGACCAACTGCGGCCCGGCCATGCGCGCGATCTCGGCGTCCGCGCCTTCAGTCCCGATCGTGAACGGCGCCGGCTCCTCGACCAGATAGCCGATATCTTTCAGAAACGCCTCGGACGCCGCCACATCATACGGCTGGCCCCGCCGCGCCCGGTTCCAATCGTCGATCTGCGCCTGCAAGGCGTCGCGTCGCGCCAGCAGCGCCCGGTTCTCTGGCGCGAACCGCTCGAAGATCGCCGCCGCCCCGCTCCAAAATGCCGCCGCATCAAGCCCCAGCCCCGGCAGCACATCCTGCTCGATCAGGGCGATCAGTTCGCCCGCGACCTTCAGCCCTGCGCGATCTTCATGGGTCGTCATGACGGCCTCTCTCCGGCGCGACGCCGGCCTGTAACAATGCGTGATCAGGTAAGCCGAGGCCGGACACTGGCGCAAGGGTCACGTCGCGTCATCGCCGTCGCTTTTCGCCCAAGGCGAAGCCCGGCTGGTCACAAACGCTTAACCGCGTCCGTGAACGGGACCGCAAGCGACGGCGCCTATTGTGAGCTTACGGACGAACTCGCGTCCGGTCAGTCGAGCGTCTCGCCCATGCTGTTTCTTCTGAACGACGTCGTGTTCGACCTGGACGAGGCCTGCCCGGTCACGCCTGCCGACGCGCGCCGGTTCGAGAAGCTGGGTCTGGACTATCTGCTGGAACTGGGTTGCGAACTGTTCGCCGAGGACCCGCTGCTTCATCGCAACGATCCCGAACGCGCCCGTCGCCTGGCCTGGCTCATCGCCGAGCGCAGCCCGGACGTGAACGCCGCTCTGTTCGCGGCGCCTGCCGCCGCCTGCAATCCGGACCTGGTAGAGCCGCGTTTCTGCACCCTGCCCGAACAGGTGATGCGCCAGCTTCAGGCCAAGGGCCGTCGCCTCGACGCCGTCTCTGCCGACCGCGCCGTCTGGAACCGCCTGGCCGCCTGATCGCGGCCTGGAACGCCGTCAGAAGACGGCGTTGAACACCACATGGACCAGCGTCGCCACGGCTACGATAAAACCGAAGCCGACGACCAGCCCCACCGCCGGATGCAGCGGCGCCCGCTCACGCGGCGCATGGGCGATACGGTCTTGAGGATGGATGAGAGCCATCGTCCTTGTCCTTTCCCTATGATCCCGGATCGATCCGGGAGGGGAGCGTCGGACTCTGACGGCCTGATCGTCTCCTCCAGAACCGAGCATGACTCCGATAGCCCTTCATGGCGAGGGGTTATTTGACGTGGACCAATCGGCTGGACGGCGGCGCGTGGAAGTTGCACGCTCGCGCCCAAGAGATGTTCGGGACTGATTGTATGAGTTCGAAGCTGGTGACCTGCGCCATTGCGGCGGTGGGATCGATTGTGTTTGCCGCAATGGCCCAGCCCGCGCGGGCGGATTGGCTGCGCGCCGAAAGCGAACGCTTCATCGTCTATAGCGACGGCGGCGAGCGCGCCCTGCGCGATTACGTCCAGAAACTCGAGATTTTCGATCGTGTCATGCAGGTTCGACACGGCGGCTCGATGTCGGCCGAGCCGCAGCGCAAGATGCCGATCTATCTCGTCAGCGGTCGCCGAGGCCTGACGCGTGTGCATCCGCAAAGCGGTGAAAACACGATGGGCACCTACTTCCCGACGGAAGAGGACATCTTCGCGGTCGCCATCAGAGGCGACGGCTCCGGCGGAATGTCGGGCGACGACATCCTGATGCACGAATACGCCCACCATTTCATGCTGGGCAACTTCCCCGGATCCTACCCGGCGTGGTTCGTCGAAGGCTTTGCCGAATACTACATGACCGCGGACATCGACGTCCGAGATCGAAAGGTTCAGCTGGGCCAGTTCAACCAGAACCGCGCCTACTGGATCATGGCGGAAACCTGGATCCCGCTTGATGTCCTGCTGACCAAGCGTCCGGGTGAAGTTCAGTCCGAGAGTCAGAAGGCGACCTACTATCCGATCGCCTGGCTGCTGACCCACTGGTTCATCAGCGATCCTGCGCGTCTGGCGCAGTTCGAAGACTATCTGAAGCGCGTTTCGGCCGGCGAGGACTCCGTATCTGCGATGGAGGCTTCCACTGGCATGTCGCTGCGAGAGCTTCAGGCCGCGCTTCGACGCTACACCCGTGGTCGCCTGATGGGCAGGACGCTCAGCGGCCAGTTTCCAACGGCCGACATCAGCGTCACGCGACTGTCGCCCGCCGCCGACGACCTCCTGCTCATCAATCAACGGCTCAAGATCGGCGTCCCCGACGAAGATCGCCAGGCCTTGGGCCAGGAGGTCGCCAGGCTGGCGGCCCGGCATGGCGACGATCCTTTGGCCTTGCTCGCCGCCGGCCATGCCGGTCTCCATTTCGGTGATCGCCCCGCCGGCGAACGTGCGCTTCAACGCCTGCTGGAAATCGATCCGGACCATGTCGAAGCCCTGCAGTTCCTGGCGCAGGAGCGGCTCAAACAGGCGCGCGAGGCCGAAGACGACGACCAGGCCAAGGCGTTGCGCGTCCAGGCGCGCGGCTATCTCGCTCGCGCCTATGCAGCCGGTCAGAACGACTACCGCACCCTTATGCTGCTGTCCGAACTTCGCCGGACCCAGCCCGGCTATCCCAATGACAACGATTTGCTGACCCTGGGCCTGGCGCTGGACCGCGCTCCTCAGCTGGCGGCGGTGCGCTTCCCCTATGCGGACGCCCTGGTGAAAACCGGCAAGCCGGAAGAGGCGATCGCGGTGCTGAACCCGTTGGCCAACAATCCCCACGGCGGCGCCGCCTCCGTCTTCGCCAGCGGCATGATCGCCGCAATCGAAAAGGGCCAGGCCTTGCCGGAAATCACGCAAGACGCCGAAGCGCCTCAAATCAGCGAGCCGGAGCCGGAAACCCCTCCGCAAACACCGTCTGAATCCGCTCCATCTCCCGCCAGCGAGTGACTTTCGGCGCGCGGCGGGTTAGTCGCGCGCCATGTCCTCCTTGACCCTGCCTGAAGAAGCGGCGCGCCGCCGGACCTTCGCCATCATCGCCCACCCGGATGCGGGCAAGACCACCCTGACCGAGCACATCCTGCTGGCGGGCGGCGCCATTCGCGCGGCCGGCGCTGTGCGGGCGCGCGGCGAGAACCGGCGCACCCGTTCGGACTGGATGAAGATCGAGAAGGAGCGGGGCATCTCGGTCTCGGCCTCGGTCATGACGTTCGAGCACGACGGCAAGATGTTCAACCTGCTCGATACCCCCGGGCACGAGGACTTTTCCGAAGACACCTATCGCACCCTGACCGCCGCCGATTGCGCCATCATGGTGCTCGACGCCGCCAAGGGGATCGAGCCGCAGACGCTGAAGCTGTTCGAGGTCTGCCGCCTGCGCGACATTCCGATCATCACCTTCATCAACAAGCTGGACCGCGAGGCCCAGGACCCGATGGCCCTGCTGGACGACATCGCGTCGCGCCTTCAGCTGGACCCCGCCCCGATCTGGTGGCCGGCCGAGAGCGGCAATCGCCTGCGCGGCATGGTCGAGGTCGGAACCGGCCGGTTCCAGCCCTATACCCGCAAGGTCGCCGGGTCGGCCGAGGATCCCGAACACCCCCCCGCCCTGCCGCTGGATCAGGCGGCGCAGTATTTCGAGGCGGGCGAGCAGGCTGACCTCGCCGAGGCCGTCGAACTGGTAGAGGGCGGCTATCCGGCCTTTGACCGCCAAGCCTTCCTGGAGGGTCACATGACGCCGGTGCTGTGGGGATCGGCGCTTCGCCACTTCGGCATCGACGAACTGCTGAAGGCCATCGGCGACTGGGCCCCGGCGCCCAAGGTGATGAAGGCGAAGAAAGAATCGCCGCCCGAGACCCGCAACGCCCCGGCCCCCGTCGAGACCGAGGTCGAGCCGGGATCGAACGAGGTCACCGGTTTCGTCTTCAAGGTCCAGGCGAACATGGACCCCAACCACCGCGACCGGATCGCCATGTTCCGTATGGCGTCGGGCGCCTTCAAGCGCGGCATGAAGCTGAAGGTGCAGAACACCGGCAAGTCGCTGTCGGTCAATGCGCCGATCATGTTCTTCGCCTCGGATCGGGAACTGGCTGACGACGCCTTCGCCGGCGACGTGATCGGCATTCCCAACCACGGCGTGCTGCGCGTCGGCGACAGCCTGTCAGAGAGCGGCGTGGTTCGTTTCGCCGGCCTGCCTAACTTCGCCCCGGAAATTCTGCAGCGGGTTCGCGTGAAGGATCCGCTGAAGGCCAAACATCTGAAGAAGGCGCTGGAAGGTCTGGCCGAGGAAGGCGTGACCCAGCTTTTCCGTCCCGAAATCGGCTCGGACTTCATCGTCGGCGCCGTGGGCCAGCTGCAGTTCGAAGTCATGGCCGACCGTCTGGGCGAGGAGTACGGCCTGGACGTCGTCTTCGAACCCTCCCCCTACGCCGAAGCGCGCTGGATCGCTCCAGGCGCGGAGGGTTCCGACGCGGACGTCGAGGACTTCAGCGGCAAATATCGCCCCCAGATGGCCCGCGACATCGACCAGGCCCCGGTCTTCCTGGCCAAGTCGAGCTGGGAAACCGGCTATGTCGGCGAACGCTTCCCCAAGATCGCCTTCACCAAGACGAAGGAACGCGGGTAAGCCCAGGCGCCGCAAACGACTTCCTTTGGTCACGCGGCTGAGCCATTCTCAGGTCATGTCGACGCTTCTCGCCTTCGCCAGCACCGTCTTAATGCTGCAGGCCGCCCCTTCCGTGGGGCTGGTTTCGTATGACGAGGCGGTGCGCTGTGCGGGCCTGACCCAGGCCGCGTCGGAGCTTGAAGGCGGCGAGAGCGCCCAGGGGCGGCGGCTGTATGACGCCGCGCTCTACTGGTCCCTTGCGGCCATGCAGGCCGCGACGGCGGCGGGCAAGGCGGCGCCGGCCGCAGAGGCCGATCAGACCCGCGCGCGCATCGCCGCAGTGCGTCAGCTCAACGCCGATGCGCCCGAGGCGCGCGCCAACCTGCAACGCTGCCAGCAGAAGACGCCGAAACTCGACTAGGTCGCCGGCTTAAGGCCAAGCCGAACCGCATTCCCGGCGCTGCGTTTGCATTGGACGCCGCAGGTGACGCAGTCTGCGTCCCGAAGCGGGATAACCGAGGTCCAGCATGTTCGAATTCGGCCGTGATCTTCGAAAACTCTTCGCCCAGGCGCGAGAGAGCGAAGACTTGGGCTGGGTCGAACTGATCGGCGCGGATCTGCTGCGCGCCGAGGCGAAACGCGAGGCCACGGACGCCGGACGCGTCTCCTGCGCCCGTCCCTTCGAGACCGAGAACCGCGCCTGCGCCCTGTGGCGCGAACACGCCCGACGCACCGGCGCCGCCGACAGTCTGGACCGGGCCGAACGCTGCGCCGACAGCCTGGCGCGTTCAGCCGTGGGCGAGGATCAGATCGCGCGAGCGGGCATGGCCAAGGCGGCGGTCCTGATGCTGCGCTTTGATATGTGCGGCGATCCCGCCCGTCTGGACCGCGCGGCGACGACCCTTTCGGCGGTCGGACAGCCGCGCAGCCGACGCATCGCCGTCGACATGGCCGCGCTTCACGCGCGGCTGACGGTCCGCACGGCCCGGCTGAGCGGCGACATCGCCCGCCTTCATCAGGCGGCTGCCTTGATGGATGATGCGGTGCGCAGAGACGACGCTGAGGACATGGATCTGCGTATGGATCGCGCGGCCCTGTCGCTGGAAATGGGCGTGGTCCAGCGCGACGTGCATCTGCTGGATCAGGCCGGCCGCGACCTGGGCGCCCTGGTCGAGGCCGCCTCGCCCGACCATCGCCCCCTGACCCGCGCCCGCGCCCTGGCCCTGTGCGGCGCCGGTCTGTCGGCCCTGGCCGCCATTGCGGGGCATGACGAGGCGCGTAACCAGGGGCGGATCATGTTCGACGCCGCCGCTGATCAGTTCACGCCGGATCACAGCCCCCTGGACTGGGCCGCGATCCAGGTGCTGCGTGTCGGCGACGACGCCCAGCCGCTGATGCTGCTGACCCAGGCGGAAACCCTGACGCAGGGCGGCGAACTGATCATCGGCGCCCTGGCGCGCGAGCGCCGCATCACGCGTGAAGTGGCCCTGGCCGAGGCGGTCAAGAACCTGACCGCCCTGATGACGCTGGAAACCCGGTTGCGGGCGCGCATGGCGACCGCGACGCCGCTCGACTGGGCCGCCGATCAGATCGGCATGGCCGAGATCATGCTGGCCCGTCATCGTCTGGGCGGCGTCGTCCCGACCGACCTGGGTCTGATCCTGGGCGAGGCGGCGATGACCGCGCGGGAAATGGGCGTCGACGCCCTGGCCGACCGCGCCGAGGCGCTTCTGGGGCCCTAGACCTCAGCCGCCCATGGCGACAAAGGCGCCGTTCAGGAACCGCGTCTTGCCATAGGCCATCCGCTGCCCGTCATCGGCCAGCACCCGCCCGCCGGCGGCTTCCAGCACCGCCTGGCCTGCTGCAGTATCCCATTCCGAGGTCGGGCCCGTGCGCGGATAGGCATCGAACCGCCCCTCGGCGATCAGGCAGAATTTCAGCGACGAATCCGTCCCCTGCCAGCGCGAGCAGCCGTGACGGGCGGCCAGACGCGTCGCCTCTTCGTCGGTGACGCTATGGCTCAGCAGGGCCATGCCTTCCTGCGGCCGATCGCGCACCCGGATCGGGCGCCAGTCTTCGCCCGCATGGGCCTCGCCGGCCTGCAGGGCGCCGAACTGACGCCGGAAGGCGCCGCCCTCGGGCTTGTCGGTGCGCCAGGTCGTCGCCGTCGCCGGCGCCGTAACCACGCCAGCGACCGGATAGCCGTCATGGATCAGGGCGATATTGACGGTGAAGGCCTCGCCGCCGCGCACGAAGCCGCGCGTGCCGTCCAGCGGGTCGATCAGCCAGAACCAGTCCTCGGCGGTCTCAGGCGCGCCGTCGGCCGAGACGGCTTCCTCCGCCACCGTCTGCACGCCCGGATACAGGGCCGCCAGCCGCTCCAGGATCAGGGCCTCGGCCGCCCGGTCGGCTTGCGTCACCGGGCTGTCGTCGGACTTGGTCTCGACCGCCGTGCCTGCGCGCCAATAGGGCAGGATCAGCCGCGCGGCCTCCTCTGCGATCTCGGCGATGGCCAGGGACAGCGCGCCGGACGTCAGATCGCGCTCAAGAGCAGGTGTCAAAGAGGTCGTCATTGGCGGGTCGATAGACCATCCGGGCGGTTCCATGAACCGGCAAATCACTCCAACTTCGCGCGCGACACGAACTGTGACCTGAGCGCGCCAGACATCATGACCTCCCCCCACGACACAGACGCCGCTCCGCTGGACCTTCCGGTCGATGGGACGGAGCTGGCGACCTACATCGCGGCCAAGCTGTGCCATGACTTCATCAGTCCGTCGGGCGCCATCGTCTCGGGCCTGGACCTGATGCAGGACCCGACGGCTCAGGACATGCGCGACGATGCCCTGGCCCTGATCGAGCAAAGCGCCAGGAAGATGGTCGCCCTGGTTCACTTCGCCCGCGTCGCCTTCGGCGCCGCCACCACTAGCGAGAAGTTCACCGCCCGCGAGATCGAAGGCCTGGTGTCCGGCATGGTCCAGGGCGGCCGCGCCTCGGTGGACTGGCGGATCGTCGACGGCGAGTTCACCAAGCCCCAGGCCCGCGCCCTGACCAACCTTGCCTATCTAACCGTCGGCGCCCTGCCGATGGGCGGCGTCGCGACCATTCAGTCGCGGGTGGAAAACGGCCTGCTCTATCTGGAAGGCTTCGCTGAGGGCGCCCGCGCCCGGCTGAAGCCGGAGGCCGTCACGGGTCTGGCTGGCGAACGCCTGGTCGACGGCCTGGCCGGCCAGTGGATCCAGCCCTACTGGCTGTGGCTGACCGTGAACGAGGCAGGCGGCGCTCTACGCGTTAAGGTTGAAGACGGAAAGGTCGCACTGGTCGCGCGAATGCCCGCCTGAGGCGTTTCCAAACGACTCATTAACTGGCGTTTGAGATAAAAGCAGTCCATGCGCCACGGGCGAAAGCCGTCGTGCCATTGAGGGATCGACCTTGGACTTCCGAACCTGCCTGATCGTCGACGACAGCCGCATCATCCGCAAGGTTGCGCGTCGCATCGTCGAGGGCCTGGGCTATGAGGTCGATGAGGCGGCGGACGGCTCCGAGGCCCTGGCCTATTGCACCGGCGCCATGCCCGACGTGCTGCTGGTGGACTGGAACATGCCCGTGATGGACGGCATCACCTTCCTGCGTCGCCTGCGCGCCATGCCGGGCGGCAAGCAACCCAAGGTGCTGTTCTGCACGATCGAGACCCGCCCCGAGCGGATCGCCGAAGCTCTGGCCGCCGGCGCCGACGACTATGTGATGAAGCCGTTCGACGGCGAAATCCTGCAGTCCAAGCTGACGGAGGTCGGAGCGATCGCCGCATGACGCCTGAGGACTTCGACAAGCTGCAGTCCCTTCTCGCCACCCGCGCCGGCTATCGGCTGTCGCGGGATCGCATTCACCTGGCCGAACACCGGCTGGGTCCGATCGCGCGGCGCGAAGGCTACGCCAATGTCGAGGCTCTGCTGACGAACCTGTGGGCCAATCCGGTCGCCTCGCTGGCCTGGTCGGTCATCGAGGCTCTGCTGAACGCCGAGACCTGGTTCCGCCGCGACCGCACGCCCTTCCGCATTCTCGAAACCGAACTTCTGCCGGCCCTGTCCAAGGCGCGGCCCGACGGGCGGATCAAGATCTGGTCGGCCGGCTGCTCGACCGGCCAGGAGGCCTGGTCCATCGCCATGACGGCCAGGGAGATCGGTGTCGATGTCGATCTGGTCGCCACCGACCTGTCGCAGCGCGCGATCGAGAAGGCGCGCTCGGGCCTCTATACCGGCTTCGAAATCCAGCGCGGGCTTACGGCCAAGACTATGCTGCGCTGGTTCGAACCGCGAGAAGACCAGTGGATCGTCAAGGCCGAACTGGCTGACGCCGTGCGTTTCGGTCGCGCCAACCTGCTGGACGAACCGACCGATGACGCCCGTTTCGACGTCATCTTCTGCCGCAATGTGATGGCCGATATGGACCCGTCGCGCCGGGCGCGTCTGCTCGACGGACTGGAGCGCCGCCTCGTCGATGACGGCTGCCTGCTTCTGGGCGTGGACGAAAGTCTTGAAGGCGAGACGGTCGCCTTCCGCGCCGTGAATGGCCGCCGGGGCCTGTATGTAAAGGCGCCATCCGCGCTTCGCCGCGCCGCCTGACCCCGCCCTTCATGCGGGCGATCAGCCCGCGTGCAGCTCCTGCTTCACCCGCTCCGCCAGCGTCTTGATGTCCAGCGGCTTGGGCAGGAAGGATACGCCCGTCTCGTCTTGCAACAGGTCCGAGAAGTCGCTCTCGGCATAGCCCGAGATGAACATGACCGGCGCGTCGCCGAGATATTTGCGCGCCTTCTTCAGCAAGGACGGGCCGTCCAGCCCCGGCATGATGACGTCGGAGATCATCATGTCGATCTGGCCGGCGTGTTCCTCGGCTAGCAGCAGGGCCTCCTCGCCGTCGGCGGCCTCTATGACCTCATAGCCCCGCTGGCGCAGCAGCCGGGCGGCGATGCCGCGCACGGCGTCCTCGTCCTCGACGAACAGGATGCGGCCGGCGCCCGACAGGTCGCGCGGCGCCTTGGCCTTGACCTCGACCGGCTGAACCTCGGCCAGCTCCGCCTCGCCCGCCGCCGGCAGGAAGATGCGGAAGGCGGCGCCTGCGCCTTCGATATTGCTGACGGTGATGTGGCCGCCCGCCTGCTGCACGATGCCATAGACGGTGGCCAGACCCATGCCGGTCCCCTCGTTCACCGCCTTGGTGGTGAAGAAGGGTTCAAAGATCTTGTCCGCCAGTTCGGGCGGCACGCCGGGTCCGGTGTCCGACACCTCGATCAGGGCCACCTCATCCGTCGGCGCATCGGCCCAGCCCAGGCCCCGCGCCTCGTCGCCCGTCAGGCGGCGCGTGGCGATGGTGACGACGCCGGCGCCCGGCTCGACCACGCCGCGCATGGCGTCGCGCGCATTGACGGCCAGGTTCATCACCGCCGTCTCCAGCTGAGACTTGTCGGCCAGCACGACCGGCAGATCGCGGCCGTAGTCGGTCTCCAGCCGCACGTCCTCGCGCAGCAGCCGCCGCAGCAGGATGGCGAACTCGCCCACCAGTTCACCCAGGTCCAGCCGCTCGCGCCGCACCGTCGACTTGCGCGAGAAAGCCAGCAGCTTGCGCACCAGATCGGCCGCGCGGATGGCCGTCTGGCGGATCTCGTTCAGCCCCTCGTAGGAGGGATCGCCCACCGGGTGCCGTTCCAAAAGACCCGACAGCTGAAGCTGGATCGCCGTCAGCAGATTGTTGAAGTCGTGCGCGACGCCCCCGGCCAGTTGGCCCACGGCCTGCATCTTCTGGGCCTGGTTGAGCTGAAGCTCCATCGACTTCTGGCCCGAGACGTCGAACAGCCAGATGCGCCGCCTGTCGCCCTCGGGCGCCACATACAGATGCAGCATCTTGTCGGGATAGGCCCGCGCGACCAGTTCGATCGGCCCCGACGATCCGCCCGCCAGCTTCAGCCGCGCCTCGGCGATGCCGCCCGGATCGAACAGATGCCCAAAGGCCGCATCGCGCGCCGCCCCCGGTCCGGTCAGAACCGCCAGCGCCGGATTGGCCTCTTCCGCCCGGCCGGAAAACAGGTCGTCGCCGCCGATCACGGCCGAGCCGAACGGCGCCCCGGCCGCCATGGCTCGCGCCTCGCCGGTCGCCGCGGCGGCGGGCGTGTGAACGGGCGCGGCGGCGATGGGCAGGACGGCGTCCGGCGCCGCGCGCATCAGGAACCTGCCCTCGCCCGTCTTTCCATCGCCGATCTGGCCGATGACGACCTCGACCTCGCGCTGTCCGATCATGACGATGGCGCGGCCCGGCTCGCCTTTGCGCGCCTGGGCGAAGGCCATGTACAGCGCCTGGGCCGACTTGCCGCGCGGCAGGGCGCCGGTCGCCCCATTGGCCTCGGACCAGGCGGCGTTGAAGGCCAGGATCTGTCCTGAATCCCAGACCAGCGCCGCCGGTTCGGCCATGGCGTCCAACACCTCGATGGCCGCATCGCTGCTCGGCTTAGCGTCCGCCGCCCGGCGGAAGCCGAAAAGACCGATCAGGGCGATCGCGCCCACGGTCAGAATCAGCACCAGTCCCGGCGCCGAGGTCGGGTTGGCGCGAAACGCCGGATAGGCCAGCGCCGCAATCGCCGCCACGACGCCGAACGCCATCACGCCGGACAACAGGTCGAACGAAGGGCGGCGGGTGGACGTCATACAGCCTCGCGAATCAGTGTTGCGATCATACGCCCAAATCCTGACGCAGCCTTACCGGCGCTTACGGGACTGGAAGACGAAGCCGATGATCTTGGCGGCGGCGTCGAAATGTTCGCGCGGAATGACCTCGTCCACCTCGACGGTGGCGTACAGGGCGCGCGCCAACGGCACATTCTCGACGATCGGCACGCCGTGCTCCGTCGCCACTTCGCGGATGCGCAGGGCCAGGGCGTCGACGCCCTTGGCCACGCAGATCGGCGCCCCGTCGCCCTGATCCGGCTCATAGCGCAGGGCGACCGAATAGTGGGTCGGGTTGGTCACGATGACGGTGGCCTTGGGCACATTGGCCATCATCCGCTGACGGCTGCGCTGCATGCGGATCTGCTTCAGCTTGGCCTTGATGTGCGGGTCGCCTTCGGACTGTTTGAAGTCTTCCTTCAGCTCTTCCTTGGTCATCCGCATCCGCTTGGCGAAGCGCATCTTCTGCCAGATGAAGTCGGCCCCGGCCGTGGCGCCCAGCAGGATGATCGAGGCCACGAACAGCGAGATGGCCATGTCGCGCGCCAGCGGCAGGATCGCCAGCGGGCTGATCGAGGCCATGTTCTCGAACTCGCGCAGGTGCGGCTTCAACACCATCCAGCACACCGCGCACACGGCGATCAGCTTCAGGAAGGTCTTGACGAACTGCGCCAGGCCGTCGGGGCCGAAGATGCGTTTGAACCCCTGCATCGGACTGACCGCCGACCATTTGGGCTTCAGCTTTTCGGCGGTGAAGATCAGGCCTGACTGGGCGACATTGCCCCCGACTCCGCCCAGGATGGTCGCCAGCATGACGGCTCCCAAAAAGGGCGCCACGGCCCAGACGGCGCGCACCATGATCTGGTTGCCCGCGCCCGAGTTCAGCACCCCCAGCATCTCGTGCGGGGCGGCGATGAAGGGCAGCATCTGTTCGGCGATGGACGAGGCGAACCAGCCGCCCCCCATCAGGATCACCGCCGCCGCCCCCGCCAGCGACAGCACCTGGGCGACGTCGGGCGACTTGGCCGCATCGCCCTTCTTTCGGGCGTCCTCAAGCTTTCGCGGGGTCGCCTCTTCGGTTTTCGACTCGGGATCCGCGCCTTCAGCCACCGGGGCCTCCCAGCACGAAATACTCCGCCAGACGGCGGTAGCGGTCGATGAAGAGGGTGCCGAGCGCACCCAGGCTCAGGGCGAAGATCGACAGGCCCAGGATGACGCTCAAGGGCGCAGCGGCGAAATAGACCTGGAACGACGGCATGACCCGCGCCACCAGGCCGGACGCCAGGTTGAAGATCAAGGCGAAGACCAGCACCGGCGCCGACAACTGCACGCCCAGCAGGAAGCTGTCGCCCAAGGTCCGCACGGCCATCTGGGTGAAGTCGGCCATCATCAGCGGCTGGGCCTGCGAGATCAGCCGATACGAGCCCACCATGCCGGCGATGAACAGGTGGTGGGTGTCGGTGGCGAACAGCAGCGTCACTCCCAACAGGGCCAGAAAGGCGGCGATGGTCGAACCGGGTTGGGCCTGCATCGGATTGGCGGTCTGGGCGAAGCTGAGCGTCGTCTGCAACGACACGATCTCGCCCGCCGTCGCCAGGGCGCTCATGAACATGCGCAGCAGAAGGCCGATCATCAGGCCGACGACCACCTCGCGGATGATCCACCCGACCATCAGCCCCATGCTGTCCGGCAGGCCCGGCAGCGAACCGCGCACCACCGGCCACAGCGCCAGACTGATGACCAGGGCCAGCGACAGTCGCACGCGCGGGGGCACATAGGCCTCGCCAAAGCCGGGGATCAGCATCAGGATCGCTGCGATCCGGGCGAAGATCAGCCCCCCGGCCCAGACCTGATCAGCGGTCGCATAAGCGTCCACTACATCCCCGCGATGCGGGCCGCGATCTGGCGCATGAAGCCGCCCAACAGGGCGCCCATCAGCGGCAGGAACAGGATCAGCGAAACGAAGATGGCGATGATCTTGGGCGCATAGATCAGGGTCTGTTCCTGGATCTGCGTTAGGGCCTGAAACAGGCCGATCACCACACCGACGACCAGACCGACCAGCAGCACCGGCAGGCAAAGCTGGATCGTCAGCCAGATGGCGTCGCGCCCAACGTCCAGAACTTCCGCGCCGTTCATCGGCCCACTCCAGAAACTACTGGGCAGAAAATGCCGACAGGATGGTTAACAGGCCGCTAACCAGACGCGTCTTCGTCCAGACCTGACCACGGAAAAATCTCGCGTGCGGCCTTGAACGGCGCCGCTTCCATGCCGACTTCCCCGCCTTCGCCTTGGGGAGCGCCAGCCATTCGATTTCAGACGAATTAGACGAATTAGACTCTCTTTTTCCGACTCCACCGTCTGAACGCGCGTCCGCCTCGTAATGGGACGGCTCGCCCTCTCCCCTTCCCTCAAGCGCTCCGCTATCTAGGCCGCCATGACCGACGCCCCCGCCTCCAAAGTCTCCCAGGCCGACGCCGAAGCCGCCGTCCGCACCCTGATCGAATGGGCCGGCGACAACCCGGACCGCGAAGGTCTGCTGGAAACCCCCGCCCGCGTCGCCAAGAGCTACCGCGAGCTTTTCCAGGGCTATGAGGTCGATCCGCTCTCCTATCTCGAGAAGACGTTCGAGGAGACCGGCGGCTACGACCAGTTGGTCGTGCTGAAGGACATCCGCTTCGTCAGCTTCTGCGAGCACCACATGCTGCCGGTCGTGGGCAAGGCGCACGTCGCCTATCTGCCGACGGACCGCGTCGTCGGCATCTCCAAACTGGCCCGGGTCGTGCGCGGCTTCGCGCGGCGCCTGCAGATCCAGGAGAAGATGACCTCCGAGATCGCCGAGGCCATCCAGACCGTCCTGCGCCCCCACGGCGTCGGCGTGGTCATCGAGGCCGAGCACAGCTGCATGACCCTGCGCGGCGTCAATGCGCCGGGCGCCAGCCTGTCGACCAGCCACCTGATCGGCGTCGTCCGCGACGACCCCCGCACCCGCGAAGAGTTCCTGCGACTGGTCCGAGGCTAGGATTTCCCCAATCGCGCGATCTGGCGCGGCTCTTGCGGCGAGACGGCGGAAGGAGGCTCCAACGATGCCCTGGTCCGTGATTTCGACCCGCAATGAGACAGTTCAGATCGCGCGCGGCGGCTGGCTGGACGCTCTGCGTTTCATCGTGGCCTTCCTGATCATCCTGCATCACTTCCAGGCCGCAGGGCCGGCGCCCCTGGCGCACGTGATCAATCCGATCTTCGAGCGCGGCGGCTTCCTGCTGACCAACTTCTTCCTGATCGACAGCGGCTATGTGCTGATGCGCGTCTATGGCGCGGCAGTGGACAAGGGCCGGCTGTCGCCGGGCGACTTCTTCCTCAAGCGGTTCCTGCGCGTCGTGCCCGCCCACCTGATCATGGGCCTGTCGCTGGTCGGTTTCGTGCTGCTGGCCACCGCCGCCGGCGTCCCGCCCCGCAATCCCGAATGGTTCGCCTGGGACCAGCTGCCCGCCCAGCTGCTGCTGCTTCAGTCCTATGGCGTCTATGGCGGCCTGGGCTGGAACGCCCCGACATGGTCGATCTCGGCCCTGATCGGCTGCTACCTGGCCTTCCCCTGGATCATTCGCGGCCTGATGCGCCTGGGTCCGTGGTCGGCGCTGGCCATGGGCGTCGGCGTCTATCTGGTCGCCAACCAGCTGTGCTGGCACTTCCTGGGCTACCCCGTCTATCAGATGCCCATGCGCTACGGCATCATCCGCGCCCTGCCGCTGTTCTTCCTGGGGATGTGCCTGGCCTGGTTCGCCCAGAAGGTCTGGATCGCGCCGCGCCTGGCCGGCTGGGCCGGCGTCCTGGCCGCCGTCGGCTTCTTCGCGCTTGAGCTTCACGACAAGCACGCCCTGGCCGCCCTGGCCCTGATCTCGATCATCATCCTGGCCGCCGGCGCCGTGCCGGTGAAGAAGCCCTCCAAACTGGTCGAGACGGCCGCCATGGTCTCCTTCTCCATGTTCATCTCCAACGAGGTGATCCGCATCGTCTGGTTCGGCGTGGTCAACGCCGTGGAGGCCCGCATCTTTCTGCCCCTCGCCGCCCAATGGGGCCTGTGGGGCCTGGGCGTTGCGGCGGCTGTCGCCTTCGCCTTCGCCTTCCACTTCGCCATCGACAATCCGATCCAGACCCGCATCCGCAGCTGGCTGAAGCGTCGCAGCGTCCGTCGCGGCACGGTCCAGCCCAAACTGGGCCCGATCATCTCCATCGACGGCTGATCGACCGGCCTTTGCCTATCGGCGATCCTCGACCAAAGTCGCTCTCTCCAGTCGCCTCCCTCTCGGTCAATGTTGGCGTCCACGTATCCGCAGGGATGCGCAGAACGGCCGATAACGGCGACTTGGGAGGAAATGGATCATGGCTACCGACGCTCCAATTGCGTCTGGGGAAGAGGAACACACCGTCGATCGCAGCGATCGCCTGGTCATCCTCGCCTCATCGGTCGGCACCGTCATCGAGTGGTACGACTTCTATCTTTACGGCTCGCTGGCGGCGATCATCACCGTCCAGTTCTTCTCGGGCGTCAACGAAACCACCGGCTACATCTTCGCTCTGATGGCCTTCGCCGCCGGCTTTGCGGTGCGGCCCTTCGGCGCCATCGTCTTCGGGCGGCTGGGCGACCTTTGGGGACGCAAGAACACCTTCCTCGTCACCATGCTGTTGATGGGTCTGTCGACCTTCGTCGTCGGCCTGTTGCCGCCCTATGCGGTCATCGGCATCGCGGCGCCCATCATCCTGGTGCTGATGCGCCTGATCCAGGGCCTGGCCTTGGGCGGTGAATACGGCGGCGCCGCCACCTACGTCGCCGAGCACGCCCCGCGCGGCAAGCGCGGCTTCTACACCTCCTTCATCCAGATCACCGCGACCGCCGGCCTGGTGCTGAGCCTGGTGGTGATCCTGAGCGTTCGCTACACGCTGGGCGAGGAAGCCTTCGCCGCCTGGGGCTGGCGCATTCCGTTCCTGGTCTCGATCCTGCTCCTGGGCGTCTCCTTGTGGATCCGCCTGAAGCTGGCCGAAAGCCCGTCGTTCAAGCGGATGAAGGCTGAGGGCAAGGGCTCCAAGACCCCGCTGAAGGACAGCTTCGGCAAATGGCCCAACCTGAAGCTGGTGCTGATCGCCCTTCTGGGTCTCACCGCCGGTCAGGCCGTCATCTGGTACACCGGTCAGTTCTACGCCCTGTTCTTCCTGGAACGGGTCATGAAGGTCGACGCCACCCTGGTCTATGTGCTGCTGACCATCGCGCTTCTGGCCGCCTCGCCCTTCTTCATCTTCTGGGGTTGGCTGTCGGACAAGGTGGGGCGCAAGCCGATCATCCTGGCCGGCTGCCTGATCGCGGCCCTGACCTATTTCCCGCTGTTCAACGCCCTGACCCAGGCCGCTAATCCAAAACTGGCCGCCGCCGCCGCCTCGGCGCCCGTCACGGTCTATGCCGATCCGGCCGACTGTAATCTGCAGTTCGATCCGGTCGGCAAGACGGTGTTCAACCACTCCTGTGACGTGGCCAAATCCTACCTGGCCAAGGCGGGCGTGACCTACACCAACGTCGCGGCGCCGGCGGGCACGGTCGCCGAGGTCCGCATCGGCGATCAAGTCGTCATCCCCAGCTTCCGGGGCGACGCCATGGCCCCGGCCGATTTCGCCGCCCAGAAGAAGACCTGGGACAAGAGCCTGGGCGAGGCGCTGACCGCCGCCGGCTATCCGGCCAAGGCCGACAGCGCCTTGGTCAACAAGCCGATGGTGGTGCTGATCCTGTTCATCCTCGGCTTCTATGTGACCATGGTCTACGGACCAATCGCGGCGGCTCTGGTCGAGATGTTCCCGACCAACATCCGCTACACCTCCATGTCCCTGCCCTATCACATCGGCAACGGCTGGTTCGGCGGCTTCCTGCCGACCACCGCCTTCGCCATCGTGGCGGCGACGGGCAACATCTACTCCGGCCTCTGGTACCCGATCGTGGTGGCCCTGGGGACGGTCGTTCTGGGCTTCCTGCTGGTTAAGGAAGGCAAGGACGTCGATCTGAACGCCTGATCCTGCTTTGGAGCCTGATCGGCTGAGGTGAAATCGCTTCGCGATTTCGACCGATGCCGTGAATCAGGCTCCCATCATTCTGGACCGAAATCTGGGTTCAGATGGACGGCGTCCACCTGAACCGATTTCGGTCTAGGCGGAATGAAGGGCGGGTCGTCGCAAGACGGCCCGCCTTTCGCTTGTGAAACACCCCGTGCCCGGTTCAGATGCCCCGATGTTCAGCCTGACGATCCTCGGCCTGGTCGCCGCCTATATGGCGGTGCTGTTCGCCGTCGCCTGGTCTCAGGAACGGCCGTCGGCGCGCGCGCGCGGCAAGGGGTTGGGGCCGTCGGTCTATGCCCTGTCGTTGGCCATCTACTGCACCTCATGGACCTACTATGGCGCGGTCGGCACGGCGGCGCGGGACGGGTGGGAGTATCTGCCCATCTACATCGGGCCGGTGATCGGCCTGACCCTGCTGTTCCCGCTTTGGCGCCGCATCGCCGCCGCCGCCCGGCGCGAGAACGTCGGCTCGATGGCGGACTTCGTGGCCTCGCGTTACGGCAAGAGCCAGACCCTGGGCGCGGCGGTCACGGTCGTCGCCATCCTGGGGTCGCTGCCGTATATCGCGCTTCAGCTGAAGTCGCTGTCGATGGCCGGCGCCCTTTTGACCGCCGGCACGCCGGTGGCGGGGTCCGAGGGACTGACGGTTCTGGTGCTGGCCGGCGTCCTGGCCTTCTTCGCCATCCTGTTCGGGGCGCGCCGTCCCGACCTGACCGAGCACAATCGCGGCCTGATCCAGGCGATCGGGCTGGAATCGATGGTCAAGCTGGGCGCCCTGCTATTCGTCGCCGTCTTCGCCCTGGTCCTGCTGCTGAACGAAGGCTCGCCCCCGCGCATCGTCGAGGGTCTGGGCGCCCTGGCTGCGCCGCCCGAGGTCACGCCGCGATTCACCGCCATCACCCTGCTGTCGACCCTGGCGATCTTCTGCCTGCCGCGTCAGTTCCACGTCGCTTTCGTCGAAGGCGGTCAGCCGTCGGACGTGAAACGGGCGCGCTGGATATTTCCCCTCTATCTGTTGCTGACCAGTCTGGCGGTGCTGCCGCTGGTGGCGGCCGGCGCCCTGTTCGCGCCGTCGGTCAATCCGGACCTGCTGGTGCTGGCCCTGCCGTTCCAGCGGGGCGAGACCCTACTGACGGCCGTGGTCTTCGTCGGCGGCTTTTCGGCCGCCACCGCCATGGTCATCGTCGAGGCCGTCGCCCTGTCGGCCATGGTGTCCAACAGCCTGATCCTGCCCTTCCTGGCGCGCGAGCGTTGGCGGGTGCGCGGCGACGCCTCGGACATGGCGGGGACCATTCTCCAGGTCCGGCGCGGGGCCATTGTCGCGGTCCTGTTGCTGGCCTGGCTCTATTATCAGGCGACGGACCAGTCGCGCGGCCTGGCGGCGATGGGGCTGGTGTCCTTCGCGGCGATGGCCCAGCTGGCGCCGGCCCTGTTCGGCGCGGTCCTTTGGCGGGGCGGCCATGCGCAAGGGGCGCTGGCGGGCATGACGGTCGGCATGGGCGTCTGGATCGTCATGCTGGCCATGCCCCAGCTGTCGCCCGGCGCGCCCTGGCACCTGCACGTCATGCTGGGGGTCAAGGATCCTCTGGCGCTCGGCGTCTTCGTCAGCCTGGGGCTCAATCTGGCGGCCTATATCGGGGTGTCCCGCTTCGCTCAGCCCCGTCTGATCGACCGGGTCCAGGCCCGCGCCTTCGTGGATCGGCTGGGACCGGACTGGATGGAGGCCCGGCCCGCGCCGTCGGGCGCCTCGGTCGGCGATCTGCGCGCCCTGGTCGCCCGCTTCATCGGCGACGAACGGGCCGAGCGCGCCTTCACCGCCTGGGGCGATGAGACCGACACCCGGCTGCGTGACGCCGACCCAGCCGATGCGGCGCTTGCCCGCGCCGCCGAGCGGATGTTGGCCGGCGCCATCGGCGCGGCCTCGGCCCGGCGGGTCATCGCGGCGGCCCTGGCCGGGGTCGGCCGCGCGCCCGAGGACGTGGTGCGGATGCTGGACGAGGCGTCCCAAGCGGTTCAGTTCAACCGCGACCTGTTGCAGACCACGCTCGACAACATCGACCAAGGCGTGATCGTGGTGGACGAAGATCTGCGCGTCACCGCCTGGAACCGGCGCTACGTCGCCATGTTCGACCTGCCGCCAGGCTTCGTCCACGTCGGCCTGCCCATCGCCGTCATCTATCGCCTGAACGCCGAACGCGGCGAAAGCCCCGATGACATCGAGGCTTGGGTCGAGCGCCGGCTGGAGGCGCTGAGCCGCCGCATTCCCCACGACCACGAACGCCAGCAGCCCGACGGCCGGGTGCTGCGCTCCTCTGGTGCGCCGATCCCCGGCGGCGGCTACGCCACCAGCTACACCGACATCACCGCCCTGCGCCAAGCCGCGCGCGAGCTGGAGGAGGCCAACGAACGGCTGGAGGCGCGCGTTGCGGACCGCACCGCCCGGCTGGACGAGGCCCGACGCGTCGCCGAAGACGCCACGGCCTCCAAGACCCGGTTCCTGGCCGCCGCCAGCCACGACCTTCTGCAACCGCTGCACGCCGCCCGCCTGTTCATCGCCGCCTTGAAGGAGGAGCCGGCGCTGGAAGACGCGACCAGCCGCACCCTGGCCGTCAACGCGGACCGCGCCATCGACAGCGCCCACCGTCTGCTGACCGCCCTGCTGAACCTGTCCAAGCTGGAAGCCGGCGGGGTGCGGACCAATGTCGCGCGGTTGTCGCTGGGCGGCCTGTTCGACGAACTGCGCCGTGAGTTCGCGCCCGTGGCCGAGGCCAAGGGTCTGGACCTGACCGTGATGTCCAGCGGCCTGTGGGTCGCGTCCGACCGCGATTTGCTGCGGTCCATGCTGCAGAATTTGGTGGCGAACGCCATCCGCTATACGGATGCCGGCCGGGTGCTTGTCGGGGCGCGTCGGCGGGGCGAGACGGTGCAGCTGTTCGTCTGCGACACCGGACGCGGCATTCCCGACACCGAACACGAAACCGTCTTCGGCGAGTTCGTGCGTCTGCCCGGCGCCGTCGATGAGCCGGGCGCAGGCCTGGGTCTGGCCATCGTGCGCCGCCTGTCCAGCCTGCTCGACCACCCGCTGGAGCTAAGTTCTCGTGTGGGTCGCGGCACGACCTTCCGGATCACCGTGCCGCGCAGCGCAGCCGATCTGCCCGCCGAGGTTCCGCCGGTGCGCGAGGCCCGCCTGCCGCTGGCGGGCCTGCGCGTGCTGTGCGTGGACAATGAGCCGGTGATCCTGGACGCGCTGAACGCCCTGCTCACCCGCTGGGGCGCACGACCGACGCTGGTCGCCAGCGTCGAGGCGGCCAAGGCGGCGCAAGGGCCGTTCGACGCCGCCGTGGTCGATCTGCATCTGGGCGACGGCCCCGAAGGGTTCGCCGTCGTCGACTGGCTGAGGCCCCAGGGCGTGCGCCGCATCGCCCTGGTCACAGCCGACACCCGCGACGGGCTGAACGAGCAGGCGACGGCGGCCGGCGCCGTTTTGCTGCCCAAGCCGATCAAGCCGGCGGCGCTGAAGGCCTTCCTGTCGAGCTAGGAGTTGGCGAGTTAAGCCGGGTCCAGCGACTTGGCCAGGATCACCGCCTGGGTCCGGTTGTGAACACCCAGCTTTCGAAACACGCTGGTCAGATGCGCCTTGATGGTGGCTTCGGAGACGCCGAGGTCGAAGGCGATCTGCTTGTTGAGCCGGCCGGCCTTCAGCCCTTCGAGAATCCGCAGTTGCGACGGCGTCAGGCTGGCGACGCGGCCGGCCAGATCGTCGTCGGCCTCAGGCACATCCGGCGCCCAGCTGTCGCCGGCCAGAATGGCGGCGATGGCCTCGACCATCTGCGGCAGGGACGAAGACTTGGGAATGAAGCCAGCGGCGCCCAGACCCAGGGCGTGACGCACCACCGGCGCATCCTCGCTGGCCGACACCACCGCAACGGGCACGGTCGGCTGCTCGGCCCGCACGGCGGCGAGGCCCGCCATGCCCTCGCTGTCCGACAGCTTCAGATCCAGCAGCAACAGATCCACGGGCCGCGCGACCATCGCGGCCCGGGCCTCGGCCAGGCTGGCGCATTCCACCACCTCCGCGCCCGGCGCCGCCTTGTCGACGGCCGAGCGCAGGGCGGCGCGGAACAGGGGATGGTCGTCGGCGACGACGATGCGATCCATGGGCTTCCTTCCGTGCGCGGCGTCTGACCGGCCGCGTCGTCGCCATCATGGCGCGGTTCGACTTTGGTCGAAATTAGACCAATGGCCAATGGCTCCCCGAGGCTGGAGGCGGAAAGGTCGTCAAAGGGACGCCCGCGCCAGACGGGCGCGGGAGGTTCATCATGATCACGAAAAGCCTGATGGCGGGAGCCGCCGCCGTTGCACTGATGGCGACGCCCAGCCTGGCCTCGGCTCAGGACCAAGCCGCGCTCGAGGCGCGCATCGCTCAGCTCGAAGCCCAGTTGAACGCCTTGAAGTCCGAGGTCGTCGCCGCGCGAACCCAGCAGGCGGCGCAACAGCAGGACATCATCCGCCTGGAAACCCGCCCCGCCGCGCCCGCCCCGGTCCAGCAGGCCGCCGCTCCGGCTGCGTCCAGCGACGGCTTCCGTATCGGCGACCACACGGTCAAGTTCGGCGGCTTCGTCAAGGTGGACGCCTACGCCACCCGCTATTCCGGCGGCGATCCGGTCAATGGCGATGCGCTGCGTGAGTTCCACATTCCCGGCTCCATCCCCATCGGCGGGACCGATGAGGATACGGCGACCGACTTCAACGCCCGCCAGACCCGGTTCTGGCTGACCACCGACGGCATGGTCGGCGGCCACAAGATCGGCACTCGGATGGAGATGGACTTCCAGACCCAGCCCGGCGTCGCCGACCAGCGGACCACCAGCCCGGCGAACCCGACCCTGCGTCGCGCCTTCATCACCATCGACAACTGGCTGATCGGCCAGGAGTGGACCAACTTCCAGAACACCGCCGTCCTGCCTGAATCCGCCGACTTCATCGGCGCGGCCGAGGGCACGGTCTTCGCCCGTCAGGTCCAGGTCCGCTACACCCGCGGTCCCTTCTCGGTTTCGGTCGAGAACCCCGAGACGACGGTGACTCCGTTCGGCGGCGGCGCGCGCATCATCGCAGACGACAACAGCATCCCGGACTTCACCGCCCGTTACGCGGTGTCCAGGCCCTGGGGCGACTTCCAGTTCGCCGGCCTGCTGCGTCAGCTGAAGTATCAAAACCCAGCGACGAACATCGACTCCACCGCAACGGGCTGGGGCTTGTCGGCCTCGACCAAGATCAAGGTCGGCGCCAAGGACGATCTGCGCCTGATGGTGACGGGCGGCGAGGGCATCGGCCGCTATGTCGGTCTGAACTTCTCCAACGACGCGGTGCTGAACGGCGCGGGCGATCTGGATGCGATCGGCGTCGTCGCCGGCTTCGCCGCCTATCGCCACGTCTGGGCGCCCGGCTGGCGTTCCAGCCTGATCTGGTCGGCGCAGAAGGTGGACAACGACCTGGCCTTCACAGGCCTGGCCGCCAACCGCTCGGCCCAGAGCCTCCACGCCAACTTGATCTGGTCGCCGGTTACGGCGTTTGATGTCGGGGCCGAGCTGATGTTCGCGGACCGCGAGATCGAAACCGGCGCCAGCGGCGACATGACCCGTCTGATCCTGTTCGCCAAATACGGATTCTGATTTGATGCCGGAGACGTCTCGCGTGCCTGATCCCGCCCTCTATCCCGTCCCCGCCGACTGGGCCGCCAAGGCGCACATGGACCGGGAGGCGTATGAGGCGGCGCGGATCGCCGCGCGCGAGACCCCCGACGCCTTCTGGGCCGAACAGGCAAAGCGTCTGGACTGGATCACCCCGCCGACCCGGATCAAGGACGTCTCCTTCAACAAGGAAGATTTCCGTATCCGCTGGTTCGAGGACGGCGTCCTGAACGTTTCGGCGAACTGCATTGACCGTCACCTGCCCCACCGCAAGGACGAGACGGCGATCATTTGGGAGGGCGATGATCCCGCCGACAGCCGCCACATCACCTTCGGCGAACTGCACGCCGAGGTGTGCCGCATGGCCAATGTGCTGAAGGCGCATGGGGCCAAAAAGGGCGACCGGATCACCCTGTATCTGCCCATGATCCCCGAGGCCGCCTACGCCATGCTGGCCTGTGCGCGAATCGGCGCGGTGCATTCCGTCGTCTTCGGCGGCTTCTCGCCCGACAGCCTGTGCGGCCGGATCGAGGACTGCGGCTCCAACCTGGTCATCACTGCCGACGAGGGTCTGCGCGGCGGCAAGCACATTCCGTTGAAGGCCAATGTCGACGAGGCCCTGACGAAGGTGAAGGTCGATACTGTCCTGGTCATCCGCCGCACCGGCGCCGACGTGCCGATGATCGAGGGCCGCGACTTCGACTATGGGCAGGAGGCCGCAAAGGTCGACGCGGACTGCCCGCCCGAGCCGATGAACGCCGAGGATCCGCTGTTCATCCTCTACACCTCCGGCTCGACGGGCAAGCCCAAGGGCGTGCTGCACACCACGGGCGGCTATCTGTTCTGGGCCGCCTGGACGCACGAGATCGTCTTTGACTATCGCCCCGGCGAGGTCTTCTGGTGCACGGCCGACGTGGGCTGGGTCACGGGCCACTCGTATATGGTCTATGGACCGCTCGCGAATGCGGCGACGACCCTGATGTTCGAGGGCGTCCCCAACTATCCCGACGCCGGCCGCTTCTGGCAGGTGGTGGACAAGCACAAGGTCGAGATCTTCTACACCGCCCCCACCGCCCTGCGCGCCCTGATGCGCGAAGGCGATGCGCCGGTGAAGGCCTCCTCGCGCGCCTCGTTGCGTCTGCTCGGCACGGTCGGCGAGCCGATCAATCCCGAGGCTTGGCGCTGGTATCACGAGGTGGTCGGCGACGGCCGTTGCCCCATCGTGGACACTTGGTGGCAGACCGAGACGGGCGGCCATCTGATCACCCCTCTGCCCGGCGCCACCGACCTGAAGCCGGGATCGGCGACCCTGCCCCTGCCCGGCGTCGAGCTTCAGATCGTGGACGCCGAGGGCCAGCCGCTGGAGGGCGCGGCGTCTGGCAATCTGTGCATCACCGACAGCTGGCCGGGCCAGATGCGCACCGTCTATGGCGACGATCAGCGCTTCTTTGACACCTATTTCTCGACCTATCCCGGCCGATACTTCACCGGCGACGGCTGCCGTCGTGACGAGGACGGCTATTACTGGATCACCGGCCGGGTGGACGACGTGATCAACGTCTCCGGCCACCGCATGGGCACAGCCGAGGTCGAGAGCGCGCTGGTCCTGCACGACGATGTCGCCGAGGCGGCGGTCGTCGGCTATCCCCACGATATCAAGGGTCAGGGCATCTACGCCTATGTCACCCTGAACAACGGGGTCGAGGCGACCGAGGATCTGAGAAAGGCCCTCGTCGCCCACGTCCGCCACGAGATCGGCCCCATCGCCGCCCCCGACGTGATCCAGTGGGCGCCGGGCCTGCCCAAGACCCGGTCCGGCAAGATCATGCGGCGCATCCTGCGCAAGATCGCCGAGAACGAGATCGGCGCGCTGGGCGACACCTCGACCCTGGCCGACCCTTCGGTCGTGGACGATCTGGTCAAGAACCGCGCCGGGGCCTGACGACGCGGGTTCAATGCGGGGACTGATGCGCCTATCTGTGCGTCAGCCTGCCGCAGCCTGAGCCGTCCATGCCTCGTTTCCTGTCCCGCCTGCCGATCGACGGCTATCTGCTGGCCCTGATCGGCATGGTGATCCTGGCGGCCCTGTTCCCCGCCAGCGGACAGGCGGCCGTGGTCATGGACGGGGTGGTCAAGGCCGCCATCGCCCTGCTGTTCTTCCTGTATGGCGCGCGGATGTCGCCGGCGGCCATCGGCGCGGGCCTGCTGCACTGGCGGCTTCAGGGCACGGTCTTCCTCTCGACCTTCCTGCTGTTTCCGCTGCTGGGGCTGGGCTTGGTCTTCATGATGCGGGGGTCGCTTCAGCCTGATCTGCTGACCGGGATGCTTTATCTGTGCCTGCTGCCGTCCACGGTGCAGTCGTCCATCGCCTTCACCTCCATCGCCGGCGGCAATGTCGCGGGCGCCCTGACCAGCGCCAGCCTGTCGAACCTGCTGGGCGTGATCGTGACGCCGCTGCTGGTCGCCCTGCTGATCGGCGGCGCCAATGGCGGCATCCATCTGCAGTCCATCCTCGACATCGGTCTGCAGATCCTGGCCCCCTTCGCCGTGGGCCAGCTGTGCCGTCCGCTGCTGAAGGACTGGCTGGGCCGCCACGCCAAACTGATCGGCCTGGTCGACCGCGGCTCCATCCTGCTGATCGTCTATGCCGCCTTCAGCGAGGGCGTCGTCGCCGGCGTCTGGTCCCAGGTCGCGCCGCTGGATCTTGCCAAGGTCATCGGCCTGAACATCGCCCTGCTGGCCATCGTCCTGGCCCTGACCCTTTTCGCCGGCCGCGCGCTGAAGTTCGATCGCCCCGACCGGATCGTCATCCTGTTCTGCGGCTCCAAGAAGAGCATGGCCACCGGCATCCCGATGGCCGGCATCCTGTTCGCCGGTCACGCGGTGCCGCTGATCGTCCTGCCGATCATGCTGTTCCACCAGATCCAGCTGTTCGCCTGCACCATCATCGCCCAGCGCTATGCGCGAGAGAATGAAGCGCGCGCCCAGAGTCCGGTCTTACCTTGAGCGCCGTTCAGCCTTGAGATAGACCGGCCTCAGGCCATCGCGGGCATGATGTAGTGGTAGCCTGAAAGCTTCCCAAGCTTTTCGTGCGGGTTCGATTCCCGCTGCCCGCTCCAGCCGTTGACGAAGGCGCGACGTCGCCGCCGCGCCTTCCTTCCCTTCTCAGTTCGCCGCTTCGACCGTCACGCCGCGCTTTTGCAGGATGGCCTGGACGCTGTCGTCGCCGGTCAGGTGGGCGGCGCCCACGGCGATGAAGGCGGTGCCGGAACCTTCGAGCAGGGTCTGGATCTGGTTGGCCCAGTCGGTGTTCCGATCCACCAGAATGGCCTGATAGAGGGCAGGCGAAGCCTCCTTCATTTCCATGATGGTGACGCGGTCCAACGTGGCCACGTCGCCACGGGCCCAGGCCTCGACCATTTCATCCAGCTTGGTGGCGGCGTTCTCGAAGTCCTTCAGCGTCTCGCGCAGGAAGACCAGTTGCACGTCGTCGGGCAGGCCGGCCAGGATGCCGATCTGTTTGTCGATGGTCTCGAAGCCGTGGATCGGCTTGCCCGCCGCCTCGGCCCGCGCCTTCAGCACCAGCTCGACGCCGGACTTGGGATCGTAGCCGGCCTTGATCAGCGGCGCGACCGACAGGCTGAGCGCCGCGAGCCAGGGCTTCATCGGCTGAAGCTGGGCGGCGGAGGCGCCCATGGCCTGGGCGGCCGCGTCCAGTTCGGCGTTTTCTTCCGGCGTCAGGCGGCTGGACAGAGGCGTCTCGGGCGACAGGCCGTGCTGCTGGATCAGGGGCATGATGGCGGCCTGGTCATCGGGATTGCTGATCTCGAACCAGATGTCCGAGGCGCTGTTGAAGGCGGCCTCGACGCGGGGGCTGGACCAGCCGATCGTCGGGCGAAGAACATGGACCGAGCCGAACAGATACAGGGTCGAGTCCGCATCCTTGACCACCCACAGGGCGGGGCCTTCGCCCTGGATCGGCGCAGGGACGGCCGGCGCGGCGGTCTGGGCCAAGGCGTCGGCCGGGACGCCGGCGATGGCGACGAACAACGCCAGGCCGCCGGCGACGCCCACGGCCCCACGCGCCACGCTGGAAACAGACGACAGAAGGCGATCAGTGAAGGTCATGAGAGGTCTCGTTGTTGTCGAAAATGAAAGAGAAGCAGGACGGATCAGGCCAGGCCCCGACGCACGCCGATCCACATGGAGCAGCCCAGATAGAGCGCCATCAGGACAGCGTAGATGTCCCAGGCCGTAATGGCGGGCGCGGCGCCCAGACGCTCGGCGGCGGCCCAGAGGAACAAGACCAGCTGGCCCGCAAAGAAGGTGACCGCCGCCGCCTCGATCACAGCCCGACGCACGAGTTCGTCGGCCTGGCGATAGACGCGCACATTCATCACCGTGTGGAGCACCAGCAGAAGGCCGATGGCGCCCAGGCCAAGCACGGGATTGACGCCCGCCAGGCTGAGGACGACCGGCAGGGTCAGGATGACACCGGAAAAGCCTATGACCAGCGCCTGAAACCGGGCCAGAGCCGTCTCATCCGGCGAGGCGGGACCATCCAGATTATACATCCGGCCGAGGCGGTCGGCGTTCAGGCTGACATACAGCGCCCACAGCGATCCCGCGGCCAGGGCCAGGCCGACCAGCGTCGCCAGGCCATCCGACCAGCGCAAGTTCATGTCGCTCGGTCCGAATCCGCCCGGCGCGATCCTGGCCAGCCAGGCCCCGACGCCGTAGCCGACCACCCCGAAGATGGCGCCGAAAACAAAGGCGCGAACCCAGCGCGGCCAGGATGCGGGAGAGAGGGTGGAGGACTTCATTTCGTCGGCTCCTGATCGTCCGAGAAGATGGATTCGATGGGCTGGCCGAAGACGCGGGCGATCTTGAAGGCCAGCGGCAGGGAGGGGTCGTAACGGCCGGTCTCCAGCGCGTTCACGGTCTGGCGCGACACGCCCAGATGTTCGGCCAGCTGCGCCTGGCTCCAGTCGCGCTCGGCGCGCAGGACCTTGAGACGATTATTCATGGCTCAGCCCCGCATCCGCGCCAGCCACCACCACACCCAGACGACGGTGTAGCCGATCAGCATGGGGGCGATCATCAAGGCGGCCCCGGCGGAGAGATAGTCGATGGGCGAGCCGCCCGATCCGATCTGGCGCGCGATGATATCGCGCCAAGGCCCGGCCGAGGACAGGATCACGCCGACGCCGCTGACGCACATGCCCGCCGTGCCGCCCCAGTACCAGGCCGCCTTGTGCGCCTCACGCGCGGCCTCGTCGATCACGCGCATCCATTCGGCGCCGATCCACAGAGAGCCGGCCATGATGGCGGCGGCGAAGACAGCGGTCACGATCAGCTCGCCCATCTCGGGTGCGATCCATCCTGAGCTGGAGGCGTAGCCGACCGCGATGCCGCCCAGGAGGGCGAACAGCAGGCCGCCGCCGAACGTGATCACCGTCGCCTTGATTACCGGCCGCCACTTGCGCATCAGTCAACACCCCTTGTCCTATTGACAAGTTACATTGACATTACAGCTCCAGCACTGTCAAGCGCCCTTTCCACGAAAAGGCGCGCTACTCGACCTTGGCGGCGGCGATCAGTTCGGGACGGGCGATGGCGCGGGGCGCGGTTTCAACCGGCGTCAAATCCGGCAAGGCCTTGCCCTCGTGATCGACCTGCAGGTCCTCGAACCGGCGCGCGGAGACCATGACCTGGCTCTCAAGCGAACCGACGAACTGATTGTACTTGCCGACCGCCGTATCCAGCGCCCGTCCGACGGCTGAGGCATGACCGCCCATGACCGATAGCCGCTTGTAGAGCTCGCGCCCCAGGGCGGCGACCTTGTCGGCGTTGGCCGCCTGTTCTTCCGCCCGCCAGCCATAGGCGACGGCCTTGCACAGGGCGAACAGGGTCGAGGGGGTGACGATGACGACGCGCGACGCCATCGCCTGGGTCATCAGGTCCGGCTCGTGGTCCAGGGCGGTGACCAGGAAGGCGTCGCCGGGCACGAACAGGACGACGAAATCCGGGCTGGGCTTGAACTGGTCCTGATAGGCCTTGGACGACAGCTGGCGCACGTGGGTCTTCAGGCTGGCGGCGGTGCGCAGGCCGACCGAACGGGCGCGCGCCTCTTCGTCGCCGTCGCCCTCGTCGAAGGCCAGCGGGACCTTGGCGTCGATCACAAACATGCCGCCGCCGGGCAGGCGGACGATGAAGTCAGGCCGGTTCTGACGGCCCTCGTCGTCGGCGCTGGACGTCTGCTCGGTGAAGTCGAACCGCCCCGCCATGCCGGCGGCCTCCAGAACGTTGCGGCAGGTCTGCTCGCCCCAGCGGCCGCGACGGCCCGTATTGCCGCGCAGGGCTTCGGTCAGCTTGCGCGCCTCGTCACGCGTGGCGGACGAGGCCGTCATCAGCTGGGCCAGCTGCTCGCGCAGACCCCCAGTCTCTTCGGACCGCGTCTTCTCCAGCGCGGCGACATGCTCCTGGAACTTGGTCAGGGTGTCGGCGACGGGTTTCAGTTGGGCGGCCATCCGCTCGCGCGCCAGCTGGTCCTGGGCGCGGAAGGTCTCGGTCGCGCGGCTGACCATGTGATCCGCCACGACCTGGGCCGACTGCGCCGCCTGAGCCTTGAGCAGTTCGCCCATGGTCACGCGGCTTTCCTCGACCAGATCGATGCGGGCCTCGGCCGCCGCCAGCGCGCCGCTCGTCCTCTGCCAACCCATATAGGCCCACAGAAAACCGCCCGCGAAGGCGGCGGCCAGCACAGCAAGGATTGGCGCAAGCATGTTCATGCTCCGTTCCTAACGAGAGTCGCCGTCAATGAGAAGCGCGCGCCTTCGGGACGCCGCTTGTCCGGAACGTCGCCGTTGCGATGACGTTGGTGTCTCAGCCATTTGCACGAAGGACGCGCCCATGACCCCCGAAAAGCCCCACCGACACGACACCGCCGCCGATGCGGTGCACGACGGCCGGCCGGTCGACGCCGAACTGGTGCGCAGCGGCCGCAAGAACCCGCGCATCGCCGTCATCCTGGCGGTTTCGACCCTCGCCGCCGCGGTGCTGCTGTTGGGACTTTGGTTCGTGACCAACGGCGCTTTCAACGCCAAGAACGCTGAGACGGGCCCGCAAGCCGCCGCCACCGAGACCCAGGCGTTCGCGGGCGACAGCCAGACCCCGCCCGCCGCCGACGCGCCGACGGATTCGACGGGCCGCGCCGTCGCCACACCCACAGGCGAAGCGCCGAACGTCAACGCCCCGACGGTTCCTTCGAACTAATTCGGTCAGGCCGGGCGGCGGGCGCGAAGGGCCTGAACGATGGTGCCGTCGTCCAGCCAGTCGAGTTCCCCGCCAACCGGCACCCCGCGCGCCAGCGAGGTGATCTCCACATCCGGTCCGGCGATCCGCTCGGCGACATAGTGGGCGGTCGTCTGGCCATCGACCGTGGCCGGCAGGGCCAGCACGACCTCGCGCACGCCCCCGCCCCTCACGCGCCCGACCAGTTCCGTGACCCGCAGATGCTCGGGTCCCACGCCATCCAGAGCGGACAGCAATCCGCCCAGCACATGGTATTTGCCGCGAAAGGCGCCGGATCGCTCCATCGCCCACAGGGCGCCGGCCTCCTCGACCACGCAGATCAGGCCATTGTCGCGCGATCCGTCCGAACAGATGGCGCAGGGGTCGCGCGTATCCGGCGCGCCGCAAACCGAGCACGAGACGACCTTTTCCGCCGTCTCAGCCAACGACGCCGCCAGCGGGACCAGCAACTGCTCGCGGCGCTTCAACAGCGCCAGCGCCGCACGCCGCGCCGAGCGCGGACCCAGGCCAGGCAGTTTGGCGAGAAGGGAGATCAGCCGTTCGATCTCCGGCCCGGCGGAGGCGGCCATCAGAACAGTTTCGGCATTCCGGGAATGTTCATCCCGGCCATGGGGCCTGCGGCCTCGCGCATCAGGGCGTTGTTCTGCTCATCCAGCTTGCGCTTGGCGTCGGCATGGGCGGCGACGATCAGATCGGCCAGGATCTCGCCCTCGCCCGGGCTCAGCAGACTGTCGTCGATCTTGATGGCCGTAATCTCGCCAGGGCCTTTGAGGGACACCGAGACGAGACCGCCGCCGGAAGAACCCTCGGCGATCGTTTCGGCCATCTTGGCCTGCGCGTCCTGCAGCTTTTGCTGCATCGCCTGGGCCTGCTGCATCAGTTGGGTCAGATCTTTCATGCCCTCTAGATAGGGCGAACGAAGCCTGGGCGACAGGGGGGGTTGTGCTCGGTGCGCGATATCGAAACCCAGCCTATCAGGATTGGCGCTTGCGGCTGTTTCAAAACACCCTAATTAGCACCTGTACTCGTTGCTATTTAAGTCAGGAACGCATTCCCATGGCCTATGACGCTACTCATCAACGCGACGTTCCGCTGTCGGACGCCGCCCTGTCGCAACTGTTCACCGAGGCGCGCACGCGCAACGGCTGGACCGACCGCCCCGTCGCGCCGGACCTGCTGCACAGGCTGTATGACCTGACCAAGTTCGGGCCCACGGCGGTCAACGGATCGCCCGCCCGCTTCGTCTTCGTCACCTCTCCCGAGGCCAAGGCGCGCCTGGTCCCGCTGATGAGCGAAGGCAATCGCGACAAGACGCAGCAGGCCCCGGTGACGGTGATCGTCGGTCAAGACATGGACTTCCACGACCATCTCGACGCCCTGTTCCCCCACGCGCCGGGCGCCAAGGCCTGGTTCGCAGACGAGGCCGGCCGGCGCGAGACCGCCTTCCGCAACGCCTCGCTGCAGGGCGGCTATCTGACCATCGCCGCCCGCGCCCTGGGTCTGGATGTCGGGCCGATGTCCGGCTTCGACGCCGTCGGCGTGAAGGCCGCGTTCTTCCCCGACAGCCATGTCGAGCCGAACTATATCCTCAACCTCGGCTATGGCTCGGACGAGAACCTTTTTCCGCGCTCTCCACGCCTGTCGTTCGACGAGGCCGCGCAAATCCTCTGAGCCGAGTCGTCGGCCAGAAATGAAGAAGGGCGGCCCGTCGGGCCGCCCTTTTGTCGTTCATCGCCAGAACGATCAGGTGTTGGGCGGCGCAGACGCCGTCGCGGCGGGCGGGGCCGCCGGGGTCGCCTGCGACGCGGCGGGGGCGCCGACGGCCGGGGTGGTGCCGGTCGCTTCGGTCGCCGCGGCGCCTTCGGTCACCGGGGCCTCGCCCGTTGCAGGCGCGCCGGCGGCTGGCGCGGCCGCGCCAGGCTGACGGGTGGGATCCGGCGCCGGGATTGCGAAGCCGCCCGAGCCCTGAGTGCGCAGCCAGGCGATCAGATTGATGCGCGTCTGGGTGTCGCGGATGCCGGCGAAGGACATCTTGGTGCCTGGCACATATTTGGCCGGGGCCGTGATGAAGCTGTTGATCTGGTCATAGCCCCAGGTCGGCGCCTCGGCCTTATGCTTGGCCATGGCGTCGGAATAGGCAAAGCCCGGACGGTGCATGACCGGCCCACCGACCACGCCCCACAGATTCGGACCGATCTTGTCGGCACCGCCCTGGTGCGCGTCATGGCAGGCCTGGCAACGCGCGAAGGCGGCCTCGCCGGCGGCCAGATCGGCGGTCGGCAGCACCGTGCCCCAGTCGGGCGCCAGTTCGGCGGCTTCACCGCCGGCGGCTTCTTCCGGCGCATCGACGAAATAGCCCATCTTTTCGGGGGCTTCCGAATGATAGACGAGGCCCGAGGCCTGCTGGACGACCAGGATGACGAACGCCGTCCCCAGAGCCGCGCCGAAAATCTTGTTCCACTTAAGATCGCCGCTCATACGCCTGGTCGTTTCCCTCTGCCGGCCGGGCCCCTCGAAAACACGCCCCGGACATAATCTTGCTTTGGCGTCTCTGGCACGGTAGCGCCGCCTTCGCAACCGGCCCAACGCGCGACGGGCCAGACAGGCGTCAGGGAAGTCGATGAATCCGTTGATAATGATACCGGCTCGCATGGCCGCGACCCGTCTGCCGAACAAGCCGTTGGCCCTGATCGGCGACACGCCGATGATCGTGCGCGCCTATCGCCAGGCCGAGGCCTCGGGCCTGCCGGTCGTGGTCGCCGCCGGCGATCCCGAGATCGTCGAGGCGGTGGAAGCCGCAGGCGGCCGCGCCGTCCTGACCGACCCGGCTCTGCCCTCGGGCTCGGACCGCATTCGCGCCGCCGTGGACGCCATCGACCCCGAGGGCGATTTCGACGCCGTCATCAACGTTCAAGGCGACATGCCCTTCGCCAGCCCCGGTCTGGCCGTCGCCTGCGCCGCCATTCTGCACGGCGAGCCGACCTGCGACATCGCCACCCTGGTCGCCGCCGAGGCCGAGGCATCGGACCGGACCAATCCCGATGTGGTCAAGGCGGTGCTGGCCCTGGGCGAAGGCGAACGCCAGGCGCGCGCCCTCTATTTCACCCGTTCGACCCTGTATGGCGACGCCCCCGTCTGGCGCCATATCGGCGTCTATGGCTATCGCCGCGAGGCGCTGAACCGCTTCTGTGCCGCGCCGCCGTCGCCGCTGGAGAAGCGCGAGAAGCTGGAGCAGCTGCGTGCGCTCGAGATGGGCATGCAGATCTGGGCCGCCGTCATCGACGAAGCCCCCCTGTCCGTCGACAATCCCGCCGACCTGGAGGCGGCGCGGGCGCTGGTCTAACGCCGGAATTGCACCCAGCGAAAATGGTGCAATGGCGTGCAATTTCAGCGGATATAACTGATTTACCTAGGAATAATTTCGACCGAATTGCACGGGTGCAATTTCTTTTGCGACGCTGGTCGCGCGACGATGTCAAAGACCCGTCGGCATTATAGGCCGGGTCGGGACCCTGTATGGCAAACGGTCGATGCGGAGCCGTAAACCCTTGAAACGGCGCGGTTTCGTTTGTCCAAGTGGGATGGAGACGGATTTCTCCCTCCCCGCTTCGGGGAGGGTGACCGAGCGGAGCGAGGTCGGGTGGGGGTGGCAAGGCGACGTCCCAGGGACCTGTCTCTAATCAAACAGGTGCGGCCCTGCCGGGCCGTCCCCACCCGGTCGCTGCGCGACCACCCTCCCCCGCTGGGGAGGGAGAGACAGTCGTCAGGCCTCCTCGACCCAGGCCTTGATCAGGCTGTGGGCGATGGCGAAGGGCGGCGGGGCCTGAATGCTGGCGTGATCGCCCGCCAGCACGGCGCGCGCCTCGGCCCGCGTCAGCCAGGCGACCGCTTCCAGTTCCGTCTGGTCCGGTTGCGCCTGATCGTCCGACACCTCTGCGATCAGCCCGATCATCAGTTGCGACGGGAAGGGCCAGGGCTGGCTGGAGTGATAGGCCGTGGCGATCACGGTCAGGCCGGCCTCTTCTTTCACCTCGCGGGCGCAGGCCTCCTCGATGGATTCGCCCGGTTCCAGGAAACCGGCCAGGGCCGACATCCGCCCGGCAGGCCAGGCCGCCTGACGGCCCAGCAGGCAGATGGGCTCGGCCCCGCCCTTATAAACCGGCAGCATGATGGTGACCGGATCGACGCGCGGGAAATGTTCGGCGCCGCAGGCCGGGCAGATCCGCTTCCAGCCGCCCGACGCCGTCTCGCTCAGCGTGCCGCAGTTGGCGCAGAAGCCGTGTTTGCGTCGCCAGTCGAACAGGCTCTTGGCCCCGCCCGCGATCGCCGCATCCGCCGCCGGCAGGATCGCCGCCGCCGCGCGCATCTCTTGAAAGGCGCCCAGCCCGGCCAGCGGCCCGTCGGTCGGATCGATGGAGCCTTCGAACTCGATGGCGAAGACGGGTTCGTCGTTCCACAGGCCCAGAAACGCCTCGCGATCGCGCACCAGAGCGCGCGCATGGCGCATCTGCAGCCACGCCAGCCTCGGCCCCTCGCCCGTCTCCTCGATCAGCGGCCGCCCTTCCCAGAGCGCCAGGGCCTGGGCGTAGGACTTGGCGGCCTGCTCGGCCAGCCAGTCGGGATCATTCCTCAGGTCGCCGGCCCGATCGAGCGGATTGCCGGCAAAGGTGTTCTGATGGGCCATGCGGCCTTGTAACTCTTGATTCCAACCGCCGCACCCGTCATATCTCCGCTTGGAGATCGCGGGCGAAGGTTTCGCCAATCTGGTCAGGGCCGGAAGGCAGCAGCCACAACGAATTCCCCTTCGGGTCGCGGTCTCTACTTCCTCACATCTTTAGTGCGCTATCGCTCGCCGCGCGGCGGCTCGCTGCTTGAGCGCGTCTGGTGCGCCCATTCCTTCTCTCCACGGGGGAAGGCTGATGGGAATCGCTTCTTCCCGCCCCTCAGCCGCTGTAAGACGTCTTTCCATGACGGACAGCGATACGAATCTCGACGGCCCGCCTTGGGAAGAGGACGACGTCGCCCCGCGCGACGAGAACACCGACGACATGTTCGGCGCGCCGGCCGCAGCGGCGCCCGAGCCGGTCGTTGCGCCCGCCGCCGCCCCGGTCACCAAGCCCGCCCGCGCCGAAGTCGCGCCCCACGTCGATGACGGCGCCGCCTATCAGGTGCTGGCGCGCAAGTATCGGCCGCGCACCTTCGAAGATCTGATCGGTCAGGAGGCGATGGTGCGCACCCTGACCAACGCCTTCGCCACGGGCCGGATCGCCCACGCCTTCATGCTGACGGGCGTGCGCGGCGTCGGCAAGACGACCACCGCTCGCCTTTTGGCCCGCGCCCTGAACAACGAAACCGACGTCATCGACAAGCCGTCGCTGACCCTGACCGCCCACGGCCGGCACGACGCCGCCATCATGGCCGGCCAGCATATGGATGTGATGGAGATGGACGCGGCGTCGCACACCGGCGTCAACGACATTCGCGACATCCTGGAAAGCGTCCGCTATGCGCCCGTCGAGGCGCGCTACAAGGTCTATGTGCTGGACGAGGTCCACATGCTGTCGACGCAGGCGTTCAACGCCCTGCTGAAGACGCTGGAAGAGCCGCCGCCCCACGCCAAATTCATCTTCGCCACCACCGAGATCCGCAAGGTGCCGGTGACGATCCTGAGCCGGTGCCAGCGCTTCGACCTGCGTCGGGTCGAGCCGGAAATCCTGGTCGAGCACCTGGGCCGGATCGCCGACCGCGAAGGCATGAAGATCGAGAACGACGCCCTCGCATTGATCTCACGCGCGGCCGAGGGGTCGGTGCGCGACGGCCTGTCGCTGCTGGACCAGGCCCTGGTGCAGGCTGAGCGCGGCGAGACGGTCAAGACCGAGACGGTGCGCGACATGTTGGGTCTGGCCGACCGCACCCAGACCATCGCCCTGTTCGAAAGCGTCATGGCCGGCCGCACGCCCGAGGCGCTGGAGAGTTTCCGCACCCTCTATGGCTTCGGCGCCGATCCGGTGCAGGTGACCAACGACCTGCTAGAACATTGCCACGCCGCCTCGGTCGCCAAGATGCTGGGCCCGAACGCGACGCGCCTGCCCAATGATCAAGCCCAGAAGCTGGCGGCCCTGGGCGCGGCCATTCCGGCCGCGACCCTGTCGCGGACCTGGCAGATGCTGCTGAAGGCGCTGGACGAGGTGCGGCGCGCGCCCAATCCGGCCGATTCGGTCGAGATGGCCATCGTGCGCCTGGCCTACGCCGCCGACCTGCCGGGGCCGGAGGAGGCGCTGAAGCGGCTGCAGTCCGGCGAACCGATTGGAGGCGGCTCGGCCCCGCGTGGCGGCGGTGGCGGCGGCGGAAGCCACGCCAGTACGGGGGCGCAGCTGGCCGCTCGCCCCGTCATGGCCCCCGCCCTGCCCGATCCGCAAACCTTCGAACAGGTCGTCGCCCTGATCGGCGAGAAGCGCGAGGTCGGGCTTCAGATGGATGTGGAGCGGTATGTGAAGCCGGTCTCGTTCAAGCCCGGCGCCATTGTCTATGAAAGCGTCCAGGGCGCGCCCATCGAACTGGCCCGCAAGCTGTCGGCGCGCCTGCGCGAATGGACCGGCCGCACCTGGCTTATCGCCGCCAACGGCCAGGGCGGCGCCGAGACGGTCATCGAAATCCAGAAAAAGGCCCGCGCCGCCGAACGCGCCGAGGTCGAGGCCAATCCCTTTGTCCAGGCGGTGCTCCAGGCCTTCCCCGGCGCCAAGCTGGGCGAGATCAAGACCATCGCCCCGACCGTGGTCACCCCGGAAATCCCCGACGTGGTCGAGGACGACGACGAGGACTGAGGTTGCGGTCTACCGCGGTGCGCGCTTGGCCAGGATGCGTTGCAGGGTGCGGCGGTGCATGCCCAGGCGGCGCGCTGTCTCCGAGACATTGTGGTCGCAAAGCTCATAGACGCGCTGGATATGCTCCCAGCGCACGCGGTCGGCGCTCATCGGGTTTTCGGGCGGCTCGGGCGAATCGCCGGTGGCGAGCAGGGCCTTGACCACGTCGTCGGCGTCGGCGGGCTTGGACAGATAGTCGACGGCGCCGGCCTTGACCGCCGCGACCGCCGTGGCGATGGCGCCGTAGCCGGTCACCATGACGATGCGGGCGTCCTCGCGCTTTTCGCGCACCGCTTCGACGATCTTCAGGCCGTTGCCATCCTCAAGCCGCATGTCCAGCACGGCGAAGGCCGGGGCCTTGTCGCGCAGCAGCTGCATCGCCTCAGCAACGGATTCAGCGGTCGTCACCTGAAAGCCGCGCGCCTCCAGCGCCCGCCCCATCCGGGTGCGCAGGGCCTGGTCGTCGTCCAGCAGCAGCAGGGACTTGTCGGGCAGGGCGGCGATGCGGGATTCGAGTTCTGACATGCGTTTCTCTCCTGCCGCTTCAAGTCGGGACGGGTAGCGCGCGGGTCAAGGCCAAGGTTCCGCCTGCGACGCTTGGACCCAATCGCCTCATGACGCGACCTCCAACGCCGGCCGCGCCCAGCGCACCGCCACGCGCGCGCCGCGTGCCGAGCCCTTGGCCTCCGATTGCGGCAGGCCCTGCCCCACGCTGACAGAGCCGCCTGTCCGTTCCAGCAGGGTGCGGGCGATGAAGAAGCCCAGGCCCATGCCGCCCTGACTGGGGGCGATGGGCGGCTCGACCGTTGCGCGGGGTTTGGACGGACGGGCGGCGGCGGCGATCTGGGCGGCCAGGGCCTGGCGCGCCTTGCCCTGCGGCCGACTGGTCACATAGGGCTCGCCCAGCCGGGGCAGGATGTCGCCTGCGAAGCCCGGACCATCGTCCAGAATCTCGATCTCGATCCAGCCGGCGTCCACCACCGCCTGGACCCGTACCGTCGTCTTGGCGAAATCGGCCGCGTTCTCGACCAGGGTGGACAGGCCGTGGATCACCTCTGGCATCCGGCGCACGCGCGGCGCGGGCTGACCCGGCGGCGTCTTGACCAGCACATCAAAGGCCAGGTCGAAGCCCCGATGCGGCTCCACCACCTCTTCCAGCAGGGCCTTCAGCGAGACGTCGGCATACAGGGCGTCGTCGCCCTCGGGCTGTTGCGACAACTGGGTCAGGATGCCCCGGCACCGTTCGGCCTGTTGCAGGATCAGGGTTGCGTCCTCGGCCGCGTCGCTGTCGGGAGCCGAGGCGCGCTGAAGCTCCTTGGCCACCACCTGAATGGTCGCCAGCGGCGTGCCGAGCTCATGCGCCGCCGCCGCCGCCAGCCCGCCCAGCGCCGCCAGCCTCTGTTCGCGTTGGAGCACGTCCTGAGTGGTCGCCAGAGCCAGTTCCAGCTTCTCCGCATCGGCCGCCACCCGCCAGGCATAGCCGGCGGTGAAGACCACGCCGGTCACCAGGGCCATGGCCATGCCGAGACGATAAAGCGTCGGCAGGTGGAAGTTCTCATGCGGCCGCCAGGGCAATGGCTCGGACCAAAAGAACAGCACCCCGACCGCGATCAGCGCCAACACGCCCAGCATCAGGGCCTGACGCGCCGGCAGGGCCGCCGCCGCGATAGTCACGGGCGCGACCAGCAGCAAGCAGAACGGATTCTCCAGCCCGCCCGTCAGACCCAGCAACACGCCCAGCTGGAAGATGTCGAAGCCCAGATGGATCGCCGTCGTGCGCCCGTCGGGCAAGCTGGCCTCCAGCCGGCGCACCCGCCCCATGGCCCCCACATTCACCGCCGCGCTGATCGCGATAACGATCAGGCACGGCCAGAGCGGCAGGGGAAAATGCAGCCCCTGATGCGCCGTCAGGATCGCCGCGCTCTGGCCGATGATGGTCAGCCAGCGCAGAACGATCAGGGTCCGCAGCGAAAACCCCCGTCCGCGACGCGGCGCATCGCTCCAGCCGTTCAAGGGCTCCGAGGAGGATGCGCCGTGCGGCGCCATGCGGGCTTCTGTCGAGGTCACACGCCTTCTATAGACCGATCACATCCGTTTCGTGAGAGGCCGTCATGCCGCGTCGTTCCATCCTGCTGTTCGCGGGCGCCTGCATCGCCATCGCCGTGGCGCTCGCCATCATCACAGTCGTGGTGGTCAGCGGTCGTGCGCCCACATCGGACGGCGCCGAGGTGACGTCGACCGGTCAGCCTCTCGTCGGCGGCGACTTTAAACTGGTCAATCAGGATGGGCAGCCCGTCGATCAGACGATGCTGAACGGCAAATGGAGCCTGGTCTTCTTCGGCTTCACCTACTGTCCCGAGTTCTGCCCGACCACTCTCGCTGAGCTGGGCGCGGTGCAGCAGCGGCTGGGCGACAAGGCGGACAATCTGCAGATCGTCTTCGTCAGCGTCGATCCCGAACGCGACACGCCCCAGGCGCTGAAGGACTATCTGTCGTCCGACGGCTTTCCCAAGGGGACCATCGGCCTGACGGGCACGCCCGAGCAGGTGGCGACCGCCGCCAAGGCCTACCGCGCCTTCTATCAGAAGGTCGGCGAGGGCGAGGGCTATACGATGAACCACTCCCTGACCGTCTATCTGATGGGGCCGGACGGCAAGTTCCGCACCGCCGTCGCCTATGGAATGGGGCCGGACAAGACGACCAGGATCATCGAACAGGCGATGGCGCGGGGTTAGCGGCGACCCCATAATCCTTTTGCAGGGTGATGCATTATATGTTGCCCTGCACAAACGGCGCTCGGCCGTATCGGATCGTCATGCTCTACGCCTTTCACGAACTCGCCTACCAGTCGGCCCTGCCGTTCCGGGTCGGCGCGCAACTGGCCCGCAGCTTCTGGACCTCGCCGTTCAACCCGGCGGCCGACACCGCCATCGGCCGCACGGCCTACGCCTCGGCCGAACTGTTCGAGAGCGTGACGCGGCGCTACGGCAAGCCAGCCTGGAAGCTGGAAACCATCGACATCGGCGGCAAGCCGGTGCGCACCACCGAACAGGTGATCTGGCAGAGCCCGTGGTGCCGCCTGGTCCGCTTCGCCCGCAACATCGGCGACCTGAAGCGCGCCAAGAAGCCCGCCTCCGGCCCGGCAGTCCTGATTGTGGCGCCGCTGTCGGGCCACTACGCCACCCTGCTGCGCGGTACGGTCGAGGCTTTCCTTCAGGACCACGACGTCTATGTCACCGACTGGGTCAACGCCCGCCAGGTGCCGATGCTTGAGGGCCGGTTCGACTTCTTCGACTACATCGACCACGTCCGGCTGATGCTGGCCGAGATCGGCGGCCGCGCCCACGTCGTCGGCGTGTGCCAGCCCGGCCCGCCCGTTCTGGCCGCCGGCGCGGTGATGGCTGAGGACGGGGACGAAAACCGTCCCCTGTCGATGACCTTCATGGGGTCGCCCATCGACGCGCGCCTGTCGCCGACCGTCACCAACCAGTTGGCCGAGGAAAAGCCCTTCACCTGGTTCAAGTCGAACATGATCCACACCGTGCCCCTGCCCTATGCGGGCTTCGGGCGGCGCGTCTATCCGGGCTTCGTCCAGCTCTACAGCTTCATGTCGATGAACGAGGATCGCCACCGCGACGCCCACTGGAACTATTTCACCAGTCTGATCGCTGGCGACGGCGACGGGGTCGAGAAGCACGAGGAATTCTACGACGATTATCTGTCGGTGCTGGACCTGACCGAAGAATTCTACCTCCAGACCATCGACATCGTCTTCCAGCAGCATCTGCTGGCGCGGGGGCTGTTGGAGCATCGCGGGCGCAAGGTCGATCTGTCCAGGATCACCGACATCGGCCTGATGACCGTCGAAGGCGAGAAGGACGACATCTCCGGCGTCGGCCAGACCCAGGCCGCGCACGGCCTGTGCCCCAATATCCCCGAGGATCGCCGCGTCCTCTACGTCCAGCCGGGCGTGGGCCATTACGGCGTGTTCAACGGCCGGCGCTTCCGCGACGAGATCTATCCCCGCGTGCGCGATTTCATCGCCCAGAACGAGGCCGCCGGTGGCGTATCGCAACGGTCAGCGGCTGCCGCTTGACGAAAGCGGGGCCGGCGCTGGTCCCGTCCTCAGGCTTTCGGTCAATCCACGCGCGCGACGTCTGTCGGTGCGGATCGACGCGCGCGCTGGCGAGGCCGTGGTCATCGCCCCGAGCGAGCGCGGCCTGGGCCAGGCCGTCGCCTTCGCCCGATCCAAGGCCGTGTGGATCAGCGAACGCCTGGCCGTCCGCCCCAAGAGCCGCCCGCTGGAACCGGGCCAGGTCATCTCCCTGCGCGGTAGGCTCGTGCGGCTTGAGGCCGTGCCCGGCGCGGGCGCCGCGCGCCTGGTCGAGGACGGGACGATCATCCGCTCAGGCGGCGAGGGCGAGGCCTATGCTCGCCGGGTCGAGAACCTGTTGAAGCGCGAGGCGCGTGATACGCTGCTGGAACGCACCGACCACCATCTGCGCGCCCTGGGCCAGGGCCCGGTCAAGATGGGCATCGCCGACACCCGGTCGCGCTGGGGTTCGTGCAGCCCGCACAACCGCACCATCCGCTATTCCTGGCGCGTCATCATGGCCCCGCCCCCGGTCATCGACTACCTCGCCGCCCACGAGGTCGCCCACCTGGTCCACGCCGACCACAGCCCGGCCTACTGGTCCGTGGTCGAACGGCTGGTCGGGGATCACAAGCCTTGGCGCAAATGGCTGAAGGATTACGGCGGCGCGCTGCACGCCGTGGGGCGGTAGGCGGAAACCCCGGCGGTCGGGCGCGTTTCAGCATGGCTCGTCCACTCAGGAACGCCCCATGAAAACGATGATCACCCTGTCGATCGCGCTCGGCCTCGCGGTCGCCGCCGCCTCGTCCGCCAGCGCCCAGTCGCAGGCCACGATGAACGCCAACGCCGCTCAGGAACTGCAGCGCGCCGATCGGGCGCTGAACAGCCAGTACACGACGACGATGGCACGGCTGTCACCCGCAAGCCGCACCCTGTTGCGCACCGCTCAACGCACCTGGATCAGCTTCCGCGATCAGCAATGCCGTTTCGAGGCGTCCGGCGTTCAGGGCGGTTCCGCCTATCCGATGGTGCATTCGACCTGCCTCGCGCGTCTGACGACGGAGCGGACGCGACAGTTGCGGACCCTCAGCCAATGTCAGGAAGGCGACCTGTCCTGCCCCCGCTGACCCACGTCTGAAATGCAGAGGGAGGCGACCGCCGGGTCGCCTCCCTTTTTTACGCGCCGTTGGCGTCGCGATCAGAAGAAGAGGGCGTCGCCCTTGCGTTCCGGCGCCGGGCGGCCTTCGGGCTGCTGCGGGTTCGGCGCATCGCGATAGCCGCCCTTGGGAGACGCGGGACTGGACGGCTGCGGCGACGGCGGCTGCATCGGCGCCTGGTCGTCCGGGACATAGGGCTCTCCTGCCAGGGGATCGACGGGTTCGATGGGCAGGCCGTTCTGGTCCAGCCCGCTCATCAGATCGCCGATCGGATCGGGCGCGACCCAGCCTTCGGGCATGGGCGGACCGTTGGGGATGGCGGGGGCGTCCAGGCGCGGCAGGGCCGCCTCCATGAAGCCCTTCCAGATGGCGGCCGGCGACGAGCCGCCGGTCACGCCGCGCATGGCGGTGTTGTCGTCCTTGCCGACCCAGACGGCGGTGACGAAGCCGCCGGTATAGCCGACGAACCAGGCGTCCTTGTAGTCCGAGGTCGTGCCGGTCTTGCCCGCCAGATCCCGGCCCGAGATCGCCGCCGACCGGCCCGAGCCGCTGGTCACGACGCCGCGCAGCATCTGGTTCATGTAGTACAGCGACGGATTATTGATCGCCTGACCGCTCTGACCCGATTGGCGCTGATAGATGACGCGGCCCTGGGGCGTGCGGATGCGGCTGATGCCATAGGCGTCGACACGGCGGCCGCCGTTAGCGAAGGCGTCATAGGCGGTGGCCATTTCGATCGGCGAGACCTCGACCGCGCCCAGCGCCATCGCCGGCTCCAGACCGATGCGGCTTTCAATGCCCAGACGCCGCGCGGCGCGGGCCACGCTGTCGCGCCCGACCTGATCGGCGACATAGGCCGCCACCGTATTGGTCGACTGGGCCACGGCCTGAGCCAGGGTCATGTTTCCGCTGAAGGTGCCGGAATAGTTGCGGGGCGACCAGTTGCCGATGGTGATCGGCTGATCGACCACCGGGGTCTGGGGCGTGTAGCCGGCCTCGACCGCCGCCAGATAGACGAAGGGTTTGAAGGCCGAACCCGCCTGGCGCTTGGCGTCGACGGCGCGGTTGAACTGGCTGTCGGCATAGGAGGAGCCGCCGATCATGGCCCGCACCCGGCCGTCGCCGTCCAGCGCGACCAAGGCCGCCTGCTGCACGCCCTTGCCGGCGTCACGATCCAGAATGCGGCGCACCGACCGCTCGGCCGCCGTCTGCAGCGTCAGGTCCAGCGTCGTCTCGACCACCATGTCCTCGGTCGGTTCGCCGACCAGGCTGCGGATCGACTTGTCCAGCCAGTCGATGAAATACTGGGCGTGCTGGGTCGCGAGCGTTCGCGAGACGATGACCGGCTGGGTCACGGCCTGTTCGCGCTGGGCCGCGGTGATGACGCCGGCCTCTTCCATCTCGTTCAGCACGACGGTGGCGCGGGCGGCGGCGCGCTCGCTCTCGGACACGGGCGAATAGCGCGACGGGGCCTTCAGCAGGCCCGCCAGAAGCGCGGCCTCGCCGACCGTCAGGTTCTTGGCCGACTTGTCGAAATAGCGCTGCGACGCCGCCTCGATCCCATAGGCCCCGGCGCCGAAATAGACCCGGTTCAGATACAGGGCCAGGATCTCCTTCTTGGAGAATTTCATCTCCAGCCAGACGGCCAGCATCAGCTCCTGCACCTTGCGGCGCATGTTCTGGTCGGGCGTCAGGAACAGGTTCTTGGCCAGTTGTTGCGTCAGGGTCGAACCGCCCTGCACCACCCGCCCGGCGCGGACGTTGGTCGCCATCGCCCGCATCATGCCGATGGGGTCGAAGCCGGGGTGGTGATAGAAGCGCCGGTCCTCGATCGCGATGAAGGCGGCAGGCACATAGTCCGGCAGGGCGTCCAGATCGGCGGGCGGCGCCATCTGGGTGCCTCGCGTCGCGATCAGCGCCCCATTGCGATCCAGATAGGTGATCGAGGGCTGGCGATCGACCTGATACAGGCTGGAAGTGTCCGGCAGGCCGCGCGCGAAGACGGCGAAGAAGACGACCAGGAAGATCAGCCCCCAGACCGCCAGCACGGCGCTCCAATAGAACAACCGTCCCAGGGCCGACCGGCGGGGCTTGCCCTGCGCCTGTGGTCCGCCCGCATTCACCGGTCCCGCCATGTCCGTCCTTCAGATGCCGCCCTGGGCGAGTTTTCGTTCATCGGCTGTGTATCGCGTCTGAACGCCCGCCGAAACGGTCCCGCTGACTTCACGGGATCGTGAGCGGCTATTTCGCCGAAAGAAAGGCGCGCCGGGCCAGCCAAACGCCGGTTTCAGCCCCGTCGTATTCGACGGTCATACCCACGTCGCGGACGGATGGGTCACGGCGCCTATTTCGCCAGGAAGGCGTCCAGATCGGCGTAGAAGGCCTGGGGCTGGTCGAACATGATGAAGTGGGCGCTGTCGTCGATCCGCTTCAGCTGGGCGTCCTTCAGATTGGCGAACGACATCCGATAGATGCTGTCGGTGATCTGGGGCGTCATGCGCGGATCGTTGAACTTGGCGTACACCACCTCGGTCGGGGCGGTGATCTTGGCCAGTTCGGGACGCAGGTCCGTCGTGATCAGCTCGCGGAAGGCGGCGGCCGAGACCTTCTGGTCGCTTTCGCGCATGTCTTCCAGCGCCTCGGCGCGGCGGCTTTCGGTGTTGATCATGCCGTTGATGCTGGTGGTCGCCTGGGCGACATAGGCCTCGCGCGGGCTGGTGGCCTGGGCGGCCCAAATCTGGTCCGCGACCGGGGTCACGCTTTCGGCCGAGGCGCCGGGCGCGGCGAACATCGCGCCCATGAAGGGGATCATGTCCACGACCATCAGCTTGCCGACCGCATCAGGATGGCGCGCGGCCAGCATCATGCCGATGGTGCCGCCCATCGAATGGCCGACGACGACCAGCTTGGTCAGGCCCTTCTCACGGATGTAGCGGGCGATCTCTTCGGCGACCGGCGCAGCGACGGGCGACGGCGTCGCACCTTGCGCATTGCCCTCGGCCGGCGCGCCGGCGAAGCCCTGGACGTGGATGCGGTGTATGCGCCAACCCGAGCCCAGATGATCCACCGTCCCCTGCCAGACCTCCGGCGAGGAGCTGAGGCCAGGGATCAGGATGATGTCGCGACCATCCATGTCGCCGTCGACGCGAACGTGGATGCGGTCGGACTGAAAGTCGGCATGCGAGTGTCCGTGGGCGTGACCCGCCTCCGCATGGGCGCCATGCCCGTCCTGCGCCAGGGCGGCCGGTGAGACACATAGCAGGGCCGCGGCCGCTGCGGCGCCGACGGTGCGGTTCAGAATGGATGCGATGGTCATGATCAAACTCCCCTTTGACGTCCGCTTATGCCGCACCAACTTTGATATGTAAAGTTCTCTGTCAGGTGATATGAGACAGGCGCCGCGCGGCTCTGTTAGACAGTCGGCATGAAGCCCGTCGATGCCGCTCCCGTCCAGTCCCCCCAAGTCGAACCCGCCCCTTCAAAAGCCGGCGCGCAGCCGTTCGGCAAGGGGTTCGTCACCGACGCCTGGTATTTCGTCGCCCTGGGCCGCGACGTCGCCCCGGCCAGCCTGAAACGCTACGAGATCATGGGCGAGCCGGTGCTGATCGGCCGCACCCGCGCGGGCCAGGTCTATGCGATGCGCGACATCTGTCCCCACCGCGCCGCGCCCCTGTCGGCCGGCAAGCTGGTCGAAAAGCCCGGCGAGGGCGAGACGGTCGAATGCCCCTATCATGGCTGGCGGTTCCGGCCCGACGGCGTCTGCGCCGCCATTCCGTCTCTGGTCGAGGACCAGGCGTTCGAGGCCAATCGCATCCGCGTGCGATCCTATCCGGTGCGCGAAAGCCAAGGGATCGTCTTCGTCTGGATGGCGTCCGACGCCCGCAATCCGATGGAGCCGGACCACGAGCCGCCGGTCTTCCCCGGCGTCGTCGGCGGCGAGGCCAAGCTGGTCGAGGCGATGGATTTCGACAGCCACATCGACCACGCCGTCGTCGGTCTGATGGATCCGGCGCATGGGCCTTACGTCCACCAGCAATGGTGGTGGCGGTCCGAACATTCGATGCACGAAAAGTCCAAGGCCTTCGCCCCGACCGCGTACGGCTGGGCCATGGTGCGGCATGCGCCGTCGTCGAACAGCCGCCTCTACAAGATCCTGGGCGGCGCGCCCGCGACCGAGATCACATTCCGTCTGCCCGGCTTCCGCTGGGAGCACATCCAGGTGGGCGAAAAACAGGTTCTAGCCCTGACCTGCCTGACGCCGATCACCGACACCAAGACGCGCATCACCCAGATCTTCTGGTCCGACCACTGGGTTTTCGGCCTGGCCAAGCCTTTCCTGCGCATGGGGGTCGTCGCCTTCCTGAAACAGGACGGCGGCATGGTGAACCTGCAGAACGAAGGCCTGCGCTACGACCCCGCCCTGATCTGGATCGACGACGCCGACAAGCAGGCCAAATGGTATCAGCAACTGAAGCGTGAATGGGCCAAGAGCCGCGCCGAGGCGCGCCCCTTCGTCAATCCGATCCAGCCTGTGACGCTGAGGTGGAAAAGCTGAAGACCGCGTCCTTCTCCCCTCGGGGGAGAAGGTGGCTCGCGGAGCGAGACGGATGAGGGGGCTGCCAATCGCAACCTCGCCGTTGCCGTTTCGAGGCGGACAGATACCCCTCATCCGAGGCCTGCGGCCCCACCTTCTCCCCCAAGGGGAGAAGGGCGATGATCAGATCTTCAGCCCGTGCTCTCCGGCCAGGTCGGCCAGCTTGACCATCGGGCGGGGGCCCCAGTGGGCGATGACTTCGGAGGCGGCCAGCGAGCCCAGCTTGCCGGCCTCTTCCAGCGTCAAGCCGCGCGCGAGGCCCAGCAGGAAGCCGGCGGCGTACTGGTCGCCGGCGCCGGTGGTGTCGATGACCTTGGCCACCGGATAGGCGGCGACCACGACGCGCTCGTCGCCCTTGATCACGACCGAGCCGTGCTCGCCGCGCGTCACGGCGGCGATCTCGACGATGGCGGCCAGTTTCGCGGCGGCGGCGTCGAAGTCTTCAGTTTCGAACAGGGCGCCCAGTTCGGCCTCATTGGCCAGGACGATGTCGGCGGACTGGGTGATGAAATCCAGCAGTTCGGCGCGCCAGCGGGCGACGACGAAGGTGTCGGACAGGGTGATGGCGACCTTGCGGCCCGCCTTGTGCGCGGCGGCGGCGGCGCGTTCGAAGGCGGCGCGGGCGGGCGCCGGATCGAACAGATAGCCTTCCAGATAGACGATCTCGCTGGCGCCGATCAGGGCCTCGTCGATGTCGTCGGCATACAGCTGGTTTGCGGCGCCCAGGAAGGTCGCCATGGTGCGCGCGCCGTCCGACAGGACGTTGATCAGGCAGCGGCCGGTGCCGAAGCCCTGATTCGCCCCGCCCGTCAGGACAGGCGTGTCGAAGTGAACGCCGGCGGCGCGGATGTCGTGGGTGAAGACCTGGCCCAGCGTATCGTCGGCGACCTTGCCGATATAGGCCGCGCGGCCGCCGAACGAGCCGACGCCCGCCACGGTGTTGCCGGCCGATCCGCCCGAGGCCTCCACGCCCGGCGCCATGGCGTCATACAGGGCGGCGCTGCGTTCGGCGTCGACCAGTTGCATAGAGTTGGGCGCCAGGTCCTGGGCCGTCAGGAAGGCGGCGTCGCAGGGGCTGAGGACATCGACGATGGCGTTGCCGACGGCGCAGACGTCATATTGGGCGGTGTTCTGGGTCATGGTCGCGCCTTAGCCGGTCAATGCCCGCACGTCATCCGAAATCATATAAGGAAGCCCTTATATGCTCCGCGTCGCTTCGGTATGAGGACCGCATGACCCAGATCGCCGTCCTGACCCCCGACCCCGCCGACAAGACCTATGTCGGCCGCTGGCCCGAGGTTCTGGAGCGGTTGAAAGCGACGCTGGAGAGCACGGGCGCGACGGTTACGGCAACGCCCTGGACCAATCATGTCGAGGACGCATCTGGCCTTGCAGCCTACGATCTGATCCTGCCCGTCATCGCCTGGGGCTATCATCGCGATCATGGGCGCTGGCTGAAGGCTTGCGCGACGTGGAGCGAGGCCGGCCTGGCGGTCGCCAATCCCGCCGAGGTGCTGCGTTGGAACTCAGACAAGGCCTATCTGGCGCGACTGGCGGACAAGGGCGTGCCGATCCCGCAGACGCGTTGGACCGACCGCGTGGCCCAGGATCAGGTGGACGCCGCCTTCGCCGAGACGGGCGCGCCGGTGCTGATCGTCAAACCCACGGTGTCGGCCGGGGCGTTTCGCACCCTGCGCCTGACGCCAGGCGAAGTGTTGGACGACGCGCCCGAGGGCGCAGCGATGATCCAGCCCTATCTGAAGTCGATCGAGACCGAGGGCGAGACCTCGCTGCTGTTCTTCGGCGGCCGGTTCAGCCATGCGGTCAACAAACGGCCGGTGGCGGGCGACTTCCGCATCCAGGTCCAGTTCGGCGGCCTGTATAGGGCCGTGACGCCTGACGCGGCGGCGATGGCCTTGGCTGAGCAGGTGCTGGCCGCCATCGGCGAACCGCTGCTCTACGCCCGCATCGACATGGCCCGCGATGACGCCGGCCAGTGGGTGCTGATGGAGGCCGAACTGATCGAGCCGGACTTCTACCTGGACCACGACCCCGCGAACGGCGCCGGCTTCGCCGAGGCCGTCAAGGCGCGGCTGGAGGCCTAGGCCGCCTCGCGCTGAACCGCGCCCGAACGAGGCCTGGACCTCAGAACTCTTCCCAATCCGATTGAACAGCGGCCACAGCCGCTCTGGCGCCGCCGCCGGCCGCCATGCGGGCGCGTGCAGGGGCGGCGTGGGCGCGGGCGAAGCTTTCCACGCGGGCCCTCATCTGGTGGATGGGAGCCGTCTGGATCGGCGTCGAGGCCGCGGCGACCTGGCTGGTTTCGAAGCGGCCGACCAGTTCGGCCAGTTCGGCGGCCTCGCGGCTCAGGCTCAGGCTGGCGGCGGTCGATTGCTCGACCATGGCTGCGTTCTGCTGGGTGACCTGATCCATCTGGTTCACGGCGGTGTTGACCTCGGCCAGACCGACGGCCTGTTCCTGGGATGAGGCGCGGATTTCGCTCATCAGGGTGCTGATCTCTTCGATCCGCCCCGCAATGCCCGCCAGGGCCTCGCCCGATTGACGCACCAGAACCACCCCGTCCTTGACCTGGCCGGAGCTGGCCGAGATCAGCGTCTTGATCTCCTTTGCCGATTCCGCCGAACGCTGGGCCAGGGCGCGCACTTCGGAGGCCACCACCGCAAAGCCGCGACCGGCTTCGCCCGCGCGGGCGGCCTCGACGCCGGCGTTCAGCGCCAGGAGATTGGTCTGGAAGGCGATCTCGTCGATCACACCGATGATCTGGCTGATCTCGTTGGAGGATCGCTCGATCTCACCCATGGCCGCGACGGCCTTCTGGACGACCGCGCCGCCGGTCTCGGCCTGACTGCGGCCCTGGGTGACTACGCCGTCGGCCGCCCGGGCGTTCTCGGCCGTCTTGCGCACCGTTGCGGTGATCTGGTGCAGCGCCGCGGCGGTCTCCTCAAGGCTGGCGGCCTGCTGTTCGGTGCGGCGCGACAAATCTTCGGCGGCGCTGCCGATCTCGTGCGCCCCCGACTGCATCGAGCCGGCGTTGGCGCCAATGACGCTGACCGCCTGATCCAGCGTCGTCATGGCCTGATTGAAATTATCGCGCAGGACGGCGTAGTCGCCCGGGAAGTCGTCCTGGATACGATAGGACAGGTCCCCGGCCGCCATGGCCGACAAGCCCCTGGCCGTGCCTGCGACAACAGCGGCCTGGACCTGGGCGGCTTGACGGTCCGCTTCGGCCCGGCGTTCGCGCTCTTCTTCGACGGCGGTCACGTCCGTGGCGAACTTAACGACCTTATAGGGGCGCCCGTCGCTGTCCAAGATCGGATTGTAGCTGGCCTCGATCACCACCCGCTGGCCGCCCTTACCGTAGCGCACGAACTTGTCCGCGACGAACTCGCCGGCGTTCAACCGCCGCCACAACTGGGCGTAGGCCGGCGTCTGCGCTTCACTCGGATCGACGAACATCTTGTGGTGACGTCCGACGATTTCAGCCGGCTCATATCCAACCACCGATAGGAAGTTCTGATTGGCCTTCAGAATGACGCCATCCAGATCGAACTGGATAACCGCTTGAGAGCGACTGACTGCTGCCATCATACTGCGCAGCTCGTTGAGCGTCTTGTCGTCTCGTTTTTTAGCGAACAGGCGCAATGCAAAAATCTTTCATACTGAGGTGAACGTTAATGCCACATCAACACTTTAAATCGGGTGTCGGCATGGTTAGCGCGCTAAAGGCTCAACTTGGGGGAGAATATTTCTCAGCAGCGTAGCTTCGGCAGCCTAGAAGCCGCTATGCCGCCCCCTGGTTCCATGAGGTCATATTTGTCTCCACGCCGTCATCTGCCGTCGCCGGATCAGCGCGACGATCTTCAGCTGGAAGTCGCGATGACGCTGATGGTGACGGCCAAGCGATGGAAGTTGCGCGTCGCTGATCTGTTTCGACGGTCCGGTCACACGGGCGCGCCGACCGTGGTGCTTTATTTCCTAGCCGATGAACCCAAAGGCCTGACGCTTTCGGAGTTGGCGAACAGGATGGAGCTGTCCGGCGCATCCCTGACTCGTCTGGTGCAAAGGCTCGAGAAAGACGGGATGGTCAGCCGGCGTCGGATGATCGGAGATGGACGATCATGGCTGATACAGATGGAGCCGGCCGGGCGCGCCGAAGTCGAGGCGTTTGAGATCCATGCCGCGGCCATGCGCGAGCGAATGTTCGAAGGCATGTCGGAGGAAGATATGGCCGCTGCACTCCGCGTGCTGAAGGCTTTGGCCGAAAAACTGACCCACGGGCCTGACGCCGCACCGGGAATCTAGCCCGCCTCGCCCAGCGCCATCAGGCCCGCTCGCGACGGGCACAGGTCGGCGATGATGCAGGACAGGCATTTGGGCTTGCGCGCCGTGCAGGTGTAGCGGCCGTGCAGGATCAGCCAGTGGTGCGCCTTGGGCAGCCAGTCCTCGGGCACGACCTTGAACAGCTGGGCCTCGACCTTGTCCGGCGTACCTGCATTGGCCAGTCCCAACCGGTGCGAGACGCGAAAGACGTGGGTGTCCACGGCGATGGCCGCCTCGATCCCCAGTTCGTTCAGAACCACCGAGGCCGTCTTGCGACCCACACCGGGCAGGGCCTGTAGATCGGCGCGGTTCAGCGGGACCTCGCCCCCATGTTGTTCCAGCACGATCCGGCTCAGCGCGATAACGTTCTTCGCCTTGCCGCGATAGAGGCCGATGGAGGCGATGAAGGGGATCAGCCCCTCCTCGCCCAGGGCCAGCATCTTCTTCGGCGTATCCGCGACCTTGAACAAACGCTCGGTCGCCTTGTTGACCGAGACGTCCGTCGCCTGGGCCGACAGGGCGACGGCGACGACCAGAGTGAAGGGATTGGAGAAATCCAGCTCGGTCTTGGGTTCCGGCATGACGCCGGACAGGCGTTCGAAGATCGCCTCGACACGGTCTTCGTCGGGCGGCCAGCGCAGCACGGGGATGGCCGCCCCGGTCATCACGGCCGGGCGTTTGGCGGGCTTGGCGGCGGGCTTTCTGGCCTTGGCGGGCTTCATGCCTCGCTGTCGTCCCCGGGGCGACGCGGGTCAAGACCCAGGCCCTTGAGCGCTTGGGCGGTCAGGGCGGCGTCGGCGGCGCGCTCGCCCTCCATCCAGGCGCCGTGGGCCGTGCCGTAATAGACCGGCGCCGTCGCCTCGCCGGCCAGGAAAATGCGGTCCTCGACCGACGTGCGCAGCTTGGCCCGATCCGCCGCATGGCCCGGCAAGGCGTGGGAATAGGCGCCGCGCGACCAGGGATCGACGCCCCAGCCGCTGACCGCGACCGCCTCCAGCCGACGGCGCATGTCCGATCCCAGGGCCGCGACCAGTTCGGACACGGCGAAGTCGAACAGGGCGGCCGGCCCTTGCGCCTCCAGCCCCCAGGCCAGGTCGGCTCCGAAATAGGCTTCGATCATCGGCCGTCCGAACGGCCGCAGGTGATAGCCGCCGGTCTCGGCCGTATCGGTGCGAGTCCAAATCTGGGTGTCGGGCTGGAAATCGCCGGCTCCGCGCACCGTCATATGCACCTTGGACGCCAGGCCCAGCAGCACGCCCGCCGTCGCCTCGAGCAGGGCCGGAACCGGCGGATCGATGCGGATCGTCTCGCTGGAGATCAGGCTGTTGGGCACGGTCAGGATGACGATCCGCGCCGTCAGTTCACCGCGATTGGTCTCCAGGCGCAGCACGGGTCCGGTGCGGTCGATGCGGCTGACGGCGCAGTCCGTGACCGTGATGGACGAAACGGCCTCCCCCAGCCGGGCGATCAGGCGGCCATAGCCCTCGCGCACCCGCCAGTTCACGCCGGTGTCGCCATAGGCGTCGTAATCCAGGCTGGACACCTCGGCGAACCGCGCGCCGTTCAGGGCGCCCGAGATGGCGTCCATGCGCAGGTTCCAGCGACAGTCGGGATCGAAGAAGTCCGACGCCGGACGATCCTCACCCACACCCGCCCGGACGAGGGCCGCCGCCTCGGTCACCCGCTGGTCAAAGGCGGCGAAGGCCTCGCCGAACGCGGCCTGATCCGCGCGGGTCATCTCGTGATCAAAGGCCTGGGTGCGCCAGGGCGGCGGCGTCTGGTCCAGCGTCAGCCCCTCGGCCTCGACCCGTCCGGCCAGCACATTGTCGTCGGCGGAATGCAGCCAGCCGCACCCCATGTCCAACCCTTCGCCCTCGGCCCGAACCGTCCAGGCGCGCCCGCCGATCCGGTCGCGAGCCTCCAGCACCAGAACCGACAGGCCGGGCCGCAGCAGACGGCGGGCCGCGGCGATGCCGGCGGCGCCTGCGCCGATCACCACGACATCGACCTGGGACGGCAGCGGCTGGGAGGCGGAGATGCGGGCGTTCATGGCGTCAGGACATACACGAAAACCGGTCGTGATCGGCGCCGTCCCAATCGCCTATTGATTTTTGGACGGCGGGGTCCATTTTAGCGCCGCTTCAAAACGCCGCACCTCCCCCGGATTCTCCATGTCGCCTGAACTCAAGAAACGCCTGCCGCTGTTCGCGGCCGCCCTCGTCGGCCTGGCCCTGATCGTGGGCGGCATCGTCTGGTGGGTGAACGGCCAGCGTTGGGAAAGCACCGACAACGCCTTCGTCCAGGCCGACACCACCCTGGTCAGCCCGCAACTGTCCGGCCGGGTCACCGAGGTTCTGGTGGGCGACAACCAGCGGGTCGCGGCAGGGCAGATCCTGGTGAAGCTGGACGATTCCGACCAGAAGGCGCAGCTCGCTCAGGCCGAGGCCAATCTGGCCGCCGCCATCGCCGCCGTCGGCCATGTCGACGCCCAGACCGAGCAGGAACAGGCCACCATCGCCGCCCGCGCCGCCTCCGTCGCCCAGGCCAACGCCCAGGCCGGTCTGGCCCGCGCCGAGGTCGATCGTTACGGCAAGCTGGCCGAACAGGGCTGGGTCTCGCAACAGCGCATCCAGACCGAGCGCGCCTCGGCCGCCACCGCCGCCGCCAGCGTCCAGCAGGCCCAGGCCGCTCTGGTCGCCGAACAACGCACCGCCGGGGTGCTGGGCTCGACCCGCCAGCAGAGCGTCGCCGCCGTCGAACAGGCCCGCGCCGTCGTTGATCAGGCCCGCATTGCGCTGGAGCGCACCGTCATCCGCGCGCCGGTCGCCGGCGTTGTCGGCGCCCGCAGCGTGCGGCCCGGCCAGTATGTCAACGCTGGCACGCAACTGCTGTCGGTCGTGCCCCTGACCAACACCTACATCGTCGCCAACTTCAAGGAGACGCAGCTGGACAAGGTGCGCCTGGGCCAGACCGTCGAGATTTCCGCCGACGCCTTCCCGGGCCGCAAGATCGAGGGCCGCGTCGATAGCTTCGCCCCCGCCACCGGGTCCGAGTTCGCCCTGATCCCGGTCGAGAACGCCACGGGCAACTTCACCAAGATCACCCAGCGCGTGCCGGTCCGAATCGTCGTCAGCGGCGCAGACCGCAGCCTTGCTTTGCGCCCCGGCCTGTCGGTGGACGTCAAGATCGACCTGAAGAGCCAGGGCGGCCAGAGCTTCGCCGAAGCCGCCACGACGACCGGAGCCGCAGGCCAGTGACCGCCGCCAACCCCGCCGCAGATGGCGGGGCCCCTGTCGCGCAAAAGGGTCCCGTCGCCGGCCATCCCGAAATTAACTGGACCATGCTGCTGCTGGGCTTCGCCGGCATGGTGGTGGGCCAGTTCATGGCCATTCTGGACATCCAGATCGTCGCCGCCTCCCTGCCTCAGATCCAGGCGGGGGTCGGCGCCTCGGCCGACGAGATCAGCTGGATCCAGACCGCTTATCTGATCCCCGAGGTGGTGATGATCCCGCTGTCGGGCTTCCTGTCACGGCTGTGGGGGACGCAGCGGCTGTTTCTGGCCTCGTGCGCCGGCTTCGTGCTGATGAGCATCGCTACGGGCCTGTCGTCGTCGATCGACATGATGATCCTGTTCCGGGCCATTCAGGGTTTCGTGGGCGGGGCCATGATCCCGACCGTCTTCGCCGTCGCCTTCACCGCCTTTCCGCCCGACAAGCGCGTTACCGCCAGCGTGGTCATGGGCCTGATCGTCACCCTGGCGCCGACCGTCGGACCCACGCTGGGCGGGCATCTGACGGAGTGGCTGAGCTGGCGCTGGCTGTTCTTCATCAACGTCGGGCCGGGCCTGCTGGTGCTGTTTCTGGTCGGGCGCTACGGCAATTTCGACAAGGGCGATCCGACGCTGGCGAAAGGGTTCGACTGGTGGGGCCTGGGCTTCATGGCCGCCTTCCTCATGTCCATGCAATTCGTGTTGGAGGAAGGGGCCAAGAACGACTGGTTCGACGACACCCATATCCTGCTGCTGGCGGTGGTCGCGGCGGTCGCGGGACCGATCTTCATCTGGCGCTCCCTGACCTATCGCCAGCCGATCGTGGAGTTGCGCGCCTTTGGCAATCGCAACTTCCTGGTCGGGTTCATCATGACCTTCATCGTCGGTTTCGCCCTGTTCGGCGGCACCTTCCTGCTGCCGCTCTTCCTGGGCCGCGTGCTGGGCTATTCGTCGTCAGAGGTCGGCACCACCATGGTCGTTTCGGGCCTGGCCATGTTCGCCACCGGCCCCTTTGCTGGTCGACTGGTGCGCAAGCTGGATGCGCGGGTGCTGATGTTCGGCGGCTTCATGCTGTGCGCCTGGGGGATGTGGGAGGCGCGCGTCGTCACCGATGACTGGGGCTTCTGGAACTTCGCCTCGGTCCAGGCCTTCCGCGGCGTCGGCGTTATGCTGGCCATGATCGCGTCGCAGCAGGTGACGATGGCGACCCTGCCGCCGCACATGGTCAAGAACGCCTCGGGACTGGTGAACCTGTCGCGCAACGTCGGCGGCGCCTTCGGCTTGGCGATCCTGAACACCAGCCTGACGTCCAACACGGCCCTGCACATGAGCGAACTGACCAGCGCCATCGATCAGGGCGACCAGGCGATGCGCAACATGATGGCCGGCATGACCCAGCGGTTCGCCGGCTCCATCGACCCGGCCGCCTCGGCGATGAAGGCCATCTATGGGATGTTGCAGAAGCAGGCGACGACGATGGCGTTCGGCGACGCCTTCGCCCTGCTGGCCATCCTGTGCGCAAGCGCGGCCTTCGTCACCCTGGCCGCCCAGCCGGTGAAGGCGCAGGGCGGCGCCCCGCCCTCGGACGTCCACTAATGGCGCGCCGTCTTGGACAGGTCGATGAACGAAAGAGCGAGGCGATCCTCGACGCCGCCGCAACGCTGTTCGCCGACAAAGGGCTGCAGGCCAAGATGGACGAGATCGCAAAACTGGCCGGCGTCTCCAAACAGACGGTCTACAACCGCTTCGCCTCCAAGCTGGAGATCGCCCAGGCTCTGGCGTCCAAGCGGGTCGAGGACATCGTGGCCCCTCTGCGCGGCGCCGGCGATCCGCAGACGGTGCTGGAAACCCTGGCCCTGACGCTGCTGAACCGGGTGTGCAGCGGCGACAAGGTCGGCTCGATGCGCGGGGTCGCCCTGGTCTCGGTCGAGGCGCCTGACATCGCCCACGCCATCTATGAGGCCGGTCCGCGTCGCAGCCTGCGCGAACTGGGCGCCTGGCTGGCGGAACAGACGCGGCTGGGCCGGATGAACGTCGCCGATCCGGAAGAGGCGGCCGAGATGTTCGCCGGCCTGGTGCTGGGCCACGGCCATCTGCGCGCCATGCTGGACGTGCCGCAGCTGGAGGCCGGCAAACGAGCAGGCCGCGCCAGAGAGGCTGCGCGCATCTTCATGGCCGCCCATCCGCCCGCCACGGCCGCCAAGACTTCCTGAGCCCGGCGCGCTACAGTCGCCCCACCCTGTCGCTTGAGACCGCCTTCATGCTGATCCACCTGTCCTCCTGGCCCGAAATCGATGCGCGATTGAACGACGGCGGTCCGCTGTCGAAGACGGTGGTCGTGCCGATCGGCTCCAACGAACAGCACGGGCCCACGGGGCTTCTGGGCACCGACTGGCTGTGCCCGGAGATCATCGCTCATGCAGCCGAGAAGACCGACGCCAACCTGATCGTGGCCCCGACCTTCAACATCGGCATGGCCCAGCATCACCTGGCCTTCGCCGGCACGATCAGCCTGCGCCCCTCGACCTTCATGGCCGCGATCACGGACTGGGTGTCGTCCTTGAGCCGTCACGGGTTCGAGCGGATATATTTCCTGAACGGGCACGGCGGGAACGTCGCGACCATCGAGGCGACGATTTCGGAAATCTACGCCGAGTGGAGCTTCGTCGAGGACAGCCCGCCCTTCATCCTGAAGCTGAAGAACTGGTGGGACCTGCCCGGCGTCCATGGCCTGTGCAACCGCCTGTTCCCGACCGGCCATGGCATGCACGCCACTCCGTCCGAGATCGCCGTGACCCAGGCCGCCTATCCCGATCGGATCAAGACCGCCGACTACAGCCCACAGATCGCGCCCAACGGCCCGATCCGCGACGCCTTGGACTATCGCGCCCGCTTCCCCGACGGCCGGATCGGCTCGGACCCGGCCCAGGCCAGTCCCGAGAAGGGCCAGCAGATCATCGACGCGGCGGTCCCCGCCCTGTTGAGCGACATCGCGGCCTTCGCCGCCGAGACCCAGCCGGGAGCGTCGCTCTGACCCGCAAAACCCCCACAGCTGCCAGCGCAGCCGTCGTCGGCGCCGAGATCCTGGCCGCCTCGGCCGAGGTCATCGCGGCCCGCACCGGCCGGATGGCGCAGGGCCTGACCAGCGCCAAGGGGCAGGACTTCAAGGAGCTGTCGCTGATGAGCTCGGAGAAGACCGAAGCGATGTCCGCCTCTGCCGACGCCATGGCCGCCAGCGCCGGGGCCATTGGTCAGCGGCTGGGCCGCGTAGCGCTGGACGAAAGCGCCCATGCCCTGCGAGCGGCGGCGGCTGTCACCCAGGCCCGCACCCCGGCCAAGGCGGCCGAGGCCCAGTTCAGGTACGCCATGGGCTGGTGGAGCCGGGCGGCGGCCCATGCCATGACCCTGAACGGCGAACTGCTGAAGGCCCAGGCCGAGGCGCTGGCCCCGATCCACAAGACCGCGACCGCCAACGCCAAACGGCTGCGCAAGACGCGCTAGGCCGGCTCCACCAGCTTCAGCTTGGGCTTTTTGAGCTTGGCGGGCTTGGCGGGGCGGTCGGCCTTTTTGGCGGCCTTCTCGGCCTTCCTGGCTTCCTTCTCGACCGCCTTCAGCGCCTTCTTGGCGGCCTTGGCCTCGGCCTTGGCGGCGTCGGGAGCGGCGTCGGCGGCGGCGGCCAGATCGGCCAGTTGATTGAGGAAGGTCTCGCGTTGCCCCTTGGGCAGCAGGGCCATGATCCGCTTGTCGGCGGCCTCGACCAGCGGCCGCGCAGCCTCCAACCGGGCTGAGCCTTCAGCCGACAGACGAACCGCCTTGGCGCGGGCGTCCAGGGTCGAACGCTCCCGCTCCAACAGGCCCTTGGTCGTCATGCGCGTGACCAGATCCGCCAGGGTCGAGCGGTCGATGCCGGTCATCCGCACCAGTTCGGTCTGGGTCAGACCGGCCTTGAGAGACACCGCCTCCAGCACCGCGAACTGGCGCTGGGTCAGGCCGTCGGCGCCGGTCTCCTCGGCGTAGATGTCGAGCGCCAGTTGCAGGGCGCGGTGCATCAGGTGGCTGGGCGAGGTGGCCAGGGGGCCGACCTTCCTTGCCGCTTTTCCCGCCTTCACCATCGCGCCGCTCCCCTGAAGTTTCGTCCGAACACGTATCAGCTCTGCTTTACGATTTGACGGGGAAAGCGCGTCGGTTCCGTGACAGTTCCGCTTGGTCCCTAGAGACCGGTATCAGGCGAGACGGGTGTCGGCTCGTCGTCCTTGATCAGGTGCTTCATGATGAAGAAGACCTGCCAGACGCCGAAGACGGCCGAGGCGATCCACAGGCCGCCGCGGAAGGCGACCCATGTGTCATCTGACTGGGTGCGCCAGACGATCTCGTTGACGATGCAGACGGCCGCAAAATACAGGCCGTAACGCAGGGTCAGGCCCCGCCAGCCCACGTCGGTGATGCGGATCGCCTCGCCCAGCAGATATTTGAACGGATAGCGGTTCAGCGGCAGCGACCCCAGCAGCACGACCGCCAGCAGGCCGTTCTGGATCGACAGCTTGATCTTCAACAGGTTCGGATCGTGGAAGACGATGGTCAGCACGCCGAAGATCAAGGCGAACCCGCCGGTCAGCAGCGGCAGGGGCGCCAGACGACGCTCGACCACATAACCGACGATCAGGGCGATCAGGGACGCGCCCACCAGGACCCACGTCGCCTGGACCAGGGCTTCCTGCCCATCCAGACCGCGCGCGAACCGGTTGACCGCATAGGCGGCCATGAAGGCCACGAGCGCGCCGAAATCGACGGCCTGGCGGATGTTGGAAGCCTTCTTCGGCGTCTCGGTCATGTCAGTCTTCCAGTCCCACTAGCGAGCGGGAGAAGGCGCGGGCGTCGAACGGTTGCAGGTCCTCGACCCCTTCGCCGACGCCGATCAGCATCAGGGGGGCGTCGGACGCCTGGGCCACCGGCACCAGCACGCCGCCGCGCGCCGTGCCGTCCAGCTTGGTCATGACCACGCCGGTCACGAAGGCGGTGCGGCCGAAGATCTGTTCCTGGGCCAGGGCGTTGCGGCCCACGGTGGCGTCCAGCACCAGCAGGGTGTCGTGCGGCGCCTCGGGATCGACCTTCTTCAGCACGCGGACGATCTTGAGCAGTTCGTCCATCAGGGCGGACTTGTTCTGCAGTCGGCCGGCGGTGTCGATCAGGACGACGTCATAGCCTTCGGCCCGCGCCTTGGTATAGGCGTCGAAGGCCAGGCCCGCCGCATCGGCGCCGTCGCGACGGCTTTCGAAGTCGGCGCCGGCGCGCTCGGCCCAGACCTTCAGCTGTTCGCGGGCGGCGGCGCGGAAGGTGTCGCCGGCGACGATCATCACCTTGGCGCCCTTGCCCGTCAGATCGGCGGCGATCTTGCCCAAGGTCGTGGTCTTGCCCGAGCCGTTCACCCCGACGAACAGGACGACATAGGGTTTAGGGCCGGACAGGGGGTCGAAGGTCGCCTGGCGCGGCGACAGTTCGGCGGCCACCGCCTCGGCCAGCGCCTCCTTGACCTCGCGCTCGGGCGCGTCCTTGCCGAACTTCAGGCCGCGAAAGCGTTCGACGATCCGGGCCGAGGCGGCCGGGCCGAGATCGCTCTCCAGCAGATGCTCCTCCAGCTGCTCCAGCGAGGCCTCGGACAGAGGCTCCTTGACGAAGGTGGCGACGACCTGATCGGTCATCTGTTTGGAGGAGCGCGAGAGCCCAGCGGACAGGCGCTGGAACCAGCCCTTTTTCGGCGTGTCGTTCATGCAGTGGCTTTAGCGGGGGCGAGGGCCAACGTCATCCGCATTCGCGAAGGTCGTCCGCGACGTTTCAGACGGTCGGCGACAAAAACACCGTCTAATTCGTCTAATTGGTCTGAAATCGGGACCTCCCTGTCAGCGTGAGTTTGAAGACGAGGAGTATAGACCCGCGCAAAATCGACGACGGCGGACGGCCGCTAGAAATCGGCAAGCCGTTGAAAGCGCGAGGTTTCGAGCCTGCGGTTAGGACGGCTGTCGTCATTTCTCTTTCGTCATCCTCCAGCAAGCCGCTGACGGCGCAGACCGTGGGACCCAGCAGCGCCGAAGGCGATGCGTCGGCTGGGCGAATGTTTGAAGCCTGGCGTGCGCGACAGGTTCGCGCTCACGCGCGCCGCTGGGTCCCCCGGTCGCTGCGCGTCGGAGGATGACGAAAGAGTACAGGCGTGAAGACGTTTCCGTCCCTTCATCATTCGCGCCTATATGAAGGCCGACGACCGGCGCGGGCCGGGTGATGCGGACGATCCGATGGCTGAAGCTCTGTTCCATTCTCCCAAGACCCACGGCTTCGTGCGCGTGGCGGCGGCGACGCCGGTCAGCCACGTGGGCGACCCCAGGGCGAACGGCCAAGAGCATGTCGCGCTGATCCGTCAGGCGGGCGAGCAGGGCGTGGACCTGATGGTCTTTCCCGAGCTGTCGCTGTCGGCCTATGCGATCGACGATCTGCACATGCAGGCGGCGCTGCTGGACGAGGTCGAGCGACAGATCGCCGTGGCAGCCGAGGCGACGGCCGAGGCGGGCGTCGTGGCGGTGGTCGGGGCGCCGATCCGCAACGGCGACGCCCTGTATAACTGCGCCGTGGTGATCGGAGCGGGCGAGGTTCTGGGGGTCGTGCCCAAGACCTATCTGCCCAACTATCGCGAATACTATGAGAAACGCTGGTTCGCGCCGGCGACGGCGCGCGCCGAGGACGTGATCCGGCTGAACGGCGAGACGGTGGACTTCGCGCCGGGTCTGTTGTTCGAGGCCGTCAATCGGCCGGGCTTCGTCTTCTCCGTCGAGATCTGCGAGGACTATTGGGCGCCGCTGCCGCCTTCTACGCGGGCCGCGCTGGCGGGCGCGCGGATCGTGCTGAACCTGTCGGCGTCCAACATCGTCATCGGCAAGGCGGACGAACGGGCGATGCTGAGCGCCAGCCATTCGGCGCGAACGCTGTCAGCCTATGTCTTCGCCGCCTCGGGCTGGGGCGAGAGCACCACCGACTTGGCCTGGGACGGGCAGGCGACGATCCACGAACTGGGGTCCAAGCTGGCCGAGGGCGCGCGGTTCGCCTTGGACAGCCACCTGACGATCGCAGACGTGGACGTGGACCGGATCGGGCTGGACCGGTTGCGCAACGGCACCTTCGCGGAATGTGCGAGAAACGAAGGCGAGCCGGCGACGGTCGTGCCCTTCATGGCGCGCGAGGATCATGAGGCCAGCGAGCTGATCCGACCGCTGGACCGGTTCCCCTTCGTGCCGGACGACGCCGGGCGGCTGGATCAGGACTGCTATGAGGCGTTCAATATCCAGGTGCAGGGGCTGATGCGCCGGATGACGGCGACGGGGGCCAAGTCGCTGGTGATCGGCGTGTCCGGCGGGCTGGATTCGACCCAGGCCCTGCTGGTCGCATGCCGCGCCTTCGACCGGCTGGATCTGCCGCGGACCAATATCCTGGGCTTCACAATGCCGGGGTTCGCGACCTCGGACGGGACCAAGTCCAACGCCTGGGCGCTGATGACCGCGCTGGGCGTCACGGGCGCCGAGATCGACATCCGCCCCGCCGCCGAACAGATGTTCAAGGACATCGGCCACCCCTATGCCGAGGGTCAGCCGGTGCATGACATCACCTTCGAGAACGTGCAGGCGGGGCTGAGGACCGATTATCTGTTCCGGCTGGCGAACCAGCACAGGGCCTTCGTGTTGGGGACCGGGGACCTGTCGGAACTGGCGCTGGGTTGGGCCACATACGGCGTCGGCGACCATATGAGCCATTACAACGTCAACGGCGGGGTGGCGAAGACGTTGATCCGGCACCTGATCCGCTGGGTGGCGGCGGGCGACCTGATCGGCGCGGGCGCGCGCGACACGCTGCACGCTATTCTGGATACCGAGATTTCGCCCGAGCTGGTGCCGGCAAAGGACGGGGTGATCCAGTCGACGGAAAGGACCGTCGGCCCCTATGCGTTGAACGATTTCTTCCTGTTCTACATCAGTCGGTTCGGGATGACGCCGTCCAAGGTCGCCTTCCTGGCGCATCAGGCCTGGGGCGATGCGGGCGCAGGGCATTGGCCAGCGAATACGCCGGACGACGAGAAGGTCGAATACGACCTGGCGACGATCAAGGTCTGGCTTAGGAAGTTCCTGATCCGCTTCTTCCAGACCGCCCAGTTCAAGCGCTCGGCCCTGCCGAACGGGCCCAAGGTGGTCACCGGCGGATCGCTGTCGCCGCGCGGCGACTGGCGCGCGCCATCGGACGGCGATGCGCGGGTGTGGCTGGATGAACTGGACGCGAACGTGCCGGACTGAACCGTCTCCTCCCCGCTTTGCGGGGAAGTGGCTCGAAGCGTAGCGGAGAGACGGAGGGGCTCTTGGCTGTGTGGGTAGAAGCCCCCTCCACCACTTCGTGGTCCCCCTCCCCATTGCATGGGGAGGAGACGCGGCACTAGAAGCTTGGCCATGACCGACGACGTGACCAAAGATTCCAACGGCAACATCCTGGCTGACGGCGACAGCGTGACCCTGACCAAGGATCTGAAGGTCAAGGGATCGGGCGGGGTGACGCTGAAGCGCGGGACGTTGGTCAAGAACATCCGGCTGACCGGCGATACGGACGAGATCGAGGCCAATGTGGAGAAGGTGCGCGGCCTGGTCCTGCGCACCGAGTTCGTGAAGAAGGCCTGACCCTCTTCCCTTCGCGCGATACAGCCGCCATCTAGCGGCCTATGACCGACACCCTCGCCGCCCCCGCCTCGACCGCCGCGACCAATGGCAAGATCCCCGTCACCGTCCTGACCGGCTATCTCGGGGCGGGCAAGACGACGTTGCTGAACCGGATCCTGACCGAGGATCACGGCAAGCGCTATGCCGTCATCGTCAACGAGTTCGGCGAGATCGGCATCGACAACGACCTGGTGGTCGGCGCCGACGAGGACGTGTTCGAGATGAACAACGGCTGCGTCTGCTGCACGGTGCGGGGCGACCTGATCCGCGTGGTCGCCGGCCTGATGAAGCGCCAGCGTCCCGGCAAGCCCGCCTTCGACGCCATCATCGTGGAGACGACGGGCCTGGCCGACCCCGGTCCGGTGGCCCAGACCTTCTTCGTGGACGAGGACGTCAAGGCCAAGACCCAGCTGGACAGCGTCACGACCCTGGTCGACGCCAAACACGTGATGGCGCGCCTGGACGACTCCAAGGAGGCGCGCGAGCAGGTGGCCTTCGCCGACCGGATCATCCTGAACAAGGTCGATCTGGCGACGGCCGACGAACTGGACGCGGTCGAGGCGCGTCTACGGGCGCTGAACCCGTTGGCGCCCATCGTGCGGGCCGAGCGGTCGAACGTGCCGCTGGATCAGGTGCTGGGCCTGGGGGCCTTCGATCTGGAACGCATTCTCGAGGTCAAGCCGGACTTCGTGAACCCGCCGCACGGCGCAGACGGCCATGTTCATGATGAGCACTGCGGCCACGATCATCACGATCACGGGCATGATCACCATCACCACGATCATTCGCATGATCACGGCCATGGCGCGCGCGGTCACGCCCACCAGGACGACATCAAGGGCATCTCCCTGTCGCTGGATCGGCCGCTGGACGGGGCCAAGTTCACCGCCTGGCTGGACCGGTTGCTGGGCGAGCAGGGTCAGAACATCCTGCGCGCCAAAGGCATCATCGACGTGAAGGGCGAGAACCGCCGCCTGGTCTTCCAGGCCGTGCATATGATCCTTGAGGGCGACCTGCAACGCGAATGGGGCGCCGCCGAACGCCGCAGGAGCCGCGCGGTGTTCATCGGCCGCGATCTGGACGAGGCCGCGCTGAAGGCCGGCTTCGAGGCCTGCGCCGCCTAGCCACCCTTGATCCTTCTCCCCTTGGGGGAGAAGGTGGCCCGCAGCGCGGGTCGATGAGGGGGCTGCCGGATACAAATGTGGCAATCGCCGCCAAGAACCCGGCAGTCACGCCGTCTTCGCGCCGACATGACAGGCGCGGAAGCGATCCTATGGTCGATGCTGCGGAACCGGCAGCTGGATGGCCTGAAGTTCAGGCGGCAGGCGCCAGTCGCTGGGGCCATCGCCGATTTCGCCTGTCATGAGATCAGACTGATCATAGAGCTGGACGGCGGCGTGCACGATCTGCACGAGGCGCGGGACGCCGTACGAGACGAGCGGCTTCGCGTCGCGGGCTATACGGTCATGCGATTCAGGAACGCCGACTTCTCGAAAAATCCGGCGGTTGTGCTGGACGCGATACGGCGACATGCGAGCATGCGGACACAGCCCCCTCATCCGACCGGCTCCGCCGGCCACCTTCTCCCCCGAGGGGAGAAGGAAACCGACGAGTAAGGCTTACTTCTCGAACAGCTTGTTCCAGCGGCGCTTGTCGCGGGCCTTCCAGGCGCCGCGGTGGTAGGCGTCGGAGCCGATCAGGGGGACGACCGTGGTGGCCTCGGCGAAAACCATCTGTTCGTGGGTGGTCTGGACCTTGCCCCACGAGGCCGCCTCTTTCAGCGTCGAAGACGAGCATGCGCCGTCGCGGACGTCGGCGACGGTGATCTGAACCGCATAGCGGTGCATCTCGGCCTCGACACCCAGGATTTCGGCGCAGACGACAGTGTCCTGGGCGAAGTTCTTGGGCACGCCGCCGCCGACCATGAACAGGCCGGTGACGCCGGCGGCGATCTTGATGTCGGTCAGTTCGCGGAAGTCGGCGATGGCGTCCAGCATCAGATAGGGCAGACCGGCGGCGGCGCGTTCCTTCTGGTGTTTCACTAGACCAAAGCCGGCCGAGCTATCGACGAAGGCCGGGCAGAAGATCGGCACGCCCTCTTCATAGGCGGTCTGGATCAGCGAGCCGGGCTTTTTCGCATTACCCTCGCTCAGCCACTTGCCCATCTCCCAGATAAATTCGCGGCTGGAATAGCCGCGCGGCTCCAGCCGGTTGGCGATCTCCAGGATGGTGTGGTCGCAGGCCTGGAGCTCTTCCTCGTCGATATAGGTGTCGTAGATCCGGTCGATGTAGTTGTCTCGCAGGACGTTGTCGTCCACCTCGCCGGCCGCCTGGTAGTGTTTGAAGCCCAAGGCCTCGAAGAAATCCATGTCGACGATCGAGGCGCCGGTGGCGACCACAGCATCGACCATGCCGAACTTCACCATGTCGCGGTACACGTGCATGCAGCCGCCGGCCGAGGTCGAACCGGCCAGGATCAGCCAGGGCGAGCAGTCCTTGTCCTCGATGGCCATCGAGAAGATGTCGGCGGCGCGGGCGGTGTCGCGCGACGAGAAGGACATTCTGCGCATCGAGTCGATGATCGGGCGCGCGTCGAAGCTGGTGATGTCGACGTGCTCGACGACATTCTGCAGCAGTTGGGCCTTGGTGTTCGATTGAACGGGAGCGTTCATTTCGGCGGTTTCCCTGTGATTTGAGCGCCCGTCGAACAAGCAGACGTGCCGGGACGGAGCGACCGACAGGACCGATAGACGCCCAACCTTCAGCCGTCACCCTCGCACTTGATCCGAGGGTCGGACGTTCCGCCGCGCTCCTCGCGAGGAAGACGCAGAGCGGCCGATCCCCGGATGGAGCCCGAGGATGACGGATGTCAGATGGAGCGTCCTACTTCCGGCGCGACTTGCGCTGACCGGCCTTACCCTTGGGCCGTGACAGGCGCACGACCTTGCGGGCGTTCTCTTCCGCCGTGGTGCGCACGGTGGGGATGGAACGTGGAGCCAGACCGTACAGCGAGGCCATCGGGGCGTCCTCGACCGCGGCGATGTCATGTTCGCCATAGCCGTTGAAGCCCGTCGACATGGCCACGCCATAAGCGCCCAGCATGCCGATCTCGATGAAGTCGCCTTCGCGCACATCGGCCGGCAGCCAGAAGGGGCCTGGCATATGGTCGATGGAATCGCAGGTCGGGCCGTAGAACTGGAAGGCCTTCAGCTCGCCCGCGCTTTCGCCCCCATTTACGCTTTCTGGCCGCACCAGCTTGGTCGGGAAGGGCCAGCGCGAGTGGGTCGCGTCGAACAGCGAGCCGTAGGAGCCGTCGTTCAGATACAGGGCGTCGCCCTTGCGCAGGTCGACGCGGGCCAGGATCGACGAGGATTCGGCGACCAGCGCCCGGCCGGGCTCGCACCACAGCTCGGTCGTTTCCGACACCGGCATCTCGTTGAAGCCGCGATGGATGGCGTCGGCGTATTCGCTCATGTCCGGCGGGACCATGCCCGGATAGACGGACGGGAAGCCGCCGCCGACATCGACGATATCGACGATCACGCCCGCACGGCTGATCGACCGGCCGACCTGGGCCATGGCGGCCTGATAGGCGGTCGGGCGCATGCACTGGCTGCCGACGTGGAAGGAGACGCCCATCAGGCCGTCCTTGACCGCCTGGCGCGTCGCCATCAGCAGGGCCGGCGCCTGATCCGACGAGACGCCGAACTTGCCCGACAGCGTATAGGCGGCGCCGTCGGCCGAGACGGCCATCCGCACGATCAGGTTCAGGTCGTCCGCGCCGCCGGTGGCGTCGAGGATCTTGTTCAGCTCGTCGATGCAGTCGAGCGAGAAGGTGCGCACGCCGTGATCGAAATAGGCCTTGGTGATTGCAGAGCGGCTCTTGACCGGGTGCATGAAGGCCAGGCGCACGTCATGGCTGACCGAGCGGACCAGCTCGATCTCGGCGATGGACGCCACGTCGAAGCCGCGAACGCCGGCCTCGATCAGGGTCTCCACGACCCAACGCGAAGGGTTGGCCTTCACAGCGTAGAAGACGTCGGCCTTTAGATTATCCTGGAACCAGCGCGCCGCTACGGAAACCGAACGCGGCCGCACGAGGGCGACGGGACGTTCAGGGGACCGCTCACGGACCAGGTCCAGGGGAAGCTGATACGTGCGCAATTCACGTAACCCCCTGCTAATTGTTAAACCCAGACCGGCGTTAGCGGCGCAGACAGGACCTACGGGGTCCGCCGGAGAGCGCGATATGGGGACGCGCGACTGTCATGTAAAGAGGTTTTTTCGTGGCGGGGCGTAGGTTTGACTGTCACAAATCCACTCTGCGCCCTCTACGACACGATCCAGCGGCAACCTTGACCGTTCTGCATCGTTGCGATGGTCGGAGGGTTTGATGAACCGTTGGCTGTTCTTTTGGCGCAAGATGCGGCGTCAGCTGTGGGTGCGCGCCACGGCCTATGCCGTCGCGGGCGTCGCCGCAGCCTTGCTGGCCGCCGCCCTGGCCCCCTGGGTGCCGCAGGAGATGGCCGAGCGTCTGGGCGGTGAGTCTGTGGAATCGATCCTGACGATCCTGGCGTCCAGCCTGCTGGGCGTGGCGACCTTTTCGGTCGGCGCCATGGTCACGGCCTATACGTCGGTGTCGTCGGCGGCCAGTCCGCGCGTCGCGGCCCTGGTCACCAGCGACGACGAGACCCAGAAATCGCTGGCGACCTTTGTTGGAGCGTTCCTCTACGCCATCGTCGCCGTCACTGCGATCAACGCCCATTATTACGGCCAGAACGGCCGGGCGATCCTGTTCCTGGTCAGCCTCGTCATGGTGGGTCTGGTGGCGTTTAGGCTCCTGGCCTGGATCAACCGCCTGTCCAGCCTGGCGCGGGTCGGTCACATGATCGATCTGGTCGAGGCCCGGGCGCGCGAGGCGCTGGAACAGCGGCGCGACAATCCGTTTCTGGGCGGGCGCGTGGGGCATTTGCAGAACGGCGCGGACGTGACGGCGCCGGAAACCGGCTATGTCCAGAACGTCGATCCCGATCGCCTGCAGGCCATGGCCGAAAAGCGGGATTGCCATGTCGAGGTGGTCGCTGCGCCGGGCGCCTTCGTGCGACGCGGCGAGGTCCTCGCCCGGGTCAGCCTGCCGGCCTGCGACAAAGAGGCCCAGGACGCCTTCTGCTCCGCCTTCGCGATCGGAGACTCGCGCTCCTATGATCAAGACCCGCGCTTTGGCCTGATCGTTCTGGGCGAGATCGCCGCCAAGGCCCTGTCGCCTGGCATCAACGATCCCGGAACGGCCATTCAGGTGGTGTCGACCGGTGTGAGGCTGATGGACATCTGGGCCCGAGACGGCGGGGAAGACGAAAAGCGGACCCTGCGCGATCGCCTGATGATGCCGGGCGTCTGCGAACACGACCTGCTCGACGATCTGTTCGGCCCAATCGCCCGCTATGGAGCCGGCGACGTGGCGGTCGCCATCAGACTGCAAAAAGGCCTGAGGGCGCTGGCCTCGACCCCTTGTCTGGCCGCGCCGGTCCGGACAATGGCTGATCAGGCGCTGGAGCGATCGCGCGCCGCCTTGCCGATTCCGGCGGACTACGCCCGGGTGAAGGGTGCGGCGGAAGGCTCCTGAACGGCTCGGGTCTGGACGAGATTGCGCCCGACGTGCGATTAGGGCTTGCCCGAGCGTGATTTCAGCTTATTGCGGCGCCCCTTCGCCATAGCCTCCTAGCGAGTTCATGAGTTCATCCGCAGCCGCCGCCGCCCCTGGGCTAGTCCTGGCGCGTGACGTGTCGAAGACCTTCGGATCGCGAAAGGCGCTGGACGGCGTCTCGATTTCCGTGGCCTCCGGCGAAATGGTCGCCCTGATCGGTCCGTCCGGTTCGGGCAAGTCCACCCTGCTCCGCTCCATCACCGGCCTGCAGTCGATCGACGCCGGCGCCGGCACGATCCAGGTGTTCGGCGAGACCGTGCAGAAGGACGGCCGGGTCACCGGCGCCGTGCGCAAGGCGCGCGGCAAGCTGGGCATGATCTTCCAGCAGTTCAATCTGGTCGGTCGCCTGAGCCTGTTCTCCAACGTCATGCTGGGCGCGCTGGGGCGTCTGCCCGGATGGAAGGGCCTGCTGGGCCTGTGGCCCCAGGCGGATAAGGACAAGGCCATGGCGGCCCTGCACCGCGTCGGCGTCAGCGACTACGCCGCGCAGCGCGCCAACACGCTCTCCGGCGGCCAACAGCAGCGCGGCGCCATCGCCCGCGCCATCGTGCAAGGCGCCAAAGCCATTCTGGCCGACGAACCCGTCGCCTCGCTGGACCCTGTGTCGGCCCGCAAGGTGATGGAACTGCTGGTCGAGCTGAACAAGCGCGACGGCATGGGGGTGATCGTGACCCTGCACCAGGTCGACTACGCCATCCGCTACTGCGACCGCGTCATCGCCCTGCAAGGCGGCAAGATCGTCTATGACGGCCCGTCCACGGCGCTGGACCAAAAGCGCCTGATCGAAATCTACGGTCCCGAGTTCGAGGACGCGTTCTGGGAGACCAAGGCATGAGCCTGTCGCGCATTTCCCCCACCCGCCGCCTGTTCGCTGCGGCCGGCGCCGCCGTCATGATCCTGGGCCTGGCGGCCTGCGGCGGCGGCGAGGACAAGAAGGCTGCGGGCGGCGCGCCCAGCGAGATCACCTTCTCGATCCTGTCAGCCGAAGGCCAGGCCTCGGCCGGTCCGCTGTGGCAGCCGCTGCTGGACGACATGTCCAAGGCCATCGGCGTGCCGGTGAAGCCCTACTTCGGTTCGAACTACACCGTTCTGGTCGAGGCCATGCGCGGCAACCACACCCAGGTGGGCTGGTTCTCGGCCAAGCCTGAGGTCGAGGCCATCGACCGCGCCAAGGCCGAGGTCATCGCCCGCACCGTCAACCGCGAGGGTCTGGACAGCTATCAGTCGACGCTGATCGTCAAGAAGGGCTCAGGCATCACGCTGGATCAGGTCATGGCGTGCGGCAAGAAGTACAACTTCGGCATCGGCGACGCCCAGTCGACGTCGGGCACCCTGGCCCCGCTGACCTTCCTGTTCAATCCGCGCGGCGTAGTCCCCAGCCAGTGCTTCAAGACCGTGCGCTCGGCCAACCACCAGGCCAACGCCTTCGGCGTGGCGACCGGCGTGATCGACGTGGCGACCTCCAACAGCGTGAACACCGTCTTCATGCGCAAGGAGAACCCGCAGCTGGCCGGCCAGATCGAGGAAATCTGGACCTCGCCGCCGATCCCCGAAAGCGGCATCGTCGTGCGCGAGGACCTGGATCCTGCGCTGAAAGAAAAGATCCGCGGCTTCTTCCTGACCTATGGCCAGGGCGAAGGCGCCGAGGCCGAGCGTCAGCGCAAGGTTCTGGCGGACCTGGAATATTCGCGCTTCACCGCCGCCGACGACAGCTATCTGGACCCGATCCGCGAAATGATCGCCGACCAGAAACTGGGCGAGGCCCGCGCCAAGGGCGACACGGCCGCCGCCGCCGCCGCCGAGCGCGAGCTTCAACGCCTGCGCAGCCTGCGTGAGGTCCGGCCTTGACCGCAGTCGCGTCTCCCGCCGTCGCGATTCCGGCGGCGCCCAAGAAGTCCGCCCTCGCCTGGGTCGCCGACGTCCTGGTCTGGGGCGGCGTCGCCGCCGTCCTGCTGTACAGCATCGACGCCGTCGATCTGGGCAACATCTCGCGTCTGTTCGCCGGCAACGACAGCACCCAGTTGTTCGTCCACGACCTGCTGCGTCCCGACTTCAGCGACTGGAAGATGTTCGTCGCCAAGATGTGGGAGACGGTGCAGATCGCGCTGTGGGGCACCTTCCTGGCCGTCATCCTTGGCATTCCGCTGGGTCTGGCTGCGGCGCGCAACATCGCGCCCGTCTGGGTCGTGACGCCGGTGCGCTGGATCATGAACCTGCTGCGCTCGGTGCCGGATCTGGTGATCGGCCTGCTGTTCGTCACCGCCGTTGGCCTGGGGCCTCTGGCGGGTGTTCTGGCCATCACCCTGAATACGGCCGGGGTTCTGGCCAAGCTGTTCTCGGAAGCGGTCGAGTCGATCGACAAGGGTCCGGTCGAGGGCGTGCGCGCCACCGGCGCCGGCAAACTGCACGAGATCGTCTGGGGCGTCCTGCCTCAGGTCGCGCCGCTGTGGACCTCGTTCGCCCTGTACCGTTTCGAGTCCAACAGCCGGTCCGCGACCGTGCTGGGTCTGATCGGCGCGGGCGGCATCGGCCAGGTGCTGTTCGACAGCATGAACGCCTTCGATTTCCGCGCCGTCTCGGCCATCGTGATCGTCGTCGTGGTCGCCGTGACCCTGATCGACACCCTGTCGCAGGTGATGCGCCGCCGCCTGCTGTAGCGGCGGCGGTCCCCTTCGCGGGACTGTCATAATCCTCTGCTCTAAGCATCGCGAAATCGATGCTCAGGGAGAGCCTTGGATGATCCGCATACTGAAACTGGCGGCTTCGGCCGCCGCCCTTCTGGCCCTGGCGGCCTGTGGCGACAACGGCGGGGGCGGCTCGGCCTCCGGCGCGCGCTCCGGCATCTGGGCGGCTGGTTCGTCGACCGTCTTCCCCTTCGCCACGCGGGTCGCCGAAACCTTCGCGCGCGGTTCGGGCGGCGCGGCGCCGCGCGTCGAATCGCTGGGCACCGGCGGCGGCATTCAGGCCTTCTGCCAGGGCGTCGGCCCGACCACGCCGGACATCGCCAACGCCTCGCGTCAGATGAAGCAGTCCGAGTTCGACCTGTGCGCCAAGAACGGCGTCACCGACATCGTCGAGATCAAGATCGGCTTCGACGGGATCGTCATAGCCACGGCCCGTAACGGCAACGGCTTCAACTTCGAACTGAACGACCTCTACGAAGGCCTGGCCAAGGAAGTGCCGGGCGCCAACGGTCAGTTCGTCGCCAATCCGGCCAAGACCTGGAACCAGGTCAACGCCGGCCTGCCGAACCAGCGCATTCAGGTCTATGGCCCGCCGCCCACCTCGGGCACGCGCGACGCCTTCCTGGAGCTGGGCATGACGCCGGGCGCCAAGCTGGTGCCGGCGGTCAAGGCGATCGAAGGCGACAAGGACCGGTTCGAAGCCATCGCCCACACCCTGCGCGAGGACGGCGCCTGGATCGATTCCGGCGAGAACGACAACGCCATCGTCCAGACCCTGACCCGCACGCCGGGCTCGCTGGGCGTGTTTGGCTACTCGTTCCTGGAACAGAACCTGGATACGGTGAAGGCCGAGACCATCGACGGCGTCGCCCCCACCGCCGACACCATCGCCAGCGGTGAGTACCCGCTGTCGCGTAGCCTCTACATCTATGTGAAGAAGGCCCATATCGGCGTCATTCCGGGCCTGCAGCAGTTCGTGCAGGAGTTCCTGTCGGAAGGCGCCGCCGGCAAGGGCGGCTATCTGGCCGACCGCGGCCTGATCCCGCTGCCGGAAGACCAACTGCTGGCCCAACGCGCGACCATCGCCGCCATGACCCCGATGGCCCGCCCCGCCAAATAAGGCGGAACCCGACCGCCGTTCCGCCCCTTCTTTCACCGGTTCGCCCCGTTGAAGCGCGAAGCGCTTCTACTGAAGCGAACGAGGCCGTAGAAGGGGCGGTATAGCTGTCAGGATGATTTGATGACCACCACGCCCGCGCGCCTGCGCAAGGCCGTACTGCCCGTCGCGGGCCTCGGCACCCGGGTCCTGCCCGGCACCAAGACGACCCCCAAGGAACTGCTGAACGTCGTCGACCGGCCGATCCTGTCCTACATCGTCGAAGAGGCGCGCGAAGCGGGGATCGAGCACATCGTCTTCGTCACCGGCCGCTCCAAGGGCGCCATCGAGGACTATTTCGATCACCAGATCGAGCTGGAAGCCCAACTTCTGGCCAAGGGCAAGACCGACATCCTGGAGATGATGAACGCCGAACTGGCCTCGGCCGGGGAGATGAGCTTCACCCGCCAGATGCAGCCCAAGGGCCTGGGCCACGCCGTCTGGTGCGCGCGCGACATCATCGGCCACGAGCCGTTCGCCGTCATCTTGCCCGACGTCATCGTGGATTCTCAGCCCGGCGCCCTGAAGCAGTTGGCCCAGGTCTATGCCGAGACCGGCGGCAACATCATCGGTGTGGAATCCGTCCCCGAAGATCAGACCCACAAATACGGCATAGTCGATCCGGTCAGCCGCGACGGTTCGCGCATCGTCATGAAGGGCATGGTCGAAAAGCCCGCCGCCGGAACCGCGCCGTCCAACCTGTCGATCTCAGGCCGTTACATCTTGCAGCCGGAAATCTTCGACCTGTTGGCGACGCAGGAAAAGGGCGCGGGCGGCGAGATCCAGCTGACCGACGCCATGGCGCGACTGATGGCGGACCAGAGCTTCACCGCCGTCGAGTACGAGGGCGTCACCCACGACTGCGGCGACAAGATCGGCCTGCTGCGCGCCAACGTCGCCCTGGCCCTGAAACGCCCCGACCTAGGCGACGCGGCCCGCCAAGCGATCGCGGGTCTGCTGTAAGGGCGAATGCGGTGCCTCTCCCTCCCCCTGCGGGGGAGGGTCGTCGCGCAGCGACGGGGTGGGGGCGGCCCGGCAAGGCCGCACTGATCTGAGTTTGCCCCTGCGAGATCAACGAGGTTTCGCCCTGTCCTCCCCACCCGATCTCGCCTGCGGCTCGACCACCCTCCCCCGCAGGGGAGGGAGAGGCGTTGAGCCAGCCTCTCCACCCTGCTAACCCTCCGCGCAAATCATCAGGAGACGAACCATGGCGACTTCCGAAGGCTGGGACATGCCGACCGGCGACCTCATGAAGGGCAAGAAGGGCCTGATCATGGGCGTGGCCAACTCCAGCTCCATCGCCTGGGGCATCGCCTCGCAGCTGGCCGCCCAGGGCGCCGAGCTGGCCTTCACCTATCTGGGCGACAGCCTGGAGCGCCGCGTGCGTCCGCTGGCGGAAAGCGTCGGCGCCAAGCTGTTGATCCCGGCCGACGTCACCGACGACGCCTCGATGGATGCGGCCTTCGCCGAGCTGGAAAAGACCTTCGGCACGATCGACTTCGTCGTCCATTCGGTGGCCTTCGCCAACAAGGATGAGTTGAAGGGCAGTTTCGTGGACAACACCACGCGCGACAGCTTCCTGCTGGCCATGAATATCTCGGCCTTCAGCTTCGTGGACGTGTCCAAACGCGCCGCCAAACTGATGCCGAACGGCGGCAGCCTGATTACCTTGACCTATCTGGGGTCCGAGCGGGTCATTCCGAACTACAACACCATGGGCGTGGCCAAGGCCGCGCTGGAAGCCGCGACCCGCTATATCGCGCGCGACCTGGGTCCCAAGAACATCCGCGTCAACGCCATCTCGGCCGGCGCCATGCGCACCCTGTCGCTGGCTGGCATCTCGGGCGGGCGCGGCCTGCACTCCAAGTCGGCGCAGTTCTCGCTGATCAAGGAAGAGACGTCGATGGAGGGCGTCGCGGGCGCGGCCCTGTGGCTGTGTTCGGACCTTGGGCGTTCGACCACGGGCGAAGTCGTCCACGTCGATGCGGGCTTCCACGCCGTGGGCCTGCCGGAAGATATCGAAGGCTGATCCCAGCCTTCCGCCATCTGAAGCGACGGTTTAAGGCCGGGGCATGACTGCTCCGGCCTTTTCCATGCGCGCCCTGCCCGCCTCGGCCTTTTCGTCCGCCGCGGTGGCGACGGTGATCGGGTTTGGCGGCACCGTGGCCCTGGTGGTGCAGGCGGGTCAGGCATTGGGCGCGGACGCGGGCCAGATCGGGTCGATGGTGACGGCCCTGTGCCTGGGCATCGGGGCGCCGGGCGTCTTGCTGAGCTGGCGGCTGAAGATCCCCGTCGTGCTGGCCTGGTCCACGCCGGGGGCGGCCCTGCTGGCGGCCTCGACGCTGGGCCTGTCCTGGCCGACGGCGATCGGCGCCTTCGTCTTCGCCGCCCTGCTGATGAGCCTGACCGGCCTGATCCCGGTGCTGGAGCGGCTGGCGGCGCGGATACCGGCCGCCATCGCCTCGGCCATGCTGGCGGGGGTGCTGCTGCCGTTCGTGCTGAGACTGTTCAAGGTCGTGCCGGACGAGACGGCCTTGGTCGTCGGGCTGATCGCGGTGTTCCTGATCTTCAGACGGCTGTGGCCGACCTGGGCCTTGCCCGCCGTGCTGGCGGCGGCCTTTGCGGTGCTGGCGATGCGGGGGCAGCTGGCCCTGCCCGCCGGGACCGACCTGTTCGGCCATCTAGAGCCCGCCGCGCCCGTGTTTGACTGGAAGGCCGCGGTCAGCCTGGGCTTTCCGTTGTTCCTGGTGACGCTGGCGGCCCAGAACCTGCCGGGGCTGGTGGTGCTGCAGAGCGCCGGCTATCCGCCGCCCGCCAACCGACTGATCCTGTCGACCGGCGTCGCCAGCCTGCTGATCGCGCCGTTCGGCGGGCATGGGGTCAATCTGGCGGCGATCACGGCGGCGATCTGCACCGGGCCGGACGCCCATCCCGACCCCGCCAGGCGCTGGATCGTGGGCGTGATCTACGGCGGTCTTTATCTGGTCGTGGCTCTGTTCGCCGCGCCGCTGGCCGGGCTGTTCATCGCCATGCCGCCAGCCGTGCTCGCGGCAGTAACAGCGCTGGCGCTGATCGCGCCGCTGACCGGCGCGCTGCACAACATGATGATGGATGTCGGATCGCGCGAGGCGGCGGTGCTAGCGTTTGCGGCGACGGCTTCAGGCCTGACCCTGGTCGGCGTCGGATCGGCCTTCTGGGGTCTGGTCGTTGGGTTTGCGGCGCTGGCCGCCATGGGCTGGATCAGACCGACGGCCTGATCCAGCTCAGGGGGCTAGTCGCGCAGCGAGGCCGGGACTTGTCCGCCGTTTTCGGCCAGCTTCTTCCAGACGGCCTTGGACAGGGCGATATTCTGTTCGGCCGAGCCGTGCTCGCCGGCATGGACGTTCAGTTCCTCGGCCAGTTCCTTGCGGGCGGCCAGGCTGGAATCCAGGTCCAGCAGCTTCAGCAGATCGACGATCGAGGTGCGCCAGTTGCCGCCGCCGCCCTTGGACGCCGCCAGATCGCTGAGCACCGCCTCCACATCGACGGGCGGCAAGGCCGGCGCGGCGGTCGGGGCCGGCGCTGCGTTTGGCGCCGGAATTCCGGCCGTTGAGGCCGGCGGCGGAACGGGGGCCGCCTTTGGCTTGTGGCCCGTGATCTTGTTCCAGATCGAAGAAAAGATGCCCATCGGTCGCGCTCCTGTTGATGTGAGCAGACAACGCGACCGACGGGGCGAGGTTCAGATCAGTCGCGCGCCGGGATGTTGAGGCCGCGCTGGACGGCGGGGCGGGCCAAGCCGCGCTCCAGCCAGGCGGCGACGCGCGGGAAGTCGGCGAAGCCTACGATCTCGCCCGCTTCGTAGAAGCCGATGAGGTTTCGGACCCAGCCCAGGGTGGCGACATCGGCGATGGAATAGTCGCCGACAAGCCAGTCGCGAGGTTCTCCCCCATCATTGGCAAGCCGCGTCTCCAGCACGCCCAGCAAACGGCGGCTTTCGGCGACGTAGCGATCGCGCGGGCGCTTGTCCTCGTATTCCTTGCCGGCGAAGCGGTGGAAGAAACCCAGCTGGCCGAACATCGGGCCGATCGCGCCCATCTGGAACATGACCCACTGGATCGTCTCGTAGCGGGTCGCCGGTTCGGCCGAGAGCAGTTTGCCGGTCTTTTCCGCCAGATAAATCAGGATGGCGCCGGATTCGAACAGAGCCAGCGGCTTTCCGTTCGGGCCGTTCGGATCGAGGATGGCGGGGATCTTGCCGTTGGGGTTCAGCGACAGAAACTCCGGCCCCCAGGTCTCGTTCTTGGTGATGTCGATCAAATGCGGCTCGTAGGCCAGGCCGACCTCCTCCAGCATGATCGAGACCTTCACCCCATTGGGCGTTGGCAGGGAATAGAGCTGGATGCGATCGGGATGCTGGGCCGGCCAGCGTTGCGTGATCGGGAAGGCGGACAAGTCGGTCATGGGCGCGGCCTCGGCTATTGCGATAGGCCTATGTCGGCGCCGTACGGCCCATCCGCAACACCGACGGGAGCGGTGACGAAGTGTTAGTCCGGCTCGCGCTCGCCCACCTCGGTCGGCGGCACGGCCAGAAGCCAGCCGTCGGCCAGGTGCAGTTCCGGCGTCGCTTCCTTGGTGAACGGCAGATACCAGGTCGGGCCGCCGGCGGCGGGCGCGATCTCCAGCATGTCGTCGGCGCCGAAGTTCTGGACCGATTTCACCGTGCCCATGACGGCGCCCGCCGCATCGCGGACCTGAACGCCCAGCAGATCGGCGAGGTAGAATTCGTCCTCGTCCGGCTCGGGGAACCGATCGCGAGGGACGTGCAGCTTCAGGCCGCGCAGGGCGTCGGCCTGTTCCTTTGTCGCGATCTCCTTGGCCCGGCCGACGACGCCGTTCTTGTCGGGCCGCGTCGAGGTCAGGGTCAGGGCCACGGTCCCGTCGGCGCGCAGCAGAGGGCCATAGGCGGTCAGGGCCAGGGGGTCGGCGGTGAAGGCGGTCACCCGCACCTCGCCCCGCACGCCAAAGCCGCCGCCGACCTGGCCGACGAGGATCAATCTGCTGTCCGTGGTCATGCGTGTTCTTAACCCATGAAAAAGGCGGCGTCGAAAGACGCCGCCCTGATCATCGTCAAACCGAAAGGCTTAGCCTTCGGCCTTTTCCTCGGTCGCTTCAGCAGCCGGGGCTTCCTCGGCGGCGGCGTCAGCGGCCGGAGCTTCTTCGGCAGGCGCTTCTTCAGCAGCGGGAGCGTTCTTGGCGGCTTCGGCGGCGGCGGCGGCCTCTTCCTTGGCGCGGGCGGCGGCTTCAGCAGCCTCGACCTTGGCGGCGGCTTCGGCTTCCAGGCGGTCGGCTTCGCGCTGGGCGCGTTCGGCGGCGCGCTCTTGCGCCTTCTTGCCCGGAGCGCCCTTGTTCGGGTTGTTCGACTGCGTCCACTTGACCTTCTGGCCCAGGGTCTCGTCCTGCGACAGGAAGCGGGCGACGCGGTCGGTCGGCTGGGCGCCCTTGCCGAGCCATTCGGCGATGCGCTCGACCTTCAGCGCGACGCGCGGCGTGGCGCCGTCCTTGGGCAGCATCGGGTTGTAGCTGCCGACCTTCTCGATGAACTTGCCGTCGCGCGGCGAGTGCGAGTCGGCGATGACGATGTGGTAGTAGGGGCGCTTCTTGGCGCCGCCGCGGGCCAGACGAATCTTCAGCATTTCAGGTCTCTTTCTAGGAAGTCGTTATTTCTTGGGAGGGAAGCCCGGCAGGCCAGGAAGACCTCCCGGAAGTTGTCCGCCGCCCAGTCCGGCGAGCCGGTCCTGGATGGCTTTCAGATCGTCGGCGGAGGGTTCGGCCATCTTGCCGCCGCCCAACGCCTTGAGGCGGGCCATGTCGGGGCCGCCGCCGCCCATTCCGGGCATGCCGCCGCCGCCAAGGCCGCCCAGCATGGCGGCCATCTGCTGCATCTTCTTGGGTCCGCCGCGCGCCATCGACTTAACCACGTCGGCCATCTGGCGGTGCTGTTTCAGAACCCGATTCACGTCCTGCACATCGACGCCGGCGCCGGCGGCGATGCGCTTCTTGCGCGAGGCGTTCAGCAGGTCGGGCTTCTTGCGCTCGGCCTTGGTCATCGAGGAGATGATGGCTTCCTGACGCAGGATCATGCGGTCGTCGATGCCGCTCTCGGCCATCTGACCCTTCATCTTGGCCACGCCGGGCAGCATGCCCATGATGCCCTGAAGCCCGCCCATCCGCTTCATCTGCTGAAGCTGGCCGGCCAGGTCGTCCAGATCGAACTGACCCTTGGCCAGTTTGCGGGCCATCTTCTCGGCCTTGGCCTGGTCCAGATCCTGGCTGGCCTTTTCGACCAGGGCGACGATGTCGCCCTGACCCAGGATGCGGCCGGCGACGCGGCGGGCGTCGAACACGTCCAGCGCATCGACCTTTTCGCCGGCGCCCAGATATTTGATCGGCAAGCCGGTGACGGCCCGCATCGACAGCATGGCGCCGCCTCGACCGTCGCCGTCGGCGCGGGTCAGGACAAGGCCGGTCAGGGGCAGGCGCTCGTGGAAGGCCTTGGCGGTGCGAACGGCGTCCTGGCCGGTCAGGCTGTCGGCGACCAGCAGGGTCTCGACCGGCTTGGCGATGTCGGCGACCTCGGCCACCTCGTTCATCAACCCTTCGTCCAGGGTGATGCGGCCAGCGGTGTCGAGGATCAGGACGTCGAAGCCCTGGAGTTTTGCCGATTGCAGCGCCCGGCGCGTGATCTGGACGGCGCTTTCGCCCGCCACGATCGGCAGGGTGGCGACCTCGATCTGCTTGCCCAGCGCAGCCAGCTGTTCCATCGCGGCCGGACGACGCGTGTCCAGCGAGGCCATCATGACCTTCTTGCGATCGAACTTGGTCAGGCGCAGCGCCAGCTTGGCCGAGGTCGTGGTCTTGCCCGAGCCCTGAAGGCCGGCCATCAGGACCACGGCGGGCGGGTTGGCGTTGGTGTTCAGCGGGACCGGCTCTTCGCCGCCCAGCATCTCGATCAGACCATCATAGACGATCTTGACCACCTGATCGGCCGGCTTGACCGAACGGATCACCTCTTCGCCCGTCGCGCGCTCGGTGGCGAAGGCGATGAATTCCTTGACGACCGGCAGGGCGACGTCGGCCTCGAGCAGGGCCACGCGCACTTCGCGCATCGCCTCGGCGACATCCTTTTCGGACAGGGCGCCGCGCCCGGTGATCCGGTCGAAGACGCCTGTCAGCCGCTCGTTCAGAGCCTCGAACATTCACTACCTCATGGCGACGGGTGAAACGGCTCCATACGACAACGGCCCCCGGCGACGATCACGTCGGCGGAGGGTTCTCGCCCACCTCGTTCTCTCCTTGGAGAGCTGTCGTGTGGGTGGAGACGCGAGGTTCACTTGCGTCGGAAGCGGCGGCTTATGGCGGAAAAACCGCACAAAGGCAACCGGAGCGATCCGGTCACGCTATAACAGGCAATATCGGCGCAGGGATTTAGCGGATTGTCATCATCGTGCTAAGAGCCGCGCCCTTTATAGGGGCGGCGTTGTCGCCAGGGTTTCAGACTTCGGGAGAAGCACAGATGAGCAAGGTGCTGGTTATCGGCGCAGGCGGCGTCAGTTCGGTGGCCGTCCATAAGATGGCGATGAACGCGGACATCTTCTCGCATATCACCCTGGCGAGCCGCACCAAGTCCAAGTGCGATGCGATCGCCCAGTCCGTGAAGTCGCGCTTTGGCGTCGACATCGACACGGCGGCCATCGACGCCGACGACGTGGCGGCGACCACGGCGCTGATCCAGAAGGTGCAACCCGAGTTGGTCGTGAACCTGGCCCTGCCCTATCAGGACCTGTCGATCATGGACGCCTGCCTGGCCGCCGGCGTCGACTATCTGGACACCGCTAACTACGAGCCGCGCGACGAGGCCAAGTTCGAATACAAGTGGCAGTGGGCCTATCAGGACCGCTTCAAGGACGCCGGTCTGATGGCGCTGCTGGGTTCGGGCTTCGACCCCGGCGTGACCTCGGTGTTCACCACCTACATCAAGAAGCATCTGCTGGATTCCATCGAGACGCTGGACATTCTGGACTGCAACGGCGGCGATACCGGCCTGCCCTTCGCGACCAACTTCAACCCCGAGATCAACCTGCGCGAAGTGACGGCGAACTCGCGTCACTGGGAGAACGGCCAGTGGGTCGAAGGCCCGGCGCTGAGCCACAAACAGACCTTCGACTTCGAGGGCGTGGGTCCCAAGAACATGTACCTCATGTACCATGAGGAGCTGGAGTCGCTGGCGAAGTTCTACCCCGAGATCAAGCGCATCCGCTTCTGGATGACATTCGGCGACAGCTATCTGAAGCACCTCGAAGTGCTGGAAAACATCGGCATGACCTCGATCGAGCCGATGTCGTTCCAGGGCCGCGAGATCATTCCGATCGAGTTCCTGAAGGCCCTGCTGCCCGAGCCGGCCTCGCTGGGTCCGATCACCAAGGGCAAGACCAACATCGGCGTCATCGCCACCGGCCTGAAGGACGGGGTCCAGAAGACGGTCTACGTCAACAACATCTGCGACCACGAAGAGGCCTATGCCGAAACCGGCAACCAGGCCGTCAGCTACACCACCGGCGTTCCGGCCATGATCGGCGCGGCCCTGATGGTGACCGGCCAGTGGAAGGGCGACGGCGTGTTCAACATCGAGCAACTGGACCCCGATCCCTTCATGGACATGCTGAACAAGCACGGCCTGCCGTGGAAGGTTCAGGACCTGGACGCCCCTCTGGACTTCTGATCGGACCGACTGAATGCAGACCCAGGCCGGCGATCCGGGCGCCTTTGCGCATTTCGACCTGAACCGCGTCGCCTCGCCCGCCTTCGTGGTGGACGAGGCGGCCATCCGTCGCAATCTGTCCGTGCTGAAGGGCGTGCGCGACGGGGCGGAGGCGCGCGTGCTTCTGGCGCTGAAGGCGTTTTCGATGTGGTCGCTGGCCGATGTGGTCGGCGAATACCTCGACGGGGTCTGCGCCTCTGGCCTGTGGGAGGCGCGGCTGGCGCGCGAGTTCTACAAGGGCGAGCTGACCACCTATTCACCGGCCTATACGGCGCAGGACCTGCCCGAGATCCTGCGTCTGTCGGACCACGTCATCTTCAACAACCCGGCCCAGATCGCCCGTTTCGCGGACCTAATCGCAAAGGCGCGGGCTGAAGGGCAGGTGTTCGAGATCGGCCTGCGGCTGAACCCTGAACACTCCGAAGGCGAGGTCGCCAAATACGACCCGGCCCAGCCCTGTTCGCGCCTGGGCTTTCCGGTTTCGCAACTGACCGCCGAACATCTGATCGGCGTCGACGGTCTGCATATCCATGCGCTGTGCGAGCAGGACTTCCAGCCGCTATCGCGTATCTGGGCGGCGGTGGAGCCGAAGCTGGCGCCGCTGCTCGGCGGGATCAAATGGTTGAACCTGGGCGGGGGGCACCACATCACCCGCGCCGACTATCAGACCGACGATCTTATCGCCTTCGTGCGCGAGCTGCAGGCCCGGCATGGAGTTCAGGTCTATCTGGAGCCGGGCGAGGCCGTGGCGCTGGACGCCGGCATCCTGATCGGCGAGGTGCTGGACGTCTTCGACAACGGCATGCCCATCGGCATCACCGACATCTCCGCCACCTGCCATATGCCCGATGTGATCGAGGCGCCCTATCGCCCCGCCCTCCTCGACGAGCCGGAGCATGGGGTGACGGTGCGGCTGGGCGGGCCGTCGTGCCTGGCCGGAGACATCATCGGCGACTATGTCTTCGCCGAACGGCCGAGGCCCGGAACGCGGATCGCGTTTCTGGACCAGGCCCACTATTCGATGGTTAAGACCAACACCTTCAACGGCGTGCCGCTGCCGTCCATCGTGCTGTGGAATTCGCAGACGGATGCGCTGACGACGGTGCGTGACTTCGACTATTCGGCCTTCCGCGACCGACTGTCCTGATCGCAAAGAAAAAGGGCGGCTCGCGCCGCCCTTACCTGACCTATTCGTCTTTGGGTTCGTCCGCCGTCGGTTCGGCGTCGGGTTTGGGCGTCGAGCCAGGCTCGGTGACGACGATGCCTTCGGGCGCGGCCGGCAGTTTCGACAGGTCGCCGCCGGCGCGCAGAACGTCCAGCGCGCGCTGAAGCTGATAGTCCTTTTCCTTGTCGAACTTGTCGCCCGGAGCTTCGCGGGGGGTGTGCGGACCCTTGCGCTCGGCGCCGATGGAGGCGTCCAGGGCCGTGGCGTAGGCGGCCTCGGAATAGATGAAGCTGGAGCGCGAGACGATGCGGGCCTCGGCCTCGGAACGCGCGACTTCCAAGTCCGGCTCGATGCCGATCTTCTGGATCGAGGCGCCCGAGGGGGTGTAGTAGCGCGCGGTCGTGATCGACAAGGCGCCGTCCTGCCCCTGACGCAGCGGGATCACCGTCTGGACCGAACCCTTGCCGAAGCTGGTCAGGCCCACGACGGTCGCGCGCTGGTGATCCTTCAGGGCGCCGGCGACGATTTCCGACGCCGAGGCCGAGCCGTAGTTGACCAGGACGACCAGCGGCAGGCCGCCGGTGACGTCGCCGGGCTTGGCGGAATAGCGCTGGATCTGTTCGGGCTTCCGGCCCCGCTGGCTGACGATCTCGCCGCGTTCCAGGAAGGCGTCGGACACGTCGATTGCGGCGTTCAGCAGGCCGCCGCCGTTGTTGCGCAGGTCCAGGACATAGCCCTTCACGCCCGGCTTCTCGGCCTTGATCTTGGCGATGGCCTCGTTCAGCTCGCGGCCGGTGTTCTCATTGAAGGTCGAGACGCGCAAGTAACCGAAGTCGCCCTCGACCCGGCCGGTGACCGACTGAACCTTGATGACCTCGCGGGTCAGGGTCACTTCCAGCGGGTCTGAACCGTCGCGCAGGAAGGTCACCTTGACGCTGGTGCCCACGGCGCCGCGCAGCTTCTCGGACACCTGGCTGACCGTCAGGCCCGCCGCGTTCTGGCCCTCGATCGAAGAGATCACGTCGCCCGCCTGGACCCCGGCCTTGGCGGCGGGGCTGTCGTCCATCGGCGAGATGACCTTCACCATGCCGCCGTCGGCGCTAATGGTCAGGCCGACGCCAGAATACTGGCCCTCGGTGCGCTCGCGCAGATCGTCGTAGTTGGAGGGCGGCAGATAGTTGGAGTGCGGGTCCAGCGCCGTCATCATGCCGGCCAGCGCGGCCTCGATCAGCTTCTTGTTGTCGACCGGGACGACATAGGCCTGCTCGACGATGCCGACCACGTCGCCGAACAGCTCCAGCATGCGGAAGGTTTCGTTTCGCGGGGTCTGGCTGCTGACAGCAGCGGCGGATCCGCCGAGCACCAGAGCGGCGCAGCCGACGAGGAGCAGTTTACGCATTCGGTCTCTTTCGGTCGGGCCGATCACTGTGGGCGCCCGTGGGAAGGTTAAGGCCCCGTCGTCACGACCAAATCGTGGCGACGCGGCGTCCCGCCGATAAAATCAGCGTCAGACGAGAATGCAAAGGACTATTGCGGGTTCACCGCAACCACGGTCCCGGGTCGATCGGCCGTTCGTCGCGACGCAGTTCGAAATAGACGTCGCCGTCCGGGCCGCTGCGCCCCAGGGTCTGGCCGTCCGAGACCCGGGCGTCCGGGCCCACATCGACGCTTTCCAACCCAGCGATGACGGCGCGCCAGCCGGGACCGAGATCCAGCACCACGACATTGCCCCACCCCGTCAGCGGTCCGGCGTAGGCGACCTTGGCGTCGGCGGGCGCGGTGACGGCCGCGCGGTCGGCCCGCCAGCGCCAGCCGGAAGTTCCAGCGCCCCAGGTCTGGCTTGGCGCGCCGGCGACGGGCGAACTGAGGCGGCCGCGCCCGGCCGGAAGACGAGCGGTCGGCGTCTCTTCAGCCTGGGTGGTCGGGACCGCGCCGCCCAGTTCGCGAATGCGACGCTCCAGCACAGCGGCGGCGCGTTCGGCGGCGCGGGCCTCGGCGTTCAGGACGGCGGTCAGGGCGGTCTTGCGCGACGTCAGACCCTCGATCTCTCCGCGCCGGTCGCCCTGCTCGCTCTCGGTCGTCAGCAGTCGCTCCGAGGACAGGACGGCGAGACGGCGGATGCGCATGATCTCGGCCTGACGGGCGGCCAGCACCTTGGCGCGGCTTTCCAGATCCGGCGTCATGGCCTTGAGCAGGATGGAGGCGCGCACCGTGTCGATGGCCTTGTCGGCGGGCACCAGCAAGGGCGGCGGCGGCCGGCGGCTCATCATCTGCAGCGCGCTGAGCAGACGGCCCTGGGCGCCGCGCTCACGCGCCAGATCCGTGACCAGTTCGGCCTCACGCTCGGTTAGTTGCTGGAGACGGGCGCGCTGATCGTCGATCTGACGGTCGCCGGTCTGTTCGTCGGCGCGCAGCGAGGCCAGGCGGCGCTCCAACTGAGCCAGTTCGGTCTTGGCGGCGTCGGCGTCGGCGCGCAGACGGCGGGCGCGAACCGTTTCGTCGCGGTATTCGGCCTGGATGCGCGACAGTTCGCTCTCGGGCGCCTGCCCACCAAAGCTTGGGCGGCTCATCGCCGGGGCGGCGCAGACGAAACCCGTCAGCAGGGCCAGCGATAAGGGTATGGCGCGACGCATGTCAGTCGCGATGATAGGGCGATCCGGCCAGGATGGTCACGGCCCGATACAGCTGTTCGGCCAGCATGGCGCGCGCCAGGGCGTGGGGCCAGGTCTGTGGACCGAAGGCCAGGGTCGAAGACGCGGCTTCGCGCACGCTGGCGTCCAGTCCGTCCGCTCCGCCAATGGCGAAGACCAGGCGACGCTCGCCCTGATCCCTCAGTTTGGCGATGTGGTCCGCGAAGGCGCGTGAGGAATAGGTCTTGCCGCGCTCATCGCAGGCGATCAGGTGCGCGCCCTCTGCGGCAGCCAGGATCAGCTCAGCCTCCGGCGCCTTGCCGGGTCTGCGGGCTTCCAGATCGATCAGTTCGAGGGGACCGAGGCCAAGCGCGCGTCCCGACAGGGTGGCGCGCTTGGCGTAGTCGTCGGCGAGCGTCGCTTCAGGCCCCCGGCCCGGTCGGCCGATGGCGACGATGCTCAGCTTCATGGTGTCAGTCGCGGACCATGCGGTGAGCGGAATCGACCGCCCAGATCTTTTCGATGTTGTAGAAGGTGCGCACTTCCGGACGGAACAGGTGCACGATCACATCGCCGGCGTCGATCAGAACCCAGTCGCAGTGCGGCAGGCCCTCGACCTTGGCCTTGCCCAGCCCCTGTTCCTTGAGCGTGCGCAGCAGGTGGTCGGCGATGGCGCCGACGTGACGGTGCGAACGACCGGACGCCACGATCATGGTGTCGGCCATGGCGCTTTTGCCCTTCAGGTCGATCAGGACCATGTCCTGGGCCTTGTCCTCGTCGAGGCGGCTCAGCAGGGCTTCTTCCAGGGGCGTGGAGCCGACGGGGCGGGGAGCGGAATCGTCGAAGCCGCGCGGGGAGGCGTCGGATTCAAAGCCGTCTTCGGAATGGAGAGGTTCGATAGGGTCCATCTCGTGCGCCGTATTCGAGACGGCGGCGTCTTGCGTATCATACGCGGGCGAGGGGGTCAGCGGAGGGCTCCGGGAGCGTTGACTAAAGAAGCCCTCTAGCACGGATGGGCCGCAACGTGAACCGCCGCCCGAATCATCCGGCGATCACGAGGTCGCGCGCACGCCCGTGCCGGTCCTGATCGCCGTGGACGACAGGGGGTTGAGCGGCGCCGTCAGATAGGTCCAGGCGGGCGCCTGAAGCGTCGGCAGAAGCCCCGCCTGCTGGGCCGGAATGCGGAAACCGGCGAAGCGGGCGGCGGCCGGCGCCGTGCGGCTGTCCAGCAGCGAACCCGGCCGGGCGATGACCGCCACCGGCATCAGCCGCATGATGTCGGTCCAGCCTCGCCAGCGATGGAAGCTGGCCAGATTGTCCGACCCCATCAGCCAGACGAAATGCACGCCGGGATGCCGCGCGACCAGCAGACGCAGGGTGTCGACGGTCCAGGCGACGCCGGCCCGGCTTTCAAAATCTGAGACGATCATCGACGGACCGCGCGCATGCTGGCGCGCCGAGGCCATGCGGTCCTCCAGCGGCGCACTGTGACGGGCGTCCTTCAACGGGTTCTGCGGCGAGACCAGCCAGACGACCCGGTCGAGATCCAGACGCCGCATGGCGGTCTCGGCGACATGGGCGTGACCGTCGTGGGCGGGATTGAAGGAGCCGCCGAACAGACCGACCTTCATGCCTGGAGCGAGGATCAAACCGTCGCGCAGCGCCCCGGAACGGGGGCCGGCGCCTTTGGGCGCGGGACCGGCGTGGAAGAAGGACAAGCGGCGTCTCGGGCGGCGGGCGTTATGCTCAGCGGCGCCCTTATAGCGCGCGCCAATGTTCCGCCTACAGAAATCGTTCTCAGACCGCCGCGTCGAACAGGGCGTCACGCGCCACGTCGGCATGGGTCATGGGGAACAGGTGCCCGCCGCCGGACACGACCTCGACCGAGACATTGGGCAGGCCACGGGGCTGGACCGGCACATGGGTCAGGGCGCCGTGTTCGGCCTTCAGGATGCGAACCGGTCCGGGATAGCGTTTCATGGCCCGCCACGGATCGTGCGCCTGGGCCGCGTAGTTGGCCGCCTCCCACGCCGGCGCGGCGGTCAGGCTGAACCCGCCGTCGCCTTGGTTCAGGCCTTCGGACAGATAGTCGGCCAAGACCATGTCGGGCCAACCCTTGAAGGCGCCGCGCCCGCGATAGGCGGCCATGGCCTGTTCGCGGCTGTCGAACTGGCTGCGACGGCGCAGGGTGGCCTTGGCGATGGGGATCGCCTTCATCAGCTTGTGGGCGAAGGGCAGATTGAAGGCGAAGACCGCCGAGCGTTTCCAGATCACCGGATCGAACAGCACCAGACTGGACACCCGATCCGGCCGAACGGCAGCCGCCAGAAGCGAGGCCGTGCCGCCCATCGAATGGCCGGCCATGACCACCGGCGGGCCGTCGATGGCCTCCAGCAGCGCCAGCAGGTCGTCACGATGGTCCAGCCAGCTGGTCTTGGGCCGGGCGAAGGTCGGCAGCGCAGACCGGCCATGGCCGCGCAGGTCCGGCGCCCAGATCCGCAAGGACGCCGACAACGGCGACAACAGGCTGCGATAGGTGGCGGCGTTGAAGCCGTTGGCGTGAGAGAAGATCAGATCGACCGGCCGGTTCGGATCGCCGAAATCCAGCACGGCCATCTCGCCGGCGCCCCAGCGATTGTCGATCGGCACGGACAGGCGACGCGGTGGGGACATCAACGCCGCATCCATGGTCATGCGACGTCGCGACAGGCGGCGCAGCGACCGTGCGCCTCGATCGTCGTGCGGACGATGGCGTAACCGGCGGCCGAGGCGGCGGCGTTCATGGCGCTCTGGTCCGGCCCGCTGACCTCACGCGTCGCGCCGCAGCAGTCGCAGATCAGGAAGGCCGCCGCGTGAGCGGCTTCGCCATCGTCGGTGCAGGCGACATAGGCGCTGATGGACGCGATACGGTGGACCATGCCCAGCCGTTCCAGAAACTCCAACGCGCGATAGACGGTCGGCGGCTTGGCGGCCTGGCCGTCCTCGCCGAAGCGGGCGATCAGATCGTAGGCCTTCACCGGCTCGCCGCTTTCCAGCAGCAGGGCCAGGACGCGCCGGCGCTGGGCGGTCATCCGCTCGCCCTGCTGGATCGCGCGCGCCTCGGCCGCCGCCAGGGCGCGGTCCAGCGCCCCGCCGTTCAGGCCGGAGTGGTCATGGTCGTGATCGCAGGCGGAACCCATACGCCACAGCTAATGGCTGGCGACCCCCACTGCAACCGACGCATCGCGGGTTTGCCGGTTGCGCGGCGTTGGGCTAGAAGGCGCGCCTCCGATCTTTAACCAGAGCGTCCTCGCTTCATGACCGACACGAACAATTCGCCGCTTGAAGGCAACGTCCTCTTCTACACCAACCCCGAACCGCTGGATCAGAGCGTCCACGGCGGCCTGGGCGTGAACCCGAGCGACAAGCCCTACGCCTTCGTGGCCCAGACCAATATCGTGCCGCTGACGGTCACTGAATTCTCGGCCGCCGCCCTGTCCTATCCGATCATCTTCACCGGCGATAACCGCCAGCCGGTGGCCGTGATGGGCCTGAGCTCGAACGAGAACCTGTTCGTCGCGCCCGACGGCGAGTTCCGCGCCGACGCCTATGTGCCGGCCTATGTGCGCCGCTATCCGTTCGTCTTCGCCGACGACAAGCAGAACCAGCGCCTAATCCTGTGCATCGACCGCGGCGCCTCGATCGTCACCGAAGGCGGCCAGAACCCGCTGTTCGTCGACGGTCAGCCCAGCGACTACACGAACATGGCGATGGAGTTCTGCAACAACTTCGAACAGGAGCGTCAGCGCACCGAGGGCTTCGTCGCCCTGGTCAAGGATCTGGACCTGCTGGACATCCGCGAAGCCCACTTCACGCCGCGCAATCCCGACGGCACGCCGGGTCAGCCGCAGAAGCTGGCCGAATACTATGCGGTCTCGGAAGACAAGCTGCGCGCCCTGCCCGCCGAGAAGCTGGTCGAGCTGCGCGACAACGGCGCCCTGGGCCAGATCTACGCCCACCTGGTGTCGCTGGTCGGTTGGGATCGCCTGATCGCCATGGCCGTGATGCGTCAGGCCCAGGCCCCGACCTCGGTCAACTAAGACCCGGTCTGTCGAAGATCGATCAACGCCCCGCCGGTTCGCCGGCGGGGCGTTTGTCGTTTCAGCGGCGCGAGAACAGCGCCCGGGTCAGGCAGGAAAAGACCAGACGCCCGGCCTCGTCCAGAAGGTCATGCGAGGCGATGACGATGCCCTTGTCGTCTCCGACCGGATCCTTGCCCATCACCGTCATGCGACCCCGCAGCAATTCGCCCGCCGGGGGATTGCGCATGTAACGCAGCCCATCGACGGCCAGGACCTTCGTCTGGGCCCAGCCGCCGGACTTGTCGGCCGCCAGTCGGCTCCACAGCACATAGACCATGGCGTCCGGCGCGCCGTAGGCCACGTCCCAGCCCGGCGAGAACCGCTCGATAAAGACGTCCAGCGCCCCCTGATCGACCGCACAGGCGCCCAGCGGCACGACCTGCCCCACCTCCAGGTCTTCGAAATGGATGTGCAGCGGATCGCTCATGCGCAGACCTTGGGTTCAGGCGGGTTCTTCGGAAACGCGAACCAGCAGCTTGCCGTCGTGATCGCCGGTGAACAAGCGATTCAACGATCCCACCGCGCCTTCCAGCCCGTCGTCGACGTGAACCTTCCACTTCACCCGGCCGTCCGCCAGCCACGGGCCCATCTCCGCCACCATCTCGCGAGCGCGCGGGGCGTAGTCCAGGACGAGGAAGCCCTGGACGTGCAGGCGATGGGTGATGATACGCGCGAAGTTCGGCGAAGGCGGCGCCTTGGTCGCATTGTAGGAGGACACCAGGCCGCAGACCGCCATCCGGCCGTGGACCTTCAGACGGTTGAACACCGCGATCATGATGTCGCCGCCGACGTTCTCGAAGTTCAGATCGACGCCGTCGGGGGCCAGACGGTCCAGCGCCTCGCCGACATCCTCGTTCTTGTAATCAATGGCCGCGTCGAAGCCGAGTTCGTCGGTCAGCCAGGCGCACTTCTGCGGGCCGCCCGCGATGCCGATGACGCGGCAGCCGCGCTGTTTAGCGATCTGCCCCGCGATGGAGCCGACCGCCCCGGCCGCCGCCGAGATGACGATGGTTTCGCCTTCCTTGGCCTTCAACACGTCGGTGACGCCGAAATAGGCGGTCAGGCCGGTCATACCGAGTACGGACATATTGGCCGTCAACGGCAGGCCGGGCGCACGATGGACCGGGCGAAGACCGCCTTCCGCCACGACCGCATAGTCGGCCCAGCCGCCCGAGGTCGGCATGACGACATCGCCGGCCTTGAAGCGGCTGGATCGCGAGGCTTCGACGACGCCCAGCGTCAGGCCGCGCATGACCTCGCCCAGGCCGACCGGCGGCAAATAACCCTCGGAATCGTTCATCCAGGTGCGATTGGTCGGGTCCAGCGACAGATAGACGGTGCGAACCAGCACCTCGTTCTCCTTCAGATCAGGGATGGCCGTCTCGACCAGTTCCAGATCGCCGGGCTGGATCAGGCCCTTGGGCCGCTGGCGCAGCACCCATTGACGGTTCGTCTTGCCGCTTGTCGAAGCCATTGGCGTCTCTCCGTGCGTTTTCTTTGGCCACCATCTTGGCCGCGACGGGGGCCTCGGTCGAGGTGTGCGCCAAGAAAAAAGCGACCCTTGCGGATCGCTTTGAAGTGGCATCATCGAGAATGAGGCGCGGAGGCGGCATGATCAGCTTTCGCAGATCAAGTCGGGGGGCGTCGCCGCCTCCACAGACCGATAACGGCGGCGCCTGAAGCCGGTTCCCGACCTCCATCGCTTTTTTGCGCCTTCGTACTTTGGCCCATCGAAGTCGGCGTGAAACAGAGAAAAGGCCTCGATCCCGAAGGACCGAGGCCGATCTTGAGGTCGGCGACAGACCGCGGTTTAAGCGGCTTCCTTCTGGCGCGACGGGTGGAAGAACAGCGCCTGGCTGATCGCCGCCTTCACCGTTTCCGGCTGGAAGGGCTTGGTGATCAGGAAGGTCGGCTCGGGACGCTCGCCGGTCAGCAGGCGCTCCGGGAAGGCGGTGATGAAGATCACCGGCACGTCCATGGTCTTCAGGATGTCCTTGACCGCATCAATGCCCGACGAGCCGTCGGCCAGCTGGATGTCGGCCAGAACCAGGCCCGGCTTGTGGCGGGCGACGGCGTCGATCGCCTCGTCGTGCGTCGTGGCGGTGCCGGTGACGCGGTGACCCAGTTCCGTGACCAGGCTCTGGATGTCGGCCGAGATGATGGCCTCGTCCTCGATGACCAGAACGTCGGTGGCCAGTTCGGCGTCGATGTCGGCCTGGGCGTCGGCGATCAGACGCTCCACGTCGCGCGGGTCGGCGGACAGGATTTGCGCGGCTTCCGAAGGGGTGAAGCCTTCAAGGGCCGTCAGCAGGAAAGCCTGACGCGAGCGCGGCGCAATGCGCAGCAGACGCTGCGAGGCGTCGCTGCCCGTGGTTTCCAGCGTGCCGGTTTCCAGTTGCGCGCCGGTCGAGGACCAGATGGCGTGGAAGACATGATAAAGGGCGACCCGCGGCGTCATATCGGCCGACAGCTGCTGTTCCCCAGCGGCCAGGGCTTCCAGAGCGACACGGACATAGTTGTCGCCCGTGGATTGATCGCCGGTCAGGGCGCGTGCGTAACGGCGCACATATGGAAGGTGCGGCGCGAGTCTGGCCAGAAGGCTCATTCAGATAGTCCCCGACAAATCACAGCCCGGCCGGCAAGGCGGGGCGCTACAGCAGCCTTAAACGTCACATTCGCATCACGGTTCCGCCGTGTTCAACAAGCTTTAGCATAAAAAGCTGTTCATGCAGGAACCTGGTCGGCCTGATGACGTTTGAGACCGACATCTCTTTAGCGATGACAGTTGGGTGGGCTTGGCTCTGTCTATGATTGATTCTCCGGACTCCTCTCGTCCCAAAGGCGACCAGAAGGGGGAGGCAGGGCTTGAAGAAGCGCGCCTTCGCCAACAGGCCATCGGCGTCAAGCTGCGGCATATGTTCGACGAGGTCGTCAACGAACCCGTGCCCGATGAGTTTCTCGATATTTTGAAACGCGCCGACGCCAAGGCTTCGGACAGCGCCGCATGAGCACCTCACGCCTGGGCGCCGCCCCCAAACCCGCGTCGGCCGACGACGAGGGCTTCAAGCGCGAACTGGTCCTGCTGATCCCGCATCTGCGCGCCTTCGCCCGCACCCTGACCGGCGACCCCACCGCCGCAGACGACCTGGCGCAGGACGCCATGATGAAGGCCTGGGACGCGCGCGCCAGCTATCAGATGGGCACCAACATGAAGGCCTGGACCTTCATGATCCTGCGCAACCAGTTCTATTCGGAAAAGCGCCGGTCGTGGCGTCAGTCACAGCTGGATCAGGAAGCGGCCGAACGCACCTTGGTCGCAGTCGACGATCCCGAGGCGCCGGTTGCCCTGGACGAGCTGCGTCAGGCCCTGAAGACCCTGCCGGAAGAACAGCGCGAGGCCTTGATCCTGGTCGGCGCCGGCGGCTTCGCCTATGAAGAAGCGGCCGAAATCTGCGGCTGCGCCGTCGGCACTGTTAAAAGCCGGGTCAGCCGCGCGCGGCGTGCGCTGCAAGCCACCCTGGAACGGGGCGGTTACGGCCGTGACGGTAAAGCGGCCGGCGACGCCATGCGCACGATCCTGGGCGAGGCCGACAGGCTGGCCGGCGCCCGGAGCTAAGCGGCGGTGAACGAGACGAGCAGGGAGGCCTCCAGGTCGCGGCTCGGTCGCACGTGGAAATCGGATCGCTTTCAGGGCATCCGGTTTCGCCTGGGTGCGGCCATGGCCATGGCCCTGCTGCCGATCTTCGTTCTCAGCCTGATCCAGACCCAGGCGGACTTCCAAAGACAGGCCGACGACCGGCAGGTGGACCTTCAACTGGCGGCCGAACGCAGCGCCTCCAGCGCCAAGGCCCAGCTGGATAGCGCACAGGTGTTGCTACGCGCGCTCAGTCCCGACGCCGTCGGCCCATATTGCGCACCGCGCCTGACGGCGCTGGTGGGTCGTTTGGAAGGCTACGAGGGTCTTTATCGCATCAGCCCAACGGGCGAGGCGGTCTGCGCGTCCGGCCGGGCGGACGGCATGAGGTCCCGCGTGGCTCCCGCCGCGCAGGCGACGTGGTTCCAGCGGCTGCGCAACGGCGAAGAATTGGTCGTCATGCGCGCCCCTGACGGCGCCGGCTATGAAGGCGCGCTGATCGTCGCGACCCGCGCGGAACGACCAATGGGCCGGTTCGACGGCGCCATGGTCGCGGTGATCCCATTCTCCGCCCTGCAGCCCGACGTGACCGACCCCGCCCTGCCCTCGGGCGCGCAAGCGGCATTGACCGACGGCGCAGGCCGCATTCTGACGGCCAGTGATCCCGACGTGTTCAAACTGTCGGCCGGCGACGATATCGCGGGCTGGGTCGGCCGAGCGCGCGATCAGGGGTCTGCGGTGTTCGAAGCCAAGGATGCGCAGAATCAGCGCCGCGACTATGCGGGCGCGGCCCTGGCCGGCGGCGATCTCTACGCCCTCCTGTCAGCCCCGGCGCCGGGGTGGCTGTCATGGGCGCGGCTGAATCCGATCGGCACCCTGTTGCTGCCGCTGGGCGCGTGGCTGACGGCGTTCGCGGCGGTGATGCTGCTGTCGGAACGCATCTTCATCCGCTGGCTGGATTATCTGGAGCGGGTCGCGGCCATCTACGCCAAAGGCCGATTCTCGGTGCGTCCGCTGCAGGCGATGAACGCCCCGTCGGAAATCCGCACCATGGCCCGCACCCTGGATGAGATGGCCGAGGCCATCACCCTGCGCGACCGCGAGCTGACAGACGCCTTGATGGAAAAGGACGCGCTGATGCGCGAAATCCATCACCGGGTGAAGAACAACCTTCAAATCATCTCGTCCCTACTGTCGATGCAGCAACGCGCCCTGACCGATGCGCCAGCCAAGGCGGCTCTGGGCGATACGCGCCAGCGCATCTCGGCCTTGGCCCTGATCTACCGCACCCTTTATCAGAGCAACGACATTCGCCACGCCGATGCGCGCGAGTTCCTGAACGAACTGGTGGGGCAATTGGTCGCCAGCGAAACCGGGCGCGGACCGGTGGTCATCAGCTCGGTGGACGCCGATTCCCTGCATGTCGATCCGGACAAACTGGCACCCCTGGCGCTGTGGCTGGTCGAGGCAGTGACGAACGCCCAGAAACACGCCTTCGCCGGAAGCGGCGGCGAGCTGAGGGTGCGCTTCCGCGTCCAAGGCGAGAAATCGATTCTGGAAGTCGAGGACAATGGCCCAGGCGCCCAGGCCGGCACCGAGGTCGGAGTGGGCCGCACCCTGATGGGCGCCTTCGCCAAACAGCTGCGCGGCGAGACCGAGTTCGACACTCCTGCCGGCGGCGGCACCATCGCCCGCATGATCTTCGCCACCCCCGAAGCGCTCGCGCCCGTCGATCCCGCGGACAAGACGCCCGGAACCGCAGCGCTGGCGTCGCGTTGATGAGGCGAGACCGGCGGAGTTTCACCCCGGCCAACCCTGGAGCTTCCCCTATGCGCAAGATTTTCGTCCTGGTCGCCGCCGCCGCCGCCCTGACCACCGCCGCCTGCAACACTGTTGAAGGCGTGGGCCGTGACACCCAAGCCGCCGGCTCGGCCGTGACCGGCGCCGCCCAAGACGCCAAGAACTAATATCGACGACCGCAGCCTCGGCTGCATCGTTGGACTTGCAAGGCCCCGCATCGTCGGGGCCTTGTTCGTTTCAGCACCGCGACAGGAGCCATCCCGTGAACCACACCGCCCGCGACGCCGGCCTCAAACTCTTGCGCCAGCACGCCCTTATCGCCGGCAAGGCCGTTCCGGCCAACGGCGGCGGCATCGCCGTCGATGATCCGGCGACGGGCGATGTGATCGGCCATGTGCCCGATCTGGGAGCCGCCGAAACCGAACAGGCCATCGCGGCGGCGAGCGAGACGTTCAAGACCTGGTCCAGATCCGATCCGCACGCGCGTGCGGCCTTCCTGCGCAAATGGGCCGCGCTGATCGACGACAATCTTGATGGTCTGGGCGCCCTGATGGCGCTGGAGAACGGCAAGCCGTTCGAGGAGGCCAAGGGCGAGGTCGCCTACGCCAACGGCTTTCTGAAATGGTTCGCGGGCCAGGCCGAACGGTTGATCGGCGAGACCCAGGACAGTCCGCTGGGCCATCTGATCCTGACCTATCGCGAGGCGGTCGGGCCATGCGCGCTGATCACGCCCTGGAACTTCCCCGCCGCCATGCTGACGCGAAAGCTGGGTCCGGCGTTCGCGGCAGGCTGCACCGCCGTGGTCAAGCCGGCCAGCCAGACGCCCTTCACCGCCATCGCCCTGGCCGAACTGGCCTATGAAGCCGGCCTGCCGAAGGGCGCCCTGTCGATCGTCACCGGGGACGCCGCCACGATCGGCAAGGCGCTGACCGACAGCCCGGACATTCGCAAACTGTCCTTCACCGGTTCGACCGGCGTGGGCCGCAAGCTGGCCGAGCAATGCGCCGGAACGCTGAAACGGGTGTCGATGGAGCTGGGCGGCGCGGCGCCGCTGATCGTCTTCGCCGACGCCGACCTCGATCTGGCCGTGGCGGAGACCATCAAGGGCAAGTTCAGGAACTCAGGCCAGACGTGCGTCTGTCCGAACCGCATCTATGTCGAGCGGTCGGTCGCCGAGACCTATGCCGAGAAACTGGCCGCCGAGGTGGCCAAGATCGTGGTCGGCCCCGCCTTCGACGACGGCGTGAAGGTCGGGCCGCTGATCGAGGACAAGGCCATCGACAAGGTCGAAAAACACGTCGCGGCGGTCAAGGCCGACGGCGGTCGGGTCCTGACCGGCGGATCGCGCCATGATCTGGGCGGCCGCTTCTTCCAGCCGACCGTGACCCTGGGCGGCGACGACGCCCTGTTCCGCGAGGAAGAGACGTTCGGCCCCATGATCCCTGTCTTCGCCTTCGACACCGAGGAAGAGGCGCTGGAGAAGGCCAACGCCAGCGACTACGGCCTGGCCTCCTATCTGTTCACGCGCGATCTGGACCGCGCCATGCGGTTCAGCCGGCGGATCGAGGCGGGGATGTGCGGCGTCAATACGGGCCTGATCTCCACCGCCGTCGCGCCGTTCGGCGGGGTCAAGCAGTCGGGCTATGGCCGCGAAGGCTCGATCCACGGCATCGATGAATATGTGGACGTCAAGACGGTGACGCTGGCGCTGAAATAGCGCCGGGTCGCCGGGCCTGTAATTTGCCGCGCTTCTGCGGCATAAGCCCGCGATGAAGTTCCTCGACCAGGCCAAGATTTATATCCGCTCCGGCAACGGCGGCGCGGGCTCCGTGTCGTTTCGACGCGAGAAATTCATCCCGAACGGCGGCCCGGATGGCGGCGACGGAGGCAAGGGCGGGGATGTCTGGATCGAGGCGGTCGACGGGCTGAACACCCTGATCGACTATCGCTATCAGCAGCATTTCAAGGCCCAGACCGGCCACCATGGCCAGGGTCGCCAGATGCATGGCGGCAAGGGCGAAGACGTGCATCTGAAGGTGCCCGTAGGCACCCAGGTGCTGGACGAGGACAAGGAAACGGTCCTGCTGGACATGGACACGCCCGGCAAGATGGAGCTGTTGCTGAAGGGCGGCAACGGCGGCTGGGGCAATGTGCGCTTCAAGGGGCCGACCAATCAGGCGCCGACCTACGCCAACCCCGGCCAGGACGGTCAGGAACGCTGGATCTGGTTGCGGTTGAAGCTGATCGCCGACATCGGCCTGGCGGGCCTTCCGAACGCGGGCAAATCTACCTTCTTGTCGGCCGCAAGCGCCGCCAAGCCCAAGATCGCCGACTATCCGTTCACCACCCTGGCTCCGAACCTGGGAATGGTGGACCTGTCGCCATCCGAGCGGTTCGTCATCGCCGACATTCCCGGCCTGATCGAGGGCGCCAGCGAGGGCGCGGGCCTCGGCACGCGCTTCCTGGGCCACGTCGAACGCTCGGCCAGCCTGATCCACCTGATCGACGGCACCCAGGACGACGTGGTCGAGGCCTACCGCATCATTCGGGGCGAGCTGGAAGCCTATGGCGAGGGTCTGGCGGACAAGGCCGAGATCCTGGCCCTGAACAAGATCGACGCCCTGACGCCCGAAGCGCGCGAAGAGAAGGCCGCCGAGCTGGAGGCCGTCGCCGGTCGGCGTCCCATGTTGGTGTCCGGCGTGTCGGGTGAGGGCGTGCCCGCCCTGCTTCGCGCCGCCTGGGCCGAGGTGAAAAAGACGCGCGGCGCCCTGGCCGGCGACAGCAACGCGGACCAGATCAGCGGCTGGCAGCCCTGATCAGGCCTCCGCTGCGGGTTCCGGTTTGGGCTTGCGGCGGGCTGCTTTCGGCTTGTCGGTCGTCTTGCCCTCGTTCGCATAGGGCTCGCCGTCGCCCGATAGCAGGATGGCCATCCAGCGCGAGCCTTTGAACTCGGCCAGGATCGCCATGGCCATGACCGCCAGCGGCGTGGACAGGAACATGCCGACCACGCCCCACAGCTTGCCCCAGAAGGCCAGGGCCAGCAGCACCACGACCGGGTCGATGTTCTGGTTGTCGCCCTGCATGCGCGGCTGGATGAAGTTGCCGACGACGAACAGGATGACCTGCAAACCGACCAGCAGGATGGCGGCGGGCCAATAGCTTTCGAACTGGACCAGGGCGAACAGCGGCGGGGCCAGACCGGCAACCGCCCCGCCCAGCACCGGGATGAAACCGACGATGAAGATGACGAAGGTCCAGAACTCGGCGTTCTGAAGCCCGACCGCCCGCATCAGGATCCAGGCGACGACGCAGATCATCGCGCCGGTCACCGACTGCACCCAGATATAGCCCTCGACCCCGCCGCGCACGCGCTGGAACACCGCGACCGCCTCGTCGCGCTGGGCCTCGGACGGGAACATGGCGACGATCTTGCGCCGGAAGCCGACCTGCGAGGCCAGCAGAAAGCCCAGATAGATCAGGACGAAAAAGGCGCCCGAGGCGATGCCCTGTACCTGGAAAGCCATGGAGGTCAGCCAGCCGGGCACATCGACGCCGTTGATCAGGTCCTGCGCCGTCGGCGGATTGGCCAGACGCACCAGCCCATAGGCGTCGCGAATGATCTGATCGATGCGAGGGCCAATGTTCTGGGACACGCCGGACGCCTCGCCGAAGAAGCCCGCCGCCCCGTTCACGATGATGGCGATGGAGGCGAAGAAGGCCAGAACCACCAGCGTCAGGGCCGCGATCCCGGCCATGCGGCTGTTCAACGGCGTGCGCGCCTCGACCGACCGCTTTACCCCATCGATCATGATCAGGAGAAAGATGGCCATCGCCAGCGGCGTCAGGATGTCCCGCAGCCAGTAGATCGCCGCCCCGGCCGCCACCGTGGCGATGACGCCGAGGGCATTGCGAGCGGCGACCGAGGACGGCGTGGCGACGGGGTTTTTCATGACCGTGTTGTCGAACCGCCTGCCGTCGCCGTCAATCGCTGTTCCGAGCGCGCGGGGAACGCGCTAGACCTTTGCCGGAGACGCCATCGGAGACCCCTATGCCCGACGCCCTGCCCGGCCTGTTCCTCGGCCAGTCCGACGCCGCCCAGCCGGAAAACCTGCTCTTCAACCGCGCCAACCGTCACGGCGTCGTCGCCGGCGCGACCGGCACGGGCAAGACGGTCACGCTGCAGATCATGGCCCAGGGCTTTTCCGACGCCGGGGTGCCGGTCTTCTGCGCCGATGTGAAGGGCGACCTGTCGGGCATCTCCCAGGTCGGTGCGCCGAACGAGAAGCTGATCGCCCGCGCAGCCGAGATGGGCCTGACCCTGACGCCGCGCGCCGCCCCCACCGTCTTCTGGGACCTGTATGGGCAGAAGGGACATCCGATCCGCACGACCGTGTCCGAGATCGGCCCGGTGCTGATGGCGCGGATGCTGAACCTGAATGACGTGCAGGAGGGCGTGCTGACCGTGGTCTTCCATGTGGCGGACAAGGAAGGCCTGCTGCTGCTGGATCTCGACGATCTGCGCAGCCTCTTGGTCTATGTCGGCGAGAACGCAGAGCGGATCGGGCGCGAGGTCGGCAATGTCGCCCCTGCCTCCATCGCCTCGATCCAGCGCGCCCTGTTGCAGGTCGAGCAACAGGGCGGGGCCGCCTTCTTCGGCGAGCCGGCGCTGAAGCTGGAAGACATGATCCGCGTCGGCCTGGACGGCCGGGGCCAGGTCAACGTGCTGGATTCGACCCGGCTGATGAACAGTCCGCGCCTGTATGCGGCCTTCCTGCTGTGGCTGCTGTCGGAGCTGTTCGAACAGCTTCCAGAGGTGGGCGATCCGGAAAAGCCGCGCCTGGTCTTCTTCTTCGACGAGGCGCACCTGCTGTTCAACGACGCCCCACGCGCCCTGCTGGAAAAGGTCGAACAGGTCGTGCGGTTGATCCGATCCAAGGGGGTCGGGGTCTATTTCGTGACGCAGAACCCGGCCGATATTCCCGACAGCGTCCTGGCCCAACTGGGCAACCGCATTCAGCACGCGCTTCGCGCTTATACGCCGTCGGAACAGAAGGGGCTGAAGGCCGCGTCCCAGAGTTTCCGCGCCAACGCCGCCTTCGACACGGCCGAGGCCATTCAGGGTCTGGGCGTGGGCGAGGCCCTGGTTTCCGTGCTGGACGAAAAGGGTGCGCCGACCATCGTGGCCCGCACCAAGATCCGCCCGCCGGCCTCGCGCCTCGGTCCCGCGACCGATACCGAGCGCGCCGCCGTCATGGCCGCCAGTCCGGTGCGGGGCCTTTACGAACAGGTGCTGAACCGCGAGTCCGCCGCCGAAATCCTGGCCAATCGTCATAGCGCCGCCGATCAGGCTGAAATCCAGGCCGAGGCCGACAAGGCCGCCGCCATCCAGGCCAAGGCCGATCAGAAGGCCGCCGAAGCGCGGGCGAAGGCTCAGGCTCAGGCCGAGGCGCGGGCGTCGCGCGAGGCCGCGAAGCCTGCGCGTCGGTCCACCCGCGAAACGCCGGTCGAGGCCCTGACCAAGTCGGTCCTGCGCACGGCCGGATCGACCCTGACTCGCGAACTGATGCGCGGTCTGCTGGGCGGGTTGAAGCGGCGCTAGGTTCCGCTCGGGTCTTGCAACGGGGCGGGGGCGAGCGCATCTCCCGCCCATGTTCATCCAGACCGAACCCACGCCCAATCCGAACGTGCTGAAGTTCCTGCCCGGCCGCGACGTGTCGCCGACCGCCGCGCTGGAATACCGCACCATCGACGAGGCGACGGCCTCTCCGCTGGCTGAGGCCTTGTTCGAGCTGGAAGGCGTCGACGGCGTCTTCTTCGGCGCGGACTATGTTTCGGTCACCCGCCAGCCGCAGGGGCCGGAATGGTCGGAGATGAAGGCTCCGATCCTGGGCGTCGTCATGGATCACTTCGTCTCGGGTCAGGCGCTGACGCGCGGCGGCGGCGAAACCGACGGCCATGCCGAGGACGACAGCGAGATCGTCGCCGAGATCAAGGCCCTGCTGGACAGCCGTATTCGCCCCGCCGTTGCCCAGGACGGGGGCGACATCCTGTTCGATTCCTTCGACGAGGCGACCGGCGTGCTGAACCTGCGGATGCGCGGCGCCTGCGCCGGCTGCCCGTCGTCGTCGGCGACCTTGAAGGCCGGGGTCGAGCAGATGATGCGCCATTATGTGCCCGAGGTGACGCGGGTCGAGCAGACCCTCTGATCCGGACGCGGTGGCGGTTCTGCAACGCGCCGCCTAGAAGACGCCCATGAGACTTCTGGTGATCGATACGGCGCTCGGCGCCTGCACGGCGGCGGTGTTCGAGGACGATCGCGCGCTCGCCGTACGCTTCGAGCCGATGACCAAGGGGCACCAGGAACGGATCGGCGGGCTGGTGCGCGATGTCATGGCCGAGGCGGGCGGCGGTTTCGACAGCCTGGACCGGATCGGCGTCACGGTCGGACCGGGTTCGTTCACCGGTTTGCGCGTCGGCCTGGCCTTTGCCCAGGGTCTGGGCGCGGCGCTGGATCGACCGGTCGTCGGTCTTTCGGCGCTGGACGCCCTCGCCGCCTCGGTCACCAATCAAGAGAGTCCCATCGCAGCCCTGGTCGATGCGCGGCGCGGTCAGGTCTATGCGCGGCTCTTCGCCGACGGTGGGCCGCTTGGTCCCGATGAAGCGTTGTCGGTGGAAGAGGCCGCGCGGCGGATCGCCGACATCGGACCGAGCGTCGCCCTGGTCGGCAATGGCGCGGCGGTCGTGACCCAGGCCTTTCCCGACCTGCCTTTCGCCCATCTGGACGACCGGGTCGCACCGTCGCCGGAGGCGCTGGCGCGCCTGGCCGCCGTCGCCGATCCGGCGACCCAGCCGCCCCGTCCACTCTATCTGCGCGCGCCCGACGCCACGCCGCCCAGCCGCCTGCCGGGCCAGCCGCGCCAGCCCGCGCCATGACGGCGGCGGACCCCGCCTCACTCGCCGCCCTGCACGCTCAGGCCTTTGCCGCGCCGTGGGGCGCCGACACCTTCGCCGATCTGCTGTTGCAGCCGGGCGTGCTGGCGGTCAGCGAGTCCGACGGCTTCATCCTGATCCGGACCGTGGTCGACGAAGCGGAAATCCTGACCCTGGCCGTGGTGCCATCCGCGCGCCGCCACGGACTGGGGCGACGTCTGGTCGAGGCGGCGGCCGTCGCTGCGGTCCAGGCCGGCGCGACGCGGCTGTTCCTGGAGGTCGCCGACGACAATATCGCCGCGCGCGGCCTGTATGAGCGAACCGGGTTCAATCCGATGGGTCGCCGCAAAGCCTATTATGCGAGCGCCGACGGATCGCGGACCGATGCGGTGGTGATGAGCCGCGACCTCTGTGCGCCTGACGCCAACCTGACGCTTCCCTGATGCGATACAAGCCCCTATTCTAAGCGCATGGACCGGATCGAAAAACTCTGCGCCGAGCGCGGCATGCGTATGACCGAACAGCGCCGGGTGATCGCCCGGGTGCTGTCCAACGCCGCGGACCACCCGGATGTGGAAGAGCTGTATCGCCGCGCCTCGGCGATCGATCCGCACATCTCCATCGCCACCGTCTATCGCACCGTGCGCCTGTTCGAAGAGGCGGGCGTGGTCGAGAAGCACGACTTCGGCGACGGCCGCAGCCGCTATGAAGAGGCCGGCGACGATCACCACGACCACCTGATCGACACCAAGTCGGGCGAGGTGATCGAATTCTTCGATGCCGAGATCGAGCGGCTGAAGAACGAGATCGCGGAACGGCTGGGCTTCCAGCTGATCGGCCACAAGCTGGAGCTCTACGGCGTTGCGATCGAGGGCGCCGAGCCGTCCAAGCGCGAAGGTCTGATCTTCACCCGGCACGCGGCGCGCGTCGATCCCGCCGATTTGGATGCGGGCTGACGCTCGGCTTGTCGCGACGCTTGCGGGCGATCATAAGCCCACGATGACCGAGACCCTGGTTCCTCAAGTCGAGACGGCGCCTGAAAAGCGTCTGTTCATCAAGACCTACGGCTGTCAGATGAACGTCTATGACTCCGAGCGCATGGCCGATGTGCTGCGCCCGCTGGGCTATGGCGTCACCGACGACGTCAAGGCCGCCGACTTCGTCATCCTGAACACCTGCCACATCCGCGAAAAGGCGGCCGAGAAGATCTATTCCGAGCTCGGCAAGCTGCGCGAGATGCGCGACATCCGGCGCGAAACCGGCGGGGATCTGACCATCGCCGTCGCCGGCTGCGTCGCCCAAGCCGAGGGCGAAGAAATCATGCGGCGTCAGCCGGCCGTCGATATCGTCGTCGGCCCTCAGGCCTATCACCAGCTGCCCGAACTGCTGACCCGCACGGCGCGGGCGCGAGGCGAGCGGATCGGCGCCGACTTCGCTCCCGACGACAAGTTCGACGTCCTGCCCGCGGCCCGCTTCACCGAGGGGCCGACCGCCTTCCTGACGGTGCAGGAGGGTTGCGACAAGTTCTGCACCTTCTGTGTCGTGCCCTACACGCGCGGCGCCGAATGGTCGCGGCCGATGGCGGCGGTGCTGGAAGAGGCGCGTCAGCTGGCGGATCGGGGCGTGCGCGAGGTCACCCTGCTGGGCCAGAACGTCAACGCCTATGACGGCGAGCGGCCGGACGGGCGAAAGGCGAGCCTGGCCGAACTGGCCTATGCCCTGGCCGAGATCCCCGGACTGGACCGCATCCGCTATACGACCAGCCATCCCAACGACATGGCCGATGAGTTGATCGCCGCGCATGGCGATCTGGACGCCTTGATGCCCTATCTGCACCTTCCGGTTCAGGCGGGGTCGGATCGGATTCTCCGGGCGATGAACCGCAAGCACGGGCGTCAGAAATATTTCGACCTGATCGACCGCATCCGCGCTGCACGACCGGACATCGCCATCGCCGGCGATTTCATCGTCGGCTTCCCCGGTGAGACGGATCGGGAGTTCGAGGACACGCTCGATCTGGTGCGGCGTGTGAACTACGCCGGGGCCTTCGCCTTCGCCTATTCGCCGCGACCGGGCACGCCGGCGGCGGGCATGGGCAAACAGGTCGAGCCGGAAATCGTCAAGGACCGACTGCATCGCCTGATCGCCCTGCTGACGGAACAGCAGACCGCCTTCAACGCCGCGCAGGCCGGCCGGACGCTGAACGTGCTGTTCGACAAGCCGGGACGGCACGGCCACCGTCGTCAAGCGATCGGTCGATCCCCATATCTCCAATCGGTCCACGTCGATGACGCGGATCATCTGATCGGGCAGATCGTTCCGGTCGAGATCATCGCCGGCCAACAGAACAGTCTGTCAGGCCGGCTCATAGCAGACGGGCTCAAGCAGCCGGGTCCCGCGGGCTCGGCGATAGCCCAAAAAGAAAAGGCCGCTTGATGGCGCGTGAGTCTGAATTCGTCCCCTTGAACGATGCCGAACTGCGGGCGGTCATCGGGCCGAACAGTCGCCACGTCGCCCTGATCGAGGACGCCTTCAAGGTGCTGGTCGAGGCCCCGGGCGGCGGGGTCTCCGTCAACGGCGGTGCGCGCGACCGCACGGACGCCCGCCAGGTGATCGAAGATCTGGCCAAGCGCGCGGCCCTGGGCGCCGAAGTCACCGAGGCCGATGTGCGCGCGGCCCTAGGCCAGGCGCGCGGCGGTCGCGGCACGCCGGGCATGGCGGCGGCGGGCGTGTCGTTGCCGGGCGGCAAGCGCGGCGCCATCGTGCCCAAGACCAAGGCGCAGGCCGCCTATCTGGACATGCTGGGCCGGTGCGAACTGAGCTTCGGCGTTGGTCCGGCGGGCACCGGCAAGACCTTTTTGGCGGCGGCCTACGGCGCATCGCTGCTGCGGCGGGGGCAGGTGGACCGGCTGGTCATCACCCGCCCGGCGGTCGAGGCGGGCGAGAAGCTGGGCTTCCTGCCCGGCGACCTGAACGAAAAGGTCGATCCCTATTTGGCGCCGATCTGGGAAGCGCTGAACGACATTCTGGGCGCCGAGGACGTGCAGCGTCGCCGCGACAAGGGCGAGATCGAAGCCGCCCCGATCGCCTTCATGCGCGGCCGCACGCTCAGCCACGCCTTCGTCATCGTCGATGAGGCCCAGAACACCAGCCGCCTGCAGATGAAGATGGTGCTGACGCGCCTGGGCGAGGGCGCGCGGATGGTGGTGACGGGCGACCCGTCGCAGATCGACCTGCTGAACCCGCGCGATTCCGGCCTGGCCCACGCCCTGCGGATCCTGGACGGGGTTCAGGGCGTCGGCATCCTGAAGTTCGAGGCGTCCGACGTGGTGCGTCACGCCATGGTGGAGCGGATCGTGCGCGCCTATGACGCCGACGCCGCGCGCGGACGCCCCGCCCCGGACCTTGAAGACCCCGCATGATCGAGATTGAAGTCGAGGCCGAGGCCTGGACCGGCGCCCTTCCGGACGCTGAGGCCGTCGTCGAACGCGCGGCGCAGGCCGCACTGGGCGCCGTGGCGGGCGACATCGTCGTCCTGCTGACCGACGACGCCGCCGTGCGCGACTTGAACGGCCGGTTTCGCGACAAGGACAAGCCGACCAATGTCCTGTCCTTCCCGGCGCCGGAGAACGCCTTTCCGCATCTGGGCGACATTGTCCTGGCCTACGGCGTCTGCGCGACCGAGGCCGAGGCGCAGGGCAAGACCTTGGCCGATCATCTGAGCCATCTGGTCGTCCACGGCGTGCTGCACCTTTTGGGTCGCGACCACGAAGACGACGCCGAGGCCGAGGAGATGGAGGCCGAGGAACGCGAAATCCTGGCCCAGATCGGCGTCGCCGACCCCTATCTTGCCGAGCAGGACTGACCCGATGTTCCCCGACGCCCTGCTGGACCGATTCGCGGCCCCGATCCGCGCCCTGCCCGACAGGAAGCGCGCCCTGACATGGCGGCTGATCCGCAACGTTCTGGCGCTGCTGGCCGGCGCCGGGACGGCCTTCGCTCATCCGCCGTTCGGAGTGTTGATCGGTCTTCTGGGTTATCCGCTGCTGATGATCCTGTCGGAGCGGTCCGACACGGCGCGCGGCGCCTTCTGGATGGGGTGGCTGGCGGGGTTCGCCTATTTCTTCGTCGGCTGCTGGTGGGTGGCCGAAGCGTTTTTCGTCAATCCTGAACAGGCGTGGATGGCGCCGTTTGCGGCCAGCCTGCTGCCGGCGGGCCTGGGGCTGTTCTGGGGGACGGCCTGCGCCCTCTATCGTCGGTTCGCGCCGCTCGGCGCCGTGCGGGTGCTGTTGTTCGCCGCCCTGTTCTGCGCCGCTGAATGGCTACGCGGCCATGTGCTGACGGGCTTTCCGTGGAACCCGGCAGGCGCGACCTGGCGCGCGGGCGGCGGCATGTCCCAGTTCGCTTCGGTCGTCGGCGTCTATGGGCTGAGCCTGGTCACGGTCGCGGCCACGGCGGCCTTCGCGCCCCTGATCGGGCCGGGCGACAAGCACAGCCGCCTGATCTCCGCAGGCCTGGGCGTCTTGGCCCTGATCGCCGTCGGCGGCTTCGGCGCCCTCAGGCTGGCGCAGTCGGATCTTCAGTTCACCGACACAGTCGTCCGTCTGGTTCAGGCCGATGTGAAGCAGGAGACCAAATGGTCGCCTGAGGCCTATCGCTCCATCGTCGATCGCTATGTCGCCCTGACGGGTCAGGCGGCGGCGCGGACGCCCAATGTCGTGGTCTGGCCCGAAGGCGCCCTGCCCGCCTCGGCCAACGACGTCTTCGCCTCGGCCGACGCCCAGGCTATCGCGGGGGCCCTGCGTCCGGGACAGACCCTGCTGATGGGCCTGGCGCGCGGCGAGCCGGACCTGACCGCGCCCGAGGGCGCGCGCTATTACAACAGCCTGTTCGCCCTGGCTGACGAGGGCGGGGCGGGACTGAGAGTCTCCGCCGTCTATGACAAGCACCGGCTGGTGCCGTTCGGCGAATACCTGCCTCTGGGGTCGATCATGACCTCCATCGGCCTGCGCAGCCTGGTGCATATGCCCAGCGACTTTTCCGCCGGGCCGACGCCAGCGCCGATCTCTGTTCCGGGCGCCCCGCCGGCGCAGGTGCTGATCTGCTATGAGAGCCTGTATCCCGGCTTCACGCCCGGCGCGACCGGACGGCCCGAGTGGATCGTCAATGCATCCAACGACGCCTGGTTCGGCGCGACCTCGGGTCCGCGCCAGCATCTGAACCTGGCCAGCTATCGCGCGATCGAGACCGGCCTGCCCATCGCGCGGGCCACCCCGACGGGGATTTCGGCCATGATCGATCCGTGGGGCCGGATCGTTGAGGGTCAACGGCTGGAGCCGCGCTTCATGGGAGTGATCGACGCGCCCCTGCCCCGTCCGACGGGCGTCACGCCCTATGGTCGATTTGGCGATTTCCTGTTCTTTTTCTCAGTGCTAACAGCGTTCATCCTGTCCTTGTGGCCGTCGATCCGGCGATCTAGGGTCCAGGGAAATCAAGTAGCGATCTAGGTGAAGGGTGACGGTGATGGCGCGTGAAAAGGACGAGGATCCGCATCCCGTCGATCGCCATGTCGGCCGTCGCGTTCAGGAAAAGCGTCTCGACCTGGGCCTGACCCAGACCGCCTTGGCCAAGGCCGTCGGCGTAAGCTTCCAGCAGGTGCAGAAGTACGAAAAGGGCACGAACCGCGTCTCGGCCTCGAAACTGTTCGAGATGGCCGAGTTCATGAAGGTCGGCATTCCCTTCTTCTTCGACGGCTACAGCAGCGCGGCGGGCGGCCTCGCCGAAGAGGCGCCCGCCTTCGACCACGACCATCGCCCGACCAAGACCAGCGTCGAGATCACCCGCCTGGCGCCGCGCCTGCCGGCGCGCAAGCAGAAGCTGATCCTGGACATGATGCGGGATATGCTGGGCGACGAAGACGCCCAGGACTGACGTCTAGCCGACCGCGACGATCTCGGCCGACTGACCGGCCACCGTCAGCTCGTCGCCGACCCTTTTGCCCATGACGGCGCGGGCAAGTGGCGAGACATGGCTGACCGAGCCTGCGGCCGGATCGGCCTCGTCTTCGCCGACGATGCGCCAGGTCTGGGCGCGCCCGTCCTCGCGCTCGATGGACACGGAACCTCCAAACCGCACGGCCCCATCGTCCTCGGTCGGCTCGATCAGTTGCGCGGAGGCACGGCGAGCGGCCCAGTAACGCAGATCCCGCGTCGCGCGCGCCATCGCCGTGCGGTCGCTTTCGATCGAGCCCTGGACCTGTGCGGCGGTATAGGCGGCGCGGGCCGAGGCCAGCTCGGCCTCGATCGCGGCCAGACCCTCGGGCGTGACCAGATTGGGATGGGGCGAGATCGGGCGGTCCGCCAGGTCGGCGGCGGTGGCTTCCAGATCTTCTTCGCGGGTGAAGGCAACGCTCATGACACAGAACATAGCGATGACGACGCCTATAGCCAGCGCGGCCGCAAGCGCGCAAAGCCACGCCATGCAACAGTCGCCCCGTCTTACGACCTCTCGCACCGTTCATGTGATCGGCGCCGGCCCAGCAGGGCTGATGGCGGCCGAACGGCTGGCGCAGGCAGGGGCGACGGTCGTGGTGCACGACCGGATGCCGTCCGTGGCGCGCAAGCTGCTGATGGCCGGGCGCGGCGGGCTGAACCTGACCCATTCGGAACCGCTCGATCGGTTCCTGACCCGCTATGGTCCCGCCCAACCGACGGCCGCCGCCTGGATCGACCGTTTCACGCCTGCCGACCTGACCGCCTGGGTCGAGGCCCTGGGGCAGGAGACCTTCGTCGGTTCCAGCGGGCGGGTGTTTCCCAAGGCCATGAAGGCTTCGCCGCTGGTGCGGGCCTGGCTGGCGCGGCTGGAGGCGCAGGGCGTCGAGATTCGCACGCGCTCGCGCTGGACCGGTTGGCGCGACGGCGCGCTGACATTCGAGACGCCGGAGGGCGAGCGGCTGGAACGACCCGACGCCGTGGTCCTGGCGCTGGGCGGCGCCAGCTGGCCGCGCCTGGGTTCGGACGGGTCCTGGACGCCGTGGTTGGAAGCGCAGGGCGCCGCCGTGTCGCCTTTCAAACCGGCCAATGTCGGCTTCGACGTCGCCTGGTCGGCTCTATTCCGTGATCGGTTCGCGGGCCAGCCGCTGAAAGGCGTCGCTGTCACGCATAGTGACCGAACGGCGCGGGGCGAGGCGATGATCGCCCGCTACGGCATCGAGGGCGGCGCCATCTATGCGCTGTCCTCTGCGCTGAGGACGGCGGTCGAGACGGCGGGGCGCACCGAGATCCAGATCGACCTGAAGCCGGATGTGGCGGCCGGAAAACTGACCGACCGTCTGTCGAAGCCGCGCGGCAAGGCCAGCCTGTCGAACCATCTACGCAAGGTGGTCGGACTGGAGCCGGCCGCCGTCGCCCTGCTGTATGAGGCCGGTCCCCTGCCCGCCTCGCCTCGGGCCTTGGCCGAACGGATCAAGGCCATGCCCCTGACCCTGACCGGCGTTCAGGGACTGGAACGGGCCATTTCCTCCGCGGGCGGCGTCAAATTGGACGGCGTGGACGAACGTCTGATGCTGGTCGCGCGACCGGGCGTCTTTATCGCCGGCGAGATGCTGGATTGGGAGGCGCCGACCGGCGGCTACCTGCTTCAGGCCAGTTTCGCCTCCGCCGTCGTCGCGGCCGACGGCGTCATCGACTGGCTCGACAGCCGGGACTGAGAAAGGCAGGGTCGCGCGGTTCGATCAGGAGTATCCGATGCGCCACGCCCTCCCCGCTGTTTCCGTCCTGGCCCTGATGATGGCCTGGTCCCCGGCCCTGGCGCAAGAGACGACGCCGAACATCGACGCCGCGCGGATGAATGAGTCGGTTCGGGTTCTGGCGTCGGACGAATTCGAAGGCCGCGCCCCCGCCTCGGCCGGCGAGGAAAAGACCGTCGCCTGGCTAGTCGAACAGTTCAAGGCGGCGGGGGCCGAGGGCGGCGGGCCGGACGGCGCCTTCGTCCAGGTCGCCCATCTGTCGCGCACACGCCAAGACGGTCCGGCCACCGTCGCCGCGACCGTCGGCGGCAAGACCATCAGCCTTGAGCGCGGTCCCGACGTTCTGGTGTCCAGCGACCGTCCGACCAACTACATTACGGTGACCGACGCGCCCGTGGTCTTCGTCGGCTACGGCGCGACGGCGCCCGAGCGCCAGTGGGACGATTTCAAGGACGTGGACGTGCGCGGCAAGGTCATCGTCGTCCTGGTCAACGATCCCGACTTCCAGGCGCCCGACGGCGACCCGGTCGCAGGCAAGTTCGACGGAAACGCCATGACCTTCTATGGCCGCTGGACCTACAAGTTCCAGGAGGCGGGTCGTCGCGGCGCGGCGGGCGTGCTGGTAGTGCATGAGACGGCCGGCGCCGGCTATCCCTGGTCGACGCTGCAGAACTCATCGGCCGCGCCCAAGTTCGACATCGTGCGCGCCAACCCCGACGCCGAGCGCGCGGCGTTCCAGGGCTGGATTCAGCGCGCCAAGGTCGAAGAGCTGTTCAGCGCCGCCGGCCTGGATTTCGCCGCCCTGAAGGACAGCGCGCGCAGCGCCGATTTCAAGCCCGTCGTCCTGCCCGGCCTGACGATGAGCGTCGATTTCGGCCAGATCGCCGACAAGGTGGAAACGAAAAACGTCATCGCCAGCATTCCGGGTTCGGAACGCCCGGACGAGACCGTCATGTACGGCGCCCACTGGGACGGCTACGGCGTCGGCACCCCGAACGCCCAGGGCGACAAGATCTATAATGCGGCGGTGGACAATGCGACCGGCGTCGCGGCCCTGCTGGAACTGGCCCACGCCTTCGCCGACGGTTCGCGTCCGAAACGATCGGTCGTCTTCGCCGCCTGGTCGGGCGAGGAGGCGGGCCTGCTGGGTTCGACCTATTACGCCGCCAATCCGGTCTGGCCGCTGGAGACCACGGTCGCCAACATCAACGTCGACAGCCTGTTGCCAGGGACCGAGATCGACCCGAACGTCGTCGTCATCGGCAAGGGCAAGAACCAGTTGGACGACATTCTGGCGCGCCACGCGACCGAAACGGGCCGCACCCTGATCGCCGATCCGGCGCCCCAGGCCGGGGCCTTCTATCGCTCGGACCACTTCCCCCTGGCGTTGAAGGGCGTGCCGGCTCTGTTCCCGGCGGCGGGCTTCACCGGCGCCAGCGCGGCCAGCCGCGACTACGTTCAGAACCGCTATCATCAGCCCACGGACGAATGGGACGCGACCTCGACGATGGACGCGGCCGCCGCCGATGTCGCCCTGATCTACGCCGTTGGTCGCGAGCTGGCGGACGGGGATCAGTGGCCGGAATGGAACGCGGGCGCCGAGTTCGGCCCGGCGCGGGATGCCTCGAAGGCGTCGCGGCGCTAGAGTTCCAGCTGAAGCTCGGGCGCGGCGGCGGTGGTCGCGGCGCCCAGCGGCAGATGCAGGATGAAGGCGGCGCCCTTGCCCGGCTCGCTTTCGACCTCGGCCCAACCGCCGTGCAATTCGACCAGGGCCTTGACCAGGGCCAACCCCACGCCGGGACCACCCCGTTCACGCCGCACGAAGCGGTCGAAGACGTGGGCCTGCAGGTGATAGGGGATTCCGCGCCCGGTGTCGGACACCGTCAGGCGGATTTCGGACGGCCCGGTCTCGGCCTTCAGCACGACCGCCCCGCCTTCGGACACGGCGCGCGCCGCATTCTCCAGCAGATGATCCAGCGCCTGGCCGATGCGGTGTTCGTCGGCGCGGATGGGTTTGAGATCGGCGGGACAGGACACGGTCAGGGTCGCGCCGCGGCCCTCGACCCGCGCCCGGACCTTTTCGGCGGCTTGGCTCAACAGGTCGCAGACCCTGAGGTCGCCCAGCGACAGCTCCATCTCGCCCGCGTCGATCTGGGCCATGTCCAGCACGTCGTCGATGGAGCGGGCCAGCTGGCTGGCGGCGATGCGGATGGCGCCGGCGTGCTGGCGGCTGCGCTCGGGCAAATCGCCCATCGTCTCCAGCAGTTCGGAATAGCCGACGATGGTCGTCAGCGGCGTGCGTAGCTCATACGAGACGCTGCCCACGAACTCACGCTTCAGCGCCTGGCTTTCGGCCAGCGCCTGTTCGCGCTGCACCAGCGCCTGCTCCAGCCCGCGTCGAGCCGTTACGTCCGAGAAGGCGACCAGGGTCGCGCCGTCCGGCAGGGGGCGGGTCTGCCAGGCGGCGACGCGACCGTCCACGGTCCGGCCCTCGCCGGAAATGGCGACGCGGCTTTCGGGATCTGGATCGGCGACGCGCGCCTTCAGCCCCAGCCACAGGGCGGGATCGGGCAGCACGGCCTTGCACAGTTCGGCCAGGGCGTCGAAGTCCGAGGCCGTCGCTATCTTGTCCACCGACAGGTTCCAGAAGGTCTCGAACGCCTCATTGTGCAGCCGCAGTCGGCCGTCCGAGCCGAACACGGCGACCGCGTCATTCAGCTTGTCCAGCGTCGCGCGCTGGACCTGGATCTGGGCGTTGAAGCGGCTGCGCAGCTTCAACTCGTCGGTGATGTCCGAGAAGATCAGCAGAATGCCGCCCAGCGGGTGCGGCTGGCGCACGACACGCAGGGTGCGCCCGTCCGGCAGGGACCAGCTGTCGTCCGGCGAGGCCTCCGACGCGCCATAGAACTCCAGCTCTCGCGCCTTCCAGCCGGCGTAGTCGACGACTTCGGGCAGGCTGCGACGCTGGCGCAGACGATCCAGCAGCTCGGCATGGGTCGGACGTTCGTCCAGCCAGGCCGCGTCGATGTCGAACAGGGTCTGGAAGGCGGTGTTGTGGAAGGCCAGCCGCTTTTGCGGGCCGAAGATGGCCACGGCATCGGCCAAGTGGTTCAGCGTCTCGTCATGGGCGTCGACGTGGCGGCGCAGGGTGTCGCGCGTCTCTTCCGCCTCGGTCACCTCGATGGCGAAGGCGGTGACGGCGCCGCCGCCCGCCGGCTCGGCGATGATGCGCCAAGCGCGCCGCGCGCCCCCGCCGGTCGTCCAGCGGAAGCCCTCCTGGCGCACGCCCAAGCGCGCGGCCTCGGCGACCAGGGCGTCGGCGCCACGGTCGAAGGACACGCCCTTTTCGACGGCGTCGTCGATGCTCTCGGCATTGGTCTCGTTCAGCCAGGCGCGGTTGGCCCAGGCCAGCTTGCCGGTCCCGTCCACGACCCAGGTCGGGGTCGGCGAGGCGTCGCCCAGCAGGGCCAGGCCGCTCTCGGTCGCATCCGCCCCGGTCAGGGTGAAGCGCGAGGCGGGCGACAGCCGCAGCCAGGCCGAACCGCCCGCGACCCGTCCCTCGATCCGCCAGGGCTCCACGTCGTCCAGCGCGACCAGACCTTCGAACGCCTGACCTTCGTGAACCAGGGCGTCGATCAGCGCGCCGTGCGTGATCCGGAGCTTGTTCAAGACGGCGGCCCCGGCCTCGGCGTCCTCACCCGCCAGCCGCGCGATCAGTTCGGCGGAACCGATCGGCACACCGGCCGCCTGCCCGTCCGGCGTCAGGGCCAGGCTGACGTCGTCGAAGGCGCGCAGCATGGCGTCATGGCGGCTGAGGTCGGCCAAGGCCTCGACGCGCTCACGCTCGGCGGCGACGGCGGTCTCGTGCAGCCGCCCGCGCAGCAGCAAGGCCCAGGCGCTGACGGCCATGGCCAGTCCGGCTGCGCCCGCTGTGGCGACATAGGCGATGTCGGCCTCGGCCATTCGTGTCCCTGGAGAAGAGTCTCAGCCCCGATTCGCTAACCATACTCCAAGCGCGCGAAAAAGCGGCAGTCTCGTGATCGCGTCATCGCGCCCCGTTGCGGCAGGGCGTCGGGACGGCGATATCGCGGACATGACCGACCCGATCGCCCCCTCGCTCGATGACTTCGCCCGCCTGGCTCAGGAGGCGTTCGACGCCCTGCCTGGACCATTCAAACAGGCGGCGGGCGAGGTGGTGATCCGCATCGACGACTTCGCCGACGAAGCGACGCTGGCGGAGATGGAGGTCGAGGACCCTTTCGAGCTGACGGGCCTGTATCATGGCGTGGACATCGGCCGGCGCGACAGCCTGGGCCCGGCGGCCGAGCCGTCGCGGGTCTTCCTCTATCGCCGCCCCATCCTGGACGAATGGTGCGAGCGCGGCGACGTGGGGATCGGCGAACTGATCGCCCACGTCCTGATCCACGAGATCGGCCATCACCTCGGCCTGACCGACGACGACATTCACGCCATCGAGGACGACGCGGACTGACGTCTTACTTGGTCCCCGGATAGGGGGTCGTCACGGCGCCGGAGATCATGCCGGGGATGGCCTCTCCCAGGCCCAGCAGGATGAACTGGATCGCCAGGGCGCACAGGATCAGGCCCAGCACCTTGACGATGATCGCCATGCCGACCTCGCCCAGCAGGCGGCTGAGCGACCCGGTCAGGGCGAAACAGACGAAGGAGACAGCGCAGGCCGCCGCGATCGCGACCAGCGAGCCCATGGTCCCGCCGTAACCCAGCTTGGCCGCCTCGCCTGCCTGGATGATCACCGCCGAAATGGCGCCGGGGCCGATCATCAGCGGAATGGCGAAGGGGACGACCAGGCGCTGGAAACGCCTGCGGGCATAGCCGCGCACGTCCTTGGAATCGGCCAGCGCATCCTTGTCGGCGAACATGGCCAGGAAGTCGCCGCGCGCCATGTCCAGACCCAGGAACAACAGCAGTATGCCGCCCGCGATGCGGAACGCCGCCAGCGAAATGCCGAAGAACTGCAGCAGGCCCAGGCCCGTGAACAGGAAGAAGGCCAGGAAGACGGCGGCGAAGGCGCAGATCAGGGCCGAGACCGAAATCCGCTGACGCAGGGTCGCCCCGGCCGTTGCGGCGGCGAAGATCGGCAGATTGCCGATCGGGTCCAGCAGGGCGAACAGGGTCACGAACAGGTTGACACCCAAATCGACTGCGTTCATCGCCTGCCCTCGCCCTCAATCCATCACGCCGCCCTGCCGACGCGCCCTCGTGTCCGGCATAGCCGCTCAGCGCGAGTCCGTCGATGACCGATCCCCAAACCCCCTCCGATCGTGCGCCCGACGAGCGGATCATCTGCGCCCTGGACGTGCCGACGACGGCCGAGGCGGCTGCTTTGGCCGAGCGGATCGGCGACGCGATCGGCTTCTATAAGGTCGGGCTGCAACTGTTCGCGGTCGACGGCATGGCGCTGGCGCGTGAGCTGAAGGCGCAGGGGCGAAAAATCTTCCTGGACTGGAAACTGCACGACATCGGCGCGACCGTGGAGAAGGCGACGGCCAATCTGGCGGGCGCGGATTGCGACCTGCTGACGGTCCATGCGCGGCCCCAGGTGATGGCGGCGGCGGCGCGCGGCGCGGCGGGCTCGAAAATGAAGGTGCTGGGGGTTACGGTCCTGACCAGCCTTACGGCCGACGATTTGGCCGCCGACGACCACAGCCTGTCGCCGGCCGATCTGGTCGAACGGCGCGTGCGGCAGGCGCTGGAGGCCGGAATCGACGGCGTCGTCTCCAGCCCGCATGAGGCGGCGGGAGCGCGTGCTCTGGCGGTCGAGGCGGGCCGGCCCGACTTCCTGATCGTCACGCCGGGCGTACGACCCGTCGGCGCTGCGCTGGACGACCAGGCGCGGGCGGCGACGCCACAGGCGGCGCTTGAAGCCGGCGCGACTCATCTGGTCATCGGCCGGCCGATCACGGCGTCGAGCGATCCACGCGCAGCCGCGCAACAGATCGCACAGCAGATCGCCCTGATCTGAGACAGACCAGGGCGACCGTTCGTCTTCGGTTATTCTAGCGCGAGGGGATCAGCCGCGCTCGCCCGGCTCCTGGGCATAGCCGTGACGCGGCGGGGCGTGGGGCGCGGGCGCCTCGGGCGGCGGCAGGTCCCCGTAGTAGCCCGACGGCGGCGGCGGGGGCGGAGGCGGCGGCGGCGGGGCCGTGTTCACTTCCGGCGGCGCGACATAGACCTGGGCCGGGGCCACATTGACCGGCGCGGATTGCACATAGACCGGCGACTGATCGACATAGACCGGACCGCCGACCTCGACCTGGGCGGGCGCGACATTAACCTGGGCCGGGGCGACCTGGATGTGTTGCGGGCCGATGTTGACGGGCGCCGACTGCACATAGACCGGGGCCTGATCGACGTAGACGGGCGGGCCGACATCGACCTGTGCCGGGGCCAGGTTCACCTGCGACGGGGCCACCTGGACGCGTTGCGGCCCGATGTTCACCGGCGGCGCCTGCACATAGATGGGCGGCTGTTCGATATAGGTGGGCGGTCCCATCTCGATCTGAGGCGGGGCCATGCTGACCTGCGAAGGCGCGACATAGATGCGCTGCGGCGCGATCTGGACGGGCGGCGCCTGGACATAGACCGGCGGCTGATCGACGTAGCTCTGCTCGTAACGCTGCTCATAGCGGTGTTCGTAGCGAACCGGCGGGCGAACGGGTGGACGGCAGTTGCAGTCGACCGGACGGCCCGGATACGGACGCCAGCCGATATAGTCACGGCCGAACCCATAGACCGGATAGCCGACCGGCGCGCTGACCGGAGGACGACCGACCAGAACCGAGGTCGCGCTGACGCCGCCGACATAGCCGCCGCCGTAATAGCCGTCCGAATAGCCGCCGCTTCCGACATAGGTCGTGCCGCCGCCGACATAGCCGCGCTGGAAGCTGGACGAACTGGAATAGGACCGTGCGCTGCTCGCCGCGTAGCTGGAGGCGCTCGCATAGGCGTTTGCGTTGGCATTGGCGTAGGCGCCGCCGGTCACGTTCACATTGACGTTGTGGTTGGCGTTGTAGTTGCCGCCGCCGTAGTGACCGCCGCCGCCGCATCCCCCGCCGCAGCCGCCGCCGGGGTGGCCGCCGCCATAACCCCCGTGACCGGGACCACCGGCCAGAGCGGGCGCTGCGGAGAGCAGCAGAGCCGCCGACGCGGCGGTAAGTATCGACTGTATCGTCACGGGACAGACTCCTCTGAGTTGTCCCGACACTGGCAAGTCCGGCGCCTGTTTCTTAAGGCGTGGTTAACCTTTGCGCCCGTCGCAGCAGGCTCGGCGGGTCAGAAATCGACCGCCAGACCCTTCTTCTCCCAGTCGCCGAAACGGGTCGGCTCGGGACCGGTCGGACCGCCATATTCCGTGTCCGCCTGAACGGTCGTTTCCGCCGCGCGACGATCCGCCGCTTCCCGAAGCGCGCGCCGCGCGGCCTCGCTGAGCGGCCGTTCCGGCGTGGCGTGGGGCACGTCGGCATTGAAAATGGGCGCTGCCACCGGCGTTTCGTCGGCGTCATTCGGCGCGAGGGTGGGATGTTCGGTCACAGGGCGGCTCCCTTGAGGCTTGATGCGCCTTCTCTCAAATAGAGGTTCAAGCCCGTGACGCCAGACGGATCGGGAATGGAACCGCGATGAACCATCTGAAGACCTTCATTCTGTTGGCGGCGATGACGGCCCTGTTCGCAGGGGTCGGCTATCTGATCGGCGGCGCGACCGGCATGGCGATCGCCCTGCTGTTCGCGGGCGGGATGAATCTGTTCAGCTACTGGAACGCCGACAAGATCGTGCTGAAGATGTACCGGGCCCAGCCGGTCGATGAGCAGCACCCCAACGCCGTGGTCAGGAACTACGTCGCCGACGTGCGTCAGATGGCCCGCGACGCCGGCCTGCCTCAGCCGCAGGTCGCCATCATTCCCAATGATCAGCCCAACGCCTTCGCCACGGGCCGAAACCCCGAGAACGCCGCCGTCTGCGCCACCACCGGCCTGCTGGACATGCTGACGCGCGAGGAGGTGCGCGGGGTGATGGCGCACGAGCTGGCCCATGTGAAGAACCGCGACACCCTGATCATGACGGTGACGGCGACCATCGCCGGCGCCATCGCCGCGCTCGCCAACTTCGCCCTGTTCTTCGGCGGCAATGACCGCGAGCGGCCGGGCGGCATCATCGGCACGATCGCCCTGATGCTGCTGGCGCCCATGGCCGCCGGTCTGGTGCAAATGGCCATCAGCCGGGGCCGCGAATATGAGGCCGACCGCGTCGGCGCCGAGATCGCCGGCGATCCCCAGGCCCTGGCTTCGGCCCTGCAGAAGATCGACGCCTACGCCAGGCGGATCACCAATCAGACGGCCGAGCGCAATCCGGCCTCGGGTCAGATGTTCATCATCAATCCGCTGGCGGGACGCGGGGCGGACAACCTGTTCTCGACCCATCCGGCGACGCTCAATCGCGTCAAGGCGCTGCTGGAGTTGGGCGCCAAGATGGGGATGCAGCCGCGCCCGCGAACGCTGGACCTGGCCCAGCCTCGGCCCGCCGCCGGCCTCACGACCTCGACCACCGGCGTTCCCGCGACGCCGACGGAGCCGCGCGGCCCCTGGGGCTGATCGTCGCGGCCTGAACACGGTTTGCGGTTTGCACTCCGTAGGCGGATCGCATCAGATGCGCCCCTGTTCAGCCATCGGGCTTTCTTGGGGAAATCCATGTCGCGTCTGCTCGCCTTCGTCTCCGCCGCCGCTCTTCTCGCCACGCCGGTCGCCGCCCAGTCGGTGAACCGCGTCGCTGTCAACGGCATTATCGACCAGGGGCTGAACCACAGCCAGGTGATGCAGACCGCCGCCTATCTGACCGACCGGATCGGCGGGCGGATGACCAACTCGCCCCAGATGCGCGAGGCCGAACGGTGGGCTCAAGCGCAGTTCACGAACTACGGCCTGTCCAATGTTCGCGCCGAGGGGTTCGAGTTCGGCCGGGGCTGGTCCATCGTCCGCTCCAGCGCCCGCATGACCGCACCGCGCCCGCTCGATCTGCGCGCCATCCCGGTGGCCTGGACGCCCTCGACCAATGGGACCATCAGCGGCGGCGTCATCGTTGCGCCCATCTCCAAGGTCGAGGATTTCGACAAATGGCGCGGCAAGCTGTCGGGCAAGATCGTCATGCTGTCCCAGCCGGGCACGGGGTCCGAGCCGACCGAGCCGGCCTTCCGCCGCTGGACCAGCGCCGAACTGGCCGAGCGCAACACCTATAACCAGCCCCAGCATTCGCCGGCCGCCATCGAACGCTCGCTTAAGACCGTGAACTTCGCCAATCAGCTGGACGCCTTCCTGGCCGAGCAGGGCGCCCTGGCCTGGGTGCGGATTTCCCAGCGTGACGGCGGCCTGTTGCACGGCACGGGCTACACCTATCAGGTCGGCGCCACGCCCAAGCTGGCGGGGATGGAGCTGGCGGCCGAGGATTATCGCCGTCTGGCGCGCCTCGCCCTGACCGATGCACCGCCGACGCTGGAGCTGATGAGCGAAGTCCGCTTCCACGACGAGGACGTCAACGCCTACAACATCCTGGCCGACATCCCCGGCACGACGCGCGGAACCGAATACGTCATGGCCGGCGCCCATCTGGACAGCTGGGTCGCCTCGGACGGCGCGGTCGACAACGCCGCCGGCAGCGCGGTGGTCATGGAGGCGGCCCGCATCCTGAAGGCCCTGAACGTCAAGCCTAAACGCACCATCCGTTTCGCCCTGTGGAACGGCGAGGAGCAAGGTATCCTGGGCTCGCTGGCCTATGTCGACCGTCATCTGGCGACGCGCGCTGCGTCGAACGATCCGGCGCTGGCGGGCCTGCCGGACAACCGCACCTGGCGCAGCCGCTGGCCGATCGAGCCGCGCGCGGGCTATCGCGACCTGGTCGCCTATTTCAATCTGGACAACGGCTCGGGCAAGATTCGCGGCATCAACGCCGAGGGCAATGTCGCCGCCGCCCCCATCTTCCAGGAATGGCTGGCCCCGTTCGCCAGCATGGGCGCGACGACGGTCTCGCTGCGCAATTCGGGCGGCACCGACCACGTCTATATGCAGACCGTCGGCGTGCCGGGATATCAGTTCATCCAGGACCCGCTCGACTATTCCAGCCGCCTGCACCACACCAGCATCGACAGCTATGACCACCTGAAGGCCGAGGACCTGCGTCAGGCGGCCGTCATTTTGGCCAGCTTCCTGCTGAACGCCGCCAACCGCGACGAGCCCCTGCCCCGCATGCCGCTGCCGACCCAGCCCACGCCGAGCGATCCGTTCGAATATCCCGCGGCGGACTAAGAGTTGAGGGGCGAGGGAGACCTCGCCCCTTTTCTTCTTATCGGATCACGCGCGCTCGACGCACATGGCCACGCCCATGCCGCCGCCGATGCACAGGGTCGCCAGACCCTTCTTCGCGCCTGACCGCTTCATCTCGAACAGCAGCGTCGTCAGGATGCGCGCGCCCGAGGCGCCGATGGGGTGGCCGATGGCGATGGCGCCGCCGTTGACGTTGACCTTGGCCGGGTCGAGACCCAGCTCCTTGACCACGCACAGGCTCTGGGCGGCGAAGGCCTCGTTGGACTCGACCAGATCCAAATCCGCGACGCTCCAGCCCGCCTTCTCCAGCGCCTTCTTCGACGCCGGGATCGGGCCGGTCCCCATGATCGACGGATCGACGCCGGCGGTGGCGTAGGAGGCGATGCGGGCCAGCGGCTCCAGCCCGCGCGCCTTGGCCTCGTCGGCGCTCATGAGCACCAGGGCGGCGGCGCCGTCGTTCAGCCCGGACGCATTGGCGGCGGTGACGCTGCCGTCCTTGGTGAAGGCGGGTTTGAGCTTCTGCATCAGCTCCAGCGTCGCGCCGTGGCGGATGTATTCGTCCTTGCCGACCGTCACGTCGCCCTTGCGGCCGGGGATAACGACCGGCGTGATCTCGTCATCGAACTTGCCGGCGTTCTGGGCCGCCTCGGCCTTGTGCTGGCTGGCCAGCCCGAATTCGTCCTGCGCCTCGCGGCTGATGGACCACTTATCGGCGATGTTCTCGGCCGTCTGACCCATGTGATAGCCGTTGAAGGCGTCCCACAGACCGTCCTTGACCATGGTGTCGACCAGGGCGACGTCGCCCATCTTGTGACCGTTGCGCAGCTGTTGCGCGTGCGGCGCCTGGCTCATGCTCTCCTGGCCGCCGGCGACCACGATCCTGGCGTCGCCCAGAGCAATCTGCTGGGCGGCGATGGCGACGGCGCGCAGGCCCGAGCCGCAGATCTGGTTCAGGCTCCAGGCGGCGGCCTCCTTTCGAACGCCCGCGCCCACGGCGGCCTGGCGTGCAGGGCCCTGACCTGCGGCGGCCTGCAGCACATGACCCAGGATCACCTCATCGACCTCGTCGCCGGAAACACCGGCCCGTTCCAGCGCCGCCTTGATGGCGATCTCGCCCAGCTTGGACGCCGGAAGGGACGACAGGGCGCCCAGGAAGGAGCCGACCGGGGTGCGCGCGGCGGAAACGATGACGACGTCGGTCATGGGATTTCACTCTTTGGAGAATAATTCGGCGTGACTGTTTTGCCGCATTGCAGCGCGTTCGTCACCTGCGACGACATGAACAGGGCGCGATTCAGCCAATCGTCACCCCGTCGGCGCATTGTCACGGAACGATAGAGGCGATCGACGGATTGGAAGGTCCATGCTGCGCACGCTGAAACGTCTTGTCACCCACGTCTGCACGCCGGACGAGCTGGACATGATCGAGCACTATCCGACGCGCGCGGAAAAGCTGGCGGATCTGTGGGTCCACATCGTCGGCCTGATGCTGGCGGCGGTCGGCGGCATCATCCTGGCGGGTCTGGCCGGGGTCTATGCAGGGATCGGGGGCGTGATGGCCACTGCGATCTACGCCCTCTGCCTCGTCGGCATGCTGACGGCCTCAACCATCTACAACTGGACCAACCCCTGCGCCGCGCGGCCCGTGCTGCGGCGACTGGACGAGGCGGCCATTTTCCTGATGATCGCCGGCAGCTACACCCCCTTCACCACCCAGCGGTTCGAGGGTCTGTGGGCCATCGGCTTCACCACCCTGATCTGGACCCTGGCCTTCCTCGGAGCCGGGGTGAAGCTGTTCGCGCCGCGCATCTCGGACAAGTTCTGGAGCGGCGTCTATGTCGTCTTCGGCTGGCTGGCGGTGGCGGCCCTGAAGCCGATGGTGGAGACGGTGCATCCGATCGCCCTGGCCCTGCTGGTCATCGGCGGCCTGATCTATACCGCCGGCGTCTTTGTCTTCATCAGCCCGCGCGTGAAGTTCCGCCGCGCCATCTGGCACGGGTTCGTCGTTACCGGGGCGACAGTCCACTGGACGGCCGTGCTGGTCGGCGTCGTGCTTGCCCCGGCTATGGGTCACTGATCGACCGTCCGTTCCCGGCGGTTTTGTCCCCCTCTGGCGCATCGCGTCGCAACGGAGGATAGTGACGCGTTGCAACATCGCGAGAACAAGCGTGGCTGACGAAAAGACCAAGGGTGGAAAGACCGGCGACAGTGCTCAGGTCGTTATCAAGAAGTATGCGAACCGCCGGCTCTACAACACGCGGACCAGCGCCTATGTGACGCTGGAAGACCTGGCGACCATGGTGCGCGAGGGGATGGAGTTCGTCGTCTATGACGCCAAGACCAACGACGACCTGACCCGCCAGATCCTGACCCAGATCATCTTCGAGGAAGAGAGCCGGGGCGAGGCCTTGCTGCCGGTTCAGTTCCTGCGCCAGCTGATCGGCTTCTACGGCGGTCAGATGCAGGGCGTCCTGCCCTCCTATCTGGAGATGTCGTTGGCCAACTTCGGTCGCCAGCAGGAGCAGTTCGCCAGTCAGATGGGGCGCGCCTTCGGAACCGGTGCAGGCGCGACCCTGATGGAGGACGCCGCGCGCGCCAATATGGCGATGTTCGAGCGCGCCATGCAGATGTTCCCGGCCTTCTCCTATCCCCGCGCCGAGCCGACCCCCGCCGCGTCCGATGACAAGGCAGAGCCGGCCCCGCCGCCCGAGGCGCCTGACGCCCTGGACGAAATGCGTCGCCAGATGGACGAGATGCGCCGTCAGATCGAGAAACTGGCGGGCGGCAAGGGCAAATGACCGACCGGATCCAGGCCGTCGGTGGACCGGACCGGGTGGATCGCCGCGAAGGCGAACGCCGCGAGCGCGAGCGGCGCGCCCGATCCGCCTCGCGCGCCCTGGTCCCCCTCGATGCGCCTGAGATGATCGAGCCCCAACCGGCCCCGGCAAGAGCTGCCGCCCTGCCGACGCCCGAGCCCGGCGCCGCCGCCTTCGTCGCCCAGCAGATGGGCCAGAGCGGGCAGAAACGCGGCCTGCGCGGCGGCCCACCGGTGCTGGATGCTGCCCGCTCTGCCTACCTCGGAGCCGAATATTCGGGCGCGGCCGAGCGTCGTCCAAAAACGGGCAGGACCGCCAAGACCGACATCTGAGCTGACGCCGCTCGGGCGGCACGGGGTTTGCTGGGGGCGAGGCAGAACGCCCTTTGCCGGACCCGCCCATGCCCGCCGTCTTCGCCCTCGCCGCCAAAGCCTTCGACGTCGCCGTCGTCGCCCTGATCTTCACGGCTTTTTCTTAAGGCTATCGCGCTTCGCTACTTGAGCCCGTTCTTGGGGAGAGCCGTTCGGCTCACGCCCCGCCGAACTCGAAATCCTTGCGCGACGCGATGATGGTCACGATGAACCCGGCCAGCACGTCCAGCAGGATCATGATCACGATCAGGAAGAAGGTCGAGGTCGCAAAGCCCGGCAGCAGCAGAAACTCCACCAGCACGCCGATGAACAGGATCATCGACAGGGCGTGATTGATGATGGCGATCCGCTGGCTGGAGGTGGACTTCACCAGTTCGAAGAACAGCAGGATCAGGCCGAGGAACAGAATCAGGTCGCCGGACCCGATCGTCCATTGCGCGCCCGAAGTCATGGTGACGGAAAACAGCGGATCGCGCAGCAGCACGTCCGCCTGCACCATCCCCGCCCCGCTCGGCGCGCCGAATAGCACCACGATATTGTAGAGCACCACCGGGATCAGCAGCAGCGGAATGGCGAGCAGCATGGACGGTCCTCTTCGCAGCCGGTCCAACGGCTACGCCTGTTCACCCTGATTTAGCGCCGTTTGCGATACGCCGCCACAAAGGTTCAGCTCTTGGGAAATCCGCCTGCCCGGCTGAGCGCCGACGGCGCCGGCCGGCCGATGGCTTCGCCGATCCAGCGCGCCGTCGCGATCAGGGCGTCCAGGTCATAGCCGGTCTCGAACCCGGCCCGCGCCAGCATATAGACCAGGTCCTCGGTGGCGATGTTTCCCGTGGCGCCCGGCGCAAACGGACAGCCGCCGATGCCCCCGACCGAGGCGTCCAGCACGTCGATCCCGGCCTCGACGCCCGCATAGGCGTTGGCCAGGCCGGTGTTGCGGGTGTCGTGGAAATGCAGGCGTAGGGTCGCATTCGGCGCGGCCGCCCTGGCCGCCTCGACTTTGCGCGTCACCGCCCAAGGATCGCCGGCGCCGATGGTGTCGGCCAGCCCGATCTCGCCGACGCCCATCTCGGCGATGGCGCCGACCATGTCCGCGACCTGATCGACCGACACCTCGCCGTCGAACGGACAGCCCCAGACGCAGGAGATCATGGCCGACAGCGACGGCGCGCCCTCGCTGGCCTCGGCGTTGTGGCGGCGGGCGACGATCTCGCCCAGCATGGCCAGTTGATCCTTCACCGCCAGGCCCTGGTTCTTCAGGCCGAAACCGTCGGTGGCGGCGACCGAGACATTGACCTCGTCCACCCCGGTCGCCAGCGCCCGGTCATAGCCCTTGCCGTTCAACACGAGGCCGATACGGCTGCGCCCCGCTTCATGCGGCAGGGCGGCCATGACCTCCTCGGCGCCGGCCATCTGCGGCACGTATTTGGGATGGACGAAGGAGACGGCCTCGATCCGTTTCGCCCCCGCCTGCTCGAGCCGCCGCACCAGATCGGCGCGGACCGCGGGCTCAAGCACAGCCTTTTCGTTCTGCAAGCCATCGCGCGGCCCGACTTCGACGATCTGGATGAAGCGGCCCATCACTCGCCTCCCGCAGCGGCGGCGCCATTCCCGTTTCGGGGCGGCGGCGCATAGATGGTCAGGCTGACCGGATCGCCCGCCGAATAGTTGTAGCCGTTGACCGTCCCGACCGCGCGACCGGACACGCCCAGACGCGCGGCGGCCGCACGGAAGGCGTCGGCGTCACGTCCTTCGACGATGGCGGGCCGCCCCTCGGCCAAGGCCTCGGCCGCGCCTTGGGCGTCGGTCAGGTCGGTGTCGCGCCCGGTCAGGAAGACGAAGCTGGGTTCATGGAAGCCGGTGATCGCCACCGGCCCCGGCGTGCGCCCCTGACGCGGATGCAGATCCGCCGCCTCCAGCGCCTTTTCCAGCTGGGGCGCGATGGCCAGAGGCCGCAGCTGGCGGATCGTGCCCGACAGGGCCGCGTGCGCCACGACCCCGAACGCCAGCGAGGCGACCAGGGCCGCGACCGGCGCCCGGTTCAGCAACAGGAAGCCCCCCATCGCCCCCGCCGCCAGCGCCATGACCACCGTCAACGCCGCCCAGGTCTGGGCCGTCGAGGTGCCATAGACGGTCAAGCCATAGACGGTGATGCCGATGATCAGCAGAGCCGCGAACGCGCCCAGCGCCGCGCCGGTGATGCGCGAGACCTTGCCGATGGGCTGGGCCAGGGCGGCGGCCGCCAACAGGGCCAGCGCCCCGAAGGTCGGCAGGGTGTAGTGCCACAGCTTGGTCGGGGCCAGTTCGAACATCAGCCAGCCCGGGACCAGCCAGCAGACCAGGAACCGGATCGCCGGCTCGGCGCGTCGGCTCCAGCCCGTCGAGACGGCGGCGGGCAACAACAGGGTCGAAGGGAAGAACAGCAGGGGCGCCAGCAGCAGATACATGCCGGGGAAGCCCGAATGGCTCTCATGCGCACCGGCAATCTTGGGCGCCAAATCGCCGCCGATGGCCTCGCGCCAAAAACCGCCGTCGGTGGCGATGGTGATGGCGATGGCCCATGGTCCGACCATTAGTGCGACCAGCGGCAGCCCCCAACCCCAGCCGAGGCGATACAGCCATTTGACGTTCCGATCCCAGATCGACAGGGCGATGATGGCCAGGGCCACGACCAGAAACCCGATCGGTCCCTTGATCAGGATCGACAGACCGATGCCGATCCAGAACAGCAGCTTGTGCGGCCGGATCGGTCGTTCGCCGGCCTTCGTCGCCATATAGATGCGCGCCAGCGCCGCCATGGCCAGGGTCGTCGCCCCGCACAGCATGGCGTCGGTCTTGGCGATACCCGCCTCGGTCGACAGCAGGAAGGTCGCCCCCATGATGGCCCCGCCGAAGAAGCCGACCCGACTGCCCAGCATGGCCGAGCCCGCCCAGGCGACGGCCCAGGCCGCCAGCATGGCGCCCAGCAGGGAGGGGATGCGATAGGGCGCGATTTCACGGTCCTCGACATCCGAGGTCAGGCCCACGGCGATCGCCTGCATCCAGTAGATGCCGACCGGCTTCTTCCAGCGCGGCTCGTCCTGATAGCGGATGTCGACATAGTCGCCGCTTTCCAGCATCTGGGACGTGGCCTGGGCGAACCGGCTTTCGTCGCGATCCAGCGGCGGCAGCAGCAGCAGGCCCGGCAGGCCGGCGATCAGCGTCAGCAGGGCCGCGAGAACCGGCCCGCGCCAGCCGGCAATGCGGCCATCCAGATCGAAAGTCTTCATTCCAGACTCCTTACACGGCGACCACGCCTGCGTCAGCCGTCTCCCCTAAGCTCTCGTTATCCTCTATGGAGCGCCGATGACCGTCGAAACGCCCGAAATCTCCGTCGTCGTTCCCGTCCATGACGAGGCGGGCGCCGCCGTGCCCCTGGCGCGCGAGATCGCCGCCGCCTTCGCCGGCCGTTCGTACGAGATGATCTTCGTGGACGATGCGTCCAAGGATGCGACCTTGGCCGAGCTGAAGGCCGCCATGGCCGAACTGCCGGCGCTGCGCGTGCTGGCCCACGGGACCAATGCGGGCCAGAGCCGGGCGGTTCGCACCGGCGTTCTGGCCGCGCGCGCGCCGGTCGTGGTGACGATGGACGGCGACGGCCAGAACCCGCCGGCCGATGCGCCCCGCCTGGTCGATGCGCTTCTGTCCGCCCCCGGCGACGTGGGCCTGGTCGGCGGCCGTCGCGCCAAACGCCAGGACACCGAGGCCAAGCGCCAGGCCTCGATCTGGGCCAACCGCATCCGACGCAAACTGCTCGGCGACGACGCCGACGACACCGGCTGCGGGTTGAAGGCCTTCCGCCGCGACGTCTTCCTGCGCCTGCCCTACTTCGATCACATCCACCGCTACCTGCCGGCCCTGATGATCCGCGAAGGGTTCAAGAACCAGTACCTCGACGTGGACCACCGCCACCGCGAGGTCGGCCGCTCGAAATACACCAACTGGGGCCGCCTGCGGGCGTCGGTCTCGGACCTCTTGGGCGTCATGTGGCTGAAGACGCGGTCCCGTAAGCCAGGCGCGATTTCGGAATTCTGAAACAGCCATACCCTCCCCGCTTCGCAGAGAGGATAGGCAAACAAAAAGGGCGGGACCTTGCGGTCCCGCCCTTCTGCATTTCAGCGTGGGTTAGCTTGGACTTAGAAGTCCATGCCGCCCATGCCGCCCATGCCGCCCATGTCGGGAGCAGCAGCGCCGCCCGACTTCTTGGGCGCGTCGGCGACGGCCGCTTCCGTCGTGATCAGGATGCCAGCGACCGAAGCGGCGTCTTGCAGAGCCGTGCGGACGACCTTGGCGGGGTCGATGACGCCCATCTGCACCAGATCGCCGTACTCTTCGGTCTGGGCGTTGAAGCCGAACGAAGCGTCGCCGTTTTCCAGCACCTTGCCGACCACGATCGAGCCTTCGACGCCGGAGTTTTCGGCGATCTGACGGATCGGAGCCTGCAGGGCGCGACGGATGATCGCGATGCCGGCGTTCTGGTCGGCGTTGTCGCCCTTGACGTCGGCCAGGATCTTGGAGGCCTTCAGCAGGGCGATGCCGCCGCCCGGAACGATGCCTTCGTCAGCCGCGGCGCGCGTGGCGTTCAGGGCGTCGTCGACGCGGTCCTTCTTTTCCTTCACTTCGACTTCGGTCGAACCGCCGACGCGCAGGACTGCAACGCCGCCGGCCAGCTTGGCCAGACGTTCCTGCAGCTTTTCCTTGTCGTAGTCCGAGGTGGTGTCTTCGATCTGGCGCTTGATCTGGGCCACGCGGGCTTCGATCTCGTCCTTGCCGCCGACGCCTTCGACGATGGTGGTGTCGTCCTTGGTGATCGAGACCTTCTTGGCCTTGCCAAGCATGTCGATGGTCACGCTCTCAAGCTTGATGCCCAGGTCTTCCGAGATGACCTGGCCGCCCGTCAGGATGGCGATGTCTTCCAGCATGGCCTTGCGGCGATCGCCGAAGCCCGGAGCCTTGACGGCGGCGACGCGCAGGCCGCCACGCAGCTTGTTGACGACCAGGGTCGCCAGGGCTTCGCCCTCGATGTCCTCGGCGATGATCAGCAGCGGACGGCCCGACTGCACCACGGCTTCCAGGATCGGCAGCATGGCTTGCAGCGAGGTCAGCTTCTTCTCGAACAGCAGGATGAGCGGCTCTTCGAGTTGGGCCTCCATCTTGTCGGCGTTGGTGATGAAGTAAGGCGACAGGTAACCGCGGTCGAACTGCATGCCTTCGACGACGTCGACGGTGGTGTCGGCGGTCTTGGCTTCCTCGACGGTGATGACGCCTTCGTTGCCGACCTTGGCCATCGCCTGAGCGATCAGCTCACCGATTTCCGAGTCGCCGTTGGCCGAGATGGTGCCGACCTGGGCGATTTCCGAGTTGTTCGAAACCGGCTTGGAGTTCGACTTGATCTCTTCCAGCACCAGGCCGACGGCCTTGTCGATGCCGCGCTTCAGATCCATCGGGTTCATGCCGGCGGCGACGGCCTTCAGACCCTCTTGCACGATGGCCTGAGCCAGCACGGTTGCGGTGGTGGTGCCGTCGCCCGCCTTGTCGTTCGTTTTCGAAGCGACTTCGCGGATCATCTGGGCGCCCATGTTCTCGAAGGCGTCTTCCAGCTCGATCTCTTTGGCGACCGACACGCCGTCCTTGGTCGAGCGCGGAGCGCCGAAGGACTTCTGGATCACGACGTTGCGGCCCTTGGGACCCAGGGTCACCTTGACGGCGTTGGCGAGGACGTTGACGCCGCGCAGCATCTTGTCACGCGCGTCGGTGTTGAAGTGTACGATTTTAGCGGCCATGCGGGCAGCTCCTATCTATATGAATTGGATTGAAGAACGTCGGACGTCGGGTGCTTAGGACAGCACGCCCAGGACGTCGGATTCCTTCATGATGATCAGGTCTTCGCCGTCGATCTTCACTTCCGTGCCCGACCACTTGCCGAACAGGATGCGGTCGCCGGCCTTCAGCTCAAGAGCATTGACCTTGCCGGTGTCGTCGCGGGCGCCAGGGCCGACGGAGACGACTTCGCCTTCCTGCGGCTTTTCCTTGGCGGTGTCGGGGATGATGATGCCACCCTTGGTCTTGGATTCTTCTTCAACGCGCTTGACCAGCACGCGGTCGCCGAGCGGACGGAACGCCATCGGACTTCTCCCTGTAAAACCCCCGGATCGGGGCGTTTTTGAAACGGTGTGCGGCGCTCTCGCGATCGCCGTTTTGGCAGCCGACCGGCGAGAGTGCTAACGCGAGCGGGAGTTAGGCAGAGGTGGCGTGACCGTCAAGCGGCGCCGCCCGTCCGCCGCGCGAATTCTCTGTGACAAATGAACCGAAAATGAATGCCGGCCTCCGGGGTCGTTCAAACTGAGAGCGATAAAAGGGACTCAACGCTGGATGCCTTCCCGCCCCGGAAACGCAGATCGGCAAGCCAAGAAGGAGACCAAAATGTCCAAGCTGCTGAAGATCACTGCGGTCGCCGCCGCTCCCGTCGTGGCCCTGAGCCTGATGGCCGCTCCGGCTTCCGCCCAATCGCGCGATCGCGACAACACCGGCCGTAACGCCCTGATCGGCGCCGCCGTGGGCGGTCTGGCCGGCGCCATCTATGGCAACGGCGACGGCAGCTACATCGCGGGCGGTGCGCTTGCCGGTGCGGCGCTGGGCGCGGTGGCCTCCAACCGCGGCTCGGGCTGCGAATATTATCGCGGCGGCCAATGCTACCGTAACCAAGGCCATTGGGAGCGCGAGCACGGCATCGACCGCAGCCGCTCGGGCTACGACTACCGCTACGACGGCCGCCGTTACGACTCGCGCTATGACCGCCGCGACTATCGCAACAATCGCGACTACCGCTACGACCGCCGCTGGTAAGCGTTTGATAGTTTAGATGACTGGAAGGGTCCGTCCGGCAAGGACGGGCCCTTTTCGCGTCAGCCCATCAACGCCGTCAACAGGGCCGCCGTGGACGGATCTAGGTTCTCCGACGGGCCGCCCGCGTCCACGTCCTTCAGGATCGCCTTGGCCAGGACCTTGCCCAGTTCGACGCCCCACTGGTCGAAGCTGTTGATGTCCCAGATCACGCCCTCAACGAAGGTCTTGTGCTCATACAGGGCCAGCAGCGCGCCCAGGGTCTCGGGCGTCAGCCGCTCCATGACGATGGCCGTCGACGGACGGTTGCCGGTGAAGGTGCGGTGGGACGCCAGACGCGTCGCCTCCTCCTCCGACAACCCTTGAGCCAACCCCTCGGCCTTGGCGGCCTCGGTCGTCTTGCCCAGCATCAGGGCCTGGCCCTGAGCCAGCGCATTCGACCAAAGCGGCGACTCCGGCGCGTCCTCATGCGTCCTGGCGACGATCACGAACTCTGCCGGAACGGTCTGCGGCCCTTGGTGGATTTGCTGGAAGAAGGCGTGCTGGCCGTTGGTGCCGGGCTCGCCAAAGACGACGGGACAGGTCTGACGCGTCACCGGCGTGCCGTCGCGATGCACCCGCTTGCCGTTCGACTCCATCTCCAGCTGCTGCAGGAAGGACGGCAGGCGGCGCAGGGCGTGGGCGTAGGGGGCGACGGTGCGGGCGGGCCGGTCAAGACCGTCAACGTTGAACACCTGGGCCAGGGCCAGCAGGATCGGCCCGTTCCGCTCCAGCGGGGCCGACACGAAGTGGTCGTCCATCGCGGCGGCGCCCGCCAGCATCTTTTCGAACACGTCCCAGCCCAAGGCGATGCCGCACGACAGGCTGACCGCCGACCACAGCGAATAGCGCCCGCCGACCCAGTCCCGGAAGGCGAAGGTGCGGCCGCAGCCGAAGGCCGCCGCCTTGTCCGGCGCCGCCGTCACCCCGATGAAGTGTTTCGTCATCCCCTCGGCCGGCAGCGACGCCGCCAGCCAGGCCTTCGCCGCCTCGGCGTTGGCCAGGGTTTCCTGCGTCGTAAAGGTCTTGGACACGACCACCACCAGGGTGGTTTCGGGATTCAGGCCCGTTAGCGCCTCGGCCATGTCGCGCGGATCGATATTGGCGACGAAGCGCAGGTCGATGGCCGGGTCCAGCGGGCGCAGCGCATCCCAGACCACGCGCGGCCCCAGGTCTGACCCGCCGATGCCGACATGAACGATCGCCTCGAACGTCTTGCCCGTCGCGCCCGCCTCGGCGCCCGACCGCACCGCATCGGCATAGGCCTTCATGTCCGCCCGCACGGCGTCCACCTCGGCCGAGACCGGCTCGCCCAAGGCCTTGAAGTCGGCGCCCGGCGCAGCGCGCAGAGCCGGGTGCAGGACCGCCCGCCCCTCGGTCAGATTGACGGCCTCACCGGCGAACAGGGCCGCGCGACGCCCTTCGACGCCGCTGGCGCGCGCCAAGTCCAGACAAGCGTCAAAGGCGGCTTTGGTCCAGCTTTGCTTCGACAGGTCGAGATAAAGGCCTGCCGCCTCGACCGACATCCGCGCCAGCCGGTCGGGATCGGCGGCGAACTGATCCACGATCCGCGCGGAGGCGGCCTCGGCGGCGGCTTGGTCGAAGGCGGTCCAGGCGGCGTCGCGGGTCATCGTCGTCTCCATCGGGAATGACAGGGTAAACACTCGTTTACGGCTGGGGCGTATTCAGGTTCAACGTCCCAGCGGACGCTGAAACAGGAAGTCACCTCCATGTCCTGCGGCCTTGCTCTCACGATCGCCCTAGCGATGTCCAATCCCTCGGTGGCCCTGGCCGCCGAACGGCCGGCCGCCGCGCCCGGCGCGCCGGTCTCGGTGGCGGGCGAGCCGCTGTTCGCCGACATCATCTCGCGCTCGGCCAGCCTGAAGGCCGTGGTGGACGGTTGGGCCGCCGCCAAGGCCGCCGACGACGCCGCCTTCTTCACCAGCCAGGCCTTCACCGGCTTCAAGGCGCAGGCCGAACAGCTGGCCGCCCTGGACATGCAGGGCCATCTGATCCTGAAGGAACGCGGCACCGACGGCGATCTGAAATGCATCCTGCGCGGCATTTCCGAAGACATGCCCAAGAAGGTTCAGGCCGTTCAGGCCGCCGCCAACCCGGCCGAGCGCGCCACGGCCCTGTCGGAACTGTCCTATCTGCTGAACGACAACGTCGAAGTCATCACCGCCCCGCCCAAGCCGGAAGTCTGACGCCTTCTAAAGAGCGGCCAGCGCCTCCAGCACGCCCTTGCCGTAGCGATCCAGCTTGGACTGACCGACGCCGGAAATGGCGCCCAGACTGTTCAGGTCGCCCGGCTCGGCGTGGGCGATCTCGAGCAGCGTCCGGTCCTGGAAGATGACATAGGGCGGGACGTGCTGTTCCGAGGCGCGGTCGCGGCGCCAGGCGCGCAAGGCCTCGAACCGGGCGCGGACGTCCGCGTCCATCGTCTCCAGCGCCGCATTGCGCCCTTCGCCCGATCGGTCACGACGACGCGGGGCCGTATCGGCCCTCAAAGGCGCGCGACGCACCTCGATCTGGCGCTCGCCGCGATAGACGGCGCGCACCGCCTCGGGATCGCCCAGCCCGACCAGCGGCTTGCCGTCATTGGGATCCTCGGCCAGCAGACCTTCGAATAGAAGGTGATCGACAATCTCGCGCCAGCTGTTCAGCGAAATCTCGCGCCCGATGCCCCAGGTGGACAGTTGCTGCTCCCACGGCTGCACATCCTTGGTGCGGGCGGTCAGGTGATCCACGACGCGGTTGCGCCCGAACCGGCCGCCCAGCCGCTGCACCGCCGCCAGCGCCTTCTGGGCCGGGACGGTCGCGTCATAAAGCTGGGGCGGGTCGCCGCAGATGTCGCAGACGCCGCAAGGCTGGGCGTCATGCTCGCCGAAGTATCGCCGCACGGCCTGGGCGCGGCAGACGGCGCCGTCCAGCATGGCGAACAGCTGACGCGTTTTGCGCACCTGGACCGATTTGACCTCCTCGGCCATCGGGCGGCTGTCCAGCCGACGCAAGGACCAGGCGATGTCGGACGGCCCATACAGGGTGATGCCCTCGGCCGGCTCGCCGTCGCGTCCGCCCCGGCCGATCTCCTGCCAATAGGCCTCCAGGCTGCCCGGCGGATCGGCGTGAATGACGAAGCGCACGTCGGCCTTGTCGACGCCCATGCCGAAGGCGATGGTCGCGACCATGACGGCGCCCTCCTCGGCCAAGAAGCGTTCCAGCCGGCGGTCGCGCTCTTTCGTGTCCATGCCGGCGTGATAGGCGATGGCGTTGGTCCCGGCGTCGCGCAGGGCCTGGGCCACGCGGTCGCAACCGTCGCGGCTGCCGCAATAGACCACGCCCGACTTGCCCCGCCGTTCGCGCACCAGTTCGATAACCCGAGCATCGGTCTTGGCCCGAGACGCGCTCTCCTTGCGCTCGGCCGACAACTGCAGGTTCGGACGCGCGAAACTGTCGACGAAGACCGTCGCCTCTTCCAGCCTCAGCGAGCGCAGGATGTCGTCGCGGGTGCGGGCGTCGGCGGTCGCCGTCACCGCGATGCGGGGCACGTCGGGGAACCGCTCGGCCAGCAGGCCCAGGTTGCGATAGTCGGGGCGGAAGTCGTGACCCCATTGCGAGACGCAGTGCGCCTCGTCGATGGCGATCAGGCTCAGCGGCAGTTCCGCCAGCCGATCCATCATGGCGCCCGCCGCCAAACCTTCGGGCGAGACATAGAGCAGGTCCAGCTCCCCCGACCGCGCCGCCGCCCAGATGGCCGAACGCTCGTCCAACGACACGCCGGAGTCCAGCCGCGCCGCCGCGACGCCCTGCTGCTTCAACGCCTCGACCTGATCGGTCATCAGGGCGATCAGGGGGGACACCACCAGCCCCAGTCCGGGGCGCAGGATGGCCGGGATCTGATAGCATACGCTCTTGCCGCCGCCGGTCGGCAGGACCGCCAGCACATCGCCGCCCGACAGGATCTGCTCGACCACCCGCCCTTGCAGCCCCCGGAAGTCGGCGTGACCCCAGACGCGCGCCAACAACGCCCGCGCGTCGTTCAGGTCAGGCATATCGGTCGAGGAAAACTGGGGGCGCGTGGCCGGCATCCTTAAGCTGTGCACTCTTTGTTCCCGAACAGAAGGCGCCGCTGGCCGCGATGGCGACCGGCGACGACATCATAGGGGGAAGGTTTTAGTGGGCGGGCGCTTCGGCGAACTGGCCGCCGACGCGGTAGCGCCACAGATAGGACGGGGCGATCGCCGCCATGCCGGCCGGATGGTCGATGCCCAGATCGCTGAGGCCGAGCGCATCTGCGGCGACCACATTGTCCTTTTCCAGCATCAGCACCTGGTCGCGCGTCAGCGGCGGGGTCAGGCCGACGAACCGGCTCAGTTGCAGCACCGAACCCAGGGGCTTGGCGACGATGAAGGGCACCGAAACCAGCATCCGGTCGCGCCCCGTCTCACGACGCACCAGCTCCAGCACCTCGCGGAAGGTGTACAGGCTCGGCCCGCCCAGTTCGAAGGTCCGGCCCGCCGCATCGACGCGGGTCACGCCGCGCGCAATGGCCTCGGCGACATCGCCGACATAGACCGGCTGGAACCGGGTCTCGCCGCCGCCGATCAGCGGCAGGGCCGGCGCCATCGTCGCCATGGCGGCGAAGCGATTGAGGAAGCTGTCGCCCGCGCCGAACACCAGCGACGGACGCAGGATCACCGCATCCGGATAGACGGCGCGAACGGCCGCCTCGGCCTGGGCCTTGGTGCGACCATAGGCCGAAGGGCTGGCGGCGTCGGCGCCGATGGCCGAGATCTGGACCAGGCGCTGAACGCCCGCCGCCTTTGCGGCCTCTGCGATGGTCTTGGCCGCCTCGGTGTGAACGGCGTCGAAACCGCGCTTGCCGCCTGCGTCATGCAGCACGCCGACCAGATTGACGACGGCGTCCGCGCCGCGCACGGCCTGCGCCACATCCGTCGGGTTGGTGATGTCGCAGCGCATGAACTGGATCTGGCCGGGATCGCCCAGCGGCTGGATTTCGATCGCCAGGACCGGGTTGCGCACGGCGACCCGAATGCGCCAGCCGCGACGCGCCAGGGCGCGCACCGCCTGCGACCCGATAAAGCCCGAACCTCCAAAGAGGGTCACGACGCCGGGGGCGAGGTCAGCCATGGGGAAAGCTCCAGTCGAAATCCGTTTCGGCGGGATAGACGATAGGGCGCCGCACCGCAACGCGGGCCTTCACGGTCACGCTGGCGTTCGACGCGCGGCCGCCCATCTGAGGCGGATGAAGCTTTTCACCATTGGCTACGAGGGCGCGACCCAGGCCGACGTCATCGCGCGGCTGAAGACGGCCGGCGTGCACACCCTGGTCGATGTCCGCGCCGTCGCCGCATCCCGCCGCGCCGGCTTTTCCAAGACGATCCTGGGCGAAAGCCTGAAGGCCGAAGGGATCGACTATGTCCACCTGCGCGGGCTGGGCACGCCCAAGGCCGGACGTGAAGCGGCGCGCAAGGGCCGTGTCGACGAGATGCGCGCCATCTTCGCCGATCACCTGGCCGAGCCCCAGGCGCAGATCGAGTATGAGCGGCTGAAGGCGCTGGCGGCCGACAAACCCGTCGCCCTGCTGTGCTTCGAGGCCGACCACGCCGGCTGCCACCGCGCCGTCCTGGCGGAACGACTGTCGGCGGAAACCGGCGTGGCGGTCGTGGACCTCTAGCCTTACGGCCGTCCGACCAGCTGATCGACCGAACCGCTGGTGACCGGGTGATACAGCGGCCGGGCCTCGGCGTAGATGCGCCGCGCATTACCCCGACCCCAGTCGCCCTCGTTCCACAGGGTCTGGAACAGCGGCAGGACGAACTTGCGACGGCCCTGGCTGGTCAGGAACTTCTCGGCCGTGGCGACCGACGGCTGATAGCGATGGGCCAGGGCGATCTGCAGCCAGGCGAAGGTCAGTTCGGCGTTGCCTTCGTTCGCCAGGTTCAGCGTCCGCTCCAGATCGGCCAGCTGCGCATTTGTCAGCCAGTCGGCGCCCGTCCGCAGACCCTCGGGACGCCAGCCCAGGAAGCGCTGGCGCTGCTGGGTGTTCCAGTCCGACCACGGAATGGCCGAGGCCGGTCCCTTGTCCTTGAAGAAGGCGACGGCGGCCGCATCCACCGGCTCAAAGGCGTGAGACACCGGCGCCACGGCGTTGGACGGCAGGCCGGGCTGATAAACCCAGGCGTCCATCTGCAACTGGCTTTCCAGCGCCGCGTCGCCCTTGATCAGGTTGTCGCGGATGTCCTCAAGGAACATGGCCGTGGTCATCGGACGATAGGCGTTGCGGTCGAAATAGCCGCGCAGCCAGGCGTCGAACCGATCCCGTCCGACGGTGCGTTCGATGGTCCGCAGGAACAGGGCGCCCTTCTCATAGGCGATGTCGTTCATACCGTCGTCGGGATCGCGGCCCTTCAAATCCAGATGCAGGCGGGTGTCCGCCGCTGGCAGGGACTTCAGCGTGTCCTGAAGGCTGTCCCAGCCCAACACCTGCTCCTGCATGGCGCGGTCATGGCCATAGACCGACTCCATGATCCGGTTCTCGAAATATACGGTGAAGCCCTCGTTCAGCCAGAAGTCGTTCCAGGTCGCATTGGTGACCAGATTGCCCGACCAGGAGTGCGCCAGCTCGTGCGCGACCAGCGACACCAGCGAGCGATCGCCGGCGATGATGGTCGGGGTGGCGAAGGTCAGCTTCGGGTTCTCCATCCCGCCGAACGGGAAGGAGGGCGGCAGGACCAAGAGGTCGTAGCGGCCCCAGCGATAGGGGCCGTACAGCTTCTCGGCCGCCGTCACCATCTGGGCGGTCGGCTCCAGTTCCCATTGGGCGGCCCGCAGGCGGCTGGGCTCGGTCCAGACCCCGGTGCGGCCGTCGAACGGTGCAAAGGCGATGTCGCCGACGCCCAGCGCGATCAGATAGGGCGGGATCGGATTGTCCATCCGGAAGCGCCAGGTCTTCATCCCGCCCCCTTCAGAATGGGGTGCGGCCCGCTCGCCGTTCGGCGTCAGATGATCGGCGCTCATGACCACTGTCAGGTCTTCGGGCGCGGTGATGCGGGCCGAATAGGTCTGGCGGATGCCGGGGCTGTCCTGGGTCGGCACCCAGGTGCGGGTCAGGATCGCCTGGCCTTGGCTGAACAGATAGGGCTTTTGTCCGCCCGCCGTCTGGCTGGGATTCAGCCATTGAAGCGCCGCCGCGTTCGGGCGGGTGGAATAGCGGATGGTGATCTTGCGCCGCTCATTGGCTGCGAAGGCCGGAAAATAGACCGTCAGCGGCTGGCCCAGGACGGCGTCATTGTCGCCGACGACATAGCGCAGCGGCTGACCCGCCGCGTCGCGCACGTCCTGAATGTCCAGGTCGCGAATATCCAGCACGATCTCGTTGGCGCCCGGGATCGCCAGGATGTCCAGGGTCGCCGTGCCCGCCAGGGTCTTGGCGTTGAAGTCGGCGGTCAGGTCCAGGGCCACATCGACCACGCGGGCGATCTCGGGGCGGGCATGGGTGTGGACGTCCACCGCTTCGGGACCGGGCGCCGGGGCGATGGCGGGCGGGGTCATGGCCGACCCTCCCGTCGTGGTGGAGCAGGCGCTCAGACCCATGGCGGCGGCCAGGGCGAGGGCGGAGACGAGACCGAGCGCTTTGCGCGTCATCGAGGTTTTCCTGGGCTGATCTTGACGATTGGCCCGGAGAACGCGCGGAAACGCGAAAAAGATCAAGCCTTGGCGGCGACCGGCGCGTGATGGGCCCGGAACAGCCGTCCCCGCTCGGCGAACAGCACCCAACCCAGGGCGATCAGGCCGAAGACGGTGAAGCCGACCGACATCGGAATGGTCGTGCCATTGAACTGTTGGCCCACCGCAAAGCCCAGCAGCGAGCCGACGATGGTGGAGATGAAGCCCTGGATCGACGCCGCCGTGCCCGCGATCTTGCCCATCGTCTCCATCGCCATCGATCCGAAATTGCCCGCGATCAGGCCGAAACAGAACATGGTCAGGGTCTGCAGCACCGCAAAGGTCCAGATCGATTCATGACCGCTGATCGCCACCCCCGCATGAATGGCGGCGATGCTGGTGAAGCCGATCAGAGCGGTGTGCGAAATCTTGCGTGAGCCCAGCTTCACCACCAGCCGCGCATTGACGATCGAGGCCACGGCGATGCCGCCCGCGATCAGCGCGAACACGGCCGGAAACGCCGCCTCGGCGTGGAAAACGTCGGCGAAGATTTGCTGCGACGAGTTGATGAAGCCGAACAGGGCCCCGGTGATCGCCGTCATGGCCAGGGTGTAGCCGACGGCCGTGCGGTCGGTCAGGGCGATCTTGTAGGCTGCGGTCAGCCGCTTGACCTGGATCGGCAGCCGATCCTCGGGCTTCAGCGTCTCGGGCAGACGCAACGACGCCCACACCATCAGGCCGACCCCGATCAGGCCCAGCCCGGCGAAGATCCAGCGCCACGGTCCCACCAGCATGATCAATTGTCCCAGCGACGGCGCCAGGATCGGCACGCCCAGGAAGACCAGGAAGCTGAACGACATGACCCGCGCCACGGTGCGCCCCTCGTAACGATCCCGCACGATCGAGACGGCCAGCACGCGGGTGCAGGCGCTGCCCAGACCCTGGCCGACACGGGCCATGATCAGCGTCTCGAAGGTCGGCGCCAGGGTCGCCAGCAGGCTGAACATCACATAGACGCCGACGCCGAACAGCAGGACGGGCTTTCGGCCGAACCGATCCGCCAACGGACCGTAGAACAGCTGCGCCCCGCCGAAGCCCAGCAGATAGGCCGTCACCACCCATTGTCGGTCGTTGTCGGTCGCCACGTTCAGGTCGGAGCCGATGTGCGGCAGGGCTGGCAGCATGGAATCGATCGCCAGCGCATTCAGCGCCATCATCAGGGCGATGAGGCAGACGAACTCGACGAAGCCGAGCTCCTTCTTGGCGGGCGCTGACGCAAGGGAAGAAGACATCCGGGCCAGATGCGCCGTCACGCCCCGATCCGCAACCGCACGCCCGTCATAAATTGCTGCAATGCAGCGAAATCGGGTTTGAACGGGCGGCGCCTCGCCAAAGCCGCGAAGCTTCGCTAGAGGAAGTCATGACAGAACAGATGACAGCACAGGCGGCGCTGGACCGCCTCGAAACCCTCTACACCCAATCCGTGACCAACCTGCGCGACGCCGTGCGGGATTTCGTCAATACCGGCGCGCGGCCCGATCCGGTCAAGCGCGCCGAAGGGGTGTTCGCCTATCCCGAACTTCGCATCCGCTGGGACGGGGATCGCCCCCAGGACCTGGAGCCGCGCGCCTATGCCCGGCTGTCGAAACAGGGAACCTACGCCACCACCATCACGCGCCCGGATCTGTTCCGCCCCTATCTGACCGAACAGCTGGGCCTGCTGGAGCAGGAATATAATGCGACCTTCGAGGTCGGCGTCTCGCGCCAGGAAATTCCCTTCCCCTACGTGACGGACGGGCTGGAAGTCGCGCTGGACCGGTCGATGACGGCGGCTCTTGCGCGCTGGTTCCCGACTACAGACCTGGCCCATATCGGCGACGAGATCGCCGATGGCCTGTTCGAAATGGGCGGCGACTTCCCCCTGTCGCACTTCGACGGTCTGCGGACCGACTTCTCGCTGGCGCGGCTGAAACACTACACCGGCACGCCGGTGGACGACGTTCAGTCCTATGTCCTGTTCACCAACTACAATCGCTATGTCGATGAGTTCGTGCGCTGGGCCATCGAGCAGCTTCGGACGCCCGGCTCGCCGTATCAGACCCTGTCCTGCGCCGGCGGCGTGATCATCACGCGCGACACGCCCAATCCCGAGGCGGCGATCAGCGACACGGCGTGGAAGAAGCACCAGATGCCGGCCTATCACCTGACGGCACCGGGCCATAAGGGCGTGACCCTGGTCAACATCGGCGTCGGTCCGTCCAACGCCAAGACGATCACGGATCACCTGGCCGTCACCCGCCCGCACGTTTGGCTGATGATCGGTCACTGCGGCGGTCTGCGCGCCAGCCAGACCATCGGCGACTATGTGCTGGCCCACGCCTATCTGCGCGACGACCATGTGCTGGACGCGGTGCTGCCGCCCGACATTCCGATCCCCTCGATCGCCGAGGTTCAACGCGCGCTCTATGACGCCACCAAGTCGGTCAGCGGCATGCCGGGTGACGAGGTCAAGCTGCGCCTGCGCACCGGCACCGTCGTCACCACCGACGACCGGAACTGGGAGCTGCGCTATTCCAAGTCGGCCCTGCGCTTCAACCAAAGCCGCGCCGTCGCCATCGATATGGAAAGCGCCACCATCGCAGCCCAGGGCTATCGCTTCCGCGTGCCTTACGGGACGCTGCTTTGCGTGTCGGACAAGCCGCTGCACGGCGAGATCAAACTGCCGGGTCAGGCCAATCGCTTCTACGAAGGCTCGATCTCCGAACACCTGCAGATCGGCATTCAGGCGGTCGACCTGATGCGCAGCGAAGGCTCCAAGCTGCACTCACGCAAACTGCGCGCCTTCGACGAGCCGCCGTTCCGGTAATCCAAGCCGTCTCCCTCCCCACAGCGTGGGGAGGGAGACGGCGCAAAGCGTGGTGAGGGGTTTTTGAAATCCCGCCGGCGGCGGTGATGCTGTGAAGAACCCCTCCGTCTCTCCGCTACGCTTCGGGCCACCTCCCCGCTTCGGAAGGAGGGGACGGGTCTGAGGTCTTCAGACCACCGCCTTCTCCAGTTCGCCGGGCTTATCCGGCCGGGGCGCGGTGGTCGCCTTGCGGGTGTCCTGACGGCGCGGCAGGCGCCACACCTGGTGCGAGCGATAGCTGGTTCCATCCCAGGCCAGGGCCGTGACCGTAATGGTCTTGGCGTCCCAGTCGATCTGGTTGAAGCCGGGCGGCGCGCCGCGCTCGCGGTGCGACAACGTTCCGCAGCCGACGGCGTAGGAGCAGCGATCCGCCAGCGGGATGGGCATGGCGAACGGCACATGGACGTGTCCGGTCATGATCAGGTCCACCCCGGCCTCGGCGAAGATCAGCGCCGCCTCGTCGCCGCGCTTGACGTCGCCGGTCATCGGCGTGCCGACCATCTCGATCAGCGGATGGTGACAGGCCAGGATTCGCAGCGCGCCGATCGGCGCCTGACGCAGGGCCTCGGCCGCACGGCGCGTTTGGTCCAGATCGATGACGCCCTTCGACCAGTTGGGCCTCGCCTGCCAGCCGCGCGCGGTGACGACGCCGCGCACCATGACCGAATCGCTGCAGAACTGGCCGTCGTGGGCCGGAAAGCCGGTCGCCGTCTCGAATGCCCGCCAGGGGTGGAAGACCCGCGCGATGGCGTCCCAGTAGGGCACGTCGTGATTGCCGACGATGACGAAGCGCGGCTCGGGCATGGCCCGCATCCATTCGCCGGCGGCCGTGAACTCGTCGGGGAACCCCTTCTGGGTGATGTCGCCGGTGATCAGCACCAAATCGTTGGGCGTGGCGTGGGCGTATTCCAAGGCGGCGGCGCAGGCGCGTTTGTGCTCGCAGCCGAAATGGACGTCGGAGAACTGAAGAACGCGTCCCACTAGATGCTGTCCTCGGCCGAGGGCGGCTTGGGCGCCAGAGCCTTGAAGGCCTTGGGCACGAAACGGATCACGGCCTCGGGCTTGAGCAGCAGCGGCTCGCCGTCGATCACGGCCGGAATTTTCGAGCGGGCGCGCACCTCGATCCGTTTCGCCGGGCGGGTCGAGACGGCCGGATCCTGGCGCCAATCGCTGAACAAGGCGGTCGCAGCCAGGCGGAAGGCCTGGGTTGTGTCGCTGGGGTCCATGGCGGCGGCCTCCAGTCCGATGGGATCCTCCATCGCCTTGGAGATCATCGGGCTGATCAGCACCAGCGCCTCGGTGCGGCGCTTCTCGCCGCCGTCCAGGCTGAAGCGCAGCCGACCGGAGAAGGCGCGTTTCAGGGCGCGGCGGCCATATTGCCAGGCCAGTTTGATCTTGCCGGTCCGCATCGCCTCGCGCGCCGGCGCCCACAGGGCGGGCGATCCGAGAATGGCGGCGCAATAGAAGTATTCGCCCTGAACCTCGCCGCCCGAAACGGCCTGAGGCTCGCCCTCCTCCAGCGCCCGCTTCAGCGCCAGCTTCCAGTCCGCGGTGCCATAAAGCGCCTTGGGCAACATGTTCATCGTGCCGCCCGGCAAAGGAGCGATCATCGGACCGTCCGGCTTGGCCTTCGACGCCACCGAGCGCGCCGTGCCGTCGCCGGCCAGAACGAAGATCACGTCAGGCTTGGCGGCGAAGGCGTCGGCGATGATCTGGTCGAAGTTGCCCCCTTCGAACGATACGACCTCGGCTTTGAGATCATACTGTTCCAACAGGGCTTCGGCCTCGCCGGCGGCGCGTGGGCCCACGCTTCCGGACAGCGGATTGACCAGCATCACGGCGTGCCGGATCTGGGCGTGGGGCGTCAACGCAGTTTTGTCGTCTGCATCGGAGGGGGGTTGGGCGACGTCGGTCATGGCGGCCGAACGCCCCGCACGCGCCGTCGTTCCGCCCAAGCGTCACCATATTTGCCGATGCGGTTTGCCGACGCGGAACCTATGCCGCGAGGACACGTTTGCTGCCCACAGGGGCCAACACCCAGGGACAAAGGAATTCATCATGAAAAAGGCGATTATCGCGATTGCCGGCGCCGGCCTGCTGGCTTCGGCCTGCGCCAGCGACCCGTACGGCTATAACAACGGTTCGAACGAAACCGTCCGCCAAGGCGCCATCGGCGCCGGCCTGGGCGCCGTCGCCGGCGCCATCATCGGCAACAACGTCGGCGGCGGCAACGCTGCGACCGGCGCCCTGATTGGCGGCGCCCTGGGCGGCACGGCCGGCGCCATCCGCGGCTCCAACCAGGACCGCAACAACCAGCAGCGCTACCGCGACAATCAAGGCCGCTACTACTACTGCTACGATAATCGCCAGGACGAGTGCTACTGGGACAACGGTCAGCGCCGTTATTGATCAGTGATCAAATGCCGGTCGCGAAGGTCCGCGACCGGCGCTAGGTTGAAGAGGCGGCCTGTCGGACGACTGGCCGCCTCTTTGCGTAATGGGCCGGCCGAGCCGGAGGAGGGCTGAGATGAAGCGATCGATGGGTCTGGCTGTGGCGGCCGTGGGAATGCTGGCGGCGTGCGCGCCGATGCCTAAGCGCGAGGCGCTGGTGGTGGGCGAATCGCTGTGCGCGCCGGGGCGTTTCGATATCTATTTCCTGGAGAATCAGGCGCGGCTGACCGAGCCGGCGGCGATGGTGCTGAAGGCGGCGGCGAGCAAGGCGAAGGAATGCGACGTGCGCAAGGTGCGCGTGGTGGGCCTGGCCGACGCCACGGGAACGCCCGAAGCCAATCTGAACCTGTCACAGCGGCGCGCCCGGACGGTGGTCGAGGCGCTGACCCAGGCAGGCATGCCGGCGCCGATCTTCGAGCTGAACGCCGCGGGCGATGCGGGGGCCATGACCGCAGCCGGCAATGACGAACCGCTGCGGCGCCGTGCGGAAGTGATCTACGAGGCCTATCCGCGCTGATCGACGCGGGGCGGGCGCAGCCATGGCGCGGGGACGCGTGACGCATTAGGTTGCGGCGCTTCCCTCGCCTGCCGGAACACGCGTTTGCGCCTCTTCGCCCTTCTCCTTGGCCTGCTGTTTAGTTTGACGGGCGTTTCGGCGACCGTCGCCCAGCCGGTGCAGAGCCAGCCCACGGGCGTCGTCGCCTTCGGGCCGCAGCGGACCGAGCGGATCGAGGCCGAACTGGTCCCCATGTCGCAATGGGTCGCGCCCGGTTCGACGACCGTCGTGGCGGTGCGCCAGAAGATCGCGGCCGGCTGGCACACCTATTGGCGCAATCCCGGCGACAGCGGCGGTGCGACCGGCCTGATCTGGAGCCTGCCCGCCGGGGTGAGCGCCGATCCGATCCTGTGGCCCCTGCCCAGCCGGCAGCGGCTGATGAGCCTGATGAACTATGGCTATTCGGGCGCGGTGCTCTTGCCCGTGCCGATCCACGTGCCGCCGACGGCGCGGCCGGGCGAAGTGCTGACCCTGACGACGGACGTGCTGTTCCTGGTGTGCAGCGACCAGATGTGCGTGCCCGAGCCGATGACCCTGTCGCTGGCCCTGCCGGTGCGCGAGGGCGCAGCGCCCTTGGCCAAACCCTGGGGCGCGGAGATCGAGCGGCTGGTCGAAACCGCGCCGCGCCCGGCCGGGATCGAGGCGCGCGTCACGCGTCAGGGCGGCCAGTTGATCCTGACCGCGACCGGCGGGCCGCTATCTGGTGACCAGGTGGGCGCCGACATCGGACAGGTCTATTTCTATCCTTTCGACGGCGGGCGGATCGACCATGCGGCGGCGCAGTCGGGTCAGCGGGGGCCCAATGGCCTGACCCTGACGCTGGCGCCCGGCAAGGAGATGGCGACGACGGCGCTGAGCGGGGTCCTGGCGACCGACAAGGGCGCGTGGGAGATAACGGCGGAGCCAGGCGCGCCTCTGGCGGGCGCCCAAGGCGGCGCGGCGCTGAAGCCGCTGGACGAAACCACGGCCGCGCCGGCGAAGACAGGCGCTCTGGTCTTCCTTCAGGCCCTGGGCCTGGCGTTGCTGGGGGGGCTGGTGCTGAACCTGATGCCGTGCGTCTTCCCGGTCCTGGCGATGAAGGCGGCGTCGCTGTCGGCGGCGGCGCATGATCCGGCGCGGGCGCGGCGCGACGGCCTGGCCTTCACCGCCGGGGTGCTGGTCAGCTTCCTGGTTCTGGCCGGCGCCCTGCTGGCGCTGAGGGCGGCGGGTCAGGCGATCGGCTGGGGCTTCCAGCTTCAGTCGCCCGGCGTGGTCGCGGCCCTGGCCCTGGTCATGCTGCTGGTCGGACTGAATCTGTCGGGCGTCTTCCATGTCGGCGCCGGATTGCAGAACGCGGGGTCCGGCCCCCTGTCGCGCCTGCCCGGCTCGGCGGGCGCCTTCTTCACCGGGGTGCTGGCCGTGGTCGTTGCCGCGCCCTGCACCGCGCCCTTCATGGCCGCAGCGCTTGGCGCGGCTTTGGTGCTGTCCTGGCCGATGGCGCTGGCCGTGTTCCTGATGCTGGGGCTGGGCCTGGCCCTGCCCTATCTGGCGATCAGCCTGTCGCCCGGCCTGCTGTCGCGCCTGCCGCGACCGGGCGTCTGGATGGAGCGGCTGAAGGGTCTGCTGGCCTTTCCCATGTATGGGGCGGCGCTGTGGTTGCTGTGGGTGTTCACGCGACAGGGCGGCGTCGACGCCCTGGGCCTGCTCCTGACAGCGGCGCTGCTGCTGGCCCTGGCGGCCTGGCTGACGGGTCTGGCGCAAGCGGCGCGCCAGCGTGATGAACGGCCGATCCTGACCACGATCTGTGCGATCGTCGTCGGCGTTCTGGCGCTGGGCTTGGCAGGCGTTGCGGCCGGCGCGGCACGGAGTGCGGACGCCGCGCCGCAAGGCGACAGCGGCCCGCTGGCGGCCCAGCCCTGGTCGGCGGCGGCGGTGAGTGCGGCGACCGCGTCGGGGCGACCCGTGCTGGTCAATCTGACCGCCGACTGGTGCGTGACCTGCAAGATTAACGAACGCGCGGCCCTGTCCTCCCCCCGTGTGGCCAAGGCGATGCGCGAGGCGAATGCCGCCTATCTGGTCGCCGACTGGACCCGACGCGACGACGCCATCACCCGCGAGCTTCAGGCCCATGGGCGCTCGGGCGTGCCGCTGTATCTGCTGTATCGACCGGGTCGGGCCGAGCCGGAAATCCTGCCGCAACTGCTGACCGAGGGCGTGGTCGTGGATGCGCTGAAGAATTGAGCGTCAGCTCAGGAACCGCTGCACCGCCGCCAGGAACCGCTGCGGCTGTTCGATCATCACCTGGTGCTCGGCGCCTTCGATCCGCTCGAACCGGGCCGTGCGCGCCAGGCCTTCGAAGCCAAAGCGATACAGACCCTCCAGCCGGTTGCGGGGCGCGTCGGGATCGCGGGTCCAGCCATAGACGACAGTGACCGGGGCGGTGATCTGCGACAGGCGGGGCCGCAGATCGACGGTCAGGGCCTCATACAGGCCCTGGGCCAGGACGCGCCGGTCGCCGCCCTGAAGCCCCAGCCCCTGGAACACCATGTCGCCGGCCAGACCCATGTCCACGCCAAAGGCCGCGACCTGGGACTTCAGCGCCTGATCGCCGAACAGGAGCAGGGCCTGATAGCCCAGCCGGGCCAGGGGCTCGACCTGATCCGATGTGGTGCGGGCGTCGATCAGGGACGGGAAGAAGGGGGAGGAATCGACCACCATGACGCGCCCGATCCGGTCGCCCATATCGGCGGAGACGCGCAGGGCGATCTGGCCGCCCAGCGAATGGCCGATCACCGCGGGACGGTCGATGCGCTGCTCGCGGATGTAGCGTTCGATCTCGCTGGCGGCGGGGCCGGCCAGACCGCCGCTGACATTGTCGCCGATCTGGGTCTCGCCAAAGCCGCGCAGGGTGACCAGATGCACCCGGTAGCGGTCATCGAGCCGATCCGCCGTCGATCGCCAGGCCGAGCCGGTCGAACCCAGGCCGGGGATGAAGATGATGTCCGGCCCCCGCCCGCGCGTCTCGACGATGATGCGGCTAGAGCTGAAGGCCGGAGCCTGAGCTTGGGTCTTGGATTGGGCCTGGACGGCGACCGGGGCGAGAACGAACAGGGTCGCAAGGAGCGAGGCGAGGAGGCGGATCATCATCCGCCCCTAACGCCCGATCACGGCGATCGGTTGACGCGTGCGTGCGACCTATCGCCCCTTGAACTCGGGTTTGCGCTTTTCGACGAAGGCGGACATGCCCTCCTTCTGGTCCTCGAAGGCGAACAGGGAGTGGAACAGGCGGCGTTCGAACTGGACGCCTTGCGTCAGGGTCGTCTCCAGCGCGGCGTTGACCATCTCCTTGTTGGCCATGATCGCCAGCGGGCTTTGCGAGGCGATCTTGGCGGCGATCTTGCGCGTTTCGTGCAAAAGGGTGTCGTGCGGGAAGACGCGCGAGGCCAGACCGGCGCGTTCCGCTTCCGCCGCATCCATCATCCGGGCGGTCAGGACCATGTCCATGGCCTTGGACTTGCCCACCAGACGGGTCAGGCGCTGGGAGCCGCCGATGCCCGGCGCTACGCCCAGGTTGATCTCGGGCTGACCGAACTTCGCCTTGTCCGAGGCGACGATGAAGTCGCACAGCATGGCCAGTTCGCAGCCGCCGCCGAGAGCGAAGCCGTTGACCGCGGCGATAATCGGCTTTCTGAAGCGGGTGATGCGGTCGTGGCCGAGGGCGAAATAGTTGCCCGTGTACATCTGGGCATAGGTCTGGTCCGCCATCTCCTTGATGTCGGCGCCGGCGGCAAAGGCCTTTTCGCCCGAGCCCGTCAGGATCAGGCAGCGTACGCTGTCGTCGTGCTCGACACTGTCGAGGAAGTCGGCGAGGTCCTTGAACAGGGCCGAGTTCAGGGCGTTCAGCGCCTCGGGCCGGTTCAGGGTCACCACCGCATAGCCGTCGGCGTGGCGTTCGATCAGCAGATTGGAATAGGCGTCGGCCATGGTCGGTCTCCTTCGTTTGATCGGTCATAGCGGACACCGCCTCTTTCGTCATTCCGGGCGAAGGGCCGCTTGGCCCGAAGACCCGGAACCCAGCGGCGGGCGTGAGCGCGAACCTGTCGCGGACACCTGCGCAAGACATTGGCGAGGCCCAAGCATTTCGCCTTCGGCGCCGCTGGGTTCCGGGTCTGCGCTGCGCTTCGCCCGGAATGACGAAAGAAGGAGTGCCGGGTCAGCGTCGGGGCATCAGCGCCAGGGTCAGGGCGGCGCGCGCCAGCTCGACCACGACCACCATGCCCAGAAGAAGATTGGCTGCGATCACCTGACCCCGCGCGCCCGACAGGTCCAGCGTCCAGCCGAAGACGGACGACAGGGCCAGGATCAGCGCCGAGAGCAGGACCAGGCCGACCAGCAGCATCAGGGCGACGTGACCCGCCTTCAGCGCCGCCTGAAGCGTCGGCCCCTCGTCCAGCACGCGGGCGCGGCGGCGCAACAGACGCGCGATCAGGCCGGTGGCGGCGGCCTCCGCGACAGCCGCGACGACCAGGGCGGCGACGAACCACCAGATCAGGTCGCCAAGGTCGCCGGCGCGCAAGCCCTGGACGAAATGGACGAAATAGGCGCCCCAGACCAGGACGCCGACGATCAGACTGATCCACAGGTGGATTTTGCGCATAGGTCGGACCTCGACGGCTTATCGCTTCTGGCAGGAGGGACAGTAGAAGGTGGAGCGGCCGCCCTGGACGATGCGGGCGACGACACCTGTGCACTTGTCGCCCCGGCACGGATCGCCCTCGCGGCCGTAGACGTCGAACCGGTGCTGGAAATAGCCCTGCCCGCCCTCGGCGTTGGCGAAGTCGCGCAGGGTCGAGCCGCCCGCGGCGATGGCGTCGTTCAGGACGTTTCTGACCTCGGTCGCCAGACGCTCCAGCCGCGCCTTCGACACCGATCCGGCCGCGACCAGGGGCGAGATGCGGGCGCGGTACAGGGCCTCGCACACATAGATATTGCCCAGGCCGGCGACGATCCGCTGATCCAGCAGGCTGACCTTGATGTTCTGTTTCTTGCCCGCGAAGGCCTCGACAAGATGGGCGCCGGAAAAGCCGTTGCCCAGCGGCTCGGGCCCCAGGCCGGCGAACCAGGGATGGGTCTCGACCTGGTCGCTGGGGATCAGGCCCATGAAGCCGAACCGGCGCGCGTCGGCGTATCCGATGCGGGTCGCCGCCCCATCGCGGATGGCGCAGCCGCTGAAATGTTCGTGCTTGCCGGCGATGGGCGCGGCCTCCTCGAACTCGCCCAGCAGGGTTCCGTCCAGGGTGAAGCGGCCGGTCATGCCCAGATGGGTGATCCAGGTCTCGCCGATGGACAACGGCATCAGCAGATATTTGGCCCGCCGGTCGATCCGCAGGACCGTCGCCCCCTCCAGCCGTTCGACGAAACGCTCGGGGAAGGGAAATCGCAGGTCGGGCCGGTTGATCCGGACCCGCGACAGCCGCGCGCCCTCCAGCACCGGCGTCAGGCCGCGTCGGACGGTTTCGACCTCGGGAAGTTCGGGCATGGGCCGGTCCTAGCCCGTCCGGGTCGCGGGGCCAAGCGGCGGGGGCGCTCGCATCTGACCGCGACCAGTTGCCGCCTGCGACAGAATGCGCTTACGTCCGCGCAAACGTGGGACCCTGCCGATGACTGACGCCGCCGCCGCCCCGAAGGGCCGGCTAGAACTTACGCTCCGCGCCTTGGTGCTGGGCTGCCTGCTGGCGGTGATCTTCACCGCCGCCAACACCTATCTGGGCCTGCTGGTCGGCCTGACCTTCGCCTCGGCCATTCCGGCGGCGGTGATCTCGATGGCGGTGCTGCGGGCGTTCCGCACCTCGACCATCTGGGAGAATATGACCGTCCAGACCGTGGCCTCGGTCGGCGGGGCCATGAGTTCGATCATCTTCGTCCTGCCGGGCCTGGTGATGATCGGCTGGTGGCTGGAGTTTCCGTTCTGGCAGTCGGTGGCGATCTGCATCCTGGGCGGCGTGCTGGGCGTGACCTTCTCGATCCCGCTGCGTCGGGCGTTGGTCGTCAACGGCGGCCTGCCCTACCCCGAAGGCGTCGCCGCCGCCGAGGTGCTGAAGGTCGGCTCGCGCGGGGCCGAACAGACCGAAAGCGCGGTGCGCGAGAACAAGTCCGGCCTGTGGGTCGTGGTCGCCGGCGCCGTGGTGTCGTCAGGGTACGCCCTGCTGGTCGCGGGTCGGGTCTTTGCGGGCGAAGCGGCCAAGTTCTTCAAACTGCCGGCCGCGCTGGGCGGCGGGGCGACGGGCATGGGCTTCGGCATGCAGTTCGCCTTGCTGGGCGCCGGTCACCTGATCGGCCTGACGGTCGGTCTGGCGCAGCTGTTCGGCCTGGTGCTGGCCTGGGCCATCGCCGTGCCGATCCTGACCAGCCCGGACACCATCGCGTGGCTGACGGCGCACGGCATTCCGTCGATCGCCTCGACCCTGCCCGCCGGCGCGCCGGCCGAGGAGCTGGCGACCACCGTCTGGGCGCGCGAGGTCCGCTTCATGGGCGCCGGCGTCATCGGCGTCGCCGCCATCTGGACCCTGATCAAACTGGCCGGTCCGCTGATCGGCGGCCTGACCTCGGCGCTGGCCGCCAACGCCAAACGCGCCCACGGCGAGGTGCTTGAGCGCACCGAACAAGATTTGCCGATCAAACTGGTGGGCGGCGTGTCGGTCGCCTGTCTGGTCGGCATCGCCGGCCTTCTGGCCTGGTTCGCCCAGAGCGCCCCGGCGCTGGCGGGCTCGACGCCGCTCCTGGTGATCGGCGGCCTGGTCTATGTGGTGCTGATCGGTTTCGCCGTGGCGGCCATCTGCGGCTACATGGCCGGTCTGATCGGCTCGTCGAACAGCCCCGTGTCGGGCGTCGGCATCCTGGCCATCGTCATCGCCTCCCTGCTGATGCTGGGCGTCATGGCCATCGCCGGCGTGCCGGCCGATCCGTCGATCATCGCCTTCGCCCTGATCGTGACGGCGGTGGTCTTCGCCGTCGCCGTCATCGCCAATGACAACCTTCAGGACCTGAAGACCGGCCAGTTGGTCGAGGCCACGCCGTGGCGTCAGCAGGTGGCGCTGATCGTCGGCGTCGGCGCCGGCGCCCTGGTGATCCCCTTCATCCTGAACCTGTTGAACCAGGCCTTCGGCTTCGAAGGCGGCCCGCCCGCCATCGTGGAAGGCGCCAAGACCCTGGCGGCGCCCCAGGCGACCCTGATCTCGGCCCTGGCGCGCGGCGTCATCGGCGGCGACCTGCGCTGGGACCTGATCGGCCTGGGCGCAGCGATCGGCGTGGTCATCATCGTGCTGGACGCGGTCGTGTCGAAGGCGACCAAGGGCAAGGTCAAGCTGCCGCCGCTGGCCGTCGGCATCGGCTTCTATCTGCCGGCTGCGGTGACGACCATGCTGGTCATCGGCGCCGTCGCCGGATGGATCTACGACAAGGCGGTCTCGTCCACCCGCTACGCCGACGTGGCGCGGCGGATGGGCGTGCTGCTGGCTTCGGGCCTGATCGTGGGCGAGAGCCTGTTCGGCGTCTTCACCGCTGGCGTCATCGTGGCGACCAGGGACGACGCGCCCTTCGCCATGCTGCCCGAAGGATCGGCGTGGCCGGCCATGCTGGCGGGCATCGTCGGCTTCGCCGTCGCGGTGTTCGGCCTGTACGCCTGGACGCGCAGCCGGGCTTCGAAGGTCTAGGGGCGGACTGGCGCCTCTCCCTCCCCTGCGGGGGAGGGTGGCTGAGCCGAAGGCGAAGCCGGGTGGGGGCGGCAGGGCGACACGTCGCAAGTCTGTCTTAGGTTGAACAGGTGCGGCCTTGCCGGCCGCCCCCACCCGGTCGCTAGCGCGACCACCCTCCCCGGAACGGGGAGGGAAAAGCTGGCTCAGGCGCGCGTCGCGACCATCATATAGTTGATGCCCGCATCGTCGGTCTGGCTCCATCGATCGTGAAGCGGATCGTAGTTCAGGCCGTAGGGCCCCTCGACCGCCACCGGCTCGGCGGCCAGCATCGCGCGGATTTCGTCGGGTTTCAGGAACTGGCGCCAGTCGTGGGTGCCGGCCGGAACCCAGCGCAGGATATATTCCGCCGCCACCTTGCCCAGGGCCAGCGACTTCAGCGTGCGGTTCAGGGTGGCGACCATCATCACCCCACCCGGCCGGACCAGGCGCGAACAGGCGCGCACGAAGCTTTCGGGATCGGCGACGTGTTCGATTACCTCCATCGTCAGGACCACGTCGAACGGCCCCGCTCCTTCCGCCTCGATTTGTTCGACCGTGGCGGCGCGATAGGCGATATCCAGGCCGACCATGTCGGCGTGGGCGCGGCCCGTGCCGATATTCTCGGACGAGGCGTCGATGGCGGTGACGTCAAAGCCCATCCGCCGCATCGGCTCGGCGATCAGTCCGCCGCCGCAGCCGACGTCGAGCAGGGTCAGACCTTCGAACGGCGCCCGCGCCTTGGGATCGCGGCCCAGCCTCGTGCAAAGCTGTTCGCGGATCAGCGCCAGCCGCGCCGGGTTGAAGCGGTGCAGCGGCGCGAACGGCCCGTGCGCATCCCACCATTCGGCCGCCTGGGCCGAGAAGCGCGCCACGTCGGCGGGGTCGATCGATGCGCCGAACGCCGTTTCGGACGAATTTTGCGAAAAACCATGCCCCTGTTGGGGTAGGCGAGACGGAGCGGCGCCGTTAGAAGCGGTCATGACGCGAGGGATGAACCTTCGCGCCCTTTCACGCAAGCAGGGGGCGGAACGCCACGATGACGCGGCCTGATTCTTCACAATCAGATACCACACGACTGGTGATGAAGTTCGGCGGCACCTCGATGGGCGACCTCGAACGCATTCGCCGTGCGGCGCGGATCGTCGCGGCCGAAGTCTCGGCGGGCAAAAAGGTCGCCGTCGTCGTCTCCGCCATGGCGGGCAAGACCAACGAACTGGTAGCCTGGACAGACGGCGCCGGACCGGCCGCTGCGGGCCTGCCGCTCAGCGATGATGAATATGACGTGGTGGTCGCCTCGGGCGAACAGGTGACCTCGGGCCTGTTGGCCGCGACTCTGCGCAACATGGGCTTCAACGCCCGCTCGTGGATGGGCTGGCAGGTGCCGATCCTGACCGACGACGCCCACGCCCGCGCCCGCATCATCGACATCCCCGGCGAGAAGCTGGGCGCCGCGGTCGACGCCGGCGAGATCGCCATCGTGCCTGGCTTCCAGGGCGTGACGGCGGACGGCAAGATCACGACCCTGGGGCGCGGCGGTTCGGACACATCGGCGGTCGCCGTGGCGGCGGCTCTGGGCTGCCCCTGCGACATCTATACCGACGTGGACGGCGTCTATACGACCGACCCGCGCATCGAGAATCGCGCGCGCCGCCTGGCCAAGGTGTCGTACGAAGAGATGCTGGAAATGGCGTCCCTGGGCGCCAAGGTGCTGCAGACCCGCTCGGTCGAGCTGGCCATGGCCAAACAGGTCCCTGTCCGCGTTCTTTCAAGCTTTATCGAACCCGACGCGAATGGCGTCATGCCCGACAAGGGTGGAACCCTGATCTGCGACGAGGAGGAGATCGTGGAAAAACGTATCGTGTCCGGTGTGACCATGAGCCGTGACGAGGCCCGCATCACCCTGCTGGGCCTGTCCGACCGGGTGGACGCCCCCGCCGACGTCTTCACGCGCCTGGCCGAGGCCAACGTCAACGTCGACATGATCGTGCAGAGCCAGTCGCGCACCGCCGGAACGGTCAACCTGACCTTCACGACCGGCCGTCGCGACGCCGTGCGCGCCGCCGACCTGATGACCGCCGCCAAGGAGCAGCTCGGCTTCGAGGAAATCCGCGTCGACGAGGACGTGGCCAAGGTTTCGGTCGTCGGCGTGGGCATGCGCAGCCATGCGGGCGTCGCCCAGACCATGTTCAAGGCCTTGGCCGACAAGGGCGTGAAGTTCCAGGCGATCTCGACCTCCGAGATCAAGATCAGCGTGCTGATCGACGCCGCCTACGCCGAGCTCGCCGTTCGAGCTCTGCATTCGGCATATGGTCTGGACGCGGTATAGGGTGATTTCAGAAGGCGCCTAGGCGCCGGGGCGCGGGAGACATGATGCCGGCAGGCGGCGCGATGACCAGAGGACCCCGGATCCTCCTGCGCCAGATCCGCGAGGCTCTGGGCGGGGCCGGCGCGGGCGCGACGCCGGCGCAGGACCGGCTGAACATGGTCGTCAAGATCATCGCCCGGTCGATGGTCGCCGAGGTCTGCTCCATCTATCTGCGTCGCGCGTCGGGCGAACTCGAGCTGTTCGCCACCGAGGGTCTGAACCCCGACGCCGTGCACAACACCCGCCTGCGGCCCGGCGAGGGTCTGGTGGGTGAAGTGGCGCGGATGGCCCAGCCCATCAGCCTGTCGGACGCGCCGTCGCATCCGTCCTTCTCCTATCGTCCCGAGACGGGCGAAGACCCCTATCACGCCTTTCTGGGCGCGCCCCTGCTGCGCGGCGGTCGGGCCATCGGCGTCCTGGTCGTCCAGAACCGCACCGAGCGGCGCTATGACGAGGAAGAGGTCGAGGACATCCAGACCATCGCCATGGTCCTGTCCGAAACCGTGTCGTCCGGCGAACTGTTGGCGCTGGACGAGCTGCGCGACGTGGAGCTGGCGCCGCACCGGCCCGAACGGCTGAAGGGTCAGAAGTTCGCCGACGGCCTAGCTTTCGGCCATGTGGTTCTGCACGAGGCGCCGCTGGCGCCCGAACGCCTGCTATCCGACGACCCGGCGATGGAGGAGGCGCGGCTGAAGCTGGCGCTGGCCACGCTGAAAACCGGCCTGGACGTCATGCTGGACAAGGGCCAGGGCCTGGCCGGTCCGTCGTTCGAGGTGCTGGAAACCTATCGGATGTTCGCCGACGACCGGGGCTGGAACCGGTCGCTGGAAGAGGCTGTGAGGAACGGTCTGACCGCCGAGGCGGCGGTGGACCGGGTCAGGAACGAACACCGCGCCCGCTTCGCCCAGGCGCGCGACCCCTATATCCGCGAGCGGCTTCACGACTTCGAGGACCTGGCCAACCGGCTGCTGCGGGTGCTGGCGGGCGACAAGCCGGGCGAGCGCGAACTGCCCGACGACGCCATACTGGTGGCGCGCAACCTGGGCCCCGCCGACCTGTTGGAATATCCGCGCGACAAGCTGAAAGGGCTGTTGCTGGAAGAGGGCTCGGCCGCCAGCCACGCCGCCATCGTCGCCCGCGCGCTGCAGATCCCGTGCGTCGGACGCCTGATGGGCCTGCGCGACCGGCTGTCGGAAGGCGATATGGTCATCGCCGACGGCGAGACCGGCGAGACCTATCTGCGCCCCCGTCCCGACATGCTGGAGGCGGTGCAGTCGCGCATGGCCGTGCGCGAACAGCGCCAGGCCGAGTTCGCCCAGCTGCGCGACGTGCCGGCCGTGACTTTGGACGGGCAGCGGATCACGGTCCTGACCAATGCCGGCCTGGCGGTCGATCTGGAAAACATGATCGAGACCGGCGCCGAGGGCATCGGCCTGTTCCGCACCGAGTTCCAGTTCATGGTCTCGGACGAACTGCCCCGGCTGGACGCCCAGACGGCGCTCTACAAGCTGGTGCTGGACGCGGCGGGCGACAAACCCGTCACCTTCCGCACCCTGGATATCGGCGGCGACAAGGTCCTGCCGTATCTTGAGGCCGAGCGCGAAGAGAACCCAGCGCTGGGCCGTCGCGCCATCCGTTTGGGTCTGGATCGGCCGTCACTGCTGCGGATGCAGCTTCGGGCGCTGCTGGCGGCGGGGGCCGGGCGCGAACTGCGCGTCATGTTCCCGATGATCGCCACGGTGGACGAGTTCCGGGCCGCGCGCGAGCTGGTGGATATCGAATGCGCCTGGGCGCGGCGTCGCGGGCGCGCCTTGCCCGCCCTGCTGCGCGTCGGGGCGATGGTCGAATGCCCGTCCCTGTTATGGCATCTGGACGCCCTGCTGCCGCTGACGGATTTCGTCTCCATCGGCACCAACGACCTGTTCCAATACATGTACGCGGCCGACCGGACCAATCCGCTGGTGTCGGATCGCTATGACCCGCTGTCGCCGCCGACCCTGCGGGCGCTCCAGACTATCCAGAAGGCCTGCGCCGATACGGGCACGCCGGTCTCGATCTGCGGCGAACTGGCGGGGCGGCCGCTGGAGGCCTTCGCCCTGATCGTGCTGGGCTTCACCCGCCTGTCGGCGCCGGCGGGCGGTGTCGGGCCGGTCAAGCGGATGATCCTGTCGGCGGACCTGTCGGCGGCCCGGCGCGGCATGGCCAATCTGCTGAACCTGTCCACCGGCTCGGTCCGCAACGAGATCGAATCCCTGGCGCGCAAGCTGAACGTCGCGGTCTGATCGCAGACGTCTGCACGCACGGGCGGCGTTGCTGGTCGGCGCGCAATCGTCTATCTCGGGCCCTGTGAACGGCGCGTCGGCGCTGTGTTTCCCGGACATGGGGTCAGGCGTCATGACGCTGAATGCGGGGGTCGCCCCCGAGGCGATCGAAAGCATTGCGGACCGGCCCGATCCGACGGCCGCCTTCGTCGACGCCGCGACCCTGGGCGACGGCTTTCGGGCCGCCCGCGAGTGGTCGGGCAAGTCGCCGGCCGAACTGGCCGCCGAGACCAAGGTGCATCGCCGCTTCCTGACCGCCCTGGAGCAAAACGACTGGTCGTCCCTGCCCTCGCGCGTTTTCGCCCTGGGCTATGTGCGGGCCTACGCCTCGGCCCTGGCGCTGGACGAACAGACCGCCGTCGAGCGGTTCAAGCGCGAGAGTCCGGACACCTCCGTGCCGCTGAAGGCGCCCATCGGCATCGCCTTCGAGGATGTGAAACGTCATTCGCCGCGCATCGTCGCCGGCGTCGCCGCCGTGGTGGTCGCCGTCATCGGCTGGAACGTGTTCCAGCGCGCCAGCCTGCATCAGACCGCCCATCCGTCCGATATCGCCGCCGTGCCGAAGACCTGGACCGGGGCGGCCGATCCGGATCCGCAGGTCGCGCTCAGCGCGCCCATGTCCGCCCCGCCCGACCAGACGACGCCGGCCCTCTACATCACCCCGGGGCTGGAGGCCGAACTGACCGGGGTCGATCCGACCGATCCGGCCGTGATCGCCGCCGCCGCCAATCCCGAGCCGGTGCAGAAGGCGTTCAACCCCCGCGGAGCCGTCTATGGCGCCTCAGCCAACGCCTCGATGGTGGTGATCCAGGCCAAGACGGCCGGCGCCCTGGTCGTGCGGTTGGGCGACGGTCAGGCCCTGTTCGCGCGCCAGATGGCGCCGGGCGAGGCCTGGCGCGCGCCCATCGGCGTGGCGGCGACGGTGGACGTGTCCGACCCGGCCGCCTTCGACGTCTTCCTGAACGGCGAGTACGGCGGACCGCTGGCCGGCGTCCTGACGCCGCTGGCCCAGTTGAACAGCCGCGCAGATCAGGCGGCCAAGGCGCTGGCCGCCAGCCAGGCGCGTGCCCAGGTCCAGGCTCAGGCCGCTCAGGCCCGGACCCAGGCGGCCGCGACGCCCTCCCCCGCGTCGATGCCCTCTTCACCCGCCCCGGCGCCGAACTGACACGACGGCCGTGGTCCCGCCGTCATCATCGGCCTATATGATGCTCCCATGAGCGACCACACCCACGTCCGACCCTGGCGCCACATCGAGCGTCGCAAGAGCCGCCAGATCCGCGTCGGCTCGGTCCTGGTGGGCGGCGACGCCCCGATCAGCGTACAGTCGATGACCAATACGCCGACGACGGATGCGGCGGCGACCATCGACCAGATCCGTCAGTTGGAAGAGGCGGGCGCCGACATCGTGCGCGTCTCCTGCCCCGACGTGGAATCGACCGCCGCCTTCAGGACCATCGTGCGCGAGGCCAAGGTCCCCTTGGTCGCCGACATCCACTTCCACTACAAGCGCGGCATCGAGGCGGCCGAGGCGGGCGCCGCCTGCCTGCGCATCAATCCGGGCAACATCGGTTCGGCCGACCGCGTCCGCGACGTGATCCAGGCGGCCAAGGACAATGGCTGCTCGATGCGGATCGGCGTCAACGCCGGTTCGCTGGAAAGGGAACTGCTGGAAAAATACGGCGAGCCCTGCCCCGACGCCATGGTCGAGAGCGCCCTGAACCACGCGCGCATCCTGCAGGACCACGACTTCCACGAGTTCAAGATTTCGGTGAAGGCGTCCGACCCGTTCCTGACCGTCGCCGCCTATCAGCAGCTGGCGGACGCCATCGACTGCCCCCTGCACCTGGGCGTGACCGAGGCGGGGCCGCTGCGCACCGGCACCATCAAGTCGGCCATCGGCCTGGGGTCGATGCTGTGGGCCGGGATCGGCGACACCATCCGTGTGTCTCTAGCCGCCGATCCGGTCGAGGAGATCAAGGTCGGCTTCGACATCCTAAAGTCGCTAGGTCTGCGCCACCGGGGGGTCAACATCATCGCCTGCCCGTCCTGCGCGCGTCAGGGCTTCAACGTCATCGAAACGGTGGCGGTGCTGGAAGAGAAGCTGGCCCATATCTCGACGCCGATGAGCCTGTCGGTGATCGGCTGCGTCGTGAACGGACCGGGCGAGGCGCTCTATACCGACATCGGCTTCACCGGCGGCGGCAAAGGTGCGGGCATGATCTATCTGAACGGCAAGATCGCCCACAAACAGGCCAACGACGGTATGATCGACCACATTGTCGACCTGGTCGAACAGAAGGCCGCCGAACTGGACGCCGCACGCGCGGCAGAGCTTCAGGCGGCGGAGTAGCGGTCGCTCCGCTCTGGTTGCAGAAACTTGGCGCGCGTCACAAACCTGTGATTGACGACAACGGGTCTGCGTGCGACCTGTGCGTCAGGTTCGGCCGGGGGGCCGACCCGTTAATCCACTGAGGGGCCCATGATTTCCAAAAACGCCGCACGCCTTGGCGTGCGTCTGCTCGCGCTTGCCGGCGTGGCGCTTTCGTTGCCTGCCTGCGCGACCGTCACGCGCGGCTCCAGCCAGCAGTTCACGGTCGAAAGCACGCCGCCCGGGGCCCAGGTCAGCACGTCGAACGGCTTTGAATGCCAGGCGACGCCTTGCACCTTCCGCATGCCGCGCAAGGACGGCTTCCGCATCACGGTCGCCAAGGAAGGCTATGTCTCGCAAACGCATGAGATCACCAGCAGCGTTTCCGGCGCCGGCGGAACGGCCATGGCCGGCAATATTCTGGTCGGCGGCATCATCGGCGGGGCCATCGACGCCACATCCGGCGCCATGAACGACCTGAAGCCTAATCCTTTGGTCGTCACCCTGCGCACGCCGGCCGAAGAGGCGGCAGCGGCCCGCACTCCGGCCCCGACCACCGGCGCGCCGGGCGGTCAATAGCCGAAGACCCGCGATTGAACGTGAGACGGCGGCGGGTGCGAGCCCGCCGCCGTTTTCTGTTTCAGATCACCTTGAACAGACGCAGGGCCTGATAGCCGGCGGACAGGAGCACCACGGCGCCGACGCCGTAGGTCAGGGCGCGGCGCGGGGCGATGCGGGCGATGACGCCGGCGAAGGGGGCGGCGATCAGGCCGCCGAGGATCAGGCCCAGCACCGCCATGGCGTGGGTAGAGAAGCCCTCGGCCTCCTGCCAATGTCCGGTCAGCAGGGCGACCAGGAAAGTTGCGGAAATGGCGGAGGTGACGAAGAACTCCGCTGTATTGGTGGTGCCGATCGAGACGCGCGGATCCTGGCCCGTCCCGAGGAGGGTGGTGGTGACCGTGGGTCCCCAGCCGCCGCCGCCGATGGCGTCGAAGAAGCCGCCGACCAGACCCAGGGGGCCGGCGAACTTGCGCGGGAAGATCCGCTCGCGCGTCTGACGGGTGGCGCGCCAGATGATCACCACGCCCATGATGGCCAGATAGGTGGTGATGAAGGGTTTCAGCAAATCCCCGTCGACGCTGGTCAGGACAAAAGCGCCGAAGCCGCCGCCGACGACGCCGCCGAGCGCCAGCGGCACGAACAGCTTCCAGTTCACGTTCTTGTTGACCGTATGGGACCCGGCCGACGCCGCCGTGGTGAAGACCTCGGCGGCGTGAACGCTGGCCGACGCCGTCGCGGGCAGCACGCCGAACGACAGCAGGACGGTGGAGGAGATCACGCCATAGGCCATGCCCAGCGCCCCATCCACGATTTGGGCCAGAAAACCGACGGCGAGGAAGAGCAGGAAATCTTGCATGGCGTCCTCAGAACTTAGTCCAACGGTGCGGGCTATTTCCCTAGTCGGTCAATAGGAGAAGAAGTGACGGCGGCTTGCAGAAGGGTTCGCGCCTCGAAGACGGCGGCGATCGCGTCGCGCCCGTCCTGAAGCACGGGCTGCAACGGACAGGTCTCGACATCCGGGCAGGTCTCGCACGGACCATAGGCGGTGCGCGAGGCGCAGGGCGCAAGGGCCAGCGGGCCTTCCAGCGCGCGGATCACGTCAGCGAAGCTGATCGCGTCGGCGGGCGCGCCGAGCGCATAGCCGCCCGCCCTGCCCCGCTTCGAAGCCAGCAGACCCTGACGGCGCAGATCCAGCAGGATGGCCTCCAGGAACTTTCGCGGAGCCGCCGCCGCCTCGGCGATCTCGGCGATGGTCGCGGGTCCGCCGTCCGGCAGACCGGCCAGATGCACCATGGCGCGCAGGGCGTAGCGGGACCGGTTCGACAGCATGATCCGTGATCGCCCGCCTGCGCCTTAGACGCAAGCCGCGGTGGCTGGCCCGACCCTCAGGCGAGGCGCGCCACCGCCTCCAGAATCTGCGCGCCATTATAGGGTTTCAACACCAGGGCCTCGGCCATGTCCGCATTCTTCGCCGCGGCGGCGACATCGCCAGAAATGAAGATAACCCGCACGGCCCAGCGGTCGGTCAGGACGCGGGCCAGTTCCACCCCGGTCATCTCGCCCGACAGATTGATGTCCAGCAGGGCCGCATCAATGCTGTGCAGCGCAGCGGCGGCCTCGGCGGTGGCGGCGCTGTGGAACGGACCGACGACATTATGGCCCGCCTCGGTCAGCAGTTCGGTCAGGGAGGCGGCGGCGTCGGGATCGTCCTCGACCACCAGAAGGGTCAGGGCCTCGACCTCGGCCGGCGCCGTGGCGTCAAGCGGCGTCTGACGCGTGACCACCGCGCGAAGGTCGCGCCAGACCTCGGTCGACGGGCGGTCGGTGTCCAGATCATAGATGGCGGCCATGGCCTTCAGTTCGCGGGCGTCCTCGGGCGACAGGTCGCCGCCGGTCTCGGCCAGACGGCTGTCGTACAGGCGGCACAGGCGATCGACGCTTTCGGCGACCTCGGCGGCGTCGGGGTGCGACGGGGGCGGGCGATCGAACATGGCGTCCTCCTCACGATTGTTCGATCTCAACTAATGGCTTCGAGCCGATTGCGTCACCGCGATTGACGCCATCGTGACCCGGCCGTCATCGCCGATCACAAGCGCGGCGCCGGCGCTGGCCCGCGCCCCCGATACGGCTGCAATCGACACGAGCCCGCCCGGCGGGTAAGGACGGCGCTCCGCTTTTTCTCAGGACATTTCCCTCTTGCGACTGCCCCAGGCCCGTCTCGATCAGGTGCTCGACCGTTTCCACGAGGTGGAGGCGCGCATGGGTTCGGCGACCGACGGCGCCGAGATTGTGCGGCTGTCCAAGGAGCACGCCGAGCTGAAGCCCGTCGTCGATGCGGTCCAGGGCCTGGCGCGCGCGCGCGCCGAAATGAAGGACCTGGAGGCCATGACGGCCGATCCGGAAATGGCGGCGATGGCCGAGGAAGAGCTGCGGGCGCTGACCGACCGGCTGCCCGAGCTGGAGCGTGAGGTCGCCCTGCTGCTGGCCCCGCGCGACGCTGACGAAAACGCCTCGGCCGTGCTGGAAGTGCGCGCCGGCACCGGCGGGGACGAGGCGGCCCTGTTCGCGGGCGACCTGTTCCGCATGTATTCGCGCTACGCCTCCACGCGCGGCTGGCGGATCGAGCTGGACTCGGCGACCGAGGGCGACGCCGGCGGCTATAAGGAAATCATCGCCACGGTGACAGGCGATGGCGTGTTCGGCCGTCTGAAGTTCGAGAGCGGCGTTCACCGGGTGCAGCGCGTGCCGACGACCGAGTCGCAGGGGCGCATCCACACCTCCGCGGCGACGGTGGCGGTCCTGCCCGAGGTCGAGGACGTGGAGATCGAAATCCACGACAAGGACATCCGCATCGACACCTTCCGCGCGTCGGGTTCGGGCGGCCAGCACGTCAATACGACCGATTCCGCCGTGCGCATCACCCACCTGCCCACCGGCATCATGGTGACGTCGTCGGAGAAGTCCCAGCACGTCAATCGCGACAAGGCGATGAAGAACCTGCGCGTGCGCCTGTACGACATGCAGCGCCAAGCCAAGGACCTGGCCCGTTCGGACAGCCGCAAGTCCCAGGTCGGGTCGGGCGACCGGTCGGAACGAATTCGCACCTACAACTATCCGCAAGGGAGGGTCAGCGATCACCGCATCAACCTGACCCTGCACAGCCTGCCCCAGATCATGGAAGGCGATATCGATCCGCTGCTGAACGCCCTGATCGCCGAGGACCAGGCGGCGCGTCTGGCCGATCTGGAAGCCGAGTTCGGCTGATCAGCCCAGTACGCCGGTCAGCGGCAGCCACAGCACCACGCCGGTGACGGCGGTGTAGGCGGCGAAGGCGTGGACCGACTTCAACCGGCCGCTGGCCAGCGGGCTGTCGAGATCGGCGCGGTTGATCCACAGCAGATAGGCGGCCTGGATCGCCCAACCGGCGAGGAAGGCGACTACGGCCCAGGCGCTGAGCGCCGCCAGCGCGACGCCCGACATAAGCACCACCACGCCGCCCAGAGCGATCACCCCGTCTGCGATCTGATCGTCTGCGGGAACGGCGATGACGCCGGACAAGGCCCGTTGAAGACGCCAGTTGAGCCAGGCCTGATACAAAAGCATCAGTCCGCCCAAGACGTAGAACATCCCTATTGCGCGCGCCGCCCACTCCATGTCCGAAATAAGGCGCCATTTTCGGCGGTTGTAATCAGGGAAAATGCGACGCCGATTCGGATCGTTAACGACCGGCGCAAATTAGACACAACCGTTGGTCTGCGAGCGCGCGCGCTAAGCTTTGGCGGCCAGGGCGCGCTGGACCGCCGGACGCGCCGACATGCGCTCGAAATGCGCCTGGACGCGCGGAAACTCGGCGATGTCGACGCCGTCGCTTTCCAGCCAGCCGGCGAAGGTGAACAGATAGGGGTCCGCGACCGTATAGGCGTCGCCCATCGCCCATTCGCCGGTCAGGTCTGCTTCAATGAGAGCGAAGCCGTCGCGCATGTTCTGCGTGACCTTGGCCGCCATCGACGCCCGTGCGGCGGCATCGTCGCTCCAGCGCGCGGCGCGACGACCGTGGGCGTGGGCGACGTGGACGGTGGTGGCCAGATAGAGGTTGAACGACTGCATCCGGGCAAAGGCGAAGGGATCGGTCGGCGCCAAGAGGCCAGGCGGCGACAGGGCGGCGATGTGCGCCAGAATGGCCGGGCTTTCAGTCAAAACGCCCTGATCGGTCGCGAGCGCAGGAACGCGCCCCTTGGGATTGATCGCCAGATAGGCCGGCTCGCGTTGCTCGGCCTTGGCGAAGTCGACCAACCGCACCTCATAGGCCAGCCCCGACTCTTCCAGCGCGATATGGCTGGCCCGGCTGCAGGATCCGGTCGCGGCGTAGAGGGTCAGCATGGTCGCGCCTCGCAGCAAAGAAAAAGGCGGCGAGATCATCGCCGCCTTTCAGGAAATCAGAGGTCCAGCAGGGCCCGCGCCGGATCTTCGAGCAGTTCCTTGACCCGGACCAGGAAGGTCACGGCTTCCTTGCCGTCCACGATGCGGTGATCGTAGCTGAGGGCCAGATACATCATCGGGCGGATCTTGACCTCGCCGTTGATGGCCATCGGGCGCTGGACGATGTTGTGCATGCCCAGGATGCCCGACTGCGGCGCATTCAGGATCGGCGTCGACATCAGCGAGCCATAGGTGCCGCCGTTGGTGATGGTGAAGGTGCCGCCCTGCATCTGATCCATGGTCAGCGAGCCGTCACGCGCGGCCTTGCCCAGGGCGCCGATGCCCTTTTCGATGCCGGCGAGGCTGAGGGTGTCGGCGTCGCGCAGGACCGGAACCACCAGACCCTTGTCGGTGCCGACGGCGACGCCGATGTCGTAGTGGTTCTTGTAGATGATGTCCGTGCCGTCGATCTCGGCGTTGACGGCCGGGATCTCATGCAGGGCCGCGACGACGGCCTTGGTGAAGAAGGACATGAAGCCCAGCTTCACGCCGTGGCGCTTTTCGAACACGTCCTTGTACTGGGCGCGCAGGGCCATGACGTTGGTCATGTCCACCTCGTTGAAGGTGGTCAGCTGGGCGGCCGTGTTCTGCGATTCCTTCAGACGACGGGCGATGGTCTGACGCAGGCGCGTCATCTTCACCCGCTCTTCGCGCGGCTGGTCGGCGCGCGGGGCGGCGGGCGCAGCGGCGGCGGCGGGGGCCGGAGCCGAGGCCTGGCCGATGGCGGCGATGGCGTCAGCCTTGGTGATGTTGCCCTTCGGTCCCGTGGCGTTGATGGCCTTGGGATCCAGATTGTTCTCGCCGACCACGCGCTGAACGGCGGGCGACAGGGTTTCGTTCTTGGCGCCCGAAACCTGAGCCGAGCCGGTGTTGGCGGGCGCGGCGGCAGGGGCCGGAGCGGCGGCGAAAGCCGATGCGGCGGCGCCCGAACCCGAGATGGAGCCGATCTTCTGGCCCGGCGTCACGGTCGCGCCTTCGTCGGCGGCGATCGTCAGAACGCCGTCAGCCGGAGCCGACACCTCGACCGCGACCTTATCGGTCTCGATTTCGACCAGCAGCTCGTCCTTCTTGACCGTGTCGCCGTTCTTCTTGACCCACTTGCCCATCGAGCCCTCGGCGACGCTCTCGCCCATGACCGGCACGGTGATGTCGATGGCGGCGGCGGCCGGCGCGGCCTTGGTGTCAGCCTTGGCGGCCTTGGCAGGGGCAGCGGCGGGCGCAGCGGCCGGAGCGGCGGCGGCGGACGCGCCTTCCGTCACCGAACCCAGGACCGTGCCGGGAACGACGTTGTCGCCCTCCGCCGCCTTGATGTCGCCCAGCACGCCGTCGGCGGGCGAGACGACCTCCAGCGAAACCTTGTCGGTCTCCAGCTCGACCAGCAGTTCGTCCTTCTTGACCGGATCACCGACCTTCTTGGTCCACTTTGCGATGGTGGCTTCGGTGACGGATTCACCGAGGGCGGGGGTCAGGATGTCGGCCATGTCAGGTCCAGCTCGTCTCTAGTCGGTCTTTTATACGTGTATCAGGCGAAGGCTTCGGTCGTGAAGGCTTCGAGTTCCTTCAGGTGCCGGCTCATCAGACCGGCGGCGGTCGAGGCCGAGCCGGGACGGCCGACGTAGCGGGCGCGCTTGGCCTTCACGTCCAGCTTGTCCAGCGTCAGCTCCAGCCACGGATCGACGAACGTCCAGCCGCCCATGTTCTTCGGCTCTTCCTGGCACCAGACCAGTTCGGCGTTGGGGAAGCGGGCGAGTTCCTTGCGCAGCGACTGGATCGGCCACGGATAGAACTGCTCCAGACGCAGGATGTAGACGTCGTCCACCGCCTGGCCGTCCTTGGCCTTCTTCTCGCGCGCGTCCAGCAGGTCGTAATAGACCTTGCCCGAGCACAGGATAACGCGGCGGATGTCCTTGTCCGCCTTGATCGTGATGCCGGCGATCTCGGGCCGCGTCTGGGCGTCGTCGTGCAGGACGCGGTGGAAGGCTGAGCCCTCCGCCAGGTCCGCCATGGACGAGACGGCCTTCTTGTGGCGCAGCAGCGACTTGGGCGTCATCAGGATCAACGGCTTGCGGAACGGCCGATGCATTTGGCGACGCAGGATGTGGAAATAGTTGGCCGGGGTGGTGCAGTTGGCGACCTGCATATTGTCTTCGGCGCACTGTTGCAGGAACCGCTCCAGACGGGCCGAGGAGTGTTCCGGTCCCTGGCCTTCATAACCGTGGGGCAGCAACATGGTCAGGCCGCTCATGCGCAGCCATTTGCGTTCGCCAGAACTGATGAACTGGTCGATCACCACCTGGGCGCCGTTCACGAAGTCGCCGAACTGGGCCTCCCACATGACCAGCGTATTAGGGTCGGCCAGCGAATAGCCGTACTCGAAGCCCAGCACCGCCTCTTCCGACAGGGCCGAGTCGATAACCTCGAAATTGGCCTGGCCTTCGCGCAGGTTGTTCAGCGGGATGTAGCGCTCTTCGGTCGTCTGATCGATGATGCCCGAGTGACGCTGCGAGAAGGTGCCACGCACCGAATCCTGACCCGACAGACGGATCGGGAAACCTTCATCCACTAGGCTGGCGAAGGCCAGGCTCTCGGCCGTGGCCCAGTCCAGGCCCTGACCCGAGGTGATGGCTTCGCGGCGCCCGTCGATGACGCGCTTCAGCGTCTTGTGCATGTCGACGCTGTTGGGGATCGTGGTCAGGCGGTGGCCCAGGTCGGTCAGCTTGGCCAGCGGCACGGCGGTGTCGCCGCGCAGCTCGTCCTTGGGCGACTGGAAGCCCTGCCACTGGCCGTCCAGCCAGTCGGCCTTCTCGGCGGACCAGGTCTTGCCGGCCTCGAACTGCTCGTCGAGGAATTTCTCGAACCGCTCGACCTCGGCGTCCACCTCGGCCTGACTGATCACGCCTTCGGCCACCAGACGCTGCGAATACAGTTCGCGGGTCGAGGGCTGGGCGCGGATCTTCGAATACATCAGCGGCTGGGTGAAGGTGGGATCGTCGCCTTCGTTGTGGCCGAAGCGGCGGTAGCAGAACATGTCCACCACCACGTCCTTGTGGAACTTCTGGCGGTATTCCGTGGCCACCTTGGACGCGAAGACGACCGCCTCGGGGTCGTCGCCGTTGACGTGGAAGATCGGGGCCTGGACCATCAGGGCCACATCCGACGGATAGGGCGACGAGCGCGAGTTGCGCGGGCTGGTGGTGAAGCCGATCTGGTTGTTGATGACGAAGTGCAGCGTGCCGCCGGTGCGGTAGCCCTTCAGCCCCATCAGGGCGAAGCATTCCGCAACCACGCCCTGGCCGGCGAAGGCGGCGTCGCCGTGGATCAGCAGCGGCACGACCTTGGAGCGATCCAGCGCCCACTGGCCTTCGGGCACGCCCTCGTTGGCCTCGCGAATGTCGAACGCCTGTTTGGCGCGCGCCTTGCCCAGCACGACCGGGTTGACGATCTCGAGGTGGGACGGGTTGGCGGTCAGCGACAGGTGGACGTGGTTGCCGTCGAACTCGCGGTTCGACGAGGCGCCCATGTGATATTTGACGTCGCCCGAACCCTCGATGTCGCTCGGCACGGCCGAGCCGCCCTGGAACTCGTGGAAGATGACCTTGTAGGGCTTGCCCATCACGGCGGCGAGCACGTTCAGGCGGCCGCGGTGGGCCATGCCCAGCACCACCTCGTCGACGCCCAGCGAACCGCCGCGCTTGATGACCTGCTCCAACGCCGGGACCATGGCCTCGCCGCCGTCCAGACCGAAGCGCTTGGTGCCGGGGAAGCGCTTGTGCAGGAAGCGTTCGAAGCCTTCGGCCTCGACCAGCTTGGACAGGATGGCCAGCTTGCCTTCCTTGGAGAAGGCGTTCTGCTCGAACTTGTCGGCGCCCTCGAACCGCTGCTGCAGCCAGGATTTCTCTTCCGGTTCAGCAATGTGCATGAACTGGATGCCGATATTGCCGCAGTAGGTGCGCTTCAGGATCTCCAGCACTTCGCGGATCGTGCCGGTTTGAAGACCAAGCACGCCGTCCAGGAAGATCGGACGATCCAGATCGGCGCCGCTGAAGCCGTAGAATTCGGGCGTCAGCTCGGGGTTCTCGACCGGCTGCTCGATGCCCAGCGGGTCCAGCTTGGCCTGCAGGTGGCCGCGCACGCGATAGCTGCGGATCAGCATCAGGGCGCGGATGGAATCGTGGGCGGCGGCGCGAATCGCATCGGCCGAGACGTCGGCGGACGCGGCCTTGGGCGCAGCAGCAGCCGGCGCAGCGCCGGGCTTTTTGGGATCGGGCTTGGGCGCCGGCCAACGGCCGTCGAAGACGCCGGTCTCCTCGGTCGGCTCGGTCGCCACGCCGCGGCCCCAGCTCCCGGCGCCGGCCGAAGCCGTCACCAGGGCGGCGTTGTCGCGCAGCTGGTCGAAGAAGGCTTTCCATTCGGCGGAGACGGAGCCGGGGTCTTTCGCCCACTTCTCCTGAAGCTCCTCGACGTAGGCCGCATTGGACCCGTAAAGGAATGAGGTCTCGGCAAAGACCTGGTTCAGCCGACCGGCATCGTCCGCCATCGTTTCGCAATCCCTGAGCCCCGACGGACACATCTCCGTGAGGGGCGCGCCCGTCATATAGGCGTCGTTTCCTGACGGGTCATGACCGAAACGGGGCAATTTGGTAGGAAATTGGTCGCAGGCCCAAGAAAAAACGCCCCCGGCTCGAGCCGAGGGCGTCCATCGATGCATCTCACGGCATTTTTGATGCCGAAAAGCGATCAGGCGGGGCGCATCAGCCCTTCAGGACTTCGACCAGGGTCTTGCCGAGGCGCGCGGGCGATTCCGACATGCGGATGCCGGCGGCTTCCATCGCCGCGATCTTGGATTCCGCATCGCCCTTGCCGCCCGAGACGACGGCGCCGGCGTGGCCCATGGTGCGGCCCTTCGGAGCGGTACGGCCCGCGATGAAGCCGGCCATCGGTTTCTTGCGGCCCTTCTTGGCTTCGTCGATCAGGAACTGGGCGGCGTCTTCTTCCGCGCCGCCGCCGATTTCGCCGATCATGATGATCGAGGTGGTTTCCTCATCGGCCAGGAACAGCTCCAGCACGTCGATGAACTCGGTGCCCTTGACCGGGTCGCCGCCGATGCCGACGGCCGTGGTTTGGCCCAGGCCTTCGTTGGTGGTCTGGAACACGGCTTCATAGGTCAGGGTGCCCGAACGCGACACGATGCCGACCGAGCCCTTCTTGAAGATGTTGCCCGGCATGATGCCGATCTTGCACTCGTCCGGCGTCAGGATGCCGGGGCAGTTCGGGCCCAACAGGCGCGACTTGGAGCCTTCCAGGCGGCGCTTGACCTTGACCATGTCCATTACCGGGATGCCCTCGGTGATGCAGGTGATGAAGGGGATTTCGGCGTCGATGGCTTCGATGATCGCGGCGGCCGCGCCCGATGGCGGGACGTAGATCACCGAGGCGTCGGCGCCCGTGGCGTCGCGGGCTTCGGCGACCGAGGCGTAGATCGGCAGGCTCTCGCCGTGCGATCCGGTCCAGTTCGTGCCGCCCTTGGAGGGGTGCACGCCGGCGACCATCTGGGTGCCGTGATAGGCCAGGGCCTGTTCGGTGTGGAAGCCGCCGGTCTTGCCGGTCAGGCCCTGGACGATGATCTTGGTGTTCTTGTCGACGAGAATGGACATGGGTCTGTGCTCTGAATTCGATGTGTCAGCGGGGCGGTGGCGAGTAAGGCCGAAGCCTTAGCCGACCGCCGCGACGATCTTCTGGGCGGCGTCGTCGAGGTCGTCGGCGGCCTGGATGGTCAGGCCCGACTCGTTCAGGATTTTCTTGCCCAGTTCGGCGTTGGTGCCTTCCAGACGCACGACCAGCGGCACCTTCAGGCCCACTTCCTTCACGGCCGCGACCACGCCCTCGGCGATGACGTCGCACTTCATGATGCCGCCAAAGATGTTGACCAGGATGCCCTGGACGTTCGGGTCGGCGGTGATGATCTTGAAGGCCGCCGCGACCTTCTCCTTGCCGGCGCCGCCGCCGACGTCGCAGAAGTTGGCCGGCTCCTTGCCGTACAGCTTGATGATGTCCATCGTCGCCATGGCCAGACCGGCGCCGTTGACCATGCAGCCGATGTTCCCGTCCAGCGAGACGTAGGCGAGGTCCCACTTGGACGCCTCGATTTCCTTGGCGTCTTCTTCGGTTTCGTCGCGCAGTTCCTTGATGTCGTCGTGGCGGAACAGGGCGTTGCCGTCGAAGCTGACCTTGGCGTCCAGAACGCGCAGGTGACCGTCCTTCATCACGATCAGGGGGTTCACCTCCAGCATGTCCATGTCCTTCTCGACGAAGGCCTTGTACAGGGCGGGGAACAGCGACTTGGCGTCTTCCGCCGCGGCGCCCGTCAGGCCGTAGGCGGCGGTGATGGCGGCGACGTCGGCGTCGGTCACGCCCGCGCTCGGGTCGATGACGATGTTCTGGATCTTCTCGGGCGTGTCGTGGGCGACGGTTTCGATGTCCATGCCGCCTTCGGTCGAGACGACGAAGGCGATGCGGCCATAGGCGCGATCGACCAGCAGCGAGCAGTACAGTTCACGATCGATGTCGGCGCCGTCCTCGATGTAGAGGCGGTTGACCTGCTTGCCGGCGTCGCCCGTCTGGGCGGTGACCAGGGTGTTGCCCAGCATTTCCTTGGCGTGGGCGACGGCTTCCTCAACCGAGAAGGCCAGGCGAACGCCGCCCTTGGCGTCGGCCGGCAGTTCCTTGAACTTGCCCTTGCCGCGTCCGCCGGCGTGGATTTGCGACTTCACGACATAGAGCGGGCCGGGCAGCGACTTGGCGGCCGCCTCGACCTGATCGACCGACGTCACCGCGACGCCTTCGGCCACGGGTGCGCCGAAGCCTTTGAGGACCTGCTTGGCCTGATATTCGTGAATGTTCATGGGGGACCGTCGCAACCGCTGCTGGGAGAGTTGCGGGGCTTATAGGCCCCACCGCTTCGCAGGTGCAACCGTCCACAGCCCCCCTTTAGTCGACCCAGTCCTTCTTGAGGGTGCGCGACGCCCCGATCAGCAGGATCGCGGCCAGCACATAGAAGCCCATGCCGGTGTAGATGGCCCAGCGCAGGCTTTCCTCCCCGAAGCGCGGGGCCAGCAGGTCGCTCATCCAGCCGAAATAGTAGAAGCCGACCGCGATCCCGAGCAGATTGTTCAGCAGCAGGAACAGGGCCGAGGCCGTCGAGCGCATGGCCGCCGGCACCAGATGCTGGACCGCCGCCGTGATCGGGCCCAGCCAGGCCAGGTTCAATCCGGTCGGCAATAGGAAGATCAGGAAGGCCAGGGTCAGCTGCTGCACGTGGCTGCCGCCGCCGGGCAGAACCAGGCCGATCAGCCAGGGCGAGTTCATCGCCAGGATGAAGCACGGCGCCGAGATCAGGAAGGCGACGGCGGGCGTCAGCGGATAGGCGCCCTTGCCCTTCTTCGACAGCTTGTCGGCGATCATGCCGCCCAGCCAGATGCCCAGGATGCCGCCGATCAGGGCGATGCCGGAATAGTAGAGGCTGGTCTGTTTCAGCGTCAGGTCGAAGCTGCGCATGAAGAACAGCGGCAGCCACCCGGCCACGCCATAGCCGCACACCGACGACGAGGCGGCGCCCAGACCCAGCAGCCAGAAGCTGGGTTTGCGGATCACCACCGAGGCGGTGCGCCGCGCGATCATCAGCGAAACGCCGATCACCACCGCCAGCAGGCCGCCGAACGCCAGCACCAGCGGATTGCCCAGCGACATGCCCATCAGCCAGCTCAAGGCGCCGAGGATCAGCAGACCGGCGCCGAGACCCAGCATGATCTGGGCGGCGATCTTGCCGGCCCGGTCCGTGCCGACAGGGGCGGCGGCCAGGGCCGCGACCTGGGCCGGGGTCTTGATCGCATCGGTTCCGCCCCGCCTGGGATCGCGCACCGTCAGCCGCAGCAGCGGCGCGACCAGCACGCCCAGCAGGCCGACGACGATGAAGGCCGTACGCCAGCCGTAGGTCGCCGCCAGCAGGCCGCCGACCAGGGTGCCCGCCGCCATGCCCAGCGGAATGCCGAAGGCGAAGGCCGCCATGGCCCGCGCGCGCTGATGCGGCGGAAAATAGTCGGCGATCAGCGAATAGGCCGGGGCCACGCCGCCCGCCTCGCCGATGCCCACGCCCATCCGGCACAGGAACAGCTGGCCGAACGACCCGGCCATGCCGCACAGGGCGGTGAAGCCCGACCAGACGGCCAGGGCGCCGGTCATGATCCAGACCCGGCTGAACCGGTCCGCCAGCCAGGCCAGAGGAATGGCCAGTGTCGAATAGACCGAGGCGAAGGCGATGCCGCCCAACAGGCCGAACTGGCTGTCGGACATGCCGAACTCTTCTTTCAGCGGCGCGGCCAGGATGCCGATGATCTGGCGATCCAGGAAGTTCAGCATGTAGATCAGGATCAGAACCGCCAGCACATAGTAGCGGTAGCCGGGCCGCTCGGGCCGCGCCTCCTGGACCGTCAGCGTCTCCGTCGTCATCGGCGTTTCCCCTCGGCGTCTTGTTTGTTCGTTGCGGCGAGCCTAGCCGCAAGTCCGCCCTGTGCAAAATAGGCCCCACAAGCAAAAAGGGCGGCGGCCCGGAGACCGCCGCCCCTCGTCGTCAGGCGTTATGGATGTGGATCAGAACTTCAGACCCAGGGTCGCCGTGACGGTGCGCGGCGGGCCGTAGAAGCCGATGATCGAGTCGCCAGTCAGGGCGCCGGGGAAGGTGTAGCCGCCGACGCGATAGCGTTCGTCGCCCAGGTTCTTGCCGTGGACGCCGAAGGTCAGGCGGTCGTCGGACGACGTCCAGACGATGCTGGCGTCATACATCCAGTAGGCGTCCTGATCGAGCAGCGGCGCGGGCGTTTCAAACTGCTGATAGGCGCCGCGATAGGCGACCGACGGGATGAAGGCAATCGACGAGCCGTTCTCCATGACCCAGTTGTAGTTGGCCGAGATCGATCCGGTCCATTCCGGCGTGTTCTGGAAGTCGCGCTGCGAGGATACGTCGACGACGCAGCCCGGCAGGGTCGGGCAGGACGTATTGCCCGAGGCCGTCGGGATGTAGGCCAGGAACTGGTGGAACTTGGCGTCGATGTAGCTAAGCGAGGCGTTGAACGTCAGGGCGTCGGTGGCGCGCACGCGGCCTTCGAACTCCCAACCGCGGATCGAGGACGAGCCGACATTGTCCACCACCGAGGCGACGGTCGCGCCGGCCGGATACTGGGTCGTGATCTGCTGGTTCTCGTAGCTGGAATCGAAGATCGCGGTGGCGAAGGTCAGGCGACGATCCAGCAGCGAACCCTTCAGCCCGATCTCGTAGGTCTCGACGGTCTCGGGCGCATATCCGTTGACGGTGGCGGGATACAGGACCGCATCGCCGCGCATGTCGAAGCCGCCCGACTTAAAGCCCTCGCCCCACGAGGCGTAGGCCGTCAGATCGGGGCCGAACTTGTAGTTGACCGAGACGCGCGGCGTGAACTTCTCGAACTCGCGCGTGCGGGTGTAGTTGGTGCGCGGCGCGCCCAGCGGCACGGCGGCGTTGTTGCCGAAATAGGGGCTGCGGATGCCCAGATACTGCTGACGGAAGACGGTGCCTTCCTTCTCGTCCTTGGTGAAGCGTCCGCCGACCGACAGCGACAGGGCGTCGGTGAAGTCATAGGAGAAGTCGGCGAAGGCGGCGTAGCTCTTGGTCGCCACAGAACCCGAGGTCAGGGTCGTCAGATTGGCCAGACCCACGACGGTGTCGAACGCGCCCGAGGCGTTGGCGTCCATGTAGAAGACGCCGGCGACGCCGTTCAGGCGGCCCGCGCTGACCAGAACCTGGAACTCCTGGCTGAACTGGTCGTCGTCATAGGCAGCGGGGATGTCGAGGATGGGCTGGGGCAGGTTGTCGAAGTCGATGTTGCCGCGCGTCAGGCCTTCACGATAGGCGGTGATCGACTTGAAGGTGAACATGTCGCTCATCTCCCATTCGCCGGTCAGCGACACGCCGCGCGTCTGGACGCGGTTCTTGTCGCCGGCGCCGGCGTTGGTGTCATAGACGTCGGCGGGCGACGGGGCGAACTCGCGGTGGCCGTGGCGCGCGTTGGAGTCGTCGTTCACCAGATCGCCGGCCAGACGGAAGAACAGGCTGTCGGTCGGGCTCCATTCCGCGCTGGCGCGGAAGGCGGTCACGTCCTTGTTGTAGTGTTCGTTGCCGGTGTTCAGGTTCTTGCCGTAGCCGTCGCGAAGATAGCGGGCCAGGGCGGCCGAGACCTTGAACTCGTCACTGAAGGGCAGTTGGGCGCTGGCGATCACGTCGCGCTGGTTATAGCTGCCGTAGGAGGCGCGCAGGCGTCCCTCGGGCTCGTCGGCATTGATGCGGCTGGTGACGTATTTGATGGCGCCGCCGATGGTGTTGCGGCCGTAAAGCGTGCCTTGCGGACCGCGCAGCACCTCGACCCGTTCCACGTCGAAGATGTCCAGAACGGCGGCCTGCGGGCGGGCCACATAGACGTCGTCGATATACAGGCCGACGCCGGGATCGAAGCCCCACAGCGGATCCTGCTGGCCCACGCCGCGAATGAAGGAGATCAGGGTCGAGTTCGAGCCCCGCGCGGCGTTCAGCGTCAGGCTGGGCGTCGAGCGCGCCAGTTCGGTGATGTCCAGGGCGCCGCGCGCCTCAAGCTGTTCGCCGCTGACGGCGGTCACGGCGACCGGGACGTCCTGCAGGCTTTCCGCGCGGCGGCGCGCGGTGACGACGATGTCGTCGACGGTCGCCGCATCTTGGGCGTTCGCGGCCTGAGCGGTCGCCTCCGCGTCCTGGGCGACCGTGGCCCCCGCAAGCACGCCCCACGCCGCGCCGGCCAGCAGCGCGCACTTCACATGACGGTTCATGATCCTAAACCCCTTTGTCGTTTCCAGCCCGATGGACGCTTTTATTCAGCGTTCAATGATTTTCACGGAACCTACCCGGTTTCGGCCGTCTGTCAAACACTGGACTGACGCAGCGTCACTTGGGTCGCCGACCGTGGCGCCGTTGCACCGTCGCGGTCGTGCGCCTAGCCTTGCCGGATGAGCAAGCCGGACGCCGCCGCCCCCCTTCCCCGCCCCGTCGCCGCCGCGCGCCGCAAGGCGGCGGGCGCTGCGCCGGCGCGGCGCGGCCGCCCGCCCAAGACCGAGGCCAAGGCGGCGGGCGAGACGCGCGATCTGATCCTGGATGCGGCCGAGGACCTGTTTTCCAAACACGGCTTCTACGGCGTCACCATCCGCGAGGTGGCGCGCGAGGCGGGTGTCGATACGGCCCTGGTCCACTACTATTTCGGGGCCAAGCGCGAGCTGTTCGACGCCGTCTTCCTGCGCCGGGCCGAAGTCTGGAACGACGATCGCGTCGCCGCCATCGACCGCTATGCCGAGACGGCGGGCGACGACATGACGCTGGAAGGCTTGCTGGAAGCCTTCCTGCGGCCGCCGTTCGAATGGTCGCTGAAGGGCGGGCCGGGCTGGAAACACTATTCCGCCCTGGTGGCTCAGACCAACGCCAACCCCAGCTTCGGCGGCGAGACCATGGCGCGCTATTTCGACCCGGCCATCCACCGGCTGATCGAGCTGATCGCCAAGGTGCTGCCAGGCGCCAGCGAGGTCGACCTGTACTGGGGCTATCACAATCTGTCGGGCGCCCTGACCCTGACCCTGGGCGAGACGGGGCGTCTTGACCGGCTGTCGAACGGGCGGGCGCGATCCGGCGATCTAGAAACGGCCGGCGACTATATGGTCCGGTTCGCCGCGGCCGGTTTCCGGGCTGTGGTCGGGATGTCCTCCCGCCAACCCTGATCCTTGATGGCCTGAACAGTTCGGGGCGAAGAAGATCGCCCACATCAGACGACCAGGCAGGAAGGTGAAGGCGCCGGCGACGATCAGTCCGCCGACGAACATGCCCGTCATGGCGCGCCGGTGAACAGCCACCCGGTGGCGGCGGGCGGCGTATACCGCCATCGGCAGGGCGACCACCGTCCAACCGCTGAGCAGATGGATCAGGGACAGACCGCCGGGTCCGTTCGGATTAAGCTGGTGGATGAAGAAGGAGCTGATCGCCGTCGTCCCCATCGCCACGACCCAGGCCCAGCCTAACATCCGGTGCAGTCGGTTTCCCTTGATCCCAATCAGCAGGACGACGCCGATCGCCAAGGCCGTCACGGCCGCCGCCACATGGATCTGGATCGCCGTCGGCGACGCCAGCAGCAGGCCCCAGCGCGGGGCGTGAAGCGCAAACCCCATTCGCGCCAGCCGCCCGTCATCCATTGCCAGATAGGCGACGAGCGGAACGATCAGCAGGGCCAGGGCCAGGGCGGACGGGGCGAGGCGGGAAAGGCGAGGCATGGGACATCTCCGTTTGCCCGGTCGTGCCGCATCGTCCCGCCCGCCGCATCGGGGCTTTCGCCAACGACCGTCTGGGCTGCGCCAACGGCCACCTGCCTTTCGCGACCGCCTTTCAACGTGTCGGAAATCATGGTCTCAAGGCGCCATGACAACCCTCGCCGCAGACCGCCGCCGCACCTTCGTCAGAGGGCTGATTGTCGCCGTTCTTGGGGGCGTATTTCTGGCGACGACCGGGGCGTTCGGGACGGCAGGCGCGACCTTCGTTGAGCGGCTGGCCTATTGGGTGCTGGTCATGGTGCTGGGCGGGCTGTGGGGGCATCTGTGCGGGGTGCTGGTCAGCCGGTTTCTGGATTCGGACGAGCGGCCGTGGCTGACCATCGCGGTCATGGTGGTCGTGATCACCGGGCCGCTGTGCGTGCTGGTCTGGGCGGCGACGGGCCTGTTCTTCGCCCAGAGGCTCTATCCGCTGGCGGTCCTGCCGCAGCTGATCGTGCCGGTTGTGGTCATCACGGCGGCGGTGACGACGTTGAACGTCTTTCTGGGTCGGGCCGTGCCGGTCCAGACCCATGCGGCGCCGCCTGAGACAGCGAGCCGGCCGGTGCGGTTTCTGGATCGTCTGCCCATGAAGCTGAAAGGCGCGACGATCCGGGCGGTTCAGGCCGAGGACCACTATCTGCGCATCCACACCGACCGGGGGTCGGACCTGATCCTGATGCGGCTGTCGGACGCGGTGGAAGAGCTGGAGGGGCTGGAGGGCGCCCAAACGCACCGCAGCTGGTGGGTGGCGCGCGAGGCGGTGCGCGCCGTCGAACGCGGCGACGGCCGCGCGATCCTGACGCTGGACGGCGGCCTGTCGGCGCCGGTTAGCCGCCGCTACGCCCGGATGCTGCGCGACGCCGAATGGTGGTGACGCTTTAGGGGGCGGGCTGGGTGGTCAGCATCGACGCAGGCGCGGCGCAGCCGGTCAGCTCGTCATCGCCGATCTCGACCTTGGCCGTCAGCGGATAGGTGCGGTCGCTCATGCCGTCCGAACATTCGGTGGCGATCAGCACGACGTTCAGCGCCTGGTTCAGATTGGTCGAGCTGGCGAAGGTCGCGACCGTACCCTGGACCGTCGCCCCATGGTTCGGCGCGCGCTGGGTCGGCTGATCGACGCGGGTATAGATCAGAGCGTCCGGCGTGATCTCCACCCCCCAGAAGGGTTCGGTCCCCAAGGCCCGCACCGGCTGGCCCAGATCGACGCCGCCCAGGGTGACGGCGGCCTGGGGCTGCGGCGCCGGCTTGGGCTTGGAATCCTCGCGGTCGTAACAGGCGCTGAGCGAGAGGCCGGCGAGGGCGATGGCGAACGCGGCGGCGGCGAGCGGAATGAGGCGCATGACGGCTCCTTTTGGTTCGGGCGCAGGTGAGGTCCCCGCCGCCCTCGGTCAAGGGGCGCGGCTGGGTTATGCTGGTCCCATGTCGATTCGCCCCACCGCATTCGAGTTCTTCGCCGGGGGCGGCCTGGCGGGGTTGGGACTGTCCGCCGCCGGCATCGATACCGTCTTGGCTAACGACATGGACGGGGCCAAGGCGCGCGCCTTCACGGCCAATCATCCACATACCCCGTTTCGTCAGGGCGATGTCTGGAGCCTGACCGTCGATGATCTGCCGGGACGGCCCGACATGGCCTGGGCCTCATCGCCCTGTCAGGACGTCAGCCTGGCGGGTGCGCGCGGCGGGCTGGAGGCCGGACGGTCGGGCGCCTTCTGGGGTTTCTGGCGGCTGATGCAGGGGCTGGCGGCCGAGGGACGCGGCCCGCGTGTGATCGTGCTGGAGAACGTCATCGGCCTGCTGACCTCAGGCCAGGGACGGGATTTCGCCGCCGTCTGCACAGCGATGGTCGAGGCGGGCTATACGGTCGGCGCGCTCGAGATGGACGCCGCCCACTGGCTGCCCCAGTCACGCCCGCGTTTGTTCGTTGTGGCCATTCAGGGCGAGGCCCCGCGCGCGGCCGGTCCGACCCCGCCCTTCCATTCAGCGCGTCTGGTCGCCGCCCACGCGCGCCTGCCCGAGGCGGTGAAGGCCGCCTGGGCCTGGTGGTCGCTGCCTGCGCCGTCGCAGCGCAATCTGGACCTGACGGCCATTCTGGAACCGGACGACGCCGTCACCTGGCTGGACGATGCGGACGCCATCCTGGCCCTGGCCGCGCCGCTGCACCGCGCCCGGATCGCGTCGGCCCTGGCCTCGGGCCAGCGCTGCGTCGGCGCCGCCTATCGCCGGGTGCGGACCGAGAACGGTCATAAGGTCCAGCGTCTGGAAATCCGGTTCGATGGTCTGGCCGGATGCCTGAGGACGCCGGCCGGCGGCTCGTCGCGTCAATATGTGGTGGTGTGCGATCACGGCCGGGCGCGGGTGCGGCGGCTAACCGGGCGCGAGGCCGCGCGGCTGATGGGCGTGTCGGACGAGTATCGCCTGCCGTCGAGCGAAAGCGCGGCGCTGAAGTTGATGGGCGACGCCGTCGCCGTCCCGGTGGTCAGGGCGCTGGCGGAGGGGCTGTTGCTGCCCGCGCTGCTGGATCGGCGCGCGGCGGCATGATCGGGCGACAGCGGTGGAATTGCACTCCCGACGAAAAACAGTGCAATGCGTGCAATCTCACGTCAGCATATTGTTTTTGTTGAAATAAAACTTGGCGTTTAATTGCACTCATACAAGAAAGTGCAATTCGCTCAGTGAAGCTGGACCCCGAAAAACAGTCCAACGAGTCCAAGTCGTGCGGATGGCGATGTCAAAGACCGGGCCGGCATCATAACCCGGTCTGGGGTCGCGCGAAGGAAGATGACGATCCGGCGGCCTAATGAACTGAAAAGGCCGCGTTTCTTTTCGCACAATAGGATGGGTGGGCCGTCGGAGAAGGCTTGAGGCCTCGCAGATCGTGCCTGACCCGCCGTGGACCCTCGGACAAGCCCGAGGGTGACGGTCTTTTTGCCTTAGCGCTGGACCCACTGGCCCTGGGCGTTGCGGTACCATTGGCCCGAGGAGATGCGAGGCAGCAGCTGGGCCTCGAACATCCGGGCGCCGGCGACATCGGCCGAAGTGCCGGCGTCGGCGGCGCTGCGGGCGTAGGCGGCGCGGCGGCCCGAGTTGGTGGCGTCGACGGCGGCGCGCAGGCTGGCGTCCGAGGTCGGGGTGCGGAAGCCCAGGTAACCGTCGGCCTGCTCACCCACGACGCCGGCGGCCTTTGCCTGGTCGATCTGCGCCTTCTGGGCGCTGGTCTGGGCGATGGCGGCGCCCGCGAAGCCCAAAGCCGCAACGGCGGCGCCGATGACGAAGAGTTTGCGGAAGGTCATGTCAGCCTGTCCCTTTCAGAGAGAAGCGGGAAATCAGAAGAGGTTGGGGTTCTGCTGCAACAGCTGCTGCAGCTCCTGGTCCAGCCGAACGCGCACGTCGGCGTCCAGCTTGGCGTAGATCTGGATCGGCGCGACCTCAAGACGGATGGTCGGGGCGCAGGCCGCGAGGGCGACGACGACGGCTCCGAAACCGAGGCCGGCCAGTTGGCGCTTGTGGATCATGACATGGGCTCCGGTTCGGCCGAGGGTGATGTCTCTAGTAGCACGCCGTCCAATGAACGCGCGCTGAATGGTGAAGTTCAATCGGCCGGGGCCGGCGTAGTGGCTGGCGGGTTCGGTTCCTGCTCACCCTGGCGAGCGCGATTGACGGCCATGAGGTCCGAGATCAGCTGGTTGGCGTTCAGGGTCGTGTCGAGCGTCAGGTCGATCTGCGTGTTCGACGGCAACGGCAGTTTGCGGTTCAGGAACTGGCGGCTGATCAGTTCGCCGATCGTCAGCCTAAGCTCCTGGCGCTTGGGCGGATCGTGGCGGCCGCGAATATGGAACAGAACCGCGAGACGGCCGCCGTCCAGGCTGTTCACATCGGCGCTGAGCTGATCGAAGGACAGGTTCTCCATCGCCTGATAGGCCAGGTCCTCGACGACGTTTTCCGACACCTCGCCGCCCCCGCCGCTGGCGGCGACATCGGTCAGAACGTCACGCTTGATCGACAGGCGGCCCGGCTGGACGGCCTCCAGCTTGCCGGCGGTGATCTTGAGCCCGCGCTTGGGGTCCATGATGAAGGGCAGGCGGCCCGAGACGACGGCGTCCAGCTGAACCTTGTCGTCAAAGCCGGTGTCGGCGACGATATCGCCCAGCTGCACCCGGTCCAGCACGATCACGCCGCTGTAGGGCTGGGTCGCGTCCAGCGGGACGGTGAAGGGCTCGACCGAGACGGTCCCGCCGCCGGCGACGACCTGGGCGCCGTCGATCAGCACCCCGGCCTCGTTGATCGAGAAGGTCACATCCAGCGCCGTGACCGCCGTGCCGACGGCGAGGCTGTCGGCCGTCAGCTTCTGGTTCGGGGCGGTGATCAGGGGCGTCAGGCTGCTGAAAACGATGTCGCCGCGCAGGCCCTTCACCGCCCCGACTGGACTGACGAAATCCAGGCCCGGCGTGACCAGATGGCCGCTGGAGGTCGGTTCAGCGTCCTTGGTCCAGTCGAAACGTCCGTCGAAGCTGACGGGACCTTCGACCGGCGATTGCAGGAAGTTGGCGGCCAAGGGGCTGAGCATCGCCGGCTGAAGCCCATGCTCGGCGAAGGTCACGTTCGGGGCGGTGATGACGATGCCGCCCGATCCGGTGCGGCCATCGTGCGCCAGGGTCAGGCGGCCGAGATCATAGGCGGCCGCCGCGCCTGTGCCCTTCAGGTCGAAGGCGCCGCTCCAGCGTTCGCTTGCCAGGGTCGCAGATCCTGTGGCGGAAAGCGGTTCGAAACGTTCCGGCGTCAGGGCGTCGACGACGCGGGCGGCCGCCACATTGGCGGTCAGGCCGATCCCCGCCTTGGTCCCGTCGACGGTGACACGGCCCGAGGCGTCGGCGAACCGCATGCCGAGGAAGGGCGCCTGGGCCGAGACTTGGGCGAAACCGCCTGCGACGCGCCAGACGCCGTCCTTGGACGTCAACAGCGGACCGCCCTGGGGACACAGTTTGCCGGCGACCTGATGGACGTCGTTCTCGTCCAGCTCCAGCCGCTCGACCGTCAGGTCGACGCAGTCGGATGTGGCATAGGTCAGCCGGCCGGCGTTCAGGGCCAGGACGCCGCGCGTCCGGGCGTCGATGCCGCGCGCCAGGTCGAAATCCAGCCGGGCGCGACCGTCCAGCGTCGCTTCGAACCCGCCCTCGGTCAGCCGCCAGTTCTGGACCGCGATGGACATTTCCGGCAGGCCCTTGCCGCGCGTGGCGGTCAGGGTCAGCGCCCCGCCGCCCAGCCGTCCCGGCTCGGCCTGATAGGCGCCGCCCTGACCTTGAGCCACCGTCAGGACGCCGCCGTTGGCGGGCGTCATGGTCACGGGACGCGACAGGGAAACGGTCGTGCCGGCCGCGCCCGTGGCGAAGCGGAGGGCGGGCGCGTTCAGGGCGAAGCGTCCCAGCGCGCGCTTCATCTCGGCCAGTTCGGCGATGTCGTCGGGGCCAACCGCGCCGAAGAGGGGCCAGGCCCCGTCGGCGGCGCGAAGCGATCCGTTCGCCGCGATCTGAACCCCGCCGTCGCTGACCACGTCCAGGTCCACATCTGCGCGGCCGCGCTTCAGCGCCAGGTCGCCGAAACCGAAATGGTCGAAGGTCGCGCTCAACGGCCCGGTCGCCTCGAAGGCCGCATCCTTGCCGCCCAAGGCCAGGTCGCGCGACGTCAACGACAGTCCGGCGATCGTCGTCTGACCCGTCCGTCCCGAACCGGCGGTTAGGGCCAGCGGCCCCTGCATGCGCCAGCGCACGGCGTCGTCGCGCGACACCGTCAGCTTGCCGCGCGTCGCCGTCGCGGCGACATCGGAGATACGCAGATCCGCGCCCTCGACGGCCGCCGCCTTCAGCGCGGTCGTTACTTCGCCGTCCAGCCGGAAGGTTTCGATCCAGCCGGATACGGCGCCGTCGAACCGGGCGGCGACATCGGCGCTGCGGGCGCTGAGCGTCGAGGTTCCCAGGCGCTCGCCCGTCAGGCGGCCGTCCAGAACCGCCCGGCCGTCGCCGCGCCGCGTCTTCATATCCGGATAGGGCAGATCGCCGGTCAGCGTCAGCGCAGCCCCCTGCCCCCGCGCCGCCGGTGTCGCGAAGCTGTCGGCGGCGGCCGACAGCTTGATCGCCATCCGGTCGCCGGTCGTGGTCAGGTCCAGCAGGCCGGACAGGCCCTGGGCCTGCGTCTCGCCGCTCTTCAGCGCGGCCTTCGGCAGCCGCGCCGCCAGCCGCATCAGCTTGCCGTCGTCGATCCGGGCGTCAGCCAGCAGATCGACCGGCCCGTATTCCGTGTTTAACCGCCCGCGGCCGCCCTCGACGATGACCAGGGGTCCGCGCGAATCCGGGCGGGGCGGTCCGCCGGTGAACTCCTTGATCAGCGGATCAAGCGAGCCGAAGGACAGCTTCCCGCCCTTCCAGCTGGCCCGGACGACCGGTCGCAGCAGGCGGATGCGGCTGGGGGTCACGCCCAGGCCCGACCTGGACCACGGCAGGGCGACGGCGTAATCGACCTCCGCTCGCTCGACCACGACATCCGGATTGTCGGGATCGCCGATGCGGATGCGGCCGACGAAGCCGTCGATCTCGATCCGCTCCACATCGACATCGGCCGGGATTCCGCGCTGGTCCAGCCAGCCGACGAGGACATTGCGGGCCACCGCGCGGCGATTGAGATAGATCAGGGCCGCCACCACGCCGATCAGCAGCGCCAGGATCAGAACGCCGATGCCAACGGCGCGCAGGATGCGACGGGTCTTGGCCTGCGGCTTTGGCTTCGGCTTGGACGGTGTGTCGGTCAAACGGATCGATCGCGTGATTGAAACAGCGGGCCGTCCACCTTGGTCATCCTTGCCCCCAGCACAAGATCAAAGCGTGACGGTCGGTTTTCGGCGCCCGCTTCCTGCCGGTCAAGCTGGGCCAGATAACGGCGAATCGACCAGTCGGGATCCCTGCATCGTCGAGCTTTGTCTGACGCACGTTAACCGTTTGTAACGGTCTGCTTTCCAAAATGAAACAAGCGAGGTATAGGACCGCCTTCGCGCCACGGGCGATACGGCGCGATCTTCGAGAACGAGTAAAGCTTTGGCGCCGAAGGCGTCGCAATACGACGGGGACCGATGGCTCAGTTCGACCCACGCCGCCAGCCGATGCGGCTCGCGCCGCACATGCTTACGGCGGCAGCTGCAATCTCGGTGGCGATGCTCGCTGGTCGAGCCTATCAACCCGCACAGGCCGAAGAAGTTCCCGCCCTGACATCGGCCCAGATGGCGGCCATGGAGGCCAAGGCCTTCGCCGCCGCCAACGCGCCCGCCGGCCTGACCGCGCCCGAGGCCGTCAACGTCCAGATCCGCCGCGGCGAAACCTTCGAGCAGGCCGTGCGCCGCACCGGCGTCGCCCCCGAAGAAGCCAGCGCCGTCGCCGCCACCGTCGCCAACGCCTTTGACCTCGCCGATCTGCGCGCCGGGCTGAAGTTCGAAACCGCCATCGCCAAGCCGCGCAACGGCCGGGGCGACGCCCGCCTGATCGGCCTGACGATGCGCACCGGCCCGGCGTCGCAACTGACCGTATCGCGCAGCTTCGACGGCGCCCTGCGTCTGCGTTCGCTGGAAGAAAAAGTCACCCATGAGACCGTCGTCCTGAAGGGCGATGTCGAGCGCAGCCTGTCGGCCAGCGCGCGTGAACTGGGCGCCACCGCCTCCATCGTCCGTTCCGCCAGCCGACTGTTCGCCACCAAGTTCGACATGCAGCGCGACATTCGCGCCTCCGACGAGTTCACCATGGTCTTCGATCGTGAAGTGACCGAGGCCGGCCGCACGGTGGACGTTGGCGACCTGATGTACGCCGAACTGCGCGGCGTCACCTTCTATCGCTTCAAGCCCGCCGGCGCGAAGGAAGCTCAATTCTTCGATTCCAACGGCAAAAACCTGCGCTCAGCCATGATGCGCACGCCGCTGCAGAGCTTCCGCCGGGTGTCGTCCAACTTCGGTTTCCGCACCCACCCGATCTCGGGCTACAAGAAGATGCACCAGGGCATCGACTTCGCCGCCGGAACCGGCACGCCGGTCGTGGCCCCCGCCGATGGCGTGGTGGTCGAGGCGCGCCGCTGGGGGGGTTATGGCAACTGGCTGCGCATCCGCCACAACAACGGCCTGGAAAGCGGCTACGGTCACCTGTCGCGCTACGGCTCGGGCATCCGCGCCGGCCAGCGGGTCAGCCAGGGTCAGATCGTCGCCTATGTCGGTTCGACCGGCGCCTCGACCGGTCCGCACCTGCACTATGAGCTGTGGCGCGGCGGCCAGCGGATCAATCCCGCCGGCGTGCGCACCCAGGAAGGCACCGAACTCGCCGGCGCCGACCTGACCGCCTTCCGCGCCGAAAAGGCCCGCATCGACCGCATCATCGCCTCGGGCGGTCAAAAGCGTCCGGCCATGCAGCAGGCCTCGGCTGAAGGCCTGCGGCCCGCCCGCGGCTAAGAGTCAGCCGACCAGACGCGGGGTGGCGCGCCCCGGCGTCGGGCAGGACAGGCCGTGGACGGTCACATCGGCTTCGCCCAGCTTCAGCCCCAACAGGTCCAGCACGGGATTGAGCGCGCCGTCCAGCACCGGCCCCAGCGGCTCCAGCAGCCGCCCCAGGGCCTTGGTCAGATCGCCGAGCCCCACGCCTAGGCCGATCACGTTCACATCCACGTCCAGCCGCGCCAGCAGGCTGGCGACCGCACCGCTGGCGAAGCCGCGCGAGGTCATGGTCTTGGCGCGCTGATTGTCGATATCGTCCGCGTCGAACCTCAGCGGCCTGAAACCTGCGTCCGCCGCCTCGACATCCGCCTTGCCGGTGATGCTGACCAGACCCGCAACCGACAGCAGGGTCGCACGCTGGGGCGCCAGCGGGGTCTTGAAGTCGCTCAGCCTGGCCTCGTCCACCACACCGATCGATGCGCGCGCCAAGCCCGGCCGCACATCGACCTCGACCGCGCGCGCCGGACCGCAGGACAGCGACTTCAGCCGCGCCTCGGACGCCGCCAGTTCGATCAGGATCGGCAGTTCGACCCGCGCCAGACCCGACAGGGATTGCGTCGTCTTGGCCCGCACATAGAGCCGCGCCTGGGCCGTGTGGATGATCGGCTGGCCGTCGGCCGTCACCGTCAGCCAGGGCGAGCGATTGGGCCGTTCGCCGATCGCCAGGCTGGTCTTCAGATCGGCCAGCCCCGCCGGCACGCCCAGGTTCAGCGCGATCTGCCGATCTCCGCCCCCGACCTCCAGCATGGCCATGACCAGATCCATGGCCGAGACCGAGGCGTCCAGCCCTTCGCGGATCCCGTCCGGCGCGCGCGTCTCTAGCCCGATCAGATCGCCCAGCCTGACCTTTGTCCCGACCGAGGCCGAGGCCAGCTTGCCCAGCGCCCCGCCGTCCTGGCCGCCCGCCACCCGCTCCAGCACCCTCAGCGCGCGGCCGGCGTCGACCTGGGTCGCCAGAAGCCGGTCGTAGTCGCCGACCGGGACGCCCAGATCGGTCGCGAGGGCGTCGGTAAACTCCAGCAGATTGACGTCCAGATCGATCAGACGACGATAGTCCATGACGCTGAGCGACACCTTGGAGCCGGTCAGGCCCCCGACCACCTGATTGGCCACGCCGCCGTTCAGTCGCGCCAGGCGCGACTCGATCGAGATCATGGCCTTGGGCGTCCCGCCGCCCGTCGTCGCCGTGGCCCGGCGCGTGACCCGCACCTGATCGCGGCCCAGCAACAGCGGCGTGAAGAACATCGGCGCGCGGCTGGTGACCTCGACCCGCGCCGCGTTCGGCTTTACCCCGCCCGTCACGAACCGGTCATTGCGCGCCTTGGCTGGATCGGGCGTGTAGACGCCCAGCGCCGTCGCCACCGTGACCGAGACGTCGGGCGAAACATTGGCCTCGACCGTCGCCTGGGCCGCGCGCGAGATTGCGCCCTCGCCCTGCGCCAGGTTTCGCACCGCCGACAGCGCCGCGAGATCCGCCGCCCCCTGAACCCGGCGCGTGTGCAGCACCAGAACGCCCAGGTCGATCACCGCCGCCGTGAACAGGCACAACAGACCGCCCGCGACCGCCGCGATCACCGCCACAGCCCCGCGTCGATCGGCGCCGAACCGGAGCAGCAGACAAGGCGTCCGGACGCTCATCAATAGTCGCCCACATGGATGACCGCCGACCGTCGAATGACCGACGGCGGACGCGGCAGCATTCCGCCCAGCGCCATGATCAGACTGTCGCTCGCGTCATAGACCACGACGACCCGCAGGCGGCCGGCGTCCTCCATCACCTCGATGGTCGTTTGATCGGGCTTCAGCGCCACGCCCCGCACCGCCTCGCTGACCTCGCGGCGCGCCAGACCCTCGCGCTCGGCCGCGTCCAGCCCCCCGATCGCCGCCCTGGCCCCCTCCGACGCCAGAGCCTGAACCGACTGGGCCATCAAAAACCAGCCGCCATAGACGACGATGCCGATCAGCAGCAGGACCAGGATCGGCCCCACCAGCGCAAACTCCACCGCCGCCACGCCCTCGCGCCCGCGTCGCCTTGCAGCAGGAATGGGTCCGAACGTCCGCATGCCAACCTCACGATTGCTCGCTTAGGTTGTATATCAGGCGCGGTTAAGCGTTCGTGTGGCCGCTAAAGGGGCTGCATGATCGCCTTCATGCCTGTTGTAACGATCTTAGTCAGACCTAGCCCGTGCTTCTTCAACACCAAGTGGCTGACGGCCGCACAGTCGTTTGCCCGATATCGAATAGGATATGACGGCAAGATTCGGATGTCTGACAGGGCTGGGCCGTCCTAACTCGATTTGTCCGTTACATTTGATTTCAGGACCTTAGGTAGGTTTGCTGGCCCGAGAAGGTTACGCTTCTATGCTGTAAGCGATGAAGACGTTCGCAGCTGAGTTCGCACGCATGCAGGCGATGAAAGAACCAGCCTGCGCAGAGGCTAACGCAGCTTACAGCCATTCCATTGCGGGGCGGCAGCCTTGGGTTTGATGGTGTGTCCAAGGCGGCGTTCCGGCTGCAATCCTCGCCGTAGAAGAGGCGAGAACGTTGTGTTACGGAACGGCGTATTTTGCGCAATCTCAACCCCAGCCGCACACATGAGTTCGATCTTGTCTAAGTGCATCGTCGTCGAGGACGACCCGTTCTGGCTTGAAGAAATCTCTGCGGCCCTGTTGCAGGCTGATGTCCAGATCCTGAACGCCCAAGACGGACGTCAGGCTTTGGAGTTGGCTAGCAGACACCCGGACGCGACGATGGTTCTCGACATCATAATGCCCGACGTCGACGGTGTTGAAGTGCTTAAGAAGCTGCCGGACGTGGCGCCGCTCATGCCCGTCTTGGCGGTTACCGGCGGCGGTAGGCTTGGAGCGGGGTTTTATCTGAACTTGGCGTCGACATTCGGCGCTAAGCGACAGCTCGCCAAGCCCTTTACACAGCAGCAGCTTCTGGACACCTGGACAGGACTAGCGGCTTAGTTCGCCGCAGTCGGAGACAATGATGAAATCAGGCGCCCTGATCCTTGTGATCGATGACGACCCTTACATGCGCGAGATAACGCGCGTTCATTTAGAAGGGGCGGGCTATGAAGTGGCTTTGGCTGCAACCGCTGCCGACGGCCTTGACAAGGCGAGGAGTCTCCGCCCGTCGGTAGTGATTATGGACTTCGCTATGCCGGGGGGGTCGGGCGCCGAAGCGCTCCGGGATCTTCGGAACGACCACGCGATCGGACAGGTGCCGGTTTTGATGGTGACGGCCTGGTCGTTGGAAGAGAGTCAAGCAAAGACCGCAGAGTTTGGAGCGACTTGGCTCCAGAAGCCCATTATGGCTGAACGCTTGATCGACTCCGTCCGCGAACTTGCAGCAGTATGAGCCGGACAAGAGAGCATGATTCTCGCGGTGCAAATGTGCTGGTCGTCGATGACGATCCCTTTATCGTCGAGATGGCCGAATTTTTACTGGGGCGCGACGGGCACCGTGTGAGTGTGGCTTCGAGCGGAGCGGCGGCTTTGGCCAAGATGGCAGCAAAGCCGCCAGAGCTTGTATTGCTGGATCTAGGTCTGCCCGACATTTCAGGCCTGGAAATCCTGCGCTATTTTCGAGCAGCAAGCGCTTGGCAGACGCTGCCTATTCTGGTGTTCACCGCTTCGCACGAAACCGAAAACATCGTACGCGCCAAGCGCTCGGGCGCTTCCGGCTATGTCTGCAAGCCTATCAAACCAGACACCTTGTTAGAAATGGTTCGAGACCTTCTGGACCATCCCGACTTGACGTGGGTGGACGACTACACCCGAGCCTATCGGCCGATTTGATCCGCCTCAACCGGAAGTTTACCCGACGCAGGCAAGCTTGATTTCCGCCCGGAAGCGGTAGCTGTTGTCGGAGTATCCTGTGATCAAGTCGCGCATCCTCGTTGCCGAGGACGACCGTTATCTTGCGGCCTTAATTCGACAGACCCTAGAGAGCCATGGGTTCGCTATCACCTTGGCCCATAACGGCGAAGAGGCTTTGCTGAAAGCGGATATGACCTGTCCTGACCTTGTGCTGTTGGACGTCAGCATGCCCGTTATGGACGGCCTCACGGCCTTACGGAGCTTGAGGGCGAACCGCTTTCACAGCAGAGTACCCGTTCTGATGCTGACAGCAGCCCGCAGCGAGAGCGATGTCAGGGATGCACTCTCGAATGGCGCGTCCGATTATCTTGTAAAACCGTTCCGTCCTGACGTACTGATCCGCAGAGTGGAACGCCTTCTTGGATCAATACACAACCTTACTGACGGGTTTGATCGGTTTGGTCAGAAAATTGGTTCACAAAGCAATGTCCTCATATTGGACGATGCTCCACTTGCCGAGTGAATATTGACGACAAACCCAGAGCGCGACGCGCTCGCGTTGAATCATCTGCTGAAGAGGTTCGAACTGAGCGCGGGAGTGTTGCGGTCAGTCGGTCTTAAGAAAGACGCCCTCATCAAACGCCAGCGCGATTTTGGCGCTCGAACGGACAATAATCCCCTTCGGCTGCGCCGTCAGCGCCGAACCGAAGGGCTAAGATTTACGCTATTCTAGCTCCGAACGTGTCGCCGTTCGCGACGCCAGTCATCCCATGTCATTGGCTCCAACGACTGTGCGGGTAGATATTAGCGTAGCTACCTGTTCAAGCCACACTCCCAGAACAATACTGGCTAGTCAGCTTGTGGCAGATGGCTCGGTCAAGTGCACGTGGCGCCAACGCCGGTAAATTCTGCGAGTCGCAATCGGACACCGTCATTCTAACAGCTTTCCCGCCTGCGCTCGGGTACGTAGGCATGATACGAACGCGGCATATGCACCAGGCATGAACAAAGCGTCAGTTTCGTCCGCAGCCGAACTGTCCTGAAATACGGAGGCGTGTCGGACACCTTCTTCGTCCGAAGGGTAACCGTAAAGCTTCTTGAAAGCGTCCTTCAGCCCGCCATGGATGTGGCCGTTTTTGAGAGGACCGCTAGCGCGTCGCTGAGCGTGCTTTTTGATGAAGCGAGCACGACCGCGACGGATTCGACAGCATGGATACTGTTCCGGATCCGTTCGCTCCAATCCCCACGTCGGAGCTCCGATGCCGCGTCCAGAAGGTGGCGAGCTGCTCGTGGCGCTGGTCCCTGAGCCGCAATAACGGCCGTTGCGATGGTTTCGCCCTCTAAAGCCGTCCCCACGGCGGATACAGTTCGGCCGTGAAGGACGGCGGTAGGCTGAGCGCCCTTGCACGAGCGCGTCTCCTACTTCGGCCTTGAACTCGTCCGGACAAAGGGGATGTTGCAGCACGAACTCGATGTAATCGAACACAACGCCAATGCTTGTTTTCGTGCAAACCCGGCGGAGGAAGTCTCGCTGGTCCGAAACATCACTATCGAACTGGAGATGTTCTTCTCGAGCACCTTAACGTGAGTATCCGCGAGGATCCGGTCCCACGGGGCTGTCGAATATGCGGACATCGGCCCGTATCCGACAGAATTTTGAAAGCTGCTATCGAATGCATAGTGCAAGCGGTTGCGCAATCCGTCGCTCAGTTCGCCTAGCCGCAGTTGGGCGGGACCGACGCTAGTCCATTACGATGCGAAAAACTGCGCTGGGGTTCATCCATCACAGGGTCGCCTTCAGTTGGTGCTAAGCTCTGATCGACGAGGCCGTTCATCTCAGTCGCCCCCACTTGGACGGATTTGCACTGAGGAAGCCACCTACCTCCACTGTTTGCGGCCGCTGTGCTTATGGTGCGCTTATCTACGCAACCATCACCCCAAGCATTGAGGCCGATGAAGCGACGCAACGCACAGATTGAAACAGGGAAGAAGTGGCGCACCCGGAGCGATTCGAACGCCCGACCCTCAGATTCGTAGTCTGGTAAAAACCTTCTTATGGTCAGCAACTTACGCTATGCGTTCCGTAACAGTCCACACTGGTGCGCCCCTAGGCTCAGGACTCATAGCCAGAACAGCACGGTAGCGGCGAGGGCTATGGCGGACAGGAAGACGTTCGGGCAGCGATCGTAGCGGGTTGCGACCCGCCGCCAGTCTTTCAGGCGTCCGAACATGATTTCTATGCGGTTTCGCCGCTTGTAGCGTCGCTTGTCGTAGCGGATGGGTTCGGTGCGGGTTTTGCGGCCCGGGATGCATGGCGTGATCCCCTTGGCCTGCAAGGCGTCCCGGAACCAGTCGGCGTCGTAGCCCCGGTCCCCCAGAAGCCACTGGGCGCGGGGCAGGCTGTCCAGGAGAGCGGCAGCGCCGATGTATCGCTGACCTGACCCGCTGTCATGAAGAGGCTGATGGGCCTTCCGTTCGCATCGGTCATGGCGTGAAGCTTGGTGTTCATGCCGCCTGTCGTGCGTCCGATCAGTCGCCCGAGACCCCCTTTTTTACCGCGAGGCTCGAAGCCGTGCGGTGCGCCTTGAGATAGGTCGCGTCGATCATGACCGTGCGGCGTTCGGTCTGAGCCCCGGACAGGCCCTCCATCATCCGGATGAAGACGCCAGCCTCACTCCATCGCTTCCAGCGGTTGTAGAGGGTCTTGTGCGGCCCGTAGGCCGCCGGCGCATCCGCCAGCGCAGGCCGTTGCGGTTGACGAAGATGATCCCGCTCAACACCCGGCGGTCGTCAACGCGCAGCTTGCCGTGGCTCTTGGGGAAGAAGGGCTCCAGCCGAGCCATCTGCTCGTCCGTCAGCCAATACAGGTCGCTCATATCCAGACTCCTCAGGAGCCTGAATCCGATCGCGCGCCTCACATCAATGGGTCCTGCGCCTAAGCGAAGGATCAGAGGTTTTCGGGGCGATCTCCTTCAACACGCGCTGCATCTGGTCGTTGGCGGACCACAGGTCTTTCAGCTCGTCGGTGTAGAGGCCTTTCAGATCTTCTGGCGTCGACATGGATGTTCCTGCTGGATGAGTTGATTGGATGTCGTGCGGACGTTCGGAAAGCCGCTTCGGCCCCGTTAGCGATGAGCCAACCATCCGTTCCGGCGAATCCTCTCGTTAGCGCCGGAACAAGAACAGGCTCAATCTTGTTAGGCCCACTGGAAACCCGCGCGATCAGCGTCAGGCCTGAGGGATGTATGCAAACGACAAACTACGAGTTCATCGGATGGGACGCGCTGCTCTATGAGTGGGCGCCCAAGGTGATCGGCGCTGTGCTGATCCTCATCGCAGCTTGGTTTATCGGCAAGGCCGTGAAATGGGCCCTGGCGAAGGGGATCAATCGTATTCCTGGCGCCGCCAAGGCGAGCACCAGTGACAACCCGAAGCACTCGGTCGGCGCCAGCCTGGGAGATGTCGCCTTTTGGCTAATCCTCTTGTTCGGTGTCGTCGCCGCCCTCGGCGTCCTGAACCTGGGCCAGGTCGTCACGCCCCTGAACTCACTGCTCACGCAGGTCGCGTCCTTCGTGCCGAGCGTCCTCGGCGCGGTCCTGATCTTCTTCATTGGGTTTGTAGTCGCGACTTTGGCCAAGCGAGTCGTCGAGGCTGCACTGCAGGCCGCCAACGCGGATCGCTGGCTTGAGAAGGCCGGCCTGACCAAGGCGACGGGCTCGACTGGCGTCAGCACCGCGATCGGCACCCTGGTGTTCGTCCTGATTCTGATCCCCATCACGATCGCGGCGCTGGAGCAGCTGGGCATCGAGTCATTGACGGTTCCGGCGGTTGCCGTGCTGTCGACTGTCTTGGCTGCGATCCCGCATGTTCTCGCCGCTGCCATCGTTTTGGCGGTGGGTTGGTTCATCGGTCGCTGGGTCGCCCAGCTGATCGAACGCACCCTGCCGGCGACTGGGTTCGATCGCAGCATCTCGAGCCTGACGGCTTTGACCGCCACGACTCAGGCGCCGGCCGCGCCGAAGCCGACCGCGGCTCCCTATGCCGGTGACGTGACACCGGCCACCGCAAGGGCTCTAGGTAGTGATGTGCCCAAGCCGATGACGCCGTCCAGCATCGTGGGCAAGATCGCAATGGCGGCGATCGTCGCCTTCACGGCGGTCGAGGCCGCCAAGCTTCTGCAGTTCGGCACGATCGCCGTGACGCTGCAGGAAATCCTGGCCTTGGCCGGACACGTCATCGTCGGCGGGATCATCATCACCGCCGGCGTGCTGATCGGCGGTGTCGTCGCCAACCTGATCAACAAGGGTACTGGCGGCGCCGATGGCTTCGCCTCCACCCTGGTGCGTTGGGCCACGATCGCATTGGCGACGGCCATGGGCCTTCGCTTCATGGGCATCGCCGACGATATCGTCCTTCTCGCCTTCGGCCTGATCCTGGGGGCGGCTGCGGTGGCGGCAGCGCTAGCCTTCGGGCTCGGCGGGCGCGACGCCGCCAGCAAGGTGGCCCAGACGTGGGCCGACAAGGTCACGAAGACCCCGCCCCAGTGAGACCTGCGGCCGACGATCGACGAGATCGCCGGCCGCATTCTTTTCCCCATTTAACGACGAGTTCGACATGACCGATAACCGCGATCGCGACACTCGCCTGACCCCAGTGGCCCCGGCCTGGCGCAAATACCTCCCCTGGATCATCGGAGCCGTCGTGCTCCTGCTGCTGCTACTCATGCTGACCCGCTGTGGCGACGACCGCGCCGCCATGGATCCCGCAGCGACTGACGACGTCGCCGTAGCTCCGACGACCGAGACGCCGGTCATGCCCGCCACAAATGCTTCCGTTGGGGTTTCGGGGCTGGACGCCTACCTCGCTGGCTCGGACGCCGCCCCGCGCACTTTCGCGTTCGAGCGCGTCAACTTCGACACCGGCAGCAGCACCATTCGGCCCCAGGATCGTCCCGAGATCGCGGCCGTCGCCGCTGTTCTGAGCCGCTACCCGAATGCCAAGATCCGCCTGTACGGCTATGCGGACGCGCGCGGCTCCGACGCCGCGAACCGAACCCTCGCCCAGGCCCGGGCCGATATCGTCCGTTCCGCCCTGACGGCAGCCGGCGTGGATGCCCGCCGTATCGAGGCGCTTTCAGGCGGGGAAACCAACCCGGTCGACAGCAACGCCACCGCCGGAGGACTGGCTGAAAACCGCCGCACGGAACTGGTCGTCGTCCAGCGCTAACCGCACAGGCCGGGGCTAGCGCCCGGGCCATCCACCTTCAGAGGAGACGTCATGAGCTTTTTCGGAAGAATTTGGGACAAGATCATCGGCCATAAGGCGCGTCCCACGACGCCTCAGGCCCAAGCGCCCACGAGCACCCCAGTCTCGGTGCAGCCCGTTCCTGCGGCGCCCGCCACTCCCTTCACGCCTCAACCGGTCGATGTGGACCAGATCCTCTCCCAAATGGCCGAGATGAAGGGCGGCGGCGGAAACTGGCGGACATCGATCGTCGATCTGCTCAAGCTACTCGACCTGGATTCCAGCCTCGACGCCCGCAAGGACCTCGCCGAGGAGTTGGGCGTGCACGCTGGCGCTCATGGCTCGGCGGAACAGAACATCGCCCTGTCCAAAGCGGTCTGGCGAAAGCTTGCGGAGAATGGCGGCCAGGTTCCGGCCAGCCTTCGAGACTAATCGAACAGGTCGATGTCGGCTCAAGACACTGCTGCGATTCTCCTGCTCGCTCGCCACCTGGATGTGGAAGAGCCTTCGCCTGGGCAATCCAAATGGACGGATATCAAGGCGGCCATCGACGGCCTGAGCGATGATCGCCTTGATGCATCGATCCGCTATTTCGGTCAGGCGGGCTCGCCAGTTACCGCCCGCGCGGCTGAGATGCTGACGGATTTGATGATGGCGAGGATGGTCCGCCTATTGGGCGTGTCGAGATCGGAGCGACAATAGCGCTTCGGACTGGGCGCGGTACAGAGGGGGTCAGTATGAAGCCTTCTTGCGAGACAACGGCCTGACCCTAGGCTCAGGACTCATAGCCAGAACAACACGGTAGCGGCGAGGGCTATGGCGGACAGGAAGACGGTCGGACAGCGATCGTAGCGGGTTGCGACCCGCCGCCAGTCTTTCAGGCGACCGAACATGATTTCTATGCGGTTTCGCCGCTTGTAGCGTCGCTTGTCGTAGCGGATGTCCTGAAGCCCGCTGTTGAGGACGATCGCATAAAGACCAACCCCTTCTTGGGGCTGAAAAAGCTGGCTCCGCCCCATGACGCTGATGAGGTGAACGTTGCCTGGACAGACGAGGAAGTGGACGCGTTCATCGCGCTGGCCCTGGAGCGCAACATGCCGGGTCTGGCCCGTGCCGTGGCTCGAGGGCGCTGGGGCGGCTTCCGTCGGGGTACTGTACTATCTGCAACATCCCGCTGAGCGCTCGGATCATCGCGCAAGATGACGACGGTTTGGCCTGACGTGACCCCCTGAAACTCCTCCAGGAATAGCTAGAGTCCGCCCAACGAAGGACGGACAGAATGAAGCGATCAAGGTTCACGGAAGAGCAAAT
>NZ_JACHLJ010000003.1 GCF_014204545.1 Brevundimonas vesicularis
GACAGCATCCGCCCGATATCCCGTGCCCAGAGACTTCATGACGTGCGTCTTGCCGATGATCCCGGCCAACGGTCGAGGGACACGAAGACGAAGGTAGTAGGTCGATCCCCGGACGATCAGGCCAGACGATTGCCGCCGCCCAGCATTATGTGACCGTGGAGAGGGTCTGGGAGGCCGTTTGGACGGTGTGTGCGACGAGGTGGTGCTACAGCCTCGGGACGGTGAACTAACTGTAGAGGAACGCTTTTTCGACGGTCTCTTGGAGGCCGTGTGTAGCAGCGTGGTGTCAGTTTTTTCGCCTGTTTCCGACCAAACCCTTGTGGAACAAGGATTTGGTGGAGCCGAGGGGAGTCGAACCCCTGACCTCGTCATTGCGAACGACGCGCTCTACCAACTGAGCTACGGCCCCGTTTCCAGCGTGGGATCGGGTTTCACAGGCGTGGCGGACATAGAAGGCGGGCGGGCGTGGTGTCAACGGGCTTGTGCGCGCAAAGCGCGCAGGTCGGATACGGCCGTTGTCGGAGCAGGGGCGAACAGGCTAGAAGCGCCGATCCAAGCAGGAGTTACCGTTCATGGGCTATGCGCTCGTCTGGTTGATCAACACCATCATCAGTCTGATGATCTGGTTCATCATCGCCCAGGCCATTCTGAGCTGGTTGGTGGCGTTCGACGTCGTCAACTATCGCAACCGCTTCGTCTATTCGGTCGGGACCTTCCTGGACCGGGTCACCGCGCCGTTGCTGGAGCCGTTCCGCCGCATCATTCCGAACCTGGGCGGCATCGACATCTCGCCCATCGTGGTCATCCTGCTGCTGCAGTTCATCAGCGTGCTGTTCAACCGCACGGCGGCGCCGGCCCTGATCCAGTTGCTCGGCTGAGGCGACACGGCGGGCCGAAATCTGATGCAAGAGGGTTGATCCGCTCTTGCGCCGCGCGCCTTCCTTTCTAAAGGTGCCCGCCCGACCACTTTCGACCACGGTTCATGACCTCGATCACCACAGTCGCCATTCTGGGCGCCGGACAGATGGGCGCAGGCATCGCGCAGGCGGTCGCGCTCGGGGGCTATTCGGTTCGCCTTTATGACGTCGTCCCCGACCGGCTGCCGCTGGCGCAGGGCGAGATCGCGGCCAGCCTGGCGCGTCACGTCGGACGCGGACTGGTCGACCAGGCCGCGGCCGACGCAGCCCTGACCCGCATCACGACAAGCGACGTGATGGCCGAGGCCGTCGCCGGCGCCGATCTGGTCATCGAAGCGGCGCTGGAAGATGAGGCCGTCAAGAAGGCCATCTATGCTCAGGTGGTGCCGCACCTGGGGCCTCAGACGCTGCTGGCGTCCAACACCTCGTCGATCTCGATCACCCGCCTGGCGTCTTCGACGGACCGGCCGGACCGGTTCGTCGGCCTTCACTTCATGAAGCCGGCGCCGGTGATGAAGCTGGTGGAGATCATCCGCGGTATCGCCACCTCGGCCGAGACCCATTCCGCCGCCGTCGCCTTCGCCGAAAGCCTGGGCAAGACCACGACGGACGCCGAGGATTTTCCCGCCTTCATCGTCAACCGCATCCTGGTGCCGATGATGAACGAGGCCATCTTCGCCCTGTATGAAGGGGTCGGCAATGTCGCCTCGATCGACAAGGCGCTGCGCCTGGGCGCCAATCATCCGATGGGCCCGCTGGAACTGGCGGACTTCATGGGTCTGGACGTCGTCCTGGCCATTATGAACGTGCTGTATGACGGCCTGGCCGACAGCAAGTACCGCCCCTGCCCGCTGCTGGTGAAATATGTCGAGGCCGGCTGGCTGGGCAGGAAGAGCGGCCGCGGCTTCTATGACTATTCCGGCGCGGCGCCGGCGCCGACGCGATGAGACGGTTCGAGAGCTATTCCGATCTGCCGGGTCAGGCGACCATCGCCGCGCGGCCTGGGCGGACGCCTCGGATTCTGGCCTGTTTGGCCGGCGCGGCCTGGCCGCCCCTGTGGTTGACCCTCCCCTTCTGGCGGCCCCACGCCTATCTGCCGGGCCGCGACATGGACTGGCGGCTGGTGGTGATGCTGATCGGCCTGATCACCGTGCCGCTGGCGCTGTATCGCGTGCTGAGCGAGCGCAAGCGCGACGGCCGGCCCGGCACGCGGTTGGGCGTCGTCTGGCGCTTCATGATGTACGGCGGCCTGGCGGCGGCCCTGGTTCAGATTGTCGTCGCCCTGGGCATGAGCGTGATGGGATGGTTCGAGGCCGGCGATGTCATGCAGGCCCTGGGCGCCACCGAGACGACGCTGCTGATCTTCGGCGTCGGCGGCCTGCCCATCGCCATGATCGTGGGCGTCAGTTACGCCCTGTGGGCCGGATTGTGCGCCGCCTTCATCGCCTTCGAGGCGCGGCCGGCGGTCAAGGACAGACTGGGCCTGATGCCCAAAAGGTGAGACGCAGGGTTGGCGTCCGCGCCTGACGCCTAGTTCGAGGATTAGGGGATCCGAGAATGACCATGGACGACACGGACAAGGCTGCGGCGGAGATCCTGTCGCCCGTCGCGGCGACCTCGCGCATCGCCAGCCTGGACGTCATGCGGGGCCTGGCGGTGCTGGGCATCCTGGCCGTCAATGTCGTCTCGTTTGGCCTGCCGGTCATGGTCTATCAGGATGCGAGCCTGAGCCCGTTTCCGGTGATCGGCGCCAACGCCGTGGCGCGCTGGACTATGGATGTCTTCTTCCACCAGAAGTTCATCACCCTGTTTTCGATGCTGTTCGGGGCCTCGATCTATCTGGTCGGGGGCGAGCGGGGCGATGCGGCGCGTGGCAAACTGCTGCGACGCCGCCTGTTATGGCTGGCCGTCATCGCCCTGATCCACGGCCTGGCCTTCTGGTATGGCGACGTGCTTCTGCTCTACGCCTGGTCGGGCCTGTTCGTGATGCTGATGCGGTCGATGCGGGCCGGGACGTTGATCGGGATCGGCCTGGGCGTGACCCTGTTGCTGGGCGCGATGCAGGCGGGCGCGACCTGGCTGATGGTCGCCGGGCCGCCGGCGATCACCGAGGCGATGAACCAGGGCGGGCCGCATTACACCGCCGCCATGGTGACGGAGTCGATCGCCGCCTATCGCAGCGGCTGGGCCGGGGCGATGGGCCAGAACCTGCAGAACTGGCTGCTGCTGCAGGGCGCAAGCCTGACGATGTTCGTCTTCTCGACCGTGGCCCTGATGATGTTGGGACTCGGTCTGTTCAAGGCCGGCGTGTTCAGCGGCCGGGCGCCCAATGGGGTCTATGTCGCCTTGATCGCTGTCGGCGGGGGCTTGCTGGCCCTGCTGGGCGTGCTGGAATGGCGCGAGGCCATGGCCCCGGCCGGAACCCACCCGACGCGCGGCCTGGCGGAGGTCGTCGCCTCCTTCCCCATCTTCGTCACCCTGGCCTATGTCAGCCTGATCGTGCTGGCGACGACGCGAGGGGCGGCGTGGATCACGGCGGCGCTGCGGCCGGCGGGGCAGATGGCCTTCACCAACTATCTGACCCAGACCCTGATCATGACGTCGATCTTCTACATGCCGTGGGGGCCGCGCCTGTTCGGACGCGCCGACTATGTGCAGATGTGGGGCCTGGTTCTGGCGATCTGGGCGCTGCAACTGATCTGGTCGCCGCTGTGGTTGTCGCGGTTCAGCATGGGGCCGCTGGAGTGGGTTTGGCGCTGTCTGACCTACGGCCGTCGCGTACCGATTTCAAAAGGCGCCTGACGGCGCTTTTATCGCAGGCGCGAAGCGATTAACTGAGGGCCATGGCCGCCCCGGATACTCCCGCCGAAACCTTCAAGCGCGCGCTGGGTCATGCCGCGCGGGCGCTGGCCGAACAGCCCGAGTTGGAGGTGGTGTTCGGGTCGGACGGGCCCAAACTGTCGAACGGCGTCCTGACCCTGCCCCATCCGCCGCGCGATCCGTCCGGGCCCGAGAGCGCGTCCCTGCGCGGCCAGGCCGACCGGCTGGCGCTGCGTCTGGCCAATCACGATGCGGCGGTGAATAGCCGGATGCGGCCGGCGGACGCCAAGGCGGCCGAGGTCTTCGACGCGGTCGAACAGGCGCGGGTTGAGGCCTTCGGATCGGAACATCTGGCCGGGGTGCGCGACAATCTGGGCGCCGCCCTGATCACGCGACTGGAAAAGACCGGCGCCCTGCGCATCAGCGACGCCGACCGCGTGCCCGTGTCCGAGGCCGTGGCCCTCCTTGTCCGCGAGCGGCTGACCGGACGCTCCGTCCCCGATGGCGCCAAAGCCATGCTGGATCTGGTGCGCGCCAACATCGAGGCCAAGGCCGGCGCCAAGCTGGACGCCCTGGCCGGCACGGCGGGCGATCAGGAAGGCTTTGCGCTGAAGATGCGCGAGGTGCTGCGCGCCCTGGACCTCGACCCCGGCGATGGGCGCGGCGAAGATACGTCCGAAGAGGCCGGCGACGAAGAGCCCGATCCTCAGGACCCCGCGGCTGACGACGATCAGGACGAGCAGGAAGAGCAGGACGGCGGCGAAGGCTCCCAGTCGATGGAGGGCGACGCCGATGATCAGTCTTCCGAGCAAGAACGTGAAAGCCGCCCCGAAGGCGCGCCCGCCGATCCTGACGGCGAAGGCGCCGACGATGGCCCTGAACTCCAGGAAGGCCAGCAGCCGAACCGTCAGCAGACGGCCGACGACGGCCGCGCGGTTGATTTCTACCGCGTCTTCACCACCGCCTTCGACGAGGTTGTGGACGCCGCCGACCTGTGCGACCCGGTCGAGCTGGACCGGCTGCGCGCCCTGCTGGACGGCCAGCTGGCCATCCTGTCCAGCGTCGTGTCGCGCCTGGCCAACAAGCTGCAACGCCGGCTGCTGGCGCAGCAGAACCGCTCCTGGGTCTTTGATCTGGAAGAGGGGATGCTGGACACGGCGCGGCTGACCCGGATCGTCACCGATCCGACCGCACCCCTGTCCTTTAAGGCCGAGAGCGAGAGCCCGTTCCGTGATACGGTCGTAACCCTGTTGCTGGACAACTCCGGCTCGATGCGCGGGCGGCCGATCATGGTGGCGGCGGTCTGCGCCGACATCCTGGCGCGGACGCTGGAACGCTGCGGCGTCAAGGTCGAGATCCTGGGCTTCACCACGCGCGCCTGGAAGGGCGGACAAAGCCGCGAGGCCTGGATCACCGCCGGCAAGCCGCAAAATCCGGGCCGCCTGAACGACCTGCGCCACATCATCTACAAGGCCGCCGACGCGCCTTGGCGCCGGGCCAAGAAGAACCTGGGCCTGATGATGCGCGAAGGTCTGCTGAAGGAGAATATCGACGGCGAGGCCCTGCAATGGGCGCACGGCCGCCTGTTGGCCCGCACCGAACAGCGCCGCATCCTGATGGTCATTTCCGACGGGTCTCCGGTCGACGATTCGACCCAGTCGGCGAATGCGGCGCTCTATCTGGACAAGCACCTGCGCCAGGTCATCGCCGAGATCGAGGATCGCTCGCCGGTCGAACTGTTGGCCATCGGCATCGGCCATGACGTGACCCGCTGGTATCGCAAGGCCCTGACCATCGTGGATGTGGAACAGCTGGCGGGGGCCATGACAGAAAAGCTGGCCGAACTGTTCGAGAACGAGGGGGCGGCGGGTCCCACCCGTCGCACCAAGCGAAAGCTGGCGGCATGAGCCGTTTCGGCCGGCTGGCCAGTGTCTGGATCGCCCTGTCGCTGTCGGCCTGCGCCGCCTCGCTGGGCGCGCCGCGTCCTTATCCGTTGTCGTCGGACGGCTGGACGCCCCAGGTCGCGGAACTGCGAAGCGTCAGCCTGGGCCTACCCGGCGGCACGCAGCTGGCCGACGGCGTGACGTTCGCCGGCGGCCTGCAGATTAGCGCCGCGCCGACCTCCCCGCTGCACAGCATGTCGGACCTGAAGCTGACCGGCGACGGCGGCTTCGTCACGGTATCAGACACCGGCGATCTGGTGTGCGGCGACATTCGCCTTGACGCCCGGGGGCGGCTGGTCGGCCTGGATCACTTCCGCTCACGTCGGCTGACGCTTCAGGACGGCGCCGCGATTTCCGACAAGTCGGACGGCGACGCCGAGGGCCTGGCCATCACCCCCTCCGGCGATCTGCTGGTCAGTTTCGAGCGGCGTCACCGCATCTGGAACTACGGCCCGTTGTCGGCGCTGAAGACCCAGCCGACGCCGGTGCGGTCACCCGACTTCGCCTTCACCGAGAACGACGGCATGGAGGGGTTGGCGACGGCGTCGGGCGGCTGGCGCGTCTCTGGCGAGGCCGGCGGCGTCTGGGACTGCGCGGCGGCGAGATGCACGGTCGTGACCGCGCCACCGGCAACCCCCATCCCCGACAGCGAATACCGCATCACCGGTCTGGATCGCGATCCGTCCGGCGCCGGATGGTTCGTGATCCAACGCCTCTACCGGGCGCCCATCGACATGCGCGCACGCGTACGCCGCATGGCTCCTGACGGAACGCTGGGGCCGGTGTTGATCGAGCTGAAACTGCCCGGCACGACCGACAATTTCGAAGGGATCGCCGCAGAGACGCGCAACGGCGGGACGCGCCTCTACATCCTGTCCGACGACAACTTCAATCCAGCCCAGCGCACCCTGATGATGGCCTTCGACCTGCGCTAGGCGTCAGGCCGCGCCGGCCCACTGCGTCGGTTGCGAGCTCGATTCATCGGCTTGCAGGGCGCGCACGAAATCATCGCGCCATATGCCGACGTCGGTGGCGCGAACCACATCCATCAGGGCTTCCCATTTCCGGATACGCTCGGCCAGCGGCATGGTCAGCGCTTTCTGGATGGCGTCCGACAGTTCCTCACGACTGTAGGGATTGACCAGCAGCGCTTCGCCCATCTGTTCGGCTGCACCAGCGAAGCGCGACAGGATCAGCACGCCGGGATCGTCCGGGTTCTGGGCGCAGACATATTCCTTGGCCACCAGATTCATGCCGTCACGCAACGGCGTCACCAGACCGACCCGCGCCGCGCGGTAGATGCCCGCCAGCTGATCCCGGCGATAGGTGCGGTTCAGATAACGGATCGGTTGCCAGTCCATGTCGGCGAAGGCGCCGTTGATCCGTCCCGCCAGGGCGTCCAGCCGCGAACGAATGTCTTGATAACTGTCCACGTCGTCGCGCGAGATCGGCGTGACCTGCAACAGGAAGACCTCGCCCCGCATGGAGGCGTTGTCGTGCAGGAACTGTTCGTAACCCAGCAGCCGCTCTTCCAACCCCTTGGAATAGTCCAGTCGGTCCACGCCCACGATCATCGAGCGGAAGGCCGACGACGCCGCCATCCGGTCATAGGTTCGCGCCCCAAGCGCAGAGTTTCGCGCCGCCAGGAAACCGTCGACATCGATGCCGATGGGGAAGACGCCGGTCTGGACCATGCGCCCGAAACACTCCAGCCCGCCGGTTCCGTCCAGCTCACCCTGAGCCTCTGACACCACATAGTCGGTGAACAGATCGCTCCATTCCTGGGTGTGGAAACCGATCAGGTCGAAGTCGAACATCGACTCCACCAGCCGCCGGTGATGCGGCAGCGTCACCAGCAACTGCCGCGCCGGCCAGGGCGTGTGCAGGAAGAAGCCGATCCGGTTGCGAACGCCCAGGCGGCGCAGATCCCGCGCCATCGGGATCATGTGATAGTCGTGGATCCAGATCATGTCGTCCGGCTGGATCAACGGCGCCAGCGCCTCGGCGAAGCGCCGGTTCACCCGCTCATAGCCCTCGCCATAGGACCGCTCATATTGGGCCAGGTCGATGCGGTGGTGGAATAGCGGCCACAGCGTCTTGTTGGCGTAGCCGTTGTAGTATTCGTCGACGTCCTGCCCCTCCAGATCGACCAGCCCCACGGTGACGCCGGCCCGATCCTCGATTTTCACCTCGCCGGTGTAGTGATCCACCCGCTCGCCCGACCAACCGAACCACAGGCCGTCGTATTTTCTGAGGGCGGCGGACAGGGCCATGGCTAGGCCGCCGGCAGACCCGGCGGCGGGGTCGGTCGGGGCCGAAACCCGGTTCGAAACAACGATCAGGCGGCTCATGACTTCACTTCACACGGCGACCCCAGCCCCGGGGTCCAGACATTAACGCACATCGGTCCAGGAACGGCTCAACAGCACGGCGCAATTGATGATGCCGACTAGGGAATAGGTCTGCGGATAGTTGCCCCACAGCTCGCCATCGTCGATCGAGATGTCTTCGCTCAACAGCCCTGCCGCCGTCCGCCGGCTCAGCATCTCCTGGAAGATGGTGCGCGCTTCCTCGATGCGGCCGTTCTGGTGCAGGGCTTCGATGAACCAGAAGGTGCAGAAGTTGAAGGCGGTCTCCGGCTCCCCGAAGTCGTCCGGCTCGACATAGCGGAACAGGTGGCTGCCCTTCTTCAGGTCGCGCTCGATGGCGTCGAAGGTGGCGACCTGACGCGGATCGTGCGCCTCCAGGAAGCCCAGATCGGTCATCTGCAGCAGGGAGGCATCCAACTCGCGGCCGCCAAAGCTGGCGGCGAATCGACCCTCATCAGGCAGATAGGCCTCGGCTTCGATCCGCTGACGGATGATCTGCGACCGCTCACGCCAGAAGGCGGCACGATCCGGCAGGTTCAAATGGTCGGCCGCCTTGGCCAGACGGTCGCAGGCGGCCCAGCACATGACGGACGAATAGGTGTGGACCCGCGCAATGGTGCGGAACTCCCACAGGCCCGCGTCGGTCTGATCGTGCATGGCGAAGGCGCGCTCGCCGATCGCCTCCAGCGCGTGGAAATCCTCCAGCGTACCCGGACGCAGGAGCCGTGCGTCATAGAAGGCCTGGACCAGAGGCAGCACGATCTGTCCGTAGACGTCGTGTTGCAGATGTTCGTGCGCCTGATTGCCGATCCGCACCGGCTTCATGCCGCGGTAGCCCTCGACGCTGTCGATGATGCTCTCGCCGATTCCAGGCTCCAGGCCCACGCCATAGACCGGCTGGACATGACCGCCGGCGGAATCGTCGACCAGATTCCTCAGATAGACGAGGTAGTTCTCGAGGATGTCGACCGCACCCAACCGGTTCAGCGCCCGCACCGTGTAATAGGCGTCGCGGATCCAGCAGTAGCGATAGTCCCAGTTGCGCCCGCTTTCCTTGAACTCGGGCACCGAGGTCGTCATGGCGGCGACGATGGCGCCGGTCTCTTCATAGGCGCACAGCTTCAGCGTGATCGCCGCTCGGATCACAGCCTCCTGATAATCGAGCGGCAGATAGAGTTTGCGCACCCAGTCCTGCCAATAGGCGACCGTGCGATCCAGCGCGCCCTGAACGCCGTGTCCGACATCCTGGTCGTAGCCCTCGTCCGGGCCCAGGAAGAAGGCGTGCGATCGCTCCAGCCGGAACACGCGCTCCTCCAGCACATGCGACACGGAGCAATCGGTCGTCAGGCGGAAGGTGACGTCGGCGCACATGTAGCGGATGTGGTTGGATCCGGAGGTGTGCGGCGCCGGGCGCGCGCCCCAGTCTGTCGAGGGCCGCAACCGCACACGGATGCGCGGCGTGCCCGACAGCGGCCGGATGATGCGGGCGAAAGCCAGCGGCCGATAGGTGCGCGAGTGCTTCGGATGGCGTGGGGCGAAGTCGATGATCTCGGCTGACGATCCGTCCTCGGCCGTCATCACCGTGCGCAGAACCGGCGTGTTGCGGACATAGGCCTGATCGATCGACTTCACGTCCTCCATCTCGACGGCCCAGAAGCCGTGCTCGGGCACCATGCCGTCCATCAGGGCGGAAAAGACCGGGTCGCCGTCCACGCGCGGCGCGCAGGCCCACACAAAGCGTCCCTGACGGTCGATCAGGGCGCTGACGCCGCAGTTGCCGATGGGAAACAGATCCAGATTGGGCTTCATCGGTTCAGGCCTTCGCTACGGCTTCAAGCCAGGTGAGCACAGCATCCACATCGTCCAGCCGGTAACGCGCTGCCGTCTCGCGCTCGGGGCCGACCAGCACGCCGTATCCGCCCAGCGCCGCCGCAGCCTCGAACCCATATTCGTCGGTCAGATCGTCGCCCAGCATGACCGGGACCGCGCCCTTGAACGGGGCCTCCTGCATGAAGGCCGTGACGGCCGTGCCCTTGTCGGCGCCGGGTGTCTTCAGCTCCAGCACCATATGGCCGGGTTGGAGCGTCAACCCTGTTTCGGCCTGAAGCTCTGCGGCCAGTCCCTTGGCGGCGCCGGCTTCATCCGGCGCCTGGCGATAGTGCAGACCGACGGAGACGCCCTTGTCTTCGACGATCACGCCGGGGCGATCGGCGGCGAACGCCTCGAACGCGTCCAGCGCCTGGGCGACGCCGGCGTCGGGCGTCTTGCGTTCAATGGAGCCGTCCTTCAAACGCCGCTCCAGGCCATGCACGCCCGAGCCCGAGACAAGAGCATGATCCGAAATGCGGTCGATCTCGGCGATGGTGCGACCGCTGACGATGGCGACGCGGCCCGCAAGTCGCGCCTCGACAGCCTTCAACGCCGCCGTACGACGTGCGGTCGGCGCCACCGCATCGGGCGTCGGCGCCATCGGGGCCAACACGCCGTCCATGTCCAGGAACAGCGCGATTCCGTCGGCGACGACAGGCGGTGTCGGAAGCAATAGCGAAGCGGCTCCGGCATGAGACGGCATTGACGATCAAACTCTTTGTTTTAGTTCCCCGGCCGGCGTAACGCGCCAGAGCGGCAAAGGTTGACCAGAAACCGACAAAGTCGTCTGAAAGGGAGGCGGCGCGCGAAACGCACTCACGGCGGATCGCGCTCGTCGAAGAAGGAGAGCCCGGCTGCGGGCCAGGAAACAATGACCGAGATCGCTCACTCGACCCCCGACGACATCGCCGTGATGACAGACCGCGCCCGCGAGGTTGTGCGCCTGAACATCGAAGCGCTGGAGGCGCTGGAACGCTCGATCGACGTTTCGCTGGCCCGCGCGGTGGATGTCATCATGAGCCGGCCGGGCTATGTCGTCGTCACCGGCATGGGCAAGTCGGGCCATATCGGCGGCAAGATCGCCGCCACCCTGGCCTCCACCGGCACCAACGCCTTTTTCGTCCACCCGGCCGAGATGAGCCATGGCGATCTGGGGATGCTGCGGCCTGACGTGACGGTGCTGGCCATCTCCAATTCGGGCGAGAGCCGCGAGCTGCGCGATCCGCTGATCTATTGCCAGCGCAACGGCATTCCCGTGATCGCCATCACGCAGCGGCCGGCCAGCTTCCTCGGCCGCAACGCAGCGGTCTGCCTGACCATGCCCAAGGTCGCCGAGGCCTGCCCCAACGGCTTGGCGCCGACCACCTCGACTTTGATGACCCTGGCCCTGGGCGATGCCTTGGCCATGGTGCTGATGGATCGCCGCGAGTTCACGGCCATGGACTTCGGCCTGCACCACCCCGGTGGGGCCCTGGGCATGAGCCTGCAAAGCGTGCGCGAATGGATGGGCGACAATGCCGCCGTCCCGGCCAGCGTGCCGTTGAACGCCAGCTTCGGCGATGTGGTCTCGGCGATCACCGAGGGCCGAAAGGGTGCAGTGGCTGTCCTGGACGCCGATGGCGCGCTGGCGGGCATCGTCACCGATGGCGACCTGCGGCGGGCCTTCCAGCGCGACACCACCCATCTGACAGCGGCCGATATCATGGGCGCCAACCCCATCACCGTGGATCCGGATGCGCGCATGAGCGACGTCGTCGATCTGTTGACCGCCAACAAGATCGCCAATCTGTTCGTGGTCGAGGACAGCAAGCCTACAGCCATCGTCCATATCGCCGAACTGATGCAGGCCGGCTACGTCGCCTAGTATGCGCATTCTCTACGACGCCAGCCGGCTGATGAGCCGGGCCGAACGGTCGGCGCCGACGGGCGTGGACCGGGTGTGTCTGGCCTATGCCGAATGGCTGCTCGCCTCGCCCGATGTCACGACGATCCCGGTGCGTGGCCGCAAGAACCGCCTGGTCGCCGTCGAGATCGGCTGGTTCCGGCGGTTCGTGGCCGACCTGCGCGCCAAATGGAACGGCGCCGCCAGCACGGCGGCCGACCTGGCGCACGAGCAGCGGCTGCTCGCCGCCCTGACTGCGGAACGACGGCCGGCCGCCTCGGTGCTGTGCCCGGCGCCCGCGCCCGAGAAGGAGAAGCCCGCCGACAAGACGCGCGTGTTCAAACAATTCTTCCGTTCGCGACACGCCGCCCCGCTACCGGCGGCCGATCTGTATCTGACCGTCGGCCACACCACCCTGCATGAGCCGACGGCGCTGGAAGAATTGAAGGCCGCCGGGATCGAACGCGTCGTGCTGCTGCACGACCTGATCCCCGTCACCCATCCTGAGTTCTGCCGACCTGGCGACGGCGACAAACACCATGCGCGGGTCTCAAATACCCTTCGCCTGGCCAGCCGGATCATCGTCAACTCCGCCTATACGGGTGATGAACTCCGCGCCTTCGCCGAGCGCGAGGGCCTGCCCCTGCCGCCAGTCCACGTCGCCCATCTGGGGCTGGAGCCAGCCTTCATCGCCGGCGACGCGATTGAGGCGCCGCGCCCCTATTTCGTCCACGTCGGCACGATCGAGGCGCGCAAGAATTTGGCTCTGCTGTTGACGTTATGGCGGCGACTGGAAGAACGGATGGGCGATCAGACGCCGTCCCTGGTGCTGGTCGGTCGCTACGGCTGGGAGAACGAGGCGGTGCTGGACCACCTGCAGCGCTCGCCTAATCTGCAAGGGGTTGTTCATCAGGCGGCGAACCTGTCCGATGCTGTCTTGGCCAGGCTGATGCGCGGGGCCCGCGCCATACTCGCCCCGTCCTCCGTCGAGGGCTTCGACCTCCCCGCCGTAGAGGCGTGCGCCATGGGCCTGGCGCTGATCGCCTCCGACATCCCGCCCCACCAAGAGCTGACGCCGAACGCCGAACTGATCGATCCGCTCGATGGCCTCGGCTGGCTAACCGCCATCGAGCGTGCGACGCTTGTGGATCCGCCGGCGCCGTCCTCCTATCAGGCGCCGTCCTGGACCGAGCATTTCCGCATCGTCGCCGACGCCATCGGCCTTCCGCCCGTTTCGCCACTGGCGAGCGCGCCCAAAGGCTTGTAATCAATCCGCGAACGAGGGCTATCCAGCTTCATGACGCGCACCATTCTGCCGCTTGCCATTGTCGCCATTCTCGGCGGCTGCTCTACCCTGCCGCGCGACGGACCGTCGGGCGCCTCTGTCAATGCCGGGGCCACGACCGCCTCTGCTCTGGGCAGCTATGCGCTGGTGCCGCTGACGTTCGAAGCGACCGAACGGATGAAGCAGGTTCCGCCGCAGTTCTTCGGCAGTCTCGCCGCAGGATCGAGCGATCAGCCCGCTGACGTGATCGGCGAAGGCGATACCCTGGCGATTTCGATCTTCGATCCGTCGGGCGCGCTGTTCGGCGGAACCCTGGGCGCCGGCTCCGCGTCGGGCCGAAACGCCGCCACCATGTCCGGCGGCAATCAGGCGCTGCCCGGTGCGACGGTCGATCGGTCAGGCTCAGTGACCATACCTTTCGGCGGTCAGGTTCGTGTTCAGGGCCTCACATCCACCCAAGCGGCGGCGGCGATCCGGCGCGCCCTGGTTGGCAAAGTCGCAAACCCGCAGGTGCTGGTATCCATTGCCGGCAACGCTTCCAACACGGTCAACGTGCTGGGCGACGTGCGCCAGCCGGGTCGTGCGCCGCTGGGCGTCAACAGCGACCGCATCCTGGACGTGATCGCCGCGGCCGGCGGCTCCGCCCGCACCACGGACGACCTGACCATCTCGATCCAGCGCGAGGGCCGCACCTACACCGCGCCACTGTCGGCGGTGACCACCGAGTTTGGCGAGAACGTGCGTCTGCAGCGCGGCGACGTGGTCAATGTTCAGTACAAGCCCCGTCGTTTCTCGACCTTCGGCGGCCTGAACGCCGTGGCTCAGGTGGACATGCCGGCCGGTCCCGTGACCCTGACCGGCGCCCTGTCCAAGGTCGGCGGCCTGAACACCAATACGGCCAATGCGCGTCGCGTTCTTATCTTCCGCTTCGAACGTCCCGAAGTCGCGCAGGCGCTGGGCATCAACCAGCCGGCCACCCCGCGCGGCGTGCCCGTCGTATACGAGTTGGACTTCAGCGACGCCGCCAACGTCTTCGCCGCCACCAACATGGAGGTCATGCCCGAGGACGTGATCTATGTGCCCCTGGCCGGCGCCGCCGAGATGCGCAAGTTCTTCGAGGTCGTTCAGAGCCTGACCCGCGTCGTCTATGACGTGTCGGTGACCAGCACGCTCAACAACAACTGACGTCATGGCCAGACGGCGGGCGCTGCTTTCGGGACTGTTTTCACGCAAGTCGCCGGCTGCGCCCGCCGAGGACACGATGAACCCGTTCGAGCGGCCGACCAGGTTGGAGCCGGAAGAACCCGACGCCCTTAGCCTGGCCTTGGCGGAAATCGAAGCCGGGGCGCTGGAAATCTACGCCCAGGCCGGCCTTCCCACCCAGCCGGGCCATTATCGCCGCGATCCCGACACAGGGGACTGGGTTTTCATAGCCCGCCATATTGAGCCATCCGAACGCTTCGCCCTGGCCCTGCGCTATCCGCCCGAACAGGGCTGGCGCTTCGCCCGGCTGGAGGATTTGGGCGCGCGGTCGGACCACGAGGATGTTCAGGCCGCTGCGCGCCTCATGGGCGATGTCGCGACCTTGCGGGCGTCTCGGCGCACCGTTCTCACGCAGGAACATCTGCTGACGGCCATGGAGCTGGGCGCCGCCTGGCGCGCCCTGCGCGATGCGCAGGCTTTTCGCACATCTCGTCTGACCCTGTCCGTACCAGAGCCCGCACGTCCCAAGGCGCTCAAGGGCGACAAGCCGCAAAAGCCGCGCTAGAGAGCCCGCCTCCCCGAACTGCAGGCTCCTCCCATGTCCGACACCCCTGAATATCCGCCCGAAGATCAGCCCGTCGGTCGCATCATCGCCATGCCCGCCGACACCAACCCCGAAGGCGACATCTTCGGCGGCTGGCTGCTGGCGCAGATGGACCTTGCGGGCGCGACCCCGGCCTTCGAACTGGCCTGCGGGCGCTGCGCCACCGTGGCGCTGGACGGCATGGTGTTTCACCAGCCCGTCTCGGTCGGCGACGAGGTCAGCATCTATGCCCACGTCATCGGCTCGGGCCGCACCTCAATCCGCGTTCGGGTCGAGGCCTGGAAGCGGGCGCGGGGCCAGCCCCAGGCCGCTTCGGTGCGCGTGACCCAGGGCGTCTTCACCTATGTCGCCATCGATGAAAACCGCAAACCCCGCACTCTGCCCGGCAAGGCGTAACGCGCGGCAAGAGGCGCAAATCTTGACCTAGCGCCGGGGCGGGCCTACGTCCCGGCCATGGCCATTCGACGCATCCTCACCATCGACAACGCCGCCGACCTGGCGATCCTGAAGCAGGTATCCAAGCCCGTCGCGGCCGTGGACGACGCCGTCCGCGCCCTGATGGATGACATGCTGGAGACGATGTATGACGCGCCGGGCATCGGCCTGGCCGCCGTGCAGATCGGCGCCCTGGACCGCGTGATCGTCATGGACCTGGGCGACAAGGACGGCGTGGTTTGCGAGACCGAGGAAGAGGCGGCCGAGAACGCCGAGGCGCGCAAGAACCCGCGTTTCTTCGCCAACCCGGAAATCCTGTGGACCTCGGACGAGCTCTACACCTACGAGGAAGGCTGCCTGTCGATCCCCGAGTACTTCGACAAGGTGGAACGCCCGGCCCGCGTCCGCATTCGCTATCTGAACCGTGACGGTCAGTCGGTGGAGGAAGAGGCCGAGGGTCTCTACGCCGTCTGCATCCAGCACGAGATGGACCACCTTAACGGCGTGCTTTTCATCGACCATTTGTCGCGTCTTAAGCGAGACCGCGCCGTGACCAAGGTCAAGAAGGCCGCCCGCGACAGGATCGCCGCCTGATGACCAAGATCGTCCGCCCCGAACGTATCGAACGCGCTGCGCGCCGGATCGCGCCGTCGATCCCGCGCGGCCGCTCGCTGATCATCGATTCCTCGGGCCGTCGTCGCCTGACGCGCAGCCAGAAGGTCGGCGTCGCGGGCGTCGCCACCCTGGCCGGCGTGGCCCTGCTGGGCGTTGTCGCGGGCCTGCTGCTGGACCGTCTGCTCGATTTCGACGACGCGCTGGACGCAGGCGGCGAGTGGGACGAGGGCGGCGGCGTCTTCACCCGCTGGCAGTAAGCGGCCTAAACCACTTTCCTGAAGAGCATGATTCACGCTCCAGCCTGATCCGCATTGCGGTTCCGTCCGAAACGATCATGCTCTAAAGGCGTGCCCATGCGCCTTGCCTTCATGGGAACTCCCGACTTCGCCGTGCCGTCCCTGGCCGAGCTGATCGCCTCGGGTCACGAGATCGTCGCTGTCTATTCACAGCCTCCGCGTCCCAAGGGTCGTGGCCAGAAGCTGACGCCGTCGCCTGTCCACGCCTTCGCTGAGACCATGGGCCTGCCCGTCTTCACGCCCGAAAGCATGAAGGACGCCGAGGCGATCGACACCTTCAGAAGCCTGGATCTCGATGCGGCCTGCGTCGTCGCCTACGGCCAGATCCTGAAGACCGAGGTGTTGGAGGCGCCGCGCCTGGGCTGTCTGAACCTGCATGGCTCGCTGCTGCCGCGCTGGCGCGGGGCCGCCCCGATCCAGCGCGCCATCATGGCCGGCGACAAACAGACCGGCGTCCAGATCATGCAGATGAGCCTGGGTCTGGACGAAGGCCCCATCCTGCTAAGCGAACTGATGGACATTCTACCCGACGACACGGCCGCCAGCCTGTCCGAACGAATGGCCCATATCGGCGCGGGCCTTTGGCCCCGCGCGCTGGCGGCCATCGAGCGGGGCGGCGTCACGCCGTCGGAACAGATCGGAACGCCGACCTACGCCAAGAAGATCACCCCGGCCGAGGCCCGGATCGACTGGACCCGCCCCGCCGCCGAGGTGGATGCCCACATCCGCGGCCTGTCGCCCTTCCCCGGCGCTTGGTTCGAAGCGCCGTCCGAGGCTGGCCCGGTGCGGATCAAGGCCCTGCTGTCGGCCTTGGCAGACGGATCGGGCGCGCCTGGAACCGTGCTGGACGACGCCCTGACCGTGGCCTGCGGCGACGCCGCCCTGCGTCTGATCCGTGTCCAGCGTGAGGGCAAGGCGGCGCAATCGGCCGAGGAGATGCTGCGCGGCTTTCCCCTCCCGGCCGGGACCGTTCTCGGCTGATGCCGCGCTACAAGCTGACGATCGAATACGACGGCACGGCCTACAACGGCTTCCAGGCCCAGGACGGCCAGCCGACGGTTCAGGGCGCGCTTGAGGCGGCGATCCACGCCTTTTCCGGCGAGCGGATCCGCATCGCCGCCGCCGGCCGCACCGACACCGGGGTCCATGCGACGGCCCAGGTCATCCATGCCGATCTGGACCGCGACTGGCCCGTCAATACGGTGCTGAACGCAATGAACGCGCATCTGGTGCGCCAGGACGTCTGCGTCCTGTCGGCCGAATATCCACCCGATCCCGACTGGCACGCCCGCTTCTCCGCCACCGGCCGCGGCTATCTCTACCGCATCCTGAACCGCCGCCCCCAGCCCGTGCTGGAGCGAGACCGGGTGTGGCACGTCAAGAAGACCTTGGACGCCGAAGCCATGCATCACGCGGCCCAGGTCCTCGTCGGCCACCACGACTTCACCACCTTCCGCGATGTCGGCTGCCAGTCCAAATCGCCGGTCAAATCGCTGGACGTGGCGCGCGTCACTCGGTTCGGCGAGGAGGTGCATCTGGTGTTTCAGGCGCGCAGCTTCCTGCATCGCCAGGTCCGGTCCATGGCCGGCACCCTGGTCGAGGTGGGGCTGGGTCGCTGGAGCGCCCACGACGTCCAGGCCGCGCTGGAGGCGAAGGACCGCGCGCGGTGCGGCCCCGTCGCCCCCTCGGCAGGGCTCTATCTCAGCGGCGTGCGCTACGACTGAACCCCGCCTGGGGTCTGGTCAGCCGCGCTGCTGGACCAGGACCTCAGCGATCTGGACCGCGTTCAGGGCCGCGCCCTTCCTCAGATTGTCGTTGGAGACGAACAGGGCCAGGCCGTGCTCGACCGTCGGATCGGGGCGCACCCGGCCGACGAAGACCGGGTCCTGACCCGACGCCTCCAGCGGATTTGGCACGGCCGTCACCACCACGCCGGGCGCCTGGGCCAGCAGGTCCAGAGCCTGAGCCGCCGACAGCGGGCGCTCGAACTCGACGTTGATCGACAGCGAATGGCCGGTGAAGACCGGCACCCGCACGCAGGTGCCCGAAACCGGCAGGCCAGGGATTTCCAGGATCTTGCGGCTTTCGTCGCGCAGCTTCAGTTCCTCGTCGGTGTAGCCGTCTTCGCCGAGCGCATAGTTCAGGGCCACGACGTTCGCGGCGATCGGCACGACCCACTTCTCTGGCGCGCCGAAGTCCACGGCCCCGCCGTCGCGCGCCAGGGCCGCGCCCTGCCCCACGGCAGCGCGCGACTGGTCCTCCAGCACGCGAATGCCCTCGATCCCCCCGCCCGAGACGGCCTGATAGGTGGAGACCGTCAGACGCTTCAGCCCCGCCGCGTCGTGCAGGGGCTTCAGCACCGGCATGGCGGCCATGGTGGTGCAGTTGGGGTTGGCGATGATCCCCTTGGGCAGATTGGCCAGGGCGTGGGGGTTCACCTCGGCCACGACCAGCGGCACCTGGGGGTCAGACCGCCAGGCCGAGGAGTTGTCGATCACCACGGCCCCGGCCGCCGCCACCTTGGGCGCCAGAGCCTTGGACGTCTCGCCGCCGGCCGAGAAGAAGACGATGTCCAGCCCGGCGTAATCCGCCGTCGCCGCATCCTCGACCACGATGTCGGTCTCTTCGAAGCGGATGGTCTTGCCCGCCGACCGTGCCGAGGCGAACAGGCGCAGCGAAGCCAGCGGGAAATTCCGCTCAGCCAGCAGGCCGCGCATCATCTCGCCGACGAGGCCGGTGGCGCCGACGATTCCCACGTTGGGCGGGCTGGACGGGGAAAAGGACATTCAGGCGTCTCCTGGAAGGATGGAGGCGCGGGGTTCAGCCAGTTCGACCGCCCCGCGCATCGGCGGGGCTTGGGATCGGGGTTGTCGCTAGACCGCGCGCGCACCCGAAACCGCCCCGCCGAAGCCGGTGGTTTTCGAGGTCATCGCTTTAATCGGGCGCATGGTCACGGCGACGCTCTCTAAGGGTGAGAAACGGTCGTGTAAACGGGCAGTGACGAAGGAATTCGCGCAAAGAGAAGGAGAACGGCCCCGCACACGCAATAAAGCCGCCGCCCCTAAGCCCTCCCACCCGTCATCCTCGGGCTTGACCCGAGGATGACGGGTGAAAGTTTCAGACCTTCGATAGGATCAGCGTGCCGTTGGTGCCGCCGAAGCCGAAGCTGTTGGACATGACGTGGGTCAGTTCGCCGTCGTGGCGCTGGCGCAGGATCGGCATGCCTTCGAACGCCGGATCGAGATTTTCGATATGGGCGCTTTCGGCGGCGAAGCCGTTCTGCATCATCAGCAGGCAGTAGATGGCTTCCTGGGCGCCGGCCGCGCCGAGCGAGTGACCGGTCAGCGACTTGGTCGACGAGATCATCGGCATCTGGTCGCCGAAGACGGCGCGCACGGCCTCCATCTCCTTGGCGTCGCCCACGGGCGTCGAGGTGCCGTGCGGGTTCAGATAGTCGATCTTCGGATTGCCGGCCTGTTCCAGCGCGATCTTCATGCAGCGCTGGGCGCCCTCGCCCGAGGGGGCGACCATGTCGTAGCCGTCGGCGTTGGCGCCATAGCCGGTGACTTCGGCATAGATTGTCGCGCCGCGCGCCTTGGCCCGCTCATACTCTTCCAGCACCACGATGCCGGCGCCGCCGGCGATGACGAAGCCGTCGCGGTTGGCGTCATAGGCTCTGGAGGCGACCGACGGATTGTCATTGAAGTCCGACGACATGGCGCCCATGGCGTCGAACATGTTGGACATGGACCAGTCGATGTCCTCGCAGCCGCCGGCGAAGACCACGTCCTGCTTGCCCCACTGGATCTGTTCGACCCCGGCGCCGATGCAGTGGGCGCTGGTCGCGCAGGCCGAGCTGATCGAATAGTTGATGCCGCGCATCTGGAACCAGGTCGACAGCACCGCCGACGGGCCCGACGCCATCGCCTTGGGCACCGCGAACGGGCCGATGCGCTTGGGCGCGCCCTTTTCGACCGTGGTCGCGGCCGCCTGCAGGATTACCTGGGTCGAGGGACCGCCCTCGCCGACGATCAGGCCGATCCGGTCATCCTTGATCTCGTCCGCCGTCATGCCCGACGACTTCAGCGCCTCTTCGAAGGCGATGTGGCCCCAGGCGGTGCCATTGGCCAGGAAGCGCGCGGCCCGACGGTCGACCAGCTCTTCCCACGGGCCGATCTTGGGCGGCGCCCAGACCTGGCTGCGGAAGCCGTATTTGGCGTGGTCGGGAGCATGGACGACGCCCGAACGGGCTTCACGCAGGGATTGGGTGACCTCCTCGGCGCCGTGGCCGATGGAAGAGACAATGCCCAGGCCGGTGACGACGACACGACGCATGGTGTTTCCTTCTTGATGCTTCCTGGTCCGAGGACCGTCCGCCTTGTTCGCGGTTATATAGGGGCGTTAACCGCCCGCCGCTTCATCCTTGGCGCCGAACAGGCCGACCCGCATGTCGTTGCAGGTGTAGATGACTTGGCCGTCGGCCTCCAGCACGCCGTCGGCGATGCCCATAACCAGCTTGCGGTTGATGACGCGCTTCAGGTTGATCTTATAGACTACCTTCTTGATGTCCGGGGTGACTTGGCCGGTGAACTTGACCTCGCCGACGCCCAGCGCGCGGCCGCGGCCGGGACCGCCGATCCAGCCCAGATAGAAGCCGACTAGCTGCCACATGGCGTCCAGGCCCAGGCAACCCGGCATGACGGGGTCGCCGATGAAGTGGCACTGGAAGAACCAAAGGTCAGGATGGATGTCGAGTTCGGCCTCGACATAGCCCTTGCCGTGCTCTCCGCCGTCCGCATTGATCGTGGTGATGCGGTCGAACATCAGCATCGGCGGGGCGGGCAGCTGGGCGTTGCCGGGACCGAACAGCTCGCCGCGGCCCGAGGCCAGCAGGGCCTCATGATCGAAGGACGAAGGATATTGGGACTGGGTCAAGGCGCTTCCGTTTCTTGATACGTTGCGCGCGGGTTACACGACCGCGCCGCTTCGCTCAACAGCGTGCGGTCAGTTGCGACCCGTGCCCGCGGGGCGATTGGCGTTGCACAGCGCCCGCTCCTGGGTGCCGAACACGGCCCGCTGCGCCACAAAACCCTCCAGTCGGCGCGCCCGGACCTTGCACCAGCCCTCTTCGCATTCGTCCAGCATCACCAGCGCGCGCGGTGACAGACGCGCGCGCACCGACGCCGTCTCGGATCGGCCCGACCGGATCGGCACTTCCTCGGCGGTCGTGTTGAAGACATAGCGACGGCCCGACGACACCGTGCGGTGGATCCAGGCGACGGCGCCGTCCGGGTCGCAGATCTTGCGCCATTCGGTCGTCTCGGCGATCACCTGAACCGGCAGGCCGGCGGCCCGGTATTCCCACAGGATCGGATAATCCAGCCCCGGCCCCTGGCGCGCGCGGACGTGCGAGGACTTCAGCGAAATCCAGCGCGGCACCTCAAGCCCGGTCGGCGTCGGGCGTCCGTCGGGCATGGTCGCGCCGGCGCTGGCCATCACGCCGAGGCCGAGAATGGCTCCAACGAGGGCGATGCGGCGTCGCAGGCTTTGGAAGATGGCGGCGGCTTTGCTAGACACTGATTGGAACGACCCGTCGCGCGGGCTTTGATCCGTCTGAATCGCCGCCCGCTAACCAAGGCCGAGAATGTCCCCCCGCAAGCTTAAGGTCGTATTAACCAGACGCCTGCCCGACGCGGTCGAGACGCGGATGCGCGAGTTGTTCGACGCCGAACTGAACCTGAAGGATCAGCCGATGGACCGCGCCGCGTTGCAGGCCGCCGTCCAGCGGGCCGAGGTTCTGGTGCCCACCATCACAGACGTCATCGACACCGACTTGATCAATGGCGCAGGCGAGCAGTTGAAGATGATCGCCAACTTCGGCGCCGGGGTGGATCATATCGACGTCGATGCGGCCGTGGCGCGCGGCATCATCGTCACCAACACCCCCGGCGTCCTGACCGAGGACACCGCCGACCTGGCCATGAGCCTGATCCTGGCCGTCAGCCGCCGCATCGTCGAAGGCGCCCAGGTGGTGGCCGAAGGCCGGTTCGAGGGCTGGACCCCGACCTGGATGTGCGGACGCAAACTGTGGGGCAAGCGGCTGGGCATCGTCGGCATGGGCCGGATAGGCCAGGCCCTGGCCCGCCGCGCCAAGGCCTTCGGGCTTCAAGTTCACTATCACAATCGCAAGCCCATCCCGGCTCTGATCGAGGAAGAGCTGGGCGCGACCTACTGGGACGATCTGGACCAGATGCTGGCGCGGATGGACATCGTCTCGCTGAACTGTCCGGCGACGAAGGACACCCACCATCTGCTGTCGGCCGAGCGCCTGGCCCGGCTGCAGCCCCACGCCATCCTGATCAACACCGCGCGCGGAGAACTGATCGACGAGGCGGCCCTGGCCCAGGCGGTGGCCATGCGCGCTCTGTCCGGTGTCGGCCTGGATGTGTTCGAGAACGAGCCCGCGATCCATCATGGCCTGTTGGGCCAATCCAATGTCGTGCTGCTGCCCCACCTGGGTTCCGCCACCCTGGAGGCGCGCCAGGACATGGGCGACCGCGTCATCGCCAACGTCATGACCTATCAGAACGGCCACCGGCCGCCTGACCGTGTCATCCCCGCAATGCTCTAGGCCGGCAATGCCCTAACCGGCCGCCAGCAACCGCTCGGCCGCATCGGGATATTTCTGCACCAGCCGCGCCGCCCAGTCGGCCTTGAGCGGCAGCGGCGCGCGCACCTCGCGAATGCGGCGTTCGACCAGGGCGGCGGCCTCGCGGTGTGAGGGCCAGTCCATCAGAAACGCCAGCGCCGTCTCGACATCAGCATAGGTCGCCGCATGGGCCAGGGCGCGGTCCAGCGCCTCCACATCGTCGAAGTCCGGCAGGCGCGCCAGATAGGCCCGCAGCACCGGCGCCGACAGGTCGCGTTCGAACATCGCCCAGCGCAGGTCCTGCGCCTCGTCCTTGCGCCCCTCGGCTTCCAACAGGTCGATCGAGGTCGCCTCCCACGCCGGGGTCAGGACCGGCGGTCCTTCCTGCGGCGATCGCCCGAAGGTCCAGCGCCGGTTGCCCGCCGAGGGTTTCAGCGCCGCCTCCAGCGCCTGACGCGCTTCTGGAATGCGATCGGCGACCAGCAGCCGCTTGGCCATCACCGCAGCGAAATCCGGCGAGCCCCGTTCCTCCGCCGTCGTCATGGACAGCCACAGGTCCAGATCGCCCGCCCGATCCGCCAGCCGCCGCACGACCGTTCGCATGCCGCGCGCGCTGGATGCGGTATCGAGATGACCCAGAAGCCTCTTGGCCAGGTCCCCCGTCAGATCGTCGCCGCCGGCCCCAATCCAGCGAGCATATTCGAGCGGTTGCCGCGCCACCGCCTCCGCCAGTAGACCGACTGTGCTTTCGTCCGTCCGAAGCGCAGCCTCGGCGATCCGCCACAGGTCCGAGGCCGCCGTTTCGAACGCGTCGGCCAGTTCGCCCTTCTGATCCTTGACCCGCGACGCCAGGCCGCGAAACAGATCGAACCAGCCGATTAATCGCTCCAACCCCATCGCCGGCGCGGCCTCGGCCAGATCCTCGACGATTGCAGCTCGCAGAATCTGCAGATCGCGCAGCAGGTCCGGCCGCTTTCGCCATGACACGCGCGCGCGGCTGGCCGCGACGGTCGTCAATCGCTTGTCGATTTCCAGGGCCAGCAGATCCGGCCCCGCCTCGGCCGCCATCACCAGCCTGAGCCGCCGCTTCACGATCGCATCCGCATCCGCCGCCTGCATCAGCAGTTCGCCCAGACGCTCAGCCCCCAAGCCGCTTAGATTTGCGGCGTTCAGCCGTTTGGGCGAGGCGGGACGTCGGGCCATCGGGCCTCCTTTTCACAAGTCTGTCGGACCGAACTCACACGGCTGTCGAAAACCGCTGGCAGGGGAGGAACCGTCGTAAACGCGCTTCGTTTCCGGCGTCCTGATCGAGGAAGTGTGCGTTGGACTCCTACTACTGCATCGTCAACCTACCCGGCGTTCCGGTGCGGGACATCAGCGTCCTCGACGCAACGAACGACACGTCGGCCAATCAGGCGCTGGAGGGGATCGCCCGCAACTGGGTCGGATTCGAAACTTTGTATCTCTATTGCGGCGAGCGTCTGGTGACTGTGCTCAGCAATCCGGCGCTGGGCTTCGCTCCGCCCCTACCCGGCCTGGATTTGGCTGACCTGGATTTGGCCGACATCCGTTTCGCAACGGCCGCCTGAGCGTCAGCCGCCGCAGACCGGGCATTCCGGCTCGGCGGCGACCCGCACGGTCCGCGCCGAGCCCGCGAGTCCGTCATACAGCATCAGCCGTCCGGTCAGGGCCTCGCCCGCGCCGGTGATCAGCTTGATGACCTCCAGCGCCGCCATCGACCCGATCACGCCGGTCAGGGCGCCCACCACGCCGACGCGCGCGCAGGTCTCCGCATCCGGCGGGATTTCGGACACCAGGCATTGATAGCAAGGCCTGCCCGCAAACACCCCGATCTGCCCGTTCCACCGACCAAGCGCCCCCGACACCAGCGGCTTGCCCGCCGCCACGCAGGCCGCATTGACCCACATCCGGGTCTGGAAATCATCGGTCCCATCCAGCACGATGTCGAACGCTGCGATCCGCGCCGCCGCATTCTCGGCGGTGATCCGCTCGGCGAAGGTTTCGACCGCGACATAGGGATTGAGGCCGACCAGCCGTTCCGCCGCCGCCTCGACCTTCGACCGGCCAACCTGCGCCGTCGAAAAGGCGATTTGCCGCTGAAGGTTGGAAAGGCCCACCACATCGTCGTCGATCAGGCCCAGCGTCCCCACGCCCGCCGCCGCGAGATAGAGCGCCGCCGGCGACCCCACGCCGCCCGCGCCGACGATCAGCACCCGCGCGCGCTTCAGCGCCTGCTGCCCCGGTCCGCCCACTTCGGACAGCACCAGATGGCGCGCATAGCGTTCGACTTCGTCTTCGGAAAAGATCACCGCCCTATCTAGCGCCGCAGAGGTTCCGGCGCGAGGGGGCCGTCGCCTATCGCCTCAGGCGACCATCCGCACGTGTTCGCACGACAGCAGCTTTTCCAGATCAGCGCTGGACAGATCTCTCAGGCGTCGTCCGCGCAAGGTGTCGGCGGCCTGCTGGGTGCTGAGGGCGCAAAGCCGTGCGGGTTCGCGCATTCGCCGCTGCATGACGGGCCGATCATCCAGGACGCGGATATTGTGATGACGCGGGTCTTTCCAGAGGCGCGACATCAAGCGGTCCAGGTCGGCACGGGCGCCTTCGATCACCTGGGCCGCCTCGCCTTCGTGGAACAGCAGGGCGCTGCCAATCTCATCACGGCGATTGTTGCGCTCCGACGCGCCGATGATTTCGGCAAGCGATTGGATCGTGTGGTTGGCGCCACCGATCATTTCACTCACGAAAACGACGCGATAAAGCAAAACCTGTCCCTCGATGTCAAAGAACCGCGAAAGCGGATTGCGCCTTCTAGCCAAATTTGGGGTCAAAATAAGACAGCGTCATACCGAGGCGTGACAGACTTGATGCCGGCGCCCGGCCGCGCCATCTGATCGTCATGACCCAGACCGCATCCAACTTCCCCGACTGGCACGGCACCACCATTCTGGCGGTGCGCAAGAACGGACGCACCGTGATCGCCGGCGACGGCCAAGTTTCGATGGGCCCGACCATCGTCAAGGGCGCGGCCCGCAAGGTGCGCACCCTGGCGGGCGGCAAGGTGCTGGCCGGCTTTGCCGGCGCCACGGCCGACGCCTTCACCCTGATCGAGCGGCTTGAGGCCAAGCTGGAGCAGTATCCTGATCAGCTAGCGCGCGCCTGCGTCGACCTCGCCAAGGACTGGCGCACCGACCGCTATCTGCGCCGGCTGGAAGCGATGCTGCTGGTGGCGGACAAGTCGTCCATCTTCACCGTGACGGGCGTCGGCGATGTGCTGGAGCCGGAGTATGGCGTCGCCGCCGTGGGTTCGGGCGGCAACTACGCCCTGTCAGCCGCCCGCGCCCTGATCGAGGAAACCGATCTCGACGCCGAAGAGGTGGCCCGCAAGGCCATGAAGATCGCCGCCGAAATCTGTGTCTACACCAACGGCAATCTGACCGTGGAAACGCTTCAGGCCTGATCCGGCGGTTTGGTCAGATCACTTCGGCGATCAGGCCCAACGCCTTGGCCTCCTGGGCCTCGATATACCAGTTGGCGGGGGCGCGTTTCAGCACCTCCTCCATCGTCACCGACGATCCGCGCACCAGGTTCTCGAAACCCTCGTTCTGGATGGCGATGGAGTGTTCCAGCTCGTTCAGCATGGCGCGAACCGAGGCGATGCAGGTCGTCAGCGGCCCGCTGACATGCAGTTGTTGGTCCATCTTGCGCTCGTGGATCATCACCCGGGCGCCGCGCGTCAGATAGCGGTTCTCCACCGCGAAGAAGCTCATGAAGGTGGCGCCGGCGGAATAGATCGCCGCCTTGCCCAGAAAGACCAGCCGGCGGGACGGATTGATGTCGCTTTGAAAGCGCACATCCTCGCCCATCATGCGCGCCACCTCCGGATCACCGCCCAGGGTCGACAGTTCGATGACGGTCAGCCCGGTGTCGGGCGCCTCCGCCATCTGCTGGCGGAAGCGGTCGTACATGGCGTAATCGACCGCGCCGGCGAGCAGGATACGCGGCGTATCGAAAGCTTCGGCAGTCAGAATGCCGCTCGGCGCAGCGTCGGACATTAAAGCTCAGCCGCAGAGGCGGCGTCATCACTGACCGGATAGCCTTGAGCCGACGCCCAGGACCGGGCTTCACGGATCGAGAAGAAGGCCTGGTTCTGCAAGCGGCGCGATCCGGCGTCGTCGATCAGTTCGCACTCCCACCACCGGATCGTGCGGCGATCGGAGGTGTTGCAGGTGCGCGGAACGAGAAGGGCGTGGGGCGTCATGCGCCATCAACGAAAAATCCGCACAGCGGTTCCGCCGAGATCAGGATTTCGTCTTTAGGAACAGACCATTGCATGGCGCCGACGGACGCTGTCTTTACGTCAGCCGCCGTGCAGAATTTGCGATCAAGGGCGCCTTGCCTTAAGCGCGCGCAATGACCGACGCCGCGCCTCCCCGCCCCCTCGCCCGCAACCCGCGCGGCTTCGCCGACAAGCGCGGCCGTGACCTGACCGCCGAACGGCGCATCGTCGCGCGCGTGTCCGAGGTTTATGAGCGTTGGGGCTTCGAGCCGCTTGAGACGCCGGCCTTTGAATATGCCGATGCGCTGGGCAAGTTCCTGCCCGACGCCGACCGCCCGAACGAGGGGGTCTTCGCGCTACAGGACGACGCCGGATCGGACGAGCCGGGCGAATGGATGGCCTTGCGCTACGACCACACCGCGCCCCTGGCCCGGTTTGCGGCTCAGACTTGGGAGACCCTGCCCAAGCCGTTCCGCCGCTATGCCTATGGTCCGGTCTGGCGCAATGAAAAGCCCGGTCCCGGTCGCTTCCGCGAGTTCTGGCAATGCGACGCCGACACCGTTGGCTCCGACCGCCCCGAGGCCGACGCCGAAATCATCGCCATGGGCTGCGAAGGCCTGCGCGCCGCCGGGCTGGACGCCGGCCAGGCCCAGATCCGCGTTTCGAACCGCAAGCTGTTCGACGGCCTGTTCGACGCCGGCGACGTGAGCGAAGCCGGTCAGCGACTGACGGCGCTTCGCGCCATCGACAAGTTCGACCGCCTGGGCTGGGAGGGCGTGGTCCAACTGCTGGGCGAAGGGCGTCTGGACGACTCCGGCGACTACACCAAGGGCGCCCAGCTGCCGGCCAAGGTCACGGCCGCCATCGAGGCCTTCCTGGCCTCGGCCAATACCCCCGACCTGTCGCGGGCCGAGACGCTGGACGCCGTCGCGCGCTCCGGCGACCTTGGCGCAGCGGGCGAGGCGGCGCTGAACGAGCTGGCCGCCATCGACCGGGCTCTTGCCGCCATGTCGGTCGGTCAGGACGCCGTGAAGTTCGATCCGACCATCGTGCGCGGCCTGGAATATTACACCGGCGCCGTGTTCGAGGCCGAGCTGCTGCTGGACACGGTTGACGACAAGGGTCGTCCCGTCCGCTTCGGCTCCATCGGCGGCGGCGGTCGCTATGACGATCTGGTCGCCCGCTTCACCGGTCAGCGCACGCCGGCGACCGGCTTCTCCTTCGGCGTCTCGCGCCTGGCCTCGGCCCTGCGCGCGGCGGGACGGGGCGCCGAGGACGCCGTGCGCGGGCCCGTGGTCGTCATCGTCTTCTCCGAGGACGACATGTCTCATTATCTGACCGCCGTCGCCGAACTGCGCGCCGCCGGGATCGCCGCCGAGCTTTATCTGGGTCGCGCCGGCATGAAGGCGCAGATGAAATACGCCGACCGGCGCGGCGCCCCGGCTGTCGTCATTCTAGGCGGAGACGAGATCGCCGCCGGCGAGGTCACGATCAAGGATCTGGACGCCGGCCGCGCCGCCGCTGCCGCTATCACGGACAACGACGCCTGGAAGGCCGAACGCCCCGGCCAGATGAAGATCGCCCGCGAAGGCTTGGTCGCCGCCATCAAGGTCATTATCGAATAAGCTTCGATAATGACCTGCCTCTAAAATGGGTTATCAGTGATAAGTCGAAGAAAGTTCGACTCTTGTGAAACGGGTCGTTGACGACCCACCGGCCCTTGCGTCAAATGATCTCACTCGAGGGCAAGCGTTGCTCAAGCGCGCAGCACTCGAAGGCGTTTCGGGGAGGAAACGTCCGCTCTTTAAAGAGCGCGAAAGCCCGCTGCGATGTATCCCCCGCAGCGGGCTTTTTCGCGTCTGGCGCCCAGACAAACGCCCATGAAACCTCGACAAATTCTCGATGCGGCCTCGAAATCGAGCAGCCCGGTCTCGATATGAAAAAGGCCGGGGCGAACCCCGGCCTTTCCATTCTCGAACAAGCGTCGCCTTACCAGAGGCGGACGCGTTCCTCGGGCGTTAGATAGTATTTCGTGCCCGGCTGAACGTCGAAGGCGTCGTACCAGGCGTCGACGTTGCGCAGCGGGCCGATGACGCGGAACTGGGCGGCCGAATGCGGGTCGGTGGCGACCTGCTGCTTCAGCGCCTCGTCGCGGTACTTCGACTGCCAGACCTGAGCCCAGCCATAGAAGAAGCGCTGGTCGCCGGTCGTGCCGTCGATCACGGGCGCCGGCTGGCCGTTCAGCGACAGGTGATAGGCTTCAAGACCGACGGCCACGCCAGACGCGTCGCCGATGTTCTCGCCCATCGTCAGGCCTGGGTTGATGTGATAGCCGGCGATCGGCTCGTAGGTCGCATATTGCGCGCCCAGACGCGCCGTCAGAGCCTCAAAGTTCGCCTTGTCTTCCGGCGTCCACCAGTTACGCAGCACGCCGTCGCCATCGGACTTGGAGCCCTGGTCGTCGAAGCCGTGGCCGATCTCGTGACCGATCACGCCGCCGATGCCGCCGTAGTTGACCGCCGCATCGCCATTCGGATCGAAGAAGGGCGGCTGCAGGATCGCGGCCGGGAAGACGATCTCGTTGTTGGCCGAGTTGTAGTACGCGTTGACGGTCTGCGGGGTCATGCCCCACTCCGACTTGTCGACCGGCTCGTTCAGACGGGCCAGATCATAGTTCCACTCGAACAGGCCGCGGCGCTCGGCGTTGCCGACCAGGTCGTTCGCGCGGATGTCCAGACCGGAGTAGTCGCGCCACTTGTCGGGATAGCCGATCTTGACGGTGAACTTGCGCAGCTTTTCTTGCGCCGCCGCCTTGGTCTCGGTCCCCATCCAGGTCAGGTTCTCGATCCGGTGCGACAGGGCGGTGCGCAGATTGGCGACCAGCTCTTCCATCTTGGCCTTGGATTCGGCCGGGAAATACTGGGCGACGTAGAGCCGGCCCGTGGCCTCGCCCAGCGAGCCTTCGGCGAAGGAGATGGCGCGCTTTTCGCGGGTGCGCTGCTCAGGCTGACCCGACAGATCGCGCGAACGGAACTCCCACTGAGCGTCGGCGAAGCGTTTGGACATCAGCGGCGCCATGTCGTCGGCGGTGTGGAAGGCCTGCCAGGCCTGCAGCAGTTCGACCGGCGTCTCGGCGTAGACGGCCGCGATCTTGGGCATGGCCGTGTCCTGACGCACGATCAGGCGAGGCACGCCGCCCAGCTTGGCCGCATCGTAGTAGGCCTGCCAGGCGAAGCCCGGCGCGTCCTCGGCCAGTTTGGCGATGGTGAACTCGTTGTAGGTCCGGTCGCGGTTGCGGTTCTCGACCGGGGTCCAGTGGGCCTCGGCGATCTTGGTTTCCAGCGCGACGATCTGGGCGGCGGTCTCGGTCGGGTTGGTCCAGCCGATCATCTCCAGCATCCGGCCGACGTAGGCCTGATACTTCTCTTTCTTGTCGGCGAAACGGGCGTCCAGATAATAGTCGCGGTTCGGCAGGCCGATGCCCGACTGGCCCGTCGAGACGACGTAGCGGGTCGGTTGCTTGGAATCGATCGTGATGCCGGTGCCGAAGAAGGACGAGCCGAAGCGGCCGGCCGTCTGGCCCATATAGACGGCCATCTTGTCGTGGCTGTCGGCGGCGCGGATCGCGGACAGATAGGGTTGCAGCGGCTGGGCGTCCAATTGCTCGATGCGCGCCTCGTCGATGTAGGAGCGATAGGCGTCAGCGACCTTGGCCTCGTCCGAACCGGGTGCCAGATCGGTGCGGTTGGCCAGGCCCAGCACCATTTCCTTCATGCGGTTGTCCGACAGTTCGCGCAGCAGGGCAAACGAGCCATAGCTGGTGCGGTCCGACGGAATGACCAGCTTTTCCAGCGCCTTGCCGTTGGCGTATTGGAAGAAGTCGTCGCCTGGCTTCACCGAGGCGTCGCGGCCGGCCATGTCGAAGCCCCAGGTCCCATAGCGGGGCGCGTCGACGCCCTGCCAACCCGCAACCGTCTCTTCGCCCGAGAACAGCGAAACGATGGTGCAGGCGTCGTCGATGCAGGCGTGGTCGTGACCGATATCCTGAGCCAGAACCGAGCTGGCGGGGAGAAGAAGGGCGCCGACGGCGGCCCCGATAAGCAGACGTTTCATCACTATGTCCCTGTTCCCACCCGGCATTTGGATGGTTCGGCGCAGACCCTAGTCCGGCGAGGGGGGGTGTCGCCTTAAAAAAAGTTCATGATTCCGATGCGGCCTCTCGCCACAGCGCCGGGATCAGGGTCAGATACACCGACGCGAGGAGGGCGGATGCACGGTCAGGGCGGAGACTATAAGGATCTGGTGGTCTTTCTGGCGGCCGCCGGCGTCATCGTGCCCCTGGTCAATCGGCTGAAGGTCAGCCCCGTTCTGGGCTTCCTTGCAGCGGGCGTTTTGCTGGGCCCGGACGGCCTGGGCCGGTTCGCGCAAAGCCTGCCCTGGCTGTCGTGGCTGACCATCGGCGATCCGGGCCAGCTGGCGCAGCTGTCGGAGCTAGGCGTCGCCTTCCTGTTGTTCATGATCGGTCTGGAGCTGTCGTGGGAGCGGCTGCGCGCCATGCGCCGGCTGGTGTTCGGCCTGGGCTTGATGCAGGTCGTCGTCTGCACCGCCGTGCTGGCGGGCGGCTTCATGCTGATGGGCCAGACCCTGGCCAGCGCCGTGGTGCTGGGCATGGGCCTCGCCCTGTCCTCGACGGCCGTGGTCATGCCCGTACTGGCCGAGCGGGGGCGGCTGAAGGGGACGGTCGGCCGTTCGACCTTCGCCATCCTGCTGGCCCAGGATTTGTCGGTCGCCCCGATCCTGATCACCGTAACCGTCCTGGCGGCGCTGGCCCAGCAGGGCGGTGCGCTGGATCCCGCCGTGCTGGGTCGCGCCCTATTCACCCTGGTTCCGGCCGCCATCGGCCTGGGGCTGATGGTGCTGCTAGGACGGGTCGTGCTGCGGCCGATGTTCCGGTCGGTGGCCAAGGCGCGCAAGGCCGACCAGGGCGGCGAACTGTTCGTCGCCGCCTCGCTTCTGGTGGTGGTCGGCGCCGGTCTCGCCGCCCAGGCCAGCGGCCTGTCGATGAGCATCGGCGCGCTTCTGGCCGGCGTGCTGCTGGCCGAGACCGAATTTCGGCGCGAGGTCGAGATTTCCATCGAACCGTTCAAGGGGCTTTTGCTAGGCGTCTTCTTCGTCGGCGTCGGCCTGGGCCTGGATCTGGACGCCATCGCCGCCGATCCGGTCGGCGTCTTCGGCCTGGCCCTGGCCCTGACGATCGTGAAGACCGGCGTCATCTTCAGCCTCGCCCGCTTCTGGGGCCTGGGCGCCCGCCCGGCGCTGGAGACGGCGCTCGTTCTCGCGCCGGCGGGCGAGTTCGCCTTCGTGGTCTTCGCCACCGGCCTGGTCGAGGGTCTTGCGCCGCCGCAGCTGACCAACACCGTGGCCCTGTCGGCGACCGTCAGCATCTTTTCGATCCCCCTCCTCGCCCTGCTGGGTCAGAAGCTGGCGCGCAAGTCGGCAGCCGCAGGCCAGCCCGTCGAGCTTCCAAAGCTGGAGGCGGCCGACGGCGCGGTCATCATCGTCGGGTTCGGGCGTGTCGGCCGGTTGATCGGGGAAATGCTGAAAGCGCACGATCAGCCCTTCATCGCCCTGGACACCGATGCGGGCGCCGTCGCCGCGGGCCGTCGTGACGGATTCGATGTCTTCTATGGCGATGCGGGGCGGCGCGAGATGCTCCAGCACTGCGGCGTCCAGTCCACCCGCGCCCTAATCGTCACCATGGACGCGCCGACCAAGGTGGACGAGGTGGTCACCACGGCGCGGTCCATGCGCGACGACCTGATCCTGATCGCGCGCGCCCGTGACGACCAGCACGCCATTCGGCTGTATGGACTGGGCGTCACCGACGCCGTGCCGGAGACGACCGAGGCCAGTCTCCAGCTCGCCGAAAACACCCTGGTCGATCTGGGCGTGCCCATGGGTCTGGTGCTCGCCTCGGTCCACGAACGTCGCGATCAGTTTCGCAAGGCCTTTCAGTCGGCCATCCCGATCGAGCGTCGCAATCGCCCCAGTCGCGCGCTGCGCCGCACGCTGCGCCCGGCTCGCGTCGACCCCGCGCCGGAGTAAGGGAAGCCCCTTACAGACGGTCGCCGGACCCATTTTCGTCATGGTTCCGTGATGCAAGCGCGCCTCTCCATGACTGCATCTGCGGAGCAGACGCGCCCTTCAGGTCCGACCCAAGGGCTCAGACATTCATTCGAGGTCGCTGCCGGGCACGCCCCGACCAGAGATCGAAAGTAGAGTAAAAGCCTGATTATATGACAGATACCGTCGCCTCCCTCGCTGTCGAGCCCCGCTTGAACCGCCGCCAGGCCGCCAAGATCCGCACGCGACAAAAGGTTCTGGACGCCGCCCGCTCGCTCTTCGCCGAGCGCGGCTATGAGCCCGCCACGATCCGCGACATCGCCAAGGGCGCGGGCATGTCCACCGGCGCCGTCTTCGCCAACTTCCAGGACAAGGCCGAACTGTTCGAGGCGGTCCTGACCGAGGACATGACGCGTCTGGCCGAGGTGGTCGAGGCCGCAGCGCCCGAAGGCGAACCCGTCCGCCAGCGCCTCGTCAGCGCGCTGAGCGCCGGCTACCACTCGTCGCTGGACCAACTGCCTCTGTTCCAGGCCATCGTGGCCCGCTCGTGGTTCCAGCCCCTGGCCGCTGAAATGCGCGCCCGCGCCGCGACCAAGAACCTGCTGCTCGCCATCAGCAACATCCTTCAGGATGCAGTGGCCAAGGGCGAGCTGTCCAAGGACGCCGACAGCCGTCTGCTGGTCGAGCTGATCTGGGACGCCTATCTGTCGAACTACCGCCGCGCCGCCTATGACGAATGGGACGCGCAGGCCCTGTCGGACCATATGGGCAAGCAGATCGACGTGATCCTGGCCGGCGCCATCGCCGCCAAATAAGCCAGAGCAAAGCCGCTTTTCGAAAGGCCGGGTCCGCCAGCGCGGGCCCGGCCTTTTTCGTGAGCGTCAGGTTCGGCGTTTCAGGGTGACGTAAAAGGCGCCGTTTCCGCCATGCTTCTGGTGGGCGATCGTGAAGCCCGACACCACGCCGCGCAGTGCGGGCGAATGCATCCATTCGGCAAAGGCCGAACGGATCACCCCGCCGCCCATCCGACCCTGACCGGTGATGACCAGCACCGCACGCATTCCACGCGCCTGGCACGATGTCAGGAAGCCTCGAAGCTGATCCTCGGCCTCGAACCGGCCAAAGCCATGCAGGTCGATGCGCGCCTCGATGGGATCGCGTTCGCGCGACAGCCGCTGCTTGCGGCGTGGCTCCAGATCCTCAGGCGCGGGCTTGGGCTTGCTCGGCGAAGATCGCTTTTCCGCCAGCGGCGCGACAGCGGTGCGTTTGGGAGACGCCTTGACCAAGGGGCGCGGCCGCTCGACCGGCGTCACCACGATCTCGGGCGGCGTTTCGGCGCCGGGCGTGACGCGGGCGGCCTTGCGCGTCCTCGGCGTCACGACCGATCCGGCCACACGGGTCCAGATGCGCCGGTCTTCGGGCGTCAGTCCGTTTTCGTCACGGCTCGGGCCCTTTCGCCTCATGCCTCGCCGTCGTCCTCGATCGTGTCGCCGGGACCAGGCTCGTGCGCCAGCAGGTCGCCGGGCTGGCAGTCCAATTCGCGGCACAGGGCGTCCAGGGTCGAGAACCGGACCGCGCGCGCCTTGCCCGTCTTCAGGATCGACAGGTTCGCCACCGTCACCCCGACCCGATCGGCGAGTTCGGTCAACGACATGCGGCGTTCCACGAGGACGCGGTCGAGCTGGACGCGAATGGCCATGCAGAAATCCTACTTCGAAACGGCTCAGATCGTCAGTTCGGATTCGCGACGCAGGCGCGCGCCCTCGCGGAACACCTCCGCCAGCACGAAGACGATAAGCACGGAAAAGATGGGGGTCAGCAGTTCGCCGAAGCCCTGCGGATCCATGACGCCAGGCGCCAGCCGCTTGGCGACGAAGCCTTGGGCCACCCAGACGCCGCCGGTCACGACCGCCAGGGTCAGACCGATCTGGCGCAGACGGCGCACGTTATCGGGCTGGAACGGGTCGCCCATGGTCAGGGTGCGGATGATGCGGCGCAGGCTGCGCAGGATCAGCATGAACCCGCCGAAATAGGCGGTCGCGGCGCCCAGGCCGAACAGCAGCAAGGTGCGCGTCAGCGGCAGTTGCTTGCCGCCGGAATCCCCGCTGACGGTGATGTTCACATTGTCCAGGGGAATGAAGATCGCGGCGATGACCAGCAGCAGCAGCACGCCGGTGATCAGCCAGAGAAGGATGTAGGCTACGTCCAGAACCACCTTCAACACGCTGGACACCGAACCTGGGCCCAAGGCTCTGAACGGGGCGTTGATCGGCGCGCCCAGCCAGTTCGGAACGCTTGCCTCGCCTCGCTTCAGCGGATTGGGCGGCAGGGGCAGGCGCATGGTCTTTTTGATCTCAAGCCGGGGAAGGCGGGGCGATGGCCACGCGGGGTCCGGCGAACCCGCGCGCGGCTCTATACATCGCGGTCTTCATGCAGGTCGTCAAAGCTCCAGTGATCGAAAAGAGAGGGATCAAAGGGCTTGGAACAGGGTGACGACCAGGGCGGTGGGCAGGGCGGCGATCAGAACGGTGCTGACAAAAGCAGCGCCGACCTTGTCGAGCCACATCGAGGTGTTCATCGTATGCATTGTGGTTCTCCGTCTTTCTTGTTTAGGCGATTATCGCCGTTTGGATTTGTTAGTCGCATGATCGTTCCCGGTTTTCCGGAAGTCCTGAACGCTGCGACCTCGTTCCTGACGATCAATAGATAGGCCGTGCAGGCGAAAAAGGCACGTTACATATCGTTTAACGATATTAAACTTTGGCAATAGACTGTTTCAGGAGCGTGATCGACGATGAATCTCAAGCTTATCAAGGGGATGCGGATCGTCGTGGCGACGCACAACGCCGGCAAGGTTCCCGAAATCTCGGCGCTGCTCGGCGGAAATTACGAACTCGTCACCGCAGGCCAGCTGAAACTGCCCGAACCCGACGAAACGGAGAGCACCTTCACCGGCAACGCCATGCTGAAGGCGCGTCACGCGGCCGAACTGTCGGGCGAGGTTTCGCTGGCCGACGATTCCGGCCTGTCGGTCGCGGCGCTGGATGGCGCGCCGGGCATCTTCTCTGCGCGCTGGGCCGGACCGGGCAAGGATTTCGCCGTCGCCATGAAAAAGGTCGAGGAGCGGCTGGAAGAGATCGGCGCGACGGACCGCACCGCCTGGTTCACCTCGGCCCTGGCGGTCGCCTGGCCGGACGGCCCCTGTGTGGTGGTCCAGGGCGAGGTTCACGGCCAGCTGACCTTCCCGCCGCGCGGCGATCGGGGGTTCGGCTACGACCCGCTCTTCATTCCGACTGGCGGCGACCGGACCTTCGGCGAGATGGAGCCGGCGGCCAAGGACGCCATCAGCCACCGAACCGTCGCCTTCGCCAAGCTGAGAGCCGCCCTGATTGACTGATCCGCTTGATCCGGGATCGGACGTCGGCCTCTACGTCCACTGGCCCTATTGCGCGCGCATCTGCCCCTACTGCGACTTCAACGTCGTGCGCGACCGCGGGCGCACCGAGGAACAGGCCGGTCTGGTCGAGGCGATCCTGGCCGATCTGCGCGCCCAGAGAGATCTGACAGGCCCGCGACGGCTGGCCTCGATCTTCTTCGGCGGCGGCACCCCGTCGCTGATGCCGCCCGACGCCGTCGCGCGCATCGTGGCGGCGGCCCGCGACCTGTTCCCGCCCGCCGGCGACATCGAGATCACGCTGGAGGCCAATCCCACCGACGCCGAGGCCGGCCGGTTCGCCGCCCTGGCCGACGCCGGGATCAATCGCCTGTCGATGGGGGTTCAGGCGCTGGACGACGCCGCCCTGCGTTTTCTGGGTCGCGACCATTCGGCGGCCGAGGCCCTGCGCGCGGTCGATCTGGCCCGCCGCGCCTTCAACCGTCTGTCCATCGACCTGATCTACGCCCGCCCGGACCAGACGCCTGAAGATTGGGCCGCCGAACTGAAGGCGGCGCTGGCGCTCGGGTTCGAACACGTCTCGCCCTATCAGCTGACCATAGAGCCGAAGACCGCCTTTGGTCGGGCCTTCGCACGCGGAACCCTGACCCCGCCGGACGAGGACCGGGCCGCATCCCTCTACGAAACCACCCAGGATGTCCTCTCGGCCGCCGGTTTCGACGCCTATGAGGTGTCCAACCATGCGCGCGGTCCCGCCGCCCGGTCGTCGCACAATCTGCATGTCTGGCGCGGCGGCGACTATCTGGGACTTGGCCCCGGCGCCCATGGCCGGCTGACGCTGGACGGCGTCAGGACCGCGACCGTCGCCCACCGTCGCATCGCCGACTATGTGGCGGGCGTCTCTGGCCTCACGCCCTGGTCTGAGCGCGACGCCCAGACCCCGTCCGACGCCGCCGAAGAACGACTGCTGCTGGCCCTGCGCACCACCGAAGGCGCGCCTGCGGCCCTGCTGCCAACGCTCGGCCTGTCGCCTGAAGGCGCGCCGGTCGCGGACCTGATCGCCGACGGGTTCCTGATGCTGAAGGCCGAGCGACTGATCGCAACTGAGCGGGGGCGTCCGGTGCTGGACGGCGTGCTGAAGGCGCTGCTGACCTAGGCCTTCTTCAGCCCCAGCATTCCCAGCCAGCCGCCGCTGGTCAGCAGAGCGACATCCAGCAGGGCCAATGGCAGGGGCGTGGATACGGGCGCGGCGATGAAGCGCGAACGCCAGTCCGGCCCGAACTTGGCCTTGTAGCTACGCAGACCCTGGAAGCCGTAGAGCGCCCCGCCCTCTTCAAACACCAGGGCGCCGACGCGGGCGAAGACCGGGGCGATGCGTCGATCCTCCAGTCCGGCCAGCGGCGCCATGCCCAGGTCGAAACTGGCCAAGCCTTCCGCCTTGGCCCATTGGGCGCAGCGGATGAACAGATAGTCCATCACCCCATGCGGCGCGTCCGGCCGATGCCGCATCAGATCCACCGCCGCCTCGTCCGGCGAGGTCAGCAGATTGGCGAAAGCGACGATCCGACCGCCCTCCTTGACCACCGCCAACGGCGTCAGGTCCAGATAGTCGACGTCGAAGCGCCCCAGGGAGAAGGATTTCTCCGAGCCCTCGTGCATGGCCAACCAGGCGTCCGAAATCTCGCGCAGCTCGTCCGCGATCGCTGCGGCCGAACCGGGCGGCAGAACCTCGAATGAGGAGCCTTCACGCTCGGCGCGATTGATGGCCGTGCGAAGGTTCTGCTTGCCCTTGCCCTCTAGCGAGAAGCGATGGGTGTCGATCACGGCCGTCTCGCCGACCTTGCGCACCGCCAGCCCCATGGTCGCCAGGTCGCCCAGCACCTCTTCGCTGACCGAATAGAAGACCGCCGCTCCGCCATAGCTGTCGGCCATCTCGGCGAAGGACCACAGCAACTCCAGCCGTTCGCTCTTGAGCCCCGCCGGTTCGCCCATGGCGATCCAGCGCCGCCCCCGCACGCGATAGGCCAGGAAGCTGGACCCCGACGGACTGAACATCAGCGCCTTGTCGCCCAACATGGCCAGCCAGGCCTCGGGCGTGGCCGTATCGGCTGTCTGCAGCGCTTGGAGCGCGCGATCAATGTCGGCCTTGCTGGCCGGGCCGTGACTATGGGCGCCGGGTGAGCTCAACAGCGAGCGGCCGGCCACCACCAGCGTCAGGATCGCCAGAACCAGTCCCGCCCGCAGGAAGCCGGACGCCTGACGATCACTCAGGAAGCGCCACCACAGCTCGTCATTATAGGCCACGTCGCGATAGGCGAAGAAGCCCAGCCACAACATGGCCGCCACGACCGCCGTCAGCAGCAGCAGCCAGCTGGGCCGCAACGGCTCGCTGAGCCGCGAGCGCCGATTGAAGGCCGTGCGACAAGGCGCCAGCAGGGCGGCGACGACCAGCAAATCCGTCGCCTGCTGCCAGTCCAGACCCTTCAGCACCGAAAACACCGCCCCGGCCGCTAGGACCAGCAGGGCGGCCCAATAGGCGCCGCGCCGGCGCCGCCACAGACCGGCCGACAAGAGCAGAAGCAGAAAACCGGCAATGCTGCCGACAAAGTGCGACAGGTCGATCAGAATGGGAGAGACGACGCCTGTCAGCTGGCGCAGCCGACTGTCAAACTCGGGCGTCACCGCAGAAGCCAGCATCAGCGCGCCTGCGCCAAAGGCCAGCACCGCAAAAATCTGGGGCGTCAGCTCGAAGGCCAGTCCCGCTAGTCGGCGGATCAGACCGGATGTGTGCCGGGGGCGGCTGGACAAGCGTGGCCTCTCGAATCGCGGATCGCCCGAACATAGACCAAGAATCGTCCAACCGGGGCGCTGCCAAGGTCATTTCGGGGCACACGAAACAATCCGTAACAGAGCGAGTATATAGAGGTGCGGGCGTCGGGTCCGCGTAACTGGGGATGACCCATGAATATCAAGACCGCTCTTCTGGCTGGCGCTGCCGCCGCCTTCATGACCGCCGCGCCGGCTCTGGCGCAAGAAACCACGCCCGCTCCCGCAGCCGCGCCTGCCGCAGCCGCCTCCTCGCAGCAATCGCTGTCGCTGAACCCCGGATCGAGCGTTTCCGGTCCTGATGGCGAGCTGGGCAAGCTTGAAGGCGTTCAGATCAATGCCGAAGGCAAGCAGGAGCTTACCGTTCGCGGCGCCGACGGCCAGCTTCGCGCCGTGCCGCTGAGCGGCATCCGTCAGGAAGGAACCGGCGTCGTTGTGGCCTACACCAAGGCCGAGTTCGACGCCGCCGCTCCGATCGCCGGCGCTCCTGCGGCTCCCGCCGCTGACCCGGCCGCTGACCCGGCTGCCGCTCCCGCGCGGACTTCGGAACCGATGGCCGAACCGGCTGCTGAACCGACCGACCCGGCGACGACCGAACCGGCGACCCCGGCTCCGGACAGCGCCGCTCCGGCTCCGACCGAGCCGCAATAAGACAGTCTTCCAAGGCTGAATGATCAAGGGCGGTCGGGTTTCCCGACCGCCCTTTCGTCTGTCCGCAACTCAGCGGCGACAGTGGCGCAGAAAAAAGGGCGGCTCGTGAGAGCCGCCCTTTTCCTTATCGACCTACCGTCGGATCAAGCGCGACGCTTGACCAGTCCCAAAAGGAACAGCAGCAGGCAGGCGCCCAGGAACGCCACGATCAGGGTGACGAAGTTGAAGCCGCCAACCGGCGTGCCGAAGACGTTGTTCGAGATGAAGCCGCCGAGCAGAGCGCCGATGACGCCGACGATCAGGTTCGTCAGCAGGCCGTGATTGCGACCCATGACCTTTTCAGCCAGCCAGCCGGCGACGATGCCGATGACGAGCCAACCAATGATTCCGAGACCCATGCTGTGGTTCCTTCCTTTAAAAGCCAAGCTGTTGCAGTAAATGCGGCTCGGGCCATACGGTTGCGTCCTTGTTTCAACCTCGCCGCAATAAGGTCGAATTCGCGTCATGCGCGATCCGGCACGGCGATTGCCGTGATTGACGTGTGTCGTCCCGCATCGGGACAGACGTTGAGACGAGGATCACCGTCATGGCCGACGACATCGACCTTCATCTGGGCCGCCGCCTGCGCCGTCGCCGCCGCCTGCTGGGCCTGACCCAGCAGCAGTTGGCCGTTCAGGTCGGCATCCGCTTTCAGCAGATCCAGAAATACGAATGTGGCGCCAACCGCATCTCCGCCGCGCGCTTGTGGCAGTTGGCCGAGGCGCTGGAAACGCCCGTCGCTTATTTCTACGACGGCCTGGCCGAGGCGATGGAGGCTGACGCGCCGACGCCCAAGGGCGGCGAAGTCTTTTCGCGCAAGGAAACGCTGGATCTGATCCAGGCCTACTATCAGCTGGACGAACGGCCCCGGCGGCGTTTGCTGGATCTGGCCAAGTCCCTGCATGCGGGCGACGCGGCCGCCGCCTGATCTGCGCGTCTCCCTGATCTGCACGTCTCAAGGGGCGCCCATGCCGGCGAAAGCGCGGTAAGGGAACGCCCATGACCGAATACGAAGCCTTCGCCATCGAACTGGCGCGCGAAGCCGCGCGCGTGACCCTGCCTTTTTTCCGCTCGGACATCGGGCATGAGGACAAGGGCGGCGCGGCCGGCTTCGATCCGGTCACAGAGGCCGACAAACAGGCCGAGGCCGCCATCCGCCGCCTGATCGCCGCCCGCTATCCCGACCACGGCGTCATCGGCGAGGAGTATGGCGAGGATCGACCGGACGCCGAGCACGTCTGGGTGCTGGATCCCATCGACGGCACGCGCGCCTTCATCTCGGGCCTGCCGCTGTGGACCACGCTGATCGCCCTTCGCACGGCCGGCAAGCCGACCGTCGGCGTCATCGCCCAACCCTATCTGGATGAAATCTTCATCGGCGGCCCGACCGGCGCGCGCCTGTTGCGCGGCGATGTCGAGACGCCGCTGGCCGTGCGGTCCTGCGAGACGCTGACCGACGCCGTCATCTCGACCACGGACCCCGACATCTTCAACGGCGCCGAGCTGGGCGCCTGGACCCAGGTGCGTGCGACCGCCCGCCTGGCACGCCTGGGCTGCGACGCCTACGCCTACGCCATGGTGGCGGCGGGCAAGATGGATCTGGTCGCCGAGACCAGCCTCAAGCCCTGGGACTGGTCCGCCCTCGTGCCCGTCATCGAGGCGGCGGGCGGCAAGGTCGTCAACTGGCGCGGCGCAGCGCCGGACGACGGGGGCCAGGTCCTCGCCGTCGGCGACGCGCGCCTGATCGACCAGGCGCTGGTGACGCTGAAACGCGCGGCCGCCTGAGCCTACGAACTGTCGTATATTGACGCAGGTCGAGAGACGGCGTCAGGGTGCGAACGGTTGAGGGGACGGATTTCGATGCCTGGGCAGTCCAAACTGGTTGTCGGCGTCGACGTGCCCTGGGTCACGAGTTGGAGCGGCGAAGAGCTTACGGGCGCCGCGCCGTGCCGAACCGTCGGCGGTCGTCTCGCCCTGATGCAGGCCAGCACGCCCGGCGCCGGCAAGCCGCAATATTCGAAGAACCATTTGGTCCGACAGCGCCTCACCGTCGCGCGCATGCTTTGCCCGATGTGCGGCGAGCCGACTGAGGAGGGCGATCGCTGGACCCAGATCGCCGCGCGACGTTGCGCCGGTCAGCTTAGGGGCCGCGGCGGTCAAGTTCGCGCCGACATCGCCGACGACCGCGTGATGATCGACGCCGGCTCGATCGCGCCCCTGCACCGCCGCTGCGTCGACCGGTCGATGAAATATTGCCCGCACCTGCGCGCCAGCGACGACGTGATGGTCATGCGCTTCCCGCGCGAGTGGATCGTTCTGCCGCTGCTGATCAAGGCCGAGACCGGCCCCGGCGTCGCCGTCGCCTTCCTGCAGCTATGCGGTGTCACCCAGACGATCGACCGACGCTGGCGCGCCGAAACCGCCGCTTGAACGATCAGCCCGCCGTCACGTCCGCCGTTCTCGCCGACGGATCGGTGAGCGCGTCCGCCGCAGGCGCAACCATGTCGGACATGGCGTCGAATTCGTTCAGGAAAACAGCGCGCAGGTCGTCGGCCTCCATGATGACCTCGTGCTTGGCGCCGGCGACCTCGACGTAGCGGCCGCGCGGGATGCGTTTGGCGGCCCATTGGTTAGTCTGCTTCCACACCACGTCGTCGGCGCTGGCTTGGACGATCACGACCGGCGCCTTGACCGCCTTCAGGGCCTTGGGCTTCAGCGCGCGCTCGCCGGCGTCCAGCGCAAAGGCCAGCCAGCCATAGGTGGGACCGCCGATCGCCAGGTGCGGACAGGCGTAGAGCTGCTGACGCCACATCTCATAGCGGGTCTCGTCCGACGTCAGGGCGTCTTCGGCGAAGTTGTGGTCGAACGGATCGTCGGGGTCGCCCAGGATATAGTCGCCCGCCTGGCCGTGGCGGATGTTCCAGCGCACCACCAGCTTGACCGACCACATTGATCGTTTGCCAGTCTTGATGCGCAGCATGGGGCTAGACAGCACCGCGCCGGCGAACCGGTCCTCGCCGCTTTCCAGCGACAACAGGTTCAGGCACGCGCCCATCGAATGACCGACCATGATCCACGGCTTGGGGCACTGATCCTCATAGGCGTTCAGTAGGCGGTGGTAGTCGTCCAGAAACTCCTCGACCGCACGGGCGTGACCCTTCAGCCGGTCGGGCAGCAGGCGAGCCGACAGCCCCTGGCCACGCCAGTCGTGGGTCAGCACGCACCAGCCGCGCGCCAAAAAGTTGCCGATCACCTCATAGTATTTCTCGATCGGCTCGGTGCGGCCGGGGCTGAGCACGACGGTGCCGCGCACCTTCTCCGCTGCGAGATGCGACGGCTTCCACAGCCCGGCGCGCAGGCGCATTCCGCCCGCGCCGCGAAACCAGTCGCCCTTACCGCCGGGCGGCGGGGCGGCGCCGGGAACTCCCATCAGCGGGGCGTTGGCGGCGAAGGCTTGGGCGCGGTTCACTCGGGTTTCCTGAACTTCAAGGTCATGCGATCGCTCTCGCCGATCGCGTCATATTTGGATCGATCGAAAGCGGGGTCCGCCGGTTCGCCGCGCGGCGCCGTCAGACGCGTGGGCGCCAGGGTGTCGACGCCGAACGGGTGATCCTTGGTGTCTTCCGGATTGGCGTTGATCTCGGACGCCTCGACAAACACGAAGCCCGCCTCGGCCGCCAACTGGCGCACGAAGGCTTCCTGCACATAGCCGTTGGCGGCCACCGGGTCCTGATCCTGCGCAGGCGCAAGCCGGTGCTGTTCGATGCCCAAAATGCCGCCGGGGCGAAGGGCGGCGAAGGCGTCAGCGAAAGCCTTTTCCGCAATGCCCGCCGCCATCCAGCCATGCAGGGTCCGCATGAACAGGCACATCTCGGCCGTGCCCGCCGCGATCACCGGACCAGACCCCGCGCCGAAGACCGAAAACTGAGGCTCCCCATAAAGCTTCTTGTCGCTGGAGAACCGGGTGCGGAAGGCGGTGTTCAGCACGGCCTGGGCCGGATCGGCGGTCGGCCCCTCGGGAAACAGGGCGGCGACATAGGTTCCCGCCCCCTTGGCCAGATAGGGCGCCAGGATTTCGGTGTACCAGCCGCTGCCGGGCCAGAACTCCACCACCGTCATCTTGGGTTGAAGACCAAAGAACCGCAGCGTCTCCATCGGGTGACGGAAGGCGTCGCGCGCCTTGTCCTGGGCCGAGCGCCACGATCCCTGGACTGCCCACTCCAGCGAGCCTTCAGGCGGACCGGCCGGCGTGGGCGGCGCGGCAGGCGCCTTTGCGGCCTCGTCCTTGCGCCCGCAAGCCGCCACGCCGGTCAGCCCCAGCGCCGCAGCGCCGCTCAGCAGAAACCGACGCGACAATCCGCTCGCGCTCGCCAGACGATCAGCCATTCAAAACCTCCGCAGGACGCCGGGACCCGCGTCCGACGCACCCTGACGCCTTGGGCTTAATCGGGTTCGCAGGTCCGGTCAAAACGCAAGACAGCCTATTCGGGCTTGCGGAAACGCAGGGTCATCCGGTCGCTCTCGCCGATGGCGTCGAAGGCGGCGCGTTCCTCGGGCGTCAAGGTGCGGCCGGACGGATCGTTGCGCGCGGCCGACTGGCGGATGGGCGGCAGGGTCCAGACGCCGAACGGATGATCGTGATCGTCCTTGGGATTGGCGTTCAGCTCGCTGCGCGCCTCCAGCACGAAGCCGGCGTTGCGCGCCTCATGGATCACATAGCTTTCAGGCACATAGCCGGTGGAGGCGACGTCAGCGACATTCAGCCCCTCCGCGCTGCGGTGCTGTTCGACGGCCAGCACGCCGCCGGGCTTCAAGGCCTTGAAGAAGGCCTGCAGATACGGCTGGGTCCGGTCGTTACGCGACCAGTTGTGGAAGGCGCGAGCTACCAGAATGAAGTCGGCGGTTCCGTCCGCCACGCCCATGCTTTCCAGCGGGCGATTGACCGGCACATAACGCCCGCCGGTCGCCGCCGCATAGGGTTCAAGGATGTGCCGCCACCAGCTGGCGCCGCCCGGCTCGATCTCCACCACCGTCATGCCCGGCGTCAGGCCCCAGAAGGTCAGGGATTCATACGGATGACGATAGACGTCGCGCGCCCGGTCGGCGGCGGGCCGGGTCTCGGCCGCGATGGCGGTCTGCAAGGCCGTGTCGTCGGAGAACGTCGGCATGGCGCTGGACAGGGCCGAACGCGGCGGCGTCCACGCGCCCTGGGTCTGGGGCGACTGTTGGGCCAAGGCGGGGGCGGCGGACAGCAGGACGGCGGCGAGGCCATAGACGGCAAGGCGCATGATCGAGGGCTCCAGGTTCAGGTCGTTCTCCATAGGCAGGCGGGCCGCCCGCGCAAATGAACTTCGCGAGACACAGGCGGATTTGACGCAAGCAAAATCGTCGTGGCGGCGCCCTTGACGCCGTTTCGCCGGTGCCCATCTTTGCTTCCGAGGACGCCGATTTCGGGTTCTCCAGACTGACGGCGCCGGTTTCGGGTCGTCGATCTGATCTCCTACCGTCCGGGCCAAAACGCCGGGCGGCTCAACCTTGCTGATCCTCAGGAGGATGCTGATGCGTACCTATGATTTCACCCCGCTGTACCGTTCGGCCGTCGGCTTCGACCGTCTGGCCAATCTGCTGGAAAACGCCTCGCGCGCGACCAGCCAGGACACGGGCTATCCCCCCTATAACATCGAGACCACGGGCGAGAACGCCTATCGCATCGAGATCGCCGTCGCCGGCTTCAGCCCCGACGAGCTGAACATCGAGGTGAAGGAAAACCTGCTCACCGTGACCGGCCGCAAGACCGCCAACGACGATACGGCGACGCAGAAGACCTATCTGCATCGCGGCCTGGCCGAGCGCGATTTCGAGCGCCGGTTCCAGCTGGCCGACTATGTCGTCGTCAACGACGCCAACCTGGTCAACGGTCTGCTGTCGATCTCGTTGAAGCGCGAGCTGCCCGAGGCGCTGAAGCCCCGCCGTATCGAAATCGGCGCCGGCCAGCCGCTGATCGAAGGCCAGGCTGAGAAGAAGGCTGAAGCGGCCTAAGCCGTTTCAAGGCCAACTATGAAAGGGCGGCGTTCGCGTCGCCCTTTTTCTATGCCGCCAGGTGCGAGAAGGCGGCGACGACCTGTTCATACGCCGGGCGTTTGAACGGCACGATCAGGTCGCAGGCGTCCGACAGCGGCCCCCAGCGCCAGGCGTCGAACTCGACCTCGTCGTCGGCCGCCAGATCGATCTCGGCCTCGTCGCCGGTGAAGCGGAAGGCGAACCACTGCTGCTTTTGCCCCTTGAAACCGCGCCAGGCCTTGGCGTTGTTCATGGCTTCGGGCGTGAAGTCGTACAGGATCCAGTCGTCCGTCCGCGCCAGCAGTTCGATCGAGGTGACGCCGGTCTCCTCATGCAGTTCGCGGCGGGCGGCGGCTTCCAGATCCTCGCCCGCATCGACCCCGCCCTGCGGGAACTGCCAGTTATGCGGACCGGGCGTGGCGTGCCGCTGGCCGTACCAGACCAGGCCCTCGCGATTGAACAGCACGACCCCGACATTGGGGCGGTAGGCGTCGAGATCGGACATTAGCGCCCCGGCCGCATCGACAGGGACGAGGCTGGCGCCAGTTGCAGGCCACGCTGTTCCAGACCGGCGGTCCAGCGGGCGGCGGCCTCGACCGTCACCGGATAGCTGAAGCCGGCCCCAAGGGCCGAGCCGCGCAGCTTGGCCTGGGCTTCCAGGCCGTTCAGGGCGGCGACGATGGCGGCGGGCGACTGGGTCCGGTCGATGACGCGGTCCGCGCTGGCCCGCGCCCAGGCGCCCGGCCGACGCTGGAACGAGCCGTCGTCCAGGAAAGCGACGCCGCGCTGGCGAAGGACGCTCAGGAAGGCGTTCATGCCCGTATCCGAGCCGGCGAACCGGTCGCCCAGATAGTTGGTCACGCCGAAATAGCCGGTGGCGCGGCTCAGCAGCCAGTCCATCTTGGCGGTCACGTCGTCTGCGCCGCCGTCGGCCAGCAGCGTATAGGGGCCGGGGTCGTTGTCAGGATAGCCGGTCGGCTCCATCGGCATTTCCAGCATGACCTCATGGCCCTGCGCGCGCGCCTGGTCGATCCAGCCCTGCAGATTGTCGGCATAGGGCACGAAGCTAAGCGTAACCTCCGGCGGCAGGCGTTCGATGGCCGCGCGGGTGGTGACGGCGTTCAGGCCCAGGCCGCCGACGATCAGCGACACCCGCGGCTTGCCGTTCGGTCGGAACGGGCGGGCGTAGGCCTGGGCCGGCACGCGGCCGTCGGGCGCGATCATCGGCAGGGGACCGTTCGATCCAGGCTGCGACAGCCCGGCGATCGGGGCCTTAGCCAACGGAGAGGCAGCGTGGACCGGCGCCGTGATGGGCGCGCCCTGACCCGAGACGCTGCCGCCGTCCGGCAGGGTGATGACGGCGTCGCCGCCTGCGGTCGGATCGGCGCCGCCCGCGAGATTCTGATATAGCCCCATCGCGCCCATGGAGAAGGCTTCGAAACCCGTCGGGGCCGGCGCTTGCGGTGCGGGCGCATCGCGTTCCAGCGCGACATGGGCCGACGGTGTTCCCGCCTTGGGATCACCCAGCACCGTCAGGAACAGGGCGCTGGCGCCGAGCAGCAGCAAGCCAGCCAGACCCGCCGCGACCGGCGGCTTCTTCAGAGCGTCGACGACAGGTTTCAGACTCGGACCGTCCTTGGCGCGCGGGGCGGTCCCGGCGGTGGCGGCGAGTGCGGATTGGCGTTTGGCGAACATGGGCAAGAGTGGAACCGATCTGGAATCCTACGCCCGCATCATCGGGCGCCGTCGGTTAAGAAACCCTAACGGGCGGTTCACCATGATCGACGCGGTGATTTCCGGGGGCGGCTGTCACGGATCGTGCGTTGACGTGGGCGACTTCGCCCTTCCAGATGCCGACCTCCCCGCGCCGACCCCAAGCCGTCCCAGGATATTTCAGATGATGAGTCCCGCCGCCGACGACGCCCTGCGTGACGAAGTTCGACTGCTGGGCGGCATTTTGGGCGACATCATCCGCGACGAGGGCGGTCAGGCCCTGTTCGACCATGTCGAGGCGGTGCGACAGGCTTCGATCGCCTATCATCGCGACCCGGCCTCGCACCCCGCCAAGCGGCTGGAGAAGCTGCTGACCGCCATGTCGGTGGATCAGGCGGCCGGTCTGGCGCACGGCTTCGCCTTGTTCTCTCTGCTGGCCAATATCGCCGAGGATCGCTCGACCCGCCGCCGCGCCCAGAGCCAGGCCGAGGCCGGCGCCCGGCCCGACACGCCGGAAGGCGCGCTGAAGCGTCTGGCCGATCAGGGCGTGGACCGCGAGGCCGTGCACGCCCTGCTGGATCAGTCGCTGATCTCGCCCGTCCTGACCGCCCACCCGTCCGAGGTCCGGCGCAAGAGCGTCATCGACCGCATCGCCGCCATCACCGACCTGCTGGACGCCTGCGACAAGGCTGGCGACGCCTGCACCCTGGACGCCATCGCCGAACCGCTGCGCCGCCAGATCGTCATCCTGTGGGCCACGCGTCTGGTTCGCACCCAGGGGCTGGTGGTGCAGGACGAGATCGACACGGTGGTCTCCTTCCTGGACCGCATCTTCCTGCACGTGGCGCCCAAGCAGTTGTCGGCTTGGCGGCGGCTGCTGGAGGCGCCCGAGCTGAAGCCCTTCATGCGCGTCGGCACCTGGGTCGGCGGCGACCGCGACGGCAATCCGAACGTGGACGCCACGGTGATGGCCGCCGCCTTCCGCACCCAGGCGCGGGCCGTGCTGACCTTCTATCTGGACGAGGTCCACGCCTTGGGCGCCGAACTCAGCCTTGCGGCCGAACTGGCCCAGGTGTCGCCCGAGCTTCAGGCCCTGGCCGACGCCGCCCACGATCCCTCCCCCCACCGCGCGGACGAGCCCTATCGCCGCGCCCTGACCGGCGTCTACGCCCGCCTGGCCGCCACGCACGAGAAGCTGGGCGACGCCCCCCCGCCCCGTCGCCCGGCGGTTCAGGCCGAACCCTATCCCGGCCCCGACGCTTTCGAGGCTGATCTGAAAACGCTTCACGACAGCCTGGTGTCGCACCACGGCGGCGTCTTCGCCGACGACCGGCTCAGCGACCTGATCACGGCGGTCGAGGTGTTCGGCTTCCATATGGCGACCCTGGACATGCGCCAGAACGCCGACGTCCACGAGCGCGTCGTCGCCGACCTGCTGAAGGTCGCAGGCGTCCAGTCCGACTATCTGGCGCTGGACGAAGAAGGCCGGCTGCAGGTGCTGGGCGCCGAACTGGCCTCGTCGCGCCTGCTGTTCAGCCCCTATGCCGACTATGAGCCGGAAACACTGAAGGAGCGCGCCATACTTCAGGCGGCCGCGACCGCGCTCGCCGCCTTCGGCGCCCAGTCGATCCGCACCCATATCGTGTCCAAGACGGATGCGGCTTCCGACCTGCTGGAAGTCTATCTGCTGCTGAAGGAGGTCGGTCTCTACCGACCCGAAGACCCCGCCGCCTGTCCTATCCAGGCCGCGCCTCTGTTCGAGACCATCGAAGACCTTCGCGCCGCGCGCCCTACCCTGGAGCGGCTGTTGCAGGAGCCGTCGGCCCTCGCCGTCGCCAAGGCGCGCGGGGTGCAGGAGGTGATGATCGGCTATTCGGACTCCAACAAAGACGGCTCCTACCTGACCTCGGGCTGGGAGCTGCACGAGGCTTCGCGCGCCCTGGTCGAGGTGACGCAGAAGCATGGGCTGAAGCTGCAACTGTTCCACGGGCGCGGCGGCACGGTCGGGCGTGGCGGCGGCTCGTCCTTCGCCGGCGTCCTGGCCCAACCCGAAGGCACGGTCCAGGGCCGCATTCGCACCACCGAACAGGGCGAGGTCATCGCCAACAAATACGGCGAGCCGGAAATCGCGCTTCGCAATCTGGACGCCCTGACCTGCGGCGCCATGCTGGCCTCGCTGGGCAAGGGGACGGATCACGCCTTTACCGCCGAACACGGCGCGACCCTGTCGGACCTGTCGGCCCGGTCGATGGCCGCCTATCGCAAGCTGGTCTATGAGACCGACGGCTTCGTGGACTATTACCGCGCCGCCACCCCCATCGCCGAGATCGCCGATCTGAAGATCGGCTCGCGCCCGTCGTCGCGCACCGCCTCGACCCGGATCGAGGATCTGCGGGCCATTCCCTGGGTGTTCAGCTGGTCGCAGAGCCGGGTCATGCTGCCCGGCTGGTTCGGCTTCGGCTCGGCCGTGCAGGGCAAGGACATGGGCGAGCTGAAGGCGATGGCCGAGGCCTGGCCCTTCTTCAAGACCTTGGTCCAGAACATGGAGATGGTCATGGCCAAGTCCGACATGACCATCGCCCGCCGCTACGCCACCCTGGTGCCCGATGCGTCGCTGGCGTCGCGCATCTATGGCGAAATCCGCGAGGAGTGGCAGCGCACCCACGACGCCATCCTGGCCATCACCGGCCATGACGCCCTGCTGGGTGGTCAGCCCGAGCTGGACCGGCTGATCCGGCTACGCATGCCCTATGTCGAGCCGCTGAACCACGTCCAGATCGAACTGATCCGCCGCCGCCGCGCAGGCGACAGCGACCCCCGCGTCCGCGAGGGCATCCTTCTGGCCATCAATGGCGTGGCGGCAGGCTTGCGAAACAGCGGCTGACTACAGCCACTTCGTCCGTTTGAACGTCACATACAGCGCCGCGCAGATGGCCGCGATCACGCACAAGACCGCATAGTATCCGTATTCCCAGCGCAGCTCGGGCATGTGCTCGAAGTTCATGCCGTAGATGCCGGCGATGGCGGTCGGCACGGCCAGGATGGCGGCCCACGCGGCCAGCTTGCGCGTGATCAGGCCCTGACGTTGCTGCTCCAGCAGGTTGGCGACCTCGAACACCGACGACAGGATGTCGTTCAAGCCGCCCAGCCGGCTGTTCACCCGCCGCACATGGTCCCCCACGTCGCGGAAATAGGGCCGCACGTCCGGATCGATACAGGGCAGGTCCAGAGACTGGAGCCGTCCCAGGACCTCTTCCATCGGCCCCAAAATGCGACGGAACTTCAATAGTTCGCGGCGCAGGGTGAACAGCCGGCGAATTTCCAGGCGTGAAAGGAAGGCGTCCAGGGTCCGCTGCTCCATCTCCAGAACGCTGTCCTCGACATCGTCGACGATGGGGGCATAGGCGTCGACGATGAAGTCCAGGATGCCGTGCAGGACGAAATCGGGACCCTTCTTGAGCTGCAGGGGCGAGGCTTCCAGCTGTGTGCGCAAATGGTTGTGGGCGCGGGCCGAGCCGTGACGGATGCTGACCACATGGTCGTCGCCGACGAAGACGTGCGTTTCGCCATAGGCCAGCCGGTCGTCGATCTTCATCGCCGTGCGCGCCACGACGAACAGCTCATGCCCATAGACCTCGACCTTGGGCATCTGGTGCGCCGCCAGGGCGTCCTCGACCGCCAGCGGATGCAGGCTGAAACGATCGACCAGGATCTCGATCTCGGCGTCCGTCGGATCGTAGAGGCCGATCCAGACGAACTCGCCGGGCTCCAGCGCCAACCCCTCAGGCGTCAGCGGCGCCTCTCGCACGCGCTGGCCGTCGCAATAAACATAGGAGGCGACGACGGTCATGCGGATTTCCAAAGTCTGCGCGGGTCTCGACCTGCTCTAGGCCAGGTTCTCGCCAAACGAAACGGCCGGCGGATCGCTCCGCCGGCCGTCAGATTTGCGATTGCGCTCAAGCAGCGCGAAGCGCGGTAGCGCCCTTTATCAAGAAACAGGGAAGCCCCGGACCTTCAGCAGAGCCGCCACGTCCGGGTCGCGACCGCGGAAGGCGCGATAGGCTTCGGCGCGATCGGTGGTGTTGCCCGGCGCCAGCATGATCGACTTGAACCGGCCGGCGATGTCCGGATTGAACACGTCGCCCGACTCTTCGAAATAGGCCCAGGTGTCGGCGTCCATCGTCTCGGACCACAGATAGCTGTAGTAGCCCGCCGAATAGGCGTCCGACGTGAACAGGTGATTGAACTGCGGCAGGCGGTGCCGCATCACGATCTCCTTGGGCATGCCGATCCGCGCCAGGCTGGCCTTTTCGAACGCGTCGATGTTGGTCGGCGGCGCGGCCTGGGTATGCAGGTCCATGTCGACGATGGCCGAAGACAGATAGCTAACCGTCGCATAGCCCTGGTTGAAGGTGGCGGCGGCTTCGATCTTGTTGACCAGTTCGGCCGGCATGGCCGCACCCGTCTGATAGTGCTTCAGATAGCCGTCCAAGATCGGGCGGCTCAGCACCCAGTGCTCGTGCACCTGCGACGGATATTCGACGAAGTCGCGCGGCGTGTTGCCGTACGACGGATAGGTCACCACCGACGACAGATAGTGCAGGGCGTGGCCGAACTCGTGGAACAGGGTCTCGGCGTCGTCCAGCGAGATCAGAACGGGCTCGCCTGGCTCCGGCTTGGTGAAGTTGTTGTTGTTCGAGGCCAGGATGACCTTGGAGCCGTCGAGCTGCGAGAACGACCGATAGGTGGTCATCCAGGCGCCCGAACGCTTGCCCGGACGGGCGTAGTCGTCGGTGTAGTACAAACCGATCAGTCGGCCGTCCCGGCTCTTGTCATAGACCTCGTAGGCCTCGACGTCGGGCTCGAAGGTCGGCACCGATCCCTTGGGCAGCTTCTTGAACTGGAAGCCGTACAGGCGCTCGGCCATGGCGAAGGAGCCGGCGCGGACCGCGTTCAGCTCAAAGTAGGGCTTCAGCTGGTTCTGATCCAGGTCGTACTTGGCCTTGCGCACCTTCTCGGCGAAGTAGAGGTAGTCCCACGGCTCGATGTCGAAACCGGCGATCGCCTTCATGTCGGCGACCTCTTCGGCGACGCGGGCCTTGGCCGGCGCCCAGACGCGATCCATCAGGGCCTGAGCATTGGCCGGGGTCTTGGCCATCGTGTCCTGCATGCGCAGTTCGGCGTGGTTGCGATAGCCCAAGAGCTTGGCGCGTTGGTCGCGCAGCTTCACGATCTCGGCGATGGTGGCGTTGGTGTCGTTGGCGTCGCCGTTGTCGCCGCGATTGACGAACTTCTTCCAGACCTGCTCGCGCAGGGCCCGGTCGTCGGCGAAGGTCAGGAAGGGATCGACCGCCGAACGCGTGTTCAGGATCGCCCAGCCCTGCAGGTTGCGGCTGCGCGCAGCGCTGGCGGCGGCCGCCTTGTTGGAGTCGGGCAGGCCCCGCACGCCGGCCTCGTTGGGGATCAGCGTCCAGGCATTCTCATCGGCGACGACCTTCTGGCCGAAGCGAGTGAAGGCGTTGGACAGGGCGGTGTTGATCCGGCCCAGTTCGGCCTTGCCGGCCGCGTCCAGATTGGCGCCCGAACGGATGAAGGCGTCGCGGCGACGCTCGGCCAGACGCTTCTGCTGGGCGCTGAGGCCCGCCGCATCCGCGGTGTCGGCGACGGTCTTGACCCGCTGGAACAGCTTGTCGTTGAAGGTGATCTCGTCCGAAGCAGCCGACAGCAGCGGCGACAGCTCGGTGTCGACCGCGTCATAGGCTTCGCCGCCGATGTTGGAGGTCATCACGCCATAGACGTTGGACGCCCGGTCCAGCGGCTCGCCGGCCAGCTCCAGCGCCGCCATGGTGTTGGCGAACGTCGGGGCCTCGGGGTTGTTGGCGATGGCGGCGATGTCGGCGCGCTGCAGTTCGATGCCTTCCAGCATGGCTTCGCGCAGCTTGGCCGGCGTCACCTTGTCGAAGGGCGGAACGCCATCATACTTCCCGGTCCAGGCCTGCAGCAGCTCGGCGCGCGGCGCCTGGCTGGGCAGGACGGCGCGGGCGATGCGCGCTTCTTCCGCGACGCTGGCGGCGGACGGCGCCGCAGCGGACCCGCCCGAGGTCGCGCCCGTGGAAGCGCAGGCCGACAGGGCCATCAGGCTGCCGCCCGCGATGAGAAGCTGGCGTCTATGCATGGAATGCTCCGAAACAAGATCATGGTTGCGATACACTTAGGCGCACGGATCGCCCCCGTCACCTGACGCGGGCATAAACTTGTCGCCAATCCGGTTGGATACGTCGTCGCACTGTTCTAAAGCCGGGCCATGGCTATTGGCGTTTTCGACTCCGGCGTGGGCGGCCTGACCGTCCACCGCGAACTGACCCGACGCTTCCCCCAGCGGGACTTCGTCTATCTGGCCGACCAGGCCCACGCCCCCTATGGCGGGCGCGGCGGCGAAGACATCGTCGAACTGACGAAAACCGGTTGCGAGCGTCTGTTCGCGGCCGGCGCCTCCGTCGTCGTCCTGGCCTGCAACACCGCCAGCGCCATTGCGCTTCGCCGCCTGCAACAGACCTGGCTGCCGGGTCTGCGCGAACGTCTGGGCCGCCCGGTCAACATCCTGGGCATCATCGTCCCGACCATCGAGGCGGCGACCGGCAAGCCCTGGAGCTTCGAGGCCGAGCGCCCGCAAGAAGGCGAAAAGGTCGCCTCCATCGACATCACCGGCGTATTCTGCACCGCCGCCACGGCCATCAGCCGCGTCTATGAGATCGAGATCGACAAGCGGCGCGAGGACATCGCCGTCTTTTCCGAGCCCTGCCCCGGCCTGGCGGGTCTGATCGAGCTGGGCGCGCCGCCTGAGGAGCTGAAGGTGGTGATCGACGACCACGTCGATGCCCTGCGTCGCCGCATCGGCCGCCACCCGGACAAGGCCATCCTGGGCTGCACCCACTATGAGATCGTCGCCGAACTGTTCGCCCAGGCCCTGCCGGCCGGCACCGTTCTGATCGAACAGCCGACGGCGGTGGCGGATGCGCTGGAGCGCTATTTCAAGGCGCACCCCGAATACGATCTGGGCGACAGCGGGCGTCGCGACTTCCTGACCACCGGCCAGGCCGGGCCGCAGTCGGAACTGGTGTCTCAGTTTTGGGGCGCGCCGGTGACGTTCGAACAGGCCTAAGGGCTCAGCAGCCCGGGCAATCCGGCAGCGGCTCGGTCTCCAGCTGCAATGTCGTATGGCCGATGGCGTAGCGCTTCGCCACCGCCTGGGCCTCGCAGATCAGGGCCGCCGTGTCGGCGCGGTCGTGGACCAGATGGGCGGTCAGGGCTGTCTCGGTCGTCGACAGTCCCCAGACGTGCAGATCATGCACCGCCCGCACGCCCGGCAGACCGACCAGCGCCTGCTCCAAAGCCGGCACGTCCACCCCCGTCGGGGCGCCGTCCATGGCCAGATTGACCGAGTCCTTCAGCAGGCCCCAGGTCGACCACAGGATCACGACCACGATCGCCAGGCTGACCAGCGGATCGACCACCGACCAGCCGGTCATCATGATCAGCCCGCCCGCCAGCACCACGCCCAGCGACACGCCTGCGTCCGCCATCATGTGCAGATAGGCGCCGCGCGCATTCAGGTCGTGCTGGGACTTCATGAACAGCAGCGCGGTGCCCAGGTTGATGACGAAGCCGATGCCGGCGACCGCCATGATGACGCCCGACCCGACCTGCGTGGGTTCGTTGAACCGCCGCACGGCCTCGAACGCGATGGCCCCGCAAGCGAAGATCAGCAGCAGCGCATTGCCCAGCGCCGCCAGCACCGTCGCCTTGCCGAACCCATAGGTCCGCCGACCGCCCGCCGACCCATGCGCGCCGCGTCGCGCCAGCCAGGCCGCGCCGCCCGCCATGGCCAGACCCAGCACGTCCGACAGATTATGCCCGGCGTCGGCCAACAGGGCGGTGGAATCCGCGATCAGCCCTGCACCGAACTCGCACGCCACGAACAGCAGATTAACCACCAGGCCGACGGCATAGCGCCAGTCCCCGGTGTCCACCGGGCCGTGGCTATGTCCGCCGTGGCCGTGGCTGTGTCCGTGATGGCTATGGGAATGCCCGTGACCATGATCCGTATGATCGTGGTCATGCCGATGGCTGGAGCTGTGGTCGTGCGCGGCGTTCATGGTTCGCCTATACGCCCTCTGGCGAAACAGCCAAGCCGATACATGATAACGCGTTGAATGTTATCATGTAATATCGCGTCAGTGTTGGTGCATGGCGACCACGAGGCCCAACGCGATCAGGGCCACGCCGAGCACCGCCCCCTCATATCGCGCCCAACGCTCCAGCCGCAGGATCGAGGCGCCGGCACTGGCCAGGGCCGTGAAGACCGCCATGCCGGCGATGGTCCCCGCCGCGAACACCACCGTCAGCAGCGCCAAGGCGCCAAGGCCCGCCGAGGCCGAAGACAGATAGATGGGCAGCAGCACTTCGCCAGGCGAGACCGCCATCATGGCGACCAGACCCAGGAAGGCGGCCTTGTCGGACACGGCCGGCTCGGGCGTCTCGACTGCGGGACCGCCGGCCATGGCTGGGCGCTTCAGGGTCGCGCGCGCCAGATAGAAGGCGCCGAACAGGAACAGCAGCACCGCCGCCAGGTGGGGCAGGACGCCTTGGATCCACTGATCCAGCGCCAGACCCGCCGCCACGATCAGACCACCGACCACCGCCGTCGTCACAATATGGGCCAGACCCGCGGCAGTCACCGCCATCAGAATCCGTGACGGCCGCCAGCCTTGCGCCCGTCCCACCAGGGTGAAGGGCAGCCAGTGGGTCGGCAGGGCCGCATGCAAAAAGGCCGCAACGAAGCCGCCGCCCAGCAGGGAAAGCATGACGGACTGTTCGGGGCCGGGGGACATGACCGGCCCTATAGCGTGTTACTTTATAACGGTCGAGAAGAATCCGCGATCAAAGCCAGTCGGCGAACGGCTCGCGGTCCAGCATCTCTTCATAGGTGGGGCGTGGCCGGATCACGGCCCACTGATCGCCATCCACCAGCACCTCGGGGATCAAGGGGCGGCTGTTGTATTCGCTGGACATCACCGCGCCGTAAGCCCCCGCGCCGGTGAAGACGATCAGGTCTTCGGCCTCCAGCGGCGGCAGAGCGCGGTCCCGCGCGAAGGTGTCGCCCGTCTCGCACACCGGCCCGACCACGTCATAGGACGTCGCCCCGCCCCCACGCGGATTGACCGGCTGGATGTCGTGGAAGGCGTCGTACAGCGCCGGCCGCATCAGGTCGTTCATCGCCGCGTCCAGCACCAGAAAGCGCCGACCGTCCGAGCGTTCGTTGACCTGGATCACCTGGCTGAGCAGCACGCCGGCGTTGGCGGCCAGCAGCCGGCCCGGCTCGAACGCCGCCTCAACGTCCAGCCCATTCAGAACCCGCGCGGCCATGGCGACATATTCGGCCGGCGACGGCGGCTCGGTTCCACCGGAATAGGGCACGCCCAGCCCGCCCCCCAAATCCAGCCGGGTCACGGCATGACCCTGCGCCCGCAGTTTGCGCGTCATGTCCGCCAAGACCTCGAAGGCGGCCTCCAGCGGCGTCAGGTCGGTGATCTGGCTGCCGATGTGACAGGCCAGTCCGACGGGCGTGACATGGGGCGAGGCCGAGGCGCGGGCATAGAGGTCCATCGCCTCCTCGACCGGCACGCCGAACTTGTCGCCCTTGCCGCCCGTGGTGATCTTGGCGTGACCGCCCGCGCCCACGTTCGGATTGACCCGGACGGCGATGGCCGGAGACGCATCCATCATGGCTGCAACGGCGATCAGCCGATCCAGCTCGGCGCCCGATTCGACGTTGATCTGACGCACGCCAACGCTGATGGCGAAGGCCATTTCCACATCGGTCTTGCCGACGCCGGAGAAGATGATCCGGTCGGACGGCACGCCGGCCGCAAGAGCCCGGCGGATTTCGCCCTCGGATACCGTGTCCGCCCCGGAGCCCAGTTTCGCCAGGGTCGCCAGCACCGACAGGTTGGAGTTGGCCTTGACCGCAAAGGCGATCAAGGCCTCGCCCAGGGCGTCGCGGTGCGCGTCGGCGGCGGCGCGCAGCAGGCCGTAGTGCCGCTTCAGCGTCGCGGTCGAATAGACATAGGCCGGCGTGCCGACCTCGTCCGCGATCAGCTCCAGCGGCACGCCCTCAGCATGGAGGGCGCCGTCTTTCAGGTCGAAATGGTGCAACTTACCGGGGGTCGTTCTGGGCGGCGCCGGCGCCGATCGGGTTGGACGGACCGCCGTCGATCGGCACGCTGCTGGACGGACGGTTCATGGTCGCCGGCTCGGGCAGACCCGGCGCGCGGCTGCTGCGCGGCGCACGCTCAGTCTCGCGCACCGGCGATTCCAGATCGGCCATCCGGCCGCAGGCGGAGGTCAGAAGGGCGAGCGCGCCCGCGAGGATCATGGTCTTTTTCACAGGCGGGCTCTCCAGTCGACGATACGCGCACGGACCTGTTCCGGCGCGGTTCCCCCATAGCTTTGGCGGCTTTGGCACGAAGCCTCGGCGGTCAGAACCTTGTAAACCGCTTCGGTGATCCCCGGCTCCAGTTTCTGCATTTCTTCGAGCGGCAGTTGCGACAGATCCACGCCCAACCCTTCCGCCCGTTTGACCGCCGCACCCGTTACATGGTGCGCCTTCCTGAACGGCAGGTTCAGCTCGCGCACCAGCCAGTCGGCCAGGTCCGTCGCTGTCGAAAAGCCCGCGCCCGCCGCCTGGGCCATCCGCTCGGTGTTGGGTTGCAGCGCCGACACCATCGCCGTCATGGCGACCAGGGCCAGATCCAGGGCGTCGAAGGCCTCGAACACCGGCGGCTTGTCCTCCTGCATATCCTTGGAATAGGCCAGCGGCAGGCCCTTCATCACCGTGGACAGGGCGACCAGCGAACCCATGATCCGCCCGGTCTTGGCCCGCACCAGTTCGGCGGCGTCGGGGTTGCGCTTCTGCGGCATGATCGACGAGCCGGTGGTCAGGTCGTCGGGCAGGCTGGCGAAACCGAACATCGGCGTCATCCAAACCACGATCTCCTCGGCCAAGCGCGACAGATGCCCGGCCGTGATCGAGGCGGCGGCCAGGCTTTCCAGCGCGAAGTCGCGGTCCGACACGGCGTCCAGGCTATTCGCCATCGGCCTGTCGAAGCCCAGTTCCGCCGCCGTCGCCTGACGATCAATGGGGAAGGGCGAACCGGCCAAGGCCGCCGCCCCCAGCGGGCTTTCATTCATCCGAGCGCGGGCGTCGGCGAAACGCCCCGCGTCACGCCCGAACATCTCGACATAGGCCATCAGGTGGTGACCCAGGGTCACGGGCTGGGCGGTCTGCAAATGGGTGAAGCCGGGCATCAGGTCGTCGGCATGCTGTTCGGCGCGCGCCAGCAGCGCGGCTTGCAAGGCCTTCAACTGCGCCACCGAGCGATCGCAGGCGTCGCGGACCCACAGGCGGAAATCGACGGCGACCTGATCGTTGCGGCTGCGCGCCGTGTGCAGGCGGCCGGACGGCGCGCCGATCAGTTCATTGAGGCGCGCCTCCACATTCATGTGGATGTCCTCGAACTGATCCCGGAAGGGGAAGGTCCCAGCCTCGATCTCGGACTGGATGGCGTCCAGCCCACCCAGGATCGCGTCCGCATCGGCCTGCGCAATGATGCCCTGTTTGGCCAACATGCGGCAGTGGGCCCGTGACCCGGCCAGATCCTGACGCCACAGGCGCTGATCCACGCCGATGGAGACGTTGATCGCCTGCATGATCTCGGCGGGGCGCGACGAAAAGCGTCCGCCCCACATGTCTTGACCCGCGGGCTTCACCGGCGCAGTCGAACCGCCGGATGGATTGGCGTCGGAAGAAGGTGTTTCGGTCATGAGCGGCTCAAGAAAGGCGATCTGGGCGGTCGTCGGCGCGGTCGTCGTCGTCAGCACCATCGCCGGCGCCGGCGGCATGGCGATGTCGCTATACGCCAATCATCGCCAGAAGGCGCAAGTCGAACAGACCACAACGGCCGCTGCGGCGCCAAAAAGCGACCTGGCGCGCTTCGCGGTTGGATCCTTGGCTGCGCTGTCGACCCCGGCCGAGGCGAAGCCGGCGCCCGAATACGCCTTCCGCGACCGCACGGGCACGGCCGTTCGTTTCTCGGCCTTTCAGGGAAAGGTCGTGGTCGTAAACCTGTGGGCGATGTGGTGCGCGCCGTGCAAGGCGGAGATGCCGACGCTCCAGGCGCTGGCGAAAACCTATGAGGCGAACGAGGATCTGGTCGTCCTGCCGATCAACGTGGACGCCACACCCGAAGCCGCAGCCGAGGCGAAACGCTTCTTGGCCGACCACGCGCCCCTGCCCTTCTACAGCGACGCCAAATTCCAGCTGCCGTTCGAGTTTCCCGGCAAGGGCGCCATGCCGCAGACCATCGTCCTGGACCGTCAGGGCCGCATCCGCGCCGTTATGAAGGGCGAGGCGGACTGGTCCAGCCCGGAAGCCCGCGCCCTGATCGATGCGATCCTGGCGGAAGGCGGCTCTGCGCCCCCACCTGATCAAACTTAGTTGTTATTGGCCGGCACGCGCTGATCGGTCGCCGGATTGATGGCGCCGGGCTTGCCCTCGGCCGCCGCCTCGGCCTGTTCACCTTCCAGCTTGTCGGCGACCTTGCCGGCGCCGCTCTCGACCGCCTGCGCCGCCTTCATTGCGCCGCCCTCGATCACTTCCCCGGCCTGAGACGCCACATCGGCCGTCTTGTCGGCGGCAGCCTCGGCATGCGCCTCGGTCTTTTCCTGCTCGGCCTGGGTGCAGGCGGCCGCGCCCAGCGTCATTGCGGCGACGGCCGCCATCAGGGCTTTGGTTCGGATCGTCACGACGAAACTCCGGTCAAGGTTGAAAGCTCGACGGAAACGCAAAATCTTTGCGCAAGTTGCAGCCGAGTTCGAGGCAAGCGGACCCATAGAAGCCCGCATGGGGTTTGGCTCCGAAGGTGGAAGACGAAACAACAATGGATGAGTTCGCAGAGACGATCCGAATGTGATCATTCCGATCGCCAGCACGGTTGCGCGTGTAGAGGAAACCATCATCGTCGAGCGGGAAAGTACGACGGGATTGTGGCTGGTGGCTGTGCTCGGTGCGGTCGTAATCGGCGTCGCACTTTGGTTGTTCACCAGGCCCTCCGATCGTGATCCATCCGCAGAGCTTCGCCTGGCCCAGGCCGAAGCCGCAGCCGCAGCCGCCGACGCTCAAGCCACCGCGCAAAGCGCCCTCGTCAGAAACAGCGAGGCCGACGCTCGCGACAGTATCGCTCTGGCCCAGGCTCAGGCCATGGCGGCACGAGCGGAAGCTGACAGGGCGATCCAACAAGCTCGCGCAGCACAAGCCCGACCCGCTGAGCCGGTGGTGATTGAACGTCAAACGGTGGTTCGGCCGGCCTCAGGCGGAGACGTGGTGGTCACGTCGACCTCACCTCAACCTTGAGTCTTTCCGCGACGTACTCGTGGATTGCCAGAGCAGGATAGACGTGGGAGCCTGTCTGGTCCGAAAAGGAGACAGCCGTGTTCCCAGTTTCTCTGCTCTTCGCCGCTTCTCTCGCCGCTCAGGCTTCTGGTCAGACGTCGCCGGCTGGCGACGTCGCAACGCCTCAGACTGGGCCAGTCGCTCAAACCACGGTGCAGGAACGACCTCGGCGTGTCTGCGAGCGGCGAGCCCTGACGGGTCGCCGGCTTGAGCAGACCATCTGCTACACGCCTGAGCAATATGCCGCTCTGGTCGAGGCCAAGCGCAAGGAGCTTCGTGAAATCCAAAGCCGCGATGCCGTGCAGTACGATCGCTCGATCGTCGGCATCCCGGCCGGACCGCTTTAAACCGACAACTTTTCTCAACATTGTGGAAGTGGTGACTGGAGGCGGGATCACGCACAGACCCACATCGCCAGCAATGCGCATTGCGTGCTGAAGCAGGCCCGATCATAGGGGAATAACCAAATTCGATTGAGGGTCCGAGAACGCGCAGCCTACCAGCGGACATTTTGAAGTTCCGCCAAGGGTGGAAAGCGGTCGAAAGCATCGGGCGGGACAGCGGATGTGTGGATACGCCCGTAAGAGGGCAGTGTCGTCCGTCAACAAGACTAGCGGGTAATCGGAAGGTGCAGTCCGAAATGCGCGCATTGTCTGATTTTAATCTCGGATAAAGCCCGATTGCGTTCGTCGTCCCAGCTATTTGGCAGCACCAAATAGGGTGTGGAAATAACCCACCTATTGTCGTTGTTCGTTGCGAATACGACGTGTGGACGGCGAGCTTCAAATGTCACCAAGCCGCAAGCGACAACGCCCTTTTGACTGACAGCAGTTATGCGCGCCTCAGGATAAGCCAGAGCCCTTTTCGTCAATGCTTGCGACATCGCGACTGTGGCTGAAGGCGTAGCTTTCGAAGGGGCATCAGGCCGGCTTTCCCATGATGCCGCGACCAGTGCGGATATCAGGCCGGCAGCTACGCCGACATGCCGAGGCTTTCCCTTAATCACGACGCGATCTTGAACTATGACCACGACAACTAGACGCCTGTTTCACAACCACAGTCTCATATCCTAGCATTGACAATATGCGACGGTGGAAACAACGGGGCTAATGTCGCAACGGGTCGAGGAGTGACCTAAAGAGCCAAACAAGCGCGACGAACTACGTCGGCCAGCAGCTTTGCAGTTGAGATACTGCCTCGTGCCCCCATTGGTGATACAGCCCCCAACCATCGACTTGGACAGTAACCAACCCAAAGTCCGGTGCGAGGGTGTCAAACGCGAGCGAAGTCGAATAGCCGTCCTTCAATGTCGGACCTATTGGTCGACTCTCCGCAATCAGTGATGCCAACGGTCTTATTGGGACCGCTGGCAAGTGTGAAAATGACAAAGCAATAGTGCGAAGCGGCGGGCATGAGTTTGAGTTGATAATCGCCGCCTGAGAGCCGATTACCCGTGTAGCGGTCCAGACGCGGTTATGCAGATCAGCCGATGTAATATTGCGGATTGGCGGATCGGTGACGATCTCGATTGTGTGCGCGGGGACGTCCAATACAGGGTCAGCCCTCACCGAGATTGTCACGAGGCGGTCAGGCCTGACGACTGCCTGCGGCTCGGCGGTCAGAGATGCGAATAGGCTGAGGAACAGGATAGCGGCTGATGACATCAGCTATGATCGCCTCACAAAACAAAGTCCGCAACGGGTCGATTTCGGTCATAGGCTTTGGCGCCAAAAGCGGTCGTCTGTCTTCTGGCCTGGACGCGGTCGCGATCAGCGCCGGCTTGGGGTGGAAGCCGGACTATCGCACTTTTTGCTAACCGGGATGCATTGGCCACGTTGGAACACGAAGTAGAACTCTTGGCCCACTCCGGGGGTAACATAGCCGATCTGTCAGGTCGCGCTGGCGCCATCTCCCAAACGCAGCCGAACTTCACCGACCCCTTACACAAGTGATCGGCGCCGTAGCGATCAGGTGATATCCGCGCACGATCAAAGGTGTTTCCTTGTCGCAAAGGACCACCGCACCTGAAACGTTTGGCGATCCCGACGTGTCAATATCGATCGAGTTCTGAGCGGGCACACATGCCGCAAGAGCCGCCGAGCCGACTAGGATGCCGAGAGTGGTGCTCTTCACCTGCAGACTATCGCCGCCGCCACCAGTGCCAACAATAGTTCGATTGGGGTCTTACACTTCCAGCCGAAAAGGACGTTGGGCTGGATATCGCGAAGCTTATTGGCTTACTTATGGAAAAAAACCCAAAACAACAATGCCTGAAGTCTCTGTTAAGAAAGACAAAAATGGTGACTGGAGGCGGGATCGAACCGCCGACCTGTGGGTTATGAATCCACCGCTCTAACCATCTGAGCTACCCAGTCCCGGGCCTGCGCGCGGCCGGGGCCAGCGCGAAAGAGGCGTGCCTATATCGCCGTCGGGCGCGCGGTTCAAGTCGTCTCGGACCAGAACCTGCGGCGATAGAGCGCAAGACGCCCTGCGGCAGGAACGGTAACGCTGGCCTCGCCGTTTCGTAACGACTGCCTACAGCCCAGCCGGAGCTCGCCCTTCATGCGCCTGATCGTCGCCGCCGCCTCGACATCCCTGCTCGTTCTCGCCGCCGCCTGTGGCGCGAATAGCGAGAGCGCCAATGCCGCGCCTCAGGCCGGGGCCCCGCTGGAAACGCGTCAGGCGAACAATCCCGATCAGCAACCGGCCTTCGCCGGCCAGACCCGCGCGCCGGGCGTCGAGACCGAACAGGCCATGACCCACGCGGTGGTCGCCTCGGGCCTTGTGCACCCCTGGGGTCTGGCGGCCCTGCCCGACGGCCGCTGGCTGGTGACTGAAAAGCCGGGCCGTCTGCGCATCATCACCGCTCAAGGCCAGGTTAGCGAACCGGTCACGGGCCTGCCCGCCGTCGATGCGCGCGGTCAGGGCGGCCTGCTGGACGTTGTCGTCGGGCCGAGCTTTGCGCAGGACCGCATGATCTATTGGAGCTATGCCGAACCCCGGGAAGGCGGCAACGCCACCTCGGTCGCGCGCGGGCGTCTGTCGGACGACGGATCACGCGTCGAAAACGTCCAGGTCATCTTCCGCGCCCTGCCCGTCTATGACGGCGACAAGCATTTTGGATCATCCCTTGCCTTCGCACCGGACGGCAAGCTGTTCATCACCCTGGGCGAGCGTTCGGACAGGCCCATGCGGCCCCAGGCGCAGGATCTGGGCTCGCACATGGGCAAGACCATCCGCATCAACGCCGACGGCACGGTCCCGCAGGACAACCCCTTCGTCGGCCGCGCCGGCGCCCTGCCGGAAATCTGGAGCCTGGGACACCGCAACGTTCAGGGCGTCGCCGTTCAGCCGGAAACGGGCGCCATCTGGACCATCGAACACGGCACGCGTGGCGGCAACGAGGTCAATCTGGATAAGGCCGGCGCCAACTACGGCTGGCCGGATGCGGCCTACGGCGTCGAATATGCGGGCGGTCAGATCAACAGCGGCGCCACCCAGACTCCTGGCACCGAACAGCCCGTCTATTACTGGGATCCGGTAATCGCGCCCGGCGGCGCGACCTTCTATCAGGGCGCCATGTTCCCCGGCTGGAACGGAAACCTGCTGGTCGCCGGCCTGAAGGAAAAACACATTGCGCGTCTGGTCATCCAGAATGACCGGGTGGTGGGCGAAGAGCGCCTGCTGACGGACCTGGGCGAACGCATCCGCGATGTGGCGGTCAGCGCCGACGGGTCGGTCTGGGCCATCACCGACGAGCAGAACGGCAAGCTGGTCAGGCTGGCGGCGACGCAGTAGTCTTCGAGCGCCGGGGGGCTATGCGGAGCGGTTGACGCTCCAACGGGAGCACCAAACCATGCGTATCCTCATCCTTTCCGCCGCCGTCGTCCTGCCGCTGCTTTCGGGCTGCGGCACGATGGGCGCGACCAATAGCTATCAGCAGGAGCTGAACGCCCTGGAAGCCGCCTGCACGCGCGACCGAGGCATTCTGACGCCGACGGGCGTTCAGACCGGCCGTCCGCAGACTGACTACGCCTGCAAGATCACCGGTGGCGCGACCCGTATTCCGTCTCGCTGACATCGGGCGCCTGACCGGCGTTCACACGCTCTCATACCGTCAGTCCGTCGAAGCATCCGCCTCAAGCGGCGGCGATCACGCGGCTTATTACTTGACGTTGACGTAAACGTAGGGTTCTTGGCGTCCACGCTTGGAACCGCCCTGTCCGTCGTGCCGCGACCCGCCGCACGTTGAGGATGGGCCCAATGATGGAGACGCACTTCCATGGCTGACGCCTATATCTACGACGCCGTCCGCACGCCGCGCGGCAAGGGCAAGAAGGACGGCTCGCTGCACGAGATCACCGGCCTCAGCCTGGCGACCCAGGTGCTGGAAGCCCTGCGCGACCGCAACGACCTGGACACCTCCAAGGTCGACGACGTCATCCTGGGCTGCGTCACGCCCGTGGGCGAACTCGGCGCCGACATCGCGCGCACGGCCGTGCTTTCGGCCGGCTGGTCGCAGTATACGGCGGGCGTCCAGATCAACCGCTTCTGCGCCTCGGGTCTGGAAGCCGTGAACATGGCGACGGCCAAGGTGAAGTCCGGCGAGGCCGACTTCGCCGTCGGCGGCGGCGTCGAGGTCATGAGCCGCGTGCCCATGGGTTCGGACATGGGCGCCTGGCCGACCGACCCCTCTTCGGCCTTCCCGACCTATTTCGTGCCGCAGGGCGTGTCGGCGGACATGATCGCCACCAAATACGGCTTCAGCCGCGACGACGTGGACGCCTATTCGGTCGAGAGCCACAAGCGCGCCGCCAAGGCCTGGGCCGAAGGCCGGTTCAAGAACTCGGTGATCGGCGTCAAGGACCAACTGGGCCTGACTATCCTGGATCATGACGAGACGATCCGTCCGAACACGGACATGCAGGCGCTCGGCGGCCTGAACCCCTCCTTCGCCATGATGGGCGAAATGGCCTTCGACGGCGTGATCAACCAGCGCTACCCCGAGGTCGAGCGCGTCAACCACGTCCACACGCCGGGCAACTCCTCCGGCATCGTCGATGGTTCGGCCGGCGTGCTGATCGGTTCGCTGGAAGCCGGCCAGGCCCTGGGCCTGAAGCCGCGCGCCAAGATCCTGGGCGGCGCCTCGATCGGCTCGGAGCCGTCGATCATGCTGACCGGCCCGGAATATGTGACCCGCAAGCTGCTGAATAAGCTGGGCATGACGCCCGACGACATCGACCTGTGGGAGCTGAACGAGGCCTTCGCCGCCGTCGTCCTGCGCTACATGCAGGCGCTCGACATCGACCACGCCAAGATGAACGTGAACGGCGGCGGCATCTCGATGGGCCACCCGCTCGGCGCCACCGGCGCCATGATCACCGGCATCGCGCTGGACGAGCTGGAACGCTCGAACAAGTCGACCGCCCTGGTCACCCTGTGCATCGGCGGCGGCATGGGCACCGCCACCGTCATCGAACGCGTCTGATCCAGGAGCAAATGGATATGGAAAACTTCAAGATCGACGTCGACGCCGACGGTATCGCCCTGATCACCTTCGACGTTCCGGGCCGTTCGATGAACACCCTGACCTCCTCGGTGATGAAGGAAATCCCCGAGCTGGTCGAACGCATCAAGACCGACGACGCCATCAAGGGCGCCGTCATCACCTCGGGCAAGGCCTCGGGCTTCTGCGCCGGCGCGGACCTGGGCGACATGGCCGGCGGCGTGCTGTCGGGCGGCGGCGACCTGCAGAAGGCGTTCGATGCCGGCTGGAAGCTGAACGGCGCCTTCCGCGCGCTTGAAACGTCCGGCAAGCCGATCGCGGCCGCGATCAACGGCCTGGCTTTGGGCGGCGGGCTGGAGTTCACGCTGGCCGCTCACTACCGCGTGGTCGAGAACGACAACAAGATTCAGCTGGGCCTGCCCGAGATCAAGGTCGGTCTGTTCCCCGGCGGCGGCGGCACCCAGCGCCTGACGCGTCTGGTCGGCGTCCAGAACGCCATGATGGCGATGAGCGAGGGCAAGTCCTTCCGCCCGAACGACGCCAAGGGCGCCGGCATCGTTCATGAGGTGGTCGAAAAGGGCCAGTCGGTCGAGGCCGCCAAGGCCTGGATCAAGAACGGCGGCAAGGCCGTGCAGCCCTGGGACGAGAAGTCGTTCAAACTGCCCGGCGGCGGCCCCTATCACCCGGCCGGCATCCAGAACTTCATGGTCGGCAACGCCATGCTGCGCAAGCAGTCCTACGGCAACTATCCGGCCGTGGTGAACCTGATGAAGGCCGTTTACGAAGGCGCCCAGGTGCCGATGGACGCGGCCCTGCGTATCGAGACCCGCTACTTCATCAAGACCCTGATGACGCCGCAGGCCCAGGCCATGATCCGTTCGCTGTTCCTGTCCAAGCAGGAGCTGGACAAGGGCGCCGTGCGCCCGGCCGGCGTGCCCAAGTCCGATCCGAAGAAGGTCACGGTCATCGGCGCCGGCATGATGGGCGCGGGCATCGCCTATGTGCAGGCGCTGGCCGGCATTGAGACCATCCTGATCGACCAGACCCAGGAAGCCGCCGACAAGGGCAAGGCCCACGTCGAGGAACTGCTGAAGAAGCGCCTGTCGCGTGGTCAGCTGACGCAGGAGAAATACGACGCCCTGCTGGGTTCGGTCACGGCGACGACCGACTATGAGCTGATCAAGGGTTCGGATCTGGTCGTCGAGGCCGTGTTCGAAAACCGCGAGATCAAGGCCGACGTGACCAAGCGCGCCGAGGCGCAATTGGCTGACGGCGCCGTCTTCGGCTCCAACACCTCGACCCTGCCGATCAGCGGTCTGGCCGAGGCCTCGGTGCGGCCCGAAGACTTCATCGGCATCCACTTCTTCTCGCCCGTCGACAAGATGATGCTGGTCGAGATCATCCTGGGCGAAAAGACGGGTCAGGCGGCCATCGCCAAGGCGCTGGACTATGTGCTGAAGATCAAGAAGACGCCGATCGTCGTCAACGACAGCCGCGGTTTCTACACCTCGCGCTGCTTCTCCACCTTCCTGATGGAGGGCATGGCGATGCTGGAAGAGGGCTACGGCCCCGCTCTGATCGACAATGTCGGTCGCATGACCGGCATGCCGCGCGGCCCGCTGGAGATGCACGACGACGTCGCCCTGGACCTGTCCTACAAGATCGCCAAACAGACGGCGCTGGACCTGGGCGACAAATACGTCGCATCGGAAGGCGCCGACATCGTCGCCAAGATGGTCGAGGGCGGTCGCTTCGGTCGCAAGAACGGCAAGGGCTTCTACGATTACGATCAGAAGCCCAAGACGATCTGGAAGGGTCTGGGCGAACTGGCCCCGACCACCAAGGGCATCGACCAGCCGGAGGAGCCGACGGCCTTCGCCCAGATCGACGAACTGAAGACGCGCCTGCTGTATCGCCAAGCCGTCGAAGTGGCCCGCTGCTGGGAAGAGGGTGTCATCGACGATCCGCGCGAGGCCGATCTGGGCGCCATCCTGGGGTGGGGCTTCGCGCCCTGGACCGGCGGCCCGATCAGCATGATCGATGGCATCGGCCTGGCCAGGTTCGTCGAAACCGCAGACCGCCTGGCTGCGACGTATGGCGACCGCTTCAAGGTGCCCGACTTGCTCCGCGACATGGCCGCGAAGAACGAGACCTTCTACGGCAAGTTCGCCCCGGAGAAGGCCGCCGCTTGATCAGCTGGCGACATCGGCAGACTACCGAACGGGCGGCCTTCGGGTCGCCCGTTTTCGTTTAAAGGGCGTAGCTAGCCGCTGTACGCTAGGATCACGCGTTTCTCGGCCGGGGCCACGATGACGACGCTCCCACCTCGCCCATGGGCGTAAAACGCGTTGTCAGAACTTATGATGGCATTGACCCGCGACACGGTTTTCGGATCGAGTTTGCAGCGGAAATCATTGCGATCCAGGAAGGCCCCGATGCCGGGCTCTCGGCCGCAGTTATGCTCCCCATGTCCAGACCACAATGGAACGATCGGAGTGCGCTTCCAGTCCCAGTAGGTTCGACGCTCATTCGCCTTCCGCTGAGATGCACTCATCAGCACCGGAACTTCAGAAGCGTCAGACAGATAAGCCAATCCTCCTTCTTCGATCTTTGAAAGCGAAGCCTTCTCCAGCCGATATATGATCAGTCCGACCTCGTCGGCGCCGGGTCCAAAGCCCCAAGCCGCTTGCTTCCGATATTCGATCCATCTTGCCTCGACGCCATGAGGCAAGAGGCTTTGATACCAGACGTACTGGTAGGTCTGCCAACCTGCGAGAGGCGCGCATACCAAGAGGGCGAGCAAAGCCAGACACCCAAAGCGGTTTCGCATGGCCATCGTTATTGCGCGGCCCTGGGCCAATCGCAATCTCCCCCCAGGCAAGAAAAAGACCCGCCCGACACGAAGTCGAGCGGGTCGCTCCGCCGCCCTTCGCGGGGTCGGTGGCGGGTCGCTAGGGGCGACGGAGTAGCGGTGGAAAGATCGGACCGAGACCGGGACAAACTCTGACGGTCCGCCCAGCCTCGGAGGCTGGCGTCAGCCTTCCAGATCCTGGCCTTCGTCCGGCTCGGGCGTGCCCAGCAGTTCGTCGGCGATCTTGTTGGTCGAGGCGCGCACGGCCTTTTCGATCGAGGCGGCGATGTCCGGGTTCTGTTTCAGGAACTCGCGCACATTCTCGCGGCCCTGACCGATCCGGGTCGAGTCATAGCTGAACCAGCTGCCCGACTTCTCGATGATGCCGGCCTTGACGCCCAGGTCGATGACTTCGCCCAGTTTGGAGATGCCTTCGCCGTACATGATGTCGAAGATGACCTCGCGGAACGGCGGGGCGACCTTGTTCTTGACCACCTTGACCCGTGTGGTGTTGCCGACCACCTCGTCACGGTTCTTGATCGCGCCGGTGCGGCGGATGTCCAGACGCACCGAGGCGTAGAACTTCAGCGCATTGCCGCCCGTCGTCGTCTCGGGGCTGCCGTACATGACGCCGATCTTGTGACGGATCTGGTTGATGAACAGGACGATGCACTTCGACTTGCTGATGGAGGCCGTCAGCTTGCGCAGCGCCTGGCTCATCAGGCGCGCCTGGAGCCCCGGCAGGCTGTCGCCCATCTCGCCCTCGATCTCGGCGCGCGGCGTCAAGGCTGCGACGGAGTCGACGACCACAATATCGACGGCGCCCGACCGGACCAGCGTATCCACGATCTCCAGCGCCTGCTCGCCGGTGTCCGGCTGCGACACCAGAAGATCGTCCAGATTGACGCCCAGCTTCTGGGCGTAGACCGGGTCCAGCGCATGTTCGGCGTCGACGAAGGCGGCGACCCCGCCCTTCTTCTGCACTTCCGCCACCGTGTGCAGGGCCAGGGTCGTCTTGCCGGACGATTCAGGACCGAAGACCTCGATCACACGCCCGACCGGCAGGCCGCCGATGCCCAGCGCCATGTCCAGGCCCAGCGAACCGGTCGAGACGCTGTCGATCTCGGCGACCACGCCTGCCTTGCCCAGTTTCATCACCGAGCCCTTGCCGAAGGCGCGATCGATCTGCGCGATCGCCGCCTCCAGAGCGCGTTGCTTGTCGCCGTCGTCCTTGCCCACCAATTTGAGTGCCGCCTGTGAAGCCATTGCCTTCGTCTCCCTTGCCATGATTCCCGTCATTCAGCTTGGGAGAGACCCGCCTGGACCCGCCCCCGTTTCGTGAGGCGGACTATGTGCATGGTTTGTTCCAGTTCACAAGATGTTCTCACTGATCAAAACAAGAACACCGGAAAGCTACGACCGTTTTTGGCGTAGGCTAAAGCGGAAGACGTAGGCTGAAGCTGGCGCCCTCGGGTTCGTAGGTCATGACCGCCGACCCCTGGAGCGAGCGATTGATGGTCGAGTTGATCAGCACCGAACCGAAACCCTTGCGTTTCGGCGACGAGACTGTCGGACCGCCGCTTTCAACCCAATCCAGCAGCAAATGGCCGTCCGCCACGGACCAGTCCACCCGTACGCAGCCCGATGCATTCGACAGCGCCCCGTATTTGGCGGCGTTCACCGCCAGTTCGTGAAAGACCATCCCCATGCCCAAGGTCTGCTGCGCGTTCAGATCGACGGCCGGACCAGTCAGTCGAACCTGTTCCTCGGCATAGGGCGCCAGTTCCTGAACCAGCATGGCGCGCAGATCGACACGCTCCCAATTCGCCGCCGTCAGCAAATTTTGCGTATTGGACAGCGCCAGCAGACGCGCCTCGAACAAGACGGTGAAGGTGGCGACATCCGGCGTGCGTCGCGCCGTCTGGTGGGCGATGGATTGCACGGTCGCCAAGGTATTCTTCACCCGGTGATTCAGCTCGTTGATCAGCAATCGCTGCAAGCGTTCGCTGTCGGCCAGGGCTGCGAAAGCCTCGTGGCGATCGGTGATGTCGGTGATGACCCCTGACATCTTGATCGGGCGGCCCGAACGGCTGCGGATCAGGCGCCCGCGCAGATGGACCCAGCGACCCGAGGCTGGCAGACGCCATTCCTGATCATATTCACTCTCGCCCGCCATGGCGCGCTGCAGCGCCTGGCGGTGCAATGGCAGATCGTCGGGCGACAGCCGGTCGCCGATCTCCGTGGCGCCCAAACGGCTGGACGCATCGATCGAAAGGATTTCGCGCGCACGGCGCGACATCATCGTCGTCTTCATCGGCAGGGTTGCTTCCCAGAAGCCGACGCCGCCGGCGTCCACGGCCGACAGGACATTGGCCCGCTGATCCACGATCGAGGCGCCGAGCGCGAGAAACAGCAAGGTCACCGCCCCGGTCGTCACCGCGACCGCCAGGACGACCGGCGACGCCCCGCCCTCCACGGACCCTGCGTCGGCGATTGGCGTCAGGATCAGGGCCGCCATGCCGACATGGTGCATGGAGACGATGGCCAGACCCAGGATCACGGCGGCGACCGCGCGCCAGGCCAGGTCCCGCTCCTGGCGGGCGGCGATCAGGGCGGCATAGGCGGCGGCGACCGCGACCACAACTGACAGGGCGACCAGCACGGGCTGGTAGCTTATGGCGGCGTTGATCCGCATCGCCGCCATCCCGACATAGTGCATGGCGACGATGGATCCGCCCATCAGCAGGGCCGCCGGCGCCAGCCGCAGGGGGCTGGCCTGCGCTGTGCCCGCCGCCAGGAAGGCCGCCGCCGTGCCGGCCGTCGCCAACAGGAACGACACCAGCGTCAGGCCGGGATCATAGAAGACGGGGCCTTCGACCTCGAAACCCAGCATGGCGATGAAATGCATCGACCAGATGCTGACGCCAAGCGCCAGGGCCGCGACGCCCAACCAGCGCAGCCGCGTCGCGCCGATCTGGTCGCGGGTTCGATTGAACAGATCCAAAGCCGTCCACGCGCCCAGGATCGCTATCGCCAATGACAGGACGGTGAACGAATTGACGTGAAGATGATGCAAGCGCGCCGAGGCCCCCAGAAACAGCAGCGATAGCCTTAGCCGGGTTTCACAGCCCCGACGACAGCGAAACGCACTCGCCTTACGCGATCAGTCTCGCCGCCACGGCGATCCCACAGGCGAGCAACAGACTGGCGGCGGCCAAGATCGGCAAGGCGCGGCCCGAGCGAGGCGCCAGCGGGCGGACCAGCATCGCGATCATCAAAGCGATCGGCCCCACCGCGCCCGGCATGTCCATGCCGACCCCCAGGAAGACCCCGTGCCCCTGAACCAGCAACCACCCGCCGACCAAGGCTGTGGCGACGGCGGCGGGCGCGAAGGACGCCCACGAGCCGAAGCGGGCGCCGATCACCGCCGTCGACGCGGCGGCCAGGGCGGCGATCAGACCGGGCCACAGCAGCAGGAAGGCGGCTTCCGGCGCCGCCGCCTGCACCCCGCCGCCAAGGATCAGAACCAGGACGATCAGCCCCAGCCAGCCGCCCCAAACGGCGTCTGCGTCCTGCGGTTTCGGCCGCGTCAGGCTGAGCGCCAGCGCGATCACCGTCGCCCCCAGGACCGGCAGGCTGAAACCGCCCAGCGCCGCTGCAATCGCGAATGCGGCCAGTATCACTCCGGCTGCGCCCCATTGGCCTAGCAGGCGTCTCCCCGCGGTCAGCATCAGAACCAGTCCGAGCATGGCCAGGGCCACGGCGATTTCCAGGACCGGCAGGCGACGCAGCAAGGTGTAGTAGAGGTCGGCCGAATCCACGCGACGGCCGATCGGCCCGGCCAGGACGCGCACCGCCTGTCCCACCACCACTGCGCTCGCCAACAGCCACAGGCCATCCGCCGCGCCACGTAGGACCGACATGGCTCTCAAACCCGTGGCATGGCGCGCCCCCCAAGCGGCGAAGGCCGTCGCAAGGCCCCCCACGGTCAGCAGCAGCCAGCCGATCGCCGGCGAATGCTGCACGACGAACAGGCCGAAGACGTCGGCATAGACCGCGTTTTGCGTCGCCTGCGGCAGGGTCGGCGCCCGTAACAGGTCGTCGGCCATTTCCAGCGCCTGGGAGCCGATATGCTGCACGCTGCCCTGATCCAGCGCCTGCGGCGTCGAGGACGGTGAATGGTACTGCGCCGGGCGGCCGATGAAGGCCAGGTTGATCCCCGCCAGCTTGCGATCCGCCGCCACGGTGAAGTCGGTGCCATTGGGCATCAGCCGATAGACGAAGATGGCCAGGGCGTTGCTGGACGGCCCGCCCGTCGCCTTCTGAGTCGCCTGAGCATAGCGGGCGATGGTCTGGGCGTTGCCGGGTCCGGTCTCGAACATCATGGCGCGGCCGCCGCCGCCCCGCGCCTCCAGATTGATCACCGCGCCGATGTCGTCACGCAGCGGATTCTCGCTGAAGAAGGCCCGCGCCCCGTCCAGATTCAGCTCCTCGGCGTCGGTGAACAGGACCACCAGCGTCCGTTCGGCCCCGCCCCGCGCCTTGATCGCGCGCACGGCCTCCAGAATGGCGGCCACCCCGGTCGTGTCGTCGGCGGCGCCGGGCGAGGTCGGCGAGGTGTCGTAATGCGCCATCATGGCCACGGCAGGCAGGGCCGAACTTCGTCCCGGCAGGACGCCCACGATATTGACGGCCTGAACGCCGCCCGCATTTCCACCCTCCTTCTCGAGCCGCGCCACGGCGGCGGGCGACAGGGCGCCGGTCTGCAGGCTGGGCTGAAGCCCCAACGCCGTCAGCCTTTGGAGCAGATAGGTCTGAACCTGCCGATGCTCGGCCGAGCCGACCGGATGAGGCGCTCGTGCGATCCGGTTCACGTCCATCATGGCGCGCTCGGCCGAGAACTGAACCGCAGGCGTCGAGGCGGGCAGGGGTTTGGGCGTCTGGGCGGTTAGCACCGCCAAGCCGAGGGCCGCCACAAGGGACGCCAGAAACAACACCCAACGCATATCCCATCCCCCGATCGCTCTGTCCCGCAATCCAGCCCCGAAGTACCGGTATGTGCAAGGCCCCGATCAGCGTCGCACGACGTTTCGGGTCGTCAGATTGCCCGTGGCCCCGTCGCCGTCGTCCGCGCTTGACCCGAACGGCCAGCCGCGATCGTCGCCGCAGTAGCGTCGCCCGCCCTCACGCGACCCGATCACCACCGCGCGCGGCCGCAACCAGCCCGCGCCGGTGAACAGATTGTCCGTAATCTGATTATAGGACGGCGTCTGGTGGCGGATCACGCCGTCCTCGCCGCAGTTGCGGTACAGAAATACCCCGCCGTTGCCGTGCAGCGCCAGCCGGTTGCCGACGATGCGATTGGCGCCAGACCCGTCCACCGCAATCAGCTCGCGCCCGGTGCGAATGTCGAAATCGTTGTCCTGGATCAGCGCGCCTGCGCTCTCGGCGTCCAGATAGACGGCGGTGGAGGTCGAACGGCCCACAAAGAGGGATTGCGTCACCGTGGTGCGCGTCACACCGGGGCCGACATACAGGGGAATGGTCCCCACGCCCTCGAACCGAACCCGGTCCAGGGTGACCCGGATCGGCGCGGCGGACTGGGCGGCTTGCGTGTGTCCGACGGTGCGTGACGAGGCCAGCAGGTCGCGCATCGATCCGCCCGCCCCCATGCCCCAGATACGCACATTGCCGACGACGGTGCAGTTTCTGATCGTCACATCGACCGGCCGCGACCACCGATCGCCCTCGCGGCGGGACCAGACGGCGATGGTCGGGGCGGCGGTCGTCGCCGGGCCCGGCGCGCGGATGGTCCCACCGCCGCAATCCAGCGACGCTCCTGAACCTTCCGCGCCCTCGATCAGCACGCGGCGGCGGATGTCGACGCCCGACAGGTCGGCTTGGCACGTCAGGCGATACGGCTGGGTCGATGGCGCCGTCAGCGCCGCCACCTCCTGCGGCGTGCACGGCCGGTCGGCCGGGGCCTGGAAGGTCAGCAGGGCCAGAGCCAGCGCCGCCGTCATATCAGGGCAGAGGGATCGCCAAGGCCGCGCGCTCGGCCGCGCAGCCCGGATTGGTCAGACCGCTGCGACGCGCGGCCGCCAGCTCCGCCCGCGCCGCCGCCATGTCCGCATTGAAGGCCGGGGTGGCGACGGCCCTGGCCGCAACATCCCGCCCGATCTGTTCGCCGACCGCGACATCGGTGGGATAGTGCATGGCGCAGACCAAGCGGCTGACCCCGATCTCGTGCCCGATCCGGCGCACGGCCTCCGCGCGGTCCGGCTCCAGCGCTGCAAAGGCCTCGCCATAGGCCGTCGCGACCGCTGCGCTGCCGGATGGATAAGAGGCGCTGCGTCTCGCCGCCGGCGTCAGGGTCTGGCAGGCGCGGCGATCGGGATCGTCGCCGACCGGCCGCAGCCGCGCCTGGCGCGCCTTGACGCGTTCGGCCGCGCTGTTCGCGTCATGGAAGATCCGCGCCATCACCCGGTCCAGCACCGGCGTCTCGGCCGAGCCCAGCCGTACGCCCAAGGCGCAGTCGAAATGCTGCAAGGCCAGGGGCGACGCAACTCGGCATGGGCGGTCGCCAGCAGCCAACGGTCACCGTCCTCCAGCGCCACAAACCGCGCCGAGGCCGCCTTGTCCGCCAGGTCCGCGACAGACCCCGGCGCCGGAGCTGGCGGGACCGCATCCGTCAGTTGGGCGATCGCTTCATCACTTAGGAAGCCCGTTGTCGGTATCGCGCCGCCTGGCTTGGGCGCACCGGCGCATCCCGCGGCCAGCAGCATCGCCGTCGCCGCGCCCAGGGCGGCGAATCGCTTCACTGACCGGCGCTCCAGCCCAGCTGGACCGAAGTCTCGCCGGACTCGGTCGGCGTGGCGACGACCTGCAGGGAGGCGCCGTTTGTGGCGTCCGCCGCCGCGCCATAGGCGCGTGTGTCGCCCTGGTTCATTCCGGCGACGGACCGCAGGCCCGCCTTCTCGGCCCGCTCGCGATAGAAGGCGACGACATCGTCCGGCGAAGCGGTAGTGGTGAAGGTGACCAGACCGCCCGGCCCAGCCTCGCCGCCGGCGGCCAGCGGCTGTCCGTCCACCTGTGCACCGGGATAGAGGACCGCGAAGGACGGCGCGCCGTCGGCTGCGGCGGGCGCAGCCCCCCCTATAACGGCGGGCGCTTCGGCTGCTGGAGGCGTCGCATCAGCGACGGCCGGCGCCGACGCTTTGGGCGCAGCCTTGGCCTCGACCGGTTGGGCCGAGCGATCACATCCTGCAAGGCAAAACAAAACCACGACGGCGGAGGCCGCCAAGCGAAGCGTCATCGAGAGATCGTCCTTGGACCGAGAGGGTCAGAGCGCCACCGTGGCGCATGGTGGCGGCGGCGACAAGGCGCCCGCTCAGTCGGCGGCGTCGTCCTGGTCCGCCGCGCCGCCTTTGTCGGCCGACCCTTCTTGAGCCAGACGCGCATTGATCTTGGCGGAATCGGGGTCGTCATCCGTGCCGGCTGCCGACCCGCCGCGCAGCGAGCCTGCCCGCGTGTCCGATCCCGAATCGCTGCCGTCCAGGGCGTCGATCAGCGTATCCGCCTTGTGACCCAGATCCGGCTTTTCGCCCATGTCCGCCGCCTCGCGGGCGTCGTCGCAATCCGCTTCGGGCTTGGTGGGATCGGTGTCGGTCATGACGCAGTCTCCATTCGTCGAGATGAGGTTAAAGCGCCTGATCCGGTTGCGGTTCCAGACCCTCGCCCTTGAACCCCGTGGGACAGACCCGATCTAGGCGTCATGATACCGTTTTCAGTTCTCGACCTCTCTCCCATCGTCGAAGGCGGCGACGCCCGACGCGGCCTGGATGAAACTCTGGCCCTGGCCCAGGCCGCCGATCGGCTCGGCTATGAGCGGTTCTGGCTGGCCGAACACCACAATATGCCCGGCATCGCCAGCGCTGCGACCGCCATCGTCATCGGCCATGTCGCGGCGGGGACCGAGCGCATCCGCGTCGGCTCCGGCGGCGTCATGCTGCCCAACCACGCGCCCCTGGTCGTCGCCGAACAGTTCGGCACGCTGGAGACCCTGTTCCCCGGCCGCATCGACCTCGGCCTTGGCCGCGCGCCCGGCACGGACGGCGCGACCGCCCGTGCGCTGCGGCGCTATTTCGAAGGCGCCGACCAGTTTCCGCGCGACGTGGTCGAACTGATCCAGTGGTTCGAACCGGCGTCTGAGAACCAGCCCGTCCGCGCCGTGCCGGGCGCAGGCCTGCGCGTGCCGATCTGGCTGTTGGGCTCCAGCCTGTTCAGCGCGCAACTGGCCGGCCAGCTCGGCCTGCCCTACGCCTTCGCCAGCCATTTCGCGCCCGAACTGCTGCTGGAGGCCCTGGCCCTTTATCGCCGCGAGTTCGTCCCCTCGGACCGCCTGGCCAAGCCCCACGCCATGGCCGCGATCAATGTCTTCGCCGCCGACACGGATGAGCAGGGCGTGCGCCTGTCCACCTCGATGCAGCAGAGCTTCGCCCGCCTCTCGACCGGCAAGCCGGGCAAGCTGCCGCCGCCGGTCGACGACATCACCACGATCCTGACGCCGCAGCAGATCGCGGGCGCCAAGGGTCGACTGCTCTATTCCGCTGTTGGCGGCCCGGAGACCGTCAAGCGCCAGCTGACCGACTTCATCGCCCTGACCGGCGTGGACGAACTGATGGTCACCGGCATGATGTTCGACAACACCGCCCGCATCCGCAGCCTGGAGATCGTGGCCGAGGTCCGTGATCAAATGGCGACGAAACAGGCGGCCTAGAGGCGCTTCAGGAAATCCAGCAGCAGGCGGTTGATCTCGTCCGCCCGCTCCTGCTGGATCCAGTGCCCCGCGCCCGGCACGACGACCGAGCGGATCAGGTTCGGCGCCCAGTCCTTCAGGCCCGCCTCGTGCCCGCCGGCGTAATGGCGCACCGGGTCGTCCTCGCCGACGATGAACAGGGCGGGCGGGGTAATCTTCTTGTCCTGCACGAAGGCCGTCAGCGACCAGTTCAGATCCATCGCCCGATACCAGTTCAGGGGTCCTTCGAACCCGCCCTCCGAAAAGGCCTGCCAATATTCGTCGAAATGCGCCTCGCTCATCCAGGGCGGCAGGGTGGCGTCGTCGGCGATGGTGTCGAGCAGGGCCACGCCTTCGGGCATGAAGCCGGTCGATCTGCGATCGGCGGGGGTCGCGCCGTCGTAGCCGTAAAACAGTTTCCTCAGCGCCATTACCGGATCGGCGTCCAGCGCGCGGTGCGCGTCCGGCGCCTGGAACCGGCTGATGTAGAGGTCGCCCAGCCCGGCCCGCTTCGAAATGGCGGCCATGGCGGCCGTGGGCGGTCCCTTGGGTCGGCGCGGCTGGAACGGCACCGACAGCCCCGCGACCGCCGTGAACAGATCCGGCCGCAACAGGGCGCAATGCCAGGCCACCGGCGCGCCCCAGTCATGCCCGACGACGATGCAGGACGCCTTGCCCAGCGCGCGCACCAGATCGACCATGTCCCCGACCAGATGCAGGATGGAGTAGGCCTCAATCCCCTCCGGCTTGTCCGTCCCGCCATAGCCCCGCATGTCCGGCGCGACGACATGATAGCCCGCCTGCGAGATCGCCTCGACCTGGGCGCGCCAGCTGATCCCCAGTTCTGGAAAGCCGTGGATCAGCAGGACCAGCGGCGCGTTGTCATCCTCGAACCCGGCCTCCAGAACCTGTTGGACCAGACCGTCGGTCTTGATATGCCGGGTTCGCATCGCTTCCTCCGACGGCGTCTTCGCCGCTCATTATCGTCAGGACGGACATGACCCGCCTCGTCACCTTTGCGGACGGTACGACCGTTCCCGCCCTCGGCCAAGGCACCTGGGAGCTGGGCGACGACCCAGCCTGGCGCGATGAGGAGCAGCAAGCCTTGGCGCGCGGCATCGACCTGGGCATGACCCTGATCGACACGGCAGAACTGTACGGCGACGGCCGCTCGGAACGTCTGGTGGGAGAGGTCATCGCAGGGCGGCGCGATGAGGTCTTCCTGGTCTCCAAGGTCCGGCCCGAGAATGCGTCCGAGATGAAGATGATGCTGGCCTGCGAGAAGTCGCTGGAACGGCTCGGCGTCGAGCGGCTGGACCTATATCTGCTGCACTGGGAAGGCAACGTCCCGCTGGAGGAGACCGTCGAAGCGTTCCGCGACCTGGTCGACGAAGGGATGATCGCTCGCTGGGGTGTGTCCAACCTGGACCTGCGCGCCATGGAGCAGTTGATGGAGATCGAGGGGGGCGAGGACTGCGCCGCCAACCAGTTGCTTTATAATCTCGCCTCGCGCGGGGTGGAGTTCGACCTCTTCCCGTGGATGCAGGCGCGCGACATGCCGATGATGGCCTATTCGCCGCTTGGGCGGGGCGAACTGCTGGAACAGCCCCTGATCCGCGACATCGCCAATCGCCATTCCGCCAGCCCGGCCCAGGTGGCGCTGGCCGCTGTTTTGCGCCACGACGGCGTCATCGCCATCCCCAAGGCCAGTTCTATCGAACACGTCGAGGCCAACGCCGACGCCCTGGAGATTCAGTTCGACTTGGAGGATCTGGAACGGCTGGATGCGGCCTTCCCGCCCCCGAAACACGCCGTGCCGCTGGATATCATCTGAAATCTTCGCCGTCATTCCGGGGCGTCCGCAGGACGAACCCGGAACCCAGGAGAGCATCGCCGACAGACTGAATGGCCGACCGTGCGGCGGTCCTGGGTTCCGGGTTCCCCGCTGCGCGAGGCCCCGGAAAGACGATGCGGCCGCGGTGGCCTAGTCGACTCCGATCACGGCCAGCAATCGCGCCCGCTCATCGTCTGTATACGGAACAACCGGCCCGCGCCCCCAGACCGGATCGGGCCACAGACCGTCGTCGCGGCGGCGGCCGACCACATGGACATGTAGTTGCGCCGTCACATTGCCGATGGCGCCGACGTTCAGTTTTTCAACCGGACCCAGCCGCCGAACCATCGCCCCGGCCCGTACCGTCTCCTCCATCAACATGGACCGCTGTTCGACACTGAGGTCTTCCAGCTCCACCGCCCCCTCGACGCGCGGGATCAGGATCAGCCAGGGAAAGCGGGCGTCGTCCTGAAGCCGCACATGGCACAGCGGCCATTCGGCGGCGGCGAGGGAGCCCGCCTCGAAGGCGGGCGCGACGGAAAACCCCATCAGTTCAGGCCATAGATGACGCAGGCGCTGTCGGTCAGAGTCTGCAACGGCGGTTGCAGCGCCAGCCGCGCCGCCTCGATCTGGGCCTCGCTCGGCGCTCCACCTCCGGGCGGCGGAGGAGGAGGAGGAGGCGGGGGCGGCGGCGGCGGAGGTGCATAGGCCATGCGCGAACCCGTCACCACGATGTCGTCCACCATCGTCTCGTGCCCGCTCCCCGCGGCGTACGAAGGCCAGCCCGCCAGCACATCCGTCTGACAGACCCGCCCCGACGGATCGATGATCTTGACCCGCCCGAGGGTCGCGCCCGCATTGGTCGCCGCCGCCTCCGCCCGGCGGCGCGCATCCTTCATCGCCTCGGCCTGCAGATTGGCCTTCCAGCTGTTCTCCGGCTCCAGGTTGAAGTTCACCTGTCCGATCGACGTCGGACGCGAGGCCACGATGGTCGCATACACCCGCTCGATCAGGCGCACGTCGCGCACCGTCACATTGACCGAGGCGTCGGCCTGATAGCGGGCCACGCGGTCGGCGCGGGTGTTGTCGCGCATCACCCCGTTTTCGTCGCGGTACTGGTCATAGAGCGGCCGGGTGGTGACGCTGGTCTCGACCCGCACCTTGTCCGCGCCATAGGCCGACAAGGCCTGGCTCAGCGCCCGCACCTGATCGGCGGCGGCGCGCGAGGCTTCCGTCACGCTGCGGTCCACCGACTGGAAGCTGGCCGAGACGAAGGCGCGGTTGGCCTGGATCTCGACCCGCACCTGACCGACCGAGGCGATCACCGGATCGCGCATCCACCAGGGCGCGGGGATATAGCGGTCGCCGATCGTCGCGGGCGGCGTCTGAGCCAGCACAGGCGTGGCGACCGACGCCAGCAGCAGGGCGAAAGCGAATGAACGGCGCATCGAAATCCTCCGGTTGTCGCCGGACCTTCGCAAGCCTGACCAAGGCCGTAAAGCGAGGTTCTTGCGACAGCCGCGCGAGGGGTCTAGACCGCCCGCACGATTAATCCCCTTTCGCACACGCAATAAACGGAGACATCCATGGCTCGCGCGAAGATCGCCCTTATCGGCGCCGGCATGATCGGCGGAACCCTGGCCCACGTGGCCGCGCGCGAAGCCCTGGGCGACGTGATCCTGTTCGACATCGCCGAAGGCACCCCGCAGGGCAAGGCGCTGGACATCGCCGAGGCCTCGGCCGTCTTCGGCCAGGACGTGGCCCTGAAGGGCGCCAACGACTATGCCGACATCGCGGGCGCCGACGTCTGCATCGTCACCGCCGGCGTGCCGCGCAAGCCGGGCATGAGCCGCGATGACCTGATCGGCATCAACCTGAAGGTCATGAAGGCCGTCGGCGAAGGCATCAAGGCCCACGCCCCCGACGCCTTCGTCATCTGCATCACCAACCCGCTCGACGCCATGGTCTGGGCCCTGCAGAAGTTCTCAGGGCTCCCCAAGGAGAAGGTCGTCGGCATGGCCGGCGTGCTCGACTCGGCCCGCTTCGCCTATTTCCTGGCTGAAAAGACCGGCGTCTCGGTTCAGGACATCCACGCCTGGACCCTGGGCGGTCACGGCGACGACATGGTGCCGATGGTGCGCCATTCGACTGTCGGCGGCCTGCCCCTGCCGGACGCCGTCGCCGCCGGCTTCCTGTCGCAAACCGAACTGGACGCCATCGTCGAGCGCACCCGCAAGGGCGGCGGCGAGATCGTGGCCCTGCTGAAGACCGGCTCGGCCTTCTACGCCCCGGCTGAATCCGCCATCGCCATGGCCAAGTCCTATCTGCTGGACCAGAAGCGCGTTCTGCCCTGCGCCGTCTGGCTGTCGGGCGAATACGGTTTGTCGGACCTCTACGTCGGCGTCCCCGCCCTGATCGGCGCCGGCGGCGTCGAGAAGATCGTCGAGTTCACCACCAACGACGAAGAAAAGGCGATGTTCGAAAAGTCCGTCGCCTCTGTCCAGGGCCTGCTGCAAGCCTGCAAGGACATCGATTCCTCGCTGGCTTAAGCCGCGCGATGATCGAACGACGAAGGGCCTGCGGAGCGATCCGCAGGCCCTTTTTCTTTTCACTTCTCCCGTTGGGAGAGGGACATCATTGCGGTGGGACGTAGCCCATGCCTGCCGCAAACTTGGGCAGCAGTTGCAGCCAGACCGTCAGCGGATCCGCCAGCTGCGCCACGCCTTCGCCCGACAGCACGACGACATCGTACTGCACCGTCGCCGTCGGCGTTTCGGCGGCGGTGTGGAAGGCCTTCAGATAGCGATTGTCGCGGTTCCAGGCGTTGACCGCATCCAGCGTCGCGCCGGCGCCCGGTACAACGGCGCTGAACTGAACCTCTCCGCAGCCAGACGCCTCGCAGCCATAGAAGAAGACCGCCCAGGTCAGACCCGCATTGGTCACGGTGAAGAAGGTCAGGCCGTTCTCGGTCTGCACCGGCCCGACCCGCCCGCCCAGCCCGGTGATCCACGTCGCGACCTCGGCCGGCGTCAGCCCGCGACTGGCCGCAGCCGGCGCCGTTTGGGCGAACGCTCCTCCCGCCGTCAGCGGCGATAAGGTCAAAGAAAGGGCGGCGGCGAGGGCGAGACGGCGCATGGAAACACTCCGAGGGTCAGCCCTACCCTAGCCGTCAGTCGCGGACGTGCGCCAGCCAGTCCTTGCTCTGCATTTCGTTGAAGCGCGACACGGTGCGCTCGAACTCGAACGCCCCCACCCCTTCGGTATAGAGGGCCTCCGGCTTGGCCGCCGCCAGCACGATCAGCTTGGTCTTGGCCTCATAGAGGGCGTCCACCAGGGTCACCAGACGCCGCGCCTCGTGGTGGTTGGCCGAACTCAGGATCGGCACGTCTTCCAGGAACAGGGTGTGGAACCGCTGGGCGATGGCCAGATAGTCCTGCGGCCCCAGCGGCCTGGCGCACAGCTCCGCGAACGTCGCCCGCGCCATCGACCCCACGGTGCGCTTCACCACCACGTCGCGGCCCAGCACGGTCAGGTGCGCCGGTTCTTCCGGCTCACCCCCCTTCAGCTCGCGCCATAACGTCTCGAACGCCGCGCGGTCGTCCGGCGTGTGCCAGACCTGTGCCGAAGTCATCCGGTCCAGCCGCCAGTCCCGCGCCCCGGCCGTCTCCACGACCACGCAGCGCTCGCGGATGATGTCGATGAAGGGCAGGAAGAGCTGACGGTTGATGCCGTTCTTGTAGAGGTCTTCCGGCGCGCGGTTCGAGGTGATGGCCAGCACCACCCGATCCTCGAACAGGGCTTCGAACAACCGGCCCAGGATCATCGCGTCGGCGATGTCGGTGACCTGCAGTTCGTCGAAACACAGCAGCCGGGCTTCCGACGCGATCAGCTTGGCGATCGGCGGGATGGGGTCGTCGCCCTTATGGGTTCCGAACACGGCCTTGCGGGTCTTCGCATCCCCCTCGCGCCACTGTTTCACCAGATCGTGGATACGGGCCATGAAGGCGTGGAAGTGCGCGCGCGTCTTTCGCGGCTCGGGCGTCGCCGAATAGAACAGGTCCATCAGCATCGACTTGCCGCGTCCGGGCGGGCCGTAGAGATAGAGGCCCCGCACCTCCGGCGCCTTGCCGAACAGGCCGCGTTTGGCCAGATCGACCTCCAGCCGCTCCAGCGCCGTGATCACGCTCTCCTGCGCCGGATCGGGCGTCAGCACGCCCTCTTCCACGCGGATGTCGTAGGCGTTGCGGATACGGGAGGTCATGGGAGGACTGCTTAAAGCCCGGCACAGTGAAAAGCGATTGCTTCGCGGCTGCGAACGCCTAATTGCAGTCCCCACCACCACACAAAACGCGCTGAAGCCGCTCGGCCCCTCTGGCCAAGCGGCAACACGTCCGAAGGACAAGAAACATGGGTTATCGCGTCGCCATCGTCGGAGCCACGGGCAATGTGGGCCGCGAAATGCTGAACATCCTCGAGGAGTTGGAATTCCCCGTCGATGAAATCCACGCCATCGCCTCGCGCAAATCCAAGGGCGTCGAGGTCTCCTTCGGCGACAAGACCATCAAATGCCAGGACATCGAGCAGTTCGACTTCTCCAAGGTCGACATCGTCCTGATGTCCGCCGGGGGCGCAGTGTCCAAGGAATGGTCCGAAAAGATCGGCAAGGCCGGTCCCATCGTGATCGACAACTCCTCGGCCTTCCGCAAGGACGCCGACGTGCCGCTGATCGTGCCCGAGGTGAACCCGGACGCCATCAAGGACGCGACCAAGAAGAACATCATCGCCAACCCCAACTGCTCGACCATCCAGCTGGTGACGGCGCTGAAGCCGCTGCACGATGCGGCCAAGATCAAGCGGGTGGTCGTCTCGACCTATCAGTCGGTGTCCGGCGCCGGCAAGGAGGGCATGGACGAGCTGTGGAACCAGACCAAGGCCATCTATGGCCTGGGCGACGCCACGCCCAAGAAGTTCCCCAAACAGATCGCCTTCAACGTCATCCCCTACATCGGCTCCTTCCTCGAGGACGGCTCGACCGACGAGGAGAAGAAGATGTCGGACGAGACGCACAAGATGCTGGACCCCGACATCAAGGTCACCGTCACCTGCGTGCGCGTGCCCGTCTTCGTGGGTCACTCCGAGGCCGTGAACGTCCAGTTCGACCGCCCCGTCGAACCCGACGAGGCCCGCGCCATCCTGCGCGAGGCGCCGGGCGTGCTAGTCATCGATAAGCAGGAGCACGACGGCTATATCACCCCCGTCGACGCGGCCAGCGAACACGCCGTCTATGTCAGCCGCATCCGCAAGGACCCGACCGTCGAGAACGGCCTGAACCTTTGGGTCGTGTCCGACAACCTGCGCAAGGGCGCCGCCCTCAACGCGGTCCAGATCGCCCAGCTGCTGGACGAGACCGGCGTGATCAAGTCGTCGTCGGGATATCGTTCGATCACGGTCTGATCCTCACTTTCGTCATCCTCGGGCTTGCCCCGAGGACCGGATGTTGCGCCGCTGGTGCGAACGAGCGACGCATAGACGCCCGCCGCGCCCGATCCTCGGGTCAAGCCCGAGGATGACGGCAAGGGGGTGAAAGGAATACGCGCCATGAGCGCCACCCCCTCTCCCAACGACCCCCGCGCCGTCGGCACGGCCATCGCCTGCTACACCCTGTGGGGGCTTCTGCCGCTGCTGTTCATGGCGATGGCGGCGCACGGCTTCGGCGCGCCCGAAATCCTGGCGCACCGGGCGGTCTGGTCGGTCTTCGTTGCCGGCCTGGTCCTGCTGCTGGCCGGGCAATGGGGCGAGGCGCGCCGGGTGCTGGCCACGCCGCGCACCCTGGCTTGGCTGGCCCTGTCCGCGCTGCTGATCGGCACGAACTGGAGCCTCTACGTCTTCGCCACCACGCATCACGCGACGCTGGAGGCCAGCCTCGGCTACTATATCAATCCCCTGCTCAATATGGCGGCCGGTGCCGTGCTGTTCCGCGAGAAGATTGACCGCTGGAGCGCGCTCGCCATCGGTCTGGCCGCCATCGGGGTCGTGATCCAGACCATCGCCCTCGGGCATCTGCCGATCATCGGCCTGACCCTGGCCGTCACCTTCTGCGCCTATGCGGTGATCCGTAAGCGCGTGCCCGCCTCGGCCCAGACCGGGCTGTTCGTGGAATGTCTGGTGCTGCTGCCCATTGGCGCGGTCTTCCTGGCCTGGTTGACCACCCAAAGTCACGCGGTCGGGTTCGCCTCGCCCTCCGGCCTGATCTGGGCGCTGGTGAACGGCCCGGCGACCGTGATCCCATTGGCGCTGTTCGCCTGGTCGGCGCGGCGTCTGCCCCTGTCCACGGTCGGTTTCATCCAGTTCCTGGCCCCGACGCTGCAGTTCGCCTGCGGCGTCGCGACCGGCGAGCCGTTGACCGTGCTGCGGATCGTCTCCTTCGTCTTCATCTGGGCCGGCGCCGGCGTCTTCGCCCTGGCCGCCTTCAATCGCAGCCGCGCCGCACGCGAGGCGTTGAAGACCACGGCGGAACCGGCGTAGCCTTCGCCCACACGGAGGCGAGGCCATGACGACCGCCCAACCGGGCCCCTGCGAAGGCGGACAGGTCCACGCCGCCGCCGAACCGGCCCATCCGCTGTCGGCGGCGCGCAAACGCTGGGTGCTGGCCGCGACGGTGCTGGGCTCCAGCCTGACCTTCATCGACGGCTCGGCCCTGGGCGTCGCCCTGCCCGCCGTGCAGCGGGATCTCGCGGCCGGCACGGCGGCGGTGCAGTGGGTGTCGAACGCCTATCTGCTGACACTTGGCGCCCTGGTCCTGATCGGCGGCGCAGCCGGCGATCGGTTCGGCCGGCGGCGGGTCTTTCTGATCGGGGTCGCGATCTTCGCCCTGGCCTCTATCGGCTGCGCCCTGGCCCCCACCGTCCAGGCCCTGGTCGCCGGCCGGGCGATCCAGGGGATCGGCGCGGCCCTGCTGACGCCCGGCGCCCTGGCGGTGATCGGCGCGACCTTCCCGCCCGAGGAGCGGGGCAAGGCCTTTGGAACCTGGGCCGGGTTCGGGGCCCTGACCGGCATGGTCGGGCCGCTGATCGGAGGATGGCTGGCCGACGCCGCCGACTGGCGCGCCATCTTCTGGATCAACGTCCCGCTGGCGATCCTGACCGCCGTCGTGACCCTGGCCGCCACGCCCGAGAGCCGCGATCCGGACGCGCGCGGTCTGGATGGTCTGGGCGCGGTTCTGGCCGTCGCCGGACTGGGCGCCCTGACCTGGGCCCTGACCGCCGCGCCCGACCTGGGGTTCGCATCGCCCGTCATCCTCGCCGGACTGATCGTGGGCGCGGCGCTGCTGGCCGCCTTCGTCTGGGCCGAAGCGAGCCAGACCCATCCGATGATGCCGCTGGACCTGTTTTCGTCCTCGGTCTTCAGCGGCATCAACCTGCTGACCCTGCTGCTCTATTTCGCCCTGGGCGGAGCGATGTTCTTCCTGCCCTTCGATCTGATCCGGGTTCACGGCTGGAGCGCGACCGAGGCCGGCGCCGCCATGCTGCCCTTCGCCGCCGTCATGGGCCTGTTGTCCGGCTTGGCGGGACGCGTCGCCGATCGGTTCGGCGCGCGTCTGTCGCTCAGCGTCGGGCCGGCTCTGGCCGGGATCGGACTGGCGCTCCTCGCCGTGCCTGCGCCGGGCGCCGGCTATGTCGACGGACCGCTGGCGGGCATGACGGTGCTGGCGATCGGCATGACCCTGGCGGTCGGGCCGCTGACGGCGACGGTGATGGGGGCGGTCAAGGCGGGCCACACCGGTGTGGCCTCGGGCGTCAACAATGCGGTGGCGCGCGTGGCCAGCCTTCTGGCCGTGGCCCTCCTGGGCTTGGTGCTGTCGGCGGTTTTCGCCGGCGTCGCCAATCTGCCTGACGCGCGCGCCCAGCTGGCGCAGGTCATGTCGGGCGGCGAGATTATGCCCGCCGTCCGAGACGCCTTCCACGCGGCCTTCCGAGCCGTGATCCTGACATGCGCCGGCTGCGCGGGCTTGGCCGGCCTGATCGGCCTGCTGACCGCGCCCGGCCCTGTTCAGAAGGCGGCGTAAAGCGCGTCCAGCAACCGCTTGGGCCGAGGGTCGCCGATCAGGTGCGGCGACTGGCGCGTCATAACATAGGCCGCCGACAGCTTCCGCGACGGATCGGCCATGGCCATCGACCCGCCCCAGCCATAATGGCCGAAGGCTTCGTTCGGCCCGAACACTTTGAGCCCGTCATTGCGCATCAGACCGGCCGCCCAGCTGATCGTATAGGGCAGCACCTTGTCCGGCCCGTGGATGCGCTCGCGCGTCATCTGATCCAGCGTCCCCGCCGACAGCACCGACCGGCCGTCCAGCACGCCATTATTGGCCACCACGCCCAGCATCTTCGCCAACCCCAGGGCCGTGCCGTGCAGATTGGCCGACGGAATCTCCATCTCGCGCCAGGCCGCCGAACCCCGTCCGCCCGGCGCCGAGCCGCGATCCAGGAAGGCCGCCTGTTTGATCGGATCGATGGCCCCCAGGCTGGGCGCCGCCGTGGGTTTGCGCATCTGCGCCACCCGTCCATGCTCGCTTTCGGGCAGGCCGATCCACAGGTCCAGATCGGGAAAGTCCTGGCGCAGCGCCTGGCCCATCGTTCGTCCGGTCGCGCGGCGATAGACCTCGTTGGCCAGATAGCCGACGGTGATCGGGTGATAGCCCGAGGCCGTGCCCGGCGCCCACATCGGCGCCTGGGCCGCCAGACGCGCCAGAACCGCGGACACGTCGAACCAGATCGTCGGATCGACCGCCTCGGAAAAGCCCGGCAGACCCGACTGGTGGCTCATCAGCTGGGCGACGGTGACCTCCGCCTTGCCCGCCGCGCCGAACTCGGGCCACAGCGAGGCGACCGGCTGGTCATAATCGATCTGCCCGGCCTCGACCGCGCTCGCCATCAGGATGGCCATCACCGCCTTGCCGGTCGAAAACACCGAGGTCAGGGTCGTGTCGGTGAACGGCGTCGTCTTGGCCGTATCCGCATGGCCCGCCCACAGATCGACGACCGCCTCGCCCTCGACCAGCACGCTGAACCGCGCCGCCTGCTCGTTCAGCCCCTCGGGCGCCGCGGTGAAGTTGGCGGCGAACGCCTCGCGCACGGCCTCAAAACCGGGTGCGCAGACGCCGTGAATGTCGATGAGATCGGTCATAGGCCGGTCCTAGCGCGCCCATCGCTCACGAAAAAGGCCTCCCGCCGAAACGGGAGGCCTCAAATCGTTCGATCCGTCGACAGGATCAGGCGGCGACGACCTCGGTGGCCTGTTCGGCCAGGATGGTCAGGCCTTCGCCGTTCACGTCGGCGAAACCGCCGTGCACGTCGTACTGTATCTTCGAGCCGTTGTTATAGACGGTCACCAGGCCCTCGCGCAGGGCGGTCATGAAGGGCGCATGATCCGGCAGAACGCCGAAGTCGCCCTCGACGCCCGGTGCATCGACCTGGTCCACGAGGCCCGAGAAGACCTCGCGTTCCGGCGAGACGAGAGAGAAGTTCAGCTTGCCGGCCATGATCAGGCTTCCGACGCCATCTTCTCGGCCTTGGCGACGGCCTCTTCGATGGAGCCGACCATGTAGAAGGCGGCTTCAGGCAGGTGGTCGTAGTCGCCGGCGACGATGCCCTTGAACGAACGGATCGTGTCTTCCAGCGAGACGAACTTGCCGGGCGAACCGGTGAACTGCTCGGCCACGAAGAAGGGCTGCGACAGGAAGCGGCTGATCTTGCGGGCGCGGGCCACGACCAGCTTGTCCTCTTCCGACAGCTCATCCATGCCCAGGATGGCGATGATGTCCTTCAGGCCCTTGTAGGACTGCAGGACTTCCTGGACCGAACGGGCGACGTTGTAGTGCTCTTCGCCGATGACCAGCGGGTCCATGATCCGCGAGGTCGAATCCAGCGGGTCCACGGCCGGGAAGATGGCCTGGGCGGCGATGTCACGCGAGAGAACCGTTTTGGCGTCCAAGTGGGCGAACGAGGCGGCGGGCGCCGGGTCGGTCAGGTCGTCGGCGGGGACGTAGATGGCCTGGATCGAGGTGATCGAGCCCTTCTTGGTCGAGGTGATGCGCTCTTGCAGGTTGCCCATCTCGGTGGCCAGCGTCGGCTGATAGCCCACGGCCGAGGGGATGCGGCCCAGCAGAGCCGACATTTCCGAGCCGGCCTGCGTGAAGCGGAAGATGTTGTCGACGAACAGCAGAACGTCCTTGCCCTCTTCGTCGCGGAAGTATTCCGCCTGGGCCAGGCCGGTCAGGGCGACGCGGGCGCGGGCGCCGGGGGGCTCGTTCATCTGGCCGTAAACCAGGGCGCACTTGGAGCCCTCGGTCGAGCCGCCGTTCTTGGTCGGGTCCACGTTCACGTTGGACTCGATCATCTCGTGATACAGGTCGTTGCCTTCGCGGGTGCGTTCACCCACGCCGGCCAGAACCGAATAACCGCCGTACGCCTTGGCGATGTTGTTGATCAGTTCCTGCATGGTGACGGTCTTGCCCACGCCGGCGCCGCCGAACAGGCCGGTCTTGCCGCCCTTGGTGTAGGGGCACATCAGGTCGATGACCTTGATGCCCGTGACCAGGATTTCCGACGAGGTCGACTGCTCTTCGAACGACGGCGCCTCGCGGTGGATCGGGCGGTACAGGTCGGTCTTGATCGGGCCCTGTTCGTCGATCGGCTGACCGACGACGTTCATGATGCGGCCCAGGGTGCCGGGGCCCACGGGCGCCTGGATCGACGAACCAGTGTCGGTCACGGGCTGGCCGCGCGTCAGGCCTTCGGTCGTGTCCATGGCGATGGTGCGGACCATGTTCTCGCCCAGGTGCTGGGCGACTTCCAGCACCAGGGTGAAGGGCTCGCCCGTCTTCTGGTCGACGTTCTGGGTGTGCAGGGCGTTCAGGATCGCCGGCAGTTGGCCGTCGAACTCGACGTCGACGACGGCGCCGATGACCTGGGCGATCTTGCCCGAGCCGGCGACGTTGACAGGAGCGGAGACCGCAGCGGCCTTGGCGGCGGCGGGCTTGCGGGCTGCGGGTTTTTTGGGGGCGACGGTGTCGGTCATGGTTGGGGTCCGTATCGGAATGTCTGTTCGGTCGGGATCAGAGGGCTTCGGCGCCGGCGATGATCTCGATCAGCTCGGTGGTGATCTGGGCTTGGCGCTTGCGGTTGTACTGCAGCGTCAGGGCGTTGATGAGATCGCCCGCATTGCGCGTCGCGTTGTCCATCGCCGCCATCTGCGAGCCGAAGAAGCCGGCCTGGTTCTCGTACAGGGCGGCCAGGATCTGGGTCGTCAGCGCGCGCGGCAGCAGGGTTTCCAGAATTTCCTCTTCGGAGGGCTCGTACTCATAGACCGCCCCGTTCAGGTCGATCGGCGCCGCATCGCCATCGACCACGGCAGGGATCAGCTGCTTGCCGGTCGGGACCTGCTGAATCACCGACTTGAACTGGCTGTAGAACAGGGTGACCACATCGGCCTGACCCTCTTCGAACGCCGTGGCGATCATTTCGGCGACCGGCTGGGCCGACGGCAGGCCGACCGTCTTGTGGTCCGACAGTTCGAAGGTGTGGATCACCTTGTCGCCGTACAGACGCGCCAGCTGATCGCGCGACTTCTTGCCGACGGCGATGATCTTCACATCCTTGCCGGCGTTGATCAGGCTGTTGATCCGCTCGCGCGCGGCGCGGATGACGTTGGTCGAGAAACCGCCCGCCAGACCCTTGTCCGCCGTCGCCACCACGATCAGGTGGCGTTGGTCCTGACCCGTGCCAGCCAACATCTTCGGCGCGTCGGCGCCCGAGACGCCGGCGGCCAGATTGGCGATGACCGAGGCCATCTTCTGCGCATAGGGCCTGGCGCTTTCGGCCTGGTCCTGGGCGCGCTTCAGCTTGGCCGCGGCGACCATCTGCATGGCTTTCGTGATCTTCTGCGTGGCTTTCACGCTTCCGATCCGATTGCGCATTTCCTTGAGGCTGGCCATCCGGCGCTTACTCTCTCAGCTTACCAGACGGGTTCAGGCGAAGGTCTTGACGAAGGCGGCCAGGATGTCCTTCAGCTCGGCTTCGAGGTCCGAGGTCAGGTCCTTCTTGGTGCGGATGCCTTCAAGCAGCGACGCGTGGTTCGCATGGATGCGCGCCAGCAGTTCCTTCTCGAAACGGCCCACGTCGCCGACCGCGATGCCGTCGATGTAACCGCGCGTGCCGGCGTAGACCGAGACGACCTGTTCTTCCATCGCCAGCGGCGAATACTGCGGCTGCTTCAGCAATTCCGTCAGACGAGCGCCGCGCGCCAGCAGCTTCTGAGTCGAGGCGTCGAGGTCCGAGCCGAACTTGGCGAAGGCGGCCATCTCGCGATACTGGGCCAGCTCGCCCTTGATCGAACCGGCGACCTTCTTCATCGCCTTGGTCTGGGCCGACGAGCCGACGCGCGACACCGAGATGCCGACGTTCACGGCCGGACGGATGCCCTGATAGAACAGGTCCGATTCCAGGAAGATCTGGCCGTCGGTGATCGAGATCACGTTGGTGGGGATGTAGGCCGAAACGTCGTTGGCCTGGGTTTCGATGATCGGCAGGGCGGTCATCGAGCCCGAACCGTAATCTTCGTTCAGCTTGGCCGAACGCTCCAGCAGGCGGCTGTGCAGGTAGAAGACGTCGCCCGGATAGGCTTCACGGCCGGGCGGACGGCGCAGCAGCAGCGACATCTGACGATAGGCCACGGCCTGCTTGGACAGGTCGTCATAGACGATCAGGGCGTGCATGCCGTTGTCGCGGAAGAACTCGCCCATGGCGGTGCCGGCGAACGGGGCCAGGAACTGCAGCGGGGCCGGCTCCGAGGCGGTGCAGGCCACGACGATCGTGTACTCCAGCGCGCCCGACTCTTCGAGGGTCTTGACGATCTGGGCGACGGTCGAACGCTTCTGACCGATGGCGACGTAGATGCAGTAGAGCTTGGCGCTCTCGTCGTCGGTCTTGTTGACGTTCTTCTGGTTCAGGATGGTGTCGATGGCGACGGCGGTCTTGCCGACCTGACGGTCGCCGATGATCAGCTCGCGCTGGCCGCGGCCGACGGGGATCAGGGTGTCGATGGCCTTCAGGCCGGTCTGCATCGGCTCATGGACCGACTTGCGCGGGATGATGCCCGGCGCCTTGACGTCCACGCGGCGGCGCTCGGTGAACTCGATCGGGCCCTTGCCGTCAATCGGCTCGCCCAGCGGGTTGACGACGCGGCCCAAGAGGCCACGGCCGACCGGCACGTCCACGATCTCGCCCAGGCGGCGCACGTCGTCGCCCTCGGCGATGGCGGCGTCGGCGCCGAAGATCACGGCGCCCACGTTGTCGCGTTCCAGGTTCAGGGCCATGCCCTTCACGCCGGCCTTGGTGAACTCGACCATTTCACCGGCCTGGACATTGTCCAGACCGTGGATGCGGGCGATGCCGTCGCCGACCGACAGCACGCTGCCGACGTCGGAGACATCGGCTTCGACGCCGAAGTTGGCGATCTGCGACTTGAGGATGGCCGAGATTTCAGCGGCGCGGATGTCCATGACGGGCTCTCTGTTCTTCAGTCTTCTGCGGGTGCGCCGTTCAGGCGCGCATTCGTGGTGGCGGGAGCGCGTTTAGGCGCGCTTGAGGGCGAACTTCATCTGGTCGAGCTTGGTCTTCAGCGAGGCGTCGAACAGCTTCGAGCCCACCTTGACCTTCAGGCCGCCCAGGATCGACGGATCGACGCGCGCGGTCAGTTCCGGCGCCTTGCCCAGGCTCTTGGACAGGGCGGCGATGATGGCGGCGACTTGGTTGGCGTCCAGCGGCTGGGCCGAGACGACCTCGGCGGCGACGACGCCGGCGTGTTTGGCGTAGCGCGCCTCGAACCCGGCGATCACGGCGGGCAGATCCTTGGCGCGATGGTTCTGACCCAGCAGACCCAGGAAGTTGGTCGTGGTCTGCTCGAACTTGGCCTTGGCGGCGATGGCCACCAGACCCTTGGCCTGGTCGGGCGCGGCGATGACGGGCGAGACAGCCAAGCGACGCAGGTCGGCGCTTTCGGTCCAGGCCGCCTTCAGCGACTTCAGGTCGGCGCGGACGGCGTCCAGGCGGCCGGTTTCCAGCGCCAGGTCGAACAGCGCCTGTGCGTAGCGATCGCCGACTTCCGTCGTTCTGAAATCATCAGCCACTGATTAGGGTCCGAGGTCGTTGTGTCAGGGTCGCAACCGACTGCGAGGCTCGCAACGGTCAAAAGCTTGAAATGCTTACGGAAAGCACGACGGAGGCCGTATCCGTAAATACGCCCCCTCCAAGCCGGGCGCCTGATAGCACGGGGTTTCGCCGCTCGCAACATTGCGTGAAGGCGCGCCGATGCCGCAGGGCGATGGCGCGCCGCCGTTTCCTGCCACACAGCGTGGCGTGGACCACCGCGCCCCGGGGGGGGTGCGACCATGACGCCGCACCCCATCGCTTGATCGGAACCGGCGTCGGCCCTAGCGCTTTCCGCTCAAGCTTTATCCTCCATCAGGAAACCCAATGCTCGACAGCATAACCCCCCTGCTCTCCGATCCGGCCGCCTGGGCCGCATTGGTGACCCTCATCGTGATGGAGGTCGTGCTCGGCATCGACAACCTGATCTTCATCTCAATTCTGTCGAACAAGCTGCCCGAAAATCAGCGCCAGAAGGTGCGGCGTATCGGTATCGGTCTGGCATTGATCATGCGTCTGGCCCTGCTGTCGATCATCGCCTGGCTGGTTGGTCTGGTGCAGCCGGTCTTCACCGTCATGGGCAATGAATTCTCGTGGAAGGACCTGATCCTGATCGCGGGCGGTCTCTTCCTGGTCTGGAAGGCGACCAAGGAAATCCACCACACGGTCGATCCCACGCCCAGCCACGATGTCATGGACAAGAAGGACGTGGTCATCGCCAACGCCGGCGCGGCCATCTTCCAGATCATCCTGTTGGACATCGTCTTCTCGATCGACTCGATCCTGACCGCCGTCGGCATGACCGAGCACCTGCCGATCATGGTCGTCGCCGTTCTGGTCGCCGTGACCGTCATGCTGCTGGCCGCTGACCCGCTGGCTGACTTCATCAACAAGAACCCCAGCGTCGTCATGCTGGCGCTCGGCTTCCTTCTGATGATCGGCATGGTGTTGATCGCCGACGGCTTCGGCTATCATGTGCCCAAGGGCTACATCTATGCGGCCATGGCCTTCTCGGCCGGTGTTGAGGCGTTGAACATGCTGGGTCGCAAATCCGCATCCAAGAAGGAAAAGGCCGAACTGGCCCGCAGCGAGGCGAACGCCGCCGAGGCCCGCGCCCAGAAGGCCGAGGCCGAAGCCGCCGCCGAGCGGGGCTGAGGCTCATGACGCGCCTGTCGTCCCGGCTCGCCGGCCTTGTCGCCGGCCTGTTGCTGACGACAGGCGTCGCCCTGCCGGTCAGGGCTGAGGTCCCGGTCCAGTCCTACGAGGTCGTGCGGGCCTATCCGCACGACACGGGGGCCTTCACCGAAGGCCTCTTCTTCCATGACGGCGGCCTTTACGAGAGCACGGGCCTTTATCCGTCCTTCATCCGCAAGGTGGATCTGGAGACCGGCCGCGTGGAGCGCCAGCGCGACCTGCCGACCATCTATTTCGGCGAGGGCATGACCGCGCTGAACGGCAAGCTCTACAGCCTGACCTGGCGCAACCACATCGGCTTCATCTGGAAGCTGGAGGACTTCTCGCCCCTGGGCGGCTTTTCGTATCCAGGTGAAGGCTGGGCCCTGACCACCGACGGCCGCCGCCTGATCATGAGCGACGGCACCGACCAGCTGCGCTTCCTCGATCCCGAGACTCTCGCCGAGACCGGCCGCGTCTCCGTCACCGCCGACGGCAAGCCGCTGGATCAGATCAACGAGCTGGAATGGATCGACGGCGAGGTCTTCGCCAACCTGTGGCAGGACAGCCGCATCGCCCGCATCGACCCCGAGACCGGCGTGGTGAAGGCCTTCATCGACCTGACCGCCCTGGTCCCCAAGGACGCCGGCCTGGACCCCAATGACGACGTCCTGAACGGCATCGCCTGGGACGCCGCCGGCAAGCGGCTGTTCGTCACCGGCAAGCGCTGGCCGCAACTGTTCGAGATCAAGCTGCGCTAGAACAGCGAAAGGGCCGGACGCGACGGCGTCCGGCCCTTTGCTTCTTCAGACCCGGATGCGGCTCAGCCGTGCAGGTCGAACCGATCCAGCTCGGTCACCTTGGTCCAGGCGGCCACGAAGTCCGACACGAACTTGGCCTCCGCATCCGCCCCGGCATGGACCTCGGCCAGGGCGCGCAGCACGGCGTTGGAGCCGAACACCAGATCGACGCGGGTGCCGGTCCATTTCGGTTCGCCCGTGCGACGGTCGCGCCCTTCGAACACATCCTGGGCGTCCGAGGTCGCCGCCCACTTCACGTCCATGTCCAGCAGATTGACGAAGACATCGTTGGACAGCACGCCCGGCCGCTCGGTCAGCACGCCGTGCGTCGCGCCGCCCGTATTGATGTTGATGGCGCGCAAGCCGCCGATCAGCACCGTCATCTCCGGCGCCGTCAGCGTCAGCCGCTGCGCCTGATCGATCAGCAGCGACTCGGCTGGCACGGCATAGCGGGCCTTCTGGAAGTTGCGGAAGCCATCGGCGACCGGCTCCAGATAGCCAAAGGACTCGACATCCGTGTCCGCCTGGCTGGCGTCCGTCCGGCCGGGCGTGAACGGCACGCTGGCGTCGTGGCCCGCCGCCTTGGCCGCCTGCTCGACGCCCGCATTGCCAGCCAGCACGATCAGGTCGGCCAAAGAGACCTTCTTGCCGCCCGTCTGCGCCTGATTGAACTCGGTCTGGATGCGCTCCAGCGTCTTCAGCACCCGGTCCAGCTGTTCGGGCTGGTTGACGGCCCAATCCTTCTGCGGCGCCAGGCGGATGCGGGCGCCGTTCGCTCCGCCCCGCTTGTCCCCGCCCCGGAAGGTCGAGGCCGAGGCCCAGGCTGTGCCGACCAGTTCGGCGGCGCTCAGGCCCGAGTCCAGCACCTTGGCCTTCAGAGCCGCCGCGTCCGTCGCGTCGATCAGCGGATGATCCACCTCCGGCACCGGATCCTGCCACAACAGAACTTCGCTCGGGACTTCCGGCCCGACGTAGCGCGAACGCGGCCCCAGATCGCGGTGCGTCAGCTTGAACCAGGCCCGCGCAAAGGCGTCGGCAAAGGCCTGCGGATCGTTCAGGAAGCGTCGCGAGATCTTCTCGTATTCCGGGTCGAACCGCATCGACAGGTCGGTCGTCAGCATCGTCGGCCGCTTCTTCTTGGCCGGATCGTGGGCGTCCGGGATGATCTCGCCCGCGTCCTTGGCGACCCACTGGTGCGCGCCCGCTGGGGACTTCTCCAGCTCCCATTCGAAGCCGAACAGGTTTTCGAAATAGAAGTTGCTCCACTGGGCCGGCGTCTGGGTCCAGGTGACTTCCAGGCCGCTGGTGATGGCGTCGGCCCCGTGTCCCGTGCCGAAGCTGGAGGTCCAGCCGAGGCCTTGCGCCTCCAGGCCGTCGCCTTCCGGCTCTGCGCCGACGTGGTCGGCCGGACCGGCGCCGTGCGTCTTGCCGAAGGTATGGCCGCCCGCGATCAGGGCGACCGTCTCCTCGTCGTTCATCGCCATCCGGGCGAAGGTGTCGCGGATGTCGCGCGCCGCCGCGATCGGATCGGGGTTGCCGTCCGGCCCCTCTGGATTGACGTAGATCAGGCCCATCTGCACGGCGGCCAGGGGGTTCTCCAGATCGCGCGTATGCTCGTCGCCGTCGGCGTCATCGTCCGAAACCAGCACGGCCGCGTCGCCCGGCTTCACCACCCCGTCCGAGCCGTGGGCATAGCGTTCGTCGCCGCCCAGCCAGGTCGTCTCGCGACCCCAATAGACGTCCTGATCCGGCTCCCAGGTGTCGGCGCGGCCGCCGGAGAAGCCGAAGGTGCGGAAACCCATCGTCTCCAGCGCGACGTTGCCGGTCAGGATCATCAGGTCGGCCCATGAGATGGCCTGGCCGTATTTCTGCTTGATCGGCCACAGCAGGCGACGCGACTTGTCGATATTGACGTTGTCGGGCCAGGAGTTCAGCGGGGCGAACCGCTGCTGGCCCCGCCCGCCGCCGCCCCGACCGTCGCCGACGCGATAGGTGCCGGCGCTGTGCCAAGCCATGCGGATGAACTGCGGGCCGTAATGGCCGAAGTCCGCCGGCCACCAGTCCTTGGAGTCCGTCATCAGCGCGCGCAGATCCGCCTTCAGCGCCTCATAGTCCAGCTTGGAGAAGGCCTCGCGGTAGTCGAACGACTCGCCCAGCGGATCAGACTTGGTCGAATGCTGGTTCAGCAGATCGACCCGCAGCTGGTTGGGCCACCAATCGCGGTTCTGCACGCCGCCGCCTGCAACCGACCGGGGCGTCCGGCCGGAAAAGGGGCATTTGGCTTCGTCGGTCATGATGTTTTCTCCCTGCTGCATTGGCGCACGACGGCGAGCGATATCCATCGCCCTGTACATGATGGGGTCATACGACACGGGTCGAACAGATAAAGCCAATCGATTATCCTTGGCGTCAGCATAGGACAGGCCTATTTCGCACTCATGCTCCCCACCCTGCGTCAGCTCCAGTATCTCAAGCTCTTGGCCGAACACGGCAGCTTCTCGCGCGCCGCCGAGGCCGCCCACGTCAGCCAGCCCGCCCTCAGCGCCGGGGTGCAGGAGCTTGAGCGCATCCTGGGCGCGCCGGTGGTCGAACGCGCGCGCGGCGCCGTGATCATGACCGCCGTCGGAGCCGAGGCCGTTCGCCGCGCCGAGGACGTCCTGGCCCGCACCGAGGATCTGGTCGAGGCGGCCAAGAACGCCGGACGTCTGCTGTCCGGCCGCTTCCGCCTGGGCGTCATCCCCACCGTGGCCCCCTTCCTGCTGCCGGCCAAACTGCCTTCGGTAAAGGCCGCCTATCCCAGCCTGAAACTGTTCATCCGCGAGGATCTGACACCCCGTCTGATCGCCGCGCTGAAGGCGGGTCAGATCGACGCCGCGGTCATCGCCCTTCCCTACGATGCGCCGGGCATCGCCCACGCTCGCATCGGCGATGACGAGATCATGGCCGCCGCCCCCGCCGACCATGCCCTGGCCGCGCCCGGCCCCATCCGTCCCGGCTCGCTGCGGGCCGAGGATCTGATCCTGCTGGAAGACGGCCATTGCCTGCGCGACCACGCTCTGGCGGCGCTGGATATCGAGGCCCCGCGCGGCGACGACGTCTTCGCCGCCACCAGCCTGCACACCCTGGTCCAGATGGTCGGCTCGGGCCTCGGCGTCTCCTTCCTGCCGAAGATGGCGGTCCAGGCCGGTCTGGCCGACAACCCTTCCGTCGCTATTCGCGCCTTCGAAAACCAGGCCGACGGCGCCCCGCCCCACCGCGAGATCGTCGTCGCCTGGCGCGCCGGGTCCAGCCGCGCCGCCGAGGCCCGGCTGCTGGCCGAGGCCCTTAAGCTGGATTGAAACTGGACTGACCCTGTTGACCTGAGCGCCGAACAGGCCGCTTGGGAAGCGCATGGCAACCGAAACCGTCTACATCGTCCAGTCCTATGTCCAGGGCCGGGGCAAGGCCCTGCGCGCCGAACAGCAGGTCGGCTGCAAGGACGCCGAGGAGGCGCGCCGCAAGGCCGAACGGCTGGCGCCGTTGCGTCTGGGCGTCGTCGCCTTCGCCGTCTCGGCCGACACCGAAATGGGCGACTATGACGAGGAGCCCACCATCCTCTTCAAGTCCGGCCAACTCCCGCCGCCGTTCAGCGATCCGGACTGACCGCCAGGCAACCCGCCCCGACAGGTCGCGTTTGTTTCCTGACAACGGATCGGCGCCGCCCCGGGCGTCTGACCGAAGCTTCAGGACGACCCATGGCCTATCGCACCCTCAATCCCTTCACCGAAAAACTGGTCGAGGACTATCCGGAACACACCGACGACGCCGTCGAGGCCGCCTTGGCCAAGGCGGACGGCTTGTTCCATTCGAATTGGTCCAAGGGCGACATCCAGCCGCGCCTCGCGGTGCTGAAATCCCTGTCAGGCCTGCTGACCGAAAACCGCGACGACCTGGCCCGCACCATGGCCGAGGAGATGGGCAAGCCCCTGGCTCAGGGGCGGGGCGAGATCGATCTGTGCGCCGGCATCGCCGCCTACTATGCCGAGAAGGCCGCCGATTTCCTCAAGCCTGAAAAGATCGACAGCGAACTGGGCGAGGCCTGGGTCGAGTTTCACCCGATCGGCGTGCTCCTGGCGGTCGAGCCGTGGAACTTCCCGATCTATCAGCTAATCCGCGTCGTCGCGCCCGCCATCGCGGTCGGCAATCCCGTGCTCTACAAGCACGCGGGCATCGTGCCGCGCTGCGCCGCCCGCTTCGCCGAACTGGTGCACGAGGCCGGCGCGCCCGAAGGTTTCGTCGCCAACCTCTACATCTCCTCGGACAAGGTCGCCGAACTGATCGGCGACAACCGCATCCAGGGCGTGGCCCTGACCGGATCGGAGGGCGCCGGCGCCAAGGTCTCGGCCCGCGCCTCGGAAATGCTGAAGAAGTCCACGCTGGAACTGGGCGGCAGCGATGTCTTCGTGGTGCTGGACGACGCCGACATCGAAAAGGCGGTTGCGGCGGGCGTCGAAGGCCGCCTGTCAAACGCCGGCCAGGTCTGCACCGGCTCCAAACGCTTCATCGTCCAGAAGTCGGTCTCCGACGCCTTCATCACCGGCTTCGTCGAAGGCATGAAGAATGCCGTGATGGGCGACCCGCTGGACGAGGCCACCGACCTGGGTCCGCTCTCATCCGAGGATGCGCTGAAGACCCTGACCAAACAGGTGGAAGAGGCGATCCAGCACGGCGCCAAGGCGTTGACCGGCGGCAAGCCCGCCGACCACACCGGCTTTTTCTACGAGCCGACCGTCCTGACTGACGTCGCGCGCGACAACCCAGCTTTCTATCAGGAGTTCTTCGGCCCGGTGGCCCAGGTCTTCGTGGTCGAGGACGACGATGCGGTCGTGGCCCTGGCCAACGATTCCCACTTCGGCCTGGGCGGCTCGATCTTCTCGGGCGACACCGACCGCGCCCGCAAACTGGCTTCTCGGATCGAGACCGGCATGGTCTTCATCAACACCACCACGACCTCCATGCCCGAGCTTCCGTTCGGCGGCGTCAAACGCTCGGGCTTCGGCCGCGAGCTGGGCGATGTCGGCATCAAGGAGTTCGTGAACCGCAAGCTGGTGGTCGTGAGCGCCGACTGACCACCGCCATTCGGCAAACGGAAAAGGGCCGGCGGATCGCTCCGCCGGCCCTCTTTCTTGTCTGGACGAACCGCGACCTATTCGGCGGCGATGGGCGCTTCGGTTTCCGGGCCGCGCGCGAGGTTCCGCAGCACATAGGGCATGACGCCGCCGGCCAGCAGATAGTCCAGCTCGGTCTGGTTATCGATGCGGCAGCGGACCGGGAAGCGGGCCATCTTGCCGTCCGACGGGCGGAACAGCTCGACCCACAGGTCCTGACGCGGCTTCAGCTTGCCGATGTTGGCGTCCGACAGGCCGCGGATCGTGACGATCTCCTCGCCCGTCAGGCCCAGCTTCAGCCAGCCGTCCTGTTTGAACTGCAGCGGCACGACGCCCATCCCGACCAGGTTCGAACGGTGGATGCGCTCGAAGCTTTCGGCGATGACGGCGCGAACGCCCAGCAGACGCGTGCCCTTGGCCGCCCAGTCGCGCGACGAGCCGGTGCCGTATTCCTTGCCGGCGAAGACGACCAGCGGGCGGCCTTCCGACTGATACCGCATGGCCGCATCATAGATCGACATGGTGTCGCCCGACGGGAAGTGCTTGGTCACGCCGCCTTCGATCTCGGGCGTGATGCGGTTCTTGATGCGGATGTTGGCGAAGGTGCCGCGCATCATGACTTCGTGGTTGCCGCGACGGGCGCCGTAGCTGTTGAACTCGGCCGCCTCGACGCCGTGGTTGGTCAGATAGACGCCGGCGGGCGACGTCTTCTTGATCGAACCGGCCGGGCTGATGTGGTCGGTGGTGATCGAGTCGCCGAAGATGGCCAGAACGCGGGCCTCCACCACGTCCTGAACCGGGGTCAGGTCCATCGACAGGCCATCGAAATAGGGCGGGTTGGCGACGTAGGTCGAGCTGTCGTCCCATTCATAGGTCTGACCGCCGGTGACCTTGATGGCCTGCCAGTGCTTGTCGCCCTTGAACACGTCCTTGTAGCGTTTGGCGAACATGGCCGGGGTGACGGACTTGCGCTGGATGTCGGCGATTTCCTGCGTGGTCGGCCAGACGTCCTTCAGGAAGACGTCATTGCCCTTCTTGTCCTGACCGATCGGATCCTTGGTGATGTCGATCCGCATCGAGCCGGCGATGGCGTAGGCCACGACCAGCGGCGGCGAGGCCAGATAGTTGGCCTGGACGTCGGGGTTCACGCGACCTTCAAAGTTGCGGTTGCCCGACAGGACCGAGGTCGCGACCAAGGCGTTGTCGTTGATCGCCTTCGAGATCGCGGGATCCAGCGGACCCGAGTTGCCGATGCAGGTGGTGCAGCCATAGCCGACCAGGTTGAAGCCCAGGGCGTCCAGATCCTTCTGCAGGCCGGCGTCGGTCAGATAGTCGGTCACGACCTGCGAGCCGGGGGCCAGCGAGGTCTTGACCCAGGGCTTGGCCTTCAGGCCCAGCGCATTGGCCTTGCGCGCCACCAGACCGGCGGCGATCAGCACCGAGGGGTTGGAGGTGTTGGTGCAGGAAGTGATGGCCGCGATGACCACATCGCCGTCGCCGACGGTGAACTTCTGGCCATCGACCGAGACGCGCTCGGCGTCGGACGGACGGGCGAAGACGTCGGTCAGGGCGGTTTCGAAGGCCGGGGCGGCGGTGGTCAGTTCGACGCGGTCCTGCGGACGCTTCGGACCCGCCAGCGACGGCACGACGGTCGAGATGTCCAGTTCCAGCACGTCGGTGAAGACGGGGTCTTCGCTCGTCTCGTCGATCCACAGACCTTGCGCCTTGGCATAGGCTTCGACCAGGGCGACGCGCGCCTTGTCGCGGCCCGTGGCGGTCAGATAGCCGATGGTGGCGGCCGAGACCGGGAAGAAGCCGCAGGTGGCGCCGTATTCCGGGGCCATGTTGGCGATGGTCGCCTGGTCCTCGATGGTCATGTTCGGCAGGGCGTCGCCGAAGAATTCGACGAACTTGCCGACCACGCCCTTCTTGCGCAGCATCTGGGTGACGGTCAGCACCAGGTCGGTCGCCGTCGTGCCTTCCGGCATGGCGCCGGTCAGCTTGAAGCCGATGACCTCGGGGATCAGCATCGGGATCGGCTGGCCCAGCATGGCCGCCTCGGCCTCGATGCCGCCGACGCCCCAGCCGAGGACGGCCAGGCCGTTGATCATGGTGGTGTGGCTGTCGGTGCCGACGACGGTGTCGGGATAGGCGACGGTCTTCTTGCCTTCATCCAGGGTCCAGACGGTCTGGGCCAGGTTCTCCAGGTTCACCTGGTGGCAGATGCCGGTGCCGGGGGGCACGACGCGGAAGTTGTTGAAGGCCGACGAGCCCCAGCGCAGGAAGTTGTAGCGCTCGATGTTGCGTTCGTATTCGCGCTCGACGTTCTGGCCGAAAGCCTTGGACGTGCCGAAGTTGTCGACCATGACCGAGTGGTCGATGACCAGATCGACCGGCACCAGCGGGTTGATCTTGGCGGCGTCGGCGCCCAGGGCGCTCATGGCGTCGCGCATGGCGGCCAGGTCGACCACGGCGGGAACGCCGGTGAAGTCCTGCATCAGGACGCGGGCCGGGCGGAAGGCGATCTCGTGCTCGACCGAGCCCTTGTTCTCGACCCAGGCGGCGACGGCCTTCAGGTCGGCCTCGGTGACGGACACGCCGTCCTCGTTGCGCAGCAGGTTCTCCAGCAGCACCTTCATCGAGCGCGGCAGACGGGAAATCCCGGTCAGACCGGCTTCCTCGGCGGCGGGAAGGCTGTAATAGGCGTATTTCTTACGCCCGACGGAAAGGTCCTGGCGGGTCTTGAAGCTGTCGTTCGACGGCATGGAGTCTTCCTCTGGTCAGCGCCGCCCGACAATCCGGTTGCGCCTTCGCGCGGCAGACGCAGCGGCTCACAGGGCCCCTGCGCGCGCGGCGAAAGCCTGCTGCGGCGACCGTGCCTATAGCCCCGCCACGCCGCACCGTCCATGTGTCCACACCCCTGACGTGGACATTGAGAAGGGTTCGCAGATTTGGCGCGGCGGGTGAAACGCGATGATCCACACCCTCACCCTCGCCGGCCTGACCGTCTCACGCGGCGAGCGGCGACTGTTCGACGGTCTCGACCTGACCTTGCGCGCCGGCGAGGTGCTGGCCCTGACGGGCGCAAACGGTGCGGGCAAGACCAGCCTGCTGCGCGCGATCGCCGGCCTGTTGCGGCCAGACGCCGGGACGGTCGCCTTCCAGGACGGCGACGGCAATAAGCTGGACGAGCGGCAGGCGCGTGGACGTGAAACCCACTTTCTCGGTCATCTGGACGGGCTGAAGGGCGGCCGGACCGCGCGCGAAGAGCTGGGGTTTCAGTGCGACTGGCTGGGCCACACCCAGTACGGCGTCGACCACGCCGTCGAGGCCTTCGGCCTGAAGCCCCTGCTGGACCTAGAGGTCCGGCGTCTTTCGGCCGGTCAGCGCCGTCGCCTGGCCATGGGCCGGCTGGTCGGATCGCCGCGCGCCCTGTGGCTGCTGGACGAGCCGATGGCGCCGCTGGACGCCCGCTGGCGCGAAGCCTTCGCCGGGCAGATGCAGCGTCATCTGGACGCCGACGGCCTGATCGTCGCCGCCGTCCACGACCCCCTGCCGCTGCCGACCCGCTCTCTCGATCTGGGGAGCCTGAAGTGAGCCGCCACGATGTCGATCAGGAACCCCGTCCGCCCGGCCTGCGCGGCGCGACGCGCGTTCTGCTGGAGCGCGAGCTGGATCTGGCCTGGGGCGGGGGCGGCGGCCCGTTGCTGGCCTGCGGCTTCTTCGCCTGTCTGACCGCCATCCTGCCGCTGGCGGCCGGCGGCGATCCGCGCACGCTCGGCCCAGTCGCGGGCGGCGTCGCCTGGCTGGCGCTCGCCCTGGCGTCCCTGCTGTCGCTGGAGCGGCTGTTCGAGCGGGACATGGAGGACGGTGGTCTGGACCTGCTGGCGCTCGGCCATCTGGCGCTGGAACAGGTCGTCTTGATTAAGGCCCTGGCCCAGTGGATCGCCGTCGGTCTGCCCTTGGCCCTGACCGCCCCCGTCGCCGCCCTGGCCCTGGGCCTGCCGCCATCGCTGACGCCGCTCGTCGCCCTGACCGCCGTGATCGGCGGCGCGGGCTTCGCCTTCACGGGCGGGCTGGGCGCCGCCCTCGCGCTGGGAGCCAAGCGCGGCGGCCTGCTGATCGCCGTGGTCGTCCTGCCGCTGTTCATCCCGCCCGTCGTCTTCGGCGCCGGCGCCCTGGAGCGCGCTGGATCGGGCCAGCCGGTCGGCCCGGCGCTGGCTCTGCTCTGCGCCTACGTCCTGTTCGCCGCCGTCGTCGCGCCCCTCGCCGGTGCCGCCGCCGTTCGCAACGCGCAAGGGTGAGCTTGCCCGCCGTCCATTCGTTGCGTAAGCGCTGAACCGATGTTCGGCCTGTCCAATCCGCAGCGCTTCATGGCCTTCACCGGCCCGTTGACGCCCGTTCTGTGGGGGCTCGCCGCCGTGCTGCTGGGCGTCGGCGCCTGGCTCAGCTTCACCGTTCCGGCCGATTATCAGCAGGGCGACACGGTTCGGATCATGTTCGTCCATGTTCCCGCCGCCACTCTGGGCCTGGGCGCCTATGCGGCGCTGGGCGTGTCCAGTTTCTTTGCACTGGTCTTCCGCCACGCCCTGGCCGACGCCGCCGCTCGCGCCGCCGCCCTGCCGGGCGCGGCCTTCACGGCCCTGGCCCTGTTCACCGGCTCGCTGTGGGGCCAGCCGATGTGGGGGACCTGGTGGGTGTGGGACGCGCGCCTGACCAGCGTGCTGGTGCTGTTCCTGTTCTACCTCGGCTATATGGCGCTGAGGGCCTCGATCGACGACGAGCAGAAGGCCGGGCGCGCCGCCGCCGTCCTGGGTCTGGTCGGCCTGATCAATCTGCCGATCGTGAAATTCTCGGTCGATTGGTGGAACACCCTGCATCAGCCCGCCAGTTTCCTGACGCCTGGCTCCTCGGGGCTGGACCCCGTCTATCTGCCGCCCTTTCTGACCATGCTCGCGGCCTATGGCGTGCTGTTCGCGGCCCTGTGGCTGACCGCCATCCGCACCGAGATCCGCCGCCGCCGCGTCATGACCTTGCGCGCCCGTCTGGCTCAGGAGGCCTGAAGCCATGCTCGACCTCGACATGACCCCCTACGCCGCCTTCGTCTGGCCCGCCTGGGGCGTCAGCGCCCTGGTGCTGATCGTCCTGACCGTCCGCGCCGTCGTCGCCTCCCGCAAATGGAAGCGCGCACTGGCCCGACTTGAGGCAGACCAAGACACACACCCAAAAGCAGCGGACACCCACCGCCCTCAAGCAGCGCTAAGCGCGATAGGGCCAAAAGAAACAGGGCTTCGCCCGTGAACCGCTGGCTGGCTCTGATCCCGCTGGCGGTCCTCGCGGCGCTAGCGGCCCTGTTCGTCGGCTGGTCGCTGAAGCGCGATCCGGCGTTCAAGCCCGACGCCCTGGTCGGCCAGACCATCCCCGAGACGGTCCTGCCCCTGCTGTCGGGCGACCAGGCGGGACCGGGCAATCTGGACCTGAAGACCGCCGGCGTCGGTCGGCCCATGCTGATCAATGTGTTCGCCTCCTGGTGCGCGCCGTGCCGGATCGAACACCCCAAGTTGCTGGCGCTGAAGGCGCGCGGCGTCGCCGTGGTCGGCATCGCCTACAAGGACGAGCCGGTCGCCACCCGCGCCTTCCTCGACGAACTGGGCGACCCCTATGCCATGGTGCTGGTGGACCGCGAAGGTCGTGCGGGCCTCGACCTCGGCATCTCCGGCGTGCCCGAGACCTTCGCCGTCGACGCCATGGGCCGCATCACCGCCAAACAGTCCGGCCCCCTCTTGGACGACGCCGACATCGACCGGCTGGTCGCCTCCATGCAGGCCCCGCCCCGTCCCGCGCCGACCAAGTGGTGAGGCCGCGTTAACCCTTTTTCGAGGGTTTCCATTAACCATGTCGGCATGAGCGCGATTCGTCCCGGCCTGCCGCTGAACACGCCCGCCCCGGGCCTTGATCTGCCGAGCGCCCGCAGCGCCCAGGCGGCCTTCTTCCGCGCTGCAATGGAGCAGACTGCGGCGCCCAAGCCGCCGGTCCCGGCCGCCGCCGTCATGTCCACGATCCGAACCGCCAACCCGGCCCGGCCGGTGGAGGCGCCCCCCGCCCCGGCCCAGCGCGAGGAGCCGCGGATCATGCGCCCCGGCTCCTACCTCGACATCCGGGTCTGATCAGTTCCAGCCGCGGCTGGCGATATATTGCTGCAACGCCTCGATCCGGGTCGCATCCGAAGGGTGGGTCGAAGCGAACTGCGGCGTCTGGGTCTGACGCTGCGCCGCCATCAATCGCCATAGCGCCACCGCCTGCGACGGCTTGAAACCGGCGCCGGCCATATAGTCCACGCCCAGACGGTCGGCCTCCAGCTCGTCGCGCCGCGAATAAGGCAACAGCAGCCCGTATTGGGCGGCCAGACCGCCATAGGCGTTGACCGCATCCCCATAGCGACCCGCCGCCCCGCCGACGGCCGCCAGACCGACGCTGGTCACCGTCTGGTTCGAGGCGCGCTCGGCCGCATGGTTGGCGACGACGTGTCCGATCTCGTGGCCGATCACGCTGGCCAGCTGGTCGTCGTTCTGGACCAGGGCCAACAGGCTGGTCGTCACGCCGATCTGGCCGGACGGCAGGACGAAGGCATTGGGGCTGGCCTCCGTGAACACCGCATAGTCCCAGGTCCGCCCGCCCAGACCCGCCGCCTGGACCAGACGGTCGCCGACGCGCCGAATCCGGTCGACCTGGGCGCCGGTCGTCATCACGCCAGGCTTGGCGATAGCCTCGCGCCAGGCCGCCGTCGACTGCTGCGACAGGGCGGCGTTGTCCACCAGCAGCAGCTGATTGCGGCCCAGGGCCTCGTTATAGGCGCAGGCGGACAGGGCCGAGGCCGCAACGGCGGCGGCCAGGACAAGGGCGGAACGGCGGGGCAGGATCACGGAAGCGACCTCTTCGAGCAGGACGAAACAGCAAGGCAAATGGTCGCGCTGCGCTTGTGGTTCCACCGTCACTCGATCGGCGTCGCGCCCAGCAGGGTCCGGCACGCCTCCGCCTCGGCCGCCAGGGCCTTGCGCTTGGCCTCACCGAACTTCTCCAGCGTGCGGTAGGGCATGGCCAGCCGCACATTGTCACGCAGCCGGCCGCGATTGCGCTCCAGAAAGCCCCAGTACAGCCGGTTGAACGGACAGGCCGCGTCGCCGCTCTTGCTCTTCACGTCATAGCGACACGCCCCGCAATAATCGCTCATCCGGTCGATATAGGCCCGGAGGCGGCATAGGGCTTGGACCCCACGATGCCCCCGTCGGCGAACAGGGCCATGCCGCGCGTATTGGGCATCTCCACCCATTCATAGGCGTCGGCATAGACGCACATGTACCAGTCATCGACCTGATCGGGATGCACGCCCAGCAGCAGGGCCAGGTTGCCCGTCACCATCAGCCGCTGGATGTGGTGAGCGTAGGCGTTGTCTCGCGTGGTCTTCACGACATCGGCGACGCAGGCCATGTCGGTCTCGCCGGACCAGTAGAACCAGGGCAGCTTGCGGTCCGCATCCAGGAAATTGCGCGCCCGGTACTCCGGCGCCTTCAGCCAGTAGATTCCCCGCACGAACTCGCGCCACCCCAGGATTTGCCGGATGACGCCCTCAACCGCGTTCAGGGGCGCCTTGCCCGCCCGATAGACCGCCTCGGCGCGCTCGCAGACATCCAGCGGGTCCAGCAGGCCCAGGTTGATCGAGGTCGAGATCAGCCCATGCCACATCCACGGCTGCCCCTCCGCCATCGCATCCTGCCAGTCCCCGAATGAGGGCAGGACATCCTTCAGGAAGTGCTTCAGCGTCGTCTCCGCTTCGTCCGCCGTCGTGGCCCAGCCGAACCCGTCCAGCGATCCGAAATGGTCGCCGAACAGCCGCTCCACATCCGCCATCGCCTCGCGCGCCACGGCGTTGGGCGGGGTGCGCAGGCGATCAGGCGGCGTCACGCCCTTGGCCAGCTTCTTGCGGTTCTCGGCGTCATAGTTCCAGCGCCCGCCCTCCGGCTGATCGTCGTCCATCAGGATGCCCGTCGCGCGGCGCATCTCGCGATAGAAGAACTCCATGCGCAGCTGCGACTTGCCCGAGGCCCAGCGACGAAAACGGTCGTGGCTGCTGATGAAGCGGCGATCCTCGCGAATCTCGACCGGCAGCCCCGCCCCTTGCGCAAAGGCGGCCAGATGCTCGGCCAGCCGCCACTCGCCGCATTCGGTCATCACCACCGTTTCATGAGCGCCGTCGTCCAGCGCCCGGGCCAGTTCGCCGGTGATCGAGCCGCTGTTGTCCGCGTCGTCGATCCGCACATAGCGCACATTGACGCCCCGCCCCTTCAGCCGCTCGGCGTGATTGCGCATGGCGGCGAAGACCAGGGCCAGCTTCTGCTTGTGATGCCGGACATAAGTCGCCTCGTCGCGAACCTCGGCCATCAGAACCGTGTCGGCGTCCGGGTTCAGATCCTTCAGCGCCGACAGGTCGTCCGACAGCTGATCGCCCAGCACCAGCCTAAGCACGGACATGCGTTATTCCCATCACCGGGCCCATTTGCGAGCGAGAGATTGAAGTCGAGGACGCAGGCGCAGAAACACCCGGTACGCCTTCTCCAACGCCGCAAGGACCCGGGGGATGCGTGCGGCCAGGCCCAGTGGGCGCAACAGCGGAATAGCCCGCCACATCGCCGCAAAGGCCGCCGCACCCGACAGCAGTCTTCCGTTTTCCGTCGCATGGAATCGCGCCAACAGCGCCTCGCGATCCAGCGGGCACGTCGTTTGACCGTCCGACACATCGACGAAGCGGATCGCGCCGCGTCGATCCAGCCGACGCATCAGGGCGATCTCGCGTCGGCACAGGGGACAGCCGCCATCATACCAGACGAGCAAGGGTGTCATGACGGTCGAAGGCTCTCGGCGACGGCGAACGGGCTCGCCATCCTATACGGCCGTCCTCTACAGTCTGGATCGCAACCCGCCTCGACAGGTGTCCGATGACGATTGAATCCACCGGCCGACATCGCTTGCCGCCGCTCGCCCGCATCCTGGGTTTCGCCGGCCTGCTGCCCCAGGCGGCGGCAGTCGCCGTTCTTCTTGCAGGCAATGCGGACCAGAAGACCACCGCCCTCGGCCTGGCCTATGCCTACGCCGCCCTGATCTTCAGCTTCCTGGGCGGCGTCTGGTGGGGACTAGCGGCCGCGACGGGCATGAAGGCGCCTAGATGGGTCTGGATCGCCTCTGTGGCGCCCTCGCTTCTCGCGCTGGCGACCAGCGTCGTTTGGGCGGCGGGTTCCGATCCGGCCGTGTCGCTGGTCGTGCTGGGCGTCTTCATCGCCGCCAGCGTCCTGGTCGATCTGAAGCTGAAGGCGGCGGGACTGACGCCCGAGGGCTGGCTGGCGCTGCGGGCGCCGCTGTCGATCGGTCTGGGCGTGCTGACGCTCGTCGCCGGACTGATCTGAAAACATCTCAGGCGGCGGGCAAAAAAATCGGGGCCTGCCGCAACCGACAGGCCCCTGATTTTATTCGTCTCGACTTGGAGCGGGCGAAGAGATTCGAACTCTCGACCCCAACCTTGGCAATGTTGGGGATCAGCATTTCCGGGCTTTTCAGCACGTTCCAAAAATCAGTTTTGTATGTTGTTTTAACTAGGTTTTCTTGTTTATCCGGTTACGGAGCGTTTCGCCCGGTTTCACTTGAGTTGGTAGCGGAGTGGTAGCGGTGGCTCGGAAATGAGCGTAGATTTCCATCGCCATGACGAAGCAAAAACTCACCAAGCGCGTGGTTGAGAGCGCGCCCGTTCCGGAGAGCGGCGAGGGTCGAATTTGGGACAGCGAGATCGCAGGCTTCTGCCTCCGGATCTATCCCGGGACCGAAACCCGACAGGGCCATGCCGCCAAGCCTGTCCGAAGGATGTTCGCCATCAAATATCGGGTCCGCGGGATCCAGCGCTGGCTGACGCTTGGCGAGCATGGGGATGGGCCGGACAAGCTCACGGCGGATCGGGCTCGCAAGGAGGCGGCGTCGGTGGTGGTCGATGCGCGGCGCGGCATCGATCCCGGAGAAGCCCGCAGGCGCATCGAGGGCCTCACCGTCAAAGGCCTGGTCGAGTTGTATCTGGAGAAAGGGCCGGACGACAAACCGACCAAACGGGATTCGTCATGGGCCATGGACCGGACCAACCTCGAGCGCCACGTCGCGCCCCTGCTTGGGAAGATGGCGCTTGATACGGTCACCCGCGACCACATCACCGGGATGATCCGATCGATCACGGCCGGGAAGACCGCCAAGGATGTAAAGACCAAATTTCGTGGTCGATCCATCGTGAAGGGCGGAGCAGGCATCGCTGACCGCACCTATTCCACCCTGCGGGCGACCTTCAACTGGGCGATCGATAAGGGCCATTTCGCCGGCCCGAACCCCTGCGCGAAGGTCGAACGCAAGCGCCGACCGGCGGTCGAGCGCTTCCTGTCCGAGTCCCAGGCCCAGGACCTGATCGCCGCGCTCGACGCTCTGGAAGCGGATGCGACGATCTCCGAACGGCAGGGCGCGGTCTATCGGCTTCTGCTTCTGACGGGTGCGCGGCGCAACGAGATCGCTGGTCTGCGCTGGACGGAGGTCGACTTCGACCGGCGCCGGCTCGTGCTGCCGCCGAGCCGCACCAAGGCCGGTGGGCGCACGGGGGATCGTCGGATCTCGCTCAACGACATGGCCTTCGGAATCCTGCAGCGTCTCTACAAGACGCGCGGGCGAAGCCAGTTCGTCTTCCCGGCCACCAAGGGCGACAACGGATATGCGACGTCCGAGTCCAAGATCTGGCGCGACAAGGTGCTCCCCAAAGCCAAGCTGGAAGGCGTGCGCATCCACGACCTGCGCCACAGTTTCGCAAGCTTCGCCTTGGCTGACGGGGCCAGCCTCCCGATGATCGGCAAGGCGCTGGGACACGCCAACAGCCGCGCTACAGAACGGTACGCCCATTTGAGCGATGACCCAGTTCGGGCGCTTGCGGAACGGATTGGCGAGCGCTTCAGTCCTAAGGTGACTTAGCAAGCGTCTCTCTGATGGGCAGGTATGCCATAAGGATCCAATCCGAGTTTGACAGGCCGCAAGTTACGACACTCAGGGCGCCCCAATAGGCCGACCAATAAACCTGCAATTTCGATCAATCCGACCCTTCAGCATTGGCTGGATGTCTCGGGCGGAAGAACTGGGCATATCGCGAAGTCGAACACGCTATCGCGGCCGCACGCGTCACAGGTCCATTGGAAACCCTGGCGGATCTCGTCGGGAAAAATCCGATGGATACCGTCGCAATTCTCGTGTGCGCATGGCGCTGGAAAGGCTTTCGTTGTCCATTTTCCCTCCCCGTCCTCCTCGAAGAAGACGAGATGGTCAGCGCCGCAGGCTACGCATTTTGCAGGAAACTGACCTGCTTCGTCGCGCGGCAAGCGTTTGCGCATGTCCTCGCCACATCTGAAGCACGGGCAGTGAGAGAAGGTCCCCATAATGAAGGAGGTCTTCGCTGGCGTGACGACAGGATCGAGTTCCTCAACCAAGGCTTCGCATCGCCGCCGCAACTTTTCGAAATCGGGGCCGCCCTTTTCATTTAGCTGCTTCAGGGTCGGGAAGTGCAGGTAGCTCCCAATGGCGCCGTAATTGTCCTTCAACGTCGCTTGGCGGATGGGCTGCTCGAAGAAGACAGCGGCGCGCGCGTCATCCACTCCGGGAGCCAGGTTGCGGGCGATCTTGACGGTCTGTGGAGTATCGGCCCGAGGGTCGATTTCAAGAAGCAGCCTCAGAACCTTAGGTGGCTGCCACGTCTCATAGACGCTGGGCGGGACATCTCGCCTGTAGTCGTGCAGCCGGTCGTAAGCGATCGCCTCGAGCGTCAGGCGCAGTTCCAAGGCGGCATAGCGTAGCGCCTGGTCGTCACCTTGGGCCAGCAGCGCCTTCGCCCGCGCAAGTGCCTGACGGGCCTCATGACGGAACTGCATGCTCGCCCTTTCCGGAAAACAATGTCACAGGTGCCACCGATCTGTGACGTCGCCGCAGGAATGACTCCCTCGGAGCTGGAGGCCCCCCATCAGGTCGCGGGCTTCCGCATAAACAGCCTCCATCGGTTTGCCGCCCTCGCCGCTCTGAACCCAGTGCTGGACACGGTCGGCCAACTTGACGGACAGAATTTCACTCAGGAGGTCGCCAAAGGGCGCCGGGAAGTTCTGATCGCGCATCGCGCCCTTGAGCAGGATTCCGACCGTCGGGGTGACGGCGATCAGTTCTGCGCCTCGATAAAGCTTGTCGTCCGTCAGACCAAAGAAGCCGGATCCGCACGGATGGTGGATCAGGCCGCGCTTGTGCAGCCGCTCGATGCGCACCCGCGGCAACCCGGAGATCCAGTAAGGAAACTTCGGCTCGCCCGGCTCAATGCTCATAAGGAAAAACGGGTCGAAATCCTCTTCCCAAGAAATCCGCCCTGCTTCTTGCTCCGCGTCGAACGCCACCTTCATCTCGGCCACTTCGACCAGCCAGCCAAGCAAAGTGAGATGGCTGTAGCCAGTAGTTAGATGCTCGCTGTGAATCCGAAGGATCGGCAGGTTATCTCGCTTGCAGAGCTCGTCCTTCTTGGCGTCTCGCTCCCGCTGGCGGACACTTCGGTGCGACGCTCCGTCGAACTCGATCGCGTAGACCGGGTCACAGTCATTGCGACAGATCACAAAATCGAAGTGCGCTTTTAGCGCGTAGGTCTTGAGGTCGCCGGTTGCCCCGACCTCGTCGGGATCAATCACGTCCGCGACCCGAACTTTCGGAAAAATGGACAGGCCGAATCGGTCGGCGACCGGCTTGACCGCGTTGTGGGTCATCTGCTCGTAATGATCGAAAAGGCGTTTCACGGCCGGCTCCGGGTTGACGCGTCAGCCCTAGCACGGCGAGAACATAGGGCGAACCGCACAAAGGGATTGATCCTCCTGTGCGCGACCGTTGCGCGGTAGTCGCGCGATACGGCCACCCGCGATTGCGGCCTAGCTTTGCCGTATCCATATCTCCGATGGTCGAGTTTTCGACGGGATGGGGGTGCCGCACATGGCCACTGCAAACTATTGGCTGAGCTTCATGGTCGCGACTGAACGTTCTGCAGCGAAAGGCGTCGAGTCTCTTCGCCGCCAGTCGATCTATGCGGCCGTCCAGGTCTTCGACTCGGGCTACTGGGACGAGACGACCTCGTTCATTCTGTTCGAAGCCGATGATGACATCGACGTGGTCGGCAAGGCGGTGGTCGCCGGCCTCGATTCTGATCTCGACCTCCTGATCCTCCGAAAGGTGTCAAGCGCGAGCGCCCGGTACTGGGGCAAGGTCACGCAGCCAACCTCTCTGGGCGGCTACGTCGCAAACATCGCCCGCTTGCGCTGATAAGGACGCCCCATGCCTGATCTTACACAGGGGCACGCTCCGCCCGCCTATTGGCAGCAGTTCGAAGACCTGACCGTAGGCGCGGCCCGTGTCGTGTTCGGCGACCCGACGCCGCAGAAGGTCGGGCGGCAGGGCCAGAGCCAGAACGGACTCGACGTGCTCGTTCAGGCGGAAGATGGCCGCACAATCGGCATCCAGTGCAAACAGCGCGATGAGCGCGACGCGGACAATGTGCTTCTGGCTGGCGGGGCCATCACGGTCAAGGCGTTGACGGACGCTGTCCGGCGCGCCGAGAGCCATCCGGCGAAACTGGACCTGTTTATTCTCGCGACGACGGCCAAGCCGGACCGGGCAATCCAGAACAAGGCGGCCGCCATGGCGGCTGCCCGCAAGAAGGTTGGAAAGTTCGGTGTCCTGACCTGGTCCTGGGGCGACTATGACGCGGTCCTGAATCGCGATGCACGGCTGCAGGATGAATATTATCGGACCGTCGCCCAGGGGCTCACGGCGCCCGAGCGCGATCAGAAACTGCTCGGGCTTTTCGCGGTCGCTTTTGATCGTCCTGCGTTTCGCGACCCGTTGAGCTGCGAGCATGCCGACAATTTCAAACAGGCCCTAATCGACACTCAGCGCCTTCTCGCGACCGGTGATCTTCTCGACAGGGAGGGGAGACGGGTGCAACGGGCTATTGGTGGGGTTCGCACGCTCAACGATGACGATCTTCGTCTTGGAGCTGAGGCTCTCGCCGGTGAGCTGAACGACTTCAGGACCACCTTGCTGAGAGCCGAGCGAAACGGCGATGTAAGCCAGCACAATGACTGGCTGATGATCCCGAACTTCGCGGTTCAACAGGCTTTGGAAGACAAGCGGCGTCGCGTGGTCACAACCTTGAATCGATTGCTCCTTGCCGCTGACCTTGCACCGCTCCCGCAACATTCCTGGTGAAAAAGCCGTGCGGCCCTGAAGTACGCGCAGGGCGCGCCAGCGTCCTCAAGGACAGGCATGTGCTTGGGCCCGTTGAGTTGTTCTACCCCGCCTATCTCGTGACATTCTGACGTGCGGGCGCCTGCACCGCCGGTTTCGCTGCCATCAGCCTTGGCGGCATTGTTTGGTCATCCCCTGCTGAAGACAGATGAAAGGATCGCATGGATAAGTACCGCATAGCCCTAACCGAGGCCGAAGAAGCGCTGGTCTCCAAGATCGACCTGCGCCTGTCTCATCGCAATCACGATGAAGCCCATGCCGCCTACAACGCGAATGCCGAACCCATTCTCGCCCTCCTGGCTTCGCTCAGCGAGCGAGACGGCGTGCCGCCCCAGAGGGTCCGCTACTGGAACGATGTCGAATACAATCCCGGCCGGATCAAAGCGTCGAGAAAGGGCGGGTTCGAACGCAATAACTGCCGGGGCGAAGACATCTATACGCACCCGAATTTCATCAAGCACCTTCGCTACATATTGCTCGGCGCCGACTTGCCGGAAGCGCTTATTCTCGATTTCGAGGAACAAGCCGGCAATCCCGAGTGGGTCTCGCTCAGCGACGCTATCCCGCTTGGCAAACACGCCCGCAAACTCGTGCGTCAATACGGTCTGGAGGCCCATCAGGCTTCGGAAGAGTTCTTCAAGTTGTGCCTGGACATGGGTCTGAGCCTCTCGGTCGCCTTGAGCACCATGAAAGCAGTTAAGCAAGCCCGCTAGGCGCTCTCTGCGAGGGGTAGATAAATTGTAAGCTTCGTACTACATATTAGGCCAATCCGTAGTGCGAAGGTGTCAAATGCCTACACCACATACGCCTCCCGCCGCCGTGCGGCGCGTCATGCGAAAGCTCGGCGCGGACATCCACGACGCCCGTCGGCGTCGGCGGCTGCCAATGGCCGTCGTCGCGGAGCGCGCCTTCACGTCCCGTTCGACCCTGCAGAAGATCGAGGCTGGCGACACCAATGTCAGCATCGGCATCTATGCTGGCGTCCTTCAGGCGCTCGGCCTGCTCGACGGTCTGGGCCAGATCGCCGACATCGGCAACGACCCGGTCGGACAAGCGCTGGCCAGCGCGGAACTGCCCAAGCGCGTCCATCTCAAGCGAACAGGCGGATCATCTCGCGATGACTGACTTTGAGGTACATCTCGACCTGGATGGACGCACGCGCCCTATCGGCCTGGCGAGGAGCAATCGCGTTCGAGGCACGGAGACCATCCTTTTCGAATATGATGGCGCGTGGCTCGCCGATCCAGACCGGTTCTCGCTAGAGCCTGCCCTTGCCCTGACCCGCGGTGCCTTCGCCCCTCCTGCCGGACTGGCGACTTTCGGCTCCATCGGAGACTCAGCGCCCGACACATGGGGGCGACGTCTTATGCAACGGGCCGAACGCCGCCTTGCCGAACGCGAAGGCCGCGCCGTTCGCACCCTTGCGGAAAGCGATTACCTGCTCGGCGTCGCCGACGAGACCCGCCTGGGGGCCCTCAGATTTCGTTGGGCGGGCGAAGATATGTTCCAGGCCCCGATCCGCGCCGGCGTCCCCGCCCTGATCGAACTCGGGCGGCTGCTCCAGATCACCGAACGGGTCCTCCGCGACGAGGAAACGGACGAGGACCTTCAACTCATCTTCGCCCCCGGCTCTTCCCTGGGCGGGGCCCGGCCCAAAGCGTCGGTCATCGACCAGCACGGACACCTCTCCATCGCCAAATTTCCGAAGGAGACCGACGAATACAGCATAGAGACGTGGGAAGAGATCGCGCTCCGACTGGCTGGCCAGGCGGGCATCACCACCCCTCACCATGAACTCATTGAGGTCGCCGGCAAGGCGGTGATGCTGTCGCGGCGCTTCGATCGCGCCGGCCCGATCCGCACGCCTTTCCTGTCAGCCATGGCGATGATGGGCGCCAAGGACGGCGAGCGCGGCAGCTACCCGGAGATCGTCGACGCGCTTACGCAACATGGCGCTCAGGGGAAGACCGACGCTCATGCCCTCTATCGGCGGGTCGTCCTCAACGTGCTGATTTCCAATGTCGATGATCACCTGCGCAACCATGGCTTCCTTTGGCTCGGCAAGACGGGATGGTCCCTCTCTCCCGCTTACGACCTCAACCCTGTGCCCACCGACCTCAAGGCGCGTGTGCTGACGACCAACATCGACCTCGATGAGGGCACTTGCTCGCTCGACCTGCTTGAGGCGGCTTCGGAGTTCTTCGGCCTCACGCTGCAGCAGGCCCGCGCCATCATCAAAGAGGTCGCGACCGTGACCGCGACGTGGCGTGACACCGCCAAGGCCGTCGGCGCCCGCTCCGCCGAAATTACCCGGATGGCCAGCGCCTTCGAGCACGATGATCTCAAGCGGGCGCTGGCGCTATGACCCGAACCTTCATCTACAACTTCACGCCGCCATCACTGGACCCGTTCCCGGGCGCGACCATCGCGCTGGACGTCTCCGACATCGAAGACGCCGGCATCCGCGAAGTGCTCCAGACGCCGGGCGCAGCCTATGGCGCCTGGTCGATCCTGGATGCTCTCCTCGCCCCGACCGGCGCGGGCACATCCTTCCTCTTCAGGCAGCCGCTGGGCCAGGCGCGCGAAGTGAAGGTCGCGTTGTCGGGCCTGTTCGGGCGGTTCGTCGCCCGCGCTTATCTCGAACGATATTTTGACCTCTCCGTTTTCGCCCATCTCGGCAACCAAGTGATCGATCTCGATCGCCGCAAGCAGGCCAGGATCAAGCGCCTCGCCCGAGGCGACCTCCCTGACTGGATCGCATGCAAATCCGATCTGACCTCGCTCACGATCGCGGAGGCCAAGAGCTGTCACGACCCGGGAGGCCCCGCGAAAGCACTCGCGCGCGCCTGGACACAAGCCGGGCGCATCGACGTGACGGTCAAAGGCCAAAAGGTCACCGTAAAGCGGATCGCGGTCGCCACCCGTTGGGGCGTGGCCAATTCCAATCCCGCTGATGCTCACCTGTCGGTTCGCGATCCCATCGACGAGGGCGTTCCCATTGATCCGCAAGACAAGGACGCCCCGTTCATCGGGCTGCTCCGCCTGCATGTCGCCAACCTGATCGAGCCCCTTGGCCATGCCGAACTCGCACAGGCGCTGCGCACGCTCACACGCCAGACCTTTCCGCGACCGCTCGCGGTCGCCCGACCGGACCGCGCTGGTGGCTGGATCATCCCGCTCGGCGGGGACCGACACATAATTGGAGGGGTCTGAACCGTGGACACTGGATTTGTTGATCTCGACATCCTCATCACCCGAATTCGGCATCCGCAGTCGAAGGTGTATTTTCTTGATGCGGTGAAAGCCTACAAGGCCGGCGCGCTGCGTGGCGCACTCACCTCAGCCTGGGTCGCCCTGGTCTACGACCTGATCGCCAAGTATCGCGAGCTGAGCGCTATGGGCGATGCGGCCGCCACGGCATTTCTTCAGGCGTGGGACAACGCGACCGTCACAGGCGATATCCCCAAGCTGCTTCAGCTTGAGGGAGGCATCCTCGAAGACGCAACGGCCAACACTCAGGTCGTCAATCGCATCGCCCGAACGCATCTGGAGCGCCTGCGCGAAGATAGACATCTTTGCGCGCACCCGGCCTTCTCGGCCGAGGCGGATCTCTTCGCGCCGTCGCCCGAGCTGGTGCGGCTTCACCTCGTCAATGCGGTCGATCTTGTTCTGTCGCAGGAGCCCTTGCAAGGCAAAGCGATCTTCGAGCTGTACGACATCGACGTGCAGTCGCCCGGCTTTCCAACGGAATACGCGCGCATCCTGGACTATGTCGACCAGCGCTACCTGGCGCGCGTCCGCGCTCAGAACGTCCGCAACTTCGGCACGGTGCTCGCAAAATCCATTCTCAAGGGCGTGCCCGCGCAATGGGAGCCGCTCCATCGCAAGATAATCCCCTCGCTGGTCGCGGTGCGCGAACGCGCCGCTGAGGCCTGGCCGGATATATCGCTGGCGATCGTCAGGCTCATAGACAACCTCGAGCCGGCGAACCGCCCTCGCGCCATCGCGTTCATCGCCGCTTTTCCGGATTTCTGGCCGCAGCTTCAGGAGCCGACTCGGACGGCCCTTCAAGCGACCATCGACAACGCCGACCCCGCGGCGCTCGCTGACTACCGCATTCTGGCAGGCGTGACTGTCCCACAATTCCGCGCCGCGCTACTGCCGCTGATCGCCGGCCTCAATCGGGAAAATTTGGTCGCCGCAATCGCCTCTCAGCCGCTCGCCGACCTCTGGCCTCGGGCGGTCGATCTGTATCAGGCTTCTGGCAGCTGGCGCGGATCAGAGGTGAACTTCAGCGATCTCATCACGCCGTTCGCCGGCCGCCTCAACGGCCAACAGCTTGACCAACTCCTCGATGCCATCATCGACAACGGGCAGAACTGGGATGCGTCCGAAACGGATACGCTTCTGCTCGGCGTGCTCCGCGACGCGGCGCCCGCTGATCGGCCGACCCCTGACGCGCGCAATCGATTCTACCAACACGTTCGCCGCGTGCGCCGTGCCGACAAATACGAAGACGTTCTCACCTTCCTACAGTCCGACGGCTGGGTGCTGCCACCGCTGGAACAGCCGGTCGACGACGAACTGGATTAGAACGCAGGCGCTCAGGAGGCCCACGCACGAAGCAGAATCAGACAGGCAGCTCCGGATCGCCGCGCACCTGGTCATCCAGGCGCCTGAACCCGCCCCAGCAAGAGCGGCAGCTTGCTGTTCTTGAAATCCCAATCCGAAAGTGGCGCGAACCATTCCGGGGCCGCCTCTCCATGGAGCTGGATGACCTGGTCACCGTCTATCGTCTGCGCAGCATAGTAGCGGCTAAAAATGCGGCTGGCCCAGCCTATACCTTCCCAGCCCTGATTGGACGATTCCTCTGGGTTCGCGACAAACTCGACACCCGCGAACTCGCCGCCGTCGGTGACTGCAAGCGGCCCCTCAATGGACCACTCCCCGTAGAGCAGAAGCACTTCCGCAAGCTTGCGGTCCCTAGGATCCGTCAGCTCGACGTCGCCGCTATAGAGTTTCGCCGACCCGATGATGAAGTTGGCCAGCCCCTCCGCGCTCAGCGAACGCGGCATATCGGTCGACGCCCCGAGCACCAGGCGCAGCGGGGCCTTGGTCATGATGATCACCTCGCCGAGCCTTCCGGACTCGTTGGCGATCACCGCATCCTTCATCGTGACGCGGAGACCGCCGTTCGGACGGCGGAAGCGATCCGGAGAGATGACCGTCCAGATGTTCCAGAGCGACCAGAATATCGCCAGCTTCAACGGCGCGCCAACCATGTCCGCGTAGGTCTGGAGCGAGGCCAGATACGCAGCCGTCATTTGCGTTTTCTGCTTGAAGGGCTCCTTGCTTCGGACGTTCTTGACCTCGACGAGCCACTGCTCGCCGTCGTCCAGCACCACTCGGAAATCCGGCGCGCGGCAGGTGTCGGCGGCATGGACGCGGCCAACATCCTCGGTCTTGAGCAATCGAAAGTGGCCCAGGCTAAGCACCGTTGCTTCAAACAGGCGCTCGGTTCGCGAGCCATGAATTAGCGTCGGGTCCGCCAACGCCTCCTCCAGCTTTGGCGTTGCGTCGGCGACAAAGCGTTCGACCAATGACGGGTCGTTCAGCGCGATACAGTGTTCGCGCGCAAATGCGGCTACCGACGCGAGCAGGTCGAAGGCTTTGGTCTTTGGTCGCTCTGGCGGCGGCTGGTCGCTCACAACCCCGTCATCCCGCCGGCGGCTCGACATCCGGCGGGTTCATATAGGCTTGGAAGCCGACCAGATCAGCGTCGCTCGGATTTTCCGCCTCGGGGATGAACCGAATGGTTTCGGCAATGTCGCGGCGCGTGACGTTTCTGATGATCGCGCCGCCATTGCTCAGCTCATACTCCATCGAGCCGCACCAGCGGTTGGGGCGGGCAAGGCCCGGCGCGAACGCAATGGGCTTCTTGTTCCCCTTCTTGCTCACCTCGTGCTTGGCGAGCGCGACGCGGATGAATTCGAGCGTAGTGAAGCCCATCTCCGTCCGCCGCAGGTCGAGGCGCATCTGCTCAACCAGTTCGGGCCGCTCCTGGGCATCACGCAGTTGCTGCGCGCGCAGCTCGCGATCGTAGTGGCGGTATCCTAGGTCTCGTTCGAGATGGGCGGCCTTGAGGCCGATTCCTGAATTCTCGGCGAGCTTGATGACGTCTTCACAGCGCTGGCGCCATGTCCGCAACAGCTCGTAGGCCGCGTAGATCCACATGGGCGAGAGCGCGCCCAGCAACGCGATCTTCCCTCGCGGCGGCTCGTCATCGAACTGGTGGCGCATGACCTCGTGCTCCAGCGCGTTGAGCGAATTATCGACGAGGCAAAGCTGGCTCGCCTGCATGGCTAGGTAAGGGTTGGCGGCAAAGCCGGCCAAGCTCATCAGCGCTTCGTGGAGCTCACTCGTGCCGATCTCAGCGACATCGCGATAACGCGGCTGATCGTCAAATTCGTCGGCGTCCGTCACGTTGTTTCCCCGCCCGTTGTCGCGAACCGATAGGGCGGATCGATCACCGCCATCGGAAGAGTGTCAGCCAAGCCCCAGAAACGCGTTGTCGCCCGGATATAGCAAACGAGGTCGCTCGCGCGGATTCTGAGATGTTCGCTCGCAATCGGCAGCCCTGCCAGGAGATCGTGATAGTCGTTGGCGGCCTCGTCCCATAGCGCCGGCGCGATCGTCTTCAGTTCTTCGCACGACGAACCTTCGCCATGACGCACGACGTTGGCGACCACGAACATCTCGGTCAGATCAGCACCCAACCCGCCGTGCCCGACGTCTATCCCGGCGCGCTCGGCGCAGATCGCCAGGAGCTCCCGGAAACCCCGCGCCTTGGGCATGTCCGTCGCGTCATCGCGATGGACCGCTCGCGCCCATATACTCAGTTGACGCTCGAAGGTCGCAGCGAGGATCAGCGTGAACGCCTTCGCCGCCTCATTGGCGGTGTAGTTGTCGACCTGGGCCGCAGCGCGAACGAGAAATTGATCCATCGTCGCCGCCTCGCCGCTTTCGAGCGACGAATGAACCGGCAGCGCCTCCATCGCGGGCTGGACCACCCGCTCAAACAGTCGCGCAAGGTTGGCCTGGAAGATGCGCGGCAACTGATCCTTGACTAGCATTTTTCGCCCCTTGTCGCCCTGAGTTCGTTCGGTCGCGTCGATCAACGACTTTGCTGGCATGGCCAAACCGCTTGCCCTGAGCAATTCCCGAGAGCTATGCCGGGGTATGGCAACCCTGTTCAAAGATGGAGACGTACGGCGTGCAGTCTATGCACGTATGCTCGGCTCCGCGATGCGCAGCGCTGATACGCTCGTGATCGATGAACTCGGTCTCGATCACGGATCCTGCCGGATCGATATCGCCGTGATCAACGGCCACATCCGCGGGCTAGAGATCAAGGCCGAAGCGGATACCCTGGCCCGCCTTCCGTTCCAAGTCAGCGCTTATGGCGAAGTCGTCGATAAGGCCTCTCTCATCGTGGCCGAACGTCACCTCGACGCGGCTCGGCTCCTCGTGCCCGACTGGTGGGGGGTCGTGCTAGCGCGACGGTGCGCCAACGGTGAAGTCGCGCTTAGGCGAATCCGTGACGAAAAGGTCAACCGCTCTATCGATCCGGTGACACTCGCGCGCTTGCTGTGGCGCCCGGAGATCGTTCAAATGCTACGCGATCTCGGGCACCCGGAGCGCACGCTCAGAGCACCTCGCGATGCTCTGTATCCTATTCTCGCCTCCGCCTTGCCGCGACGCGTGCTAGGCGCGCGGGTCAGGGAAACGCTCAAGGCGCGGGCAGTTTGGCGAGATCGTCCAAGACCACAGTGATATGGTGGTTGGTCGCCACCCACTTCCAGACCGTGGGGTTGCCGCGCTTGGCGGCGCCAGCGTGACAATCCTCGATATAGGCGCTGCCTTCCGAGAACGTTGCGCCGTGGTACTGACCCGAGCTTAGGATCAGACCGCATAGGCCGGGGTAGGCCTGGTTAGTCTCGCCCTTCTTGCGTTTGGAGCGCGCGACCAGCCAGCCGCCGTCCGACACCGCATAGCGTACGTTCGGGGATCCCCGCATAAATCGCATATCCCCTTGGGCGAATTTAACCGCCGCGACCGCATAGTCGCCAAAGGACGGACGTCGTTCCTGGGGCGACTGGGCCGTCACCAAGGCTGCGTAAAGCCGCCACTCTTCGCGCGACACGGTCTGGATCGGGAGTTTGAGCTCGGTCATCGTCTCGGGGAAGGACGCCGCCATAACGACAACGCTACGCGCGGACAGCATTCTCGCGCCGTTCAGGGCGGCGCGTATGACGCCCACAAGCGGGCCTTGGGGCGAATAGGCTGGCGCCCCCAGATCCAGTACGATGTCGAGTTGGGCAATGTCGATCGCCAAGGCTTTGAGCAAGGCATCAACATGATCGTCAAAGTCTGGATCGAGCGCCTCCTCGAGCGTGCACCGCAGGACCGCGCCGTTCATGTCGATAGCATCGATGTCGTGGACCGCCTTCCGGTAGGCAGCGTCGCTCTCGAGGTTGATGACCGGCGTCAACGAGGCCCCAAGCTTGCGGGCCTCATCGAACAGGAACGTCATCGTGTGCCGGCCGTCCGCCATGCGGGTCGCAGGGGCCAACTGGCGGCCGTCGATGAGCGCGGGACGATCGCTCCACTTCTTTTCCAGCTTGGCCGCGAAACCACCGAGGTGGTCGTCGATCTCCTTCTTCGGCCGCCATTGCTCGAAATCGAAGTCCGGCGGCAGGACCTCGATTAGAGGAACGACCGCCGGCTTCAGTCCGGCCGCGAGTTTGAACAGGGCCTGATACTCGCCCATCCGCCAGCGCAGGAGGGGGACATACTGGGTCGGGGCGATCGCCATTTGAACCTCAAAGACCAAATTGGCGGCGCACTTCCCCGGCGCCGACGAGAGAACGGAGAACAGTGTAGTCGCCAGCCTCGCGACGAACCCGGCCGGCGATGACCGCTGGGCCGACGCCGAAGCGTTTGGCGTCAGTCAGCACTGCTTTCTCCGTGCGCGAGAACCGTGACACCGCGAGATCCCATTGAGCCACAGGCAGCAGCGCGTTCCGTGCAAAGCCGTCTGCCTCCTCTTCGTGGCGCTCGTCCGACGGGCTCTCCGTGTCGTCGAAGATGGCGGCAAAGGCTTCCGGGCCGATGTGGAGCTTGAGGTGTCCGATCTCGTGCAAAAGCGTGAACCAGAAATTGTCCAGCCGGTCATGGCGGAGCGTCAGGCCGATCAGCCCGTAGCCGTCGAACGAGCCCATGGCTGCGCCGTCCAGCAGGGTTCCGGGTAGATGCCGTTCGACAACGAAGGCGATGCCGATCTGGCGCAGGTGGTCGACGGCCTTCAGTGGGCCGTCGGCATCCAGGGTCAGGGCGACGAGGGCAGCGATCCAGGCATCATCGATCAAGGCGGGATCGAAGGTTGCCGTCGGCGGGTTTCGGGCGGCCAGCTGTCGCACACGCGCTTCCCATGCCGCGATCGCCGGTTCGTGCACAGCGCCGTTCGACCGCACAGACTTCCGGTGCAAGCCGGCAGGGACGAATCGGGCCGAGCCACTCCGCAGGAAGGCCGGCACGAGGTGGTCGGCGGACTTGCGCGCCTGCGTCAGCGTTCCGGAGAAGTCTTCGAACCAACCGCGCTTGTACATCTCGGCCAGAGGGAAAGCCTGCCAGGCGGTGGGATCGACCGACTCCAGGCTCCCGTTCCCGGCGAGCGACGCACGGTTCTCGATGCGCACGTCGAGCGCATCGGAGACCTCGATCAAACGCTCAAGGCTCGCGGATCGATAGCGTTCGGCTTCGTATCGCTGGACCTGTTGTTCCTTCAGCCCCAGAAAATCCGCGAGATCCTTCTGGCTCATGCCTCTCGCGATCCGTGCGCGGATGAGCGTCTCGGGGAGATCGGCAAGGCGTGCGGCCGAGAACGTCGTCTGCGCTCCTGACTTCAGGGCCTCGTAAAGGGCGACATCGGCTTCGAGTTCCGCCACTTGGCTTTGGAGCGCACCGCGCGCGATGACGGCGAACGCGGGATCGACGTTGGTGGCCGCCGGCGCGCCCGCCGAGGCTTTCAGCTGGTCCAGCGCCGCGCACGTGGACCGGTACTGTCTTTCGTTCGTGATCATTACAACGCCCCTTTCGAGGTCGCGAGCGTCAGCCGCAAAATGCCTTTGGGCTGGCCCGAATGTTTCTCGATCTGGAAGAAATCGAGGAAGGTGCCCGTCGCGCCGTTCGGGGCGAAGGCCGGAAACATCTCGCCGAGATATTTGGCTTTTTGAGCCTCGCGCTTGCCGGCGAAGTTCTGGAGAACGGGGTCAAGCAAGGAAAAGTCCATCCCCGCATGATCCCAGCAGCCGTCGAAATCACCGGGGTGGTCTTTCGCTGTGGTGAAGCTGCCATCGAGGTAGACGGCACGGCATCCGGCGAGCCGGAGCGCCTCCACCGCCCGTTGAAAACCACCGAACAACCACTGTCGGTGTGGCGTGGTGGCGAACCGGGCGGCAACCTCCTCCAGCGTCGTCTCGTGGACGCCCGAAGGCAGAACCGCCCAAGGCGCGCCAAAGCCCGGATCAATAAGGGAAGGGATCATGAACACAACAATATCGTTGTGTGCATGTATTGTCCAGTCGGGTGAACGGTGTGCGCGGAGGTGTGTGCGGAACAGCCTTGGCGACGCCTGCTTGGCGTCCGGCCGGCGGGATCATTCGTAAGAATAAGCCAGATGGTCGGTGCTCGACTTCGCCCAGGCCGGAAGGGCGCCAAGAGTCTCCAGCTGTAGCCGCAGCGCCCCATCGAAAACTTCTGGCAGCAAGACGTGAATCGCCGGCCAGATCGCATGCGCCTCTAGCACTAGATTGCCCTCGCCCAACTCGAGTGCCCTTCGGAGGTGCACGCCGACGGTGCCCTCGAGCAGGGGGCCTGCCGAGGTTCGGGCGAGCACCGTTTGAAGAACCGGCGCGAAGGGCATGAGGGGGTGTCCCGACAACTTGCTGTTGAGCATCGCCTGGATGTTCGGCTGTCGGGAAGCGTAGTTCTTGAACGCCCCGCGGCGTAGCGAAGTGTCGAGAACATCACCGCGATGAAGTGCGCAAATTGCCAACGATCGAGGTTTTGATGCTGCCAAAGCGCCAGACCGGGCACGCGCGCACACAGATCGCTGTTGGCCGCAATGAACGCCGGCGTCGTGAGCTCCGAGTAGGAGAAATCAGTGCGGGCCTGCAGCGCCACCTTCCAAGGCGCGCGCACGGCCTCCCCTCGCGCCAGCAAACTCGGCGTGACCCGATCCTCATAGTAGGGCCAGCCGGTTTCAGGAAAAGTGAGATCATTGACAGCGACCTGTCTCTCGTCGCCGAAGCTGCCGTCCGACTTCCGCAGGAAGCAGGTTAGCATCAGGCGTCGAGCGGCTAGAGACGTCTCTATGGCCGCCTGATCGAGCACGAAGGCGTTGTCCCGATGGCGGAGGATTACGTCACGGAACGACTGCGGCAGATCGCCCGACTGGAGTTCGTGCCCCAACAGAACCCAGATCAAACCGACCCCTTCGCGCCTGTAATGCAGTGACCGGTCGGAAATCTCCGTCTGGAAGGTGTTGGACAACTGGATCTCGAAGGCGACCGTGCGGCCGTTAGTATACGTCACGAGTACGTCCGGGTATCGGCCATGGCCGCCGGCGGTAGGTGCAAGATAGGTGTCTACTGCCACCCGCGTGCAGCTTGGATCCTGTTTGGCAAGTTGGGCGATCTGCTCGCAGATCAGCCGGTGCGCCGGGCTTTCCTGGTGACCGTGGTACTGGCCCGCCTTCAGGCTATCGGGGTCCTGGGTATCGCCGGTAAACCAAGGACAGGCGGCAACGGCGCCCTTGAAGTGGGCGAAATAGGGAAGCCGTTTTTGACGGAAGGCGCGCGCCTTGATGAAGACGGCGCCGCCGCAACGAAGACAGGCGGCAATGGATCGGTGATCCCGTCCTCGCCGAGCGTCGGTAATGCGTTGCCTCAGCAGGCCCCACTCAGCCTCGGACATCGCCATCAGCCGCTCGGCCGTGATCGGACCGACCTTGTCGATCACCGCCACCTCGATGATGCGCTGAGGTTTCTGGGCCATTTCCGTCCCGCCAACTCCGAATCAGGAAGGATTGCACACAGTCGGTGCGCCAGTATCGGTCGTGACTTGGTGAGTCGGCTGGTAAAGCTAAAGTCCGCCTTCGGCAGAGGTGCGGTCACATCGGCGCCAATGCGTCTCGCCGTGCCGCATCGTCGCTCAGCTCGCCCTTTAGGTATAGTCCTCGAAGCTGGAGAAGGCCTTCATCCCTTTAGCCGCGTTTGACTTGGCGATGCGCGTTCGGCTGATCCTCTGCTGAAGATAGACGCACAGGGCGTCGAAGTCCTCGATCGCCAGCATCCTCCAGGGGCCTCTGAAGTTCGCTTCAATATTCTTGGAAATAGCCTCGTAACTGAACTTCGTGTCGCGCGTTTTATCGGCGCTCGCGAATTCATTGTATCGGCTGATCAGGTGCTGAGTATACCGGCTCGCCTTGAGATCGGCCCCGATCGTGCCCGCCGCGGGCTGAATCTTTACCGTGTTACGGGTGGTCTTCACATTGACGGTTTTGGCTATGATCGCGCCGGGGCTGTCGATGACGACGTTGCCACTATTGTTGGTCACCTCGATGCGCCGAAGGTCGCCGAGGAGGATCTTCGCATAGAAAGCATCGGTAGCCTGTTCGGGCCGTCCCATATCACCTTCTCGGATCCGCTTGATCTCCTCGAGCGCCTCTACGGAATAGACATCGGGTTCGGCATCCACCATTTTATGGTGTCGACGGCATAGCAGAACCAGGTTTTCGAAGCCCTGCCGTTCGTCCTCGCTCTGGGTGACGTCGAAGCGGGGGCCGCCCTCATTTCGCGCCCGGATATGGCAGATTTCGCCGGTGATCGTCCCCACGGCTTCGACGATGGGCAAGTCGCACCTTGGAAAGGCGCAGAGATTCCCCGACGTCGCGAAGAGCCTTTTGATCGTCGTTTCCGACGGCCTCATCTCGCGCGACGCGCGCCAGCAAACGGCTCGACCGAACTTAGCCTATTCAGCACCTCATCGCTCCAGCCTGACTCTCAATCTGCGGGCTCGTTCCTGGAAGGCGCCTTCCCCACCTTCCAAGATGTCGCAAACCGCTTTTCTGATGTCAGCGTTCTCCAGGCCACCGGACTGATAGGTGATCGGCGGCAAGGCACCGTGCGGATGCGGCCCTGACTCAGCGATGATGATCTGATCGGCGTCAGTGTTGATCACAAGGTTGGCGTTATGCGTCACCATGATCACCTGGCGGTTCGATTTGGCTTCGATGAACAGACCCACCAACTCTTCGAAGACGGATTTCGGGTCGAGGTTCTCCTCCGGCTGGTCGATGATCAGCGGGCGGCCATCGCCATCGTCCAACGCCAGATAGAGCAGCAACAGGACGATGCCGCGGGTTCCGGGAGACAGCTTGCGGATATCCACGCCATCATATTCGATGCCGTAGTGGATCTCGATATGACCAGTGCTGAACAGCCATTGAGCGAAGCGTTTCGACCAGGCCCGAAACTCCAGCTGCTCGGTGTGGGCGACCGGCGAGTGGTCGAGCAGTTCCTTCTGATAAAGCCGACGAAACTCCGCCATCGCCGACACCACCTCAGCTGACGACCCTGTCTCCCAAGCCCGCTTGAGGACCTCGTTGGCCTTCTGAAGCAAGGTGCCCTTGCCTCGGAACGCCCCGCCCTTGCGGAGATCGATCAAACCCTCCTCGGCCTGCCCCGCCCACTGGGCCACGTCGGCGACCCGCGCGACAGAGAAGGACAGCTTCTTCAACGTCCCGGAGGCCGCCGCCAGACGCGCCATCAAGGGCCCGTACAATTCCTCCAGAACGGTTTGTTCGGCGATGAGGGCGTCGAAAGCCCGGCCATAGGCCTCTTCGCGTTCGGCCTGCAGATCCCGGGCACGATCCTTGGCGCCTTGGCTGTCTTGAAGTTTGGCCGCGAGGGTCTGCATCGCCGCAGTCTCGGTCGCGATCCGGCCCGACAGCGCCGTGTATTGCCGCTGCGTTTCCTTGTCGGAGCTGACCAGTTTTTCCAGCCGCCCCATCTCGGCTTCCAGGACCGCCTGCGACAGCGTCGTCAGGTCTGTCTCATCAGCAAAGAACGCCGTGTTCGCATCACCGGCTGGCGGTGCAGCGCCCTTCAGCCCCGCGATCTTGCCATCAACCCATTTGACGTAGTCGTTCAGGTCGTCATCGACCTTCCCGGTATAATCCAGAATGAAAGCGGCCCACTGGTCGTTCGACATTCCACTGTGCGTATGTCTGGCCTGGGTTTGCCGCAGTGTCTCCGGCGCCTGGTTGCGCCGAAGGTCCCTCACCTCATCCTGAAGGGCCAGGAAGGTCTGCCGCTGGTTTGTGAACCGCCGCAACTTGGTCCTGACCTCGTTGGCCGCGCCAGCCAGCTCGGTGTGACGCTGAGCCCTCTTTTCGCTGCCCGCCGAAACAAGCTTGGCGCGGTCGGCGGTATAGGCGTCGACCAGTTGCCGCTTCTGCGCGACCATGGCCTCATAGCTGGCGACCAGCTTTTCCTTCTCGAGTTCAGTGCCGATCCGCTCCGAGATCTGGGAGACGGCCTCGGCCTCACGATCGCGCGCCAGACGATGGCGTGAAGCGCGATGTTCCAGCAGTTCGGCGAAGTCCAACGCACCGTCACGATCATGATCGGGATGGGCCTCGAAGATCACTCTCTCGATCTCGCGGAGGAGTCCGTCGGTCAGGCCGCTGGATGAGCACAGTTCCTCGACGAACTGCTGGGACAGGTATCGCGCCCGAGGATAGCTCAGCGGGCCGTTGGCATCGGCCCCATCCAACGACCGCGTGCCTGGAGCGCCCGCCGCCCAACTGACCTTCACCTTGGCCTGGCCGATAAGAGGCCGGGCGCGCACCAGGAACGAGGGGTTCGCCCATTCATCGGCGGCCCAGGCCTCGTCCGATATGGAATCGCAGCCCGCCGCGATCATGTCCGCCAGGGCCGTCTTGCCCGATCCCCGCGCGCCAATAATGGCCACCAGGCCGGAGTTCAGAGGGATGGTCGACGTCTGGAGCCAAGGCGCGTCGAGTATTTCAATCTCGGAAATAACCTGGGACGGCGTTGCGGACTTCGGCGGCTCGGCGCCGACATGGGCCCGGCCCCGGGGGTCGATGCAGGCCTGTCGCAGCGTGTCGAATTCCAGCCCGCCCTTGACCCATGAGAATCGGTCGCCGAACGGCGTGGCGACGTCTTCGAGCCTGTGCGCGTCACTGCCATGAAGGCAGGGCTTCAAACCGCCATATCGGGCGCGGATCGCCTGGGCGTCGAGATCCTTTTGACCGAGCCAGAACTCCCGCTGCGCCTGGCTGCTGGCGAATATGATGTCGGCAAATCCCTCGATCTCGCGACGAATGGTCTGGTCGGCGGCCTCCCTCACGCCCGATGTGCCATCGGTGGCGCCGCCGGCGACGGCGATCAGGACGTTCTTCTTGGCCCATCCGCTCTCGCCGAACACCTCGCGCAGTTGCCGGAAATTGACCTTGAACTGGTTCGCCCCGTAGGAGAGCGCGGCGCCGTCGTCGGTTATGTTCGGGTCGGCCTTCTTGCCCAGGCGTATCAGGTCGGCGCGGGTGCAGTCGTAGCGATCCTGCTGCACGGTGAAGTGCAGCCGGGATAGAAGGCGCTGCAGTTCGGCGATATGGTCCGGGTCCTCGGGGCTGACGAACAGATGCAGATTTACGAATCCGCCCTTCGCGGTCGCCACATCCAGTCTCAGCTCGACATTGGGAAATATCAGCGTCGCCTTCGGCAATCGCCCGTCGGCCTTGTGCTGCAACACCCGCTCATAGGTGTCGGTGACATAATAGTCGGTGACGGCGATCGCCTCGATGAGCGGCGTGGCCCTTTCAAGCGCGGATAGATAATCCTCCCACGCCGTGGGGCCGGTGAACTGATTGTTCATCACGGTCCCGGGCGCATGGATGTGAGGCTCCCAACGGCGCCACTCAGAACCTCGACTAATCATGCTTCCCCCGTCCCGCTTTTTTACGCCACCCTATCGTGTAACGATCATCAATTCGCGTGCAATGACCTTGCATCCCTACTCGGGCGACTTCTGTTCCTGAACTTGTGCGAGCCGAAAAGATCGCTCAGCAGCGACAGCTGTTTCGCCGTCTGTCACAACCCTGTCGAGGCTCATGCCCAACACGTACCGCCCCCTCCTCAGCCTCCCGGCTCTCGCGCTATGCGCCCTGTTCCTGGCTGCTATGGCGACACCCGCATCGGCCGATCCTTGCGAGGGGCGGCTCCCCTCCCAGCCGGGTCAGCCGTTCACGGGATCGGTGCGCTATGTCGGCGACGGGGACAGTTTGTGCGTCGGCAGCTCCAGAGATCCCAATAGCTGGATCGAAGTGCGGCTGGCGGATTTCGACGCGCCCGAACTCCACTCGCCTGACGGACGGCTATCCCAGTCGCTTCTGCGACAGGTCGCGTTCGGACAGAATGTGGTCTGCGACGCACGCCGCGGCAGGAGCGGCCGCGTCATCGTACACGACCGCGTCATCGCCGTCTGCCGTGTCGGTGGCCGCTCTATCGGAGATCTGCTCCGCGCGAGACGCGCCCCCGAGGGCGGTAACTAACCAGCCGGTCGTCGGAGGCCAAGGCGCGCCGCCCTTCCCCATGAACCCCAAAGGCTCGACAAGACCGTCGCGGTAATCGCTAAAGGCGTCGACGGCAGATCGTTGGAGCAGAAGCGTTATGAGCGGCATTCCGGAGCGTATGAAGTACAAGGCGCAGGTTTACGATCTTGCTCTGAGCGCCTTTTTCAAACTCAGGGAGTTCGACTCAGCCGCCCTGGATCAGCCCCGCGCCGAGACCGGCTGGGACATCGCCGAGGCCTTCGTCGCGGCCGCCATGAGCGGAGTGACCTATAAGAGCAGCAGCCGGGATCGGCGGTTCGAGGCGGCCAGCCTTTTGCGGACGCTCGCCGATCAGGTTGAAGAGGACGGCCTGGCCAGCCTGGAGTGGAGCCATCAGGGCAAGCTCGACGCGCGACAAGCCTGGCGGCCCGACATCCGCTCAGCCGAAGGACTTGCCGAGCTCGACCTGCGTACCGACGCGGTGATCGAGGGGCTGATGCGGCCGCTCCGGGCGCTGACCGTCCCGGAACGGCGCGCGATCGTCTGCATGTCCTTTGTGCGCATGGCGCTGGCGCACATCGGGGACCTCAACGAGCAGCAGCCTGCGGACGCTCATCGGGTTCGCGAATACACGCTCAAAATGCTTTCGCCGCTGCTCGCAAGGTTGCAGAGTTCGGACACGCCGGACTGACCCAAGCGCCTGCGGTGGGCACTCAGGCCTGGCACCTTCCCGCCGCCCCCTCTATGGCGCGTTGAGCTATGAAAGACCGCCATGGCCAAATACGATCCGCTCCGGGATTATCTTCGCAAGCAGAAGACCGATGAACTCGAGCTCTCCTTCGCCGAGATGGAGCGCAAGATCGGCTATATGCTACCCAAGAGCGCGGGCCTGCCGCAGTGGTGGGCGAACACAACCGACCCGGCCACGACCCACGTTCAGCGCAAGGCCTGGGGCGACGCCGGCTTCGACGCCTTCCTGATCGCCGGCGCCGACCGCGTCCGTTTCAAGCGGGTCTAATCGACCCGGTCCGCCCGCTAGCCTCCGAAGTCGAACGCAGCCTGGTTTTCCGGAACACCAGATTTCCGTTTCCGACGGCTCCTGACGGGCTGATCCGAACCGGTCGCAGCCTCAGGCGCCGGTCTTCTAGGCGGCTCTTCCAGGGTTCTCCTGACTGGCGGTCTAACCGGCTCCGGCCTCTCCACTATGGCCCGGGGCTCCGGCAGACGCCTCGGTGTCCTCGCCCGTCGCCACGCCAGCAGCTCGCTCTGCCACCATCCGACTCGGTTTTGCGAGACCTGGACGCAGGCCGGGAAATCTCCGGTCTTCTGCATGCGCCAGACCGTCGTCCGGCTCAGACCGCAGATCACCTTCACCTGCGACCAGGGGAGAATCCGGTCTTCCAACGCGTCGAACGGAGGCGGCTCGCTCACACTGTCCATGACACCGCCTCGTCCGCCCGGCGCTCCAGAACCTCGGCCAGCAACCGGGCGTCCCGCGCCGCATCGACCGGATCTCGAACCTCCCAGGTGCGAAGAACGTCCTTCAGGGCGAAGCTGACCGCCGGGTCGACCAGCAGGTCCGCGACGCTGGGCGCCCACTCCGTTCTAAACCCTTCCAATCCCGCCTCAGCCATGACGCCGACCCCTGGCCGCGGGCGGGGCAGACGCGCGAAGGTCGCTGACCTGATCCAACGCCCAAGCGCGAAGCACGCCACGCGGATAGTAGGGCCTGTGCCGAACGTGGAGACAGGGAGGGCCGTTGCCTCCGGTGGACCACAGCCGAGCGAGGGTCTCGGGTTTCATGCGGATGCCGAACTGGATCAGGAAGGCGGACGCTTCCTTGCGGGTCAGCAGATCCTCATCGGCCGCGTCAGTCACCGCCGCCACCGGTTCTGTGGCGGGTATCATCGATCAGTCTCCGGCACCCGGCACTGCCGGGAATTGCGGGCGCCCCTCCCGGCCGAGAGCGCGAGGTAGCAGTCAACGGCTGCGGCGACATAGGCTTGCGTCTCCGCAATGTTCGGTATGCGCCCAAGTCTGGCGACACGATCCGGCCCAGAATTATACGCCGCGAACGCAAGCCGGACGTCCCCGAAGCGGAGCAGCTGCCGGGCCAGATAATCCGCTCCGCCGTTGAGGTTCTCGATCGGATCGAACCGGTCTCTTACCGCGAGATCCGCCGCCGTTCCCGGCATCAACTGCGTCAGGCCGCCGGCCCCGACCGGAGACACGGCATCGACCCGGTATGCGGATTCCACGATCACCAGGGCATGAAGCATCTTGGGGTCGATGCCGTGGCGCTCCGCGGCGACGGCGATCGCGTCCATGAACGGCTGTGAAAGGGGCGGAAGTCGGGGCGTGAGGTCATCGACGCCGGCCCCGTCCGACACAGGCTGCGCGGCGGGACGGCCGAACAGATCGCCGCCGGCGTTGCGCCAGTCGACCGCTTGAGCGGATGCATTGCCCGCTGCGAGCGCCAGGGCCAGAGCGGCCAAAAAGGGTCTCACCATGTCAGGGTCTCCCGAAACACCCCCTCCAGGTCTCGGGTCCGGACGGGGCCAAAATAGCGACTGTCGAAACTTCCCGCCGTGTCGCCGAGCAGGAAGAGCTCGTCCGGCGCGAGCCGACGGCAGCCGGTCCAGCCGGGCAGAGCCGCGCCGCGCCGATCACGATCCAGAACGTGAGCCACGCGGCCAGGCATTCGAACCGCAGTTCCCTGCCGGCAGACGGGATCGCCGCCGACGGCCGCGACCCGTTTGATCAAAAGGACCTCGTCCGGCATGCCGAGCGCGCCCAGGTAGCGCCGGGCGATGGGGGGTTGGGGCAGAGCGACCATCGCGCCCCTCTCCGGCGCGCCGCCTGGATGTCGCAGATACAGGCCACGCGGTACGCTGGGGCTCTCGTTGACCAAAGCGAGGGCTGGCGTCTGGTCGGCGATCAGGGCGCCCAGGGTGAGGAAGAAGACGGTGACGCCGAGCACGGCCCAGCGGTTTCCAGTATCGAGCGGGGTCCAGGTCATGGCCGGTACGGCTCCAGGATCAGGTCGCGGGTGATCATCACGCGGACCGCAGCGCCGGCGCGCAGACGGATCGACGGCCGGACGTCCAGCTCCCGGTCCACGAGCCGCCCCCCGACCTGGGAGCCCTCGATGGCGGCGGCGTCCCCGGCGTCGCCGAGCAGGCCGCCCGAACCCTCGCCATCTCCGTCACGGGCGATTTGGCCGAGGGTGGTGATCGCGCCGGCGAACAGGGTTCCGACCAGCAAGGGGAATAGCCGCCGATCGACATGGCCGCTCACGCCCACGGCGCCTTGCGCATCAACGCCGGGCTCACCGGTCAGCACCAAGCTCTTGCCGTTGGGCAGGATCAGCCGATCCCAGGTCAGGAAGGCCCTCCGGTCGCCATAGGCGCTTTCGCCCTCATGACGGCCGATAAGCCGGGTCCCTTGGGGCAGGACGAGATGGCGGCCGCTGACGGTGTCATAGACATTCTGCGACACCGTCGCGACGACCGGCCCGGCGCGCGCGGTGTCCACCCCGGTCAACAGGACCGCAGGAATGATCGCGCCGGCCTTCAGCTCATAGGGTGACAGCGGCGCCGTGAGGGTGTGGCCATTATAGGTGGCGCCGACGTCCGCAGCGTCCGCACGAGCGCCGGCCGTCGCTGGAGCCGTCCCGGCACGCGCGGCAGGACCGGCCCCGGTCGATTGCCCCTCGAAGAACAAGCCCGATCGCGCCGCCTGTTCGCCCGGACTTGGCCCGGTCGCCCGGGTCGTCCGCGATGGCGCATAACCGGCGCTATACCGGCCCGGCGCGGGCGGCGGTGGCGGAACACCAGGCTCAGCCGTCTCGGGCTCGGTCCCAACGCGGGGCTCGGGCAGCCGGTCATAGGTCGCCGGCTGATCGGTGACCGCTTCGGAGGGCCGAACGGAGCCCCGGGCCTGGTCCTCCCGGCCTTCGACGGCGCGGAGCCGGGCGCTGTCGCGCAGTTCCGGTTGGACGACGAAGGCCCAGGCCAGGGAGCCGGAGACGAGGATCACGCCGCCGATCACGATCGTCTGGACGACCGACTTACGCAGCCGGGTGACCGGCGGCCGCGGCGCCCGCATCGACAGGCCGGGCGGCGGCGCCTTCGCCGCGCTGGCCAGGTCGGGTCTGACCTCAGGGCCGACGCCTGACGCTGCCGAGGAAGCGACGTCGTCGGGATTGTGGGGGCTATCCTGGAACGAGGTCATCGGGCGGCTCCCTGGAGGCGGCGGATACGAACGATCTGGGGGCGACGATCGCCGAGCCTGAGCTCGGCGCGATCAAAGACGCGATCGACGATGAACAGACCCCCGGCCTGGCGGTAGTTGACCATCTGGCTCTCGCCGTCGGCGGCGATCACGAACAGGGCCGGCGCCTCGTCGATCTGAAGATCGGGATTGAAGGTGATGAAGGTGCGCTGCCCGTCGTTGAAGACCGAAGCCGGCGTCCACCGTGCACGGCGCCCTTGCGGCTCTATCCGGTAACGGGCGTCGATCGGTCCCTCCGGCATCGCCACCGGGTCCGACACGCGGATCTCTGCCGCCTCGGCGATCGGCGCCCTGGTCGGGGGATCCATCGCCTCGGTGTCCCACGCGATCGCGGCATTGAACCCTGAGGCGTCACCGCTCTTCAGGTCGATGAAATAGACCCGCCGGTTGGTGGTCAGGACAAGGTTGGTCTCAAGTCTTCGTTGCAGTGGCTTGAGGAGGACGTGGGTTCGCTGACCTGCGCCCTCCCCGGACGTGGTCTCCCCGATCTGCCAGCGGACGGTGTCGCCGGCCGCCTTGGAGACCAGGGTCTCGCCGGCCGCCAGGGTCAGGGTGGTGACCCGCAGAGGCGCGGTCCAGACCTCGAACACCCGACCCGGAGACCAGGCGAAAACCTGGACCCCGCCGACGAAGGCGTCTGAACGGGACGGGGCCCGGGCGTCCAGATTGGCGGCGACGATGGCGCGGCGGCCGGTCATCCCCGTCGCCGGCGCCACGGCCGTCGGCTGCGCCTCATAGGGCGTGCCGACGGGAACGGCGGGCGCCGGGGTCGCATCGGCGACCAGCGCCTCATCGACCGGCACCGTCGATTGCGGCAGGGCTTCGGCTTCGGCGATGACGGCAGCCTCGGCCGTGACGACGGGCAGGGGCGCAACCGTCGGCGGCATGGTCGTTCGGCCGAATACGGCGCAGCCGGACAGGGTGAGGCCCAGGCCGGCCAGGATCAGGAGGCGTCGGGGGTCCATGATACGTCCTCGATTTTCAGTCCAAGGGGGTTCTTCATCAGCTCGGCCTCGGTGCGGGGCGGCTGGGTCGTTGTGGTGATCAGGGCGCGCCAGCGCTCGACGCCGGCCTGCTGGCCGTTGACGAAGCGAGTCTCGCGCCATTGAAGATCGTAGGTCCGCTCGGTGCGCCGCACGACGTTGAGCACCTCGACGTTGACAGCTTCGTGCCCGACCTCGGCGAACGGGTCGTGGGTCTGGGCCCAGGCGTTGAGGAAGCTTGCCGCCTTGGGCGTCATCAGGTCGTAAGCCCGAAGCCAATTCTGACGGATGACGATGGGGTCGATGGATTTGGAGCGGACATCGCGCACCCAGCCGGCCAGCGCGTGGCCGATCTGGGCCTCGGTCGGCTCGTAGCGGCCGCCGATCGCCGTGATCCTCTGGGTCTGTCCCAGATCGGAGACCTCGACGACGAAGGGTTTGACCACGGCCCGGTCGGCCTGCACCCACCAGCCCGCCCCGAGGAAGCCGGCGAGGACGAGGTTGGCCACGGCGATACGGCGCCAGTTGCGGGCATGCGCCAGGGACAGGCCCATGCGGTCGTCCCAGACCTGGCCGGCGCGCTGATAGGGGGTAGTCTCGGGCGCCGAGGCCAGGGCGCGTTTGGGACGAAAGAAGGGGTGCATGGTCAGGACTCCTCGGTTCTCAAGTTGGGAGACAGGACGCCGCTGGTCTCACCGGCGGGCATCAACCCCCGCCCGGCGTTGGCGACGAAGAAGGCCTGCAGGGCCTGGGCGCGGGCAGGCGGTCTCGATCCGCCTGACGCGGTCGATCCGGCGGCGGCCCGGTGAAAATCGGAATTGGCGGCCTGAGCCTCCGCCGCGACCTTCCCGGCCGGCCGACCGGAACGCGCCCCGCCGCCATCGTTGGCCGCGCCGCCGGACCCTGTGGCTTCGCCCGAAGCCGAACCCGATGCCTGGCGAGGCTGCCAAGCCACGGCGGGCTCAGACACGCCGCCAAGGGAAGACGAGGGTGCGGCGGACATCGCCCCGCCCGACGGCCGACGCGGACCGGACGGCGAGGGATTGTCATTGGAGGGTTTGGGAGGCGTCGAGGGCGGAGGCGACATTGGCGGGGTCGGGGGTCGGCCGCCTCCAGCGCCGGCCGCAGCCCGGGCCGGGCCAGACATCTTCGCCGCGCCGCCTGCGACGGCCGTGCCCGCACCCGCGATCCCGGCTCCGGCCAAAGCGGCGCTGCCGCCGACGGCGATCCCGGCCGTGATGGCGGAGCCGGCGCCCAGGGCCGGCCCGCCCGTGACCAGGGCCGAGGCCAGATTAGGGATGAACATCGCCAGCATGGCCAGAAGGATCGAGGCGACGAGGATGCTCAACGCCTCGTAGATGTCGGGATTGGCCGAGGGCTGGAGCTGGTCGAAGACGGTCCGGGCCCCGGAGATCACGATGGCCAGGGCGAGCACCTTGAGGCCCGACGACACGACGTATCCGAGAGGCCGCTCCGCGAGAAAGGCGGACTTGTTCCAGATGCCGAAGGGCAGGAGGATGAACCCGCCCAGAGTGACGATCTTGAACTCGAGCAGGGCCACGATGATCTGCAGCGCCAGCACGGCAAAGGCCAGCATGATGCCGATCATGGCCAAGCCCAGGATCAGGGCGTCGGCCATGTTGCCGACCACGTCGAGCGGATTGTCGACGGGCGCAGGCGTCTCGCCGAGCGCCTTCACGATCTCCCAGCCCTGGGCCAGGATGGCCCCGGGATTGAGAAAGTCGGCCCGGCTGAGCGAACCGCCGCCGGCCGTCAGACCAAGCTCAATGAAGCCGGCGTAGATCGTCTCCGACAGCTGTTGCCAGTCATTGATCAGCCAGGCGAAGGCTCCGATCAGCAGCACCTTTCCAAAGCCGGAGGCCAGGACTTCGCGATTGGACGACATCGCCCACTGGATACCGGTCAGGGCGACGACCAGGACGATCAGGAGCCCGAAGACGCCGTTGACCGCGCCCTGCAGGGCGTCGAACCCAGCCGAAATGGTGTTTGAGAACACCACCATCAGCTCATTGGGGGTTTCCACTCCGACCGACATCGTTCCGCTCCTCAGTCCCGCGCGTGCGACAGGGGATCGAAGGCCGGTGCGGCGGGCGTTCCGGCCGAGCCCGCCCAGCGGCGGCGACGGGCCTCGTCCCCCGAGGCCTGGGTTGCGGCGTCGCGCGCCGTCGCCTCGGCCAGAAGCCGGGACTGGGCCAGCATGATGGTGCGCAGCGCCGCCAGATCCTCGGCCAGGACAGCCAGCATCTGGTTGGAGGACTGGATCGCGGCGGTCTGGCCTGCGGCGGCCTCGCTGGCCGAGAGGGCGCCGGTCAGCCGCTGATTGCGTCCCTGTCCCAAACGTTCGAGTTCGGCGGCCGTGCGCGCAACATCCTCGGCCGTGCGCCGGGCGTTCGCGGTGCGGGCCTGACCCTGCTCCAGAAGGCGCAGCATGTCCGAACCGGACAGGTCATCGGGATAGAGGCTCTGGAACTGTTGCTCCAGGCCGCCGACCGAGCTGGCGATTCCGCGCGCCGTGCGGGCCAGTTCGGCCATGTCGCGCAACGCCTGGCTGTTGCCGGTCAGGTGGCTGTAAGGCGAGGCCGCAAGGCTCTTGGCCTCATTGGCCAGGCTCTCCAGCTGACGCGCCGCCTGAAGCGCGTTTTCGATGTGGTTGCGGGGGTCGAAGACGACCTGTTGTGCAGGCGCCGGGGTCGCGGTCGCCAGCAGGCTGACCGCGATGAGGCCGGCGGCCAGGATCTGGGCCGGCCTATTCGGCCGCGAGCGGTCGGGCGAAGGCGTCGAAAACAGCATCAACATTGTGCACTCCCTTGGCTGTGAGAAATTCCCGCGCGAATCCGGCCCCTCCGGAGGCGGCGAGAATGTCGTCGATGAGGGTCTGGTCTTCCGGTGCGCTGGCCCCGCACAAGGCTAGGGCCACGCCGGTCAGGCGCAGGTCGAACAGGCGTCGGCCGCGCGGCTGGCGCCAGTAATATGCCCGCTTGGGCGTGGCGAAGGCGATCAGCTCGAGCTGGCGGCGGTTCAGGCCGAAGGCCTGGTAGAGCCGTGCCGACGAGGGTTCGAGCGCGCGGGGGTTGGGCAGGAAGACCTGGGTCGGGCAGCTCTCGATCAGGCTGGAGGCGATCGGCGAGGCGGCCACGTCGTCCAGGCTCTGAGTCGCGAACACGACGGCGACCCGCTTCTTGCGCAGGGTCTTCAGCCACTCCCTGATCTTGGCGGCAAAGGCGGTCTCGCCGAGGAAGAGCCAGGCCTCGTCGAGCACCAGCAGCGTGGGCCGACCGTCGAAGCTGCGTTCGAGATGATGGAAGAGCGCCGCTAGAACCGGAGCCACGGCCGAGGGCGTGGTCATCAGGCTTTCGAGCTCGAAGGTGTCGAAGCGGCTCGGAACGAGCGCCTCGCCCTCTCCGTCGAGCAGGGCGCCGTGCGGACCTTTGAGTGTCAGGGGCTCCAGCGCCGCAGCGACGGCCTTGTCCTGAACCAGGGCGCAGAAGACGGTCAGAGTGCGCTGCGGCACGGGGGCGTCGGCCAGGGCCGCGAGCGCCGCCCAGATCTCTTCACGAATCCTTGGAACAGGCTCCAGCCCCGCGAGCCGGACGGTCTCTGCGATCCATTCCGACGCCCAGGCCCGTTCGATCTCCTGGTCGATGCGCGCCAGAGGCTGCAGCGAGAACCGCGCGCCGGGCTCCAGTGCACGCCAGCAACCGCCGGCAGCGAGTGTCGCGGCCCGCGCCGATCGGCCCTTGTCGAAGAACACCACCCGCGCTTCGGGGTAGCGGAACCACTGCAGGGCCAGGAAGGACAGAAGCGCGCTCTTGCCCGAGCCCGTGGGTCCGACGACCATGGCGTGGCCGACATCGCCAACGTGGAGCACCAGCCGGAAAGGTGTGGATCCCGTCGTCCGGGCCGTCGCCAGCGGTGGGCCGTCCAGATTGAGGTCCACGGACGGGCCGGCCCAGACCGCCGATACCGGCAGCAGATCGGCCAGGTTCAGCGTCGAGACGAGCGGCCGGCGGACGTCAGCATAGGGCTCGCCGGGCAGTGAGCCAAGCCAGGCCTCAACGGCGTTCAAATCCTCAATCCGGGCCAGCAAACCTTGGGCGTTCAAGGCCGCCTCGACGGCTCGCGCCTTGGCGGCAGCGCCCTCTTCCGTCGCATCCAGCACCGTTACCGTGAGGGTGAGATAGCCGAAAGCGCAGGCCTCGGCCCCCAGGGCAGCGAGCGCCCCATCGCACTCCTCGGTCTTGGAGGCCGCGTCGGTATCGAGGAGCGGCACCTCCTCCTTGGTGATGGCTTCACGCAGGAGAACACCGACACCCTTGCGTTTGGCGAACCAGCGCTTCCTCAGCTTGACGATCTCGCGCTCGGCCTCCGGCTTGTCGAGACCGATCCAGCGGGCCGTCCAACGGTAGGGAAAAGGAAGGGCGCCCAGCGCGTCGAGCAACCCGGGCCGGGTGACCGATGGCAAACCCCGCACGGACACGACCTTGAGCCAGCGATCGCCGAGGCGTGGGGCGATCCCGCCCGAGAGGTCGGCGTCCGCCAGCCAGGCGTCCAGATACATCGGCGAATCCGGCGCGGCGACCGGGAAGGTCCTGGGCGACACGCAGTCGTGCAACCAGGTCAGCAGGTCGGTGTCGTCTAGCGGGTCGATCTCGGGAAGGGCGTCCGACAGGAGGTCGAGCGTGGTCGCCGCCTCGCGGGTGAAGACCGCCACGGCCTGGCGCCAGTCCGCGCCGCCCTTGGCCAGGCCGTCGAACAGCCAGCGCTCCATTCTCCGCGTCTCGTCGGCCGGCGGCAGCCAGGTCAGGGCCAGACGAAAATCCGTCTCGAAGGCCGGGTCGCCGGCCTCGAAGCGGCTCCGACGTTCCTCGTCGAGAAGCCAGGCGACATCCAGGTCGAACGCGCTCTCCGGATAGGGGGCGGCCTCGCGGCGGCGCGCCTCCATATGCAGGCACCAGCCCGTCCCGAGCCGCTTGAGCGCATTGTTCAGACGCGCCCGGACGGCCATCAGCTCGTCTTCGGTCGAGGATTCCAGGTCCGGTCCCCGGAACCGAAAAGCCGTCGTGAACGAGCCGTCCTTGTTGAGGACCACGCCCGGCGCGACCAAGGCGGCCCAGGGCAGGTGGTCGGCCAAGGCCGCCGGGCGTCTGCGATGTTCTTCGAGAAAGCGCATCGGCCCCTCACGCGTCCAGATGGCCAGGCAGGGCGAGGTGTCGCCGGAGCACGTCGAAGAACCGGCGGTCCGCCCTGGCCGCCCACAGGCCGATCGCATGGGCGACGGCCCACCACAGGAGGCCGAGCCACCAGATCCGCAGTGCGAGGCCGAGCACCACGGCGATCGTGCCCATGGCGATGGCGTAGTCTCTCGGCATCCCGGCCATGAGGACGGGCTCGGTCAGGGCCTGGGCGACCGGAAGGTCCCAGCCCTCCGGTCGGCCGTCTTGGAGGGAGCCGGCCATCATCCGATCTCCGCCCCGCCGGCGAAGCCGAAGAAGTCGAGGAAGAAGGTCGAGGCCGCGAAGGCGATGCAAAGGCCGAACATGATGCCCAGACCGCGCCGCATCGAGGAACCGTTCTCGCTCATCGCGATCCCGGCGCCGAAGACGACCACCGCAACGACCGCTGCGGCCTGGACCACGGGCCCGGTGATGGACTGGACCACCTGCTGGAGCGGCCCTTCCCAGGGCATCCCTGAACCTCCGGCCAGGGCCGGCCGGGCCATCATCAGGCCGCACGTCATCATCGCGCCGAACAGGCGGCGCCCAAGTCTTCCACGCATGTCTTGCTTCCTGTGTTCAGCGCGTCTCAGCGCGATGCATCACATTGCAAGCAAATCTATCCACAGGTTGTCAACTGTGTGGATCGATTATTTTACGCGACTTGCAAACGACTGTCAGACAACTCGAAAAGACTCAAAATATGACTTGTGATGACTTGTGGTCCAAAAGTCGCCCCGACCTCGATGGCGACTTCCCACGACTTGCGTTTCGTGCCCGACAGCGCTCGTTGCCAAACGACGCCGCCTCAATTTCAGGTGAAGGATTGGCCTCAAGCCAAGACGCTGATTGCGTAGCCGTCGTCACCCAACGGCTCGACGCCGACCACAGCCTGGACCTTCCGCCCGGTCAGGGCGCGCCAGATGTGGGCATCTAATCGATCAATGGATGATCGTGCGGCGCGGTGTTCAGAGGAAAATTTGGACGACTGGCTTCCCCAACCCGACAGATGGCGAAATCGAAAGCGTCCGGTCGTGCCCTCAACCGGCGCAGCAAGAGAGTTTGCTGACGTCCTTGTTGAATGTCAGTGCGGCCAGCTTCAGGCCCTCGACGGTCGTAAGATAGGGGAAGATCGTGTCGGCCAACTGCTCCACCGTCATTCCGCATTTGATCGCCACCGCTGCGGTCTGGATGCTGTCGGCCCCTTCCGGCGCTAGAATATGCGCGCCGAGGAGTTGCCGCGTGCTGCGATCCGCCACCAGCTTGATGAGTCCACGCGTGTCCCTGGCTGCGAGCGCGCGAGGGACATGGTCCAAGGTGATCATCGAGGTCTGGACATCGTGACCAGCCGCGAGGGCCGCAGCTTCCGTCAGTCCCACCGTCGCCACCTGCGGATCGGTGAAGACGACCGCCGGCATTGCGCGATTGTCGTAGACTTGAGTATCGCCGTTCAGGGCGTTCCTAGCGGCCAGTCGCGCGCCGTAGGCGGCCATATAGACGAATTGGTCGCTCCCGGTGACATCGCCCGCGGCGTAGACGCCCGCGCGCGTCGTGCGCATCCGGTCGTCGATAACGATGCCTCCCGTTGGGGACATCTGAACGCCCATCTCGGATAGCCCCATCCCCTCGGAGTTAGGAACCCGGCCCGTCGCGTTCAGAACACGCTCCGCGGTGATCGCCCCGGGGCTGCCGGACTGCGTGAAGGTGAGCGTCACCTCCTCGCCGGACGAGTTGATGGCCCCGTATACGGCCCCCGCCACGACCTTGACACCCTCTTCGGTGAGATAGCGTTGCAGCGCCTCGCTGATTTCGGGTTCGCCCTCAGGCAATAGCCGGGAGCGGCAGGCGATGGTGACGCGGACGCCCGCCCGGCTGAACATCTGGGCCAGTTCCGCGCCGATATAGCCGCCGCCGATAACCAGCATCGATCGGGGCAGGGACTCCAGTTCGAGCGCGGTCGTACTGGTCAGGTAGGGCACGGACTCGATGCCGGAGATCGCTGGAACCCCTGGACGGGAACCTGTCGCGATGATCACCTTATCCGCAGTCAGCCGGACGCCTCCGACTTCCACGCCGCCCTCGATGAGTCTCGCCGCGCCAGCGTGGTAGGTGATGGCGTCATAGCCCTGCAGCACGTTCTCGTACTTGGCCTGGCGAAGGTCGTCGACCAGTCTGTCCTTCTGGCGAACCGTCTCGGACCACTCAGCGATGGCGGCCGATGCCCGGACGCCGTCGAAGCGGCTCGCGGCCCGGGCCTGGTGTAGGGGTTCGACCGCCCGGATCATGGCCTTGGACGGTACGCATCCGACGTTGACGCAAGTTCCGCCTATCGTTCCGTCTCCGACGAGCGCGACCCGAGCGCCCTGTTCCGCCGCCGTGATGGCGGCCGAAAATCCGGCCGATCCCGCCCCCACCACGACGAGATCGTAGGTCTTGGCGATATCTCGTGAGGGCGTGCAACAATCACTCATTCGGTCCGGATCCTTCTAAATAGACTCTGCCGCTAACAAGGCGGCTTCAAACCCGACAGGCCCGGCCTTCGTCGGATAGCGGCGCGAGCTGGATGTCATCACGATCGTCTGCTGACGCGGAGACTGACCGCGGGAAACCTGATCGAATGTTAGCCTCGAGGCGTCACGACCGGATGCCGGCAGCCTCTATCGGCCCGCCTGAACACGCGCGGGATAGCCGGCCCTGGTCGATGCGAGCGCAAGGGCGGCAGGCGTCACCCGGGCGTCATCATAGGTCACCATCGCCACGGCCTGTCCAGTCCCGCCCGGGGTCACGGTGACGGTCACCGCCGCAACGCCGGGCACGCGCGAGATGGTCCGACGGACGATGGGAGCGCACGTCCCGCAGGACACATTGCTAACGTCGAGCCTCACCGTGCGTTCGGCGGCCTTGGCGGCATCGGCGGTTGTGAGAGCCGCCGCGAAAACGAGGGCGGTGCGGATTGAAAGGCTCATGATCGTAGTCTCCAAGAAAAAATCAGGCGCCGATCAGCAGCGGCGCGACATAGGGAAATGCCAGAGCGAGGACGACAAGCAGGGTCGCCGTCCAGAGCGCGATCTTGACGAGGCGGGTCGAGGGAGGCCGGGCGCAGTTCACCTCTTCGGCGCAGAGGGCCCGCGGCTGACGGTAGACCCGGTAGAAGCCGAGGCTCACGAAGACCACGGCGGCGGCCACGAAATAAAGGTGGTAGGGGGCCAACGCCGTGACGTTGCCGATCCATGCTCCGCTGATTCCGAGCGCGAACAAGGTCAGGGGCAATACACAGCAGGAAGTCGCGCCGATCGCGGCGACAAGTCCTCCGACGGCAAGCCACCTGCGAGCGTTGGGTTTGTCGTTGCGCGCCAAATGTCCGCCGAGTTCTTGCTTGCCGTCTGCCATTGACACTCTCACGTCTTCACGGGTCGATACACACTAGGTAGGGTCTGTAGTCACTACAGATACAAGGGGTAAAACGCTTTATGGACAAATCGGCCCTGCGGGATACGGCCCCACAGCTTCCTATTGGCGAGTTATCCCGGCGGACCGGGGTCAACATCGAAACCGTGCGCTATTACGAGAAGATCGGCCTGATGCCCGCGCCTGCTCGCAGCAGGGGTGGACACCGCCTCTATGGCCGCGGCCATCTGCTCCGGCTCAATTTCGTGCGCCGGGCCCGGGAGCTTGGGTTCACGCTGAATGAAATAAGGGATTTGCTCGAACTGGCCGAGCAGCGCGATCTTCCGTGCGCGGAGGCACGCGTGGTCGCCGCCGCCCATCTGGGCGACGTCCGCTCCAAGCTGGTTGCCCTGAGGAAGATGGAAGAGGTGCTCGTCGAGATGGTCTCGCGCTGCGCCGATGGCACCACGCCGGATTGCCCGATCCTGGAAGCCCTGTTTGATTCCGAGGCCGGGAGCCGGCCGGCGCGGTGAACGGCCCCTGCCCGCCCGCAGCTTTCAGGATCGGACTTTGTATCCCGCCTCATCCAGGGTTCTGGCCGTTGATCTCTGGCGCTGTTCCGTGACGGTGAGCCTCGCCTCACCACGTCACGCAGTCGACTCGACGGATTCTGCAAAGACGAGAACGCTCTTGTATCTGTAGGGACTACAGACCCTACTCTGTTGTCCGAGACGGTCGACACCAGCGCGCTCAACCCTTGCTGGGGTCAGATCGCCGTATCCAGCTCACCGAGGAAAATCATGCCGGACCAAAAACCCATCACCCGCGCAGCTGACAAGGCGGGCGTAGTCGGCGCGATTGTCGCGGCTATGGGCTGTGCGGCGTGTTTTCCCGCACTCGGCAGCTTGGCTGCAGCCTTGGGTCTAGGCTTCTTGAGTCAGTATGAAGGGGTCTTCATCCGCTACCTGCTCCCTCTGTTCGCGGTCATCGCGTTGGCCGCCAATGTGGCCGGCGGCATGCGCCATCGGCGATGGTCGAGAATGACCCTAGGCATGGTCGGACCTCTGCTGGTATTGGCCGCCGCCTTGCTGATGGCGAGCTTTGGCTGGCCCACGGCTTGGCTCCTTTACCCAGGGCTGACGTTGATGATCGCTGTGTCGATCTGGGATCTGGTGTCCACGCCGAAAAGGAGGCTCACCGGCGCGGCTTGAGTTCCCTCTCCCCGGTAAAGACGAGCGGATGAGCACCAAGGCCTCTCGTCGTAGGATCACACCCTGCGGCCAACTCATCGTTCGTCAGAACAGGATCGGTGGTAAGGAGATTCAGAGCGCTGAGTCATGTCCTTGAATCTGCAGGGCCCACAGACTCTATCTCCGTTCCGAAGCGATGCGGCCGGTCTGGTTACGCGAGCTAGACCCGAAGAAGTGGCGTGAGGACCCAACCTTGGCTGCTGCCTGTCGCCCTTGTTCTAGCGCCGGCCGAATCGGTGCCCATGTCGCTTGGCGCTGCTGGACTATTTGTCGGCCGACCACGCTGTCGCCCTCGCCGACGGCAAGGTGATCGGCCCCGCCGAATACGTTCGACCAAAATCAGGCCAGGACGCTGATCGCGTAGCCGTCGTCGCCTGCGGGCTCGACCCCGAGCACAGCTTCGACCTGCCGTCCGGCGGCGGTCCGCCGGATGTGGACAATTCGATCGACCGCCTGAGCGATCGCCCGGCTCGGCTTACGCGACGAAACTTCGGCAATCAGGTCTTCGATTCTACGCAGAACATCGTCGGCCGAGTTGGCGTGAAGGGTCGACAGTCCGCCGGGATGGCCCGTGTTCCAGCTCTTCAAGGTCTCCAGCGCTGCCGCCCCGTCGCGCATTTCACCGACGACGATCCGATCGGGTCGCATCCGCAGCGCGTCACGAACCAGATCGACCACACCGATCGGGATCGGCTGTCGGCGGGTCAACACCGACACAGTGTCCCAGGCTGAACACTGAAGCTCTGGCGTATCTTCAACGAGAAAGACTCGATCCCGGGCGAAGGCCGGCTCCGCAAGAACGGCGTTGGCGAGGGTGGTCTTGCCGGATCCGGTGCCTCCCGAGATGAGGATGTTGAGTCGCTGCTCCGCAGCGCCACGCAGCACGACCGCCTGCTGATCGGTCATGGCGCCGTCGCGGACATAGTCTTCGAGACTCCAGATTACAGAAGGTCGTTTGCGGATCGAAAACGCAGGCGCGCTCGTGACCGGCGGCAGCATGCCCTGAAACCGTTCACCTGTCCCAGGCAGGACTCCAGCGAGCCGGGGATCGTCGCGCGTTACGGTCTCGCCGACATAGTCTGCGATCAGACGAATGACGCGCTCCCGCGACTCCGCCGACAGCGTCGCGCCTGTATCCCGACGCCCTTCGCCGCTGCGGTCGAGGATCAGACGGCCATCGGGATTAACGAGGATCTCGACGACCGCCGGCTCGACCAGGGCCGCCAGAATGGTGTCGCCCAATGCATGGCGCAGCGCCTCGAGCTTGCGCTCGGCGATGATCGGATGGACCGCCATCAGTTGGCCTGGCCGAACGCCCGGCCTTCGTCGGGCACGGGACGTTCAGTCCGTCCGGCGACAATGCGGGCGGCCGTGGCGTCCAGGAGTCGTTCGATACGACGATCGACGGCCGCCTGGACCGTGGGGTCCTCGTCGACGATCGCGTCGGGGAGCCGGACGAAGAAGGCGCGGGCCACCTCGATCAGCAATTCCTGGACGATCTGCATGTCGCGAGCCGTGGATCGCATATGGTCGCGAAGCGACCGTTCGAGCTGCAGCAGACGATCCTCGGGATCAGCCTGGGGACTCTTCTGCAGGCCACGGGCGATGGCCCGGCCCGCCGCCTGACTGAGCGGCATCTTGCCGCTGCGCGCCTCCCGATTGAGACCGGATACGATCTTAGGATCGGTCAGATAAACCTGAACGCGGGCGCTCGCCGCTTCTTTCCTAGCCATCGCCTAGACCTCGCAAATGATCGAACGCCGCATCCTGCGCGGCCATCTCCTGCGCCACCCGCCCGTAGATATCGGCCACACGCGCTGCGACCTTCTTGTCGTCCATCGCTGCGGCCACTTCCTTGAACAGCGGCAGAGACGCCTCTGCATCCTCGCCCAGACTGCGGCGACCGGCCCATGGGTGCGGAGTTCCGGGCGGCGCATCTAGCCGTTCTTCTTGGTCAGGCGCGTGGTCGCGCGCCCGGGTCCGAAACGGTTCGCGGACGTCATAGAGAAGCTTGGTCGTCCGCAGCGGTCGGGCGCCGGCGGCGAACACCAGCTGGATGTCGTCCGGAAGGGCGCGGATCTCGCCCGGCTCCAGCAGCGGCCGCTCGATCTGCGACCGGGACACCGAGCTGCGGCCAGCCGCCAGCCCCGCCGGCGAACTGCGGCTGGTCCGGGTCTCCAGCACGGACCCCGTCAGCTTCGACACCTTGTCCTGGGTCAGAGGATCGAGCGCGCTGAAGGCCGTGTAGATATGGAGGTTGTCGAGAATGGTGTTGTTGGCGCCGTAGGTCTCGACGATATCGTTAAGAGACTGGGCGACGAACATCACCTTGACCCCGTAGCCGCTGAGCAGGCGCAGGGACTTCTCGAAAAAACTGACCCGGCCGAGCAACGGGAACTCATCCATCAGCATGAGAAGGTTATGGCGCTTGGGCCGCCCATCGGCGGCTTCGGTCTCCCGAACCGTCAGGGACTGGGCTGCAGCGTAGAAGAAAAGACGCACCAAGGGCCTCAGCGCTGCGCTGTCAGCCGGCGCGACCTGAACATAGAGAGACAGGGGCGCCTCAGCGCACATCAGGTCCCCCATGGAGAAATCCGACCGGGACAGGGAGCGCTCGATGTCCTCGCCCGCCAGCCATTTGAGGTAGGAGCGCGCCGTCCCCTGGACCGAGGTCCGGAAGCGATCATGCATCGCCGCATAGCCCTTGACCGCCGTGGCGATGAACGGATGTGTCTTCGGTTCGCCGCTTGGACCCGGACGGTGCAAAGTTTTGGTCATGACGTCGGCGGCGCTGTCGAGGTCGGCCAACATTTCGCGGACCTTGACCAGGGTCTTTTCGTCATCCTCGGCGGTGTAGAGGACGTGCAGGATCACGGCCTCGAGGATTTCCGACGCAGCCTTGTCCCAGATCGCCTCATCATCGCGGACGCCGCCGGGATCGGAGAGAATGGAGACCAGTCGCTGAACGTGGGCGAGCTCTCCCGGTCCCGGCAGAATTTCCGCGAGCGGATTCCAGCAGGCCGAGGCTGGATCGCGCGGATCGAAGTACAGTGCGTGGCTGAACCGGGCGCGCCAGCCGCTGCTGAGCCGCCAGAGCTCCCGCTTGGGATCATGAACCAGCACGCTGGAGTTCCACGACAACAGCGTCGGCATGACGTGGCCGCGCCCCTTGCCCGACCGGGTGCCGCCGGTCACGAGACTGGGACGGAGGTCGGTCGTTGCGAGAACGCGTCGTCCAAGGACGCCGAGGATGCATCCGCCGAGGGCAGTCAGCCCGGCGCCTTTGGCGTCCTTGAGCTCTCCCCAGCCCCGGATGCGTCGATGGGTCTTGTCTCCCGCCAGCGTCCCCAACCCCAGCCCCCCGACGCCGCCGACCAGGATCAACGGCGCGCACCGCGACATCACGGCCTGCGCCTCGGCGCCGAAGGCATACCGCCAGTGCAAAATGGCCCAGGGCGGATAGAGGGCGAGGTCGGGGCCGATGCGCCATGCCGGTCCCAGAGCGTCGGCCCAATGGTAGGTCCAGGCGAACATCTCCGTCGCGCCCTGGGCGCCCACGGCGAGGCCGAACCCCAATCCTGTCAGCTTGGCCCACACCTCAGGAGTCCGGAGGCCGGACATCCCGGCCAGCTTCAGCTTCAAGGATCAACGAAGGAGCGGCGTCCATTCGACGGTGGTGATAGGCGGTCAAGGCGTCGACCAAATCTGTTCCCGACGACCGTTTAAACAGACCCACCAGCGCCGCCGCCTCATGGTCGAAATCCTCGAACACCCGGCGTTCCGCCTCGGCCAGCTGCAACAGCGGACTGTTCACCCGGTCATAGGCGTCCACCAAGGCCGCATTGCCTGTGGTTCTAACCGCCCTGAACATGTGATCGGAAAGGGTGCGGCATGTTCTCTGCAGTCCACCGCCGCGCAGTACGGGTCTCGCCGCGGGATCCCCGCCCTTCAGGCTGGTCGTGAGGCACAGCAGGCGGAAGGCGAACCTGTCGCGGACAAGAGCGGCGTCAAGTCGGGGAGCCAGAAAGCCTCCCAGGGGCGCTCGCTCGATCAGGCCGAACCCACACAGCCAGCCCAGGGCCTCGCGAACCGGCGTAGCGGATAGATTCAGCCGGCGCGCCTCCTCGATGATCACCACCGGGGCTCCCGGCGTGAAGGCGCCCTGTTCGGCCCGTGCGCGAAGGCTTTCCAGGGCCAGGGTGAAAGGGTCATGCTTGCGGATCAAGGTGAGCTCCGATGGCAAACGCCCACTATGGCGCCTGCCCACGCCTCGCCAATGAGTTGCAGCCACGGGCGATCCGTCTCGGTCGCAAATCGTCCGAATCTCGGTCAGGAGGCGCTGCAAAACATGCCGATATGTGGCCGATTTTCCTGTTTGCTTTCGCAGCCGCACACGTGATCGTTGATCAGAAGCCGGACTGATTCTACGTCGGAAGACGGAAGGGTATGCGCGGATGAGTGGAGACGACCCGGAACTTCCAGACGATGGCGCGCTGCTCTCGGCGACCCTAAAGTCGTTGCGCCGCTACCGCCGGATGACGAAGGCGGAGACGGCTGCGGCCATGCGGATCGCCATCCGGACCTATGCCCGCTTTGAGGCCGGAGAAACCCGGCTCAACCTCGACTACATCCACCGCTTCGCCGCCGCGACGCAAAGCGACGCCCAAGCGATCCTGATGGCGGTGGCGATTGGATCGCCTGAGCACGCCAGACGGTGCGCAGAGAACCAGATGGGCTCCATCTACACCATCGGGCTCGAACAGTTCGACCACCTTCTCGGCGATGACATCCGCAACCTCGACAGCCGGAGCATCATCGCCGCCATCGTGCGAATGTTCGAGGAGCTCGCCAAGGCGCTGCGCGAAGGAGATCCGGCCCGGGATTGGATCGAGAAAGGCTCGGCCAATCTGCGCGCCAAGCGACCCAAGCCAGGACGCTGAGCTCAAATATACTCCAGATATAGCTTTGCAGCTGACCGATCTGCGCGCTCACTGGTTGCGCCACAGCCGTGGCGATCAACCAAGGAGAGACTGAGATGAAGACGACCAAACTGCGCCTCGTCAGCTTCGGCAGCGCCAAGGCTCTGACGCGGGACAACATCCAGGGCGAAGACACCGAGATGGGCGTGTTCCCCCGCCCGCTGGCCCTCGGCTGAACGAAAACGTGGGCGGCGGCTCACCGCCGCCCACACCGGTCGTACAGAAAATGCCCACACATCTCTGGCCGCGCGACGGCATTCATTTCGCCCGGGTGGGTGACGATCTCATCATGCTCGACGTCGCCGCCGACACGTACAGCTGTTTGCTGGGCGCTGGCTCCGTCGTCAGGCTTGAGGACGCGGGCCGCATCGCGATCGACGACGACGACCTCGCGATAGAACTCGAGACCCACGGTATCGTCCAGACCGACCGCCCTCTGCGCGAGCCTCGAACACCTGTTCTGGCCTCGCATGAAGCGCCGCGGTCTGCCGGCTCAACCGACGCGGCGCCCGTCTCCCTTGCCCTGGCCCATCTCCTCGTTTCGACCGTGGTCTTCCATCGCAAGACCTTGGCGCAACTGACCGCGGCCGTGGAGGTCGGCCCAAGGTCGGACGCCCGGAAGTCCGATCTGACGACGGTGCTCGCGGACTATCGCGCGGCCCTCCCCTGGACGCCGTTCGAGGGCGAATGTCTCCAGCGCGGTTTTCTTCTGAAGCGCCTTCTTCGTTCTCACGGGATCGCATCCGACTGGATCTTCGGGGTCAGAACCTGGCCGTTCGCGGCGCACTGCTGGATCCAGGTCGAGGACCTCCTCGTAGGCGACAGTCTGGAGCGGGTCCGTAGCTATACGCCGATCATGGTCGCCTGATGGGTCGCTACGTTCTCATCAGCGCGTCCTCCCAAACCGCCGCCAAGGCTCTGTCGGCCGATCTTCGCCGCCGCTGCGAAAACGCCGGATGGGCCGTCGTGGAACTGAGCACAGCGGCGTGGCTCGGCCTCGCTGGCCCGCATCGGCCCAACCGGCTGGCGGTGGGATCTTGGACCCTCGTTGGGGATGTTCTTCATCGGCGAAGGCCCGAGTTCCCTCCAACTGAACGGAATGATCCGTGGGACTACGAGCGCAAACTGATAGCGCGGTTCTGGGGACGCTTTGTGGGCGTACAACTCGCGGCTGACGGACAGGCCCGATCCCTCCTTCGTGACCCGTCAGGCGCCCTGGAGTGTGTCGCCTGGGAACAGGATGGACTTCTGGTCGTGGCGTCGAGCGTGCCTGACTGGCTCCCTGCAGGTCTGGCGATCCGGTGGTGTCCAAACCACGACAGGCTCGGTTTGGCCATGCGCGACCCCATGAGTTCTGCGGACTGGCTGTTGATGGACGGCCCCGTCACGGTTGCGCCGGGAACCGTCCAGCCCCTGCCGCTCTCCTCTTCTGCGGCCACGGTCTGGACGCCCTCGGACTTCGCACGGCGGAGCCTGTCGCGCCGCTGGACGCTCGACGAGGCTATCGAGACCTTGACGACGGCCGTTGACGACGCCGTCGCGGGCCTTGCCGGCCTCGACGGATCACTGGCGGCGGAGGTGTCAGGAGGACTGGATTCCAGCAGCGTCGCCGCGAGTCTGGTGCGCAGAGCCGAGGTCCCTGTCGCGCTTTGGCTGAACGCCTACGGGGCGACACAGGAGGCCGATGAGCGGGTCTACGTGCACGCGCTGGCCCAGACACTGGGGATATCGCCGACGTTCGCGCCGCACGCTACAGGCAGTCTGACCGAGCCGCTCCTCGAGCAGATTTCGGGGGACTTTCGTCCAGGATTAAATGCGCTCGACGTTCATCATGACCTGGAGTGGGCGCGACGCGTCGCCGAGGCCGGCGCCTCGGCCCTGATGACGGGCAAGGGCGGAGACTCCATCTTCCTTCAGAACGCCAGCCCCGATGTTTTTACCGACCTCTGGAAAGCGAGAGGATGGCGCGCGCTTCTATCAAAGGATGCCGCTCGGCTCGCCGCTCGAAACGAGGTCTCGGTCTGGACGATGATCCAGCGCGCCCGGCGGGATACCCGACAACAGGGGTTCAGTCTGTTGCGTGACGACACCCTGCTCCCAAGCCGGGAAGAAGCTCCAACGCTGTCCCATCCCTGGCTCGCCGGCAGCGAGGCATTCGGTCCTGCCAAGATCCGACAGATCGCCGGCGTGATTGACAGCGTGTCGCGTCACGGTCCGTCCCTCCTGACGGAAACAATCGACGTCCGGCACCCGTTCTGCGCCCAGCCCGTCATCGAGGCCTGTCTGGCGATCCCGACCGCCTTGCTGACGATCGGCGGGCGCGACCGCGGTCTGGTCCGCCGGGCGTTCGCGGACCGACTCCCCGCGCTGATCGCCGAGCGCCGGTCCAAGGGTGACATGACCCGCATCTATGGCCGGATGGTGCTTTCCAGCCTCGACGTCCTCCGTCCCTGGCTTCTCGACGGAAGGCTCGCGGCGTCCGGTCTGATTGATCGCGCCCGAACGGAGGCGGCCCTCACTGAAGAAGCGCTGATGTGGAAGGGCCAGTTCGGCGCGATCATCCGCGCGGCCGCCTTCGAAGGCTGGCTCAGGGTGTGGACCCGGAGGTTCGGGGCTTCGTCCCGGTAACGTCTTCCGCAGCGAGCGTCGTCTCGAGCCAGTCGAAGATCTGCCCGTAGAGGTCACGGATGTTAGCCGGGCTCCAGTTGAAATGCTCCTCGCCCCAGTAGGTGACGAGGCGGGCCCGACCGCCCAGCCGGCTTAAGGCGCTGAACATCCGTTCCGACTGCGATGTCGTGACGAAATCCATATCGGCGGTCATCAGCAGGACGGGACTGTGGATTTGGTCCGCCGCGAGCCAGGGACTTACTTTCGCATAGCGTTGGCTGGCCTCGAACGGCGACTCGCCGAGCCCACCCTGGCCGGTTTCGACCCACCCCTGCTGATTGAGCATCATGAATCCTTCTTCGGGTGCGGCCCGGTTGGCCGGGGTGAACTCTCCCCAAGCCCCGAACATGTCCGTGGTCGCCGCCCAGGCGATGTAGGATCGGTATCGGCTCGATCGCGTGGCGACCGCGAGCGCCGCATACCCTCCGAAACTGTGCCCGAAAATCGCGGCCCGGTCGGCTGGGAGTTCCGGATGGGCCGCGACTGCGGCCTCGAACGCCAGATCGACGCTGCGGGTGAAGTAGTCCGCTGGATCATCGCCGTACTCGCTTCCTGGGATCGAGGCGCTGAGGACGGCATAGCCGTCTCCGACGAGTATGGCCGGTCTGACGCCATAGATCAGACCGAGGGGACCGGACCAGGCGCCGCGACTGGCCGACCCGGGATAGAGGGACACGATGATCCCCCTGATCTTCTGGCCGGATCCCAAAGGCGGCCGGAACAGCCAGCTTCGCGTCGGGCGGCCGGACGCATCGAGATGGTCGATCGGTGTCGGCGTGGGCAGGGCGACTTCCCTGAGACCGACGTTAACGCGGTCGAGCGTGCGCGCCTCACCCGGCGTGAGAAGCAAGAGCGCTTCCGACACTCCGGTGCGCTCTAGCACGAGCGCGGCGGAGTGCGAGCTCGCCAGCAGATCGAGGGGTTCGCCGCCTCCGACCCCGAGCGTCTGGATCCTGGCGTCGGTGAGGATTTCGACGCCGCCGGTTGTCGTCAGGGCCGTCATCCAAGTCTGGCGCGGCGCAGCGTTGACCCGCAGCCTGAAAGGGGCCTCGACGTCATAAGGCGTGACGGCCTTCAGCCCCCCGTTGGCCGGCGTCTCTCTCCGGGCGCCAGACCGGGTGACGCGCCAGGCGGCGCCATCGGCGATGACTCGCAAGGCGTCGCCGCCGAGGGTTGAGATCTGATCCGGTGGGGCCGCCATCGTCGATGTCAGCGACCGGGCGTCGCCGTGTCGCGGAAGCGCATACCAGTCCCGACGACCGCTCCCCGGCTGACTGGCGAACAGGATGGGGATGGACCCCAGCCAGTCGGCGCGGACGCCCGTCACGAGGTCGATCGCCCGGCCGGGGGTCGGATCCAGCCCGTGGCGATCCACGGTAGTCACCGCGCCGTTCCGGTTGACTGTTCGGAGATCGCCGGTGCCCCATGACTTTCCGCTCGCCCGGCCCCAGACCAGCACGGAGTCGCCCTGCGGCGACCACCGCAACAGGTGCGGGGCTACTTCGAAGTCTGCGTCCGGAGTAATCCGCACGACCCGTTGCGGGTCGATGAGCACAAGTCGCTGGACCCAGGGAACCTCCGACTGGGACATCTCATCAGTGGGCAGCGGCCGAGGAGCGACCCCCTCGATCACGGCGACCCGGCCGCCGTCGGGGGAGAGGGCGAAATCCACGATGACGCCTTCAAACAAAGGTCGCCCCTTGCCCGTCGTGGCGTCGACCAGAACTAGGGTCTGCAGGCTGCCGGCGCCCTCGGCCATGGGCAGGCGGTTCGCCGTGTCGACGACCGTACGTGACGGGGCCTGACCCGACGCCGTTCGCGCCCAGGCCTGCGCGGTCCGGGTCTGACTGGCGTTGTAGTAGCGCAGGAGCCAAGGCAGGTCGCCGTCGCGACGGGCCATGACGACGACCTCGTTATCGCCGCGCCATTCGGCGACCGCCCCCATCTGCGGCATCTCCGGCGTCAGCCCCGTCCATAGTACGGACCGATCGGCCATCGTGACGATGCCGACCTCAAGCCGGGCGCCGGTGAAGCGGTAGATCAGGACGCGAGCGCCCGACGGCGACCAGGACCCGCGTAGAAGACCGGGTCGTCCGCCTGGGAGAAGCCGCTCGGACGCGGCGTTCGGGCGCCGCAGATCCACGAGCCAAAGGTCGGTGACCGTCCAGGACGCACGCTGGCCCAGATCGAACCGCGTCGCGCTGTCGTAGGGACCCCGTTTCTCATAGATGGCCCAGCGCCCGTCGGGCGAGATCGCCGCGCGGCCAAAGGCCTCCAGTCCGACGACATCCTCGACCGTGACGCCCCGATCCTGCGGGAACACGGGCGTGACGAAGCAGATGAGCGCGAGCAACGCCCCGGCCAGGGCGGACAGGGTCCGGACCATGGGACCGGCCTACCAGCGCTTGACGAGCTGAAGTGCCACGACCCTTCCCAGAAGACTGCCCTGACCCGGATCGAAGCCGAACCCGCTCGCGGCGTCGTAGAACGGCGGGTCCTCATCGAGAAGGTTCTGGACCGTCAGGCTGATCCTCAGGCCCGCCAGAGCTCCCGTCTCTGGGTTCCAGCTCGCCTGGGCGTCGGCGGTGTCCCAGGCGTCGATGCGAACGCCGGCCCGGTCCTCATAGGCGTCGACATGGTTCCAGTGGAGGCTGGCGGCGAACGCGCCGTCGGTCCAGGTCGCGCCGAGCCTCGAGCGGAACTTGACGGGAAAGCCGATCAATCCCGACACCTCCCGGACCGGGGCGGTGGGGGTGCTCCGGGTCTCGTATTCGAGAATGTAGGAGGCCGAGCCGTCAATCGAGAGATTCGCCAGGCCCAGCACGGTCGGAACCCGCCCTGAGAGGTCGAACCCCCTGACGCGGACCGCCCCGGTGTTCACCCAACGCGCGTCGACGATGGCCGCGTAGTTGGTGGCGGGATACAGGCCGCCGGCTGTGAACGCTGGCCGGCTCAGATAGCTCTGGACGAGGGCGAGGTCCGCCGCGTTGTCGGTCGGACGGACGAGGGTGACGAAATTCACGAGGTTCGGATCGGTCAGCACCCCGGACAGGTTCTCCGCTACGGGCCGGGCGATCCGGTCGGTGAAGCGGGTGTCGAAATAGTTGGCGCTGAGCGTCAGTCGGTTGCGACGGCGAAAGTCCGCCCCGATCGTGAAGGTCTCGGCCGTCTCGGGTTTGAGGTCCGGATTGCCGCCGCCCAGCTGCAGGGCCAAGGCTCGGCTTCCGTCGGCGCGCGCGAAGAAGGTGGCCGAGATCGCTGGATTGTCGTGGATCTGCGGCAGGGAGGCCGCGCGAAAGGACGTCCCCCAGGAACTGCGCAGGGCCAGACCGTCGACGGGAGACCAGGTGATCCCGACCTTGGGATTGGTGGTCGTCCCGAAGTCGCTGTAGTCCTCGAACCGTCCCGCCAGCGACAGTTCGAGGCTGCGTACACCAGGCCTCGCATTGTCGGCGCCGACGATCGGGATGCGGGCCTCGGCGAAGACGGCCTCGATATTGCGCGCCCTCTCCGGCGTGGAGGTGGAGACCGGCGCCGGCGTGGAGGAGAAGGTCGTGCTGCTGGCCTGGAACGTCTCGCGCCGCGCCTGGGCGCCGACGGCGAGCTGAACGTCGCCGCCCGGCAAGGCGAAGATCGGCCCCTGCACCAGAAGATTGGCGGACGACGCCCGGCTGCGGTCGCTTGTTTCCGAAAACCCGCTCGAAATGAAGTCCAGCACGGTCGCGGAATTCGCCGTGCCTGTGCCGTAGGGATTGAAATACCCATCGCGGGCGGCGCTGTAGGCGGTGGCTGCATCGTCCGGAGTGACGCCGAGCGCCTCGTTCAGGAACCGAGTGTTGACCCGTTCCGGAACCCGAACGGACCCTTTCTCGCCGGCGAACGAGACGTACCCCTCAAGTGACCATCGCGCGCCGAGATCGTAGCTCGCCCCGGCCGTGACACCGAAGCTTTCCGACCCCAGAGACTGACGCGGATTCCCCAGGTCCCGGACGAACGAGTATCCGACCATCTGGGACGCCGCGCCCGTCGGAGAGATGAAGAACGGGTTGGAGGCCGTGACCGTCATAAGGCCGATGCTTGCGGGCCCGGCGTATTCGATGTTCCGCTTGTTGTACCGCGCATCGGCCGTCAGCTCGAGCCGGTCGCCGATCTGTTGGCGCACCGCGCCATAGGCCGCCTGACGTTCGACCCCAGGCAGAAGATCGGCGCCCAATGAGGGCGCTTGCAGGTTCGCGGAGCCGGCGACGAAGTCCGCCGCGCTTTGCGCTGAGCCTGACGCATTCGGTCGGATGGCGAACTGGGAGATATAGGAGGCGGTGGCGGGGTTGAAGACGACCAGGTTACCCGGAGCCGAGAAGGTGAGGCGGCGATCCGTTCCCCCAAAGGGCCGCAGATCGCCGTCGGCGGTATAGGGCCGGTCCTGCGAGTTCAGCGCATTGATCGTCTGAACCTCATAAGCAAGGTAAGCCGATCCGGAAGACCAGGAGCGACCGCCGACGACGGAGCCGACGAGATCTTCCGCCCCGCCTTCGGCTGCGGACGCCCGCAGGCGGGTCTCTAATCCGTCGAACGACCGGCGCATGATGACGTTCACGACGCCGGCGACTGCGTCCGCGCCATAGAGGGCCGAGGCGCCGTCGAGCAGGACATCGACGCGCTCGACCGCCGCGGAGGGCATGGCGGAGATGTCGGAGAAGTCGCCCCGGAAGCCGGTTCCTGCCATCCGCCTGCCGTTCACTAGCACGAGCGTGGATGCCGGCCCCAGACCGCGCAGGTTCACCCCCGTGGCGGCCACCCTGTTCGAGCCTTGAGTGTCGGAGTTCGCGAGTTGCACGCCGGGCGTCGCCGAACCTGCGTAGTTTTGAGGTAGAGCCGTCACCGCCTCCGCCACTGTTGCGAACCCGCGAGCGTCCAAGGCGTCGCGGTCAAGCATCACCACCGGCGAAGACATCGGCCCGGACGACTTGAGCAAGGAGCCGGTGACGATGATGTCCTCGACCTGGGTGGTGACCTCCGCGCGCGGGCCGGCCGTGTCGGCGCGCCTCAGGAAGATGACGCCGGGGCGGACCTCGGACGGGCTCAGACCAGTCCCGGACAGAAGCCTTGCGAGCGCGTCCTGCGCCGTAAATCGCCCGCTCAGTCCCTCCGTCCGAAGGCCCACGACCAAATCACCGGAGAAGAAGATTTGCCTATCGGACTGGGTCGCGAACAAATTCAGCGCGTCGCGCAGCGGACCCGCCGGAATGTTGAACTCACGCGCATCCTGAGCGCAGGCCGTCGCGCTGATGGATACGGCGCAGGCGACGATCGCGCTGCAGGACAATAGACTCAAGCGACTCATATTCAGGGCTCCCCTCGACGCCACGCGACGTCGAAGAGGAGGTGATCGAGGCCCCGGGCGACCCCGGAGCCTCGACGGATTTATTTTCCGCGTTCCGACAATCGGATCGAGCCGTCCGGCCCGGCCGACGGCTCCAGACCGAAAACGCCCGACGCCGCTGCGACAAAGGCGTCACGATCCCCCGTCTTGAACACGCCGTTGACCGGCACTGTCGCAAGATCCTTCGCCTCCAGAACAACCTTTGCAGTGAGGTACCGGTTCACCTCGGCAACCGCTTCGTTCATCGGCGTGTCTCGGAACACGATCCGTCCCTCGGTCCAACTGGTGGCCGTGGGCAAATCAACCGAGCGACTGGCTGTGCCGGCCGGGGTCACTCGCGCCTCCTGGCCCGCCGCAAGTCGTAACGGCCTTTCCGGCCCGGACAAACGGGTCACATCCACCGCGCCGCTGACCAGAGTGACGCTGACGCCGGAGCCTTGCCGCTGGACGTCGAACACCGTCCCTATGGCCGTCACGCGCGCGTCGCCCGCCGCGACGACAAATGGTCGCTGACCGTCATGGGCCACGGAAAACATCGCCTGTCCGCGTTCAAGATCGACGAGACGCTGGCCGTCGCTGAACCTGACCCTCATCCGGGAATCTGTGTCGAGGCGAACCGACGACCCGTCCGCCAACTGTACGACCCATTGCTCGCCCACGCCGGTCGTGAAGGTGGATCGCCCCTGCCACCACGTCCATCCGCCGATCACGAGTGCCGCAGCTGCGCCGAGGGCGGCCAAGCCCAGCAGTCTTCTGGTCGATCGATCCTCTGACGTCTTGCGGAGTCGACGCGACATGGCGTCGTTGAGCGCCTCGGTAATCTCCGGCCGACCGGCGAGCTTCCGGCTTTCCGTCCAGATCAGCTCGACCCGACGATACGCGTCCGCGTTGGCCGGAGATTTCCGCCAGTCGAAAAACTCCCGGATCGTCTCTGTCGTGACGCTGCGCGCGCCGAGGCGTTCGTGCCACTCGGCCGCTTCCTGGTCCGGAGTTTCAACCCGTGCTTTCGGGTTGCCCATGATACGCCCCATTCCCTAGCGCCGAAGCTCTGCGGCGCATTGAGCCAAGGCCTTGGTCATGCGCCATTCGACGGTCTTCGGACTGATGTCCAGTTGCTCGGCGATCTGGTTGTTCGTCAAACCGCCAAATCTAGATAACACAAAGACATCCCGGAGAGGTTGTGGCAAGGCGAGCACGATTTCCTGAATCTGCACCGCCGCGTTCTGGGTGGGCTCCAGGGCCATTGTTCCCAACGGAGCGGCGCTGTCGAGTATCTGCCGCCGCCGCCGATGCTGACGATCCCCGCTGAGACCGATGTTAAAGGCGACCTTCAACAGGAATGCCCGGGGGTGACGGATGTCCAGATCCGCCTCGATCGCTGCCACTCGTAGCCAGATTTCCTGGACCAGATCCTCAGTGTCCGCGCCGAACCGGCGACGAAGTCGCGCGACAAGCCAAGGTGAGTAGCGGCGATAGAAGGCTTCCAGTCGGGCGTGCCGGCGGGACCGGCCGCTGTTCTCGTCTCCCACGGTCTTGGCTTCCGACACGCAACCGCCTCCATCCAGATGAAGGGGCGCTGAGAGTCGCACATGGAAATACCTGCGCCCGTGAGGGGTCGTCGGACGACGTTATCGACGCGTCCAGACAGGACGGCGGACAGCTCGAAACCGTCGTCGTCATGATCAGCTAGAATGTCGCAGGGGATTCCACGCCCCTATCGGCCAAGGCCGACATCGGAATCGTGGCTGATTTGATTTAGGTCCGCAAGACCCGGAAAGGTGGAAAGGGGCGGGCGTTGGAACCTTGCGACACAAGGCCCGGAAATTTCAGAGAGTGTCCGACCGCTACAGGCTTTCGCCGGTCCCTGCGGACAATGGACATGCGCCTATAGACCGGCGCCCGCTCGGCACCCTATCGCGGCAGCGGGCCATTGGGAACTGGCGCGGAGACATCCGGATTAGCCAAAGACTTCGGACGCCGCATCTGCGTCCCTCATGGCTGGGATGACAGCCGACAGCGTAGGGTGACCGCTGTAATCGAGATCGCCCAGATGAAGGAGCGACAGACGTCTCAGTGCAGCGGCGGCGGTCGCGATACCGACGGAGGCGATCTGCTTTTGCGCGTCATTGGGAAAGAAATAGTCCACCCGATGATCGTCCATGCGGAAGAAGCTCATCGGGGCCGCGTGGAGGTGGGCTGAGAAGTACCCGTAGAGCGCAGTGAAAACATCAGGATTCCAGCCCGCAAGGGCTGCAGACTTGCGCATACCGCCGATGAAGATCGTTTCGCCTGACACGAGGCGCTTCTGTTGTTCACCATCGAAGCCCGCGAAAGCCGGATGTGACCGAATTTCCATAATCAGGTCTTCGCGACCCGCCTTCAGGTCAGCGGTGCCCGCGGATGCGGGCCAGGCGCGAAGCAGCTTGATTCTGGAGACCGTGTCGTGAAGTCGCAGCACGGCATAGCGGAAGGCCCAGTCCTCCTCGTTCACCCGTTCGACCAGGTAGGCATACATCGACAGGCATTCGACGATCATGCGCGCGAGGCCCAGCACCGCAGAATGATCGAACATGTTGGATCGACACACGAAGCCGATCGACCGACCATGGGCGCAGGCCTTGGCGTGCACCATAGACGCCAGTTCGCAAGCGCGGTCCGTCGCCGATCCAGTCAAGACCATGGAGACATCGTTCGAGAACCCGCTGACGAGGATGAGCTCTTCCAGAGCTTCATCCACCGGGGTCACGGGCGCGGATACTCCATCGCAGGCTCCGAGGGCATGGCGCCGTCGGCGCAATTTCCTGTTGAGGTTCACCGACGGGCGCCCGGGTCTGCTCGCAACGTCGTCGCAACTCCCGCAAGCAGGGAATGGGGCGCGGGCATTGGAATCCTCCGACAAAGAGGCGCGCTGATTGAAGGGCGGCCGCATCCTAACGCCTGCCGAAGCACGCGTTCCCCGGACCGAAGACCGACCTCTATTCACGTCTACCCGCTGAGCTTCATTCTGGCAGATTCCCCATCCCGCGAAAACGCCCAAGACAACACGCAAGCCGTGCTTTTCCTTGCCGACTGCCCGCCAATCAGAGAGACTCGGACCGATGAAGAAACCTCTGAAGTCATTGACGCCTGCGAAACGCCGGGAGCTGGACCACGCCGTGGCCATCCTGCGGGAAGAGTTTGCCGTCGCGACCTCCACGCGCAAGGCGCAGCGCCTGCGCGACGGACGCATCCTCAAGATCATCCTGTTCGGCAGCTACGCGCGCGGCGACTGGGTTCACGACCCGGTCGGGCGGTATTTTTCGGATTTCGACCTACTCGTCGTCGTCGACCATGAGGACCTGACGGATTTCGAATTCTGGGAGGACTCAGAAAAACGGCTTCTGGCTGACATCACCTCCGGCCAAATGTTGCGCACCCCGGTCAGCGTTATCGTCCACAGTCTTGATGACGTGAACTACAAGCTGGAGCACGGTCGATCATTTTTCATCGACATCGTCCGCGACGGCGTGACCCTGCTGAACACGCCCGGGGTGGACTTTGTCGAGTCTATGGTGCTCTCGCCGGAAACGGCATTGCAGGAGGCAGAAGACACCTACGAAGAAGCCACCGAGAGCGCCGACGAGTTCATCGACCTAGCAGATGTTTCACGCTCTCGGAGCTACACACGAAAAGCGGCTTTCCTCCTGCACCAGGCTGTCGAAACCCTCTACGCCGGACTGTTGCTCGTCCTCACCGGCTATTCACCGAAGTCCCACAAACTGACCAATCTGCGCCGGCTGACGGAGCCCCTCGTGCCTGGTCTGGCGCAGGCTTGGCCTCACGAGACCAAGCTCCAGCGGCGCAGTTTCGAGCTCCTTCGCGCCGCCTATGTGAAGGGTCGATATTCGAAGCATTTCAAGATCACCGACGAAGAGCTGGCATATCTCGTTGAACGGATCGGGATTCTGCGAGGCCTGATCGATGCGGCGTGCCAGAAACGGTTAGCCGACCTGCGTGATCAGGCCGGTCGAACCGACTGATCAATCGGCTAAGGTAGCCGACCCCCACCGAACAGCAGGATCGCGATTGCCCCAGATTCCCCGGATTCTCGTCCCGCTCGACCCTCATGATCCAAACACCTGGATCGAGGCGCTCAGCTATGGGCTCGATCTGTGCGACCCCGGAGAGACGGATGCCCATCGGATTATCCTTGCGGTCCCGAGCCGCGCCCAGATGAAGTCCATGACTATCGCGGGCCACCTCGGTGCAATGTTCACCAAGGCGCTCGCCGAGGGCCAGAGCGTAACCCTCCCCCGCGGTGTGACTCTATTGGCGGAAGCTGTCGCCCAGCTCCGGACGGGCGCTGAGAAAGTCGTCGTTATCGCCTACTACGCGGACGACCAGGCTCTCGATAAAGTGGATGGTCTAGCCAATGTTGAGGGCGTGGTGGTCGTGCCGAGCTGGGCAGACTCCGTTTCCCGCTGGACGAAGCGATGGACGCCACAGGTGCACGGTCAGGCTGCGGTCGCGCCAGTCATCCTCATCGCAGACCCCAAGGTCGAGAAAGCCCTCAAGACACTGAGCCGATCAGTCAATCTCGGACCCGAAGTCTTACACGCATCCGACGACGCCTTAGCCGAGCAAACCTTCCGCATCCTGCGCAATAAGGGGCACAAGGCCGCGCCTGCCGATATTCGCTCTTGGGCCATAAAGAACGGATGGAAGGACAAGGCTGCCACCCGGCTGGAGACCTTGGCCGCACGCATCCTCCTCTCGAAGGCGAAGCCCTCCCTCGCCAAGATTCCTGAGGCGGAAACGCGCTACGCCAACTGGGTCTAGGCCGATACCTTCGTCGGGGTACCGCCTTGCGCAATGCGGTCATGAGCATGCCTGCTGGCATAGACAGTCGACGCTGAGGGCTGAGCATTTGCTCAGGAGGCATAGGCCCAAGTTAGGGCTGGCCCTGCAAGGACCCAACGGATCTCTGCCCGCATCCCGGCAACTGCACGTTTCGTCAGATCACGGCGGGTCTAGAACCTGGGCTTACGCCGATCTGAAGCAGCCACACCCGCGATCGACTTTCAATGAATGACAATGCGCACGAGGCTGTGCTATAAGAGTTTCACGGCCGTCTCGCCGGACCTGTCGCCGGGTCAAAGCGGGCAGATAGATCAAGCACCTCCTGTCGATCCTCAACAGAGGTCGATGCGTAATCGGCGAACTTCGACCATTTGCTGAGGTACCGACAATGCGCGTTTTCTATCTGAGTCATTCTAATCTCAAATCTTTGAAGCGGTCGCTCGCTGGCCAGCAGGACGTGCGTTCGAGCCATCTTACCGAGGCCATTGCGAGGGGCTTCGGCTTTGGAACGGCCGCAGCCCTTCAAGCCTGGATGAACGATGACGACGGTCAGTATCGGCCGTTTGATCAGGAAGCGTTTTCGGATCGGGTCAGCGAACTGCATGGAGCTTCTGAAATCACGTTCAACTTCCCCGAGCTTCCCCGCGAAGACCGGTACGTCGAAGACGTCTTCGATCAACTGCATCCCATCGTCTTCAGGAAGGATCACATCCAGTTCCAACTGCCAGGCATCCACGAGATCGTTGACATTCAGCTGCGCCCTCTGCCGGGCGGGTGGTTCCGGTTCGACCGCTCACATGCGATCCACACGCCGGTCCAAGCAGGCCCTTACTACCCGAGTCGTGACATTGACGATGACGCGTCTTACGCCATGCATCGGGCGATCGAGAGCCTTGCGAGCTATCACCGCGAGGCGGTTGGCGAAGGGCACACGCCCTCTGAATCCTGGCTGGTCAGTCGCTCACGTTAACGAACTGGACTTTGTTCCCCCTCCTCGACAGGAGGGGGAATGTCGTCTGAGAGAGTAATGGATGTCTGGGATGTCGCATCCTTTCCGGAACCGGTGATCGAAGCACTCCGTGCTGTAGACGGCGCTTTCGTGGCCCACACGCTAAACGTCACCCAGAATCGCTATGAGCCGGACCCCACGGACGAGCCACGTCGGCTCGGGCTCGACGTGATCGCTCGCACCATGGCGGGAGTAACCATCCGAGCCTGGCACTACGGGCGTCTCTGCGCCGATGAGGTGGAATTACTGATGCGCGAAGGCCTGTGGCCCACGAGTCAGCATCGTCGCAATATGCGCCTACGCACGCGGCAGGATGCCGGCGACCTGACGAGCGACGATGTCGCGAGCCTGACGGCATGTTGAGAGCTGAACACGGACTCCTTCGGTGTCAAGGACGGGGCTGTCTTCATGACCTCCACGCCTCGGCACCCCGAGGAGGACTATGTGTGCAGCCTCCTCGCATCCTGGGGTGGCGAGGCGTTGGCGCGCCCACGCGCAGGAACGCCCCTCGGCCAACGGCTGGCGCTTATCGGCGAGCCCGCGGTCCTCGAGATTGCGCTGCCATTCGATCTTCTCCCCGACTGGCGGCGAGGCCTCGTCGTGGAGGCGATTGAAGGTGGGTGGCTTGCTCGCCAGGGCTGTGGCGTTACAGAGAATGGACGGGACCTGCACGTGATCGAGCCATTGGCTCCGGAACGTATTTTGAGGGTGCTTCGTCCGTGCGACCACGACTTCCATACCCTCGGCAAATCCTATCCCACGGCAGCGGTCTGCCTGTCTCCGGATGGCGCGCTCCGCCGGTAACCGGGGCGAGTCACCGACTGAGGTTCGCGCCCCTGCCGGTGACCAGTTGCGCCAGACCGTTAGTCGAGGGAACGAGCACTACCGTCTGATCGATCTTGACGCCGGCGTACCCCATCCGAAGCCTGGCGTAGTGTTCCACACCCGATCCGTCGCGCACTACCGCCCACGGCGAAGCCCCTGCCTCATCATGAAACCCCGTTTTCACGACCACACCTCGCACCGGCTCCCTGCCGAGAACCCGTACATCCCTCGCGCCCTCCAGCCGACGCTGATTGAGGGTGCGGATGATGTCCCGCCGCACTTGGAGCGTGCGCAGTTTCGTCTCCATCTCGCCGTCGAGCCGATACCGCCGCCCGGACCGCCCCGCGAGCCCTAGCCGTTCCAGATGTCTCAGCCGCCCGCGCGTCAGAGCCGCCCAGGCGTCGGTTGATCCGACCCCGTCATCGACCATCCCGTTCTTGTCCGCCTCGGCGATCAGCCGCCGGTCGAAACCGGTAAAGCGGTCGGCCTCCGTCTCCTTCCAGATGCGCCGCTCAGCCTCCACCCGCGAGAGATCGCCAAGCCGCTCCTGCGCCACTTCCTGCGCCCGCGCGCGAAACCCATAGCCGATGTAGTCGCGCGGAATGACGAGGTCTCGCCCGTCCTCGCGCCGACCCCGGACCAGCACATGGGCGTGAGGTTGATCGGTGTCGAAATGGCAGGTCGCCACCCATTTCAGGTTCGGCTCTCCGAGGTCCGCCGAGACCCGGCCCATGACCTCGCGGACATAGGATTTCATGTCGAGCCGATCGCCATGTTCCGGCGAGATGATGAACCGGAAATGATGCCGGTCCTGGCTCCACCCTTCCGTTTCAAAACCGGGTTGAACGCCATCGAGACCAGGGTCGAAAAACTCCGGCCGCGAGCCTTCCGCCCCGGCGCCCGCTCGCCCGAGGTAGGCCACATGCTTGGCGAGCGCGGCTCCCCGATCGGCGCCCTTGCCCATGTGCCGCGAGACCAGCGCCTTGACGATGACCTTCTGGCGAACGTCCAGACGAAAGGCGCGACCTGACCGGTTCTGAGCCGCCTTGAGCACCCCTGACCGGTTTCCCAGCGTAAAGGCCCTCGAACTCGCCAGACGCTTGAGCATGCCGCTTTTGACATCCATCCGCTCGGTCTTGAGGGAAAGGGGAAGGCCGACGTGCACCGCGTCGACGGTCCGCTCGGAACGGGCTGAGACCCGCCCCTCGATCGCGTCCCGGATCAGCATTCGCAGTCCTCCAGAGCATGGAGCGAAGGCTCGAAGGATGACAACTCAAGACAAGTCGTCAATGATGCTCCGAGCTGCCGCTAACTGTCGGGCAGAATAGAAGAAACCGGCGCAGTCAAAAACACCCTTTTATCTTGCCCTCCGACCCTTTTTGCAGATTGTCATCCATCGAAATCACACGCCGACATACCCTATCAACAGTCATCATAGTTGGTGACCGGAAGCGAGATACACACGCTGCACAGGCCGTCGATCGGATCGAGCCGCCGGATGACAAACAAAAACCCGCCCGGCCGAAGCCGAGCGGGTCGTTGTTTTCAGGTCCAGTCTCTCAGGCGGCCCGGGCCTTGATGGGCACATGCCGCAACCCGGACTCCATCGCCTTCTGCCCGAGGTTGAGCGCAGGTCCGAACGGCCGGTGGTCCTCCCTCATCCCCGCCAGCGAATGGACCAAGGTCAGGCAGACCTCCGGCTCGAGCGCGATGAGCTCGTCGTTCGCCCTGAAGGGAGCCGCCTTGCCGTGGGTGTCGAAATCCGCGCGGGCGAGGATCAGCTTCACCCCCTTCTGCTGGGCCCATTTGATCGCGAGTTTCTCGGAGCCCTTCGCCCCGGTCGTCGCCAGAGCCATGTCCGGCCATTCCTGTTTCGCCCAGTTCAGAGCGTCGAAGATCCGACCGGCATCCTCCGCGCTGTCGGCCGTCGGCGCGCCCCGGAAGGCGATCACCGGACCGCCCGGATCCGCCTCCCCGGACTTCCGCTGCTTGATCGCCCGGATCGCCTGTTTCGCCTCAAGCTGGGCCGCCGTCAGATGGGTGCCGCGCCGCGATCCCCGCCAGGCCGTCCAGACCTCCCCGGTCGCGACCGTCCAGGTCTCAGACGCCGCGTCCCGGATCAGTTCGCAGGCCTGCGTCGCCGCATCGCCTGCTCGGGCCTTCGCCGTGGCTTCCTGGAGTTCGACGTCAGCCGCTTCCGATCCGTCGAAGTCCCGGTCGAGCGATCGCATCGTATCGCGCGCCCGGTCCGCATCGCGTTCGATCCGCCCGGCCGCCGAATGGAAGGCGCCGATCAGGGCCTCTCCCAGGATGGTCTGGAAATCCTCCAGCGCGGTGTCAGAAATGACGTCGATCAGCTCGGTCATGAGCGCGCGCCCGAGTTGAACCAGGGCGTCTTCGGTCGGAAGCGAACCTCCCTCGTTCAGGGAAGCGGACAGGTCGGCCAAGGCGGAGGATGAAGTGTTGAAACGGGTCATTGGAACATTCCTAGAGAATGTCGAGCGCCCCATGCGCAACGACCCCGGTTTTGGCCACAGCGGGGTCCCCGGCAGTCACCGGAGCGGAGGGCCGCTTGCCCTCCGTGGAGGGAATAAGGCGAAGCCGTTGACTTCCGGGGTGCTGTGACAAAATCGGAGGGCGTTGTGTGGGGGTAAGTCGTCGTCGCCCTTCGCGACGACGACACCACTCGGCGCCGTTGCGCCGATACGGAAGACAAGACAACGCTCTTCCCGTCCGTCGGCGTCGGCGAGCCGGCGGCGCTACGCGGTTGCGAACGTCTGAGGGCGCCGCAGGCAATAGTCCGATGCTCACTCACTGGCATGAGAGAAACCAGCGGTGCTAAATCAACCCGTCCTTCAAACGTCGGAGCCTGGTATGGAGAAGATCACCGTCGCCGTGCTGCGAACCCAAGGCGGATGGCGCGTCATGAAAGACGATCGGCAGATCGGTGAATATGACTTCCGTGTCGATGCGGAGGACGCCGGATTAAAGCTGACGCGGCAAATCCATCTCTCAGGCCGCGACGTGGAGCTTCTCGTGCAAACCGAGGGCTCCCACGACGTCACGCCGATGCGAGGCTGGGAGACGGTTCACTGAAGAGAGGACGGCCTGTCTACGGGCCTTATTCTGCGGCGGAACCGGTCCAGCCGACGGGACGCCAGCCTGCCAAGAAAGGCCTCCATCGCCCCCTGAACGGGGCCGCTGATGTCACGCTTGCGGGCGTCCATGTCGAGGACATGCGCCGCCTTTTTTTCGGGAATTCCAGCCAGAAGCAAGGCGCGCGTAGTCGTCGCGGGTCCCAGCGCAGAATCTGACGGGCGACTTTCAACTCAGCGGCCGGGGCCGCGTCGGGACCTCGATCGGCCAGAGGCCGACAAGCGGGCGGCCCGATCTTGGCTGCCCGGGCCAAATACAAACGGCGACCTCGTCGAGGCCGCCGTTCAGATCGTCTCAGATTGCAGCAAGGGCGTGACGGATCTCAGTCGAGAAGCGCCAGCCGGTCGAGGGTGCGGGGAGTGTCCGCCGCCGGCCGATAGGCGACGGCGGCATGCAAGGCACAGAAGGCCCCCCGGGTCACCGGTTGACCGCACAGACTGAAGTCAGCGGCTCCGGGCTCACCGAAAGGCCAACGGCACTGGCAGCGCCGCACCGAGAGGACTGTTGCCAGGCCATGTTCAGCCGCGACTACGGGACGAGCGTCGATCGGCCGGGTCGCCAGGGACCTGGCCGGCGAGAGGCCGACCGGCTTCGGACGGGCGTCAGAGCCTTTGGGCGGGCGGCCGGAACGGCCCGCCGACAGACCTATGCGATGGACCTTGCCGAGCACGGCGCTGCGCGTGATGCCATTGGCGAGATCGCGGGCGATCTGCTCGGCGGTCTGGCCCTCGAGCCAGAGTGTCTTCAGACGACCGATGCGGTCATCGGTCCAGGCAGAGGCGGTCATGGGAAGCTCCGATGCTGACGAGCCCGATCGGCTCGCCCTGCGCCGCCCTGCCTTTCCCTCCCTCCCCAAAGGAAACGGCCCGACGCTCGCGCGCCGGGCCGCTCTCATTCGCCCGCTGTCTAGAACGGGATGTCGTCGTTTAGGTCGTAGCCACTGGCCGGCTCCTGGACCTGGCGACCGGAGTCGCCCTCGTCCTCGGCGGCGCCATCGGAAGCTTCGCGCCGGTTCTTCAGTCGGATATCCCCGACGATCACGCGCATGTCGTAGTGTTCGACACCGTCCTTGCCGGTCCAGGTGTCGTTCTCGACATGACCCTGGATCACGACGCGGCTGCCTTTGCGGGCGAACGGGCCGATGTATTTCTCGGCCGTCGCCTCGTTGAAGCAGATGCAGTTGAAGCCGGTCGTGCGTTCGCCGGGCGTGCCGTCGGCCTTGCGGAAACGGGTAGTCTCGAGCACGCGGAAGCTTGCCCGCTTCTTGCCCGAGCCTTGAGCCGAGAGGACGGAGGGGTTGGCCGTCAGATAGCCTTCGATGATCACGGTTTGCATGGTCAGTCTCCTGAGAATTGAATGTTGATGAGGGATCAGGCGGCGGCGCGGTCGGCGCTGCTGTCCTGGATGTCGCGTTCCTCGGCCCAGTCGAGGACGGTGAGCCGGTTGATGACCAGTTCCTTGGCCGTCCGCTCGGTCCCGTTCTTGGCCGCGTAGGCGGTGTCGATGAAAGCGCCGATGACCACGGCCTCACACCCCTGCGCGAGGCCCCGGGCTATGACCTTCTCGTTGAGGCCTTTGGACCAGCTCACGCAGTTGACGCCGACCAGCCGATCCTTGCCGGCGTTGTCGACGCCGCGGCTTTCAAGCAGGCGAAACACCGCCTTGCCGAAGTCGTCGGTGATCTGGGGGTCGGCCGCCAATCGGCCGGTGAACATCACGTTTTGCATGTCAGTCTCCTGGATATCCGAAGCCGTCGGGGAGCCGATCTCCCCAATCCCGCTTCACCCGGAAACTCCCTTCCTCCGCTCCTTTGGACGGTGTTCGGTCGCGCACGCGATCCTGGGCCTCACCGACATTGCCGAACCCACAATGTGATCCTATATTGGATCATATTAGGAGGCTTGTTCGATGCCCGATCCCCAGTGGACTCTGCCCGAAGCGGCGTTCGTCCTTGATCAACCGCTCGACGCGATCAAACGCGACGTCAACCGCCGACCACTCAAGCCAGAGGCCTCAGGTCCGGCCAAGCGCGCTGTGCGATGCGTCGGCCTGACCGATCTCGTCTATCTCGACATGGTGGCCACCTATCGCCACACCCTGACGCCTTCCGCGCTCGACGACCTGTATGTCGCCGTGATCAAGGAGTCTCCGCGGTCCGCCAGTGTTTCTGTCGGGCCGCTCATCGTGCAGTTGAAGCGGCATCGGACAAATGTCGCGCAACGCCTGAAGGCGCTGGAGGCTGTGGATCGCGCCATCGAGATCAAACACGGCGCTCCCGTCGTAAGAGGCACCGACATCGAGGTCCACCGCCTAGCGGCGCTCTCGGCAGGCGGAGCCACCGATGAGGAGATCCTCGAGGACTACCCGTCGCTGTCGCTCGCCAAGATCAAGGCGGCGACCGCTTATGCGCGCGCCCATCCCAAATCCGGTCGCCCTTACCCGGCGACGTCGGCGAAGCGCGCGATGCAGGGAGCCGACCTTGGCGGGCTCGAGCCATTCATGCGGCCGAGGGGATGATCTATCTGCTTGACACCAACGTCGTCAGCCAGAGCAGCAAGCCCAAACCGTCCGCCAACATCCTGGCCTGGCTCCGGTCGGTCGATGACCACGAGCTCTGCATCAGCGCCATGACTGTCCGCGAGTTGCGATACGGAGCGGAGCGGGCGACAGCCGCTGACCATCCTGCCGCCGCGGCGATCACACAGGGCGTGGACGCGGTCATCGCCGCCTATGCGGGCCGCATCCTGCCCATCGACGAAGCCGTGGCCGCCGTCTGGGGCCGGATGCTGGCCGAGCGCGACGGCGACGAGGAGGATACCGCCCTGGCCGCGACCGCGCTGGTCCACGGTCTGACGCTCGTCACCGCCAATATCAAGGATGTGACGGGTCGCGGCGTCCCCCTTCTGAACCCGTCCCGGTCCCCGCCGAAGGCGACGCCGGTCTGACCCGCTCAGGCGGCCTGCCCGTCGAGGACGGTCTGAACCGGATGGCGGCGCAGCACCGCCTCCAACACGGTCGGCCGCTCAACCGGGACGAAGACCCGAGGCGTGTAGGCGATGATCTCCACGAAACAGCCCGAGACGACCAGGGCGTCGCGATCCGTCCGGCCTCCCACCACCTCGATGCGCCAGCGGTCCATAACGCGGGACCGCTTCAGCCACAGCCCGCCCTCCAGCGATAGCTGGACGTTGCGGTCGAGGATCGTGGCGGCGGTTCTCGCGCCGTCCGCCCAAACCTCGGCGACGTCGGTCAGACCCAGGCTCGTCTTCAGAGTTCGAGCCTGAACCTGGTCCAGAACCCGCCCCAGCCAGCGGCGTCCGTCCGGCGCCCGGACCCGGCGAACCGAGCAACCCCGCGCCGGCAACCGGCCCCAAATCGGCAACAGCAATCCCGTGGCAAGCGTCAGTTCGCGCGTCCGCCAAGGGTCGGTCCCGGCGACCTCTTGGTCCCAGACCCGCCGCCAGGTCGAAACCTCCGCTGGCTTCCACGCCGACTCCTCGAACGTCTTCTCGGCCATCGTCTGGCGATCGTCGGGCCGAACCAGCCGCACGGCGGTGATCAGGCGGTTCTCGTCCGTCGAGGTGGTCAAGCCGAGTTCCGCAATCGCGGCGCGGCCCGACTTCTCGTTGACGACCAGCTGGTGGGCGACATCCTTCGCCCAAGTCAGGGCGGCGTCGGCGACGAGGATCTCGCGCCTTACCTTGAGCGAGAAGGTCACCAGAGCCGTCTCGGCGCCGGTCGAGACATCGGTCCGGATCACTTCCTGATCCGTGACCTCCAGTTCCTCGGCCTCGATGTCCTCCAGCCCGCGGTCCAGTTCACCGGAGGCGGCGGCTCGATCGAGGATGCCGGACAGGATGCGGTCGAAGTCCGCGAACAAGGCGTTCTGGTCGGCGATGCGCAGCGCCAGAAGCCGGTTCAGGAAGGTATGGATCGGCGGCAGGTCGTCGGAGGGTTTGAGGCCGCCGTCGTCGTCGAGCAGCTTCAAGCTCGTCTTGGCCACGAAGGTCTCAAGCGTCATCGAGTCCAGCTCCCCGAAGGCCAGTGCGCCGTAGAAGACCAGCAATGCCCGGCGCGCCCAAGGGCTCTCCAGATTGTCCTCGGCGCGGAACAGGCCGGCTCCGGCGGTGCGCCGTTCGCCGCGCGTGAGCGCGCCCAGAGAGTCCAGCCGGCGCGCGATCGTCGAGGTGAACCGCTTCTCGCCCTGGATGTCGGTGGTGACGGGCCGGAACAGGGGCGCGGATGCCTGATGCGTCCGGTGGGAGCGGCCAAGGCCCTGGATGGCGGCGTCGGCCCGCCAGCCCGGTTCGACCAGATAGTGGACCCGCCGCTGCTGGTTCGGAGCCGACAGGTCGGCATGGTAGCTGCGGCCGGTTCCGCCGGCGTCGGAGAAGATCAGCACCCGCTTGCGGCCCGACATGAAAGCGTCGGTCTCGGCGCGGGCCGCGGAGGCGCCCCGCCGCTCCACGACGCGACGACCGTCCCTCACCACCACCCGGCGCGACCGGCCCGTGATCTCGGCGACCGCGTCGGTCCCGAAAGCTTCCAGCAGGGCGTCGAGCACGCCCGGCACAGCGGGCAGCAAGGCCATCTTCTCGATCAGGGCCTCGCGTCGGGCCAACGCCTCCTGACTGAGGGCGGGACGACCGTCGTCTATGACCGGGACCATGGTGACATTGCCGTCATCGTCCTCGACCGCCTCCATCAGATGCACGGGAAAGGCCTCGCGCAAATAGTCGAGGACGTATTCTCGCGGCGTCAGGTCGATGGATAGGTTGTTCCATTCCTCGGGCGGGATCGAGGACAGCCGCCGCTCCATCACCGCCTCGTTTGTGGAGACAATCTGGACCACGGCCGAGCGCTCCGAGGCGAGGTCGTCGCGGATTGACGCGATCAGGCTCGGCGCCTTCAGGCCAGCCAGAAGGTGACCGAAGAAGCGCAGTTTAGCGCCCTCGAAAGCGGAGTGGACCGCGGAAGCCGCCATCGCGCTCTTCGGCTTGCCAGCGTCGTCGCTGAGACCGGTCGCCTTCAGCGCCTCTGCCAGATTGGCGTGGATCAGCTGGAAGGCGTCGGCCCACTGGTCCCATACGCCGACGTCGTCTGGCATCAGCGGATGGACCAGGGGTTCGTACTCGACGCCCTCGAACGACAGCGATCGCGCCACATAAAGCCCGAGCGCCTTGAGCTCGCGTGCGACCAGCTCCATGGCCGCGACCCCGCCCCGGTCCATGGCGTCCAGGAAGTCGGCGCGGGACATGAACGGCGCTTCGGGCCCGCCCCACAGGCCAAGACGTGCGGCATAGGCGAGGTTCTCGGCCGTGGTGGCGCCCGTGGCCGAGACATAAAGTATCCTGGCGTTCGGCAGACGGTTCTGCAGCGCCAGCCCCGCCATGCCCTGCAGCGAGGCCTTCTTGGTCCCACGCGCGCCCTTGCCGCCACCGGCCGCGTTGGCCATGGCGTGGGCTTCATCGAAGGCGATGACGCCGTCGAAGTCCTCGCCCAGCCAGGCGACGATCTGGTCGAGGCGGGAGGGACGGACGCCCCGCGCCGGCTGACGCAGGGTCGCGTAGGTGGTGAACAGAATACCCCGGTCCAGCCGGACCCCGTCTCCCTGCTTCCAGCTCGACAGCGGCACGATGTCGTGGGCCCCGCCGCCGATGGCGCCCCAGTCGCGCCGGGCGTCCTCCAGCAGGGCGTCATTGCGGGAGAGCCAGACTGCGCGCACGCGCCCCTGGCTCATGTTGTCTGCGACGATGGCGGCGATCTGCCGCCCCTTGCCGCAGCCGGTGCCGTCGCCGAGGAAGAAACCCCGACGGAAGGCGAACGCTTCGCTTTGATCATCGCGCACGAGCGCCACCTCATGCGGTGCTTCGCCGAGGCGGAACCGGCCGGGCAGGAAGGCCGCATGGGCCTCGCCGGCGTAGATCACCGTCTCCGTTTGGGCGTCGGAGATCCGGCCCTGGATGAGCACCGCCGGCGGCAACACCGGCCGGTAGGTCGGCGCGGGCGGCGCGACTGAGGCCATGGGCCCGGATTCGACCAGGGGTGAAGGGTGAGGCCGGGGATCGGGCAGGACGATCCGCGCCAGGGCATGCGCCTGATAGAGGCCGACGTCCCGGCCCTCTCCAGCCCAGGGCCGCGCCTCATAGGCCAGGGGTGTTGCTCCGGCCAGGAAGGCCAGTCGGCCTGCGGGAAGGGCCAGCCCGCGGTCGCGCGGCGCGAGGAAGGCGGCGGCGTCCAACGTCAACCGCACGCGCGGGCGGGCGGTGCCGCGATTCGGAAGGCTCGCGAGAATCCGGGCGGTCGCCTCCAGATCCTCGGGTTGGTGAAGAAGGCCGTCCCAGACGGCTGTCCCGCCGCGATCCATAACCAGCAGGCCGGTCTCGACCGAGGTGCCGTGTTTGGCGAAAGCGCGCGCGGGAAACGCCACGGCGGCCACCATGACGCCGTGGCCTTCGAGCACCCGCCTCAGATCGGTGTCGGCAAGGGCGGTGAGGGGCACGATCGCCGCCATCCGGCCGCCGTCCGCCAGAACCTTGACCGACGCGATAAGATGGGCCTGAAGATCCGAGAACGGCGGGTTGCAGACCACGACGTCGAACGCCCCGGCGTCCCCGAGGAGGTCGGGTAGATGGCGGCCATCGTGCCGCCGGCGCGTCGCCTTGGCGAACAGTCCGTCGAGGAGCGCGGCGCGCGTGGGCGCAAGCTCGTTTAACGTCAGGCTCGCCCCGCACGCTTCGGCCACTACGGCCAGCAATCCGGTCCCGGCCGAGGGCTCCAGCACGAGGTCGCCCGGCCGAACCTGCGACGCCAGCACCGCGAGGGCGGCGAGTTGGGGCGGGGTGGAGAACTGGTCCAGCGCGACCTGTTCCTCACTGCGCCGGCTGTGGGTCAGGCCAAGCGCTGAGACCGCGGCGAGCAGAGCGGCGATCTCGGCCGGGGCGTCCTCGAGCCGGGCGATCTGCGGCGCGAGGCGGCGGATCTGAAGCACCGTCGCGCCCTCGATAGCGTCATAGGCGTCGCGCCAGGTCCAGCCGCCCTCGGCGTCGGACGCTCCGAACGCGGTGGTCATCACCTCGGCCACGAGACGTCGATCCAGCGGGCGGGAGCGGGCAAGATGGATGGCCAATGCACGGGCAGCGGCCAGGATGTTGGCGGGGAGATTCCCGACGGCGAGGTCGGCGAACAGCGACAGGTTGCGGATCGTTGACATGGAAGGCTCCGATCGCCTGGAGCGGAGGGCTCCTCCCTCTCGGTCCTCCAGGCTCGCTTCGCCCCGCCCTCCCTTCGTCTCCCCGACAGTCGCGTCGACGCGCACGACGACAGAGAAACACCGTCCCGGCAGGTCGCCGGGGCGGTGTTTCCGTGTGCGGATAATCAGGCGGCGGCGACGTCCAAGGCCGCCTTGCCCGCCGGAGTGACGACGAAGGCGCCGGCCCCTTCGTCGTCCTCATCGACGCCATCGCCGGCGGCTTGGTCCTCGATGTCCGGGGCATCCTGATCGGCGTCGATCGGGGCGGCCCATGACAGGGCGGCCGGAGCCCAGGTCCGTTGCGCGGCCTGTTCGGCCACCCAGTCGACCAGCTCGGTCTTGCGGAGCGTCTTCGCCCGCTCGTCCTCGGCGCCCATGGTGTCGAGCATGCCGGTCAGCAGGCCCTTGGAGTGGGGCTGCAGGAAGGGGGCGTCGGGCGTCCAGTGGAGAGTGATGTCCGCTTGGCAGAGAGCGGCCAGCTCCGCCGCCTCGGCCCGGGCGCTGCGGCGGATGGAGAAGGTCTTCTCCTCCCGGACGTCGAGGCTGATGGCGGTCAACTCCGCCAGCAATCCCATCTTCTCGCCGTGGGCAAGGCCGTGGACCCAGGCGATGACGGTCTCGCCGGACGCTTCCCAGGCCGTGCGACGATCCTCGAGCCGTCGACGAACGTCACCATCCAGAGCCTCGATGACCCGGCTGTTCGCGGGATTGAACCCGCTGGCGGTGATGGCCAAGGCCGAGTCCGACCGCGCGACGTGCGCGCGTCGAACGAGGACGGTGAACAGCCGCGCGATCAAGGCTGTAAGCGCCGCCCCGGGATCGTCGGCCAGCGCGCGGATCAGACCCCGCGTCGCCACATCGGTCCGCACGGCGTGAAGGGCATGGTTGACGCCTTCTGTCTCCGGCTCCGGAGCCTCGACTTCCGGCGGAACATAGGCCGGTGGCGCCGCGGTCCGACGCGCGGCCTCCGGCGCGGCGTCCTGATCCTCTTCGTCGATCTCGGGTTCCTCCGGCGTGTAGCAGCGGACTTCGACGCCTGCCTCCGCGGCCGGCCACAGGACCATCGTGGTCACGACCCGGCCCCCGCATCCAGTCTGGTCTGATGCAATCTTGGCGTGGATCATGTCGACGATCGCCAGATCAGCCACGTCGGGGTGCTCGACGTCTGCCAGGGCGATGCGGGCCTTCTCGGTCCGGTCGTTGAACACCTCCCTCTGCGCCCGGTAGCGCGCCATCTCTTCGGCGGGGAGTGAACCGCCATACACATAGCCGAGCGCCTCCAGATCGTCGGGAAGCTCTGGCTCCGGGCCGGCGGTCACGTGAACCGAGATCCCTTCGGCCTCGAACACGGCCGCGATCCCACGTGCGCGACGGGTCCAGACCTCGGTCAGGATGTCGGGGTCGAGCAGGACCGGCGGCAGTTCACCGAACAGATCGCTCTCCGTCCGCCCCCCGGCGTCAGCATAGGCCTGAGGATCGACCAGGGCGCAGCGGCGATCGCGCGTGGTGACCCGGCTGTCGTCGAGCCGCTCCTTCACCCGCCATTCCTGGAAGCCCTGGCCGTCCAGCGTCATCTGGGCGATGTCTTTCTGCTCCTGAAGGTCCGGCAGGCGCGCCAGCAGCCGGGTCTGGCGAAGCGTGATCCGGCCCGCTTTCAGCGCCACCAGAGCGGCCGGCGCGACCCCGGACAAGGCGGCCAGCCGTTTGATCTCGATCTCGTCATAACCGAGCGCCCGCGCCATGGCGGTGATCGTCAGTTTCGACTTCAGCATCCGGCCAATGGCGGCGATGACATCGGCCACATGGACCGGCACGGCGGTGTTGGTCAAAAGCACCGCCGCCGCCTGGCGCGCCGGATCGGTCTCGACATAGGTCCGGACAGGATAGTCCTCGTCGATGTCGCCGGCCTCCAGCAGGCTCGCCAGCGCCAGACGACGACGACGACCGTCTAGGGCCATGAACGGCTGCTCCTTTTTGCCGCGACCGGGCCTGACGGTCACGGGCTGCAACTGACCGGCCGCCTTCAGGGTGGCGGCCAGGGTCGGAATATCGTCGTCGGGCGGTTCGCCATAGCGCAGGTTCTCTCGCGCGATGCCGAGATCCCCGAGGCGGACGATGCGTTCCACGGGCGTGAAGATGACGGCCGGGGTTGGGGTTTCAGGAACAGAGGTTGTTGAGGTGATGACGGGAACGAGGTCGGTCATGAGGTCTCTCCTGCCGGGCGACGGGGGCCATCCCCGTCACTCCGGCGCCCCTCAGAGCCCTCGCTCCCCCTTTGCGACGCCGCCGCGACCGCGACCTCGTTCCAGTCGCCGAACGGCGGCTCGGGCCATGACACCTCAACCTTGAGACCGTCATTCACCAGGCGGCGGCGGAGCCGGGCAGCCGCCGCCTCACCGGCCTCGCCACGGTCAGCGGCGATCAGGACCCGGCGCACCCAGGCGGGCGGGCTCCAGGCGACGAGGTTATTGGCGGCCATAAGAGCCCAGCCGGGAAGACCGAAGCGGTCGATGGCCGACAGGGTCGTGACCACCCCTTCGCCCACCAACATCTCTTCGGCCGCAGGCGAGAGGCGAACGGCCGCGCCGGGCGGGACCTGACCCACAGTCTTTCGGGCCAGGCGCAGACCGCCGGCGGGCAGACCATTGGTCTCGAGATAGGTCAGCTCGACCGCCGTCAGACGATCCTCGGCGTCGCTGACCCGGGCGATCAGAGCGGGACGCACGCGCCTACCACTCTGATAGACCGACAGTGGCGCGGAGGGGTGCAGGCGAAGATTGTAAGCGGCGGCTCCGGTCATGACTGCGCGCCGTCGCAGATAGAGACTGGCCGGACCGTGGGGCGGTCGCTCCGTCGTCGCGGTCCACAGACGCGATGCGGTCTCGACGCGAAGGCGCCGGTCCGGTCTCGGCGATGAGGACCGTCCGCGCCCGCCGCCGGTGAGCCGACCGGCGTCATCGATAAAGCCGCGAAGGCGAAGATCATCCCGTGCGGTGCGCCAATCGGCGCCGCCGAATCCGTGGATGATGACCCGATCATCGGCCAGCATCAACGAAACCGAACGGTCCGCCGTGCTGTGGCCGGGTGCGGGGATGCTGGCGCGCGAACCTCCGGCATAGAGGTCGCCGCCCAGGGCGGCGACAATCGCGTGAAGGGTCATGGCCGCCTCAGATCAGGCCGAGCTGTTTGAAGCTCGCCGTACCCTGACGGCCGATGACGAGATGGTCGTGCACTTGCAGGCCGAAAACGCCGGCGGCGTCCACGATCCTGCGGGTCATCTCGATATCGGCCCGTGACGGGGCCGGGTCGCCGGACGGATGATTGTGGACAAGGATGAGCGCCGAAGCCGAGAGTTCCAGCGCCCGCCGGACGACTTCACGGGGGTAGACCGGGGCGTGATCGACCGTGCCTTCGGCCCGGAATTCGTCCCGAAGCAGGATGTTCTTCTTGTCGAGATACAGGGCGCGGAACTGCTCTCTCGGTTCGTGGGCCAGGGCCGAGCGAACATAGGCGACCAGGGCGGACCATGATGACAGGACGGGGCGGCGGCAGGCCTCCGATCGGGCCAACCTGATACTCAGCCGGCGCAACATCTTGAGATCCGTGATCGTGGTCGCGTCGAGCGTGGCGGCCCGCGCCAGCTCGTGCGGATCCGCCGCGACGACGGCGGCGACCGTGCCGAACACCGCCAGCAAGGTCGCTGCAGCCTGCGCGATGTCACGCTCCGGCATGGTGCGTGTCATCAGCAGGGAAAGAAGGGTGGCGTCGTCCATCTCCTGCTCAAGGCCCGGCGACGCCGCGAACAGGTCTCCCGAACGCAGGCCGGAAGGCCTGAATGTTGATGAGGACAAGGGTCGCATCGCGGGGCTCCAGGGGCTGCTGGCCCCGGATCGGGGCGACCACCCCCCGCCCTTCCTTTTTCTCCAATGCCCGTTGGCTAAGAGGGGCGATGGCTTCAGGCTGCGCCCATGAAATGGCTCCTGATCCTCACTGGTCTTCTCCTCGCTCCCGCCGTCGCCCACGCGGATCCGTGCGAGGGCCGTTTGCCTGACCGCGCGGGCGCGTCCTTCTCCGGTCTGGTGCGCTACATCGGTGACGGTGACAGCCTGTGTGCGGGCCCCAACAGTGACCCCTCGACCTGGATTGAGGTCCGGCTGTCGGATTTTAACGCCCCCGAGCTCCACAGTCCGACCGGACGCGCTGACCGGGACCGATTGTCGGGCTTGGTTCGCGGACGTGTCCTGACGTGCGTGGCGGTTCGCGGTCGTAACGGTCGCGTCATCGTCTATGATCGGGTGATTGCCTCATGCCGCCTTAATGGTCGAAGGGTCGGCGACCTGCTGCGTGCCGCCGGTGGACGCGAAGGGGGAGATTAGGACGCGAGCCTGCTGGACCCCGCAAGCCCTGCCGAAATCCAACTTGGAGTGGCAGTCCCCTCGTCCATCCGCGCGCATGTCGGACCCCTTGGCCACTTCCCTTCCGAGTTCCCTGCGAGCCATCAGCTAGGAGGAAGTCGTCGGCTCGCGGGGGCCCAAGGTCATAGGCGGATCGCTGCGGCAAGTATGTGGATGCGAGGCGCCCTACGAGCGTCCCGTCAGGCGACGTCGCAAGTCGCGTTCGATGGTTTTCCTCTGATGCGGAGTGAGTTTGCGCCACCCCGCGACTTCCAACCGCGTGCGTCCACAGCCTGCGCAAAAACCGGAGCGGGCGTCGAAAGTGCAGACATCGATACAGGGTGTCTTGGCCATCCCACCTGTCTACCGGGCCAGGGAGACGACGGCCTGCCAGGTCAAGACCAGGCCGACGACAGCGATCAGAACCCCTGAAAAATAGGGCGCCTTTCGTGCAAAAGCCGCGAAACCTCCCGACCAGCGCTTCTCCGCATGCCGCATCCCGATCGCCGCTGCGACACCGACGGTGACCATGGTCGCCGCCAATCCGATCGAAAAGCACAGGACGAGGGTCGCACCCAAGGCCACCTGCTTCAGCTGCAGGCAGAGCAGCAGGACGGTGATCGAGGCCGGGCACGGGATCAGGCCGCCTGTCAGGCCGAAGAGCATGATCTGCCAGGTGGTCACCTTGCGGTTGGCGAACCGTTTCTTGATGTCGTTGGCGTGGGCGCGTTCATGGGCGTCCTGGTGGCCGGGGTTTGAGACATCCAGGCCGCCGTGGTCATGACCATGCTCGTGATCGTGTTCGGCGAACTCGACGTCGAAGTCATGGGTGTGATTGCCGTGGCCCAGAACCAGCCGCGCCGTGAAGGCGTGGGGTTCGGGAATGACGTCAGCCGATTCGAGATAGCCGTCGCGTGTCTCGAAGTGGAATGTCTGGACGGAGCCGTCCGCGCGCGTGGTGGCGACCTTGATGTCGCCGGCCCTCGGGACAGGACCGTGATCGGGGGCAAACCGGAAGCGCGGCGGAATACCGTCCTCGAAGATACTCAGGCTGACGACGCCATGGCCCGTGTCGATCCAGCGCGTCTCGTCGTGGGTGTGGTCATGATCATGCTCGTTATGGACGGCGTTCTGCTCGCGCCATGTGGCCAACAGCATCCATGCGGCGACACCGAGGATGATCACGGCCGAGGCCAGTTGGAACCAGCCCTCCGAGGCTTCGATGTCGAAGAACTGACCGAAGTAAAGACCGGTCAGGGCGATCGCCCAGACGATGGCCGTGTGCGACAAGGTCGCCGAAAGCCCGAGCAATACCGCCTGCCAGACCGTCCCGCGCACGGCGACGATGAAGGCCGCCATCATGGTCTTGGAATGCCCCGGCTCAAGACCGTGAAGCGCCCCGAGAAGGAGGGCCGAGGGAATGAACAGCCAGGCATGGGCCGAGCCCTGCGCGAGCAGGTCCGCAAACGGAGTCATCGGCGTCTCACAGGTATTTGGTGATGTCTTTGAACTCGGCCATGGCCTGCCGCGCCTCAGCCGGATCGCCCTCCGCCGCATGGGCGAGGCAATGGTCGATGTGATCGTGGATCAGGGCCTTCTTGGCCGCCGCCACGGCCTTCTCGATTGCGTGAAGCTGCTGGGCGAGGTCAAGGCAGGTGCGGCCGCCCTCGATCATGGCGATGGTTTTCCGCAGATGTCCCTCGGCGCGTTTGAGCCGATTGACGATCTCGGGATGGGATTTATGGACGACGTGGGCCATAGCAAGATGCTATCCCCCCGGAGGGGATAAGGCTAGCCCCCTGGCTCGACCCGCAGGATGATCTTCGATGTTTTCCCCGCTCCGACATGCCGGTTATCGGCACCTGTTTACGGCTCAGGTCGCGGCCCTGCTCGGCACGGGCATGGCGACGGTGGCGCTGGGTCTGCTGGCGCATGATCTGGCCGGGGCCAATGCCGGCGAAGTCTTGGGGATGGCCCTGGCCATCAAGATGATCGCCTATATCGGCGTCGCGCCCTTCGCGAACGCCCTGGCGGCCAGGCTTCCCCGCAAGGCCCTGCTGGTCTCGCTGGATGTCGTCCGGGCCTGTGTCGCCGGCGCCTTGCCGTTCGTTGGCGAGGCCTGGGAGGTCTATGCCCTGATGACGGTGCTGTACGTCGCCTCGGCGGCCTTCACCCCGGCGTTCCAGGCGATGATCCCCGACCTGCTGCCTGACGAGGCGGAATACACCAAGGCCCTGTCGCTCTCGCGCCTCGCGGCCGATCTCGAGAGCGTGGCCAGTCCCGTGCTGGCGGCCGTGCTCCTCGCCTTCATGAGCTACAACAATCTGTTCGCCGGGACGTCCCTCGGCTTCGTTATCTCGGCCCTTTTCGTCGTCACGGCTGCACTGCCGGTACTGACGCAGACGGCTCAGAAACCCTTCATCCAGCGGCTCACGGGCGGGGTTCGCCTGTTCGCTTTGACGCCACGTCTGCGCGGTCTGATCGCCATCAGCATCGCCGCGGCCGCCGGCGGGGCCATGGTGTTCGTCAACACGGTCGTCCTGGTGCAGTCCCGCTTCGCCATGTCCGGCCAAGCCGCCGCCTGGGCGCTAGCGGCTTTCGGGGCGGGGTCGATGGCGGCGGCGATCGCCCTGCCTCGCCTGCTGGACCGGGTCGCAGACCGGACCGCCATGTTGTGGGGCGCCGCGATCATGACCCTGGTGCTGCTTGGGGGATCGGTGCTGGCGACCACCTATGTCGCCCTGCTCATCCTCTGGGCCGTCATGGGCGTCGGCTATTCGCTGACCCTCACACCGGCGGGTCGCGCCTTGCGTCGGTCTTCCAACGCACAGGATCGTCCGGCCCTGTTCGCGGCGCAGTTCGCCCTGTCCCACGCCGCCTGGCTGATCGCCTATCCGGTCGCCGGTCTGGTCAGCGCGGCTGCGGACCCCAGCGCGGCCTTTCTGGTGCTGGCCGCCCTGTGCGCGTTCGGAACGGTCCTAGGATTTGTAGTCTGGCCTGCGAACGACCCGACGGACCTGCCGCATCGGCATGACGCACCGGCCGAAGACGATCCGCATCTGGACGGTCAATCCGGAGAGGCGTTGCACAGCCATCCCTTCGTCATCGACGAGCGCCACCCGCGATGGCCGACGACGAAGGAGTGAGCCCAAGGCGGGAGACATCCGACCGTAAGCCTCAGTCGACGAAATCGACGCTCTCGTAGTCGCCCGAGGTTTGAAGCGTGATGGTGACACGCTCGCCGCTGCGGTTACGCCAGAACCAGCCGTGATGACCCGCGAAAGCGGCCGTTAGCACCCCCGTCTCGCGGGCGGAGGTTCCCTTGCTATAGCCGTGATAGGTGATCCCTTGGCCGTCACCATGGGTGTCATAGTTCACCGCCGGGCCACTGGTGGACCAGGTGAAGTTCGCCTTCGCGCCGTCCCCCATGGCCATTTTGATCTCGGCCCCCTCGTCAGGCTCAAGGGTCAGGGACGTGCGATGGCTGCGACCCGCCGATGCGCCATTGGTTGTCGTAGCTGCGGCTGCCGTCTGGGTCGTGACCGCTGGCGGGACGGCTTCGGTCTTGCCAGACCTGGGCGGCTCCTGAGTTGCGGTGTCTGGTGAGCCCACTGGTGCGGCTGCCGGCAAGGCAGGCGCGGTCCTCGTGGATGTAATGACCGCCGCCGTTGAGGCCGCTTCAGCCGCAGCTTCAACGGCGAGTTGGCGCTTGATCCGGCCCATCTCGGTCAGCCCGAAGACCGAGCCGATGCGGGTAGGATCGACGCCGTACTCGGCTGGAAGGACCACGGTGACCAGCAGGGCCGAGGCGATGACGACGGCGACGCCGGTAGACTTGAGCAGCTTGGCCGTCGACGGCAGTTCGGCGGGATCGGGTTGATTGAGATTTTGCATGGAAGGTCTCCCGTCAGGCGACGAAGAAGCCGACGAGCTGATAGCCCGTCAGGATGAAACCGAGGATCATGAGGATGACGTTGGCCAGATAGGCGTGGCGCCCGAAGCTGGCGGTCCGGCGCCAGAATCCCATGGCGATCAGGATGGCTCCGAGCGCCAGAAGCTGGCCGATCTCCACGCCGATGTTGAAGGCGATCAGGTTGACCAAGAGGCCGTCTGAAGACAGCTGGAAGTCCTGCAGTTTGGTCGCCAGACCCAGGCCGTGGAACAGACCGAACGCCAGGGTCGCGGCCCTGGCGTCCGGCTGGACACCGAACCAGCGTCGGTAGGCCCCCATGTTGTCGAGCGCCTTGTAGACGACGGACAGGCCGATGATGGCGTCGATCAGATAACTGGAGACGTTGACGTTCAGCATCACGCCCAGCAGCAGGGTCGTCGAATGCCCGACGGCGAACATGGTGACGTAGAGGCTGATATCCTTGAGGCGGTAGAGGTAGAAGATCACCCCGAACAGGAACAGCAGATGGTCGTAACCGGTGACCATGTGCTTGGCCCCCAGATAGACGAAGGGCCAGAAGACGATGCCGGACGTCTCCTGGATGTAGCCCTTGTCCCCTGCCGCCACCCCGTGCGCCAGGGTGGCGGTGAACAGGCCGTTGAGGAAGAGCACCAACAGGCCTGCGCTCAGCAGGCCGATGGGCGTTCGCAACCAGGCGGTCGCGCGCTGGAGACGCGGGTTCATGAAGTCCTCCGGGAGTATGCGAAGGGAAGCCGCTCACGCCACGACCGTCTGACGCCGTTCGGCGAAGACGGGCGGCCGTGGACGAGGCTGTAGAGGGCGGGGAGCACGAGCAGGGTCAGCAGGGTCGAGGAGATGATCCCGCCGATGACGACCGTGGCCAGCGGGCGCTGGACCTCGGCGCCGGCTCCGACGTTCAAGGCCATGGGCACGAAGCCGAGGCTGGCGACGAGCGCCGTCATCAGCACCGGGCGAAGACGGGTCAGCGCCCCCTCCCGGATTGCCTCGCCAAGAGGCTTCCCTTCGGCGATCAGGCTGCGGATGAAGGTGACCATGACGACACCGTTGAGCACGGCGACCCCGGACAGGGCGATGAATCCGACCCCCGCCGAGATCGACAGAGGCAGCCCACGCAGCATCAGGGCGGCCACCCCTCCGGTCAGGGCCAGAGGCACGCCGGAGAAAACGATGGCCGAGTCCTTGACCGAGCGGAACAAGGCGAACAGCAGGCCGAAGATCAGCAGCAACACCGCGGGAACCACGAGTTGCAATCGTTTGGCGGCCGAGATCAACTGCTCGAACGTTCCGCCATAGGTGACCCAATAGCCGGCCGGTATGGCGACCTCAGCATCGACCCGGTCCTGAACCTCGCGGATGAACGAACCCAGGTCGCGGTCGCGGACATTGGCCGTGGTCACGATGCGGCGTTTGCCGTTCTCTCGGCTGATCTGGTTCGGACCCTTTGTGAGTTCGATCGTGGCGACCTCATTCAGGGGCACGAACTGACGCGGCTGTCCTTCGCCCGCCGGGAGCGGGACCTGGAGACGACCGATGGCGTTGGTGTCGGCGCGCAGACGCTCGGGCAGGCGGACAACGACGTCGAAACGACGGTCACCCTCGAAGATTTGCCCGGCGGTCGTGCCGCCCATCGAGGTGGAGATAACCGACTGGACGTCTTCGATGCTCAGGCCAAGGCGCGCCATGGCGGGTCGGTTGGGTGTGATCTGGAGCACCGGCAGGCCGGTGATCTGTTCGGTCTGGGGATCGGCGGCCCCGTCCACCGAGGCCACGATGGCTTCGATCTCGGCGCCGAGGCGCAGCAGTTCGTCGAGATCGTCGCCATAGACCTTGATGGCGACGTCGGCCCGCACCCCGCTCAGCAGTTCGTTGAACCGCATCTGGATCGGCTGGGTGAACTCGTATTTGCTGCCGGGAATCTCATTCACGGCCTCTTCCATCTCGGCGACGAGGTCGCCGCGAGACTTGCGAGGGTTCGGCCAATCCTTCCTGTCCTTCAGCATGATGAAGGTGTCGGCGACCGAGGGCGGCACCGGATCGGTGGCGACCTCGGCGGTGCCGATCTTGGCCACGACCCGCTCCACCTCGGGGAAGCGGGCGATGCGGGCTTCCAACGCAGTCTGCATCTGCACGGCCTGGGTCAGGCTGGTGCCCGGGATGCGCAGGGCGTGCATGGCGATGTCGCCTTCGTCGAGATTGGGCACGAACTCCGAGCCCATCCGCGACGCCCCGAACCCGGCGAGCAGCACCAGCACGACCGCAATGCCGATCATCAGGCTGCGGGTCCTGAGCGCGAAGTCGAGCGCCGGCTGATAACCCACCCGGGCCCAGCGCATCAGGAAGCTGTCCTTCTCCTCGACCTTGCCGGTGACGAACATGGCGACGGCGGCGGGTACGAAGGTCAGGGACAGCAGGAGCGCTGCCGTCAGGGCGATGACGACGGTGATCGCCATCGGGTGGAAGGTCTTCCCCTCCACCCCGGTCAGGGCGAAGATGGGGACATAGACCAGGGTGATGATCATGACCCCGAATAGCGAGGGCCGGATTACCTCGCTGGAGGCGGTCGCCGCCAGATCGAACCGTTCCTCGCGGGTCAGGATACGACCCAGGCGATGCTGGGCCTCGCCGTAGCGCCTGAGGCAGTTCTCGACGATGATGACGGCGCCGTCCACGATCAGGCCGAAGTCGAGCGCGCCGAGGCTCATCAGATTGCCGGAGGTTCCGGTCCGCACCATGCCGGTGATGGTCATCAGCATGGTGACGGGAATGACCGCCGCCGTGATCAGGGCCGCGCGGATGTTGCCGAGCAGCAGGAACAGCACGACGATGACCAGCAGGGCGCCCTCGACGAGGTTCTTTTCGACGGTGTGGATGGCGCGTTCCACCAGTTCGGTGCGGTCGTAGACCGGCGTGGCGACGACACCGGGCGGCAGGGCCTTGGCGGCTTCATGCAGGCTGGCGGCGGCGGCCTGGGCGACGATACGGCTGTTCTCGCCAGCCAGCATGAGAACCGTCGCAAGGACCGTCTCCTTGCCGTTCTCGGTCGCGGCGCCGGTGCGAAGTTCCTGGCCCATTCCGATGTCGGCGAAGTCCAGGATGCGGATCGGAATGCCCCCACGCGTGGCGATCACGATGTTGCCCAGGTCTTCACTCGTCGAAGCCTGCCCCGGCACCCGGATCAGATACTGTTCGCCGAAGCGCTCGACATAGCCCGCGCCGACGTTGGCGTTGTTGTTGTCCAGCGCTTCGACCACCTCGGCCATGGTCACCCCGTAGGCCGCCAGCCGCTGCGGATCGGGTGTGACGTGATACTGACGCTCGTAGCCGCCGACGGTGTTGACCTCGGTGACACCGCGCGTGTTGCGAAGCTGGGGCCGGATGACCCAGTCCTGAAGCGTGCGCAGGTCTTCGGTCGTATAGGGCTGGCCGTCGGGACGTCGTGCACCCGGCTCGGCCTCGACCGTATACATGAAGATCTCCCCGAGGCCGGTGGCGATAGGGCCAAGTTCAGGGGTGACGCCGGGGGGAAGCTGACCGAGGGCGCTTTGGAGGCGCTCATTCACCAGTTGGCGTGCGAAATAGATGTCGGTGCCGTCGTCGAAGATGACGGTCACCTGGCTCAACCCGTATCGCGAAACCGAGCGGGTGTATTGAAGGCCCGGAACGCCTGCGACGGCGGTCTCGACGGGGAAGGTGATGCGCTGTTCGGCCTCCAGCGGCGAATAGCCGGGGGCTTCGGTGTTGATCTGAATCTGGACGTTGGTGATGTCCGGAGTGGCGTCGATCGGCAGGCGCTGGAAGCTCCAGACGCCGATGGCGCAGGCCAGGAGGACGAGCCCCATGACCGCCCATCGGAAGCGGATCGACAGGGCGATGATGCGTGCAAGCATGGTTCTCGCGCCCCCTAGTGATCATGGCTCGCGCCGGACTTTTCGATGTCCGCGCGAATGAGGAAGGCGCCGTCCACGACGTATTCGGTTCGGGGTTCGAGCCCGCCAAGCACCTCGGTCCACTCGTCGGTCCTTCGGCCCAGTTCGAGCATCCGCACCTCATAGGTGTTGCCGACCTTGGCGTAGACGACCTGGAAATCGCGGAACGGCTGGATGGCCTTGGTCTGGACGGCGAGAGGCACTGCACCCTCACCGACCTGAACGGTGCCCTGTACTCCCAGGCCCGGCCGCCAGACGCCGCCCTGATAGGCCAGTTCGACATGGGCGATCAGGGTCTGGCTCATCGGATCAGAGCCGGGCAGGATGGTTTCGATGACGCCATTGAAACGGTGGTCACCTGCCAGACTGGTGACCTCGACCCGCTGGCCCCGGCGGACACGTTCTGCATCGCGCGGATAGAGGGCGAACTCGGCATGGAGGCGGGTTGGGTCGCCGATCACCAGCATCGGCTCGCCGCCCGCGCCGGTGATGGCCCCGGCGTTGACGTTCTTGGCCATGATGACGCCGGAGATCGGCGCGGTGACGGAATAGGTCTGGAGGCTCTCGCTGGACTCGACCCGCGCCACAACCTGGCCTCGCGATACGCGCTGGCCCAGTTCGACGTTCAACGCCATCACCCGACCCGGATAGCGGGCGAAGACATCGCTCTGGCCCTCAGGCGTGATCTCGACCCGACCGCTCAACGGCAGAGACTCGCCCAGGACTGCGGAACCGGCGCGCTGCGTGGTGACGCCACCGGCGCGGGCGGCGTCGGCTGAGATGACGGTGCGACCCTCATAGGACTGGTAGGCCCAGGTCGATCGCTTGCCGTTCTGGGTCGCCGCGACCGCCACGTCGAAGGAGTGCGGCTCGGAGACGACACCGGGGCTGGCGAGATAGTCCTCGGTCGGGATGAAGGTGAACCGATCGACCTTCGGCCCGAGACGGGTCAGGGCCATGGTCGCCTGGACCTGACGTGGATCGAGCGGCTTGTCCTTCAGATAGGGATAGAGCCGGAACAGGGGCTCTGGTCCTTCCTCGAAGATGGTGATCTCAAGGGCGAAGTCTCCGTCGCGGAGCATCCGGCCTCGGTGAGGGCCACGCTCATAGTCGGCGGCGGCAGCCTCGCCGTTTTCGCCTGCCTTTTCGGCGGGCTTGTCTCCGCAAGCGGCGGCGGCGAAGGCGAGGACGATCGCAGACGCAACGAGCCAGCGCCGCGAAGGTGTCAGGCGGATCATGGTTGAGTCTCCAGGGCGAGGATCAGGTCGCCGTGCGCGCCGGTCAGTCTGTCGAGGCGGGCGCGATCGATATGGAATTGCTTGAGCACCGCGACGCGGCGGGCGCGGGTCTGCAGCAGGGCGGTCTGGGCGGAGATGACGTCGTTGTAGGTGAAGCCGCCCCTGTTGAAGCCGTCGCGCACCAGAACGACGGCGCGCTCGGCCTGGGGAAGGGTTTCCTGCCCGATCCTGCGAGCTTCGCTGGCTCGGGCCATGACCTGAACCTGCAGGCGCGCGATCTCACGTTCACGGTCGATGCGGGCGGCGGCGAGATCACCCTCGGCGGCCAGCCCCTCCGCTCGGGCGCGGTCGATGGCCCCGAGGTTCTGGTCGTAGCGACCAAGGGGAATCGACGCGCCGACGACAAAGCCGAGGTCGTTGCCGTCCCCGAAGTGACGGACGCCGGCGCTGACCGTGGCGTCCGACCGGGCGCGGGCCGTCTCCACCGCCACCCGGGCGACGGCGATGTCGCGCTGTGCGACGAAGATGTCCAGGTCCGCCTGGGCGACCCCATCCGTGACGTCGAGCGCCGACCGGGTGTCGGCGAAGGTCTCGGCGCCAAGGGTGAAGTCCGATGACCCATCCCAGAACCGGGCCAGCGAAATGTTGGCGACCCGGACGGTAATCCCGGCCTGATCGAAGTCGATCTGGGCCTGAGCCAGTTCGGCCTCGGCGCGCGCCCCGGCGAACAGAGGATCGCGCGCCATGTCCACGCGGCGACCGACCTCGGTCTGGAACCGTTCGGCGAGGTCAAGGCGCTCGCGGGCGATCTCCAACTCGGCCTGAGCCGCCAGAGCTTCCGCCCAGGCGCGCTGCACCTGTTCGAGCCGGTCCAACTGGCGAATGCGCGCGGTGGCGTCGACCAGCAGCCCTTCGGCTTCGGCGAGAGAGACACGGGCGGACCTGTCACCGCCCCGCTCGAACCGTTGCTCGACTGTGAGCGTGGTCTCGGTCCGACGGAACAGGTCGCCTCCGCCGATGGTCGGAAAGTTCTCGACCATCACCCCAAGCGTGGGGTTGGGACGAACGTCCGCCTGACGCACGGCTGCCCGCGACGCCTGTCGCCGGGCCTGGGTCGGTGCCAGTGAGGGATCGACCAGGGCGGCTCGACGCAGCGCCTCGTCCAGCGACAGTACAGGCGCGGTGGACGTGGCCGCCGCATCCTGTGCGACAGCAAGGGTCGGCGGCAGCGAGGCCGCCAGAATGAGCGCGAGGGCCGACACGGCCGTCAGTCGCGCCCACGGCCCGGCAATGCCGGACGATGGGGTCTTCAAGGGATTCTCTCCGGGAAACGGGGGTGCACGCGCGACCGATTGGCCGCGTCGGATCAGATGATCGTGCGCGTCCGTCTGGGAGGGTATTCAGGCCCGTCGCCGTCGTGGGCCGGACGTGCGCCATCGCCCGCCGGCTGGATCAGCACGGCGTTCATGGCGACGAGGGGGCTCAGATCGCGGTTGAGGATCGGGATGGCGGTGTGGCTGTCGCCGCTCGTATGGTGGTGATGGCTTGCTGGACGCCCGGCCTCGCCCTCGTCTTCGCCGTCTTCGGCTTGATCCAGTGGATCCTCGGCCGGCGCGTCGGGGGCGATATGGACGTGCAGCGAGCCATGATCGACGTCCGCGATCTCTGCGTGATCACCGTGGCCGATCGCGACTGCCGGCCAATCCGACGCATGGGCAATCTGGTGCCGCCCTTCCTGAACCCCATGCAGGCTCAACGTCGCCACGAGGGCGGCGCACAGGCTGACGCAAATGGTGCGAAACAGGCGAGACAAGATTGAACGGCTCCTTCATCCGCCATAGTGCGACCCGATCCCAATGGCAACGGTCGAGGTTGCCGCATCACGATATGGCTAGGATTCGTCCTTCAGGTGGATACGTGATGGCGGAGGTCGGGAGCTCCGTTGACGGCTGCGACGATGCGAACATTGATCGATCCGCCAGTCGTGGTAAGGGGCGGCATGGGAGTGACTCACTATCATTCTCAAAATGTTTTCTTGGTGGGCTGCGGGTCGCTGCGGCGCCAGTGCGGCGCCGACCGGTCGGGATTGACCGACGCCGAGGCAGTACCCACGTCTCGTGGCCCGGGGTCAGGCCGGCGCTGCGGGCCGGGCTCGCCGGCTTTCGAACCGGCGTCGGATCCAGGTTCGCCCAGGTTTCTCAACGAGCAGATGCAGGGCCGCCGCGATCAGCGCCGTGACGACGAACAACCCTGCCAGTTCGACTGGCGTGATGCGGAAGGCGCTGTCGATGCCGCGCAGTTCGGCGACCACGCCCTTGAAGGCGACGAGGACGGGCATGTGCACGAGATAGAGGGCGAAGGAGGCTTCACCGGCGAAAACCAGCGCAGGGGCGGCGAGAGGCCCCTCGCAGTCCGCGCGTGCGAGCAGGGACCAGGTCAGGATAACGGGGGCTGAGAGGGCGACGATGATCCGGTCGTCCAACGACAGCTGCATAGCGCCGAGCAACACGAGGGTAGCAGCCAGGGCGGCGGCGATGGCGACGGGCCGGCTCCAGCGCCAGCGATGGCCCAAGCCGTAGAGCGCCATGCCGATCAGAAAGGCCGGCGCTATGCGCAAGATGCCCATGTCGTCCTCGGCCCGAGGCAGAACCTTGCCGAAGGTTGAGACGTAGGCCGCGTCGATGACAACATAGCTGACGATGCCCAAGCCGAGCAGGAACCAAGGACGATGTCTCATCCGGATGGAGAGAAGGGCGTAGGCCGGGAACAGCAGATAGGCGAACCATTCCGCCGAGAGCGACCAGGACGGGCCGCTCCAATTGTATCCGATTTCGCTTGGAAACCACGCCTGTACCAGGAACAGGGTCTTGAAGAAGCCCTCTGTCGTGTAGGTCGAGAGATCGAACGGAACGCCAGAGATTGAAGCTCCGAGCACCATGATCAGAACACCGCCTAAAATCGCCAGATGGAGGGGATAGAGCCGAGCCAAGCGGGCCACGAGGAAGCGCCTGTAGCTGAACGTTCCTGCGGCGAAAGCGGGGCCGTAGACGTGGGCCAGAATGAAGCCCGACAGCATGAAGAAGGCGTCGACCCCCAGCCGGCTTCGCTCGATGATCGGGCTGTAGCCCAGGGCCGGATCCCACTGAAGCTGGTAGTGGAACAGCACCACGCCCATGGCCAGGAAGGCCCGCAGGCTGGTCAGGGCCCTCAGATCAGCCGGGTAGCCTTCGTGAGTCGGAGAAACGGACGTCATGAACGATGGCCCCCACGGCGGGCGGCACAGGACGGACCGCTTAATTGGTCTACGCATCGGTCGCCGCCATCCCTCATCCTCTCGCATCCGGGGGTCAGGCCTGCCGCGCTGGAGAAAAGGCCATGATCTGATCCTGCGCCGCTCGCGGGCTCATGGCGGTCGGCTTGCAGGTTTCATCGGAAGGCGCGATGACGCGCGCCACCGGCTCAGCCCACAGTTCAGCGCGGGCCGTGGTGAACGATGGCCTGGATCTCATCGAGCGCGGTTTTCTCCATGGGCGATGGATGGGCCGTCTATGCGGGCGCGCACGAAGACCACGTCGCCCACCCATGTCGCAATCCAGCTGACCGTGGCTCGCGCGGGCTCGGTCCGCGTGGTTCTGGACGACCGTCCGCCCTGAGCCGTCAGGCGATCGTCATCGGGCCTTCTGGCGCTGATCGGCCGGCCCTCGCCTCGTCATTCCGCCCTCTCCGACGGCCCTGTCGAGCCCTGAGGCCCAGCCGGACCGCATCGTGGCGGGCTTCAAAGAACAGCTCGGCGTCAAGGTATGTAAGCTGGATGCACGCCTTGAAGGGGCGCTCCTCAAGCCGTCTGAGGACCCGGCGCCCGGAGCCGTCGCCCGGGAGCCTGGGCGGTCGGCGCCTCAAGGTCCTGGCCTAGGCGCAGATGCAGGCTCCACGTCTTTGCTACGCTCCCGTGATTTTCCGTGGGTTTTTCGGCCTGTTCACCAGCCTGTGGGATCATCTCTTGGGCAAGTTTCCGGTCCGGGGTCCACACGCCCCGGGCAGGCCAGATCGGCGGTCGGCCCGACTACCCGAGAGGATATTTTAAGACGCTCGCCGAACCAATCCGACGGGATGTCTAGGGAAATGTCCTGCGCTAGCGCGAGGCGCGTCCGAGAAGGTCGATCAGTTCTGTGGCCTTGGCCTTGCGATCGGAGAGATCGTCGCCGGTCATCGCCCCCATGACGCAGTGGTCAAGGTGGTCTCTGAGCACCTCGCTCTCGACGCGCAGCAGGGCCGCCCGTACGGCCTGGAGCTGGGTGAGGACCTCCACGCAGTAGCGGTCCTCCTCGACCATCCGGGCGATGCCGCGCACCTGGCCCTCGATCCGGTTCAGGCGGTTCAACACCTTGGGTTTTGTTTCCGTCTGCATCCAATTCCTCGCTCTGACCGTTCGACCCTACCCCAGGACAGCGCCTTGCGCGATACCCCCTTAGGGTATATATGGCGTCCAGCTGTTTCAAGGAGCCCGCCATGTCCATGCCCTCCCCTTCGCATCCGCCCGACCACAGCTGCTGTTCGGCCAAATCGGCGGACAGCGGCGCGAAGGCGGTCGATCCGGTCTGCGGCATGACCGTCGATCCGGCGACCACAGCGCATCGGGCGGCCCACGACGATAAGGACTATTTCTTCTGTTCGGCGGGCTGCCGGACCAAATTCATCGCCGATCCGGACCGCTATCTCGGCGAGGCCCGGCAACCGGCGCCTGTCATCCCGGGCGCCATCTACACCTGCCCGATGCATCCGGAGGTGCGCCAGGAGGGCCCGGGCTCCTGCCCGATCTGCGGCATGGCGCTGGAGCCGGAGACCGTCACCGCCGAGGCGCCGGTCAATCACGAACTGATCGACTTCACCCGCCGCCTCTGGGTTGCCGCGGTCCTGACCCTGCCCGTCTTCGCGCTCGAGATGGGCGGCCATCTGACCGGACTGGCGATGCGGATTTCGGGCCAAACCTCCAACTGGATCCAGTTCGCGCTGGCGACGCCCGTGGTGCTGTGGGCCGGCTGGCCGTTCTTCCAGCGGGGCTGGGCTTCCCTCCGCAACCGCAGCCTCAACATGTTCACCCTGATCGCCATCGGCGTCGGCGCGGCCTGGATCTACAGCGTGGTCGCGGTGCTGGCGCCGGCTCTGTTCCCGGCGGCGGTCCGCCGGATGGACGGCAGCGCGCCGGTCTATTTCGAGGCAGCGGCCATCATCACCGTCCTGGTTCTGGTGGGCCAGATTCTTGAGCTGCGCGCCCGCGAACAGACGTCCGGCGCCATCCGGGCGCTGCTTGATTTGGCGCCCAAGACCGCGCGGCGGCTCCGTGACGACGGCGGCGACGAGGACGTCACGCTCGACATGGTCGCCGTCGGAGACCGGCTGCGCGTCCGCCCCGGCGAGAAGGTGGCGGTCGATGGCGAGATTCTGGACGGTCGGGTGACCATCGACGAGTCCCTCGTCACGGGTGAATCCATGCCGGTGACCAAGGACGTCGGCGACAAGGTCGTCGCCGGATCGCTCAACAAGACCGGCTCGTTCGTGATGCGGGCCGACAAGGTGGGCGCCGACACCCTTCTGGCGCAGATCGTCCAGATGGTGGCCCAGGCCCAGCGCAGCCGCGCGCCGATCCAGCGGCTGGCCGACAAGGTGTCCGGCTGGTTCGTGCCGGCCGTGATCGCCATCGCGGTTCTCGCCGCCGTCGTCTGGGGCCTGATCGGTCCGGAGCCGCGCCTGTCCTACGCCCTCGTCGCCGCGGTGTCGGTGCTGATCATCGCCTGTCCCTGCGCCCTGGGCCTGGCCACGCCGATCTCGATCATGGTCGGGGTGGGGCGCGGCGCCCACGCCGGGGTGCTGATCAAGAACGCCGAGGCGCTGGAGCGTTTCGAAAAGGTCGACACCTTGGTGCTCGACAAGACCGGTACCCTGACGGAGGGGCGACCGTCGGTGACGGCCATCCGGCCCGCCGCCGGGTTCGACGAGACCGAGCTTCTGAGACTCTCCGCCAGTCTGGAGCGGGCCAGCGAACATCCGCTGGCCGACGCCGTCGTCCGCGCCGCGACGGATCGCAAGCTCGCGCTGTCGGAGGCCTCGGAGTTCGACAGCCCGGTCGGGCGTGGCGTCACCGGGGTGGTCGACGGCCGCCGCGTGGCGCTCGGCAACGGCCGCTACCTCGGCGAGATCGGCGTCGATGTCGCCGCCCTCGAGGCCGAGGCCGAGGCGCTACGCCAGGACGGCGCCACCGCGATCTTCGTGGCCGTGGACGGGGCCGCGGCCGGCGTCCTCGGCATCGCCGACCCGGTCAAGGCGACGACCGCCGGGGCCATTCGCGATCTGAAGGCCGCGGGCCTGCGCCTGGTGATGATGACCGGGGATAACCGGACCACGGCCGAGGCGGTGGCGCGCCGGCTCGGCATAGACGACGTCCAGGCCGAGGTCCTGCCGCAGGACAAGGCGGCGGTCGTCGAGCGGCTGCGCGCCGAGGGCCGGATCGTCGCCATGGCTGGCGACGGGGTCAACGATGCCCCGGCCCTGGCCGCCGCCGATGTTGGTGTGGCCATGGGCGCAGGTTCCGACGTGGCGATCGAGAGCGCCGGCGTCACCCTGCTGGGGGGCGACCTCCAGGGCATCGTCCGGGCCCGCAAGCTGTCGAAGGCGGTGATGAGCAACATTCGCCAGAATCTCGTCTTCGCCTTCGGGTACAACGCCCTGGGCATCCCGGTCGCGGCGGGGCTGCTGTACCCGGTCTTCGGCCTCCTGCTGTCGCCGGCTCTGGCGGCGTTGGCGATGGCCCTGTCCTCCGTGAGCGTCATCGGCAATGCGCTGCGGCTTCGTGCGGTCAGACTTTAACGGGGGCGGCATGGGGGACCGGGGCCAGGAGAAGGCGACGACCGGCGTTTGCGCCATTACGCACTCCGGCAGCCGATCCCTCGCCTGATCCAACAGCGTTCGGGTATATTTGATCAAGGCGGAACCGTGTCGGAGGACCCGGATTTAACTGGCGTTCATGTCCGGTTGCGCAACGGCGCCGAGATCCCGGTTCAAGTCCGCGTCCCGCCGCCGCCCCGCGGCGCTTTCGTCAACTAGCCGCCGGCCGATTCGCCGGCGCCGCCCCACGCCGGAGACACCCGATGTTCAACCTGACCTTCACACGCTCGTCCGTTCTGCTCGCCGGCTGTTCCGCTCTCCTCGTGGCGGCGTGCAGCCCGGCCGCCGAGCCGCCGGCGGCCTCCAAGGCCGACGAGTCGGCGCAGACTCCGGAGCCCATGGCGATGGCGCAGACGCCCTTCTCCGCCGCCGAGGCGAGGATGCACGAGGCCATGAGGTCGGCGACGGGAGCCAGCGCCGGAGAGGCATGGGCCCGCAAGATGATCCCCCATCACCAAGGCGCCCTCGATATGTCCCAGATCGTGCTGCGCGACACGCGGGATGCCGACATTCGCCGGATGGCGCAGAAGACCGTCGAGATGCAGACCGGGGACATCGCCGAGCTCCAGCGTTGGCTCGAAACAAACGTGGGGGCCGCAGCCGGTGCGGCAGCGCCGGGCGGAGGCGGTGAGCCGCCGTTCGCGCCGGCCGAAGCGAAAATGATGGAGGCCATGATGGCCGCGACCGGGGTCGACACGGACCAGACCTGGGCTCGCAAGATGATCGCGCATCACCAGGGCGCCCTCGACATGGCCCAGGTGGTGCTGCGCGAAAGCCAGGACGCCGACATCCGGCGCATGGCGCAGAAGACGATCGAGATGCAGACCGCGGACATCGCGGAGCTGCGCGCCTGGCTGGAGGCTCATCCCGCCAGCGCAGGATGATCCGGCGTCGGCGAGAAGTCCCGTTGCAGATTTGCGAGTAGAGGAAGAACAATCGATGGAAAACATGAAGACCATGCACGCCATGAAGGGGAGCTACCGTTCCTTCGGCTTCGAGCTCGTCTTGGATTTCATCATCATGTACCTGGTGATGTACACGATGATCGCGTCCCTCAATCACTTCTATTTCAACCTCAACAACGTCTACATGACGCTGATGATGGTCTCGCCTATGGCGATCCTCATGCTGGTGTTCATGCGGTCGATGTATCCGTCGAAACGGACGAATCTGCTGATCGGCGGGGCTGCCGCCCTGGTGTTTGCGGTCAGCTTCTGGGGTATGCGGACCCAGGCGGCGGTGGGAGACACGGAGTTCCTGCGTTCGATGATCCCGCACCACTCCGGCGCCATCCTGATGTGCCAGCAAGCCTCGCTGACGGATCCGGAAGTGCTCGGTCTGTGCGAGGAAATCGTCCGCTCCCAGGAACAGGAGATCGCCCAGATGAAGGCTCTTCTGGCGCGGCGCTGATCCAGCGCTAGGCGACGGGAGTTTCCGGCCCGGTCGGCTCTGCGGCAGCGTGTCGCGAGGGGCGACCGGGTCGCCTGCGTAAAACCATATAGATCGTCGCCTCGCCGAGGCGCGGTTCTGACTTTAAGGAGTATCTTATGAAGCTGGATCGTCGACTGCTGCTGCGCGGCGCCGTCGCGGGCGGCGGTCTCGCCGCCTTGCAGGGCCTGATGCCCGCCTGGGCGCAGACGGGCTCGCCGGGGCTGCGGTCGGACCTGCCTACCCTGACTGGGCCGAATATCGATCTGACCATCGGTCAGACGCCCTTCACCGTGAACGGGCGCACCGCGACGGCCACGACCATCAACGGCGTGCTGCCGGCGCCGGTGTTGCGGCTGCGCGAAGGCCAGAACGTCCGTCTGGCGGTGACGAACACCCTGGACGAAGACACCTCGATCCACTGGCATGGGTTTCTTCTACCCTTCCAGATGGACGGGGTGCCCGGGATCAGCTTCCCAGGCATCAAGCCGCGCGAGACCTTCGTCTACGAGTTTCCGATCAGGCAGTCCGGCACCTTCTGGTATCACAGCCACTCCGGCCTGCAGGAGGCGCTCGGCCACTACGGGCCGATCGTCATCGATCCGGCCGGCGCCGATCCGGTCGCCTACGACCGCGAGCATGTGCTGGTCCTGTCGGACTGGAGTTTCATGCATCCGCACGAAATCCTCGACAAGCTGAAGAAGAGCCCCGGCTACTTCAACCGGCAGCGCACGACCCTGGCGGGCCTCTTCTCCGGCGAGGACCGCATGAGCCTGGAAGAACGGCGCATGTGGGGCCAGATGCGGATGGACCCGCGCGACATCCTCGACGTGAATGGGACGACCTACACCTATCTGATCAATGGACACGGCCCGCAGGAGAACTGGACCGGCCTGTTCCGACCCGGCGAACGGGTGCGACTGCGCATCATCAACGCCTCGGCCATGTCGATCTTCAACGTCCGCATCCCCGGCCTGCCGATGACGGTGGTCCAGGCCGACGGCGAGAACGTGCGTCCGGTCGAGACCGACGAGTTCCAGATCTCCGTCGCCGAGACCTATGACGTTATCGTCCGGCCGACCGAGGACCGGGCCTACACCATCGTGTCGGAAGCCATTGACCGTTCCGGCATGGGGCGGGCGACCCTTGCTCCGCGCCTGGGGATGACCGCCGAGGTTCCGCCGCTCCGCGAGGTTCCCAACCTGACCATGAAGGACATGGGCATGGGGGACATGGGCGGCATGGGCGGCATGGACCACGGCTCGATGGGGGGCCAGCCGGGCGGCGCCATGGCGGGGATGGATCATAGCGCCATGACCGGCGCCTCCGGCGGCACCATGGCCGGGATGGATCACGGCGCCATGGCGCCCCAGTCCACGGGTGCGATGACCGGGATGGACCACGGCTCCATGGCCGGCATGAACATGCGCGATCCCGCCAACGCCCCGCCGGACATGGCGGTGGGGGTCGGCGTGGACGCCATCGCCATGGCGCCGGCCAACCGCATGGGCGAGCGCCCGACGGGACTGGCCGACGTACCCCACCGCGTGCTGGTCTACACCGACCTGGTCTCGCTGACGCCCAACAAGGACCAGCGTCCCCCGTCGCGGACCATGGAGATCCACCTGACCGGCAACATGGAGCGGTTCATGTGGGGCTTCGACGGGAGGAAGTTCAGCGAACTGGTCGAGCCGATCCGCTTTGAGCGGAACGAGCGGGTGAGGGTGACCCTGGTCAACGACACCATGATGGCCCACCCCATCCATCTGCACGGCCACTTCTTCGAACTGGTGACCGGCGGACCGGCGGGCCACCAACCGCTGAAGCATACGGTCAACGTTCTCCCCGGCGGCAAGGTCACCTTTGACCTGACCGCCGACAATCCCGGGGACTGGGCCTTCCACTGTCACATGCTGATGCACATGCACGCGGGCATGTTCAACGTCGTCACCGTCCGCCCGATGTCAGGAGCCTCGTCATGATCCGTCGGTCCGTGGGTCTCGTCCCTCTGCTCCTCGCGGCCTCGGCCGGCCCGGTGTTCGCCCAGAGCCACGCCGGGCACGGCGCGGCGGCTAACGCCGTCCAGACCGCCGTCCAGCTGCCCGCCGGTTGCGTCCGGCGCGGCGCGCCGACGGCGGATCCGTCCCGCGTCGGAACGCCCGGGGCGCCGGTCTGCCCGACCGGCGCCGTGCCCGAGCGCGCGCCGGCGTCGGCGGATCCCCACGCCGGGCACGACATGTCGACGATGAGCCAGACCGCGCCCGCGCCGGCCATGCCGGCGGGACATGACATGTCGACCATGCAGAGCGGCCAACAGCCGGCCGCCGCCGGTCAGCCGGATCCCCACGCCGGGCACGACATGTCGACGATGCGGCAGACCGCGCCCGCGCCGGCCACGCCGGCGGGCCACGACATGTCGACCATGCAGAGCGGCCAGCGGCCGGCCGCCGCCGGTCAGCCGGATCCCCACGCCGGACATGACATGTCGACGATGGGCCAGACCGCGCCGGCGCCGGCCATGCCGGCGGGACATGACATGTCGACCATGCAGAGCGGCCAGCAGCCGGCCGCCGCCGCTCAGCCGGATCCCCACGCCGGGCACGACATGTCAACGATGCGGCAGACCGCGCCCGCGTCGGCCATGCCGGCGGGACATGACATGTCGACCATGGGGCAGATGCCCCCGGGTCATGACATGTCGGCCATGGCGATGCCGCCCGACGTGCCGACCAGCGCGGACAACCCGGGACGCCCTCCGGAAATGCCCCTTCCGCCCGGGGCGACCAGCGGCCCCGCTCACGCCGCCGATACCCTGTTCGATCCCGCGGAGATGGCGGCGGCCCGCGAACAGCTTCGCGTCGAGAATGGCGACGTGCGGACCACCGCGGTGATCATCGACCAGCTCGAAGCGAGTTTCGGAGACGGCGAAGAAGGCTACGCGCTGGACGCGCAGGGCTGGACCGGCGGCGACATCAACCGCTTCTGGTGGAAGTCGGAAGTCGAGGGCGACTTCGACGGCGAGGTCGAGGAAGCCGAGGTCCAAGCCCTTTACAGCCGGGCGTTCCGGCCCTTCTTCGACTTCCAGACCGGCCTGCGGCAGACCTACCGGCCCGAGGGCGACCGGACCGATCTGGTCGTCGGCATTCAGGGTCTGGCGCCCTACTGGTTCGAGGTCGATGCGGCGGCCTTCCTGTCCAACAAGGGCGAACTGACGGCGAGGGCGGAGGCCGAATATGATCAGCGGATCACCAATCGCTGGATCGTGCAGCCCCGGGCCGAGGTGGTGCTGTCGGCGGAGGACATCCCCGAACTCCGGATCGGGTCCGGCCTGTCGACGCTCCAGATCGGGGCCCGCTTGCGCTACGAGTTCCGCAAGGAATTCGCACCCTATGTCGGCGTCGAATGGACCAAGAGCTTCGGCAATACGGCGGACTTCCTGGAAGCTGACGGGCGAAGCTCGGAAGACACCCGGCTGGTCGTCGGCATTCGGGCGTGGTTCTAGCGAAGCGGCGGCGGGTCTTGTCTTGACGCCGGCGCCCCCACAGGCACGCAACGGGTCGGTTGTCAGGACGCCCCCGCCGGGGCCAGGGCCTCGCTACAGCCTGTGCCTTGCGCCGGCCGGTGACCGGCCCGGTGTTGTCCAATGACAGCGGGGCGGCGGATCCGGGCCGTCGTGATCGATCTGGATGACACCCTGCTCTCAGCCTATCGCCGCCCTGATCTGGCGTGGCGCAGCGTCTGTCAGGTATACCAGACCGAGCTTGGCGACCTCGCTCCGGACGTTGCAGCGCGCGCCCTGACGGAGGCGGGGCGGGCCTTCTGGAGCGATCCGGACAGCCACGCCGTGGGCCGCGCAGACCCGAAGCAGGCCCGGCGCGTCATCGCAGCCAAAGCCTTCGAGGCCTTGCGGCGCGACAGTAGTCCAACGGTATCTCCCGAGATCGCAGAGCGCATCGCCGACGCCTTCAGCCTCCATCGCGACCGGCAGATGCGGCTCGAACCCAAGGCGGACGCCGTGTTGGTCCAACTGCGGGACGCTGGATACCGGCTCGCGCTGCTCACCAACGGCGCCGGTCCACTGCAGCGCGCCAAGATCGAGCGTTTCGGTCTGGCTTCGCGTTTCCATCATATCCAGATTGAAGGCGAGGTCGGCGTTGGCAAGCCCGATCCGGGCGCGTTCAGGCGAGTGTTTGCCGCCTTGAACGTCGATCCGCCCGAGGTCTGTGTCGTCGGAGACAGTCTGGAATGGGACATTCGCCCGGCCAAGGCGCTGGGCTGTTTCACCATTCTGTACGACCCGGAGGCTGGCCAAGCTGTAGGACGCGGTTTCGGCGACGCCCACGTTGTGACCCGGACATTGGCGAGCTTGGCGCCCCACCTTCAGGAGCGTAGTTCGCCCCCCGGCCGGATGGATCGCGCCGGCCGGCGATCACGGCGCGCCGACTGAGCCCAGGGCTGAAAGACCATCGCGAGGGGTCAGCCGGGGAGCCGACCGCTGATCGACGACGGAAAAACGCCGCGCGGCAGGTCGCGCGGCGTTCCTTCCACATCCGGCTTCGGCCCCTCAGGAGGCGGGAGGCCGATCCCTCAGTGAACCATGAAACGGACGAGGCCGTTCATCTGGTGGCCGTCGGCGCCCTTCGCGGCCCAGGCGGCGGAATAGGATCCGGGGGCCAGGATGGGGAGGGGCGCGCTGACCGTGGTGACCGGCGCCGCGTCGTCGACCACAGCCACGTCGATGGACCGGGCGTCAGGGCCCGTCAGCCTGAGAGAGGTCAGGGTCATGGCGTGCGGGAACGTCGCCGAGAAGGTCGTCGGCGCGACCGCTAGCATGGCGTTGTCCGCGGGCGCGGTGACGACGCCGTTGGCGGGGGCCTGCATGGCGGCGTGATCCTGCGCCGACATGCCCGCGTGCGAATGGCTCTGGGCCTGGGCGAGGGAGACGGGAGCCAGCGCCGCCAGAGCGGCCAGGCTGGTGAGGATTGAACGGTTCATGAGAGACTTCCTGATGCTTACGTGGACTACTGGTTGGGCGGCATGGTCATGCCGTCCATCTTCGACATGTCATGGCCGGCCATCGGATCGGCCGGCGGCGGCGTCGGGGCGGGTGCTGGCGCCGGCGCGGGGCGGGTCGGTCGGGGCGTCGAGGCCCGGGGGGACGGCGCCGGGGCTGATGCGGCGGCCTGCGGCTGCGGGGTCGGCTCGGGCGTGGCGACCGGCGCGGCCTCCATCGGGGTCGTCGCCGAGGCGCCCGGCGCCGTCTGGGCCTCGACCGGTTGAGGGTCGGCGGCCGGCTGGCAGGCGCCCAAGGTGATCGCCGCTGCGGCGGCTAGGATCGGGACTCTCATGTGACAAGCTCCTGAAAGAAAAGGGCGATGATCGGGTCGATTTCCCGCGACGCCCTCATACTAGAATACGCGGACGGGCGCCGCATCCCTCGCCGCCTGGAGGTCGATCGACGGAGCGCCGCTGCGGCCCGAGCGGGGCTAAGGCGCGACGAAGGTTCCGAGGACCCTCGAGCTGATCACTCAAGAGCGGCCCGGACAGCGGGCGTGTCGTCCAGCGCCTCGGACAGCTTGCGACGAGCCCGCGCCACGCGGGTCTCCACGGTCTTGATGGAGACACCCAGCATCCCGGCCGTTTCCGCCTGACTGCGCCCCTCGATCGCCGTCAGCAGAAGCGGAGCCTTGAGGTGCGGCGGCAGATGGCTCACAGCCTCGTTCAACCGCGCCAGCCTTGCGCTGGCATCCATCCGGTCATCCACCGCTTCGGCCCCGTCCGGCACGGACATGGCTTCCGGCGACGACAGGTCGACGCCGCCCCGGATGAGCCGCCGAACGAAGCGGCGACGGCTCCAGTCCCGGCATTTATTGAGTGCGATGGTCCGGATCCAGGCCTCGAAGGGTCGGACCGGGTCGTAGCGGCGAATGTTGATCCAGGCCGCCGCATAGGTGTCCTGCAACAGGTCCCAGGCGTCCTGTTCATCGCCGACATAGCGCCGGACGAAACGGAACAGAGAAGTCTTGGTCTGCCGCATCAACTCGCTGAAGGCCGCCCGGTCCCCGCCGGCGGCGCGGGCTGACAGGTCGTTGGGGCTGTCCACGCGGAACGCTAGCCTTCGTCGGGCGCGAGGGCCTCGACGATACGGTCGTCGAATACCTCGGCCTGGGCCGGCGTCAGAACGGACCGCATCTCGAAGACGTGGGCGATCGTCTCCTTCTGCAAGGCGCCCATGGCGACGTGGAAATGGTCCACCGCCGCCTGGACCTGGGGACCGTCGCCGTCGCTCCGTGCGATCGCGCGCGCCAGTTCCTGATTGGCCGCGCGGACGTCCGCTTCGAGCGCGGGCCGGCGCGCGGCGAACCGGGCTTCGACTGCGTCGATGCGGGTCAGCTGGTCGGGCGAGAGCTTCAGGTCGTGGTGCACGATGTCGTGCAGGGATGGCGGTTCGCGCCGGCTCAGCACCCAGCTGGCGCTGATCCAAGTGCCCGCGCCGCTGGCGACCGCCGCCAGGACGGCCGTCAGGGCGATGGCCTGCCAGCCGCGCTTCATCGGCCGGTTTCCAGTCTCACCAGAGGCGACAGGCCCGCGTCGACCGTGAAAATGGCCATCTCCCCGGCCGGTCTGGGGGCGGCGACCGCGCCGACGCCGCCTGCCGTCAGGCCGGTGACCAGGGCCATGGCGACGGCCCCCAAACGCAGTTGCGACGCGAGCCTTTCGCCGCGAAGCGCGTCGACCCGGCTCCAGACGAGCGGTTCGAGCCCGTCGAGCGACCGGCCCAAGGGCGTCGCCGCCGATCCGGCCAAAAGATCATCCAAATTACGCGCCATCGAACACTCTCCTTGCGCCCCTAATCCCTACTACGCCGAAACAAGCCAAATCCCTCAAACGAGGGGACGGCCTCCCCGGTGCGTAGTTAGCAGAAGGGACGGGATGGGAGAGAACAATGTCGATACGCAAACTTCTGTCGGGGATCGCCCTGGTGGTGGCGCTGTCTGTCAGCGCGCCCGCGTTCGCGCACGAGGATCATGACAAGCAGGCCGCGGCCCGTGCCCAGGCCGCCGCGCCGGCGGGCGCCGTGCCAGAAGGCGGCGTGATGGCCATGCCGGGGATGGCTATGGACATGGACCACGGGGCCATGACGGCGGACGAGGGTCCCAAGCCAATGCCCCAGCGCCTGTATCGCTGGCTCGGCGCCATGCATCCCGCCGCCGTCCATTTCCCGATCGCGCTGTTCCTCGTCGCCGCGCTCCTCGAGATCGCCGCCCTGACGCTGCGTCGGCCGGTCCTGACCCAGGGCACGCGGGTGATCATCGCCCTGGCGGCGATCTCCGCGGTCGCCGCGGTGGCGCTGGGATGGTTCGCTATGGGGCTGCCCGGGAAGGACGATGTGACTCACCTCTACCATCGGTGGCTCGGCACCTCGATCGCCGCGCTCGGCCTGCTGAGCTGGTGGGCGAAGGAACAATGGGTCCGCCGGCCGGGGCGCGGGCGCGAGCTGATCTACATCGGTCTTTTGACCGTGACCGCCGCCGCCGTGGTGGTCAACGGCCTGCTGGGCGGGATGCTGACCCATGGCATGAGGCATCTGATGTTCTGACGGCCTTGGGGTCCGTCGTCGCCCGAACGCCTCGTTCTTCATCTACTTCGCCGGACCGGGTTCTACTGCGGCCGCGGCAAACCAGGAGACTGCACCATGATGTTCCGTTCAGCACTCGCCGGATCGGCGGTCGCCGCCCTCCTCGCGACCTCCGGCCAAGCGCAAGCTCAATCACAGGCGCCGGCCCGCTCCCACGCCCCCGGCTCGGCCCATACGCCAGGCTCGGCGCACGCCCCCGGCGATGCGCAATCCGCTGACGAGGCCCAGGTCCGAGCGGTCGTCACCGCCTACAAGGACGCCATCGAGCGGATGGACGTGTCGCAGACGCCGGCCCTGTTCTGGACCGACTCGGAGATCTTCGAGAACGGCGGCGTGGAGGGATCGTTCGCCTATTATCTGGAGCACCATCTCGGGCCCGAATTCGCCGATCTGGCCGGCTTCGACTTCCGCAACCACGAAATGAAAGTCGAGGTTGACGGCGACACCGCCTTCGTGAGCGAGACCTACACCTTCCACATCACCTTCAAGGACGGAGCCCGGGCCCCCATAGAGCGCCGCGGCGCCGCCACGAGCGTCCTGCGCAAGCGGGGTGACGAGTGGAGGTTCGACGTCTATCACTCCTCGGCCCGGCCCTTCCGCCCCGCCGCCTGATCGCGGCGGCGACCGTCATCGGCGGCCTCCAGATATCGCTCGCCAGAGGGACCCATGAGATCGATGCCCACCCTTTCACGCCGTGCGTTTCTGGCCGCGGGGGCCGGCTCCGTCGCCGTCGCGGCCTGCGCTCCGGGCGCCCGTTCATCGACCGAGCTCGCGGTCTACAAGACCCCGACCTGCGCCTGTTGCACGGCCTGGGTGGATCACATGCGCGCCGCCGGCTTCAAGGCGCGGGTCAACGAACTCCCGAGCCTTCGCTCTATACGCAGCACCCAAGGCGTGCCCGAGGCGCTCGCCTCCTGCCACACGGCCATGATCGGCGGCTATGTCCTCGAGGGCCATGTGCCGGCCGAGGATGTCCGCAAGCTTCTGGCCGAACGTCCCGAGGCCGTGGGCCTCGCAGTGCCGGCGATGCCGCTGGGGTCTCCCGGCATGGAGACGCCAGACGGCCAACGTGAGCCCTATGAGACCCTGCTGATCCTCAAGGGCGGCGGTACGCGCGTCTTCGCGCGTCACGGCTAGGCGAGGCCCAGGGATGAAGGTTCTCAAGCTCTCCACCCAGCTGCACAAATGGATTGCGCTCGTCGTCGGCCTTCAGGTCCTGTTCTGGGTCGGCGGCGGTCTGGTGATGACGGCCATTCCGATCGAGACGGTGCGCGGCGAACATCGGGCGGTTGACCTCAAGCCGAGCCCGCTGGAGCTCGGCGCGCTTCCGGCACTGAGCGAGATCGCGCGCCGAGCGGGCGTCGCGCCTGTCCAGGCGGAGCTTCACACGACGCCGCGGGGGGCGGCCTGGACCTTGAAGCCGGCGTCGGGCGAGCCAGTCGTCGTGTCCGCCGCGACCGGCCGGCCGTTCGGACCGATGTCGGCCGCCGACGCCTCGGCCTTCGCCAAGGGCGCGTACAAGGGCGAGGCGCGGGTTTCCGGCGCGGTTCTTCTGGCGACGGCGCCCGAGGAGACGGGACGCACCGGACCGCTGTGGCGGGTAGACTTCGCCGACCGCGAAAAGACGGCCTTCTACCTGTCGCCAGCGACAGGCGAAGTGGTGACGCGCCGCTCGGGCGTGTGGCGGATCTTCGACTTCTTCTGGCGACTGCACGTCATGGACTGGAACGACGGCGAGGACTTCAATCACCCCCTGATCATCATCACTACCGCCTTGACCCTGAGCATTGTGATTTCGGGCTTCATCCTGCTGTGGATACGGATCTCCCGCGACCTGAAAATGGCGCGTGCGGTTCGCAAGCGGGAGCCATGAGGCAGGCGACGGCTCGATCACAGGAAGCTCTGCCAAGAGACAACGACCGGACTTCACCACCGCGTCTCGCCGCCCTGACCACCGCCTGGCCGCCGCACATCCTGCGGCAAGAGGACGTCGCGGCCAACGGGGCCGAAATGTTCGCCACGACCCACGGCGGTTTCGAGCGGCTGGCGCCTATCTATCGAAACGCCTTGATCGACACACGGCATTCGTGCGTCCCAATGGACTGGTATCTGCAGCCGCACAGCTTCGCGGAGCGGAACGACCTGTTCCTGGAACACGCAGTCGCCCTGATGGCCGAGAGCACGACGAGCGCGCTGGAGCAAGCGGGGTGATCGCGACCTTGGCCGGTTTTGGACCACTCGGATCATCACCTGCCCGGCGCGCCGCTAGTCCGATCCGGCCCTTCCGGGTCATTCGTCATCCCAACTACTGGATCGCATCTCTTGAGATCGCCATCCTGCCGCTGGTTTTCGGCCAGGTCTGGATAGCAGTGGTGTTCACCGCGCTTAATGCCATGCTGATCACCTGGCGGGTGCGGCTGGAGGATCGCGCTCTTGCCTATCAGGCCTGTGAGCCAGAACGACCTGGATGCGAGGCGGGCCAGTCACCGACGATCAGGTCACGCGGTGCGAAATCTCGGTCAGAGCCCTGAGACCGGTTCCGAAGCGGGCGATTGATGCCCGGTGCCGTTCCAGTTCTCCGTAGGGCAGATAGCGCACATTGAGATCGGCGATCCGGCTGAAGGCCGGACGTTGCAACTGCGCCCGCACATCGTTTTCGCGGCTGTCGGGAGCGACCAGGAAAAGGCCGGCGGAGATGTTTAGTTCGCCTGACAGGGCGAGGTCCAGCATTCGCACGACACCGGAGTAGATCGTGGTGGAATGCTCGACCTCGAAGGCGGCCGCCACGCGGTCCGCGTCTCCCTCCAGCCAGAGTACGTCGATCAGCCGGATGGACTCGGCGCCTGGACCGTTCGCCAGCGACGGCGGTAGTTGTTCTAGGCAGCCCTCGCTCAGGCGTGCGCCCTCGTGCTGGCGCCCGCGGTCATTGGACGCGATCCAGACCCTGTAGCCCAGCGCGCGACCCAGATCACGGACCCAGGCCTGGATCTCTGTGTGGGTCCGGTCCGTCTCGCCCTGCTGGAGCGCGGTCTTCTCGAACTTGACCGCTTCGGCGCGCGCTTCGGCCAGCCGCGCGTCCCAGCCGCTGGCGGACAGACTCTCGTCGTCCAGGGGCGGCGCGGGATAACGGCCGGAGCCCACGTCGAACAGGAAGCCCGCGATCGCCCCGAGATCGTTGGACAGAAGATCGCTGTAGCGAGCGTTGAGGGCCAAAATTCCTTGCCGCATCGCAAGGTAGTGCTCCCAGCTCCCGAGCTTGACCTTTGATCCGGTGATCGCGTTGTAGCCGTTGACGATCGCGGTATTGAACGGCGAAACGTGGGTGGGATGGAGAAAATAGATCAGGTTGGCCACTGCAGGCCCGAGTCCCTTGATTCGGAGTTGGTCGATCGTGCGGATGCCCGCGAGAATTTCCGTTGCTGTCGAACAACAGCTGCAGTGATGCAGGAGCCGGCCGAAAGCGCGTTGATTGGCCGGGTTTTCGTAGATGTCCGGGATGCGAAGTTTGGGCTTCCAGAGGAAGGCATGGTCCGCGCCCTTGAAGATCTGCCGTTGTTCGGCCACCGAATGAACGATCGTCTCCAGCGACGACCCGCGATAGGCCACGCCGAACCGGCCTGCTTCGATCTCCTTGACGACCTGGCCGATGCCGCGACGGATGGAGCGGAAATTCTTCAGACGCTCGTCCCACAAGAACCAGGTCTGGTAGGTCGCAGCCGGGTCGCGCCGCCACTGTTCAATAAGATCACGAACTCGATCTGACACGGCGCGCCCCCTCAATTCTTGAGCAGTCTAGGCGGGTCCAGGTCGCTGGGCCAACGGCCATTCGCAGCCGGTCCCAAGAGCGCGTGCGACGCACCTGGCTCCAGCGCGTTCGGCGCGCGCCAACGGCTACATCGCCATTTCCATGGCCGAGACCGGAGCCAGGGTTCCCATGATGGACACCAGGGCCAGCAGCCCCAGGGCGAGGAGGGTCTCCATCACCAAGCTGCGTTTCAGCCGTGAAATGGCGGGGCCAAGATACTCGGGATCGTCCAGGGCGCTGCCGAGGTGGGGCGTCAGATAAAAGCGGTTCGCGGCCGCCAGAACCAGCATGAGCGCGAAGAGCACGAGCTTGCCCGTCAACAGCAGACCGTAGGGCGTGCTCAAGAGGCCAGCGATACGATCGGGTCCGACCATGAACCAGCTGTTCACCAGTCCGCTCAGAACCAGGACGGCGACCGATGCGGTTCCGACGCCGGCAAATCCGTGAAGCGCTCGATGAAGGATCCTGTCGCTATCAACCGTTTTTGACCGTCGCCCGAAGGTCAGGATAAGCAGCGCCGCGAGCGCGCCGAGCCACACCGCCGCCGCCCAGCTGTGCAAAATAGCGGCCGTCAGATGCACATAGCGCCCGGCGCCTTCGGTGGCCGCGCCGTGTCCCGTCCAGGCGAAGCTGGCGCCGACGATCAGACCGGCGACGGCGAAGAATCCCCACAGGCCGCGGGACGGCTTGTCTTGGATGAGCGCAAGAAGCGCGAGCAACGCGGCCAGCGTCCGGACGAGAAAGGCGGGTCCGAGGCTCGTGCCCGTGAGCATGAAGCCGAGCGTCGCCGGCTTGAGACCTTCAGTCAGCGAGCCCGCCATCACAGCGGTCTGGGCCGCGAAGGCGGCGGCGGAGCCTATGGCGACCACGGCCGCCGCGCTGACCAGCAAGGATCTCGTCCAGCCGAGGGCCACCGCGTCCGACCCGCGCAACCCGTAGAGGAGGAATAGCGGCGTCCCGAGCAGGACGACAGCGCCGCCGTACTGCGCGAGCCGGAGCAGGATGACCAGAACGTCGAGCACGATGGGTCAGCGCACCGTGAAGGCGATGGCGCCGGTCATACGGTGGCCGTCTGCGGAGGCGGCGTGCCAGTTGAGGCTGTAGGCGCCGGCCGCGAGCGGTCGCGCCGTCCGTCCCGAAACGGTCATGCCGTCATCGGAGACGGTGGTCGCGACCGGGAATTTGGCACCGGCGGCGTTCACGACCTCGAGGCCCGAGAAAGCGGGAACGACGCGTTCGCTGAAGGTGACCGTCAGCGAACGCGGCGAGGCGATGCTCGCGCTCGCCGCCGGGTTGGAGGCGACGACGCGCGCGTGGGCGGCAGCCTGCGTCGCCCCCAACAGCAGGGCGCCGACGGCGCCGACGACGGAAAGGATTTTGCGAGTGGTCATAGGGAGGCTCCGAAACCAGAGGGGTTCAATGAGTTATACGGGCGCCGGGGTTGAATCCCTCGTTCGAACTGCGGGCGGGCGCGCGCTGATCCGGAGCATTGCGTTGCGCGCGCCCGACGCCAGCCCGTCGGTCGCTTGACACGGCCGGCCGACGGGCGTGGGATGAACGCGCATGTGGAACCTCGTCCGCACCCTTCTGTTCGCCCTGGCGGTGGCCGGCTTCGTCGGCCAGTCGTCCGCGCACGCCACGCCGTTCCAGGTATTCGAAGCGACGGGCGGCATGGCGGACATGGATTGCGCCGAGATGATGGTGATGGCGGACGGGCCTTCCGGCGGCGCTACTAGCCCTTGCGACGAGATGACGCCCGACTGCATCGCCAAGATGGGCTGCGCCGCCGTCGCGGCGCCCATGCCGCCGGCGCCGACCGTTCAACGGCCTTCGGCTCCGCGGGGACTCCGGTTCGCAGCCGTCGATGTCGTGCGAGAGGGCGCAGGCCCGCTTCCACTGAAGAATCCGCCGAAACGGCTGGCTTAGAACGCTTTCGCTGAACGGTAGGCCGTGCGCGACGTTACGCCGCGGTAACCGATCGATCTGAGCCCTTCGCCGGTGTCCTGCCCTCACGGCGGGTCCGATGGTTTCGAGGAATTTCATGACCATTCGTTTGAGGACGGCGACACGCGCGTCTGCTTGTCAGCCGCCCCGTGTCCGCCTGCCGCGCGTCACGACGCGGCGAGCCGAGGCTTCGGCGCCCACCCGGTGCCGTGAGCTAACCGCAAGCTGGGCGATCCTTCCCGCTTCCGTTCTGCTCCTGAGCGTCTGGACCGCGCCGGCCCAGGCTGACCCCCAGACGTTCGACGAGGCCCTGGCCCGCGCGGCGTTCAGCGCACCCAGTCTGCGCGCCAGCGCATTGGGTGTCGACGCCGCTCGTGCGGCCGTTCCGGCAGCGGGGCTTCTGCCGGACCCCCGGCTCTCCGTCGGTCTCGACGGATATCCGGTGACCGGGCCGTTCGCGGGGCAATTCGATGAAGACTTCACCATGCTCAGGATCGGCGTCGAGCAGGAGGTGCCCAGCCGCGCGCGTCGTCGCGCCGAGCGAGACATCGCCGAGGCGGCGATCGGCGTCGCCGGCGCTGAGGAGTCCGTCGCGCGACGAGAGGTCCGGGTCGCCGTGGGCCTTGCGTGGATCGACCTGTTCTATGCCGAACGCCGCTTTGCGGCGTTGGAAGAGCTGCTGGCGACGTTGCAACCCCTGTGGGACGCCGCCCCGGCCGGAGTCGCGTCCGGCGCCTATCGGCCCGCCAACGCTCTCGGGCCCGTTCAGCTCAAAGCCGATCTTGACGATCGCCGCAGCAGTCTCGCCGCCGACATCGAGAAGGCGCGAGCCGAACTCGCCCGGTGGACGGGCGACGCCGATCCCGAGACGGTTGGCCCGCCGCCGCAGGACGATCTCGACCTGACCGCCTTGCGGAACGGCATCGCCCAGCTGCCGACCGTGCGGGCCTATGGAGCCGCCGCGCGCCGCGCCGAAGCCGAGGTCGACCTGGCCCGCGCCGGACGTCGCCCGGACTGGTCGTTCCAAGCCAGCTACGCCCGCCGCGATGAGCGGTTCGGCGATCTGTTCTCCGTCGGAGCGAGCGTGCGGCTGCCGATCTTTCCCGGTCGAAGGCAGGATCCCGTCATCGCCGCGCGCGCCGCTGATGCGCTGCGGGTCACCGCCGAGCGTGAGGACGCTGAGCGCGTGTTGACCGCGTCGCTGCGAAGCGCCCTGGCCGAATACGCGACCGCTCACGATCAATGGGTCCGGTCGCGCGACGTCGTTCTGCCCAGTGTCCTTCAGCGTTCCGATCTCGAAACCGCGAGCTATGCGGCGGGTCGGGCGGGCATCGTTGAAGTTCTCGAAGCCTTCACCGCCGTGGCCAACGCCCGGCTCGACACGCTCGATCGCGAGGCCGCCGTGATGCGTCAAGTGGTCGAGATCACTCTCACCTATGGGAACGACGACCGATGAACGCCCTTCGCAACAAACGCCTGGGCATCGCCATGGGCGCGCTTCTTTTGGTCGGGGTCGGCGTCGGGGCCGGCATCGTCGTCGCTCCGCGGCTGGATGGGGCCGGCGGTGAGACCGCCGAGGGGGGAGGGGAGCGCGAGATCCTCTATTGGTACGATCCCATGGTTCCAAACGAACGCTACCCGGGGCCGGGGAAGTCGTCCATGAACATGGAGACCATCCCCAAATATGCCGATGAGGGGGGAACGACCGCCACCCCCGGCGTTCGAATCGATCCGGCGCTGGCCCAGAATTTGGGGGTCCGGTATGCCACGGCTCGCCGTGGCGACCTTGAGGGCGATCTGAGCGCCACGGCGGTGGTCGATTACAATGAACGCGACATCGCCGTGGTCCAGTCGCGGGCCGACGGCTTCGTGCAGCGAGTCTACAACCGCGCGCCGGGCGATGTCATCGCTGCGGGCGCGCCTCTGGTCGATTTGCTCATCCCGACCTGGGGCGGCGCCCAGACGGAATATCTGGCCGTACGGCGCACCGGCAACACGCCCCTGATCCAGGCGGCGCGGCAGCGACTGGTGCTGATGGGCATGTCCGAGAGCCTGATCGCCTCGGTGGAGCGCAGCGGGCGGGCGCGAAACACGATCACGATCTCAACGCCCACTGGCGGCGTGATCAAGACCCTGGGCGTGCGCGCCGGCATGAGCGTGACCCAAGGCATGACCTTGGCCGAGATCAACGGCCTGGCCACCGTCTGGGTCAATGCCGCCATCCCGGAGGCGCTGGGGAGCCGGCTAAGGGTCGGACAGTCCGTCGAGGTGGCTTTGACCGCGTTCCCGGGAGAGCGGTTCACGGGTCGTCTGACCGCCCTGTTGCCGGAACTCGTCGGCGACAGCCGCACGGTCACGGGACGGATCGAAATGGCCAATCGCGGGGGCCGTTTGCGCCCCGGCATGTTCGGCCGGATCACCTTCGGCGGCGGTTCGACGACGGCGTTGCTCGTGCCGACCGAGGCGGTGATCCGAACGGGTGAACGGGACATTGTCATGCTCGCCCGGCCGGAAGGCCGGTATCAACCGGCCGAGGTCCGTGTCGGGCGAGAAGCCGGGGGGCAAACCGAGATCCTCGCCGGTCTCAGGGAAGGCGAACGGATCGTCGCGTCGGGGCAGTTCCTGATCGATTCCGAAGCCAGCCTGTCAGGCGTAACGGCGCGGCCGATCGGCCCGACGTCCCGGCCCGCCACCGCCGCCCCAACGGGCGCATCCATGGCCGCGCCCGCCTCGCGCGGGAGGTCGAGCCAATGATCGCCGCGGTCATTCGCGCCTCGGTCAAGGGGCGCTTCCTCGTCCTTATGGCCGCCGTCGCCCTGCTCGCCGCCGGCCTGTTCGCGGTTCGCAGCACGCCGGTCGACGCCTTGCCGGACCTGTCGGACGTGCAGGTCATCATTCGCACCAGCTACCCGGGGCAGGCGCCCCAGATCGTCGAGAACCAGGTCACCTATCCTCTGGCGACCACCATGCTGTCCGTACCCGGCGCGCGAACGGTTCGAGGCTATTCCTTCTTCGGCGACAGCTTCGTCTATGTGCTGTTCGAAGATGGGACGGACCTCTACTGGGCGCGTTCCCGGGTCCTCGAATACCTCAGCCAGGTGCAGGCGCGGCTTCCCGCGACCGCCCAACCGGCACTTGGTCCGGACGCCACCGGCGTAGGCTGGGTCTATGAATACGCCCTGGTCGATCGCACAGGCCGCAACGATCTGGCGCAATTGCGAAGCCTGCAGGATTGGTTCCTCCGCTACGAGCTGAAGACCGTGCCGGGGGTCGCCGAGGTCGCCAGCCTGGGCGGCATGGTGCGGCAATACCAGGTGGTGCTCGACCCCGTCAGGCTCGCGTCCTACGGCGTCACCCATCAGGCGGTGGTGGACGCTCTCCAGCGCGCCAACGGCGAGACGGGCGGCTCGGTGCTCCAGCTCGCCGAAGCCGAATACATGATCCGCGCCAACGGCTATCTGACCGAGCTCGACGACTTCCGGGCCGTGCCGCTCCGCACGGCGGCTGGAGGCGTGCCGATCAGCCTCGGGGATGTCGCGACCATCCAGATCGGCCCGGAGATGAGACGCGGCATAGCCGAGCTCAACGGCGAAGGCGAGGTCGCGGGCGGCGTCGTCATCCTTCGATCCGGCGCAAACGCCCGCGCCACGATCGCGGCCGTGACCGAGAAACTCGAGACGCTCAAAGCCGGACTGCCCCCGGGAGTCGAAGTGGTGACGACCTACGATCGCTCGCAGCTCATCGACCGGGCGATCGACAATCTGAGCGGCAAGCTGATCGAGGAGTTCATAGTCGTCGCCCTGGTCTGCGGCCTGTTCCTCTGGCACGCCCGGTCGGCGCTGGTCGCCATCCTGACCCTGCCGCTGGGCGTCCTGGCGGCCTTCCTGATCATGAATCTTCAGGGCGTGAACGCCAACATCATGTCGCTGGGCGGCATCGCCATCGCCATCGGCGCCATGGTGGATGCGGCGGTGGTCATGATCGAGAACGCCCACAAACACATCGAACGATGGGAACACGATCACCCGGATGAAAAGCTGGCGGGCGAAGATCGCTGGAAGGTCATCACCGAGGCGGCCGTGGAGGTCGGCCCCGCGCTGTTCCTGAGCCTGCTGATCATCACCCTGTCGTTCATCCCGGTGTTCAGCCTGCAGGCCCAGGAGGGCCGGCTGTTCGCGCCCCTAGCCTTTACCAAGAGCTATGCGATGGCGGCGGCGGCGATCCTGTCCATCACTCTCGTGCCGGTTCTGATGGGCTATCTGATCCGCGGACGGATCCCGGCCGAACAGAGCAATCCGATCAATCGCTGGCTCACGCGCATCTATCGCGGGCCATTGGACTGGGTGCTGCATCATCCCAGAAAGACCTTGGTGGCAGCCTTGCTGATCTTCGCCACCACCGCCTGGCCTCTTAGCCAGCTCGGCGGCGAATTCATGCCGGCGATGGACGAGGGCGACCTGCTGTATATGCCTTCGGCCCAGCCGGGTCTCTCCCCGGCCAAGGCCGCGGAACTGCTGCAACAGACGGACCGGATGATCCGCACCGTGCCCGAAGTGGCGACCGTGTTCGGCAAGGCGGGCCGGGCGGAAACCGCCACGGATCCGGCTCCGCTGGAGATGTTCGAGACCACCATCCAGTTCAAGCCGCGCGATGAATGGCGGCCGGGCATGACCCCGGAAAAACTGATCGAAGAACTCGATCGCGCGGTTCAGGTCCCCGGACTGTCCAACGTCTGGGTCCCTCCCATCCGAAATCGCATCGACATGCTGGCGACGGGCATCAAGAGCCCCGTCGGCGTCAAGGTGTCCGGCTCTGACCTGGCCGCGATGGACCGTATCGCGGCCCAGGTGGCCGATGTCGCCAGGACCGTACCGGGCGTGACCTCCGCCTTGGCCGAACGCCTGACCGGCGGGCGTTATGTCGACATCGACATCGACCGGCGCGCGGCGGCCCGCTACGGCCTGAACATCGCCGATGTCCAATCGATCGTATCGGGCGCCGTGGGCGGCGAGACGATCGGACAGACGGTGGAGGGGCTCGCCCGCTATCCGATCAGCGTCCGTTACCCGAGAGAATTGCGCGACAGTCTGGAGCAACTGCGCGCCCTGCCGATGCTGACGCCGTCGGGCCAGCAGATCACCCTTGGCACGGTCACCAATATCCAGATCGCGGACGGCCCGCCGATGCTCAAGTCCGAGAACGGCAGGCTGACCACCTGGGTCTATGTCGACACTCGGGGGCGCGACCTCGCGTCTGTCGTCGCCGATCTGCGTCAGGCGGTCGCCAGCGAGGTGGATCTCGCGCCGGGCGTCAGCATCGCCTACTCCGGCCAGTTCGAATATCTGGAACGGGCGGCCGAGCGGCTAAAGATCGTGGTTCCGGCCACGCTCGTGATCATCTTCATCCTGCTCTATCTGACCTTCGGGCGCTTCGACGAAGCCCTCCTCATCATGGGCACCCTGCCATTCGCCCTGACCGGCGGCTTCTGGTTGCTCTATCTGATGGGCTTCGATCAGTCGGTCGCGACCGGGGTTGGCTTCATCGCCCTCGCTGGCCTGTCGGCGGAGTTCGGCGTCGTGATGCTGATCTATCTCAAACATGCGCTGAAGGATCGAGGACCTGATCCCGACCGGGAGCAGGTCGAGGAGGCCGTTCGCGAGGGCGCCCTTCTGCGGGTCCGGCCCAAGGCGATGACGGTCGCCGTGATCTTGGGCGGTCTGTTCCCGATCCTGATCGGCCACGGCGCGGGGTCGGAGATCATGACCCGGATCGCGGCGCCAGTCATTGGCGGCATGATCACCGCGCCCCTCCTGTCGATGCTCGTCATCCCAGCCGGCTATCTCCTCCTGAGACGCCGGAAATCACGTCCCACCCAAACCCCCACCCAAGGAGCTACCCTATGAAAAACCTGTTCGTGAAGTCGGCCAGGCTCGCCCTCGGCCTGAGCCTGTCAGCCGGGGCGGTCATTGCCCTGGCGGCCTGCAGTCAGCAGCCGGCGACGGAGACGGAAACCCCAGCCGCCACCGGTTCCGCCGTTGCCCCCGCGGCGCCGGCGGAGATGGACGCCATGTCGTCGGCGGCCGGAGAGGAGTCCGCGACCGCGCGCGGGGTGATTTCGGCCATCGACGCGGAGGGCGGCAAGATCACGATCGAGCACGAGCCGATCGCCAGTCTGGAATGGCCCGCGATGACCATGGGCTTCGCGGCGTCACCCGCCCTGATTGACCAGGCGAAGGTCGGCGACCGGGTCGAGTTTGATCTGGTCGTTACAGGCAGCGCGGGCGAAGTGAAGGCGATTCGGCCGCAGTAATCCCCTGCTGCCGGACTGTCGTCGCACGGGGCGGCGGCGTCCGGGTTGACGACGCGGCGGGGAACCTTTGGCTTCTCCGCCGCGTCGAGCCTTTATGGGTTCAGCAGACGGCTTCAAAGCGGCGTGAAGATGGACAGTGCCGACTGTCCGAGTTGTTTCGGTCCGAACCCGAATGGGCTTCGAGGCGGCGCTCGGCGCGGGGATGTCGTGCGAACAAGCCGAACCGTGGACTGAGGGACCGCAGCGTTGGAACTCGCCTTGGAGTACCCGAGTTCGATCTTGAAGGAGGTGGGTGACATGAGCGACATGAACGGAATGCCCTCAAGGTCGGGCGAGGCACGCCTGTCGTGCCTGCTGAGGTCCATCGATCTGACTCCTCAACGACGGGCGCCCGCGTCGGATCTTCTTGGGCGGTCCCGCCGGGGCTCGGTGGCCGCCGCCCTGCTGCTGGTGCTCCTGGTGGTCGCCGTCGTGAGCTGGCGAATCGGTCCCGCCGGCGTGGCGTCCGGGGCGCGGGAAGAGCGCCTCGAGGACGACGCCGACGAGCCCGCGCGATCCGACCGCCGCGACGAGCGAGATCGCCGCGGCCGATCCGGGGGCCGGGACCGTGACTGACCCCATCCGGCGTCGTTTCCCGCCTGTGGCGCGCCGGTGAGCCCTGACGGCGCCTGGCGCGGGGGTCTGCAGATCGGCCCGGGCTGGGCGCGGTGGCGCGGCGCGGTCGGCGACAACGCGCTTCACCGGCACCTCGCGGCGCAGGCGGTGTTCGCCGACCGGCCGATCGCCGTCGAGACTGCGGGCGGCCGCGTCCTTCGCGCCACGGCGTTTCTCGTCGATCCGCTCGTGGGCCATCGGCTCGGCGCCGCGGCGCAGGCCGAGATCCTGTTTTTCGAGCCGGGAAGTCTGGGCGTGGAGGCGCGCGCGGCGCTTCGGGCCGTGCTCGTCCGCGCGTCCAGCGCCCACGTGCTGGCGGCCGAGGGCCGTCGGCGGTTCTGGTCGGACCAGGCGGGCGGAGCCGGAGGCGAGCCGGCCGCGCCCGCGGTGTCCTGGATGGCCGGCGTCCTGACGTTCATCGACGCCGCGCTCTCGGAAGGCCCCGTGCGGCTCGATGCGGCTGCGGGCCGCGCGGGTTTGTCGGCCGACCGGTTCCGTCACGTCTTCGCCGAAGCGCAAGGCTTGTCGTTCAAGCGGTTCGTCCTCTGGCGGCGGCTGCAGCTTGCGGCGACACTGCTGGCGGGCGGGGTCGACGTGACCACCGCCGCCCATGAGGCCGGCTTCTCCGACGGCGCGCACCTCGCGCGGACGATGAAGGCGATGTTCGGGGTGCAGCCGCGGCGCCTGGTCCCCTCCGGCTGAGCAGCCGCTTCGTTCAAGCGGCGAGCCCGAATCCAGGCGATGCTCGTCGCCATGAACCAGGACAGAGACTTCGTCCCCGCGCTCGGTCGCCACGAGCTCACCGGCGCCTACGACAGGGTGCTGGCCGTCATGACCCGGGAGCGTCGCTGGCGGTGCGCCCTGCTGTCGGAAGCCGATCCGCAGCCTGGCGAGACAATCCTCGACGTCGGCTGCGGCACCGGGACCTTCGCGATCCAGCTCAAGACGGCGTCGCCGGGATCGCGCCTCATCGGCGTCGATCCCGACAAGGCGGTGCTGGAGATCGCGCGCGACAAGGCTCGCCGGGCCGGGGTCCACGTGGAATGGCGAGCCGGCTACGGGGACGCGCTGACCGCGATCCTGCCGGGCGCGGCCGCGGACAAGGTGGTCTCGAGCCTGGTGCTGCATCAATGCCCGATGCCCGTGAAGCGGGCGATCCTCGCCGCCTGCCTGGGCGCGCTTCGACCCGGCGGCCGGCTGCATATGGCCGACGCCGGCCGCCAGGCGAATCCCTTGATGCGCCTGCTCTTCCGGCAGGTTCAGATGCTGGACGGCTTCGAGCACACCGAGCCCAATGCGCTCGGCGTGCTCCCGGACCTCATGCGCGAAGCCGGCTTCGAGGCCGTGAGCGAGACGCGGCGGATTCCCACCCCGACCGGGTCGATCTCCCTCTACGCGGCCGTGCGGCCGTAGGCCGCCGTCGGGGGCGCCGCGACGCCCTCGACAGCGAGCTCCGCCTGCCCGCGATGACGGCGGGCCCGAGCTCGGGCGGCCGCGGCGCGCGACGGAGGGCGCAACTTGCCGGGCGCCGGGCCGCTCCTGTACCGGTCGACGCCAAAGGAGGCCGAGCGCATGAACTCTATTCCAACCGGGCGCAGGGGTTCGTGCGTGTGGCGGTTTGCACGCCGCGCATCGCCGTGGCCGATCCGGCGGCCAACCTCCTCGAGACCCTGAAACTGGCGCGGGAGGGACACGCCCGCGGCGCCGACCTCATGCTGTTTCCGGAGCTGGGCCTGTCCGCCTATGCGATCGACGACCTCCTGCTCCAGGACGCCCTCCTTCAGGCGGTGAACGCCGCGCTCGCCGAGCTCGTGCAGGCGAGCCGGGACCTGCAGCCGGTGCTGGTGGTGGGAGCGCCCCTCGTCCGCAACGGACGGCTCTACAATTGCGCCGTCGCCCTCGCCCGGGGCCGCGTCCTGGGGGTCGTGCCCAAGAGCTTCCTTCCGAACTATCGGGAGTATTACGAGAACCGCTGGTTCGCCCCCGGCGCCGGCGTGCGCGGCCTGGACATCGCCGTCGCCGGGCAGAGGGCGCCGTTCGGGACCGACCTGATCATCGAGGCCAGCGACGTCCCGGACTTCGTCTTCCACATGGAGCTCTGCGAGGACTTCTGGGCCGCCACCCCGCCCTCGACCCTGGCGGCGCTGGCGGGAGCCACCCTGCTCTGCAACCTGTCGGCGTCCAACATCGTGGTCGGCAAGGCCGACGAGCGCGCGCTGCTCTGCGCCTCGCAGTCGATGCGATGCCAGGCCGCCTACCTCTACGCCGCGGCCGGGCCCGGCGAGAGCACCACCGACCTGGCCTGGGACGGGCAGGCGACCATCCACGAGCTCGGCCGTCTGCTGGCCGCGACCCGCCGCTTCCCGGACGTCGCCCAGATGGCCGTGGCGGACGTGGACGTCGAACGCATGCGCCTCGAGCGGCTGCGGACGCCCACCTTCAACAACGCCGCCGCCGCCGCCGGCCACCCCGAGCACGCTTTCCGGCGGATCGCCTTCGAGCATGCGGCGGAGCACGTCGATATCGGGCTGCTGCGGCCGCACGACCGGTTTCCGTTCGTGCCGGACGATCCGGCCCGGCTGGACCAGGATTGCTATGAAGCCTTCAACATCCAGGTGCAGGGCCTCGCCAAGCGCCTCGACGCGGCGGGCGTCAGGCGCGTCGTGGTCGGCGTCTCCGGCGGCCTCGACTCCACCCACGCCCTGATGGTCGCGGCGAAGGCCTTCGACGCCCTGGGCCGTCCGCGCACGGACATCCTGGGCTTCACCATGCCCGGCTTCGCCACCAGCGAGGGCACCAAGCGCAACGCCTGGGCCCTGATGCGAAGCCTCGGGGTGACGGGCGAAGAGATCGACATCCGGCCCGCGGCGCGGACGATGCTGGAGGCGATCGGCCACCCGTTCGCCCGCGGCGAACCGGTCTACGACGTCACCTTCGAAAACGTCCAGGCCGGGCTGAGGAGCGACTTCCTGTTCCGGCTCGCCAACCAGCGCGAGGGCCTGGTGCTCGGCACAGGCAACCTGTCCGAGTCGGCGCTGGGCTGGCAGACCTACGGCGTCGGCGATCACATGAGCCACTACAACGTCAACGGCTCGGTCCCCAAGACCCTCATCCAGCACCTGATCCGCTGGGTCGCGGCCACCGGGCAGTTGGACGAGGCGGCCTCGGCGACCTTGCTTGGCGTGCTGGGCACGGAGATCTCGCCCGAGCTGGTGCCGCAGGCCGCCGCGGACGCGCTTCAGAGCACGCAGTCCAGGATCGGGCCCTACGAACTGCAGGATTTCAACCTGTTCTACCTGACGCGCTACGGCCTGCGTCCCTCCAAGGTCGCCTTCCTGGCCTGGCACGCTTGGCGGGATCTCGAGGCGGGGGCGTGGCCGGCCCACTTCCCGGCCGCCTCGCGCGCCGCCTATGATCTGCCGACGATCAAGCAATGGCTGGAGGTGTTTGTCACCCGGTTTTTCGCCCTCAGCCAGTTCAAGCGCTCCGCCATGCCGAACGGCCCCAAGGTGATTTCGGGCGGCAACCTTTCGCCGCGCGGCGACTGGCGGGCGCCCTCGGACGCGAGCGCCCGGGTCTGGCTGGACGACCTGAAGCGCAATGTCCCATAGTTCGCCCCGCACGACGCCCCGCCGGTTTTCGGGCCAGGGCGGTCTGCTCGCGTCCTGGGGGCGCCAGGCCTGACGGCGGCCCGCGACATCGTCAGCGTCGTCAACGCCCGGCGATCCGGCTAGGATCGTCGCCTCGCTCGCCAGGATGCCGTCATGCCCGCCTCTTCGCCCTCCCCCTCCCGACGCGCCCTTCTGACGGCGCTGCCGGCCCTCGCCTTCGCCGGCCCGGCCCTCGCCGCGCCGCCGAAGCGGATGACCGCCTACAAGACGCCCTGGTGCGGCTGCTGCGGCGGCTGGATCGCGCACATGCGCCAGGCCGGCTGGACCGTCGAGGTCGTCGAGCGCGAGGATCTGGCTCCGATCCGGGCGCAGCACGGCGTTCCGGACCGGCTGGCCTCGTGTCACACGGCGGTGGTCGGCGCCTACGCCATCGAAGGCCACGTCCCCGCCGGCGATGTCGATCGGCTGCTCAGCGAACGCCCCGCCGCCAGGGCCTTGAGCGCGCCCGGCATGCCGGCGGGCTCGCCGGGCATGGAGGCCGCCGGCCGCGAACCCTATACGACGGTGCTGATCCTCAACGACGGCTCGACCCGCGTGTTCGGCCGACACAACGGCACCTGACCGCCGACCCGCGGCCGGAGGGCGTCAGGCGACCGGTTCACGGCCTGTCGGGTTGGCCCGCCCCAGCCGCTTCCGCCGGGTCGTCGCCGCCATCGGCGCCTCGCGAAAAGTCAGCCTGATGCGGGTGACCGCCGTGCTGGGCGCGATACTCGGCCGGGCTGAGACCCCTGCCCGTCATATGGAGCTTCGGCGGCGTCGCGGGAGCGTCCGGATCAGTCTCGCCGCGGGTCCTCGCGGTGTCGGGGCGCTCGCCATCGACATCCGGTTGATCGCCAGTCTGTTCGCCCATGACACCCTGCGCTCCGCTCCGGCGTCGCTTGCCGTGTCGGGATGCAATCCGCGAGCGGAGGCAGGGTTGCGCGGCGCCGGATAATCCCTGACCTTCGCTGGCCAGGGGCTGACCCGGATCCCTCCCGGCGCGGCCCTTCGAGCCCGGCTCTCTCCCGTCAGGCCTGTCGACGCGGCGTCCAGCGCAGCAGGCGCATGGCGTTGGCCGTGACCAGGACCGTGGCTCCGGTGTCGGCGAGGATGGCGGGCCACAGGCCCGTCACTCCGATCACGGTGGTGACCAGGAAGACGGCCTTCAATCCCAAGGCGATGGTTATGTTTTGCCGGATATTGCCCATCACCCCGCGGGACAGGGCGATCATGTCGGGAATGTCCCTGACCCGGCCGCGCAGGACGGCGGCGTCCGCGGTCTCCAGGGCCACGTCGGTGCCGCCGCCCATGGCGATGCCGACATCCGCCTGGGCCAGGGCCGGGGCGTCGTTGATGCCGTCCCCGACCTTGGCGACCACCAGACCTTCGGCCTGGAGCGCCTTGACGATCACCAGCTTGTCCTGCGGCAGCAGTTCGGCCCGGGGCTCGATGCCCAGCCCGGCGGCGACCGCCTCCGCCGTGCGGCGATTGTCGCCCGTCAGCATGACGGTGCGGATGCCCCGCGCCTTCAGGTCGGCCAGACCCTGGACCGCATCGGGCCGCGCCTCGTCACGCATGGCGAGGAACCCGGCCACCCCGCCTGCGGCGACAAGGACGGACACCGTCTTGCCCTCGGCGTTGAGGGCGGCGATGGCTGCGTCCTGGGCTGGCGAGATCGGCGCGCGCCGGGCCGCGGCCTGCGGCGAGCCGAGGAATATGCGTTCGCCGCCGACCTCGCCTTCGACGCCCTCCCCCGCAATGGCCTGGGTGGCCGACGCCGGCGGCGCCGTGATCTCATCCGCCTCGGCTCGGGCCAGGATGGCGAGGGCCAGCGGATGGCTTGATCCCGTCTCCAGCGCGGCCGCCAGGGTCAGCAGGGCGGAGGCGTCCCGCGTCCCGGCGACGACGTCGGTGACGACGGGCTTGCCGGCGGTCAAGGTCCCCGTCTTGTCGAAGGCGATCGCGGTGATCTTGCCGAGCGTTTCCAGCACGGCCCCGCCCTTCATTAGCAGGCCGCGCCGGGCGCCCGCCGACAGGCCGGCGGCGATGGCGGCCGGCGTGGATATGACCAGGGCGCAGGGGCAGCCGATCAGCAGCACGGCGAGGCCCTTGTAGATCCATTCGCTCCACGTTCCGCCGAACAGCAGCGGCGGCGTGACCGCGACGAGGGCGGCGAACACGAGCACGCCCGGCGTGTAGATTTTCGAGAAGCGGTCGATGAACCGTTCGGTCGGAGATTTCGATTCCTGCGCCTCCTCGACGAGACGCACCACCCGGGCGATGGTGTTGTCCGAGGCCGAGGCCGTCACGCGCACCCGCAGGACGCTGCCGCCGTTGATCGTGCCGGCGAACACAGGATCGCCCACGACCTTGCGTTTGGGCACGCTCTCGCCCGTCACCGGGGCCTCGTCGAGGTCTCCCGCGCCCTCGATGATCTCGCCATCCGCGGGAACGCGGTCTCCGGGCCGGACCAGGATGACCGCGCCCACCGCCACGGTCTCGGCGGCGACTTCCGTGGTCACGCCGTCCACCTCGACGAAGGCGGTCTTGGGCACGAGGGCGGCGAGCCCCTGGATGCTCTTGCGCGCGCGTCCGGCCGCCACCCCTTCCAGCATTTCGCCGACGAGGAACAGCAGGACGACGGCGGCGGCCTCTTCCGCGGCCCCGATGAAGACGGCGCCGACGGCGGCGATGGTCATCAGCATTTCGATGGAGAAGGGCGTGCCGTGGCGCGCCGCCGAAAAGGCGCGCGACGCGATCGGAATCAACCCCACGGCCAGGGCGGCGAGGAAGGCGTATCGTTCGAGGGAGGGGAACAGCGTGCCCAGTCCATAGGCGGACAGCAGCGCCAGGCCGCAGAGCGCGGTGAGGCGCGCCTTCCCGGTCCACCACCACGGGGCGCCCCCGGCCCCGGCGGCCGCCGGAGGCGGGCCGGCCGGCGCCGCAACGGATCCGGACGTCGGCGAGGCCGCTTCCCCGCTGTAGCCCAGGTTGCGCAGTTGCTGCAGGACCGCTTCGTCAGCGAGGTCTCCGTCATGCCTGATCTTCAGCACGCCGGTCTGCACCGCCACCGACACGTCCTCGACGCCCGGCAGCCTGCGGATCGCCGTGTCGATCTTGCGGCCGCAGCTGGCGCAATCCATCCCGGTCACCCGGTATCGGCTTTCGAGGGTTTGCGCCGTCATGTCTGTTCCTTGTGATCTCTACAGGGCAAGGCTACCTCCTCCAGCGACTGTAGATGCAAGCTAAAAATGAGCGCGCCGTTCGGTTGGAGTGAAGGGCGCCGTCCGCTGAACCTGGAGGCCGGGCCCAGCCCGTTGATGACCTCGCCTTGTCCGCACGACCGGGAGACCGCGCCGCCGACGGCGGCACAGGTGGAACGCGCTTTGGGCGCAGCCGCCGCCCGCGTGGCCGCCGCTGGGGACAGGCTGACGCGCCCCCGGCGCAGGGTGCTGGAGCTCCTGCTTATCGCGGGCTCTCCGGCCAAGGCCTATGATCTCGTGGCGACGTATCACCGGGAGGCCCGCGTCGCGAAGCCTGCGACGGTCTATCGGGCGCTGCAGTTCCTCGAGACCCGAGGACTGGTTCATCGTCTTTCCACCCTCAAATCCTACGTGGCCTGCGATCCCGAGCGGCCCGGCGCGCCGGCCCTTTACCTGCTGTGCGACTGCTGCGGCTCCTGTCGCGAGGTTCCCGCGCCCGACCTGGCTGCGCTGAACGCGGCCGCGACAGCGGCGGGCTACGAGATCGAACGGATCACGCTCGAAGGCCAGGGTCTGTGTTCGGCTTGCCGCCCGCCGCGCCCCGGCGCCGCCCGGGATCCGGTCCTCCAGACGGAGCCGGAGGCGGCCGCGGGGTCCGGGCCCGCAAGCATTGAGCCGCGCCCCTGATCAAGCCCGCGGCGGGTCGATGACGGCCTGGCCCGGGCGCCCGGCCGCGGCGACGCCGGGGCCCGCGGCCAGTTCCATGGCCCGTTCGGTGGCGGCGGCCGACATTCGGGTCGCCCCCCCCCGTCGGGACGGACTAAGCCAGGTCTGGACCGGTCGGTCGAAGCCGTAGCGAAACACGGCGGCGGCCACGAACGCCCCGACCAAGCCGATCGCCCACAGGACCCAGCGAACGCCGGACGACCACGCCTCCTGTCCAAGGGCGTCGAGCAGGCCGAACCAGACGATGCGGCTCACCTCATTCGTGAGGAACATCGAGAACGACATTAGGGCCAGATGCTCGATCAGCCGTGAAGGACTGCGCACCGGCACGGCGCCGGCGGCCCAGATGATCACGGTCATCAGGCCGAGCGACACCAGGCTGAAGGCGCCGAAGGCCTGCAGCCCCACGAGCGCGAAGGCGGCGGCGAGGCCGATCGCCCTGGCCCGGTGCGGCGCGACACAGACCCGCGAACCGTAGAAGGCCGCCGCGACTCCGAGCAGGAAGAGCGGCAGGGCGCGCAGGATGCCGTAGCGCATCGGCAGGCGGTAGATCGGATCGCCGAGCCACAGCGAGGCGGCGATATCGGCGGCGACGACGAGGAGCGTCGCGCCGATCACCATTGCGACCGGCGGCCAGCGCCACAGGGCGCGGCAGATCCAGGGCAGCAGGAGATAGCAGCCGATCAGGGCCGAGAGGGTCCAGGTCGGGGCGTTCCACCCCTGCCCGCCCGGCACGCCATAGGCCTGGACCAGTAGCACCTGCGCGGGCAGTTGCGACCAGTCGAACCAGCGCGGATTGCTGGGCGCGATCCCGGCCAGGGCGGCGCCGCCGACGAGCAGCACCAGGACGAGGCTGACCGCCAGGTGGGCCGGAATGACCCGCAGCAGGCGCTGGCGCGCATAGGCGCGCAGCGAGGCCTGTCCGGACGCGAGGCGATCACCGTAGATGCGGGCCAGGACATAGCCGGAGTCGATGATGAAGAAGTCGGTGAGCAGATAGCCGCGCTCGAAGACTGGATGCAATTGTCCGAGAGGCACAGGCGCGGCCTCGCGGAAATGGTAGAGGATGATCAGCGCCCCTACGATAAAACGCAGCGCGTCCAGCCAGCCGCCGCGCGCGATCCGGACGGGGCGAGGCGATGGCTCGGTCAGCGCGGCTTCGGGCATTCAGTCAGCCTTCCGTGGCGCAGACTTGGCGGCGGCGCTGCGGTGCTCATGTGGACGCAGGACGATCTGGTCTCGCGAAGCGTAGAGGACGGCCGTTCCCAAAACCCAAACGACGACCAAGCCTCCGACGACCATCAGTCCGGGCCTATCGCGGGGTCCAAACACAAACGAGCAGCCGATCACGCCGCCCAGAATGGCCCCGTAACCAAAATGCAGCGGCACCTTGTGTGCGCCCAGCAGCAGAAGGGCCATGCAGAAGACCAGGCCTCCTGCGAACAGGCTGACCCCGATGGCGACGAGCGTATCGAGCACGGGCCGTGGCTTCAGCGGGCGCGCCTGGAGCCGCCGCCTACCTCGTTGGCGATAGCGGCCTTCCCGCCAACGAATGCTCCGGCCGCGCACGGTGAAGCGTTTGCCGGCCATGCGTCAGGGCCTTGCGTTGGGCGCGGGCGTGTCCTCATGGCGCGCAAGAAGGATTCTCATCCGGACAATTTCGGATTCCTGGGCCGCAATGATCTCATCGGCCAGATTACGCACGTCGCGGGCTTCGCCATGCTCGACGGCGACCTTGGCCATTGCGAGCGCACCCTCGTGGTGGGCGATCATTCCGCGCAGGAAGTCGATGTCGGCGTCGCCCGTGTAGTTGATGCTCATGGCCTGGTGCATCTTCGCGCTGGCCTCGCGATAGGCGCGAGTCGATGGGCTGTCCGTGGTCTCGCCAGCGTGGCTTGCCTCGGTGTCGCTCGGGCGAGAGTCAGCCGCCGACGGCGCCGCAGGGACCTCGCGGGTTTGCCGCGAGATCATCCCGAAGGCGAAGACCGACAGGGCGAGAAAGACGGCGATGACGGAAATCCATCCGAAACGCTTCATGACGATGTCCTCGAGAGAGCCGGCGGGGCCACGGGGGCGGCCGGGATTGCACTGGGAAGGATGGGCGCCGTTCGGTCGCGGTAGCCGAGCAGGCGCAGAGCGTTGAACACCACCAGCAGGGTCGACCCCTCGTGGAGCGCCACGGCAGGGCCGATGCCAAGGCCGAGGATCGTCGCCGGCACAAGGAAGGCGACGATTCCGAGACTGACGTAGAGATTCTGGAGAATGATGCGCCGCGTCTGTCGGCTGAGACCGACGGTGAAGGGCAGCTGCGACAGGTCGTCGGACATCAAGGCGACGTCGGCGGTCTCAAGCGCAACATCGGAGCCAGCCGCGCCCATCGCGATACCGACGGTCGCCGTGGCCATGGCCGGGGCGTCGTTCACCCCGTCGCCGACCATGGCAATCTTGCCGTCAGCGCGAAGGCGTTTGATGGCGTCGACCTTGTCCTCGGGCATGAGGTCGCCCCAAGCCTCTGTCAGGCCGACCTGTCCGGCGATCGCCTGTGCGGCCTTCTGGTGATCGCCCGAGATCATGATCATTCGCCCGATGCCGAGGGCGCGAAGAGCGGTCAGCGTCGGCCGCGCTGCTGGGCGAGGCGTATCAAGAAGCCCAATGACACCGAGATCGCGCGTGCCGCGTCGCACCACCATCAGGGTTCGCCCCTGCAGTCGCAACTGAGCGACGACAGAGGTTGTTTCGTCGCCGAGCGGCGCTACGCCGTCGACGCCGAACATCTCCGGCTTCCCTATCCAGATCGTCTCGCCGTGCAGCTGGGCGGTCACGCCCTTGCCCGTCAGGCTCTTGAGGTCGATCGCGGCCGGGATGATCGTATCGCGCAAGCGTGCGCCACCGTCGCGCGCGATGGCCTCCGCCAACGGGTGGTCGCTGAGCCGTTCGACCGCCACAGCGACCGCCAGAAGATCGCCCTCCTTCGTCCCGCGCACCGTCATGACGTCGGTGATCCGCGGCCGTCCCTCGGTCAGGGTGCCGGTCTTGTCGAAGGCGATGGCGTTGAGCGAGCCGAGGTTCTCCAACGGCGCGCCGCCCTTGATCAGGACACCGGCGCGCGCCGCACGGGCGACGCCCGAGAGGACGGCGCTCGGGGTGGCGATGGCGAGCGCGCAAGGACTCGCGGCGACCAGCACGGCCATGGCGCGATAGAAGCTGTCGCGGAACGGCTCATCGACGACGACCCAGGCGAACAGCAGGACAAAGGCGAGCGCCAGCACCACAGGCACGAAGATGCGTTCGAACCTGTCCGTGAAGCGCTGGGTCGGCGACTTCTGCGTCTCGGCCTCACTCACCATCCGAACCACCTTGGCCAGGGTGGTGTCGCTCGATGTGCGGGTCGTCTCAATCTCGATGGCGCCTGAGCCATTGATGGTGCCCGCGAAGACGAGAGACGGCGATCCGACCTGGGCCGGTCTCGCCCGCGCCGCCTCGGGATCCGCGACGGGCTGCTTGTCGACAGGCATGCTTTCGCCGGTCACGGGGGCTTGGTTGATGCTTGTGGTGCCGACCACGACAAAGCCATCAGCGGGCAGTCGTTCGTTTGGACGCACCACCACGGTGTCGCCGACGACCAAATCTTCGACAGGCAATTCGACGACCTGCCCGTCGCGTCGCACATGGGCTGTCCGGGGGGCAAGCTCGGCCAGGGCCTCGATCGCGCGTTTGGCGCGGCCCATGGCGTAGTGTTCGAGCGCGTGGCCGATGCTGAACAGAAACAGCAGGAGAGCGCCTTCGGCCCAGGCCCCGAGCGCCGCCGCACCTGCGGCTGCGACGAGCATCAAGGTATCGATCTCGAAGCGCTTCTGGCGGAGGTTCTCGAACGCTTCTCGCACCGTAAAAAAGCCGCCGAAGATGTAGGCGATCAGGAAGAGGGCGAGGGGAATCCAAGCGGGAAGGCCCGTTGCGAGTTTCTCGAGGGCGAATCCAAGGCCCAGAGCAAGGCCACTTGTCAGGGCGAAGATCAGCTCCGTATTGGAGCCTAGAACGCCACCGTGATCGTGCTCCTCGGACTTGGTGTGGAGATGGTCCGGCAGTGTTGTGCTGGTCATAAATAGGGTCCCGTTGCGGGTTGGGAATCGCGGCTGCTTGCGGCGACCGCCGCGATCGAGGGGGCGGGATAGCGACACGGGCGAAGGCGCGCCGGGCCAGCGGGTTCCAGCGCGATCCGCTCGCAGGTGGTCATCCCGGTTCTCCCGACCTCAGGGCACGGGCACGACGGCATTAAAGCCCCCGAGCCGCTGGAGCTGCTCAATCGCTTCGAAAAGCGGAAGCGCTAGGAGAAAGACGAAGCCGTCGCGCACCGTGCGGACGAAGAATACCGGCCGGATCATGATTTCCGCCTCGTCGCGCCATAGGGAGAGCTTGGGCAGGAACCGAGGGGTGCGCTCACGGTAAGCTTGGTAGTCGTGTCCAAAGGCGTCGGAGAGGAAGCGTTCTTCGCGGCCGACCACGATGCGAAACACCACCCAGCAGGCTAATCCGAAGACCAAACCGACGCTAAGGCTGCCGGACTGGGCGCCGATGCCAAACGCGCCGATGAAGCTGAAGACGTACAGCGGATTGCGGCTGACCGAATACGGTCCTGCGGATATGATCTCCTGTTTCTTGCGGCCACCGATGTAAAGGGAACACCAAGCCCGACCGATGATGCAAACCATGATGGCGATCAGGCCCAGATGCTCGACAGGATGTTCGAGCAAGGGCCAGGATGTGACGAGCGCCGCGCAGACGACAAGAAGCAGGCCCCCGACGAGAATGCCCGCCTTGCGCCATCGTTGAACGGATTGGATATCGACCGCTGATCGACAGGCGTCATCAGGGGGCGAGGAGCCGGACAAAGCGGGGCTTGCGGGCTTGGAGACGCTGTCGGAGGGCTCGAGCGGCATCATTGCCCCTCCCCCTCAGCCGGACGATCCTTAGCCGCATCGCGCAGGATATCCACGCCGCCCTTCAACGCGATGGCGGCCACGAGGACGCCGACGACGAGGTCCGGCCACGCCTGGCCGAGCCAGAGCACCAGGGCCCCGGCGACGAGGATTCCCCCGTTGGAGGCGAAGTCGTTAAAGCTGAACGTCTCGGCAGCCTTCATGTTGACGTCGCCGCTGTGCTGACGGCGGATCAACTGCAGGCAGATCAGGTTGATGATCGCTGCGACGACCGAGAGTCCCATCATGGTCGGGCCGATCGGTTCGGTCCCGATGAGGAATCGACGACCCGCGTCCAGAAGGACGCCAGCGCCGAAGATAAGGAGCATGACGCCCGAGAGGCGCGCCGCCCCCCGCTTCCACGAACCAGGCCGACCGATCGCGAGAAAGCTGATCAGATAGACAGCAGCGTCCGAGGCGTTGTCCACTGCATTGGCCAGCAGAGCGCTGGAATCGGCGGACAAGCCGCCGATCCCGAGCGCTAATGCCAGGCCCGCGTTGAGCGCGAGAACCGTCAGCAACGTGCGTCGCTGCTGACGGTCATCCTGAGTGCGAGCAATCAATCCTCAACCCCCTCGTCCTTGCGATGACGCACCGCCTTGGCCGCGAAGGTCGGCAGGACCAGCAGGGTCAGGGCCGTCGCGGTCAGAAGGCCGCCGATGACGACCGTCGCCAGAGGCTTCTGAACCTCGGCCCCCGCGCCGTGGGCGAGCGCCATCGGGATGAAGCCGACAATGGCGACCAAGGCTGTCGTCAACACCGCACGCAATCGGCTGGACGCCCCTTCGATCGCCGCGTCCCGGGGCGCGAGCCCCGCCTGCAATCGCTCGCGAATGGCCTGCATCAAAACAAGTCCGTTCAGGGTCGCCACACCCGAGACGGCGATGAAGCCAACGGCCGCAGACACCGAGAACGGCATCCCTCGCATGAGAAGCGCCAAGGCGCCGCCGATCAAGGCCAAGGGCACGCAGGCGAAGACCAGCCCAGCCTCGGAGAACGACCCCAGAGCCATAAACAGCAGCACACCGATCAGGACGAAGACGATCGGAATAACCAGGCCCAGCCGTTGTTCGGCCCGTTTGAGGTTCTCGAACTGACCGCCCCAGGTCAGGCGGACGCCCGGCGGGAGCTGGATTTGGTCCACCTTGGTTTGTGCGTCGGTGACGAAGCCGCCCAGATCCCGGCCGCGAACGTTGGCCTGGACCACCATCCGTCGGCTACCGTCGTTGCGGCTGATCTGGTTCGGCCCCTCGGCGCTTTGGATACGGGCTACCGAAGACAGCGGCACGGTTACGCCTGTCGAAGAGACGATCGGCAGGGCCGCGAGCGCCGCCGGATCGTTGCGCGCATCGTCCGGAAGACGGACGACGACGTCGAAGCGACGGTCGCCCTCGAAAATCCGGCCGGCCTCCGCGCCGCCGATGGCGGCCGAGACCGCTTCAGAAACGTCGGCTGCGGACAGGCCGTAGCTGGCCGCCGCGAACCGATCGACGCTGACCGTGAGCGTCGGCAAGCCCGACGCTTGTTCGACGCGAACGTCGGCGGAGCCGGTGGTCTGCCGCAGTACGCCGGCCACCTCATCAGCGACCCGCTGCATGGTGTCGAAGTCATCGCCGTAGACCATGACCGCGAGGTCGGTCCGGACCCCGGAAATGAGTTCGTTGAAGCGGAGCTCGATGGGTTGGCTGAACTCGAAATTATTCCCGATCTGTTGGTTGGCGAGCTCTTCGAACCGCTCGAGCAAGGCTTCCTTCTCGAGACCTGAATCCGGCCAGTCCTTGCGGTCCTTCAGAACGATGACGCTGTCCGAAATGTTGGGCGGCATCGGGTCGACGGCAGCCTCGGCGGTGCCGGTCCTGGAGAACATGGTCTCGACTTCCGGCTGGGCGGTGATGACCCGTTCCAACGCCATCTGCATGGCGAGGGACTGTTCCAGCGACGCCGAGGGAACACGCAGCGCCTGCATGGCGATGTCGCCCTCGTCCAGAGTGGGGATGAACTCCCGTCCCAGGGACGAGAAGGCCAGACCACCGACAACAACCGCGCCGAGTGCCGAGATCAGCACGATCTTAGGACGATCGACGGCGGCGCGGATGGCCGGCTGGATCCAACGCCGCGCGTGGCGGAGCAGGAAGGTCTCATGTTCGTGGGCTTGGCCGTGTTCGTCGGTCTCGACCTTCTTGGGGTCCCGCACCAGCAGGGCCGTCATGGCCGGAACGAAGGTGAAGGAGAAGATGAAGGCGCCGACGAGCGCCAGCATGACCGTTGCGCCCATGGGGACGAACGTCTTGCCCTCGACGCCCTCGAGCATCAGCAAGGGGGTGAAGACGAGCAGGATAATCAGCTGACCGAAGGCGGCTGGCTTGACCATCTTGCGAGCTGCGGCCACGGCGACATCAAGGCGTTCCCGACGGGTCAGAGCCCGTCCCAGATCGATCCGCCGCTGCGACAGCATCAACAAGGTGCTTTCAACGACGATGACCGCCCCATCGACCAGAAGGCCGAAGTCCAGCGCGCCCAAGCTCATCAGGTTTCCACTGATGCCAAACCTATTCATGCCGATGACGGCGAACAGGAAGCTGATCGGGATCATCAAGGCCGTGATGCTGGCCGCACGAATGTTTCCGAGCAGCAGGAACAGCACGACGATGACCAGAAGGGCGCCCTCGGTGAGGTTGCGGGCCACGGTCGAGATGGTCGAGTTGACCAGGGCGCTACGGTCAAGGACCGTCACCGCCTCGATCCCTGCGGGCAGAGTCTTGCGAACCTCATCGAGTCGCTCCCCGGCCGCCTGGGCCACGGTGCGGCTGTTGCCGCCCGCGATCATCAGCGCCGTTCCGAGCACGGCCTCGTGGCCGTCACGGCTGGCGCCGCCCAGGCGCGGAGCCTGGCCGATCTCGACCGTGGCGACATCGGCGACCCGCACGATCAGGCCGTTCCGGTTGACGACCGGCGCCTGAGCCAGATCTTCCACGGTGGAGGCCAAGGCGTCGGTGCGGACCGTCAGAGCTTCGCCAGCGCGCTGGATATAGCCTGCGCCGGCCTGAGTGTTGGCGCGATCGAGGGCCTGGATAAGGTCGCCCATGCCCAGGCCGTAGGCGGAAAGGCGCGCCGCGTCCGGACGGACCGCATACTCCTTCACATAGCCGCCGACGGTGTCGACGCCGGCGAGACCGGGGGCGGTCCGCATTTGCGGCGCGACGATCCAGTCCTGCACGGTGCGCAGATAGGTGGCGCGCTGCTGCGGGGTCGAAAGCAGATCGCCTTCGGGCGTCAGATAGGCTCCGCCCGCCTGCCAGCCCGGCTCGCCAGGCTTGGCGAGGTTCTGACTGTTGAATGGCTTGTAGTCGATCGTCCACATCAGCACTTCACCGAGGCCCGTGGTGATCGGGGCCATGGTCGGCTCCACCCCGTCAGGCATGGCCTCCCGGGCGCCCGCGAGCCGTTCGGCGACCTGCTGGCGCGCGAAATAGATGTCGGTCTGGTCGGTAAAGATGACCGTGACCTGGCTGAAGCCGTTTCGGCTGAGGGATCGGGTCGTGGTCAGGCCGGGAATGCCGGCCATGGCGGTTTCAATCGGGTAGGTGACCTGTCGTTCGATCTGTTCAGGCGCGAGCGCCGGAGCGACCGTGGTCACCTGGACCTGGCGATTGGTGATATCCGGCACGGCGTCGATGGGAAGCCGTGTCAGCTCGAGGAGTCCGTAGGCCGCGACAAGCGCCGTGGCGAGAACCACGAACCATCGGAATTTGACCGAGAGTTCGATGATGAATTTGAACATGCGGTGCGCCCCTAGTGACCGTGCTCGGCCTCGCCCTTGGCGAGCTCGGCTTTGAGGAGGAAGGCGTTCGTGCCGGCGACCCGTTCAGCCCCGGTGAGGCCACGCAGGATTTCAGTCCGCCCCCCGGCCTGACGACCGGCGAGCACCGGACGGGCCTGGAAGCCGTTCGGGACCTGAACGAAGACGACGGTGTTGCCGTCGACGGTCTGGACGGACTCGGTCGGCACGGTGAGACCGCCGGTCGTCTCGCCCGTCACGATCGCCCCCGTGACGGCGGAACCGGCCGGCGGGAGGACAGAGCCCGTCGGCCGGGCCCGAATGACCGTGGCGCCGCTTTCGCCGCCCGCGCCTGCGGCAACGCCGGTGACGATGGCGTCGAAGTCGCCGCTGGGGTTGCTGACCCGCAGAGGCGCCCCGGCCCTTACATTGGCGGCCAAAGCAGGCGGCGCGTTGAAGACGAGCTCAACCCTGGCCGGGTTGGTGACCTCGGCGACAACGCCGCCAGGGGCGACGAAGCCGCCCGGTCCGACCTGGACGCTGGTCACGACTCCGGTGATGGGGCTGGTGACGCTGAGGCGGCCCGAAGCGTTGGGCGAGCCCGCCGCGCTGGACCGCGCGCGAGCCGCGCGGGCGCCGGCTTCGGCGCTGAGCAGTTGCGCGCGGGACGCCTCGACCTCCTGTCGGGCGACAACGCCCTGGTCCGCCAGATTGCGGTTGCGTTGATAAGCCTGGCGCGCCACTTCAGTTTCGGCGGCCGCCGCGTCTGCGTCCGCGCGGAACGTCGCCGCTTCACCGCTGACGACGCTCGCCAGGGGCTGACCGATCCGGACCGACTGGCCCGGAGCTACGAGAACCCGCTCGACCCGCCCGCCGACGGACGCCGCCACAGCGGCGCGCGCGTCGACCATGGGCTCGACCCGCCCGGAGAGCCGGGTTTCGGCGCCCCCTCCCCGACCGACGCCGACCACGATCAGGTTGGCGGCCTGGGCCTGGGCCGCGCTCAGAGCGACGAAGCCTTCCGGCGCTTCGGCCTCGCCTTCGTGGCCGGCTTCGCCCTCGGCATGAGCGCCCTCTTCTTCAGCGTGACCCGCCTCACCCTCGGCGGCGGCTGGAGCGGCGTCCGGCCCGCGCGTGAGCAGGAACAGCCCGCCTCCGCCAAGCAGAACGACGGCGGCGGCGCCGCCGATCAGCAACGTCTTGTTGGATGTGCGCTTGCGCATCATTGGGCTCCTTGGAAGGGGGCGCGGCCGTCCTGGCGCGCGAGTTCAATCTCGGCCTGGACACGTGCAAGGCGTGCATCGACGGCCGAAGTCCGAGCTGAGATCAGGGCGGTGCGTGTGACCCGCAGTTCGAGCTGGGAGATCCTCCCGGCTTCGGTTCCAATCCGCGACAGACGGTAGGCTTCCTCAGCGGACGCCACCCCTGCATCGGCGGCGGAGACCCGGCTGACGGAGGCGGCAAGCCGCGCCCGCGCCGCGGCGCGATCGGCCTGGGCTTCCTGACGGGCTCCAAGAAGCCGCGCGTCCGCAGCCCGGAAGTCGGCCTGCGCCGCGTCTATGTTCCCGCGGTTGCGGTCGAACAGGGGCAGCGGCATGCTGACGCCGAAAGTCAACGCCGTCGCGTCCTCCATCTCGTATCGACGGACACCGACGCTGGCGTTGATGTCCGGGCGCGAGCGGATTCGCTCCACGTCGATCCGGCGTTCGGCGGCCGCGCGGTGAGCCTCGGCGACGCGAACGGTCGGCGCATCCGCCGGGGCCGCGAAGGTGGCGGCAGGCGCGAGGTCCAGCAGGCTGGCGTCGATGGTCGTCACCGGAGCCGCCAGCATGGCGACTGCGGTCAGTCGCGCGAAGGCCGCGTCGCGCTCCGCGACGGCCTCATCGCGCGAGGCACGCGCCGCAGCCGCTTCGCTTTCACCCTGGATGCCGCGCAGCAGTGGCTCACGGCCTTCTTCGACAAGAACGAGGGCGGCCCTCGCATCGGCGATGGTCAAGGTAAGGCTTTCCTCGGCGAGCACGGCCCGCCGTTGAGCGGCTTCCGCATCGGCATAGACCTGTGCGAGTCGTCCGGCGGCGTCGATGATGGCGAGGTCCCGTTGCAGCGCCGCGGTTCCGGCTTCCGCGCGGGCGACATTCACCCGCGCGGTTCGGCGTCCCCAGAGCTCAAGGTCCTGACTGATCGACAAGGTGGTTTCTGCGTTGGCGTAGCCTGAGAAGGGCCCCGTGCCGAACGCGTTTTCGGCGTCGAGAGCGATCGTCGGATTAGGCCTGACACGGGCCTGGCGGACACGCGCTTCAGCGGCGTCGGACAGGGCGCCGGCTTCAAGGGTGGCCGGGGTTTGATCGAGCTGGGCGAGCAGCTCGGCGAACGACGGAGCGGGGTCAGCCCAAGCGGGACTGGCCAGCACGGCCGCAAATGCGGCCAGCGCGCAGCCGACCGCGAAACGCGGCGGCCTGCGATGTGAGGGAGGCATGATTCATCTTCCAGAAATTTGACACGAGATCGCGCGCACGGCGGCGCAGACGTCGTGTCAGACTCTGGGCGGACGCTTCAGGCCGTCGGGCGAGATCGACGACGGAAAATCACTCGAGGGGAAGGCGTGAACCGGCCTTGCGTGGATTTGCATCGCGATGTCGTCGGCGACATCCGCACGGGCGGTTCCGTTGTGGTGGCAGTGGCCGTGGGTGCAGACTCCGTGCCCACCGCCAAGGTCGCCCTGGTCGCTATCGCCTGCATCCTGAGCGACAATGGCGTGAGCCGAGGTCGTCTCTGGGGCGCAGGTCGCGGCGTCAGCGATCGGGGCGACGAAAAACACGGCGGAGACCAGGGTCACCGCCAGTATCAGTCTTGCCCATGTCGCAATTGGCCACGCCATCGCGTGGTGGATACTTTCATTCGGGCGATCAAGCAATCTGTTACAGTGTTCGGGGGCTGCGACTGTTTCGAGTGACCACCAATCCGCGGTGAGGGAGAGGGAAAGTCGACATGCAAGGCCGAGAGTGGCGCGTCGTCGGCCATCTCGACCTATTCAGCAACGTCGAGCGATCTTTAAGCGAGCGCACGCTGATCGCGTCCGATTCTTTCGCTGCGTCTGCAGGTGGATCGAGATTGCAGAATGCGCAATCTTCACCTGAGTAGCGCTCCCGCTATCAGGTCGGGCCATCGTGAACCGGTCAGCCAGACCGCTCCGCCGGTCGCCGCGACGCCAGGCTCTGGGTAAGGTCGTTGCGCGCGCATAGCCAGAGCGAGCGGACGTTGGCGTCGCCTGCGCAGTGGCTTACCAGCAGTAAGCCGGCCAGGGCGTTGGCGAAGAAGCCCAGAGGGCCCAGTCCGGTGATGCCACGGGACGGCGCCCCGGAGGTGGCTCGCGAGATCGCGTAGCTGAGGAATAACAGCACCAACGCAACGAGGCTGGCGCCTTGGCCATTGGCCGCCCCGGACTGCACGGCGACCGAACGTCCGATCACGGCCAGGCTGATGCCGTAGGTGGCGCGTCGGCCAGGAAGTTGAGCACATTGGCGCCCAGGGGGCGCCGAGCCTTGCAGGGACACGCCGCTGGCTATGGCCATAAAGGCGGCGCAGTTGACGGCGATCACCGCGATCATGATGCGCCGGTAGGCGGGGTGGCGCTGTCGAACCTGGAGGCCACGCCGCAACTGCAGCCGGGCGAGGAAGTGCACAGGACGAGAGGGGGTTCAGTCATCGGATTACCCTTTCGCGAGAAGCATGCATCTCCCAATGGCTAGACGATCATGCCGAGAATGCATGGCTTCCATGAAAGAAACGCCTGTCAGATAAAACCAGCTTGATCCTCTAGTAACTAGAGGGCCCAAAATCAGTTGAAATCCATTGGAGGCTTCATGATCACCATGCACCCGACGCGACGCGTTCCCGGCCGCCTGCAGACGATCGCCTTCGCGCTCGCGGCGCTGATCGCCGTCGTGGATCAGGCCGCCAAGGCCGCGGCGCGCGCTCAGCTGGACGCTCCGATCAACCTCACGCCGTTTCTCGCGCTGCGTCTCGGGTTCAACCCCGGCGTCACCTTCGGCCTGTTCGCCGGCTCAGGCGCCGTCGGCCGCTGGGCGCTGAGCGCCGTGGCCTCCCTGATCATCGGCGCCCTGCTGGCGTGGATCTGGCGCACGCGCAGCGCCGTGACGGCGGCCGCCGCAGGCCTCATCGCCGGTGGAGCGATCGGGAACCTCGTCGACCGGCTACGCTTTGGCGCGGTCACCGATTTTATCGATCTTCATTGGGGGGCGGCGCACTGGCCGACCTTCAACCTCGCCGATGCGGCCATTGTCTGCGGCGTCGCGCTGCTCCTCCTCACCGTCCGGGGCTCGGACAGCCGCGCGGCGTCCTCGACCCTGGGACGGGCGGCGCGATGAGGCTTCCCGCCGAACAGAGGGCGATCGCCGTCCGCTCGGCGCCGGCGATTCTCATCACCGCCTCAGCGGCGGCCTCCGCCTGGCTGCGGCTTTCCCCGCCCCTTCTCGGCGCGGCGCGCGACATGGCGACGGCCGATAGGCTGGCCTATGCCCTGCAGGCGAATCTCCCGGTCTTCCTGTGGCTCGCGGGGTGTTTGAGGGTGGTGGCCAGCATCCGGTTCCGGTCCGACGCCGACCGGCCGGGTCCGCCGATGCGGCGCCCGGCGCCAGGCTCGCCCTACCCGCCGCCGTGCTACAGAACTCGCTTGAACAGACCGTTCTGGCGGTGAGCGCCCACCTGGTGCTCGCCACCGTGCTGCGCGGCGAGGAGATGATCCTGCTGCCGGTGTTGGTCCCTCTTTATCTGGTTGGTCGGGGTTTCTTCGCCCTGGGTTACGCGCAGGGCGCGGCGGCCCCGGCCTTCGGCATGGCGCTCACCGGCGCCTCCACGATTGCCGCCTTCGGCATCGCCGTCGTCCTGATGGGGCTGGGCCGATGATCCCTCCCCGCCCCAGATGCCTTTCACCCGCCGTTACGAGCTGACGCGATGCCCCTCCCCTCTCCCGCCTCGTCCGGGTTGCGCCCCATCGGCAAACTGGCCGCCGCCACGGGCGTCAAGGTTCCGACCATCCGCTTCTATGAAGAAATCGGCTTGCTTCCGCCGCCGCCGCGCACCGCCAGCGACCGGCGCATGTATGACGACGCGGCGGAGCGCCGCCTGTCATTCATCCGGCATGCCCGCCAGCTGGGCTTCGATCTGGATTCGATCCGCTCCTTGCTTGATCTGTCGGATCACCCCGATCGGCCCTGCGCCGAGGCCAGCACCCTGGCCGAACGTCATCTCGCCGATGTGAAACAGAAGATCGCCCGGCTCCGCGCCCTCCAGCGCGAACTGTCGCGGATGACGACGGAATGCGCCGGGGGCCGGGTCTCCGCCTGCAAGGTGATCGAGGCGTTGCACGATCCATCCGCGCCGCTTTGACCCTGTGGAAGATCCGGAAGGCGCAAAGACCCCGGAGCCATTAGCCCACCGCGACGTTTGGAGGCGATTGGCGGCTCCCGTCGCGGACCGCCCGTCCTTCTGGAGGATTTCGATGACGCATCGGCCGACCTCGCGACACGGCGACCAGACCCTGGCCCTGCTGACAGACCCTTATCGGCGCCTTTCCCACCTGTTCGAGCAGGCCGGCGCCGACGTCGTCGAGACCCGCCTGGCGCTGAAGGAGACGACCTGTCTGAGAGGCCGCGAGGCGGCGCGGATCTTCTATGACGAGACCCGCATCGTGCGGGCGGGCGCCATGCCGGCGCCGGTCCGCCGCACGCTGCTCGGCGAGGGCGGCGTCCAGGGGCTGGACGGCGAGGCCCACCGCGCCCGCAAGGGCGTGTTCATGTCCCTGATGTCGCCAGCCCGTGTCGCGCGACTGGGCGAACTGTTCGAAGCGGAGTGGCGGCGCGCGGCCGTCGAATGGGCTGGCCAGGAAGAGATCGTGCTGTACGACGCCCTGCAGCCGGTGCTCACCCGCGCCGTCTGCCGCTGGGCGGGGGTGCCGCTGAATCCCGACGACGAAGCGAAACGGGTCAGTCACCTCAGGGCGCTGTTTGACGCGGCAGGATCGCGGGGGCCTCGCCACCTGTGGTCGAGGTACGCGCGGCGACGCGTCGACGCCTGGCTGGCCTCGATCATCGAGGGCATTCGCGCCGGACGACTGGCGCCGGATCCAGACACCGCCGCCTACGCCTGGGCCTGGGCGAGCGCGGATGATGGCGAACCGTTGGCGGCCCGGACGGCGGCGGTCGAACTGGCCAATGTGCTGAGGCCGACCGTGGCGACCTCGGTCTATATCGTGTTTGTGGCGCACGCGATGCAGGCGCACCCCGCGGCGGCCCGTCTGGCCACCGCGGACGCCGGCCGCCGCCGCGCCTTCGTTCAGGAGGTGCGACGCCTTTATCCGTTTTTCCCGGCGGTGATCGGGCGTGTGCGCGCGCCGTTTCGCTGGCGCAACCTTGACTTCCCGGTGGGTCGGCAGGTGATCCTCGATCTCTATGGCTCCAATCACGATCCTGCCGTCTGGACCGATCCCGACGAATTCCGGCCAGAGCGTTTCATCGACGGCTCCGGGGACGCGTTCGGCCTGATTCCCCAAGGCGGCGGGAACGCCCTGACCGGTCACCGTTGTCCCGGCGAAAGCATCGTCGTCGAATTGATGGAGCGGGCCCTCGGCTTGCTCGCCGGCCTGAACTACCGGCTGCCGGCTCAGGATCTGGAGATCGACTTCCGCCGCCTTCCGGCCCTCCCCAGGAGCGGGTTCCGAATGATGACGCGTCGGACTTCCCCGCGTGAGGGCGGCGCCTGATGTTTGCTCATGCGGGTGGCCGGCGCCTTCGTCCCTCTTTCACTTACAGCGAAGGCTGACGCGATGGCTTCGATGACATCCTATGACCTGGTGATAATCGGCGGCGGGCCGGGCGGGTACCCCTGCGCCATCCGGGCGAGCCAGCTCGGCATGTCGGTGGCGGTTATCGACGACCGGGAACTCCTCGGTGGAACCTGCCTGAACATCGGGTGCATTCCGTCAAAGGCGCTGCTGCAGGCCACAGAGCGGCTGGAGATGGCCCGCAATCTCGAGGCTTTCGGCGTCCTGGTCGACAATGTGCGGGCCGACCTTGCAGGCGTCATGCGGCACAAGGCCAGGGTCGTGACGGAGCTTGGTGAAGGGGTCGCCTACCTCCTGCGCAAGAACAAGGTCACCCGCCTGCAGGGCCGCGGCCGGCTGCTGTCGCGCGACCGTGTGGAAGTGAGCGCCCCGGACGGCAGCTTCGAGGTGCAGGTCCGCAAGGCGATCGTGCTCGCCAGCGGATCGAAAGCGGCGACGTTGCCGGACCTGCCCATCGACGAGCAGCGGATCGTCACCTCGGCGGGCGCCCTCAGCCTGACGGCGGCGCCGCGCCATCTGGCGGTGATCGGCGGCGGCTATGTCGGACTGGAGCTGGGCTCCGTCTGGCGCCGTCTCGGCAGCGAGGTCACCGTCGTCGAGGTGCTCGACCGGATCGCCTCCGGCGTTGATTCAGAGATGTCGACGGCGCTGCACAAGGTGCTCGAGGCCCAGGGCTTCCAATTCTGCCTGGCGCACAAGGTGGTCGGATCGCGAATGGAGGCGGACGACGTCGTCCTTGAGGTCGAGCCCATGGGAGACGGCGCGCGAGGAACCATCAAGGCCGATGTCGTGCTCGTGTCCATTGGCCGACGTCCCGCCACCGACGGACTCGATCTGGAGACGGTCGGCATCAAGCCGGACCCAAGGGGCTATATTCCGGTCGACGACGGCTTTCGAACCAGCGCCGAAGGGGTCTACGCCATCGGCGATGTCATTGGCGGCGCCATGCTGGCCCACAAGGCGGAGGAAGAAGGGATCGCCCTTGCCGAGCGCCTTGCCGGCGCCGCGGGCCATGTCGACTACGGAACGATCCCGGCCGTCGTCTACACCTGGCCGGAACTGGCCTCAGTCGGGCGCACCGAGGACGACCTCAAGGCGGCCGGCGTGGCCTATCGCGTCGGGCGCTTTCCGTTCTCGGCAAACGCCATGGCCAAGGCGCGGTTGGAGAAGAACGGGCTGGTCAAGGTGTTGGCGGACGCCGGCACGGACAGGATTCTCGGCGTGCACATCCTGGGGCCGGACGCGGGCAGCCTGATCCATGAAGCGGTCGCCGTCATGCAATTCGGCGCGGCGGCCGAAGACGTGGCGCGGACGAGCCATGCGCATCCGACGCTTCCGGAAGCCTTGCGCGAGGCATGCCTGGCTGTGGCCGACCGCACGATCCACCTGTAACGACCGCCCGTCGCGTGGCTGCCCGGGCTGGCCGCGCGGCGCCGAGGCGTCCCGGCGGGCGTAGAGGACCCGTAGCCGCCTACGAGCCCGGCCGCGTCGCGAATAAAGCGCGACAGCGTCGCCGCCTGAATGCTAATGCGAGCCGTTCACATCTGGATTGACCATGCGTCCTCTGCTCCGTCTGCTTGCCCTGCTGTTCGCCCTGGGGCTGGCCGCGCCCGCCCTGGCCCAGACGCCGTCCGCCTCCGAGGCCCAGGTCGCCTGGCGGCTGCTCGACTATGTAGCGGTCGACTACGCCGGCGCGGTGGCCGACGGTCAGGTGACCAATCCGGCCGAATACGGGGAGATGATCGAGTTCGGCGGCCAGATCCGGACCCGCCTGGACGCCCTGCCGCCGAATCCGGCCAAGGCCGGTCTGGTCCGCGACGCCGAGGCCCTGCAGGCGGCCATCAGGGACAAGGCGGATCCGCGCGTCGTTGGCGACCGGGCCAAGGCGCTCGCCGGCGCGGTGCTGACGGCCTATCCGAGCCCGCTGGCGCCTTCGTTCCCGCCTGATCTGGCCCGCGGCGCGACGCTCTATGCCGAGCAATGCTCGGTCTGCCATGGCGTGACCGGACGCGCCGACGGCCCGGGCGCCGAGGGGCTTGATCCGCCCGCGATCGCCTTCGCGGATGTGGAGCGCGCCCGTCAGCGCAGCGTGTTCGGCCTCTACCAGGTCATCGATCAGGGGCTGGAGGGCACGGCGATGGCCAGCTTCGCCCATCTGCCGGCCGAGGACCGCTGGGCCCTGGCCTTCTACGTGGGCCGGTTCGCCTTCACCGACGCCGAAGCCGCCGAAGGTCGACGCCTCTGGGAGAGCGACCCGGCGATCCGCGCCGTCTTCCCGGACCTGGCCGCCCTCACCCAGGCGACGCCGGCCGAGCTGGCGACAAGGATCGGCGAGACGAAGGCACGGGCGGTCACGGCCTACCTGCGCCGCCACCCGGAGGCGACGGTCCGCGCCGAAGGATCGACCCTGTCCCTGGCCCGGACGCGACTGGCCGAAAGCGAGGCCGCCTATCGCCGGGGCGATCGCAGGGCCGCGACCGACCTGGCCCTGTCGGCCTATCTCGACGGCGTCGAACCGATGGAGCCGGCGCTGGGTGCCCGCGACGGCGCCTTGCTGCGGCGGGTCGAGACGGCCATGACCGACCTGCGCGTCTCGATCAGCAGGGGCGCGCCGGCCCAGGAGGTCGCGGACCGGGTCGCCCGCGCGAACGCCCTGCTGGACACGGCCGAACGCGCACTCGCGCCCCAGGAGGCGGACAATCTCGCCAGCTTCCTCGGCGCCTTCACCATCCTGCTGCGCGAAGGTCTGGAAGCCATCCTCATCGTGGTGGCGATGATCGCCTTCCTCAGGAAGGCCGAACGTCCCGAGGTGCTGCGCTACGTCCACGGCGGCTGGGTGGCCGCGCTGGTCGCCGGCGGCGCCACCTGGGCGGCCGCGACCTTCTTCATCTCCATCAGCGGCGCCAGCCGGGAGCTGACCGAAGGGTTCGGCTCGCTTCTGGCGGCCGTCGTGCTCGTCTCGGTCGGCATCTGGATGCACGGCAAGTCGCACGCCGACGCCTGGCAGACCTATATCCGCGACAAGCTCTCTCACGCCCTGTCGAAACGGTCGGCCTGGTTCCTGTTCCTGCTGGCCTTCGTGGTGGTCTACCGCGAGGTGTTCGAGACCATCCTGTTCTATGCGGCGATCTGGAGCCAGGGCGGCCATCTCGGCATGCTGGCCGGCGCCCTTACGGCGGTGGCGATCCTGGCCGTGGTGGCCTGGGCCTTGCTGGCCTACAGCAAGCGCCTCCCGATCGGCCGGTTCTTCTCGCTGAGCTCGATCCTCATGGCCATCCTGTCGGTCGTCCTCGTCGGCAAGGGCGTGGCTGCGCTGCAGGAGGCGGGCTGGCTCGATGTCCATCCGCTGGCGTGGATCCCCCGCATCGAGATCCTCGGTCTTTATCCGACGGTCGAGGGCGTCGCCGTTCAGCTTCTGACGATCGCTATCCTCGTGGTCGGCTTCTCCCGGCATGCGGCGCCGAAAGGCGCGCGCCCAGCCTCTTGAGCGGGCGTCTCCGCCTGAGGCCCAACTGCGGCCCGCGGGTTTCGGAGCTCCTTGGGCGCCGATAGCCGCGCAGTCCGCGGATACCCAGGGTGCGGGGGCCGCCTATAGTGTGCGAGGCCTCCCTTGGTGCGGAGATTAGGCGTCCTATTCTCCGCACTTCACGCGGAGAACAGCCTTGCTCCTGCGGCGCATAACGCCCATATTCCCCGCAAGGAGTGCGGGGAATGGCGCAATACATCCATGAGATCGAAGGCTGGCCGCGTCTGGAATGGCGCGCTGACGCGCTTGCCGATCGCCTCCCAGCCGTCCGTCATCGCCAAGGCCTTCTGCTTGGCCGGATGCACACGCTCGGCTTCGACCTCCGCGCTGAAGCCGTCCTCGAGACCCTTACCGAAGATGTCCTGAAATCCAGCGAAATCGAAGGCGAGCTGCTCGACAAGGATCAGGTGCGATCCTCCATCGCCCGCCGCCTCGGCATGGATATCGGGGCCCTCGCCCCCGCGGATCGCAACGTCGAAGGCGTCGTCGAAATGATGCTCGACGCGACCCAGAACTTTGCGTCTCCGCTCACCGAGGAACGGCTGTTCGGCTGGCACGCCGCCCTGTTTCCGACCGGACGCAGCGGCATGACGAAGATCGTCGTCGGCGCCTGGCGCAACGAGAGCTCCGGCCCGATGCAGGTCGTCTCGGGCCCCTTCGGACGAGAGCGCGTGCACTATGAAGCGCCGCCCGCCGCCCGTCTGCAGGACGAGATGCGCGCGTTCCTCGACTGGTTCACTGACGAGCCGCGGACGGATCCGGTCCTCAAGGCCGCGATCGCCCACCTGTGGTTCGTGACCATCCACCCGTTCGACGACGGGAACGGCCGGATCGCCCGGGCGATCGCCGACATGGCGCTCGCCCGTTCCGAGAAAAGCGCCCAGCGGTTCTACAGCATGTCCGCCCAGATCCGGCTGGAGCGCAAGGACTACTACGCGACCCTGGAGACGACCCAGAAAGGCGCGCTGGACGTGACCCTCTGGCTGGACTGGTTCCTCGGCTGCCTCGATCGCGCGTTCGATGGCGCGGAAACCACCCTGACGCATGTCATGCGCAAGGCGCGCTTCTGGGAGGCGCTCGCAGGTCAGACGTTGAGCGAGCGCCAGAGCACGGTCATCAACCGGCTGCTCGACGGCTTCGAAGGCAAGCTCACCTCGACCAAATGGGCGGCGCTGACGAGGTCCTCGCCCGACACGGCCCTGCGCGACATCAACGATCTGGTGGACCGGGGCATCCTCGTGAAGGATGACGGCGGCGGTCGCAGCACAAGCTATTCTCTGGTCGATCGAGGATAAGCGCCTCCCCATGGCGCCGGCGAGGCTCTGCGCCGTGCGGCTCCACTGAAGACCCTGCCTCGACAGGGAGGATCGCAATTCGCCAGTTCTGGCGCGTTACCGCCAAAAACGCAGCCTCAGGCCTGGCGTGCGATAGCAATGGCCGAGAGGTCGGACGCGGCATCCACCAAAACTCCGGCCGCCTTGCGCTCCGAATAGCGGTCCACGAGCTGAACGGCGTGGGGCCGGACCAGGATGGTGAAGCGCACCAGTTCCTCCATCACATCGACAATCCGCTCATAGTAGGCCGAGGGTTTCATCCGGCCGGCCTCGTCGAATTCCTGGAAGGCCTTGGCCACGCTCGACTGGTTGGGGATGGTGACCATCCGCATCCAGCGGCCCAGAAGGCGCAGAGTGTTGACGGCGTTGAAGCTCTGGGACCCGCCCGACACCTGCATGACGGCGAGCGTCCGGCCCTGGGTCGGGCGCATGCCGCCCAGGCTCAACGGCAGGTGATCGATCTGCAGCTTCATCAGTCCGGAGACCTGGCCGTGCCGCTCCGGGCTGCACCAGACCATGCCCTCCGACCACAAGGCGTGTTCGCGCAACTCGCGCACCGCCGGGTGGTCGTCGTCGCCGGGCGCGCCCGGCAGGGGCAGGTCGGTGGGGTCGAAGATGCGGGTCTCGCATCCCATTTGCTGCAGCAGGCGGGCCGCTTCCTCGACGCAGAACCGCGAATACGACCGCTCGCGCAGCGATCCGTACAGGAGAAGGATACGCGGCGCCGGCTCGGTCGGGCCCAGTCCACGGGCGGGATCGGCGGACAGATAGGCCGCGTCCAGAGCCGGCAGATGATCCGGGTCCGGCAGCGAGCGCAGGCGGGTGAAGGTCATCACAGGTCCTTGGTCAGACAGGCGGCCGACGCCGGCCAGACGTCCGCGAAGTCCGACGTGCGGACGAGCGATAGACCGGGCCGGTCCTATTAAGGTCACTACAGGACGGTGAACAGCAATCGCTCGGGACCGCGCCGAGACCGCGACACCCTGACCGTCGCCAAACCCCGCGGGATCCTTCAGAGAGTCAAAGGCGGCGGTTGACGGATACGAGGCAAGAAGCTGCGGGCAACAACATTCCAAGGCACTATTTTCCCGTGACCTGCTCGCGGGTCGATCTCCGCAAAAATTAGTTCGGTGTTTTCAGCAGATTTCAGGGGCCTTCACCGCAATGCGCCATGCCAATGGACAGGCGAGCGCTCGCCAGCAAAAGATTTTTGGTAGCGGTGTGGTAGCGGCGTAAAAAATAGGGTGGGCGATCCCGTTGGGATCGCCCTGCCATAACCTATTGATTGCCTTGGCAATCTCGACTGGAGCGGGCGAAGAGATTCGAACTCTCGACCCCAACCTTGGCAAGGTTGTGCTCTACCACTGAGCTACGCCCGCACTCCGTAGGAGCTAGGTGCGCTCCCCGTCGAGGAGGGGGCGTATAGCGGAGGGTTGAGCGGTCCTGCAAGAGGTTTTTTCGGGCTATCGCGCTTCGCGCTGCTTGAGCCCTGTAAATGCCCCCACGGTCACCGTCGGAACGCTCCGCTGCTCGCCGCCCAAGCGCTTTTGCGCTCAAGCAGCGAGCCGCCGCGCGGTGAGCGTAGCGCCCTTCCGCGCCTCAGCGCGGCGCCAGCCTGATGGCGCCGTCCAGGCGGATGCATTCGCCGTTGATGTAGACGTTGCGCGCCAGCTCCAGCACCAGCGACGCATAGTCGGCCGGCGTGCCCAGACGGCTGGGGAAGGGGATGGCGGCGGCCAGGGCGTCCTGAATCTTCTGGTCCATGCCGGCCATCATTGGCGTCCACATGATGCCGGGCAGGATGGTGTTGCAGCGCACCCCTTCCTGAGCCAGATCGCGCGCGATCGGCAGGGTCATGGCATAGACGCCGCCCTTGGACGCCGAATAGGCGGCCTGGCCGATCTGGCCGTCCTGCGCCGCCACCGAGGCGGTGTTGACGATCAGGCCGCGCTCGCCGTCCGCCATGGGCTCCAGCGTCACCATGCCCGCCGCCGACTGCGACAGCACGCGGAAGGTGCCGAACAGATTGACCCGCACGGTGCGCTCGAACTGGGCCATGTCGTGGGCCTTGATCTCGCCGGTGTCCTTCTTGCGCGCGACGGTCTTCTGGCCGGTGGCGATGCCGGCGCAGTTGACGGTCAGACGCTCCTGGCCATGGGCGGCGCGGGCCTTTTCGAAGGCGGCGGCGACCGAGGCGTCGTCAGTCACATCCACCTGGCAGAAGACGCCGCCGATCTCTTTCGCGATTTCCTCGCCGCGTTCGGCGTTCAGGTCGAACAGGGCGACCTTGGCCCCCGTCGCCGCGATGGCGCGTGCGGTGCCTTCGCCCAGGCCCGAGGCGCCGCCGGTGACCACTGCGGCGATGGTGTTGTCGAGTTTCATCCTGATCGTTCCTATATTGTCGTGAACCTGAGTTTCGTTTGAGGATTTAGCGGCCATGACCGCCAAAGCCAAACCCGCCGATCCGTCGGATGTCCTGGACCCGAAAAAGGCGCTCGTGCCGTCGGTGGTGAAGATCAACGAGGCGCGCGTGACCAAGGGCTTCTGGCCCAAGATTCAGCGCACGGCCGCCCGCATCCCCTTTGCGGACCAGGCCCTTGCCGCCTGGTACGCCGCGCGCGATCCGCAGACGCCGATGGCGGCCAAGGGCATGATCTTCGCGGGCCTGGCCTATTTCGTCATGCCGGTGGACGCCATTCCCGACATCTTCGCGGGCATCGGCTATACCGACGACGCGGCCGTCATCACCGCCCTGCTGGCCCTGGTCGGCGCCAACATCAAACGCCGCCACCGCGACCAGGCCGAGGACGCGGTGCAGCGGCTGAAGGACAAATAGCTCAGCTCTCGACCGTCACCACGATTTTGCCCAGCGCCTGACGGTCGCTCAGGGCTTTGATCGCCTCTCCGGCCTTTTCCAGCGGGAAGATCTTCGACACGCGCGGCCTGATCTTGCCGTCCGCGTACATCTGCATCAGTTCGGCCATATTGGCGGCGTGGGCCTTGGGATCGCGCATCACCGCCGCGCCCCAGAAGACGCCGATCACCGACACCGACTTCAGCAGCGTCAGGTTCAGCGGCAGGGACGGAATGCCCGCCGGGAAGCCGACCACCAGATAACGCCCGTTCCAGTCCATGGCTCGCAGCGCCGGATCGGCGTAATCGCCGCCGACCGCGTCATAGACGACGTCCGCGCCGTCGCGGCCGGTCGCCAACTTGAACTCGCCCGACAACGCCTTCTGCGCCGCCTTGTCCATCGGTCCCGACGGATAGATCAGGCCATTGTCGGCCCCCAACTCAAGCGCGAACTCGACCTTGTCGTTGGTCGAGGCGGCGGCGACGACGCGCGCGCCCATGGCCTTGCCCAGTTCGACGGCGGCGGCGCCGACGCCCCCGGCCGCGCCCAGCACCAAGAGGGTTTCGCCCGCCTTCAGCTGCGCCCGGTCCTTCAGCGCATAGTAGCTGGTGCCATAGGTCATGATCAGGGCCGCCGCTTCTTCGAAGCTCATGGCGTCGGGGATGGGAATGACCGTCTCGGCCCGCACCGCCAGCCGCTCGACCAGCCCGCCCCAGCCCGGCACGGCGATGACCCGGTCGCCCTTGCGCACGCCCTTGACGCCTTCGCCCACGGCCTCGACCACGCCGGCGACCTCGGCTCCCGGCGAGAAGGGCCGCTCGGGCCGGAACTGATATTTGTCCTCGATGATCAGCGTGTCGGGATAGTTGATCCCCACCGCCTTGACCTCGATGATCACCTCGCCCGCCTTGGGCGTCGGGTCGAGCACGTCTTCCACGACCAGGGTTTCAGGGCCGCCAGGCGTCTTGGACAAAACAGCGCGCATCAAAGTTTCCTTTCTGGGCCTACCGCGCTTCGCGCTGCTTGAGGCCGTTTTCCCTGGACCGACATGGCGCGGCCTTCATCGCGACGCTAAAGAGCGCCACGCCCGTTTGAAAGAGGCGATAAGGACAAGGCTCAGGAAGACGACATGACCGCCCTCATCCTCCACGGCGGCGCCGGCGCCCGGCGCGAACGCAACTACGACGCCGAGGTCGTGCATATGCGCGAGGTGGTCGAGGCCATGAAGGTCCGGCTGGACGCGGGCGACAGCGCCCTGGACGTCGCGATTGCCGCCGTCGTCATGCTGGAGGATTCGGGTCTCTACGTCGCGGGCAAGGGCGCTTCGCCCAATCTCGCCGGCGCCTATGAGCTGGACGCCAGCATCATGGACGGATCAACGAAACGCGCCGGGGCCGTCGCCGCCCTGCAAGGGTTCCGCAATCCCGTCGTCGCCGCCCGCGCGGTGATGGATCGCACGCCTCACGTGATGCTGGTGGGAGAGGGCGCGGCCCTGTTCGCCCACGACCAGGGGCTGGAGCCCATCGCTGACGAGGCCGCCTGGTTCACCGGCGCCGGCAAGGGCGAGGACAACCATCCGCCCGGCACGCTCAGCCACGGCACCGTCGGCGCCTGCGTGCTGGACAGCCAGGGCCGTCTCGCCGCCGCCACCTCCACCGCCGGGGTGTTCGGCAAGATGCCGGGCCGCGTCGGCGACACGCCGATCCCCGCCGCCGGGACCTGGGCCGACGCCCACGCCGCGACCTCCTGCACCGGCCAGGGCGAATATTTCATCCGCGTCGCCGCCTCCGCCCAGGTCGCCTGGCGCGTCGCCGCCGGCCAGTCGCTGGCCGAGGCGACCCAGGCCGTCATCGACGAGATCGGTCAGATGGGCGGCGACGGCGGCATGATCGCCCTGGACGCCGCCGGAAACATCGCCGCCCCGTTCAACAGCCAGGGCATGAAGCACGCCTGGCTGACCACCGCCGGCGAGATCGGCGTCCAGGTCTTCCGCGACTAGGTCTTGGCGGACATCACTTCGGAAATGATGGTCAGCAAAACCTTCAGATCGACAGGCTTGCTGACCACCGCATCCATGCCCGCCGCCAGATAGCTCTCTACCTGCTCCACCATCGCAGCGGCCGCCCAGCTGCCGTAGAGAACGGCGGGCGGAGTAACCATATTTTGCAGAACGAAGGCCCAGACCGCGATCTTTTCGTCGGAGACAGAAGTCGCTTTCGCTCGTCTCGGCACGCGTCCTCGGCTTGGGTGGTCGCTGGAATGCGACCTATCGGCGAATAGAGCGCCGTCGGGGATTTGTCCATCAACGGCCTTGCTTAATCCGTTTCATTACAGGTCGGTAAGGTGCAAGACGCCCAATCGCTGATACGGTCTCCGCGCCCGGCGTTCCGGGCTTCGGAGTCCTTCATGAAATCCCGCCTGATCGCCACCGCTGCCGCCTCGGCCCTCCTTCTCGGCCTCGCCGCCCCCGCCTTCGCAGAGGGCGCCGCGCCCGCCGCAGCCGCCGCTCAATCGACGAAGCAGGCGCCGCAGGGCGTGACCGTGCCCCCGCTGGGCTTCACCAAGCGCGTCCTGGCCAACGGGCTGGAAGTCTATTCGGCGCGTGACGCCGACACCTCGAACGTCACGGTCCAGGTCTGGTACAAGGTCGGCTCAAAAGACGATCCGGCCGGCCGCTCGGGCTTCGCCCACCTGTTCGAACACCTGATGTTCAAGTCGACCACCAACCTGCCGCCCGAGACGTTCGACCGGCTGACCGAGGACGTGGGAGGCTCCAACAACGCCTTCACCGCCGACGACACCACCGCCTATTTCGAGACCGTGCCCGCCAACCATCTGGAGCGGATGCTGTTCGCCGAGGCCGACCGCATGGGGTCCTTGGTCGTGGACGAGCCGACCTTCGTCGCCGAGCGCGACGTGGTGAAGGAGGAATACCGTCAGCGGATTCTGGCCAATCCCTACGGCCGCCTGTTCGGCCTGTTCGTGCCTGAAACCATCTATCAGGACAGCCCCTATCGCCGTCCGGGCATCGGCTCGATCGAGGAGCTTGAGGCCTCTTCGCTGGAAGACGTGCGCCGCTTCCACGCCACCTACTATCGCCCTGACGCCGCCTATCTGATCGTGGCCGGCAACTTCGACCAGGCCCAACTGGACCGCTGGGTGGATCAGTATTTCGGACCGCTGAAGAACCCGACCACGCCGATCCCGACCAACACTGTCGTCGAGCCCGAGCCGACGGGTCCGCGCAACGTCACCTACTATGCGCCGAACGTGCCGCTGCCGGCCGCCGTCGTCGCCTGGCCGACGGTGAAATACGCCGACGCCGACCGCGCAGCCCTGACCGTTCTGGACGGCATCCTGTCCACCGGCGAATCCAGCCGCCTGTATCGCTCGCTGGTCTATGACAAGCAGATTGCGGCCCAGATCGGTTCGACCCCCGATTTCTCTCAGCAGGCCGGCAATCTGTCCGCCCTGGCCATCATGGCCCAGGGCCACACGGCCGAGGAAGGCATCGCCGCCCTGAACGACGAGATCGCCAAGCTGCGCGACGTTCCAGTCACCGCCGCCGAACTGGCCGAGGCCATGAACGAACTGGTCGCCGACGCCCTGCGCAGCCGCGAGACGGTGGACGACCGCGCGACCGCCCTGGGCTTCTCGCTGATCAACACCGGCTCAGCCGCCGCCGCCGACGAAGAGGTCGCTCAGATCCAGGCCGTCACCGTCGCCGACATTCAGCGCGTCGCCCGCAAATATCTGACGCCGCAGCGCCAATCGACGATCACCTTCCTGGCCGCCGACGACCGGAACCCCGCCTCGGTTCAGAAGATGAACGTGGACGCCCCCGTGAAGGTCGCCGACCTGGCCCCCGCCGGTCCGCCCGCCGTCATGCTGCCTGAGGCGGAGCGCAAGCCCCTGCCCCAGCCGGGCGCCGAGGTCGCGCCCGTGACGCCGACCGTCGCCGACTTCCGCTTGGATAACGGCCTGCGCGTCCTGGTCGCTCCGACCGACGGCGTGCCGCTGGTCTCGGCCCGCCTCAGCTTCGACGCCGGCTCGTCCGACGATCCGACGGGCAAGGCCGGCGTCGCCGCCATGACCGCCGCGCTTTTGACCCAGGGCACCAAGACCAGGACCGCCCCCGAGATCGCCACCCAGATCGAGCAACTGGGCGCCAGCGTCGGCGCATCGGCCGGGGTCGACTTCTCCAACGTCTACGCCAACGCGCCGTCGAACGCCTTCCCGGCGACCGTGGCCCTGATGGCGGATCTGGTGAAGAACCCGACCTTCGCCGGCGAAGAGCTTGAACGTCAGCAGGCCCAGACCTTGGATGGCCTGCGCGTCGCCCTCAGCCAGCCGGCGTCCATCGCCGGCATGACGGTCGGCCGCGTCATCTACGGCGACGCCCCCTATGGCGCGACGATCACCCAGCAGACCGTCCCGGCCATCACGGCGGCCGATGTCGCCGCCTTCCACGCCGCCCGCTACCGGCCGTCGGACGCGACCCTGGTCTTCTCGGGCGACATCACGCCGGCCGCCGCCCGCGCCCTGGCGCAACAGGCGTTCGGCGACTGGCGCCCGACCGGCGCGGCCCCGGCCGCTGCGACCAACCCGGCCGGTCAGCCCCTGGCGCCGCGCATCGTCGTGGTGAACCAGCCCGGCGCCGGTCAGGCCGCGGTCGTCGCCGCCGTTCGCGGCGTGTCGCGCACCGATGCGGACTTCTTCCCGCTGACGGTCGGCAACACCCTGTTGGGCGGCGGCTTCTCGTCGCGGCTGAACCAGGAAATCCGCATCAAGCGCGGCCTGTCCTACGGCGCCTCGTCGTCGCTGGGCGTGCGGGCGGATGCGGGCCTGTTCACCGCCTCGACCCAGACCAAGAACGAGACCGCCGACGAGGTCGCCGACCTGATCCTGGCCGAGATCGCCAAACTGGGCGCCGAGACCCCGACCCAGGCCGACCTGGCCCCGCGCCGCGCCACCCTGATCGGCGGCTTCGGCCGCTCGCTGGAGACGGTGGACGGTCTGGGCGCCCTGGTCGCCAACCTGGCCCTCTATGACCTGCCGATGAGCGACCTCGCCGACTACGCCGGCCGGGTCCGCGCTGCGACGCCGGAACAGGTCGAGGCCGCCTTCGCCGAACACCTGCCGGCCAACCGCGCCAGCCTGGTCATCGTCGGCGACGGCTCGAAGTTCCTGGACGATCTGCGCGCCAAACACCCGAACCTCGAAGTCATCGAGGCGGGCGCCCTGAACCTGAACAACGGCTCGCTGAAGTAAGGCGGATCGGCAAGCCCCCTCCTTCCCACCGCGGCGAAGGAGGGGGTCGGCCGCCAGCCGTCCTATTTTCAGGACCGAAGTCGTCTCTTTTCAGGGACTTTTGGGCGACCGTCGACAATCATCCATACGGGCTTCGAACGGGGATATGATCCATCCCCGATCTTTGACATCGCGATCTGCCACGCCGAGGCCTTAGCTCTCAAGGCCGGGCCCGACCTGCCTCGACAATTGCACGCGTCCAATTCGAGCGAAGATTTATCCCTGCGATTTCCGTCTCTTGCCGCCAAATTGCACGCCATTGCACGCTTTTCGCCGCGTGCAATTCCGTCCGCTAGACCGACAGACAGACCACTTGGGCCACGCGCAGATCGCGCCTTAGCCGGTTGGATACCTGGCCGTAATCCTCGGTCGTGATGGCTTGGCCGCGCGCGTCGTCGGCCGGCGTCTGTTCGCCGCGAATGGCCGGCCCGAACGTCTCGGGAGCCGTCGTATAGATCCGGCCCCGTCTCGGCGCCTCGGCGATGGTGACGCCCACGACGCGGCCCTGCGCATCCAGCGCTGGCGCGCCCGACAGCCCCGACAATGTGCCCTCAAGCCCGTTGGTGCGCCCGACCTCGGCCCAGGACAGCACCGGCTCGTCGCGCGCACCGCGCCCGAAGACCTTCAAGGTCTCGCGCCCCAGCAGGCGAGACGTCACCTCGCCGGGACGCCCCTGCGGAAAACCGGGATGGAAGGCGCGCTGGCCCTTGCGCAGCGGCGCCTCGACCGCGACCGGCAGTGCGGCGGGACCGCCGTCGGTGATCAGCAAGGCGACGTCGGCGCGCGGCGCCAGACGGACGTCGGCCGCGACCGCCCGCCCCTCGCCGACCACCAACGCCGGCTTGCGGCACCCCTCGACAACATGGCGCGCCGTCACCCAGCGCCCCCGTCCTGCGATGGAGAAGGCCGTGCCCGACGACGGCTTGAACGGCGCCTCGCCCGCATCGACGGTTACGGCGGCGTCAAAGGGGGTGATGGGGCCCAACAGCGCGCCCTCGGCCACATCAGACCCCGCCTCGGCGACCGGCGGCGCATCGGCGTTCTCGCGCCGCCCCAGAGACACCGCCAAAAACACGGCCGCCACCGCTCCATAGATGGCCCAGTCCGGCAGGCGGGGAAACTGCATTCCTCCGGCCGATCAGCCGGTCAGCGCGGCGGACAGGATGACGGCCGTCGCCAGCTTGGCGCCCAGCAACACCACCGCCGCCGAAATCTCGCCGTGGCGGATCCGCTCGGGCAGGCCCGTCAGCAGCAGGTCCACGACCCGGAAGGCCAGAAGCTGCAGCACCACGGTCGCCACCCCCCAGATGGCGATGTCGCGCACCGAGGTCGACACCGACAGCGACACCGCCAGCGGCACCGCCAACCCCACCAGAATGCCGGCGAAGGCGATGGCGGCGGCGACATTGCCCTGACGGATCAGGGCGACCTCCTTCCACGGCGTCAGCAGCGCATAGACCGTCGCCCCCGCCGAGAGCAGCAGCAAGGTCACGATCAGGTGCATCACCATGACCGGGAAGCCCGAGGCGAAAGCCTGCACCTCGGCGCTGGAAAGGACGTTCGACAAGGAGGGGTCCATGCCCAGATGCCTTGCCCGATTGTCGCCCCAATCCGCAAGCGCGCCAGGGACACACTGCGTGACATTATGTGTCCGAAGGTTGTGTCCTCTCATCAGGAGAGGACACGAGAATCAGGCCGCCGCCTGCTCCGCCTTCCGGAGCGCTGAGGCCCGCACCTTTTCGCTCTCGGACTTCAGCTGGCCGCACGCGGCCAGGATGTCGCGGCCGCGGGGGGTGCGGATGGGTGACGCGTAACCGGCCTTGTTCAGGATGGCGGCGAAGCGTTCGATCGTCTTCCAGTCCGAGCATTCGTACTCGACGCCGGGCCAGGGGTTGAACGGGATCAGATTGATCTTGGCCGGAATGCCCTCGATCAGCTTCAGCAGGGCGCGCGCCTCTTCCGGGCTGTCGTTGACGCCCTTCAGCATGACGTATTCGAACGTCACCCGGCGTGCATTGGACAGGCCCGGATAGGCCCGGATCGCCGCCATCAGCTGGTCCAGCGGATATTTCTTGTTCAGCGGCACGAGCACGTCGCGAAGCGCGTCGTTGGTGGCGTGTAGGCTGATGGCCAGCATGGCCGCCGTGCGGTCGCCTAAGGCCTGAAGCTGCGGCACCACCCCCGACGTCGAGACCGTGATCCGACGGCGCGACAGGGCGATGCCCTCGTTGTCCGAGATGATGTCGATGGCGTCGGCGACATGGTCCAGATTGTAGAGCGGCTCGCCCATGCCCATGAAGACGATGTTGGACAGGCGCCGGTCTTCCTTGGGCGACGGCCACTCCTCCAGGTCGTCGCGCGCCACCTGGACCTGGGCCACGATCTCGGCGGCGGTCAGGTTGCGGACCAGCTTTTGCGTGCCGGTGTGGCAGAAGGTGCAGTTCAGGGTGCAGCCGACCTGGCTGGACACGCAAAGCGCGCCGGCCCGGCCGACGTCGGGGATGTAGACGGTCTCGATCTCGATGCCCGGCGCGGTGCGGATCAGCCATTTGCGGGTGCCGTCCTTGGACACCTGGCGTTCGACGACCTCGGGACGGGCCAGGGTGAAATGCTCGGCCAGCTTGGCCTGCATGTCCTTGGCGACATTGCTCATGGCCGAAAACTCGGTCACGCCATAGTGGTGGATCCAGCTCCAGACCTGGCTGGCGCGCATCTTGGCCTTCTCGGGCGGACAGACGTTCGCGTCGATCAGGGCCTGGCGCAGGCCGGGGCGCGTCAGACCGCTGAGGTTGACGGGGGCCTTGACGGCGGGCGCGTTAGAGACGCGCGAAAGATCGAGCGTGATGCTCAAGGCGGCGATCCTGCGTGAGGTTGAGCCGGCCTATATAGCACGGATCCCGGCGATTGCATGGCCGGGGCGGATTCGACCGCCTAGAGGCCCACGTCCCAGACGCCGGCGTCGCGCATCCGGGTCTCGCGCGCCTCCTCGGCCCGACCGCCCATGTCCTTGGCCATGCTGCGGATGGCGGTCGAAACGGTAGCCTTGTGGACGCCCGGCACGATTGCGTGAGCGAAGGCGGCGCTCGCCAGACCCAGCAGTTTGAAGCCGAAGCCGGCCGAGGCGGCCATGTGCTGCAGATAGGTCTCGTCGACCTCGCGCGGGTGGTCGCGGAACAGGCGGTCGAACGCGGTCGAGCCCGAACGGCGGCGGTCGATCGTCGTCTGACTCATGGTGGCGGCCTCCTGTTCCCGTAAGACCATGGTCACGCCGGACGGCTGGCGACGCAAGCCCCATCGCGATCTGTTCAATGGACGCGACCGACACGCCACCTGCCCGCTTCAGACCCATCGTCAGAAGTGAAAACTCGGTCTAGGGTCGGCGTTCGATCAAGGAAATGCCCATGCCGATCCGCCTTTCGCCCGCCTCTTCCATGGCCGTCGCCTTGGCCCTGCTGGCCTCAGCGACGCCGGTGATGGCGCAGTCAGGCGCGGCAGGCCTGCCCTATGACGCCCGGCGCGGGGTCTTCAGCTTCTCGTCGGGGCTTGAGGGCTCGCTTCCGGCGGTGGTGCAGGTCACGACCCTGGGCCAGTCGCGCGGTCCCAGTTCGGACGCGGCCGATCCCAAACCCTACGCCTCCGGCTCCGGCGTCATCGTCGATGCGGCCGAGGGGCTGGTGATCACCAACAATCACGTCGTCGAGGGCGGGCGTAAGTTCACCGTCGATCTGACGGACGGCCGCCTGTTCGACGCTGTGCTGGTCGGGGCGGACAAGGCGACCGACATCGCCGTGCTGCGCATCGTGCCCGATGGTCGGCCGCTGAACCTGAAACAGGTCCAGACGGTGGATTCCGACACCCTGCGCACCGGCGACCTGGCCTTCGCCGTCGGCTATCCGCTGGGCCTGGACCAGACCCTGACCATGGGCGTCATCTCGGGCCTGAACCGCTCAGGGTTAGGCGATGCGGTCGAGGACTATATCCAGACCGACGCGGCCGTGAACTCGGGCAATTCGGGCGGGCCGCTGCTGGATAGCCGGGGCCGGCTGATCGGCATCAACACCTCGATCCTGTCGGGGGGGCTCGGCGGCGGCAACGACGGCATCGCCTTCGCCGTACCGACGCGGATCATGCTCTACGTCGCCGACCAGCTGAAGAAGAACGGCGAGGTCAAGCGCGGCGCGACCGGGGCCATCTTCGGCTCGCTGAACGCCGAACGCGCGCGCGACCTGCATCTGGGCATCGTGCGTGGGGCCGTTGTCGCCGATGTCGCGCCGGGATCGCCGGCCGAACGCGCAGGCCTGCGCCACAACGACGTCATCACGCGCATCGAGGGCCGCCCCGTCGCCAACGCCGGCTCGGTCAACGCCACCATCGGCATCGCCGCGCCGGGCTCGGATCTCAGCGTTTCCTATCTGCGCGGCGGCCGCGAGGCGACCACGTCGCTGGCGGTCGAGACGCCCGCTGATCAGCCCGTGATCGTCGGGCCCCAGTCGGTGCTGGCCTATGGGGCGACGCTGCGAGACCAGGACGGCGGCGCACAGGTCACGGCGATCGCGGCCGGCTCGCCCGCCGCCCAGGCCGAACTGACGGCCGGCGATGTGATCACCGCCATCGCAGGCCAGCCTGTCGCCGACGCTCGCGCAGCCGCGACAGCCCTGCAGAGCGCCTCAGGATCAGTCGAGGCGACCGTGATCCGAAACGGAGAGACCTTGAACCTGACCTTGTCGCTTTAGGCGGGGTCAGACGCCGACGCGGCGCTGCTGGCAGGCTCCAGACAGCGAAACGCCCGCCTTGCCAGGGAGGGGGAGGGGAAAGGCAGGGCGGGCGCTCGCTTGGAGGAAGCATCGGCCGCCGGAGCCCGTAAACTGGAAACATCCAGGGGGGCTGGGGGGGCTGTTCAGGATCCGGGACGCTTCCGAACTCCGACGAGCCGATGATCGATATTTCGTTGCGCATACGGGCGGGCGAAGGACCGAAACGGGGCCATTTCGTGTCTGCGTCGATTTCCTGGCCGCCTCTGGCGTCGCGCCTCCAGCGGCCTAAGTTGAGCCTATGAGCCTGAACCCTCACGACACGACGCCGGCGCCCGGCCCCGTCTTCTTCGACCGCCGCGAACTGGACCCGATCCTCAGGGTTTATGGCCGCATGGTCGCGCAGGGCGAATGGCGCGACTACGCCATGGTGGGCCACAAGGATTTCGCCGAGTTCGCCGTCTTTCGCCGCAGCGGCGACGCCCCGCTTTACCGCATCGAAAAGCGCCCCGCCCTCCAAACCCGCCAGGGCCAGTGGGCCGTCATCGGCGAAGGCGGCCAGATCCTGAAACGCGGCCGCGACCTGGCCCAGGTGCTGCGCGTCTTCGACGGTCGCCGGTTTCAGGTGGTCGAGTAGAAACAAAAAGGGCCCCGCGAGGGGCCCTTTCCGTATCCGTTTTTCGACAGACCTCAGTTCCGGTTGCCGCCCATGAAGGCCAGCAGGAATTGGAACAGGTTCACGAAGTTGATGAACAGGCTCAGAGCGCCGAAGCCGGTCGCCACGCCCATCGCGTTCTGGTCGCCGCCCAGGGCGTAGTAGGTCATCTTCAGACGCTGGGTGTCGTAGGCGATCAGGCCCGAGAAGATCAGCACGCCCAGGCCCGAGATGATCAGATAGAAGGTCCCGGACTGCAGGAACATGTTCACGATCGAGGCGATGATCAGGCCGATCACGCCCATGATCAGGAAGGTGCCCATGCCGGTCAGGTCCTTCTTGGTCGTATAGCCCACCAAGCTCAGACCGCCGAAGGCCGCCGCCGTCACCAGGAAGGTCGTGGCCAGCGAACCGCCCGTGTAGCGCAGGAACAGAATGCCCAGGCCCGCGCCGATCGTGGCGACCACGGCCCAGTAGAGCATGTTCACGCCCTTGGCGGTCGGGTTCTTCATGAAGAACATCGAGCCGAACAGCATCACCAGCGGCGAAAACTGCACGATCATGCCCAGGATCGTCAGCCCGATCCGCCCGTCCGCCGTCTGGACGAACAGCAGCTGCTGCACCGCCGGCACATTGCCGGTGACATAGGCCAAGGCGCCGGCCACCACGAGGCCCAGGGCCAGCTTGTTGTAGACGCCCAGCATGAAGCTGCGCAGGCCGGCGTCGACCGACATGTCGGCCGTCTGCGGCAGAGGACGGGCGTAACCGTTGTTGAAATCGCTCATGGCGACGAACTTTCTCCGATTGGCCGGAGAGGCTTCTCCGGTCACAGGCTTTGAATATCGTGAGCCGAGGCCCGCGCTGCAAGGAAAACCGGACTTGGAGGCTTGTGTTCCGGCCGCTACTTTCGGTCGCATGCTTCGTCTGTTCACCGCCCTGACCCTGCCGCCCGACGTCGCAGAGACGCTGAAACGACGGCAATCGGGCTTGCCCGGCGCAAGGTGGCGGCCGCTGGAAGCCCTGCACGTCACGCTCGCCTTCTATGGCGAGACCGACGAACGCCGCGCCGACGACCTGGCGTCGGAGCTGACGCGCGCGGCGGGCGGTCCGTTCGAGATCGCGCTGAAGGGCGTCGGCTGTTTCGGCGACGACCACCGCAGCCACACGCTGTGGGCCGGGGTCGAAACGCCCAATGAGCGCCTGTCGGTTCTCGCCGGGCGCTGCAAGGCCGCCGGAGAACGGGCCGGGATCGGCATGGAGGCGCGCACCTACAAACCGCATGTGACCCTGGCCTATCTCAAGACCCAGACCAATCCCGACCGGCTCGGCGCCTGGGTGTCGGGGCATAATCTGCTGCATTCGCCGCCGATCCGCATCGATCGCTTCGGCCTGTATTCCAGCGTCCTGACCGACAGCGGCAGCCACTACGAGCTGGAGCGGGAGTATCTGCTGTGAGCACTGCCGCATACACCGTGCCGCCCCATGTGACCTTGGGGCCGACGCTGGAGACCGATCGGCTGATCCTGCGTCCGCCTGCGCTTGAGGACTTTCCGCGCTGGGCTGAGTTCATGGCCGATCCCGAGACCGCCCGCTTCATCGGCGGGGTCCAGCCCGCACCCCAGGTCTGGCGCCTGATCTGCACCGTCGCGGGCATGTGGGCCCTGACGGGAGAGGGGATGTTCTCCATCTTGGAAAAGGAGACCGGCCAGTGGATCGGCCGCATCGGCCCGCTTCACCCCTACGGCTGGCCCGGCCGCGAGGTGGGCTGGAGCCTGCATCGCGACGCCACCGGCAAGGGCTATGCGGTTGAAGCGGCCGCAGCCACGATGGACTACGCCTTCGACGTGCTGGGGTGGGACGACGTCATCCACTGCATCGCGCCCGAGAATCTGCCCTCGGCGGCGGTCGCGACACGGTTGGGTTCGCGCAATCGCGGGCCGGGCGTCCTGCCCGAACCCTTCCAGGACATCGCCACCGATCTGTGGGGCCAGACGCGCGACGAATGGGCGATCAATCGGACGCGCCTGAAGGGCTGATCACAACCGAACGCGTCGGCGCGTCGTATTCCTTCGAAACCGAACGAGGATACGCCCATGTTTCGCGCCAGCCTGATCGCCGCCACCGTCGCGCTCGCCGCCTTGCCGTCATTGGCGTTTGCGCAGGCGTCGAATGTCGATCTGAACCGCTTCGACGGCCGGTGGTTCGAGATCGAGCGCAATCACAACAATGTCCAGAAGGACTGCAGCCGGGCGCAGATCGACTTCACGCCGCAGAGCGCCGCCGACCGCTACGCCATCACCGTGACCTGCACCCGGCGCGCCGATGGCAAGGTCGAGACGCTGCGCGCCAACGCCCGTGTCACCGACACCACGACCAATGCGAAGTTCCGATTCAGCCTGACCGGCCTGCTCAGCTTCGGCGGCTTGGCGGGCCAGAACTACTGGGTCTACGACCATGCCCCGGACTACAGCTGGGCCATCATGGGTCTGCCGGACAAGTCGAACTGGTGGATCTGGCACCGCAACCAGAATGCCTCGCAGGCTGAGCGCGACCGCATCTTGAGCCGCGTTCGCGCCTTGGGCTTCAGCACCGGCCGTCTGGTCCACACCGGTCTCTAAGGCGCCGCTTGCGATAGGAACGTAGGCGGAACATAAGCTGTCGGCATGTCCGCCGTCGCCCATCTCGAACTCGTCTTCAGCCGCCCCGAGACCACCCTTTCGGTCACGCGCGGTGCGGCGCGGCTGATGATGGACATGGGCTATGCGCCGCTCCTGGAAGTCTGCCTGCCCAACGGCCGGCGCGCCGATGTCATGGCGATCGGGCGCAAGGGCGACATCGTCATCTGCGAGGTCAAGTCGGGCGTCGAGGACTATCGCGTCGACCGCAAATGGCACGAGTACGGACCGTTCTGCGACGCCTTCTTCTTCGCCGTCGCGCCCGAGTTTCCACAGGACATTCTGCCCGACGAACCGGGCCTGATCGTCGCAGACGGTTTCGGCGGCGCGGTCGTGCGAGACGCGCCGGTGATCGGTTTGGCGCCCGCCCGCCGCAAGGCGCTGACGCTGGCCTTCGCACGGTTGGGGGCGATGCGGACCTTACGGGACTAGAGCCGGCGGAAGACGGCGGTCGCAAAACCCTCGGCGACCAGACGCGCCTCGACCTCGGCCAGGCTCTCGATCACCACGCCCTTGCCGCCTGTCGCGTGAATGATGCGTTCGCCGTCCAGCATCAGCGCCGAATGACCCATCCAGTCCTGATCGTCGCTCGACGCCAGCCAGACGACGATGTCGCCGCGCTGTAGATCCGATGAAGACGCCGCTCGACCCAACCGGGCCTGCGCGTCCGACCGGCGCGGACCGGGCAGGCCGCATGCCAGCAGGGCCTGCTGCACCAAGCCGGAACAGTCGGTGGAGATCGAAGATCGCGCGCCAAGTTCATGCGGCCGCCCGAGCAACCGCTCAGCCACCGCGACCAGATCCGTCTCGAATGCGCCGATCGGCTTCAGATCAGTCTCGGCCACATCCGTCGCCTCGACCACCAAAGCGTTTAGCGGCAGGGCCGCGTCCACGCCGGCGATCCAGTGGGTCGCCAAGGGCGCGCCGGCCGACAGACTGTCCAGCACGACCCAGCCGACGACGCCATCGCGCCGCGCCCGGCCCCAGGCGCGGCCGTTCGCCCGATCCAGAACGTCGAAGATCTCGCCATGCAGAAGCTGGTCGATCCGACCGTCAACATCGGACAGGATGTCGGCCACGGCGACGCGACAGTGCATGGCCTCGGTCGCCCGATAGGCGTCTGCGCGCACCAGCCCTTCCAGCGCCTGTTCGGCGAGGTCAGGGCGAACGAGGCGGTCGCCGGGCGGAAGAAGGTCGAGGACGTCGGTCAACGTGAACTCGCATTGCTGAACCCACAGCCTTATCCCCCGATGGCTTAGGGGCCGTTAACGCGAGACGTTTTTGCGAAAGAAAATCAACAGAACCGCGTTCTTGATGGAGCGATGCTGTCTTGAAGCGTCACCTTTGGCTCCCATTTCGGTTTGAGGTCGTCGCGCCTGGAGGTCCCTATGCTGCTGCTGAGCGTTCTGATCATTTTTGGCCTGACCCTCGCTGACGAAGGCGTCGTCGGCACGGCCCTCAGAAAATGGCTGGTCGAGACGCCTGCGCGATTCTTGGCGGGCCTGTCACGCGGTCGAACAGTGGGGTTGGGCCTCGTCGCTCTGGTGGGCGTCGCGGCCGTGATGCTGTTCGAGACGGAAGGCGTCCGGCTGTTCTCGATGGCCGCCCCTGACATGGCGGCCTGGGTTCTGATGTTCGACGTAACCGTCGTCTTCGACATCGTCGTTCTGGCGGTCAGTTTACGCGCGGTCGCCGGTTGGCGAGGCCTGATCCGACGCCGCGACCTGATGCAGGGCCTCGCTGGGAAACTGATCGGCCGGATCAGAGGCGTGCGGTTGCGGGGCCGACGTGTCAGTAAGCCTCGACCGCCGCGATCTCCGTCGGGCGATCCCGAACCAGATCCCGCCTACGCCTTCGCTTAACTACGTCGCGTAGCGCGCATTCAGCATGGCGTAGCAGGCTCTCAGCGCCTGGACCTCGCCGCCTTCCGGATAGCCGGGGCGGGCGCGGGGGTTCCAGGCGAAGATGTCCATGTGCGCCCAGGCCCCCGTGGTCGGAGCGAACTTTTGCAGGAACAGGGCGGCCGTCACCGATCCGGCCTGGGCCCAACCGGCCGGGTCGTTCCGGAGATCCGCGATCTCGGCGTCCAGCGCGCCGCGATAGCCGGGCCACAGCGGCATCCGCCACAGGGGATCGCGCACCTGACCCGCCGCAGCAAGCAGCCCGGCGGCCAGGGCTTCGTCGTCTGTATAAAGCGGCGGCAGCTCCGGGCCCAGGGCGATCCGCGCGGCGCCGGTCAGGGTGGCGAAGTCCAGCGTCAGGTCGGGGTCATGCTCGCCCGCCCGTGTCAGGGCGTCGGCCAGGATCAGGCGGCCTTCGGCGTCCGTATTGCCGATCTCGATGGTCAGACCCTTGCGGCTGTTCAGGATGTCGCCAGGCCGGAAGGCGTCGGCCGACACGGCGTTCTCGACCGCCGCGACGATGACCACCAATCGCACGGGCAGGTCCGCCTGCATCACCAGACGCCCCAGGGCCAGGGCATGGGCCGAGCCGCCCATGTCCTTCTTCATATTGCGCATGCCGGCGGCGGGCTTCAGGTCCAGACCGCCGGTGTCGAACACCACACCCTTGCCGACCAGGGCGACCAGCGGCAGGTCGGTCCGGTCCAGCTTCCAGCCGATCTCGATCAGACGCGGCGCACGGTGCGAGGCGGCGGCGCGCCCCACCGCGTGGACGGCCGGATAGTTGTCTTCCAGCAGGGCGTCGCCGGTGGTGACGGTGATCTCGGCGCCGGCGCTCTCCGCGATCTCGCGGGCGATGGTCTCGATCTGCAACGGCCCCATGTCGGCGGCGGGCGTATCGACCATTTCGCGCGCCAGGGCGCAGGCGGCGGCGATGCGCGAGATTTCGGCGACATCCACCCCGTCCGGCGCCACCAGCCGCACGGGCGCCCGGCCCGGCCGGGCCTTGTAGCGATCGAAGACATAGGCCCCCAGCAGGAAGGCCAGGGTCGCCAGTTCCGCGTCCTGCGCGGCGACCTCAAGCCGATACAGGCCGCCCGGGAGCCGCGCCGACAGTCCCCGCACGCTCATCGGATCGAAGGTCGCGCCCGCGCCGACAACCACCTGGCCGATCTCGCCGTCCGCGTCCGGCACGACCAGCAGCTGGCCCGGCTTGCCTTCGAACCCATGCCGATCGCCCCAGCGGCGGGCCGCACCGTCCAGCACGCCGCCCGCATGAATGAAGCGGATCGGAATGGCGCCGTCGCCGTCACGGGCGGACACCAGCAGGGGATGCGAGACGGACATGAGGCCCTCGAAACGAAGTTAACCATCGGTTGACGCGAACCGGCGATTCTAGGGGCGAGACCTCTAGGACCGTCTGGACCTGACCCATGTCGCGCATGCCCGCCCTTCTCGCAACCGTCGCCCTGATCGCCCTGTCCGGCACGCCGGCGCTGGCGGCCGATCCGACGGCGGCGACGGCGGCCCAGGCTCGCGCGCCGTCGTCGGCTGCGGTGCGCGCCACCTATGACCGGATGGACGCCCTGTCGCGCTCGGTGTTCTGGGCCTCGGAGCAGCAGGCCGATCCGACCGACGCCGTGGCGGGCGTGAAACTGGCCCAGGCCCTGCGTGAGCTGGGCCGCTATGACCAAGCGGCCGAGGCCGCCCAGGCGACATTGACGCTCCAGCCCAACAATCTCGACGCCCTGCTGGAGCTGGGCCGCGCCCACATCGCGCGCGGACAGGCCTTTTATGGCGTGGCGCCGCTAGAGCAGGCGCGCAACCTGGCGCCCCGCGATTGGCGCCCCTACTCCCTGCTGGGCGTGGCCTATGAACAGGTGCGTCGCACCGACGACGCTCGCGCCGCCTGGAACCAGGCCCTGGCCCTGTCGCCCGACAACCCCGACGTCCTGACTAACGCGGCCACCGCCGCCCTGACGCATGGCGATGCGCCGGGCGCCGAGACCCTGCTGCGTCGCGCCGTGGCCCAGCCGACCGCCTCGGCCAAGGTGCGCCAGAACCTGGCCATGGTGCTGGGCCTTCAGGGCAAGATGGGCGAGGCCGAACAGATCCTGCGCCGCGAACTGCCGCCCGAGCAGGCCGAGCAGAACCTGCAATGGCTGCGTTCGCGCAGCACAGGCGGCGCGCCGACATCCGGCGGCGGCGCGGCGAGTCCTTCGCCCGCGACCGACACCGCCCGCACCTGGAATTCGCTGCAAGGCGGCTGATCCGCAAGTTGCGATCACGCTCCATGCGTGGTGGATGGGGCCATGACCGCCCTCCCCGCGTCCCGCGCCTATCACGCCTTCCTGTTCGACATGGACGGCACCCTGATCACCTCGACCCTGGCCGCCGAGCGCGTCTGGACCCGCTGGGCCGCGCGCCACGGGCTGGATGCCGCCGCCTTCATCCCCACCATCCACGGCGTGCGCGCGATCGACACCATTCGTCGCCAGAACCTGCCTGATATCGACCTGGACGCCGAGGTGGCTTGGGTCGAGCGCGGCGAAATCGAGGACGTGGACGGCGTCGCCCCCATCCCCGGCGCCGTCGACTTCGTCAAACGCCTGCCGCCCGACCGCTGGGCCGTGGTCACCTCCGCCTCAGTCCCTTTGGCGCATGCCCGTCTTAAGGCCGCAGGCGTCACGCCGCCCGCCGTCATGATCACCGCCGAGGACGTCGAACGCGGCAAGCCCGACCCCGCCGGCTATCTGAAGGCCGCCGCGACCCTGGGCTTCGATATCGCCGATTGCCTGGTGTTCGAGGACGCCGAGGCCGGCATCCAGGCGGGCGAAGCGGCCGGGGCCGACGTGCTGGTCGTCACCGCCGCCTGGACCCATCCGCTGAAGACGGATCATCCCACGCTGGCGGACTATGCGGATGCGACTTTGGAAGCCCGATCCGATGGGCGTCTCGTCCTGACGCTGTAATCCTCCCCCTTTACGCCGCGCTTCACGGGGGAGGATTGAGCGCCTATCTTCGCCCCATGATCGACGACCTCTACAGCGCGCGCATCCTGTCGCTGGCGGCGAACCTGCCGCATGCGGGGCGTCTGCCGGCTCCACAGGGCACCGGGGAAAGGGTGGCGAAACTGTGCGGGTCGCGCGCGACGGTCGATGTGACGCTGGACGACCAGGGCCGCGTCGTCGGCTTCGCCCAAGACGTCAAAGCCTGCGCCCTCGGCCAGGCCGCCGCCGGGGTGCTGGGTCAGTCTGTGATCGGCGCGTCGGTCGATGATCTCAAGGACGCCCGTGACGCCATGATCGCCATGCTGAAAGCCGGCGGCGACGGCCCCGTTGGTCGGTTCGAGGATCTGCGCCTGCTGAAACAGGTCGCCGACTACCCCGCCCGCCACGCCTCGACCCTGGTCTCACTGGAGGCGACGCTGGAGGCGGTGAATAATGCCTTGGCCGCCCGAACTCGCCTCGCCGGCGCGGCCTGACAGGCACGACCGGTTGATCCCCCTGCGATGACAGGGGATAAGCGCGGCGAACCTCTCAAGCCCCCGGCGAAGGGACGTGATGTCTCTCTATGAACGCGGCGTGCGCGCGGCCCATCGGGGCTACAAGCTGACGCTGTCTCCCCTGATCGGCCAGCAGTGCCGGTTCCTGCCGACCTGTTCGGATTACGGGCGCGACGCCCTGATCCAGCACGGACCGGTAAAGGGGGGATGGCTCACCGTGCGCAGGCTCTGTAAATGCCATCCCTTCGGAGGATCGGGCTACGACCCGGTCCCGCCTGCAAAGACTGACACATGATCGATCTGAAATTCCCCGACGGCGCCGTGCGCCAGTATCCTGCCGGTTCGACGGCGCGCGACGTGGCGACCTCGATCTCGCCGTCCCTGGCCAAGAAGGCCGTGCTGGCCGAGTTGAACGGCGAGCAGCGCGACATGAGCCGGGTGCTGGAGACGGGCGGAGACTTCCGCCTGATCATGCGCGACGATCCCGCCGCCCTCTACACGATCCGTCACGACACGGCCCACGTCCTGGCCGAGGCGGTGCAGACCCTGTTCCCCGGCACCCAGGTCACGATCGGCCCGGCCATCGAGGACGGCTTCTATTATGACTTCTTCCGCGAAGAACCGTTCTCGACCGACGACTTCGCCGCCATCGAAAAGGAGATGGGCCGGATCGTCGATCGCGACGCCAGGTTCGAGCGCGAGGTCTGGGACCGCGACGAGGCCATCGTCTTCTTCGAGGCTCGCGGCGAGAAGTTCAAGGCCGAGCTGATCAAGGACCTGCCCGAGAACGAGACCATCACCCTGTACAAGCAGGGCGACTGGATCGACCTGTGCCGGGGGCCGCACTTCCCCTCCACGCGCCATGTCGGCAAGGCGTTCAAACTGACCAAGCTGGCCGGCGCCTACTGGCGCGGCGACTCCAAACGCGAACAGCTTCAGCGCATCTACGGCACCGCCTGGGCGACCAAGGAGGACCTGGACGCCCACCTGCAGCGTCTGGAAGAGGCCGAGAAGCGTGACCACCGCAAGGTCGGCAAGGCCATGGAGCTCTTCCACATGCAGGAAGAGGGCCGCGGCATGGTCTTCTGGCACCCCAAGGGCTGGGTCCTGTGGCGCGTGCTGGAGGCCTATATGCGCCGCCGCCTGGACGCCGCCGGCTATGTCGAGGTCAAGACGCCCCAGGTTCTGGACCGCAAATTCTGGGAGCAGAGCGGTCACTGGGACAAGTATCGTCCGAACATGTTCGTCTGCGAGACGGTCGAGGGCGAAGAGCTGTCGCTCAAGCCCATGAACTGCCCCGGCCACGTGCAGATCTTTGACCAGGGCCAGCGGTCGTATCGCGAGCTGCCGCTGCGCATGGCCGAGTTCGGCGCCTGCCACCGTTACGAGCCCTCAGGCTCGCTGCACGGCCTGATGCGCGTGCGCGGCTTCACCCAAGACGACGCCCACATCTTCTGCCGCGAGGACCAGATCGTCGAGGAGACGGCTGAGTTCATCAAACTGGCCCGCAGCGTCCACGCCGACCTCGGCATGGAGACGGCCTACATCAGCCTGGGCACCCGGCCCGAGAACCGCGCCGGCACGGACGCGTTCTGGGACAAGGCCGAGACCCTGATGGCCGAGGCCGCCCGCGCCGCGGGAACCGAGCCGGTCGTCACTGAGGGCGACGGCGCCTTCTATGCGCCCAAGCTGGACTTCATCGTCAAGGACGCCATCGGCCGCGAATGGACCTGCGGCACGATCCAGCTGGACTACGTCCTGCCCGAACGCCTGAACGCCACCTACATCGCCGAGGACGGCCAGAAGCACCGCCCGGTCATGCTGCACCGGGCGATCCTGGGTTCGTTCGAGCGCTTCATCGGCATCATGATCGAGAACTACGCTGGCGCCTTCCCGCTGTGGCTGGCTCCGACCCAGGCCGTCGTAGCCACCATCACCTCGGACGCCGACGATTACGCCCGCGACGTGATGGCCAAGTTCAAGGCCGCCGGCCTGCGCACCGAGATCGACCTGCGCAACGAAAAGGTCGGCTACAAGGTCCGCGAACACTCGGTCGGCAAGGTCCCGGTCATCGCCGTTGTCGGCCGCAAGGAAGCGGAGGACGGCATGGTCGCCATCCGCCGCCTGGGCTCTCCGGCCCAGACCTTGGTCACGGTCGAGGAGGCCATCCGCATCCTGACCGACGAAGCGACCCCGCCGGATCTGAAGCGCGCCTGTTGATGGATTAAAGGCGGCTGACAGCTGCTCTTCATCCGTCGCAGAATGTCGCCAATGTACGGTCTCGGACGCGGCAGGCCTTAAAGGTGAACGTTCATCGTATCTTAGGTGAAGACGCGCCAGTTTGCGTCATCGCTCTCCGAGATCCGATGATGACGACGTTCAAGACGCAGCCCGGCCGGTCTCTGCTGCAACATCTGATTGCACACGGCCATATGCGGTATCTGATCATCGCAAGTTGGGCGATCGCCCTGTTTACCGTCACCGATTGGACGACTGCAGTATTGTGGTTTGCAGCCGCGACCGCGTCGGGCCTCCTGAGGACCTTCGCCGAACGTGTTTTGGTGATACGGGATGAGCGACTGCACAGCCTGATCAAGCTGACGGCCGCCACCATTTCCTGCATCGCCTGGTCAGCAGCGCCGCTGCTCGCCTTCCTCTACGGCGGCGCCTATGGCGTGCCGCTGGGCGTCGCCCTTCTCATGGCCGGCTATGTGCTGGTCTTCACCCAGATGCGCGCCGCGCCCCGTGAGGCCCTGATCGTGTCGGCGCCCTATTCGGTTGTCGTGGTGCTGCTGTTCGCGAAACTGTGGGGCACGCCGGGCTTTTGGGTGGTGCTCAGCATGATCCCGGTTCTGGCGCTGGCCTTGTTGATCAAGGTGGCCATCACCCAGATGAAGGACAGCGATCTGGAAACCGTCAACCGCCGCCAGGCCGAACTGATCGCCGAGTTGGAAACCGCCCGTGACACGGCCAACGCCGCCAGCGCCGCCAAATCCAACTTCTTGGGCGTTATTTCACACGAGCTTCGCACGCCGATGAACGGGGTTCTGGGGGCCGCGCAACTGTTGCAGATGTCCGAGCTCAGCGACCGCCAGAAAGAATTCGTCGGGGTCATCCGCGACTCCGGCGAAGGGCTCATGGTGCTGCTGAACGACATCCTCGACATCACGAAGATCGAGTCCGGTAAGATGGAGCTGGACTTTGTCGACGTCGAAGCCGAGAGCCTCGCCGCCCGGCTGCTGGGGCCGTTCAAGGCCCAGGCCGAGGCGCGCGGACTCACCTTCACGACCGACATCCGCGGCCCGCTGCCGCCGCTTATCAGAATGGACCCGCTGCGCCTGGCGCAGGTGACGCATAACCTGCTGGCCAACGCCATCAAGTTCACGCCCCAGGGCGAGGTTCGCCTGATTATCGACAGCGAGCCGGCAGGCGAGGGCCGCACGACCCTGCGACTTGGTGTGGTCGATTCCGGCATAGGCATCGCCGCCGACGATCTGACGCGCCTGTTCCAGCCCTTCTCTCAGGTGGACGGGTCGTCCACCCGCAAGTTCGGCGGCACCGGCCTGGGCCTCAGCATCTGCCAGCGTCTGGCCGCCCTGATGGACGGCGAGATCACGGTGACGTCGACCCCCGGCAAGGGATCGACCTTCACCCTTCACGCGACCTTCGACACGCCCCGGATCGAGGCCGTGCGCGTCGCCGCTTGATCAGTCGCGCAACAGCTCGTTGACGCCGGTCTTGGCCCGCGTCTGCGCGTCCACACGCTTGACGATGACCGCGCAATACAGCGACGGCCCGCCATTGGGATCCGGCAGCGATCCCGGCACCACCACCGAATAGGCCGGCACCTCGCCCCGGAACACTTCGCCGGTTGCCCGGTCCACGATCTTGGTCGAGCCCGACAGATAGACGCCCATGGCCAGGACCGCGCCTTCGCGCACAATCACGCCCTCGGCCACCTCGGCACGAGCGCCGATGAAGCAACCGTCCTCGATGATGGTCGGATTGGCCTGCAGCGGCTCCAGCACGCCGCCGATGCCTGCGCCGCCCGACAGGTGCACATTCTTGCCGATCTGGGCGCAGGAGCCCACCGTGGCCCAGGCGTCCACCATCGAGCCCTCGTCGACGAAGGCGCCGATGTTCACGAACGACGGCATCAGCACCACGTTCCTGGCGATATGCGCGCCGTGCCGGACGATGGCGCCGGGCACCGAGCGGAAGCCGGCCGACTGATAATCCGATGCGGTCCAGTCGCCGAACTTGTTGGGCACCTTGTCCCAGAAGGGACCGACAGCGACGGGATGATCCACCGAGAGCGGCATGACGGACGCCGCGCCCGCCCGCATGATCTGGTTGTCGTTCAGGCGGAAGGACAGCAGAACCGCCTTCTTCAGCCACTGATGCGTGGTCCAGACGCCATCCGCGCCGCGCGAGGCGACGCGGGCCTGACCGGAATCCAATAGGGCCAGGGCGGTTTCGACGGCGTCGCGCACCTCGCCATGCGTGGCGGCGGACACCTCGGCGCGCTGTTCCCAGGCGGCCTCGACGACGGATTCGAGATGCGACAGATCGGTCATGCGGCGTCCTTGAAGCTCAGATCGGAAAGGAAGTCGAAAAGGTCCGGGGCCACATGGTCGATATGCGGCCCGATTGGCTTGCCATGGCCGTCGCCGATCAGGACCGTCGCCATGCCCAGGGCCTTGGCCGGCTCCAGGTTCTTGGGCGTGTCCTCGAAGAAGGCGGATCGGTGCGGATCGATGCCGAACTGCTCCAGCATCCGGCGGAAGGTCGCGGGATTGGGCTTGGGCGTCAGATCCCCATCCTCAATGGCGAAGACGCCTTCGAAACAGTGGGCGACGCCGATCCGCTCCAGAACACGATGGGCGTAGTCGCGCGCGCCGTTGGTGAAGACATAGCAACGACCGGGCAGGGCCTTCAGCCGCTCCGCCAGACGCGGATTGGGCTCGACCCCGTCCAGCGGCACGTCGTGCACCTCGCGCAGGAATCGTTCGGTATCGACCGCATAGTTGGCCATCAGTCCGGCCAGGGTCGTGCCGTGCTCGTCCAGAAACTGGCGCTGCATCGCGGCTGCGGCCTCGGGCTCCAGCCCAACGGCCTCGACCACGAAGGCGTTGATGCGCGCCTGGACCAGCCGCATCAGACCCTGCTCGCGCGGATACAAGGTGTCGTCCATGTCGAACACCCAGGCGCGCACATGCCCAAGGGATGTGGAATGGGGGTCGATCAAGACGCCTTCACCAGGGTGCCGGCGCCGAACTCTGTGAACAACTCGACCAGCATGGCGTGCGGCCGACGCCCATCCAGAATGACCACCGCCTCGACGCCCGCGCGAACGGCGGCCATGGCGGTCTCCAGCTTGGGGATCATGCCGCCGGTGGCGACGCCCGTGTCGATCAGGTTTTGCGCCTCGCCCAGCGTCATCTGACGGATGATGTCGCCGTCCGCGCCCTTCACCCCCGGCACGTCCGTCAGCAGCAGCATCCGCTTGGCGTTCAGTGAACCCGCGACCGCGCCGGCCACCGTGTCGGCGTTGACGTTGTAGGTCTGACCATCCTCGGCCACGCCGATCGGGGCGATGACCGGGACCCAGTCTTCGGTCTCGGACGCGATCAGGCCGGCGATCAGTTTGGGATCCACCTTGGTCGGCTCGCCGACATAGCCCAAGTCGACCTCGTGCTCGATCATGCTGTCGGGATCCCGCTTGGTCCGGCGCGTCTTCTCGACGGTCAGCAAACCGGCGTCCTTGCCCGACAGGCCGACGCCGCGCACGTCCGCCTCCTTGCCGGCCATGGTGATCCAGTGGGCGATCTCCTTGTTCACCGCGCCTGACAGCACCATCTCGGCGACCTCCATCGTCGCCGGATCGGTGACCCGCAGCCCGTCGACGAAGCTGGACTTCACCCCCGCCTTGTCCAGCATGGCGCTGATCTGCGGCCCGCCGCCATGCACCACCACCGGGTTCACGCCCATCAGCTTCAGCAGCACCACATCGGCCGCAAACTGACGCGCCACAGCGCTCTCGCCCATGGCGTGACCGCCGTATTTGATGACCACGGTCTCGCGGTCATACACCTGAATATACGGCAAGGCCTCGGCGAGCGTCTTCGCCGTCTCCCAGCTGCGTTCTTCCGACTGGCGTTCTGTTTCGTTCATCACGCGCGCGAGATAGCGGGGGACGGCGGCGGTGTCACGATCAAAACCCCCCGCATTGCTGAAAGGGTCGGCGTTGATGTAACGGCTACTACAACCCCTACCCGGATTACTCCGGCAATCGCCGCGCATGATTCCTAGCTAAATAAAAGAACGGGCCCCGATGACTACGGTTTGTATTGATGGCTTCAACCTCGCGCTCCAACAAGGGTCGGGAATTGCGACCTATGCTCGCAATCTCTTGGTCGACCTAAATGCCATAGGCTACGAAACTCAGGTCCTTTATGGCCCAAAAGGGAAGATAGGGGATAACGACGCCCTCAATGAAGCAATACTGGTTGACAGCGAACGCTCTGGAAAACCGCCCAAGCGTGCCTCCCGCTATCTTAGGACAATGGCAGCCACGGTCGGTGTATCTGCTCATTTCATTCCGCGTACCGGCCGTGTGATTTGGCCAGAAGACGGAGCCGCGCAACCTCCCGCCGCTTCGTTCTGGAGCAGCCGCGACCTGTTTCGCACCTCGCATCGCGCATTTCAGCGGTACGGGACCACATCGCGCCTGCATTTCACCGGCGCGCCAAAGCCAGACATAATTCATTGGACGACTCCGCTCCCGCTACACGCAGCAGGGTCGGTAAACATCTGCACAATCCACGACCTTATACCCTTACGACTTCCCCACAGCACTTCTGACGACAAAAAGAGCTTTTACGACCTATTCAAAAAATCCGCTGGCACTTCAGATCACATTATTACCGTTTCAGAGACCACGCGGAATGACGTCATATCCTCTTTAGGTGTGCCGGAAGATAAAGTAACCAATGTCTACCAATCGGTATCAATACCTCAACATGCCTTGGGCATGTCGGATTTCGAGCTTTCCAGGAACCTATTCGAGGTTTTTGGTCTAAAATGGAAAGACTATTTCATACATTACGGAAACATTGAGCCTAAGAAAAACCTCGGGCGCCTCTTTGAGTCTTTTTCTCAGGCTGAAACTGCGAGGACACTCGTCATCGTTGGCGGAAAAGGCTGGCTTCGTGAAAACGAAATTTCTTTAATGCAACAAGTTGTTTCACTGGAAAGCCCGCTTGCCAAGAGAGTTATCTATCTAGAGTACCTTCCACTTATAACTTTGGTAGGTTTAGTGAGGGGGGCTCGCGCTACCCTTTTCCCCTCTCTCTATGAAGGGTTCGGCTTACCTATAGTCGAGTCAATGGCATTGGGCACTGCCGTGCTGACTTCCAACTTCGGAGCACCGAAAGAAATCGCAAGCTCGGCAGCCGCCCTGGTCAATCCGTTAAGTGTTGGATCCATCAAACTCGGGATAGAAGCACTAGATAGAGACAACAATCTATTACGTAGACTCGAACACGACGGCAGAAAACGCGCGCTCCAATTTTCTCCAGAGCACACCCAAGCGCGACTCAAAGAGGTATATCAGCGGCTTCATGGCTGACAGGGCCATTTTCCACCCGCCTTACTGACCACGGCCTGCTCTTATTCGACCGCTCAACGTAGTCTACTATCGCCCGCAGGTTGGGTTTAGCGTACCCACCCAGTGGCCGATGGATGTAACGAGACCATATTGGGCTAACAAATGGATCTTCGACAACAGCTCGCCCCCATCTCCGGCGCAAGTCAAAAAGCTCACCCTCGTCCCAAGCTATTTTGGCTTGAGTATCGTTGAGACCACGGGTCTTTGACTCCCTGTGAACGAGCTCTATTTCTGGATCGTAGACAACAATATAGCCGAGCTCTCGGATTTTAAGGCAGAAATCAACATCGTTGTACGCAATCGGAAGAGCAACCTCATCGAAGCCTCCGACCTTATGGAACAAATCAACCGGGACGGCGAGGAACGCTCCCGTCACGGCAGCAGCCCCCCTACGAGAGCTCCACCTCTCATCTGGTCCATGGTCAGATCTAGGCGAAAACAAACCTTCATGTTTCGGGGCGCCGTTGTCGAATCCCAAAACAATTCCTGCATGCTGTTGCTGATCATCGGGATACCAAAGGCGCGCACCAACGACCCCCACTTTTTGATCGGAGAAATCATGCCTTAGCTGATCGTCCCATCCATCGGACAACATTACAGTATCATTGTTGCAAAACACGACAATGCCTTCTTGCACTCCCGCGCAAGCCGTGTTGTTTAGCAGAGACCAGTTAAACCCTGCGTCGTCCCTTATCGTCCTGATGCCATGGATGCGCTCCATTCGGTCAATCGCGACCTGTGTCTCTTGGAGTTCGCTTCTATTGTCGACTACAATGACGTCAAGGCGATCCTGACATCTGCTGCGGGCATGAAGACTCTCTATACACTCAACTAGCATAGCGGACTGGTCTTTCGTCGGTATTATCACCGTCACCAGATCTTTTGATAAGTCCTTATGCTTCAACATTTGCGTCGGGGTTACTTTCTCCGAGTCATCCATTAACGATGCCGCGTCAGGTAGCATTAGTCGGCTAGCTAAAGTCAGCGGTATGTGGGGAACTGGACAAACTCCTATCCGGCTTTGGAGGAGCTTGTAGTGAACGGCGTTAATGTCTGATAAAACGCCCTCAGTAGGGCTCACATATGACAATGCCAACTCTCTAAATATTACAAAGCTGCCTGCTAGGAGCACGGGCATCTGAGATCTAGAATCTATCAGTATCGGATCTGCCATTCCGTATAACGTAGGATCACTAAATATACGCCCACCAGACCACTGCTCTTTCAGACGGTCATGATCACAATACAATAGCTCGGCTCTGGTTTGGGTAAGACCCCAGCCGACCCAAGACAAAGCTCTGTCATCAAGAATAATACCTGCGGCCAGTGATACGATTACGTCATAGCTTTTTGCTTCGACAGATTCCAATAGGCTGGCGGCGTCCTCCTTAAAATCAATACGCTCATCCGTACGTTGAAATGACGTGACGCTGTGAGAAATATTTGGCATTCCCACGACGATTGCTTTCCAACTAGCAACCGATTGATCGATCAAACTCAAAAGTGTGCGCCGTAAGAGGGCAGGGTGCCCGATACTCGCGTTTACGATTATCAAGTATTTTTTCGCAGCAACTGACGGTGCTTCAGTTATCGGAAAGTCTCGCTTGAAAGCGTCCCAAGCACCTCTTGGATAAGTCGAATCGGCGTTCCATTGGTGCAATGCTGACTTAACGCTCTGAAGGCTGGTTTCAAGCCTTAAGAGGTCGGAATGCACGACATCCGGGCCGGCGAGAGTCTTTGTAACTCGTCCGTTAGCGCCCATTATCAGCAACATATAGCGTGCTTCGCGCGAATTCTCGTCGAGCTCTAATGCCTGAGCAAAGCTTTCTATGGCATCAGCAGACTTACCGGCCTGTCGGAGCGCATGACCAAGATGTATTAGAATGCTGGCTTTGGGGCCATTTTTAGCAATAATCTCACGATACCGAGCAATTGCATCTTCCGTCGCTCCCAAATCCTTCAGAGCGTTTGCGAGCTTTAGCGCGGGCCCCGCTCTTGCAGAGTCAAGCGTGCTTGCCATTTGATACGCGGCGATTGCAAGAGCCATGTCTCCTTCAGATGCCGCACGGTTTCCAATTCGCAAGGCGACATCAGCTTGTTTACGATCACCTCGGCGCGAGAGCCTGCTAAATCTCAAAATGGCTTTGCGTAGCTTGTCGATGGGGGTCACGCTGATGTACCATTCATATCCAAGGTCGCTTGGGGCTCGCTCGCATCAAGACTCTTCGATTTATCCAGCGCCTGAATCTTTGAACCTGCCATCGCGGCCCTTTTCTCGCTCGGCGCTGCCTTTCTAAGTTTAGGCTAGCTTCATGCGCCTGTGATTGTTCAGCTAAAGAACCAAGCACTCGATCCCGCGTGTGTACCAAGCCCTCTGCATAGCCGTTCAGAACGTTCGCCGCTGCTCTAAACTCTTCGACATCCAAGGGATTGTTAACCAAGCTTCGCGCAAGTGTTGACTTTAGCCAACCCGGTTCTAGTTCGGGCACATCATAATCAAGCTGGCTTGCCCTCAGTTCGAAAAAATGTGAAACTTCATGATGGCGATGAATAACAGCCATTCTGGCCGAATAGAACTCGGCCCGCGCTGTTATCGATGAATGGTCAGATTTTTTCAAAAAGTCATAACCATCCGGCTTCCTGGCGACCACCACGAAACTCGCGGCTAAAGCTCGCCTAGCGTACTCCGTCATATATTGATCAGGACACCCATCGTGATCGGACAGATGCGCAAGAAATTCGGTGACTGACCCAGTCTTGAGTGCAGTCGCCAATGAGGGAGGCAAGAAACCTAAATATCGCTCAACCTGAGTGTGTATAGCGTTAGATGGACCCGCATATTTTGGTACTTGCGAGTCTTCGAGAATGAAATCGTCGCAAAGAATAGTCTCAACTGCCTGGGGCGTTAGATTAAAGTAATGGCTAGGGAATCCATGGTACCCCTGCATAAAAGCCGTGTCGATAACAAGCCTGCCCCTATCCTTCAAGACTCTTCTTGCTTCTTTTACAGATTTTATTGGGTCACGTAAGTGCTCAAAAACCGCGCCAGAGACAACGAAATCTATGACTCCATCAGCAAAAGGCAGCGCTTCGGCTTCAGCGACGATATCAACATTCTCGTTTGGTAGGACGTCCATCGATATCACTCGGCGATCAGATGCCGGTACATTTCCCGAACCTAGGTGAAGACATACACCATCAGATGGAAGCCATTCAGGTGGATAGTAACTGTCAATATTTTGCGATATTACTTGTGCCGATGGCGCAGCCAGGTGAAACGGCTTAACGTCTCTGACAAGGATTGGACGGCCAGCGACGACGGGATAACGGTGATCGCCGCTAACCAACCAGTCGCCTTCGATCTTCAATTCACCTTTAGTGATAGGACAACGAAGTATTGGCAACATCTCTCCCAGACTTTTAGCCATCGGCTGTAACCTCTCTAAAAGTCTAAGATAGTTTCTTGGTGATACACAAAGTTAGCGAGTTCGGCACCGCTCACGCCACGTCTTCTCAATTCCTTGATCAAAATTGACCTTAGCGCTCCATCCCAAATGCGCGTGCGCCAGAGAGCAATCAAGGACATTTATAGGCACATCAGATTTTCGAGACGACTTGTAGATGACGTTAGCCTTTATTCCCGACACATTCTCAATCGCTAAGATGACTTCGTTTAACGTGCGGCCAATACCAGATCCAATATTGTAAGTTTCATAGTCACCGCTATCGTCCAAACATGTCGATATAGCCTCGACTACGTCATCTATGAATATGAAGTCTCTCACTATGCTACCGTCACCCCAAATCTCGATCGGCTCCCCGTTGCGGATGCGGTCAATGAATATGGGAATCACCCCCTGCGCCTTAGCGGTTGCTTGCGAAGGGCCAAAGGGATTAGCGAGGCGAAGGATCCGATGCTGTAAACCGAACTGATATTTATACACGGCGAGATAGCCCTCCAAAGAGGCTTTAACCGCACTGTACGCCGTCGTTGGACGAGGTAGCGCAGTCTCGGGCGTCGGCAGCAGATCAGGCGCTCCATAGATTGTTCCGCCAGATGACGTAAATATCACACGCTTAACAGACGCTTCGACGCACTTCTGAAAAAGCGCGACGCCGCCACGGAGATTCAGTTCCAGGTCGGCCAACACATCCCCATTGGAGCTTGCTGGTCCGCTGGATGACGCGAGATGGACGCAAACATCAGCATCTTTGACTAGGGCAGAGATGGCGTCGGACTCCTGAAGCGTCCCGACCAACACCTCGGCACCTTCGATGAATAATCCTGGCGCTCTTCGTAGACAGATGAGCGTATGGCCGTCGGCTATGAGACGGCGGCACAGCGCTTTCCCAATAAATCCTCCACCACCAGTCACTGCGATCCGCATGGTTAGGCGCTCGCCGTTCTAACGGGCATCGCCAAAGCCGTATCAAGCCTTTTGGCGAAGCTATCGACTGTGAACTTCTTGAGAAAGACTTTCCTTCCCGCTTTTCCGATCCGCGAACACGCTTCGTTGTCGGCCAGCAAACTCGTCAGCGCAGCGGCGATATCTTGGGGCGAGTTATGTTCTAGGATCACCGCAGATACGCCGTCCTTAAGGTATGCCGACGTTCCCGTTTGGCGGCTTACGACAAGCGTCTTTGCGAAGGACAAGGCGTCTAGAGAGACCAAAGGCAGCGTGTCATCTCGTGATGGCACCAGAACGACATCACACTCGCGCAGTGAGGCTAGATACTCGCCGTATGATAACTCACCCTTCAAAGCGACCGTGGCCAAGCCCTGCGCCTTCTTCCCAATTGCATCTCGGAACCCCGCGTCCAAGGTCCGCCCGTATGCAACGAAGTGAATTCTCGACTGAACTTCAGGAGGCAGCAGCAGCATAGCTTCGACAGCGAGATCCTGCCCCTTTCTTGGCTCGTACGAACCGAACAGTCCCACCCTGATTTTTACTTGTGCCAAAGCATCAGACGCATCTTCCACGCCATACTCAAGGACAAGAGGGTCCGCGCCGTAGGGCTCGAGCGCTTCAGCGGCTAGGCGGCTGCCGGACCAAATTGCGGCCGGCTTGAGCAGTGCCTCCTTGAAGCCAGGCTCGGCGGCAAAATGATCGACTAGGGCCGTCTCATGAGTGTACCAATATACAGGCACCAAATCGCTGATCGCACTAACCGTACGCCAACACACGATCGTGTTCGCAATCACGATGTCGAAGTGAGATAGCGGCGCGGTCGCTGCATCGTGCCCGGTTAAGATCAATTCATCCACGACAACCGCAATACCAGCATCAAGCAGGCGTTGCCGCATCGGCCCGTCAGTCGGAGAAAACACCACAACGAACATCCCACTGGACTTAAGCGTGACGGCCAAATCGAGCGCTACTTTTGGAGCTCCGCTTCCAGTCAAATCATGCGAAATGATCGCCACAGATCTCGAATCAGAAGAATCATACGGCTCATCGTCAGGGAGAAGGAGATCGAATTCTTCCTGAGAATCAATATAGATTAAGTCTCGCATAGCTGGAGTAAAGAACGGATCTCTTGCGATAAACTGGCTCCAACGCCGCAATAAAAATACATCGGCTGTATCTTTTTTCTTCGGCGTTTTGACGTAGCTCTCATCTCCAATAGACATATGACCAATATGCACCAACGTTGCGTGAGGGTTATAGACGCAGCTATAGCCAGCCTCTCGCGCCCTAAAGCATAGATCGACATCTGAGTGGTTTATCGGCGTGTTAAGGGCGTCATAACCGCCTATCTCGTTGAAGACATTGGCAGGCATCGCAAGCAACGCACCGATTATAACTGACACTTCCCTCACGCATTGCGCCATATTGAAGTGGGCTGAAGTGTTGGAAGGATATGTATGAAACGCCGTCCCCGTGAATCGCCGAACACCGGTGACTATGCCTGCATGTTGGATGGAGCCGTCCTCATACAGAAGCTTCGGCCCCACAACTCCCACACCAGGCAAAGCCAAATACTCTATGTGGCACTCAATCCAGTCAGGGGTTATGACACGGACGTCGTCGTTGAAAAATATCAGGTAGTCGCCAGAAGAGCTCGCTGCTCCGGCATTGCACTTCCCGGAAAAATTATAGGGCAAATCGTAAGCACACCATTTAACCGCAGCATTTGAAATCTCGCGCCTCAACTGATCGATAGTTTCCGACCTGGTGACAATGACTATTTCATAGTTCTTGTACGTGGACTTGCTCGTAATGGAGTCGATCGTGGTCTTGATGTTTTCAATGTTGTCAGATGGGATTATTATCGACACTAGCGGGTGATCAATTTCAGAGCGGACCAACCGATTGCATGTCGGAAGCCCGACCGCTTCTCCTCCCCACCCCCTTCTATCGGCAGCATCCTGCAGGGCCGCCAAATTGCTAATGCGGGCATGAGGCTTCCCACCGGCCGCGCCCGACCCTTCGATTGCACGCCACCCATAAAGATAGCGCTCGACGTGAGCCACCTTAAGGTCCATCTCCGCCATGCGCAGTGCCAGATCGTAGTCTTGCGAAAAGTCATACTGAGAACGGAAACCGCCAGCTTTCAAAACTGCCGAGCGCCGATAAAGCGTCAGGTGACCAGTATACATATAGTTCAAAAGAAACAGCGGCGACCAATCCGGCTTTGCAAAAAGCTCAGAAGGAACATTGTTCTCATCGACCTTAAATTCGTCGCTGTATAGCCAGTCTGGGTCAGTTCTGTTTATCTCACGAACCATCTCTTCGAGAGCGTCAGACGTTAGAATGTCATCGTTATCGACTAATGCGACATATCTTCCAGATGACATGGCCAATGCGTCATTAGATGCAGCCGATATCCCCCCGTTGTTTTGTCGCAACAGCACCTTGATACGTGGGTCGTGAGCTCCCAAACGCACCACAGCGTCTCTAGTCGATGCATTTGTGGAGCCGTCATCGACTAGACAAAGCTCCCAGTTTGCATACGTCTGGCGAAGAATTGAGTCCGCCATTTCAATAAGCCAACGCTCTTCAACGTTGTAGACGGGTGTCAAGATTGATATCAGCGGCCCGGTAAGGTCCACTGGCGGCATGTTGGCTAGCCTTGCCGAAATATCGGACATCTGCCGCGCCCGCTTTCGCTCCATCGGAGTCGCGTATACTGGCGCGGCAACGATGGCCGAGAGAGCCGCGGTATCAATTGCCTGCTCCGGCAAACTCGGTTGCGATTGATCCGGCTGATCTGCAGGAAGGATCGCGCGCGCCACATCGGCCGCAGCAAGAAGCGAACTAAGTTCGACATTTGCGTGCGTAGTTGCCCCGCTCTGGTGGGCCATCAAATAAAATTTTGAGGCCTGCGGCAGGTCTCCTGCTCTTTTTGCTAGGTGACCGCGTGACATCATTAGATCAGGATCGTCCGATCTCAGTTCGGCTGCTTTGGCATACGCAGAACTCGCCGGGCCGATCCGACCCGCTTCCTTGAGCATATGCCCGAGCTGCACCCAGATTGCGTAGTCGCGCGGCCTGCGAAGAAGATGGCGCTGGTAATGAGAAGCAGCAGCTAGCCAATTTTTTTCTCCGCGTGCGAGATCGCCCTTTCGTCGCGCGCTGCGCCCAATAGTTCCGCCGCTCAGACGAGAGATTAGCCTGCGACCACGCGGCGGGATGACGTTCAAGTTCATAAGTCTGTTTCTCCAGAGCGCACACAGCGCCGCGCACTCTGTGAAGGCTCTGCCATACACATTGACGCCGAAGTCGCATTTCGTTTATGCCGTTGCAACCGACTTTATATCAATTGCGAGCGTATATGCCCTGCCATATCAATAGCGAGCGTTTATGCCCTGCCGCGTAATTTTTCTTCAGCCTCGCCGGTTTGGTGACGAACGGGGATGGTTTATGGAAACTTACTCTGAAAGGTCTGCGGTTGCGGCGGGTATTGATTCTCGCTTCGTGCAAGACAACCAGTCGTTTTCTGCCGCCGAAGGCACGATACGGGGCCTGCATTTTCAACGACCCCCATACGCCCAAGCCAAGCTTGTTCGCTGCGTGCGGGGGTCAATCATGGACTACGCCGTGGATGTGCGGCGCGGGTCGCCTACCTACGGGCAGTACGTCGCCGCAAAACTGACCGCAGAGGGCGGAGAGCAGTTGTTCGTTCCCATTGGGTTCGCGCATGGCTTCGTCACGCTCCAACAGGATGTCGAAATCGCCTACAAGGTGTCTAACGTCTATGCGCCGGACTGCGATGGAGGCATCGTCTGGAACGATCCGACAGTCGGCATCGATTGGCCGTTGCCGGATTCGGGCGCAGTCTTGTCTGACAAGGACAAGATCCTCCCCACCCTGGCTGAATTCGACAGCCCCTTTGAGTATGACGGCTGGCCGCTTGAGCCGCTGCCCACACTCTAACAGAAAGATCCCCAATGCGTATTCTGGTCACCGGCGGCGCCGGCTTCATTGGCTCGGCCCTCGTTCGGCGCTTGATCGAACACACGGATCACCAAGTTCTAGTGTTCGACAAGCTGACCTATGCTGGCGTGCTGAGTTCGCTTCAGACGGCGGCGTCCAGCGAACGCTATTCCTTTGTTCAAGCCGACATCTGCGACGCCGAGGCCGTGTCAAAGGCCCTGCGTGAGTTCAAGCCCAATGTGGTCGCGCACCTGGCGGCCGAGAGCCATGTCGATCGTTCGATCGACGGCCCTGGCGAGTTCATCCAGACCAATATGGTCGGCACCTTTGTGATGCTAAACCAAACTCTCGGATACTGGCGAGAACTGGATGAAACGGGCAAGGCGGCATTCCGTTTCCACCATATATCGACTGATGAAGTATTCGGCTCTCTGAGCGAGGACGGCTTCTTCACAGAGACCACGCCCTATGATCCCCGATCACCCTATTCTGCATCCAAGGCAGGGTCAGACCATTTGGTGCGCGCTTGGGGTCATACCTACGGCTTGCCGGTATTGGTAACCAACTGCTCTAACAACTACGGCCCCTATCACTTCCCTGAAAAGCTGATCCCGCTGATCATCATCCGGGCCTTGAACGGGGAGCCCCTGCCGGTCTATGGTGACGGATCGAACGTGCGCGACTGGTTGTTCGTCGATGACCACGCCCGAGCACTGCAAGCCGTGTTTGAGACCGGCACTCCAGGCGAGACCTACAATGTCGGCGGAAACGCAGAGAAAAAGAACATCGATGTAGTCACAACCATCTGCTCCATCTTGGACCGGCTGCGGCCCAAGGCGGATGGTAAATACATCGACCAGATCACTTACGTGACGGACCGTCCAGGCCACGATCAGCGCTACGCTATCGACGCCTCGAAGATCCGATCAGAGCTTAACTGGACGCCGTCGGTGACCTTCGAGCAGGGTATCGAACAAACGGTAGCTTGGTACCTAGAGAACCAAGCCTGGTGGCAAGACATTCTGGACGCCCGCTATTCGACACAGCGTCTAGGCGTAGCCAATGCCTGATCCTGTACACATCCTAATCACAGGCGGCGCCGGCCAGGTGGGGCTCGAACTGCAGAGTGCCGACTGGCCTCAGGATGTGGTCCTCCACGCGCCGTCACGGGCCGAACTGGACTTGGGTGATGCCGGCTTAGTCCGCGCCGTTCTCGCCGCCACCCCATTCGCCGCCGTGATTAACTCCGGCGCTCACACCGCCGTAGATAAAGCCGAGACAGAGGTGGCGGTCACCTTCGCGGCCAACGCCATGGGGCCCGCCGTGCTGGCCGACGCGACGCGTGAGGCGGGCATCCCGTTGATCCAGGTCTCGACGGACTATGTTTTCGATGGGTCCAAGGATGGCCCGTATGTCGAGACGGATCCGGTGGGCCCGCTAGGCGTTTATGGCGCGTCCAAGTTGGCGGGCGAACTTGCAGTCCTCCAAGGCAATCCTCGGTCGGTCGTGTTGCGCACGGCTTGGGTTCTGAGCGTCCACAGAGCCAATTTCTTAAAAACCATGCTGCGCCTCGCTGCAGATCGGTCCGTATTGCGTGTCGTTGGCGACCAACACGGCTGCCCTACCTCGGCGCGCGACATTGCCGACGCCCTGAAGGCCGTCACATTAAAAATGATCGCTGACCCGCATGCGCCAACGGGAGTCTACCACTTCGTTAACAACGGCGATACGACCTGGGCGGGGCTAGCCTCTGAGATTTTTGCGCTCAGCGAAGCATCCGGCGGACCATCCGCGACCGTCGAAGCGATCGCCTCGCGCGAATACCCCACCCCGGCCAAGCGCCCGGCCAATTCGCGCTTGGCGACAGATAAATTGACCCGAGACTTCGCGATCACGCCTCGATCTTGGCAGGACGCCGTCGCAGAGATCGTCACCGAACTACACGCTGAAAGGACCTTGTCATGAAGGGAATCATCCTGGCCGGAGGTTCGGGCACGCGCCTGCACCCCATGACCTTGGTTACGTCAAAGCAGCTGATGCCGGTCTACGATAAGCCGATGATCTACTATCCGCTGTCAACCTTGATGCTGGCAGGCATCCGAGAGGTGCTCATTATCTCTACCCCCCGAGACATCCCTAGCTTCAAGACATTGCTCGGTGACGGATCGCAGTGGGGAATGGAAATTCAGTACGCCGTTCAGCCCAGCCCAGATGGGCTGGCCCAAGCTTACCTCATCGGCGCGGATTTCGTCGGAGCCAATCCCTCGGCGCTCATCTTGGGCGACAACATTTTCTACGGCCACGGCATAAATGACCTCTTCACCAGCGCCATGGATCGGCCTGATGGGGCTACGGTGTTCGCGTATCACGTCAATGATCCGGAACGCTACGGAGTGGTCGAGTTCGACGAACATATGCGCGCCCTGTCCATCGAAGAGAAGCCGGCCGCTCCGCGTTCTAGCTGGGCTGTTACCGGTCTCTACTTCTATGATTCCGACGTGGTGAACGTCGTTCGAGACATCAAACCTTCACCGCGCGGTGAACTGGAGATTACCGACGTCAATCGCGTCTACCTCGAACATGGCAAGCTGTCGGTCGAGATTATGGGACGCGGCTACGCTTGGCTCGATACAGGAACGCCGGACAGTCTTCTCGAAGCCGCTGAATTCGTACGGGTCTTGGAGAAACGCCAAGGCTTCAAGATCGCCTGTCCCGAAGAGGTGGCCTTCGAGAAAGGCTTCATCACTCAATCTGAGCTTGAGAAGATAGCCAATTTGGCTGGAAAAGGAACCTACGGCGAATACTTGAGAGCTTTGGTGTATCGCTGATTGCCGTTGACAGAAAAGACCACTCTACGTCCACCTTTTACTTTACTTAGAGTTGGGAGGACTCCTGATATAGCATCCGGCAAACACAACTTTGCCCTCGAATGCCGGATGCGTCAGAATTCTAAATTGTGCAGCGCCAATATTAGACCATTCCTTCCGTAACTTAACGTCATACCAACCTCGTTTTTTTATGACGCCACTCCACGAGACGATATCCACGCCCCCGACGCCCCAGTCAACTATCAGGTTAGCCTGAGAATTAAACGGGTCCACGAATATTTTTGCGTGAACTTCCCAGTATCCGGGTGGAAGATCTATATGTGGCCCATGGATTAGCCAGCGGCTGCGTCCTGTGAGATCAAACGCGACGCTGTTATCCAAGCGCTGGGCTGAGGAGTCAGTCTCAAATAGACTCACAGGCCACATAGTCTCCCCAGCAAACCCGGGTACATACATCGACAAAACGTCACAGCTTTGATTGGGCTCATCATTACGTTTTGGTTCAAACGTAAAACTTTCGAAGCCGTCAAGATATATAATGTCTTTTCGAACATCAAAACATGGCGCACCTAAAGACGACAGTAATGAAGATGCGGCGTGTTCGCTCGCCGTCCGCTGGATCGCTTCTTTTAAAGAGAGCCCATTTCTCTCAAAAAAGCCGACACCATTACCCGGGTCGTCGGAAACAACCATCCAAGGCGCTGGAGCAAAGGCATCTGCTGCATTCAAAAGATTGCAAATTAAAAAGTCAGGCCGCTCATCCTCGAAATCCGATTTATTGAGCGAGGTATTTAATCTTGTGTCTAAAACGTTGCACCCTGCTCCATTGGCCTTGGAGATGAACTCGTCTACCCAAGAATCAGTGAGGCCTGAGCTAACAATAAATATATTCATTAATTCTATGCTCGAAGCCAACTATAAACGTCAATCGCTTCGTCAATATCGTTAAACATTTTGGCTTGGCCGTTCTCAACGATCAACGCTCTGCTACAAAGGTTCCGAACCATAATCATGTCATGGGATGCCATTATAAATGCACGATTAGATCGGGTGTGAAAAAGCTCAGCATTACACTTGGCCTGAAACCGCGCATCACCAACGGAGACTAGCTCATCGATCAAGTAACAATCAAACTCGATGGCTAAGGATAAGCCGAATGCAAGCCTTGCCCTCATACCAGATGAGTAATGCTTCACGGGTTGCCGCAGGGCAGTTCCTAGCTCTGCAAAATCATCAACTCGGTCTCTAAGTTCGCTATATTCCCGGTCGTAAACTCGCGCCAAAAAGCGAATGTTGTCTAGGCCGGACAAACTGCCTTGGAATCCCCCTCCGAATCCGATCGGCCAAGATGAGGTCATGGACCAATCTACTCGGCCCTCGTCCGGATCCAATATGCCGCCCAAAATCCGAATGAGCGTCGACTTGCCTTGGCCGTTACGGCCCAGCAGCGCCAATCGTTCGCTTTTCTTGACCGTAAAGCTGAGCTTTTGGAAAACAGGACTGCCTTTTTTCCCCGCGAAAGAGTGGCTCAGTCCAGCAACCGCCAAGCCGACCTCATCGTCTCGAAGCATCAACTCTGTCCATGCTCGCGCACTCCCGCCCACACCAACCAGCCCACGCCGTAAGTTATCAGACACGATGCAAAAATGGTCAGCAGCCTGAGCCATCTCTTTGGCAGAGAGGGTTCATCGGGAAGATTTGGATTTACTACGCGCTCAAGGTAAAGCTTCTTTCTAGTGGAATCGAGCTGAGCGGTATTAAGCGCAATACTAGCAGCGGACAGCTCTCGCTCTGCGAGCTCCCTTTCCAAGACCAGGCTTTCGTACTCACTAATCTTCCCTGATAGTGATGAATTGTTGCCCGCAATTCGTCGCCGCTCTTCACTAACCTGCCCCTCAAACGCTGCAATTCGTCGATCTAGAGATGGCAACTGCGGGCTGTTGGGCGCTTCTTCGGCCAACTGCGATCGTTCTGCACGCAGGTTCGCCAGTGAAACCAGCAGTTCGCCAATAAGGTCTCCTCCCGCGAGTGCCTCACGCTGCGGATCTATAATTTGCTCGCGGTTCCGAAAGGCGCTCAGTTGAGTTTGCGCCGAGGTCAATCTATCACGCGCTTGCGCCTGCGCATCGACAGCGTTCGCGACTGCGTCCGTCCCTGCACGCGCATTAAGCCTATTTACTAAACCCTCACCACCCACGAGGAGCTGAGTGGCTGCCGCTCTAGCATCTTGAGGATTAAAGGCTCTTACCCGAATTGTGCTTATCCCAGTTGTGGAGTCGTAACCTACAGTCACAAAGCGTTGAAATGCCTCAAATGTCCCTTCTTTAGTGCGCTCCTCCCAAGGCGATGGATACCTCGAGATGAAATCGGCACCTCTTCTGGACAGAAACCCATCCACATCCACTACCTTCGATAACTCTGCTACTCCGTCCCGAGATCGAATGTACTCATGCACTGCGAATGCATCAGTTTGGGTCGATGACAAACCCACACCCTGAAGAGCCACCCCGAGGGAAGACGGTTGGGCTTGGTTCGACGATCGAACAATGAACCTTCCCTCAGAGACATAGATCGGGCTGGCGATGAGGAAATAGTAGAACGCTCCGAGCGCAGTGGGGGCAACGACCACCGATGCAAAGGCCCAAGGGAACCGTCGCCTTTGACGCCGGCTATCCGTTGATGAACTCAGCGAATCCATGTCGCCAGCATAGGTGACCTGCGAGCCGCTCTGAATTTGATCGTGGTCGTGACGGTTAGGCATCTACTCGATATCCACCAATCGCTTCGCGCGTGCTAGCAATAAAAGGCCTACGAGATTGAGGAGCGTTCCCCAGGCCAAGGGATACCACCATGTGTAATAGGTTTTCACAAACTCACCGAACACGCCCGCACGCACCATCTCCACAGTATGTGGGATCGGCACCCACAACAGTACTTCCCTGTATCCAGAAGGAATAAAAGAAAGCATAAAGAATGCTCCGGACAGCGGTATTAGGATATAAGTGATAACCGGGACTAGTCGCTCCACCACATCAGAATAAAGCGCCATACCGCTTAGCGTCAATGCCAGCCCCATGGAAAGCCAAGCCAGCGAGAACCAGCCAGCGTAAAGTATCATTGGGTCTGACGGCAGATGAACCTGACCCATACCAAACAGTATGACATAAACTATTATGAACGCGACTGTAGTACCTGCAAATTCTAATATATTACGAGAAAGATATATATGCAGTATGCGGACATTTCTATGATGAAGAAGACCTATGTTGGCTTGGAGCGCAGTTAAACTCATCGAAATGGCATGTCTAAGTAATAACAAACAAACGTACCCTGTCATTACAAATGGCCCGACACGTATTCCATGTTCGTATTCCGGCTTGATCGCCGACCAAAGAACGAGAACACCAATACAGAACAATAGGGGCTCGCCGACCAGCCAAAGAAATCCGATGCCCTCGCGACCATACCGGGTCACAATTTCGCGCATCATAAGCGCCCCGATAATACGCGCGTGGTTGGAAAGGGATTTAAACAGGTTCAAATCTCGCACTAGGGCAAAGAGATCGGCGCGTCTCCACAGGCGACGGCGCTGGCTAGGCTATTCCTGTTGCTTGTGCAACAGGCGATATTATGGCGCAGACTGAGCCGTGAACCGCAGCGTTAGCTATAGGTTCAGCAGCGCCGGATCCCCACCCTGCGCGGCGATGTTCACGCTGATCGCTTTTTCGGCCGCGTAGCGGATCAGGCTGTTAGGCCCGCCGGCCTTCGGCCCCGTGCCCGACAGGCCTTCCCCCCCAAAAGGCTGAACCCCGACAACCGCGCCGGTGATCGAGCGGTTGACGTAGACGTTGCCGGCGGGGACCAGATCGACGACTTCAGCGGCGAAGGCTTCGATACGGCTGTGGACGCCCAGGGTCAGGCCGTAGCCGCGGGCGGCCAGTTTGCCGGCGACCGACTTCAGGTCGGACGGGGCGTAGCGGTAGATGTGCAGGATCGGGCCGAAGACCTCGCGTTCGAGAAAGTCGGGCGTCGGGATTTCGGCGATGGTGGGGGCGAACAAATCCCCTTTGTCGGCACACATCGGCAGGTCGGCGCGGGCGATGATCTTCGCTTCCTTCGACAGGCGCTCGACATGGGCTTCGAGGGCCCGGCGGGATTCGGGATCGATAACCGGACCGATGTCGGTCTTTGGATCGGCGGGGTCGGCGACGGTCTGGACGGCCAAGGCGCCCTTCAGGCCCTCGATCAGAGCGTCGGCCGAATCCTTCGGCACATAGAGGACGCGAAGGGCCGAGCAGCGCTGACCGGCCGAGCCGAAGGCCGACAGGATCACGTCGTCGATGACCTGTTCCTTCAGCGCCGTCGTGTCGATGAACATGCCGTTCAGGCCGCCGGTCTCGGCGATGAAGGGGATGATGGCGCCGGGGCGGGCGGCGATGGAGCGGTTGATGGCGGCGGCCGTGTCGGTGCCGCCGGTGAAGGCGACGCCGTCGATGCCCAGATGGGTGACCAGGGCCGCGCCGACAGTCTCGCCACGCCCAGGGAACAAGGCCAACAGGTCAGGGTTCAGGCCGGCCTTGTGGTAGAGGCGGACGGCCTCGGCGGCGATCAACGGCGTCTGTTCGGCGGGCTTGGCCAGGACGGCGTTGCCGGCGGCGAGGGCGGCGGCGATCTGGCCGGTGAAGATGGCCAGGGGGAAGTTCCACGGCGAGATGCAGGCGAAGACGCCGCGTCCGTGCAGGAACAGCTGATTGGTCTCGCCGGTCGGGCCCTTCAGCGTTTCCGGGGCGGTGAAGTCGCGCTCGGCCAGTAGGGCGTAATAGCGGCAGAAGTCGGCGGCCTCGCGCACCTCGGCGACGCCATCGTTCAGGGTCTTGCCCGCCTCGCGGCTGAGCAGGGCGACCAACCGATCCAGATCGGCCTCCAGCGCATCAGCCATGGCGCGCAGGACGATGGCGCGCTTGGCGCCACCTTGGCGGTCCCATTTGACCTGAGCCTCGGCGGCGGCTTGGACGGCGGCGTCGATGTCAGCCGTCTCGGCTTCCGAGACATGGCCCAGCACCTGTGATCGATCGAAGGGATTGGTCACGTCCTGAGCGTTGATACCGGCGCGCAGCTTGCCGCCGATGATCGGACCGCTGGTCAACTTCTCGCGGTCGACCAGTTCCAGCGCCTTGGCGTGGGCTTCACGGTCGGCAGCCTGAGAGTAATCGCGGCCGAGGGAGTTCTGACGATCGCCGTACATGTCTTTCGGAACCGGAATCTTGGGGTGACGGTCGGGCTGGGCCTCGACCAGGGAAATGGGATCGGCCGCGACGGCCGAGGCGGGCACGCGCTCGTCCAGCAGGGCGTGGACGAAGGAGGAGTTGGCGCCGTTTTCAAGCAGGCGACGCACCAGATAGGGCAGCAGTTCCTCGTGCCCGCCAACGGGGGCGTAGGCGCGGACGATGACGGTTTCATCGGCCCAGGCTTCTTGAGCGGCGTCATAAAGCGCCTCGCCCATGCCGTGCAGCCGCTGGTGCTCGACCGTAACGCCGTGATCACGCGCCATACGCCGCACGGCCGCCAGGGTGTGGGCGTTGTGGCTGGCGAACTGGGAATAGATGGCCGGCGCGGCCTCGATCATGGCCTTGGCGCAGACCAGATAGTTCAGATCGGTCGCTGCCTTGGTCGTATAGACGGGATAGTCGGCGCGGCCGAACACCTGGGCGCGCTTGATCTCGGTGTCCCAATAGGCGCCCTTGACAAGGCGCACCATCAGACGACGGCCCGAGCGGCGGGCCAGATCGGCGACGCGTTCGATCGTCTCCAGACCGCGCTTCTGATAGGCCTGAACCGCCAGACCGAGGCCCGTCCAGCCGCCCAGCGACGGCTCGTGCGCCAGTCGGTCCAGCAGCTTCAGCGACAGGGCCAGACGGTCCGCCTCCTCGGCGTCCATCGTATAGTTGATCTCGTATTTCGCCGCGATCTGAGCCAGGCGCAGGATGCGGGGATACAGGGTCGCCCAGACGTCATCCTCATGCGTCGCCTCATAGCGGGGCGACAGGGCCGACAGTTTCACCGAGACGCCGTGGCCGTGTTCCGGCCCCTGGCCCTTGGACGTCTTGCCCACCGCCTCGATGGCGTCGGCGTAGATCTTCTCATAGCGGTCGGCGTCGGCCATGGTCCGGGCGCCCTCGCCCAGCATGTCGAAGCTGCACAGCCAGCCTTCCTTGTTCGACCGTTTGAGCGCGCCCTGAATGGTGCGGCCGACCACGAACTGCTCGCCCATGATCTTGACCGCCGTGGCCACGGCCTGGCGAATGACCGGCTCGCCCAGTCGACCGGCGATCCGCTTCAGGAAACCGGGCAGGTCGCTGCGCGCCTCGTCGTCCACATCGACCAGCTTGCCGGTCAGCATCAGGCCCCAGGTCGAGGCGTTGACGAACAGGCTGTCGGACTGACCCAGGTGGGCGGCCCAGTCTGCCGAGCCGATCTTCTCGGCAATCAACCGGTCGCGCGTCTCTTCGTCCGGCACGCGCAGCAGCGCCTCGGCCAGACACATCAGGGCCAGACCCTCGCGGGTGCCCAGCGAGAACTGCTGCAGGAAGCTTTCGACGACCCCCTGTTTTTTCTGACTGCGGCGGGCGTGTTCAACCAGGGCCGTCGCCTCGGCGACCACATCGTCCCGTTCGGTCGCATCCAGAGGCATGCGCGCCAGATTGGCGGCGACGGCCTCACGCTCGTCGCGGAACTTGTGCGTATCCAGACCGTCCCAGGCGGCCAGGCTCGAAGGCATGAAGGCGGGCGAGGTCATCGGCGACAAATCCTGTGGATTTCAGCCGTATATGCCGGAGTTCATTGAAGGTGCTTCGTATGATACAGGACTGAGCCGAAGATCATTCGGTGTGAGGCCGTGATTTCCGATGATCGATATCGACGCCATCGACCGCCGCATCCTGCGGGTGCTTCAGACCGAAGCCCGCATTTCCAACGCCGAACTGGCGCGGCGCTGCAACCTGTCGCCCGCCGCCTGTTTCGAACGGGTCAAACGGCTGCGCGAAAAAAAGATCATCACCGGCTACGCCGCCATGATCGACCCGGCTCAGGTCGGCCGAGACCTGCTGATCTTTGTCGAGGTCCTGCTGGACCGCACCACCGGCGACGTCTTCGAAGCCTTCGCCGCCGCCGTTCGCAGTCAGCCGGAGGTGTTGGAGTGCCACATGGTCGCCGGCGGCTTCGACTATCTGATCAAGGCCCGCGTCGGCGACATGGACGCCTACCGCGCTTTCCTGGGCGACGTTCTGGTGCGGATGCCGGGCGTGCGCGAAACTCGCACCTATGCGGTGCTGGAAGAGGTAAAATCGACGACGGTGCTGCCTCTATGAGACTAAGGAATACTTTTGATTGCGGTCTATCTACCTAGAGCTTTGCGGCAGGTGACGGACGCTCTCAGTTACCCTATGCCTGCACGCACAACAACAAGGTACGACGCCGTCGCCAATGCCGGTTATTTTCCCTGTCATCATGTGCGGCGGTTCCGGCACGCGTTTGTGGCCCGCGTCGCGACCGTCGCGCCCAAAGCAGTTCATTCCATTGTCAGGCAACCGGTCCCTGTTTCAGGAGACCGTCGAGCGCGTCATCGATTTGTCCGGCTCGGAGGGCAGGCTGATCGTCATTGGCGGCGCTGCGCATCGACAGGCGATTTGCGAACAGTTGAAAGAGCTGGGACGCGACGCAATCGTCCTTCTGGAACCTGAAGCACGCGAATCCGCCGCCGCCATGGCCGCCGCCGCTATCTGGACCAAACGACAGCATCCTGATGCGGTGAATTTGTTTGTCGCGTCCGATCACCACATCCCAGACGGCGACGCGTTTCGTGCCGCAGTTCTCATGGCAAGCGAGGCCGCACACGCCGGCCGCATCGTTACGTTTGGCGTCGTGCCCTCCGGCCCCTCGTCGGCCTATGGATATATTGCCCCCCGCGGCGAGGGGTTGGCGGAGGTTCAGGCCTTCGTCGAAAAGCCCGACCTCGTCACCGCGGAACGCTACATCGCCGAGGGATATCTGTGGAACAGCGGCAACTTCGTCGTCCGCGCCGATGTCCTTCAAGACGAACTGCGCCAGACCACCGCAGGCCTGATCGAGGCCGTTTCTGATGCGCTCGACTCTTCGCTCTCGGACGGCGGCGCGATCCTCTTGGGCCGCAGGTTCGGCGATGCGCCCAAGATCTCCATCGATTACGCCGTCATGGAAAAGACTCGGCGCGCCGCAGTCCTTCCGGTCGCGTTTGATTGGTCGGACCTCGGCGCCTGGGACTCCGTTCACCGGTCGGGAGAGGGCGACGTCGGCCTGCATGTATTCGAGGACGCAGAGAACTGCCTGGTTCGGGCCTGCGACGGCGTTCTGGTCGCCGCCGTCGGCGTGTCCGATCTTGCCATCGTGGTCGAACGGGACGCGGTATTGGTCACCGATCTGGCGCGAAGCCAGGACGTACGAAAGATCGTAAGTCGATTGGAAGGGCTGTCGCCGCGCCATCTCGACTTCCCCCAGACGCCTCAGGAGACACTTGAGCAGGCCGCGACGCGCTTCGCGGCGTGGATGCGGCAGACGGCGCTGCCGACCTGGTGCACCTTGGGTCAGAACGCCGAGGGCGGCTTCGAGGAGTTGCTGGCCCAGGACGGGCGGCGACTTCCGGCCTCACGACGCGCCGTCGTGCAGGCGCGCCAGCTCCAGGTCTATTCAGAGGCAGGCCGTCTTGGCTGGTCCGGGCCTTGGAGTGCTGCAGTCATATCGGGCCTGGCTTGGACTGAGCAGCGCCTCATGAAGGCTGACGGGCGGATGCGGACTCGGTTGTCTTTCTCCGGCGCGCCCGAAGAGGACACGACGACCATCTACGATCAGGCCTTCCTTCTCTTCGCCCTGGCCGACATTTCGGTCGCCATGCCTGCGGCGGGCGTCGAGGATCAGGCGGCCCAAATCCGCGATCAGGTGCTAGCTTCCATGGACGCTGATGGCGGCGTCGTGGAAACTGGCGACCATCCCTATCAAGCTAATGCGCACATGCATCTGCTAGAAGCGACGCTCGCGTGGGAGGACGCAGGAGGCGACTCGTCCTGGGCAGGGCTTTCGGATCGGATCGTCGCCTTGGCGCGCAAACGGTTCATCGATGCCGACACCGGCATGATCCGAGAATTCTTCTCTTCCGACTGGTCTCCGGCAGCCGGGGGCGACGGTTCGCTGATAGAGCCCGGGCATCAGTTTGAATGGGCTTGGCTTCTGGCTCGTTACGCCAGAGCCCGCCCCGACGCTGAGACACTCGAGGTGGCATGGCGTTTGTTTGAGGCTGGCCTGAAAGGTGTCGATCCCTCGCGGGGCGTGGCGATCGATGCGATGGACATCGACGGCTCAATCCGGAGCGCGCGCGCGCGCCTCTGGCCGCAGACGGAATGGCTGAAAGCCGCTCTCGTCCTGGCGTCGTCTCCAGACGACGGTCGACGCGATCTGTGCCTGATGGAGGCTGCCAAAGCCCAGCGCGCCCTCTGGCGTTATCTGACGCCCGTCGGTCTGTGGCGTGACAAAATGCTGGAGAGCGGCGATTTCATCGACGAGCCAGCGCCTGCCAGTTCCCTCTACCACATCATGGCCGCCTACAGTCAGGTAAGGGCCACGCTCGGCGCCCTGCGCCCCCATCTCGCCTCGGCGCTGGATTTATAAGGCTGCCGACATCCGTCTCGCCTTCGTCATTCTAACCGTCTAGAAGTTCGCCCCTTACTCAACGGCTCAGGGTCCGCCCGCCTCAATGCGCATCGTTCTGGCCACCGACGCCTGGGAACCCCAGGTCAATGGCGTCGTCCGCACCCTGACGCGCACCGTCGCGGAATGCCGCGGCATGGGCCATGAGGTCGAGGTCATCGAACCCAGCCTATTCAAGACCATCCCCTGCCCCACCTATCCAGAAATCCGGCTGGCGCTCGGAGCCGAGGAAGAAATCCGCGAGATGCTGCGGGCCTTCGAACCCGAGGCCGTCCATATCGCAACCGAGGGACCAATCGGCATCGCCACGCGCCGCATCTGCGTCGAGTGGAAGCTGCCGTTTACGACAAGCTACCACACAAAATTCCCCGAATATGTCTCGGCCCGTTTCCCGATCCCGGTCCAGGTCGGCTACGCCTATATGAAATGGTTCCATAAGCCGTCCGGACGGCTAATGGTGGCGACGCCAACCCTGCGCGACGAGCTGGTCGAGCATGGTTTCAAGAACGTCTCGCCTTGGTCGCGGGGCGTGGACACGGATGTTTTCAATCCCGACCTGGAGCGCATCTACGACCAGCTTGGCGGCAAGGACTGGCCGCGGCCCTTCTTCCTGAACGTCGGCCGTGTGGCGGTCGAGAAGAACATTGAGGCCTTCCTGCAACTGGACCTGCCCGGCACCAAGATTGTCGTCGGCGATGGCCCGGCCCGCGCCGAACTCGAAGAGAAATATCCGGACGCCAAATTCCTCGGCGCCAAGTTCGGCGACGACCTGGCCCGCTGTTTCCGCGACGCCGACGTCTTCGTCTTCCCCAGCTGGACCGACACCTTCGGCCTGGTGATTCTGGAAGCCATGGCCGCCGGAACGCCGGTCGCGGCCTATCCGGCTCACGGCCCGATCGACATCATTCCGGGATCGAACGCAGGCGCAATCGACAAGGACCTCAAGACCGCCTGCCTGCAGTGCCTTGAACTCGATCGCAAGGCTGTGCGCGCCTATGCGGAAAAGTTCAGCTGGCGCGCTTCGGCCGAGCAGTTTGTCGAGAACCTGCAACCCTACCCGGAACCCGAGCGCGGCCGCTTCTGGCGTCGCCTGCGGCGCATCGCTCGCATTCGCAAACGCGCCGCCGCCTGAGCCAATCAGAATGCTCAAGCCCAGGCAGGATCTGAAGCCAAACACCGCCGATTACGAAAACCTGGCCTTTATGAAACCGACAGGCTTTCGCGAATACGACGCGCGCTGGATCCTGGAAAAAGAGATCAACCTTCTTGGCATTCAGGCGCTGGGCCTTGGCCTGGCCACCTATGTCCACGAGATCGGCGTCGCGCCCAAGATCGTCACCGGCCATGACTTTCGTGGCTACAGCCTCAGCGTCAAACAGGCCCTGATCCTGGGGCTGCTGGAAGGCGGGATGGAGGTTCTGGATGTGGGCCTGGCCTTGTCGCCGATGGCCTATTTCGGCCAGTTCGAACTGGATGCGCCGTGCGTCGCCATGGTCACGGCCAGCCACAACGAGAATGGCTGGACCGGGGTGAAGATGGGGGCGAACAAGCCCCTGACCTTCGGCCCCGACGAGATGGGCCGCCTGAAAGAGATCGTTCTGAACGACGAGGGCGTGGCCCGCCCCGGCGGCAAGCTGGTGCGCGTCGATGACTTCCGCGAAACCTATGTCGCCGACGTGGCCTCCAAGGTGCAGATCAAGCGACCGCTGAAGGTCGTCTGCGCCTGCGGCAACGGCACAGCCGGCGCCTTCGCCCCCGACGCTCTGCGCCGGATGGGCGTCGAGGTGATCGAGATGGACACCGACCTCGACTACACCTTCCCGAAATACAATCCGAACCCGGAAGATCACGCCATGCTGGTGCAGATGACCCAACGGGTGCGTGAGACGGGCGCCGATCTGGCCCTTGGCTTCGACGGCGACGGCGACCGTTGCGGCGTGGTGGACGACACGGGCGAGGAAATCTTCGCCGACAAGATCGGCCTGATGCTGGCCCGCGACCTGTCCAAGGTCTATCCGGACAGCACCTTTGTCGTCGATGTGAAGTCGACCGGCCTCTACAAGACCGACGAGGTCCTGAAAGCCAATGGCGCCGAGGTCGTCTATTGGAAGACGGGCCACTCCTACATCAAGCGCAAGACCGCCGAACTGGGCGCCCTGGCCGGCTTCGAGAAGTCGGGCCACTTCTTCATGGCGGGCGATCTGGGCCACGGCTACGACGACGGTCTGGTCGCGGCCGGCGCAGTGCTGGCCATGCTGGATCGCAATCCGGACAAGAAGCTCAGCGAGCTGAAGACTGCCCTGCCGGACGCCTGGACCAGCCTGACCATGTCGCCCCATTGCGATGACGAGCTGAAATACGGCGTGCTGGAGCGGATCGTGAAAGAATATTCCGATCTGGCCGCAGCGGGCGGCGAAATCCTTGGCCGCAAGATCGTCGAGGCCATCACCGTCAACGGCGTCCGTGTGCACTTGGACGACGGCTCATGGGTCCTGGTCCGCGCCTCGTCCAACAAGCCGGAGTTGGTTGTGGTGGTCGAGAGCATGCGATCCGAAGACGACATGCGCGACCTCTTCCGCAAAGAGATCAAGCCGCGCCTCGCCGCCTATCCCGAAATCGGCGCCTTCAACCAGGAAATTTGAAACATCACAGCGGACTGAACCAATCGCGCCCGTGACCGCTTCCCTCTCGACTGAGGCCAGGAGGGAAGATTGCCGCGCTACTTTTTCCATACCCAGAACGGAGATTGCATCCGTGACGATCAGGGCGAGGAACTGAGGAGCGTTGATGCGGCCCGCGAGGAGGCCGTTGCCGTGCTGGGCGAAATCCTGCGCTATCGGGGCGCATCGTTCTGGACGACCCGCGCCTTCAGCGTCATCGTCACGGACACCGAGGGTCGAACGGTCGTCAGCGTCACGGCGGCTGCGTCTGATCAGGCGCCCGAGGGCTGGACATTGGCGGGGGACGCGTGATGACCAAGGCTGGCAGCGTCTCAAAGATCACCACGCTGGTCGACAAATTGTCGCTTCGAGACCGGCTCAATCCCGAAGAGATCGAGGCGTTAAGCGCTGTCCTCGATGCGCCCAAAACAGTCTCTGCCGGATCCGACATCGTGCGCGAGCACACCCGCCCGCTGCACAGCACCCTTCTAGTCTCGGGCTTTTCGGCACGTTACTCCACGCTGGAAGACGGCGGGCGCCAGATCACCGAAATCAATGTGTCGGGCGACTTCATCGACCTGCACAGCCTGCTGATGAAGCAGATGGATCATGGAGTCGTCGCCCTGACCGACTGCGTGATCGCAGAGGCGCCGCACAGCGGCTTGATCGACATCACCGAGCGACATCCACACCTGAGCCGACTGCTTTGGCTGGACACCATCATCGACGCCGCCATCCATCGACAATGGCTGGTGGCCATGGGCCGACGTAGCGGTCTGGGCCATCTGGCGCATCTGGTCTGCGAGCTTTACCTGCGCCTTCAGGCCGTCGGCCAGACGGGCGACCTGACCTTCGAACTCCCGCTGACGCAAACGACGCTGGGTGATGCGCTGGGCCTCTCGACCGTCCACGTCAGCCGCCTGATTTCCGAGCTCCGCAGCGAGGGTGTCGTCGCCTGGGCGGGCGGGCGGATCGATATCCTCGATTGGCGTCGCTTGGCCGAAATCGCCGAGTTCGACCCCACCTATCTGCGCCTGCAATCCGAGCCGGTCTGATCGCTTAACGCATGTTATCGCACCAAACGGCGATCGGCCGTCTAGACGAGGCATGTCCCAGCCGAACCTCGCGCACGCCCTATTGTCCGCCCTTGCGGTGCAGGGCCTGGACGAAGGCGACGCCTGCTTCGCCGAGGCTGGCGCGCGAACCTCAGCCACACGGAATGGCGAGGCTGTCGTCACGCTGATCTTGTCCGGTGTTCTGGCGCGGATCGGGCTCAACGGCGCTCTGTCGCATGGGCTGGCGTCCAGCGACGACGTGATCAGCTTCGACGCTGTATTGGGCGGCGGTGAGCCAGAGTCGGCCGTTTGGTTGACGGCCGGACGATACCTGACCGTCTCCGCTCGCAAGCTGGCGCAAAAGATCGATCGCGATAGTCTGGTCGAGATGGCGTTGATTGATCTTCGTCGACGCAACATCGCCCTTCAGGCTGAGCTTTCGCGCCACGCCACATTGAAAGTCAGCCAGCGTCTGGCCGCCCTATTGCTCGACGTTCACGACCGAAGGGGAGGCGACGTCCTTGCTCTGCGTCAAACCGAGCTGTCGCATCTGATGGCTGTGCGACGCGCCAGCATATCGACCGCCTGCACCGAACTGTGCGGCGCCGGCGCCGTGCGGCTGCGACGCGGCGCCATCCAGATCACCGATGCGGAAGCGCTGCGCCGGATGACGGACGAGGCCTATTCGACCGTGACGGACTTGGCCAGATTGCGGGGCTGATCCACATCGGTCCCCTTCTGAACGGCGGTGTAATAGGCCAAGAGCTGCACCGGCACGGCATAGACCAAGGGTGCGATCAGAGGGTGGCAGTCGGGGGCATGGATGCGGCGAATGCCGGCGCCGTGCGGATCGGGGGCCTTTTCCGGCGCGATCATGATGACCGGGCCGCCCCGCGCTGCGACTTCCTGCAGGTTGGACGCGGTCTTTTCGAACACATCGTCGAGCGGAGCCAGGGCGATGGTCGGGGTCTCTTCGTCGATCAGGGCGATGGGGCCGTGTTTCAACTCTCCGGCTGCATAGCCCTCGGCGTGGATATAGCTGATCTCCTTCAGCTTCAGCGCACCCTCCATCGCCAGCGGGAACATGGCGCCACGCCCCAGGAACAGGACGTCGTCCGCCTTTGACAGATCGTGGGTCACGGCGCGGATGCTGTCGCCCATCGTCAGGGCCTCGGCGATCAGGCGCGGGCTTTCGAACAGAGCCTTGACCAGTTCGGCCTCGGTCGCAGCATCGATCCGGCCGCGCGCCACGCCCGCCGCCACGGCCAAGGCCAACAGGGCCGCGACCTGGGCGGTGAAGGCCTTGGTCGAGGCGACGCCGATCTCGGGTCCGGCATGGGTGGGCCACAAGACGGCGGCCTCACGCGCCATCGACGACGAGTGGACGTTGACGACGGCGGCGGTCTGTAACCCCTGCGCCTTGCACCAGGTCAGGCTGGCCAGGGTGTCGGCGGTCTCGCCCGACTGGCTGACGGCGACGGCCAGGGTCGACTTCGATACGGCCGGCGAGCGATAGCGGAACTCCGACGCGATCTCGACGTCGCAGGGCAGGCCGGCCAGTTTCTCGAACGCGTAACGACCGATCTGACCGGCGTAAAAGGCGGTGCCGCAGGCGACGATCTGGATGCGATCAATGGCGGCGAAATCGACGGGATTGGTCTTGGCCTTGCCGGTCACCAGGTCGAGATATTCCGACAGGGTGTGCTGGACGCTGTCGGGCTGCTCATGGATTTCCTTTTCCATGAAGTGGCGATATTCGCCCTTCTCGACCATGGCCGAGGAGGCCGAAACCTGGACTACGGCGCGGTCGACCGGCTTGCCCGCCACGTCGAACATCTGGGCGCCGGCCTTGGTCACGGCGACGTAATCGCCCTCTTCCAGATAGGAAATCTTCTGCGTGAACGGACCGACCGCCAGCGCGTCCGAGCCCAGATACATCTCGTCCTCGCCCCAGCCGACCACCAAGGGGCTGCCGCGTCGCGCGCCCAAGATCAGGTCGTCCGTCCCGTCGATCAGCACCGCCAGCGCATAGGCGCCCGTCAGCCGGTCTAGGGTGATCTTGAAGGCCTCCAGCGGGCTGCGGCCCGTGTTCAGTTCGGCGTCCAGCAGGTGAGCGATGACCTCGGTGTCGGTCTGGCTTTCGAAGACATGGCCCTCGGCGGCCAGTTCGGCCTTCAACTCGGCGAAGTTCTCGATGATACCGTTGTGAACCAGGGTGACGCGACCGGCCTTGTGCGGGTGGGCGTTCTCCGTGGTCGGGGCGCCGTGAGTGGCCCAGCGCGTATGTCCGATGCCGACCGTCGCCGTCATCGGATCCTCGGCCAGGACGGCTTCCAGATTGCGGATCTTGCCCTTGGCGCGGCGGCGCTCGACCGACCCGTTCACGACTGCGGCGACGCCGGCGGAATCATAGCCGCGGTACTCCAGCCGTTTCAGGCTGTCGATCAGCCGGGGAACGACAGGACCATTGCCGGTGACGCCGATGATGCCGCACATGAGCGAAGGCTCCGAGAAGTCAGGAAAAGGGCGCCGCTTTGCACTGGCAGCGATCCGGGGCTAAGCCACACATCAAGCCCCATCGGCCGTCTATGCAATCTTAAGGCGGGCCGCATCAAAAAAGGGGTTTCGGAACGTTACCCGAAACAGAGGACCAAGCCTTGGGCGACAGAAAATATTTTGGCACCGACGGCATTCGCGGACGCGCCAACACCTATCCGATGACGGCCGAGGTCGCGTTGCGCGTGGGTCTGGCCGCCGGGAAACTGTTCCGCACCGACGACGATCGCCGCCATCTGGTGGTGATCGGCAAGGATACGCGCCTGTCGGGCTATACGATCGAGCCGGCCCTGGTCGCCGGCTTCGCCTCGGTCGGAATGGACGTGCGCACCTTCGGACCCGTGCCGACGCCGGGTGTGGCCATGCTGACCCGGTCGATGCGCGCCGATCTGGGCGTGATGATCTCGGCCTCGCACAACGACTATGCCGACAACGGGATCAAGCTGTTCGGGCCGGACGGCTACAAGCTGTCGGACGAGATCGAGCTGAAGATCGAGGCCATGATGGACCAAGGCCTGGACCAGGGCCTGGCGCCGTCGCACAAGCTGGGCCGGGTCAAGCGGATCGACGACGCCCAGGCCCGCTATATTGAGATCGCCAAACAGGCCTTCCCTAAACGGCTGACGCTGCAAGGCCTGCGCATCGCCGTCGATTGCGCCAACGGCGCCGGCTACAAGGTCGCGCCCACCACCCTGTTCGAACTGGGCGCCGAAGTCTTCCCCGTGGGCGTGACCCCGAACGGCACCAACATCAACGCCGAGTGCGGCTCGACCCATCCGGCGACCCTGGCCGATGCGGTCAAACGCTACCGCGCCGATATCGGCATCGCCCTGGACGGCGACGCCGACCGACTGATCATCTGCGACGAGACGGGTCGGGTCGTGGATGGCGATCAGATTATGGCCTTGGTCGGGCTGGACTGGGCCAGGCGCGGCCTCCTGACCGGAGGTGGCGTGGTGGCCACCGTCATGTCCAATCTGGGGCTGGAGCGTAAACTGAAAGCCGAAGGCCTGACGCTGGAGCGGACAACGGTCGGCGACCGCTATGTCATGGAACGGATGCGCGAAGGCGGTTTCAACATCGGCGGCGAGCAGTCGGGGCACATCATCCTGCACGACCACGCCACGACCGGCGACGGCCTGATGGCGGCGCTGCAGGTGTTGGCCGTCTTGGTCGAATCCGGCAAGCCGATGAGCGAACTGGCCCGCCAGTTCGATCCCGTTCCGCAAAAGCTGGAGAACGTCCGCTTCACCGCCGACAGGCCGCTGGAGACCGACACGGTCAAGGCCGCCATCGCCGAGGCCGAAGCGGCCCTGAGCGGTCAGGGACGGCTGCTGGTGCGTCCCTCGGGCACGGAAAAGCTGATCCGCGTCATGGCCGAGGGCGACGACGAGGCGCTGGTCAAGCGGGTGGTGGCCGATGTCGCGGGCGCGGTGCGCTCAGCCTAGGGCTTGCACGCCGCCGGCGGGTCGCCGTCGCGTTCCCACAGCTTGCAGGACCGATCGATCTCCCCCTGGATCAGGTCGCAAGGATTGGCGGCGTTGCAGGGCGGTCGGGTCGCCGGGCTGACCTGGATGCAGCGCTCAACCAGCCGGGCCGAGGCGGCGGCGCCGATGGCGTCGCGGCAGGGGACCTCGCTGACCGGCACCGGCTGAGCGGGCATGTCCGGTCCTTCGGGAATGCTGGCCTCGACGTCCTCGGCCGGTTTGGTCGCTTCCTTCTCCGCGGCCGCCGGCTTGGCGGGCGCGGCAGGCGGCGGAGCGTCCGGCGCCAATGGAACCGCGTCGATGACGTCGCTGCGTGCCGCAGTGTCTCCGGACGCAGGCTGATCGGCTGGATCAGCGCGCTGACATCCGGCCATCAGCAGAACGCAGGCGGCCATCGAAAGCCAGGGGGATCGACGCATCGACTTGTCTCCGGTCAGGACTGACACGACGAGGATGCCCGTCCGCGCCCCTAGGTGAAACCCCCTATCGCTTCACCGCCGCCAGGGCCGCCTTCTGCAAGGCGAACAGTTCGGTGCAGCCGGTCTCGGCCAGGGAGAAGAGCCGGTCGAACTCGGCGCGTGAGAAGCCGCGCTTCTCGCCGGTGGCCTGGACCTCTACGATCTGGCCCGAGCCGGTCAGGACGAAGTTCGAATCCGCCTCGGCCTCAGAATCCTCTTCGTAATCCAGGTCCAGCACCGGCACGCCGTCGCAGACGCCGCACGACACGGCCGCCACCTGATCCGTGATCGGGTCGGCCTTCAGCACGCCCTCGTCGCGCAGATAGTTCAGCGCCAAACTCATGGCGACCCAGGCGCCGGTGATCGACGCCGTGCGGGTGCCGCCGTCGGCCTGGATGACATCGCAGTCGATCAACACCTGGCGTTCCCCCAAGGCCTTGAGGTCCACCACGGCGCGCAGGGAGCGGCCGATCAATCGCTGGATCTCTTGTGTGCGGCCCGACTGTTTGCCGGCGGCGGCTTCACGACGGCCGCGCGTGTGGGTGGCGCGGGGCAGCATCCCGTATTCGGCGGTCACCCATCCCTGCCCCGAGTTGCGCATCCAGCCCGGCACCTTGTCCTCGATCGAGGCGGTCACCAGCACCTTGGTGTTGCCGAAGCTGATCAGGCAGGAACCCTCGGCATAGCGATTGACGCCGGTCTCGATGGCGACGGGACGCAGTTGATCGTCTGTGCGTTGCGAATGGCGCATGGGAGGGATCCTTGGAAGTCTGACCTTGGAAGCTGTGGCGGCGGTGCTTATCCTGAAACCGTGAGCCTGTATGCCCCGAAAAACCCGCCGTTCGACGCCGGCCAGTCCCTCGCGGGTCTGGCGGGGCTGGATGCACGGGCGCGCGACATCTTCCGTCGCATCGTGGAATCCTATCTGGAGACCGGCGAGCCGGTAGGGTCACGGACCCTGTCGTTAGGCGGCATCGCCCTGTCGCCCGCCTCGATCCGCAACACCATGCAGGATCTGACCCTCGCGGGCCTGCTGGCGGCGCCCCACACCTCGGCCGGGCGGATTCCCACCCACGCGGGCCTGCGCCTGTTCGTCGACGGCCTGCTGGAGGTCGGCGACCTGACCAAGGAAGAGCGTCGCGAGATCGACGGGCGGCTCGCCGGGCGCGGCCGGAACTTCGAGTCCGCCTTGGACGAGGCCTCCAACCTGCTGTCGGGCCTGGCCGGCGGCGCCGGCGTTGTCTCTACCCCAGTGCGCGATTCCGGCGTCAAACATGTCGAGTTTGTCGCCCTGGGCGGCGATCAGGCCCTGGCGGTCATCGTCGCTGACGACGGCACGGTCGAAAACCGTATCATGACCCTGTCGGCCGGCGTCACGCCTTCGACTCTTGTCGAGGCCTCCAACTTTCTGAACGCCCGCCTGCGCGGCCGCCCCTTCGCCGACGCCAAGCGGGAGATGACCCAGGAGCTGGAAATCGCATGGCGCGAACTGGACCAGACCGCCGCCCGCCTGGTCGAGGATGGTTTCGCTGCATGGTCAGGCGGGCACGATCGCGATCGCGCCCTGATCGTGCGGGGTCGCGCCAACCTGCTTCAGGACCGGGAAGGCCTGGCCGATCTGGAGCGGGTCCGCGTCCTGTTCGACGATCTGGAGCAGAAGGAACAGCTGATCGGCCTGCTGGACGGCGTCGATGCGGCCCAAGGCGTGCGCATTTTCATCGGCGCGGAGACACGGTTGTTTTCACTTTCGGGTTCCGCCGTGATCGCGGCGCCCTATATGAGCGGCCGACAGCGGGTTCTGGGCGCCATCGGCGTGATAGGCCCCGCAAGACTGAACTACGCCCGTGTCATTCCGTTGGTGGACTATACCGCCCGGGTGCTGGGCCGGATGCTGGACGGGAACGACAAGTGAGCGACAAGCCCCTTAACGACGAACTGAACGCCGTGGACGCCGACATGGCCGAAACCAACGCCGAACACGGCCTGGACGCCCATCCGTCAGACGATCTGGCGCCGCTGGACGCCGTGATCGCCGAGCGTGACGAATGGAAGGACCGCGCCTTGCGCGTCGCCGCCGAGATGGAGAACCTGAAGCGCCGTTCGGAGACGCAGCAGAACGACGCCCGCGCCTTCGCCATCCAGCGCTTCGCCAAGGACTTGCTGGGCGTCGCCGATAACCTAGAACGCGCCCTGATGGCTGCGCCCAAAGACGCCGAGGGCGCAACGGCCGGTCTGGTGACCGGGCTGGAGCTGACGCAGAAGGCCCTGCTGCAAGCCTTCGACGCCAACGGCCTGAAGCGCGTCGCGCCCCAGGCCGGCGAAGCCTTCAACCCGCACCTGCACCAAGCGATGATGGAACAGCCGTCCGAGACCGTGCCCGGCGGATCGGTGATCCAGACCATGCAGTCCGGTTTTGAACTGTTCGGCCGCACCGTCCGCCCCGCCATGGTGGTCGTCGCCGCCAAGGGATCCGGCGCCCAGGCTCCCAACCCCTACGGCGCCGCCCCCGCCGCCGACGGTCAGGCCTTCGACGGCAAGGCCTGATCCGCGGTCGTCAGGCGGCGTCGGTCAGAACTGACGCCGCCAGGCTCCGATCAAGGCGAACTCCGGCGGCGCGTCTGCGACATGGCGCGGCTCGCGGCTGGCGACGGCTTGCAGCGTCATGCTGGACCCGTCCCACAGCCGACGTTCGCCACCGAGGATGAAGTCGATCTGGCGGCCGCTGGGCGTCGCCGAGAAGCTGCGGCGCGAATAGGTCAGCGGATCGAAATATTCGACCGGAACGTCCGCCAGCAGAGCCGAGAAGGTGCCGCGCTCGATCCTGAGCGGCTGAGCCAGGGTGAAGCTGATCCGGTCGCAGATCATCGAACAGCCCGTCAGCAGGCCCAGCCGCCAGTTCGAACTGATCGCCGCCTGATCCATCGACAGGAACCGACCTTCGATCCGGGTCGACCCCATGCCCGCCTCGCCGATCAGGCGCAGGCCCGGCCGCAGGGTCCAGTCGCCGCCCAGCGCATAGAAGCTGGTCCGTGACGGCAGGGCGAAGTCGGACCCGCCCGGCAGGAAGGCGCCCAAGGGCCCAAGACGCTCATCCAAGGCGCCGACGCTGAACGAAAGACCGCCCTCCGCTCCGCGCCATCCGATCGCCGCGCGACTATAGGTCGAAGCGTCCTGCTCGACGCGACGCAGCGGCATCCGGCGATCGCCGCCGCCGCTCTCGCCAGAGACCGTCACCGCGCCGAACCGCATGGAGCCGCGCACGGCGTGGTCGGACTGGGCCAAGGCGGCGAAACCATCGCCCGCCGCACCGTTGAAAGGCGATGTCGCCCCGCCCTTTCCTTGCCAGACCGAGAAGTTCATCCGGCCCGTGGCGACGTCAAGCATCGCCTCCTGACGCGGCTCTTCCCCCATCCAGGGCGCATCGTACAGATCGTGACGAGGCGCGATCGGGCCGGGTCGAGCGCTGGGTTGGGCCGCAATCAGGTTCAATCGACCACCGCCCGGCAGGGCCAGGGTGGTGGTCGCCGTGGTGTTCTGCTCGAACGGCGCCGCCTGATAGGATCGGCTGGGCGCAGTCGGATAGGCGCCGCCGAGTTGGACGGCGAACATCCGATCGTAAGCGTCGTAAAGCACCGTGTTCAGCGCCGTCTGCCGGCCGAAAGCGTCCCCGAACGCCGCGCCGACGAAGCTGCCCGGTTCGCTCATGCTGACGATGGAGCTCCCGTCAGCCATCGGCGTCGACGTCGTTCCGACCGGTCTGAACGCGCCGGCCATGTCCAGCAGGCCGCGCCCATAGACGATGTCCGTGCCGGGATCGCCCGCATCGCGCGCGGTCGTCAGCAAGATATTTAGAGCCGCTCGCGCCGTCAGATTGGGAAAGGCCTGCATCAGCAAAGCGAGTGCCCCAGACACATGCGGCGCTGAGAAGGATGTGCCGTTGACGCGCCAGCACGACGTGCCCTCGCACCCTGTGATCACATCCTCGCCCGGCGCAGAAATATAGCCGGCCGCCGTATCCCCTGCCCGGTTCGAGAAGCTGGACATCACGTCGGTCGCGCCGTGCGATCCGACCGCGATGACGCTGCCGGCGAACCGGGGGTCGATGGCGTAACGCGCGGGCCAGCCCGGATTGGCGTTTCCGTCATTACCCGACGAGGCCACGATCACGGCGCCCGAGTTGACGGCGCGCAGCAGCGCCGCCTCGAACGCCGAGCCCAACCGCCCATCGCCGCCCAGCGACATGTTGATGATCTTGACGCCATTGGCGACGGCGTAGTCCAGCGCGCGCACCAGATCCGAACTGCTGAAACAGACCTCGGTATTCTTGTCCGTGCAGTCAGAGATATCGGTGCGGATCGACAGGATGGTCGAGTTGTACGCCACCCCAATCGTACCGAACCCGTTGAAGTTCGAGGCGATCACGCCCGACACGCGCGTGCCGTGGCTGCTTGACGCCACATAGGGTGTGTTGCGTCCGACGACCACATCAGTCGAGGCGCTGGAAATACGCCCGTCCAACTCGGGCAAGGTATTGGCGATGCCGGAATCGACGACGGCGACGGTGACGCCGGCTCCGGTCGCCCCGGCCTGCCAGGCGGATTGGACCTTCATGTTGGCCAGGCCGTAGTTCCGCAAATACTCGCTCGACGTGACCGAAGGAGGGGGCGGAGGCGGAGGCGGGGGAGGCGGCGGGGGCGGTGGGGGCGGTGGGGGCGGTGGGGGCGGAGGAACGGGGGGCGTGATCGTTCCGCCGCCGCCACCGCCTCCACCACCCCCGCCGCAACCTGCCAGAGGCAGGAACAGCAGACCTATACCCAGGACGATCGCCCCGCGAAGCCGCAACCCGTTCACGCCCTACTCTCCCATACTCGAGACTGCTCCCCGCAGCCTTCGCACCAGTAACGCCCTAATTCTTTAACGCTTTATCGAACGTCGCCAGCAGCTTGGACCAGCCGTCCTTTGCGTCCGCCTCCGAATAGCTGGCGCGGTAGTCTGCGTGGAAGCCATGCTGGGCGTCGGGATAGACGATGATCTGGCTGCCGGTCTGGCCGGCGCGCGCCAGGGCTTCGCGCATCCGTTCGACGCTGGCCAATGGGATGCCCTGATCCTTGCCGCCGTACAGGCCGAGCACCGGCGCCTTCAGATCGTCGGCGATGTCGACCGGCCAGGGTTGGCCCGATGAGATCTGAACCGGTGTGGCGTCTGCGGCGGGGGCCAGACGGCCGTACCAGGCCACGCCGGCGCCGATGGCGGCGAAGCGGGCCGCCGCCTGCCACACCACCTTGCCGCCCCAGCAGTAGCCGGTGATGCCGACCTTGCCGTCCTTGGACCACGACTGCTGGCTGGCCCATTCCAGGGTCGCCGACAGGTCGCCCATCACCTGCTCATAGTTGGCCGCCCCGACGATCTGCATGATCCGCTGCATGTCCGACAGCGGCGCGGGATCCTCGACCCGGACGAAAAAGGCCGGTGCAATGGCGGCGTATCCCTGCTTGGCCAGACGGCGGCAGATGTCGCGGATATATTCGTGGACGCCGAAGATCTCGGACACCACCACCACGACCGGGAACGGGCCGTCGCCAGCCGGCCGGGCGACATAGGCCGGAAGCTGGAACCCGTCCGGCGCGGCATAGGTCACGGTCTCGGTGGACAGACCCTCGGCGTCAGTCGTGATGGGCTTGGCTTCCTTGGCCAGGGCCGCGACCGCATGGCCGGAAAACAGCAAGCCCCCCAAGGCGCCCAGGGTTCGGCGGCTCAGTTTCAAATCGTCGGCGGTCTGGCCTTCGGGGCGGATCAGCACGGTCATGGGACGCTCCAACGCGGGAAAGACGTGAGAGCATCACGGCCGACGGCAGTCGTCCAGTCACGATAAGGCGCGCTACAAAACGGGAAGAAGGGCGCTCAGGCAGCGAGACGCCGCGCGTCGAGCGTTAGCGCCCTTCGTTTCAGGATTAGTGCCTGAAGACCCGCACGCCGGTGAAGGCCATGGCGATGCCCTTTTCGTCGGCGGCGGCGATGACCTCGGCGTCGCGCATGGAGCCGCCCGGCTGGATCACCGCCGTGGCGCCGGCCGCAACCGCTTCCAAGAGGCCGTCGGCAAAGGGGAAGAAGGCTTCCGAGGCGCAGGCCGAACCCTCGGCGAGCGACTGGGTCAGACCCTTGGCCTCTCCAGCTTCCTTGGCGCGGATGGCGGCGATGCGGGCGCTGTCGCGACGGTTCATCTGGCCGGCGCCGATGCCGGCGGTCTGGCCGTCCTTGGCGTAGACGATGGCGTTGGACTTGACGTGCTTGGCCACGGTGAAGGCGAACAGCATGTCCTGGATCTCGGTCGGCGTCGGCTGGCGCTTGGTGACGATCTTCAGGTCCGACGGCTTGATCAGCGACCGGTCGCGCGACTGGACCAAGAAACCGCCGGCTACCGAGCGGAACACCTCGCCCGGACCGTGGGGGTCGGGCAGGCCGTCTGTGATCAGCAGACGCAGGTTCTTCTTGGCCGCGAAGACGGCCTTGGCCTCGTCATCGGCGCCGGGGGCGATGACGACCTCGGTGAAGATGCCGGTGATGGCGCGGGCGTCATCGCCGTTCAGCGGGCGGTTGACCGCGATGACGCCGCCGAAGGCCGAGACGGCGTCGCATTCCAGGGCGCGAGCGTAGGCTTCGGACAGATCCTTGCCCACGGCCACGCCGCACGGGTTGGCGTGTTTGACGATGACCACGGCCGGCTGTTCGAATTCGGCCACCAGCTCATAGGCGGCGTCGGCGTCGGCGATATTGTTGTAACCCAGTTCCTTGCCCTGAACCTGTTCGGCATAGGCCACGCCCGGACGACGCTCGCCGGTACGGTAGAAGGCGCCGGTCTGGTGCGGGTTCTCGCCGTAACGCAGGGTCTGGGCCAGCGCGCCTGCGATCGACTTGCGGGCCGGCGCGGCATCCTCGATCTGAACGGCGAACCAGCCGGAGACGGCGCCGTCATAGGCGGCGGTGCGGGCGAACGCGCGGGCGGCCAGGCGCTTGCGCAGGGCCAGATCGGTCGAGCCTTCGGCCTTCAGCGCCTCAAGGATCAGACCGATGCTCTCGCCGTCGACGGCGACGGCGACATAGCCGTGGTTCTTGGAGCCCGAGCGGATCATGGCCGGGCCGCCGATGTCGATGTTCTCGACCGCCGCCTCGAACGCGCCGCCGGCCGCGACGGTGCTTTCGAACGGATAGAGGTCGATCCAGACGATATCGATGGCGCCGATCCCATGGACCGCCATGGCCTGGGCATGATCGGCCGCGTCACGCACGCCCAACAGGCCGCCGTGGACGATGGGGTGCAGGGTCTTGACCCTGCCGTCCATCATCTCGGGGAAGCCCGTCAGATCAGCCACGTCCTTGACCGGCAGGCCCAGCTTCTCAATCGCCGCGCGCGTGCCGCCAGTCGAGACCAGTTCGACGCCCAGATCGTGCAGGGTGCGGGCCGCGTCCTCCAGCCCGGCCTTGTCGGACAGAGAGATCAGGGCGCGTTGCGGCTTGACCCGGTCGGGGGCTGGGGGGAAGTCGGGAGCGGCGGGCATGGCGGCGTCCGTGAAGGCTGGGGGAGGATGGCGGGCGTCTAGCACCGGGGCGCCATTACGTCACCTTGCGAGCATCCAAAGCTTATCGCGATATTGAGGAAATTTGCGTGACGACCTCCAAGCTCAAGTAGAACACATGGTCCTGAATTAGAGCGGGATCGCTGATCGCGATTTTTTGCCGCTCGACGGCGCGGGTCAAGCTGCGCCCGAAGCCTCCATCCTTGGGCGACTCCGCTTCAATTACACAATCCACAGGCCTCATTTCGCGCCCGACAATGCAACTGACATCGGCCCGTGCGTTCCCTGGCCGGGAGCCGAGCTGCAGCCCTCTCAGCCAATGTTCGTCAAGCAGAGTTCCATCCACCCTTGGTATGGTGTCACGACGTTCGACTAAGGGACGATCACAGGCTGTCAAAACCCTGTCCACGTTTTTAGACGCCGTAGGAAGATCAAGCTCCATCCGCATGCGATCCGCATCACCTTCGCGGGAACGAACCGTCAGAACTCCGCCGCCCTTAAAGAAGCGCGCGTCGCGAGCGGCGGCAGTACTGCGAAGAGCCGTATTGGGGGAAGAGACCTGCCAGCGCCCCGCGTCGCTCCGCCCATCGGCTCGGTGCAAATCCAATGTTCTAAATGTTGCTGTTGTCTGAGGGACGCCAAGCAGAACAACGCTTAGGGCTCCCGCACGGCACTGGATCACAATAGCCTGTCCTCCAGAGAACTCCACCATGGCGGCTGCGGTCCTGCTTGCAGCATCCTCGCCATACTCCCAGTCATCAACAGAGAGCTCCTGAGCCTGCGCGGCAGCGCCCAAGACGGCGAGACCGACGAAAGCGAAAATTGCTGAAAAAACGGAAATAAGGAGTTTCATTGGTTCATCGCGAGCTGGCGTATCATTGGTCATGGAGCATGACAGAGCTACGAACTTACGCGAGCTGAAATTTAGATAGGATCGCTGCTCGCGCCCGCAGGGCTCAGTTTCCAGCGGATCTTGGTCTCGCTGTCGGTGCGGGCCGAGCCACGCACCACGATCTGCAGCGAGCGCCGCGTCAGGCCGGCGTCGATATGGACGCTGGGCTCGATGGCCACGTCCGGTCCGTCGGTCCTGAACCACCAGCCCCGACCCGAGGCGCCGCGCAACAGGATCGAACGGCGATCGCGCGCCAGAGAGGCCTGCACCCCCGGCTCCAGATGGAAGCGGATGGCGTAGGGCGCCGCGATCTGGCGCACCATTTCCTTGCGGCCGGGCGTGGGGAAGAGCTTTTCTTCGGCCCGCAGTTCGTCCAGGCGCTGGTCCAGATAGAGCCGGCGCTGATGGTTCAGGCCGAACAACTCATTCCAGCCGTCGTGTTCCATCTCCAGCCAGACGGCGCCGTCTCCGTCGCGCAGGTCGGTGGTCACATGGATCGGCGGTCCGACCAGGCGCGGGCCCAAGAGCTCGCCCTTCCAGCCGCCCAGCGGTTCGTTCAGCGATCGCTCGCCCAAGGTCAGGGTCGAATGGGCCGGCGTCAGGCGCAGGGCTTGGCGGTCGGTCGAGGCCGGCGTCCACCCCGAGCCGGTCACCAGACGATCCTTGCCGCAGGCGATCTCCAGCGCCAGCGGCTGGGCGCAGGCGGCCGCCCCCCAGGCGTCGCGCGCCGGCGGGGCGGTGTCGGCGATGATGGTGAGCAGGGGGCTGGCGACGCGCGTCAGGCCGGCGACCGCACCGGTCGCCGCCGGGGCGTCGTCGCTGCTGGCCATCGCTTCGTCGTCGTGGGCGCGGGCGGCCGCAACGCGTTCAATGGTGGAGGGGCCGCCGCCCTGGAAGCTGGCCAGACGACCATCGGGCAAGGTCAGCAGGCGCAGGCCCTGCGTCAGCCGGGCGATGGCGGCCGAGACGCTTTCAGGCGTCGGTTCGGACAGTTGCGACAGGGCGTCGTCCAGCGTCAGGAGGTCGAGCAGCAGTTCGAGGGCCGCCTCGGGACTGCGCGAAGCGTGGCCGCCGTCGGCCTGAACCGTGGTCTTAAGGGCGCCGTCCAGCCGCGACAACGCGCGGCGGCGCATGGCCTGCCCAGGCGCCCCCGCCAGCACGCAGCCGCCGATGGCCGCCGCCGTCAACCGCTCGGCCCGGCTGGCCTGACCGCCGGGCGGACGCAGCAGCTGTCGGGTCTGGCGCGCCAGACTATCGGCCAGTTTCAGCCGCTCGGCCTCGGTCGCGACGGCGCCCATCCGCCGTGCGCCGCACGCCAGATTGACGACCCGCCGCGCCAGGATTTCCGGTCCCCAGGCGAAGGGCGACCATCGTGTGAAGGCGTCGGCCCAGGACAGTGTCAGACGCAGCGCCTCGCGCGCGCCTCGGTCGCCCTGGGCCATCAGCCCCGGCAGCCAGGCGAAGGCGTGAAGCTCGACCGCAAAGGGCCGCGAGGGGCTGGGCCTGTTCCACGGATCGGACGGGGGCTCGACCTCCATCGAGGCGCCGGCCAGCATGAAACGCCCGGCCAGGACATTGCGCCCCGGCGCCGGATCATGAGGGCGGAAATCGCGCGGCGTGGCGGCGAACGCCGTCACCTTGCCCCAGCCCAGCGGCGCCGCCAGCGTCAGGCCGTAGCCGGGCAGGCCGTAAAGCTCGATCCACAGCTGCCGCGTCGCCAGTCGGCCGGCGATGGCGGCCCACAGGCCGGGTCCGGCGATCGTGTCGCCCGACCGCACCGGCGTGCGCACCGGGGCGCCAGGCAGGCCGGGGATCTGACCCGAGGCGACATCCAGCGTCGTTTCAGGGCCCCGCGGGGCGAAGGGGCCGAGCGGGCTCACGCGAAGCTCTGACCAGCCGGCGCAGCCTTCAGGGCGGCGATATTGGTCGCGTAATCGCCCTTGAACACGAACGAGCCGGCGACCAGCGCATCGGCGCCGGCGGCGACGCAGGCTGCGGCGTTGGCGGAGGTCACGCCGCCGTCCACCTGAAGGTGAGCCGACGAGCCGGCACGGTCGAGAATGGCCCGCGCGCCCACGATCTTCTTCAGCGAACTGTCGATGAACTTCTGACCGCCGAAGCCCGGATTGACCGACATGATCAGCACCAGATCGACCAGATCGACCACCTCTTCCAGGATCGACAGCGGCGTCGCCGGATTGAAAACGACGCCCGCCTTGGCGCCTAGCTGGCGAATGCGACCAAGGGTGCGATGCAGGTGCGGACCGCTTTCAGGATGAACGGTCAGGACGTCGGCGCCCGCATCGCGGAACGCCTCCAGCCAAGGATCCACCGGCGCGACCATCAGGTGCACGTCGAACGGCAGGGTCGTGTGCGGTCGGATCGCCTTTACGATGTCGGGGCCGAGCGTGATGTTCGGAACGAAATGCCCGTCCATCACATCGACGTGGATCCAGTCGGCGCCCGCCGCCTCCAGCGCGCGGACTTCTTCACCCAGCCGCGCGAAATCGCTGGCGAGGATCGACGGGCAGATCAGAGGGGTAACGGCCATGGCCTTCCGGATAAGGCGGGTTGCGGGCAGGAGCAAGGCGCTCCCGCTCAGGAAACCCGTTCCAGCCTGGCGGCGAAGAAGCCGTCCAGTCCGCCGTGTTCGGCCCACATGGAGGGCAGGATGCGCAGCCAACCTTCGGGCGTCAGCGCCTCAGGCGGGGCGCCGACCGCGGCCGGATCGGCGGCGACCGTGCGGAAGGCAGGGTTGCGACGCAGGAAGGCGATGATCTGGGTTTCGCCCTCCTCGCGCTCCAGCGAGCAGGTGCAATAGACCAGACGGCCGCCCGGTTTGACGCGTTCGGCGGCGGCGTCGAGCAGTCGGTGCTGAACGTCGGCCAGCTTCGCGACCTCTGCCGGTTTGGTAGCGCGCAGCACCTCCGGATTGCGACGGAAGGTGCCCGTCGCGGTGCAGGGCGCATCCAGCAGGACGGCGTCGAAGGTGCGGGCGTCCTCCCAGTCCTCGGCCGGAACAGCGACGACCTCGGCGGTCAGGCCGGTCCGCTCAAGATTCTGCGTCAGGCGCTTCAGGCGCGGGGCAGAACGGTCGAGCGCGACGACCGAGGCGCGGGCGGCCGCCAGTTGCAGCGTCTTGCCTCCAGGCGCAGCGCACATGTCGAGCGCCGTCTCGCCGGGCTTCACGTCCAGCAGGCGGCCGGGCACGGCGGCGGCCGCGTCCTGGACCCACCAGCCGCCATCCTCGAAACCGGGCCAGCCGGCCACATCGCCGCGACGGCCGGTGCGAACCGTGCCCCCAGGCAAGGCTTCGCCCTCGACAGCGGCAGCCACGGCGGCGGGATCGACGCCTGGTTTCAGGCTAAGATCGGTCGCGGGTTCTTCGCGCGCGGCCAAGGCCAGACCCGCCAGGGCGGCCTCGCCATAGGTCGCCTTCCAGCGCGCCGCGATCCAGTCCGGCAGATTGCTCTCGGCCGTCGTCAGACCGGGGCCTTCGCGCCCCACGCCGCGCAGCACCGCGTTGACCAAGTTCTTGTAGGGCCGCGTCTTGGGATCGCGCTCGGCCAGTTTCACCGCCGTCGAGACGGCGGCGAAGGCGGGCGTTTCCAGCACCAGAGTCTGGGCCAGGGCGATGCGCATCAGGGTGCGGACGGCCTCGGGCGGCGACTTCTTCAGGCGGCGATCCAGGATCTGGTCGATCTCGCCAAGGCGACGCAGGGCCGCCATGGCCACGGCGCGAGCGAAGGCGCGATCCACCGGCTCCAGCGCGCGGGCGGCAGGCTGAGACAGGGCTTCGTCCAGTCCGTTGCGCTTCTCCAGCGCGGCGTTCAGCAGGATGCCGGCGACGACGCGAGCCTCGACGCCGATGTCATCCTGCGACGGACCTTGATCGGCCTCGGCCGGGGCCGGGCGCGGGCGGCCCTTGGTGGCCATGCGACGCCCGCGCGCCTGCGAGCTCTGCCCGCCCCGTCCCTCGGTGCTCATACCGCCACCTGCGCGCCAAGCTCGACCACGCGGCCGGGCGGGATGTGGAAGAAGTCGGTCGGATTGGCGGCGTTGCGCATCAGGAAGATGAACAGCTTGTCCTGCCACAGCGGCATGCCCTGACGCGCCGACGGGATCAGCGAACGGCGACCCAGGAAGAAGCTGGTCGACATGATGTCGAACTTCAGCCCCTGCTTGCGGCAAAGGCCCAGGGCGCGCGGCACGTTCGGCGTCTCCATGAAGCCGTAGGTGACCGTGACCTTCTTGAAGTCGTCGTTGATTGGCTCCATCCGCACACGGTCGGCTTCCTTGACGCGCGGGCGCTCGGAGGTGCGCACGGTCAGGATGACGTTCTTCTCGTGCAACACCTTGTTGTGCTTGAGATTGTGCATCAGAGCGACCGGCGCGACGTCGGGATCCGAGGTCAGGAAGATAGCCATGCCCGGCGCACGATGCGGCGGACGGGCCTGAAGCATCTCGATCAGATCGTTCAGCGGCAGGCTGTCCTTGCGCGTCTTGGTCGTCAGAATCTGCGTCCCCCGCACCCAGGTCCACATCACCACGACCAGCAGGGCGCCCAGCACCAGCGGCATCCAGGCCCCGTCCGGAATCTTCAGCAGATTGGAAGTCAGGAAGACGCTGTCGATGAAGGCGAACGGAATGAGGGTCCCCGCCACCGCCCACATCGGCCACTTCCAGCCCTTGCGTATAACCGAATAGGCCATCAGCGTATTGACCAGCATGGTGCCGGTCACCGCCACGCCATAGGCGGCCGTTAGGTTATGCGAGCTTTGGAACACGACCAGCAGCACCAGCACCCCGACCATCAGGAAGGTGTTGACCGCCGGCACGAAGATCTGTCCGGCCTGGGTCTCAGAGGTATTCTTGATATCGATGCGCGGCAGAAGGCCCAACTGAACCGCCTGCTGCGTCACCGAGAAGGCGCCGGTGATCACCGCCTGTGAGGCGATGACGGTCGCGGCGGTCGCCAGGATCAGCATCGGCCAATAGGCGAACTGCGGCACCATGTTCCAGAACGGGTTCTCGGACGCGGCCGGATTGTCCAGGATCAGGGCGCCCTGACCCAGGTAGTTCAGCGTCAGGCACGGCAGGACGAAGGCCAGCCAGCCCATGCGGATCGGCGCCTTTCCGAAATGGCCCATGTCGGCATAGAGGGCCTCGGCCCCCGTGACGGCCAGGAAGACGCTGCCCAGGATAACGAAGCCTAGGAAGCCGTCGTTGAGCAGAAGCATGACGCCATAGTGGGGCGACAGGGCCCGCAGCACGCTGACGTCGTCGAAGATATGATACAGCCCCAGCGCCCCCAGGCTCAGGAACCAGACGGCGGTGATCGGGCCGAAATATTTGGCCAGGCTGGCCGTGCCGCGCGACTGGACCAGGAACAGGGCGATCAGGATGCCGGCCGAGATCGGCACGATGAAGGAGTCCAGCCGCCCGGCCAGACCCGGCGCATCCTGCAGGCCCTCGACTGCGGACAGGACCGAGATGGCGGGCGTGATGATGCCGTCCCCATAGAACAGGGCCGCGCCGCAGACGCCGAGAATGAAAATCCACGCACTGCGCCGACCGACCGCGAACTGGGCCAGGGCCATCAGCGACAGGGTGCCGCCCTCGCCCTTGTTGTCGGCGCGCATCAGGAAGAAGACGTATTTGAACGTCACCACCACCATCAGCGCCCAGAAGGCCAGCGAAACCACGCCGATCACGGCCAGATCGCCGCCGACGCCGGAGCGCGCATGGTCGATCGCCTCGCGCAGGGCGTAAAGCGGGCTGGTGCCGATGTCGCCGAACACCACGCCGATCGCGCCGATGGTCAGGGCCCAAAAGCCACCGTGCTTGGCGGCCTGGCCGCCCGGGATGTGGGATTCCGGACCCGTGGCGTGGGTGGGCTTGTCCGGCGTGTTCGACGCGGGCGAGGGAGCGCTCGCGTCGTGGGGAGTGTCCCCGGCCATGCGTATCCTCCGGGTCTCCGACGCGGCGTCGGTCCCTTCAAAGCGGCGAGCCTTTAGGCTCATTCCACGCGGTCTTCAATCGCGCCGCAGCGGATTCGGTTTCGGCGTTCTGCGGCGCGATTTGTGATTCGGCTCCTGAACGCCTATTTTCGCATCAGGAACAGAACCATGTCAGACAGCCAACGCTTCCCCGTCGCCGCCCACGCCCTGGCCTATATGGCCCACAAGGGCGCGTTCGGGCCTGCGCAGGCGATGCCCAGCGGCGTGCTGGCGTCCTCGATTCCAACCAATCCCGTCGTGGTGCGCCGCGTGACCGCCCTTCTGGCCAAGGCTGGTCTGATCGCCACCCGTCCGGGCGCGACCGGCGGCTCCTGGCTGTTGCGTCAGCCCGAGGACATTCGGCTGGATCAGGTGCTGAAGGCGGTGAACGGCTGCGCCCACATCGGTTCGCCCCCCGCCGGCGCCAAGGGTTGCCCGATCAGCGAACACATCCCGCGCCAAGTCGCCAAGGCCCTGACCGCCGCCGACGAGGCCGCGACCGAAGCCCTGTCCAAGATCACCATCGCCGACCTTTTGGCCGAAAACCCGATCTCGCTGGCGGCCTTCGCGCCGCACAAATCCTGCCCCGTCGCGGCCTGATCGCGCCGTGAATCGGACCGTTCTGATCACCGGCGCCTCAGCCGGCATCGGCGCGGCCCTGGCTCGGACCTATGCGGCCGAGGGCTGGAATGTGATCCTGACAGCGCGTCGCCAAGGCCCGTTGCAGGCTCTGGCTGACGAACTGACCGCCGCCAAGGGCGTGACCGCGACTGTCATTTCCGAAGACCTGTCCGACCCCGTAGCGCCCGAGCGGCTGGTCGCGACCATCGCGGCCCGCGGCCTGACCGTCGACGGCCTGGTCAACAATGCGGGTTTCAGCCGGGTCACCGGATTTCTGGACACGGACCTAAGCGCCCACCGCGCCATGATCCAGGTGATGCTGACCGCGCCGGTCGAGCTGTCGCGCCTGTTGCTGCCCGGCATGATCCAGCGCGGCTTCGGCCGGGTGCTGAACGTCGCCTCGCTGGCCGGCCAGATGCCCGCGACGGGCGGCGACACCCTGTACGGGCCGATCAAGAGCTTCCTGATCAAGGCGTCGCAGGGCTTGTATCTTGAGACGCTGGGAACCGGCGTTCACGTGACGGTGCTGAACCCCGGCTACACCCTGACCGAGTTCCATGACGTCAACGGCTCGCGCGAGCAGGTCTCCAGCGCCTATCCGACCTGGATGTGGATGGACGCCGTGCGCGTGGCGCGCATCGGCCATGACGCCTGCGAGGCCAACCGTCCCAGCGTCACCCCCGGCGTCATGAACAACGTCATGGCCGGACTGGCCCGCTTCCTGCCCGATGGCCTGGCGCTCCGCATGGTGGCGAACCATGCGAAGCGGCTGGACCGGATCTGATCAGATGTGGATGGCGTGCCCGAGGGCGCGCAGGCTGGCCTCGTGGAAGGCCTCGCCCAGCGTCGGGTGGACGTGAATCGTCCCGGCGACGTCTTCCAGCACTGCGCCCATCTCCAGCATCTGGGCGAAGCTGTTGGACAGTTCCGACACATGCTGGCCCACCGCCTGGATGCCCAGGATGCGATGATCGCCCTTGTTCGCGATCACCCGCACGAAGCCGCCGTCCTCGCCCGCCTCGATGGCCAGGGCTCGGCCGATGGCGGCGAAGGGGAAGACCGACTGGATCACATCGTCGCGGCCCGCGACCTCCTTGGGACCAAGGCCTGCGGAGACGATCTCCGGCTCGGTGAAACAGACGGCGGCGATGGTGACGGGATCGAACACCCGGTCATGACCCGCGATAATCTCGGCGACCACTTCCCCTTGCGCCGAGCCCTTGTGGGCCAGCATGGGTTCGCCCGTCAGGTCGCCGACAGCCCAGACGTTCTTCATGCTGGTGGCGCAGCGCTGGTCAATCTTCACGAACGGGCCGGCCATGGCCACGCCCATGTTTTCCAGGCCCCAGCCTTGCGTGCGCGGACGCCGGCCGACCGTGACCAGCACCTTGTCGGCGTCAAGTTGCAGCGGCTCGCCGTCCTTCGTCGTGATCGACAGCTTTCCGTCGCCGAAGCCCCCGGCGCGTGCGCCCAGATGCAGCTCGACGCCATGCTTCTCCAGCCACTTGGCGACCGGATCGGTCAGGGCCTTGTCGTAGAGCGGCAGGATGCGCTCAGCCATTTCGACGACGGCCACCTCGGCGCCCAGCTTGCGATAGGCGATGCCCAGTTCCAGCCCGATATAGCCGCCGCCTACGACGACCAGCTTCTTGGGGACCTCCGATAGGCTCAGTGCCTCGGTCGAGGAGATGACGTCGCCGCCGAACGGCAGGAAGGGCAGTTCGACCGGCTCGGACCCCGTCGCCAGGATGACGTGTTCGGCGGTGATGCGGATGTCGCCTTCGTCGGTCTTCACCACGCAGGTCTTGGCGTCGGCGAACTCGGCCCAGCCCTTGATGACCTTGACCTTGGCCTTCTTCAACAGGGCCGCGACCCCGGCGTTCAGCTTACGGACGATGCCGTCCTTCCACGCGACCGTCTGCGACATGTCGATGGCGGGCGCCGCCGCCGTAATGCCCAGCGTCCCGCCGCCGGCCGCCTTGGCAACCGTCTCGAACTTGCCCGCCGCATGGATGATGGCCTTTGACGGAATACAGCCGACGTTCAGGCAGGTCCCCCCCAGCCCATCGCCGCCGTCCACCAGCACGGTGTCCAGCCCCAACTGGCCGCAACGGATGCCCGCGACATAGCCGCCGGTGCCCGCGCCGATGATCAAGACTTTGGTTTTGAGCTGCTGCATCGTCTTTTCCGTCTCATCCTGCCGACCCTCTCCCGGCGGGAGAGGGCTTGAGCGCGCGACGCCCCCGGCGTCGTTCTTGCGCGAAAGGGTGAGGGTCGGACGGTGCGGACTGGCCCACCGGCAGAACCCTCATCCGGCCCTTTGGGGCCACCTTCTCCCGACGGGGAAGGGCGTCGTCTAGACCATCCACAAGGTCGCCGGATGCTCCAGCAGCCCCTTGATCCGCTGGACGAAGACCGCCGCGTCATGCCCGTCCACGATCCGGTGATCGAAGCTCGACGACAGGTTCATCATCTTGCGCACGACCATCTGGCCGTCGCGGACGACGACCCGTTCGGCGATCTTGTTGGGGCCGACGATGGCGACCTCGGGGTGGTTGATGATCGGGGTGTGGACCACCCCGCCCAGGGTTCCCAGCGAGGTGATGGTGATGGTCGAGCCCGACAGCTCATCGCGCTTGGCCGAACCGTCCTTGGCCGCGCCCGACACACGCGCGATCTCCAGCGCCGTGTCATAGGGACCGCGCGCCTCGGCATGGCGGACCACCGGCACCATCAGGCCGTTCGGCGTCTGGGCGGCGATGCCCAGATGGACCGGGGCGTGCTGGGTCAGAACGCCGGCTTCATCGTCATAGGTGGCGTTGATCTGAGGCTGGTCGCGCAGGGCAACCACGATGGCGCGGGCGATGAAGGGCAGGACGTTCAGCTTGGGCTGATCCTTGGACTTCGTCGCGTTCAGGTGGGCGCGCAGCTCCTCCACCGCCGTCATGTCGATTTCCTCGACATAGGTGATGTGGGGAATGCGGCGCACGCTCTCGGCCATCTTCTCCGCAATCTTGCGGCGCAGGCCGATGATCTTGACCTCGGTCGTCCCTTGCGCCTTCGCATAGGTCGAGCCGCCGCCGGACGGCGCCGACGCGGGTTGCGAACCGCCGCGCGCGATGAAGCCGTCCAGATCCTCGTGCGTGATCCGACCCGCCGGGCCGGAACCGGGCACGAAGGTCAGATCGACGCCCAGGTCCCGCGCGCGATTGCGCACGGCTGGCGAGGCCGACGGGCGTTCGCCGGGCGCGCGGCCGGTAAGGGCGGGAACGGGCTTGGAGGGCGCGGTCGCTGAAGTCGCGTTTCGGGTCTTCGAAATCGCGGCGGAAACCGTCGTCGCATTCTCGGCCGACTTCGGGGCCTGTTTCGGCGCTGAGACGGGCGTCGAGACATTGCCCCGACCCTCGACATCGAACGCGACCAGCGGCCCCCCGACCGGCACCGACTTGCCCGCTTCGCCGTACAGGGCGACGACCGTTCCGGCGACCGGCGAAGTGATCTCGACCGTGGCTTTGTCGGTCATGATGTCGGCGATGATCTGGTCTTCCTCGACCGCATCCCCGACCTTGACGTGCCAGCCGACCAGTTCGGCTTCGGCCGTGCCTTCGCCGACGTCGGGTAGTTTGAAGACATAGTTGCCGGATGTCGGCGCGTCGGCAGCAGGAACCGCCGGTGTCTCGACCTTCGGCGCCTCGGCGACCACGGGCGCGGGGTCCGGCTTGGTGGGGGCGACGGGCGTTGCGGCACCATCGGCATTGCCCGCCCCCTCGACCTCAAACTCCACCAAGGGACCGCGCACCGGCACCATGGCGCCGGGTTCGCCGTGCAGGGCGAGGACCTTGCCGCTGACCGGGGCGGTGATCTCGACCGTGGCCTTGTCGGTCATGACGTCGGCGACGATTTGGTCCTCGGCGACGGTGTCGCCGACCTTGACGTGCCATCCGACCAGTTCAGCCTCGGCGGTGCCTTCGCCCACGTCGGGCAGTTTGAAGACGAAACGACCCATCTTATCGACCTCCCGTCATGACGCTCTTCAAGGCGTCTGCGACCCTTTGCGGTCCGGGGAAATATTCCCATTCGAAAGCGTGCGGATAGGGCGTGTCCCAACCGGTGACGCGCGCGATCGGCGCCTCCAGGGAATAGAAGCAGCGCTCCTGCACGAGAGCCGACAGCTCCCCGCCGAAGCCCGAGGTCTTGGGCGCCTCATGCACGATGACGCAGCGGCCGGTCTTCTTCACCGAGGCCTCGATGGCTTCGATGTCCAGCGGCACGAGCGAGCGCAGGTCGATGACCTCGGCGTCCACGCCCGCGTGTTCCGCGCCGGCCAGGGCGACCCAGACCATTGTGCCATAGGCCAGGATGGTGACGTCGTTTCCTTCGCGCATCACGCGCGCCTTGCCGATGGGCTCGACATATTTGCCGGTCGGGACCTGGGCCAGATCCTGGGCCTTCCACGGGCTGACCGGCTTCTCGTGCCAGCCGTCGAACGGCCCATTGTAGAGGCGCTTCGGCTCGAAGAAGACGACCGGATCGTCATCCTCGATGGCGGCGGTCAGCAGGCCCTTGGCGTCATAGGGGTTGGACGGAATAACGACCTTCAGACCCGCGATGTGGGTGAACAGGCTTTCGGGCGACTGGCTGTGGGTCTGGCCGCCGAAGATGCCGCCGCCATAGGGGCTGCGCACAGTGATCGGCGAGGTGAACTGACCGCCCGAGCGGTAGCGCATCTTGGCCGCTTCCGAGACGATCTGGTCGTAGGCCGGGTAGATGTAGTCGGCGAACTGAATCTCGACGACCGGACGCAGGCCATAGGCGCCCATGCCGATCGCGGCGGCGACGATGCCGCATTCCGAAATCGGGGCATCGAAGCTGCGGGTCAGGCCGTGCTTCTGCTGCAACTTGTCGGTGACGCGGAAGACGCCGCCGAAATAGCCGGCGTCCTCGCCGAACGACAGGACGTTGGCGTCTTCGGCCATCTTGACGTCGATGGCCGAGTTCAGCGCCTGGATCATGTTCATGGGGACCACGCCCGCGCCCGTCGCTTCCGAGGCGGGGGCGGCGTTCTGGTCGACCATGTCCGGTTCGACGCCGTCGTTGCGGTCGGCGTCGGTGAAGGTGGTTTGCTCGCTCATGGTCAGACCCCCACCTCGCGGCGCTGTTCGATCAGGCGCCAGTCTTCGGTCGCATAGACCTCTTCGAACATCGTCTTCACGCTGGGACGCGACTGGCCCAGGGTGCCGATGGCTTCGGATTCCTTGCCGGCGGCGCGGACCTGCTCGACGGCGTCCTTCAGCGCGGCGGCGTGACGCTCGTCGTCCCATTCGCCGATGACGGTCAGATGCTGGCGCAGACGTTCGATCGGATCGCCCAGCGGCCATTTCTCATGCTCGTCGCCCGGGCGATAGCGGCTGGGGTCGTCGGAGGTCGAGTGCGGGGCGCCGCGATAGGTGAACAGCTCAATCACCGTCGCCCCTTGGTTCGACCGGGCGCGCTCCTCGGCCCACTGGGTCGCCGCCCAGACCGCCAGGAAGTCGTTGCCGTCCACCCGCAGGGCCGGCAAGCCATAGCCGATGGCCTTGGAGGCAAAGGTCGTTTCAAGCCCGCCGGCGATGCCCTGGAAGGAGCTGATGGCCCACTGATTGTTGACGACGTTCAGGATGACCGGAGCGCGATACACCGAGGCGAAGGTCAGGGCGTTGTGGAAGTCCCCTTCTGCCGTGGCGCCGTCGCCGATCCAGCTGATGGCGATCTTGTCGTCGCCCTTGTAGGCGCTGGCCATGGCCCAACCGACCGCTTGCGGCACTTGGGTGCCCAGATTGCCGCTGATGGTGAAGAAGCCATAGTCCTTGGCCGAATACATGATCGGCAGCTGGCGGCCTTTTATCGGATCTTCGGCGTTCGAATAGATCTGGTTCATCATCGCGACCAGCGGGTAACCGCGCGCGATCAGAAGCCCCTGCTGGCGATAGGTGGGGAAGCCCATGTCCTCGCGGCTCAGGATCATGCCCTGCGCGACTGCGATGGCCTCTTCGCCGGTGCACTTCATATAGAAGCTGGTCTTGCCCTGGCGGTGGGCGCGGTGCATTCGGTCGTCGAAGGCGCGCGTCAGGATCATGGCCTTCAGGCCGCGACGCATCGTCTCGGGATCCAGGCGTGGGTTCCACGGACCGACCGCGGCGCCCTCATCATCCAGCACCCGAATCAGGCGGAAGGCGAGATCGCGCATCTGATAGGGCGTCGATCCGACCTCGGGCCGTTCGACGACACCGGCAGGGTCCATCTGCAAATGGCTGAAGTCCGGCGCATCGCCGGGACGGCCGGACGGCTCCGGTACGCGCAAGGACAGGGGCTGGCTGTTCTTTTTGTTCATTTTGTCGTTCATGCGGGCGTCCATATCCGTTCTGGGGTCCGTCCGTGTTTCCTCTGGACGTGTGATAACACGCCGCTTAAGCAGGTGCTCGCTCAATTTGACCTTGCGCAATCCCGATATCGGGTATTTTATTTCGCGATAATCATAATCGGAGAAACGCATTGGCCGACGAACTCGACCCCATCGACGCCCGCATCCTGGATATCCTGCAACAAGACGCCGGGCTGTCGGTCGCAGAGGTCGCCGATCGCGTCGGACTGTCGGCCTCGCCCTGCTGGCGGCGGATCAAGCGGCTGGAAGACTCCGGCCTGATCACCAAGCGCGTCACCCTGCTGAACGCGCAGCTGCTGGGCCTGGACTTCGAGGTCTACGCCATCGTCAAACTGATGCTGCCTTCGGCGGACAATCTCAATGTCTTCGAGGCCGCCGTGGCCAAGTGGCCCGAAGTGGTCCAGTGCGCCACCATCACGGGGCGCGAGGACTATGTGCTGCGCATCATCACCTCGGACATGCACGCCTTCGATCTGTTCCTGCGCGAGAAGCTGCTGGCCCTTGGCATCGTCTCGGATTGCGAAAGCCACATCGTGACGCGCGGCGTGAAGAATGTGACCGCCCTGCCTCTTGGCATCATTACGCCTCACGTCGGATAACGTCGCTCAGGTGGGCCGATCCGCCTGAGGATGACGACCATGATCGAACTGGTGATCGACGCACGCCGCAAGGACCTGGGCGGGTTCGAGGTCGGGCGCGTCCTGCCCTTCCATTCGCGCCGAATGGTCGGGCCCTTCATCTTCCTGGACCAGATGGGACCGGCGGAGTTCGCGCCGGGCGCCACGGCCATCGACGTGCGCCCCCACCCGCATATCGGCCTGTCGACCCTGACCTATCTGTTCGAGGGCGAAATCATGCACCACGACAATCTCGGCTACGATCAGGCGATCCGGCCGGGCGAGGTCAACTGGATGACCGCCGGCAAGGGCATCGTCCATTCCGAGCGCACCGATCCGCTGAAGAAGAGCAAGGGCGGGCCGATGCACGGCATGCAGGCCTGGGTCGCCCTGCCCGACGAGGCCGAAGAGATGGACCCGGCCTTCCATCACCTGGGCGAGGACGCCCAGCCGGCCTACGAGAACGGCGGCCTATTCGCGCGGTTGGTCGCTGGTGAGGCCTACGGCGCCAAGGCGGCCGTCCCGGTGTCGTCGCCGCTGTTCTATATCCATTGGGAGCTTCAGCCCGGCGTGCGAACCGCCCCGCCGTCCGGCAAGGGCGCCGGAGGCATGAGCGAGCGCGCGCTCTATGTGGCCAAGGGCTCCATCGAGGTCGGCGATCGCACCTTCCACGAGGGCCAGATGATCGTGCTGGAGCCGACGGCCGAGCCGACGGTCAAGGCCCTGACCCAGTCGACCGTCATGGTCCTGGGCGGCGAGCCGGTGGGTGAACGGCTGATCTGGTGGAACTTCGTCGCCTCCAGCCAGGCCCGCATCGATCAGGCCAAGGCCGATTGGAAGGCGGGTCGGATGACGCTGCCAAACGCCGACGATCTGGAATTCATCCCCCTGCCCGACGAACCCGCAAAGGCCCAAGCCGAGCCGGCGCCAGTGACGCCCAAGCCGACCGATCCGGTCTAGCGGGCAGGCAGAAGGTGACGCGACGAGGTCGGATCGCTACATGCGGCCTATGAACTTCGATTTCGACGCCCAGGTCACCGCCGCCCTGTTCGACAACACCGGCGCCGTCTTCGCCCTTGGCGACGGCTCGGTCCGGTTCGAGGACCGGACGCGGGTGGAGGCGCACGACGGCGCCGTGCTGTGCGCCTGCGTTCATCCGTCCGGCGACGGGATCGTCACGGGCGGCGATGACGGCAAGGTCGTCTGGACCCGTCGCGACGAAGACCCGGTCGTTCTGGCCACGGCCAAGAACCAGTGGATCGACGCCATCGACGCCTCGCCGGCCTCGGGCCTGATCGCCTTTTCCTTCGGTCGCACCCTGTCGGTGATCGACCCCAAGGAGGTCGGCTTCCGACGCGACTTCCAGCACGAGCGCACCGTCTCCGGCGTCGCCTTTGAGCCCAAGGGCCGGCGCATCGCCACCTCGACCTATGGCGGAGCGGCGCTGTGGTATGCGCGGATCGAAAAGCAGCAGCCCGTGAAACTGGCCTGGGCCGGATCGCACACCGGCGTCGCCTTCTCGCCCGACGGCGCCTTCGTCGTCACGACGATGCAGGACAATCAGATGCACGGCTGGCGCATCAAGGACGCCAAGAATCTGCGCATGGGCGGCTATCCGGGCAAGGTGCGGTCGATGGCCTTTTTGGCCAATGGTCAGCTGATGGCGACCTCGGGCGCGCAGGGCGCGGTCCTGTGGCCTTTCATCGGATCGAACGGGCCGATGGGGCGCGAGGCGACCGAGATCGGCTATGACGACACGACCTTGGTCAATCTGGTCTCGGCCCGCGCCGATCAGGGCCTGCTGGCCGCCGGCCTGACCGACGGTCGGGTCTGGGTCGCGCATCCGGCGGCCCAGGGTCTGAATTTCGTCAAGGCCGAGAAGGGGCCGGCCATCGTCGCCTTGTCGCTTAGCCCCGCCGTCGACAAGGTGGCCTGGGCCGACGAAGACGGTGCCGCCGGGGTGTTGATCCTCTGATGGCGACGGGCCGCAAGAACTGGCGTCGCGTGGTGCTGACCGCGCTTTTGATCCTGGCCCTGATCCCGGTCGCGGGCGTGCTGATCGTCGCCATCGTCCCGCCGCCGCCCACCATACTGATGCTGCGCCAACTCGCGAGGGGCGACGGCATGGACTATCAGTGGCGCGGTCTGAACCAGATCTCGCCCAATCTGGTCAATGCGGCCATCGCCGCCGAGGACGCCCGGTTCTGCAGCCACCATGGCTTCGACATGGAGGCGATCCAGAAGGCCCTGGACCACAACGCCGAAGGCGGGCGTCTGCGCGGTGGATCGACCATCAGCCAGCAGACGGCCAAGAACGTCTTCCTCTGGCCCGGCCGCGACTGGATCCGAAAAGGTCTGGAAGCGGGCTACACCGTCCTGATCGAGGCCGTGTGGTCCAAGCGCCGGATCATGGAGGTCTATCTGAACGTGGTGGAATGGGCGCCCGGCGTCTATGGCGCCCAGGCCGCGTCGCGCCACTGGTTCGGCAAGGACGCCCGCGACCTGAGCCCGCGTGAGGCGGCGCGTCTGGCCGCCATCCTGCCGGCCCCGCGCCGTTACGAAGCCGCCGCGCCCGGCCCCTATGTGCGTCGGCGCGCTGCGCGCGTTCAGGCGGCCATGGGCACGGTGCGCAACGAGGGTCTGAACACCTGCATCGTCGGCCGCTGAACCGTCACGCTTGACGGGCGACCGGGCCTGTCCTCTCCTGCCCGCGCTGTTCAGGAGATCCATCATGAAGCGTCAGATGATGACCGCCGTCGCGGTCTGCGCCCTCGCCTTCGCCGCCGGCTGCGCCAGCACCAGCGAACCCGCCGCCGGCGCGCCAGGCGTCGAACAAACGGCCTCGACCACGCCCGCACCCGCCGTCAGCGGCATGCGCGCCGACTATCCGATCACCGCCGAGGGCGCGACCGCCTTCATCGCCGACGCCGAAACCAAATGGGCCGAGGTCAGCGAATATGTCGCCCGCATCCAGTGGGCGCGCGCCACCAACATCACCTTCGACACGATGTGGCTGGAGTCCAAGGCCAACGCCGAAGCGACCGAGCTTCAGGTCCAGCTGGCCAATCAGGCGGCCAAGTTCAACGACGTCCAGGTCGATCCGGTCGTACGCCGCAAGCTGAACCTGCTGCGGCTCAGCCTGGTCCTGCCCGCCCCCAACCGTCCCGGCGCAGCCGAGGAGTTGGCCCAGATCACCACGCGGCTGGACTCGACCTATTCAACCGGAAAGTTCGACTTCAAGGGCAAGCCGATCACGCTGGACGAGGCCTCGCTGATCCTGGCCGACAGCCGCGATCCCGCCGAGACCAAGGCGCTGTATGAAGGCTGGCGCACCATCTCGCCGGTCATGCGCGACGACTACGCCCGCATGGTCGAGATCGCCAATGAAGGCTCGCGCGAACTGGGTTTCGCCGACACCGGCGCCCTGTGGCGGTCAGGCTACGACATGCCCGCCGACGACTTCGCCGCCGAGACCGACCGGCTGTGGGCCCAGGTGAAGCCCTTCTACGAGAATCTGCACTGCTATGTGCGCGCCCGGCTGAACGCCAAATACGGCGATGCGGTCCAGCCTGATCACGGCCCGATCCGCGCCGATCTCTTGGGCAATATGTGGTCGCAGCAGTGGGGCAATATCTATGACGTGGTCGCCTCGTCCAGCGGCGGCGCCTCCAGCTATGATCTCACCGAACTGCTGAAGGCCGCCGATTACGACGCGACGAAAATGGTCAAGACGGGCGAGGGCTTCTACGTCTCGCTGGGCCTTGATCCGCTGCCTCAGACCTTCTGGGAACGAAGTCAGATCACCCGCCCCCGCGACCGGGAAGTCGTCTGTCACGCCTCGGCCTGGGACCTGGACAATGCCGACGACATTCGCATCAAGATGTGCACCAACGTCAACGGCGACGACTTCTACACCGTCCACCACGAGCTGGGTCACAACTACTATCAGCGCGCCTACAAGAACCAACCGATGCTGTTCCGGAACGGCGCCAACGACGGCTTCCACGAGGCCATCGGCGACTTCGTCGGCCTTTCGGCCCTAACCCCCACCTATCTGAACCAGATCGGCCTGCTTAAGACCACGCCGGGCGCAGAGGAGGACATTCCCTTCCTGCTCAAGATGGCCTTGGACAAGATCGCCTTCCTGCCGTTCGGCCTGATGGTCGACCGCTGGCGCTGGGACGTCTTCTCGGGCGAGACGGCGCCGGCCGCCTACAACACAGCCTGGACCGCCGACATGCTGCAGTACCAGGGTCTGGTGCCACCGAGCCCGCGTCCGGCCAACGCCTTCGATCCGGGCGCCAAATACCATGTGCCCGGCAACACGCCCTATACCCGCTACTTCCTGGCGGCGATCTATCAGTTCCAGTTCCAGCGCGCGGCCTGCAAACAGGCCGGTTGGACCGGGCCGCTGCATCGTTGCTCCGTCTATGGCAACAAGGAGGTCGGCGCCCGCTTCAACGCCATGCTGCAGATGGGCCAGTCGCGGCCGTGGCAGGAGGCGATGAAGGCCTTCACCGGCGACGACGGCAACGACGCCTCGGCCATCGCCGACTATTTCGCCCCATTGAACGTTTGGCTCCAGGAACAGAACCGGGGTCACCAGTGCGGATGGAGCGCCGCCTGATTACGCGGCGGCGTTAACCGTCCCCTTCACAATTCCCTTAACCGCCCGATGGCAAACTGAGCGCTAATCGGGCGGTCCGCGTCCTTTGGGATGGGCATGGTGAAGGTTTCCAATCGGATCGGCAGAGCGGTGAAGGCTCTGCGCATGTTCACGTCGCGCCTCTCGTCGGATCGCGGCGGCAATGTCGTGATGATCTTCGCCCTGGTGATGCCGGCGCTGATGATGCTGACCCTGGGCGGCATCGACATCAACCGCGTGACGACGGCCAAGGCGCGCGTGCAGGACGCGCTGGACGCCGCCGCCCTGGCTGCGGCGCGCTCGTCCTATACTGATCCGAAAGACCTGAAGACCGTCGCCCTGGTGGCGCTGAGAGCCAATCTGCGCAACGCCTCTGTGGAGCCGTTCGCCGACGACGCCGTCAAGATCGAGCTGACGAAAGACCAGATCGTCATCGCCGACATCCAGGTCCAGGTGAAGACGCTGATCGCCAATGTGGTCCTGCCGCCCTATGGCAAGATCCTCGACGACACTTTGCCCGTCAGCGTCCACTCCGAGGTGAACCGATCGTCCAAGGACATCGAGGTCTCGCTGGTGCTGGACATCACCGGCTCCATGGCCAGCAATAACCGGATCGGCGATCTGAAGAACGCCGCGAACCAGCTGATCAAACTGGTCGTTCAGCCGGCCGCAAAACAGACGCCCTACTATTCACGCATGGCGATCGTGCCCTATTCGATCGGCGTGAACCTGGGCGCTCGCGCCGACGCCGCGCGCGGCGCTTCGATCGGCTCGACCAGCATCACCGGCGCCGCATGGGCGGCGGCGGCGGCCAAGTCGATCTCCGGCATCACGCGCGCTTCGCCGGGGGTCGTGACCGCCAACGGCCACGGGCTGTCGACCGATGACTACGTCTGGATCAGCGGCGTCAGCGGCATGACTCAGATCAACAACCGCGCCTACAAGGTCGTGCGGATCGACGCCAATCGGGTGTCTCTACAATATCAATCGGGCGCGAACTGGTACGCGCTGAACACCACCAGCGGTAACGGCTACAGCAGCTACAGCTCGGGCGGTCAGATCCGTAAATGCATGCGCTCCGACTGCTTCGTCACTGTTACGTCCACCGACCATGGCTTGTCCGCGGACGAGGGCGTTCAGATCACCGGCGTGACCGGCATGACCGCGCTGAACAACAATAGCGGCCTTTTCGAAGTCTATGAGCGCACATCCAAGGACGCCTTCGTCGTGCCGGTCGGGGGCGCGGCCTACGCCGACTATTCCAACGGCGGCGCCGTTCAATGCGGCCGTGACGGATGCGCCAAACGCGTCTTCCGCGATCCGCAGTACAATCGTCTGAACGTGTTCGACAACACCACCTGCGTCAGTGAGCGGACAGGTTCCTCAGCCTATACCGACACGGCCCCCGGTTCCGCCTACGTCGGCCGAAACTACGCGTCTCCACGCAATCCCTGTCCAGCGGCGACGATCCAGCCCCTGACGTCCAACATTGACACTCTGACCAACCTTGTGAACGGTCTGTCGGTCACGGGATCGACCGCCGGTCAGATCGGCCTCGCCTGGGGGTGGTACACGGTATCCAACCAGTTCAATGCGCTGTGGACATCGAATACGGCCGCCGCCTATGCGCCGACCAAGGTGCTGAAGGCTGTCATTCTGATGACCGACGGTGAGTTCAACACCCCTTATTGCGGCGGCGTGATCGCTCGAAACGCCGGGTCTGGGTCAGGCAGTCTCTACGATAAGATCGCCTGCGACGCGACGAACGGCGACCCGTTCGATCAGGCCGCAAAGCTCTGCACCGGCATGAAGAACAAGAACGTGATCGTTTACACGGTCGGCTTCTCAATCACCCCAGGCAGCGACGCGGCCAAGATTCTGAGCAGTTGCGCCACCGACAAGGACAAGGCCTTCCTGCCGCAGTCGGGCGCGGACCTGTCCAACGACTTCCAAGCCATCGGACGCGACATCACCCGACTACGGATTTCCCGCTAACGGCCTAGAGCAGGCGGATTTCGCGCAGGCGTTCACTCAGATAATCCTCGGCCAGGATGGTCTTGCCCGCGTAGCGATCAGGGTTATCCGGCGTGATGGCGCTGGGCAGGGTCTCGATCGGGAAGTCCGGGTTGAAGTGCAGGAAGAAGGGCGTCGAATAGCGAGCGAAGCCGCGACGCTCGGGCGCCGGATTGACCACGCGGTGGGTCGTTGACGGCAGGACATGGTTGGTCAGCCGCTGCAGCATGTCGCCGATATTAACGACCAGGGCGCCGGGCGGCGGCGCGATGTCAAGCCAGCTGCCGTCCTTGTCCTTCAGCTGAAGACCGGCTTCCTCGGCGCCGAGCAACAGGGTGATGACATTGATGTCCTCATGCGCCCCGGCGCGCACGCCCGGCGCATCGGCCGGAACCGGCGGATAGTGCAGCATGCGCAGGACGCTGTTGCCCATCTCCACCTTGTCGGCGAAGAAGTCGTCGCCCAGCTCCAGATAGCGGGCGATGGCGCGCAGGATCTTGGCGCCCAGCGCATCCAGGTCCTCGAACATGCCATACAGGTGCTGGCGGAAGCCATCGACCTCGGTCGGCCAGACGTTGTCGCGCATATAGCGGCGATAGGGATGGCCTTCGGGCAGTTCACGACCGACGTGCCAGAACTCTTTCAGATCCACCGTCTTGGCGTCCTTGGCCGCCTCGACTCCGAAGGGGGTAAGGCCGCGCGCGCCGCCCGTACCGGGGTGATGGTATTGGCGCTTGACCTCTTCCGGCAGAGCAAAGAAGGCCTTGGCGTCGTCGATGGCCGCGGTGATGCGCGCCTCGTCCAGACCATGGTCGGCGACCACTGCGAAGCCATAGCGGGAAAAGGACGCGCCCAATGCGTCGCTGAACGCCTGAAAATCGGCGTCGTACTGCGTCATCGAAACCGGCTGAATGGCGCGGTCGGTCGTGTTGTCCGTCTGGGTCACGCTCACGGCGTCGTCCTCGTTCTGGGGATGTGCGGCGGTCCCCATACGCCTAATCAGCGGGCTTGTCAGGGCCATGGCGAGTGCGGACATGGCAGGTGTTCATGAACGGTACAGTTTGGAACCTCCACAGTAAGCGCACGTTTCCGCGCCAGATCGCTAAGAAAAAGGACCATTCCATGCGCGCCAAGTTCATCGTCGCCAGCGTTTCCATCGCCGCCATGCTGGGGACCGCCGCCTGCACCACCACTGACCCCTATCGTTCGGGTCCGGTCCGTAACAACACCGGGACCGGCGCCATCGCCGGTGCTCTGGGTGGCGCGGTTCTCGGTTATCTGACCAACACCTCGAACGGCGAACAGGGCCGCAAGAACGCTCTGATCGGCGCCGGCATCGGCGCGCTGGGCGGCGCGGCCGTCGGCCAATATATGGATCGTCAGCAACGCGCGATGGAGGCTGAACTGTCCGGCTCCGGCGTCGGTGTGGCGCGCCAAGGCGACCTGCTCGTGTTGCGGATGCCGTCGGACGTGACCTTCGCCACGAACCAGTCGTCCATCGATCCGCGCTTCCTGCCAGTGCTGGACGACGTTGCTCGCGTTTTGCAGCAGTACGACCAGTCGACCGTGGACGTGATCGGTCACACCGACTCGTCGGGCGGCGACGCGATCAATCAGCCTCTGTCGGAGCGCCGCGCCAGCAGCGTCGCCTCTGAACTGGTTCGCCGTGGCGTTCTGGCCCAACGCCTCTATGTCGCCGGCAACAGCTCACGCAACCCGGTGGCCTCGAACGCCACCGCCGAGGGCAAGGCACAGAACCGCCGGGTCGAAATCCTGATCCGTCCGTTCACCGGCTGATCGGCGTCAAAATCAGAATGTATGAGGGCGGCGTCGCGAGGCGTCGCCCTTTTCTCTGCGTGGACGCATCACGCACAAGGTGAGACGGCGCGAAGAAAAACGCCGCCTCCTTTCGGAAGCGGCGTTCTGTCTTTCGACGACGTCTAAGCTCGAAGCCGACCTGGACGAACCGGTCGGCTCCGAAAGTCTTAGAAGTTGATGTCGATGGTCGCGCGGCGGTTGAGCGGTTCGCGCACACCGTCGGCGGTCGGCTTGGCCAGGTTAGTCTCGCCCTTGCCGTCGAGGGCGATGACGCCGCCGTTGACGCCCGAGGCGACCAGCGCGTCCGCGACGGTGCGCGAACGACGGTTGGACAGACCCAGGTTATAGGCGGCCGAACCCGAGGTGTCGGTGTAGCCGACGATCAGGACGCGCGTCGGGCGACCCGACTTGGCGTAGTTGGCGGCCTGCGTCACCACCGAACGGGCTTCCGCGGTCAGGTCCGAACGATCCCAGTCGAAGTAGACGACGAACTGGCGAGCGACCGGGGTCTGAGCGACCGGCGCCGGCGGAGGCGGCGGGGGCGGAGGAGGCGGCGGCGGCGGGGGCGGAGGAGGCGGCGGGGGCGGAGCATCTTCCGCACCGAAGCTGTAGCGCAGACCCAGGGTCACGGTGTGCGACTGGTCGTAGTCGCCGTCCCATTCGCCGAACTGCGTGGCGCCTGCGCCCGTGCCGGCCGTCGTCGAGGCGAAGTTGGCGTCGCCCGTCAGATAGCGGTAGGTCAGGTCGATGTTGGCGCGGTCGCCGATGGCCCAGGCCAGACCGGCGATCGCCTGAGCGGCGAACTTGGTCGAGGTGTCGTCGGCGGCGAAGGTGGCCGCACGGTTGGCGCGCAGCGCACCGATCGTGTTGGTGTCGACGCGGTTCACACCGGCGCCGAGACCGACGAACGGACGAACGCCCCAGTATTCGAAGCCGAAGTCATAGATGACGTTGGCCATCAGGGTGGCGGATTCGATGTCGCCCTCGGGCGAGAAGCAGCCGCCCGTCGCCGGGGTCAGGTTGCACAGGCCTTGCGTGCCGGTGACGGCGCGCACGGTGCCGATGTCGCCCGAGCGGTAGCCGCCTTCCAGTTCAACGCGCCAGTTCGGGTTGAAGCGATAGCCGAGGCGAGCGAACGCCGCCCAACCGTCGTTCACTTCCCAGTTCCAGCTAGCGCCGGTCGTGGACGATTCAGCATTGATATCGTCGATCATGTGGTAGCCGGCGTCGATGGCGCCGTACCAACCATTGGGTTCCGCCGATGCAGCACCAGCCGACAGGGCCAGGGCGGCCGCTGCGCTGGAGGCCAGCACGAAAGTCTTCATACGCATAGGGGGGTATCCCTCCGCCTCTGTTATAGTAGGGGGCGGGTCTACCGCCTACGCGGGTCTTACCAGCCTTGCCTTATGAGGTCGAGGCGGAAACGTGACGACGTTTATCAGCGAAGCCGATACCGTGGCCTTGATGATACAGATAAATTTGGCGCCGAGGCGCAGAATAGTTAATCTCTGGCCGTTGATGTGTCACAATCTTCGGCAGCCCAACGCTATAACCTATGCGAGCGTCATGGCTCGTTTTTTGAGCCGACCATCTGCATCCCGAGCCACTCCGCGATCAGCGCCGGCTTGTCAGCCCCGTCGATCTCGACCGTCAGTTCGTGTTTCAGCAGCCAGCGTCCGCCGCCCTTGTCGTCCGCCGACAACAGTTTGAAGCGGCCGCGAATGCGTGACCCTGCCGGCACCGGCGTCAGAAACCGCAGCTTGTCGAAGCCGTAGTTCACGCCCATCACGACGCCCTCCAGCGGCGCCACCGCGTCATAGCTCATGGCCGAAGCGAGGCTCAGGGTCAGGAAGCCGTGCGCGATGGTTCCGCCGAACGGCGTGGCCTTGGCCGCCTCCGGATCGACATGGATGAACTGGTGGTCTTCGGTGCAATCGGCGAAGGCGTCGATCCGGGCCTGAGTGACGTCGAACCATTTCGACACCCCGACCTCCTGGCCGATCAACGTCTGAAGTTCGCTGGCCTTGGTCATTGTGCGTTTCCTCAGTTCATTTCAGGTGAGGTTGGCCGACCCTTGTCACGAAGGAAAGACCCTCAGCCGCAGAAGCGCTCCTCAATGATCTCGGCGTACAGCGTCGGATCGACGTTGGCACCTGAAAGGACAATGGCTGTCGTCAGTCCCTTCGTCCCGATCTTTCCGGCAAGCAGGGCCGCGAGCGACACGGCGCCTCCGGGTTCGAGGACGATCTTGAGATGGCGGAAGGCGAACCGCATCGCTTCCGCGACTTCCGCGTCCGAGACGGTGACCGCCCCCGCCAGCCGCCGGTTGATCGGCCAGGTCAGCGCACCCGGCATCGGCGACATCAGGGCGTCGCAGATCGAGGGCGCGCCCTGTGGATGACCGACCCGCTCTCCGGCCGCCAGGGATCGCGCGGTGTCGTCGAACGCTTCGGGCTCGACCACGAAGACCTTCGTCGCGGGACTGCGTTCGGCCATGACCAGATTGATCCCGGCCATCAACCCGCCGCCGGACGCCCCGCATAGCAACTGGTCGAACGGCGCATCCGCCTGATCCAGCATTTCCAGCGCCGTCGTCCCCTGGCCCTCGATAATGAAGGGATCATCGAACGGCGGAACCAGGATCGAGCCGCGCTCGGCGGCGATGGCCGCGCCGATCGCCTCGCGGCTTTCAGTCCAGCGGTCGTAGAAGCGCACCTCGCCGCCGAAGCCGATCACGCCCTCGACCTTCACCCTGGGCGAATCCGACGGCATGACGATGACCGCCGGCGTCCCGACCATGGCTGCGGCAGCGGCCACCCCCTGCGCATGATTTCCGGACGAGAAGGCGACCACGCCGCGCGCCTTCTCCTCGTCGGTCAGCCGGCTGATGCGATTATAGGCGCCCCTAAACTTGAAGGCTCCGGCGCGCTGCAGGCTTTCCGCCTTCATCAGAACCCGCCCGGCGACCGCCGCGTTCAGAGCCGGGCTTTCGAGCAGGGGCGTGCGGACGGCGATCCCGTCGATCTGGCGGGCGGCGTCGAGGACGCCTTCATAGCTGGGCAGGTGCGTCGTCATATGCTCCCCTTACCCAAGACGCAGCCGGGAGAGAACCATGAGCCTGATCCTCGCCATCGACCAGGGCACGACCTCCACCCGCGCCATCGCCTTCGCGGTCGCGCCTCAAGCAGCGCGAAGCGCGGTAGGCGAAGAAAAAGGGGACCTGAGGCCCGTCGCGGTCAGCCAGATCGAGCTGGCCCAGCATTTTCCGAAGTCCGGCTGGGTCGAACATGACGCCGCCGAAATCTGGACCGCGACGCTCCAGACCTGTCGAGAGGTGGTGCGCAAGGCCGGAGGCGTCGCCCGCTTCAACGCCATCGGCATCACCAATCAGCGCGAAACGGCCGTGATCTGGGACGCGGCGACCGGCGAGCCGCTGCATCGCGCCATCGTCTGGCAGGATCGCCGCACTGCCGACGTCACCGCACGCCTGACCGCCCAAGGCCACGAGCCTCGGGTCCAGACCATGACCGGCCTGATCCTCGATCCCTATTTCTCGTCGACCAAGTTCGCTTGGCTCCTGGACGCTGTGCCCGGATCGCGCGAGCGGGCGGCGAAGGGCGAGGTCAAGCTGGGCACGATCGACGCCTGGCTGATCTGGAAGCTCACTGGCGGCCGGGTCCACGCCACCGATGCGACCAATGCATCACGCACGTCTCTGATGGATCTGAGGACGGTCAAATGGCGTGACGACCTGTGCGATGTGTTCGATGTGCCGCGCGAAGCCCTACCCGACATCGTCCCTTGCGCAGGTGTGATCGGCGAGAGCGATCCGGCGCTGTTCGGCCAGCCTCTGCCCATCGCCGGATCGGCGGGCGACCAGCAGGCGGCTCTGGTCGGGCACGGGGCGCTCAAGGCCGGGGACGCCAAGATCACCTATGGCACCGGCGCCTTCCTTGTCGCCAATGTCGGCGCGGAGCCCGTGGCCTCAACCCGGCGTCTGTTGGGCACGCTCGGCTATCAGGCCGGCGACCAGACCGCCTATGCGCTGGAGGGCTCGATCTTCTCGGCCGGCTCGGCGATCCAGTGGCTGAGGGACGGGGTCGGGCTGATCTCAGAGTCGCGTCAATCGGAGGCGATGGCGCAGACCCTCAAGGACAACGGCGGCGTCTATATGGTCCCCGGCTTCACGGGTCTGGGCGCACCATGGTGGGAACCAGAAGCGAGGGGAACCATCATCGGGCTGACACGGGATTCCGGTCCGGCCCATTTCGTGCGCGCCGCGCTGGAAGCCTTGGCCTATCAGACGCGCGATCTGCTGGACGCCCTGGCCGCCGACGGCGCCCCGTCTCTGAAGACGCTGAAGGTGGACGGCGGCGTCACCGCCAACAGTTTCGCCATGCAGTTCGTCGCCGACATCTGCGAGGTCCATGTGGAGCGTCCGGCCTTCCAGGAGATGACGGCTCTCGGCGCCGCGCGCCTGGCGGCCCTGGGCGTCGGCCTTTTGCCGGACTTGGAGGCGCGCCCGGCCGAGGCGCCGGCCTGCTGGAAACCTCGCATGAAGGCGGACGAGCGCGAGCGTCTGCTTTCCGGCTGGCGTCGCGCGGTGAAGGCCGCCATCATCGCCGCGCCGGACCGGGCGTGAGATCCGGACGGCTCAAGGAAACGACGAGGACCGCCGCATGACCGACGCCGCCCCGCTGGACGCCCAAAGCGCCTTTTCCGGCACGCGCGAGGTCGATCCGCGCTATCGCCTGGACGAGGCGGCGCTGGACGCCTGGATGCGCGCCCACGTCTCGGGATACGCCGGTCCTCTGACGGTGCGCCAGTTCAAGGGCGGCCAGTCGAACCCGACCTATGAACTGGTGACGCCCTCGGCCGCCTATGTGCTGCGCCGCAAGCCGCCCGGCGTCCTCCTGCCCAGCGCCCATGCCGTGGACCGCGAGTTTCAGGTCATCTCCGCCCTCGCCGCCCAAGGCTTCCCGGTCGCCAAGCCCCACGCCCTGTGCCTGGACGAAGCCGTCATCGGCTCGATCTTCTATGTGATGGACAAGGTCGAGGGCCGGATCTTCTGGGACCTGAAACTGCCCGGACTGACGCCTGCCGAACGCCGCGCCGTCTATGAGGCCCAGACGGACACCCTGGCCCGTCTGCACGCCTTCGACCCCGCCGCCATCGGCCTGGGCGACTACGGCAAGGCCGGCAACTATTTCGCGCGGCAAGTCGGCCGCTGGACCAAACAGTATCGCGCCTCGGAGACCGAACCCGTCGCCGCCATGGACCGGCTGATCGCCTTCCTGCCCGACAGCCTGCCGCCCGAGGGACCAAGCCGGATCGTCCACGGCGACTTCCGCCTCGACAACATGATCCTGGCGCCGGACCAAGCCCAGGTCCGCGCCGTGCTGGACTGGGAGCTGTCGACCCTGGGGGATCCGATGGCCGACTTCTCCTATCTGCTGATCGCCTGGGCCATTCCGGCCAGCCTGCGCAACGGCCTCGCCGGCGCCGATCTGGAGGCCCTGGGCATCCCGTCTGTCGAGGAGACGGTCGAACGCTATGCCGCCGCGACGGGCATGCGGCCCGCCAATCTGGACTGGCTCTACGCCTATAACCTGTTCCGCCTGGCGGCCATCTGCCAGGGCATCGCCGGCCGCGTCCGCGACGGCACCGCCGCCAGCGCCCACGCCAAGACCATGGCCGCCCAGGTGGGCCCGCTGAGCGACGCGGCCTGGGGTTTCGCTAAGAAGGCCGGCGCCTAGTCCCTGACGGCGGCGCCCAGGATGCGTTTGTCGGTCTTGCCTTGCACCAGCACCGCCACCGCCTCGCCGGGGCGGGCGGACGGCAGGGCGTAGAGCATCGGGCGACCGCGCCATTCGCCCAGGCGGGTCACGCCGCGCACGACGTTCATGTGCCGCATCGACTGGCCGCGATTTTCGCCCTGGCGAACCTCGACCACCTGGGGGCCGGGCGTATAGGTCACCGCCACCACCTCGGCGCCGCCGACGGGCGCGCGGCCGGAGCCGACGCCGACGCCGTTTCCGTTCTCGCGGAACTCGATCTGGGGCGGCCAGACCTGGCGCACGGCTTCCTGATCGATGGCGGTTTCAAGTTCGAGGCTGCGGGCGCCGGACACCTGGCGACGGCCGTCGATCACCACCTGGGGCGTCGAGACGCCACGTTGGCGCAGGGCGGCGCGATAGGCGCGCTGGCGCTGAACGAACTCCGGGCGGGCGAAGGTGTCGGTCCAGCCCAGATAGTCCCAGTAGTCCACGCCATAGGTCAGGGCGATGACGCCAGGCTGGGCCGCCGCCTTCTCGACCGCCGCATTGGCCTCGACACAGCCGCCGCAGCCCTGAGCGGTGAACAGTTCGACCACCACCGGCGGCCCGTCGGCTGTGGCGTGACGCGGCGCGAGCGGCGGACGGCCGGCAGCCGGCTGGGCCGCCGAGGCGACGGACAGCAGGGCGCCCGCCATGACCGTGCCCGCGATGATCCAGCCCTTGGTGTTCATGCCGTCGTTCTTAGTCCCCGCGACCCACCGCCGCGCCTCATAATCGCGTGACCCACGGGTTCAAGCCGCGCGCGGCGCGCGATAACCCAAGCAAGGACGGGCTCAAGCAGCGCCAAGCGCGGTAGCCCAAAGAAAAAGCGCTCAGTCCATCAGTTGTTGCGACAGATAGACATAGTGACGCGCCCAGCGACGGGCGTTGGCGACCGGGTCGGCGTCGTTGGAGTGACCGCCGGCCGTGTCCTCGTAGTAGAGATGATCGTGGCCCTGATCGCCGAGGCGAGCGGCGAACTTGCGCGCATGACCGGGGTGGACGCGGTCGTCGCGCGTGTTGGTGGTCAGATAGACGCGCGGATAGGTCACGTCGGGTCGCAGCTGCTGATAGGCCGAATATTGGGCGATCCAGGCGGCTTCTTCCGGGATGCGCGGGTCGCCGTATTCGCCGATCCACGAGGCGCCGGCCGGCAGCTCGTGATAGCGCAGCATGTCCACCAGCGGGCTCTCGATCACCGCCGCATTGAACAGTTCCGGGTGCTGGGTGATCGACACGCTGGTCAGGACGCCGCCGTTCGAGCGGCCGTAGATGCCCAGGCGACGCGGGCTGGTGACGCCGCGCTGTTCCAGGTCGCGCGCCACGGCGGCGAAGTCGTCAAAGGCCTTCTGACGATCGCCGTCCAAGGCCGCCTGGTGCCAGTCGGGGCCGAACTCGCCGCCGCCGCGGATATTGGCCTGGACGAAGACGCCGCCGCGCTCCAGCCACAGCTTGCCCATCTCGGGCTTGTAGGCCGGGTTCAGACTGACCTGGAAGCCGCCGTAGCCGAGCATGATGGTCGGGTTCGACCCGTCCAGCTTCATGTCGCGCGGACGGGTGATGAAATAGGGGATCTTGGTCCCGTCGGTCGAGGTCGCCTCGAACTGTTCTGTCACGTCGCGCGACGCGTCGAACTTGGCGGGCGCCGACTTCAGCGTGGTCAGGGTCGCGGCGTCCGCATCGGCCAGGCTGAGGGTCGGAGGGACTAGGAAGCCCTGAGTCGAAACGAACACTTCGCCGCGTGATTTGGACGAGTCGCCCAGACCGACAGCGAGGTTGTCAGGGACTGTGATGTCGGTCGCGCCCCAGAACGAATACTGTCCCTCAGTCCCCGTCCGCTGAAAGCGAACCAAACGTCCCGCAACATTATCCGAAATGACGGCGATGAGGGTGTTGTCGAGAACCGCCACACTCTGGAGAGATTGACGGGCATTCGGAACGAAGATCCCGACTGGATCGCGTCCGTCCGTCATCGGCGCCGGTGGGACGTTTGTGGGCGACGGAGCAGCGGACAATGCTCTTAAACCGACGACCAGAAGCGCTCCTGGCTTGTAGTCATGTGCGAGCCAACGCCACTGCTCGTCGTTTGAGAATACAAGCTGATCGCCAACTACGCCGAAGACGCTGACGCGGGCTGGCAGATTGAGCTTCGTCGCCTTGCCGTCGTGACCGAGGCTCCAGGTTTCCGACCGGAAGGTGTCCAGCGGACGGGTGATGATGACGGCCGTCACCTTGCCGTCCTTGGCGCGATAGACGGCGGGGCTCACGCCGTATCCGCCGTCGCCCTGTTCGCCGCGATAGACCTCGGTCGCCTGGGCCAGGGTCTGGCCGCGCTTCAGCGTCTTGACGATGAAGGGATAGCCGGACTCCGTCATGGTTCCGGCGCCGAAGTCGGTGGCGACCAGAAGCGTGTCGCGGTCCAGCCATTCGATGCGGTGCTTGCCCTCGGGCAGGTTGAAGCCGGTATCGACGAACTGCTTGGTGGTCAGGTCGAACTCGCGCACGACCACCGCGTCCTTGCCGCCGTCGGACAGATTGATCAGGCAGCGGGTGTCGTCCGGCGCCAGGCAGTCGGCGCCCTTGAACACCCAGTCCTTGCGCTCCGCCTTGGACAGGGCGTCGATGTCCAGCAGCGTCTCCCACTGCGGCGTCGCGGTCCGGTAGCTGTCCAGCGTCGTACGACGCCAGACGCCCTTGGGATTGGTCGCGTCCTGCCAGAAGTTGCCGATGCCGTCGCCCAGGAAGGACGGGCTGGGGATGCGGTCGGTGGCGGTCAGGATCGCCTGGGCCTCGGCGCGGAAGGTCTCGTAGCGCGGATCGCCGGTCAGGGCGGCCAGGGACTTGCGGTTCTCTTCGGCGACAAAGGCCATGGCCTCGGCCCCGTCCACCTGCTCCAGCGCCAGATGATCGTCCGCCGCCGCGACGCCCGCCGGGGTCAGGTCGCGGGGGAAGTGAGGCGGAGGGCTGTCGTTGGTCGAGACCACGATTTCGTCAACACCTCTGGCGACCGGCGTACTCGCGCAGGCGGCCACCAGAAGGGCCGGGATGGCGGCTGACAGGATCAGGTGACGCATGGCTTGAACTCCGCAAATCTGATCCTCCCCCGCGTCGCGGGGGAGGGGGACCGCCGTCAGGCGGTGGAGGGGGCGGAACCAGACACGGTGCGCGGGGTCGCCCCCTCTACCACTTCGTGGTCCCCCTCCCCCATTTCGCTGCGCGTCATGGGGGAGGATCGAAAAGCACCTATTCCTGCGCCGGCGTGTCCATCAGCCGGCGCGACAGATAGGTGTATTCCAGCGCCAGGCGACGCGCGGTTTCGCGCAGGTTCGCTCCGGCGGCGTGGCCGCCATCGACGTTTTCATAGAACAGCACCGGATAGCCCAGCTCCTCAAGCCGCGCCGCCGCCTTGCGGGCATGGCCCGGATGGACGCGGTCGTCCTTGGTCGAGGTGTGGATGAAGACTTCAGGATAGGGCTGGCCCGCGCGCAGGTTCTGGTAGGGGGAATACTGCTGAATCCAGGCGCGCTGCTCGGGAATGTCCGGGTTGCCGTATTCGCCGATCCACGAGGCGCCAGCCAGCAGCTTGTGGAAGCGCAGCATGTCGAACAGGGGCACCTGGATGACGGCGGCGTTGATCAGGTCCGGTCGCTGGGTCAGCATCGCGCCCATGAACAGCCCGCCTTGCGAACCGCCCATGATGCCCAGCTTGGGCTGGCTGGTGATGTCGCGGGCGATCAGGTCCAGGGCCACGGCCTGGAAATCCTCATGCGCGCGCTGGCGGTTCTGTTGCAGGGCCGCCTCGTGCCAGCGCGGGCCGAACTCGCCGCCACCGCGCGTATTGGCGATGACATAGACGCCGCCCCGCTCCAGCCACAGCTTGCCGACTGTCGCCGAATAGCCCGGCAGCAGCGAGCTTTCGAACCCGCCATAGCCGTACAGCAGGGTCGGGTTCGAGCCGTCCAGCGGCATGTCCGCCTTATGCACCACGAAATAGGGGATCATTGTCCCGTCGGCCGAACGGGCCTCGTGCTGATCGACCGTCATGCCGGCTGCGTCGAACTTGGCCGGCATCGACTTGACCTGATCGACCGCGCCGGTCGCCGCATCGGCCAGCCACAGGCTGGAGGGGTTTAGATAGCCGGTGACGCTGACAAAGACCTTGTCGTCCTTCTCCGAGGCCGAACCGACGCCGACCGAGACGTTCTGGGGCAGGTCCAGCGTCGTATGCGCCCATTCACCCTGACCGGGGGTATAGACCCGCACCGAGCCGCGCACATTGTCGTACAAGGCCACGACCAGCCTGTTGCGCGTGACGTTGACGCCCTCGATGGCCTGACGCTCGGTCGGGCGCAGCACCAGCTGGGCCGGCGTCGACTGCTCGGCCAGCCAGGCCTCGAGCGGCCAGGCGATCAGGTCGCCGGTCTTGAAATCCTGACCCGACGGCGCGGTCCAGTCCTGTTTCAGCGAGACCAGAAGCTGGCCCTGGACCAGGCCGGTGATGTCGGACTTGGCCGGCAGCTGAAGCTGGGTCAGGGCGCCGTCGTCACCCAGGCGCCAGGTCTCGGACGAATAGAAGTCCACCGAACGGTTGATCAGCGTCGCCTTCACCACTCCGTCGGCGTCGCGCAGTGTGTAGCCGGACACCGAAACGTCGGTCGGCTGGCCGGTGAATAGGGTCTCGGCCTGGTCCGGGGTCTGGCCGCGCTTCATCCGCTTGACGACCATCGGATAGCCCGAGTTGGTCAGGGTGCCGGGACCGAAGTCGCGCGAGATCAGCAGGGTGTCCTTGTCGATCCAGGATGCGCCGCCCTTGGATTCCGGCAGAGTGATGCCGCCGTCGACGAACTTGCGCTCGACGGTGTCGAACTCGCGCAGGGTCACGGCGTCCTTGCCGCCGTTCGACAGGCTGATCAGGCAGTAGCGCTCTTCGGGCTGCAGGCAGGTAGAGCCCTTGTAAACCCAGTTCTGGCCCTCGGCCGCCGCCAGGGCGTCGATGTCGATGATGGTCTGCCACTCCGGCGTGGCGGTGCGATAGCTGTCCAGCGTCGTGCGGCGCCACAGCCCGCGCACATGCTGGGCGTCCTGCCAGAAGTTGTCGATATGGCCGTCGTGGGTGAAGCCGGGCGAGGGGATGCGGTCCTGGGCCTGGACGATCTCCAGCGCCTGCTGATGCAGGGTTTCATAGCGGGGATCGCCCTGCAGGACGGCGAAGGTGCGTTCGTTGTGGGCCTTGACCCACTCCATCGCCCGCTCGCCCTCGACCTCTTCGAGCCACAGATAGGGGTCGGTCGCGTCGCTGGTCGCGAAACCGCCAGATGCGGGGGCGGGTGAGGAGGCGGGGGTCTGGGCCATGGATACCGAGGTCAGGCTGGTGGAGGCGAGAAGCGTCGCAAGCGCGACGGCGGAAGCACGGATCATGGACAGGTCCCCGAAAACGAAGCCGGCACCTTAACGACGCCTTCCCGTGCGGCAAGCCGTGCGACCTTACCGTTTTGTCACACCGGCGGGACGCGCCGCCTCATCCCTCGTCGGGAATGCAAAGCAGGTTGCCACACGCCTTGCAGTGGACGGCGTCGGGGTCATGGTTCTGCAGGCCGCAGCGGTCGCAGGGGAAATGCACCTTGTGCGGTCGGATCAGGGCCTGGGCCAGACGCAGGAACAGGGTGATGCCGACAAGCATGACGGCGATGGACAACAACCGCCCCCAAGGCCCGGGCAGGGTCACGTCGCCAAATCCGGTCGTCGTCAGAGTGGCCACTGTAAAATACAGCGCATCCACATAGCCGGCGATGCCGTCATGCCCCCTGAAGGTCGCATAGACGAAGCCGGTCGCCACGAAGACGAAGGTGATCAGATTGGCCAGGGCCCGCGCGATCCCCTCCACCCGCGTATCGTCGAACCGCGCCCCCACGGTGCGCCAGAAGAAATCCGAGTTCAGCAGAGTCCACAGTCGCAACATCCGCAGGAAGCCGAGATTGAACAGCCAGGCCGGAAACAGCAGGGTCGCCAGCACGAACAGGTCGACCCAGACGATCGGCCGCTTCAGCCAGTCCTTGATGTTGGCATAGGCATAGGCCCGCGCGGCCAGGTCCAGGGCCAGGATGGCGGCGATGAAATAGTCCAGCGCATAGAAGGCCCAGCCCATGTTCTTCAGAATGGGCGCCGCAAGGAAAAAGCCGATGATCGCCAGATCGATGACGATGACCATCAACCGGAACCGCACCGCCGGCGGTTGACTGCCGTGATACAGGTATCGCAGGCGGGCGCGCAGTCGCAGGCCGTTATCCTTGGGGTCGGTTTCGGTCTGGGACACGCTGGTTTCCGCGACGCTGGGTTGGGCCTATATGGCCTGCATGACCCGTCCTTTCGTCAAGATGAACGGCGCCGGCAATGACTTCGTCGTCGTCAATGCGCTGGAACAGCCGTTCGCTCCCAGCGAGGACCAGATTCGTGCGCTGGGCGACCGCCAGACGGGCGAGGGCTTCGATCAGCTGATCGCCATCGAACCGTCAGACACGGCCGACGCCTTCATGCGGGTGTGGAACGCCGATGGATCGATGGTCGAGACCTGCGGCAACGCCCTGCGCTGCGTCGGCTGGCTTTTGATGCAAGCCAACGCCTCGGACCGCGTGGTGATCGACACGGCGGGCGGCCCGACCACCGCCACCCGGGCCGGCGACCACCGGGTGACCGTGGACATGGGCAAGCCTCGCCTGACTTGGGACCAGGTGCCGCTGGCCGAAGAAATGGATACGCGAGGGATCGAACTACAGGTCGGGCCGATCGACGCGCCGCTCCTGCACACGCCCGGCGCCGTCTCCATGGGCAATCCTCACGTGGTCTTCTTCACCGACCGCCAGGACGACGGCTTCGTCACCGGATCCGGATCGCTGGTCGAGCATCACCCGCTGTTCCCGCAAGGGGTCAATGTCGGCTTCGCAAACGTTCTGGATCGGGACCACATCCGCCTGCGGGTTTGGGAGCGGGGCGCTGGCCTGACTAAGGCCTGCGGCACGGGCGCCTGCGCCGCCCTGGTCGCCACCGCGCGGCGCGGCCTGACCGAACGCAAGGCGACGGTCGTCGTCGATGGCGGCGAACTGGTCATCGACTGGGATGCGGAAACCGATCGCGTTCTGATGACCGGGCCAGTGGAGATCGAGCGGACGGGCATGCTGGCGATCTGAGACGGCGATTGCGGAAATCCGCACGAGAGCCGACGCCGCCATCACCTTTTCCGCACAGCGTCGGCGTCGGTGATGCGTCCGACGCCCTTGGCGTCCAGAGACGGCGGCACGCGGCGTGCGCGGTTGTCCCGCCACGCCCGGAGCATTAGGAACATAGCGAGACGATAAAATCGACGTGCCCGGAAACGCCCAAATCATGCCCGATCAGACCGAAAAGCAAACCTTCTCCGACGACGAAGCGCTGGACTTCCACCGCATCCCGACGCCCGGCAAGATTTCCATGGCGCCGACCAAGCCGATGGCGACCCAGCGCGATCTGTCGCTGGCCTATTCGCCGGGCGTAGCCGTGCCGGTCCTGGCCATCGCCGCCGATGCGGACAAGGCCTACGATTACACCTCCAAGGGCAATCTGGTCGCCGTCATCTCGAACGGCACCGCGATCCTGGGCCTGGGCAACCTGGGTCACATGGCCTCCAAGCCGGTGATGGAGGGCAAGTCGGTCCTGTTCAAACGGTTCGCCGACGTCGACAGCTTCGACGTCGAGGTGAAGGCCACCGACCCGGACGAGTTCATCACGGTCGTCAAGAACATCGGCGACACCTGGGGCGGCATCAATCTGGAGGACATCAAGTCCCCCGAATGCTTCGTTATCGAAAGCGAGCTTCAGGACCTGCTGGACATCCCCGTCTTCCATGACGACCAGCACGGCACCGCCATCATCTCGACCGCCGGCCTGATCAACGCCTGCCATGTCGCCGGCAAGAAGCTGGACGAGATCAAGGTCGTGCTGGCGGGCGCCGGGGCGGCGGGCCTGTCCTCAATCGCCCTGATGAAGGCCGCGGGCGTCAAGGCTGAGAACACCGTGATCTGCGACCGCGACGGCGTCGTCTACAAGGGTCGCGACCACGGCATGGACCAGTGGAAAGCCGCCCACGCCACCGACACGCCACTGCGCACCCTGGCCGAGGCCATGGTCGGCGCCGACGTGGTGCTGGGCCTGTCCGCCAAGGGCGCGATCACCAAGGAGATGGTGGCCTCAATGGCGCCCAATCCGATCATCTTCGCCATGGCCAACCCCGACCCTGAGATCACGCCCGAGGACGTCAAGTCGGTGCGCTCGGACGCCATTATCGCCACGGGCCGCTCGGACTATGTGAACCAGGTCAATAACGTCCTGGCCTTCCCCTATCTGTTCCGCGGCGCGCTGGACGTACGGGCGCGCCGCGTGAACCACGAGATGAAGATCGCCTGCGCCCAGGCCCTGGCCGCCCTGGCGCGCGAGGACGTGCCGGACGAGGTCGCCGCCGCCTATCGCGGACGCAAGCTGAAGTTCGGCCCAGACTACATCATCCCGACGCCCTTCGACCCGCGCCTGATCTGGTACATCCCGCCCTTCATCGCCCAGGCGGCGATGGACACCGGCGTGGCCCGCGTCCAGATCGAGGACATGGACGCCTATCGCCACGCGCTGCGCTCGCGCGTCGATCCCTCCGCCGCCCTGATGCAGAAGATCAGCTCGGCCGTGCGCGGCGGGCCGAACAAGCGTGTCGTCTTCGCCGAGGGCGAAGAACCCGCCGTCATTCGCGCGGCCTGGGGCTTCAAACAGGCCGATCTGGGCACGCCGATCCTGGTCGGCCGCGAGGATCTGATCCGTCAGAACGCCGGAGAGGCCGGTCTGAACTTCGACGAGCTGGGCATCGAGATCACCAACGCCCGCGTCTCCGACCACAATGTCGAGGACACCGACTGGCTGTACGAAAAGCTGCAGCGCCGGGGCTATCTGCGCCGCGACGTGCAGCGGATGATCAATCAGGACCGCAACTATTTCGCCGCCACCCTGGTCGCCAAGGGCCGGGCCGACGCCATGGTCGCAGGCGTGACCCGCAACTTCAACATGGCGCTGAAGGAGGTCCAGCGCGTGCTGGATGTGGACGACACCCTGATCGGCCTGTCGATCCTGCTGGCCAAGGGCCGCACCCTGTTCGTCGCCGACACCACCATCCACGAACTGCCGAACGCCGAGGAGTTGGCCGACATCGCCGTCAAGGCGGCCGATACGGTCAGGAAGCTGGGTCGCAATCCGCGCGTGGCCTTCCTGTCCTATTCCACCTTCGGCAACCCGCCCGGCGACCGCGCCGAGAAGGTGCGTGAGGCGATCCGCATCCTGGACAAGAAGGGCGTCGATTTCGAATACGAAGGCGAAATGCCGCCGGAAGTCGCGCTGGATCCCAAGGGGCATTCGGCCTACGCCTTCAACCGCCTGACCAAGCCGGCCAACGTCCTGGTCATGCCCGCCATTCATTCGGCCGCTATCTCGACCAAGCTGGTTCAGGCCCTGGGCGGCGCGACCGTGATCGGACCGTTGCTGGTCGGTCTGGAGAAGCCGGTGCAGATCGTCAGCTTGGGCGCCTCGGTCAGCGAGATCATCACCGCCGCCACCTTCGCCGCCTATGACGCCGGTCCCGCCTTCCAGGGCTCGGGCCTGACCTCGGCGCCGCGTCCCCCCGCAGCCGTGGTCGAGCGTTGAGCGAACCTTCGCCCTTTCCACCCGCCGCCCCGCCGCCCCGGCGGGTGGAGCCGGGCCTCTATCTGGTCGCCACCCCGATCGGCAACCTGCGCGACATGACGCTGAGGGCGCTGGACGTGCTGGCCGCCGCCGATCTGGTGCTGGCCGAGGACACCCGCGTCACCGCTAAACTTCTGAGCGCCTATGGTCTGAAGGCGAAGCTGGAACGGTGCGACGACCATGCGTCCGGTCGCGCCGCCGAACAGGCGATCGAACGGCTGCGTGAGGGTCAGGTGGTGGCCCTGGTTTCGGATGCGGGCACGCCTCTGGTCAGCGACCCCGGCTTCGTCGTCGCCCGCGCGGTGATCGCCGAAGGACTGCCCGTCCATCCGATCCCCGGCGCCTCAAGTCTGTTGGCCGCCCTGTGCATCGCCGGCCTGCCCGCCGACCGGGTGCTGTTCGCCGGCTTCCTGCCGCCCAAGACGGCCGGCCGCACCGCCGCGCTGGAAGCCTTGAAGAGCCAGCGCCAGACGTTGGTCTTCTTCGAAAGCGGGCCGCGCCTGAAAGACAGTTTGACCGACATGGCCGCCGTGCTGGGCCCGCGCCCCGCCGCCGTCGCCCGCGAACTGACCAAACTCTATGAAGAGTGCGTGCGCGGGACGCTGGACGACTTGGCCGTCGATCCCCGTCTGGACGCTCCCAAGGGCGAAATCGTCGTGGTCGTCGGCCCCGGCGAAGAGGTCCAGGCGACCGAGGCTGACGCCGACGCCGCCCTGATCGACGCTCTTCAGACACTGTCCACCGGCGACGCCGCCTCCGAGGTCGCCAAGGCCCTGGGGCTGAACCGAAAGACCCTGTATCGCCGGGCGCTGGAACTGAAGGGCAAGTGAAGCGCCTGTCTCGTCCCGCGCCGGTCCGTCGCCATAAGGCGGCGTGGCGTCAGGCGAAGGGCGGGACGGCGTTCAAGTCCGGTCACGCCGCCGAATGGATCGCGGCCTTCTGGCTCATCCTGCGCGGCTATCGCGTTCTCGGGTTTCGTCTCAACAGCCGGGCCGGCGAGATCGACCTGCTGGTTTGTCGCGGTCCGGTGCTGGCGGTGGTCGAGGTCAAACGCCGCGCGACGATGGAGGCGGCCCTGCTGGCGCTGAAGCCGGTCCAGTACGATCGACTGGTCGCAGCGGGCGAGGCGATCCGGCGCAATCGGCCGGGTCTGCAACGTCTGGATTTGAGAATTGATATGGTGGCGCTGGCTCCCTGGCGCGTTCCACGTCATCTTCGCGGCGTCGAGAGGCGCTGACGAGGGGATCGCATGACGCGCGAGGAGGCCGAAACCGTCCTGACCGCCGCCGGTCAGGCCGAAGACGACGCCTTCCCCCTGCTGGAGGCGGCGATCGCCTGCGCCATCCATGACCATCCGTTGCGCGATCCCGAGCCTGTTCGCGCCCTGGCTCGCAACGCCTGCGAGCGGCTGAAGGAACGGATCGGCGGCGAAGGTCCCGACGAGGCCTTGGCCGAAACCCTGTGCGCCGACCTGCGACTGAACGGCGACCTGATCCATTACGACCATCCCGACAACACCGACATCATCGCGGTCGCCGAGCGTCGGCGCGGCCTGTCCGCCGTTCTGGCGGTCTTCTATCTGCACGCGGCGCGCGCGGCCGGCATCACGGCGGCGGGCGTCGATTTTCCCGGCCATTTCATGGTTCGCGTCGAGACGCCGGAAGGTCCCGTAGCCCTGGATCCGTTCAGCCAGGGGCGGCTGATCCTGCCCAGCGAACTGACTCGCCGCGCCCTTCGCGCCGGTCTGATGCCGCACGTCGCGGATCGGCTGGACATCCTGATGGCGCCGGTGACGGATCGTCAGTCTCTGATCCGGCTGCAAAACGTGCTGTTCAGCCGCGCCATTCGCGGTCGGGACTATGAAGGCGCCGAGCGGTCGGCCCTGCGTCGCGCCCTGCTGGACCCCGAGGACCACCGGCCGTGGCTCGACGTCGCCACGGCGCGCGAGAAGCAGGGGGCGCTCGCCGGCTCGCTGCAAGCCCTGGCGCGCGCCCAAGGTCTGGACGGCGTCGAAGAGGCGCGGCGTTTCACGACCTTCGAGCGCGTGCGGATGCAGTTGAACTAGACGACGGCCTCGCCACGCAGCAGCCGGGGCAGGTCGCCTGTCGCGCCGCCCGCCTCCTGCATGAAGGCGCGGCGTAGAGGGCCGATGCGATTGACGGCGGCCATGCCCAGGTCGCGCGCCAGACGCACCGGCGCGATGTCGTTGGAGAACAGGCGTACGAAGGCGTCGAAACCCGCCGCCAAGGCCGCGTTGTCGAACCGGCGCCAGCGGGCGTAACGCTCCAGAACGGTTTCCGACCCGATGTCCTCGCCCAGGCGCGCGGCCTCGGCCAGCACCTCGGCCAGAGCGGCCGCATCCTTCAGCCCCATGTTCAGACCCTGGCCGGCGACCGGATGCACTCCGTGTGCGGCGTCCCCGATCAGGGCGATGCGCGGCGCGATCAGTTTCTCCGCCAGGCTGAGCGACAGCGGATAGACGAAGCGCGGGCCCTCGACCGTCGCACCATCGAGAAACTCTCCGAACCGCCGCATCAGATGGGCGTGGAAGGCATCGTCCGAGGCTTCGCGCAGCGCCTCGCCCCGTCGCGTCGTCTCGGTCCAGACCAGGCTGGCGCGCTGATCCGTTAGGGGCAGGATGGCGAAGGGGCCGCTGGGCAGGAAATATTCGTGCGCGACATTGCCGTGGTCGCGACCCAGCCGCACCGTGGCCACCACGCCGCTTTGGCCATAGCCCCAGCCAACGGTCTCGATCCCGGCCGCGCGACGCACGGCCGAACCTCGCCCTTCGGCGCCGACGACCAGGGGCGCGATCAGGGTCGATCCATCGGCCAGGGTCACGGTCGCCTTGCCCACATCGGTCGCGACGCTGGCGACGGTCGCCGGGGCCCGCACCGCGATCCCCGCGCGCGTCACCGCCTCGGCCAGGGCCGCACGGATGCGACGGTTCTCGACCATATAGCCCAGCGGCTCGCCGCCGGTGCGGCCGCCGATCTCGTCGGCGTCGAAGCGCAGGAAGGCGGGCGATGCGGACCGGCTGGCCGCGCCCGGCCGACGCCCGTCCGTCACCAGAATATGATCCATCCGGCAGGCGTGAGGACGCAGGGATTCGCCCAGGCCCAGCGCGTCCAGCATGCGGAAGGTCGAAAAGGCGACGGCGGTCGACCGTCCGTCGAAGGTCGGCGCCAACTGATCGCTGAACGGCTGCGGATCGACCATCACGACCTTCAACCCGCCTTGCGCCGCCGCCAGGGCGAAGGCCGCCCCGGTCAGCCCCGCGCCGGCGATGACGATGTCGTAGCGTTCAGTGTCAGCCATGAGGGGCTTGTCGCGCCGTCGCGGCCAAAGGTCCAGAGGACGGTTTGTCCATCGCCAAGGCCAAGCTGGTAAACAGCCCCTTAACCCTGTGAGTGCGACAAAGGGTACCGAACGTCAGCCGCCGGAAGGTTCGACCCTTCATGTCCACCGCCCTCGTCATCGGCCGTCAGGCCTGGATCAGCGCCCGCATCCTGTGGGACGCGCCCTTCGTGGTGCGGTTCAGGGGCGTCTTGCAGGCCCTGCTGGCGACCCTGCTGCTGGTCGCCCTGGTGTCGTGGAATCCGGCGGATGCCAGTCTGAATGCGGCCTCCAGCCTGCCGACGACCAACTGGCTGGGGGCCAACGGCGCCCTGTTCGCCGACCTGTTCATGCAGTCTCTAGGTCTGGCCACCTGGCCCGCAGCCCTACTCCTGGTCGCCTTCGGCCTGGCCCGCGCGGTCGGCGATGCGATCCAGCAAAGGCTCAAGCCCACGCCGTTGAAAGCTCTGGCCGCGACCGGCGGGGTGCTGCTGCTGTCCAGCGCACTCGCCGCCTTGGCCGCGCCCGCCGCCTGGCCGCTCGCCGCCGGTCTGGGCGGTCTGTGGGGCGATGCGGTGACAGGCCTGGCGGCGCGCGGTCTCGGCGCCCTGCATATCCCCGGCGGCCGCATCATTGCGGGCCTCGTCTTCCTGGTCGCCGGGCTGTGGCTGCTCGGCTTCGCCATCGGCCTGCGCGCCATGGATTTCCTGGACGCCCTGCACTGGGGCAAGTCGTTGCGCGCACCCGCGCCGCCTCAGCCGAAGCCCCAGGCCGCCCGCGAAAAGGCGCCCGCCAAGGCCCGAGCGCCCCGCGCCGCGCCACCGGAAGAGGCGCCGCTGGCCCCCACCTATGCCGAAGAGCCGCCTCAGACCGCCTATGACGACCTGCCGCCGTGGGAGGATGACGCCGTCCAGCCCGCGCCACGCCCCTCGGCCGCCCGTCCGGTCGAGCCGCGCGTCGCTGCGGTCAAGGCGCCCAAGGCCCGCAAGGATGACGTGGACCAACAGGCCTTCGACTTCGTGCGGCCGGAAGGCGATTTCGACCTGCCGCCGCTCGGCATCCTGACCAAGCCGGCCCAGCGCGTCGGTTCGGTGGACGAGGACTCGCTCAAGCAGAACGCCAAGATGCTGGAAGGCGTGCTGCAGGAGTTCGGCGTGCGCGGCGTGATCGACCAGATCCGCCCCGGCCCGGTCGTGACCCTGTACGAACTAGTCCCGGCGCCGGGCGTGAAGCACGGCCGCGTGGTCGCCCTGGCCGACGACATCGCCCGGTCGATGTCCGCGCGCGCCTGTCGTATTTCCGTGGTTCAGGGCCGTAACGCCATCGGCATCGAACTGCCCAACGCCAAGCGCGAGACCGTCTATCTGCGCGACCTGCTGGCGAGCGCCGAATACGACAAGAAGGGCCATCTGCTGCCCCTGGCCCTGGGCGAGACCATCGGCGGCGAGCCCTATGTCGCCGACCTGGCGCGCATGCCCCACCTGCTGATCGCGGGCACCACCGGCTCGGGCAAGTCGGTGGGGGTCAACGCCATGATCCTGTCGATCCTGTATCGCCACAGCCCAGCCGAATGCCGCTTCATCATGATCGACCCCAAGATGCTGGAGCTGTCAGTTTATGACGGCATCCCGCACCTGCTGGCGCCGGTGGTGACCGATCCGAAGAAGGCCGTCGTCGCCTTGAAATGGACGGTGCGCGAGATGGAGGATCGCTATCGCCGCATGTCCAAGCTGGGCGTGCGCAACATCGCCAGCTACAATGAGCGCGCCCGCGAGGCCCAGGCCAAGGGCGAGCATTTCGAACGCACGGTCCAGACCGGCTTCGACGAACAGGGCCGCCCGGTCTATGAGTCCGAGAAGATCCGCCCCGAACCCCTGCCCTTCCTGGTCGTGGTCATGGACGAAATGGCCGACCTGATGCTAGTCGCCGGCAAGGACGTCGAGGGCGCGGTCCAGCGTCTGGCCCAGATGGCCCGCGCCGCCGGCATCCACCTGATCATGGCCACCCAGCGCCCGTCGGTGGACGTCATCACCGGCACCATCAAGGCCAACTTCCCGACCCGCATCTCCTTCCAGGTCACGTCCAAGATCGACAGCCGCACCATCCTGGGCGAACAGGGGGGCGAACAACTGCTGGGCCAGGGCGACATGCTCTACATGGCCGGCGGCGGGCGCATCACCCGTCTGCACGGCCCGTTCGTCGACGACAAGGAAGTCGAGGACGTCTGCAAACACCTGAAGGCCCAGGCCGAGCCCGACTATCTGGATCTGATCACCGACGAGCCCGACGGCGACGGCGACAACGGCTATGACGAAGGCGGCGGCGGAGGCTCGGGCGACGACCTGTACGACCGCGCCGTCGCCGTGGTCACCCGCGACCGCAAGGCCTCGACCAGCTACGTGCAGCGTCGGCTCCAGATCGGCTACAACCGCGCCGCCTCCCTGATCGAGCGAATGGAGCAGGAAGGCGTGGTCAGCCCCGCCAACCATGCCGGCAAGCGCGACGTCCTGGCCGGCCCGCCACCGATGGTGTGACGAAAATCGAGGAACGGCTGCTGCTCGGAGCCGTTGTCTGACCCGCTATCGCGTCCAAGCTTCAGCATTTCGATGAACAGGGCTTCATCGCAGCGCCGGAATATGGTCAGGCTCGCGTCATTCCGACGCCAAGCCGACCGGGCAAGACGGCAGGATCGACAACCATCCCGAACGGGAGACGAACTTCATGACCTCGCGCGCCAAGACCGTGGCTATGGCCACCCCCGACCTGCACCGCCGCAGCCTGCTGCTGGGCGCCGGCCTGACGACCGGCCTGATCGCGTTGGGCGCCTTCGACGCCGCCCACGCCCAGTCGAACCTGTCGGCCGAGGATCGCGCCGTGGTTCAACAGGCGCAGGGCTATCTTCAGGCCCTGACCTCGGCACAAGGCACCTTCACCGAAACGGGCCCGAACGGACAGACCCGCCAGGGCCGCTTCTATCTGCAGCGTCCGGGCAAGATGCGGTTCGAATACACCAACCCGGCCGGTCTGCTGGTGGTGTCGGACGGCTACAACGTCAAACGCTACGACCCGCGCCTGAACAGCTTCCAGCAGGTGCCGCTGGGTCGCACCCCGCTGTCCACCTTCCTGGCGCGCAATGTGCGGCTGGACCAGGGCGTCCGCATCGAGCGCGTGACGCGCATGGCCTCGGGCGCCTTCGCCATCACGGCGCGGGATTCCAACCGCCCGAACGACGGTCAGGTCGTGCTGGCCTTCGCCGGCAATCCGATGCGTCTGCAAGAGTGGACCATCACCGATCCGCAGGGCGCCCGGACCCGGACCCAGCTGACCTCGCTGCAACCGGCGTCCGGCCTGTCGGCGCGCCTGTTCCAGCTCAGCGATCCGACCCGTCGTCCCGGCCGCAACTAAGGGCGTTCAGTCTAGGGTGTTCTGGGGGCGGGTGACCATTCCTCAACCCCTGTTTCGCTAGACTGGCCGCATGAGCGCGACCGCCCCGCCATCCGGCGTCCCATCGCTGAAATGGATCGCGGCGGCCGGCGCGGGCGCCTTTGCTCTGTTCATGCTGGGCGCCCTGGTGGTCGAACCGGCTCTGAACCGCATGATCGCTCCGACCAAGGCCGCTGCCAGACCTCGCGCGTCCGGACAGGTCGAGGTCGGGGAGGTCGTGCTGTCCGGGCGCTACGTCGCGGCCAAGTCCGACATGGTGCTGGACGTGGACGGCGGCGCGCTGAGCACGACCACGGGCGGCCGCCTGACCTCGGCGCCGCATCGGCTGGTTCAGGCGGATCAGCCAGCCAGCGTCTCCAGAAGTTTCACCGACGCCATGGCCGTGCCGCCGACGGCCCAGATCGAGGTGCGGCGCGTCACGGCTGACGACGACACGCGACTGTGCGCCGGTCATGCCGTCGGATGGCTGGCCTTGGCCGTGCGGCGCGACGGTTTCGTCCTGATGCCGGTGCGACAGGGGCCGCCGCCGGGCGCCCTTCTGGCCGACGACCGCCTGTGCGCCGTCCTGGACCTCAGCCGATGATGCGAGCTCTGGTGCTCGCGGCGCTGGCCGGACTGGTCGCCGCACTTCTGACCTGGACCCGGCCGGGCGCGACGGATGGGACGGCGACAGACCCTGTCGTCATTCAGGTGCTCGACAACGGCTTTCACACCGATATCGCCGTGCCGCGCGCCGCGCTGGAGCGCCGCGGCGGTCCTCTGGCGCATGCAGTCCAATCCTTGGCGCCCGGCGACTGGATTTTGATCGGCTGGGGCGATGCGAAATTCTACGTCGATCAGCGCCCGATTTCGGATCGGCTGCCGGATGGCGCCCGCGCCTTCCTGCAGCCCGGCAATCGATCGGTGCTGATGCTGGCCCCTCGACGCGACGATCCGCGCCTGACCTATGGCGAAGACAGCGCCGCCCTGACCCTGAGCCGCTCTGCGTTCGAGCGTCTGGCCGCGCGGGTCGAGGCCTCGCTTGATCTGTCGAACGGCCGGCCGCACATCGCAGCCATGCGTCCCGGCGACGACGCGCGCTTCTTCGCCAGCCGCGAGACCTTCTCCATCCTGCATCTGTGCAATCACTGGACAGCCGGTGTCCTGAACGCCGGCGGCGTGGCGATCCGTCCGGTTCCGGCCATCACCTCGGGCGAGGTGATGCGCTCGGTTCGGGCCGCCGAACGGGCGCGAAAACTGGACAGACCCCCGCTGCGGGACTAGACCGCCCGACTTTCGCCTATCCGGCCGGGTCCGATCCCCAGCGGGCGAACAAGAAGGAGAGGCCGATGGCCCACAAGCAACACACCCGCAACGCCTCCGGCCCCGCCGGACCTAGCCAGCGCCAGCTGCGCGCCGGCGAGCTGATCCGTCACGCCCTGGTCGACATCCTGCGCGAGGAGGATATCCGCGACGAGGCCCTGGCCGGGGTGTCCATCACCGTGACCGAAGTACGCCTGTCGCCGGACCTGAAACACGCCACCTGTTTCGTCGAGCCCCTGGGCGCCGGCGTCGAGGCCGCGCCGACCAATGGCCATGAGAGCGAGATCATCAAGGCGCTGAACGTCCACGCCAAGTTCGTGCGCGGCCAGCTGGGCCGTCGCCTGGACATGAAGTTCACGCCCGACCTGAAGTTCCGGCACGACGAAAGCTTCGACGCCGCCAGCCACATCGACCGCCTGTTCGACGATCCCCGCGTCCGCGCCGACCTGGAGCGCCGCGACGAAGACGAGGGCGATCAGTGACCCTCCGGCCTCAAGTAGCGCGAAGCGCGGTAGGCCAAGCATAATGGCCCGCAAGAAGAAGGGCGACATCGTCGACGGCTGGGTTTGCCTGGACAAGCCGTTCGAGATGGGATCGACCGAGGCCGTCAGCCGCATTCGTCGCCTGTTCAACGCCCAGAAGGCCGGTCACGCCGGAACGCTTGACCCGCTGGCCAGCGGCATTCTGCCGATCGCCTTGGGCGAGGCGACCAAGACCGTGCCGATGATGATGGAGGCGCAGAAGGTCTATCGCTTCACCATCAACTGGGGCGTCTCGACCGACAGCGTGGACCGCGAGGGCGAGATCATCGGCCGCTCCGACGTGCGCCCCACGGTCGATCAGGTGAAGGCCGCCCTGCCCGCCTTCGTCGGCGAAATCGACCAGACGCCGCCCCGCTTTTCCGCGATCAAGGTGGACGGCGCCCGCGCCTACGACCTGGCCCGCGACGGTGTGGAGTTCGAGCTTCAGGCGCGCCGGGTGACGATCCATTCGGCCGAGGTGACGGATGCGCCCGACGCCGACCACGTGGAGTTGACCATCCGCACCGGCAAGGGCGTCTATGTCCGCTCGCTGGCCCGCGACCTGGCCGCAGCCCTCGGCGCCGAGGGTCATGTCAGCGCTCTGCGACGCGAGCGCGTCGGGCCGTTCAGCACCCAAAACGCCGTCACTCTGGATTCTCTGGAGGAAATGGTGCATAGGGGCGCCGCCTCGGAAGGCTTGCTTGCCGTCGCGACCGCTCTGGACGACATCCCGGAACTGGCCGTGAACGAACAGGACGCCTTCTCGCTTCGGCAGGGACGCCCGATCGTTCTGCTCCCCCGTCAGGTGGAAACCCTCAAGGATCGTCTTACCGGCGGTTCGCGTACGGTTTCAGCCTTTCAGGGCCAGACCCTCGTCGCGCTGTGTCAGTTGCGGGCCGGCCGGCTAGAACCCGACCGCGTTTTCAATCTTTCCTGATCGCCTGATCAGGGGACTCCAACCCGGCCTCAAGTAGCGCGAAAGCGCGGTAGGCCACCAAGGGAGAACTACGATGTCGGTTACTGCTGAACGCAAGCACGAGATCATCGCCGATAACGCCCGCTCCGCCGGCGACACCGGCTCGGCCGAGGTTCAGGTCGCGATCCTGTCGGAACGCATCGCCAACCTCACCGAACACTTCAAGACCCACAAGAAGGACAACCACTCGCGTCGTGGCCTTCTAAAGATGGTGTCGCAACGTCGCCGCCTGCTCGACCACCTGAACAAGGTCGACGCCGGTCGCTACCAGGCGCTCATCTCCAAACTGGGCCTGCGCCGCTAAGGCGTCGGATCAGTGTAGAATACGCTTTCGAGGCGCGGGCGGTCACGTCCGCGCCTCGTTGTGCAACTAAGCGCTTCCAGGCCAAGTGGCTGCCGGTTGGCCGCCCGGGAAGCGTGACGACAAAGACACGACCTGTGCGCCGCAGGACTTACCGGCGCAGCTGCGAGGGCCATGACGGTCCTCTCCCGGTCGTCGCGATGGCGCGGCGGCCTCTGGATCGAAGGACTGAACGCCGACGCATCCGCCCCATGATGGGACCCCGCACGGAATACGCCGTCCGGGATACGAAAGACGAAATATGTTCGACATCAAACGCAAGACGATCGACTGGGCCGGCCGCCCGCTGACCCTGGAAACGGGCCGCATCGCCCGCCAGGCCGACGGCGCCGTTCTGGCGACCTACGGCGAGACCGTGGTTCTGGCCACCGTCGTCTATGGCCGCGCGCCCAAGCCCGGCCTGGATTTCTTCCCCCTGACGGTCAACTATCAGGAAAAGACCTTCGCCGCCGGTAAGATCCCGGGCGGCTACTTCAAGCGTGAAGGCCGTCCGTCCGAGAAGGAAACCCTGGTTTCCCGCCTGATCGACCGGCCGATCCGCCCGCTGTTCGTCAAGGGCTTCAAGAACGAGACCCAGGTCGTCGTGACCGTGCTGCAGCACGACATGGAAAACGACCCCGACGTTCTGGGCATGGTCGCCGCCTCGGCCGCCCTGACCATTTCGGGCGTGCCCTTCATGGGCCCCATCGGCGCCGCGCGCGTCGGCCTGATCGACGGCGAACTGGTGCTGAACCCCGCCATCGACCTGATCCCGTCCTCGGACCTCGACCTGGTGGTCGCCGGCACGCAAGACGCCCTGATGATGGTCGAATCCGAAGCCAAGGAGCTGTCGGAAGAGAAGATGCTCGAGGCCCTGATGTTCGCACATGCGGGCATGCAGCCGGTGATCGACGCCATCATCGAACTGGCTGAACACGCCGCCAAGGAGCCCTTCGACTTCCAGGCCGAAGATCACTCCGACGTCGTCGCCTCGATCAAGTCGCTGGTCGGCGAAGACATCAAGAGCGCCTACACCCACGCCGGCAAATACGAGCGCCGTTCGGGCGTCGACGCCGCCAAGAAGGCCGCCGCCGCCAAGCTGGTGAAGACCGACGAGAACCCCGACGGCGTCGACGGTTCCAAGTTCTCGGCCGCCTTCAAGGAGTGCGAAGCCGAAGTCCTGCGTCGCGACATCATCGAGAACGCGCACCGCGTCGACGGCCGCGCCCTCGACAAGGTCCGCGCCATCGTGTCGGAAGTCGGCGTCCTGCCGCGCACCCACGGTTCGGCCCTGTTCACGCGTGGGGAAACCCAGGCCCTGGTCGTCGCCACCCTCGGCACCGGCGAGGACGAGCAGTACATCGACAGCCTGCAGGGCACCTACAAAGAGAACTTCCTGCTGCACTACAACTTCCCCCCCTATTCGGTGGGTGAAGCGGGCCGCATGGGTTCGCCCGGCCGTCGCGAAATCGGTCACGGCAAGCTGGCCTGGCGCGCGATCCGTCCGATGCTGCCGACCAAGGAAGACTTCCCCTACACCATCCGCCTGGTTTCCGAGATCACCGAGTCGAACGGCTCGTCCTCGATGGCCACGGTCTGCGGTTCGTCGCTGGCCCTGATGGACGCGGGCGTTCCGCTGATCCGTCCGGTCTCGGGCATCGCCATGGGCCTGATCCTGGAGCCGTCGGGCGAGTTCGCCATCCTGTCGGACATCTTGGGTGACGAAGACCACCTGGGCGACATGGACTTCAAGGTCGCCGGCACGTCGGAAGGCATCACCAGCCTTCAGATGGACATCAAGGTCGCCGGCATCACCAAGGAGATCATGAAGCAGGCCCTGACGCAGGCTTCGGCCGGTCGCCTGCACATCTTGGACGAGATGTCCAAGGCCATGGATGCGCCGCGCGCCGAACTGGGTGAACACGCGCCCAAGATCGAAACGGTCAAGATCCCCGTCGACAAGATCCGTGAAGTCATCGGTTCGGGCGGCAAGGTCATCCGCGAGATCGTCGAGAAGACCGGCGCCAAGATCGACATCGGCGATGACGGCACCATCAAGGTCGCCGCAAACGACCAGGAGAAGATCGACGCCGCCAAGGCCTGGATCCAGTCCATCGCCTCGGAGCCGGAAGTCGGAACCATCTACTCCGGCAAGGTCGTGAAGGTCGTCGATTTCGGCGCTTTCGTGAACTTCTTCGGCGCCAAGGATGGCCTGGTCCACGTGTCCCAGATCGCTCTGGAACGCGTCGCCAATCCGGCCGACGTCCTGTCGGAAGGCCAAGAGGTCAAGGTCAAGTTCCTGGGCTTCGACGATCGCGGCAAGACCAAGCTGTCGATGAAGGTCGTCGATCAGGCCACGGGTGAAGACCTGACGGCCAAGATCAACGCCGAGCGCGCCGAGCGCGGCGAAGAGCCCCTGTCGGAAGACACCGGCGGTCGTCCGAAACGGGACGGCGGTGATCGCGGTGGCGATCGCGGACGTCGTCGTCGCGACTAAGCCACTTCGCATCCAAAACTGATGAGGCCCGGCGGAGCGATCCGCCGGGCCTTTTTCTTTGGGCCCGCGCCACGGCTGTCCTCGATTTCACTTGCCGCTTCGGCCCATGCGGTTTCCATTACCGCATCCAGTTTCGAGGGGCCGTTCCATGTTCGATCGTCGTCGTCTTCTTCAGTCCGCCGCCCTGGGCGCCGGTCTCGTCGCCGTGGGCGGTCCCGCCTTGGCTCGTCAGGCCGGAGCATCGCAGGGCGACGCCGCCGCCCAGCTGAAGACCTTCATGGATGCCACGTTCGAGCAGACGCTGGACAAGAGCCCTGAGGTCGTCACCATGTTCGGCCTGGACAAGGGCGACCGCGCCGCCGCCAAGTCCAAACTGACCGTTCCGACACGCGCCGAGGAAGACGACCAGCGCGCCTTCACCCGTCGCCAACGCGCCGAACTGGCCCGCATCGACCGCTCTGAACTCGATGCACGCAACGCCAACTACTACGACAGCTTGACCCAGAATCTGGACGGGGTGATCGCCACCTACGACATCCCTTACGGCCAGGGCGGCTGGCCCAATCCGTACCGCGTCAGCCAGCAGGGCGGCGCCTATCAGTCCACGCCCGACTTCCTGGCCAACCAGCACACCATCGAGACGGCCGCCGACGCCGACGCCTATGTCGCCCGCGTCAACGCCTTCGCCGACGTGCTGCTGGCCGAGACGGATCGGCTGAAGGAAGACTATGCGCTGGGCGTCGTCCCGCCCGACTTCATCCTGGCCAAGGCGATCCGCCAGCAGGACGGCGTCCTGGCGACCCCCGCGGCGACCTCGCCCCTTACCCAATCGGTTGTCGACCGCGCCCGCGCCAAGGGCCTGACCGGCGACTGGGGAGCCCAGGTCGAACGGCTTGTGACCGAGCGGGTCTATCCAGCCCTGGCCGCCCAGAACGCCGTGCTGAAGGCGGCCCAGCCGAACGCCGTGCACGAGGCCTCGGTCCGCCGCCTGCCGCAGGGCGAGCAGTATTACGCCAACAGCCTGCGCTACATCACCACGACCCGGCTGACCGCCGACGAGATCCACCGCACCGGCGTCGAACAGATGGCCGATCTGACGGCGCGCGCCGATGTCCTGCTGAAGGCGCAAGGGTTGACGCAGGGCTCGGTCGCCGAGCGGATCAAGGCCCTGGGGGACGATCCGAAATACGTCTACGCCAACACCGACGCCGGCAAGGCCGAGCTGATCGCCAAGCTGAACGCCCAGATGGCCGACATGCAGGCCCGCCTGCCGAACGCCTTCGGTCGGTTGCCCAAGGCCAAGGTCGAGATCAAGCGCGTCCCGCCCGAGATCGAGGCCGGCGCGCCGATGGGCTACTACAACTCGCCCAGCCTGGATGGCACGCGGCCGGGCATCTACTGGATCAATCTGAAGGACACGGCGGAATGGCCGTCCTGGACCCTGCCGACCCTGACCTATCACGAGGCGACTCCGGGCCACCATCTGCAGATCAGCCTGCAGCAGGAAAGCGAGTCCGCGCCGCTGCTGATGAACCTGCTGGGCTTCTCGTCCTACGTCGAGGGCTGGGGGCTGTACGCCGAACAACTGGCCGACGAGATGGGCGCCTATGAGAACGATCCGGTGGGTCAGATCGGCTATCTGCAGTCGCTGATGTTCCGCGCCGCCCGCCTGGTGGTCGATACCGGCATCCATTCCAAGGGCTGGAGCCGCGAACAGGGCATCCGCTACATGATGGAGGCCTATGGCGATCAGGAAGGCGCGGCGACGTCGGAGGTCGAACGCTATTGCGGCTGGCCGGGCCAGGCCTGCGCCTACAAGGTCGGTCACAACGAATGGGTCCGCCTGCGCGAAAAGGCCAAGACCAGCCTAGGGTCTAAGTTCGACATCAAGGGCTTCCACGACACGGCGCTGGCCGCCGGCGGCGTACCCCTGTCGGTGCTGGAACGGATCGTCGACGGCTGGGCCGCGACCCAGGCCTGAGCCCCGCGGCCGCGCCGGGCCGACGAAGAGGATCGGGACGCGTCGGCGCGACGTGTCCCCTACGAGAGTTGCCGCATGATCGATCGTCGCCGACTTCTACTGACCGCCGCCGCCACGGCTGCGGTCGCGCCTTCCGTCGCGCAGGCCCAGGCCCAGACCCAGACGACCGCCGCCGATGCAGACGGGCGCCTGAACAGCCTTCTGGACGGCTGGTTCGAAGCGGACATCGAGGAAAACCCGGAGGGTGCGACCAACCTTGGCCTGGACCGCGGCGCGCGGGCGGGGCTTTCGGCAAAACTCAGCGAAGCCGGGCCGGCCGCCATCCGCAAGGATCGTCAGAAGGCCGTGAGCCGCTGGACGCAGTTGGACGCCTTCGACCAGAGCGGCCTGTCGCCCGCCGGGGCGCTGAACTACGCCATCGCGGCCTTCGGGGCCGAGACGGCCGCACAGACGGCGCGCTTCGACTACGGATCGGGACCGGGCCGGCCGTCGCCCTATATCGTGACCCAACTGTCGGGCGCCTATTTCAGCACGCCTGACTTCCTCGACAACCAGCACCGGATCGAAGACGCGGCGGGCGCCGACGCCTTCCTGTCGCGGCTGGAGGCCTTCTCCGGCGTGCTGGAGGGCGAGACGGCCAAGATCCAAGAAGATGCGGGTCTGGGCGTCATTCCGCCGGACTTCATCATCGACCGGATGCTGCCGCAGATTCGCACCCTGCACGACACGCCCGCCGCCGATCTCGCCATGCTGAAGTCTTTGGCGCGCAAGACCGCCGGGCTGAACCTGACCGGCTATGACGCCCGCGCCGCCGCTATCGTCGATCAGAAGGTCAAGCCGGCCCTGGCCGCCCAGATCGAAGCTTTGGAGGCCCTGCGCCCGCGCGCCACCCACGACGCCGGGGTCTGGCGCCTGCCGGACGGCGAGACCTTCTACGCCGCCGGGCTGAAGGCCAATACGACCACAACTTTGACGGCCAAGGAAATCCACGCGCTGGGTCGCGAACAGGTCGCCGAGATCAGCGCCGAGATCGACGCCATCCTGAAAGCGCAGGGCTATACGCGCGGCACGGTCGGCGAACGCATCCAGGCTCTGAACAAGGAACCGGCCCAACTGTTCGCCAATACAGATGCGGGCAAGGCCGAACTGCTGGCCTGGCTGAACACGCTGGTCGCCGATCTTGAGCCGAAGCTGCCGCAGGTGTTCGGCCGCCTGCCCAAGTCCCACGTCAAGATTCGGCGCGTGCCGGTCTCGATCCAGTCGGGCGCGCCGGGCGGTTACTATCAAGGACCGCCGCTGGATGGATCGCGGCCGGGCGCCTATTACATCAACCTGCGCGACACCGGAAACTGGCCGCGCTTCGCCTTGCCGACCCTGACCTATCATGAGGCGTCGCCGGGGCATCACCTTCAGGTCGCGCTGCAGCGCGAGTCCGGCGAACTGCCGCAATGGCGAAGGGCGGGGGGCTTCTCGGCCTATAATGAAGGCTGGGCCCTGTATGCCGAGGCGGTGGCGGCTGACGATCTGGACGTCTATGCCGGCAATCCATTGGGCCGGGTCGGCTTCCTGATGTCCTATTTGTTCCGCGCCGTGCGACTTGTGGTGGACACGGGCCTGCATTCCGAGCGCTGGAGCCGTGAACAGGCGGTCGACTATATGGCAGCCTCGGGCGCCAAGCCGTTGGATGCGTCCAACAGCGAGATCAACCGATACTGCGTCTGGCCCGGCCAGGCCTGCGCGTACAAGGTCGGCCACACCGTCATCGCGCGCCTGCGCGAAGAGGCCGAAGGCCGACCCGGCTTCGATCTACGGGCCTTCCACGACAAGGTGCTGGAGAACGGATCCTTGCCGCTGGCCGTCCTCGAACGCGTGGTCCGAGGGCAAGCCTAGTCGGCGACGGTCAGGCCGTCGGCCTGGCGCAGGCGGTTGTGGATATCGGTGGCGGCGACGGCGGCTTCGGCGGTTGCGACAGCGATCTGGTTGAGGCCGCGCACCACGTCTCCGGCGGCATACAGGCCCGGCACGCTGGTGGCCTGGTGCAGATCGACCTCCAACCGCCCGTCGTGGGCCAGACGCGCGCCCATCCCCTGAGCGAGTTCGGCGTTCGGCGATGTGCCCAGCGCCGAATAGACCAGGTCGAAGGCGCGGCGCTGGCCGGCGTAGCTCAGGGCCGTCACGCGATCGTTCTCGATGTCGATCGCGTCCAGCGGCGCCAGGATCAGTTCGACGCCCAGCCGTTCCAGTTCGTCACGCCGGCTGAGCGCGTCGGGCGCGCCGATATGGATCAGGGTCACGCGGTCGGAATAGGTGCGCATGAAGGCGGCCTCGCGCGCGCCCTTGTCGCTCTGGCCGATGATGGCGACGGCCTTGTCGGTCGCCTCATAGCCGTCGCAGATAGGACAGATGCGGACCAGCGCCTTGCGCACCGCGTCCTCGACGCCCGGCAGATCCGGATGGTGATCGACGACCCCGGTCGCCAGCAGGACGGCGCGGGTGCGGATGGTGCGGCCATCCATCTCAGCGACGAAGCCGTCGCCGTCCTGGCTCAGGCGCCGGACGCGACCCGGTTCGACGACCGCGCCATATTCCTCGGCCTGTTCGCGCATCCGCTTCAGGATGTCCGCGCCGGTGACGCCAGCGGGAAAGCCCGGCATATTGTGACTGAGCGGGATCCAGCAGGCGCGGGGCGCGCCGCCATCCACCACCAGGGTCCGCCGGCGAAAGCGCCCCAGATAGGTCGCCGCCGTCAGGCCGGCCGGGCCCGCGCCGATGATCAAAACCTCCGGATCGGTCATTGCGTACGCCAGCTGACGGGCCAGAGGTCTGACGGCACGCCGGCGCATTCGCCCATGATGCTTTCCTGCGTGAGGGTGAAGCCCTGTCCTGTCCAGGCCCAGGTCTGCGCCGCGCCGCAATCGCCGATGCCCCGCGCCTTGGCGAAGGCCGACAGGGTGCGGGTCTTGGGATCATAGGCGCCGTTGACGGTCGCATTGTCCGGCATGACGGGATCGGAGCCCGGCCCTTCCGACCCGGCGAGGACCGCGGGCCGAGGATCGCGACCGCCCGGGCCCGTCAGATACCAGTTGTGGGTGACGTTATAGGCGCCCGATCCGCAGGGCACGGCCCACAGCTCGGTGCGGGCGTCCAGCCTGGCGGACATGACCATGTCGCTGACAGCCGGCATGGCCGACTCCTTCAGGCAGTCGCCCACTTCTGTTCGAGCGCGCAGCGCGGCGGGCAGGCGCTGGTTCTGATCGCCGAACCCGGCCTGGTCGACGGCCGGGGCGGGCGTCACCGTCGGCAGCGACGGCGCAATCGGCACGAGGGCGGCCGGGCGGTCGCCGCGTCGGATCAGGGCGGTTGGCGTATCCAGACGTCCCTGCTTCTCCTCGATCCACAACAGGGCGGCGGCGGCGCCGTGCAGCGAGACCTCCTGGGTCGAGACGCCGCGAATGATCATGACCTTGCCCTGGACCAAGGCGTCGAGGGCGGCGCGGGCGCCGTCGAGGATTTCACCAACGGGCGCTTCGGCGTCGCTCGCCGCGCCCAACACGGCCGGGTAGGCGCGGCCGTCGATCGTCAGGTTGAGGGGGCCGGCGCTCTTGGCGTCGCCGTCGGGCCAATAGCCGAAGAGGATCTGCGGCTGGGCGTCCGGACCGGGCGCCAGGGTGATGCGGACCCAGCCGGCGGCGAACTCGGGCGCGAAGCCGAAGGCCCAGCATGTCCCGTCATTGCCGCAGGTGGCGCTCCAGTCGCGGAAGGTCTTGGTCTCTGGGCGGATCTGAAGCACCGGCGCGGCGGCAGCGGGCGCATCTGGGCCGGCGCCCTTGCTCGCGGCAGGCGCCTTGGCCGCATCCCTGTCGCCGCACCCGGTGACGACCAGCGCCGACAGGGCAAGAGCGAAAAGGCCTGGGGCAGATCGGGCGACGCCGCGCCACAGGCCGTTCGGGGTCATGCCTTCTTCAACTCCGACGGCTTGTGCGCCGCGCGTGCGCCGGTCTTGGCGCTTTCCACGATATACTCCGGATTATCCTTTGAGGCCGCAACCTTGTGGCCCTTGATCTTGGTTTCCGACGTGACCTTCTTGACCACCTTGCCGGTCGTCGTGCCCTGGCTGTGGTCCCATTTCACCTTGTCGCCGGCCTTGAACGTCTTTTCTGACATGACGATGCTTCCTGCTGTGTCGCTTCCTGTTCAGCGATCAGCCTGCGCATCAGTTCCGCGTCGATCACGGGCGGCGCCTCGCAGAAGGTGACGATCCAACGATCCATCAGCTGGCGCTCTTCTTCCGTCATCCTGCCGTCCGTCTCTGTTGGTGGGCCCAAGAGAAGTCAGAGCGGGGCAAAGAGTTCAAGGCCGATCTGCGTTATTCCGGGCGGCGACGACGGGCGGCGGGGTTTGCGCGGGCGCGCGGCCTCGCTATACCGCCGCCACGACATTCCCTTCCCCACAGTCACAGGCGGACCGCACGCATGGCCAAGATCAAGGTCGAAAACCCCATCGTCGACATCGACGGCGACGAAATGACCCGCATCATCTGGCAGATGATCAAGGACAAGCTGGTCTTCCCGTTCCTGGATCTCGAGCTGGACTACTACGACCTGGGCATGGAGCACCGCGACGCCACCGACGACCAGGTGACGATCGACGCGGCCCACGCGATCCAGAAGCACGGCGTCGGCGTGAAGTGCGCCACCATCACCCCGGACGAAGCCCGCGTGCAGGAGTTCGGCCTGAAGAAGATGTGGAAGTCGCCGAACGGCACCATCCGCAACATCCTGGGCGGCGTGGTCTTCCGCGAGCCGATCATCTGCTCGAATGTGCCGCGCCTGGTTCCGGGCTGGACCCAGCCGATCGTCGTCGGCCGCCACGCCTTCGGCGACCAGTACAAGGCCACCGACTTCCTGATGCCCGGCCCCGGCACCCTGACGATCAAGTTCGTCGGCGAGGACGGCGAAGTGATCGAGCACGAGGTCTACAAGGCCCCGGGCGCCGGCGTGGCCATGGCCATGTACAACCAGGACGCCTCGATCCGCGAGTTCGCCCACGCCAGCTTCGCCTATGGCCTGCAGCGCAACTATCCGGTCTATCTGTCGACCAAGAACACGATCCTCAAAGCCTATGACGGCCGCTTCAAGGACCTGTTCCAGGAAGTGTTCGACGAACACTACGCCGCCGAGTTCAAGGCGCGCGGCCTGACCTATGAGCACCGCCTGATCGACGACATGGTCGCGGCCGCGATGAAGTGGTCGGGCGGCTTCGTCTGGGCGTGCAAGAACTATGACGGCGACGTGCAGTCGGACGTCGTGGCGCAGGGCTTCGGCTCGCTGGGCCTGATGACCTCGGTCCTGATGACGCCGGACGGCAAGGTGCTGGAGACGGAAGCCGCCCACGGCACCGTGACCCGCCACTATCGCCAGCACCAGAAGGGCGAGGCCACCTCGACCAACTCGATCGCCTCGATCTTCGCCTGGACGCGCGGCTTCAAGCACCGCGCCAAGCTGGACGGCAACGCCGCCCTGGACCAGTTCGCCGACACCTTGGAGAAGGTGGTCGTGGACACCGTCGAGGCCGGCTTCATGACCAAGGACCTGGCGCTGCTGGTCGGCGATCAGCAGGGCTGGCTCACCACCGAGGGCTTCCTCGACAAGGTCGCCGAGAACCTGAAGGGCGCTCTGCCGGACGTGGGCTAAGACTAGGCGGCGGGCGTCCGTGCGGCGTCCGCCCCCTCCACCACGCTGCGCGTGGGCCCCCTCCCCCGCTTCGCTGGGGAGGAATGTCCTCAAGCAGCGCAAAGCGCGGTAGGACAGACAAGACGTCCTCAAGCAGCGCGGAGCGCGGTAGGACAAGAACAATGAGCCCCGTCGGAGCGATCCGGCGGGGCTTTTCGTTGTGTGATCGGCCGGGGCGTGCATGATCGGCGGTAATGAGGATGCGTTCGTGAAGCGGCTGTTTGGAAACCTGGTGCTGGCGGCGGTGGTCGTGGCGGTGCTGTCCTTCTTTGCGGCCCCTGCGGTGGCCTTCTTCGCCATTCGGTCGGCGGCCGAGGCGAACGACGTGGCGGGGCTGGCGCGGCTGATCGACTTCAACGCCGTGCGTCAGTCGTTGCGGCCGCAGCTGGCGGGACGGCCCGAGGCGATGGCCCCAGCGCCGTCCTTCCTGGAAGACCCCATCGGCGCCTTCCGGCGTCAGATCGAGCAGAACCCGATCCTGCGCCAGCCGGACGTCGACGCCTATCTGACGCCCGCCGCCCTCACCGCCCTTCTGAAGGGCGAGGGCCGATACGCCAGCCAGCGCACGTCGGCGGGCGTGGCGCCGGCCTCGGAGCGCAGCCGCAAGCCCTGGCCCAGCCCCGCCTACTGGAGCGTCAACCGGGCGCGCATGGCGGTGACGGATCAGGGCGGGTCGCGCACCCTGTTCACCTTCGAGCGGCGCGGGCCGTTCGAGTGGAAGCTGGTTCACATCGGCCTGCCCGACGGAACGGCCCCGGCGGCGCCCGCCGTCACCGTCACCCCGCGATAAACCGGCAACCGACGCCGCCCAGCCTGCGTTGGCGTTCCAAGGAGACGACATGAGCCGCAAGATCATCACCGGAGCCCTGATCGCCGTCGTCATCGGCGTAGTCGTCGCCCTGTTCGTCTCGCCCTTCATCGCCGCCCAGGCGCTGGTGCGGGCGGCGCGCACGGGAGATGCGGCCGGGCTGGAGCGGCAGGTGGACTTCCCGGCGTTCCGCACCAGCCTGAAGAGCGAGCTGAACGCGCGCGCGGCCCTGGAAATCCGCAACCGGACCAAGGGCGACACCGGCCTGGCGGCGCTGGGCATGCTGCTGGCCCCGTCGCTGGTCGAAGGCGCGGTCGACAACTTCGTCACGCCGCAAGGCATCGCCGCCATGGTCCGCTCCGGCGAGACGCCCGAACCGGAACGGCCCGTGCCCGCCGACGACACGCCGGCGGTGGACAAGGACAAGATCCGCCAATCCTGGGCCTATCGCGGGCTCAACACCTTCGCCGTCACCCTGACGCGCGACGATCGGCCGGACGATGCGCTGGTGCTGATCATGGAACGCCGCACGCCCTTCACCTGGAAGCTGGCCGGGGTCGATCTGACGCCCGACCCGATGGGTTGAGACGGTCGGGGACAAAAACACCGTCTAAAGTGTCTAATTCGTCTGATTGGACGGCGGGGCGCCGATCAAAAATGGAGTGCAATAGGTGCACTTGTCTTGGGTGCGCGGCCTCCTCTGTGGTGAGCGGAGAGTATAGGCCGTCCCTGCGGCACGCTCAGGAAACGGACGCTCCGGGACCTGAAGCCGTTGAATAGCAAGGCTGTCAGGTTCGAAAGTGCGATGGATTACCCTCTCCCATTGGAAGAGGGCTTGAGCGGACGAACGCTCAGCGATCGTTCTTGCGCAAAAGGGTGCGGGTCGGGCGGTGCGACATGGCCCACCCGCCGACCCTCATCCGGCCCTGCGGGCCACCTTCTCCCACTGGGAGAAGGGCATCGTCATTTAGGCCAGCGCCGCGCGCACCGCCGCCAGGCCGTCTTCGGCCTTGGAGCCGTCGGGGGCGCCGCCTTGGGCGAAGTCGGGTTTGCCGCCGGCGCCCTGGCCGCCCATGGCGATGACGGCGGCGCGGGCCAGGTCGGCGGCGTTGACGCGGTCGGTCAGGTCGGAGGTCACGGCGACGGTGACCGCCGCCTTGCCCTCGGTGACGCCGATCAGGGCGACGACGCCGGTTCCGACCTGTTTCCTGAAGTCTTCGGCGACGCCGCGCAGACCCTTGCCGTCCACGCCGTCCAGCACGCGGGCCATGAGCTTGACGCCGTTGATCTCTTCAGGCGCGGACGACGCGCCCGAGCCGCCGCCCAGGGCCAGCTGCTTCTTCAGCTCGGCGACCTGTTTCTCCAGCGTCTTGACCGAGGCGGTCAGGCTGTCGACGCGGGCGGGGACGTCGGCGGTCTGGATCTTGAAGCTCTGGGCCAGCGAACGGGCGACGCCGGCCTGGGCCAGCAGATACTGACGCGCGGCCTCGCCGGTCAGGGCCTCGATGCGGCGCACCCCGGCGGCGACGCCGGTTTCCTGAACGATCTTGAACAGGGCGATGTCGCCGGTGCGGGCAACGTGGGTGCCGCCGCACAGTTCGACCGAATAGGGGGCGTTGTCGCCGACGAGCGAACGGCCGAGCGTCAGGACGCGGACCTCGTCGCCGTATTTCTCGCCGAACAAGGCGATGGCGCCGGCCTCGATGGCCTCCTGCGGGGCCATCAGCTTGGTTTCCGCCGGGACGTTCTGGCGGATCACGGCGTTGACCTCGGCCTCGATGGCGGCCAGCTCGTCCTCGGTCACGGGGGCCCCGTGGCTGAAGTCGAAGCGGGCGCGCTCGGCGTCGACCAGCTGACCCTTCTGGGCGACCGCCGGGCCGAGCACATTCTTCAGCGCCGTATGCAGCAGGTGGGCGGCGGAGTGGTTGGCGCGGCTGGTGCGGCGCTTCTCGGCGTCCACCAGCTGGGCGGCGCGGGTTCCGATCTCCAGCTTGCCGGACGTGACCTGGGCCACCAGGACGTGCAGATCGCCGGCGTGTTTGCGCACGTCGATGACCTCGGCCTCTCCGCCCGGCCATTCCAGGGCGCCATGGTCGCCAGCCTGGCCGCCGCTTTCGGCATAGAAGGGGGTGGTGTCGAACAACACTTCGACGATGTCGCCGGCCTCGGCCGTCTCGACGGGCGCGCCGGCGTTCATGATGGCCAGGACCTCGCCCGAGCCTTCGATAGTGTCATAGCCGGTGAAGACGGTCGGCCCCATCCGGTCGCGGATCGCCAGCCATTCGTTGGTGTTGGCGGTCTGGCCCGAGCCCTTCCAGTTCTCGCGCGAACGCTGGCGCTGTTCGGCCATGGCGGCCTCGAAGCCGTCGATGTTGACCGAGAAACCGCGACGACGGGCCTCGTCCTGGGTCAGGTCCAGCGGGAAGCCGTAAGTGTCCGACAGGGTGAAGGCCGTCTGGCCGTCCAGCATGTCGCCGGGCCGGAAGCCCTGAACCGCCGTGTCAAACAGGGCCATGCCGCGGCCGAGCGTGGTGCGGAAGCGGACCTCTTCCTGCTTCAGCGTGTCCTCGATGAAGGGCTGGGCGCGGGCCAGTTCGGGATAGGCGTCGCCCATCTGGGCCACCAGGGTCGGGACCAGACGGTGCATCAGCGGATCGGCGGCGCCCAGCAGGTGGGCGTGGCGCATGGCGCGGCGCATGATGCGGCGCAGCACATAGCCCCGGCCTTCGTTCGACGGGGTCACGCCGTCGGCGATCAGGAAGGACGACGAGCGCAGGTGGTCGGCGATGACGCGGTGGCTGGCGGCCTGGTCGCCGTCCGACTTGGTCGAGGTGGCGTCTTCGGACGCGGCGATCAGCGTCTTGAACAGGTCGGTTTCGAAGACCGAATGCACGCCCTGGAGCACGGTAGTCATCCGCTCCAGACCCATGCCGGTGTCCACGCTGGGCTTGGGAAGGTTGCGAACGATCTGATCGTTCTCCTTCTCATACTGCATGAAGACGTTGTTCCAGATTTCGACGTAGCGGTCGCCGTCCTCGTCCGGCGAACCGGGAGGGCCGCCGGCGATCTTGTCGCCGTGGTCCCAGAAGATCTCGGTGCAGGGGCCGCACGGACCCGAGTCGCCCATGGCCCAGAAGTTGTCCGAGCCGGCGATGCGGATGATCTTGTCGTCGGAGAAGCCGGTGACCTTCTTCCAGATCGCGGCGGCCTCATCGTCATCGATATAGACGGTGACCAAGAGGCGTTTGGGATCCAGGTCGAAGTCCTGGGTGACCAGGTTCCACGCCTTCTCGATGGCGTGTTCCTTGAAGTAGTCGCCGAACGAGAAGTTGCCCAGCATCTCGAAGAAGGTCAGGTGGCGGGCGGTATAGCCGACGTTGTCCAGGTCGTTGTGCTTGCCCCCGGCGCGCACGCATTTCTGCGAGCTGGTCGCGCGCGGATAGGGCGGCTTGGCGGCGCCGGTGAAATAGTCCTTGAACGGCACCATGCCCGCGTTGACGAAGAGCAGCGACGGGTCGTTCTGCGGCACCAGCGGGGCCGAATGGACCTTGGCGTGGCCGTCCGCCGCGAAATAGTCGAGGTAGGTGGCGCGGATCTCGTTCAGGCTGGGCATTCGGCGTGTCTTCGGCTGGGGCGGTCGCTAGGAACCGGCGTCTTATAGGGTTTTGGCGGGGAGCGCATCATCTGGGGGGGGCGGACAGCCTTAGTCGCTGAAGGGCTTCTGGGACATGGTCATGTGAAGCAGGCATCCGGATCATTATCGAATGCGACAGGCTCGGTCTGTTTCATCGGTTGCTGGCTTGGCGGCAATCAAGCAACATCATTCGATGTGGCGCATGATGATCAAGAGCTTGGTTTCTCTGGCCGTCCTGGAGACACTTGTTTCGTGCTCGCCAAGCACGCGGGTTTCACTGCGAAATGAGACTGGCGTGGACGTAACCACGCAGATCAACGGAGAAGTCGTACGGCTGTCGCCGGGCGAAACCAGCAGGCCCTTCATTCTGGCATGGGGGCCTCAACAACACTGGACAAAGGAAATCCGGGGCGGTGATTGCGCCTATCGATATTTGTATGATGCCTATGAGCAGGGTTTGAACCTACCAAAGCCTGCGTTGACGCGAAGCCCGACCATTCTGGTGCTTGATCAGCACTTCCGCTTGACGGCGACAGATGCAGACGGCGTCGGTCTCGGCTCGGTGAACGCCGAGCGACGCTGCTCCTGAGCCACCCCAAATTCGAAGACGCGACATGATTGTCGGCGCTTGCCCGCCTCATACCTTCGGCGGCGGGCCGAACTTGCCGGACTGGTAGTCCTGGATCGCCTGGATGATCTCGTCGCGGGTGTTCATGACAAAGGGGCCGTGGCTGAAGACCGGCTCGCCGATGGGGTCGGCATGGCCTAGCAGCACCACGGCGTCGGTGGTCGCCGTGATCTGGACCGCATCGCCATCGGACAAAGCGGCGAGGTTCCATTGCGGCACGGGGGCGACAGCGACGGCGATCTCGCCCTTGACGCCATAGAGGAAGACGTTGCGGCCGGGGGCGATGGGCGTCTCGAACGTCGCGCCGGCGGGCAGGCGCACGACCGCCAGATGAATGTCGATCAGGGACTGGATCGGCGCCTTCACGCCCAGCCAGTCGCCGGAGACGGGCTCGACCGTGACGCCGGCGTCGGTGGTGAAGGTCGGGATGTCGGACTTCTGCAGGCCGATATAGTCCGGCTTGGTCATCTTCAGCCGCGAGGGCAGGTTCACCCACAGCTGCAGGATCTCCATCGGCCCGCCGTCGCGCTTGAAGTCGGCCGGAGACAGTTCGGCGTGGATCAGGCCCGAGCCGGCGGTCATCCACTGGATGCCGCCCGCCTTGATGATGCTCTCGCCGCCGCCGGAGTCGTTGTGGGCCAGTTCGCCGTCCAGAATGAAGGTGACGGTCTCGAACCCCCTGTGCGGGTGCGGGCCGAACGGCAGCCCGGCGTTGCCCGGCGCATAGGTCTGGGGCCCGTGGTGGTTCAGGAACAGGAAGGGATCGATCTGATCCACACCGGGGCCGGGCACCGGACGGCGGGTGGTCAGGTCGCCGATGTCGTCGCGATGGGCGGGGTGCAGGCTAAGGACGGAACGGGGCTGGGTCATTCGCTACATATAGGGTGGCGGATCGGCGCTGGCGAGATAAGGGGTGGCGAGATCAGCCTGGGCGGGTCGCCGTGATGGAACGGGCGCGGCCGTCCCGGATCCATTCGCCAGCCCAGCCGTCCGCCGCCGCATGCAGACGCAGTTCGCCTTCGGACAGGGGAATGACGACGACCTCGCCCTGGGTCGAGACCGGGCCGGCGAAGCCCGTTTGTTCGACCCCGGCGGGAGCATCCAGACTTCGCCAGGCGCCCTCGACCCGACGGCCCTCGCCTCGGTCAGTCAGGGATAGCGACAGCAAGGGCTTTCCGTCCGGCTGGGCGATGCGCCAGCGGCCGTCCAGCGGGCCCATCGCGGCTTCGGCGTCGATCGCGGCCTGGGCCACGCCCTGATCATAGGTCGTTTGGCTGTCGGAGGGGCTGAACTCATAGTCGCCGGCGTAGTCGTCGACCGCAACCGGGGCCGTCAGGGGACGGCGATGCAGGTCGGTCGCGGCGTCCCCCTCGGCCGTTTCGCGCCCGAAACGGGACGGCGACTGATAGGGGCGAACGGCCGGCGCGCGATAGGTCTCCGGCGTCGCGTCAAGAAGCCCGGTCGTCTGAATGGCGGGCTCCAGAGCGACGGCGGACATCAAGGCGAGCAGCAACATGAGCCCACCCTGCCAAATCGCCCGGCGCGTCGCCTAGCCATCGAACGGGCGCTGAACGCAATCGTGATCCGTCGTGATGGAACCGACGTAAACCGTACAATCGGTCGATCTGGGGGTCTGTGCGTTGACACCGGCCCCACAGGGTCACAAAAGCCTTCGCAACCGCACACGGCGATTGAATTCATTCGCTTTTGAGAACCATTCGCATGAACCAGCCCAACCCGACGCCGGGTGGCGCCTCAAGCGACCGGACGGGTCGCTTCGTCACTCAACCGAACGGACATATCGCGCCGCTTTCGCCCCACATGGGCGTCTGGCGCTGGCACGTCACCATGACGGCCTCCATTCTATTCCGCGCGACGATCATCGCCGCCACGGTCGGCGTGCTGTTCGTCCTGGCCTGGCTGGGCGCGCTGGCGTTCGGGCCCGAGGCGTTCCAGAGCGCGCTCGATCTGGCCGGATCGCCGCTGGGCCTGCTGGTCTTCTTCGGTCTGACGGTCGTGCTGTTCTCCTTCATCCTGAACGGTGCGCGTCACACCTACAATGACACCGGCAACGGTCTGACGGTGAAGTCGGCGACCGCGCTGTCGAACATCGCGGTGTGGGGGCCGATCCCGCTGGCCGTGCTGTTCTGGGTCGTGCTGTTCGCCACGGGGAGGGTTTCGCTGTGAGCGGTCAAACCAAAGTGAACGGGGCAAAGTTCAAGAACAACGTCAAGATTTCCGAGCGCCATGGCGCCGGCGAATGGCTGATCGAGCGCATCCTGCTGGTGGCGCTGCTGCCGCTGGGTCTGTGGGTCGCCTCGACCGGCTTCACCCTGGCGGGCGCCGGCTATGACGCGGCGATGGCCTGGTTCGCCAACCCGCTGAACGCCGCCCTGATGGCGATCACCGCGGTGATCTTCTTCGGCTACGTCAGCCTGGCCTGGAAAGTCATTCTGGAAGACTACGTGCCCAACGTTGGAACGCGCGGCCTTCTGGTCCTGCTGCTGAACGTCGTCTTCTTGGTGCTGGCCGCCGCCAGCGTCTTCTTCATCGTGCGGCTGGCGCTGGGTTCGGCGCCGCTGCCCGCTGGTTTCGGAGCCTGATTAACTGATGGCCGCTTACGAACTGATCGATCACGAATACGACGTCGTCGTCGTCGGCGCCGGGGGCTCGGGCCTTCGCGCTGCGCTCGGCGCCGCCCAGCAGGGGCTGAAGGTCGCCTGCGTGACCAAGGTCTTCCCCACCCGCTCGCACACCGTCGCGGCCCAGGGCGGCATCTCCGCCTCGCTCGGCAACATGGGCGAGGACAGCTGGCAATGGCACATGTACGACACCGTCAAGGGGTCGGACTGGCTGGGCGACCAGGACTCGATCGAATATCTGGTCCGCAACGCGCCCAAGGCCGTCTATGAACTGGAACACTGGGGCGTGCCCTTCTCGCGCACCGAGGAAGGCAAGATCTATCAGCGCGCCTTCGGCGGCATGACCCGCAACTTCGGCGAAGGCCCGGTGCAGCGCACCTGCGCCGCCGCCGACCGCACCGGCCACGCCATCCTGCACACCCTGTACGGCCAGTCAGTGCGTCGGGAAGTGAAGTTCTTCGTCGAATATTTCGCGCTGGACCTGATCATGCAGGACGGCGCCTGCACGGGCGTGACCGCACTTCAGCTCGACAACGGCCAACTGCACCAGTTCCGCGCCAAGATGGTGGTTCTGGCGACCGGCGGATACGGCCGCGCCTATTTCAGCGCCACCTCGGCCCACACCTGCACCGGCGACGGCAATGCGATGGTGCTGCGCGCCGGCCTGCCGTTGCAGGACATGGAGTTCGTGCAGTTCCACCCGACCGGCATCTATGGCGCCGGCTGCCTGATCACCGAGGGCGCACGGGGCGAGGGCGGTTATCTGACCAACTCGGAAGGCGAGCGCTTCATGGAGCGCTATGCGCCGACCGTGAAGGACCTGGCCCCGCGCGACATGGTCTCGCGCTCCATGACCATCGAAATCCGTGAAGGTCGCGGCGTGGGTCCGAACAAGGACCACATCTTCCTGCACCTGGACCACCTGGATCCGAAGATCCTGCACCAGCGCCTGCCGGGCATTTCGGAGTCGGCCAAGATCTTCGCCGGCGTGGATGTGACCAAGGAGCCGATCCCGGTCCTGCCGACCGTCCACTACAACATGGGCGGCATCCCCACGAACTATCACGGCGAAGTCCTGACGCTGCGCGACGGCAACCCCGACAGCGTGGTTCCGGGCCTGATGGCCGTGGGCGAGGCGGCATGCGTTTCGGTGCACGGCGCCAACCGCCTGGGCTCCAACTCCCTGACCGACCTGGTGGTGTTCGGCCGCGCCGTCGGCTTGCGCTGCGGTGAAGTCGTCGACAAGGCCTCGGCCGTGCCGTCGGCCTCCAAGAGCCAGACCGACCAGCACCTGGCCCGCCTGGACCGATTCCGCTACGCCGACGGCTCGACCCCGACCGCCGAGCTGCGTCTGTCGATGCAGCGCGCGATGCAGGCCGATGCGGCGGTGTTCCGCACCGGCGAGACCCTGCAGCAGGGCACCGACAAGCTGCGCGCCATCGAGGCGGCCGGCGCCGACATCAAGACCACCGATCGCGGCCTGATCTGGAATACGGACCTGGTCGAGACTCTGGAATACGACAACCTGATCGCCCAGGCGATGGTGACGATCGAGGGCGGCCTAAACCGCACGGAATCGCGCGGCGCCCACGCCCGCGAAGACTATCCCGATCGCGACGACGTCAACTGGATGAAGCACACCCTGGCGTGGAAGCGTCCGGGCGAGCAGGTCCAGATCGATTATCGTCCGGTCCACAACTACACCATGTCCGACGACATCGCGTATATCGAACCGAAGGCGCGGGTTTACTAAGATGGTCCAGCTTACTCTCCCCAGAGGCTCCAAGCCGACGACCGGCAAGGTCCACAAGGCCGCGCCGGGTTCCAAGGACGTCAAGACCTACAAGGTCTATCGCTACGATCCGGAGACCGACGCCGATCCGCGATGGGACACCTATGAGGTGCCGACCGGCGACCACGGCCCGATGCTGCTGGACGCCCTGATCCACATCAAGAACACCATCGATCCGACCCTGTCGTTCCGGCGCTCGTGCCGCGAGGGCATCTGCGGCTCGTGCTCGATGAACATCGACGGGCGCAACGCCTTGGCCTGCACCAAGGGCTGGGACGAATGCGCGTCCAACAACATCACCATCTCCCCCCTGCCCCACCAGCCGGTGGTCAAGGACCTGGTGACGGACCTGAGCCTGTTCTACGCCCAGTACGACTCGATCCAGCCGTATCTGCAATCGGACGAACCGGATCCCGAGAAGGAACGTCTGCAGACCCCGGCCGAGCGCGAGAAGCTGGACGGCCTGTATGAGTGCATCCTGTGCGCCTGCTGCTCGACCTCGTGCCCCAGCTACTGGTGGAACCAGGAAGAGTACCTGGGCCCGGCGGCGCTGCTGCAATCCTATCGCTGGATTTCCGACAGCCGCGACGACGCGACCCAGAAGCGTCTGGACGACCTGGAAGACCCGTTCAAACTGTATCGCTGCCACACGATCATGAACTGCGCCCAGGTCTGCCCCAAGGGTCTGAACCCGGCCAAGGCCATCGCCGAGACCAAGAAGCTGATGGTCGCGCCGAGCCGCAAGAAGGCGGCCTGATTTAGAAACCCCCGGAGCACCGCTCCGGGGGTCTTTTTGTTGTCGTCTAATCGGCCAGCTTGAGCCCGCAGTGGGCGGCGAAATGACGAAAGTCGGAATCGCCGGAGATCAACGGAATTCCCGCATCAATGCAGGACTGGGCGATCAGGGCGTCGGCCAACCGCGCCTTGAGACCGCGCATCGCGAGCGCGCGGCGATTGAGCGCCGCCCTTTCCCAATAGCCGTCGATCACCGGCACGAGCGGCGCCGCGCCCAACAGCGCGTCGAGATCGCTTTCAGGCGACGGGGCGGACAGCAGTTCCGTCAGAACCAGCGGCGGCAGCACCAGCCGCTCGTCGCGAAGGGCGCGGCGAACCGCCGGTCGTGCGGGTCCATCGAAGCCGTGCAGAAAATGCAGGACCGCGCTGGTGTCGGCGGCGATCAAACCGACCGATCCGATCCATCCAGCAACCGATCCTGGCGCAGGTCGTCGAGATCGACCTCCAATGGCGCGCGGCCTTCCAGGGCCAGCATGCGACGGCTCCAGTCCGAATGCGCCAGGGTTTCGAGCGCCCGACGCAGGGTTTCCGTCACGCCCTGGCCCGTCGCATCCTGAGCCGCCGCCAGGAGGCGGGCGGGCAGGATGGCGGTGATCTTGCGCATGTCGTTCATGCGTCGATAATGCCATATTCAGATGCTGGCGCCAACTTACGGCCTTGCGCCCGCGCGCCGGCTTGATATGAGCGGGCCATGGCCAGCATCACCTATATCGAGCATGACGGAACCGAGCACGTCGTCGACGTGAAGCCGGGGCTGAGCGTCATGGAAGGCGCGATCCGCAACAATGTGCCGGGCATCGACGCGGATTGCGGCGGGGCCTGCGCCTGCGCCACCTGCCATGTCTATGTCGATGAAGCCTGGCGCGAAGCGACGGGCAAGCCCAGCGCCATGGAAGAGTCGATGCTGGACTTCGCCGAAGAGGTCGAGCCAAACAGCCGCCTGTCGTGCCAGATCCGGGTCTCGGATGCGCTGAGCGGCCTGGTCGTGCGGTTGCCGCAGAACCAGCACTGAAATGGGCGATCCGGGGCTGATCGAGAGGATCGGCCGCTGGATTGACCATTGGATCGGGGAGGCCGACCCGGCCGGACCGCCGCCGATCCTGGGGATCGCGGGGTCGCAAGGGTGTGGGAAATCCACCCTGGCGCATGAGGTCGCCCAGCGGTTCGGCGGGGCGACCCTGTCTCTGGACGACGTCTATCTGACCAAGGCGGAACGGGCCGATCTGGCGGGGCGGGTGCATCCGCTGTTCGCCACGCGCGGGTCGCCTGGCACGCATGACCTGGGTTTGCTGCATCGGCTTTTGGACCGGCTTTCGCGTGCGGGTCCGGACGACCGGACGCCGCTGCCCCGTTTCGACAAGCTGGCCGACGACCGGGCGCCCGAGGCGGACTGGACCGTCGTGCAGGGGCGGCCGAGCGTGATCGTGCTGGAGGGGTGGTGCCTGGGGGCGACGGCGCAGGCGGCGACAGCCCTGGTCACGCCGATCAATGCGCTGGAAGCCGCGCAGGATGCGGATGGCCTGTGGCGGGGCGCGGTCAACGCGGCACTGGCGCGGGACTATGGGCCGCTGCACGCGTGGCTCGACGCCCTGATCTTCCTGAAGGCGCCGTCGTTCGATGTCGTGCTGGACTGGCGCTGCGAACAGGAGGCGGGGCTGATGAAGCGCGACGCCGTACCGCCTGAGCGACGCGCGGCCCTGGCGGTCTTCGTCCAGCACTATGAGCGACTGACCCGGCACATGATCGAAGGCGGCGTCGCCGCCGATCTGATCGTCGATCTGGACCGGGATCGTCGGATTGTGGGTCTGGAGGGCGCGGATTTCCTCGCGGCGACAGGGGGCGTGGCGCCGGAGCCGGCCTCGCGCGTTATGCAACCATGAGCCTGTTTGGATCAAAGCCCGCCGCCACGGACGACAGACGGTCGGCGACGCGTCGGCCGGCCAATGCGCGCGGCGTCGTCTGCGCGCCCGGCGTGGAGACGGCCTGCCTGATCATCGATCTGTCAGAAGGCGGCATGAAGGTTTGGCTGGACCGCGGGGCCGCCCTGCCGCGCGAGGTGGTGGTGGTCGATGTCGAGCAAGCCGTGGCCTATCCTGCGACCGTCGTTTGGCAGAGGACGAACGAGGCGGGCTTGAGACAGACCGGCGCCAAATCCCTGCGCGGCCTGGCGCCCGCCCGGCTGGTCGGAGCGCGCGAGGCCTGGCTGAGGGCCGGGGGTCGCTAGAGCCCGGCTGGCATGGATCCGGCGTTGATGGCGATGCGGCCCACCAGACCCTTGACGATCAGGTCGAGCGCCGAACCCTCGCGGTAGTCGGCGGCGGCGACGAAGTTCACCCGGTCCTCGGAGATCAGGGAATAGACCTTCTTCTGATCCTTCTCGTTCGAGCGTGGATCATAGACGGCGATGGAGAAGCCGCCCTTGGTGTGCATCATCTTCATGGTCGGCACGTCGGTGTCGCCGTCGCCGATGAAGATCATCCGATCAAAGGGCACGGCGCGCTCGTCGTCGGGGATGAAGTGGTTGATCCGCTCGTGCTCCCAGTGGTTCTTCACCCCCTTGTTGATGCGGAACAGATACTGGGTCTTGGTGGTGTAGTTGACGCCGACGGCCGGCCAGGCCGCCTCGCCCTTGTCGTCATAGACATAGTGGGAGGCGAAGACGTGGGTCAGGGCGGGGCGGATCGGCGTGCCGTCGATCATCTCCTCCAGCCCGGCGGAGATGATGTAATGCTCGATCTCCAGCCCGTATTTGGCCCCGAAGGCGTTCATCCGGTCGAACCAGCTGAGGTCCTTCAGCCCCTCGAACAGGGCCACCGCCTCGCCGTGCTGGCGCAGGGTCTCGCGCGTCACCGGGGCGCCGTTCTGACGCGCGTGATGCAGCATCAGCTGCATATACATCAGGATGCCGTCGCCGTCGGCGTCCTTGGTCAGGCGCTCGGCCTCTTCCCAGAAGGCGCCGATACCCATGCCGACGGAGGGGATGAAGGACACCTCCTGCATATTGCCGCGCGCCAGGGTGCCGTCGAAATCATAGATCAGGGCAGTCTTCAGCAGCGGGGTCTTGGGTTCGGCCGTATCGGACATGGGGACGAGATCCTTGGTGGAACCCGCCCTCTATATCAGCCCGCCGCGCCCGTCGATTGGCGTCGCTGGCCGAAGGTGGGCGCCGCCGCCTTCTGCTCGGCCCAATAGTCGGCGCCCGTCGTCGGCTTGAACATGGTGCGCGGCGACCCGTTGCGGGCCACCACGGCGAAGGTGTTGGTCGAGGCCTGATAGATCAGGGTGTCGCCGTTGGGCCGTTTGACGGTCTCGGCGTCGCGCGGAGGCTTTGTCGTGAAAGCCGTGACCTTGGTCAGATAATCCTCGGCCGAGCGTGCGCCGAAGTCTGCGCCGTTGCGGTCGTAGAGACGCGCGACCTTGGCGTCGACGGTTTCGCGCCGATTGGCGGTCAGGACGGGTTTCTCCTGAGGCGTCGCAGCCTCTTCGCTTGCCGTCGGCATGGACGTCAGGGCGACGGGTTCGGCGCTCGCCGTCCTTTCCCGCGTCTCAACCGCCGAGCTGTTGTCGCAGCCGCCAAGTCCCAGCAGACCGCTCAGGACCAGCGCGGCCCCTCCCCTCGTCAGCATTCTCATTCTTCCCTCCAGATACCCGCTGTACGCGACGAAAGCACAACTTTATTGTTCGTGCAATGTTCTCGTCTCGACGGCGTCACGCGCGGCGGCTAGACCGTGGGCATGGACACTCGCCCCCTTTCGAACCGCAAGATCCTGCTGATCGTGGGCGGCGGCATCGCGGCCTATAAGGCGCTGGAGCTGGTGAGGCTGATCGCTAAGGCGGGCGGGCAGACGCGGGTGATCCTGACGGAGTCAGGAGCCGAATTCGTCACGCCCCTGTCGCTGGCGGCGCTGAGCGGTCATCCGGTGCGGTCGGGCCTGTTCCACCCGGACGACGAGACCAGCATGGGCCATATCGAGCTGTCGCGCTGGGCCGATCTTGTGGTGGTGGCGCCGGCGACGGCGGGGCTGATCGCCAAGGCGGCGAACGGGCTGGCCGACGACCTGGCCTCGACCACCCTGATCGCCACGGACAAGCGGGTGCTGTTGGCGCCGGCGATGAATGTGCGGATGTGGGAGCATCCGGCGGTGCAGGCCAATATGGAGCGATTGAAGGCCTTTCCGGGCTTCCACGGCGTGGCGGTGGTGGGGCCGGACGACGGCGAGATGGCCTGCGGCGAATACGGACCGGGGCGCATGGCGGAACCCGCCGCGATCCTGGAGGCCATTGAAGGTCTGCTGGCGGGTGTGGCGGGGCGACCGCTGGCCGGGCGTAAGGCGGTGGTCACCGCCGGGCCGACCTTCGAACCGATCGACCCGGTGCGGGGCTTGACCAATCGCTCCAGCGGCAAACAGGGCTACGCCATCGCCGCCGCCCTGGCCGAACTGGGGGCCGAGGTGACGCTGGTGTCGGGGCCGACGGCGTTGGCCGCCCCGATCGGCGTGACGCGGATCGATGTGGAGAGCGCGCTGGAGATGCAAGCGGCGACGCAGAGCGCCCTTCCCGCCGACATCGCCGTGCTGTCGGCCGCCGTCGCCGACTGGCGCGTCGACACCATCGCCGGCGGCAAGATCAAGAAGGGACCGGGCGGCCCGCCGACCCTGGCCCTGATCGAGAACCCCGACATCCTGGCCGGCGTCGCCGCGCCCGGTCCGAACCGCCCGGCCCTGGTCATCGGTTTCGCCGCCGAGACGACGGACCTGGAGGCCAATGCGCGCGCCAAGCTGTCGCGAAAGGGCTGCGACTGGATCCTGGGCAACGACGTGTCCGACGACGTGTTCGGATCGGACGGCAACGCCGTGCTGCTGGTCACCGCCGATCGGACCGAGACCTGGCCGCGCCAGTCCAAGACCGCCATCGCCCGGGCCGTCGCCGTCCGCATCGCCGATCATTTCAAGGCCCCCGAATGACCGAGACCCCGATCCAGATCCTGCGCCTGCCGCATTCCGAAGGCCTTCCCCTCCCCGCCTATGAGACGGCCGGGTCGGCGGGCATGGACCTGCGCGCCGCCGTGCCCGAGGATCAGCCTATGACCCTGGCGCCGGGTCAGCGGGCCCTTGTGCCCACTGGGCTGAAGATCGCCCTGCCGCTGGGGTATGAGGCCCAGGTGCGGGCGCGCTCGGGACTGGCTTTGAAACACGGCATCATCTGCCCCAATGCGCCGGGCACCATCGACAGCGACTATCGCGGCGAGTGCGGCGTGATCCTGGCCAACATCGGCGCCGAACCCTTCGTCATCCGCCGCGGCGAGCGCATCGCCCAGTTGGTGATCGCCCGACATGAGCGGGCGGACTGGGTTGAGGTCGAGACGCTGGACGAGACCGCACGCGGGACCGGCGGTTTCGGATCGACGGGGCGCTGACGCCCTAAACCAGCGGCGCGGTCGGCTGGATGAGGCTGGCCTTTCGGCGGATGTGTTCGCGCCAGGCGGTGTAGAGGCCGCTGGAGGCGATCAGGGCGGCGCCGGCCAGGGTGGTGAGAGTGGGCGTCGCGGCCATCAGCCACCAGCCGAAGACGATGGCGCCGACGATCTGGAGATAGTCGAAGGGCGCGACCACGGCGACCGGGGCCTTTTGCAGCGAGGCGGTCATGAACAGCTGGGCCAGGCCGCCGGCGATGCCCGATCCGATCAGCAGGCCGAAGGTGCCGAGCGCGTGCCAATGGCCGACGAAGGGGAGCAGGATCGCCCCCACGACCGAACAGGCGGCGAAGAACCAGAAGACGATGGCGGCGACGTGTTCGGTGTCGCGCAGCTGGCGCAGGGTGATGGTGACGCCGGCCGTCAGCACCGCCCCGATCAAGGCGAAGGCCACGCCCGCCAGCGGCACCGAATGGCCGACGCCCGGCCGCATGACGACGATCACGCCGATGAAGCCGACAGCGACGGCGGCCCAGCGGCGCGGGCCGACCGCCTCCTTCAGCACGAAGAAGGACAGGATGGTGGCGAAGATCGGAGCGGTGAAGCTGAGGGTCGTCGCGTCGGCGAGAGGCAGCAGCGTCAGCGTCTGGAACAGGCACAGGATGGCCGCGACGCCCAGGGCGCTGCGTCCCAGATGAGCCAGGGGGCGGCGCGTCGACAGGGCCGAGAGGCCGCCCGGCTGGGTCAGCACCCAGGCCAGCACCACCGGCAGGCCGAAGAAGGCGCGGTAGAACAGCATTTCCAGCGCCGCGACGCCATCCTGCGACGCCACCTTCAACGTCGCCGTCATGATCGAAAAACAGCCGGCGGCGGCGATGCGCAGAAGAATGCCGCGGACGACATCCTCGCCCGCGGCTTTCGATGGATCAGGCGAAGGCCGCGCGGCGGCGACCATGTCGCGCGCTTAGGCCTGGCCGGTTTCGACCGGCTGCTGGGCGATCTGCTGCTGGCGCGCGATGTAGATGGCGGCGAAGTCGATGGGGTCCAGCTGGAACGGGGGGTAGAAGCCGCCGTCGGCCGTGGCGCCCGAGATGATCTCGCGCGCAAACGGGAACAGGTAGCGCGGGCATTCGATCAGCAGCAGTGGCTCGATGTCCTGCTCCTGGACATTGGCCAGCTGGAACAGGCCGCCGTAAACCAGTTCGACGTGGAAGACGGGCTGGTTCTCGTGCGTCGCCTTGATCGACAGCTTCAGGTCCAGTTCGAACAGGCCGTCGGGGCGGCCCTGGGCGGCCATTTCGACGCCGAGGTCGATCGAGGGCTTGCCGTCGATGCGCAGGGATTCCGGGGCGCGCGGGTTCTCGAACGAGAAGTCGCGAACGTATTGCGCCAGGATGCGGAAGCCGGGACCAGCGGGCTGACCCTGTTGGGCGTCGCCTTGCTGGGGCTGTTCGGCGGGAGGAGCGGCGTCGGTCATGAAACGGTCTTTGGCGCAGTTTGGGGCCGATGAGGCCGGAATGAGGCGCGCCGACTACCATGCCGGGACGCTTGGCCGCAACGTCGCGCGCGCGATTGGGGGCGCGCTTCGCCTTGCCTCGCCCTATATGAGCCCGTAATCACGCCAGACTAAGTGTTTGGCGCGCCCGTCGTTCGCTACAGGAATCTCCCCTTGAACATGCCGGTTCAGTTCCAGGTCGTCGTCTTCGCCTTCATCGCAGCCTTCGTGCTGTTCCAGCTCTACAATGTGCTGGGCAAGCGTGTGGGCCGTCAGCCGCAGGAAGACGCCAAGATCGCGCCGCCCGGCCCGACCCAGGCCGAGACGCCCAAAATCCCGGCGATCGACCCGGCGACCCTGGCCTCCATCGCCAGCCTGAAGGCGCGCGATCCGGCCTTCGATCCGGCCCGTTTCCTGGACGGGGCGCGTCAGGCCTATGAGACCATCGTTCGCGGCTACGCCGCCGGCGACCGGGCCGCGCTGAAGCCGTTGCTGAAGCCCAATGTCTTCGCCTCGTTCGAGACCGGAATCGCAGCGCGCGAGACGCGTGGCGAGACCGAGACGGTCGAGTTCCTGTATCCGCCCCGGGCCGATCTGGAGGGCGCGGTCGCCGAAGGCGACAAGGCCGTGGCCAAGGTGCGTTTCCTGGCCGAACTGCGCAGTCGGGTGACCAAGGCTTCTGGCGAAACGGCGGACGCGACGACGGGCGAGCCGCTGGTCGAGGAACGCCGCACGGCCGAACACTGGACCTTCGAACGCACCCTGGGCGCGACGGACCCGAACTGGGTCCTGGCGCGCGTCGAGCCGGCCAACGCCTGATGGCGGTTCGCGGCTGGTCGGGCGGACTGGCGACGCTGACGGCCGCCCTGGCTGCCGCCGCCTGTTCGACCGGGCCGATGACGCCGACGGGGACGACAGGGCCGCAGACGGGGCCGGTTCCCTATACGCCCTCGCCCAATCCGACCCCGCCTCCCGCGCCGTCCGACGCCCTGAGCCCCGCCGTGCTGCCGGGCTGGAGCCAGGAGGACCATCTGGCCGCCTTCCGGGCCTATGTGGACGGGTGCGGCGCGGCGCTTGACGAGGCCGCCCGCCGGGTCTGCGGACGCGCCAAGGCCATGGCGACGACAATGACGATCACGCCGTCGCAGGCGCGCGCCTTTTTCGAGGCCAGCTTCAGCGCGATCCCGGCTCGGACGCCGGACGGGCGACCGGGCCTGCTGACCTCCTACTTTGCGCCCGAATATCCGGCGCGGCGACGGCCGGACGCCGAGTTCTCGGCCCCCGTCCTGCCCAAGCCCGCCAATCCACGCGCCGCCGGCGACCGGGCCTATATCGAATCCGCCGCGCGGCCGGAGCAGGCCCTGGCCTGGATGCGGGCCGAGGACCTGTTCTTTCTGCAGATCCAGGGGTCGGGTTATCTGACGTTCGAGGACGGCACGCGGGGCCGCGCCGCCTATGCCGCCGACAACGGAAAGCCGTTCGTGGGCATCGCCCGACCGATGGCGCAGCAGGGGCTGCTGCCCCAGAACGGCACGTCCGGCGATGCGATCCGGGACTGGCTGGCCAGCCATAGGGGTTATGAGGCGCAGGCGGTGATGGCGCTGAACCCACGCTACATCTTCTTCCGGCTGGACCCCGACGATGACGGCCATCCGGCGGGGGCGGCGGGCGTGCCCCTGACCGAGCGGCGGGCGATCGCGGTCGACCCGGCCCACTGGCGCTATGGCGAACTGGTCTGGCTGGAGGCCGACGGCGGCAATCTGCGCGGCGCCACGGCTAGCTATCGCGGTCTGGCCATGGCGCTGGACACGGGATCGGCCATTCGCGGACCGGTGCGCGCCGACCTTTATATGGGGCGCGGTGACCGCGCGGGGGCCGAGGCCGGGACGGTGCGCCATCCGTTGCGGATGTGGCGGCTGGTCCCGAGGGGTTAGGCCCCCTGCCCGGCTAGGCCAGGTCTTCGATCTCGTCTTCGGTCAGTTCGCCGGGGACGATGGTGACGGGCAGTTTGCGGCCGCCGATCTGCGCGCCCTGTTTGATGATGGCCGAGACCAGCGGGCCGGGGCCGCGCGAGCTGGTTCCGGCGGCCAGGACGAGGATCTTGATCTCAGGATCGGCGGCGACGACCTTCTTGATCGCGGCCTGGGCCTCGCCCTTTTCGATCAGGAAGACCGGCGCGGCGCCAGAGCGGGTCTGCGCCTCCTCGCCCAGGCGGTTCAGCAGGATTTCCGCCTCCTGGCGCTGCTGGCGTTCGATTTCCTCGCGCACGCCCGACCAGTGGGCGTCGCTGTCGGTCCGCAGGACGCGCAGCATGACCACGCGCCCGCCCGTCGATTTCGCCCGGCGCGAGGCGAACCGCAGGGCGGCCTCGAACTCCGGACTGTCGTCGACGACGACGAGGAACTTTCTCGGCATTGCGGCCTCCCCAGCCTGATCAGCGGCTGAAGAGGCCGTGAGACGACGGCTTCGTCAAGCGAAGACCCGCTGCTCAGCCATTCACCGCCGCCGTCGCCAGATCGCGGATCGTGGCGTTGGCGATGGTCAGTTTGGCGAAGGTCCAGCCCGAGCCAGACTGTTCGATCTCGTCCACCGAAGCGCGCACGCCCTCGACCGTCGCCTGTTTGGAGCCGATCCAGGCGTCCACGGCGGCCTCAGCCGCGTCCTCGCTGACGCCGACCGACGGATCGGAGGCGCGGGCGACGGCGCGGGTCAGGGCCGCCTGCTCGTTCATCAGATCCTCGATCAGACGACGGACGGCGAGACGATCGAAATGATCCGCAGACGGAATAGAGCCGGCGGCGGCCCGCAGACGGTCGAAGTCGAAGGCGGCGCCGACCTGGTGATACAGGCGCGCCATGGCCGCGACTGGCCAGTTCGCCTCCTGCGCCAAGTCCCCAATGTCGGAGGCGGCGACGAGGGGGCGCATGATGGCGATGCTGCGGGTCAGATCCTCTGGCGCGCCGTGGTTGGCGAAGCGTTTGACGCGCGCATCCAGACGCCCCTGTTCGAAGCGCGACAGGACCGGCGCGCCCTCGGCCTGCAAGGCGTCGGCGATCGGACGATAGCGATCGATCAGGGCCTGGACCGACAGACCGCCCTTGGCGCGGCGGGCCAGCCAGAAGGTCTGACGACGCAGGACGACGGCGATCTCTTGATAAAGGGCGATCTGGGCCTCGGCCGAGATCTTAAGGTCCAGGGCCGAAACGGCGTCCCAGGCCTCGTCCAGACGGAAGACGCGGCGCGCGGCCTCGAAGGCGATGATCAGGGCGGTGGTGTCGCATTCCGCCGAGCCTCGCAGGCGGTCGGGGAAGGTCGGGCCGCACATGTTCACGACTTCGTTGGCCATGACGGTGGCGATGATCTCGCGCCGCAGACGGTGGCTCTTCATCTCCGGTTCGAACCGAGCCAGGGCCTCGGGGAAGTAGCGGACCAGGATCTGTTCGAAGAAGGGATCCTCGGGCGCCTGCGAGGCGACGATATCGTCCGACAGCTCCAGCTTGGCGTAGGCCATCAGGACGGCCAGCTCCGGCCGGGCCAGCGGGATGCCCGCCGTCATCAGCTCCTTGACGCGGGCGTCGTTGGGCAGGCCCTCGACCTTGCGGTCCAGCTTTCCGCGCGCCGAGAGGGTCTGCATGAACCGCTGCTGGGCGTCCAGGGCGCCGACGCCTTCGGCCTGTTGCAGGGTCAGGGCCAGGGTCTGGTCGTAGTTGTGGGCCAGCACCTTGAGGCCGACCTCGTCGGTCATGGAGGCCAGAAGCGGCGTGCGCTCCTCGGCCGGCAGGACGCCGTTGGTCACGGCCGAGCCGACCAGGATCTTGATGTTGACCTCGTGATCGGAAGTGTCGACCCCGGCGGAGTTGTCGATGGCGTCGGTATTGATCCGGCCGCCGGCCTGGCCGAAGGCGATGCGTCCCGCCTGAGTGAAGCCGAGGTTTGCGCCCTCGCCCACCACCTTGACCCGCAGTTCGTCGGCGTTGATTCGCAAGGCGTCGGTGCCCTTGTCCCCGACCTGGGCGTCGGTTTCGGCCGCCGATTTCACATAGGTGCCGATGCCGCCCAGATAGAGCAGTTCGACCGGCGCTTTCAGGATGGCGCGTATCAGGCTGACCGGGTCCAGCTCGTCCTCGGCGATGTCCAGGGCCGCCTTGATCTGCGGCGTCAGCTGGATCGACTTGGCCGAGCGCGAGAAGACGCCGCCGCCCTCCGAGATCAGGGCCTTGTCATAGTCCTGCCAGGACGAGCGCGGCAGGTCGAACAGACGCCTGCGTTCGGTCCAGCTGGTCACATGATCCGGGTTCGGATCAATGAAGATATCGCGGTGATCGAAGGCGGCGACCAGGCGCGTCGCCTTGGACAGAAGGACGCCGTTGCCGAAGACGTCGCCGGACATGTCGCCGACGCCGACCATGGTGAAGGGCTGGGTCTGGATGTCCTTGCCCATTTCGCGGAAGTGGCGCTTGACCGCCTCCCAGGCGCCGCGCGCGGTGATGCCCATGGCCTTGTGGTCATAGCCGATGGAGCCGCCCGAGGCGAAGGCGTCGCCCAGCCAGAAGCCGTAGGCGGCCGAGACGCCGTTGGCGATGTCGGAGAAGGTCGCCGTGCCCTTGTCGGCGGCCACGACCAGATAGGGGTCGTCGCCTTCCCAGGCGATGACATTGGCCGGATGGGTCACCGAACCGTCGGCGGCGATATTGTCGGTGATGTCCAGAAGGCCGGACAGGAAGGTGCGATAGGCGCGGATGGCTTCGCCCTGAATGGCCTCGCGGTCCGTCGTGCGGGGCAGCTGCTTGGGATAGAAGCCGCCCTTGGAGCCGACCGGCACGATGACCGCGTTCTTGACCTGCTGCGCCTTGACCAGGCCCAACACCTCGGTGCGGAAATCGTCGCGACGGTCCGACCAGCGCAGGCCGCCGCGCGCGACGGGACCAAAGCGCAGGTGCACGCCCTCGACGTGCGGCGCCCATACGAAGATCTCGCGATAGGGTTTGGGCAGCGGCAGATCGTCCAGCTCGCGCGACGCGATCTTGATCGAGATGTGCGGCTTGGGCTGACCGTCGGCGTCCAGCTGGAAATAGTTGGTGCGCTTGATCGCGCCGATCAGGGCGGCGATGCGGCGCAGGGCCCGGTCGTGATCCAGGCTCTTCACGTCCTGCAGCAGGGTGACGATCTTGGCGTCCAGCTCGGCGACGGCCGGCGCGCGGTCGTCGGCCGAGCCGCCCAAAGAAACGTCGGAGTGAGGCGCGAACTTGGCCTTGAACAGCGACAGCAGGGCGCGCGCCACGTCGGGGTATTCGCGCAGGGCCTCTTCCTGCACCGTCTGGGAGGGGTCGAGACCTGTCTGCTGGCGATAGTGGGCCAGGGTGCGGATCAGGGCGGCGTCGCGCCATTCCACGCCCAGTTCGATCACCAGGCGGTTGAAGCCGTCGCTTTCATTGCGGCCGGTCCAGACGGCGGCGAAAGCGTCCTCGAACGGGCCCTTCACGTCGTCAAAGACCAGCGCCTCGCCGCGCGGATCCTCCATCAGGAACTCGTGGACGTGGATCTCCTCCTCGCCCATCGGGCGGATCGGATAGCCGTATTCCTCCAGCGTCTTCAGACCCATATCGGCCAGGATCGGCAGGACGTCGGACAGGGGAACGGCGGGGCCGCGGCGGTAAAGCTTGAAGCGGAACTGCAGGCGGCTGTCGTCCGGCGTGCGGAAGGCGCGCACGGCGACGGCCTTGCCCTCGCCAGGCAGACCCGTCTCGTTCAACCGGTTCACGTATTGCAGGTCGGTCGCGGCCTCGTCGGCGTCATAGCGATCGCGATAGGCGGCGCCGAAGGCGCGGGCCCATTGGGCGCTTAGCGGCCCGACGGCGACTTCCTCGACGCCCGAGCGGCGCAGGGCGGCTTCGAAACGGTCGACCCAGCCGCGACCGGCCTCGGCGACGTCGGCTTCCAGCTGGGCGGCGTCCGGGATCGGGTGGGCGCCGGGCTCGACGCCGATGATGTAGTGGATGCGCACCAGGGGCGCGTCGGACAGCTCCGGATACCAGGCCGAAATGCGGCCGCCCCAGGCGCGGGCGATGATCTGGCCGATGCGTTCGCGCACGGCGGAATCGAACTTCTCGCGCGGGATGAAGCACAGGACCGAGACGAAGCGGTCGAACGGATCCTGGCGCGAGAACAGACGGATGCGCGGCCGGTCGTAGAGGTGAAGGATGCCCAGGGCGATGGACAGCAGCTCGTCCTCGCTGACCTGGAACAGCTCGTCGCGCGGATAATTCTCAAGGATGTTCTTGAGGCGTTTCTCATTGTGGCTGCCGGGCGCCTTGTCGGCGCGGGCCAGGGCGTTGGCCACCTTGCGACGCAGCAGCGGCACCTCGGTCGCCAGATGGTCGTAGGCTTCCGACGTGAACAGGCCGACAAAACGGGTCTCGCCGATCGCCTTGCCGTCCGGGCCGTAACGCTTGACCCCGACATAATCCATATAGGCGCGGCGGTGGACGCGCGAGCGGGCGTTGGCCTTGGCCACCGTCACCGGTTCGCTGAGATCCAGCTGGCGGCGCATCTGTCGCGTCAGGACGGCGGGTTCCGAGGCGCGACGTAGCACGGTGCGCTCGGGATCGGCCAGAATGCCCAGGCCGTCGGTGGACAGGCCCAGCGGCGCCTCGGCCTCATAGTCGCCGTCGGCGTTCAGCGGATAGTCGTAGTCGCGCGCGCCCAGGAAGACGAAATGGTCGCTCTTCAGCCATTTCAGGAAGGCGATGTTCTCGGCCAGGACGGCGGGATCGACCGAGGGCGGGGTCTCTTCCAGACGCTGTACGGCCTGGCGCATCAGGGACGTCATGGCGTCGTGATCGGCGACGGCCGCGTGAACGTCCGACAGGCTCTGGGCCAGGCCTTCGCCCAAGGCGTCGCGACGCTCCTGCGGCACGCTGTCGATGACCAGCATGATGATCGACAGACGACGGCCGTCCAGCTCGACCACCGGGTGAAACAGAGCGCGCACGGACACGCCGGCGTCGGCCAGGGCGCCCATGACGCTGTCGACCAGGAAGGGGGCGTCGGACTGGACGATGCGCACCAGATCGTAATCCAGCACCTTGTCAGACGCGCCGTGCAGCGGGCCGACGGTGATGGCGGGGGCGGTTGCGTCGGTCGGATAGGCCTTGGCGGCGGTCCAGGAGGCGGCGAGCAGGGCGGCCAGATCCTCGCCGCTCAGCTCTGGCGTCTCATCGGCGGAATAGTCTTCGTGCGCCTGGGTCAGATAAGTCTGTTCGACTGCGCCGGGCCCGGTCCCCACGATCTTGGCGAAGGCCGCCTCCAGCGCGGCCTTGGTGATCGGCTGAACGGGTTGGCGCAGATCGTGGGCGGTCATGGACGAGCAGTCTCGAACGACGCGGCAGGGCCGCAAGGGATGCGGCGCGACGGGGCGCCACCCCCGCTGACTAGGCCAGGTCCGGTCGCTCGGGAAGCCCCTGGCGACCGTTCATTGTAATGATCAGTGATCAGGTTGGAATTATTGTGCAGCGCCACAAAGCAGAAAGCCGCCGGACTGGGGGAGTCCGGCGGCCTGCGCGAGCGGCGCCTGGAGGGGAGGGGGGGGCGCCGGCTTCGCTTCGCTGCGGTTCGGAGGGGGAGTGTCCCGCAGCGTCGAAATCGAAAATGGGAAGCCGCCTGCGCCGTTCAAGAGCGCATCGGGCGGAATCTTTCGCGACATTTTGGCGCCTCTGGTTGGCGCCGACGAAGACGTCGGCGAATGCGGGCGACAACGGATTCCGATGCTATGCGTTAGGAAGGGTCAACGGTGAAGCTGGAGCACCCGATTACATGCGTCGCTTTTTGATGGGTTCGATCGTGTCGGCCGTGGTCGGCCTGCTGCTCGCCGGCGCCGGATACTGGGCCTATTGGAACTTCTATTCGCGGTTCCAGCCGGTCACGATCAGCCGCAATCAGGCCGAAGTGCAGCAACTGCTGGACGAGGCGTCCTGGGTGTCGGACGGCAGCGGGGGGCAGGCCCTGTATATCGTCACCTATCGCGACAGCGCCTCGGCCCTGCGTTACGCACGCGACGAAGCGCCCAAGCTGAAGGCGGCGGGGATCGAGACGCGCTACATCCTGTTCGCTCGCCCAGATCTGGAGGGCGCAGCGCAATCGACGGCGGCGGAGCGGGCGACGGTCGCCGAACTGTGGCTGACGCGTGACTGGCCGCTTTATCAACGCTGGATGGCGACGCCGGCGAACAGCTGGACCGCCGCCGGCGTGCCGCAGGCGGACGGTAATCTGGCGCGCACCGCCGTGGTGGAGGCCGGCCGTCGCTTCAACGAACGGCTGAGCCAGCTGCTCAAGGAGTCCGGCGTCGACATCAGCTATCCGCTGATCCTGTGGCGTGACAAGCAAGGCTTTCTGAAGGCCTGCGGCTGCTCGGACCGGCAGGCCTGGGCCTTCATCCGCGACGATGTCGGCGCGCCCGACCGGTTGGGCCAGCCCGACGCGGGACCAATCGCGCCCGAAGAAGCGGCGCCGGCGCAGGACGCTCGCCCCTCGGCCATGCCCTATCCGGATTTGCCGGCTATTCCGCCAGTCGATGCGCCGGCTGCGGGGACGACGCCGGCGCCGCCCTCGCCTCAAGCCCGCCCGGCGACCCCGCCCGCATCAAACCGTCCGACGACGCCGCCGCGCACGGCCCCGGCGCCCAGCAAGCAGGACGACGCGACCTTCTATTGATCAAAGCGTTCGGCAGGCCGCGATCAGACGATCGACGTCCTCGGCGTCCTGATACAGGCCGAAGCCGAAACGGATCACATCGTCGCGCACGTCGGTGACGATGTTGGCCGTCCGCAGACCGGCGCACCAGGCCTGGGCGTCGGGATGACGCAAGGCGAGGAAACGGGCGCGCGGCGCGGCGCCTTCGACCGGATTGAGGATTTCGGCCTGCGACAGCACTCCGGCCTGTCCGGCCTGAACGGCCTGCTGAAACTTGCTCGCCAGATCGCGCGCATGGGCGGCGATGCCGGCGGTGTCGAGCCCCTGCTGATCCAGCAGTCGGCGCACGGCGTTGAAGCGATACAGCGGAGTGCAGTCGAAGGTGGCGCCCCAGAAACGACCGCCGTCGCTGCGATACTGAACGCCGCCGGGCGGACCCGACAGGTCCCCGAACTCCGCGAACCAGCCGGTGACGACAGGACGCGGGCAGAAGCCGGGCGGGGCATGCAGGAAGCAGACGCCCTCGCCCGACATGGCGTATTTATAGCCGCCAGAGACATAGAAGACCCGGTCCGCCACCGCCGACAGGTTGGTCGGGGTCGCCATGAAGCCGTGATAACCGTCGATCAGCACCCAAGGCCCTTCGGGTCTCGCCAGGGCGGCGAGCTCCTCGACCCGTTCGAACAGGCCCCCGGTGCGGAAGAAGACTTGGCTGACCACGATCCAGTCGTAACCGCCCTTGGACGCCTCGGCGACGAAGCGATCGGAGAAGGTGTCGAAGGGCGCCAGCGGAACGCGCGTGACCACCGCCGCCCCGACCTCTTCCCACCGTTCGGCCTGACGACGAAAGGAGTGGAACTCGCCGTCGGTCGCAAGAATACGGACCGGCTTGGTCTCCACGCCCGAAAACAGACGCAGCAAGAAGTCGTGGGTGTTGGACGAAAAGACGATGCTGTCGGGCGAGGGCAGGCCCAACTCGGCCGCAACATGAGCCTGGGCCTCGGGGATCACCTGACCGAAGACGAGGTCCCACTTGTGATCGGCATGAAGATTGGCGTCGAGCCAGGTCTGCTGCTGCGCCTCGAAACTGGCGTCGGGCCATAGGTGATGGCTGTGCGCGGCGAAATGCAGCCGACCGGGCGCCGCTGACAGGGCGTGGGAGAAGAGGGACTTGTAGGTCATCCCTCTTCTTTAGGACATCTCACCCAGCGCTCAAGCAGCGAGCCGCCGCGCGTAGCGCGCCTCTTAAACGAGCGCCCCGTGGCAGTGTTTGAACTTGCGCCCCGAGCCGCAGGGGCAGGGGGAGTTGCGGCCGGTCATTTCCCAGCCGGGCGGCAGGGCCTCGATCGGCAGTTTGGAGCGGTCGTCGCCGATCAGCGTGCCTTCGGGGTTCTGGGCCGACGGATTGGCCATCTCGTTCTCGCCGGTGCCGGGGTTCAGGTGGATTTCCTGGAACTCGGGCAGTTCGGGCGGCGCCTGGAAGCGGAACTCGACCGTCATCAGCCAGCGGGTCACGTTGTGGCGCAGGTCGTAGAGGAGGTTCTCGAACAGCGAGAAGGCTTCGGTCTTGTATTCGTTCAGTGGGTCGCGCTGGCCATAGCCGCGCAGGCCGATGACGCCGCGCAGGTGGTCCAGATGGACCAGGTGCTCGCGCCACTGCATGTCGATCATCTGCAGCATAAACTGCTTTTCCAGACCGCGCGTCTGGTCGGCGCCGATCTGTTCCAGGCGTTCGGCGGCGCGGGCGTCGGCGGCGGCCAGCAGCCGCTCCTCGATCTCTTCGTTCGACACGCCTTCCTCTGCGGCCCAGTCGTGCAGCGGCAGCTCCAAGCCCAGGGTCGAGCGGACCTTTTCGTCCAGGCCGTCGATGTCCCACTGCTCGGCATAGGCCTTGGGCGGCATGTAGCGTTCGACCAGATCGGACACGACGTCGCGGCGGAAGTCGCCGACCAGTTCGGACAGATCCTCGGAGTCCATGAACTCCTGACGCTGCTCGAACACGGCCTTGCGCTGGTCGTTCACGACGTCGTCGTATTTCAGCAGGTTCTTGCGGATGTCGTAGTTGCGGGTCTCGACGCGCTTCTGGGCCGTCTCGATGGCGCGGTTCAGCCAGGGGTGGGTGATGGCCTCGCCCTCCGCCACGCCGAAGGTCTTCATGATCGAATCGAGGCGGTCGCCGGCGAAGATGCGCAGCAGGTCGTCCTCGCACGACAGATAGAATTTCGAGGTGCCGGGGTCGCCCTGACGGCCGGTACGGCCGCGCAGCTGGTTGTCGATGCGGCGGCTCTCGTGACGCTCTGTGCCCAGAACGAACAGTCCGCCCGCCTCCAGCGCGATCTTCTTCTGGACGGCGATCTCGGCCTTGAACTCGGCCTCCTTGGCCGCTTCCATTTCCGGGGTGACCTCGACGGCCATGTTGCGCTGTTCCAGCAGCCACTTCTGCATCTTCATCTCGAGGTTGCCCCCGAGCTGAATGTCGGTGCCGCGGCCGGCCATGTTGGTGGCGATGGTCACCACGCCCGGCAGGCCGGCGTCGGCGACGATGTAGGCTTCTTGCTCGTGCTGGCGCGCGTTCAGGACGCTGTGCGGAATGCCGCGCAGCTTGGTCTCGTAGGTGATGTCATAGGCGGCGTCGCCGATCTTCTCGGCTTCCTTGGCCTTGCCCGCATATTCCGGCTTCAGCGCGCGCGAGGTCTCGACCTTGTATTCGAAGCGGCTCAGCAGATCCGACAGCTGTTCAGAACGCTCGATCGACACGGTGCCGACCAGGATCGGTTGACCGGCGAGGTGGCATTCGGCGATCTGGCGCGCGATGGCCTGGTTCTTCTCGGCGTGGGTCCGATAGACCTCGTCGTCATAGTCCTTGCGCTGGATCGGGCGGTTGGTCGGCACCTCCAGCACGTCCATCTTGTAGATGTCGCCGAATTCCTGGGCCTCGGTCGCGGCCGTGCCGGTCATGCCCGACAGCTTTTCGTACAGGCGGAAGTAGTTCTGGATCGTCACCGAGGCCAGGGTCTGGTTTTCGGGCTGGATCTTGACGTCTTCCTTGGCCTCAATGGCCTGGTGGAGGCCTTCGGACAGGCGGCGGCCGGTCATCATGCGGCCGGTGAATTCGTCGATCAGGACGATCTCGCCGCCCTTGATGATATAGTCCTTGTCGCGCTGATACAGGGTGTTGGCGCGCAGGGCCTGGTTGGCGTGGTGAACCAGGCTGATGTTGGCGGCGTCGTAAAGGCCGGTGGTGTCGGCCGCGAAGTGACCGCCGGCCTCCAGGGCCTCTTCCATCCGCTCGGAGCCCAGCTCGGTCAGCAGGACCTGCTTCTGCTTCTCGTCGAGCTCGAAGGTCTCCTTGTCCTTGATCAGCTCCTTGATCAGGCCGTCGAGGATTTTATAGAGATCCGAACGGTCCTCGGTCGGGCCGGAGATGATCAGAGGCGTGCGCGCCTCGTCGATCAGGATGGAGTCGACCTCGTCGACGATGGCGAAGTTGTGCGGACGCTGCACCATCTCGCGCCGATCATAGACCAGGTTGTCGCGCAGATAGTCGAAGCCGAATTCGTTGTTGGTGCCGTAGGTGACGTCGGCGTTGTAGGCCTGCTGGCGCTGACCCTGGCTGAGGCCGTTGACGATGACGCCGACCTCAAGACCCAGGAAGCGATAGACCTTGCCCATCGTCTCGGCGTCGCGGCGGGCCAGGTAGTCGTTGACGGTGATGACGTGCACGCCCTTGCCGGGCAGGGCGTTCAGATAGACCGGCGCCACGGCGACCAGGGTCTTGCCTTCGCCGGTCCGCATCTCGGCGATGCCGCCTTCATGCAGGATCATGCCGCCGGCCAGCTGGACGTCATACTGACGCTGGCCCAGCACGCGCTTGGAGGCTTCGCGCACGACGGCGAAAGCTTCGGGCAGGATCTTGTCCAGGGTCTCGCCGTTCGCCAGCCGATCGCGGAAGGCGTCGGTCATCATCCGCAGTTCGTCATCGGACAGGGCGGCGAACTTGGGCTCCAGCGCATTGATGCGCTGGGCGTGGTCCTGGAAGGCCTTGACCTTGCGGTCGTTGGAAGAGCCGAAAAGTTTCTTGGCGAAGCCGAGCATATTGGATCCGGTAAGCGGTCGAGCGTCTGCGAGCTGAGCGGCTCTGAAATCCCGTGAGGGGCGGCGATACGGACGCCGTGACAGAGGCCCTGACCGACCGCAGCCCCGGAGCGCCGCATCAGGCGCGCGCGAAGGGCCGCGCAGACGATCAAAACCCCTCGACTTGGGCGCAGGCGGGACTTAAGCACCGGCCTAACCCCTGTCAACGCGAGGGGCTTTCGGCCGCCTTCGACGGAGCGCCCCCTTGACCCCATTCCGGCGATCTTCACATCTTCTGACAGCGGCGGTGCTGACGGCGGCGCTTTCGACCGCCGCCTGTTCGCGCGGCGGCGACAACCGGCCGCCCGAACAGGGGGACCAGGCCGTTGCCACGGTCCAGGACGAGACCATCTGGGCCTCGGACGTGAAGCGCGAGGCGGTGGCGCAAGGTTTGATTGGCGAGGATGAGGCGCTGGACACGACGTCGGATCTCTTCCGCCGGGTGCTGGACGAGGTGATCGACCAAAAGCTGCTGGCCGGAGAGGCGCAGCGGCGGCGGCTGGACTCCTCGCCCCTGGCGCAGCGGCGTCTGGAAGCGACGCGCGAACGCATCCTGGGCGACATGCTGGTCGAGAGCGTGGTCAACAAGGCCGTCTCGGACCAGGCGGTGCAGACCCTGTATAATGAGCAGCTGCGGCTGGCGAAGACCTCGGAAGAGATCCGCGTGCGGCTGATCCTGTCGCGCACCAAGCCCGAGGCGGACGCCGTAATCGGCATTCTGGGCCAGGGCGCCGGCTTCGAAGCGGTGGCGGCGGAGCGGTCGATCGACGAGGCGACGCGGTTTTCCGGCGGCGATCTGGGCTATTCGACGCTGGACGTAATGCCCCAGGCCTATGCCGACGCCCTGCGTGACAAGCCGGCCGGATCGACCGTGGGGCCGTTCCAGACCGAGGGCGGCCAGACTCCCGCAGGATGGGCCGTTCTGAGGGTCGAGGACCGGCGCAAGGAAAATCCGCCGACGCTGGAACAGGCCCGACCGCAGATCGTGCGCTATCTGACCTATGAGGGTGTGCGGCAGTTGCTGGAACAATTGCGCGGCAAGGCCAAGGTCGATGTCCGCCTGCCCGCCCAGACGCCGCCCGCATCGCCTGCTCCTTCCGTTCCTCCGGGCGCCTGACATGACCAAGCCTCCCTCCACGACCGGCCAGAAGATCGAGCATGCGTTCGAAAAGGCGCTGGACCCGTTCGCCACGGCCCTGAAGCGCGCCACCCGCACGCCGGGATCGGATGCGGCCCCGGCCGCCGCGCCTGCGCCGGCCGCCGGCAAGCCGGGTCTGGCCATCTCGCCCCTGGCCGTGCCGTTCCCGACCATTCCGCCGATCGGCGGGGTCGAGATCGCGACCGCGCGCGCCGGCTTCTACAAGCATGAGCGCGACGATCTGGTGGTGTTCCGGTTCGCGCGGGGGACCAGCTGCGCCGGGGTCTTCACCCGCCACAAGATCGGCTCGGCGCCCGTGGACTGGTGCAAGAAGCATCTGGCCGGGGCCGAGGGCGGCAAGGATGTGCGCGCCCTGGTGATCAACGCCGGATGCGCCAACGCCTTCACCGGCAAGGCCGGCGCGGACGCCGCGCGGCGCACGGCCTCGGAGGTCGCCAAACGGTTTGGCTGTCGCCAGCGCGACGTCATGCTGGCCTCGACAGGGGTGATCGGGGTGGTGCTGGACGACAAGAAGATCGTCGCCAAACTGCCAGAGATCGAGAACGGGCTGGAGGCGGACGCCTGGGCCCGGGCCGGTCGCGGCATCATGACCACCGACACCTTCCCCAAGGGCTCCTACGCCGAGGCCGAGATCGAAGGCTACAAGGTCCGGATCGCCGGCATCGCCAAGGGATCGGGCATGATCGCGCCGGACATGGCGACCATGCTAGCCTTCATCGTCACTGATGCGGACATCCATCCGAACGTGCTGCAGGCGCTGCTGGGCCTGCACGTGCGCACCACCTTCAACAGCGTGACGGTGGACGGCGACACCTCGACCAACGACACGGCCCTGCTGTTCGCCACCGGAACCTCGGGCGCGCCGCGCATCGGGCGGGTCGGCGATCGCCGGCTGAAGAGCTTCTCGGCCGCCTTGGACAAGGTGATGCTGGACCTGGCGCACCAGCTGGTGCGCGATGGCGAGGGCGCGACCAAGTTCGTCAAGGTGACGGTGGACGGCGCCGCCAGCCCCGCCTCAGCCCGCAAGCTGGCCAAGTCCATCGCCGACAGCCCCCTGGTCAAGACCGCCATCGCCGGTCAGGACGCCAACTGGGGCCGGGTCGTCATGGCGGTGGGCAAGACCGAGGAACCGGTCGATCGCGACCGCCTGGCCATCAAGTTCGGCCCGCACCAGGCCGCCATCGACGGCGCCCCGTCCCCGACCTACGATGAGGCCAAGATGACCGCCTATATGAAGAACCCGGAGATCGACATCACCGTCGACGTGGGTTCGGGCCGGGCGTCGGCGACCGTGTGGACCTGCGATCTGACCAAGGGCTACATCGAGATCAACGGCGACTATCGCTCGTGACCGACACGGCGCTTCCCACCGTCCTGGTTGTCGCCGTCGCCCTGATCGACGTGGATGGACGTGTCCTGATCGCCAAACGTCCCGAGGGCAAGAAGCTGGCCGGCCTGTGGGAGTTTCCGGGCGGCAAGGTCGAGCCCGGAGAGCGGCCTGAACAGGCGCTGATCCGCGAGCTGAAGGAAGAGCTGGGCATCGACGTCAGCGAAAACTGTCTGTCGCCGTTCGTTTTCGCCAGTCACGCTTACGATTCGTTTCACCTGTTGATGCCATTGTATCTGTGCCGACGGTGGGACGGCGTGGTCACGGCGCGTGAACACGACGGCCTGGCCTGGGTGAAGCCGAGCAAGCTTTCGGACTATCCCATGCCGCCGGCGGACGAACCTCTGGTCGCCTGGTTGCGCGACCTGCTCTGACCACCGCCGACCAGGGAGGCCGGCCATGCGACGTCTTATCGGCCGGTTCCTGCGCAATGAGAGCGGGGCCACAGCCATTGAATACGGCCTGCTCTGCGCCCTGATCTTCCTGGCGATCGTGACCTCGATCAGCGCCTTGGCGAACAGCCAGAACGGCGGCTTGGCCGCGACGGTGAACAAGCTGAGCGCCGCCATACAGGCCGCGATCAGCTAGTCCGGCTCTTCGCCTGTCATTTCCTTGACGCCCAGCGCATCGGCCAGCCGCGTCTTGGCCGAGCCGCGCGGAAGGGGCTTCTGCTGGCTGTCGTGGGGCTTCCAGCCGGCCAGATGGATGATCTCGAACGTCGCCGGGATGCGGCCGTCGTCGAGACCGTAGCGCTCGGCATAGAGGGCGGCGGCGCGCGCGACGATGCGACGGCTTAAGGGTCGAACAGGTCCGTGCAGCACATTGGTCTCGCCCATGGCGCGCAGGTCGCGGATCAGGGCGAAGAGATCGGTGTAGCGGACGGTGAAGCGGTCCACGTCCGACACCGGCAGGGCGAACCCGGCGCGCTGCAACAGGGCCGCCCCGTCATAGCCGTCAGCGAAGGGCGAAACCCGCGCCTGGGCGCCGCCGCGCTCCTCCAGTTCGACCTCGGTCAGGACGGCGCGAAGCTCTTTCAGCGTGCCCGCGCCGAACAGCGTGCCGATGAACAGGCCGTCCGGTTTCAACGCGCGCCGGATCTGAGCCAACGCGCCAGGCAGGTCGTTGGCCCAGTGAAGGGTCAGAAGGGAGACGATCAGGTCGGTCGAGGCGTCGGCCAGCGGCAGCGCGTCCGCACCCGGCGCCGCACGCTGAGCCAGGGAGACGGGCGTCTGGACGGGACCGACGCGTCCGGCGGCGTCGCTGGACCGAACCGCCGCATCGAACACGCCTGGATGAGCGGATAGATCGTCCGCAACGGGAAAATCGCGCAGTATGGCTTCCAGGCTCTCGGCGGCGTTGGCGGCGGCGCGGGCGTGCAGGAAGTCGGCCTGGGGGAACCGGGAGGCGGACCGCGCCAGCCGCGCCTGACGTCGCACGGCGTCGAAGATGCGCGGGGGGCCGTCGGAAGGGGATTGGGGGGCGGTCATGGACGTACAGGATGGGGGCTGGCGACGCGCCTGGGAAGGGGCGGGCCGTCACTTGCGCGGCGCGGGGCGGGGACTGGCCGACCTGATCCTGCCGCCGATGGCGCACGACAGCCGTGAGGCGACGGCTGCGGCCGGCCTGACGCCCGACGCCTGGAGCCGGATCAGATTTCTGGAGGCGCCGGTCTGCGACGGCTGCGGAGCGGCCTTCGAATTTGACGGCGGCGCCTTCGCCGAGGATCGCTGCGCCGCCTGTATCGCCAAGCCCTACGCCTTCGAGAGGGCGCGCGCGGCATGCCTGTATGACGAAGCGTCGCGCGGCCTGATCCTGAGGTTCAAGCACGGGGACCAGCAACAGTTCGCGCCCCTGTTCGCGCGCTGGATCGCACGCGCCGCCGCCGATCTGGTCCAAGGCGCGGACGTGATCCTGCCCGTGCCGCTGCATCGGTTTCGCCTGTTGTCGCGGCGCTTCAATCAGGCCGCCGAAATCGCCCGGCCGCTGGCCCGGCACGCCGGCCGCGACTATTTGCCCGACGCCCTGGTCCGCAAGACCCACACGACCAGCCAGGGCGGCAAGAGCCAGCGCGGACGGCGGCTGAACGTCAAGAAGGCCTTCGCCGTGACCGAGGCGGGCCGGCGTCGGATCCGGGGACGACGCATCCTTCTGATTGACGATGTGTTGACCACGGGCGCGACCGGAGAGGCCTGCGCGCGCGCCCTGATCGACGCCGGAGCGCGCGCCGTGGATCTCGCCGTCATCGCGCGGGTGCGAAACGCCCGTGAACTTATTATGTAGGCCCTAGCGCTCGCCATGCGGCGGCTCGCTGCTTGAGGGCGCCTTTATTTCTGGAGATCTGATTTTGGCCGACGTCGTTATCTACACCAAGCCTGGCTGTCCTTATTGCTTCAGCGCCATGTCGCTGCTGAAGAAGAAGGGCGTGGACTATACCGAGATCGTCGCGTCCAACGATCCCGACAAGAAGACCGAGATGGTCGAGAAGTCGGGCGGTCGCATGACCTTCCCGCAGATCTTCATCGACGGCCAGCACGTCGGCGGTTCCGACGACATCCACGCGCTGGATCGCGACGGCAAGCTGGACGGACTTCTGGCCGCCTGATCCATGAGCAGCGGGCTCGACATCGCCCTGATTCAGACGCGCACGCCGGCGACGGCGCGCGAGGCGCTGGTCCATGTCGAGCCCCTGATCCGCGAGGCGGCGTCGGGCGGGGCGAAGTTCGTCCTGACGCCTGAAGGGACCAATGTCCTGGAGCAACGCCGCGACCGGCGAGCGGCGGCGGTCACCACCGAGGACGAGGACGTCGCCGTGCTGGGCCTGCGTCGTCTGGCGGCGGAACTGGGCGTCTGGCTGCTGATCGGTTCAGCTATCGTCCGGTCAGGTCAGGCGGGAGACGGCCGCGCCGCCAATCGGTCGCTGCTGATCGATGCGTCGGGCGGGATCGTGGCCCGATACGACAAGCTGCATGTCTTTGACGTGAACCTGCCCAATGGCGAGACCTATCGCGAGAGCGCGACGGTGCGGCCCGGCGACGGGGCGGCGGTTGCGGATACGCCCTGGGGTCGGCTGGGTCTGACCATCTGCTACGACATCCGCTTTCCCTATCTGCATCGCCAGCTGGCCAAGGCCGGGGCGTCGATGATCGCCGTGCCGGCCGCCTTCACCGCCCCGACCGGGGAGGCGCATTGGGAAACCCTGTTGCGCGCCCGCGCCATCGAGACGGGGGCCTTCGTTTTGGCGCCGGCGCAGGGCGGACTGCACGAGGACGGTCGCCGCACCTGGGGGCGATCCACCGTCGTCGGCCCGTGGGGCGAGATCATCGCCAAGGCGGATCACGACGAGCCTTGCATCGTGCATGCGAAACTGGACATGGAGGCCGTGGCAAGGGCGCGCGCCGCCGTGCCCAGCCTGACCCACGATCGCGATTTCCTGCCCGCTGTTTGACGCCCCATGATCCGCTACGCCTTGAAATGCGACCAGGCCCACGCCTTCGAAGCCTGGTTTGGCTCCTCGACCGACTATGACGATCAGGCGGCGCGGGGGCTGGTGGAATGCCCGTTCTGCGGATCGCACGCGGTCGAAAAGGCGATCATGGCCCCGGCCGTCAGCGGCGCCCGCAAGGCCGATCCCGCCTCTGACGTCGCCGCCAAGATGCAGACGATGATGATGGCCGCCGCCCGCGAGGTTCGCGCCCATGTCGAGGCCAACTTCGACTATGTCGGCGACACCTTCGCCCGCGAGGCGCGCGACATCCACGAGGGTCGGTCCGAGAAGCGCGAAATCTATGGCGAGGCCACGCCCGCCGAGGTCAAGAAGCTGAAGGACGACGGGGTGCCGGTCTCAGCCCTGCCGGCTGCGCCCGTCGATCCGGCCAAGGTGAACTGATGACCCTGCAATGGCGGCCCATGAGGCCGAAGGACATCGATGCGGTGGTGGAGGTGGCGCGGCTGTCGTTTCCCGACCATTTCGAGGATCGCGCCTGCTTCCAGAACCGTCTGGCGCTTTATCCGCGCGGCTGTTTCGTGCTGGAGGGGGGCGACGGCGCCGCGCGGGGCTATCTGATCGCCTATCCGTGGAAGGCCGAGAGCGCGCCGCCGCTGAATACGGTGATCGAAGGCCTGCCGGCCGAGCCGGACCTGATCTATCTGCACGATCTGGCCCTGCATCCCGAGGCGCGGGGCGGCGGCGTGACCGGCGCCATCGTCGAGCGATTGGCCGAACAGGCGACGGAAGACGGCTGGCCCGCCATCGCCCTGGTCGCCGTCAATGACGCCGTCGGCTTCTGGTCGCGACACGGTTTCGTCGAACAACCCGCCGAGGCCATGGCGGCCAAGCTGGCCAGCTACGGCGCAGACGCCCGCTATATGCTGCGACCGCTCTAGCGCCGATTGAGCGCGGTCTGGCCGCCCGCACGCACGAAATGCATACGTTGAGGACGGGGCAGGGCGACATAGGCCCGGCGTCTCATTTCACGCTCGCAGACGCTGGCGTCGCCAAGGCTGTCGGGCGTCAGGACCGCGCGATGGACCGCGCACCAGTCGCGGCTGGCGGTGCGGATGCGGCCGGCCAGGATCATGGCCTCGCCCGGTCGAGCCATGTTCAGCCCCTCGGCGTGCACATGCATGTCCGGCGCCTCGCCCGCGGCCAGGGCGGAGGCAAGCGCGGCGGCGATCATCAAACCCATCGTCATCTCCCATCGGAATGGGCCTGCGTCAGGCCCGTCGTGGGAAAGAGGCGTCCGTCTGCGGCGTCGGATGCGGCGTCAGGGATGAAATATCGGTAAGGCGGCGATCAGCGCGGCGAACGCCCGCTCTGGTCTTTCTGTCCACATGCCTGTAAGAGGCGCGCGCCTCCCGCATGCCTTTTCATGACCAGCGGCCGCCCGTATGCCGGCCGCGCCTTTTCGCGATACTCAAATGAACCTGCGCAACGTCGCCATCATCGCCCACGTTGACCACGGCAAAACGACCCTGGTTGACCAACTGCTCGCCCAATCCGGCGTGTTCCGAGCCAATGAGGCGACGACCGAACGCGCCATGGACTCCAACGACCAGGAAAAAGAGCGCGGCATCACCATCCTGGCCAAGTGCACCTCGGTGCTCTGGAACGGCAAGGCGGGCGAAACCCGCATCAACATCATCGACACCCCCGGCCACGCCGACTTCGGCGGCGAGGTCGAGCGCATCCTGGGCATGGTGGACGGCTGCGTCATCCTGGTCGACGCCGAAGAGGGCGTCATGCCCCAGACCAAGTTCGTGCTGACCAAGGCGCTGAAGATGGGCCTGCGACCGATCCTGTGCATCAACAAGGTCGACCGCGCCCACGCCGATCCGGACCGCGTCCACAACGAAACCTTCGACCTGTTCGCCGCCATCGGCGCGACGGACGAGCAGCTGGACTTCCCGCACATCTACGCCTCGGGCCGCAACGGCTGGGCGACGCTGGACCTGAACCAGCCCAACGACAATCTGGCCCCGCTGTTCGACCTGATCGTCGATCACGTCCCGCCGCCCGCCGTCCAGGCCAACCGCGACAAGCCCTTCCGCATGCTGGACGTGCTGATCGAAAGCGATCCGTTCCTGGGTCGTCTGCTGACCGGCCGCATCGAAAGCGGCAAGGCCGTTCCCGGCATGGCGATCCACGCCTTGGACCGTGAAGGCAAGGAAATCGAACGCGGCCGCATCACTAAGGTGCTGGCGTTCCGCGGCTTGAAGCGTCAGGCCCTGGACGAGGGTTCGGAAGCGGGCGACATCGTCGCCATCGCCGGCATGTCCAAGGCGACCGTGGCCGACACCCTGTGCGCCATGGAGGTCACCGAGCCTCTGCCCGCCCAGCCGATCGATCCGCCCACCATCTCCATGACCGTCTCGGTCAACGACAGCCCCCTGGCCGGTCGCGAAGGCGACAAAGTCCAGTCGCGCGTCATCCGTGACCGCCTGCTGAAGGAGGCCGAGGCCAACGTGGCCATCCGCGTGACCACGACCGAAGGCGGCGACGCCTATGAAGTCGCCGGCCGTGGCGAACTGCAGCTGGGCGTTCTGATCGAAAACATGCGCCGCGAAGGCTTCGAGGTTTCGATCTCGCGTCCGCGCGTGGTGTTCCAGACCGGCGAGAACGGCGAGAAACTGGAGCCGATCGAAGACGTCATGATCGACGTCGACGACGAGTTCTCGGGCATCGTCATCGAGAAGCTGTCGGCCCGTAAGGCCGAAATGACCGACATGGGCCCGTCGGGCGCCGGCAAGACCCGCATCAGCCTGAAGGCGCCGTCGCGTTCGCTGATCGGCTATCAGGGCGAGTTCCTGACCGACACGCGCGGTTCGGGCGTGCTGAACCGCGTGTTCAGCCACTATGAGCCGCACAAGGGCGCGATCGCCGGTCGTCTGAAGGGCGTTCTGATCTCGAACTCTGACGGTGAAACCGCCGCCTTCGCCCTGTGGAACCTGGAAGACCGCGGCATCATGTTCGTCGGCGCCGGCGAGAAGACCTATCAGGGCATGATCATCGGCGAGAACGCGCGCTGGGACGACCTGGACGTCAACCCGATCAAGGGCAAGCAGCTGACCAACGTCCGCGCCTCCGGCAAGGACGAGGCCGTTCGCCTGACCCCGCCGCGCCAGATGTCGCTGGAACAGGCCATCGCCTATATCGACGACGATGAGCTGGTCGAGGTGACGCCCAAGTCCATCCGCCTGCGCAAGCAGACGCTGAACCCGTCGTTCCGCAAGAAGCGCGTTCGCCCGGAGTAGTCAGCAATCCCTGACTGACGTGCGGTGGGATGCGGCCTATAGACGGCTGACATGAACGCCTCGCCCAGTCTGGATGACCGCCTTGACGAGGCCGCCCGCGCGGAAGACCCGCGCGCGGCGGTCTCTGTCGTTTTGCGCGAGACCTATGACGCCGCCCGCGCCCGGGTCGAGCGCAAGCTGGACGGCGGCATGAAGGGTCGCGACGTGGCGCGTCTGTACGCCGCGGCCGCCGACGAGATGCTGGCCGGCCTGTGGCGGGTGGCGACCCAGACGTTGTGGCCAACCTCGCCGGTCGAGGCCGAGCGGCTGGCCCTTGTCGCGGTCGGGGGCTACGGCCGGGGCGTGCTGGCGCCCCATTCCGATCTGGACCTGCTGTTCCTGAGGTCGTCGAAGGCGACGCCGCGCGGCGAGCAGGTGATCCAGTTCGTGCTCTATGTGCTTTGGGACCTGGGGGCCAAGGTCGGGTCGGCGGTGCGCTCGGTCGAGGAATGTCTGAGCCTGTCGCGAACCGACATGACGGTGCGGACGACCCTGCTGGAGGCGCGTCCGCTGGCGGGGGACGAGGCGCTGGCCCAGCTGATGATCGGCCGGTTTCGCGACATGGTGTCGAAATCCGATCCCCGCCCCTTCATCGCCGCCAAGCTGGAGGAGCGGGCCGCCCGGCACGAGAAGGCCGGCTCGACCCGCTACAAGGTCGAACCCAACGTCAAGGACGGCAAAGGGGGCTTGCGCGACCTGAACACCCTGTACTGGATCGCCCGGTCCCTGGCGCCCGAAAGCCGGCTGGGCGCGACGGTGATGGACGAACTGTTCACCCCGCGCGAGCGCCGCACGTCGGACGAGGCGTTCGACTTCCTGTGGCGGGTCCGCATTCATCTGCATCTGATCGCGGGCCGGGCCGAAGAGAAGCTGACGTTCGACATGCAGCCCGAGGTGGCCCGGCGCATGGGCTGGCGTGGGCGCGGCGACGAACCGGCGGTCGAGCGGTTCATGCGGCGATACTTTCTGGTGGCCCGCGACGTCGGCGCCCTGACCCGCGCCATGTCGGCCAAGCTGGAGGCGCGCCACCAGAAGACGGCGCATGGCCTGTCGCGTCTGATGGCGCCGTTCCGGCCCGCCCCCCGGCGCAAGCTGGACGTCGAGGGGTTCTGGATCGATCAGGGGCGTCTGTCGGTCGAGGGGCCGGAGGTGTTCGCCGCCGCTCCGGTCAAGCTGCTGACCCTGTTCGTCTGCGCCGACAAGCACGACCTGGACCTGCATCCCGACGCCTTTTCGGCGGTGACGCGCTCTCTGTCGCTGGTGACGCCCCGACTGAGGCGCGATCCGGCGGCGACGCGGGCGTTCTTGGACGTTCTGGCGCACGGGCAGCGGCCCTATCGCGTCCTGACCATCATGAACGAGACGGGCCTGCTGGGGCGATTCCTGCCCGAATGGGGGCGGATCGTCGGCCAGACCCAGTTCAACATGTACCACGCCTATACGGTCGACGAGCACACGCTTCAGGCCATCGGCATCATCAACGACATCGCGCGCGGCAAGCTGAAGACCGACCACCCGATGGCCAGCGAGATCGTGCATCTGATCTCGGACATGGAAGCCCTGATGCTGGGCATGCTGCTGCACGACGTGGGCAAAGGCGGCGAGCGGGGGCAGTTGGAGGACGGCGCCATCGCCGCGCGCCGGGCGTGCGAGCGGCTGGGCGTCGATCCGCGTCGGATCGAACTGGTCGTCTGGCTTGTGCGCAGCCATCTGGCGCTGTCCGACTATGCCCAGAAGCGCGACCTGTCGGACCCGGCGACCATCCGCGCCTTCGCCGAACTGGTCGGCGATCCCGAGCGACTGCGAATGCTGCTGGTCCTGACCGTCGCCGATATCCGGGCCGTGGGGCCGGGGGTGTGGAACGGCTGGAAGGGTCAGCTGATGCGCACCCTCTACAACCAGGTCGCCGCCCTGTTCCGGGGCGAGGACGTGACGCGCGAGGATCCGCTGGCGGCGCATCCCGCCCTGGTCCAGCGGGCGCGCGAGACGGGCGCGGCGGCCGAAGCGGCCCCGACCGCTCCGGTGCAGGGGCTGGCGGTCCAGACCACCGAAATCTCCATCGCCGCCGCCGACCGGCCGGGCCTGTTCGCCGATCTGGCCCAGACCATGGCCGCGCTTGGGGCCGACGTGACCGACGCCCGCGTGGCGACCGAGGACGGCGTCGTTCTGGACGTGTTTCGTGTTCAGGACGGAGCGGGCCTGCCCTATGGCCAGGCCGAGCCGCGTCGCCTGAAGGCTTTGGTCGAGGCCCTGGAAAAGGCCGCGCGGGGCGAGGGCCGCATCGGCCAGGCCCCCGATCCGACCGGCAATGCGCGCAAGGCCGCCTTCGAGGTGCGGCCCGTGGTCATGGTTGATCACCACGCCAGCGAGACGGCGACGGTGGTCGAGGTCTCGGGCGCCGACCGGCCCGGCCTGCTGGCGGCCCTCTCGCGCGTGTTCAACGACGAGGGGCTGAACATCCGTTCGGCCCATGTCGCCAGCTATGGCGAACGGGCGGTGGACAGTTTCTACGTCGTGGATCGCAAGGGTCGGAAGATCACCTCGGAACAGCGGATCGCCGAACTGCGCACCGCGCTTGAGGCTGTGCTGGACAGCCGCGCGCCCGCGCCCGCCGGACGCAAGGTCGCCTCGGCCCGCGCCAGCGCGCGCGACGTCTCTGACCTGGGCCGCCGCAGCCCGCGCGCAAAGCCCGTATCGCCCGGCGAACAAGCGCGCTAAGCGACAGGATCAGATGTCCGCTCATCCCCGCGAAAGCGGGGACCCAGGTCTTTGGGCGATCAGGCCTTTCCAGTTGGCGATATGCCAATCCCGGACAGGTCAGTGCGCCCCGAAAGCACTGGATCCCCGCTTTCGCGGGGATGAGCGGGGAGAATAGAGCCAAAGATCGCATGAGCCTCGCCCGAAACACCCTGGTGCAGTCGACCCTGACGCTGGGCAGTCGAATTCTCGGCTTCGTGCGCGACATGGCGCTGGCGGCGCGCTTCGGCCAGGGACCGATGATGGACGCCTTCACCACGGCGTTGATGCTGCCCAACATGTTCCGCCGTCTGTTCGCCGAGGGCGCCTTCGCCCAAGCCTTCGTGCCGGTCTATGGCGGGGTTCGGGCGCGCGAGGGCGAGGAAGCCGCCGCCGTCACGGCGTCCGAGGCGCTCAGCTTCATGCTGGCGGTCGTCGCCGGCTTCTGCATCCTGCTGCAGGTCGTGATGCCCTGGATCATGCCGTGGCTGCTGTCGGCCTATCAGGGCCAGCCTGAGGTGCTGCGCGCCGCCGTGATCGCGACCCAACTGGCCATGCCCTATCTGGCCTGTATGACCGTGGCCTCGCTTCTGTCGGGCGTACTGAACACGGGCGGTCGGTTCGCCCTGTCGGCGGCCGTGCCGGTGTTTCTGAACCTGTGCACCCTGGCCGCCCTGATGCCGCCGCTGATCCTGCCGATCCCGCAGGAGACGGTGCTGCTGATGGTGACGGCGGCGGTGACGGTGTCGGGCCTGATCCAGGCCAGTCTGCTGTGGTGGGGCGTGCGGCGTCTGGGCGTGCGGCTCAAGATTGGCCTGCCGCGCATCACGCCGAATGTGCGTCACACCCTGGCGCTCGCCGTGCCGGGCGCCCTGGCGGGCGGGGCGCTGCAGATCAACTCTCTGGTGTCGCAGTTCCTGACCGGCTCGGACGAGGGCGCGCGCTCGGTGCTGTATAACGCCGACCGGCTGTATCAACTGCCGCTGGGCCTGGTGGGGGTCGCCATCGGCCTGGCCTTGGTGCCGCGCCTGACCAAGGCGTTCGTCGACGGGGATCACGAGGGCGGGCAGAAGACGCTGGACGACGGCATCAATCTGGCGATGGCCTTCACCCTGCCGGCGGCCGTGGCCCTGTTCGTCATTCCCTTCTTCATCATCGACGCGACCGTAACGCGCGGCGCCTTCACCTCGGCCGACGCCGCCCGCACCGCCGATGTTTTGCGTCAGTTCGCCTGGGGCGTGCCGGCCTTCGTCCTGGCCAAGGTTCTGACCCCGCCCTTCTTCGCGCGCCAGGACACGCGCCGTCCGATGATCTTCGCCGTGGCCAGCGTGGTCATAACCGTCATCCTGGGCTCGGCCCTGTTCTTCTGGTTCCGCCGTCAAGGTTGGGACGGGGTGCTGGGCCTGGCCATCGCCACCAGCACCTCGGCCTGGGTGAATGTCGCCCTTTTGGCCGGGGTCCTGATCCGCGAGAACAGCTGGCGGCCGTCGCCGGCCTTTTTGTCGCGCATCGCCCGCGTGATCGCCGCCAGCGCCATGATGGCCGCTCTGCTGTTCGCCGCCGACGTCTTCTATCCGCAGCTGGCTCGCCTGTTCCTGGCCAAGGAGATCGCCGTCCTGGTGGTCTGCGGCGCCGGGGCCGGGCTTTACGGCTTCTGCCTGCTGGCGTTCCGGGCCGTCACCATCTCGGAACTGAAGGCCACGCTGAAGCGCGAGCCCGGCGGCGGCGCGGTATCCGGTCTGGACTGACAGGCGGCGAACCGATAAGCGCGAGGCCATGACGACCTCGGGCCTGATCCATGACCTGCGATGGCGCGGCTGAACCGCCGCCTGCCTCGCCACGCCTGCCTTTCGACCTTCCGAGACCCGATCCCATGACCGACCAGACCCCCGCCGTTGCGACCTATGACGGCCCGCGCCGCATCCTGTCCGGCATCCAGGCCTCAGGCGCGCTGCACCTGGGCAACTACCTCGGCGCCCTCAAGCGGTTCGTGGAACTGCAGGACCAGGGCGCGCCGGTCTATGTCTTCGTCGCCGACATGCACGCCATCACCGTGTGGCAGGATCCGGCCAAACTGACGGCCCAGACGCGCGAGATCGCCGCCGCCTATCTCGCCTCGGGCCTGGATCCGGAAAAGGCGATCATCTTCCCGCAGTCGGCCGTGCGCGCCCATGCGGAACTGGCCTGGATCTTCAACTGCGTCGCCCGCCTCGGCTGGCTCGACCGGATGACCCAGTTCAAGGAGAAGTCGGGCAAGCACAAGGAACGCTCCTCGGTCGGTCTCTACACCTATCCCGTGCTCCAGGCGGCCGACATCCTGCTGTACAAGGCCACCGAAGTGCCGGTCGGCGAGGACCAGAAGCAGCATCTGGAGCTGACCCGCGACATCGCCGCCAAGTTCAACAACGACTTCGGCGTTCCCGGCTTCTTCCCCGTGCCTGAGCCGATCATCCAGGGGCCGGCGACCCGCGTCATGTCCCTGCGTGACGGAGCGGCCAAGATGTCCAAGTCGGACCCGTCCGACAACAGCCGCATCAACCTGACGGACGACGCCGACACGATCGCCTCCAAGATCAAGAAGGCCAAGACCGATCCCGAGCCATTGCCGGAAACCCTGGACGGCCTGAATGAACGGCCCGAGGCCAAGAATCTGGTCGCCATCTATGCGGCGCTGGCGGGCCTGACCCGCGAACAGGTGATCGCACAGTTCGGCGGCCAGGGCTTCGGCGCCTTCAAGCCGGCGCTAGCGGACCTGGCGGTGTCATCGCTGGCGCCCGTGACGGCCGAAATGCGCCACCTGATGGACGATCCGGCCGAGATCGACCGCGTGCTGAAGGCCGGCGCCGAGCGCGCCGCCGAGGTCGCCGATCCCGTGGTGGACGAGGTCAAGAAGATCGTCGGCTTCTGGAGGGCGTAATGGGCGTCTACGAGGCCAAGGTCGTCTGGAACCGGGGCGATCAGCCCTTTCTCGACAAGGGTTACAGCCGCGCCCATTCGTGGAGCTTCGACGGCGGGGCGGTGGTGCCGGGGTCGTCGGCGCCCTCCAGCGTGCCCGTGCCGATGTCCGATCCGGCCGGCGTCGATCCGGAAGAGGCGATGATCGCCTCTCTGTCCAGCTGCCACATGCTGTGGTTTCTGGCCTTCGCCGCCAACGCCGGCCTGGTGGTCGACACCTATGTCGACGAGGCGTCGGGCAAGATGGGCAAGGACGATGACGGCAATCGCTACCTCGCCGAGGTGACGCTGCGCCCCTTCACCAGCTTCACCGGCCGCGAGCCTGACCAGGCCGAGATCGACGCCCTGCATCACCAGGCCCACGACCATTGCGAAATGGCCCATTCGGTCCGCGCGACCATCACGGTCGAAGCGACGATCCGCTAGGCGGCGACCGCCGTCTCTTCCTCGACCAGGGACCTGAACAGGGCGTGGGCGGCGATCATGCCGTCCGAGGTCGCCAGGGTGATGTTGGAGGCGGCGCGCGCAAGATCGCCGGCGGCGAAGACGCCCGGCTGGGTCGTCTGCTGCATGGCGTCCACCTTGATCACCCGCCCCATCGGGGTATCGGTCATCTCGCAGCCCAGCCGCTCGGCGAAGGGGCTGGCGACGCTCACATTGGCGCCGACAAAGATGGCCTTCAGCTCGACGAACCGTCCATCGGTCAGCCGAGCGCCGCTCAGGCCCGGCGCCTCGCCCTCCAGCCGCGCGATTGGCGTGGCCTCGATGGTGACCCCGCGTCGATCCAGCAGATGGGCGTCCTCGGGCGACAGGCCGACATCCAGATCCATGAACAGGGTGACCTGGCCCCATTCGGCGACCGTGGCCGCATACTGGACCGCGTGATCGCCGCGCCCCAGCACGCCGATAGGGCCGCCGCCGATCTCATAGCCGTGGCACCAGGGACAGTGCAGGGCGGTGCGGCCCCAGCGTTCCTTCACCCCCGGGATGTCGGCCAGCACGTCCTCGACCCCGTGCGACAGCAGCAGCCGGCGACCGCGCGTGCGTGTGCCGTCAGCGAAGGCGACCGAGAAACCGCCATCGATCCGTTCGACCTCGACCGCCTCCGCCATGCGGAAGGCGGCGGTCGGATAGGCCGCGACCTGGGCCCGGGCCGACGCCGTGATCTCGGCGCCGGGCTTTCCGTCATTCGTCAGGACGCCATGGGCGCGAGCGGCGAACCGATTGCGCGGCCGGCCGTCGTCGATGACCAGAACGCGGCGGCGCGCGCGGACCAGCTGCATGGCGGCGGACAGGCCGGCGTAGGAGCCGCCGATGATCAGGGCGTCGTGCGGCATGACGTCAGGACTTTCGGTCGTGGGCATGGAGTAGGTCTCTCTTGGGATGTTCGGCCATGCGGCGCGAGAAATCCGCCGCCAGATCGGCCAGGGTGATGTCGTTCAGGCGCGCGATCAGCAGGGCGCGGGCCGCGGCGTAGGTTTCGGCCAGTGCATCATTGACCGCCGCCTCGACCAGGCAGCCGTCGGCCTCGACAGGCGGAGCGGCCGGAAACAAATCCGCCCCGCCGAGGGCAGTGCTCACCTGGCCCAGGGTGACCTGATCCAGCGGTCGCGACAGACGCCAGCCGCCGCCATGCCCCTTCTCCGACGCCACCAATCCCTGCTCGCGCAGACCGGCCATGGTTCGGCGCACCACCACCGGATTTGTCGAAAGGCAGACCGCTAGCTGATCCGAGGTCATGGGCGAGCCGGTTCGTGTCTCATGCTCGGCCATGTGCAGCAGAGCGTGGAGGATGTTGGACAGACGGGAATCCCTTTTCATGTAACCACAATTGTTACGTGATGCGTCGCCCGTCAAGACTGCGGGTCAGTTTTCTTTTTCACCCGTGTGGGACGGCGTCGGTCAGGAAGGCACCGAAACGGCACAGGGCCTCGACCGTCAGGGTAGGATCGTGGCGCATCGGGCCGTTGTTGGTCGGTTCGTCGAAAGCGTGAGTGCCCTCGGCGATCCAGCTTTCGACCTGGGAGCCGCAGTTTCGGATCATGGCGTTGACCTGCTCGGCGTTGCGCACGGTCGTCAGGTGGTCGCGCTTGCAGGTGACGGCCAGGACGCGCGGGCAATGCCGCCAGGGCTTCAGCCGGTTGAAGGCGAACGGGCCGATGTAGGGATAGGCCAGCCACACCGCCTTGACGCCGGACAGGCTGGCCTCGGCGGGATCGGTCACGCCAAAGGCGCCGGGCGTCGGCGCGCCGCTCATCATCTCCATGATCGACCAACCGCCGTGGCTCCAACCGGCCAGGGCCAGCTTCGTCGCCTCGACATCGGGGCGTGCCGAAATGCCCTGGATCGCCGCCAGGACGTCGCCCACCCGCTCATAACCCCGAAACGACAGGCCCGTGCAGACCGCCGTTAGAGTGAAGGCCCGACCCCAGCCGCGAGGGCCGTAGGAATCGACGATGAAGGCGCGCCAGCCCGCTGCCTTGGCGACCTCGGCATAGCGAGGCAGGTGATCACGCAGACCCCCGCAGCCGTGGAACAACAGCACCGCCGGCCGGGGCCGGTCGTCGTCGGGGCCCACGACGGTGATGTGGGGTTCGAGGCGGGCCCAGCGGCGCTTCAGGTCGTCCATTCCCGAGTTACGCCGCAGCTTGCCGTCGAAAGCCAGTCCAAAAATCAGGCGCTCAACCGGCGCAGCGCAGCGTCAGGTTCAGCCGGCCGCCGCCGGGGATCAGGCGCGACGATCCGGCCAGCACGCGGTCGACGCCGTGGCGGGCCAGGCGCGCGGGTCCGGTCAGGGCGCAGACGTCGCCGCTGTCCAGCCTCAGCGTCGTGGTGCGTCCGCCGTCCGCCGCGCCGATGCGGAACGTCGCCGTGTCTCCCAGGGATACCGACAGGACGGGCGCGCCGAGGTCGGCCTCGTCCTTGTCCTGGTGCAGGCCCATCTTCGCCGCATCGCGATACAGATTGACCAGACAGGCGTCCGGCGGCGTGGGCCAGCCGACCGTGGCGTCCCACAGGTCGAGCAGCACAGTCGGGATCGCGGGCCAGGGTCGCCCGGTCTCGGGATGGGTCGACTGATAGCGATAGCCGCTCCGGTCAGAGACCCAGCCCAGCGGCCCGAAGTTGCTCATCTGAACCGAAAAGGGCCGCCCGCCCGGCGTGGTCGGCTGATAGAGGGGCGCGTCATCCAGCCGGGCGAACACCTCGGCGACCAGATCAGCCTGCGCCGCGGCATCGAGCGCCCCCGGCCAGAACCGGAAGCCCTCGACGGCGGTCTTCACCTCAACGGGTGTAGGTGTATTCGCTGACCTCACAGACATTGATGCGCGACCGCGTCAGCTCCTGACCGTTGGTGAACTCGGCCTTGAAGTCATAGATGCAGGCGCCCGAGCCGTCATCGATGTTGATGCGCACATCCTGCCCGTTTTCCAGAACGTCCGAACCCAGGATGTCCTCTTCCCAGTCGTCGCTACGGGAATCCGACGCGTAGAATCGCAACATGGTCCAGCCGGTGCGGTTCTTGATGGTGACGTGCCGATCATAGCTGTCCTTCGACTGCACCATGGGCGTCGCAGCAGGCGGCGCGGCCGCCGCAGCGGAGCCGACAAGAACGGCTGCCGCGACGACGGCCTTGAGCGTGGTCTTGATCATTGTTTCCTCTCCCTTCCTCGATCGCGATCCCCAGAGCGCGATGGGAAATCTTATGCCTGACGATCGCTGTCTCCGCATCTTCGAATTTCCGCGTTCTTCGAAAGCTTTGAATCGCATAACGCCCTTGCGGGCGGGGGGGATTTTCCCATATCGGGGCCAGCTTCGGAGAAACCCCGCGAAACTTGGGGCTATCCAGCCTGATCCACGCCAACCCAACCGGGGGCGGTCACGCGCGGCGCTTCGTCGAAGGCCGCCGCATCGCCCGCCGAACCAGAGAGACTGAAGAACACATGGCCAAGATTATCGGCATCGACCTGGGCACCACCAACTCGTGCGTCGCCGTCATGGACGGCAAGACGCCGAAGGTGATCGAAAACGCCGAGGGCAACCGCACGACCCCGTCGGTCGTGGCGATCCAGGACGGCGCGGAAGTGCTGGTGGGCCAACCCGCCAAGCGCCAGGCCGTCACCAACCCGTCCAACACCTTCTTCGCGATCAAGCGCCTGATCGGCCGCAACTTCGATGATCCCGTCGTCGCCAAGGACAAGGGCATGGTGCCCTATGAGATCGTCAAGGGCCCGAACGGCGACGCCTGGGTGCGCGCCTTCGGCAAGGACTATTCCCCGCAGCAGATTTCGGCCTTCACCCTGACCAAGATGAAGGAAGCGGCCGAGGCCTATCTGGGCGACAAGGTCACCCAGGCCGTGATCACCGTGCCGGCCTACTTCAACGACAGCCAGCGTCAGGCCACCAAGGACGCCGGCAAGATCGCCGGCCTGGAAGTGCTGCGCATCATCAACGAGCCGACCGCGGCGGCCCTGGCCTATGGTCTGGAAAAGAACGACGGCCAGAAGATCGCCGTCTATGACCTGGGCGGTGGCACCTTCGACGTCTCGATCCTGGAGATTGGCGACGGCGTGTTCGAGGTGAAGTCGACCAACGGCGACACCTTCCTGGGCGGCGAGGACTTCGACCTGCGGCTGGTCGACTACCTGGCCGACGAGTTCAAGAAGGAGCAGTCGGTCGACCTGCGCCAGGACAAGCTGGCCCTGCAGCGCCTGAAGGAAGAGGCCGAAAAGGCCAAGAAGGAGCTGTCGACAACGACCCAATACGAGGTCAACCTGCCGTTCATCACCATGAACGCCTCGGGTCCGCTGCACCTGAACATCAAGCTGACGCGCGCCAAGCTGGAAAGCCTGGTCGAGGATCTGGTCCAACGCACGATCGAGCCGTGCAAGAAGGCTCTGGCGGACGCCGGCCTGAAGGCCTCGGACATCGACGAAGTGGTTCTGGTCGGCGGCATGACCCGCATGCCCAAGGTCGTGGAAGCCGTGAAGGCCTTCTTCGGCAAGGAACCGCACAAGGGCGTGAACCCTGACGAAGTCGTGGCTCTGGGCGCCGCCGTTCAGGCCGGCGTTCTGCAAGGCGACGTCAAGGACGTGCTGCTGCTGGACGTGACGCCGCTTACCCTGGGCATCGAAACCCTGGGCGGCGTGTTCACGCCCCTGATCGAGCGCAACACGACGATCCCGACCAAGAAGAGCCAGACCTTCTCGACCGCCGACGACAACCAGTCGGCCGTGACGATCCGGGTCTTCCAAGGCGAGCGTCCGATGGCGTCGGACAACAAGATGCTGGGCCAGTTCGACCTGATGGGCATTCCGCCCGCACCGCGCGGCATGCCGCAGATCGAGGTCGCCTTCGACATCGACGCCAACGGCATCGTCAACGTCTCGGCCAAGGACAAGGCGACCAACAAGGAGCAGTCGATCCGCATCCAGGCGAACGGCGGCCTGTCGGACGCCGACATCGACAAGATGGTCAAGGAAGCCGAGGCCAACGCCGCCACCGACAAGGCCAAGAAGGATCTGGTCGAGGCGCAGAACGCCGCCGACAGCCTGATCCACTCGACCGAGAAGGCCCTGGCCGAACACGGCGACAAGGTCGGCGCGGACGAAAAAACGGCTATCGAGACCGGCCTGGCCGAGCTGAAGACCGCGCGCGAAGGCACCGACCCGGAAGACATCCGCGCCAAGACCAACACCTTGGTCCAGGCCTCGATGAAGCTGGGTGAAGCCATGTACGCCCAGCAGCAGGGCGACGCCGCCGCCGAAGGCCAGCCGGCTGACGACGGCGTGGTCGACGCCGAGTTCGAGGAAGTGTCTGACACTGACGGCGACGACAAGAAGAGCGCCTGATCCGTCACAGATCGCTGAAATGATATGGCCCCGCTTGTCTTGCGATAGGCGGGGCCTTTTCATGAAACTTGCATCATTGGTCCCGGACCCCATGTCAGCCGGGACATCGATTTCGACCAACGCTCGATAAGAGGCGAGGCGAAAGCGAACGGGGAAGTATGAGGACGAACGCCCGATGGCGCGTGATTATTACGAAGTTCTGGGTGTCGAACGCACGATCGACGCCCCCGGCCTGAAAGCCGCCTACCGCAAGCTGGCCATGATCCACCACCCGGACCGCAACGGCGGCTCGGAAGAGTCGATGGTCAAGTTCAAGGAGCTGTCCGAGGCCTATACGGTGCTGTCGGACGACAACAAGCGCGCGGCCTATGATCGTTACGGCCATGCGGGCGTGAACGGCGGTGGGGGCGGCAATCCCTTCGGCCAGGGCGGCCAGGGCTTCTCGGACATCAACGACATCTTCTCCCAGGTCTTTGGCGATGCGTTCGGCGACGCGTTCGGCGGACGCCAGGGCCGGGGCCAGCAGGGCGGACCGCGCCGGGGCTCGGACCTGCGCTACGATCTGGAGATCACCCTGGAGCAGGCCTACAAGGGCGAGGACGTCGAGATCGACATCCCCTCCACCATGACCTGCGACACCTGCGAGGGGTCCGGCGCCAAGCCGGGCACCAAGCCCGTCACCTGCACTACCTGCCAGGGCGCCGGTCGCGTGCGTCAGGCCAACGGCTTCTTCCAGGTCGAGCGCACCTGCCCCCGCTGCCACGGCCAGGGTCAGATGATCGCCGATCCCTGCACCACCTGCCACGGGCACGGCCAGGTGCGCAAAACCCGCACCCTGAACCTGAAGATCCCCGCCGGCGTGGACGACGGTTCGCGCATTCGTCTGTCGGGCGAGGGCGATGCGGGCCAGCGCGGCGGACCGCGCGGCGATCTGTACGTCTTCATCTCGGTAACGCCGCACGACCTGTTCGAGCGCGACAACCTGGACCTGCTGGTCACCGTGCCCGTGCCGATGACGGTGGCGGCCCTGGGCGGCGAGATCGACGCCCCTTGCCTGGTCTCAACGGCCTGCGACGGCAAGTGCAAGGCCTCGGTCGCCGTGCCGGCCGGCGCCCAGACCGGCAAGACCGTACGCATCAAGGGCAAGGGCATGCCCCATCTGAACGGCCGCAACCGGGGCGATCTGGTGGTCGAACTGTTCGTCGAGACGCCCACCGATCTGACCGCGCGCCAGCGTGAGTTGCTGGAAGAGCTTGCCCTGTCGTTCGGGGAGGGGCAGAACCCCAGGAATTCCAGCTTTGCCGGAAAGGCGAAGCGTTTCTGGGCCGACATCCTGGGCAGTCAGGACGCGGACGGGTCGAAAGAGAACGCGGTTTGAGCGCAATCTTCCACGCCGGCATTTCCGGCTATCGCGGCCGGATGGGGCGTGCGGTCTCTCAGGTTCTGGATGCCCGCGAAGACGTGGTGGTCGCCGCCCGCTTCGATTGGGGCGAAACCGCCGACCTGTCGCTGTGCGACGTGATCATCGACTTCTCGACCCCGGCCGCCTCGGTGGCCCTGGCCCAGGGCGCGGCCGAGCGCGGCGGCCCGGCCTTGGTGATCGGTTCGACCGGCTTCACGGACGAGCAGGAGGCCGAGCTGATGAAGGCCGCCGAGAAGGTCGCCATCGTCAAGAGCGGCAACTTTTCCCTGGGCGTGAACATCCTGATCGGCCTTGTCCAGCACGCGGCCCAACGTCTGGACGCCCAGGATTGGGACATCGAGATCACCGAGGCCCACCACCGCCGGAAAGTGGATTCACCGTCGGGCACGGCCCTGATGCTGGGCGAAGCCGCCGCCGAGGGTCGGTTCGCGGATCTGGATGACCTGCGCTCCAAACCCTATGACGGGGTCCAGGGCGAGCGCGAGAGCGGCAAGATCGGTTTCTCCTCTATCCGCGCCGGCGGCATCATCGGCGAGCACACGGTGCTGTTCGCATCGGAAGACGAGGTGCTGACCCTCAGTCATTCGGCGATCGATCGGTCGCTGTTCGCAAAGGGCGCTGTCGCCGCCGCCGCATGGGTGCGAACGCGAGGGCCCGGTCTCTATGACATGCAGGACGTGCTGGGCTTCCGGCAGGCATAAGCCTGAGGCGGTGCGCGCCGCTACGTTCACAACGCGGTCGCTCACGACTTGAGCGCTAAAAGAGACTAAGCCGCGTCTTCCTGAGTGGGCAGGCCGTAGGCCTCCCACAGCGACCGGTCCTTCAGCGCCTTGGCGAGGAAGGCGACGTGGGCGGCCTGTTCCTCACGCGTGGAGCGCGGCGCCAGGGGGCGGGGACGCTGGCCGTAGGCGGCGGTTTCGATGACGCCGCCGGGACCGCGACCGACCGGCGCGGACGACAGGTCCAGCACCCGCTCCTTGCCGCCACGAAGCTCCAGATAGACCTCAGCCAGCAGACGGGCGTCGATCAGGGCGCCGTGCAGCGTCCGCTCGACCAGCGACACCTTGTAGCGTTTGCACAGGGCGTCCAGCGAGTTGGGCATGCCCGGGAACCGCGTCTGGGCCAGTTTCAGCGTATCGATCCAGCGCGCCTCGCCGGTGATCGGCCGGCCGCACCGCGCATATTCGAAGTCGATGAAGTTGCGGTCGAAGGCAGCGTTGTGGGCGATCATCTGCGCATCGCCGATGAATTCGATCAGCTCGTCGGCGATCTCGGCGAACTTGGGCGCATCCTTGACCTTCTCGTCGGTGATGCCGTGAACCCGGATGGCGTCGGGCGGGATCAGCCGCTCGGGATTGACGAACCGATGGAAGGTCCGCCCCGTCGGCAGCAAATCCTGAATCTCGATACAGCCGACCTCGATCAGCCGGTCGCCCGTCTTGGGGTCGAAGCCGGTGGTTTCCGTATCCAGAACGATCTCGCGCGCCATCCGCCCTTAATGGCGGCATTCGCCTCAGCGCGAAAGGCTCGCCGCGCCTCGCCGGGGAGATATCCACGATGGGTCCAGAACGGCGGCCACGATCGCCTCGACCTCGGCCCGCGCGGCCTCCAAACCATGGCCGGTGTCGATGACGAAATCGGCGCGAGCGCGCTTTTCGGCGTCCGGCATCTGGCGCGCCAGGATGGCGTCGAACCGTTCGCGGGTCATGCCGGGACGGGCCAGCACGCGCTCCGCCTGTATCGCCGGATCGGCGGTGACCACCACCACGGCGTCGACAGCCCTGTCTCCACCCGTCTCGAACAGCAGGGGGATGTCCAGAACCGCCAGTTTCACACCCGTCGTGCGCGCCGCCTCCAGATCGGCCGCGCGACCCTGGGCGACCAGGGGGTGCACGATAGCCTCCAGACGACGGAACGCCGTGTCGTCTTTCCCGAGCGCCTCGGCCAGACGCGTGCGATCGACCGCGCCGTCCACGACGACGCCGGGAAAGGCTTCGCCCACCGGACCGACCGCCGCACCGCCGGGCGCGTAGAGGCGGTGGACCGCGTCGTCGGCGTTCCAGACGACGGCCCCCAAATCGGCGAACATGGCCGTCGTCGTCGACTTACCCATGCCGATGGAGCCGGTGAGACCGAGCAGGATCATGCCGCCTCGCCTAGATGCGTCATCAACAGGGCGCGAAGATCGAGAGGCGGCGGCGGGCGGCGGAACAGGGCTTCGAACGACGGCGCCGCCTGGCCGATCAACATGGCCAATCCATCCACCGTCGGCAGGCCGCGTTCGCGCGCCGCCTTCAGGAACGTCGTGGCCAGCGGCTTGTACGTCATGTCCATCATCACCGTGCCGGACGCGATCTGGTCGAAGTCGATGCTGGGCGCAACGCTGAGCGCATTGATGACCAGAACCGCGCCGTCGAAGGCGTTCTCGGCCGCCATGACCCGAACCGAGGGTCCAAGATCAACGGCCAAAGCCTCAGCGCGTTCGAGCGAACGGTTGACGATGCGCACCTCGGCGCCGGCCTCGACCAGGGCGCCGGACCCTGCGCGGGCCGCGCCGCCGGCGCCCAGCATCACCACCGGCCGCCCGGCCACGTCGAGTTCCGACGCCTGTTCCTTCAGGCCGCGCATCAGGCCGATCCCGTCGGAACTGTCGGCCAGCACCCGCCCGTTTTCGAACTGCAGGATATTGGCCGACGACGTCAGCCGCGCCGCCGCCGTCGCCTGATCCGCCAGGGCGAAGGCCTGTTCCTTGAACGGGGCGGTGACGTTCAGCCCCATGATCAGACCCGCACGCCCCGCCGCGACCAGCGCCTCGAAACCGGCCGCATCGGCAGGGGCGAAGGGGACATAGGCGCCGTCGATCCCGCCGGCCGCCAGCCAGGCGTTGTGGATGACCGGGCTGAGCGAATGAGCGACCGGGTTTCCGGCGATCCCGGCGACCATGGCCGCCCCGGTTATGCGGTGCGTGCTCATGCCGCGATCACCCCCGCCCGACGCAGCTCTTTCAACACCGGCCAGAGCGGCAGGCCCAGCACCGTGAAATAGTCGCCGTCCACCGCCTCGAACAGCTGCGAGCCCAGCCCCTCGAGCCGATAGGAGCCGACGCAGGACAGCAGGGCCTCGCCCTCGGCCGCCAGATAGGCGTCGAGGAAGGCGTCCGAGAAATCGCGCATCCGCATCTGAACCGTATCGACGCCGGACCAGACGATCTGGCCCTTGGTCGCCAATGCTGCGCCGGAATGCAGCTGGTGCGACTTGCCACGCATCGCTTTCAGCCGCTCGCGCGCCGCGTCCAGAGACCTGGCCTTGGAAACCAAGCCGCCGTCAAAGGCCAGGGTCTGATCCGAGCCCAGCACCCAGGCGGTTTCGTCGTCGCGCGAGACGGCCAGGGCCTTGGCTTCCGCGAGACGAACGGCGAGGGCGGCGGCGTCCAGGTCGGTCGAAACGGCCTTGATGGCGTCCTCGTCCACATCGGCGACGCGCACCTCAAAGGCGACGCCGGCGTTTTCCAGCATGGCGCGGCGGGCCGCGCTCTTGGACGCCAGGATCACGGTTTCGCTCTCAAGCAGCCCGGAGGGCGATAGCGCAACAGAAACACTCATCACCAGGTCGTCCCGATCTTGTGGTTGCGATGCTCGCTCAGAAGATTGGTGATCGCCGCCGCCGTCTCTTCCACCGAGCGGCGGGTCACGTCGATGGTGGGCCAGCCGCGCCGCTCGAAGGCCCGCCGGGCCTTGATCGTCTCGTCGCGCACAGCGTCTTGATCGGTGTAGTTCGACGACTGGCTGGCGTTCAGATTGTCGATGCGGTTGCGCCGGATCTGAACCAGCCGATCGGGCGACACGGTCAGGCCGATCACCAAGGGGTTCTTCAGCTTGGTCAGCCGCTCGCCGTCCTCCTGGCCCGGCACCAGGGGCACGTTGGCCGCCCGGATGCCCCGGTGGGCCAGATAGATGCAGGTCGGCGTCTTGGACGTCCGGCTGACCCCGCACAGGACGACGTCGGCGCCCTCCAGCTGATCCAGCGACCCCTGGCCGTCATCGTAGGCCATGGCGAAGTCCAGCGCCGCGATCCGGTTGAAATAGTCGTGGTCCAGCGCGTGCTGGGCGCCCACGCGGGTGGACAGGGCTGCGCCGAGATAGCGCGACATGGCGCCGACCAAGGGATCCAGCGCCCCAATCTGGGGCATGTCCAGACGACGACAGCCTTCTTCCAATTGCTCGCGCAGATCGCGGTCCACCAGGGTATGGAGAACGACGCCCGGCGCGGATTCAACCTCCTGCAGCACCCGCTCCATCTGCTTTGCCGATCGCACCAGGGAATAGATGTGCTCGATCGGAATGACGCCGTCGAAACGCGCGGTCACCGCCTTGGCCATGGCGTTCAAGGTCTCGCCGGTGGAGTCCGACACCAGGTGAACGTGGAAATAGGTGGCCAGACGGGCCGGTCCCGAGGGTCTCGCAGGGCTCATGAGACTGTCTGTCTCCCTGTTGAAAGTTGGGGGACGGCGTTGGACCGTCGGGGCGCCGTTTTTCTTAGCCGCTGATCGATCCGCCCGCGAGCGGGGATGATGGTGGATCGCGTCAGCCGTCCGCGGCCGGATCATCCCAAGGCGGGAAACCGAATTTCCAACCGCTGTGGAAAATCCTAATGAAAGGTTAACGGTGCTTAACCGCGTTCACAGCCGGAAGTCCCCGCGAACCCTTGCCCGTTAAGGTTTCGTTAGGGATTGTCCACCGGCGGGATGGGCCGTTTCGACATCCCCGTTAACGATATGACGGGCGTGGATATCCGCTTTTGTTCCGCCGCCGCCGATCGAGTCATCCCCGCCATTCCACCGCCCTACCTGCCACTTCGAATCTTTTAATTCTTAATCTGATTAGGGATTGAGAGCGGGGGGCTGTGACCTTAATCCTCCGGAATGACCGATCAGACCCAGACTGCCGATCCGACACCCCCGGTTCTCCGGGCTCTCCGCGGGGAGACGTTGGAGCGTCCGCCGGTGTGGTTCATGCGCCAGGCCGGTCGTTATCTGCCGGAGTATCGCAAGCTGAGGGCCGAGGCGCCCGACTTCATCGCCTTCTGTCTGAACCCCGAAATGGCCGCCGAGGCGACGCTTCAGCCCATGCGCCGGTTCGGCTTCGATGCGGCCATCGTCTTCGCCGATATTCTGCTGATCCCGCGCGCCCTGGGCCAGGACGTCTGGTTCGAAACGGGGGAGGGGCCGCGTCTGGGCGAAATGCCGATCCCGGGTCGGATGGCCGAACTGGCCCCGGCGGCGGGCGAGCATCTGTCGGCGGTGGGCGAGACCCTGTCGATCGTGCGCGCGGCTCTGGAGCCTGAACGGGCCCTGATCGGCTTCGCCGGCGCGCCCTGGACCGTGGCGACCTATATGCTGGACGGCCAGGCGCGCACCATCGGCAAGGGCGAGCGCGCTCAGGCCCGCACCTACGCCTATGCCGATCCCGAGCGTGTCGACGAGACGCTGGAGGTCCTGGTCGAGGCCACGGCCCGATATCTGAAGATGCAGGCCGACGCCGGCGCCCAGGTTCTGAAGATCTTCGAGAGCTGGGCCGAGGGCTTGCCTGACGACCTGTTCGAAAGACTGGTCCTGAAGCCCCACCAGGCGCTGGTGAAGCGCACTCGGGAGCTGGGGGTCACCGTACCGCTCATCGGCTTTCCACGGGGTTCTGCGGCGCTTGCAGAGCGATATGCCCAAGAGGTCGAGGTCGACGCCGTCGCCCTGGACACCGCCTGCCCGCTCGAGGTCGGCAAACGGGTGCAGCAGATCAAGCCGATCCAGGGGGCGCTCGACCCGCTGTTGCTGCGCGCCGGTGGCGATCTGCTGGACCGACGTGTCGATCAACTGATGGAGGCTTGGGGGCAGGGGCCCTGGCTGTTCAACCTAGGCCACGGCATCCTGCCGGACGTGCCGATCGACCATGTCGAACAGGTTCTGAGACGGATCGGCGCCCAATGAGCGATGCGAACCCCGGCCGCCGCATTGCGGTGGTGCTGTTCAATCTGGGCGGGCCGGACGATCAGGCTTCGGTCAAGCCGTTCCTGTTCAACCTGTTCAACGACCCGGCCATCATCGGCCTTCCGGGGATCTTGCGCACGCCTCTGGCCAAGCTGATCTCCAGCCGGCGCGAAACCAGCGCCCAGGCCAACTACGCCCTGATGGGCGGGGGATCGCCGTTGCTGCTTGAGACCCGTCGTCAGGCCGAGGCCTTGCAGGCGATACTTGGCGCGCGGCTGGGCTGTGATGAGGTCAAGGTCTTTATCGCCATGCGCTACTGGCATCCGTTGACCGAGGAGACGGCGGCCGAGGTCGCCGCCTTCGGACCCGACGAGCTTGTCCTGCTGCCGCTCTATCCGCAGTTTTCGACCACGACGACGGAATCGTCGCTGAAGGCTTGGAACGCCGCCTATGCCGGGCCGGGCGTCAGCCGTGCCGTCTGCTGCTATCCGGCCGCGACAGGCTGGGTTGAGGCCCAGGCCCAGGCGATCGGCGAGAAGCTGGACGAGGCGGTAGGTCAGCCGGTGCGGGTGCTGTTCTCCGCCCACGGCATCCCCGAGAAGCTGGTGACCGGCAAGGGGGATCCCTACCAGGAGCAGATCGAGACGACGGTCGCCGCCGTGGTCGCCGCCATCGAGGCGCAGCGCGGGCCGATCGACCACGCCATCTGCTACCAAAGCCGGGTCGGGCCGATGAAATGGCTTGGCCCGTCAACGCCCGAAGCCATTGAAACGGCGGCCAAAGACGGCGTCGGCGTGGTCGTTACGCCCATCGCCTTCGTCTCGGAACATATCGAGACTCTGGTCGAGCTCGATATCGAATACGGCGAACTGGCCTACGAAAAAGGGGCCAGTCCCTATTTGCGGGCTCCGGCGGTCGGGATCGCGCCGCTGTTCATCGACACCTTGGCCGACGCGGCGGTGGGCGCACTGTCCCACAGGGGCGTCGCGCCGTTTGGTCAGGGGTGCAAGGCGGACTGGGAGGCCTGTCCGCATCGCAAGGCAAGGCAGGCGGCATGAACACCTACGATCTCGCACGCGGGCTGCACATTCTGGCGGTGATCGCCTGGATGGCGGGACTGCTGTTCCTGCCTCGGCTCTACGCCTATGACGCCGAGCAGAATGCCAAGCCCGAACCGCTGAGAAGCGAAATGCAGGATCTACTGCGCCTGTGGCAGACGCGGCTGCTGCGCATTATTCTGAACCCGGCGATGATCCTGGCCTGGGTGTTCGGTCTGTGGCTGATCCACATCGACGTCTCGGCGCGCGGCGCCGCCTTCCTGGGCGAGCCGTGGATGATCGCCAAGCTGACTGGCGTCTTCCTGCTCAGCGGCTGGCATGGATTTCTGGCGGCCCAAAGGAAGAAAATCGCGGCCGGCACGTCGAAATATTCCGGCAAGTTCTGGCGTATGACGAACGAAGTGCCCTTCGTTCTGGCCCTCGTCATGGTGCTGTCGGTGACGACGGAGTGGACGTTCCGGTAAGCGGCTCCGCTTGACCTCGTCCGCCGCCTGTGGTTCCGCTGGCGGCGAACCGTTCGGCGTCCCGCGTCGGCGGTCCCTCTCTTTCGTGACGCCTGCAGGCCTTGGAGCCAGCGGGAGCCCGTCGCACCTCCCTTCGGCCTTCCGGCCAGACATTTTCAGAGACCCGCGCCGCAGCCGTCTGGCCGCGTGCGCCCGCGAGCCTGCATCATGACCGACGTCCGCGACCCCAATACCGACACCCCCGAGAACGAAGGCGTGGAGGTTGAAGCCCCCACCCATCACGGCGCTGCGCATGAAGCGGGCGAGGCGGCGGGCGCCGATTCCGGCGTGGATACGACAGCGGACGATGAAGAGGACGGCGAGCCCGTCGTCGCCAACGGCCGCATCACGCTCGCCGAACTGAACGAGAAGACCCCGGCCGACCTGGTCGCCTTCGCCGAACAGCTGGAGGTCGAGAACGCCTCGAACCTGCGCAAACAGGATTTGCTGTTCGCCATCCTGAAGGCTTTGGCTGACGAAGAAGTCGAGATCATCGCCGATGGCGTGCTGGAAATCCTGCCGGACGGCTTTGGCTTCCTGCGCAGCTCAGACGCCAACTATCTGCCGGGGCCGGACGACGTCTATGTCTCGCCCTCGCAGATCCGCCGCTTCGGCCTGCGTTCGGGCGACACCGTCCATGGGGCCGTGCGGGCGCCGCGCGAAGGCGAACGCTACTTCGCCCTGCTCAAGGTCGACACGATCAATCTGGAAGATCCTGAAGCGGTCAAGACCAAGGTCCTGTTCGACAACCTGACGCCGCTCTATCCCGAAGAGCGACTGCACATGGAGATCCAGGATCCGACGTTGAAGGATCGCTCGGGCCGGGTCATCGATATCGTCGCGCCGCTGGGCAAGGGCCAACGCTGCCTGATCGTGGCGCCGCCCCGCGTCGGTAAGACAGTGATGCTGCAGAACATCGCCAAGTCGATCGAGCGGAACCACCCGGAGGTCTTCCTGATCGTCCTGCTCATCGACGAACGCCCCGAAGAAGTGACGGACATGCAGCGCACGGTGAAGGGCGAGGTCGTCGCCTCGACCTTCGACGAGCCCGCCACCCGCCACGTCGCTGTCGCCGAAATGGTGATCGAAAAGGCCAAGCGTTTGGTCGAACACAAGAAGGACGTGGTGATCCTGCTGGACTCCATCACGCGCCTGGGCCGAGCGTACAACGCCACCGTCCCCTCGTCGGGCAAGGTGCTGACGGGCGGTGTGGACGCCAACGCCCTGCAACGGCCTAAGCGCTTCTTCGGCGCCGCGCGTAATGTGGAGCAGGGCGGTTCGCTGACCATCATCGCCACGGCCCTGATCGACACCGGCAGCCGGATGGACGAGGTGATCTTCGAAGAGTTCAAAGGCACCGGCAACTCGGAAATCGTGTTGGACCGCAAGGTCGCAGACAAGCGCATCTTCCCCGCCATTGACGTGCTGAAGTCCGGCACCCGCAAGGAAGACCTGATCACGCCGAAGGATCAGTTGGCCAAGACCTACGTCCTGCGCCGCATCCTGAATCCGATGGGTCCGCAGGACGCGATCGAGTTCCTGCTCGACAAACTGCGTCAGTCGAAGAACAACTCTGACTTCTTCCAGTCGATGAACACCTGATCGGTCATCCTCAAGCAGCCCCGCGCCGCGCGCGTGGCGTTAGGGTAGAAATGGCGTTTCACGTGAAACAGGAGACCGTGCTATGAAGGTCAATGTGGAAGTTGATTGCACGCCGGCTGAGGCGCGTGCCTTTCTCGGCCTGCCCGACGTAACCCCGCTGAACGACGCCATGGTCGCGGAGATGCAGAAGCGGATGGAGACCAATGTCGCCGCCATGCAGCCCGAGGAACTGATGAAGACCTGGACCAGCTTCGGGCTTCAGGCTCAGGACCAATTCCGTCGCCTGATGGAAGCGGCGGTGAAGTGAGCATGCGCTCGCTTCGGAGCCGCTCGGTCTGAGTTGATGATCGACACCATCTTCGCCTTGGCGACGCCGGCCGGCCGAGGGGCCATTGCGGTTCTCCGTTTGTCGGGCCCCGGCGTCGAAGCTGCGTTGACGGCGCTGGGCGCAACCCGTTTGAAACCGCGTGTGGCGTCGGTGCGCGATCTAAGCCATGCCGGCGATCATATCGATCAGGCGTTGGTGCTGCGTTTTGCGGCGCCCAACAGCTATACGGGCGAGGACGCCGCCGAACTGCATCTGCATGGTGGTCGTGCGGTCGTCGAGGCCGCCAGCCGCGCCTTGATCGCATTGGGCCTGCGCCCGGCGGACCCCGGCGAGTTCACACGCCGCGCGTTCCAGAACGGCCGCATGGATCTGGCGCAGGCCGAGGCGGTCGCCGATCTGATAGACGCGGAAACCACCGCCCAGGCCAAACAGGCCTTGGGGCAGTTGGACGGCAAGCTCAGCGAGACCTACGCCGGTTTCCGCCGTGATCTTCTTCACGCCTTGGCTCTGGTCGAGGCCGAGATCGATTTCCCCGATGAAGAGGTGCCGGACAATCTGGCCCGTACGGCAGGGCCGGTGCTTGAAAGACTTGGCGCCGACCTGAGACGCGCGGTCGATACGGGGCGGCGTGGCGAACGGGTGAGGGACGGCTATCGCATCGTCTTCATCGGCGAGACGAACGCCGGCAAGTCTTCGCTGTTCAATGCGCTGGTTGCGCGTGAAGCGGCCATCGTGACGCCGATCCCCGGCACCACGCGCGATGTGCTGGATGCGGATCTGGTGATCGGCGGCTATGCCGTGACTTTGTCGGATACGGCCGGCTTGAGAGACAGCGATGACCCGGTCGAAGCCGAGGGCGTGCGTCGCGCCCGGGTGCGGGCCGAACAAGCCGACCTGCGTCTGTGGGTCCGCGCGCCTGGCGACCCGGCCGGGGTGGCTGCGAACTACGTCAAGGATGGCGATCTGATCGTGGCGACGAAGTCCGACCTTGGCACCCGTTCAGCAGGGCAGGGTGCTCTTGAGACGTTAGCGGTTAGCACCGCGACAGGCGAAGGCCTGATCGCGCTTCGCGACTGGATTGCTGCCCGGCTTGCGAGAGATCTTTCCGGCGCCGACTTTCCTGCCGTGACGCAGGAGCGCCATCGACTGCGCTTGCTGGAGGCGTTGGAAAGCGTCGATGCGGCGCGCGGGGCGCTCGATGTGGCGCCGGAAATGGCAGGCGATGACTTGAGGCGTGCTGCCGATGCTCTGGCCCGCGTCACCGGCGCGATCGGTGTCGAGGACATTCTGGGCGAAGTCTTTTCGACCTTTTGCATCGGAAAATAGGTCTAGCCATATCAGCGTTTCACGTGAAACGGAGATGAGTTGCAGCCCGACGGAACTTTCGCGCCTCTGGCGATAACACCCATTTTGCCCTATGTGGCGGCAATGATTTCTCCTCCTGATCTCCTCTTCGACGTCGTCGTCATCGGTGGAGGCCATGCCGGCTGCGAAGCGGCGGCTGCCTCGGCACGGGCCGGCGCCCGAACTGTTTTGTTGACTCAGCAGCTGGAGACGATCGGCGAGATGTCGTGCAACCCGGCCATTGGCGGGCTGGGCAAGGGTCATTTGGTTCGCGAGATCGACGCCATGGACGGCGTCATGGGGCGGCTGGCCGATGTTTCCGGCATCCAGTTCCGCCTTTTGAACCGATCCAAGGGCGCGGCGGTTCGGGGTCCGCGCAGCCAGATCGACCGTCGCCTCTATCGCGAGGCCATGCAGGCCGAACTGAAGGGCACGCCCAACCTGACCCTGATGGCGAGAACGGCCGAGCGGCTTGTCGTTGAAGGTGACCGTGTGGTCGGCGTCGTGACCGGTGCGGGAGAGACGGTTCGCGCTGGGGCGGTTGTCCTGACGACCGGCACCTTCTTGAACGGGGTCATCCATCGCGGCGACGAGCGCATCCCGGCGGGGCGGCATGGTGAGGAGCCTTCGACGGGTCTGGCCGCCGATCTTCATGCGGCTGACCTGATGATGGGACGACTGAAGACAGGCACGCCCGCACGTCTGGATGGGCGGACGATCGCCTGGGACCGTCTGGAAATGCAGCAGGCGGACGAGGCGCCGTCGGCCTTCTCCTTTCTGACAGACCGGATCGACGTACCCCAGATCGCCTGTGGCGTGACCCACACGACCGGGGAGACCCATCGGATCATCGCTGAGAATCTTGGCGAGAGCGCCGTCTATGGCGGCAAGCTGTCGGGCCGGGGGCCGCGGTATTGTCCGTCGATTGAGGACAAGGTCGTTCGATTCGCTGACAAGACGAGCCATCAGATTTTTCTGGAGCCGGAAGGCTTGGACGATCCCACAGTCTATCCAAATGGGATTTCGACCTCGGTATCGGAGCCGACGCAGCTCGCTTTCTTGCGCACTATTCCGGGGTTGGAAGGGGTTGAGGTCTTCCGATACGGCTACGCCATCGAATACGACTACGTCGATCCGCGCGAGCTGACGGCGGCGCTCGAGGTCAAGAAGCGCCCCGGGCTGTATTTGGCCGGACAGATTAACGGCACCACGGGTTATGAGGAGGCTGCGGCTCAGGGGCTGATGGCGGGATTGAACGCCGCGCGGTCGGCAACGGGTCAGGAGCCCGTGATCCTGGGGCGTGATCAGGCCTATATCGGCGTTATGATCGACGATCTGGTGACGCGCGGTGTGACCGAACCGTACCGGATGTTCACCAGCCGAGCGGAGTATCGGCTGACCCTGCGAGCCGATAACGCCGACCTCCGGCTCACGCCCCTCGCGATCAAGCTGGCCATCGTCGGCGAAGAACGGCGCGTTCGTTTTGAATCCAAGGCTTCGGCGCTTGCAGTAGCGAGCTCTGTTTCACGTGAAACACTATTCACGCCCAATGAAGCCGGTGCGCTTGGCATTTCAGTCAATGCTGACGGTCGTCGGCGGTCGATGCGCGAGCTGCTGGCCTTCCCCGATGTGACTTTGGATCAGTTCGTTTCGGTAGTGCCCATCATCGCCGATTGGACCGACGACGTTCGCGAGCAGGTTCAAATCGACGCTGCCTACGCCAACTACTTGGATCGACAGTCGCAGGATGCGGACGCACTGAATGCGGAGGAGGGGCTGATGCTTCCGACCGATCTCGACTACGGCGCCGTCGGCGGTTTGTCGAATGAGGCGAAGGAGAAGCTGACTCGCGTGCAGCCTCGCACCTTGGGCCAGGCCGGACGGATCGAGGGTATGACGCCCGGCGCATTGACGGCGCTGTTGGCCTATGTGAAGCGCGCGCCCAAGGCGTCGGTCGTGGCCTGATGTTGGAGGCCGAACAACAAGCATTCCGTGCACGCGCCAATGCGTCGTCGGAACAGATCGCCGACCTCGAAGCCTTTCGACTGCGATTGGTCGAGGCCAATGCGGTGATGAATCTGGTGGGCCCGGACAGTCTGCCGGACTTTTGGAACCGCCATGTCTGGGACAGTGCTCAACTGCTCGATCTGGCGCCAGAAGCGCGCACTTGGGCGGATCTTGGGGCGGGGGCCGGCTTTCCCGGATTGGTGCTTGCCATTATGTTAAAGGCCCAGGCCGGTGCGCATGTCTGGCTGATCGATAGCTTGGCCAAGCGCTGCCGATTCCTGCAGGAGATGGTTGATGCATTCTCCTTGCCGGCGACGGTCATCGTCGGTCGGGCTGAGGCGCAGTCGGTGACGTGTGACATCGTCACCGCCCGCGCCGTCGCACCGATGGAGAAACTGCTGGGTTATGCACAGCCCTACTTCCAAAGGGGTGCACAAGGTCTGTTCCTGAAGGGGGAGCGTGCCGAATCCGAGTTGATCGAAGCGCGCAAATCCTGGCATTTCGAGGCTGAACTGGCCCCGTCGCAAAGCGACGTGCGCGGCCGCATCGTGACAATCCGGAGCCTCCGCCGTGCCCGCTCAACGCGCTAGAAAGCCCGCCCGCGTCCTCGCTGTTTCCAATCAAAAGGGCGGGGTAGGCAAGACGACGACAGCCATCAACCTCGGCACCGCATTGGCCGCCATCGGGGAGCGCGTGCTGATCGTGGATATGGACCCGCAGGGCAATGCCTCAACGGGCCTGGGTGTTCCACGTGAAACACGGCGCGTCACCATTTATGATGTCGTCGTGGACCAGCGCTCCATCGCCGATGCCTCGGTGCAGACGACGGTGCCGGGTTTGTGGATCGTGCCTGCCGATGCTGACATGTCGGGCGTGGAGATCGAGCTCAGCCAGGCGGATCGCCGGTCCTATCGCCTGCGGGACGCCCTGCGCGCACACGACGACGGCCCTACCGCGTATGACTATGTGCTGATCGACTGCCCGCCGTCGCTGAACCTGTTGACGCTGAACGCGATGGCGGCGGCGGACGCTGTGCTGGTGCCGCTGCAATGCGAGTTCTTCGCCCTAGAAGGCCTTAGCCAGCTGATGCGCACCATCGATATGGTCAAGCACAGCCTCAATCCATCGCTAGAAATCCAGGGTCTGGTTCTGACGATGTTCGATCGTCGCAGCGCCCTGTCGGGTCAGGTGGCCAACGACGTGCGCGCTCACTTCGGCGACAAGGTCTATGAGAGCGTCATCCCGCGTAACGTTCGCGTCGCCGAGGCGCCGTCGTTCGGCAAGCCTGCGCTGATCTATGACCTGAAGTGCGCTGGCAGCCAGGCCTATCTGCGGCTGGCCAAGGAAGTGGTGAAGCGCGAACGCCAGCGGCTGAAGCTGGCCGCCTGAGTTTTAATAGAACGGAACAGTATCTTGGCTGAACGACAAAGAGGTCTGGGCCGCGGCCTGTCGGCGTTGATGGGACAGGACGCCGAGGCGCCGGTCGCATCCGACGCGCCCGTGCCCGCCGGCGTGCAACGCGTGCCGATCGAAAGCCTGAAGCCCAATCCGGACCAGCCGCGCAAAACCTTCCGCCAAGAGGATCTGGAGGAACTGACCGCCTCGATCCGCGACAAGGGGGTGCTGCAGCCGATCTTGGTGCGGACCCAACCGGGTGAGGACGGCGTCTGGCAGATCATCGCCGGCGAACGCCGCTGGCGCGCGTCGCAGGCGGCGCGCCTGACCGAGGTGCCGATCGTGGTCCACGAGATGGACGACGTCGAGGTCTTCGAAGTCGCCATCGTCGAGAACGTCCAGCGCGCGGACCTGAATCCTCTGGAAGAGGCCGAGGCTTACCGCGTTCTGATGGAGCGCTTCGGGCGGACGCAGGATGCGGTGGCGGGCGTGGTCGGCAAGAGCCGCAGTCACGTGGCCAACACCATGCGCCTGCTGCAACTGCCTGAGCGGGTGCTGTTCTATGTGCGCGAAGGCAAGCTGTCCGCGGGTCACGCGCGCGCGCTGATCAATACTCCTGATCCGGGCCAGTTGGCGGATATCGCCTTCGTGGACGGGCTTAGCGTCCGTGAGACCGAGGCCCTAGCGCGCCGTGCGGTTGAGGGGCCGAAGCCGACGAAGGCCAAGTCGGCGCCGGCGGCCGCAGGCGGGGAGGGGGCGGCCGATGTCGCCGCCCTGCAGCAGGACCTGGCCGATGCGCTGGGCCTGAAGGTGCAGTTGTCGGACAAGGGCGGAAAGGGCGAACTGACGATCGGCTACGGCTCGCTGGAGCAGCTCGACGACCTGTGCCGCCGTTTGATGCGCGGTTGAGCGAGGACTGTGCTAGAGTGTCGATATGACTGAAGACACGACACCCACCGCCGCCGACAAGCTGAAACAGGCGCTCGCCGCCAAGAAGGCCAAGGCGGGTCATGGGTTCAACGCCCAACCGGGCGCCAAGGCCGAAGAGAAGGCTGTGTCGGCGCGCAATGTCGCCATGGCCCAGCCCGCCTTCCGCAAGGCGTCAAAGCGCGGCTAGGGCTACAGCCCCAGCCGTCTGGCGCGACCTGCGATTTCCAGCAGCAGGCGTTCGGCGATCAGTTGGTCCGGCATTCCGGTCGTCTTGGTGGCGATATCGGCCGTGTTGATGCTGTCCAAGACCTCGTCCAGGGCTTCGAGCCGCCAGGACCGCGCCTGACGCAGCATTTCCGCCTCCTGTTTCCAGAAGACGCCGGCGGCCTTGGCGGCCTCCTTGGCGTTTGCGCCATTGGCTTGCAAGATGTTGATCCGGCGTAACTTTCCGAGATGGATGGCGGCGGAGCGAACGGCGAGCACCGACGATTCCCCCTCGGCGAAGGCGCGCCTGAGCCCCGCCTGCGCCGGACCGGGACGCGCGCCGAAGGCCTGGAGCGCCGCATCTGATAGGGAGGCGTCCGGCTCAACGCCGAGATGATGCTCCAGCGCGTCCATATCCAGCGTCTTGCCGGAGCCGGGGCCGATGAAAAGAGCCAGGCGCTCGATCTCTTGCCGCATCAGCCCACGCTCGCGCGGCAGGCGCGCGACAAAACGGTCCAGGGCGTCGGACGTCAGGCCCACCTTGTCGGCAGCCAGGGCCTCTCGGACCATGCGGGCGACATCACCGGTCTCGTCCTCATAGCAGACGATGCCGACCGCGCCGTTTTCCTTCTCGGCCGCCTTTCTGAGCGCGGATTCGCGGCCCAGCTGGTCGGCCTCGACCACCATCATGGCGTCGGGATTGTAGCCGCCGTCGGCGTGGATCTTCAGCGCGGCGGCGACAGCCTTGTCCACGCCGGGCTTTAGCGTCGACAGACGGATGCGCACCAGACGGCGGCCGCCCATCAGGGACATGGCCGTCAGCGCCTCTTCCAGCTTCGTTTCGTCGCCATCGATGTCGCTGTCGGTCAAGACGGTGACGTTGAAGGGGTCGTTCAGGTCGGGCGTGACCGTCTTGCACAGCACCTCGGCCCGCTCGGCGACGCCGGACCGGTCCTTGCCGTGGATCACCGCCGCCCGGATCGCCGGATCGGGCGCCTTCAGAAAGCGATCGATCTCGGGGCGTTTGGCCAGGATCACGGGTTCGACAGCGCCTGCATCAGATCCAATCGGATCAGGCGAGCCAGTTCGGCCGCGGCGCGCTCCTCGCCATCCTGCTGGGCGGCGATGGCGGCATAGGGCTGGTCGGCGGTGGCGTAGGTCGTGGTGACCGTTTCCGTGCCGCTGACAGGCGTGCCCCCGGCGGCCGGGGTCAGGGTCCAGGTCGCCTTGACTGTCAGTTCATAGCGGGTGGCGGTGTCGTCGATGCGGCGACCTAGCGAGCGGCGGTTCTGCTGGACCTCGGTCGTCAGGCGATACAGCGGCGTCGCGCGGCGATCCCAGGCGAGCACGTCCTCCAGCTGCTCGCGCAGGCGATAGCCAAGGCGGTCATCCTGGGTCGTGACGGCGATCCGGCGCAGGGACGAACCCACGGCCGGCTCGGCGTACATGGGCGTGAAGCCGCAGGCGGAAACCGCCAGAGACGCGAGAACCGCGAGAGCCGCCGCGATACGCATCAGCCGGCCACCAGATTGACGATGCGGTCCTTGACCACGACGATCTTCTTCACGCTCAGACCCTCCAGCCGCGCCTTGACCGTTTCGTCGGCCAGGACCAGCGCTTCGACCTCGGACGGCTCCATGCCGCGCGGCACGCGGATTTCCGCGCGACGCTTGCCGTTGATCTGGATGGGCAGGACCACCTCGTCGTCGGCCGCGAGCGCAGCGTCCCACACGGGCCACGGCGCGTCCAGAACCATCCCGTCCTCACCCAGGCGCGTCCAGGCTTCTTCGGCTAGGTGCGGGGTGAAGGGGGCGATCAGACGGGCCAGCGCCGAAAGGGCCTGACGCTTGGCGCCGCCGCCGGCTTGGGCATTGTCGCGGATGGTGGCGACGAAGGCATAGAGCTTGGCTATGGACGAGTTGAAGCGGAAGCCTTCGACCCCTTCGGACACGGCCTTGATGGCCTTGTGCGTTTCGCGCAGCAGGTCGGCGTTGGCCTTGTCCTCGCCGGCGAAGGCGGGATCGTACGCATCGAACAGGGTCCAGGCGCGCTGGACGAAGCGGCTGGCGCCCTCGACGCCGCCGGGCGTCCATTGCACGTCCCGCTCGGGCGGGCTGTCGGACAGGACGAACAGGCGGCCTGCGTCCACGCCGTGGCTTTCCAGGATTTCGGCCGGAGCGACGACGTTCTTCTTGGACTTGGACATCTTTTCGATGTCGCCGATGACCAGGGTCTCGCCGGTCGAAAGCTGGCGGGCGGAACGCACGCCGTTGTCGTTCTTGAGCTCCACGTCAGTCGGCTCGACCCAGGCGCCGTCGGCGCGGCGATAGGTCTCGTGGACGACCATGCCTTGGGTGAACAGGCCGGCGAACGGCTCCTTCACCGACAGCATGCCGGCGTCAGACAGGGCGCGGGTGATGAAGCGGGCGTAAAGCAGGTGCAGGACCGCGTGCTCGACCCCGCCGATATATTGATCGACAGCCAGCCAGCGGTCGGCGGCGGCCTTGTCGATCGGCGCCTCGGCCGTCGGATCGGTGAACCGAGCGAAATACCAGCTGGAATCGACGAAGGTGTCGAGCGTGTCGCTCTCGCGCGTCGCCTCCGCGCCGCACGACGGGCATTTGACGTGCTTCCAGGTCGCGTGACGCGCCAACGGGTTGCCGGGCACGTCGAAGGTCACATCATCAGGCAGGACGACCGGTAACTGATCGGCGGGAACCTCGACGACGCCGCAGGATGGGCAGTGGATGATCGGAATCGGGCAACCCCAATACCGCTGGCGCGAAACGCCCCAGTCGCGCAGGCGATAGATGGTCTCGGCGCGGCCCTGGCCGGCGGCCTCGACCTTGGCGATCGCGGCGGCCTTGGCGGCCTCGACGTCCATGCCGTTCAGGAAGTCAGAGTTGAAGATGCGGCCGGGGCCGACATAGGCCTCGGTTCCGATCTCGACCGTCTCGGCGCCGTCGGGTTTGACCACCGGCGTCACCGGCAGATCGTATTTGCGGGCGAAGTCGAGGTCGCGCTGGTCGTGGGCCGGGCAGCCGAAGATCGCGCCCGAACCATAGGTCGACAGCACGAAGTTGGCGGCCCAGACGGGCAGGGTCTTGTCCGGATCGAAGGGGTGGCGGACGCGAACACCCAGATCCACGCCCAGCTTCTCGGCCTTTTCGATTTCGGCTTCGCTGGTGCCGGTCTGAGCACAGGCCTTGATGAAGTCCGCCACGTCCGGCCGATGCTCGGCGATGGCCTTGGTCAGAGGATGGTCGGGTGCCAGAGCCAGGAAGCTGGCGCCGAACAGGGTGTCGGGGCGGGTGGTGTAGACCTCGATCGGATCGCGGGCGTGATTGGGTTCGCCCTCGGGGGAGGCGGGCAGGAAGGCCGGCGCCTCGGCGATGTCCCACCACAGGGTCGCGCCCTTAGACTTGCCGATCCAGTTCTCCTGCATCAGCCGGACCTTTTCGGGCCAGCGGTCCAGGGCCTTCAGGCCGTCGATCAGGTCGTCCGCATAGTCGGTGATGCGCAGGAACCACTGGTTCAGTTTGCGCTTCTCGACCAAGGCGCCCGAGCGCCAGCCGCGTCCATCGATCACCTGTTCGTTGGCCAGGACCGTGTTGTCGACAGGATCCCAGTTGACCACCGCATCCTTGCGATAGACCAGACCGCGCCGATACAGCTCAAGGAACCAGGCCTGCTGCTTGCCGTAGTATTCCGGGTCGCAGGTGGCGAACTCGCGCGACCAGTCCAGCGACAGGCCCAGCAGCTTCAGTTGCTCGCGCATGTTCGCGATGTTGGAATAGGTCCAGCCTTTCGGGTGGATGCCACGCTCCATGGCCGCATTCTCGGCCGGCATGCCGAAGGCGTCCCAGCCCATCGGGTGCAGAACGTCGAACCCTTGCGCGCGCTTGGACCGAGCCACCACGTCGCCCATCACATAGTTGCGGGCGTGACCCATGTGGATGTTGCCCGACGGATAGGGGAACATCTCGAGCACATAGTATTTCGGCCGGCCGGTGTCCTTCGTGACAAAGGCGGAAGCCTCGGCCCATCGGGCCTGCTGGCGGGGTTCGGCGGTCTTCGGTTCGTAACGGGCCACGGTCGTCCTGAAAGTCGAAAGGGCGCTGACGCCCTCCCGGCTCAACTAGCCCGAAGGACGACAGCGCCCAAGAAGTAATGCGTCCTACAAACTCTTGGACGCGTCGCGCTCAAGCAGCCCGAAGGGCGGTAGCGCCTACAAATTAAGCGAGCGCTTGCTTTAGCGAGCGTTCGACAGGTTCAGCTGGCGCGCCTTGGTCAGGATGGCGTTTTCCAGATCGGCCTCGGTCTGGGCGGCGACCGGGGCGGCGGTCCACTGACCATCGGCGCCCTTCACTTCCTTGGTCACCGTGACGTTCAGCGCGTCGGCGCGCAGACGGGTGTCCAGGATGAAGACGGTCGTCTTGAAGCGCTCGTTCGGCGTCTGGGGGTTGATGTACCAGTCATAGTTGATGACGCCGCCCCACGGATCGGCGGTCAGCAGCGGCATGAAGCTGAGGGTGTCGAGCGAGGCGCGCCACAGGAAGGCGTTGACGCCGATGCCCTGTTGCACGTTCGTCTTGGGCGCAGACTTCTTGCCGCCGACGAAGGGAATGCTCGAGCAGGCCGACAGGGACGCGCCCAGGGCCACACCCGAGACCAGCACGACCGCGACGTTCCGAACCAGGGCCTTGTTGAGGCTCATCAAGAGAAGTCTCCGTAAACTCAGGGACGTGAGAGCCCTCGCCCGCACGCGCGCACGGCATGAAGAATGCCGACTGCCAGGCTCTATAACACGGCGAAAAGGGGCGATGACAAGGCGAAGTCGGTTCGCTTCGCATGGCGCGTCGCGGTGTTTTGTGAAGAGCAACTGAGATTTCGCCGGAATCCGCCTGAATCCCGTGACGCTTGAGACACATACGCCGACAACAATGCGCGGGAACCTTGTTATCGCCGGCTCATTGCGTTGACCGCGCAGACACCCGGTGTCTAATCGCGGGGCTCACGACCATATAAGGTCGGTTCAGGGTTGAAACGTCGCCTCATGGCGGGGTTCGAAGGATTTGGTATGCGGTTTGGTGGTTTCCTGGCTGTGATGATGGCGACGACGGCGATGGCCGCGTCGACGTCGGCGCTCGCCCAAAGCACGTCCGCCGTTTCCCTTTCGGAGGCCCAGGCGGCGCAGCGCAATGCGCCGGCGCCGCAGCGTCGCGGCCTGCGCCTGAATGATCGTGGCCGGTGGGGGCTGGATTTCAACCTGAACCAGCCGGTGGGTCGCGAAACCGACTGGGGTGATGTCGAGGCCGGCGCCTATTATCGTCTGAACGACCGTCTGCGTGTGGGCGCCGCCGCCGCCGTCAGCACGCCGGAAGCCGATCCGGCCCGTGCGCCCGAAACCAATGGCCGGGCCCAGCCCCGCGTCCGTCTGGAAACCATCTTCAAGTTCTGATTTCGATCGGTCAGCGAAACGCCGACCGAATCGCATTCACCGCCGCCAGGCCGCAGGCGCCTGTGTGTGCGAGCGTTGCGGCGTTTTCTGGCGTGACGCCGCCCAGTGCATAAATGGGCAGGCGGGCGGCTTTCACATGCTGTTCGAATGCCACGACGCCCAAGGCGGGTTTACCGGCCGACGCACCGCCCGCCGGAAACACCGGCGACAGGATCAGGGCGTTCAGGTCTTCGGGTGCGGGAGAAGATCCATGCCAGGCCGCCGTCAGAAACCAGTCTGGTCGGTCCGATCGAATGCGCGCCGCCTGGTCCGCGGCCCGTTCGGGCAGGTGCAGCCCGTCGGCGTCGATAGCCTCGGCCAGATCGAAGTCCAGCCCAACCAACAGCTTCACGTCCCGACCGGCCGTCGCTTCACGCACCCGATGCCCCGTCTCGACGGCGTTGGAGGAGCCAAAGGCGCGATAGACCACCGCTGAGCCGGCGGGAAGGCGCGCCGCCGTCTCCCACGGTCGGGGCGTGCGATCGGGGTCGGTGAAGAACAGCATCGGCGGCAAGGCTGCGGCGGCCGGGCTGACAGCGGCGGCGGCGCGGTTTAGAGCGGTCGCGGCGTTCCAGAGCGCGCGCGCATCGTCGCTGTAACCGGCCGGCAAGATCATGACCTCTTCTTCCTCCGCTTTTTCCGCCCCGTCCATCGCCGAAAGGGTCGCCGAGGTGCGGGGGCGCATCGACGCCGCCTGCCATGCGGCCGGTCGGGATCCAGCGGACGTGACCCTGACCGCCGTCTCCAAAACCCAACCGGCCGAGGCCATCGACGCCATCCTGGCGACGGGTCAGCGGATCTTCGGAGAGAACCGGGTGCAGGAGGCGCAGGGCCGTTGGGCTGATCGTGGCGGGGGCGTAAAGGGTCTGGAACTGCGGCTGATCGGCCCCTTGCAGACCAACAAGGCGGAGGATGCGGTCGCCCTGTTCGACGTGATCGAAACCCTGGACCGGGAAAAACTGGCGCGCGCCCTGGCGCAGGCGGGCGAAAAGCGCGGCCGATCGCCGCGCGTCCTGGTCCAGGTGAACACGGGCGCGGAGCCCCAGAAGGCCGGGGTCCTGCCCGACGCCGCCGACGCCTTGATTGCGGCCGCGCGCGACACCTATGGGCTGACGGTCGAGGGTCTGATGTGCATTCCCCCGGCGGATCAGGACGCAGAGCCGCATTTTCAGATGTTGCGGAAGATGGCCGAACGAAACGGTTTGTCGGTCCTGTCGATGGGCATGAGCGGCGACTACGAGACCGCCATCCGGTGCGGCGCGACGCACGTCAGGGTCGGAACGGCCTTATTCGGGGAACGAAATCGACCCGAAACCCCCTCTAGCTCGTAACCCGATGTGAATATTCGCACCCCAAGCCTTGGCGCGGGGGCCAAGCCTCGCCATTGTCTGTCCCATGCCTACGCCCAAGACCATTCTGATCATCGACGACGACGACGACCTGCGCGAGGCCTTGGCCGAGCAGTTGAACCTGCACGAAGAGTTCAGGACTCAGCAGGCCGCGACCGCGACCGATGGCGTGCGAATGGGGCGCGAGATCCGCGCCGACCTGATCCTGCTGGACGTCGATCTGCCCGACATGGATGGCCGCGAGGCCTGTCGCCTATTGCGCAAGGACGGGGTTTCGACCCCGGTCATCATGCTGACGGCGCAGTCGGCGGACGCCGACGCCATCCTGGGTTTGGACGCCGGGGCCAACGACTATGTGACCAAGCCCTTCCGGTTCGCCGTGCTGCTGGCGCGCATCCGCGCCCATCTGCGCAGCCATGAACAGTCGGAAGACGCGGTCTTCACCATTGGTCCCTACGAGTTCCGGCCCGCCGCCAAGGTGCTGATGGACGCCAGGGGTAAGAAGGTGCGGTTGACCGAGAAGGAAACCAACATTCTGAAATACCTCTATCGCGCCGGGGCCAAGCCGGTGTCGCGCGAAGAGCTGCTGACAGAAGTTTGGGGCTACAACGCCGGGGTCACGACCCATACGCTGGAAACCCATATCTATCGTCTGCGCCAGAAGATCGAGCCGGAGCCGGGTCATGCCCGCCTGTTGCTGACCGATGCGGGCGGATACCGGCTGCAGCCTTAAGGGCTCAGTCGGCCGTCTTTGGGCGGATCGTGAACAGCGGCAGGAAGATGTGCACCAGCGGGCCGATGGTCAGGGCGTAGAGCACCGTGCCCAAGCCGACCGAGCCGCCCAACAGCCAGCCGACGGCGATAACGGTCAGTTCGATGGCCGTCCGCACCCATTTCACCGGCCAGCCTGTGCGCGCGACAATGCCGGTCATCAGGCCGTCGCGCGGGCCGGGGCCGAGGCCTGCGCCGATATAGGCGCCACTGGCAACGCCGTTCAGGACGATGCCGGCGATCAGCAGGCCGGCCCGGAGCGGTAGGCCCAGGTCGGACGGGATCCAGTCCAGGCCGAAATTGGCGACCGTTCCGATGACCAGCACATTGGCGACGGTCCCGATCCCCGGCTTCTGGCGCAGGGGAATCCATAGCAGCAGCACGGCCATACCGATCAGATTGACCACCAGGCCGAAGCTGACTCCGGCGGGTTTCGCGAACCGCTCGAACACGCCTTGGTTTAGCACGTCCCACGGATCGAGCCCCAGATCGGCGCGGACGATCAGGGCGATGGACAGGCCGTAAAGGACGAGGCCGATGAACAGCTGGATCAGACGACGGGTCATAAACAGACGAAATGCCTGAAACTGGCTATCGAAAACAGGGCCAGTTATGGCATTCTGGCGTGATGTTGTCGCGATCGATCGGTCTTGTTTCCCTGACGCGCCATCTCGGCGCCTGGCGGTCGCCGGGTGCTGGCGCAGCCTATCGGCAGCTGGCAGGTGCAGTACGGCTTCTGATTCTGGATGGCCGACTGCCCTTAGCGGCGCGGTTGCCCGGCGAACGTGAACTGGCCCAGGCGCTGGGCCTGAGCCGAACGACCGTCTCGGCCGCCTACGGACGCCTGCGGGATGACGGGTTTCTCACTGGCGGGCAGGGCGCCGCCGCACGTACAAGCCTGCCGGCCGGACCGGCGCCGCGTCATGAGGCGACGCAAACAGGAAAGCCCGGCCTGATCGACCTGACCGCCGCCGTCCTGCCGGCCGATCCCAACGTGCATGCAGCCTATGTGCGGGCGCTAGAGCGATTGCCGGCGAACCTGCCGGGACATGGTTATGAGACGGCGGGGCTGGAGGCGCTGCGTGAGGCGGTGGCGGCCGGATACCGACGGCGCGGCCTGGCGACCTCTTCGGGTCAGATTCTGATCACGCATGGCGCGCACAACGGACTGGTTCATCTTCTGCGCCTGACGGCGCGCCCCGGCGCCCCAGTGGTGTTTGACCATCCCACCTATCCGCAGGCGATCGACGCCATCCTGGCTGCGGGCGGTCGCGCCGTACCCGTCGCCTTGCCGGACGGCGAGGGCGAGGAGGGTTGGGATGTCGAGGGTCTGATTGCGGCCTGCCGCAGCAGCAACGCGGCGATGGCCTATCTGGTGCTGGACCACAACAATCCGACCGGGCGGATGATGCGGGCAGCGGACCGGACGCGCTTGCTGGCGGGGCTGAAGGGGTCGGAGACCCTGCTCGTGCTGGACGAGACCCTGGTCGAACTGACCTTGAGCGGACCGCCGGCGCTCAGCGCCTCGGCCGTGGATGCGCCGCGGATGGTCAGGCTGGGATCGATGTCCAAAAGCGTCTGGGGCGGTTTGCGGATCGGTTGGATCCGCGCGGACCGGGCGGTGATCCAGCGCCTGGCCCAAAGTCGCGCCAGCTTCGATCTGGGTGTTCCGATCCTGGAGCAGCTGGCGGCGGTCGAACTTTTGAACGACGGCGGCAAGGCCCTGGCGGCGCGCCGACCTCTCCTGCGCGCCCGGCGGGATCATCTGCGGACGCGGCTCGCTGAAAAACTGCCTGAGTGGGTCTGTCCCCGCCCGGCCGGGGGATTGTCCCTGTGGGCGCGGCTGCCCGGGCCGATCAGTTCCGCCCTCACGATCGCGGCCGAAACCGAAGGCCTGCGCCTCGCCACCGGTCCGCGCTTCGGTGTGGACGGCGCGTTCGAACGCCGGCTGCGCCTGCCCTACACCTTGCCGGAAGATCAGTTGGACGAGGCGGTGATTCGGCTCTTGCGCGCCGCCAGGAAGGTCGGCCGGGGGCGAAAGGCGCCGGGGTCTGTCAAGCCGGTCGCCGTCTATTGAGGATCAGACGTCAAGATCGACCGTCACCGGCGCGTGGTCGCTGGGACGATCCCATTCGCGGACGTCGTCGTGGATGCGGGCGGTGTCCTTGACCACGGCGGGGGTCAGGCCGGGCGAGGTCCAGATGTGGTCCAGGCGCAGACCGCGATTCGATTTCCGGAAGTCGGCGGCACGATAGCTCCACCAACTGGCCAGTTTCTGGGGCTCGGGGAAGCGGTCGCGCAGCACATCGGCGAAACCGCCCGTGGCCTGAAGCCGGTTCAGGGTGTCGACCTCGATCGGCGTGTGGCTGACGATCTTGGACATGTAGCGGTGGTTCCAGACATCGCCTTCACCGGGCGCGATATTGAAATCGCCGGCCATGACCAGAGGGCGAGACTTGTCCTGCTTGGCCACGATGGCGGTCAGCTGTTCATAGAAGTCCATCTTGTGATCGAACTTGGGGTTCAGCGCCCGATCGGGAATGTCGCCGCCGGCGGGGATATAGAAGTTCTGCACGTCGATGCCGGACACGCGGGCCGAAACGCAGCGCGCATGACCCAGTTTGCAGACCTGGAAGGTATCGCTGTCCTCAAGCGGTAGGCGGCTGGCGATGGCGACGCCGTGCCAGCCCTTCTGGCCCGCCACGCGAAGGTGGGGCATGCCCATGTCCTCGAAGGCGCCGCGCGGGAACTGGTCCGTGGTGCATTTGATCTCCTGAAGCATCAGGACATCGGGCGCGCGTTCGGCGACGAAGCGGGCCACCTGATCGATGCGCAGGCGGACGGAGTTGATGTTCCAGGTGGCGAGGCGAAGGGTCATGCCCCCGTCTAGCAGGCGCGCCGCGTAAAAAAAGCCCGGCCGCGACGGGCCGGGCTCTGGGAGGTTCGTCTCTCTCGCCGCCGGGGAGGGGGATATTCCAGGGCGGTAGAACGGCCGCCGCCGTTCCTGTGCTCAAAGTGTCACTAACGATTATAAAAGTCAAATCGCCATAATTACCCGCTTGCGCGTGCTGAATATGAAACAGTCCGGCCGCGGATCAGTCTCGCGGCGTTTGCGCCTGCGGCGCCGTCGCCCATTCGCCGCGCCAGTCGTAGCTGAGCGTTACGCAGTGGCGATAGGCGCCGTCCGACCACCGACCCACCGCCTGCATCGTCAGGGGACGGGGCGCACGGACGCGACCCATGATCAGCCAGACCTCGTCGGCGCCGGGACACAGGGCGCGCGACAGGCCGCGGCCGTCGCCGTCCTGATCGATGGCATAGATGTCATTTTCCTCGGCGCCCTGCGGCAGGACGCGTCGCGCGGCGTCCGGTCCGCCGCGCGTGAAGCCTGCCGTGCCGCGCGCGGTGGTGGAGAACAGACGCTCGACCTGCACCGCCCCGAACAGACCGCGCCGCACCTGCAAGGTCACGCCCTTGGTCAGCGCCTGGGTGATCAGGTCCGATGCATTATAGGCCAGATAGCGGGTGTCCGCATGGGCGGGCGCCGCCGCCGAACAGACGGCGATCAGGGCAAGAGCGGTGGCGGTGATCCGGCGCATACGTTTCTCTTCCTCAGGTTTTGCGGCGAGAACGGGGCCTGATCCGATCAGTGCTCGCCGAGGCAGCGCAGCGCGACCTCGAGATTGCGCAGGCCGTCTTCGCCGGTGACCGCCGGCGTTTCGTCGGTCGTGATGGCCCGGGCGAAGGCCTCCAGCTCCTTCTTAAGCGGTTCGGCCGGCCAGCTGTTCAGCATCCGGGTCGAATAGGAGCCGTCCGGCTGCTGGCCGAAATACTCGGTGACCTGGCGCGTGATCAGATCGGCGACGATGAATTTGGTCTTGGTCGCGACCTGCAGCGTGCGGGTCTTGTAGGGGGTGACCCAGTTGGTGGTGATATGGGCGATCACCCCGCTGTCCAGGCGGAACTGAAGCAGGGCCGTATCTTCCCGGTCGGCGCGCGTGCGGGCCAGTTGCGGCTGCACCTCGACGATCTCGGAGCCCGTCAGGTGGCGGATGATGTCGATGTCGTGCACGGCCAGGTCGATGACCACGCCGACCTCGCCCATGCGGGGCGGGAAGGGACCAACCCGGGTGATCTGGATCGAGATGATGTCGTCGTCAGTCACGGCGCGCTTGACGGTTTCGACTGCGGGATTGAAGCGCTCGACCTGACCGACCATCAGAACGCGGTCATTGGCCTTGGCTGCATCGATCATGCGTTGGGCGTCGGCGACGCTGGCGGCGATCGGTTTTTCGACCAGGACGTGGACGCCCTTTTCCAACAGGGCGACGCCGATTTCGGCGTGGAACCGGTTGGGCGTGGCGACGATGGCGGCGTCCAGACCGGCGGCGACGAAGGCCTGGGCAGTCGTGACGGGCGATGCGCCATAGGCGGCGGCGACGCCCTCGGCCGTCACCGCATCGGGGTCGAAGACGGTGGTCAGGTCGAACTCGCGCATCTCGGAGGCGACGCGCGCATGGTTGCGGCCCATGACGCCGACGCCGGCGACGCCGATCTTGAGGGCGGGAGTGTTCGGCATCGGCTTAGCCCTTGTAGCTGGCGACGGCGGCGATGACCTTGTCCTGGGTCGCCTCGTCCAGATCGGCGTGCATCGGCAAGCTCAGGACCCGGTCCCTCAGCCGTTCGGTGACAGGCAGGCCGCCCGCGCCCTGCGGGAAGCGCTGATAGGCCGGCTGCATATGCATCGGCACCGGATAATAGACGGCGGTGGGCACGCCCTGATCCTTCAGGTGCGCGGCCAGGCCGTCGCGGTCCTCATGCTCGATCGTGTATTGCGCCCAGATGGAAACGCCGCCGTCGATGACGTGGGGCACGGCCGCGACATGGGGCGCGAGGCGTTCATTGTAGCGGGCGGCGATCCGGTTGCGCCATTCGATCTCCTGACCGAAGACCTTCAGCTTCTCGATCAGGATGGCGGCCTGGATGGTGTCCAGCCGGCTGTTCATGCCGATGCGCATGGCCAGATATTTGGGATCGTGGGCGAAGGCGGCGGCGCCGGCTTCCAGGTCCTTGGCGACGACCTTGCCGTGCACGCGAAGGGAATCCATTTCCTGCGCCAGATCGTCGTCGTTGGTCAACACCGCCCCGCCGTCGCCGTAGCAGCCCAGGGGCTTGGCCGGGAAGAAGCTGGTCGTGGTGACATCGGCCCACTTCAGCGGATGGTCGTCATTCAGGGTGCAGCCGAAGCCCTGCGCCGAATCCGAGATCAGCTTCAGCCCATGGCGGTCGCAGATGGCGCGGATGGCGGGATAGTCGGCGGGCTGACCGAACAGATCGACGGCGATGACCACCTTGGTGGTCAGGCGACCCTCGGCCTTGACCGCTTCGATGGCCGCCTCAAGCTTGGCCGGGTCCATATTGTAGGTGTGGGCGTCGACGTCCACGAACACGGGCGAGGCGCCCAGCCACGGCACGACCTCGGCCGTCGCCGTGAAGGTGAAGCTGGGGCAGAAGACGGCGTCGCCGGTCCGGACGCCCCAGGCGATCAACGGCAGGATCAGGGCGTCAGTGCCGTTGCCGCAGCCCAAGGCGTGTTTGGCCTGACCGAAGGCGGCGAGGTCGGCTTCAAACTGACGGACCTGCGGACCCATGACCCAGGCGCCGCCGACGACGGCCTCCTGAACGGCGGTCTCGATCTTGCCGCCAAGGCGCTGGCGCTGGGCCTGAAGGTCGATGAAGGGGATCATGGGGCGCTCTCCACGGGGAATCCGGGGCGGCGGCCGGACAGGCGGGCCGCGAATGTCGGGTCGTCCTAGCAAGATCGGGCGCGCGGGCCAAATCGCGCGGCGTCACATCGCGTTGCCCTTTGCTACCGCATACAGGTCTTGGCGCCCGTCGGCTTGCGTCCTAAGCCAGCGCCATGACGACGCTTTCCGCCGCCCGGACCAGGGTCTCGAACTGGCTGTTCGACCATGCCCTGCCGCTGTGGGCCGAGCGGGGCGTGGACGCCGATGGGCGGTTCTTCGAGCAGCTGGATTTCGACGGCCGGCCGGTGATCGGTCTTCGTCGTCGCACACGGGTTCAGGCGCGTCAGGTCTATGTTTTCTGCCAGGCGGCCGCCTTGGGATGGGCGCAGGGCCGTGCGGTGGCCCAGGCCGGCCTCGACCAACTGATATCCGATCGTCGGCGTGACGACGGCCTTTGGGTCTCGGCAACCGATGACGACGGCGTGGTGGTCGATGATACGCCTGATCTCTATGATCTGGCCTTCGTCCTGTTCGCGCTCGCGGCGGCGCACCGCGTCCTGGGTGATGCGCGAGCGCGGCCTCTTGCGCTGGAGACGTTGGCTGCGATCGATCGGTTGATGGCGTCTTCGCATGGGGGATGGGGGGAGGCGCTGCCGCCGCGCCTACCGCGGCGTCAAAATCCCCACATGCATATGCTGGAGGCCATGCTGGCTTGGCAGGCGATCGCGCCTGAGCCGGCGTTCGAGGCGGCGGCGCGGGCGTCGTTGGACCTGTGCAAACGTCGCTTCCTGATCGACGGCGCGATCCGCGAATATTTCACCGAGGACTGGTCCGCCGATACAGCGACGGGTCATGTGATCGAGCCGGGCCACCTCGAAGAATGGGCCTGGCTGTTGCAACAAGCCGGGGACGGCTCTGATCTGGCCACGGCGCTGCATCGTCGGGCGGCGGCGCAGGGCTATCGCGATGGATTCGCCATCCGCGAGATCGGCCCGACGGGAGAGGTGCTGGATGGTGGACGGCGTCTGTGGGCCCAGACCGAGGCCATTCGCACGGGGTTGAGTTTTGGCGACAACGGCGTTTCACGGTTGATCGCCGCCGTGTTCGACACGCATCTGGCCACCACCGTGCCGGGCCTCTGGGTGGACAGCTACGACGCCGAAGGTCGCTCGCACGATGCGGCGGCGCCGGCGTCCAGCCTCTATCACCTGATGACCGCCTTCTCTGAACTGCTTCGGAGCGACGCATGACCGGCCAGCCCGCCGCCTTTCTGGATCGGGACGGGGTGCTTATCGAGGACAGCGGTTATCCGCATCGGCCCGAGGATCTGAAGCTGATCTCCGGCGCGGCGGCGGCGGTGCGGCGTATGAAGCAGGCCGGCTATCGCACCGTGATCGTGACGAATCAGTCGGGCGTGGCGCGGGGCCTGTTCAGCGAAGAGACGATGAACGCCTTCAATGATCTGCTGGTCGCTCGACTGGCCGAAGAGGGGGCGATTATCGAAGCCGTCTATTCAGCGCCCTTCCATCCCGAGGCGATCGAGGCGCGCTATCGCCATCCCGACCACCCTGATCGCAAACCCAATCCGGGCATGTTGCTGCGGGCCATCGCCGAGCACGATCTGGACCCGACGCGGTCCTTCATCATCGGCGATCAGAAGCGGGATCTGCAGGCCGGAGAGCGGGCCGGGGTGGCGGGCTATCTTTTCGAAGGCGGGGATCTGGACGCTTTCGTGCGCGATGTGGTCGGTCTCTGAGGCCGGGCGTCGCATTTCCTCGCCTGGTGAATTACTCTGATCCAAAAATCGGAGGACATCGCCAATGAGCGCGCCCTATCCATTCGTTGAACGCCGCTGGACCTCGCCGGATGGTCTCACGCTCTTTGCGCGAGATTACGCGCCCAATCCCGGCGTCGCGCGGCCGCCGGTGATCGCCATCCACGGGCTGACCCGCAACAGCGCCGATTTCGAAGCCATCGCGCCGCTGCTGGCCCAGAGCGGGCGCCGGGTGCTGGCGGTGGATGTGCGCGGGCGTGGCCTGTCGGACCGTGCGCCCGACCCCATGACCTATATGCCCGATGTCTATGCGCGCGACGTTCTGGCCCTGATGGAGCAGGCCGGGATCGATCGAGCGGTCTTCGTCGGCACCTCCATGGGCGGACTGATCACCATGGCGCTGACGGCGATCCGGCCCAAGGCGGTGGTCGCAGCGATCCTGAACGACATCGGGCCGGAAGTGGCGCCCGAGGGGCTGGCGCGGATCGCCGCCTACAGCGGTCAGCCCGTCGAGATCGGCTCCTGGGCCGATGCGGCGGCCTATGCGAAGCGGATTAATGCGGTGGCCTTCCCGCACTATACGGATGCGGACTGGGACGCCTTCGCCCGGCGCATCTTTCGCCAGCAGCCGGATGGGGAGATCGGGCTGGACTATGACCCGGACATCGCCGTGCCGATCCGCGCGGCGGGCGCCAAGGCGCTGGTTCCGAACCTGTGGCCCATGTTCCGGCGACTGGCGCGCAAGAAGCCGACCCTGCTGGTGCGCGGCGCCAACTCGGATCTGCTGAGCGCCGACATCGCCGGGCGGATGACGAAGGCCGCGCCCGCCATGGCGTATGTCGAGGTTCCCGGCGTCGGCCACGCTCCCATGCTGGACGAGCCGGAGGCCAGGGCGGCGATCTTCGAGTTCCTGTCCGAGGTCGATTAGTCCTTGGTGGGATCGACCTGGGACGCATCCCCATAGGTCAGGGCCAGGAAGACGTCCTCCAGGTCCGGGTCCTCGGTGGTGATGTCGGCGATGGTGACGCCGGCGGCGCGGACGGCGTTGATGACCTGTTCCACCGACGACTGCCCCTTCTTGTAGGTCACGGCGAAGGCGCCGCCCGGACGAGGCGTGACCTGGAAGCCGTCAAGGATCGGCGGAGTCATCTGGGGCGTCTCTGGGGTCACGACCACATTGCGGCTGTCCAGACGACGCAGAAGCTGCGGCGTCGGTTCGCAGGCCACGACCTCGCCCCGGTTGACGATGGCGATGGTGTCGCAGAGCTCCTGCGCCTCTTCCAGATAGTGGGTGGTCAGGACGATGGTCACGCCCTCGGCGTTGATCTGGCGGACATAGGCCCAAAGCTGGCGGCGCAGTTCGACGTCCACGCCGGCCGTCGGCTCGTCCAGGATGAGGATGGGCGGATTGTGGACCAGGGCCTTGGCCACCATCAGGCGGCGCTTCATGCCGCCGGACAGGGCGCGGACATAGGCGTTGGCCTTATCCGACAGGCCCAGCGCGGCCAGAAGTTCGTCGGACCGGCGCTCGTCCTTGGGCACGCCGTAAAAGCCCGCCTGCACCTCCAGCGATTCCCGCGGGGTGAAGAAGACGTCGGCGACGATCTCCTGCGGCACGACGCCCAGGGCGGCGGCGGCGTCGCGCGGCTCCTTGTCGATGTCGCGGCCCCAGATGGTCACCGAGCCCTCGGACTTCTTCACCACCCCGGCCAGGATGTTGATCAGGGTCGACTTGCCTGCGCCGTTCGGGCCCAGCAGGCCGAAGACCGAGCCGCGCGGAATGAGCAGATCGACTCCGCGCAAGGCCGTCTTGGGCGCGGCCTTCTTGGACCCGGCATAGGTCTTCTTCAGTCCCCGAACCTCGATGGCGTTGTCGGGCAGGGCGGGGGTCTCAGACATGGTCGTTTATTCACTCGGACGGGCGGCGAGCGGCATAGGTAGGGCGAGTGACCGCAATCGCCAACCTGTCTCGCCAGCGTCAGACGACAAGCAGACCTGTCTATGTGTCAATGGCGCTTGACTTCAGCAATCTGTATGTCTAGCTTGCTTGTCATAAAGACAACCAAACTTGATGGAGATCGTCGTGGCCCCCGTTCAAAAAACCAAAACGCCTCTGACCCGCACCCGCCTGATCGGCTTCGTCGCCATGGCGGTCTGCGCCATCGGCTACATCGGTGGAGGACTGGCGCTGCTGGCGGGCAAGACCGATCAGATCGAGATGACGCATGCCGCCATCGCCGGCGCCGCCCTGTTGCTGATCGGCGAGATCGGTCTGTGGGTCGGCGCGGCCTGTCTGGGCCTGACCCTGTTCAAGAAGCGCAAGGCGATGCTGAACCGGCTGCTGGGTCGCCGGATCGCCGAGGTTTGACCTTCCGGCCTGCGCCGCCTAGGAAGCGCGCAAGCCTTTCAGACCCGGACCGGACCATGCCTCCCCGCCATTCCGACGCCATCATACCGCCGCCCGAAGAGATCGTCGTCTCGACCAAACGCGTGGCCTGCGACGGCGGCGGCGGGGCCCTGGGTCATCCGCTGGTCTATATGGACATGGGCGAGGACGACTTCATCGAGTGCGGCTATTGCGACCGGCGTTTCGTCCTGTCTGCCCAGGCTCACGACGAGAACGAATATCTGAGCCCCGCGGCCCGCGCGCCCGAGGCCCACTGACCCCGTAACCTCAGTTCAGTCGCGGTGTTGCGGCGGTTGGGTCTATAGACGGCTGACACGCTGTTCGGACGGAGACGAGCCTTGCGCTATCTGCACACCATGGTCCGGGTAAAGGACATCGACGCCTCGCTGCACTTCTATTGCGACCTTCTGGGTCTGCAGGAGGTGCGCCGCATCGAGAACGAGGCGGGCCGGTTCACGCTCGTGTTTCTCGCCGCGCCCAAGAATCTGGCACAGTCGGCGGCGGAACGCTGCCCCGAGGTCGAACTGACCTTCAACTGGGATCCGGAAGAGTATCAGGGCGGCCGCAACTTCGGTCACCTGGCTTACAAGGTCGATGACATCTACGCCGCCTGCCAGACGCTGATGGACGGCGGGGTGACGATCAACCGTCCGCCGCGCGACGGCAACATGGCCTTCGTCCGCTCGCCTGACGGCATCTCCATCGAACTGCTTCAGGAAGGCGCGCCGTTGGCGCCGGCCGAGCCCTGGGCCTCCATGCCGAACGTCGGCGCCTGGTGATGACGGCCCGGACGGCGGCTCTGCTGACGGTTGCGGCGGTTGTGCTGTCAGCCTGCGCCTCGACCACCGAGAGCAATACAGGCCGCACGGCGACGGAGCAGCTGCTTTTGGCGCGCGCCTCGGACCGGGCGGTCGAAGGGCTGGTCTTGCCGTTGCCGACGGGCGCTTCGGTCTTCATCGACGACGCCTACTTCCAGGGAGAGGGCACCCGGTACGCCGTCAGCGCGATCCGCGGCTCGATCTCGGACGCCGGTTTCAGCCTGGCCCGCAACAAGGACGAGGCGAACGCCGTGTTCGAAATCCGCGCCGGCGCCCTGTCGCTGGAGCAGATGCGGCGCGTCTTCGGCATTCCCGAGATGCGGATCCCGATCAACGAGACCTTCAACGTCGTCTCCCTGCCGGAACTGTCGGTCTACAGCCACCGGGACCGGGTCGGGGTCGCCGAGTTCTCCGGCTTCCTCTACGAAGCCAAGACCGGTGCGCCGCTGGGCGCGGTGGTGCCGATGATCGGCACCTATCGCATCCGCAGCCACAAGGCCTTCATGGTCGTATCTTGGGGCCAGCAGCAGGCCCAGCCGGGTCAGCGCGATCCCGGATCGAGCTGGACCGAATTCTGACGCTGACGCGGGGGCGTTGGGGCCCTATGTTCCGGCCATGACCGAGACGACTGCGCCCGAAAATCCAGAAACCGAACGCCAGATGACGCAGGACGGCCCTGCGCTGCGGCTTTGGATGATCGACGCCTCGGCCTACATCTTTCGCGCCTATCACGCGCTGCCGCCGTTAACGAGAAAGTCCGACGGCCTGCCGGTCGGCGCGGTCCAGGGCTACTGCAACATGTTGTGGAAGCTGCTGAAGGACATGAAAGGCGCCGATGGTCCGACCCATCTGGTGGCCATCTTCGACCATTCGGAAAAGACGTTCCGCAACACCCTGTACGACCAGTACAAGGCCCACCGCCCGCCGCCGCCCGAGGATCTGGTGCCGCAGTTTCCGCTGGTGCGCGAAGCGACGGCGGCGTTCGGGGTGCATTGCGTCGAGCTGCCCGGCTATGAGGCCGACGACCTGATCGCGACCTACGCCTGCAAGGCGCGCGATGCGGGCGGGGAAGCGGTGATCGTCTCGTCCGACAAGGATCTGATGCAGCTGATCGGCGGCGGCGTCGTCATGTGGGATCCGATGAAGGACCGACGTCTGGCCGAACCCGAGGTCTTCGAAAAGTTCGGCGTCGGCCCTGAGAAGATGGTCGATCTGCAGGCACTGATCGGCGACAGCGTGGACAACGTCCCCGGCGCGCCAGGCATAGGGCCGAAGACGGCGGCGCAGCTGCTGGACGAATACGGCGATCTGGACACCCTGCTGGCCAACGCCGGCGAGATCAAACAGCCCAAGCGCCGCCAGACCCTGATCGACTTCGCCGACCAGATTCGTCTGTCGCGCGAACTGGTGCGCCTGACCTGCGATGCGCCTGCGCCCGAGGCGATCGACGATTTCGCCGTGCGCGATCCCGATCCTGCGATCCTGTCGGCCTTTTTGGAGACGATGGAGTTCCGCTCGCTGCAGCGCCGCGTTGGCGACGGCAAGGCTGGGCCCAGCGACGTCTCGGCCTTTGCGCCCAAGCGAGCGCCGAACCTGAACGCCCCCGTCGCGACCCCTCGCTACGGCCAGGTCGTCGAAGGCCCGGCCGAGGTCCAGACGTTCGATCACGCGGCTTACGAATGCGTCCAGACCGAAGAGGCGCTGGATCGCTGGATCGCCCGCGCGATCGAGGTCGGCGTCGTCGGCTTCGACACCGAGACCGATACGTTGTCGGCGTCCCATGCGGGGCTGTGCGGCGTGTCGCTGGCGGTGGGGCCGAATGAGGCCTGCTACATCCCCCTGACGCACGAACACGAGCCGCAGGCCGGCGAGGGCGGACTTTTCGGCGAAGCGGGCGAGGCGCCCGAGCCGATCCATCAGCTGGACAAGCCCACGACCCTGGCCAAGCTGAAGACGCTGCTGGAAGACCCGTCGGTCCTGAAGGTGCTTCAGAACGCCAAATACGACATCGCCGTCTTGGCGCGCCGGGGCATTCGCGTCGCGCCCTATGACGACACGATGCTGATCTCCTATGTGCTGGAGGGCGGACTGCACGGCCACGGCATGGACGAGCTGGCGCGCCTGCACCTGGGCCACGAGCCGATCCCATTCAAGAGCGTGGCGGGGACCGGCAAAAGCCAGAAATCCTTCAAACACGTCGCGCTGAAACCGGCCTCGGAGTATGCCGCCGAGGATGCGGACGTGACGCTGCGGCTATGGCGTATTCTGAAACCCCGTCTGGCGCGTGAGGGCCTGTCCACCGTCTATGAGACGCTGGAGCGCGGCATGCCGACGGTCCTGGCAGACATGGAGTTGAACGGGGTTCGCATCGATCCCGACCGGCTGAAGAGGCTGTCCAGCGAGTTCGGCCTGCGCATGGCCGAACTGGAGGCCCAGGCCCATGAGATCGCCGGACGGCCCTTCAATATCGGCTCGCCGCGACAGATCGGCGAGATCCTGTTCGGCGAACTGAACCTGCCGGGTGGCAAGAAGACCGCCTCGGGCCAGTGGGGCACCGACGCCAGCGTGCTGGAGGAACTGGCGCTCAGCCACGATCTGCCGCGCGCGATCCTGGACTGGCGTCAGTTGTCCAAGCTGAAGGGCACCTATACGGACGCCCTGACCGCGGCGGCTGATCCAAAGACGGACCGGGTGCACACCAGCTATCAACTGGCCGCCGCCACCACGGGTCGTCTGGCGTCCAGCGATCCCAACCTGCAGAACATCCCGATCCGCACCGAGACGGGCCGCGAGATCCGCCAGGCCTTCATCGCTGCGCCCGGCAATGTTCTGATCAGCGCCGACTACAGCCAGATCGAACTGCGCCTGTTGGCCCATATCGGCGACATCCCCGAGCTGAAGCGGGCCTTCCAGGCGGGGCTGGACATTCACGCCGCGACGGCGTCGGAGATGTTCGGCGTACCGGTCGAGGGGATGCCGTCCGAGACCCGCCGGCGAGCCAAGGCGATCAACTTCGGCATCGTCTACGGCATTTCGGCCTTCGGCCTGGCCAACCAGCTGGGCATCGATCAGGGCGAGGCCGGGGCCTATATCAAGACCTATTTCGAACGCTTCCCCGGCATCCGCGCCTATATGGACAAGACCAAGGCCGAGGTGCGCCAGACCGGCTTCGTCTCGACCGTCTTCGGCCGCCGAATCCACATCCCGGCCATTCACTCCAAGTCCGGCGCCGAGCGCCAGTTCGGCGAGCGCGCCGCCATCAACGCCCCGATCCAGGGCGCGGCCGCCGACATCATCCGCCGCGCCATGATCCGCATGCCTGCCGCCCTGACCGAAGCCGGGCTCAGCACGCGCATGCTGCTTCAGGTTCACGACGAACTGGTGTTCGAGGCGCCGGAAGCCGAGGCCGAGCGCGCCATCGCCGTCATCAAACGCGTAATGGAAAACGCGTCGGACCCTGCCGTAGCCCTGACAGTTCCGCTCGTAGTGGATGCTCGCGCAGCGTCGAACTGGGACGCCGCGCACTAGGTTCGGGCTAGGCCGCGATCATGCCGACGTCGTCGGGGAGTTCGCCACGGCCGAGCAAGCCGGTTTCGAAGTCCATGAAGATGTCCATCAGCTCCTCGACGTTCACCGGAGCGGCGGAGGAGCCGAAGCGGAATCGCCAGTAGCTTACGATGTGCTGGACGGCGCCCAGCTGGTCGCCCAGCTTGGCGAACATGGACGGGGCGTCCAGTAGGAAGTCGCGAAAGGCGATGGGTTGGCCTTCCTGGGTCAGTTTGGCGTAGGCGTCGTCATAGACGCGCAGGGTTCGGCTGACCTCGTCGCGGGTCTTGATGATGCGACCGCGCAGGACGTCGCGACTGCGCGCCAGATATTCCTTGGCGGCGTGATCGACCTTGCCGGCGGGCTTGATGGTGCGGACGGCCTCGGCGACGCCGGCGACCTCGCCCAGCAGGGCGGCAAGCGTCCACTTGTAATAGAGGAAGCCTTTCCAGCAGAAGACGCCCTCCTGATACTGTTCGGGCGCCAGGCGCAGCGTCAGTCTCAGGGCGTCCAACTGATCACCGGGCGTGTTCGACAGAATCTTGGACGCCATCCGCCCGGCCGAATCCGAGTTCACTGCGATCGTATCCGCGCCCAGGCTCAGCGTGACCAGCGGCTCGATCTCGCTGCGGACGAAGGCCAGCATGCGCTGAAGATCACTGTCGCTGATCGAGAAGTAGCAGGGCGAGGGATCCAGGCCGCCGCGACGCAACTGCTCGCGCAGCAAAAAGGGGTCCAGCGACGGCAGTTTGTCGATCAGGCGCAGGGCTTCGATATCGGGATGGTTGGGCGCGACGCCGAACGCCTCCATCATCATCCGCTCGAAGCCGATCTGATTGACGAAGACGTATCTGCCGCCGGTCTTCAGGTCCGCATCGTCGATAGGGATGACGACCTTGGTCGCGACCTGGCGTCGGCCGGTGAACAGATCAGTCTCGTTTCGCCGGAGACGATGTTTGATGATCAGGGCGCGGTTCAGCGCCGCCGTACGGAAGATCGGCCGCGCCGCCCAGTCGGGATTGCGCACGGCACCGTCGGGCGCGCTGTCGCCGTTCTCCTCCCACACGCGCAGCAAATTCAGCACGCGAGCTGTGGAGGCCGAGCTCTTGAGATGCTCCAGGTTGCGGACGGCGCGATCAGTCATGGCGCTGACGGTACGCCGACAATCGTCACCAAATGGCTTAGCTCGGAAAATAAAATATCTTCGGTTGGCGAATTGCTGCCGTTCGATCTGCGCGCCGGACAATGGCTTTAAGCGCTGCGCTGGCGCGTGACGGCGATCCGGGTCTAGAACGACGGCATGCAGATTTTCGACATCTTGATCATTCTCGCGATCCTGGCCGTGACGATCACCTTGGGCTTCGGCCTCTATTCGCTGTTCCGGGGCGGGGACTATGCGCGCAGCCATTCCAACAAGCTGATGCGGCTGCGCGTCGGGCTTCAGGCGGTCGCCGTTATCCTGCTGGTCGTCGGCATGATGTGGAAGGCGACGCAGGGGGCCTGATCATGGTGACGCTGAACAAGATCTACACTCGCACGGGCGATGACGGTCGCACGCGGCTGGCTTCCGGCGCGCCGGTGTCCAAGAGTGATGCCCGGGTCGAGGCCTATGGCGCGGTCGATGAGTTGAACGCGGTGATCGGGGTCGCCCGGCTGAACAGCGGCCAGAACGACCGGATCGACGCCATGCTGGGCCGGATCCAGAATGAACTGTTCGACCTGGGCGCCGATCTGGCCACGCCTCTGGACCCGCCGCCGGCCTGGGATGCCTTGCGCATCGTCGAGAGCCAAGTCGCGCGGCTGGAGCAGGAAATCGACTGGATGAACGAGAGCCTGAAGGCGCTCGACAGCTTCATCCTGCCGGGCGGCGCGCCTTTGTCGGCCCATTTGCATGTCGCGCGCACCGTCTGCCGACGGGCCGAACGCGAGGCGGTGCGTCTGATCGAAAACGGCGAGGCCGTGAATGTCGAGGCGGTCAAATATCTGAACCGCCTGTCCGACCATCTGTTCGTCGCCGCGCGACGCGCCAACGCCAACGGCGCCAGCGACGTCAAATGGAAGCCCGGCGCGACCCGCTAGGCCAAACCGGTCAGGCGGCGGGACGCGCCGCAGCCAGTGCGGCTTTCTGACGCTCGGCCTCTGCGGCGCGGGCGCGACCCTGGGCGGCAAGGTCCTGTTCGATCCGAACCAGCTCGCGGTTCTTCTCGGCCGAAGCCTCGGCGCGCGACACGCCATTGGGGCGGCCGGTGATCTGGGCGATGGAGATAGGCTGAGCGCAGATGCGGCTTTCCATATCGTACCATTTGCCCGCCGCCTCGCAGCGTTTGCCGGGCGCGACCCAGTAGTCCTGCAAGGCGAAAATCCCGACGACGGTGATGCCGAACAGGCCGAAGAAGATCATCGCCAGGCGGGGAAAGGTCAGGAAACGCTTCATCTCGTGGTCCGTTGGATAGGGATCGAAGCCGCAGCTTGACCCCACGTTACGTTGACAGGCCTTCGCGACCGCTCCATGTCCTGCCCACACATTCAGGCGATTTCACGGATAGACCCATGAAGGTACTCGTCCCCGTCAAACGGGTGATCGACTATAACGTCAAGGCCCGCGTCAAGGCGGATCAGTCGGGCGTCGATCTGGCCAACGTCAAGATGAGCATGAACCCCTTCGACGAGATCGCCGTCGAAGAGGCGGTTCGGCTGAAGGAAGGCAAGGAACACCATGCCGCCGGGACCGCGACGGAAATCGTCGTGGTCTCCATCGGCGTCACCCAGGCCCAGGAAACCATCCGCACGGCGCTGGCCATGGGCGCGGATCGGGGTCTGCTGATCCAGTCGGACACTGATCTTGAACCGCTGGCGGTCGCCAAGCTGCTGAAGGCGGTGGTCGAGGAAGAAAAACCCGACCTGGTCCTGATGGGCAAACAGTCGATCGACGGCGACAACAATGCGGTCGGCCAGATGCTGGCCGCCCTGCTGGACTGGCCCCAGGCGACCTTCGCCGGGAAACTGGTGATCGATGCCGGCAAGGCCACGGTCACGCGCGAGGTCGATGGCGGCCTGCAGACGATCGCCGCCGAACTGCCGGCGGTGGTGACGGTGGATCTGCGGCTGAATACGCCGCGCTACGCCTCCCTGCCGAACATCATGAAGGCCAAGAAGAAGGAGATCGCCATGAAGGCGGTCGCCGACTACGGCGTTGATGTCGCCGACCGCCTGAAGGTGGTCAAGGTCACCGAGCCGCCCAAGCGCGCCGCCGGCGTCAAGATCGACAGCGCCGCCCAACTGGTCGAAACCCTCAAGTCCGCGGGAGTGCTGTAAGATGGCCGTCCTCGTCATCGCCGATCACGACGGCTTGGCCGTTCGCGACACCACCAATAAGACCGTGACCGCCGCCCTGGCTCTGTCGTCCGAGGTGGACGTTCTGGTCGTGGGGCAGGGGGCGCAGGCCGCCGCCGATAGCGCCGCCAAGATCGCGGGCGTCCGCAAGGTTCTGCTGGCTGAAGGCGCCGGTCTGGGCAAGATGCTGGCCGAGGCGGTCGAGGCGACCGTCCTGCCGCTGGCCGGGGGCTACGACGCCATCCTGACGCCGGCGACCACGGACGGGAAGAACTTCGCCCCGCGTCTGGCCGCCAAGCTGGACGTCGCGCCGATCTCGGACATCATCGAGGTGGTGTCGGCCGATACCTTCGTGCGCCCCATCTATGCCGGCAATGCGCTGGAGACGATCCAGTCGGCCGACGCCAAGAAGGTGATCACGGTACGCCCGACCGCCTTCGCCGCCGCCGCCGCCGAAGGCGGATCGGCTGCGGTCGAGAATGTCGCCGGCGCCGATGCGCCCAAGACGGCCTTTGTGTCTGAGGAAATGGTCAAGTCGGACCGGCCTGAGCTGGGCGCCGCCAAGATCATCGTCTCGGGCGGTCGCGCCCTGGGTTCGGCGGACGAGTTCCATGCCGTGATGGAGCCGCTCGCCGACAAGCTGGGGGCCGCCATCGGCGCCTCGCGCGCGGCGGTCGACGCCGGCTACGCGCCCAATGACTATCAGGTCGGCCAGACCGGCAAGGTGGTCGCCCCGGCGCTCTACATCGCCATCGGCATCTCGGGCGCCATTCAGCACCTGGCCGGGATGAAGGACTCCAAGACCATCGTCGCCATCAACAAGGATGCGGACGCCCCGATCTTCCAGGTTGCGGACTATGGTCTGGTCGGCGACTACAAGACGGTGGTGCCGGAACTGATGGCCGCCTTGGGCTAGGCGCAGGTCGAATCGATCTGAAGAGGGCGCGGCGCCGATTGGAACCGCGCCCTTTCTCTTGTCCGAAAAGGACCGCATGGCGAACTTGCCCATAAGGCTGCAGCCCGGCGCTGCGGCCGATCGCATCGATGGCTGGACGACCGACGCCGAGGGACGACCCGTGCTCAAGGTGCGTGTCCGCGCCCGCCCGATCGAGGGTGAGGCCAACGACGCCCTGATCCGGCTGCTGGCCAAAAGCCTTGGCGTGCCGAAGTCGTCGATCAGCGTGGGACGCGGCGGACAGTCGCGCGCGAAAATGATCGTGGTGCAGGGCCTGGATGACGAAGAGCTGCGCTCGCGCCTCGTCGACGTTCTTTCTGGCGACTGAGGAGAGCCATCTGGTCGGTTGGTGCGTTCTGCATCCGAACAGGAGAACAGCCCAATGACGATGGACGCCCGCATCCTTCACGCCCGCAGCGGCGTCACGCTCGAGCAGAAGGGCGATGTCTACGCGGTTTCAAGCCTGCGGCTGTCCGAGCCGGCAACCTTCTCGGAAGAGGCGGATGCCGAACGCGCCTTCGATGATGAGGTCGCGGCCTCCGAGCAGGATCCGGAACTGATGTCGCGTCTCGGCGGGGCCTGAGAAGGCGGAACGCCTGATTTGCAGGCCACAGCCAAGTTCGAAGATCGCGATTACTGATCGCCGATCATGAGTCTGCGAGAAACTTCCCCTTGTTGGTCAGAATCCGCTTGCTGACAAAGTTGGTGGTCCGTATAGAGCCGCCTCGCTCGGAAACGGGCCGGCCGGCGGGGCGGCGGGGATGCAAATCTCCACTGTCCCACGGAAGAAAGAAGCAAAAAACTTCTTGCTTTCGTCGGTTGGTTTAACTAGGTTCCGCGCTCCAATCGAATCGCCGACGGGTTTTTAGAGGTAAGCCTCGCTTTCCTCCGGTGGTTTCTTGCGGTCTGAAGGGTTTGCTCTTCTCTCCGAAAGATCTCTGAAAAGAGCGGTTGACACGGGGTTTGCGGTTCTCTAAATCGCCGCCTCCGCCGACGACAGGGCGTTAAACGGTCGGGCCTCTCCGGAGGTTCATGGGTCTTTGACATTGTTGATTTGGAAAGAGAAACGCAGGCGGCGGTGTTCTTGCGATGACCCTAGAAGGTCATCATACGACACTGACTATCTGC
>NZ_JACHLJ010000004.1:0-147932 GCF_014204545.1 Brevundimonas vesicularis
CAATCAGAGCCTTGGCGATCTCCTAACCAACCGAGTCGCGCACTGCCACCATGACCGACGAAAGCGACCACACGGCCGTCCCCTCGGCTCCACCAGGCCAGCCCGGCGGGCGTAAGTTTCTTGAAAAACACCGTGTTCGGGCTTGTGTCACGCTGGCGTGGGTGACACGAGCGCGGCGTTCTGGCTGACACTAAGCGTGGCCGGCCACGTAGACGATACGGTCGGCGATCACATCCACCCCGGTCGCAGGTAGGAAGTTAATCTCTTCGCGTCGCGCCTGCTCCGCCAGCAGATCGTGCACTTCGTCCAGAACCTCCCTCTGCTTCTCGGACACGAGCGGGTCCCGCATACCTGGGCTGTACACGATGATTTCATGCGGCCGCTGACCAAGAAGAGAGGTTTGCTCCTCGTCTCGGCGTACTATCAAGTCGAAAATCTTCCGCTTGATGCCATCAACCGTACCGAGCCTCGCGGTCGGCCCGAGCGTTGCGAAGTTTGCGACGAGGTTCGGTGACGCGTAGTCGATCCCCACGCCGGCCAAACCTATCCGAGATCGGCGTTGGCGGCGCAGACGGATGTCTTCGCTGAAGAACCCTGCTTGGCTAGGGTCCCGAGCGATGACGTCGTCAGCCACAAGGAGCGGTAGCCGGTCGCCTCCGGCTACAGATGCCCCTTCTTCGGCGGCGGTATCCACGTGCGCCACACCATCGCGGACGTCCGGGATGTGAACGTAGAGGGAGGACAGGGCAGACATCCAAGTCTGGGCTATTGCCTGAAGGCTCGCACCCTCACCCGTTCGCGCGTCGCCGAGCGATACCCCACTGAAAACTAAAGACCGTTCCTTGATGGCTTCAGCGCCGTGGGCTGCTAAGGCCGAGTTCAGTTCTGCCAACGCGACCTCCGCCGCAAAGACCGCAGTATCGGCAGACTTCCCGAAGAGGCATTGCAGCCGGTTTAGAGCGTTAGCCTTCTCGACATGGAACCCGTCAGTGTTCGCGGCGGCGACGCCAATGACCAACCGCTCGGGTGAGTCCATGATGGGCGCGAGGAGAACGGGTGCCCAGCGACATTCAACGGTGCCGGAGATCGCCGGAAAACTGCGAGCGGTTAGTCCTCCAGTCATGCGAGCATCCCCAGCGCCTCTGCGGCCATTCCGGCGGTATACGGCTGCCTTCCCTGTAAGAAGGTAACCACCGCGTTGAAATCGCCCTCATCAAGAAGTTCAGCCATGTAGTTGGCAACTGCCAAGTCTGCGAAGTTCACCAGGGCCGACCCCCCGAGCCGGAGGGCCTCATGAGCAGCGAGCTGCTTTTGACGGTCGCCTAAAGCAGGTGTCAGCCACTCTTGCAGGCGACTTCGCACCCGCACATCAGCCGGGACCAAATCTCGATCCGCCCATTGTGGCCCGATGAAGCAGTGTCCGTGGTCGATCATCCAAACCTCGCGGTCGCCGCTAAAGAGGAGATTGCCGGCATGTCGGTCAATATTCGCAACCAAGGCGTCAAACCCGTAAAGCTGCCCTGCTTCTGACCACGCAGCGAGTCGGCGAAGGACCGCAGGGTGGCCGTGAGCCTCGCACAGCATAGCGACCTGTGGCTGGCCAACGTCCACGCTGGCGAAGACTAGTCTCCCGCTATCGAGAAGAGGCCCTTTGGTCGCTGGGAAGCGATCACTTGCAGCGTAAGCTAGGTAGGCTGGTGGGATCGGAAGGCCGATGGCGAGCCCCAAGGCAGCCGCCAGAACCTCATTGGCAAGTTCCCTTTGCGCAAGGTCCTTTATAATCGCGGTGCGGTCGCCGTCTTCGGTTCGCACCACACCTCGGAACGTGTCGTTGATGTTGCCCGCACGAAATGGAACTGCGCCAGCCAACACCTGGGCGAGGCGGACTTGGCGGGGGCTCGATGCGGAGTCGGTCAAAGGCGTCCCCAAAGTTGAGCCAGAGCAATATGCCAGCGGCGCTAGGGTGTCCATCGACGGTATGGCAACGTCAGGTAGCGTCGGCGGTCAAGGCTCACGGTTCCGGACATGCCCGGCGACGCGGTCATCTCAGGGCGACATAGCCCCGTTCAATGACTCGGCGCAGAGCCTCGTAGGCTTCGGCCAGTTCGTCATAGGCGGTGCGGGCGGCGGTCAGGCGGGCGACCTGGTCCGGCGTGACGGCCGAGCCGGAGTGGGCCAGGCGCAGCGATTCCGCCACCCATTTGGCGCGGGCCGTGGCGGTCATGACCGCCAGCTTTTGTAGCGAGCCGGCGTCCACGCCGGTCAGGGCGTGCCCGATCACCTCCTTGTTGGCGACATAGGCGGCGTAGTCGATCTGCTCCAGCTGCCCGCGCAGGCGGCGCTGTTCGTGGGGATCGGTGTCCTGCGGCTCGAAATGGTCGCTGTGGCGGCGGGTGCTGGACGTCATCTTGGTCGACATGGGCGAGCCCTCCCCGGCCTGTCCTGGCGGTCTCGGCGGCCGCTCGACAAAGAAGGTGCGCCGTCTCGGTTAACGCCGCGTTGCGCCGGGAACCCACGCATCCGATATCGGAGGCTGCACAGGATCGGAGATGGCCATGGACCTGAAACTGAACGGCAAGCGCGCCCTGATCTGCGGCGGCTCGTCCGGCCTGGGTCGCGCCGTGGCGACGGCCCTGGTCGCCGAGGGGGCCCACGTCGCCCTGCTGTCGCGCGATGAAGGCAAGCTTCAGGCCGTGGCGGACATGCTGAACGCATCCGGGCCGGGCAAGGCGGTCGTGGCAGCGGCGGACCTGGCGGATCATGAGGCGCTGCTGAAGGCGGTGGATCGGGCCGAGGATCTGTTGGGCGGGCCTATCGAAATCCTGTTGAACAACACCGGGGGGCCGCCGCCGTCTGGCGTGTCGGGGCTGGAGCCGTGGGTGTGGCGCGATCATTTCGAATCGATGGTGCTTTCGATCTTCCGCCTGACAGACCGGGTGCTGCCGGCCATGCGGGCCGCCGGCTGGGGGCGCATCCTGAACGTCGCCTCGATCACGGTGGTCGAGCCCTCGGCGGCGCTTGGGGTGTCCAACACCCTGCGGGCCTCGGTCGCGGCGTGGGCCAAGACGCTGGCCAATGAGGTCGGACCGGACGGGGTGACGGTCAACACCTTGTTGCCGGGTCGGATCGACACGCCGCGCATCGAACGGCTGGACCAGGCGACCGCCGAGCGCACCGGAACGACGCCGCAAGAGGCGCGGGCCGAGTCCGTCAAATCCATCCCCGTCGGCCGCATCGGCACGACCGAGGAGTTCGGCGCCACCGCCGCCTTCCTGGCCAGCCCCCTGGCGGCCTACGTGACCGGCTCGCTGATCCGGCTGGACGGCGGGGCGATCAAGGCGATCTGATCTGGGAGGACGAGTTTGAACGGGCGCAATGCGTCTCATCGCAGCCGCGCCTGTTCGCCAAGCGTTCGGTGTTGTCCGGCCAATCGGGGGTTGTCGGCGTATCGTCGGAGCCTATTCAGGAGGATGCGATGCTGACCTTGCTTATGCTGGCCTTGTCCGACCCTGCGGCGGCGTCTTCCAGCGCGATCACCAGTCGTGATCTTGTCGTTGTTTCCGCCCCAAGGGAGAACGCGCAGCGTTGCGGCGATCCGCTGATGCAGGCTCGGCAAGACGGCGCCGGCGCCATGACGCTGGATCGCTCGCTCGATGACGGACAGGTCCGGCGCTATCTGCTGCTGGACCGGCGCGACCAGAACAACTGTCCCCTGCCGATCAGCTATGCCGTGCCCGATCAACGGGCGCTGGGTCGAAACTTGATGCCGCCCCAGCCCGACGTCGGCGTGCCGCCGGCTCCGCCCGCGCCGCGTCGCTAGGCGCGGGGATGGGCGGCCGCATAGGCGTTCAAAAGTCTATCGGCATCGACGCCGGTGTATTTCTGGGTCGTCGACAGGCTGGCGTGACCCAGCAGTTCCTGGATCGATCGCAGGTCGGCGCCGGCGCCCAGCAGGTGGGTCGCGAAACTGTGGCGTAGGGCGTGAGGCGTGGTGCGTTCGGGCAGGCCTAGCCGCCCGCGCAGCTTCTGGACCGAAGCCTGGACATGACGGGGGCTTAAAGGGCCGCCGCGGCGCGCGCGAAACAGAGCGTCGGCAGGCTGGAGCGGGAAGGGCAGCAGGGCCAGATAGGCGTCCACCGCATCGCGCACGGCGGGCAGGATCGGGGCGATCCGCGTCTTGGACCCCTTTCCCACGATGCGCAGCGTCTCCCCCAGCGGCGCATCGGCGCGGGTCAGGGACATGGCCTCGGAGATCCGCAGCCCGCAGCCGTAGAGCAGGGTCAGGACGGCGCGGTCCCGCGCGGCCTCCCACGGTTCGGCGTCGGGATCGGCGTCCGGCTCGGCCAGCAGGCCGCGCGCCTGATCTTCGGTCACCGGCCGGGGCAGGGACGGCTTGACCTTGGGACCGCGCACCAGGGCCAGCTGCGGGGCGGGCGTGTCCAACCGCCGGTCGAGGAAAGCGTGAAAACCGCGAATGGCCGACAGGCTCTGGCTCAGCGACCGGGCCGCCAATGGGTGATCTCCGGATCGTCGCTCGGCCATGTGGGCGCGGACCTCGGCGGCGGTGATCGTCCCCATGTCCTTCAGCGACAGCGCCTCGCCGCGATGGCGTTCAAGGAAGGCGACATAGAGCCGCCCGATGTGCCCATAGGCCTCCAGCGTGCGCGGCGACAGCCGACGCTCGTGCGCCAAGTGATCGAGCCAGGCGCGCAGGGCGTCGGACGCGGTCAGTTCAATACCGGCCATCGCTCGGCCATCCGCTCCGTCACCCGCGCCAGGAAGGCGGCCAGTTCGCAGCCCATGTTGGGTGTGAAGCCTTCCGGCTCGGGCGAGCCGAAGGCGCAGATGCAGGGGCGGGGCGGTCCGCCGGGCGTCAGGTGCGGGGCCATACGGACCAGGGCGATGGACTTTACCTGATCCTCGGCCGCGCCAAAGAAGTTCAGTCCCTGGATCATCGGGCCCAGCCAGGTCAGGCCGTGCTCGCCCAGAAGGTTGTCGACGTCGCCCTCTTCCAGGGCGCGCCAGCCGAAGGGCACGCCGCCCGGTTTTTCCAGAGCGATGGCGGCGCCGGCCAACCCAAACCGCCCCTGCGCCGCCGCATCCAGTCGTCGGGCCAGGTCGGAATGGTTCTTGGCCTCCATCAGGTCCAGGGTCGCGACATGCGTCTGGGTCTGGGCGGCGAAGTTGGCGCGGGCGACCAGTTCGATCTCTCGCCGGGCGCCGGTCTCGCGCTCGACCACGGCCTCCAGTCGCGTCAGGGCGGCGGCGCCGAACTCGACCACGTTGCGGCCGTGCGGCCGCAGACCGATCTCTTCCAGCAGGGACCGGTCGTCCAGCAGGGTCTGAGGATGGGTCTGCAGCCAGCCGCGCACGTCGGGCCAATGCAAGCCGTCGCCGATATGGGGCGTTGCGTCCGATTCCGACGTTTCGAAAAGGTCCAATGAGCCGCTCAAACAGACCTCTCCGGGAACCGCAATGCTACAGAATAGACTGACCCGTCTTGGCCCAGTCCGACACGAAGGCATCAAGACCCTTGTCGGTTAACGGGTGGTTCACCAAGGCCTTGAATGTGTCGGCGCCGAAGGTGGCGGCGTCCGATCCGGCGACGGCGGCGGCGGCGACATGGCCGACATTGCGCAGGGACGCGGCCAGAACCTGGGTCTCGAAACCGTGCACGTCATACAGGACGCGGATTTCTTCCAGAAGGCCGATGCCGTCGGCGCCGTTGTCTTCCAGACGTCCGACGAACGGCGAGACGAAGGTGGCGCCGGCCTTGGCGGCCAGCAGCGCCTGGGCGGCCGAGAAGCACAGGGTGACGTTGGTCTTGATCCCCTTGTCGGTGAAGACGCGGCAGGCGCGCAGGCCGTCCCAGGTCAGGGGCAGTTTGACCACCACGTTCGGGGCGATGGCGGCCAGCTTGTCGCCTTCCTTGACCATGGTCTCGAAATCGAGCGAGACGGCCTCGGCGGAAATCGGCCCCTCGACCAGGGCGCAGATTTCGGCGATGACCTCGGCGATGTTCCGACCCGACTTGGCGATCAGCGACGGATTGGTGGTGACGCCATCCACCATTCCGGTGGGGACCATGTCCTTGATGACGGCGACGTCGGCGGTATCGAGAAAGAGTTTCATGGGCGGCTTCATAGCCGAGGGCGCAGTTCGGTGAAAGTCGCCTCGGTCCTCATTCCCCTGCCGGTGCCGGAGGCCTTCGACTACGAGGTTCCCGAGGCGCTGAGCCTGGCACACGGAGATTTGGCGCGGGGTGATCAGGTCGCCGTGCCGCTAGGGCCGCGCCTGATCCGGGGCGTGGTGTCCGAGGTGTTCGAAACCACAGGCTCAAACCGGCGGCTCAAGGCGGTGGACAGTCGACTGGACGATCCGCCCCTGCCGGCGGGCGTGATGGATTTCGTCGAATGGGCCGGGCGCTGGACTCTGTCGGCGCCGGGCGAGATGGCGGCGACGGCGTTAAAGGGCTTGCGCGCGCCCCGGCCCCGGCCGGAACGCCGGGTGCGTCGGGTGGGCGAGCGGTCGCCGTCGCGCGCCACCCCGGCGCGGACGGACGTGCTGGACGCCCTGGGCGATCGCGCCATGCCGCCGGCCGACCTGGCGCGGGCGGCGGGCGTGTCATCGGGCGTGGTTAAGGGCCTGATCGACGAGGGCGTGCTGGAGATCATCGAGATCACTGCCGAGGCGGCGTTCGACCGGCCCGATCCCGACCACGCCCCCGCCTCGCTGAACGGCGACCAGGCGGCGTCGGCGACGGCGATGGCGGAGGGCGTGGCGGGCGGCGGCTTCCGCCCCTTTCTCCTGGATGGGGTGACGGGGTCGGGCAAGACCGAGGCCTATCTTGAGGCGATCGCGCGGGTGCTGCGGGCCGATCCGGCGGCGCAGATCCTCATCCTGCTGCCCGAGATCGCCCTGACCCAGGCCCTGATCGAGCGGATCACGGCCCGGTTCGGCGCCGCCCCGGCCGAATGGCATTCCGGCGTCGCCCCGCCGCGCCGCCGCCAAGTGTGGGAGGCGGTCGTCGCCGGGCGCTGCAACATCGTGGTCGGGGCGCGCTCGGCCCTGTTCCTGCCCTTTACGAACCTGCGCCTGATCGTGGTGGACGAGGAGCACGATGGCTCGTTCAAACAAGAGGAAGGCCTGGTCTATCACGGCCGCGACCTGGCCGTGGCGCGGGCGCGGATCGAGGGAGCTGCGGTGGTCCTGGCCTCGGCGACGCCGTCGCTGGAGACGCTGTGGAACGCGCAGAGCGGACGCTACGACTGGCTGAAGTTGGGCGCGCGGCACGGAACGGCGGTCCTGCCGGACATCGCCCTACTGGACCTCCGTCAGAACACGCCCGATCCGCAGACCTGGCTGTCGCAGCCGCTGAGGCTGGCCATCGGCGAAACCCTGCTGCGGGGTGAGCAGACCCTGCTGTTCCTTAACCGGCGCGGCTATGCCCCCGTGGTCCTGTGTCGCGTCTGTGGTCATCGGCTGACGGCGCCGGACACCGACAGCTGGCTGGTCGAGCATCGCTACACCGGGCGGCTGGTCTGTCACCTGACCGGCTTCTCCATGGCGCGGCCAAAACTGTGTCCCTCGTGCGGGGCCGAGGATTCGCTGGTCTCGGTCGGGCCGGGGGTCGAGCGGGTCGAGGAAGAGGTGCGCCAACTGTTCCCCGAGGCGCGCACGGCGGTGTTCAGCACCGATACCACGCCGGACGCCCGATCGGCGCGCGCCCTGATCCAGCGGATGACGAACGGAGAGATCGACATTCTGGTGGCGACGCAGGCCGCGGCCAAGGGCCACAACTTCCCGCGCTTGACGCTCGTGGGCGTGGTGGATGCGGATCTGGGCTTGAGGGGCGGCGACCTGCGCGCGGCCGAACGGACCTATCAGCTTTTGGCCCAGGCGACGGGCCGGGCGGGGCGAGCCGACCGGCCGGGGCGGGCGCTGCTTCAGACCTGGACGCCCGAGCATCCGGTGCTGATGGCGCTGGCGGCCGGCGATCGCGACGCCTTCGTCGAGGCGGAAATGGCCGAGCGCGAGGCGGCGTCCCTGCCGCCCTATGGCCGGCTGGCGGCGATCATCCTGTCCAGCGAGAATGCGGCGGCTGTGGAGAAGACGGCGAACGACCTGGCCCAGGCCATTCCCAACGCCGAACGGCTGGAGGTCTATGGCCCGGCCGATGCACCGCTCGCTCTGGTGCGGGGACGCCGGCGAAAACGGCTGCTGGTGCGGGCCGACCGGGACGTGAACCTCCAGGCCTTCCTGCGCGCCTGGCTTCAGCGGGTGAAGGTGCCGGGCTCGGTCCGCCTGACGGTGGACGTGGACCCCTATTCCTTCCTTTAGAGGCGGAAGTCAGACCGCCATGACGGTGCCGAGCAGCAGGCGGGCGCCGGCGCGGCCCAAGGTGGCGTTGGTTGCCGCCTGAAGCTGGGCCGACAGCTGGTCGATGTCGGGCACGACGCCGGGACGCAGGCCGTTGGCGAAGCGTTGAGCGGCGGTGTTGTAGGCGGCGCGCAGGCGCGGCGCGGACTGCTGGGCGCGGGTGCGAAGGGTCGCATCGGGCACATCGACGCCGGTTTCGATGGTCAGCACGCCCCGACGACCGTTCGCCTGAAGGATCGAGGCAGTGATGACTGGCAGGCGGACATAGGTGTCGGCTGACGGCGCCGCGCCGCCGCTCGAAGCGCGGGCGGAGGTCGAGGCGGCGGCCGTCGCGACGACGGCGAGACCAAGAAGAGCGCGGCGTTCCATGATGAGGTCTCTACCGGCCAGGATTTAAGAAACTGCTGAGCCGGGATCGCATAAGGATATCTTTATGTGTTTGTTGATCCTCGGCGCGCGCCGGGCTATGAGGGCCCAAACTCATTGCGGCCAGGAGCCCAAGCCATGACCGACTACATCGTTCGCGACATCACCCTGGCCGATTGGGGCAACAAGGAAATCGAGATCGCGGAAACCGAAATGCCGGGCCTGATGTCCCTGCGTGACGAGTTCGGCGCCAGCCAGCCGCTGAAGGGCGCCCGCATCGCCGGCAGCCTGCACATGACCATCCAGACGGCGGTCCTGATCCAGACGCTGGAAGCCCTGGGCGCCGAAGTGCGCTGGGCCTCGTGCAACATCTTCTCGACCCAGGACCACGCCGCCGCCGCCATCGCCGCCAACGGCACCCCGGTCTTCGCCACCAAGGGCGAGACCCTGGAAGAGTACTGGGACTACGCCCACAAGATCTTCGAATGGGCTGACGGCGGCTATCCGAACCTGATCCTGGACGACGGCGGCGACGCGACCCTGCTGTGCGTGCTGGGTCCGAAGGCCGAGAAGGACGTTTCGGTTCTGGCTAACCCCCAGAACGAAGAAGAGGAAGCTCTCTTCAAGGTCATGAAGCGCTATCTGGCTGAGAAGCCCGGCTTCTATTCGGCCATCCGCGACGCCATCGGCGGCGTGTCGGAAGAGACGACCACGGGCGTGCACCGCCTATATCAGATGGCCGAAAAGGGCGAGCTGCCCTTCCCCGCCATCAACGTCAACGACAGCGTCACCAAGTCCAAGTTCGACAACCTGTACGGCTGCCGAGAATCTCTGGTCGACGCCATCCGTCGCGGCACCGACGTCATGCTGTCGGGCAAGGTCGCGGTGGTCTGCGGCTACGGCGACGTGGGCAAGGGCTCGGCCGCCTCGCTGCGCCAGGGCGGCGCCCGCGTGATCGTGACCGAGATCGACCCGATCTGCGCCCTGCAGGCCGCGATGGAAGGCTATGAGGTCCAGACGCTGGACGACACCGCCGGCCGCGCCGACATCTATGTGACCACGACCGGCAACAAGGACGTCATCACCGTCGATCACATGCGGCAGATGAAGAACAACGCCATCGTCTGCAACATCGGCCACTTCGATAGCGAGATTCAGGTCGCCGGCCTGAAGAACTTCAAGTGGGACGAGATCAAGCCGCAGGTCCACCACGTCGAGTTCCCGGACGGCAAGAAGATCATCCTGCTGTCGGAAGGCCGCCTGGTGAACCTGGGCAACGCCACGGGCCACCCCAGCTTCGTGATGTCGGCGTCCTTCACCAACCAGACGCTGGCCCAGATCGAACTGTGGACCAACGCCGACAAGTACGAGAACAAGGTCTACACCCTGCCCAAGCACCTGGACGAGAAGGTCGCCATGCTGCACCTGGCCAAGCTGGGCGCCAAGCTGACCGTCCTGACCAAGGATCAGGCCGACTACATCAACGTGCCGGTCGAAGGCCCGTTCAAGGCGGATCACTACCGTTACTAAGCTCTCCCCGAGGCTGGAACCGCGAGGTTCCAAGTGACGAGGGCGTCTTCGGGCGCCCTCGTCGACGTCCTTGTCGTCGGAGCCGGCGCGGCGGGGATGATGGCCGCCATCGAGGCCGGGCGACGGGGGCGGCGGGTCAGGGTCGTGGACCATGCCGACCGGCCGGGCGAGAAGATCCGCATCTCGGGCGGCGGGCGCTGCAACTTCACCAATCTGGGTTGCGGACCGGCGAACTTCCTGGGCGAGAACCCCCGGTTCGCGACCTCGGCCCTGCGCCGCTACACCCATCACGACTTCGTCAAGCGGATCGATAGGGCCGGGATCGCCTGGCATGAGAAGACGCTGGGTCAGCTGTTCTGCGACGACAGCGCCAAGCAGATCGTCCGTATGCTGACCGACGATATGGCGGCGGCGGGCGTGACCCTGAGCCTGAAGACCGGGGTGGAGCGGATCACGCGATCCGGCGACGGCTTTGCGGCGATCCTGTCGGATGGATCGCAGATCACGGCGGCGTCGCTGGTCGTGGCGACGGGCGGCAAGTCGATCCCCAAGATGGGGGCGACCGGCTGGGCCTATGAGGTCGCGCGCCAGTTCGACATTCGCGTCACCGAGACGCGGCCGGCCCTGGTGCCGCTGACGTTCGAGGCGGGCCTGCTGGAGACGCTGACGCCGCTGGCGGGGGTGGCGGTCGACGCCTCGGTCGCCTCGGCGCCGGAAGGGGCCAAGGCGCGCAAGGCCAGCTTCAACGAAGCGATGCTGTTCACCCACCGTGGCCTGTCGGGTCCGGCCATTCTGCAGATCAGCTCCTACTGGCGCGAGGGCGAGGCGGTGGTGGCCTCGATGGCGCCCGGCCGCGACGTGTTCGAAGAACTGAAGGCGGCCAAGGCGTCGAACGGCAAACAGGCGGTGCACACCGCGCTGGGCCATATCGTGCCGCGCCGTCTGGCCGAGAGCCTGTGCCAGCGCGAAGGGGCGTCGGGCAATCTGGCGGACCTGTCGGACAAGGTGCTGCGGCGGCTGGATCAGGCAGTCAACGCCTGGGCGGTCAAGCCCGTAGGGTCCGAAGGTTACAGGACCGCCGAGGTGACGCTGGGCGGGGTGGATACGGCCGCGCTGGACCAGCAGACGATGCAGGCCAAGGCGGTTCCGGGCCTGTATTTCATCGGCGAGGCGGTGGACGTGACCGGCTGGCTGGGCGGCTATAATTTCCAGTGGGCCTGGTCGTCGGGCTGGGCCGCCGGGCAGATCTGCTAGAATTTTTTTGAGTGCAATCTGTGCACCTTGGTCGGCGGGTCCGCTGACAAAAAGCACCGTCTAATTCGTCTAATCTGTCTAATTCGACGACCGCTATAGCGGCGCGCTAGGATGTCAAAGACCGAGGTTTCCAGTTTAACTGGGTTTGGCGCCATGACAGGTGAGTGGTCGCTGGTCGGTCGTAAGCCGTGGTAAAATCTCGCAATCGTCGTCGCTGATAGGATGGCGGGGATGGCCGAAGCCCCCTGCGGCCCCGCGACGCATGGCGGCGGGCTGCGACGGCGCCTAGCTTGAAGAGGCGGAACGGGCCCCTCTGGCGTTCTCGCGGTCCGGCGTCCCCCTTCCTTGCGCCGGGTCGTGCGACGCGATGTCGGACCGCAAGGGCGTGTCGATGCGGCGAAGCTTTCCCCTCCTGGCCTGTCGCATCGACCGCCCATTCCTTTTTGATCGGAGCCCGACATGCCTCTTCTGATGTGCCCCAACGACAACGCCGCCATGCAGACGCTGGAGCGCAATGGCGTCCAGTTCGACATGTGCCCCGAGTGTCGGGGCGTGTGGCTGGATCGCGGCGAGCTGGAAAAGCTGATGGCTGCCGCCGTCGAGGAGGGTCGCGCCGCTGCGCCTGTCGCGCCCGCGCCGCAGGCCTATGCGCCGCCGCCTCAGTCCTATGCCCAACCCCAGTCCCAACCGTGGGGCGGCGGGGCGTCACAGCCGTATCGCGGCGACGATCGAGGCTACCGGGGCGACAAATACCGCGACGACCGGCATCGCGACGACGACTATCGCTACAAGAAAAAGAAGCGTGACAGCATTTTCGACATCTTCGACTGAGGTCGGTTAGGTCCAAGCGACTTTCGGTCTGCTGCCGTCATTCCGAGGCTGAGCATAGCGAAGAACCCGGAAGCCAGGGCCGCATGCGCGCTGCTGGCGCTATTCGACGCCTATGCGACTCTCCTGGGTTCCGGGTTCGTCCTTCGGACGCCCCGGAATGACGAATGGAGAGGCCTGTCTTCTCGAAGGTCGATGAACCTTACGCCGCCAGGCCCGCCTGCTGCATGAGGCCTCGCAACGCCGCGACGTTTTGCGGGGCGGCGGTCAGGGCGGTGCGGACGTCGGGCGAGCGCAGCAGCCTTATGGCCTCGGCGCGAGCGCGGTCGGCGACGGGGCCCAGGGGGCCGGCTTCCCCGGTGGCCAGTTTCAGCAGGGCCGTCAGCTTCTGAGGCGCAGCCGCCTGGGCGCGGACGATCTGGGCCACCAGCTTTGCGTCGGCCTCCAGACTGGCGCCGACCGCGCCGATGACGTCCATGATCTGGGTTTGGTCGTGATCGGCCAAATGCGCGGCCTGGACCGAGCGTTGAAGCCGGGCCAGCGTGGCCAGCTTGTGCGAAGCGCTGGGGCCGCCCGGGACGGACTGGCGGATCTCGGTTTCAAAACGCAGCGAGCCAATACAGGCGCTGAGCCAGCGCGCGGCGGCGCGTTTGTTGGCCCCGCCGGTCACGTTCTCGCACAGGCGGGTCAGCTGCTCGGCCTCGGCCAGGACCGTCGGGCAGGGGTTGACGTAGGCGCCGACGAAATCGGCCGTGACCAGGCTCTTGGAGCGTTCGACAAAGGCGGTCTGAACCTCTTCCAGCGTCAGCAGTCGTCCGGCGGAGGCCGTCAGGGCCATGGCCAGCAGACGCAGGATGTCGATCTCTCCGACCGGATCATGGGGCCGAAGGCGGCGCTGGCTGGTCAGTTCGCGGGTGACGAGACGGGCCAGGGACGCGGCCAGAAGCGGAAACTCGCCCGAGGCCAGATGCAGGCCCAGGCGCGCGGCCGGCCCTTCGACCTGGGGCATCATCAGGGCGAGACGCGGGTCCATCCGCAACAGGGCGTCCATCTCGTCCGGCGCGACCATGCGGACGATGGCCGCCAGATTAGCGCCCTGGTCCAGTGACGGGCCCAAAATCTCGGTCAGGTTGGTGCGCACGGCCAGCATTTCAGCCACGATCTGCTCGACCACCACCACGACCAGGGCGCGCGGCGGGCCGTCGGCGGGCGCGGCGTCCATCAAATCCATCAGCACGGTCAGGCGATCACGGGCGCCGCGCCGATCCTTCAGCGCGCCGGCGACCACCCCGCCCATCCGCAGCGCCCGATCCGGCGCGCCGGTCAGCCGATGCGCCAGATCGGCGATGGAGCGGTCGTCCAGCGCGGGGAACAGGCCGTCGCGTCCGGCCTTGCGCAGCCGGGCCATCGCCTGTTCGGTCAGCTTTTGATAGTGGCGCACGACGCTGTGCACCTCCTGGCCCGTGGCCTGGCTTTCGGGGACCGCGACCTTCTGGATGGCGTGCTGCAGCTCGACCCCGGCCGCCTCCAGCCGTTCGGCGACATCGGGGCGATGCAGCAGTTCGAAGGCGGTCACCCCCTCTCGTTTCAGCCAGTCCTCCAGCACCCGGCCGATTAGCGCGCGGGCATGGGGCGAATAGAGTTCGGCCGGACTGCTGCAGGCCGGCGGGACCGCCTTGTCGGCGACCTTCTTCTTTCGCTCCTCCGGCGCGCCCAGGGTCAGGATGGTCAGGGAGCTGAACTCCATCGTCTCGGGGTCCAGCGTCTCCTTGGTCACGCGCGAGGCGATGGCGAAACGGTCCCGAAGCTGTTCCTCGGCGGTCTCGATGGCGTGTTTGCGGTCTTCGGTCGCGATCAGCAGCGTCCACGACGACGGGGCGCTCTTGCGCACATAGACTTCGTAATGGATCGGACCCGCCATGGGCCGATCCTGCACCCCAAGCCTTTAAGGCGAGGTTTTCGAAGCCGAATGTTTCTGAGCGCGCCGAAGCGACGGCGTGTGCGCGTTGAAACGAGGCGGCGCCGTGACCATCTGGCTGTCACCGAACCGCTTTCGGGTTGCAGGCGATTTTCATTCGGCCCGAAACGCTCTAGCCCTAATGTGACCGAGATCGAACGGTTACGCTTGCTGTGCGTTCTTGCTCGCGGGAACGTAAAGTTCAGGAGAAGACACCCTTGGCCAACATCACTCTGGTCGATGACGACGAGAACATCGTGGCGTCCGTTTCGCTGGCGCTGGAAAGCCATGGCCACAAGATCACCGCCTATCACGACGGGGCCTCGGGTCTGGCCGCGCTGGAATCCTCGCCGCCCGATCTGGCGATCCTGGACGTGAAGATGCCGCGCATGGACGGGATGGAGGTGCTGCGTCGCCTGCGCCAGACCTCGCAGATCCCGGTGATCATGCTGACGTCCAAGGACGAGGAGATCGACGAGATCCTGGGCTTCAACCTGGGCGCGGACGACTACATCCACAAACCCTTCAGCCAGCGTCTGCTGATCGAGCGGGTCAAGGCGCTGCTGCGCCGGACGGGCGCCGATGGCGGCGAACCGGAATCGGCGGCCGAGGTCTCGGGCCGGGCGATCAAGCGCGGCAAACTGTCGATGGACCCGGCGCGCCACGAGTCGACCTGGGACGGCAAGCCCGTCAAGCTGACGGTGACCGAGTTCCTGCTGCTGCAGGCCCTGGCCCAGCGTCCGGGCTTCGTGAAGAGCCGCGACAACCTGATGGACGCCGCCTACGACGACCAGGTCTATGTCGACGACCGCACCATCGACAGCCACGTGAAGCGGATGCGCAAGAAGTTCCGCGCCGTGGACAATGAGTTCGACGCGATCGAGACCCTGTATGGCGTCGGCTACCGCTACCGCGAGAGCTGAACCGGGCGGGCGCGAGCCCGACGAGGAGCCCCAGCGCCGGCCGTTGTTCCGCTTCGGCGGATCGCGGCTGGGCGGCTTCATCCTGGTGCTCAATCTGCTCAGCCTGCTGATCCTGTTCGGCGGGGCGTTGGCGATCAATGAATGGCGTCCCGGCCTGATCGAGGCGCGTCAGGAATCCCTGACGGTTCAGGCCGAGCTGCTGGCCAATGTGTTGCGCGAAGAAGGCGTGACGCGGGGCGAGCCGACGCCCGAGCTGGACCCCATCCGCGCATCGATCTGGCTGACCGACCGGTTCATCCCGGCGGGCCAGCGGGTGCGGCTGTATGATGTGAACGGCCTGTTGCTGGTCGACAGCTATCAGGTGACCGAGGCCATCGGGGGGCGGCCCCTGCCCGACGCGCAGCCGGCGGGAACGGCGACCGAGGACGCCGCCAAGGCCAATCTGCTGTCCGAGCGCCGGGTCGCGCGCGCCGACAGCGAACTGGCGGCCGAGGTGGCGGCGGCGCTGGACGGCTCGCCCCAATCGACCCTGCGCCGCAACGAATCCGGCGACCGCGTCGTCTCCGTGTCCATTCCCGTGCGCCATGTGCGTCAGGTGCTGGGCGTGCTGACCGTCGAATCCGGGGACGTGGACGAAATCCTGGGCGCCCAGCGGCAGGCGCTGTTCCCGTTCGCCCTGGTGGCGTTGGGGGTCAATCTCTTGGGATCGCTGCTGCTGCATCTGTTCGTGGCGCGACCGATCATGCGGCTGTCGGCGGCGGCGGATCAGGTGAAGCTGCAACGCGCGCGGGCCATCTCCCTGCCGGACCTCGAGGATCGCAAGGATGAGATCGGCGATCTGGCGCGGTCGCTGGAATCGATGACCGACACCCTGTCGACGCGGATGGACGCCATCGAACGGTTCGCGGCCGATGTGTCGCACGAGATCAAGAATCCCCTGACCTCGATCCGGTCGGCGCTGGAGACCCTGCCGCTGGTCAAGACCGATGCGCACCGCGAGAAGCTGACGGCGCTGTTGCAGCAGGACGTGCGTCGGCTGGACCGGCTGATCACCGACATCTCCAACGCCTCGCGGCTGGATGCGGAGTTGTCGCGCGATCGACCGCGGCCGGTCGATCTGAACCGGCTGCTGGTCGATATCGTCGGCGTCTATGAGACGACGGCCAAGCCCGGCGACATTCCGGTCGTGCTCACGGCGCCCGAACAGGCCCTGCGGGTCATGGGGCGCGATGGGCCGTTGGGGCAGGTGTTCCGCAACCTGATCGACAACGCCCGCTCGTTCAGCCCCCCAGGCGGCGTGGTCCGGGTGACGCTGGAGGACATCGGGGACGATCTGCCGATCCGGGTCCGGGTCGAGGACCAGGGGCCGGGCATTCCGGCCGAGAACCTGGAGACGGTGTTCGAGCGGTTCTATACCTCGCGGCCCAAGGGGGCGGTGTTCGGCTCCAACTCGGGCCTGGGCTTGTCCATCGTGCGTCAGATCGTCGAGGCGCATGGCGGTCGCGTCCACGCCGAAAACAAGACCAATGACCAGGGCGGGGGCGGCGCGCGGTTCGAGATCGTCTTCCCGTCGGTCGGCCGCCGGCCATGACCCCGGACCAGCCGGTCCACGCCACCACCGTCGCCGTGCGCCGGCGCGGGGCCTGGCAGGGGGTGATGATCCTGGGACCCTCGGGCGCGGGCAAGAGTGATCTGGCGCTGCGGCTGATCGGGCGCGGCTGGCGGCTGGTCAGCGACGACTACACACAGGTCTGGGCCTCGGACGGGGCCGTTCATGCGTCGGCGCCGGCCTCCATCGCGGGTCGGATCGAGGTGCGCGGCCTCGGAATCGTGGCCGCCAGAACACGCCCGGTCTGTCGCGTGGCGCTGGCCGTGGCCTGTGTGGCGGAAGGGGTCGAACGGCTTCCGGAGCCGCGAACACGGGCTTTCGCGGGGGTCGATCTGCCCCTGCTGGCGCTGGATCCCCGACCCGCCTCGGCCGTCGATGTGGTCGCAGCGGCGTTGGAGACGCTTTGAAACCCCGAAAGACGGGTCTATGACACGCCCCTTGCGGTCCATAGAGGGCGGCGTCCGGCCTCCCTTGCCGGGCGGGGGAATGCCTGGGACGGTTCGGGGCGGGATGCGAGTGAAGTCCTCATGATCGGTCTGGTGATCGTCACCCACGGCGGGTTGGCGTCCGAGTTTCTCTCCGCCATGGAGCATGTGGTCGGCCCGCAGCGCGGCGTCGCGGCCATCTGCATCGGGCCTGACGACGACATGGAGCGGCGGCGTCGCGACATCGTCGATGCGGCCGCGGCCGTGGACGATGGCGAAGGGGTCATCCTGCTGACCGACATGTTCGGCGGTACGCCGTCCAACCTGGCCATCTCGGTGATGGAGCAGACGCGCGCCGAGGTTATCGCCGGGCTGAACCTGCCCATGCTGATCAAACTGGCCAGCGTTCGAGGACGCGAGACGCTGGAATCCTGCGTGGCCCATGCGCAGGACGCCGGGCGCAAATACATCTCCGTCGCCTCCTGGGTGCTCGCAGGCGAAAAATGACCGTCACCGCGACAATGAACATCTGCAATACGCGTGGCCTGCACGCCCGCGCCTCGGCCAAGTTCGTCAAACTGGCCTCCAGCTTCGAAAGCGAGATCCACGTCACCCGCGACGGCGTGACGGTGGACGCCCGCTCGATCATGGGCCTGCTGATGCTGGGCGCCGGCATCGGCTGCAGCATCGACGTCTCCGCCGAAGGCCCGGACGCCGAAGAGGCCATGGAAGCCCTGGCGAACCTGGTCGCGCGGAAGTTCGACGAGGATCAGTAGGCGGCGACCGTTATTTTTGAGGTTATGCCTAAGCTTAAAAGGCCGGCCGCCGGGCAATACGGCTGACATTCCGACTGTCTGCTCGGGGTGGAAGGCGGACGCCGATCAGACCATGCTAGACCAGCGTGCGCGTGGTCCGGAGGGTTCCATGGAAGCTGAGTACAGGCGGCTCAAGTCAGTTTGGCAGAGCGGGACATGCGTGCGTGAAGACGCACTTCATCTGCTCTACTTCGTGTGGATGCACGGGGCGGAGCCACGGTTCCTCACGGGCATGGAATTTGATCCCGACGCAGAAAAACTGTGGGGAGCCATCTTCGAGTTTTTCGGGCGAGAGCATTCTCAGGATGCGGAGTTTCTCCACGTGGCCGCCATTATGGCGAGTCTATTCGACTTTAACCTTTGCTATGAAGGCGAGTGGGAGAGGATGAAAGCTCGGTCGGTCCAGTTGCAGCCGGAAGGTTATTCCCCCGAGAGCTTTGATGGACGTGGCGAGTACGGTGAGTACTTCGCACATCATGCACGCGCTCGAAGGGCAAAGTCCGTGGGAAGTGATCGCCCCTCTTCAGGTCTGCGGGGTTGGGTCGTTCAGGCCGCTGAACGCTTCTTCTGCCTAGGACGTCGAAAGTCTCATTAGGGTCGCGAGCAGTCTTCGCTTCGACACCGACTTCTGGACCTTCAAACCGCGGCTTGATGCGGTACCGTTATTGGCGAGTCTTCCCGGAAGGACCGGGTCGGGAGTTACAGCCCCAGCGCCCGTCGGATGTCGCGCCAGTCGACGTATTTGAAGTTCTGGGTGCCGATATCGTTGACGTCGTCCTGGACGACGACGAGGCCGTCGGGGAAGGGGCCGACCTGACCGCTGGCGGCCGCCAGGCCGTCGGTGCCGGTGACGCCGTCGACGGCGCCGTCCACGACCTTGAACCGGCCCTTGTATTCGGGCGCTGCGCCGTCGATGCGCCAGACGGGGAAGGTGGAGTCGCCCTGGCTGGAGGCGATCAGATAGCGGCCCGAGGCGTCGGTGATCGTCGTCAGGCCTTCAGCGTCGGCGACCAGGATGTCCTTGGCGATGGGCTGGATCAGGGTGCGGGCCGCGCCGGATGCCGGGTTCAGGCCATAGCGCCACAGGCCGACGTTCTCCTCGTTGATATAGAGGGCGTCGGTGGCCTCGTCGGCCGCGCAGCCTTCGGAGATGGTTCCGATCTCGGCGCGGCGGACCAGACGCGCCGTGGGCTGGCCGGCGGCGTCCACGCCCAGGACGAACTGGCGCAGCTCGCCCTCGTGCCCGACCAGAATGGCGTGGACCTCGGCGCCGCGACGCGCAAAGCAGAAGCCGTAGGGTTCGACCACGTCGGTGGCGACCGCGCCCCAATAGCGCACGCCGTTCTGGCCGGTCCCGGCCGGGTCGAAGGTGTAGAGGGCGATGCCCGTCTTGCCCGGCGTGCGGTCGCTGGCGCCCAGCACCACCTGCGGATGGCCGCCGACCGACAGGCCCTCGACCACATCGACATTGTTCAGCAGGCCCTCGGGCAGGAACTGCAGGATCTGGCCGTCGAAGCCGTAGATGTAGAGGCCGGACTTCTTGTCCGTGCCGGCGATGAAGCCCGGGGTTTGTTGACCCATGATCGTGACCGGCGAAGCGCTGGCCCATACGGCGGGGTCGTCGGCGGCGTCCTGACCCGCCGTGCCGACCGACGGGGTTTCCAGCACGGCCATAATCGGGGCGCCGGGGCCGACCAGGCCCGCGCCCTCGCCCTGATAATCGACCTCGTGCGTGGCGCAGGCGGCGAGCAGAGCCAAGGCGGCGCAGGCGCTCAGCGAGCGGGCGAGGGAAGGGCGCATGTCGGTCTCCGGACGATCTGAACGCGTCCCTGTGGCCACGCCGCGTGTGGGTCAACGGCGAGGGCGTGACGGTTCGGCGTCGGTTCGATGACTGATGTTCCGTCAAGGGATCAAGCGTCGCCGTTCCGTCGGAAAACCGCGAACTGGGCGTCGTGGAATCGTCGCGGTCGCGTCGCCGCCCAAGGTTAAGCGGCCCCTCCATCGGCTGAAGCGAAACGTCGCTCGCCGAAGGGGACCTGACATGAAACTGAACCTGTTGATGGGCGCTGCCTTGGCGCCGATGATCCTGGCGCCGCTGGCCATGCCCGCCCATGCCGATGTCGACGCCGTGGCCTCGGCCTCAACTGCGGTCGCCGGCGACGTGATCTACGGCCGGGTGACCAACGCCGCCGGCGCACCCCTGCCGGGCGCCGAGGTTCTGGTGCGCGGGACCAGCCAGCGGGCCGTAACCAACACCCAGGGCGAGTTCACCCTGCCGACCGCCAGCGGCGCCATGGTGCTGGAGGTCAATTATCTGGGCCTGCCCTCGACCAGCCAGACGGTCGTGACCACGCCGGGCGAAGACGCCAATGTCGCCATCGTCCTGGGCGCCCAATCCGCCACCGACGTGGCCGATGTCATCGTGACCGGCGTCATCACCGACGGCGTCGCCCGCTCGCTGAACCAGCAGAAAAACGCCGACGGCACGGTCAACGTCCTGTCGGCCGACGCCATTGGCCGCTACCCCGACCCGAACGTGGCGGAATCGCTGCAACGCGTCCAAGGCATCGCCATCCAGCGCGACCAGGGCGAAGGCCGCTACATCAATGTGCGCGGCGCGCCGGCCGCCTTCACCGCCGTGTCGGTGGACGGGGTGCAGGTTCCCGCCGTCGATCCCGGCACCCGCGCCGTCGACCTGGACACCCTGCCCAGCGACATCGTCGCCAACATCGAGGTCTCCAAGACGCTGCTGCCCAGCCAGGAAGCCGATTCCATCGCCGGCGCCGTCAACATCAAGACCCGTTCGCCGTTCGACCGTCGTCGCCTGGCCATCAGCGGCTATGCCGGCGGGAGCTATAACGACTATGGCGGCGAGGACATTCGCGCCGGCGCCGCTGCGTCCAACGTTTTCGCAAACGAGACCTTCGGCGCCCTGCTGTCCGTCAGCTATTCCGAAACCAACCGCCGGCCCGACAACGTCGAGAACGCCTGGGTGAAGGAAGAGCAGAACGGCGCCGATGTCTTCGTGCTCGAAGAAACCCTGTTCAAGGATTACGAGACCAAGCGCACCCGTCAGGCCGTGACCGGCGCTCTGGAATGGCGGCCTTCCGATGACGTCCGAGCCTATCTGCGGGGGTCGTTCGCCCAGTTCGAGGACGACGAATACCGAAACACTCTGGGGCTGATCTATTCGGACGGGACGCTGCAGCCGGGCGCGACGAACACAACGGCGACTTACACCGGCGCGCGCATCACCCGCCAGCTGCGTCACCGCACGCAGAAGAATGACATCACCACCCTCGTCGCGGGCGGCGAGAAGACGTTTGCAAACGGCGCGGTCTGGGACGCCAGCCTGTCATGGGCCGACAGCGAGCAATCCTATCCGAACCGCAACGAGCTGCTGTACCGCTCCAGCGGCACGACGCTGAGCTACGACACCGGCGATCACTATATGCCGACCTATTCGGTGTTCAGCGATCCGGCGGGCTTCTATCGCGACCCGACGCGGTTCAGCTTCCGCGAGAACGCCTTCCGCGAGAATACGACCAAGCAGGAAGACGTCGCTTTCAAAACCAACTTCGAGCTGCCCAGCCAGTTCGGCGGACGTGACGTGACCTGGAAGGTCGGCGCCAAGTTCAACACCCGCGAGATCAACGCCGACGAGCAGCGCTATCGCAACCGCGCCGCCGCCGCGAGCCCTGGCACGCTGGCTTCGATGCTGAGCGACCGTCCGTCGCGCAACTATGATTACGACCTCGGCTTCAAGTTCGACGCTGGAAAGGCCGACGACTATTTCGCGCGCGTGCGCGCCGCCTCGCCCATCCGGTTGCCGGATTCGATCGCGGCCGATTACAGCGCCCAGGAAGACATTCTGGCGGGCTATGCCCAGGCGCGCTTCGACATCGGCGCGACGAACGTCATTGTCGGCCTTCGTGTGGAGAACACCAAGTTCGACGGTGAAGCTGCGGCCCTGATCGACAACGACGGCAGCGCTCCGTTCCAGATGGCCAAGGTCAGCCGGGACGACACCGAGTTCTTCCCGAACCTGACGGTGCGTCACGCCTTTTCGGACAATCTGATCGGCCGCTTCGCCCTGACGCGCTCGATCTCGCGTCCGGAGTTCAGCGAGATCGTGCCGCGTCGCATCGAGGAAACCGATGGGTCCGACATCTCTTACGAGATCGGCAACCCGGATCTGCAGCCGGCCCTGTCGAACAATATCGACCTGGGCCTGGAATATTACTTCGCCTCGCTGGGCGTTGTGTCGGCGAACGCCTTCTACAAGGACCTGACCGACTATCGCTACACCCTTAAATACAGCGAGCCGGTGACCATCGACGGCACGGTGTACGACGCCGACTTCGACACCCCGATTAATGCGCCCGAAGGCCATTTGGCGGGCCTGGAACTTAACCTGCAGCGGAAGTTTGATTTCCTGCCGGGCCTGCTGTCGGGCTTCGGCGTCTTCGGCAACTACACCTGGACCGACGCCGAGATCAAAACGGCCCAGTCCTATGGCGGTCGCGACACCTTCTCCCTGCCGGGCCAGTCGGACACGAACTACAACGCCGCCCTCTTCTACGAAATGGCCGGGTTCAGCGCGCGCCTGTCCTACACCAAGCGTGGGGACTATCTGGAAGAGATCAACGCCGACGACGCCGATCTGGACCTCTATGTCGAGGGCCGCGAACAACTGGACTTCACCGCCAGCTACGACTTCGGCAACGGGGTGGAAGTGTTCGGCGAGGCCAAGAACCTGACCGACAGCGCGGGCGTGCGCTACTACGGCGTCAAGGAGCGGACCTACGAGTACGAGAAGTTCGGCTACAACGTCTTCCTGGGCGTGCGCTTCAAGCTCTGAGCGCGCCGGTCAGACATGATCGAAGGGGCCGGGCGGCGACGTCCGGCCCTTTTTCGTGGTTTCCGCCTCTGCAATTGCTCGAAACGCGGCCCCATATGGGGTCCAGCGGTTGACCCGTGCGGGGTCGGCGCTAGTGTCCGCGCGCCTTTCCCCGCGCGCCAGAAGACCAGAGGATACCATGGCCGAAGCCACCGCCGCCTACGACGTCGTCATCATCGGCGGAGGCCCTGGCGGCTATAACGCCGCGATCCGGGCGGGCCAACTGGGCCTGAAGGTCGCCTGCGTGGAGATGCGTTCGACGCTGGGCGGCACCTGCCTGAACGTGGGCTGCATGCCGTCCAAGGCCCTGCTGCACGCGTCGGAACTGTGGAACGCCGCCAATACCGAGTTCGCCAAGATCGGCATCGAGGTCCAGCCCAAGCTGCACCTGGACCAGATGCACAAGGCCAAGGATGACAGCGTCACGGCCCTGACCAAGGGGATCGAGTTCCTGTTCAAGAAGAACAAGGCCGACTGGATCAAGGGCAAGGGCAAGATCGTCGGCAAGGGCAAGGTCGAGGTGACCGCCGCCGACGGCTCGGTCCAGACGCTGGACGCCAAGAATATCGTCATCGCCACCGGCTCGGAGCCGACCCCTCTGCCCGGCGTCGCCTTCGAGGACGGCAAGGTCATCGATTCCACCGGCGCCCTGTCGCTGCCAGCCGTGCCCAAGAAGCTGATCGTGGTCGGCGCCGGCATCATCGGCCTGGAGCTGGGCTCGGTCTGGCGCCGTCTGGGCGCCGAGGTCACGGTGGTCGAGTTCCTGGACCGGATCACGCCCGGCATGGACACCGAGGTCGCCACCGCCTTCCAGCGCACCCTGACCAAACAGGGCATGAGCTTCAAACTGGGCGCCAAGGTCACCGGCGCCAAGTCGGGCAAGGACGGGGTGGAACTGACTGTCGAGCCGTCGGCCGGCGGCGCCGCCGAGACGATCAAGGGCGACGTAGTGCTGGTCGCCATCGGCCGTCGTCCGTACACGGACGGTCTGGGTCTGGAGAGCGTCGGCGTGACGCCGGACAAGCGCGGCTTCATCGATCATGACCACTTCAAGGTGGCTGATGGCGTCTGGGTGATCGGCGACGTGACCCACGGTCCGATGCTGGCGCACAAGGCGGAAGAAGACGCGGTCGCCGTGATCGACACCATCGCCGGCAAATACGGCCACGTCGACTATGCGCTGGTGCCCAGCGTCGTCTACACTTTCCCCGAAGTGGCCTGGGTCGGTCAGACCGAGGACCAGCTGAAGGCGGCCGGCGTTCAGTACAAGAAGGGCAAATTCCCCTTCACCGCCAACAGCCGCGCCAAGATCAATCACGAGACCGACGGCTTCGTGAAGGTTCTGGCCGACGCCGCGACCGACAAGGTGCTGGGCGTCCACATCATGGGTCCGCAGGCCGGCGAGATGATCCACGAAGCCGCCATCACCATGAGCTTCGGCGGCGCGTCGGAAGACATCGCCCGCACCTGCCACGCCCACCCGACCCGTTCCGAAGCCGTTCGTCAGGCGGCCATGGATGTCGAAGGCTGGATGATGCAGGCCTGATCCGAAACGGATCGACACTGCAAGCAAGGCCCGGACGGCGACGTCCGGGCCTTTGTCACATCAGGCCAGACCTTTTAGCCGATAGAGCGCCTCCAGCGCCTCGCGGGGGGTCAGGTCGTCGGGGTCGACGTCGCGCAGGGCCAGTTCCACGGGCGAGGGGCCGCGCATCGGTTCCGGCTCGGCGACGGCGAACAGGGGCAGGTCGTCCAGGCGGGCGGCGGCGGCCTTTTCGCCCTCCAGCCGGTTGAGCACCGAGCGGGCGCGGGCGACGACGGCGCCGGGAACGCCGGCCAGTTTGGCGACCTGGACGCCGTAGGAGCGGTCGGCCGCGCCGGGCGCCGCCTCGTGCAGGAAGACCAGTTCGCCGTTCCACTCGCGCGCGACCATGGACAGGTTGCAGACGTGGTCCAGCCGCGTCTCCAGCTGGGCCAGCTCGTGATAGTGGGTGGCGAACAGGGTGCGGGCGCGGTTGGTCTCGTGCAGGGCCTCGGCCGTGGCCCAGGCGATGGCCAGACCGTCATAGGTGGCGGTGCCGCGCCCGATCTCGTCCAGAACGACGAAGCTGTGCGGCGTGGCCTGGGTCAGGATGGCGGCGGTCTCGACCATCTCCATCATGAAGGTGGAGCGGCCTCGGGCCAGGTCATCGCCGGCTCCTACTCGGCTGAACAGCCGGTCCACCACGCCCAGCCGCATCGAGCGGGCAGGCACGAAGGCGCCGGCCTGGGCCAGGATCACCAGCAGGGCGTTCTGGCGCAGGAAGGTCGACTTACCGGCCATGTTCGGGCCGGTGACGATGGCGAGGCGCGATCCGTCCTGGCCCGACCCGTCCAGCCGGGCGTTGTTGGGGGTGTATGGATCGCCGCCCGCCTTGACCGCCGCCTCGACCACCGGGTGGCGGCCGGCCTCGACGCAGAAGGTCAGGGTGTCGTCCACGATCGGGCGGGTCGCGCCGACTTCCTGGGCCCATTCGGCGAGGGCGGCATGGGCGTCCAGTTCGGCGAGCGCCTCGGCGACGGCTTGCAGCGGCTGGGCCAGGCGGGCGGCCTCGCGTCGCCAGCCCTCGAAGGTCTCGCCTTCGATGGCGAGCGCCCGGTGGCCGGCCTGGCTGATCTTGGCGTCCAGCTCCGACAGTTCGACGGTGGTGAAACGGACCTGGGCCGCCAGGGTCTGGCGGTGGATGAAGGGGCTGTCGGGCCCGGCGCGCAGCAAGGCTTCGGCGGCCTTGGCGCTGGTTTCGAGGAAATAGCCCAGGACGGCGTTGTGCTTGATCTTGAACGGCACGCCGGACTCTGCGACGGCGCGGGCCTCCAGATCGGCGACGACGCGGCGGCTGTCGTCGCGCAGGGTGCGGGCGGCGTCCAGTTCGGGGCGATAGTCGGGGCGCACATAGCCGCCGTCGCGCGCCAGATGGGACGGCTCGTCCACCAGGCCGTCGATGAGGTCGGCCTTCAGCCGCGAGACGTCGGGCGACAGGGTCAGGCGGTCCAGCGCCGCGGCGATGCGGCGCGGCTGGCCGGTCAGGGGATCGACCTGGCCCACGAACAGGCCGGCGACGCCCTCGGCGATCGACAGGCCGGTGCGCACGGCGGCCAGGTCGCGCGGGCCGCCCCGACCCAGCGCCAGACGTCCGACGGCGCGGGCGATGTCCGACGAGGCCTTCAGCGCGTCGCGCAGGTCGCGGCGCAGGTCGCGGCGCTCCAAGAGCCATTCGACAGCGTCGAGCTGTTCGTTGATGGCCAGGGGATCGCGCAGGGGCCGGGCGATGCGTTCGGCCAGGGCCCGAGCGCCGCCCGAGGTGACGCTGCGGTCGATGCAGGCCAGGAGGCTGCCCTCGCGCTCGCCGCGCTGGGTGCGATCGATCTCAAGGCTGGCGCGGGTCGCCGGGTCGATGGCCAGAAAGCCGCTTTCGCCCAGACGGCGCGGCGGGGCCAGGGCTGGGACCTTGCCGGCCTGGGTCGTCTCCAGATAGGCGGCGATCAGACCCAGCGCCGAGACCTCGGCCTCCTCGAAGGCGCCGAAGCCGTCGAGCGCCGAGACGCCGTACAGGCGTTCGACGCGGGCGCGCGCGGCCTGGGGTTCTGCGATGGCCGAGGCCAGCGCCTGGACCACGCCGCCCGAGCCGTCCAGGGCGTCGCGCGTCGCCTCGTCCGAATACATCCGGTCGGTGACCAGGACTTCGGACGGGCGGAAGGCGGCCAGGGCCGCGCCTAGGTCTTCGATAGAACACGCGACGCTGTCGACCGCGCCGGACGACAGTTCGACCACGGCGACGGCGGCTCGACCTTTACGCACCGCGACCGCCGCCAGACGGTTGGCGCCGCGCGCGTCCAGCAGACTGTCTTCGGTCAGGGTGCCGGGGGTGACGACCCGGACCACGCCGCGATGCACCACGGCCTTGCCGCCGCGCTTCTTGGCCTCGGCGGGGTCTTCCAGCTGTTCGCAGATGGCGACCTTGTGGCCGATGCGGATCAGGCGGGCGAGGTAGCCCTCCATCGCATGGACCGGCACGCCGGCCATCGGAATGTCCTCGCCCTGATGCTTGCCTCGCTTGGTCAGGGTGATGCCGAGCGCCGCCGCCGCGACCTCGGCGTCCTTGAAGAACAGCTCGTAGAAGTCGCCCATACGGAAGAAGAGGATGGCGTCCGGCTGGCCCGCCTTGGCCGTCAGATATTGCGCCATGAACGGCGTCGCGCCTTCCAGCGAGGCGGCGATTTCCGGGGGATGCCCATTTTCGGGGAATTTGGCAGGCGCGTTCATGTGGCCACAGGGTGACGGATCGCGCCCGGCGGCTCAAGGCCGTTGACCGGCTCTTGCACAGGCTTGTCGGCCCTGCGATAGGCCGCGTCAGGCGGTTAAGGGAACACGGTGTGACGCCGTGGCTGTGCCCGCAACTGTAGGCGGCGAGAGCGTCGTCCGTCCGGGGTTTCGATCCTGGCGCCACTGGGCAACTGGGAAGGCGAGGACGGCGGTTTACGACCCGCAAGCCAGGAGACCTGGCCGCCGACGTCGCTCGCTCCTGTCCGGGACCAGACAGCAGCGCGGTTTCTCCGTGGAAGCGACCCGACCTTGCGCCGTCCAGACCTTCAGCGGTCTGGCGGGTCGGTTCGCTCATGACGGTCTCTCGCGCGCATTCGCGGGGCCGAACACGGGGATATCGCTCAATGAAGCGTTCCATTCTTCTTTCGACGGCCGCGATCGCCGCCGCCTTCGCCGCGCCTGCCTTTGCCGAGGACGCGACCCAGCTGGACGAGGTCATCGTCACCGCCACCCGCATCCCGGCCATCGTCGCCGACACGCCCGGGGCCCGCGTCATCGACGGCAAGACCATCGCGCAGCGCGGCGCGATCTTCGCCGCCGACATCCTGGCCGATGTGCCGGGCCTGTCGGTGACGCGTTCGGGCGCCTTTGGCGGCGTGGCCCAGGTGCGGATGCGCGGGGCGACGCCCGGCAAGACCCTGGTCCTGGTCGACGGCGCGCCGGTCAACGATGCGGCCGAGCCGAACGGCGCCTATGACTTCTCCAGCTTCGAACTGGCCGATATCGCGCGGATCGAAGTGCTGAGCGGCCCGCAGTCGTCGCTGTGGGGCTCTGACGCCATCGGCGGGGTGATTTCGTTCACGACGCAAGAGATCGAGGGCCTGCGCGCCGAGGCCGAGGCCGGCAGCTTCGACACCGTGCGCGGCCGCTTGTCGGCCGGGGTCGCCAACGAGACCTATGCCTTCAGCGCCTATGCGTCGCGCTTCGACACCGACGGCATTTCAGCGGCGGACGAGGCCGATGGCAATACGGAGGCCGACGGCTTCCGCAGCACGACGCTCGGCGCCAAGGGGCGATATGTCCTGTCCGATGCGGTCAAGGTCGATGGATCGGTACGCTGGAACAAATCCAAGGCCGATATCGACGGCTTCCCGGCGCCGAACTATGCGCTGGCCGACACCGACGACACCCAGGAAAGCGAGCAATGGTCGGGCTTTGGCCGGGTGACGGCCAAGGCGTTCGGCCTGACCCATCAGTTCAGCGTCTCGGCGTCGGACCTGGATCGCAGCTCGGTCAGCGGCGGCTTCGGCTCGACCTTCACCGGCGACCGTCAGGCCTATCGCTGGCAGGCGAATGGCCAGGCGCAGGACATCGACTATGCGTTCGGCGTCGAGCGGAACGAGGCCTCGGCGGCCCTGTCGTCGGGCCTGTCGCGCGATCTGTCGATCACTTCGGTGTTCGGCGTGGCCCAGTACGATGTCGGCGCGCTGAACCTGACCGGCGGACTGCGGTATGACGACACCGACGATTTCGGTTCCAAGACGACGGGGCGGGTGTCGGCAGCGTACGACTTAGCCGGCGGCTTCATCCTGTCGGGCGCCTACGGCACGGGCTTCAAGTCGCCGACGGTCAGCCAGGCGGTCTGCGACTTCTGCTTTGCGCCGCGGCCCTATCCCGAGCTGAAGCCGGAAACGGCCGACAGCGTCGAGATCGCCTTGGGCTGGGCCTCGGCCGACGGTCGGTTCGACGGGCGGGCGACCCTTTATCGCCTGAACGTCGAGGACCAGATCACCTATTCGGCCGGTCGCTATATCAACGTCGCCAAGACGCGGTCGGACGGGTTCGAACTGGAAGGCCGCGCCCTGCTGGGCGGCGGTTTCGACCTGACGCTGGCCTATGCCTGGACCGACGCGACGGACCGCACAACGGGCGCGCGCCTGCTTCGCGTGCCGGAACATGCCGGTTCAGCGACCCTGGGCTGGACGGGCGACCGTCTGTCCGGCGCGCTGACGGTGCGGGCGGAAGGCGATCAGGACGATTCGGGCGGCTTCTCGACCGTGGCGCGCGACGGCTTCGTCACCGCCAATCTGAACGCGGCCTATGAACTGACCGACCAGGTCACCCTGACGGCGCGGATCGAGAACCTGGGCGACGAACACTATCAGCAGGTGTTCGGATACGGCGAGCCGGGACGGTCAGGCTATGTGGGGATCAGGCTGCGCTACTGATCCGGGCGCGGGCGTCGGCGGTGAAGGCCGCCGGCGCCTCGAGCGCCAGGGCCGCCCAGTCCAGATTGGGACAGGGGGCGTGGGCGGCGGCCAGAATGGCGCGCAGTTCGGCGGCGGAGGCGACGCTGGCCACGACCTTGTCGACGCCGGGCAGGGCCAGGGCGTAGCCCAGAGCCGCCTGCATCGGATCGCAACGCTGCTCGGCCAGACGCCGGCGCGTGCGCGATAGGGCCTGGGCATAGCTGGCCAGTTCGGCGGGAAGATCGTCGCCGCCCGCAAACAGCAGGCCGCCGGCGAAGACCGAAGACAGATGAACCGAGGCGCCTGTGTCGGCGATGGCTTCCAGAACGCCGTCCTGGGCCGCACGCTGGTCCAAGAGGCTGCACGGCACCTGGACCACGTCGGCTTCCAGACGACGGGCCAGAAGCGCGGGGCCGTCCTCGATCGTGGCGCAGAAACCGATGCGGCGGAACAGGCCGCGATCCTTCAGGCTGCGGGCGCGATCCCACAGGGCGCGGCCCTCGGCGCCGGCCAGATCGGCGGCGTTGGAAATCAGCAGAACATCGCCGCGCGGCAGGCCCATCCGCTCCAGCGAGCGGCGAGCGCGGGCCTCGACCCGGTCCAGACCTTCACTGAGCGGCACGGTGCGGACCGTAACCTGGAAAGGCGAGGGGAAGGGCCAGGCCTGACCCAGCAGGCGTTCGCCGTCGCCCTCGGGCCGGGTGGCGATCAGCTTGACGCCAGCGTCGGCTCCGGTTTGCAGCAGAAAACGCATGGCTTCTTCGCGGGCGCCGGAGGGCGCGCTCATGAAGGCGCCGGGCGCGCGCTCGGGCTCGGTCACCACGGCGAGGGCCAGGCGATGGATGGGCGACGACGCCGAAGGTGTGGCGGGGGAATACGACACGCCCGACACTATGATCGCCAATGCTTAAGGGACGCTGAGCGAGACCTTAAGCGAACCCTACTTATCCACCGCTGATATGCGCACTGAGGCGAAAATCAGGCGTCGGCGTCAGGCTGCAAGTCCGGGTGGGCCGAGGCGAAGGCGGGGTGGGCCAGGGCGGCCTGTTCGACCGCCAGCAGGCGCGGCCAGGGCGACAGGTCCATGTTGAAGCGCCGCGCCGAATACATCTGTGGAATCAGATAGCAATCCACCACGGTCGGGGCATCGCCGAAGCTCCAGCCGGCGCCGTGGCGGGCGACCAGAGCCTCCAGCGCGTCGAAGCCCGGCGCGATCCACCCTGCGGCCCAAGCGTCCACAGCGGCCTGATCGGCGTTGAATTCAGACCGTATGGCCTTCAACACGCGCAGATTGTTCAGCGGATGAATGTCGCAGCCGATCAGCGCGGCCATGGCGCGCACGGTCGCCCGGTCGTTTGCCTCCTTCGGCAGCAGGGCCGGTTCGGGGTGGGTTTCCTCCAGCCATTCCAGAATGGCCGGGCTCTGGGTCAGGACCATATCGCCGTCCTGAAGGGCGGGGACCATGCCCTGCGGGTTCAGCGCCACATAGTCGGGCGTCTTCTGTTCGCCCTTGCGCAGGTCGTGAGCGGCGTTGTCGTAGGCCAGCCCTTTCAGGTTCAGGGCGATGCGGACCCGGTAGCTGGCGCCCGAGCGCCAGTAGCCGTGCAGGATCATGGCTGCATCTCGAAGCCGAGCGTCTCCAGACCGTCGATGGTGACGACGACGCGGTCGCCTGGCTTGACAGGGCCGACGCCGGACGGGGTGCCGGTGAAGATCAGGTCCCCGGGTTGCAGCGACCACAGGGCGGCGGCGGCCGCGACGATCCGGTCGGGGTTCAGGATCATGTCGTTCAGCACGCTGTCTTGTCTGGTTTCGCCATTGACGCTCAGGCGGATGGCGCCGTCGGGCGAAGGCAGGTCGCCCAGGGTGATGGGCCCGCAGGGCGCGGACTGATCGAACCCCTTGGCGGCGTCCCAGGGCCGGCCGGCCTTCTTGGCCTCGGCCTGAAGATCACGGCGGGTCAGGTCGCAGCCGACGGCCCAGCCGACGATCGCGACCCCGCCGTCCTCATCCGGCCCGATCGCAGCGACCAGTTCGGCCTCGTAGTGCAGGTTTGCGGTCGCCGACGGATAGGACGGGTTTGCGCCGTCCGAGACGATGGCGTCGCCCGGCTTGGTGAAAAAGAAGGGCGTCTGCTTGTCGGGGTCCGATCCCATTTCGCGCGCATGGGCGGCGTAGTTCTGGCCCACGCACAGGATGCGGCGAACGGGAAACCGCTGGTCCGATCCGACGATCGGCAAGGACGGGGCGGGGCGGGGCGCGAACAGCCATTGGGTCATAGCGACCGTTCTAGTGCGGCGAAAAGCCCGTGGCGAGAGGCGCACGCCCGACCCAACTAAAGGAACCTCGTTGCGCATGTGGCGTTGCAACACGGGGTTCTCTATTCTACCGCCAAGCTTTCAACGGAGCGCGCACCATGGCCACCACCAAGGCCCGAGAAGATATCAAGGCCGACCTGAAGACCCTCAAGGAGGATCTGAAGACCGGCGCCCGCGAAGAGACTCAACGGCTGCGCGACAAGGCCGCCGAGGCTGAAGCCAAGCTGCGCGCCAAGAGCGATGAAGTTCGCGAGCAGGCTCGCAGCTATTACGACGAAGCCCGCGTGAAGGGTCGCGAATATTATGACGACGCTGCCGAACGCTTCGACGAGGCGCAACGCTATGTCGTCGAGCGCGTGCAGGAGCGTCCGCTGCAATCGACCGCCGTGGCGCTCGGCGTCGGCGTCATCCTTGGCATGCTGCTGGCCGGCCGCCGTCGCTGATGTTCAAGGGCATCGTCAAAAAACTGGTGGCGACGGCTGTCGTCGCCGCCAGTGCGTTCCTGGCCGTCGTCTTCTTGGGCGTCGCGATCTTCTATGCGCTCAGCTTGACGCTGACGCCGCTCGGCGCGGCCGCCGTGACCTTTGGTCTGTTCGCCCTGGTCGCCCTGATCGTGACACTCGTCTTCCTGAAGGGTGACAAGCACGACGACGCGGAAGAGGAAGATGAGCCTGAGGGCCTGCTGGGCAAGATCATCCATATCGTGCGCGAGCGTCCGGTCGTGGGCGCCGTGGGCGGTCTGGGCGCCGCCTTCCTGCTGCTGCGCAACCCGGCTCTGGCGGCGATCGTCGCCAGCATGGTTGCGGATCGCAAGATGGATCAGGGCGGCTATTCGCGTCGTCGCCGTCGATAGGCGATGGAACGGCCGGGCGACCCTGGCGTTGATGATGCAGACCGACGAACGGCTCCCGGGTCGCCGACGGCAACATCAACCTAGGAGAGCTAACCCCATGATGCGCTGGGCAATTATCTTCCTCGTCGTGGCCCTGGTCGCGGCTGTTCTTGGCTTTGGCGGCATTGCGAACTTCTCGTTCGAGATCGCCAAGTTCGTCGCCGTTGTGGCCATCATCTTGTTCGTCATCGCCCTGGTGGCCGGCGGACTGCGTGGACGCGGCGCGCCACGACTATAGGCTGAAGACACCAAGTCGAACGAGGGGCGGAGCCGAAGGCATCGCCCCTTTTTCATGCGTTGCGTGGCTCAACAAGAAAGAACTTTACAACGCAAAGCAATTGAGTGATGTTGTCTCATCGGTTCGAGGAGGAGAGCATCATGACCCGCGAGACCCAAGCCATTCAGGACGACATCGCCTATATGCGCAGCTTGGCGCACGAGGGGCGGCATGCCCCCCTTCTGGCCGGCCCGATCCTTATAGCCGCGGCCGTGGTTTTCGGCGGCGCTAGTCTCGGGCAGTGGGCGATTCAATCGGGCGCCGTTCAAGTGAATCCGTGGGCTCAGTTGTGGTTGTGGATCGGCGCAGGCGTCGTCTTCGCAGTCGCCCTGAGCCTCTTGATTGGGCGTATGAAGGGAAAGCCCGGCATCAACTCAGCGGGAAACAAGGCAGTGGGAGCGGCTTGGTCCGGCGTAGGCTACGGAATCTTCGTAACCTGGGTGGCGCTGGTCGCCTTGTCGGTGAAGACCGGAAACTGGTCGTGGATGGCGGTGATGCCGACGACGGTGCTGGTTGCTTATGGCTCAGCCTGGATGATCGGCGCAGCGATGACCAAAACGCGCTGGATGTCGTTCACGGCCATTGCGGCCTATGCCGGCGCGGTTGCCGTGGCTTGGTTCATCGACAGCCCCATGATCTATCTGGTCTTCACGATTGTCCTCGTCGCTATCGCCCTGATCCCAGGGATCATCCTGATGCGTCAGGAACCGTCGGAGGTGGTCTGAGCATGGCCGACGACTTCGACATCAGCCGGATCGACGACGTCATTCATGGGCGCATCCGGCTGGGGATCATGGCCTATCTGTCGGGGGCCGGGTCGGCCGACTTCACCACCCTGAAGACCCGGTTGCAGACCACGGACGGCAATCTTTCGGTCCATCTGCGAAAGCTGGAAGAGGCGGGGTTTGTCGCCGTCTCCAAGAGTTTCAACGGTCGCAAGCCGCTGACGGAGGCCAGTCTGACCGATCAGGGACGCGACGCCTTCGTCGCCTATCTGGATGCGATGGCTGGCCTGCTGCCAGAGCGGTGAACATAGGCTAGAAACGCGGTCATGACCGAGCGCCTTCACGCCTTCGAGGCCATCGACAACTTTCGGGACTACGGCGACTACGCCACGGTGGCCGGGCGGCGCGTGAAGCCCGGCCGTTTGTTGCGTTCGGCCCACCACGCTCGCGCCAGCGAGGCGGACCTGGAGCGGCTGGAGGCGTTTGACATCGGGGCCGTGGTCGATCTGCGCCGACCCAGCGAGCGCCGCGACCAGCCGTCGCGTCGGCCTGAAGGCTTCAGCTGGCAGATCATCGAAGGCGGCGTGGACGACGGGGCCGAGGCGCCGCACATCACCTTTCTGAAGACCGCCGACCTGACGCCGGACTCGGGCCGGCGCTTCATGACCCAGACCTATCGCGCCCTGCCGTTCGACTCCTCGCATCAGGACGTGTTCGGCCGCTATTTCCAAGCCCTAGCGGATCATGACGAAACTTCTCGAAATCGGGCGGTGGTGATCCATTGCGCGGCGGGCAAGGACCGGACGGGTTTTCTCGCCGCCCTGACCCACCACCTGCTGGGCGTGTCGCGCGACGATATGGTCGAGGACTATCTGCTGACCAACACCGCCGTCGATCTGGCGGGCCGAGCGCCCGGCATCGCCAAACAGCTGCACAAGATGACGGGTCGGGTGGCCTCGGACGACGCGATCGTGGCCTTCCTGGGCGTCGAGGCCGCCTATCTGGAAGCCGCCCTTGCCGAGGTCGAGGCGCGGCACGGATCGGTGGACGCCTATCTGAAGGAGGCGCTGGGCGTCGATGCGACGCGGCGTGATCGGATCGTGGAGCGGCTGACCGCGTGAGCGAGGTTTTCAGCCACACCGTCACGCGCGACGCGCCTTGGGTCGATCCGGTCGCCGTGGCGGCGGGTCTCGGCGGCGGCGACGGCGCGTTATCCCTGCTGTCGGACGGCGGGCCGGGCGGCCGCTGGTCCCACGTCGCCCAGGCGCCGGACGTCGTGCGGGTCGGCCCGGTGGATGACGCCGCGCCGTTCGAGGCGCTGCGGGATCCGGTGTTCGCCGCCGGGGTGGTGGGTCTGGCCGCCTATGACGCAGGCGCCCGGCCGGCCACCGGACCGCGCAAGACGGTCTGGCCCGATCTGATGCTGGCGCGCTATCCCGCCATGCTGAGCTTCGATCATCTTGAACGCTCGGTGTGCGCCACGGGAAGAGGTGCGACGGCGGAGCAGGCCACAGCGGCGGCCGAGCGCGCCCTGACTTGGCTAGGCAAGGCCGCACCGGTCGTGACCCCCTCCGTGCCGGCCGATCGGTTCGAGGCCGAGGCGCCGGCGAGCGCCTACCGCGACGCGGTCGCGGATGTGGTGGAGCGCATCGGGGCGGGGGAACTGTTCCAGGCCAATATCGCCCGGGCCTGGTCCGGCGAGCTGAAGCCTGGCCGCGATCCGTTCGAGGTCTTCCTGCGGCTGCAAAAGGAGCGGGCGTCGCCGTTCGGGGCCTATTGGCGGGTCGGGGATCGAGCGCTGGTGTCGAACTCCCCCGAACTGTTCCTCGCCTGCGATCCCGCCAGCCGCCGCATCGAGGCGCGCCCGATCAAGGGCACTCGACCGCGGGCGGACGACCCCGATCAGGACCAGGCTCTGGCGACAGAGCTTCGGGCCAGCCTTAAAGATCGGGCGGAAAATCTGATGATCGTGGATCTGATGCGCAACGATCTGGCGCGCGTGTCACAGCCCGGATCGGTTCAAGTCCAAACGCTGTTCGAGGTCGAACATCATCCGACGGTGCATCATCTGGTCTCGACCGTGACGGGCGAAGCCAAGCCCGCGGTCGGTCCAGGCGAGTTGCTGGAGGCGACCTTTCCGCCGGGTTCGATCACCGGCGCGCCTAAGCATCAGGCTATGAAAGTGATCGCCGCGCACGAGCCGCCGCGCGGACCCTGGTGCGGGTCGTTGTTCCTCATCGGCGGTGACGGCGCAATGACCGCCTCTGTTCTCATCCGCACGGCCGGTTTCGAGCTGGAGAACGACGTCTGGCGCTATCGCACCCTCGCCGGCGCCGGCATCGTCGCGGACAGCGATCCGGCCGCCGAGGAGGCCGAAACGGACGTCAAGATTTCAGCGATGCGGCAGGCGCTGGTCGGGATGTAAGGATCAGCAACCGCTGCAAGGGATCGTTTCGACGGTGCGCGGACGCAGATAGGCCATGCGATTGAACTTGGTCACATAGGGCGCGACTCGGTCGAATGGCGATGTGTAGTCATAAAACGCTTCGGCGACGATCACCGACTCACCGTTGGCCAACATATCTGAAGGGACCTTGGCCTGTGCGACCGTCAGTTTTGACGTGATCCCTTTTCCAACACTCCAGTCCACCTTGTAGGTCGTCGCATTTACACGCGTGACGCTGCTGACGCGTTGGGTCAATGAAGACGAAGAAAACGGCGCCATGATCAAATCGCCGATCGCAAACACGTCGGACAGGTCGGTTTTGTTTGTGCTGTCGCTTTGGGATACCAGGTCCGCCACCATAGCGGCGACGTGGCCCGTTCTTTTCAGCGCCATATAGCCCTGACAAAACTCCACCATGCTGAAATAGAACAAGATCAGGATCGGCGCGAGGAATGCGAATTCCACTGCGGCGATGCCGCGGGTGTCGCGTCCGTACGATCGAATGAATGAGGGCATGCGCAATCGCGTCATTGCCACGGTTCATTGCGGAAGACGGTCGTCGCACTCAGCAAGACCTTTCCTGTTCCGATCCGAGATACCGCCTGGCTTAGAAGAGGCGTAGCGAGAGGGTGTGCATACCAGATGCGAACCAGAATCAGATCACCAGCCTTGCCGCCATTGTAGATGGTCTTTTTGTCATCCATGGCGTTGTTGGTGATCGGATCCTCGACAGCCGGCGCGCTGAACTTGGGAATAACTCTCACGTCCACGGTCATTCGACTGTCACAGTCGGATTTGAACACGACCATCTTCGAGCAGACCTGAGCTTTGAATTTGGTCTTGTCGAAACCCTGCGCATGGGCCTGGCCGGTGCGAATGAGACGTCCGCTATCCATGGTCGCCGTTTCAAGCACTGAATCCAGTACAAATACGACGCCCAACTCCAGGATCGAAAAGATCATCAGGAAGAAGGGGATGGCGACCATCGCGAATTCGACGGCGGCCGACCCTTCTCGCCTCCGCCTGACGAGGCTGGAACGCGACTTCAATGATCTCCGAGCGCGCATGGTTGAAGTCAGGGAGCTGAAGGCGCAGCGGATGGCGAGGAGGATCGGACGCTGGGCGTGCAAGAGGCGCCGCAGGCCATCTCCGTTGCCTGGGCGCCGCGCCAGACCCGAACCGAACCGGTAGAGCCGCCGGTCACAACGATCTCGCGTTGGAAGAGAGTGCGGCCTACGCCGTCGACCGCGACGACTTCCGTAACACCATAGCCCTTGCCGACGATGAACATGGTGTTGGCGTCGACCAGCGACACATCGGCGATCTGGGGGTTGCCGACGATGATGGAAGCGGCGGCGCCGCGAAGCTGAACGCGCGCCGAGCGATCGATCTCAACGTTCAGCGCGCCATCTTGGGCGCTGGCGACGACGGGGGCGACGATGAGGGCGGCGGCGATCAGGAAGGACGGGATGCGAGACATCGGCGGCTCTGGATAGTGGCGCGTGCAAACGCGGACGCGCGCATGATGCAGCCGTGATCCTCAACAAAGGCTGAAGCAGGGATATGAGAATTTTCTTTGGTAAATCTGCGCGTAACCAAACCTCGTGACTCAGATTTAACGGGCCTCGTGCATTTTGATCCTGCGTTTGGGGGTCAAGCGGGCTACCGGCTCCCCCCGCCAAGTTGCTCGCTAGACCATTTGAAAAAGGACCTACCCATGACCAAGTTCATCTCGCGCTTCGCCAAAGACGAATCGGGCGCCACCGCCATCGAATACGGCCTGATCGCTGCTCTGATCGCCGTCGCCCTTATCACCGTGCTTGGCACCATGAGCGGCAGCCTGAAAAACACCTTCACGAAGGTCAGCACTGAGCTTGATACGGCGAACGCCGGCTAATCGTCAGACGTTCAAAGTCGTGAGAATGGGGCCGGGGCTGAAAAGCTCCGGCCCTTTTCTGTGGTCGAAACTCAACATTAAGTCCTGTCGCACAACATGTCGGTCATGGACATTCTGCTGCTCACCCTGCTCGGCGTCTTTCCGGCCCTTGTCATCGTCGGGGGCCTGCACGACCTGCTCACGATGAAGATCCCGAACTGGATCTCGCTGGCCCTGATCGGCGCCTTCTTCCCTATCGCCTTTCTGATCGGCGCCGCGCCGATGGATGTCGCCATCCATGTCGGCATCGGGTTTGCGGCCCTGCTGGTCGGCATGGGCATGTTCGCCGCCGGCTGGATCGGCGGAGGCGACGCCAAGCTGCTGGCCGCCAGTTGTCTCTGGATGGGGATGAGCGGCGTCGCGCCCTTTTTGATCTACACCGGCATCGCGGGCGGCGCCTTCTGCCTGCTGCTGATGACTGCGCGTCAGTATTTTCCGATGGTCGCGCCTTCGGTGTCGCAAGGCTGGGTCATCAATCTGATGCAGCCCAAGGGCGATATTCCTTACGGCGTCGCCATCGCCATCGGCGCCCTGCTGGCCTTGCCTGAGAGCGGGCTGCTGCTGACGTTCGCCTCGGGGCGCTGACGCCCCGTTGACCGGCGTTCGCGGCGCTTAGGAAGCGTTAACCCGCAAGGCCCATGATCGTTAACGGTAGGCGTCGGGGGATGAATCCGAAACACGGCGCCTGCTGGAGACATTCTGGATGAAGCCCGCCCGCATCGTCGTCATCTGCATCGCCGCCGTCTCGGCCATCGGTCTGGCCCTGGTGGTCCGAGCCATGGGCTCGTCGTCGAACGAACCCACGACACCTGCCGCCGCCGCTCCCGTCGAAGTCCGTCCGATGGCCAAGGTTCTGGTCGCCGCCAAGGATCTGGAACCCGGTAAGCGTCTGGTGGAGGCTGATCTGGAATGGAAAGATTGGCCCGTAGACGAGGTCAATCCCGTCTTCATCACCGACGGCTCCACGCCGGTTCCCGCCAAGCCCGCTGCGGAAAGCGCGACCGCGAAGGCGACGGACGCCGTGAACCGCGTCGCCAAGGCGGCGACGGAGCTGGCCACGACCGGCGCCAAGTCCGACTACATCGGCTCCGTGGTCCGTGAACCTATTCTGGCTGGCGAGCCGATCGTGTCGCGCAAGATCGTGCGCGCCGGCGACAGCGGTTATCTGGCCGCCTATTTGGAGCCGGGCATGCGGGCCATGGCCATCGCCGTGACGGTCGAATCCGCGGCCGGCGGGTTCATCCTGCCGGGCGACCGCGTCGATGTGGTGCTGACCGCCGAAACCAACCGCGACGGCGCCGTCGAGGGCGCGACCAAATCCAAGTTCGCCTCGGGCGTCGTGCTGCAGAACATCAAGGTCCTGGCCATTGACCAGGCGACCCGCGTCGGCGACGACGCCCAGGCGGTGGTCGGCGCCACTGCGACCCTGGAAGTGCGGCCGCAGGAATCGGTTCTGCTGGCCCAGGCCAAGTCCGAGGGCGAACTGTCGCTGTCGCTGCGATCCTATGCCGACACCGCCGGACCATCTGGCGCCACGCGCCGCCCTGTCGCGGCCGTTTCCCAACCCCAGGCCGTGCGCATCTATCGCGGCGGCGCGCCTGAAGTGGTGGCCGTGCCATGAGGACTCAACCGATGCGCCGACCCAAGATGCGCAAGGCCGCCGCCGCCGCAACCTGCGCGCTGCTCGCCACCCTGGCCGCCGCGCCTGCCGGCGTCGCCCAAACCCGCGCCGCTGTATCGACGGGTGCGGCGCAGCGTCTGATCAACCTGCCGCGCGGCACCTCGTTCGCGGTGGATCTGCCGGCCGACGCCCGCGACGTCATCGTCTCCAATCCGCAGGTGGCCGAAGCCATGCTGCACTCGCCGCGCCGCATCACCGTCATCGGCATCGCGCCGGGTGAGACCGACGCCGTCTTCCTGGATGCGGCGGGCCGCACCATCCTGAGCCTGCGGGTTCGGGTGGACGCCGGCACCAGCGCGCTTCAGGACACGCTGAGCCGCATCGCTCCGGGAGGGCAAATCCACGCGGAAGCCGTCAATGACAGCGTCATCTTAACCGGCGTTGCGGATAATCCCGCCCAGGCGGCTCAGGCCGCGCGCGTCGCCGCCGCCTTTGTCTCTGCGCCGGAGAAGGTGATCAACATGATCAGCGTCGCCGGTTCCGACCAGGTGACGCTGCGGGTGCGCGTGGTGGAGGTGCAACGCAATGCGCTGAAACAGCTTGGCTTCAGCTCCGACATTTTAAAGGGGGCGGGCATCCATTCGTATGGCTTCAGCCGCCCCAATACCTATGGCGTCAACGGATCGGCGGCCGGCGGAACGGGTCTGTGCTACGGTCAAAATGGCGGCCGGACCACGAACGTGTCGAACTCGAACAGCAGCACCAGCCAGACCAGTTCCGGCGGGGCGTCGGCCACCGGGCAACAGGCGACGAGCGGCTCCTTCCCCTCGACCGTCACCGTGACAGATATCAATGGTAACGTTGTCCAGATTCCCGCCACAGCTATCGGTCAATCGACCGTGTCCTCTGGCTCTAGCAACACGATCACTAACGCCATCTCCAACATTGCGTCGACCGCCTTCCAAACGCTGACGGGCACGAATGCGAGCGGCTGTCTTGAGGCCTTCGAACGCGTGGGATTGGCTCGGACGCTGGCCGAACCCAACCTGACGTCTGTGAATGGCGAAGCGGCGAACTTCCTGGCCGGCGGCGAGTTTCCGCTGCCAACGGGACGTGACCGGGATGGCAACATCACCGTCATCTACAAGCCCTATGGCGTGGGCCTGGCCTTCCGACCGGTGGTCATGTCCGGCGGTCGCATCTCCTTGCAGGTGAAGGTCGAGGTTTCAGAACTGACGGCGCAGGGTGGCTTCACCATCGGCGCCGGTACCCCCTCGTCCATCACTCTGCCGGGTCTGACGGTCCGGCGCAGCGAGAACACCGTGGAGCTGCCATCGGGCGGCTCGATGATGATCGCAGGCCTGCTTCAGGAAACCACGCGCCAGACGGTGGACTCTTTGCCGGGTGTCACCAACCTGCCGGTGTTGGGATCCCTGTTCCGCTCGCGCGACTATCTGATGGGCGAGACCGAACTCGTGGTCATCGTCGAGCCCTATATCGTCAGCCCGACGTCGCCCGATCGGATGCAGACGCCGGCGGACGGCCTGCGCATGGCCAGCGACAGTCAGACCATCTTCTTTGGCCAGTTGAACCAGGTCTATGGGCTGCCGAATGCGCCCCCGGCCGGTTCGGTCGGCTATGTGATCGAGTGAGCACATCCATGACTCGCACCCTGATTGCCACGCTTCTGACGACCACGGCCCTGGCGCTGGGCGCCTGTGTCGGCGGCCCCGCCAGCCTGGGCGGCGAGCCGCCGCTGACGCCGACCTCGCGCTATCAGCTTCAGGTCGAGCCGGATTTGGACCGGATCGCCCTCGCGGTTCACGACACCGGCTTGTCGCCAGCGCAGAACGGCGCGCTGCAAGAGTTGGTCAGGCGCTATCGCTACGTCGACGCCGTGCCGATGGTGATCGAAGCCCCAGCCGGAAACGATCCGGTGGCCCTGAAGATCGCCTATGACATCCAATCAACGCTAACGGCCTACGGCGTCGCGCCGGACCGCATCACCTTGGTCAGCTACGCCGCGCCGGATCCGCGTGCGCCGGTGGTCGTGGGCTATCAAACAATTCGCGCGGCGGTGCCGCGATGCGGCGCGAACTGGGGCAATCTGAGCCGGACGGGCGATAATCAGTCCTCGTCCAACTTCGGATGCGCCGTGACGGCCAATCTGGCGGCCCAGATCGAAGATCCGCGCGACATCCAGCGGCCACGCGCCATGACGCCGGCGGACGCCGGGCGCCGGACCGTAGTGTTCGATGCCTATCGCGCCGGCAAGCCCACGTCGGCCGAGCGTGAAGACCTTATCCGGGAAACCGCCGTGTCCCGTGCGGTGAACTGACCATGAGCACAGCCCCCGCCCCCCGCGAGTTCGACAGCTTCGACGACGCGTTCGACGTCGATATGGAGTTCGCGCCTCCGGTTGACGACGTTACCGCGCCGCGCAGCCCGCTTCAGTTTACGCCTGCGGCGTCGGCGATGCCGGCCGCGGCGGCGCCGACGCCGCAATCGCCGCTTCAGGCCGCGCCTCTGGCGCCAGTCCCAGCCGCGCCGGCCTATACGCCCGACGCCGCCGGCTTCAATCCGGTCGGTGACGTGGTCGCCCAGGCGCAGGCCAGCTTGATGGATACGGGTCTGGCCTTCACCGGTCTAGTCCCGGCCAGCAACATCGGTGAAGTGTCGGTGCCGCGCATCGCCATCCATGTCTTCGCCGAACGCCAGGACACCCTCGCTTCGGCCGAGCGTGCGGCGCAGGACCGTCGCCTGTCGCGCGCCACGACCCAGATCCGTGTCGGCGGCGTCGCTGCGGCCGTCGAGACCTATCAGCACGAGCCCACGCCGCCGCTGATCATCGTCGAGTGCCTGAAAGACCCCCAGACGCTGTTGTGGGAAGTCGATCAGCTGGCCGAAGTCTGCGACGCCGGCACCAAGGTCGTTGTGATCGGCGCGACGAACGACATCATCCTGTTCCGCGAACTGATGCGACGCGGGGTCAGTGAATATCTGGTCGCGCCCTTGCAGCCCCTGCAGCTGATCGCGGCCATCGGCGGCCTGTTCAACGATCCGGCCCAGCCTTTTGTCGGGCGCACCATCGCCTTCGTCGGCGCGCGGGGCGGGGCCGGGGCCTCGGCCGTGGCGCACAACACCGCCTATGCGATTTCCGAGCGGATCGGCGCCAACACCGTCATCGTCGACTACGACCTGCCGTTCGGCACCGCCGGCCTGGACTTCAATCAGGATCCGCTGAACGGCGTCGCAGACGCACTGGGCCAGCCCGACCGGCTGGATTCGACGCTGCTGGACCGGATGATGGTCCGCTGCACCGACAAGCTGAGCCTGTTTGCCGCGCCCGCCAGTCTGGACACGGACTGGGACATCTCGACCGAGGCGTTCGAGGAGGTCACCAACCAGATCCGCGCCACGGCGCCCTTCGTCGTGTTGGACCTTCCGCACCTTTGGTCGCCGTGGATGCGCCGCACCCTGATCAGCGCCGACGAGGTGGTGGTCGTGGCGACGCCGGATCTGGCGTCCCTGCGCAACGCCAAGAACATGATCGACCTGATCCGTCAGGGCCGCCCCAATGACGCGCCGCCGCGCCTGGTGCTGAACCAGGTCGGCGTGCCCGGACGCCCGGAAATTCCGGCCAAGGACTTCGGTGCGGCGCTGGGCGTGCATCCCAGCCTGATCATTCCGTTCGACGCCAAGACTTTTGGCGCCGCCGCCAATAACGGCCAGATGATCCTGGACGCGGGGGCCAAGACCAAGTCGGCCGAAGCCTTCCAGACCCTGGCCCAGATCGTGTCGCGGCGCGAACTGCCGATGGTGGCGGGACCCAAGGCCAAGCCATCGAAGGCGGGCAAGGCGGAGAAGACCAAGCCGGCGGACGGGGCGTCGAAATCGCTGTTCGCTAATATGTTCAAGAAGCGCTGACGCATGTTCGGCAAACGCACAGGTCAGCCCGGCGCCGCCCCTGCGCCCCTGCGGCCGGCCCCGGCCCCCGCTGCGGCGTCTGCGCCCGGCGGCGAACCTGTGTCCGTGTTCAGCATGCAGGCGGCCGCCGCGCCGATGGCGGCGGCGACCAACGCATCTGCCTTTGCCTATGCCGACGAGGAACTGGAACCGGCGGCTGACGCCTTCGACCGAGCGTCTGCCCCGACCCAGCCCGCGCCGGCCGATCGTCTGGACGCCCTGGCTTCGCGTCCCAAGCCCAAGCCTGCCCCTGAGGCTCCGCGTCCCACCGGCAATGTCGCCGGCACGGGTCCGAAGGCCACGGCGGGTCTTGAACAGCTGAAAAAGGCCCAGGCGGTCGCCGAGATCGTCCGCGAACAGAGCGACTATTATCACGCCACGAAGACGACGATCTTCAATGCGTTGATGAACACCATCGACCTGGCCCAGCTGGCGCATCTGGACCAGAAGGCCGCGTCGGAAGAGATCCGCGACATCGTCGCCGAACTGGTGGCGATCAAGAACGTCTCCATGTCGGTCGCCGAACAGGAGCATCTGGTTCAGGACATCGTCAACGACGTCCTGGGCTATGGTCCGCTGGAGCCGCTGCTCAGCCGCGACGACATCGCCGACATCATGGTCAATGGCGCAGGCCGCGTCTTCATCGAGGTCGCGGGTAAGGTCCAGCTGACCAATGTCCGTTTCCGCGACAATACCCAGCTGATGAACATCTGCCAGCGGATCGTGAGCCAGGTCGGCCGCCGCGTGGACGAGTCGAGCCCCATCTGCGACGCCCGTCTGCCGGACGGCTCGCGCGTCAACGTCATCGCTCCGCCGCTGGCCATCGACGGCCCGACGCTGACGATCCGGAAGTTCAAGAAAGACAAGCTGACGATGAAGAATCTGGTGGAGTACGCCTCCATCAGTCCCGAGGGCGCGCGGGTGCTGGGCGTCATCGGCGCGTCGCGATGCAATCTGGTCATCTCGGGCGGCACCGGCTCGGGCAAGACGACCCTGCTGAACACCCTGACGGCCTTCATCGACCCGACCGAGCGGGTCATCACCTGCGAGGACGCCGCCGAACTGCAACTGCAGCAGCCGCACGTGGTGCGTCTGGAAACCCGCCCGCCGAACCTGGAAGGCCAGGGCACGATCACGATGCGGGACCTGGTCAAAAACTGCCTGCGGATGCGTCCCGAGCGGATCATCGTCGGCGAGGTGCGCGGACCCGAGGCGTTCGACCTGTTGCAGGCCATGAACACGGGCCACGACGGCTCCATGGGCACGCTGCACGCCAACAGTCCGCGCGAGGCCATCAGCCGGATGGAGTCCATGATCACCATGGGCGGCTACGGCCTGCCGTCCAAGACGATCCGCGAGATGATCGTCGGCTCGGTCGACGTCATCATCCAGGCCGCCCGCCTGCGCGACGGCTCGCGCCGCATCACTCACATCACCGAGGTCGTGGGCCTGGAAGGCGATGTGATCGTGACGCAGGACCTGTTCGTCTACGACATCACCGGCGAGGACGAGAACGGCAAGATCATCGGCCGTCACCGCTCGACCGGCATCGCCCGTCCCCGCTTCTGGGACCGGGCGCGCTATTACGGGCTGGAGCGCGAGCTGGCTGACGCCCTGGACGCGGCGGAGTAGGACGATGCTTCCGATTCTCGCCGCGGTTCTGGCCTTCATCACCATCGGCGGCCTGGGTTGGGTCTTCGTCGGTGGAGACGATTCCTCGGCCCAGGCGGTCAAACGCGCCCAAAGCCTGGGCGAACCCAAGAAGAGCGCGGCGCTTGCCCGCAAGGCTGCTGCCGCCAATACCCCCGAGGCACGCCGCAAACAGATTCTGCTCCAACTTCAGGACGCCGACCGGCGCGAGCGCAAGGCGCGTACCACCCTGGCGTCGCGCCTGAAACAGGCCGGCCTGAGCCTGAGCGTGACCACCTTCTATATCATCTCGGCCGTGGTCGGGCTGGTGACCGGGCTGGGCTCGCTGATCTTCGGTTTGCCGATCCTGGTGGTGCTGGGCATCGCCCTGATCGTCGGTCTGGGACTGCCGCGTTGGGTCGTGGGCTTCCTCGGCAAATCGCGGATGAAGAAGTTCTCGCTGGAGTTTCCCAACGCCGTCGATGTGATCGTGCGCGGCATCAAGTCGGGCCTGCCGGTCCACGAATGTTTCAAGATCATCGCCCGCGAAAGCCCCGCGCCGCTTGGGCCGGAGTTCCAGAAGCTGGTCGAGGGCCTGGGCGTGGGCCTGACCCTGGAGCAGGCGCTGGAGAAGATGTACGGCCGGATGCCGACGTCCGAACTGCGCTTCTTCACCATCGTCATCGCCATCCAGCAGAAGACCGGCGGCAACCTGGCCGAGGCGCTGGGCAATCTGTCGGCCGTGCTGCGCGCCCGCCGGATGATGGGCGAGAAGATCAAGGCGCTGTCGTCCGAAGCCTTGGCCTCAGCCGGCATCATCGCCTCCCTGCCGCCTGCGGTCATGACGATGGTCATGTTCACGACGCCTGGCTACATGATGCCGCTGTTCACCGATTTCCGCGGCAACTTCCTCCTGCTGATCGCGGTCGTCCTGATGTCGACCGGCATCTTCGTGATGAAGCGCATGATCTCGTTCAAGTTCTGAGGCCGGGATCATGGAAAGCTTCATCCGTTTCATCATCGATCCGCAAAATCTGCTCAGCATCGGCGTGGGGGTGCTGGTCTTCGCCACCATCATCACCCTGATGTCGTCGATGACGGGCGGGGTTGCGCTGGACAAGAGGATGAAGGCCGTAGCGGAACGCCGCGACGACCTGAAACGCCGGTCACGCGCGAACATGGCCGGCGGGCAGGGCGCGCTGCGTCATACCGATGACGGCTTCAAGAAGCGGATCGTGGATCAGCTGAACCTGTCCAAGCTGCTGGAAGATCCCAAGGTCGCAGGGCAGATGGCCCAGGCCGGCTATCGCGGACCGCGACCACTGACGACCTTCTACTTCTTCCGCTTTGCATCGCCCTTCATCTTCATGGTGGTGGCGGCTTTCTACCTGTTCGTCCTCAAGGTCGTGGACTGGCCCACGATGAACAAGGTGACGGCGACGATGGCGGCCGCGGTCGCGGGCTTCTATGCGCCCAACCTGTATCTGAAGAACCGCATCGACAAGCGCCGCACCTCGATCATGCAGGCGTTTCCGGATGCGCTGGACCTGCTGCTGATCTGCGTCGAGGCCGGCATGTCCATCGAGGCGGCGATCGCCAAGGTTAGTCAGGAAATGGGGCCGTCGTCGATTGATCTGGCCGAGGAGCTGTCGCTGCTGTCGGCCGAGCTTTCCTATCTGCCCGACCGTCGCATGGCCTATGAAAACCTGGGCAAGCGCACCAACCACCCGGGCGTGAAGTCGGTGGCCACCGCCATGACCCAGGCCGAAACCTATGGCACGCCGCTGGCGACCGCTCTGCGCGTCATGGCCAAGGAAAATCGCGATCTGCGCATGTCCGCTGCGGAGAAGAAGGCGGCGGCCCTGCCGGCCAAGCTGACCGTGCCGATGATCCTGTTCTTCCTGCCGGTGCTGTTCGTCGTCATTCTGGGCCCGGCGATCCTGAACGTCATGGACATGATGAAAGGCGGCGGTTAACCCGCCCCGGTTTCCGCAGCCGCCTTCAGCCCCTCGGCGGCGCTTTCGAACGCCGCCTTGATCGCCGGGCGGTGCTTGTCGTGGAACAGCTCGCCGCGAATGCCCGAAAAACGGATGCCGATGGCGACGATGCAGTTGCCGGGCGCCAGCTCCTCGATCTGGATGTAGCGCAGGCTCTGGAACAGGAAGCCGCGCCGTTCGGCCCAGACCAGCCGCGCGCGCGGCTGCCATTCCACCACCTGGGCCGCCGCCTGGCGTTCGGCCATGTCGGGCCACGCCTCGGTCATGGTCAGGCGGCCGCCATAGGCGATGGCGCCCTCGACGTCCTTGTCGATCGGGTTCCAGGCGCCCCAGTCGGATAGGTCCGCGACCAAGTCCCAGATGCGGTCCGAGGTCGCCTGAACGCCGACGCGTTTTTCGATGCGAGTGTCATCCATGGTTTCGCTCTGACACGGCTGGCCGCCGGAAGAAAGGCGCCGAGCCTCAGTCGGCCGCTTCGATACGCTTCAACCGCCGTCCGTCGTCCAGCGCCAGCCGCGTCTTGACCTCCAACAGGTCGGCGCCGGCGGGAATGATCAGCAGCTTCTTGGGTTGGGCCGTGTTGACGGCGACGACGGCGCCTTTGGGACAGATGTCGAAACAGTCGGCGCCGACGACCGTCAGCTCGCCCTTGCGACCCTGTTTGCCCTTCTGCAGGTGCAGATATTTGCGCAGCGCCTTCTTCAGCGTCAGATCGCCGCCGGGGCCGAAGCCGCCATCCAGCTTTTTCGAACATTTGCGGCACACCAAAACGACGTCGCGCCATTCGGTCTTTGCGCTCTTGAAGGCCTTCTCACCCATGCGGACAGAAATCGCCGTTCGCGACGGCTTGCACAAGCGGGTGCGGCGCCGTCACCTGTCGTCGGGCTGATAATTTCACGGGATCTTCACATGCGCCGATTGTTCGCCGCCTCCACAATGGCGCTGCTGCTTGCCGCCGGCGCCGCTCAGGCTCAGGTTGATACGGCCAGCGTGGACGCCGCCGTGCAGCGCGTCATGCCAGAGGTCGTCGCGTGGCGGCGCGACTTCCACCAGCATCCTGAACTGGGCTTCGCCGAGACTCGCTCGGCCGGCGTGATCGCCGACCATATGCGATCGCTGGGGCTGGAGGTGCGCACCGGGGTCGGCAAGACGGGGGTGATCGGCGTGCTGCGCGGCGCACGGCCGGGCCGGACGGTGGCCCTGCGCGCCGACATGGACGCCCTGCCGGTGCAGGAGGCGACGGGCCTCGACTTCGCCTCGAGCGCGACCGGAACCTATATGGGCAATATTGTGCCGGTGGCCCACGCCTGCGGCCACGACATGCATATGGCCATGCTGTTGGGCGCGGCCGAGGTGCTGGCGGGGATGAAGGACCGGATCGCCGGCACGGTGGTCTTCGTCTTCCAGCCGGCCGAGGAGGGCGCGCCGCCGGGAGAGCCGAAGGGCGGTGCGGCCCTGATGATCGCCGAAGGGGCGCTGAACGATCCCAAGCCCGAGGCCATCTTCGGACTGCACGTCGTGCCGGGCCGTCCGGGCAGCGTCTTCTACCGGCCCGAGGGTTTCATGGCGGCCTCAGACCGCGTGGATATCCGCCTGAAGGGCAAGCAGACGCACGGCGCCTGGCCCTGGCGCGGGGTCGATGTGATCGCGGTGGCGGGTCAGGTGGTTGAGACGGTCAATACCCTGACGGCGCGCACGGTCGATCCGACCACGACCCCGACCGTCTTCACCATCGCCACGATCAACGCCGGCGTCCGTTACAATATCATCCCCGACAGCGCGACGCTGTCGGGCACGCTGCGCACCTTCGATACGGCCCAGCGCGACGCCCTGGTCGCCCGCGCCGAGACCGCCATCGACCATGTCGCCGAGGCCTACGGCGCCACCGCCGAGTTCGGCGTCAAACAGAACGCGGCCCTGGTCTTCAACGACCCCGGCCTGTCCGCCTGGCTGGCCCCGGTCCTGACCGAGGCGGCGGGCGAGGGGAACGTCAACCCCGCCACGCCCCCGACCACGGTGGCCGAGGACTTCAGCTATTTCCAGCAGGTCATCCCCGGCGTCTTCTACCATCTCGGGGCCAGTCCCGACGGCGTCGACCCCGCGACCTCCGCGCCCAATCATTCGCCGGAGTTCTCACCCAACGAGAAGGTCCTGCCGCTGGGGGTGAAGACGCACGTGCTGACGGCGTTGCGGTTCTTGGAGCGGAGTTAGGGAGTGGGCGATTGCAGTGTGAGGCGATGTCGCAAACCGACCCATTGCGGTCGTACGCCCGTCCGGGAATTACGGTAGTCTGAGCCCCGCGTAGATGCTGTCAGCATCAGAGCATTGGTCGAAAGCAATGTCGTAGAGAGCCCCGTTTTCACGGCATACCCGACAGACGCCAAGCCCTCCTCGCCGAACCTGGGTGTCGGCATTTGGGAGGCGCTGGTCCGCAAGATTGGCGCACGCGGCTTCTCGCTGCACAAACCACCCGCCCATCGACAGTACGATGACGCCGACAGATATTGAAAAAGGGAGCAGCCGTCGCTTCCTGTTCATCATGTGATCATCTTATCGCCAAAACGTCCGCTTTCCACTTCCAGCACACGTCGACCGCTACCGCTTGCCGGCGGAAGACGTACTTCCGCTCTGGGCCGTGAAGCCCTGGACTGAAATCGACCCTTAGGAGATGTTGGCGCCTGCGCTACTTGTTGCGGGAGGGGTCTAAGCTTCGCGCCAGATGGGTAAGCGGATGGCACTCCGCTTTGACACGATACCGCACGTCAGCGCGGTCGAGTTGCTCAGGTGCGTAGGGAGCAGCCCGGATTATATCGCCTTCGAAATTCCATCCGACTGCCGAGATGCCGCTCGCCACCAAGTCCGGGGACATTCCAGTCTCAATCGATAGATTGCCCAGCCTATATCTTGGCCCGGTTTTGGGCCAAGATATAGGCTGGGCTGCTTTCGCTGCTGCGGTATGGGAAATATGAGTCGAACTCGACCTCAGCCAATGGGTTTCCGACTAGGGGAGCTAGAAGTTCAGTAATGCGCGCCCGGTCTGCTGTGGGTAGGTCGACTGAGTTGGCAGAAAACTGCACATTAGCGGTCCCATTCACTTCGTACTGAAGCGGACATGACGTTAAGAATATTGCGACTGCGGCTGAACTGAACATTACCTAATCCCCTCTGGCCGTCATTCGATACCGCAAAAGTGTGACGGAAGCGCCTAGTCATGCTGCGTCAGAAGGGCACGCCGAAGTCTGCTAACCACCCTTGTCAGACTTATCGGCAGGTCGGGTTTGAGGTGAGCCAAATGGGCTAGACTGAGTATCCTTGGCCGCGCTTACAACCGTTCGAACACCGTCTCGATCACCCGGCGATAGACCGCCGCCAGTGTCTCCAGCTCCCCCACCGGCACCCGTTCGTCGATCTGGTGCATGGTCTGGCCGACCAGGCCCAGTTCCAGCACCGGGCACAGGGCGCGGATGAAGCGGGCGTCGGAGGTGCCGCCGGTGGTCGAGGCCTCGGGGCGGCGGCCGGCGACGGCCTCGACGGCGTCCTGCACCGCCGCGACGAACACGCCGGACTCGGTCAGGAAGGCCTCGCCCGAGCACAGGTGCTCCAGGGTGATCTGAAGCCCGGTCTCGGCCTGCATGGCGCCGGCCTCGCGGTTCAGCCAGTCGATCAGGGCGTCGCCGGTGTGGCTGGGGTTGAAGCGGATGTTCAGCCGCGCCCTGGCCTCGGCCGGGATGATGTTGGTCGCCGGATTGCCGATGTCGATGGTGGTGATTTCGAGGTTGGACGGGGGGAAACCCTCATAGCCGTCGTCCAGCACATGGTCGTTCAGCCGGCTCATCAGCTTGGCGATCACGGGCGCCGGATTGGCCGCCCGTTCCGGATAGGCGACGTGGCCCTGTTTGCCGTGGACGGTGATCCAGGTGTTCAGCGATCCGCGACGACCGACCTTGATCATGTCGCCCAGCTGTTGCGACGACGAGGGTTCGCCGACGACGCAGGCGTCGATGACCTCGCCCTCGGCGGCCAGGGCCTCGACCACCCGTTTTGTGCCGTGCAGCGCCGGACCTTCCTCGTCGCCGGTGATCAGGAAGGAGAGGGAGCCGGCGGGTTCGCCGTCTGCGATAACCTGGGACACGGCGGCGACCCAGGCGGCGATCCCGCCCTTCATGTCCACCGCGCCGCGACCGTATAGGACGCCGTCCTTGACCTCGGCGTTGAAGGGTTGCGACGACCACTGATCCGACGGGCCGGTCGGGACCACATCCGTATGGCCGGCGAAACACAGGTTGGGCGAGGCGGTCCCGCGTCGGGCGTACAGGTTCTCTATCCGCGCATGGACGCCCTCGCCGCCCGGTCCCTCGAAGGCCAGGCGGCGGCAGGTGAAGCCCAGCGCCGTCAGATGCCGTTCCAGCACATCCATCGCCCCTTCGTCGGCGGGGGTGACGGAGGGGATGCGGATCAGGTCGCGGGTCAGTTCGACAGGATCGATAACGGGAGTTGATGCGCGGCTCATGCGGCTATGCTTTAGGGATAATCCGCGTCTGCGAGAAGACGGTGCGCTCCTGCTGAAGCCGAGACCTTGACCACAGAATCCATCGACACCGGCCCCGCCGCCCCGCCCGTTCCGCCGTCTCCGCCAGAGGGGCCCTCCAGTCCGTGGGGCATTCGCGACTTCCGCCTGTTGTGGTTTGGCCGCGTGGTGGCGGTGCTGGCGATCCAGATCCAGTCGTCGGCCCTGTTGTGGCAGGTCTATGAGATCGCCCGGCGCGATCATCCGATCGAGGAGGCTAGCCTGTATCTGGGGCTGGTGGGGTTGTGTCAGTTCCTGCCGCTGCTGGCCTTCACCCTGCCCGCCGGGGCGATGGCGGATCGGCGCGACAGAAAGCGCACGGTGTGGATCTCGATCCTGGTCGAGGCGGCGTGTGCGGGGTCGTTTCTGGCCATGGCCTTGCATGGAAATCCGCCGTTGTGGGGTCTGTTGGCGGTCGCGGCCCTGTTCGGCGCGGCGCGGGCGTTTTTGGCGCCGGCCAGCCAGGCCTTCCTGCCGATGGTTGTGGGGCGAAAGGCCCTGCCGCCGGCCATCGCGGCCCAGTCCATCGCGTTTCAGACCGGGGCCATCGCCGGCCCGGCCCTGGGCGGGGTGATTGTGGGGGTGAACGTGCCCCTGGCCTATGCGGTGTCGCTGGGCATGTTCCTGCTGGCCGTCGCCGCCTTCATCCTGATCCGCACCAGCGGCAAGCCCGCGCCCCAGGCTAATCCACTGTCGCCGGTCGACTCGGTGAAAGAGGGGCTGGCCTATGTGTGGAAGACCAAGATCGTGCTGGGCGCCATCTCGCTGGATCTGGTGGTGGTGCTGCTGGCGGGCGTGGCCCTGCTGACGCCGATCTTCGCGCGCGACATCCTGCATGTCGGACCGCAAGGGTTCGGCCTGTTGCGGGCCTCGTTCGGCGTGGGGGCCATGGTCATGGCCATCTATCTGAGCCGCTATCCGATCCGCCAGAACGGCGGGCGCTGGATGTTCGCGGCGGTGGCGGTGTTCGGCCTGTGCACCATCACCTTCGGCCTGTCGCGCATCGTCTGGCTGTCGGGCCTGGCCCTGTTCATCGGCGGGGCGGCGGACATGATCAGCGTCAATGTGCGCCAGACCCTGATCCAGCTGGCCACGCCCGATCACATGCGCGGGCGGGTGTCGTCGGTGTCGATGCTGTTCATCGGCGCCTCCAACGAACTGGGCGAGGCCTATTCCGGCGTCATGGTCCGGCTGCTGGGCGCGGTCGGCGCGGCGGTGTTCGGCGGGTTCGGCGCCCTGGCCGCGACCGGGGCCTGGGCGACGATGTTCCCGGGGCTGAGGAAGGCGGACAAGCTGACGTGACGATCTGCTGGCTTCTCCCTCCCCCTGCGGGGGAGGGTGGCTGAGCCGCAGGCGAAGCCGGGTGGGGAGGGCAGAGCGAAACCGCAACAAACTGCCTAATCCAGTCTGTGCGGCCTTGCCTGGCCGCCTCCACCCCGTCGCTGCGCGACGACCCTCCCCGGAACGGGGAGGGAGAGGTCAGTACGACCTCACCACGCCTTGAAGTGCTTCGACAGTTTCAGGCCCTGGTTCTGATAGTGGCTGCCGCTTTCGCCATACAGGCGGCTGGGGCGTTCGGTCAGGGGTTCGTAAACCAGGCGGGCGACGATCTGGCCGTGTTCCAGCAGGAAGGGCGTGTCGTGGGTGCGGACCTCCAGCACGCCTTTCGACCCCGCGCCGTGGGCCTCGTCCGTGCCGAAGCCGGGGTCGAAGAAGCCGGCGTAGTGGACGCGGAACTCGCCGACCGACGGATCAATGGGGGTCATTTCGGCGGCCTGATCGACCGGGATTTCCACGTCGTCGGACGAGGCCAGAATGTAGAACTCGCCCGGATCCAGCAGCAGTTCGCCGCGCCGCAGCGTCAACGGCTCCCAGAAGTCGCGCGGGTCGTGGCCGTCGATATGGTCCAGATCCACCACCCCCGCATGGCGACGCCCCCGGAAGCCGACGATGTCGCCGCCCTGAAGATCGACGCCGACCGAGCGGGTCTCCAGCTTGGGCGGATCGCCGGCCTTGAGCCTGAGTTGGTTCAGTCGGGTGCCGGGCCGGACCAGGATGGAGAAGGTCTGGGGCGCGACCTCCATATAGAGCGGGCCGTCATAGCCTTCGGCCACGTCATCGAAGCTGGCGCCCTGATCGGTCAGCAGGCGCACGAAGACGTCGACGCGGCCCGTCGAGCTTTTCGGATTGGCGCGGGCGATCAGGCCCTGGGGCAGTTTCAGCCGCTCCTGAAGGCGCACGATATAGACGCAGCCCTTTTCCAGCACGACGCCGGCCTCGGTGATCTCGATGGCGTGCATGGCCACATCGGCGATGCGGTCCTCGACCTTGCGCCGGCCGGGCAGGAAGGAGGCGCGGACCCGCCAGGCCTGATCCGACAGCCGCAGGTCCAGGCTGGCCGGCTGGACCTGGTCGTGGTCGAAGGGCGTGTCGGACGTGACGGCGCCGGCGGCGATCAACGTCTCGATGGACTGGGCGGGCAGGATGCCGGGACGGGGCGCTTGGAAGGAGCTCATGGCGTCTGTCTCACACGGTTTTCACGACTTGTCTCCAAGTCGCGCTTGCAGCCCGCGCGCGGCGGGGCGAGCATATAGCCCATGCACGATGGTCCTGCCTATACCGCCGAGACGAACGGCATCCTGATCCGGGTGCGCCCCAGCTATCTGGCGGGCCAGTCCGATCCCGACGAAGGCCGCTGGGTCTGGGCCTACCAGATCGAGATCGTGAACTTGACGGGTTCGACGGTGCAGCTGATGGCGCGTCGCTGGACCATCACCGACGGCCACGGCCATGTGGAAGAGGTGCGCGGGCCGGGCGTCGTCGGCGAACAGCCGGTGATAGAAGCGGGCGGCAGCTACGCCTACGCCTCGGGCTGTCCGCTGGGCACCGACAGCGGTTCGATGGTGGGCGCCTATTATATGACGGATGCGGATGGGCGCAGTTTCGAGGCGCAGATTCCGGCGTTTTCGCTGGATACGCCGGATGCGCGGCGGGTGCTGAACTGAGTAAATCCTCCCCCGAGAAGCTCAGCGGAACGGGGGAGGGGGACCGCGAAGCGGTGGAGGGGGGCGGACGCAGACTCCATGCCAAACGCCGATAGTTGGTCTGGCTTTGGTCTGATGCTGAACTTTGAAGATCGAATCCGGTTTCGCCCCCTCCACCCCGCTTCGCGCGGTCCCCCTCCCCCGCTGCGCTGGGGAGGATCAAGAAGGCGGATGGGGCTGCGTCAACCCGGATGAACCGCAGCCCCGCCCCTGAAGTCTCGCCGGCCGCTTGCGCGCACCGGCGAGGGGGAAGGCGGCTCCCTAAGGAGCATCTTTTTGGCGCTACGTTCGCGACGCGGTCGCTCACGACTTGAGCGCAGTCGTGCGCCCTGCGCGAAGCGCCGCGCTCATGTAGAGCGAAGCGCGGTAGCGCCCTTAAATGTAACGACGCAGGCTGCGGGCCAGGTCGGAACCGCTTTCCTTGGAGCCGCGACGGACTTGCGGCTGATAGGCGACGCGGGCGTGTTCGACGCAATAGACGCCTTCCGAGGAGCGGCGGCCGCAGAAGCTGAACTCGCGCGACGACGGGTCGCCGATCGGCCATTTGCACATGTGGGCGCCCAGGGTCATCACGGTCGCCGTGCCCGGCAGGTCCGGGATCGGGGCGGGAACGGGGGCTGCGGGTTCGACCGGCCTGGGCTCGACGGCTTCCAGACGGCGCGGGGCCGAAGGTTGCTGCGCGGGAGCAGCCGGCGCCGGGCGCGGACGTGCGGTGCGGAAGGTCGCGGCGACGGTGCGCGCCGGCTGCGACGGGGCGGCCCGGCCCGACAGGCCCAGACGGTGCACCTTGCCGATCACGGCGTTGCGGGTGACCCCGCCGCCCAGTTGTTTGGCGATCTGGCTCGCGGACTGGCCCTCAAGCCAGAGCTTCTTTAGCGCGCCTACGCGGTCGTCGGTCCAGCCTGCGGTCATGCCACCCTCCAGCGAGTTTGGATTCAATATCTAGGTCCAGGCTCCCCCTCCGGGGTCTTGACCTACAACTAATCGTAAACCAGCCGTTAAGAGACGCAAGATGTGCGAATCATCCTGTCCACAGAAACCAGATATTGAATCATCGTTAAGGTTAAGGCGGATTGGTGAGTGGTGAGTGGTGAGTGGTGAGTGGTGAGTGGTGAGTGGTGAGTTGGGTCGTGGGTCACGGCTGCGCCCTTCGGAAGTCACGATTCACCATTCACCAGTCACCCGGCCTTGCGCAGCAAGGGCGCAAAGCGCATCTGGCGGGCCATGACCGATACGCCCGATCTGATCTCCACCCGGCCTGCCGGCCTGCCGCAGCCGCGTCGCTATCCGGGGATCAACTGGATCGGGGTGCAGACCCTGTATCTGCGCGAGGTGCGTCGCTTCTGGAAGGTGGGCGCCCAGACGGTAGCTGCGCCGGTGGTCACGACGCTGCTCTATATGCTGGTGTTCGTGGTGGCGCTCCAAAACGCGCGGCCGCCGCTGCACGGCACGCCGTTCGCCCTGTTCGTCGCGCCCGGCCTGATCATGATGGCCATGTTGAACAACGCCTTCGCCAACGCCTCGTCCAGCCTGATCCAGGCCAAGATCATGGGTACGGCGACCGACTTTCTGACCCCGCCGCTCAGCCCGCTGGAACTGACGCTGGGCTTTACGCTGGGCGCCGCGACGCGCGGCCTGGCGGTCGGTCTGGTGACGGCGATCTGCGTGCTGCCGTTCGCGCCGTTGGGCATCGCCAACATCTTCGCCATCGTCTGGTTCGCCCTGGCCGCCTGTTTCATCATGGGCATGACCGGCGTGCTGGCGGGGCTGTGGAGCGAGAAGTTCGACCACCTGTCGGCGGTCCAGAACTTCATCGTCATGCCGATGACCTTCCTGTCAGGCACCTTCTATCTGGTCGAGAACCTGCCCGAGCCGTTCCGGGCGCTGAGCCGCTACAACCCCTTCTTCTATCTGATCGACGGCTTCCGCTACGGCTTCATCGGCCATGCCGAGAGCAATCTGACGGTCGGGGTCATAGGGTCGGCCGTACTGATGGCCGTCATGGGCGTGGTTTGCTGGCTGGTGTTCCGCTCGGGCTGGCGTCTTAAGAGCTAGATCGCTACCTGTTGCGGATCGCTCCCCCGAGAGGTCCGCTTCATGCTGTTTCGTTCGCTCGTCGCCGCCACGGCCCTGTTCGCCGCCACATCCGCTTCTGGGCCCGCCTTCGCTCAGGAAGCGACGCCCCAGGCCGGCGACCGCCCCGACATCGCCGCCGGCGCCGCCCAGTTCATCAAGCCCACCAACGCCGAGCGGACCCAGGTCCTGGTCGGTTTCCTGACGACGCTGGGCTTCACGCCTGAAATCCAGACCTTCGAGGGCGGCAACCAGGCCACCGGCCCGATGGAAGGCGCCAATGTCGTCGTCACGGTGGGCGAGGGCGACAAGGATATCGTCCTGACCGCCCACTATGACGCGGTGAAGCTGCGCGACGGCACGCTGTCGCAGGGCATCGTCGACAACGTCGGCTCGGTCATGGCGATGATGGAGGCGGCCAAGACGCTGGACATGGCGCTGGAAGGCCAGCCGGTCGCCCACCGCTTCGTCTTCGTCTTCACCGACCAGGAAGAGCTGGGCCTTCTGGGCGCCAAGGCCTTCCTGGCGAAACACGGCAAGGACCGGATCGCCGCCGTCATCAACGCCGATGTCGCCGCCTATGGTCAGACGGTCATGTACGGCGAAAACAATGGGCCGCAGTCGGCCTTCGTGCTGGAGACGCTGCGCGGCCTGTGCGCCGAACGCGGCTTCGACTGCATGCCCTATCCGACCTATCCGCCTAGCGACGACCGCGCCTTCTCGGCCGCGGGCGTGCCGGTGGTGTCGATGGGCACCCAGGATGCGGTCGGCGCCCACCAGATGTGGCTGGCCTTCAACGGCGGCAAGGACAACGGTCTGAAGGAGGGCTTCGTCCCGCCCGTCTTCCAGCGCATCCATACGGCCGACGACAAGCTGTCGTATCTGAAGGGCGTCGACGTCGCCCGTTTTGGCCTGTTCATCGCCGACCTGGGCCTGGCGCTGGACAAGAAGCTGGTCGAGATCCAGGCCAAGGACGAAGCGGTCGCCGCCGAAACGGCCCCGGACGCCCCTGCGGCCAGCACGCCCGCGCCGGACGCCGGCAACCCTTAAGCGGCTTGGTGCTCGGTGTTGACTAACACCGTCACTAATCCGACAACGCCTGACCGTATTGATCCGGCTCCGTCGCGCACGCGGCGGGGCCGTCTCGCTTTTGGAGGTCTTGGTCCCGTGTCCACTGAACATCTGATGGGTGTCTACAATCGCGCGCCGCTGGAAGTGGAACGGGGCCGAGGCGCGCGTCTGTGGGCGACCGACGGGACCGAATATCTCGACTGCGTCGCCGGCATCTCGACCAACGGCCTGGGCCACGCCCACCCCGAACTGGTCCAGGCGGTCAAGGATCAGGCCGAGAAGCTGTGGCACGTCTCCAACATCTTCCGCATTCCGGGTCAGGAAGCGCTGGCTGATGCCCTGTGCGAATCCAGCTTCGCCGACGTGGTGTTCTTCACCAACTCGGGCACCGAAGCCGTCGAATGCGCGCTGAAGACGGCGCGCAAATACCACTCGGCCAATGGCGCACCTGAGCGGATCGACATCTATGGCTTCGACGGCTCGTTCCACGGTCGGACCTATGGCGCGATCAACGCCGCCGCCAACCCCAGCTATACCGAGGGCTTCGGCCCGCCGATGCAGGGCTTCCACCAGCTGAAGTGGGGCGACCACGAGGCGATCAAGGCCGCCATCGCCAACCCCACCACCGCCGCCATCATCGTCGAGCCCGTGCAGGGCGAGGGCGGCTGCCGCGCCATGCCCGAACAGTGCCTGCGGGGCCTGCGCGAACTGTGCGACGAACACGGCGTTCTGATCATCTTCGACGAGGTCCAGTGCGGCATGGGTCGGACCGGCAAGCTGTGGGCCCACGAATGGGCGGGCATGGCGCCGGACATCATGGCGGTGGCCAAGGCCTTGGGCGGGGGCTTCCCCATCGGCGCCTGCCTGGCCTCGGCCAAGGCGGCCAAGGGGATGACGGTCGGCGTTCACGGCTCGACCTTCGGCGGCAACCCTCTGGCCATGGCCGTGGGCCAGAAGGCCCTGAGCCTGATCAACAGCCTCGAGACGCTGAGCAACGTCAACGAGATCGCCGGCTATTTGAAGCAGCAGTTCGCCGGCCTTCAGGAACGCTTCCCCGACGTGATCGCCGACGTGCGCGGCAAGGGCCTTCTGATCGGCATCAAGATGGTGCCGAACAATCGCGAGTTCATGGCCCTGGCGCGCGATACGCAGCAGCTGCTGATCGCCGGCGGCGGCGACAACTGCGTGCGCCTGCTGCCGCCGCTGAACCTGACGCTGGACGAGGCCCGCGAAGCCGTGGCCCGTTTCGAGGCGGCCTGCGAGGTCGCCCGCGAGAAGCTGGCGGCCTGAGCCCGACATCCGCTCATCCCCGCGAAAGCGGGGACCCAGTTCTTTCGGGAACGCAGGGTCGGCGGATGAAACACCCGACGGGCGCTGTCGCCCACAGCACTAGATCCCCGCCTTCGCGGGGATGAGCGGAGCTAGACATATGGTCCGGCACTTCCTCGACATCCACCGGCTGGACGCGGCGGACCTGCGCGCCATCCTGGACGACGCCCATGCCCGCAAGGCCGCCCGCAAGGGCTGGCCCCAGGGGCGCGCCGACGCCGATGCGCCGGGCAAGGACCGCGTCCTGGCGATGATCTTCGAGAAGAACTCGACCCGTACGCGTTTCAGCTTCGACGCGGCGATCCGCCAGCTGGGCGGCTCGTCCATCATCGCCACGGCCTCGGACATGCAGCTGGGGCGCGGCGAGCCCGTGGAGGACACCGCCCGCGTCCTGTCGCGCATGGTGGATGCCGTGATGATCCGCGCCAACGATCACGAGGATGTCGAGCGGTTCGCCCGCGTCTCGACCGTCCCGGTGGTCAACGGCCTAACCGACCGTTCGCACCCGTGCCAGATCCTGGCCGATCTGCAGACGATCGAGGAGCATCGCGGGCCGATCGCCGGCAAGACGATCGCCTGGATCGGCGACGGCAACAACGTCTGCCACAGCTTCATGCACGCGGCGCCCAAGTTCGGATTCCATCTGAACGTCGCCTGCCCGGCGGAATACCACCCGGACCTTCGCGACCTGGCCAAGGGCGGCGACGCCGTCACCCTGACCAGCGATCCGCGCGAGGCGGTCAAGGGCGCCCACGTCGTCGTCACCGACACCTGGGTCTCCATGGGGGATCAGGACTATGAGGCGCGGCTGGCGGCGTTCGAACATTACGGCGTCGATGAAGCCCTCATGGATCTCGCCGATCCCGAAGCGGTCTTCCTGCATTGCCTTCCCGCCCACCGTGGCGAGGAAGTCACCGACGCCGTCATCGACGGGCCGCGCTCTCTGGTCTGGGACGAGGCCGAAAACCGCATCCATGCCCAAAAGGCCGTTCTGGCCTGGTGCTTCGGCGGATGACGGTGTGCTATTCCTCGCTGCCGATCGGCGGCGAGGCGGTCCAGGGCCCCAGCGCCAGAACGCCGTCGTATCCGCCGTCTTCCAGCGTGGTCAGGATGACGCCTCGCGCATCGACGTCGTAGCTGGCGATCGACGGATTGACCCCACAGGCGTCTTGACCGCAGTTCCAGGCAAAACCGCCTTGCTGCGCGATCTTCAAGCTCAAGGTTTCGCGCTTGGGGAGATGGCCGGCGGCGGGAACGCCAATGTCTGGATACTTTTCGAACGGCGTCTTTCGCGCGTGGATATTGCCCGCCAACCCGATCACCCGCGCGTCGGGCCGTTTCTGACGCGCCTGGCTCAGAAGGTGACCCATGTCCAACTCATACCAGGCCTGATCCAGGCCTTCGCCCTGTGTCATGCTGGGCTGGAACAGATGAAGGGAAATGTCCCGCCCCGACGCCTTCAAGTCGCGCACACGATCAAGCAACGCCAGCAGAGCGTGACTGGTGCGGCCATCCTGATGTACGCGGTTCAATAGGGAGCTGCCGGTCAAGACTGCCCGCGCCGCATCCTGATCGGGCGCAACAATGAAGGCGTCCAGCGTCGGTTGCAGCGTGTCTTCCAGTTCCAACGCGACGACGACAGGGCCGCGTTCAGAAGCGGCGCATGCGATCTCGGCGACTGCGTTGGGGGCTTGGTCGGTGCCGTGAAGCTCCCCTATCATGATGACCCGTTCGGGGCGATCCAGCAGAGTGTCTGTTCCCGGCGGCGGCGTGCATGCCGCGACGGCCGCGGCGGCCAACAATCCCAGCATCGACTTCCCCCTTGCTTTGACGGTTGTATAACGAACAACCCAAAAGGCGAAAATATGGTGGAGCTGCTGACCGCCACGATTGGCGATCGGTCTGTTAAAGCTTCACGTCCGACACGCCGCCGACATCCGGGACGCTCTTGGTCAGGTTGGCCTTGAGGACTTCGTATCCGAAGCCCAGCGCGCCCTTGTCGGACACCCACACGCGGCCGTCGTCGGCGTCGAAGCGGACCAGGGTCAGGTGGGCGTCGTCCTTGCCGTCCGGATACCAGGCGGCGACGACGGGGTTCCAGTATTTCTCGATGCGGCTGCGATCCTGGTCGGTGGCCAAGCGGCCGTGGATGCAGGCCTGAACCTTGCCATCCTTGGCCTGGTAGCAGAACATGCCGTTCTGGCCGCCGCCGGCGACGTCACGGGCGAAATCGGTGTCGTCGCGGGTGAAGAACCAGATGGTCCCCGTCTCGTCCTCGCCGAAACCGGTCATGGGTTGGTGGTGATAGCCGGGGCGATCGATGCCCAGCATGCCGGTGTTGGACTCCTTCAGGCTCTTCCAAAATTCTTTCTCGGCCTCGGCGGGGGTCAGTTTGTCGGACACGCGGTCTCTCCTTGAGTGGTTCGCAAGGTTCAACCGACCGGCCCTAATCGGGTTCCCGCAGCTTAAGCGCCGGGTATCCAGGGCGCGCGCTCGGCGCCGAACAGCGTCGCCAAGTGAATCAGCAGCAGCATGGCGATCGCCGCCGCGCCGACCATCAGGAACCGCCACGGCATCAGGCGCGGTCCCTTGAACGGATCCGGCGGCCGCGCGCCGCGCCAGCCGCAAAAGACCATGACGGCGAGGGAGACGCCCAGCAGGATGAGGGTGGTGGTCAGGCTCATGCGCCGCAGGTGGCGAAAGCCGCGGCGCTTGGCAAGCGAACCCTTGCTGGGAGGTTAATCTTCATGCCGCGTTAACCGAGATGATACACAAATCCGGCTGTCTGGCGCGATGTCCACAGGATTGGGATATCGCTGCTAGATATTGCGGTTAACCATCAGTTTACACCCTCGATATTGACGGTATAGCCTTCGTCGCATGGGCTGGGAGACGAATCAGTGAGCGCTGCAGCGCCGTGGAGCGTTAAGGGAATCGATCCCAAAGCACGCGAGGTCGCCAAGGATCTGGCGCGCCGGTCCGGCATGACGCTGGGCGAATGGCTTAACTCCATGATCATGGAAGACGAGGAGGAGGGCTACGCCACCCTGCCGCGTCGCTCACAGGCCGCCGAATACGAACGCCGCAACCGCAGCCGTCGTCTGGACGACGCCTATGAGGTCGAAGACAACCAGCAGCGGATCAGCGCCTCCATCGATGTGATCGCCGCGCGGCTGGAAGCCGCCGAACGTCGCTCAACCGTCGCCATCCAGGGCGTAGATCAGGCCGTCGCGGGGCTGATGCGTCGGCTGGATGGCCAGGAGGTTGAGGCCCAGGGCGCCGCCCGCCGCATCGACGATATCGCCGAGGAACTGCGCGAAGGGCATCGCCGCCTGCGCGCCTTCGAACGCGACACCGGCCCGTCGACCCAGGAAGCCTTCGGCAAGATCGAGACCTCCTTGGGCGCGCTGACCGGGCGCCTGTATGACATCGAGGAACGCCAGCGTCTGGGCGTCAGCGATCTGCGCGAGCGGATGGAGGCGGTCGAGAAGGCCGCCGGCCCCGGCGTCGGTACGGAAATGCTGGCCCAGGTCAGCGCGCGTCTGGACGAGGCCCAGAACCGCACGACCGAAGCCCTGAAGACGCTGGAACGCTCGTTCGCCGCGCTGGACCAGCGGATGCGGACGGCCGAAAGCCGCGTCGAGCCGGAAGGCGCGCGCGACCTGGCCCGTTTCGAGAAGCTGGCCGAAAGCCTTTCGCGTCAGATCGACAACAACCGCGTCGAGATGATGCAGCGTCTGGACGCCGCCGAAACCGGCGCCCGCATCGATCGTATCGAACGCGCCGTCCAGGCTGTCGGCGATCAGTTGAAGGCGTCCGAAGAGAAGGGCGCCATCGGCCTTGAGGCCATGGGCCGCGAGGTCTTGCGCATCGCCCGCAACCTGAATGCGCGGGTCAAGAAGGTCGAGACGGACAACGACGGTCGCACCGACGCCGTCGCCCGCGCCGCCGCCGACGTCGTCAGCCAGACCATCGAAACCGAGGTCGCCCGCCGCGCCGCGCGTCTGGACCAGGAGTTCGCCCGCCACGTCGACCGGGTCGACCAACGCCTGACCGCCAGCGACGATCGCCACGCCATTGCCCTGGAGAAGCTGGGTGGCGAGATCACCCGCATCTCGGATCAGCTCAGCGACCGCATCGCTCAGTCCGAGCGCCGCTCGCAGCAGGCGCTGGAAGACATCGGCCGACGTCTGTCGGAAAGCTCGGACAAGATCGAGCAGCGCTACGACCGCGCGTCCGGCGAACTGGCCGAGCGGATGCGTCTGAGCGAGGAACGCACCGCCCGTCTGCTGGCCGAGGCCCGCGAAAGCATCGACGCCCGCGCGCCGACGCCGATCCGTGACAAGCCGCTGGACAGTGAGCCCGCGTGGACCCCGGCGCGACAGGTGCTGGAACGCGCCGCCTCGGCGACAATACAGGCGCCGATCCAGTCCGCATCCGTCGAAGGCGACTGGCGCGCCGCCGCCTTCCCCGATGAGACATTCACCGACCAGGACGCCTGGTCGAGCGATCCGGTGACGCCTGAAGTCGCGACCGCTGCGCCCTTCCCCTCGTCGCCCGTCGTCCACACCGAGGCCGAGCCCGTCGAAGCGCTGGCCGACGACATGCCGATGCGTCAGGTCGATCCCGACGGCGTCGAACCCATCATCCAGCCCTTTAGCGGTTTCGGCGGCGCCGACGTCGAGGATGCGCTGGAGGCGACGTCGCCGGGCTTCTCGACCGCACCGGCCGAAAAGCGTGACGCAACCGTCCTGGATGCGGACGACGACGATTTCGGCGGCGAGACCGAGTTCGTGGATCCGCGCCGGCTGCGTTCCAGCATGGAAGCCGCCGCCGCCGCCGGCCGCGCCGCCTCGACCCGCAGCACCATCGATGCCGCCCGTGCTGCGATCACCGCGCCGGCCGAGCCGGAACCTGCGCCCCGGTCGGGCTTCGGCCCGAAGCGCGGCGGCAAGTCCAAGCTGCAGGAACGGCTGGACCGGCAGGCGTCCAAGGACGGATCGACGGTCAAGAAAACCTTCCTGGCTTCGGTCACGGCGGTCGCCCTGACCGGGGGCGTCTATGGCTATCTGTCTCTGACCGACGGCGGTTCGCCGGACTTCGAGATGCCCGGCTTCGGCGGCGGCTCGACGACAAACGGCGCCGTGCCTCTGGCTGCGTCGGCGGTGACGCCGACCGGCCGGAAGGCGACCTTCGACATCGGCGGCCCTGGCGCTGCCGACTATGAGACGGCGATCGGCAAGCTGGAGGCCGGCGACAACTCAGGCCTCGACGGCATGAAGCGCGCCGCCAACCTGGGTTACGCCCCCGCCCAGACCTATCTGGGTCAGCTGTATCTGGACGGCGCCAATGGCGTGCAGGCCGATCCGGCCCAAAGCCGTCAGTGGGGCCGTCGCGCGGCCGAGGGCGGCGATCCGCGCGGGATGCATCTGTATGGGATGCAGCTCTATGAAGGCGACGGCGGCGCGACCAATCAGGCCGAGGCCCTGACCTGGCTGCTGAACGCGGCCGAGCGCGGCCTGCCGGACAGTCAGTACAATGTCGCGCGCATCTACGAGACCGGCGCCGACGGCGTGGCCAAGAATCCGACCGAAGCGCTGAAATGGTACATGATCGCCGCGCGCGGCGGGGATGCGGAGGCCCAGGCCGCCGTGACGCGCCTGCGCCCGACGGCCAGCGCCACCGCCCAGCGCGCGGCCCGCACCGCCGCCGACGCCTTCGTGGCCCAGTCGCAGGGGCAGTCGCAGACCCAAGCCCAAACGCAGGCCACGGGCTAGATTCCCAGGCGCCGGGCGGCTATCGGTCGCCCGGTCGTCCCCGACCTCGCCCGCCTGACGGCGATTCTTGTGTCCGCTCCAGCCGAAGGCGCGTCCTTTGGACATCTATCTGCCGATCGCCGAGGTTTCGGTGAACTGGCCGACCCTGGTGATCCTGGGGGCGGTGGTTGGATTCGTGTCCGGCCTGTTCGGCATCGGCGGCGGCTTCCTGATGGCCCCGATCCTGGTCTTCCTGGGCATTCCCCCGACCGTCGCCGTCGCCAGCCAGGCCAGCCATGTCGTGGCCTCCTCGACGTCGGGCGTCATCCGCTACGCCGGGGCGGGTTCGGTCGATTTCAAGATGGGGTCAGTGATGGCGGCTGGCGGCGCGGCCGGCGCCCTGGCGGGGGTCGAGCTATTTCGCTACCTGCGTCTGCTGGGCCAGGCCGATCTGGTCGTGGCCCTGTCCTATCTCGTCTTCCTGGGCGCCATCGGCATTCTGATGCTGAACGAGAGCCTGACCGAGATCCTGCGCCGCCGCCGGGGGCTGCCCGCGCCGCACAAGCAGCGTCGGCGGCCGATGTGGCTGTATGGTCTGCCGCTGAAGATGAAGTTCCCCAAGTCGGGCCTCTATATCAGCGCCTTGCCGCCGTTCGGCCTGGGCGTCTTCGCCGGCGTCCTGTCGGCCATCATGGGGGTGGGCGGCGGCTTCATCCTGGTGCCGGCCATGCTCTACATCCTGCGCATGCGCGCGGGCGCGGTGGTGGGCACCAGCCTGTTCCAGATCATCATCACCACCGCCATCACCACCATACTCCAGGCCGGGCGTAACCAGACGGTCGACATCGTCCTGTCCACCATCCTGCTGCTCGGCGGCGTCGTCGGCGCCCAGATCGGCGCGCGCTTCGCCGGGCGGTTCCGCGCCGAGGAGCTGCGGGCGGCGCTAGGCCTGATCGTGCTGCTGGTTGGGATCCAGATGGGGCTGGATCTGTTCGTGCGGCCCAACGACATCTTCATGATCGCGCCGGGGATCGCCGACTGATGCAGGCGCTTCCTCCCCCTCCGCCCCCCGTCGCGGCCCCGCCGCTCGATCGGTCCGAAGCGACGACCGGCGACCTGCGCGTCGCCGCCGCCCTGACCGACGCCCAGGTCCGGGTCGACAGCAGTTTCCGCGGCGCGTCCATCGTCCTGTATGGCGCGGTTTTCAATCCGACGCCTGAACCGGCGGATGTGGTGGTCGTGGTGCGGGGGCCGGACGCGCCGATCCGCCTGGTCAAGAAGACGCGCACGTCGGGTGTCTGGCTGAACAGCCGGCCCGTGCTGTTCGAGGGCGCGCCCGGCTTCTACATGACCGCCTCGACGCGCCCGCTCAGCGACATCGCGGACTTCGGCCAGCTGCGCCGCCTGGGCGTCGGCGTCGATCACCTGCGCATCGATGCGCCCGAGGAAAGCCGCACCGTCACCCGCTATGGCGTGCGCGATGTGGTCGTCAGCCGTCTGGGCGACGACTACCTGGACTGGCGCCGCGCAGTGATCCGGCTGAAGGAGGCGGCCGCCCTCTACGATACCGATTCCGAGGGCGTCGAGTTCGTCGACCGGGGCCTGTTCCGCGCCGAGGTCAAACTGCCGACCGTGGCGCCCACCGGCAAATACTACGCCGAGGTCTGGCTGTTTCAGGACGGCGAGCCGCAGTCGGTGTCGAACCTGACGCTGACGGTCGAGAAGGTCGGGCTGGAGCGCGACATCTATGAGTTCGCCCACCGTCGGCCGTGGCTGTACGGCGTGCTGTGCGTCGTGCTGGCCGCCCTGACCGGCTATGGCGCCTCGCGCATCTTCAGCCGGCGGAGCTGAAGCCCAGCTCGGTGCGCAGGGCGTCGGCCGTCAATCCGCCGGCCCTCAGCTCGGCGAGGGTGATCGAGCGATCGCGCTTGGCGTAGCGCCGCCCGTCCGCCCCTGTTAGCAAGGCATGGTGACGATAGGTCGGCGCCGGCCACCCTATCAGGGTCTGGATCAGCCGCTGCACGTGCGTGGCTTCGAACAGGTCCTGGCCCCGGATCACATGGGTGATCCCCTGCAAGGCGTCGTCATGGGTCACGGCCAGATGATAGGCGACGCCCGTATCCTTGCGCGCCAGGACCACATCGCCTGCCGCCTCGGGATCGACGGCGATGACGCCGGTTTCGTCGTTCGGACCCTCGCCCTCTTCGACGAAACTCAGGTCGTTCCAGGTCGCCTCGCCCAAGGCCTCCCGCGCCCGATCCAGCGACAGCCGCCAGGCGAACGGCGCGCCCGAGGCCAGCAGTCGCGCCTCCTCGTCTGCTGCGTGCGGACCGGGCCTCGCCGCCTCCATCGCCCCATGCGGCGCCTCACTGATTGCGCTCAGGATCTCTTTGCGTGTGCGGAAACACCGATAGAGCAGGCCGCGCGCACTCAGGTTTTCGATCGCGGCGGCGTAGTCGCTCAGATGATCAGACTGGCGACGGACCGGCGCTTCCCAATCCAGACCTAGCCAGGCCAGGTCCTCCAGAATGCCCGCCTCATATTCCGGCCGGCATCGCGTCGGATCGATATCCTCGATGCGCAGCACGAAGCGCCCGCCCGCCGCCTTCGCCGCCGCCCAGGCGGTCAGCGCCGAAAAGGCATGGCCCTTGTGCAGGCGGCCGGTAGGCGATGGGGCGAAGCGGGTCGTGAACATCCCGACGCTCCTTAGCGGTTTGCGGCCCTCAACGGCGCCCCCGCTCTTTCCGACAGGCGCGACGGGCCGTAAGCATGGCGAATGCCGTTCGCACCCACGCCTGATGACATCGCCGCCGCGCGTCGCGCGCTGGTCGCCGCCGATCCGGCGCTCGTGCGCGTGGACGCCCAGACGCCGCCGCTGGAATGGCGGTTGAGAGTGGGCGGGTTCGAAGGTTTGTTCCGCATGATCGTGGAGCAGCAGGTTTCGGTGGCCTCGGCCGCTTCGGTCTGGGCGCGGCTGCGCGAAGGCATGGGCGGCATCACGCCCGAGCTATTGCTGGCGCACGATCTGGATCAACTGCGCGGCATGGGCCTGTCGCGACAGAAGGCGACCTATGGTCAGGGGATCGCGCGGGCGCAGATCGCGGGCGAGATCGATCTGGAGCATCTGGCCAACCTGGATGACGAGGCGGCGATCGCGTCACTGACAGCGCTGAAGGGCGTGGGCCTGTGGACGGCCGAAGCCTATCTGATGATGTGCGAGGGGCGGCTGGATGTCTTTCCCGGCGGCGACGTGGCCTTGCAGGAGGCGATCCGTTGGGCGGACGGCGCAGAGGTACGGCCCGATCAAAAGGGCGCCTATGCCCGCGCTGAGATTTGGCGGCCCTATCGTGCGGTCGCCACGCACCTGCTGTGGGCATGGTACACGGGCGTGAAGCGTGGCGAGATCGCGCTGGATGCGCCGGCATGACCCCGCTCGATCCCGCTCTGACCGAACCGCTGCGCAATCCGCAGACCGTGCTGACCGCGCTGGATTTCGCCGGCGTGGCGGTCTTCGCCGCCACCGGCGCCCTGGCCGCCGCGCGCGAGAAGCACGATGTCGTCACCTTCGCCTTCTTCGGCGCCATCACCGGCGTGGGCGGCGGGACGCTGCGTGACCTGCTGCTGGGCCTGCCGGTCTTCTGGGTGCAGGACTGGCGCTATCTGGCGGTCTGTCTGTTCGCATCGACGGCCTTATGGCTGGTGGGGCAGCGCGACTGGCGGTTCCGCGCCTTGCTGTGGCTGGATGCCGTGGGTCTCGCGGCCTATGGTGTGATGGGGGCGGCCAAGGCCGAGGCGGCCGGGGCGCCGGCCCTGATCTGCGTCGTCATGGGCACGCTGACGGCCTGTTTCGGCGGGGTGGTGCGCGACACTCTGGCGGGTCAGCCGTCGATCCTGCTTCGGCGAGAGATCAACGTCACGGCCGCGATCCTGGCGGCGACGGTCTATATGGTGCTGAGGGCGCCGGGCGTCGGCGTCTGGCCCGCCGCCATCGTCGCGGCGCTGTCGGGTTTCCTGCTGCGCGCGGCCGCCTTGCGCTGGGGCTGGACCCTGCCGGGGTTCCCGACCCATGCGCGCCGGGTCTGAGGCAGGACGTCACGAAAACGCTGCACACTGGTCATGGCGATGAGCGGGAATCAGGGGTAGGCTGATCTCACAAGACTAGGGAAGGAGACGTGTCCTCACCTCTGTCGCCTCAAAATCCCCCCGTCCGCGCGGGAGGGCCTGATGCAGGTTCTCCATCGACCGCCCTCAGGTTTTCCCGCGTTGGTGTTGAACGCCGACTTCCGGCCGCTGTCCTACTATCCGCTGTCGCTGTGGCCGTGGGAGGAGGCGGTCAAGGCGGTCTATCAGGACCGCGTGGACGTGGTGTCCCTGTATGACAAGGTCGTCCGCTCGCCGTCGATGGAGATGCAGCTTCCCAGCGTGATTGCGCTGCGCAGCTATGTAGATCAGGACCGCAGCCCCGCCTTCACCCGCTTCAACGTCTTTCTGCGCGACGGCTTCGCTTGTCAGTACTGCGGTCAGTCGGCTGAACTGACCTTCGACCACGTCATTCCCCGCTCGCAGGGCGGACGCACGACCTGGGACAATATCGTCGCGGCCTGCAGCCCCTGCAATCTGGCCAAGGGCGGGCGAACGCCGCGCCAGGCGATGATGCCGGTCCGTCGCGAACCCTATCGCCCCAACGCCTGGCAGCTTCAGGACGCCGGCCGACGCTTCCCGCCGCACTATCTGCACCAGAGCTGGCTGGACTATCTCTATTGGGACATCGAGCTCGAACCCTAGGGTTTCCCGATGTTTCCCGTTGATGCCCAAGTGCCTGTTTTGATGGCGTAAACTGGGCAAAGGGCGATTGCCCGGGATGACCGCTTTATCCTCCGATTTGCTCCCAAGTGGTGACCATGTGGTCACCAAAATGGGCGTTCAAAACCCGCTGTGGCGGGACGGAGGCGAAATGTCTGGTGACCATACGGTGACCACGAAATTGACCAAACGGGCCGTAGATGCCCTGGTGGTGGGCCCAGAGCGGTATTTGGCGTGGGATATCGAGTTGAAAGGGTTTGGCGTTCGGGTCACCCCGGAAGGCCGAAAAACCTACATCGTGAGATACCGCACGATCGGCGGCGCGAGGCGGATGCTGACGCTGGCGACCCACGGCGTTCTGACGACGGAGGAGGCCCGCGAGGAGGCGCGCAAAGCGCTCGCGCGGGTCGCAATGGGCGGCGACCCGCAAGGGGTGAAAGCCGAGCGGCGCGCGGAGATGACGGTCCGGGAGCTGTGCGACCTCTACATGGCCGAGGGTACGGCGACCAAGAAGGCGACGACGCTCCATATCGACCGCATACGGATCAAGCGGCATATCAACCCCCGGATCGGAAACATGAAGGTCACCGATGTCGCGCGGAGCGATATCCAGAGGCTGATGATCGACGTGGGCAACGGCAATATTCGCAAGGACGCGACGCCGCACACGCGAGGCGGCAAGGGCGCTGCTGCGCGAACGGTCGGTCTCCTCGGCGGCATCTTTAACTTCGCAGTCGATTACGGCTTCATCGCGCAGAGCCCCGTTCGAGGCGTGAAACGCTATCGGGACAATCGGAGAGATCGTTTCCTGTCTCCCGCAGAGCTCGGCCGACTTGGGGATGTCCTCTCCGACCTCGAAAAGGACGGCGGCGACCCTCGACATATCACCATCCTGCGGCTGCTGGCGTTGACGGGCGCGCGCAAGAGCGAGATCGCGCGTCTGAGGTGGTCCGAGCTGGATCTCGATCGCGGCCTGCTGCGGCTGCGGGACTCCAAGACCGGGCCGAAGATCATTCCGCTCGGCGTGGCTGCCCTGGAGCTGGTCGCGGCGCTCAAGTCGAATGGAAGCGTATATTTGTTTCCCGACCGGCGGAGACCTGACCAGCCGGTCGCCAATCTGGATTGGGCCTGGGTCTGCATCCGCAAGAAGGCGGGGCTCGATGATGTCCGCATCCATGACCTGCGCCACAGCTTTGCGAGCGCAGGTTTGGCGTCCGGCGAGGGGCTCCCTCTGATTGGCAAGCTGCTCGGGCACGCCCATGTCGCGACTACCAGCCGGTACGCCGACTTGGCCGACGATCCGATCCGCGCCGCCGCCGACCGGATCAGCCGCAACGTCGCAGAAACGCTTCTACGTCGATCCGCTGAGGGCGGAAATGATCATGTGTAGTGTGTCGCGCTACAAAACGCTTGCTGTCTGTAGCGTTTCCCGCTACGTGTCGGGCGACGTCAATGGATGTGGAGGATGATCCAGTCGTTCAAGGATCGCCAGACCGAGGCGGTGTTTCTGGGCGCGAGCCCCAAAGGCTTTCCGGCCGACCTTCTGAGGCGCGCGCGGCGAAAGCTCCAGGTGCTGGACGCCGCCACGGATGTAAGCGACCTGAGAGATCCGCCGGGAAACCGGCTTCACCGACTGATCGATAATCGCGACGGGCAGTGGTCCATCAGCGTGAACGACCAGTTTCGGATCTGCTTCTCTTGGGGAGCGTCCGGTCCCGAGGATGTTGAGTTCGTCGACTACCATTGAGGCCATCCCGGAGGTCACAGACCTTCTCTTCATCCGACGGCGGAAGCCTGGAGACCGTCATGACCGTTCGTGACTATACGACCTTCGCTGCGCCTCTAGCCCACCCGGGCGAAATCCTGAGGGAAGACTACCTGCCGGCCTTCAAGCTTTCGGCCGGCGGGTTGGCGCGCGCCATGGGCTTGAAGGATCGCAGTCGGATCGAACAGCTTGTCCGCGAGCAGCGCGCCATCACCTCTGACACAGCCCTGCGGCTCGCGAGGGTGTTTGGGACGTCACCGGAGTTCTGGATGAACCTCCAGGCTCAACATGACCTGTCGCGGGATGCGATCGCCAATCGCCAAGCCTTGGCGGAGATAGAGCCTTTGCGCCCCGTGGCCTGACAGTGGAGGCTTGCGTGCCTGGGTCCCTCAGCGCGGCCGGATCAAAACGTTCGATCCTCTGGAGGGACGCGCACCGGGTCCGTCACTGAGGCCTCCCGATCGCTTATCCGACCCGTGCGCCTTTGCCGGAGCATCTCGTGATAGCAATCCGCGAGATCGAGAAGCTGGAGGTCTGACAACCGACCACCGGCGGCGATGAACCGCGCCTTCATGGTCTCAAATTCAGCGTCGGTGAGGGTGGGGGCGGACACAGGGAAACGACCTCTTGGAGCTTCGCCTATAAGGCGGATAGCCAGGGGAGGCTGAGCCTCCCCTGGCCTATTCAGAAGCGCCAGCCGATGCCGGCGTTGGCGCCGACATGGTTCTGGGTGTCGAAGGTCGCGCCGGCCCGGAAGACCATGGAGCCGTCGCCCAGGGCGCGGGAGTAGCCCATCGCCATGGCCGATTGGCCCTCGTAGGTGCCGTAACCCACCGCGAACATCGACTTGCCGCGCTCGGCGATCTGCGGCATCCCGGCCGCCGCCAGGGCGCCTGCCGTGCCGGCGAAGGCCAGCTTGCGCACTTCCTGGACGTTGTAGTTGACCGCCGCCAGCCGCATGTCGGTGTAGGTGTTCGACTGCTGAATCGCTTCGTTCATGCTCTCGCGCAGTTGGAGGACGTTGACGGCGTCGGTGTCTGCGACGCCGGCGGCGACATTGCTGACAGTGACCGCCGGTCCGTTGCTGCGGCCCAGGACGACGCGGGTCTGGCCCTGATCGGCGTACTGAAGCGAGTTCTGACCCAGGGCCAGGGCGCTGTCGGCCGTGGTCTGGGCGGTGGCGACCGCCTGGTTGGTCTGGAACAGCTGCGAGCCATTGACCGCCTCAGTAGAGGTGGCCGTGACCGCACCCGCCGCGACATTGTTCAGCGTCACCGGGGAGGACGCGTCGCCGCCCTGGAATGTGATGCTGTTGGTGCGACCGCCGTTTGCGTCGGTGTCGTATTGGACCGCATTGGTCGCGGCGAAAGCCAGTTCGTAGATCTGGCCGCCGTTGACGGCGTCGGTCGAGCCGGCGGCGATACGGCCGTTGGCGACATTGTGCAGACCCACCGCGCCGCCGCTGGCGCCGACCAGGGTGAGGTCGTCTGAGCGCACGCCGCCGTTCGGGGTCTCGGGGTCATCGCCGTCGCTGTATTGCACGGGGCCGAGGCTGCCGTTGGCGATGTCGTTGGTCAGATTGGTGATCGCCGTCGTGTTCTGGGCGACCTGGGTGTTGGTGGCGAACAGTTGCGACCCGTTGACGGCGTCGGACGAGTTGGCGTTGACTTGGCCCGCCGCGACATTGGTGATCGTGGTGCCGTTGGCGCCGGCCAGGGAAAGGGTGTCGCGGGTCGTCGTGTCGTACGAGACGGCGGTCCCGGCGATGGCCTCGACCCGATCGGACACGCCTTGGAGTTGGGCGACGTTGACCGCGTCGGTCGCCGCCGTGCCCGCTGCAACATGGGTGAGCTGGCGTTCGGCGCCGGCAGAGCCGAACGAGACCGAGCCGGCCGACGATAGAAGGCCCGTGACGCCCAGCGCCGCATAGTCGGTCTGGGCGGCGCGATCGGCGACACTGCCGGCGCCCAGGGCGACGCTGTTGTCGGCGACGGCTTGGGACTCGGGGCCGACGGCGACGGCGTCCTGACCTTGCGCCGTCGCAGGGGCCAGGTTGGAGTTGACGGCCAGGTAGACGCTTGGGCCGCTGCCGAGAGGCGTCGCGGAAAGGGCGTTCAGGAAGGCCTGGATGCTGGCGTATTCAACGCCCTGGTAGGTGATGGCGACATCCAGGGTGTTGGTCACAGGGTTGAAGGCGGTGCCGCCGCCGAACCCGGCCGCCGCACTCTGTCCGAAGGCGAAGATCTGGCCGCCGTTGACGGCGTCGCTCGACCCAGAAGCGATCAGGCCGGCGGCGACATTGTGCAGGCCCACCGGACCGGCCAGCGCGCCCACAAGGGTCACGTCATTGCTGGGGCCCCCCCCGTTCGGCGTCGTCGGATCGGCGGCGTTCGAATATTGCACCACGCCGACCGCGCCATTGTTCAGATTGTTCGTGATGGTGGTGATGGCGGTGGTGTTGGTGACGATGTCGGCGGTGTTCTCCCCGACCTGGGTGTTGGTCGCGAACAGTTGGGCGCCGTTGACCGCCTCGGCGGAGGCTGCGCTGAGCTCGCCCGCAGCGACATTGCTGATGGTGGTGCCGGCGGGGCCGGCAAGAGTCAGGGTGTCGAAGCTTGGATCGTCATAGGCGACCGCCAGCGCAGAGACGGCGGCGATGTCCGCGATCGCATCCGTATTCAATCCGACCTGGGTGTTGGTGGCGAACAGCTGAGCACCGTTGACCGCCTCGGTCGATGTCGAGGTCAGGGCGCCGGCGGCGACGTTACCGATGACGGTGCCGTCAACCCCCGCCAGGGTGACGCGTCCGGCTAGAAGATCGTCGTACATGACGGCCGTGTCGGACAGGGCGCCGAGGTCAGTGCTGAGGTTGGTGATGGCGGTCGTGTTGACGCCGACCTGGGTGTTGGTGGCGAACAGCTGAGCGCCGTTGACGGCCTCGGATGAGGTCGAGGTCAGGGCGCCGGCGGCGACATTGCCGATCACCGTGCCATCGACGCCCGCCAGGGTGACGCGGCCGGCCAGCAGATCGTCGTACATGACGGCCGTGTCGGACAGCGCGCCCAGGTCGGTGCTGAGGCTGGTGATGGCGGTCGTGTTGATTCCGACCTGGGTGTTGGTGGCGAACAACTGGCCGCCGTTGACCGCCTCCGTCGAGGTCGCGGTCAGGGCGCCGGCCGCAACATTGCCGATGACCGTGCCGTCTACGCCCGCCAGGGTGACGCGACCCGCCAGAAGGTCGTCATACTGGACAGCCGTTTGCGCGAGGGTCTCCAGATCTGTGCCAAGCTCGTCGATCGCGTTCACGCTGGCCGTCACCTGCGTATTGGTGGCGAACAACTGCGAGCCATTGACGGCTTCTGTCGATGCGGCGCTCAGGTCGCCTGCAGCGACATTGCTGATGATGGTCCCGCCGATACCGGCGAGCGTCAGGCTGGCACGTGTGGAATCATTATAGGCGACGGCGACGTCCGCCAGAGCCTGAAGGTCGTTTGACACGCCCTGCAACTGGCCCACGTTGACAGCGTCTGTGACGGCCGATCCGGCGGCCACATTGGTCAGCTGACGTTCCGCGCCGACGGCGCCGATGGAGACTTCGCCCGATGAGGTTTGCGGCGTGTCCAGACCCAGCGCCGCATAGGCGGCGAGCGATCCACGCGTCGCCGTGCTGGACGCGCCCAGGGCCACGCTATTGTCGGCGCTGGCCGAAGCCGCAGGGCCGACGGCTGTCGAATTCAAGCCCCCGGCCAGGGCGCCGCCCAGAGCGGAATTGACGGCCAGGAAGGGGCTGCCGCCGGCCGACGTCGTGAAGACCGCGTCAAGGGCCTCCTGGACGCTGCCGTAGATCACGCCGTCGTAGGTCAGACCGATGTCGAGAGTGCTCGAGGCGGGATCGAAGACGGTGCTGCCGCCGATCTCGGCCGCCAGGCTGGAACCCAGACCGAACAGTTGAGCGCCGTTGACGGCGTCGGTGGACCCGGAGGTCAAAAGACCGGCGCTCAAATTGGTGATGCGCGTGCCAGTCGCGCCGCCGAGGGTCAGGCTCGCGGCAGTGCTGTCGTCATAGGTGACGGCCAGGGCGGCAAGCGCCTCGATGCCCGTGGCGACACCCCGAAGCTGCCGCAAATTGACGGCGTCAGTGTCTTCCGAGCCGGCCGCAACATTGGTCAACTGGCGTTCCGCGCCGACGGCGCCGAAGGACACCTCGCCGACCGAGTTTTGGGGATCAACGACTCCCAAGGGGGAGTAGCCCGTCTGGGCGCCGCGAAGCGCGGTGCTGCTCGATCCGAGGGCGAGACTGTTGGCGACAGCCACGGAGGCGTCCGCGCCGAAGGCTATCGAGCCGGCGGCCCCGCCCAGCACCTCGGCGTCCGGGCCAAGCGCGATGGCGTCGGCGGAGGTGGCTGCCGTCACGGCGCCATTGCCGAAGGCTATGGAGTTGACCTCGCCCGCCACCGCAATCGCCCCTCCGGAACCAAGCCCAGTGATCTGATTGCCGCCGATGGCGATGCCCGCTTCTTCCGCCAGGGTGAAGCCGTCCGCCTGATTGATGCAGGCGTCGTCGGGGTCGACGAGGCCGCCGTTCACATCGAGAACCTGAAGGTTGATGTTCTGACCGCTTGCGGCGTCGTTCAGCAGATCGTCCGCGCCAACATCAACATCGGGGACCAGGATACCGAGCAGGCCGTCGAGAATATCTTCGAGCGGCGTCACGACGCCGGTGATGACGGGACCCATGATGTCTGTGACCACAGAACGCGGCAGAGAGACGCCGGAGCAGACGCTCACCAGGCTTGTCTGGGCCCGCGCGCGTTCCGGCGCGACGAGCAATCCAAAGGGCGCCAGCGCGCCGATCATATAGACTGCCGCGACCAACAGCCGTGTCGCGCGCGTCGCGCCATCCTTGGCAGCGGCAGATCCGCTCTTCCAACCCTTTGCCGACATTGCACTTCTCCCAGCACGGGAGACTTCCGCTCCCAGACGGAAAGGCTAATGCGACCGAAGACACAATCGTGACGCGATTGCGACTTCTTGGATTTCGCGCAGGGGACGTACTTTTGTCGCCTAGTAACGGCTTGCGGGTAGGGCTTGCCGGGGGGTGAGAAGGTCCCCCGCCTGGCTGACCGACCTCATGCCGAGTTTGTCCAGCGCCTTGCCGCGGTGGTAGTCGACGGTCCGGGGGCTGATGCCGAGCACACGCCCGATCGTCTTGGACGTACCGCCCGCGACCGCGTGTTCCAGAATCTCACGTTCACGCTGTGACAACCGGGCCAAGGCCTGCCTGGTAGGTCTACCAGGTAGTGATAGGTCGATGTTATCGTTGGAGATTCCACAGTGCGCGCGAATGGCGGCGATGTGGGTCTCGTCGGTGTCTCCATAGGACAGAAGATCGACGACCCCCGAGTTGTGCAGAGCGATGACCTCGCGCGGCGTCGCCAATGGGTCTCCCAGTATGACCAGAGGAACGTCAGGCAGCTCGCGTCCGACGACCTCTGTCGCCTTGAGGATGTCCACGACTGTCGAGTCGGAGCAGTAGACGATCGTTTGAACGCCCGTGCGTGTCCGGAGCGTTTGGTCCAGGGCGCCGGTCACATCCACCCGGACTTCATCGCTCTCCAGTGCGCGGCGCACCTGGCAACCCCGGCGCGCAGGGTCGATGAGAAGGACGGTCTTGCCGCGCTGGGTGCGAATTCGGGATTCGCCAACGAATCGGCTGATCGTCCCATCCGCCTCAGTCAACGGAAAGGCGGTGTCCTCGACTGAAAGCAAACTCCCGCTGCGGTCGCGGACTCGATAGGCGGCCTCGATGGACCTGCCCGTCATCAACGTCTCGATCGCCGAACGGAATGCAGGGCGGTCCTCCTCAAGCACCGCAGCGAGTTGGTCGCTCCAGGCGATGACCGACGGGCGATCCCCCGGCCAGGCCGTCTGGGTGTCGATGTTGAGAAAGCGACGGGTCCAGTCGGCGACATCGACTGTCCAGAGCAGCCGGCGCTCGGGCGCGGCGGTCTCTGCGTCCAGGACTTCCAAAGCCGCCGAATGCCATTCGAACAACTCTCCATGCTCGTCGAACTGGGGCAGGGCGCGAATGGTGAACCAGCGATAGACGCCGCCCGCGCTGCGGAGCCGATGTCGGCTTTCGAAGGGTTTGGCCAGGGTGACGGCGCGGCCCCAATCGGCGATGATGCGGTCCCGCTCGGCCGGATGAAGCCAGCCCATCCAGCCGTCCGTCCGCGCTTGCGGCAGGCTGACGCCGAAATAGGTCTGACACCGGTCGTTCATCCATCGGATGACCCCGCGGGTGTCCAGGCGCCATAGGAAGAGGGGGGCCAGGGTCGCCAGCGAGTCCAGGGTCGATTCCGCCGTTACAAGACGCGCGCGCAGACCCTTCTCCTCGGTGACGTCGCGGAGCACGCACAATACGGCGTGGACCTTGCCCTCGCGGGCGATAGGCGTGACGGCCGCTGTGACCCAAGTCTCCCGCGCGCCCTCCGATCGATCGACATGCAGACGAATGTCGTCAGCGGTTCCCCCGTCCCCTGCCCAAGCCGCCGCGACGGTCGCCGCAAGTTGGGACGACAGGGAGGGCGCCATGTCCCCGAACACGCCTCCCTGCGAAGCCGACAGCGGCAGAAGCGCGCGACAGGCGTCGTTGAAATAGATTGACGCCTGGCTTCCGACGATGATGAGGGTCGGAAACGCCTGCCGCAGCATCGACTCGACGGAGTGGATCATCCAGTCGCGATCGACGACGCCTGTGCCGTCCGCGACTTGATCTGATCGGCCTAGCCCTTCAGCCATCGCATTGATCATGAGTCAGTCCTCCAGATCTGGAACTATGTTCACTGAGTCACAACTCAAGGTAAATAGTTGGAGCGGCGCGACTTTACAGCAAAGCCTGTTTTCGCTGGCGCGGACGCTTAGGTGTTTGCGCGCAGAGTGTGCGAGTCCGCACATTTGTATTAGGCCTGACCTCTCCGAGATGTGACGGCAGAGCGACGCCCGCACTGTCTTCGCGGGAGTGGCGACCGTTGCAAGCCAACCCGCAAAGGGGGCGACAGCTGATTGGCGCCGTCTTCAGTGTGACTGGAATCTCGTCACGCAAAACACGATGTCCGCGACGATCTGCCGCGCTCGGTCGTCGTCTTTCCGGCCTGCGCAGTCTGATCGGGCAATGGTGAAGCTGTCGGTTAGTATCCATGACAAGGAGCCACGAGCAATCAGGGGCGCAGCGACAGGGTGGCAGGGCAAGATAAAATCCAGCCTGCGATCCTTGAACGTCGCCGGCCGGGTACATCGGTGAAGGCGAAGGGTTTGGAGGGCGCAGGAGCCTTCCATGAGCGAACCGAGAGAACCTGACGACTACGGCTTCAAGCCGCCGATGACGGCGCGACGGGAGACGCCGCCGACCTGGACCGTCGGGCGTCTGGTCAGCCGGGCGACGCCGTCGATGCCGCCGCGCGCGAGAGCGCGGCATTTCTCGTCGAAGGGTTCGGTCCAGCGCGTCCGTCCGATCCGTTCAGCGGCGGGCGGGATGCGCCGGGTGATGGTCAAGGTTCGGGTCGTGCCGATGACTCCGGGCGCGAAGAAGGCGCTGATGACCCATGTCCGCTATGTGGCCCGCGAGGGGGCGGGGGCCGGTGGCGAACAGGGCCAGTTCTTCGATGCGCGCGAGGACGCGGTGGAGGCCTCCGGGTTCGCGCGGCGCTGCGACGGGGACCGCCACCACTTCCGGATCATCGTCAATCCGGAGGACGGGCGAGATCTGCCCGATCTGAAGGCCTTCACGCGCCGGTTCATGGATCAAGTCTCGACCGACATGGGGACGCCGCTCGAATGGGTGGCGGGAGAGCACTACGACACCGGCCGACCCCATCTGCATATCCTGCTGCGGGGCAAGCGCGACGACGGCCGGGATCTGGTCCTTCCCCGTGAGTACGTCAGCCACGGGCTACGTCAGCGGTCCCAGGAACTGGCGACCGAGATCCTCGGCCCGAGGCAGGAACGGGCTTCGTCGGAGCGGGACGTCATGGCGGATCGGTTCACCCGTTTGGACCAGACCCTGATCGGCGAGGTCCGGGACGGACGGCTGACGCTGGACAGTCTGCCGGAGGCGCAGCGGACCGACGCACTGCGACGGCTGGTCCATCTGGAAACGCGGGGCTGGGTCGCGCGCGAGGGGCCTGAGATGTGGAACGTCCCCGCCGATCTCCGCGAGACCCTGCAGCGGGTCGGGGAGCGCGAAGCGAGAGAGGCGGCGGCCGCCAAGGCGATCTGGGGCGGCCGGTGGGGCGGGCAGATGGAGCGGCTTCAGCCGCTGGAGATCAAGGCGGGCGAGAGCGTCGTCGGCGCCTATGCCGGGGTGCAGCCTATCGGTCCTTACGGGAACGGACCACAAGCCCTGGTGATGGAGACGATGGACGGGCGACTGGTCATGTGCGGCTGCCGTCGCTGGACAGCGCCCTGATCCTGGACCGCGTGCCCGAGCGGGCGATCGTCGAGGTGCGAGGATCAGCGCGGCCGGAGCGGGTGTCGGACCGAACGATCTGTGAGATCGCGGGCGAGCGACGGCCAGTTCGCCATACCGGAGGACTATCTGGCGAAAGCCTCGGCGGCGGACCAGGCGCGTCATGGGGCGGTGGATCTAGAGGTGCGGGTGCTGGACGTTCGGCCGCTGGAGCTACAGCCGCAGGCCAGAGGTGTGACCTGGCTCGACAAGGTCGCCAGCGGGCTGGCGAAGGGGCCGGTATCGGGAGCGCTGGCCGACGAGGCGAAGGCGCTCGGACTTCAGCGGGCTGAGGTTCTGAAAAGCTGGGGCATCGGCTCTGGCGCGCCGATGGGGCTCGGCGAGAGGGAAAGGCGACAGCTCTGGGAAATGGAGCTGGAAGGCCAGATGGAGCGGCTTGGTCAGACCGGCAAGCCGATGGTCAGGGCTCAGGAGGGGAAGAGGTTCTCCGGCGTTTATCTGGACCGGGCGCATATGGGTGGGCGGACCTATGCGGTGATCGAGAGCAAGACCGCCGTGACCCTGGCGCCGTGGCGGCCGGCGCTGGAGGCCTGTCGCGGGCAGGCGCTAACCGGGGTGCTTCAGGGCGGTCAGGTGGACTTCCGCTTTGGCCAGTCGCGTGGGCGCGGATTGGGGCTGGAACTCTAGAGCGGCGGCGACTGATCGACATCTTGCGCCCAGCCGCCTTGCCGGCGCGGCTGGCTCGACGAGGAGCGAAGGCCGGTCAGCTGGCTCCGGGCCCATTCGTGCAGCTTGCTGCGCGGGTAATAGGGGGTGCGGCCGAGATGGGTGCAGGGCGGGCCGTCGGAGCGGGTGCAGAAGATCTTGGCCAGCGTCGAGGGGGCGCGGCGGATGCCGAGGGTCGCCAGCTCGCGCGAAGCCTCTTTGCGATTCAGCAGAACGTCTTCGGTCTCTTCGGGGAAATGACGGGTCATTGAGGGTGCTCCATGGTGAAGACCCTAAGCGACGCACTTATCCCCAGGTCGTCAATCCCGCCGAAACTGCCGGTCACGGAAGGGTTGTTTCAGGGCTGTTCAGGGCTTTTCATTTTCACATTTCGTCAAGCGAATGTGATCGGCGGCTGCCGCAAACACCCACAGATCAGGCGGTTTGAGTCCTCACCCTCAGCTCCGAGATGCGGGCCTGGCAGAGGGCGGCGACGAGATCGCGCAGATGGCGGGCGCGGGTCATGAGCCAGTCCAGATCTTCAGCGGAGGCATCGTACTGATCGCTGTATCGGGCTTCGACATAGGCGCGCTTCAGCAGTTCGAACCGGCGGCGGTCGAAGCGGTGTTCGCGGGGCCAGGCCTCGACTAGGCCGGTGTTCACGTCCTCGGCGAGGGAGCGGAGGAATTTGATGTTGTGAGAGCGCGGGAAATAGAAGGTGTGGACCAGAAGGAAGCAGGCGTAGGCCGCTTCCACGGCTTGGTGGAGCCTGAAGGCGGCGTGCTTCCGGCTGGTACGGGTCGATGGGGCTGTCGCAAGATGCTGCGCAGCTTCGGCCAGCCAGACTTCGATGTCTGCGCTCTTCTCAGCGAGGTGGCCAAGCGCCGCCGCATATGCGGCGTCGGCCGTCATCGGATGGGGCGTGGCGAACGGATGACCGGGGATTTCGTAGAGGGCGATGCCGTCGCGGACGATGTCGGTCCAGAAGTACTCGCCGCGTCGCAGGGCGTCGTTGACCTCCTGGAGGTCGTGGACGATCAGATTGACCGTACGGCCAATGGCGGGATCGCGAAGGATTTGATCCTCGGAGTTCCACCAGTAGTCGGCGATGTTGGTCAGCTTCTCGTGGTTGACCACGATGAGCAGGTCGAAGTCCGAGAGGTAGCCGTTCTCCGGTTCATCGACCCAGTCCGTCCGCGCGTACGATCCGAACAGGATGATCTTGTAGATCTGGCCGCCACGCCGCCAGGTCTGGGTGCCGCCGCCTCCGCCGTTCTTGGCCGCATCGAAACCGGCGAGCAGGATGTCGCGAACCCGTTCGAGTTCGCGCTGTTGGCGTTCGGGGAGAGCTCTCCACGACGGCGCGGTTGAAGTCCGCGAACCCGATGTCGTCGCCAGCATCAACGTCTACGCTCAGAGCATCGATGATCCCATCGACATCCTCGCGCCAATAGAACCGACCAACTTGGGAAAATGGGCCGGCGAAGCGCGCCGCTTCGAACAAGCCAGCAAGCGCGTCTGCCTCAGTGGCGCTCGTTGCGCAGTAGGCGGCCAAGGCATTGTCGCTCAGGAGCGGCCCAGGGAATTTCAGGATGGAATTTGCCAGCACATGCCTCAGTAGATAGGCCATGAGCTTCTGCATCGGCTTGAGGTCATCGCCTGCCTCGGCGTTCATTGTCCGCAGGCGCTCGACTAAGCCTGCATTTGCAGCCCCGAGACGCGACATGTAGAGCGCGAACTGGCTTTCAAGATGCGGCCACCCCACCAGGGCGGAGAGAACGCCAGCCAGGCTTCTCTTGTCCTTCAGCAGATCGGGTTGTGCCTCCAATCCGGCTGCGAGATCGCGGAAACCGGCATAGATCGCCGCGATGAAGGCTGCTCCATCCTCGTCGGTCGGGGGAACCTTCAGTTCGAACAGGTTGGGCTCTTTAGGCAGCGAGTCCCGATGCCCACGAGAGAAGTCGCCAACGGGTACGGCGGCCATCTGGCTCCAGGCCACTATGCTGACGCCGAAAAGCCCGCGCAGCCCCTTCGACGTCAGATCGTAATCCGTGACGACGAGGACGGTATTGTCATCAATCTTCTGTTTGAACGAGGCTTCAGGATCGTCGTCAGCCGTCGCCGGCATCCATTGAGCGATTTCGACGGGCTCGTTGCCGAGCCTTTCGCGCAGTTTGGCCGCCAGGCTTTCGAGCAGTTGCTCGTTGTCGTCGATCAAAAGAATGGAACGCGCTGCTATCATGTTTGGGAACGCTCTAGGTTGAGAGGCAGACGAACCCGGATGCAGGTCGCGAAATTAGGGGGCGGGGTCGTCAGTTCCGCTTTGCCGCCGAACGCTTCTGCGCCGCGCCGGACCAGCGCCAGGCCGAGCCCCATGCCGGACCCCAAGGGGTCGTTCCGCGAAGCGGTTGTTGTGAACAGGGGGTCGAAAACCTTGCTTTGCAACGGGCCCGGAATTCCCACGCCTGTGTCCGAAACCTCGAGGTAATGCCACCGACCCTCGTTCCAACTACGGAACGCGATGACGCCCCGTTCCACGCTTGTCTTGCCGGTCACCGCCTTCAGCGCATTGGTGTAAAGATTGAGCGCGATACCGTCATAAAGCGATGCAGGCACGAGCGGAGCGAGAAGGTCTGCCTCCGCGCTGATCTCGACATCGATGTTTCGTTCTTCCGCGTATCGTCCGAAAACCCGCTTGACTCTCTGCAGACGCGGCCTGACCGGATAGGCAGCCGTGGGCAGAACCTTGGTACCCTGGATATAGCCCGACGAGTACTTCACGAACTCGTTCAGGCTGGCGATGTGCGTTGCGAAGCTCGCAACCACAGGATCGAAACGGGGGTTATCCTTGGCCAGTTCGACCAGTTCCTGATGCGTCGTCTCCAGCTCCTGGATTGCGACGCCAAACTCATGAGTCATAAAGCCGGCGACGACGCCAAGCAGGCTCATTACCTCACCGTACTGGTGGCGCTGCGCGATCAACTGAAAGCGCGACTAGAAGCGTTCAGGGACGCGGTGAACGCTGACCAAAACTACGTCACCCACAAGACGTTGGTCGGCTTCGAGCCCGTTTCGCGAGGTGAATGGGATCGGACGGAGTGGGACCTGGAGGCCATGCGCGAGGAGCGAACGGCCGCGTTGGAAGCGTTGGTGCAATGGGCGACCGACGAGAATTTCGACGCATTACTCTCGATCATTTTAGACGCCGCCTCAGTCCAGTCGAATGATGGTGCCACCTTCATTTCATTCGATGAGTTTCTGAGGCGTTTCGCCGAAGCGCGTCCGGCCTTGGGGTTCCAACTCCTCACTGAGCACCACGTCGAGCTTGCGCCATTTCTCGTCCCGCTGCTGGCTGGATTGGCCCTAGGTCCAGAGGCGGCTGCGACCTTGGCGCTTTGCACGCAATGGATTGCCGAAGGCCGCCATCTCACCACCATCCTTCGGTTCAGCGCCTTCAAGATGCCGCCGAACCTTTTCCTTTTCGACGCAGCCGCATCGACTGTGTTGTCCCGCGAGGACCCGAACGAGATTCTCGCGCTGGTGGAGCACGCTTCTCGCCTTGTCGACACCCACCCGCAGGTAATCACCACTGCGCTTCTGCCGAGCGTTCGCGCACTTGCGGCCCTGGGCAATCACCGCTGGATAGATCGGCTGTGGTTCGTTTGGAAAGAGGAATACGTCGCTCAGTTCTCCGAGACTCAGATTGACGAGGTGCTCCATCTCGCCGAGGAAATCCCGACCGTTGGCACCCATGCAGAATGGTGGCTCGGCGCCATCGCGACAGTCTGGCCGGAGAAGATTGTCCGTTGGTTCGAAACCCGGATCGTGCGGCAGCGGCAGCGCGACTGGGGCGAGCGCTTCGAAGCAGTGCCTTTCCGGCTCTCTCGTCTCAAACCGCCTCTCCAGACCCAAGGCACCGCCGTCCTCAAGATGGTCCGAAGGGCGTTCGACGCTGCGGACATGTCGTTCCAATACACGGGCGGCAAGCTCTTGGCAGAAGTCCTGCCCGACCTCGGGTCCGTCCAGGCAGAGCTCAAGGCGTTGGCCTGTCGCAACGATGATGATCGGCTCTTTCTCACGAGGATCATGGCAGCCTACGACGGTTCACCCGCCATTGACGGCGTGTGCCGGGACTTGGTGGCAGCAACCGAGCCCGGATCCAAAACATGGACGGCGGTGGAACTTGCGATCGACGCCACGGGCGTGGTTTCGGGTGAGTTTGGCATGGCCGATGCCAGCCAAGCGCGAAAGACGGCAATGGAGGCGTGGCTTAAAGATAAGCGCGAGCCCGTCCAGCAATTTGCCAAACGTCATATCCTTAGCCTCGATCGTCAGATCGCGAGCGAGCGGCGGCGGACCATCGAGGAGGTTGCTCTACGAAAGCGCGAGTACGGTGAGGCCTAATCGACCTCAGGGACTTTCCACTACTATTCTTGCCCACTCGGCGACAAGCGTGGCTTCCGGACAGGCGTGGACGAACGTCGGCGAGAGCGTAGTAGACTTCCGGTTTTCGGCGCGAAGCGGATGTCCGTTGTTGGCGCATCTGCGACCTTCGCAGGCGACCGTCGAACCCGTTTCTGGTAAGCTCCTGGACAGGTTGGAAATCGCTCGTGATTTCCGCCTCTGTGGTGACCATATGGTGACCACGGGGTTCTTTCGCTCCATGTCGGATCGGAATTCATCAATGCGCTCAGGAGTTTATCGCGACGGATAAGGCGTTCTCAGCTTCCTTTATTGGGACATCGAGCTGGAGCCCTAGACGCGCGCACTGGCGACGCCCGGGCGGCTGGTTTCCACGCGGCGGCGGCGCAGTCGGCGATCCAGATGATCGATCTCGGCCAGGGTCATGTCCGGATGGTGGCGGAAGGCCTGGCGCAACTGTTCGATCCGTCCGGGCGCCCAGGCGGCGGCGACGCCGGCCGCGCCCGCCAGGAAATCGACGACGGAGACGCTGCGGCCGGTCAGGGCCTGAAGCAGTTCGGCACCGAAGGCGGCGGCGATGACATAGAGGGCCAGGTCGTCGCGGCGCTGGTTCGGCGCGATCAGGAACAGGCCGCTGGCCACGCCATAGAAGGCGATCACGTGGGCGGCCTTGTCGTTCAGGCCGAAGACCTGTTCCAGACCCTGGAATGGTCCCAGCATCAGGACGGCCATGCCCAGCGCCGCCAGGGCGAAGCCGAGGCGAGCGGCCATGACGATGCGGCGGGGCGTGAGCATGAGGCGGGTGTCCGTGACCTTGATCCGCCGTCATCCTGCATCGCCGTCCGCCAAGATGCGGTGAAGCGACGTGCTGAACGCTTTACGAACAGACTATCGCAGGATCGCCCAATCCAGGGCGTGGACACGGTCTCGTCCCAGGGCGGCGGCCAGCGGCGGGGCGGCGAACAGTTCGGCGATGGCGGGATCGAGCACGTTCAGCCCCCCGGTGAAGGCGCCGAAGGCTGGCAGGACAATGCGCGATCCGTCGGTGACGAAGCAAGGACGGCGCACACCGCGTCCGTAGGCGGCGATCTTGGCGGCCGGGTGCAGGTGGCCCGCGACCTCGCCACTCCGGTCGTCGTCGGCGGTCAGCGCCTCCGGTTCGTGGGTCAGACGCAGCGCGCCCAAGGCCATGTCGCCGACGATCCGGCCGGGCAGGCGGGACGCCGTGTCCGCATCGCGAGCGAGCGCCTCGCGGTCGTGGTTGCCCTCCAGCCACAGCCAGTCGCGCCCCGCCGCCAAGTGATCCAGCCGCGCCCGATCGTCGGCCGCCATGCGGGGAATGGCCTTCGTGTCGTGGAAACTGTCGCCCAGCAGCACGACCATGGCGGGGTTCAGTTCGACAATCTCGGCTTCCAGCCTGTCCAGCGTGGCGCGGCTGTCATAGGGCGGCAGAAGCTGGCCGCGCACGGCGAAGGCCGACCCTTTTTCCAAATGCAGGTCCGCGACGATCAGGGCGCCGTGGGCCGGAACCCACATCGCTCCTGAACAGCGCAGCACGCAGGCCTCGCCCGCGATCCGCACGCTCAGCGAACCGCAAATCTTGCGGGCCGGGGACAGGGTCTGGCGCAGAGCGGCGTTCATGCGGCAGCTTCTGGTTCGGCGTCGTCCATGACTTCGGCGATCAGCGGGTCGGCGCTTTCGTCCAGAATCATTTCGGCGGCGTCTCCGCTGACCCGCTCGCGTCCGATCTGGACCAGCACGGGCACACAGAAGGGCGAGGCGCGGCTCAGGGGTTGGTGACGAATACGTCCCTCGATCCGCGCCAGCATCTGGCCCAGGCGCGCCACGTCCAGCAGGCCCGAGGCGGCGTCCGCGCGGGCAGTCTTCAGCAGCAGATGGTCGGGTTGGTGGCGGCGCAGCACGTCGTAGATCAGGTCGGTGGAGAAGGTCACCTGCCGGCCGGTCTTTTCGGCGCCGGGCTGGCGGCGTTCGATCAAGCCCGAGATCAGGGCGCAATTGCGGAAGGACCGCTTCATCATGAAGCTTTCCTCCAGCCAGGCTTCCAGATCGTCGCCCAGCATGTCCGGCTGGAACAGGGCGTCCAGGTCGATCGTGTCCATCGGCCTGATCGACCAGATCGCCAGCGAATAGTCGGTCACGACAAAGCCCAGAGGCCCGACGCCCATCCGGTCCAGCCGCCGGGTCAGCAGCATGCACAGGGTGGTGTGGGCCAGATTGCCCTCGAACGGATAGGCGACCAGGAAATGCCGGCTGCCGCGCGGAAAGGTTTCGACCAGCATGGATTCAGCGTCGGGAATGACCGAGCGGGTCTCCTGCAGCTCCAGCCATTCCTGCACGTCGGGCGGCAGAACGCGCCAGTGGTCGCGGTCGTGGATCATGGTGCGCACCCGGTCAGCCAGGGACGTGGACAGGGGGAACTTCGAACCGCCCCACGACGGAATCTTGGGGTCGCTGTCGTTGGCGTGGGTGACGAGGGCGTCGGTCCCGGTGATGCCCTGAAACGCCCAGATCTGGCCGGCGAACTGGAAGGTGTCGCCAGGCGTCAGCTGTTCGAAATACCACTCCTCGGCCTCGCCTACCTTGCGGCCGCCGATCAGCTGGCGAGAGGCGCCGCCGCGACGGCTGGCGACGCGGACATTCAGCGTGCCCGCCGAGACGATAGCGCCGACATTCATGCGGTGGCGCTGGGCGATATGCTGGTTTCTGACCTTCCAGCGGCCATCCGGCGTGCGAACGATGCGGGCGAACCGGTCATAGGTGCGCAGCGCATAGCCGCCGGTGGCGACGAAATCGACCACCTCCTCGAACTGCTCCCATGTCAGGACGCGATAGGGGCCGCAGCCGGTGATCTCGTCATACAGGGCCTGCATGTCGAACGCCTCAGAACAGGCGACGCCCATGACGTGCTGGGCGAGAGTGTCCAGCGTGCCGATGTGGACCGGCTCCCAGTCAAAGGCGTTGTCGGCGACCGCCTCGCGCGCCGCCTGACATTCCAGCATCTCGAACCGGCTGGCGGGCACCAGAAGCGCGCGAGACGGTTCGTCCAGCCGGTGGTTGGCGCGGCCGATCCGCTGGACCAGACGGCTAGATCCTTTCGGCGCGGCCATCTGGATCACCAGATCCACGTCGCCCCAGTCGATGCCCAAATCCAGCGTCGAGGTGCAGACCACGGCCCTGAGGTCGCCGCGCGCCATGGCCGCCTCGATCTTGCGCCGCTGCTCGGCCGCCAGCGAGCCGTGGTGCAGGCCGATGGGGAGGTTCTCGTCGTTGATGGCCCACAGCTGCTGGAACACGAACTCCGACTGCCAGCGGGTGTTGACGAAGATCAGCGCCAGGGTCGAACGCTGGATGGCGGCATAGACCTCTGGGATCGCGTGCTGTCCCGTGTGGCCTGCCCAGGGAACCTTGCCCTCGGAGATCAGCACGTCGATGACCGCCGGCGCGCCGGGGTCGCCTTTGACGAGGGCCACATCGGCGACGCCGGGCGAGGGACTGAGCCATCCCCGGATCAGATCGGGATCCTCGATAGTCGCGCTCAGCCCTACCCGGCGCATTTCGGGTGCGCAGCTCTGCAACCGCCCCAGACCTAGGGACAGCAGGTCCCCGCGCTTGCCGCTCCAGATCGCGTGCACCTCGTCCAGCACCACGCATTGCAGATCGGCGAAATAGGACCGTGCGCCTTCCCAGGCGCAAAACAGGGCCAACTGCTCGGGCGTGGTCAGCAGGATGTCGGGCGGGAAGTCGCGCTGTCGTTGGCGTTTGGACTGTTTGGTGTCGCCGGTGCGCGTCTCGACATGTATGTTCAGCCCGATCTCGCGGATCGGGGTCATCAGATTGCGCTCGACGTCTGTCGTGAGGGCCTTCAGCGGCGACAGATAAAGCGTATGCACCCCCGACCCCGGCCCGGTCGCCGGCTTCGGTCCGCGCTCGGCCAGGTCGATCAGGCTGGGCAGAAACCCCGCCAGCGTCTTGCCCCCGCCGGTCGGCGCGACCAGCAGGGCGTGGCTGCCGGCCTGCCCCGCTGCGACCATCTCCAGCTGATGCCGCCGGGGCGCCCAGCCGCGCGACGCGAACCAGTCGGCGAACAGGGGTGGAAGCGTTGCGGGAGCGGCGGCGGTCGTCACGGACGGGATATAGCATGTTCCCGTTCCGTTTCAGCCCCAGGCTCGCTATCTATCGGACGTGTCCGACGAATCCGTCATTTCCGAAACCCGCCCGACCGGCGCCCAGCCGTGGGCGGACTTGCCGCCGGCGCTCGCCACGCCGCCGGGCGCAGGGGCGGTGTGCGACGAGGCGGGGGCCAGGAAGATCGGACGCGGGGCGGCCGAGGGGTTCTTCAGCACCGGGCCGGTAATGGCAGCGCACGCGTCGTTGACGGCGCGGCGGCTGGGGCTGACGCCGCCGCCGCGCTCGCCGGACCTGATGGACGTGCTGGAACTGTACGCCTTCGTGCGGCCGGCGCGCTTCTGTGCGCCGTCGCCGACGGGGCTGGCGCTGTCGCTGGGTCTGGCCGAGCCGAAATCGGCGGAAGAACAGGCGGCGGCCCTGCGTGAGGCGGCGGGGCTGCTGCTGCGCGAACTGGTCGATCCGGCCTACCCGGAGCGCGAGGCGGCCTATGTTCTGGCGCTGACGATGCAGCGGGCGGGCTGGGCCTGGGGCGAGCGGGTGGTTCAGGCGCTGGAGGCCGGCGGCGTACGGGCGCGCCAGCATCGCGGGTCGGGGTTGGATGTCTGGTCGCGGCTGACCGAATGGGAGGACGAGGCGCCGCGCGGCGAGGCGGGATCGGCGCCGGTCGACAGCGAGAGCGCGCGCATCCGGCTGGAGAAACTGCTTCAGGCCTCGGGTCTGGACGAGACGCGGCCGACCCAATCGGACTACGCCGCCGAAGCCGCCTTCGCCTTTTCGCCGAGGAACGAAGAGGGGCGGCCCCGCATGCTGCTGGCCGAGGCGGGAACCGGCACCGGCAAGACCCTGGGCTATCTGGCGCCCGCCTCCCTGTGGGCCGAGCGGAACCAGGGAGCGGCCTGGATCTCGACCTATACCCGCGCGCTGCAACGCCAGATCGACCGCGAAAGCCATTCGCTGTGGCCCGATCCGGCCGAGCGCAGGAAGAAGGCGGTGATCCGCAAGGGGCGCGAGAACTATCTGTGCGTCCTGAACCTGCAGGACATGGTGCAGGCGGCCCAGCTGGGGAATGGCGACCTGATCGGCCTGGCGCTGGCCGGGCGTTGGGCGCTGCACACGCGCGATGGCGACATGACGGGCGGGGACTTTCCTGGCTGGCTGCCCGGCCTGTTCGCCATGCCGGCGGCCCATGCGGCGGCGGCGGCCAATCTGGTGGATCGGCGCGGCGAGTGTGTCCACGCCGCCTGCCCGCACTACCGCACCTGTTTCGTCGAAAAGACGATCCGCGCCAGCCGCCGCGCGGATCTGGTCATCGCCAACCACGCCCTGGTCCTGACCCAGGCGGCGTTCGACGGGGCGCGCTCGGCGCGCGGCCAGAAGCAGGACGGTGAGACGGCGGCGCTGAAGCGGATCGTTTTCGACGAGGGCCACCACCTGTTCGACGCCGCCGACAGCGCCTTTTCCGCCTGTCTGTCGGGCCAGGAGGCGGCCGAACTGCGCCGCTGGATCCGGGGGCCTGAGGGGCGGGGGCGTCGCGGTCGCGGGCTAGAGCAGCGGCTGGGCGACATGGTCAACGACAATGAGGCGGCGATGAAGGCGCTGCAGGACGCCATCCGCGCCTCGGCCGCACTGCCGGGGGAAGGCGTGTCGGGCCGCGTCGCGCCGGCCTCGGGCGAGGTCAATCCGATCGGCCCGATCGAAGCCTTCCTGGCCGCCGCCCTGGACCAGCTTCGGGCGCGCACCGCCGAGACCAACACCTATGGCGGGCCCGAGTTCGGCATGGAGTGCGCGCTGAAGCCGGTGACCGATCCCGTCGCCGAAACGGCGCGTGCGGCGGCCCAGGCCCTGGCCGCCATCGAGGCGCCGCTGCTGGCCCTGTCGCGACATCTGGAGGACATCCTCGATGACGAGGCGGCCGAACTGGATGGGTCGCAGCGCTCGCGGATCGAGGGGGCGCTGCGCGGGCTGGACCGGCGCGCGCGCATGACCCTGCCGGGCTGGCGGTCGATGCTGGCGGCGTTGGAGGATGGGGGCGATCAGCCCGATCCCGACTTCGTCGATTGGCTGTCGGCCGAAACCGCGTTCGGCCGCATCCACGACGTGGCCCTGCGTCGCCACTGGATCGACCCGACGGTTCCGCTGGAGGCCGCCGTGATCGTGCCGTCGCACGGGGTGCTGGTGACCTCCGCCACCCTGTCCGATCCCTTACAGGAAGACCCGTTCGACCTGGCGCGGATGCGGACCGGCTCGGCGAGACTTATTGAGCCGCCCCGCACTCTGAAGGTCGAAAGCCCGTTCGACTATGCGGCCAACAGCCGTGTCATCGTCGTCAACGACTTGGTCAAGGACGATCCGCGCCAGACGGCGGCGGCGATGCGCGAACTGTTCCTCGCGGCGGGCGGCGGGGGTCTGGGCCTGTTCACCGCCATTCGCCGATTGAAAGAGGTCTATGAGCGGCTGGGGCCCGATCTGGCGAAGTCGGGCGTGCCTCTGTATGCCCAGCATGTCGATCCCCTGGAGGTCGGGGCGCTGGTGGACATGTTCCGGGTCGAGGAGAATTCCTGCCTCTTGGGCACCGACGCCGTGCGCGACGGGGTGGACGTGCCGGGACGGTCGCTACGGGTGCTCGCTTTCGACCGCGTGCCGTGGCCGCGTCCGGACCTGCTGCACAAGGCGCGGCGCGCACGGCTGGGCGGCAAGGGGTATGACGACGCCCTGGCCCGCGCCCGCATCGCCCAGGCCTTTGGCCGGCTGATCCGGCGCGGCGACGACAAGGGGGTGTTCCTGATGCTGGACGCCGCCACTCCCACCCGCCTGTTCGCCAGCCTGCCGCCCGGGACCGAGGTCCAGCGCATGGGTCTGGCCGATGCGGTCGAACTGACCCGCAGTTTCCTGAACCCCGAGACGACTTAGAATGTCGAAAACCACGCCCGCCACCGTCGCCCTGACCAAGGCCGGCGTCGCCTTCGCTCTGTTTCCCTATGACTATGATCCCGACGCGCCGCGCGTGGGATTGCAGGCCGCCGAGGCGCTGGGCGTGGCGCCGGAACAGGTGTTCAAGACGCTGATGGTCCTGGTCGACGGGGCTCCGGCCTGCGTCATCGTGCCGTCCGACTGCGAGGTCAGCATGAAGAAGCTGGCGGCGGTGCTGGGAGCCAAGTCGGGCCAGATGATGAAGCCGGCCGACGCCGAACGGCTGACAGGCTACAAGGTCGGCGGGGTCAGCCCGTTCGGCCAGCGAAAGGCCGTCCCCACCGCGATGGACGAAACCGCCATCCTGTTCGATCAGATCCTGATCAACGGCGGTCAGCGGGGGCTTCTGCTGGGCCTGGCGCCGGACGATGCGCGTCGGGCCGCGCAGGCGGTGCTGGCCGACCTGACCGCCTAGAAGCGCCAGGTGCGGCGCGCTATAGGTCCGGCATGACCGACGCCTCCACAACCAAGCGACACAGCCGCAAGGGCCTGTATGCGCCCTTCATCCTGGTGCTGATCGCGCTGGCGGCCTGGACCGGATGGTGGATCTTCCTGGCGCGCCAGATCGATACGCGGCTTGAGGCCCAAGTCCAGACCCTGCGCCAGGACGGCTGGGACATCCGCTTCGCTGACAAGACCATCAACGGCTGGCCGTTTCGCACCCATGTGGCCTTGACGAACCTGGTCGTTCAGGCGCCGTCGGGCCATGCGATCAAGGCGACCGAACTGACCGCAGAGGCCAACGCCTATCAGCCGACCCAATGGGTCGTGGTGGCCCCGCAAGGCCTGATGCTGACCCGCGCCGGAAAGGGCGAGGTGGCGGTCAAGGGCGACGCCATACGCATGAGCGCCAGCGGCATCGATCAACGCTGGCCCAACCTGGCGCTGGAGATGGTCAATCCGGTCTTTACGGCCCAGACCGGCGCCGAACCCTTCCCCATCGCCCGCGCTGCGCGCATCGAATTCTACGCCCGGCCGCATCTGGAAGGTTCGACCGCGCCGACCGACGACGTCGATGTCATGTTCCGGCTGGTGGACGGGCAGGGGCGGGCGGACGGCCCTGTGGAAGGCTTCGCCCAGGACGGCCGCCTGACGACGCAGCTGGAGGCCGAGATCGGCCAGGCCAGCCTGCTGAAGACCGGCGGCGATGCGGCCGGCGTCTTCTCGGCCTGGACCAAGGCGGGCGGGACGTTCCGCAATGTGCGCGGCGATCTGCAGGCCGGCGACAGCCGCGCGACCCTCTCCAGCGATGTGTTGCGAGCCGATGCGAACGGCCGTCTGACCGGCCAGGTCCAGCTTCAGGCGCAAAAGCCTCTGCCCGCCCTGGCTGGTTTGATGGCGACCCGACAGGGGCCGGTGAACCGGATCGGCGCGGCCGGGGCCGCCGCAGCAGCGGGCGCGGCCGAGGCGACGGGTAAGGAGCAGTTGCCCCTGACGCTGGTCTTCCGCGACGGCCGCACCTGGCTTGGCCCCTTCCCGCTGGCCCCGGCGCCCAAGCTGTTCTGATGACCCTGCTGAACGAACCCGAAGCCGACGACGCCCTGCTGGCGCTGGATCGCGCGCTGGTCGAGGCGGTGCGGGCGCGGGTCGCCGCCGGTCCGCGCGACCGAGCCGACGCCTCGGCCATCGCCCTGCGTCAACTGCTGGACGGCGCCTCGGCCGATGAGGCTGCGGCGGTCAAGGCGGTGTGGGGCCGGATCGAGGTGGCGACCGGACCCGCGCTGGTCGTCTGCGGCGGCGTGGCCCAGGCCCTGGCCACCGACCGCTATGGCTTGCGGTCGCGGCCCCTGTCCGCCGACGAGGCGTTGAAGGCGGCCGAGGCGGGCTCGCGCGCCGTGATCGACCTGTCGCCCGACCGGCCGTGGTGGGGCCGCCTGCTGGCGCGGCCCGAACTGAAGATCGTCGCCGCCCTGCCGGACGACCGGCGCGGCCGGCCCCAGGCCTTTGTCGTGTCCAAAGACATGTCCGGCCCCACGGGCGACGACCGCAGCTTCTGGGTCACCGACAGCGGCTGGTCCGAGACCAAGATCGTGGACGCCCTGGGCGACGCGGGACTGGTCGCCGATCCGCTGGCGGCGGCGGGCGGGTTGAAGCTGTTCATGCTGACGGGCTATGTGCAGGTCGACGACGGGCGGCTGAAGAGCGCGCCCGGACGAATGAGCGGCGTGATCGGCGCCGCCCCCATCTTCTGAAACCAAGGCTTTCCATGACCGACGCGACCGCGCCACACGGCCCTGCACCCAAGCCCGGCATCCTCGACATCGCCCCCTATGTCGGTGGCAAGTCGTCCATCGCCGGCGTCGCCGAGCCGATGAAGCTGTCCTCCAACGAGAACATGCTGGGCGCCGGCGAAAAGGCGCGCGCGGCCTATGAGGCGGCGATCAAGAATATCCACATCTATCCCGACGGCCGAGCGACCAAGCTGCGGAACGCGGTGTCGGAACTGCACGGGCTGGAGCCCGAGCGGTTGATCTTCGGGAATGGCTCGGACGAGGTCTTCGCCCTGTTGAACCAGACCTATCTGACGGCGGGCGACAACATCGTCTGCGGCCAGTACGGCTTTCTCGCCTACCGCATCAGCGCTTTGGGTTGCGAAGCCCAGGTCAAACTGGCCCCCGAGCCGAACTTCAAGGCCGAGGTCGATGCGCTGCTGGCCCAGGTCGATGACCGCACCAAGATTGTCTACGTCTCCAATCCATCGAACCCGACCGGCAGCTACAATACGGGCGAGGAAATCCGCCGCCTGCACGCCGCCCTGCCGGCCCACATCATCCTGGTCGTGGACGAGGCCTATGCGGAATATGTGACCGAGGCCGACTGGGAAACCGCCTTCCCGCTGGCCAAGGACGCCGAGAACATCGTCGTCACCCGCACCTTCTCCAAGATCCACGGTCTGGGCGGTTTGCGCATCGGTTTCGGCTATGCGCCGCTGAAGGTCGCCGAGGCTATCGACCGCATCCGCCTGCCGTTCAACGTCTCGGTGCCGGGGCTGGAAGCGGCGACCGCCGCTCTGTCGGACGAGGCGCACCAGACGGCGTCGCGCGATCTGATCTCGAACTGGAAGCCGCGCTTGACCCAGGCCCTGCGCGGCTTTGGGCTGAACGTCCTCCCCAGCGCCGGCAACTTCGTGCTGGTCCTGTTCGACAGCCCCGAGCGCGCCGCCGCCGCCAACGACTATCTGAACACCAAGGGCATCATCGTCCGCCCTGTCGGCGGCTATGGCCTGCCCCAGGCTTTGCGCATCACCATCGGCACCGAAGACCAGAACCGCGCCGTCATCGATGCGTTGAGCGAGTTCGCGGCCACCTGATCAAAGGGCAAGAAGCGGCGGCCGCATTCGCAGCCGCCGTCTTGATATCAACCGCCGAAGCGGCGGGCGATGAAGACGCCGGTGCGGACGGCGTCGTCGCTTTGCGACAGGGGGCTGTCGGCCACGTCGCCCAGGCGGCGTTCGTAGTTGAGCAAGGCCCCGGCGCCCCATTTGTCGCCGATCGGGACCAGCAGGACCAGGCTGACACCCGCGCCCTGCAGACCGCCGCCGGGGGAATAGGCGCTGATGCCGTTAGCGCCCGCCTCGGCCGTGCTGACGCCATAGTAGGCGTCGGCCAGTTTGGAATCGCCGCCGCGCACATAGACCGAGCCGTTCAGCAGGCCGACGGGCGTCACGCGCTGATGGCCGACGGAGGCATAGTATTCGGTGCCCTCGCTGACGTCGGACACGTCACGGCTGATCCGACCGCCAACCACCACATTGCCGGGCAGACGCTTGTAGGCGTAGGCGGCCAGGTCCGCGCCGAAGCCCGGACGATCCAGCGTCAGGCCTTCGATATCATCGGCCGAGAAGCGCGGGCGCAGTTGCAGGCCGGCGCGGAAGTCGTCGGTCTTGATCGCGTTCCAGCCCAGGCCGTCGATCGGGTTCAGATAGACCAGGTCGCGATAGTTGGCCGAAACCCATGGGGCGACCGTCGTCTTGGAGCCCGTGTCGCCGTTGGAGTCGTTGCGATAAAGGACGCCTGCGCCGAGATCGACGGTCCAGTTCTGTGGGGCGGGCCTGATCTGCTCGTAGGGTTGCGACTGGGCCAGGGCGGAGCCGGCGACAGCGGCGAAGGCGACGGAGAGCAGAAGGGAACGAAGCATCGGACGATTTCCATTGAACGCGCCCGAGCGGGGAGGTCAGGCCGGTTCAGAATGCGCAAGCTGGACCTTTGGCTCCAGCAGCGCCAACGACGCCGTCTCTATGCGACTTTCCAGCAACGCCATCATCGCGCCGCGCTTCAGCTGGGCCGGGATCGGCTCAAGGAATTCGAAAACGACCGTGCCGGGATAACGACGGAAGCCGTGCGCCGGCCAGTGGACGCCGGAGTTGGTGGCGACGGGCCAGCAGGGGCCTTCCAGATCGCGATAGATGGCGGCGACGCCAGGCTTGTAGTCGCCCGGCACGCCCGGATCGTTGCGCGTGCCCTCGGGGAAGATGACGATCTGGCGGCCTTCGGACAGGCGGTCGCGCGCCTGTCGCGTCATGTCCTTCAGCGCCTTGGCGTGACCCGCGCGATCCACGGCGATCATCCTGGCCTTCCAGGCGAACCAGCCGAAGAAGGGCAGGGGCATCAGCTCCTTCTTCATCACGAAACAGGCGTCGGGCAGGACGGCCAGCAGGGCCACGATATCCAGCATTCCCTGGTGTTTGGACGCGATCAGGGCGGCGCCGGACGGGGCGTGCTCCAACCCGCGCACCTCGACCTTGACCCCCGCGATCCAGCGCAGGCCGAACAGGACGATCTTCGCCCACAGCTTGCACACGCCCTGCACATAGCGGTGCGGCGCCAGCAGGACCGGCGACAGGCCGATGGCGATGATCGGCATCGACAGATAGAGCCAGGCAGTGAAGATCAGGGAACGCAGGGTGTTCACTTAGGACGCGGCCTTTTCGTCAGGGGCGGTTTCGGTCTCGGCCGTGACTGCGGCGGGCCGGTCGCGGGTGATGCGGCGTACGCCCTCACGGCCCAGGACGGCGAGGTATTTCATATACTCCAGCGTCATCCGACGCGCGGTCACCGCCGCCCGCCACCAGCGCGCATTGTCCAGCGACGGGGTGGAGATGGCGTAGGGCGTCAGTTTCACGCCCGGCAGGTGGCCGCGGATTTCAACCAGCGAACGCGGCATATGATAGTCGGAGGTCACGACGATCAGGCTGCGATAGCCCTTGGCGCGGCTCCAGGCGGCGATCTCCTGGGCGTTGCCGACGGTGTCCTCTGCCTCGAAACCAAGGTCCACGCAGCAGTTGAACAGTCGGCTGGAGCCGGGCGTCAGCTCGCGCAGCTCCTGACGGCGCACCTCGCGATTGACGCCGGAGATCAGCACCCGCTCACCCTTGCCCTGTTCCAACAGGCGGATGGCGGTGTTGACCCGTTCGGACGAGGGGCCGGTCAAGGCCACGATGGCGTCGGCGCGGGCGGGGTCGTCGGCCGGCGTCAGCTCGCGCACCCGGTGGGCGAAGGCGAACAGGCCGACCAGCCAGATCAGACCGGCGATGAAGATGACGCTCAACAGTCTCATGCGCCCCCTCCTTCTGTCGGCCGTCCTGAAGCCAGCATTCGCATGGCGGCGAATCTCGCCGCGAGAACCGCAACCGTAGCCGCGAGCAGCGGGCAAGGCGAGAGCAACGCCAGGTCGCTCCAACTGATCGGCAGGGCCGCCGTCAGGCCGCCCGATCCGCCGATGAAGCGCAGAAGGATCAGAAGGACCGCCGCCAGCCCGGCGCCGATCGCGCCCGCGCCGGCCGCCATCAGGCCGAACCGCCGCTGGAACAGCCAGGCGATGGCGCCGTCGGTCGCGCCGTTCAGGCTCAGGGTCTCTATCACGCCCTGACCGGCCGCCAGGCCTGCCCGGGTCGCATAGGCGATGGCGGCGGCCGCAGCGAAGGCGACGGCCAGGAAGGCGGCGCCGGCCAGGACGGTGATCATGCCGGCGGACCGCTCGACCTCGCCGCGCCACAGGCTGTGATCGTCCACCGTGGCGTCCAGCCCGGCCTCGGCCAGGGCGCGGCTCAGGGTGACGGCGCTGGCGGGGGCGTCGCGGTTCAGCCGCACGGTCACCAGATGGGGCAGGGGAAGATCGGGCAGGACCGCGTCGCCCAGCCAGGGGCGCAGCAGATCCTCGGCCGCCTTGCGGCTCAGGGCGGCGGCCTCCTCCACCCCATCGACGCCGGACAGGGTCTCGGCCGCGCGCGCGGCGGCGGTGTCGCCGGTTTCGCCGACGCGGGGACGGACCTGGACGGTGGCCTCCGCGCCCAGCTGTCGGGCCCAGCCATGCGCGGCGCGGTCGGCGGCGGAGGCGGCGACGCCGGCGAGGCAGGCCAAAAAGCACAGGACGGCGATGACGGTCATCAGCCACGGCTCGCCGGCCGCGGCGGGCGGCAGCAGGCCGGGCCGGCGGCTGGAGAAACTAAAATCGGACAGACGAATCATGCGGCGGCCCGCGAGGGTTCGCTGAGCCGTCCGGCCTCCAGCCTCAAGACGCGCGCGCCCGACCGCTGGGCCAGGGCCTCGTCATGGCTGGCGATCAGGACGGTGGCGCCCAGTTTGTTCAGCGACTGGAACAGCCGCAGCAGCTTGTCGGCCATGACGGCGTCCACGCTGCCGGTCGGTTCGTCGGCCACGATCAGGCCGGGGCGGGTGATGACGGCGCGGGCGATGGCCAACCGCTGCTTCTCGCCGCCGGACAGGGCGGGCGGACGGGCCTCCATCCGGCGACCCAGGCCCACCCATTTCAGCATCTCGCGCACGTCGTCGGCGTACCCGGCCTCGGATCCGCCCGCTAGGCGCAGGGGCAGGGCGACATTGTCGAAGGCCGACAGATGATCCAGCAGGCGGAAATCCTGGAACACCACGCCCATCCGCCGCCGAAAGGCCGGGATGTCGCGACGATCGATGCGCGTGACATCCGATCCGAACAGGCGGAGGGTTCCCGTTCGGGGTTGGTCCGCCAGCGTCAGCAGACGCAGCAACGAGGACTTACCGGCCCCGGACGGCCCGGTAAGAAAGTGGAAAGAGCCGCGCGGCAAAATGAGGTTAACGTCCCGCAGCACGTCGGGCGCGCCGACATAGCCGAAGCTGACGCCAGACAGGCGAACGGTCTCGGTCATAGCGGCGGGTTCGGCGGGCGAGGACGGCATGGTATGTGTTTCAGGAACAGGGCGCGGCGTCGCGCCTTACGGGAGGGGGCGACAGCCTCGCAGTCAGCCACATGATACTGACCTGCCCCGCCTGCGCCACCAGCTATTTCATTCGTGACGAAGCCATAGGCCCCGAAGGTCGCAAGGTGCGCTGCCAATCGTGCGGCGAAGTCTGGCGCGCGACGCCCGACGAGCCGCTGGAATTGACGCTGACGCCCGACCCGGCGGTCGCCGCCGCCACGCCTGCAACCCCGCCCGAACCCGATCCCGCGCCAACCGCCGCCAGCCTGGCCGAAACGCCGGCGCCGGAGCTGCCTCGCGCCTTCCGCGCCCGCGCCGATCGCCAGAAGAAGCTGCGCCGCGCCGCCACCCAGGGCGTGATCTGGGCCGGTCTGGCCAGCGTCTTCATCGGCCTGATCGTTTCGGCCTTCCTGTTCCGCGTCGAGATCGTTCAGGCCTTCCCCCGGGCCGCTTCGGCCTACAAATTCTTCGGCGCGCCGGTCAATCCGGTCGGGTTGGACTTCGAAGCGTTGACGGCCAAGGCTGCGCCGAACCACCCCGGCATGGTCGTGGTGTCCGGCGCTATCCGCAATGTGCGCGACGTCGAGATCGTCTCGCCGCCGATTCGCGTGGCCCTGCTGGACGCCGCCGGCGCCGAAGTCGGGTTCAAGATCGTAAAGATCGACGCGGCGCCGGTCCTGCCGGGCAAGGTCCAGGGCTTCGCCGCCCTGATCCCCGATCCGGGCGGCCACGGGGCCGGGATCGGCGTCGATTTCGCGCCGGCCAGCCCCTCGCCTGCCAAATCCCCGGCTGAACACGGCGGACAGGATGCGAAGGCCGCGCCCGCGCACGCGGCGCAGCCCGCCGCCGAAACCTCGCAGGGGCTGCGCTCGGCGACGGCGCCCGGCGCCGAGGCGCCGAACACGGCCGCGCCGATCGACGCGCGGCCGGTCGGGGCTGTGGACAAGGGGCATGGTGAGGCGGTATCGGCCTCGCATCATGGCTGATCCCTCCCCGACGCCGACCGTTCTTCTGTCCGAGGCCGAGGTGGCGCGCATCGTCGCCGACCTGGCCCAGCGCATCGCGCCCGTCATCGACGACGATACGGTCGCCGCCGTGCTGCTGACCGGCGGCCTGTGGTTCGCCGCCGACCTGACCCGCGCCCTGTCGCGCGTCGGCCGCAACGTCCGTTTCGACGCCCTGTGGCTGGCCTCCTACGGCGACGAGCAGACCAGCCGGGGCCGGATCGACGTCTATGCGCCGTTCCAGCGCCCGATCGCGGGCCGCCGCGTCCTTATACTGGACGACGTGTTCGACACCGGCCTGTCGCTGGCCGAAGCGGTGCGTATCGCCAAGGACGCCGGCGCGTCCGAAGTCCTGACCTGCGTCTTCGCCAGGAAGCCCTGGCCCAAGCCCCGCGCGCCCGAGCCGGACTTCGTCGGCTGGGAGGCGCCGAACCGCTTCCTGGTCGGTTATGGCCTGGACCACGCCGGCACGCTGAGGGGCCTGCCGGACATCTGCGCCCTCGACTGAGTTCCAGCGCGGCGACAGCGGGGATAATCCGTCCGGGGCTGAATTTCCGCCCGGTTCGGCGTTGACTCTCCGACACCCTTCCGTATATGTCGCCGCTCTTCGCCGCCGGGGCCCTCTCCGGGGGCGTATCTTTTTTTGCGTTTGCGCTGAGGCTTCAACATGTACGCGGTGATCAAGACCGGCGGCAAGCAGTACCGGGTCCAACCGGGCGACACCATCGTCGTCGAAAAGCTCGACGGCGACGCCGGCGCTGAGCTGAAGTTCGACAGCGTCCTGATGCTGGGCGGCGACAAGGGCGTGACCCTGGGCGCCCCCCTGATCGACGGCGCCTTCGTCGGCGCGACCCTGGTCGAGACCCGCAAGGGTGAGAAGATCAAGATCTTCAAGAAGACCCGTCGCCAGGGCTATCGCCGCACGAACGGCCATCGCCAGATGGAATCGGTCCTGCGCATCACCGGCATCGAAGGCGCCGGCGAGACCGCCAAGTGGGAGGGCAAGGTCGATCTGACCACCAAGGCCGAGATCAACCTGCGCGCTCGCAACCTGGCCGCTCGTGACGCAACGTCCTCGCTGGGTTCGACCGAGACGGTCGTGACCGACGTGGACGGCGCCGAGGTCAAGGGCGTCGTGGTCGAGAGCTCGGCTCCCACCCAAGACTCTGGCAAGAAGGCCCCGGTCAAGAAGAAGGCTGCGCCCAAGGCTGAAGCCGCCGGCGACGAAGCCTAAGACATTCACCGGCGCCTCGGCGCCAGACCTAAGTTACGGACGCGCTCAAGTAGGCCGAAAGGCCGGTAGCGCACCAAGAAAGTACGGAGCGGCAAGATGGCTCACAAGAAATCCGGTGGTTCGTCGCGTAACGGTCGCGACTCCGAGTCGAAGCGCCTTGGCGTGAAGAAGTATGGCGGCGAGCGCGTGCTGGCCGGCAACATCATCGTGCGCCAACGCGGCACCACCTTCCACGCCGGTGAGAACATGGGCATGGGCCGCGACCACACCCTGTTCGCCCTGACGAACGGCGCTGTGAAATTCACCACCAAACGTGGCGGCCGTTGTTACGTGTCGATCCTCGCGGCCAATGACGACGCCGCTCAGGCGATGGCCGCCGAGTAACGCAGTCTGGACCTTCCCGGATCGCGTTGCTCCTGCCAGCAGCCGATCCGGACCAGGGATGATAATCCGCGGGGAGTCTGGATCACCAGGCTCCCCGTTTGCGTTTCCCCGCCTCGAGGACCGTCCGAGCCCTTCAAGGAGATGGTCGACAATCCGAGGCAACGCCCATGTGCGTCATCGAAACCTCTCCTGTCGTCGAGACGCGGCGCCTGATCCTGCGCGCGCCCGCGCCCCAGGATGCGCCGCGCATCGCCGCCCTGGCCAACGACCTGGACATCGCGCGCATGACCAGGCGGATGCCGCATCCGTTTCAGATGCGCGATGCCGACGACTTCGTGCTGCAGGTCGCCTCGCAGGACCCAAGACGAGCCAACACCTTCGTCATCGACCATGAGGACGTGGGGCCCATCGGCGTCATCGGCCTGTTCGAGGGCGAAGACCGGGTGCCGGAAACCGGCTACTGGATCGGGCGCGAATACTGGGGCCGGGGCTTCGCCACCGAGGCGCTGGACGCCGCCCTGGTCTGGGCCAGCCGCAAGTGGAAGCGCCGGGCGCTGGTCGCCGGGCATTTCGCCGACAATCCGGCCTCTGGCCGCGTGCTGGAAAAGGCGGGCTTTCTCTACACCGGAGAGACGCGCCGGGCGTGGAGCCGGGCGCGTCGGGCCGAGGCCGATACCCGCATGATGGTGTGGCTGGCCTGACGGCCAGCCCGCAATGTCAGCCGCCCGCCAGGGCGGGGCCATAAACGGCCGCGACGGCGACGGCGCCCACCACCAGCATGGCGCCCGCGCCAGCGATGAAGGTGGCGATGGTCTTGGACCGGCGACGCCGCATGCCGCCCGCCTTGTATTTGCGGATGATGACCGACGGCCCTCGCGTAAAGGCCTCGGATCCTATGATATTGTGTTGGGACAAGAAAAAAGCTCCCCGAACTCTCGCACAGAAGCAGCGATCAGTCCGGGGCGCTCGTGGTCAGAAGATGGCGATCCGCGTTACCGGGGTCGCATCTTCGTGAGAAGGGGAGTGCGGGTCACAGGGTGACGGAGATGACCCGGCCGCCGCGCGTCTGCACCGACTGCATCAGCACCAGGGGCGCATCGCCCGAGGTGACTGGCACGATCAGGAACCAGCCGCCGTCGGGCAGGGCGTCGAAGCGGAAGCGGCCGTTCTCGCACCGTTCAGAGCGGACATAGTTGCGATAGTCGGCGTTGGCGTCGGCGACGGTCCGGGCGCGGACGACGGCGGCAGGCACGGCCGCGCGCTGGGTCGAGCCGTACAGGGTGCGAATGCGCGCGCGCGTATAGGGCGTGTCCGGCGTCAGGCCGACGCTGGCGACGCAATCAAAGGCCTTGCCGTCCCGGGCGAAGGCGATCTGGCCCTGGATGCTGTTGCGACCGGGCATTTGGGACCAGCCGAAATCGGCCTCGTTGAACGCGGCCGGACCCCCGTTCGGCAGGCCGCCGCCGGCGGTCGGCGCACAGGCGGAGAGGGCTGCGGCGGTCAGGGCGAGAGCCAGGCCAGGGGCGGCGAACGAACGGATCGACATGGGGCTTCCTCCGGGATTTCGGGGTCGTGGGGGACGACGTTCCCCACTATCGCACGACAGGCCGGGCGACTTCCACGCTCAAGATTCCCCCTCTGGACCCGGACCCGACAACGCGCCAAACAGGCCCGACAACGCGCCCAGTCGTCGAGGCGCGACAGCTCGGAAACGCCCCGCATGACCGTCACCTTCGCCGATATCCAAGCCGCGCGCACCCGGATCGCCGGCGCGGTCGACCGCACCCCGACCCGCTATTCCAGAAAGCTGTCGCAGCTGACGGGAGCCGAGGTCTGGGTGAAGTTCGACAATCTTCAATTCACCGGCAGCTTCAAGGAGCGCGGCGCCCTGAACCGGTTGCTGATGCTTAGCCCCGACGAGATGAAGCGCGGCGTGGTGGCCGCCAGCGCAGGCAACCACGCCCAGGCCCTGGCCTATCACGGCGGCCGGCTGGGCGTGCCCGTCACTATCGTGATGCCGCAGGGCACGCCCTTCGCCAAGATCAACGGCACGCGGTCGCACGGGGCGACCGTGGTGATCGAGGGCCTGGACTTCACCGGCTCGACCGAGGCGGCCAAAAGGCTGGAGGCCGAGAAAGGCTATGTCTTCGTCTCGGCCTTTGACGACGAAGGCATCGTGGCGGGCCAGGGCGTCTGCGCCATCGAGCTTCTGGAGGATGCGCCCGAGGTCGAGGCCCTGATCATCCCCATCGGCGGCGGCGGGCTGATTGCGGGCTGCGCCATTGCGGCCAAGGCGATGAAGCCGGACATCAAGGTCTTCGGCGTCGAGGCCGCGCGCTATCCTTCCTTCACCGCCAAACGGGCGGGCAAGCCGCCGGTCTGCACCGGGCAAACCATCGCCGAGGGGATCGCCATCAAGGCGGTTGGCGACATTCCCTTCGCCCTGGCCGACCCGCTGGTGGATGAGGTCTTCGTCTGCGAGGAGCCGCATTTCGAACGGGCCGTCGCCACCTATGTCACCTATGAGAAGACGGTGGCCGAGGGCGCGGGCGCCGGCGGTCTGGCGGCGCTGCTGGCCTATCCCGAGCGGTTCAAGGGGATGAAGGTCGGGCTGGAGCTGTGCGGCGGAAACATCGATGCGCGGATGCTGGCGGTCGTCCTGAACCGCGAAATGGTCCGTGAGCGCAGATTGATCGTCTATCGCATCCTGGGCGACGACCGGCCCGGCATGTTGTCGGCCATGGCGGCGGTGATCGGGGGACTGGGCGGCAACATCATCGACGTGGTCCACAACCGTCTGGCGCTGGACGTGCCGGCCAAGGGCGCCGAGTTCGACATCATGGTCGAAACGCGCGATAGCGCCCACGCCGACGAGATCGGCGAGGCCTTGAAGGAACGCGGCTATGAACTTCGGATGGGGTAGGGCGGCAATCGTCGCGGCCTTCTTGCTGTCGGGCTGCGGCCAGGCCGAGCCGGTCGATCCGAACGCGAGCAAGGCCGAGGCGGCCGCCTTCATGGCCAAGAACGCTACGGAAGAGGGCGTTCAGACCCTGCCCAGCGGCCTGCAATACAAGGTGGTTCAGGCGGGACCGGCCGGCGGCGTCAGCCCGGACCGCAACGACCTGGTCAAGGTCGATTACGAGGGCAAGCTGGTCGACAACAGCGTGTTCGACAGCTCCTTCGCGCGCGGGGCGCCTGCGGTGTTCACGCCTGAGGAAGTGGTCAAGGGTTGGACCGAAGCCTTGCAGAAGATGCGCGTCGGCGACGAATGGCTGCTCTATGTCCCGCCCGAGCTGGGTTATGGCGAGCAGGGCAATCCCAAGATCCCCGCCAACTCGGTGCTGATCTTCCGCCTGAAGCTGCTCGACGTGGCCAAGGTGCCAGGCGGCGGATCGGGCGTCGGCACGGCGATGGGGTGACCCTTACGCAACTCATCTCCTCCCTGCGAAACGAGAGGAGACCTTAAGCGCGTCGCCATTCGCTCAGAACCTGAGGATCGGTCTCGGTCGTCGCCTTGGCCAGGGCCGCGAACTCGTCGGGCGGCGTCAATTGTGACAGGGCCCAGACGGCGGCGCCGCGCACCAGGGGCGAGGGGTCGGCCAGAAGGGCTTTCGTGGGGGCGATCAGGGTCACGTCGGCCGAGTTGCCGACGGCGTAGAGGACGTTTCGCAGGAAGCGGTCGCGGCCGATCCGCTTGACCGGGCTCTTGGTGAACAGGGCGCGGAAGGCGGCGTCGTCCAGCGTCAGCAGGTCATGCAGGCGTGGGCTTTGAAAAGCCGGGCGGGGCGCCAGCCGGATTTCGCGGGCTTCCTGGGCGAACTTGTTCCACGGGCAGACCGCCAGACAGTCGTCGCAGCCATAGATGCGCGATCCGGTCAGGGTGCGGAACTCGATTGGCCAGGGACCGGCGAACTCGATGGTCAGGTAGGACAGGCAGCGCCGGGCGTCGAGCTGGAACGGGGCGGGGAAGGCCTTGGTCGGACAGGCGTCGAGACAGGCGGTGCACCGGCCGCAACGTTCGGTCTCGGCCGCGTCCGGCTCGATCTCGGCGGCGGTCAGGATGGTGCCCAGAAACAGCCAGTTGCCATGGTTGCGGCTGAGCAGATTGGTGTGCTTGCCCTGCCAGCCCAGGCCGGCGCGCTGGGCCAGGGGTTTCTCCATCAGGGGGGCGGTGTCGACGAAGACCTTGATGTCGGCGCCGTTGCGGGCCGCGATCTGGCCGGCCAGCTGTTTCAGCCGGCCCTTGATGACCTCGTGATAGTCGTCGCCACGCGCATAGACCGAGATGTATCCGGCCGAGCCGTCGGCCAGCTGATCCAGCGGGTTCTGCTCAGGGCCGTAGTTCATGCCCAGGACGATGGCGGTCTTGGCCTCCTCCCACATGGCGGTCGGGTGCTGGCGGCGGTCCAGCGTCGTTTCCATCCATTCCATGTCGCCATGCCGACCCTCGTCCACGAAACGCCGCAGTCGCTCGCCCGCCGGCCAGGCGTCGGCCGCCGAGGCGAACCGGCAGACATCGAAGCCGAGCTCGGCCGCGCGCTGGCGGATGAAGGTTTTCAGGCGGTCGGACACGGGCGGGGGATAGCATGAAGTCTCCTCCGTGCGGAGCGGGGAGGTGGCGCGGCGCGTCTTCGCGCCGTGACGGAGGGGTTCTTCAGCGCATCACCGACGTCTGTGGGATTTCAAAAGCCCCTCCACCGCTTCGCGGTCCTCCTCCCCACAAGTGGGGAGGAGACGGTCATGCGCCGTCGAACAGTTCAAGAAGCTGGGCCCGAATGTCAGTGGGCCAGGGGGCGATCAGGGCGGTCAGACGATCGCGGTCGCTGGCGAACAGGGCGCGGCTGGCCTCTTCGAAGTCGGGGGCGTCGCCGGCCATCTCGACCATGAAGCCGTAGGCGGCGTCGGCGCGACGGCGGCGTGCATCGTTGTCGGCGCCGGTCTTGCGGGCCTGTTCCACCAGACGGCGCAGGGCGGCCGAGGCGCCGCCCGGCTGGGTCGCCAGCCAGTCCCAGTGGCGAGGCAAAAGCGTGACCTCGCGCGCGGCGACGCCCAGACGCGGACGGCCGCGCTTTGGAGCCGGAGCCGGTTCTTGTTCCCGAAGATCCAGATCGACCGGCCGACCGGTCGCCAGATCGAACACGCGCAGCGCGGCTTGAGGCGAGGCCGCCAGGGTTTTGCGAAAGGCGGCCGCCACGGCGGCGTCCGAGCCTCTTGCGATGCGTCGCGGGCCGTCGAACAGGACCAGATCACGATCTTCGTCGCTCATGTATTTACCCGGATGAAATTATCCGTCATGTTTATACCCGGATAAATAGGAGAAGGCCATGACGCCGGCAAGTCGCAAGCTGAAGATCGCGGAATACAAGGAGCGGCCGACCATCGCCGGGGTCTTCGCCGTGATCTGCAGCGCGACGGGACAGGTCTGGGTCGGCAAGAGCCGCCATATCGACACCGAACAGAACGGCCTTTGGTTCGCGCTGCGCCACGGCGGCAGTCCCTATCGGTCGCTTGAGGCGGCGTGGCAGGCGCATGCGCCCGAGGACTTTCGGTTCGAACAGCTGGACCGACTGCCGGAGGACATCTCGGACCTGCGGCGCAAGGACGAACTGGTCAGCCGGGCGAAGCTGTGGATCGCGCGGCTGGGGGCGGAAGCGCTTTAGGGGCGCCTAGAAGTCCAAATCCGCGTACCAGGCCGATGGCGGCACGCCGACGAAGCGGTCGGCGAGCAGAGGGCGGAAGCAGGGGCGGGATTTGAGCTTGGAGTACCAGGTCTTTAGGCCTGGCCAGGTCTTCCACTGGATCTCGCCGAAATAGTCCAGCACCGACAGGTGGGCGGCGGCGATCAGATCGGCTTGGGACAGGCGTCGGCCGGCCAGCCAGTCGCGCGCGGCGACCAGGTCTTCGAGCATGGCGAGATGGGATTTCAGGGCGTCGCGGCCGTCGCGCAGGGCGCGGGCCTCGGGCGGGCCGAGCTTGAGCAGGGGTTTCTCCATCCGCTCGTGCAGCAGGACGGCGTCGACCTCGTCCATGAAGCGGCGCTCGAACCAGCCGGTCAGGCGGCGCGCCTCGGCGCGTTCGGCGAGGTCGGCGGGCAGCAGCAGCGGCCCCTTCTGCTGATCCTCGATCCAGCCCAGGATGGCGGGCAGTTCGCACAGCACCAGCGGACGGCCGCGATCCATCGTCTGGATCACAGGGGGCAGGCCGGACGGATTGAAGTCATTGACCGGGCAATCGTCCTCCCACGGACGGACCAGGGTGTCGGTCCATTCGATCCGCGCCTCTCCCAGCGCCAGTCGCGCGGCGCGCGAGGCGGGCTGGAAGGCGAAGTGGAAGAGAACGCAAGGGTCGGCCATCTGCGGTTGATGCGCCCGGACCCGTTAATGCGCGTTTACTGCATTGAAATTGGACGCAAGGTCAGGACCATGGGCCCTTGGGCGCGGGGCCGGTCGGGGCGGGGGCGGCTTGCGGCTCGGCGGGTGCGGCGGCCGGGATCGCGGGCTGCGGACGGGCGTGGCCGCGCGGGTCGGCGTGGATCAGGATGTCGGCGGAGGGATACTGGGCCAGCACCCGGTTTTCGGCGGCGACGACGATGGCGTGTGCGGCGTCCAGCGTCTGGTGCGCGTCCAGGTCGACATGCATCTGGATCATCATCACCTGACCAGACATGCGCGTGCGCAGCTGGTGCACGCCGAAGACCTGGAGGTCGGCCAGGACGGCCTTGGTGATGGCGGCGCGGTCGGCCTCGGGCACGGCGCGGTCCAGCAGGTGGTCGGCGGCGGCCTTCAGCATGCCGGTCGCGCCCCAGAACAGCCAGACGGCGACGACGATGCCGGCCGCTGCATCCAGTCCCGGCGCGCCGAGGAAGGCGCCCGAGATCACCCCGATCAGCACCACGACGTTGGCGGCGAGGTCGGCGGCGTAATGGGCGCGGTCGCCGGCGACGGCGAGGGAGCCGGTCTTCTTCAGCGTCTGGGTCTGCATCCACACCAGCCAGGCGGTGATGGCGATGGCCGCAACCATGACGCCCGTAGCCCAGACGCCGGAGGTCACGGGACGGGGGTCGAAGATGCGCTGCACCCCCTCCCAGGCGATGAAGATGGCCGAGGCGAAAACCAGCCCGGCCTGGACCAGGGCGGACAGGGCCTCGCCCTTGCCATGGCCATAGCGATGGTCCTCGTCAGCCGGCGCGGCGGCCCAGCGCACCGCGAAGAAGGTGGTCAGGGACGCCGCCAGATCCAGAACCGAATCCGCCAGGGTCGCCAGGATGGAGACTGAGCCTGAGGCGCCCAGCGCAAAGGCCTTCATCGCGATCAGCACCACCGCGACCCCGACCGACAGGCGGGTGATGCGGCGCGTGGCCAGATGGGCGTCGTCGAGCGAGGCGGGGGCGGGGGCGGGCGTCGTCATTGTCGGCTTCTTCTCGCGCAATCGTGGCTGAAAGCCAACCGCTGGCCCAAACGGGTCGTTCCGTCAGAAACGATCATGCTCTAGGGGGAAGGCATCCGGGCGCGGCGCGTTCCGGGCGCATTGGTTTTCGAGGGTCTCATGTCGGACTGGCTTGCCGCCATTATTCTGGGTCTGGTCGAGGGGCTCACCGAGTTCATTCCGGTCTCGTCCACTGGCCATATGCTGCTGCTGGGCCACTTCATGGGCTTCGAGAGCGCGGGCAAGACGTTCGAGATCGTGATCCAGTTGGGCGCCCTGCTGGCCATCGTCAGCGTCTATTTCAAAAAGCTGTGGACCTTGGCGACGCGCTGGCCCTTCGACGCCGAGGCGCGCCGGTTCCTGATCGGGCTTTTGGTCGCCTTCGCGCCGGCTGTCGTGATCGGTTTCCTGGCCTATGACTTCATCAAGACGGTGCTGTTCGAGACGCCGCAGGTGGTGTGCATCGCCCTGATCGTCGGCGGGGTGATCCTGCTGCTGCTGGACCGGATGGACAAGAAGCCCCGCTGGCTGGACGCCGAGGCCTATCCGATGCGAATCTATTTCCTGATCGGCCTGTTCCAGTGCCTGGCCATGATCCCCGGCGTGTCGCGGTCCGGCGCCACCATCGCCGGCGGCCTTCTGCTGAAGACCGACAAGCGGTCGGCGGCCGAGTTCAGCTTCTTTCTGGCCCTGCCCACCATGGGGGCGGCGGTGGCCTATGACCTGCTGAAGAACCACAAGACGCTGGATTTCAGCGACATCGGCCTGATCGTCGTGGGTTTCGTCGTGGCCTTCATCTCGGCGCTGGCGGTGGTGCGGTTCCTGCTGGATTTCGTCTCCAAGCGCGGCTTCGGCGTCTTCGCCTGGTGGCGGATCGTGGTTGGGGTCGTGGGTCTGGCGCTGTTGCAGGCGGGGTTCTGAGACCATGACCACACTTCTTTACGGCCGCCCGCCGGTCGTCTTCGATCCGCCCGGCGATGCAATCCAGACCTCGCCCCTGATCCCCGACTCGGCTGCGCTGGAGGCGCAGGAACCGGGCTCGGCCGATAGCGTCATGATCTACGCCCCGCCCGGCGTGCTGGAGCGGCGCTGTGTGCTGGCCCTGGCGCTGAAGGCGCTGAAGGTCGGCGGACGGCTGGATGTCATGGCGCCCAAGGACAAGGGCGGATCGCGCCTGGGCAAGGAGCTCAAAGGGTTCGGGCTCGAGGTCGCCGAGACGGCCAAGGCGCACCATCGCCGCTGCATCGTCATTCGGCCCGAAACGGTCGAGGGGTTGGACGAGGCTATCGCCGCGGGCGGACCGCAGATCGTGCCGGGACTGGAAGCCTGGTCGCAGCCCGGCGTATTCGCCTGGGACCGGATCGATCCGGGCTCGGCGCTGCTGGCCGAACATCTGCCGGCGATGAAGGGTGAGGGGGTGGATCTGGGCTGCGGCTATGGCGCGTTGTCGATCGTGGTGCTGCGCTCGCCTGCCGTGACCAAGCTGAAGATGGTCGATCTGGACCGCCGCGCCATCAAAGCCGCTCGCCGCAATATCGAGGACGACCGCGCCAAGGTTTGGTGGTCGGACGCCCGCACCCTGGAGGCCAAGGGCGACAAGGATTTCGTCGTCAGCAATCCGCCCTTCCACGACGGCGGGGCCGAGGACCGTCGGCTGGGTCAGGCCTTCATCCGCAAGGCGGCCGAGCTTCTGAAAAAGGGCGGCGTCGCCTGGGTCGTTGCCAACCGGCACCTGCCGTATGAGGCCGAGTTGAATGCGGCGTTCAAGCGGGTGCGGCTGGTCGCCGAGGCGGGCGGCTACAAGCTGTTCGAGGCGGTGAAGTGACCGCGCTCAAGCAGTCCGAAGGGCGGTAGCGCATGAAGAAAGTCCCGACGTCGAGGGTCGATCGTCTGCTGGGCTCGATGGGCTATGGTTCACGCGCCGAGATGGCGCGGATGGCCAAGGCGGGCGGCATCGTGCTGGATGGGACGGACCTGACGGACGTGTCCAAACGTATCGCCGTGACGCCCGATCTGCCGAGCCGGATGGAGATCGATGGCGAGCCGCTGGATCCGGTGCAGGGTCTGGTGATCTTGCTGAACAAGCCGCTGGGCATGACCTGTTCTCATAAGGAAGAGGGGGCGCTGGTCTATGACATCCTGCCGGGACGGTGGCGGGCGCGCGATCCCGCCATCTCGACCATCGGACGGCTGGACAAGCAGACGACGGGTCTGCTGCTGCTGACCGACGACGGCGATCTTCTGCACCGGGTGATTTCGCCCAAGCGCCACGTGGCCAAGGTTTACCGGGCGGGTCTGGCGCGGCCGCTGACCGGAAAGGAAGGCGCGCTGTTCGCTTCGGGCGAGCTTGTGCTGGAGGGCGAGGACAAGCCGTTGGCGCCGGCGGTGCTGGAGGTGGTGTCGCCGACCGAGGCTCTGCTGACGGTGACGGAAGGCCGCTATCACCAGGTGCGCCGGATGTTCGCCGCCTCCGGCAACCACGTCGAGACCCTGCATCGCGAACGGCTGGGGGGACTGGTCCTGCCCGCCGATCTGGCGCCCGGTCAGTGGCGGCTGGCGACGGCGAAGGAGGTCGCCTCGATCTTCACGGCGCCCGAGAGCCTGGATTGAAGCTCTTGACGCCTGCAAGATCGGACGCGCAGGTCGAGGGATGACCACCAAGATCAAGATTTGCGGCCTGACCACGTCGGACACGCTGGACGTCGCCCTGCAGAGTGGGGCGGACTTCGTGGGGGCGGTGGTGTTTCCCAAAAGCCCGCGCCATTTGGCGCCCGAAACCGCCGCCTCCCTGTTCGAGCGGGCGCGGGGGCGGGCGAAGATCGTGGCGGTGACGGTCGATCCCGACGACGCCATGCTGCAACAGATCGCCCGGACGCTGAGGCCCGATTTCATCCAACTGCATGGGTCGGAAACGGCGCAGCGGGCGGAACAGGTGCGGGCGCGGACGGGGGCGGGGGTGATCAAAGCCTTGCCCATCCGCCAGGCGGACGACTTCGCCGCCGCCGATGCGTGGGATGATCAGGCCGATCATCTGATGTTCGACGCCAAGCCTCCCGAGGGGTCGGCGCTGCCCGGCGGGGTGGGGCACAGCTTTGATTGGACCCTGCTGTCCGGTCGCGCCTTCCGCCGTCCGTGGTTCTTGGCGGGTGGTCTGAACCCGGACAATGTCGCCGAGGCGCTGAAGATGACGGGCGCGCCGATGGTCGATGTGTCCTCTGGCGTGGAAAGCGCGCCGGGTGTTAAGGACGCCGGCCGGATCGCGACCTTCATCCAAAACGCGCGCCGGTCGTAATTGCGACGCCTCTCCGCGTGAAAGTCGAAACCGTGAACGCCCAGACCTCCATCCAAGCCGCCGATCCCGCCCAGCCGCTGCCGAACGCCTATGCCTGGCCGGACGCGCAGGGTCGCTTCGGTCCGTATGGCGGTCAGTTCGTGGCCGAGACCCTGATGCCGCTGATCCATGAGCTGGACGCGGCCTACAAGGCGGCCAAGGCGGACCCCAGCTTCCAGGCCGAGCTGGATGGTTATCTGGAGCATTACGTCGGTCGCGAGAGCCCGCTGTATTTCGCCGAGCGCCTGACCGAACATTTCGGCGGGGCCAACATCTGGCTGAAGCGCGAGGACCTGAACCATACGGGCGCGCACAAGATCAACAACTGCATGGGCCAGATCCTGCTGGCCCGTCGCATGGGCAAGACGCGCATCATCGCCGAGACCGGCGCGGGGCAGCACGGCGTCGCCTCGGCGACCGTGTCGGCGCGGTTCGGCCTGCCCTGCACGGTCTATATGGGCGCGGTGGACGTGGAGCGGCAGCAGCCGAACGTGTTCCGCATGCGTCTGCTGGGTTCGGAAGTCTTCTCCGTCACGGCCGGCGCCGCGACCCTGAAGGACGCGATGAACGAGGCGATGCGCGACTGGGTTACCAACGTCTCGGACACCTATTACATCATCGGCACGGCGGCAGGTCCGCACCCCTATCCGGCCATGGTGCGTGATTTCCAGTCGGTGATCGGCAAGGAGATCAAGAGCCAGTCGATGGCCCGGATGGGCAAGCTGCCCGAAGCGGTGGTCGCCTGCATCGGCGGCGGCTCGAACGCCATCGGCGCCTTCCACCCCTTCATCGAGGACGAGGCCGTGCGCCTGATCGGCGTCGAGGCGGCGGGCCACGGGCTGGATACGCCGGACCACGCGGCCTCGCTGAAGGGCGGTCGTTCGGGCGTGTTGCACGGCAACCGGACCTATCTGTTGCAGGACGAGGACGGCAATATCGTCGAGGGCCATTCGATCTCGGCCGGGCTGGACTATCCCGGCATCGGGCCCGAACACGCCTGGCTGCACGACATCGGCCGGGCCGAATATCGGTCGGCGACGGACAATGAGGCGCTGGAGGCGTTCCAGCTGTGCTCGAAGCTGGAAGGCATCATCCCGGCGCTGGAACCAGCCCACGCGCTGGCGCGGACGGGCGAAGTGGCGCGCGAAGTCGGCAAGGGCGGCGACGTCGTCCTGCTGATGTCGGGGCGCGGCGACAAGGACATCTTCCAGGTCGCCAAACATCTGGGAGTGAACCTGTGATCCGTACTCTTGTTGCGGCGACCGCCGTCCTGAGCCTGTCCGCCGCCGTTGTGCAGGCCCAGACGCCTACCCCGACGCCGGCCCCCGCTGCGCCGCAAGGCGGTCCGGCCGACGTCGGCCTGCTGCCCAGTGCCGAACTGTCGCCCGATTGCGGGGGGCTGAACAATCTGACGGGGCGGGCCTATTGCGTGACCGCGCAGCTGGGCCAGATCGGCGCTCTGGCCGACGCCTATATCGCCGATCTGGAAACCAAGAACTGGCTGGCCGCCGGCGGCGACGACAACCGCGTCGTCTTCATCAAGCGCCGCGAGGCCGGCGGCTGCGACGGCATGCAGATGGTCGCCTTCTACGACACCACCAAGACCGCCGTCGCCGAACTGCCCGGCTATCTGGGCTTCGCCACCATTCCGGGCGACGTGTGCGCAGCTTCTGCGGCCGCGGCCCCAGCCGACGGAACCGTGCCGCAATGATCGCGCTAGCCATGGCTGCTTTTATATTCGCCGGGTCAGAAGTTCTGTTGCCTGGGCAGGCTGACCTGCCCTTGATGCGAGGTGCTCGTCTTGCGCCCGAATGCGCCGAGGTGTTGCCAGCGGATCGGGAAGGCCCTGCTCTGACCTGTATCGCTGTGCCCATGCGTCGTGCGAACGATATGGTGTTCGCCTATAGTCGACAGGCTCAACGACAAGGCTGGCAGGATGCGGGCGGGGCGGCGAGCGCGCTTTTCCTGACCCGCCCGGCTACGCCCGAACGGTGTGCGCAGCGGCTGACACTAATAGCCTTCTGGGATCCCGCTCGCGCCGATCCTCCAGCGCCCAACGAAGACGTGTTCATCGGCATGGCCGTGGAGTCGCAAAACTGCAAGGAGGCGGGCTGATGACCACCGCCCGTATCGACGCGCGCTTCAAGGCGCTGAAGGCCGAGGGCCGTGCGGCCTTCATTCCTTATGTGATGGGCGGCGATCCGTCGCGCGAAGAGGCGTTGGCGATCCTGAACGGCCTGCCGGCTGCGGGCGCGGACATCATCGAACTGGGCTTTCCGTTCAGCGATCCGATGGCCGAGGGGCCGCCGATCCAGCGGGCGGCGATCCGGGGCATGGCGGCGGGTTTCGGCCTGCGCTCGACCATGGATCTGGCCAGGGAATTCCGTCAGGGCGACGACGCGACGCCCATCGTGCTGATGGGGTATCTGAACCCGATCGAGAGCCTGGGCTATGACGCCTTCGCCGCCTATGCCGCCGACTGCGGCATCGACGGGCTGATCGTGGTGGACTGTCCGCCGGAAGAGGCCGGGCCGCTGATCGCGGCGCTGGACAAGGTGTCGATCTCGCTGATCCGCCTGGCGACGCCGACCTCTGACGACGACCGGCTGAAGATCGTGGTCCAGGGCACCTCGGGCTTCGTCTACTACGTCGCCGTCGCGGGCGTGACGGGCGTCAAGGAAGCGAACGCCGACCTCGTCGCGCCGGCGGTTGAGCGGGTGCGCAAGGCCTCGGGCCTGCCGGTCGCGGTCGGCTTTGGGGTCAAGACGCCGGAACGGGCCGCCGAGATCGCCCGCGTCGCCGATGCGGTGGTCGTGGGCTCGGCCCTGGTGGATGAGGTGGCGGCGGCGCTGGAGGCGAACGAACCTGTTGCGCCGCGCGTTCTGGCCCGGGTGAGGGCGCTGGGTGATGCGGTTCGCTCCGTCGCCGCTAGTGCTTCCGTGGCGGAAACCGTCTAAGAGCGCCGGGATGAACGACAAGACCAAGCCTCAGGAAAAGCGCGGCGGCTGGCTGAGCCGCTTTGCGCCCGGCGTCCGCAAGATCGTGTCTCGCCGCGACACCCCGGACAATCTCTGGGTCAAGGATCCCGACAGCGGCGAGATGCTGTATCGCTCGGACCTGGAGGCCGCCCTTTGGGTGACGCCGTCGGGCCGGCATATGCGCATCGATGCGCCGACCCGCCTGAAGGCCACCTTCGATGGCGGCGTCTTCCAGTCCATCGACACGCCGGACGTGCCCGAAGATCCGCTGAAGTTCTCGGACGGCAAATCCTACAAGGATCGCCTGAACGCCGCGCGCAAGGCGGCGGGCCGCAAGGACACCATGGCCATCGGCTATGGTTCGGTCGGCGGTCAGGACGCGGTCGTGATCGTTCAGGACTTCACCTTCATGGGCGGGTCGCTGGGTATGGCGGCGGGCGAGGCCTTCATCAAGGCGGCGCGCGAGGCGGTGAGCCGCAAGGTTCCGCTGGTCTGTTTCACCGCCGCCGGCGGCGCGCGGATGCAGGAGGGCGCCCTGTCGCTGATGCAGATGGCGCGCACCACCCTGGCGATCGAAGAGCTGAAGGACGCCAGACTGCCTTACGCCGTGGTCCTGACGGACCCGACGACGGGCGGGGTGACGGCCTCCTACGCCATGTTGGGTGATGTGCATCTGGCCGAACCGGGCGCCCTGATCGGCTTCGCCGGACCGCGCGTGATCGAGGCGACCATCCGCGAGAAGCTGCCGCCCGGCTTCCAGCGCGCTGAATATCTGCAGGAAAAGGGCATGGTGGACCGAGTCGTGACCCGCGCCGACTTGCCGCGCACCCTGGGTCAGATCCTGTCCATGCTGATGGACGGCGCCCGCGCCGCCGCCTGAGACCGCCTGAAGGGCCAGTCGATCGCGGTCGAGGCCCACAGGCACCACCAGACGATGACCGGCTGAAACAGCAGGCGCGGGCCGTGATAGGCCCAGCCTAACCCTGCGCCCGACGTCATAAAATTCACGGCATGCTGGATGTTGGCCGGGTAGACGCAGACGGCGTAGGCGGCCAGCGCCCAGCCGGCGGCGACCCGCAGGCGCGGGATCATCAGTCCCGCCGCGCCCAACAGTTCGGCGATCCCCGTCAGGGCCACGACAAGGACCGGCTGCGGAACCCACGCCGGCGTGATCCGCACGAAGGGGCCGGGGACCATCAGATGCAGCAGCCCTGCGCCCAAAAAGACGGCCGCAAGGACGAGGCGCGCCGCTGTTCTGATCTGCGGCCTGGAAGTCATGTCGCGGTTCTCGAAATCAGGGGGTAAAGGAGGCGGATGGATCCCGTCTCCGAACGACTACGCGCGCGCCACCCCCAGCGGATCGACCTTTCGTTGGAAAGAATGCGCGCGCTGTGCGCGGCCCTTGGCGATCCGCAGCACAAGCTTCCGCCGGTGATCCATGTGGCGGGCACCAACGGCAAGGGGTCGACCGTGGCCCTGATCCGCGCCATCGCCGAGGCGGCGGGATTGAAGGTGCACGCCTACACCTCGCCCCATCTGGTGCGGTTCAATGAACGGATCCGGCTGGCTGGAACGCTGATCGAGGACGACCATCTGAACGCGATCCTGGACCGGATCGAGGCGGTCATGGCCGAGACGGACAGCGAGGCCACGATGTTCGAAAGCACGACCGCCGCCGCCTTCCTGGCCATGTCCGAGACGCCCGCCGATCTGGCCATCATCGAGGTGGGTCTGGGCGGGGTGCTGGACGCGACCAATGTGATCGAGCGGCCGCTGCTCAGCGTCATCGCCCCGGTCGATTACGACCATGCGGAGTTCCTGGGCACGGATCTGGCCGCGATCGCCTCGGAAAAGGCGGGGGTGCTGAAAGCTGGCGCGCCGGCCGTGATTGCGCGCCAGAAGGAAGAGGCGATGGCCGCCATCGAGCGGCGCGCCGCCGATGTTCATGCGCGGCTTACCGTGCTGGGGGTCGACTTTGACGCCTGGGCCGAGCGGGGCGGTCTGGCGTTTCAGACGGCGGAACTGTTCATGGACCTTCCGGCGCCGGCCCTAGCAGGCGCGCACCAGATCGACAATGCGGCCCTGGCCGTGGCGGCGGCGGTCGAACTGGACCTGCCCGAGGCTGCGATCGCCGAAGGGCTGAAGCGCGTGCGCTGGCCCGCGCGGCTGCAACGGATTTCGGGCGGCCCATACGGCGCTGCGGCCAAGGCGGCGGAGGCGGAGCTGTGGCTGGACGGGGGGCATAATCCCCATGCGGCGCGGGCGCTGGCGGCGTTTCTGGCCGAGCGGCAGGCGCGGGCGCCGCGTCCCCTGGCCCTGGTCTGCGGCATGTTGAACAACAAGGATGCGGGCGGTTTCTTCGCCGCGCTGAAGGACAGCCAGGCCACCGTCTTCACCGTCGGCTTCGACGGCGCGGCGGCCGAGCCAACGGCCCTGGCGGCCGTGGCGCGCGGGCATGGGCTGGCGGCGACCCCGGCGGGTTCGGTTCCTGAGGCGCTGGATCTGGCGCTACGCCTGGGCGCGGGCCGGGTCGCCATCTGCGGATCGCTGTATCTGGCCGGCGAGGTCCTGGGCGCCAGCGAGGAGACCTGGCCGTTCTAGCGCGTCATCCAGGGCTTGGACTTGCCGGCGGCGATGCGGGCGGCCTGTTCGCGCTGGAAGCGACCGCCGCGCGGCGGCTTGGCGCGCGCATCCAGCCTGGCGTTCTTCAGGCGCAGGGCCTTCTGGACCGGGGTCTCGCCGGGTATGTCGTCAGCCGGGTTCGGGGTGTCTTCGTCGCTCATGGCGCCATCCTAGCATGAAAAACGCCCGCCGGTGGGACCGGCGGGCGTTTGATCTGACAGGGTCGAAAAGGCTCAGGCCTTGACGCCAGCCTCGGCCAGCCATTCGACGATCTTGCCCTTGGGCATGGCGCCGACCTTCATCGAGGCCATCTGGCCGTCCTTGAACAACATCAGGGTCGGAATACCCTTCACGCCCAGCTTGGACGGGGTCATGGGGCTATCGTCAATGTTGATCTTGGCTACGGTGACCTGACCGCCCAGTTCGTCGGCGATCTGTTCCAGCGCCGGACCGATCTGTTTGCAGGGGCCGCACCATTCGGCCCAGAAGTCGACCAGGACAGGGGTCGAGGATTTCAGGACGTCGGCGTCAAAGCTTTCGTCAGTGACTTTTACAGTCGCCATGAATGGCTCCTTGGGGCGCTATCGCTCGGCGCGCGGCGCCTCGCTGCATGAGCGCGTGTTGGTGTTGGCCGGATCTGTCCGGGTTCGATGGCAGATGTGGGAGCGAATCGCGGGCAATTCAACTGCCCGCGAGCGCCGCCGCCAGCAGGGTTTCGGGAATGGGCATCAGCTTGGGCCCGTCGGTCCAGACCAGGGCGGCCTCGACGGGGCGGTCGGGATACAGGCGCTTCAGCACGGCGACATAGACGGCGGCCTGCAGCACATAGGCGGGATCGACCGCCTCGACGGCGTGTGGCGCAGGGCGGTTGGTCTTGTAATCGACGACCAGAACCCTTTCGGGCGTGACCACCAGCCGGTCGATACGGCCGTTGATGGCGACGCCGGGCGGCAGGTCGGGCGCTGAACCCGTCAGGGCGACTTCGGCGCGGGAACCGGGACCGAAGACCGGGGCGAAGCGGGCGTCGTTCAGAACAGAGAAGGCGGCGGCGATCATCTCGGTGCGCTGGGCCTCGTCCAGATCGGTCTCGCGGGCCAGCAGTCGACGCGCGGCGTCGGGGCGGTCGGCGGGCGCGATCTCGGGCAGGCGTTCCAGCAGCCGGTGGATCAGGTCGCCGCGCCGGAACCGGCCCAGCGATGCCCCGCCGGCCGCGCGGTTGGCCAAAGGCGAGGGGGCGGGAATGCGGATCGCGCCGCCGTCCATCCGCGACGGCGAGGCGAAGCGGGCGGCGGCGTCGGCCGGCGGCGGCGAGGCGGCCCAGGCGGGCAGGGCGGCGACGGACCGCACCTCATCGGCGGCGACCGGGCGACGCTCGGGATCGACTCCATAGCGACGCACGCCGTTTTCGACTTCGCGCACCTGATCGCCCAGTCGGTCGAACGTTTCCGAGAGGATCGACCACCAGCTGCCGGCCTCGGCCCCCCGGCTTGAGGCGCGGCCCATGACGATGACGCGGTCCCGCGCGCGGGTCAGGGCGACATAGAGCAGGCGCAGGGTCTCGTCGTCGGTGCGGGCCTGGCGCGCGGCGCGCGCGTCCGCCGAGGCCGGGCAGTCGTCCTTCGCGGAGCCGGGCGCCATCAGCCAGGCCTCGCCTTCACCCTCCGGCGTCACGGCGGGCATCAGGGACGGACCTTGCGCCTTCGCCTTCATGGTGGTGTCGGGCAGGATGACGATGGGCGCCTCCAGACCCTTTGCGCCGTGGACGGTCATGACGCGGACCTCGCCGCGCGCGCCTTCCAGTTCGCGCTTCACCTCGACGTCGGCGGCCTCCAGCTGGGCCAGGCAGGTCTCCAGGTCGATCGCGCCCCGATTTTCGGCGGCCAGCACCTGGTTCAGGGTCTCGTCGATGGCTTCTTCCGCCTCGCGCCCCAGCCTGGTCAGGATGCGGGCGCGGCCGGAGCGGCCGGTGTCGTCCACACGGTTCAGAGCCTGGGAAAAGAAGGCGAAGGGATCGCCGCCGCGCGCGCCGATGGCGGCCTGAAGCGCATCGCGCGCGCGGGCCCATTCGGGGCGTTCGTGGGCCCGGTCGCGCAGGTCACGCCACAGCTGGCCGGAGTTGCGGTTCTCACGCCCGGCCAGGGCATACAGGCCGTCCTCGTCCACATCGCACAGCGGGCTGCGCAGCACCTCGGCCAGAGACAGATCGTCGTCGGGGAAGAGGGCGAAACGCGCCAGCGAGATCAGGTCGTCGAAGACGATGTGACTGGACAGTTTCAGCCGGTCCGCGCCGGCGACGGGCACGCCTTCGGACTTCAGCGCGCGGATGATCTCCTCGAAGGTGGCGTCGCGGCGTCGGACCAGGACGATGTAGTCTCCATAGCTGGCGGGGCGCTGGTCGCGGGTATTGCGATCGAAGACGGCGGCGCCGCTTTCGACCTGGCGGCGGATCTCGCGGGCCAGGTCGCGGGCCAGGCGCTTGCGGGCGCTGCCGGAGCTTTCCTGATCGACCGGATCGTCCCAGGCGTCGGTTTCGGGCGCGGGCTCGTCCAGAAACAGGGGCCACAGGTCGATGGCGCCGTGCTGGCCGATGCGGGCGGGCAGGTGTCGGGCGATATCGCCCTGCGGGCCGGTCAGGGCGCGGGTGCGGTCCGGGTCGGCGAAGACGGCGTCCACGAAGGCCAGCACCTCTTCTGTCGAGCGATAGGAGGTGTTCAGCTCCGGCCCGGCGAAGGGCTCGCCGGCGCCCTCGGCCAGAGCGAGGAAGGCGCCGCGCTCTTGACGCAGCCGTTCGGGGCGGGCGCCTTGGAAGGAATAGATCGACTGTTTCTCGTCGCCGACGGCGAAGACGGTGCGGCCGGACTTTTCGCCGGAGTAGAACTCGCCGGTCAGGGCGCGGACGATGGCCCATTGTTCGGGGGCGGTGTCCTGGGCCTCGTCGATCAGGACGTGATCGACCCCGCCGTCCAGCTTGTACAGCACCCAGGCCGCGGCCCCGCTTTCAGTCAGCAGAGCGGCGGCGCGCGCGACCAGATCGGGGAAGTCCAACGCCCCGCGCTGGGCCTTGGCGGCCTCGTAGAAGGCAGCGTGGGCGCGGGCCAGGGTCAGGACCTTGACCGTATCGTCGGCGACCTTGGCCTTGCGCAGCGCCTCGCGCGCAGCGAGAAATTTCGTCTGGAGGTCTAGCAGCCAGCCGACCGCGCCCTGCGGCGCCGACTTGGTGCCCATGCTCTTACGCGGGTCGCCCGCCTGGGTGCAGAAGACCCCGGCCAGGGCCGCGAACCCGGCGTAGGGCGGGGCGGCGACGCTCATGGCGTCGGCGATCTTCTTGTCATTGGCCGAGCCGGTTTCCATGGCCTCGGCCATGCGGTTCCACTCGCCGGGATCGATGAAGGCGACGAAATCGCGCTCCAGATCCTCCGGGCTGCGGTCGCGCTCGGCGCCGGTCAGGGCCCAGGGATCGGGCGCGGTCCCAGCTTCGGCCCGGTCGACATAATCGAGCAGATCGGCGCGTTTCGCCTCGATCATCGACAGCAAGGCCTGGAACCGCTGCCAGTCCAGCTCGACGGCGAAATGGCTGTAGGCCTGTCCGATGGGGCCGTCTGGATCGGCGACGGCGGCGCGGGCCAAATCTTCGCGCGCGGCATGGCTGAGGGCGATCGCGGCCTGGTCTTCCAGCACGGTGAAGCGGGGCGAGACGCCGGCCTCCAGCGGGAACCGGCGCAACAGCTTTTCGCAGAAGGCGTGGATGGTCTGGATTTTCAGCCCGCCCGGCGTCTCCAGCGCGCGGGCGAACAGTTTGCGCGCGCGGGAAAGCGCGGCGTGATCCATCGCCTGCGGGTCGCCGTCGTCCAGCCGGGCCAGTTCGCGCGATAGGGCGGCGTCGTCCAACACGGCCCAACCGCCCAGCTGGTCGAACAGTCGGGCCTGCATCTCGGCGGCGGCGGCCTTGGTGTAGGTGACGCACAGGATGGCGCCGGGATCGACCTGATCCAGCAGCAGCCGCGCCACCCGGTTCACCAGGGTGGTGGTCTTGCCCGAACCGGCGTTGGCGGTGACGAAGACGGTCAGGCGCGGGTCGGCGGCGACGATCTGGGGGGCGATGCTCATTCTTCGTCCCCGTCGCCGATCACCGACCATTCCCAGACGCGGGCCAGATGATCGTAGTTGCCGCCCTGATTGCCCATGAACTGAGGCGCGGCCCACGACACGTAAGGCGTATTCTCGTCGTCGAAGCGAGCGACCCGGCGCTTCAGCCCGTCCAGCGCCGCCTGGGCCAGATCGGCGGCCTCAAAGCCGGAGGCGCGGGTGACGACTTCGCCCGCCGTCTTTCGCCCGACCACGCGGACATAGGTCAGTTCGTCGGGCGTGACCGGGCCGTTGGTGTCCTTGAACCCGCCGTCGGCCAGGATGGCGGCCGTCAGGGTCAGCTGCGGGGCGAAGCCGGACTTGACCTGTTTGGCGGACGGCGCCGCCCCGGTCTTGAAGTCCATGACCGCCGCGCCGTCCGACGCCAGCTCGATCCGGTCGGCGAAGGCCTTGACCGTGAAGGGGCCGGCCGGGGCGTCGAAGGTCATCGTCCCCTGCTGTTCCACCAGGATATCGACGCCGCGCGCACGACGCCGGCGCTCGAACTCGGTCAGCCAACGAGCGCAGTTGCGGGCCAGCGGCGCCTCGCGGGCCATGGCGGCATCCTCGAAGCCGCGCGCGCCCAGTTCGCGCAGCAGATGATCGTGCAGGATGGCCTCGCAATCGTCGGGCAGGTCATTGGGCCAGTCCAGCGTCAGTCGTTCGATGGCGGCGTGGACGGCGTTGCCGCGGGCGAGCGCTTCGGCAGACGCGCCCGGACGCTCCATCGCCTCCAGCCCCAGCACCGACAGGGCGTAGATGGCGTAGGGATCGCGCACCCAGCGTTCGATGCGGGTGACGTACAGGCTGCGCGGACGGCGATGCACCGGCGGGCGCGGCTCCGGCCGTTTGGCGAACCGGGGCGGGCCGGGCGGGGGGGCGTCCAAGGCGCGGGCCCAGTCGATGACGGCTGAGGGGCGGGCGATGGCGACCGGCGTTTCGGCGGCGTTCGCGCCGCGCGTCAGCATCTCCAGCCGCCACAGCCAGCGCGAGCGTACGGCGGGCTGGCCGCCGCGCCGTTCGCTGTGGATCAAGATGACCTCGTCGGCGCAGGCGGCCTGGACAAAGTCCTGCGCCGTCTGGCCCAGGCGACGTTCGGGCGGCGGCAGGCCCAGCGCCTTTCGCATCGGGCGCGACAGGAAGGGGTCTGTCGGCGCCGCCTGAGGCCAGACGCCTTCCTCCAACCCGGCCAGGATCATCCGGTCCGCGCGCACCAGACGCGCCTCGATGGCGCCGAGAATGCGCAGCGACGGATGGGTCGCCCCTCCGGTCCGCACGACGTTTTCCCTGACCAGGGACGTGACCAGTTCGGCCAGTTCCGCGCGGCGGATGCGGCCGAGCGACGCCCCGCCCTCGATCAAGCCGGACAGAAGGCTGGCGGCGGCCTCGCCGTCGGGGCCGGCCCAGGCGTTCTGGCCGGCCAGGGTTTCGATCAGCCGGGTCAGGGCCGAGGCGGCGACGTTCAGATCCGCGTGGGGGGTGAACACGGCGGTCGCGACCTCGACGGCGGCCTGAAGCTGATCGACCAGGCGGGTCGCGGCCGAAAGCCGGGCCTGTTTCCATTCCGGCGACGCCTTGCCGCGCCGGTCGGGCTGGACCGCCTCCAGCAGGCGGCGGTGGATGGCGGCAAAATCGCGCGGGCGAGGGCCGCGCAGGGCGTGCTCCTCCAGCGCGGCGACGGCGGCGGCCTGAGGATCGTCGCCCAGATCGAACCGGACCAGCGGATGTTTGACCACGGCCAGCAGCAGATGGGGCTGGACCGGATCGGCGATCCAGCGGGCGCACAGATCGACCAGGGCGCCGGCGGGCAGGCGCGATAGCGGGGCGCCGGCGGACGAATCCGGGACGACTCCCCACCGTTCCAGTCGGGCGGCAACGCGGCGACCCAGGGCTTGGTCCGGCGTGACCAGGGCGCAGGTCTTGCCCGGCGTTTCCAGCGTCTCGCGCATCATCAGGGCGATGGCGGCGGCGGCCTCTTCCTCAGCGCGCACACTTAGGAGCGACAGGCCCTGTAGACCCTCGGCGATGGGATCGCGCGCCTCGTTGCGGGCGGCGGCGGCCGCGCGGATGTCGCGGATGGCGCGGCGCCAGTCGTCGGTGGCCTCGGCCGGCCGCAGGGCCTCGTTGACCAGCCGTTGGCGCGCCAGGCCGCGCGCTTGGACGGCCGGGGAGACGGCGGGCCGGAACCAAGGCCGGACGCTTTCGCGCGCGATCTCGCAGCGGTCCAGCAGCCGTTTCATCGCGCTTTGCGGATGCTGTTCGTCCAGCTGGTCCCAGACGCCGGCGTCCAGATCCAGGTCGAGGCCAGGCAGGACGACGCAGCCGAGTGGCGCCCTCGCCACGGCCTTCAGCACGTCGCCGGCGGCGGGGACGGTGCCGGTCGAGCCGGCGGCGATGACGGGCTGGCGCGGCGGTTCGCGGTCCCACAATTCGGCGAGGCGGCGCAGCAGGGTCGCGCGACGCCAGGCCGGATCTACCAGACCCAGTTCGGCCAGACGCTTCGGCCAGGCCTCGACCGCCAGACCCAGAAACTCGGCCGACCGTTCCCAGTGTTCGGCCATTTCGCCGTCGACCAGGGTCGCGATCCGCTCGGGGTTCTGAATCTCTTCCAGTTGGCAGGAATCGAGGAAGCCGCCCAGCGCGTCGGCCAGATCCAGCGCGCGCATCGGGCTAAGGGACGTATCGAACTGTTCGACGATCATCCGCGCCATCTCGAACCGGCGGGTCAGGGCGGGGATGGCGGGCGGCAGATCAAGGCCGAGGGCGCCGGGCGTAAAGGGCGGCTCGTCCTCCTCCAGATCGCCCAGCGGCCGCACCTGAGGCAGCAGGATGGGGCGGCCCTGGGACAGCTTGGACAGGGCGCCGGCAAAGGCGCGCGCGGCCCGGCGGTTGGGCAACAGGATGGTGGCGTCCGACAGGGTTTCGGGCGGCAGATCGCCCAGCCAGGCCAGCACCCCGGCGGCCAGGTCCTCAAGGAACGGCCGGTGCGCGGGGATGGCGTACCAACGGGGCGTGTCGCTCAGAAAGGGATCGAAGGCGCTCACGCCTCTCCCGCCAGTTTGGTCTCGGCCTCAGCCCGCGCCTGCGGGTCGCCGACGTGCATCCAGTCGCCGTCCAGGACGCAGCCAAACAGGCGGCCCTCGGCCGCGGACTTGCGCCACAGGGGGCTGAGGGAGAAGGGGCCGTCGGGGCCGTGGTCGGCGTATCCGGTGCGGGTGATGTGCACGCCCATATAGGCGAACGGCGCGGACGGGGCGTCGCCGCGGAATGTCAGCGTGCCGTCGTCGGCCATGAAGAAATCGCCGTCGCCCTCAAAGCCGATGGAGCCTTCGCGACGGGCCAGAAGCAGGGCGGCGTCCATCGTCTCGGGGTTCCATAGGCGGATCAGTTCGGCGAGCGCATCGCCGCGATCGATCCACACACTGTCGATATTGGCGACGAAGACGGGCTCCTCGCCCAGCAGGGGGTGGGCCTTCTTCAATCCGCCGCCGGTCTCCAGCAGTTCAGCGCGTTCGTCGGAAATCACGATCTCGGGGCCGCGTCCGCGGGCCGCCAGATGCGCTTCCAGCCGGTCGGCGAACCAGTGAACATTCACCACCGCCTTTTCGACGCCGGCCTCCGCCAGACGGTCCAGCACATGGTCGATCAAGGCGCGGCCCTGCACCTCGACCAAGGCCTTGGGTCGGTCGTCGGTCAGGGGCCGCATGCGCGTGCCCAGGCCGGCGGCGAGCACCATTGCGGTCTTGGGGGCCGTCTTTGGAGCGGTCATGCGCGGGCCTCGGCTGGAACGTGACGGTCGAACCAGCGGGCGACGGGCGCTAGGGCCGGCTGGTCCAGATTGGCGTTCAGGTGTCGCCACATGCGCGGCAGAAACTGGCGATATCGCGGTTTGCCGTCGCGCGCGATCAGGCGGGCGAAGATGCCGATGATTCGCGCCTCGTTCAGGGCGGCGAGGCCCGCGTAGTCGGCCATGAAGGCCGCGCGCTCGATCTGGGGCCGCAGGGCGAAATAGCGGTCCAGGGCCTCAGCCTCCAGTGCGGGCGACACGTCGCGCCGGGCGTCCTGCAGCAGGGAGTGCAGGTCCCACGACGGGTGGGCGCGCACTGCGTCCTGGAAGTCGATCATGCCGACGCGGGCGGCGCCGTCGCGCTGGAGCAGCCAGATCAGGTTTTCCGCGTGATAGTCACGATGGGCCATGACCGAGGCCCCGGCCGCGCCCGAGGCGACGATCGGCGCCCAAGCCGCGCGCCAGTCGGCGACGGCGGCGGCGTCGAAGCGGACGCGGTCGTCGAGTTTCGGCAGCCATTCGACAAACAGATCGGCCCCGCCCTGAAGGGCCGTCTCGTCATACGTCAGCAGGGGCCAGTCGCCGCCGGGGCCGTGCAGGGTCTGCGGCGGGTTTCCGGCGTCGTGCAGCACGGCAAGGGCCTCGATGGCGGCCAGATAAAGCGGCGTCTCGTCGGCGCCGTCTTCGATCGCGCGGGCGAACAGGGTGTCGCCGAAATCCTCAAGCACGGCCAGGCCGTTGGCGGCATCCAGCGACGGGATTTCGGGGGCGGACAGGCCCAGAGACTTCAGATGGGCGGCGACGGCGGCGAAGGCCTCGATCCGGCCGGCGGACAGGCGGGCGACGGCGTTCCAGCCGGCGGCGTGACGCTGCTCGGGCGTCCAGCGCGGATCGCACGGCTGGCTTTCGGCGGCGGGCGCCTGATCCATCAGCATCAATGTCGGGCCAGTCGTCGGCGTCAGCCGCTCATACCGCCGCGTCGAGGCGTCGCCGGGCAGGGGGACGCGCAGGGCGTCGGCCAGGCCGGCGGCCTTCAGGAAGTCGAGACGGAGGGTTTCGCGGTCAGACATGCAGTTCCTTCAGCCCCGTTTCCCATCGGCCTACGCCGGAAACGGTCGCAAGGCGGCCGTCGCCCTGTTCGGAGATTTCGATGATCAGCTGGTCCGCTCCTAGGAACCGGCCGGGATCGTCGCCAAGACGCTCGGGCCATTCGATCACGGCGCACCCTTCGTCCAGCGCGTCGTCCAGGCCGATCTCGAACGCCTCTTCCGGTCGGGTCAGGCGATAGAGGTCGAAATGGGCGACGGGCGGGTCGCTTTCGTAGAATTGGACCAGGGTGAAGGTCGGGCTGGGTACGTCCTCGTCCGGCGTGGTCAGGGCCCGGATCAGGCCGCGCGCCAGGGTCGACTTGCCCATGCCCAGCGGTCCGTAGAGCAGCAGACTGTCGCCCGGCGCCAGCAGCGGGGCGATGGCCTGGCCCAGTAAGGTGGTGGCCTCGGCGTCGGGCAGGGCGATCTTCATGGAAACACCGCGTTTTGGTCGGCGGCCAGGGTGCGCTCGGTGAAGTTTTTCAGCGCCTCGGTGGCCTTGGCGGCGTCGATGTCCAGCCGGTCAGCGGGAATGGGCAGGCCGACATCGACGCCGAACGGCTTGCCTTTCTTGTTCAGCAACTCATGGAACAGGGTCACGTCGCGCAGCTCCTGCGAGACCTTGTCGAACAGGTGAAACAGCCGGCTGTAGGGGCCGGTGACATGCATGGGGATCACCGGCGCATCGTATTTGCGCGCCATCGAGGCGGCGGTCGGCGCCCATTCGGGATCGGTCAGGACGCCGTTTTTCTCGCGCGCCAAGCGGCCGGCGGGGAACATGACGACGCAGCGTTCGGCCTCGAACGCCTCCTTGGCGGCGTTCAGGGTGGCGCGGGTCTTTTCGCGGGTGCGTTTGTCGTGGACCCATTCGACGGGGATGATGGTCTCGTCCAATCGCGGCGAGACGCGGATGGCGTCGGCGTTGGCGAAGAAAATCATGTCGCTGCGCCGCTGTTTGATCGCGTCGAATACCGCCACACCGTCGGCGATGCCGGTGGGGTGGTTGCACACGACGACGCAGCGGCCGGTCGCGGGCAGGCGCTCCAGATCCGTCGTCGTCACCTTCAGCCTCAGCAGGTCCGAGACAAAATCGAAGGTCTCGGTCCCCGACAGGTCGCGGATGGCGTCGGCCATTCGCACCGCCGCCCCATAGCCCAGCACGCCGTAAAGCGCCGGCCGCACGACCGGCCACAGCGGCGAACTGGTCAGGCGCGGCGCGCGTTCGGCGATCAGCACATCGACGATGTGGGGCTGACGGCGGGCGGGAAGGGTGGCGGCGATCATGAAAGATCGCTTGTCGCCGGTTAGGTCGGAGGGGGCAAGATGCGCGGCGTCGTGGACGCTTGGCGATCGGGCGAGCGACCCCTATCACTGTCGAAAAGCTGTGGGGAATGAAGACATGACGCGTTCACGCTGGATGGCGGCGGTCGCCTTTGGAAGCCTGATCCTAGCCGCCGCGCCCAGTCTGGCGCAGCAGGCCTCGTCCGCGCCGGCCGCCGCCGCCACCCCCGCCGCCCAGACGCCCGCATCGCGCGGCCTGTCGCTGAAAGATTTGGCGATGATGGAGCGGGTCAGCGAGCCGCGCGTCTCGCCGGACGGCCGCCAGATCCTCTATGCCGTGCGCACCACCGACTGGGACGGCAACAAGGGCGCCAACGGCCTGTGGCTGGCGGACGTGTCGGGCGGCGAGCCGCGCAAGTTGGCGATCTCGGAAGGCGGCGCCTCGGGCGCGCGCTGGGCGCCAGATGGAGGGGCCATCTATTTCCTGTCGTCGCGGGGCGGATCGAACCAGGTCTGGCGCACGGATGCGGCCGGGATGGCGGCGGCCCAGGTGACGACCCTGCCTTTCGACGTGTCGGGCTTCCGCATCGCGCCGGATGGCAAGTCGCTGGTCCTGACCGTCTCGGTCTTCGTCGATTGCGACACCCTGGCCTGCACCAAGGCGCGGCTGGATGCCCGGGGCAAGTCGACGCTCCAGACCTATGACCGTCTGCCGCTGCGCGACTTCGACCACTGGGTCGATACGCGCCGCACCCATCTGTTCGTCCAACCGCTGAACGGGTCTGGTTTGAGCGGCGGCGAACCGCGCGATCTGCTGGCGGGTCTGGACGCCGATGTCTCGGCCGGCGATTCCAGTTTCGACATTTCGCCGGACGGCCGGACCCTTGTTTACGGCACGCAGACGCAAGGGGCGGGCGAAGCCTTTACCAGCAATAGCGACGTCTTCCGAATGGCGCTCGACGGCGGAACGCCGGTCAATCTGACCGAGGCGAACAAGGGATCGGACGGCAATCCGGTCTTCTCTCCGAACGGTCGCCAACTGGCTTGGCTGTCGGCGCCGCGCGAGAACGTCGGCGGGGATCAGGCGGCGGTCTGGGTGGCTGACGCCGACGGCTCCGGCGCAAGGAAACTGACCGACTGGGATCGCGGCGCGGGCGGCCTGCAATGGCGCACCGACGGCCGGTCGCTGCTGGTCTCGGCGGCGGACGAGGGTCAGAACCGGCTGTTCTCCGTCGACGCCCGCAACGGCCGGATCACGCCCCTGACCGGAAACGGCACGGTCGGCGCCTATGAGGAGAAGGCCGGGGTCCTGGCCTATGCCCACGAAAGCTTCGTCGCCCCGACCCAGATCTTCGTGCACACGCGCGGCGAACCCCGCCAGATCAGCCGCCAGAACGCCGAGGTGCTGGCGCAGCTGGACCTGCCCAAGGGCGAGGCCTTCACCTTCGCCGGCTGGAACAATGAGCCGGTGCAGGGCTGGGTGTTCAAGCCGGCGGGCGCGGTCGAGGGGCGGCGCTATCCGGCGGTCTATCTGATCCACGGCGGGCCGAAATCGCCTTGGACCGAGAACTGGTCCTATCGCTGGAATCCGCAGGTCTATACGACGGCGGGCTATGCGGTGGTGATGATCAACTTCCACGGCTCGCCCGGTTATGGCCAGGCCTTCACCGACGCGATCAACGACCACTGGGGCGACCGGCCGCTGGAGGATCTGGAGAAGGGCTGGGCGGCGGCGCTGGCGAACAAATCGTGGATCGATGGCGACCGAGCCTGTGCGCTGGGCGCCTCCTACGGCGGCTATATGGTCAATATGATCGCGGGCAAGTGGAACGGGCCGTGGCGCTGCCTGGTCAACCATGCTGGGGTATTCGACGTGCCGCAACTGATGAACGCCATGGATATCGGCAACTTTATCTGGGAGTTCGGCGGACCGAGCTGGGAGCGCAAGGCCGTCTATGACGCCTTCAACCCTGAGACCTACGTCGGCGACTGGAAGAAGCCGATGCTGGTGCTGCATGGCTCCAAGGACTTCCGCGTGCCGATGGAGCAGGGGCTGGCGACCTTCTCGGCGCTTCAGCGTCAGGGCGTGCCCAGCCGCTTCGTCCATGTGCCGGACGAGAACCACTGGGTGCTGAAACCCCGCACCTGGGTCGACTGGCAGCAGGAAATCCTGGATTGGGTGGGTCGCTATACGGCGCCGGCGGGCTGAGCGACCCATTGACGCGCCTCGGCAGGGTGCTACGCCTCGCGGCCAGAAAGCTTCGCGAGGAAGATCTTGATGCGTCACCGTTCCCTTCTGTCCGCCGCCTGCGCGGCTGTTGCGCTGATGAGCGCCGCGCCTGCCCTGGCCCAAATGCCGCCCGCGCCGGCTCCGGCCGCGCCCGCGACGCCTGACGCCTTCACCTATCAGGACATGATCTCGGCCAACCGGTTAGGCGATCCGCAGGTGTCGCCGGACGGCCGCTATGTCGTCTATTCGGTCACGACCACCGATGTTCAGGCCAACAGCCGCGCCGGCAGCCTGTGGATCCTGGACCTGAGCGCGCCGGACACGGCCCCGCGCCGCCTGGCCATCTCGGATCAGGGCGCCAACACCGCGCGCTGGGGCGGGGACGGCAATCTGTACTTCCTGTCGGGCAAGTCGGGCGCGAGCCAGGTCTGGCGTGTGGCCTCGCCCACGTCGGCGCCGGTTCAGGTGACGAACCTGCCGACCGACGTCAACGCCTATCGGATCAGCCCGTCGGGCGACAAGGTGGCGGTGTCGCTGGCCGTCTATCCCAATGCGGCCGACCTGAACGCCTCGGTCCAGCAGGGCAAGGCCATCGCCGAGCAGAAGACGACGGGCCAGGTCTATGACCGCATTTTCGTGCGTCACTGGGACACCTGGAACGACCACACCCAGAACCACCTGTTCGTCCAGTCGATCGGCCGCGACGGCAAGGCCACGGGCACGCCGACCTGGATCACCAAGGGCTTTGACGGCGACACGCCCTCCAAGCCCTTCGGCGACGAAAGCGAGTTCGTCTTCACGCCGGCGGGCGACGCCGTGGTCTTCTCCGCCCGTCTCGCCGGTCAGACCGAGCCGTGGAGCACAAACTTCGACCTGTGGAAGACCAACGGCCTGTCGGGCGACGGCACCTTCACCAACCTGACCGACGGCAACGACGCCTGGGACACCGGCCCGGTCTTCTCGCCGGACGGACGGACCCTGGCTTATCGCGCCATGGCGCGGCCGGGCTTCGAGGCCGATCGCTATCAGATCGTGCTGATGGACGTCGAAACGGGCCCGAAGCGCGAGATCGCCTCGAACTGGGATCGCTCGGCCGACACGCTGCAATGGTCGCGCGACGGCCAGACGCTGTACACGACGGCGGGCGACGTTGGTTCGACCAAGCTGTTTTCGGTGGATACGCGCAACGGCGTGGTCACGCCGATCACGGGCGCGGGCCACGTCTCGGCCTTCCAACAGACGCCCTCGGGCTTCGTCTTCGCCCAGGACAGCCTGCGCGAGCCGGGCGACCTGTATTTCAAGACCTATCTGGGTCGGGAAATGGCGCGCCGACTGACGCAGTCCAATCCCGCCTTCGCCGCCAAACAGTTCGGCGAGTATGAGCAGTTTAGCTTCGCCGGCTGGAACAACGAGACGGTCCACGGCTATGTCATCAAGCCGGCCGGCTATGTCGAGGGTCGCAAATATCCGGTCGCCTTCCTGATCCACGGCGGGCCGCAGGGCTCGTTCGGGGACGGCTGGTCCTATCGCTGGAACCCCGAGACCTACGCCGGCGCGGGCTATGCGGTGGTGATGATCGATTTCCACGGCTCCACCGGCTACGGCCAGGCCTTCACTGACGCGATCAGCCAGCATTGGGGCGACCGCCCTCTGGAAGACCTGCAGAAGGGCTGGGCGGCGGCTCAGGCGAAATACAGCTTCCTGGACGGCGACAACGCCTGTGCGCTGGGCGCCTCCTATGGCGGCTATATGATCAACTGGATCGCCGGCAACTGGTCCAATGAATTCAAGTGCCTGGTGAACCACGACGGCGTCTTCGACACCTTCGGCATGGGCTATTCGACCGAAGAGCTGTGGTTCACCGAATGGGAATACGGCGGCACGCCGTGGGACAAGCCGGAGGGCTATCAGAAGTTCAACCCGGCCAACCACGTCGACAACTGGAAGACGCCGATGCTGGTGGTTCAGGGCGACCGCGACTTCCGCATCCCGACCGCCCAAGGCCTGTCGACCTTCACCGCCCTGCAACGGCGCGGCATCGACAGCCGTCTGATCGTCTTCCCCAACGAAAACCACTGGGTGCTGAAGCCGGCCAACAGCCTGCAATGGCACAATGAGGTGTTCGGCTGGCTGAACAAATATCTGACGCCGGATCAATAGAGGCGGGTTAGTCCTAACACGAAAAGGGGGCGCAGCCGCGAGGCCGCGCCCCCTGTCTTATGCTCAAGGTCTCTGGCTCAGAGCGACGCCCGCGTCTGTGCGGAGGCGACCAATCGATTGTACTGATGCTCGGTCATGCAACGGGGCGTCGTCCAACGCTGGGCGTTCTGACGCGCGGCGACCACTTCTTGTGCAGTTACGAAAACCGGGGCTGCGCCAAACTCTCGCTGATAGGCGCGGCGCGTGGCGATGTCGGTCTTGCATGCCATGACGGCCCGCGGCGTGGCGGGGCTGACGGGTTCACGCGGCTGGGCAAGGCTGGGAGACACAGCCGCGGCCATGGCGGTGATGATAAGGGCAGGCGTGAGAAAACGGGTCATCCGGGGCATCCTCCATGGCCTGAATTAAGATCAGGACTCTGACGAAATATGCGCCTATCTGCGAGATTGTAAAGATTATGCGACAACTTCACGTCAGATCGAAGACACGCTGACCTTTCGGCTCCAAACCGGGGCTGGTGCGTTTCCTCTGGCTGACGGAGACGAGCGATTGTCAAACCCACGGAATTGGCGGACTTTTCGGGCCGACCTGAATGAGCGGGCGTGGGCTCCGGCGGCCGTGCGTCTGCGCACCTGGCGCGACTGGGTGCGCGATAACGATCCCGTCTATGCGGCGGCTCGACGACCGGGGACGGCGGAAAAATGGGCGGCGGGCGTGGTGCTGGTCCTCGTGGCGGTCGTCGTTCTGTTTCTGGCCCTGTTCGACTGGAACATGCTGCGTGGACCCATCGGCCGCTGGGCCTCGGCCAAATACGAACGCGAAATCGCCCTGACCGGCGATCTGGACGTCAATCTGTTCAGCTGGACGCCGTCCGCCGTGGTGCGGGGGCTGAAGATTGGCGGCCCGGACTGGGCGCGCGATCGCGACACGGCCGACGTCGATGAGGTCCAGGCCTCGGTTCGGCTGAGAAAGCTGCTGGCCGGGCAGGTGGAGATGCCCCTGCTGAGCTTCACTCGGCCCCGGGTCGTGCTGATCTCCACCAAGGACGGCCGCAAGAGCTGGCAGTTGAATCCGAACAAGCCCGACAACGGCGAAGGGCTGAACCTGCCGGTGATCCAGCAGCTGGTCATCAAGGACGGCCAGCTGATCTTTGAGGAACAGCGGCGCGGACTGACGCTGGAGGCGGCGGTCAATGCGCGCGAAGCATCCAGCGGCCAGGCCGGTTTCGTGCTGGACGGGCGCGGCGATGTGCGCGGCGCGCCCATGACCGTCAGGATCGAGGGCGGTCCCTTCATCAACATCCGGCGCGACCGTCCCTATCGGTTCGAGGCCGATGTGGCCGGGGCGGACTCGTCCCTGGTCGCCAAGGGGGCGATCACCCGACCGTTCGATCTGGGGCGGTTCGACGCGACCATGACGATCCAGGGACGCAATATGTCGGACCTGTATCTGCTGACCGGCGTCGCCCTGCCCAATACGCCGCCGTATCGGCTGTCGGGCGCGCTGAACCGCGATCGGCGGACCTGGACCTTCAAGGATTTCGACGGACGCGTCGGCGCGTCCGATCTGTCGGGCGAGGTGAAGGTCCAGTCGGGCCAGCGGCTGCGCGTCGACGCGGACTTGACCTCGCGCCGTCTGGACATCGACGACCTGGCCGCTGTCCTGGGCGCGCGGACCCGGACCAATGCGGCAGGCACCGACACGGAGGCGCCGGTCGTGGTCGGCGGCAAGCTGCTGCCCGACGCCAAGCTGCAGACCGAACGACTGCAGACCATGGACGGCGCCCTGTCCTATCGGGCCGGATCGGTGAAGGCGAACGCCTTCGACGTGCGTCAGGTGAACCTGGGCGCCGACCTGAAGGACGGCATCCTGAAGCTGGATCCGATCAGCTTCGATTTCAACCGGGGAGCGCTGAACGGCACGGCGAGGATCGATGCGACCAAGGATAGCCCCTACAGCACCGTCGATCTGCGTCTGGCCGGCTATCCGCTGGAATCCATCATCCCGGCGCGCAATGGCTCGGCGCCCGTCACCGGCAGGGCGCTGGGCCGGGCGAAGCTGGAGGGATCGGGGGCCTCGATCCACGACTTCGCCGCCGCGTCGAAAGGCTCGCTCAGCCTTGTGGTGCCGAACGGCAAGATGCGGGCGGCCTTCGCCGAACTGCTGGGCATCAACGCCAGCGCGGGGCTGCTGAAGCTATTGAGCGGAGACCAGTCCGAAAGCCAAATCCGCTGCGCCGTCGCCGACTTTAACGTCAGCGGCGGCACGGCGACCGCCCGAACCTTCGTCATCGACACCGATGTGGTGCTGGCCCAGGGCAAGGGCAGCATCAACCTGGGCGCCGAGACGATGAACCTGCGGATCGAGGGCGAATCCAAGAAGCCGCGGCTGTTGCGCCTTTGGGCGCCGATCACCGTCTCCGGCCCGCTGACCGCGCCCAAGGTCGGGGTCGATGTCGGTTCGGTGGTATCGCAGGGCGGCCTGGCGGGCCTGCTGGGCGCGGTCGTGGCGCCGGTGACGGCCCTGTTCGCCTTCGTTGATCCGGGCCTGGCCGAGGACGCCGACTGCGGCCGGCTGATCGCCAACGCCCGCTGATCGTTCATGACGACGACCAATCCGGCGATCCGAGCGTATTGTGGGTGATGGAGCCTTTTGCATGACACGCCGTGGACTGTTTGCGCCTGCCCTTGGGCTTCTCGCCGCCGCCTGCTCGCCTCTGAGCCTGCTGAACACCCTGGGGCCGAGGGACGGCGGCGTGCGACGCGTCGCGCGCGACGTCCCCTATGGCGACGATCCGCGCCAGCAGATGGATCTCTATGCGCCGACCGCGCCGGGACCGTATCCAACCCTAGTCTTCTTCTATGGCGGCGGCTGGGATTCTGGCTCGCGCAGCCAGTATGGCTGGGCGGCGCAAGCCTTGGCGGCGCGTGGGTTTGTGGTCGCCCTGCCGGACTACCGCGTCGTGCCCCAGGTCGTCTTCCCGGCCTTTATCGAGGACGCCGCCGCCGCCACGGCCAAGGCGGCCGAGGTGGTCGGTCAGTACGGCGGCGATCCGGCGCGGCTCGGCGTACTGGGCCATTCGGCGGGCGCGCATCTGGCGATGATGATCGCCTTGGACCGACGCTATATGGCCGCCGTCGGTCGGCCCGATCTGATCAAGGCGGCCGCAGGTCTCGCGGGCCCTTACGACTTCCTGCCGTTCGACGTGGCGGCGTCGCAGAACGCCTTCGGCCGTGCGCCGGACCCGACCCTGACCCAGCCCGTGACCTTCGTCCGCGCCGACGCCCCGCCGATCTGGCTGGGCCACGGCACGGCCGACACGGTGGTCCACGACGAGGACACGGTCATTCTGGATCAGCGGATGCGCGCGGTTGGCGGGCGCTCGGAGGCCAAGCTCTATCCGGGTCTGGACCACGCCGACCTGATCGCGACCTTTTCGCCCCTGTTCCGCAAGAAGGCGACGGTGCTGGCCGATGTGACGGAGTTCTTCCACCGGCAGCTGGGCTGAACCGACGAAGAGTGGTGCGGGCGGCCGGGGTCGAACCGGCACTCCTTTCGGAACTGGATTTTGAGTGCTGGGGTCCGACCGCATTTTCAATCGCTTACCTGAGTTGCGGCGCTCTCACGGCGCTTAGAGCAACGAAGGCTGCGCCGCTGCCGCTGTCAGGTCCAGCCCCCGGCTGATCAGCAGCTCGGCCGCGCCAGGCGCATTCCCGCCCTGGATCGAATAGACCGTCTTAACGGCCTCGACGTCGGCCCAGGCGAACATCTCGCGGATCTCCGGCCGGTCGTTGATCGACAGCAGGAAACGCCCCTCGATCGTCCGCAGCTTGTCGGCCATCCGCTGAAAATCGTCGCGCGAAAACATGCCGGCGCCGTAGTCGCCCTCGCCGCCCCAATACGGCGGGTCCAGATAGAACAGGCTGCCGGCGCGATCGTAGCGGCTGATGAAGGCCAGCCAGTCCAGGTTCTCGATTACGACCCCGGCCATCCGGTCATGCAGCTGGCGCAGGCGCGGCTCGATCTTCGTCAGGTCGAAGTTGTGGGGGCTGGTCGGACTGACGCCATAGGACCGGCCGGCGACCTTGCCCCCGAATCCCAGCGTCTGAAGGTAGAGGAACCGGGCCGCCCGCTCGATGTCCAGCAGGTCGCCATCGGGCGTCTCGCGGATCCGCTCGAACTCCGCCCGCGCCGCCGGCCGCCACGCCAGTTCGCGGATCAGGGCGTCGGGGAAGCGCTGGGCGACGCGGAACAGGGTCACGACGTCGCCGCTCAGATCATTGATCACCTCGACGGCCGGGCGAACCCGCCGACGCAGGAACACGCCGCCCATGCCGATGAACGGCTCGCAATAGGCGTCATGAGGCGTGGCGGCCAGCACGCCGCAGATCCGGCGGACCAGATGCCGCTTGCCGCCCAGCCACGCTGTCGGCGGCTCGCAGGGCGCGACGGGGCGCTGATCAACGATGAGAACATTACGAGAACAATTCATTTGCGGAGTCGCCTTTTGCACGAGTAGGAGTCCCCGGCTCGCGTGAGCGGGGGCGGCGATCAGCCGGACGGCCGATCGGTCCTGGTCGTGCGGGGTAAGGCCCACAGATCGACGCGTTGGCGCGCGACGATCCCGCCCCGGACGGGGGGCGAAATGAAGGAGGAGGAAGGGCATGCCGATCGACAAACCGGGTTCGTCACGACCGATGCCGCTGTCAGAGCTGATGCGGCTGGAGTCCGAGCTGGCCGCGCGCGTCGTGCGCAATCCACCGCCGCATCCCAGCCTGCCGGCGACGCCGGGGCCGGGGTCGAATGTCGCCTATGTGTCGAAGGAAGAGAACGACCGCCTGGTCAGCGCCGCCTTGGCGCTGGGCATGGGTCAGTTCGCCAGGATGACGGCGGACGAAACCCATAGGCTCGCGGCGCGCCTCTCGCGCCGATGAGCCGTGGGCTACAAGAAGCCGGAGAACCGGGGACTCGGCCATCATCTCAGCGTGGCCCCGCACATGACGGTGTCGCAGCTGCGCCGCGACCACTGGACAATCTCGACTCGGTGCCCGCGATGCCATCTGGATTGCTGGGTGGACCTGTCGGTCGTCATTCGACTGTCGGGACCGCAGGTGAAGCTGTGGAACCGCTGGGCGCGCTGCAGGCGCTACGGCTGCCCTGGCCGAATGGTCTTTCTGTTCACGCCGCCCGGCGAGCCGACGGGTGTCTTCTGGCCCATGCACGACCCGCCCGACGCGCGCGTGAAGGCGACGATCAGCGACGATCCGGAGCTGTAACGAGGTGCTGAACTTCTATCGCGACGACACGACGCCTGACGACATCCGACGCGGCGATCAGTGCGCCCTGGTCTGCCAGTGCGGCAGCAGCGTCATCCCGGCCTGGGCGAAGCTGCCCCAGGCGCAGCGCTTCACGCCCTTGCGTGACATGCGCGCGAAGATGGTCTGCAAGCGATGTGGAAACCGCCGACCGCAGATCGTGATCCGAGGACACCATGGCAGCGGGGGCCAGCTGACGGAGTTATGGCGATGGCCGCCGGCGAACCGGACCTGACCTGACGATCAGTAGCAGCACCCAAATAAGATCGTTGCGGAAATATCTCGGGTTGTGCAACACGGAGGAAAATTTTGGGGGAATTAATGTCAGATTCGAGCGACGTAACGGCGTCCAACAACTACATCGACAGTGAGCTCATCGAGCGCCTGAAAAAGGTTGAGGAGTGTGCGGACGCTGACGTCATCGCATGCATTCATCCGATCATGACGCCTTTCGACGACATTATTCGGCAGCTGATGGACGATCTCGCCGATAAGCGGGACAACCTGTTGGTTATCCTCGAGACGGATGGCGGTTCGATCGAAACAACCGAGCGTATCGTATCGGTTTTGCGGCACCATTATCCGCGAGGCGAGATTTCGTTTCTGATCCCAAACCGAGCCATGTCCGCAGGCACCATCCTCGTCATGAGCGGAGATCGTATCTTGATGGACTACTATTCGGTCCTAGGGCCTATCGACCCTCAGATTGAGAACGCTAGCGGGGTATGGGTTCCGGGTCTCGGATACTTGGAAAAATACAAGGAAATCATTGAGAAGTCGGCTAACGGCGATCTCAGTCAGGCCGAGCTCGCCTTCCTTCTTGATAAGTTTGATCCAGCGCAGCTGCACTGGCTGGAACAGGCTCGTGAGCACGGTGTCGATCTGCTCAAGCAGTGGTTGGTTCAGTACAAGTTCAAAAACTGGCTCACAACCGAAGGCCGTAAGATTCCTGTCACTGCCGACATGAGGACGGAAAGGGCGGCGAGCGTGGCCGAAAAACTCAACGATACGAAGCTTTGGCGCTCCCACGGCCGAGGCCTTTCGATCGACGTCGTCCGGAATACGCTTGGCCTTGTCGTGGAAGATTTCGGCCGCGATGCGGAACACGTCGAGTTGAATAGGCGTATTTCTGCCTATTATAGGCTCTTAAAGGACTATATGGGACGACGCGGTTGGAACTACGCCGTCCAAACTCACGAAGGTCGTTTCGTTTTCTGAAGGATGCAAAGCATGGCTGATATTAACGAAATCCTACGCATGAACCCCGCCGCCGCCGCTGGATTTGATGGAGTGCGTCAAGCCTTGGCTGATGTGAAGAAGCTGCGAGAGGCTGGCATCGCGAAGGGACCCGCGCTGCCGTCCTTTGGTGCGCCGAAATCTCTCAATGACCTAAAGCTTGGCTCGAAGCGCGCAATCTACAACCGCGCGGGAGCCTAAACGCAAGAGAGGCCGCCACCCCGAAGGATGGCGGCCCTAGCAGCGGAGCCTGAAGCTCGACGCTGGATCATTTCGGTGACGTCAACGAAATGGTCTAGCCCGGCTGCGGTGGCGCAGCCGCTGCCGGACATCCGAACGGGAGGTCCGCCCCGCTCAACACGGCCCAGCGGCAAATCCGCCCCACCGCCGCCCAGCCTCGATCGCCCCAGGCCTCGACCGCGTCATCGTGAGCCGTCAGCGCCGCGTCGCTGTCCAGATCGGCTGGCGACAGCTGGGGCTGGGCCTCGACCCGCAGATCGGCACTGAAGCCGAGTCAGAACATCTTGCGGAGCCTGACGCGACGGGCACTTCACAGCTTGGGAGAGTAAAGCGGCCCGCCGCACGGGGTGGCGCATCTAGCCGGGCCACCACCCTCACAGGCCGGCTCCGCGCAACTAACTCAGATCAACGACACCGCGTTCCGGAAGTCCGAAAAACGACAAAAGCCGCCGTCCTCGAAAGGTCGGCGGCAGTCGGAAAACACATGAGCCGACTTCGCGATCGGCTAGCCAGATAACCACAAAGCGCTGCGTCAGGTCCCGTTAATCCACTCAAGCTTGGCATTTGCAGCGTCGATTTTGATTGGTAAATCAGCGCGTTTAGTTCGGAGCGATCAATGCAACGCAAACCTATCGAAGAGCTGTGTGAGCTAGCGCGCTGCGGGGGCAGCATCACAATCTATGCCGACACGCGTTCCGCTGACGAACTTATCCAGCTCGCGAGCGCGCTACGCCATGGGGCAAAGCTCACACTGAATGGCACAGCGATGCGGCCGAATGAGGAGCTATGTCGGATCGCAAAAGGGTCGCCGGGAAACGTCACTTTCACGGGCTAGAGGGCTCGCGAGAATACCAGAGCCCACGTCGCTGCTCTTTCAGCTTCAGCCACTCATCAACCAGCCGCCGCTCCGCGATCAGCGTTTCGACGGCAAGGGCGCGGGCCGCGTCGCAGCTGACCACCTGGGCGCCGCGCTGCATATAGGTCGCGTCGAGATCGGCGTCCGTCGGATGATCCGGCAGCACAGCCAGCGCGCAGGGCTGGGTCGACGCATCAGGGAGCGCCAGGCGCGGCGGGGCAACCGGCCGGGGCGATGTCGCACAGGCGGCGGTCATGATTGCGAAGGCGAGCGGCGCGATCGGCCGCGAGAGGATTGATCGCATCAGGGGCGCTCCGGGCTTGGGTGATAGATTCGGCGGTGGCGGCTTCGACGCGCACGCGGATGTCGCCATAGGCTTCCGTGCGTCGGACCTGCTCGGCGTTGCCCTGGGCTTCCAGACCGCGCGCCGAGGCGTCGCTCTCCGCGCGATCGGCCCGCGCTTCCGCCCGATCCAGACGCGCCTCGGCCGACCACGGCAGCCAGGCCCACAGATTGTTCCAGCCCCAGGCGATCAGGGCGATGGCCATCAGCAGAGCGATGCCGGCGATCAGCCAGCCCAACGGCGTAAGGGTGCGAGTCATGCCTCATTCACCGTCACGGGCACGCCGGCGGCGTTGAGGCGGATCACCTGAACCGCCGGCAGCGCGAAGCCGGCGGGCCAGCGCATGCCGCCCTTGGCCAGCCGATCCTTGGCGATGCGAGTGATCGAGACGGCATTGCCCTGATTGCCGCCCAGGACGTGGAAGTGGCTCGCATCCTCGCCGATGTAGAAGCCGACGTGACCGCCGCCCGTGCGCGTGAAGACCAAGACACAGCCCAGACGTGGCCCAACTAGCTGACGGCCCCACGTCGCCCAGGACGAGGCGCGGACGGCCATCGCCGGCGATGCCAGTCCGGCCATCATCATGCACATGGCCACGAAGGTGCCGCACCACGCCGTCTCGTCATCGATGACTTTGATGCCCAGCACCTTGGCGCCGAGCTTCTGGATCCAGCCCATAATGATCGGGCTGTGTTTGGGTCCGACGATTTCACGCACGCCGATTTGCTGGCGGGCGAACGCCAGCCAGGCAGGCTCTTTCGAGGCCATGGTCTTCTCCGGATTTTCAGGGTTAGCTGGCCGCCATGAAGGGCGACCAGGATCGTGAACCAGGGCGGCTGTTCATTGCCGCTTTCGTCATCATTCTGCTCGCCAACGTCGTGGCTGCAGTATGGGGCTTGGTCCGTGCTGTCTGGCACTGATGCGAACAGAGTGCGTATCCCGGTCTGCGGGTGGCCAGATTGTCAGTAGGGCTTGCGCGTATTGGGTGTGAGTTATAGCGTCAGGGTTGAGCCTCAAGGCTCGCTCTAGCGGGGAGCTATGGCCGACGGTTCCGCAAATGCCCCGGCCAGTTTCGCAGGATCAGAAGACTACAGGAGCCCGCTATGGGGTGCTTGGATTGCTCCGCGTCCGCTTTGAAACTTCATCAGATCGACGATCCGGAAGGGGCGGCCGACGTCATCGACTCAATGTTGGCGAAGGCCCTGATCCAACGGCCATCAAGTGCAGAAGAGTGCGTCGCATTAATCGATCTTGTCATCAGTAGTTTGGAACGCGACCAGCAGCTTCGAGATGACCAGGCTGATGTGCAGGGACTTCGTTCTGTGAGGGCATTTCTAGCCGAGATCCGATGACCGTCGAGTTGCTGGGGTGGGGATGCGCCCGACGGTCGCATATGCTTAGGTTGCTGCCATGCCGATGCAGCACGATAACGGAAGCCCGCTATGGGGCGCGCCGGAGCCGAAGTGGTCAGGCAAGGTGCGCGTGGCCGTACTGGTCCTCGCTAGCCTTGCTGCATGGGGGGTGGTCGCCGGCGGCGTGTTCATGCTGACGCGTTGGATTGCGAGCTGACAGGCCCCTGGCGTAGCGATCAATGCACACCAATATAAACGCCATGATCGGTGAACTTCTCTATTTCGCGCATCGCCACGCCCGCGTTCTGATCGTGACGGCGGCAATCGGTTTCGCATTCAGCCTGGTGTCCGGCGGCGAGGCATTCGCTCACCATATTCACTGGCGCTGACGCGGGCTCAGTTCGTTAGCGAGCGGCTGAAAGACCGCTTCATCACCCGCGAAGCGCAGGTCTCAAATCGACCCTAAGCCGACCTTCAGCACCTATTTGTTCAGATGGTCAGCCGAAGGCTTAATGAAGGTGCGAAGCTTGGTGTCGATACCGGTCGAAATTCGCCACAACTCAGCTTGATCGACTACGCCGTGATGCTCCCAACTCGCTTCTACGAAGACGCCCTCGACAAGGAAAGCTATTCTGCAAATCCGCGAGGCAGCTCCAGCTTGGCAGACAATGAGAGGCCACTGTCGGTCTGTTGTGACGATTGGGTCATCTTCTCCCCCGCCTGCCTTAAGCCTAGAAAATGCATACCAGTTGGGTGACTTGGGGATGCCGCTTGGATCGAGCATTTCATCGACCCTAGAAGCGATCAAAGGCCTAGCCTGGGGTGAAAAAACGCCTTCGGGACGCTCCCCAAATGGAGGTGAGGTCCATCGCATTCGCTCCATCATCAAAACTCGAAAACCCCGCACGCTGTCTCCGAGCGCGGGATCCTTCTGCCTACACCCATAGGTTAAGGCGGCCTCACCGAGACTGAGGTTGCAGAATTCAATGACAGCGGTTTGTTCACCCGCACTAGCCGTGAGGATATCTGCTCGTCTTGCGGCTTCAAAAGTGAAGGAGCCGAAAGCCATCTGCGCCGGACTTTCACGACAAGAACCTAAAACACAGGCAAGTGTGCCGACGACGACCAGCAAAGTTGATCTCAAATCCATAGGCCTATCGTAGCATCAAAGATGTCTTTTGGCTTTCTGCCTGCCCGGAACAATGGCCGCTCTCCACCCATCTCAGACATTCGCCGAGCCCGCTTGTGACGAACCCTGTTCGTCAGGCGAACAGGCCGTTGAACCAAATCGTCAGGGCGGCGGCGGCGATGATCACCAGCGCGAAGCAGATGACGGTGATGCGCAGGCCGTGATGCGGCTGATCTGATACCGGCCGATCGAGCAGCCCAGCTGGTGGCAGCTTCATCGCCGCCTCGGCCGCCCAATCCTCGCGACGGATCAGAGTAAACAGGCGGATCGCCATGACGCTCCAGGGCGGCGGGCTGCGATCCCGCTGCACGAAGTCCAGAACAATGAGGGAAAAGGCCAGCGAGCAAAGCGCGCCAAGCGGCAGCAGCGGGGACATATGCTCGACCCTGACTAGGCGGCCAGGGAATACTGTTGTCGCCCCCCTGACCATCAGGAAGATTGCAATCAGGAACACGACCAGCCGAAGGAACCAACTGCCCGAGATCCGCGTGTGGTAGGTCGGCCCGAGCAACCGGAACACGACCGTCATCACTCCACCTGCCGACAGGAACAGCATCCCCGTCAGAACGACCCATGCGTGATGCGTCATGACGACGCCTCCTTGCTTTCCACGGCGGCCCGAAGGCCGGCCTTGATGATGCGCCCCACCAGATTGAAGAAGCCGCGCGGATCGTTGGCGGCCATCCAGCCGATCGCCAGCGCCACGACGCGGAAGTCCAGCACCTTGACCAGGGCGACAATCGACGGCGTCGCCGCCTCGGCCGCCACCGGCCCCGCAAAGACGCCGATGCACAGCGACAGCCAAGCGCGCACCCGCGCCTCGCGCGTCGCGCCCTTGGACCCATAGGCCGGGATCATGCCGAGGCCGCCCGCGATCAGGCCGCCGCACAGGCCCCAGAACAGAGGCAGTTCACGCGGGTCGAACATCCGTTCCTCCGATAGTCAGGCACGTCAGGAACGATGGCTGGCGTTAACGCTGAACTGCATCCCGCGCTTGCGTAGGGTGCACGCTTCGTAGTGAATTAGGCCCATGGGCACGTACGAAGACGAGACCATTGGTTTTTGGCTGAACAAGCCCGTGTCCGAGATCGTCGCGGCCTGCGCCAGCCTGCACGCTTGGCGCCGTCAAGCACTGGCGGAATCCGAAATGAACCTCGTGTTCGGAGCGCGACTAGGTCTATCCAGCAGGCTCAAGGGGCGCGGCATAGAGGTAGGGGCGGGGGCTCGGCCCTTCCCAGTGCCGGATCACCTGCAGGTGGCCTATGGAGACATTCGCGACGAACCCGCTCTCGCCGCCTATTTTGGCGTCGATGCGGTATCGGGGGGCGACACCTTCATCGACGCCCAGACCTTCGCCGGCATCCCCGCGAGCAGCGCCGACTTCATCATCAGCGCTCATGTGATCGAGCATCTGCTTGACCCTATCGGTGCGATCCTGGCTGCTGCACGCGTCTTGAAAAGGGGAGGCCAGATGATCCTGGTGGCGCCCGAGCGGACGAAGACTTTTGATCAGTTGCGTCCTGACACGACCTTGGACCACCTGATTGCCGATGCGCTTGATGGCGGTGCTGGCACACGTCTTGACGCCTATCGCGAGCACGTCAGGTTCGTGCATCCATTCCTCACTGGCGAAGCTATTCCTGACAAGGACGTGGACGCCCATGCGGAACGTCTGCTCTCTGCCGGAATGGACATCCACGTTCATGCCTGGGGGCTGGACGCGCTAACCGAACTCGTCGAGCACTGCTGCAGGATCACCACGCTATCAGTCGAATGTGCACTGTCTGTCGGAAACGAGAACGCGTTCGTCCTGCGCAAGCGCGGCTAGATTTCGTAGTCGAACGACAAAACGAGACGCGCATTTTTGACGCCGGCATAGGCCGCCGCGCTCAGGATCAGGTTCAGCAGCGCGCCGATCCCGAACACGGTGAAGGGTTCCGCCACCCAGCGGATGAAACGAGCCATGGAGGTCTCCGAATGTCAGGCCGTGGTGGAACAGCCGTTGGGCGGCTTGGGGAACCCGTCAGTTCCATGGAGCGCTGGCACCCCATGGAACTCATCTTGCTTTTCATTGGCGCTGTCGTCCTGGCCGGCGCCCTGTTCGCGGTGTCAGGCAGCTTCGAGAGCTGGCGAAAGCCTCGCGAGATTACCGACAGGGACGCCGACGGCGAACCGGACGAGCCGAACGGCCCTGCCAAAGACCTTTAGGTTTCGGCGGGCGACGGGGTGACAGGGACGGCCTCGGGATCAGCGGGAGGCAAGGGCTGCAAGCTCGCCACGCGTGTCTGTCCGCTTTCAAGGCTCAACTGCATAGTCGTCAAAAGGCGCTCTGCCTTCTGCTTCGTGCCCTCGGCCACTAATGTCGCGGCCGACTTCGGAATGTCATCCAGGCTGGCCGCCACGTGGGCTTCCAGCACCTCACGGAAGGCCTTGGCCTCCTTGCCCGCCATGATGGACACAAACGTTTCGGCGTAAGGCAGCTGAATGGCCTTGGTGATTTCATCGGCCGCAGCAAGGATCGGCGCTTCCGCTTCCTGCACAGCTCTCAGGCGTTCGCGTGACGCCTCAGCTTCAGCTTTCGCGTCAGCCAGTTTTTCGGCATCGGTTTTCACAGTGGCCATGACAGGCTCCTTGGGTTGAGGGTTAGACATTGTCGGAGAACTCGACGTTGACGTAGACGAGGTCCACGTCGCCGCTCTTGGCCACCAGTCCGACAAACAGGGCGGTCTTGGTCTCACCGGCCGCCAGCGTCGTGCTGAACACGGGCGTGAAGCCGGTCGAGGGATAGCTGATCGAAGCGTCGCCAGAGACGCGGGACCAGTTGCAGGTTGCGCCCGATGTGCCGGTGTAACAGGTGACGATCACATCGTTCAGGGCGGTGCTGACCGATCCGGCCCCCGTGCGTGATCGGCTGATCTGCGTCGGCGTCACCTTGGCCCAGAACGAAGGCAGGGGTGTGGGGCCGTAGGCGCCGACCTGATCGACCCAGAACCCGGCATTGGCCTTCGTCATGGAGCCGAGGGCGATATTGCTTGGCCCGACCCATTCGACCAGATTGTCAGGCCCAAACGGCGCCCCCCAAGCCATCACCTTGCGGGTCGCGCCCCAGACCGTCTGGATCGTGTCGCTGGCATTGTCGAAGACGGTGTTGTCGCCAAAATAGATTTGCTCGGCGTCCAGGGCGATGAAGTTGCCGAAGGCGGAGGATTGCAGGCCGATCCGGGTCGGCTTGCCGCCCGCAGCGTCTGCGATCTTGTACCAGCTGGCCAAAGCATTCTGGCTCTCCAGATCGAGGATGGCGAGCGACTGGTCGGTGAGCGAAGCGGACAACGCCGCCGCCGAGGCGTCATCGGTCCACGGCGTGCAGACCAGGCCACGTTCCAGCTTGATCCGACGCCAGCCTGCTGCACCCCCAGCGCCGAACGTCGCGGCGGCATCCATTTGCAGTCTGACCTGAACAGCGCTGGCGGGGGCGAGGAAGCCCTCACTCTTGCGCAGCGACCAGTCACCGGCCGGATATTCCACCGACTGCGGCGGACCGACTTGCGACCCGCCGGCGTCGAGATAGAAGGCAAGCGCCCGAACCGTTCCGCTGATGGTGTCGGCGGCGGCAAGCTCGGCTTGCAGCGAGTAACGCTCGCCGCCATTGATCGAGGCTGCGGGCGATATGGCCCCGAAGTTCTCCCCGACGGCGTTGGGCGCCGCCGCCACGAACTGGGGACCGTCGGCAGTGACCGGATAGGCCTCGACCGACCGCAAGCCGAAGCGCGTCCAGCCCTTCATGCCCTGCGCGCCCGAGCTGTTGCTGACGATGTTGGCGCGAGGGTTCTGCCGAACCGACAACTGATTCACGGCTTCGGCGCGGATCAGGGCCTCGGTAGCGAGGGCCTTCTCCAGATCGATGATCTCGGCTTCGGCATTGGTCGTTCTTGCCGTCAGAGCGTTCAGCGACGCCACGCTGGCCTTGTTGGCGATCAGGTCCAGATCGACGGATTTCAGGCCCTGGATCTGGCCCAGCAGCGACGGCGCACCGTCGCGCGCCGACGTGACCTCGCCCTTCAGCGTGTTGTATTCGCTCAGCGCGACCTTGC
>NZ_JACHLJ010000004.1:148027-228679 GCF_014204545.1 Brevundimonas vesicularis
TTCGCTCAGCGCGACCTTGCCGTTTTCCAGATCGACCAGCGCCAGGGCCTGCGTCGCATTGACCGCCTCGACCCCGTCGATCCGGGCCACCTGCGCATCCAGCGACGCCACGCTGGCCTTGTTGTCCTCCAGCTCGGCCGTCAGCTGGACCAACTGGTTCGCCTTGTCGTCCACCCCGCCGATCGCGTTGATGAGGTTCTGGTCGGCGATCTCCAGCTCGGCCGTCAGTTGGACCAGCTGGTTCGCCTTGTCGTCCACCCCCGTGATCGCGTTGATCAAGTTCTGGTCGGAGACCTCCAGCGCGGCCGTCAGTTGGACCAGCTGGTTCGCCTTGGCGTCCACCCCGGTGATCGCATTCACCAGGTTCTGGTCGGCGGCGTCGAGATCGGCGCGGGTCTGATCGATCCGCTCCGACACATTGAAGATGTCGCCGAACGCCGCCTGAATGTCCGCCCTGATCTGAGACAGACCGGGGGCGTTGGGCATCACGTCGGCAACTAGGTCAGGCGCCGTGAACGGCCCGAAGACCTCACGTTCCGAATAGTTCTGGTTCCGCTGATACTGGATTGCGATGAAATAGGTCGCGCCGGGTTGCAGCCCGTCGATCGGGATGTTCGTGACCGTCGGCGGTCCCTGATAGGCCTGTGTCCACGGGCCGTTCGCGCTCGGGCCGGTCTCGACGATGATGGCCGTGGCGGTCGAGTTCGACACGAAGCCTGTCAGGTCGAACCCCGGCTGCTGCGTCCCGCCCTGCGACGGCGGGCGGGGCGTCACGGTCCAGTCGCCAGCATCAGGCGGGGTGACGAAACGCGGATCCACGGGCGTCAGAACCTGTGGCGACGGCGGGGTTGGGTTCTGTCCCAAGGCGAAGGGATACTTGCCATCCGTCTCGCTGACGAACGACACGCGCACCACGCCAGTAGCCGCATTGTAGTCGGTATTCAGGCACAAGCACTTCAGGCCATCCAGCACGAAGCCAGGCTCGGTGATGGTGAAGGCATCGCCAGGACGGATGCGCTGCAGGTGCGGCTTCAGCGGGACGACGCCGGCGATGCCCTCGCGCGTGTTCGCGATCTGCAGCGCGGCCAGTTGCCCCGTCTGGCGAGCGTCGGACACGAACGGAAAATCGATGCCGCGCGAGCGGGTCCGTCCGCCATCCTCGTCCCGGTAGGCCTGGGCGGTGACCTCGCCGGTCATCGCCGTCATCTGCCAGCGATGCGCAGGGCTCCAGAAACGGGGGCGCAACGTATTGATACGATCGATCCGGCTGGCGGCCGTGTCGATCTCCAGCGGTCCTGCCGTGTCGCGGGCCGAGATCGTGACCAGGCTGGCGCGCGGCGCGGCCCGGCTGATGCAACTGATTTTGCCGGCCCGCTGGGCGTAGGTCGCACCGCCGGACTGCAGGAAGGTTTCCAGCACCTGGTGCTTGTCGTCGTCCGTGTTCGGATAGGCCGAAACGGTCCAGCCGTTCGCCTTGGCGATGTTGGAGGCCGACACGAACGCCGGCACGTCCACACCCGACAACCGGACGCCGATCCCGCCGACCTGATGATCCGTCAGGCTGTCGTGCGCCGGCGCGCCTTTTAGAGACGGCCCTTCCCAAAGGCCGAGTGCCCACTTCAGGCCCCAGAGGATGGGACACGTCAGGGTCACCCACGTCGACGCATCATTGAGCCGGCACGGGCCGTCGCCGCCGGGATAGGTGCTGTCCAGCGTCGGATCCCAGCCCTTCAGACCGAGAAGCTGAATCAGCGGCTTGATCTCGCCGGTTGGGAAGGCCGAGCCCTTGGAGTTCTCGGCCATGACGATGAGGCCGGCCGCCTTTCCCGACAGCTTGTGCGAAGCCGTCCAGCCCGGAAGTGTGGCGCCATTTTTCAGACCGCCTGGCGTCGACAGGGCGACCGGCGCAGGCTGGAAGCCCAGCACCGAGCGGAAGAACAGCTCCTGGCGATAGGGTTCGGTGACAGCGCCGCCGTTGGCGTCGAACGCCATCGGGTAGTCGTCCGCCATGAAGGACTCGATGGCGGTGATCGGCCCCGCGCCGGACAGCACGAACGGGATCCCGTAATACATCAGGTCGGGGCCGAAGGTGTCCCGGTGGACGACGGACCCTGAGACGCCGACGCGGCCGGCGGCGAACGGAATCGGGCCGTCCGGATCGATGACGAACTCGACCTGGCGCGCAGAGGCGCCGACCGTCGGGGAAAACACCGACAAGGCCGAGCTGATGGCCAGGCTGGTCAGGGCGTTAAACGCGACGGACTTCAGCGTACCCATGACAGTGGCCTTGGCGGCTGTCGCTGCAACAGCAGGCGCGGCCTGGGCGATCGCGCTGGCGGCGGCGGGCAGAAGGTGAGGCACTTAGACCCTCCAGGCGCAGACGAACAGGTGGGGGATCATCGGCTCGATCTGGTCGGACGCCGGATTGAGGCCGAGGACACGACCGTTATCCAAGGCGACGGTCAGCGAGCAGCCGAACCCGTTGGCGTCGTCAGTCGGCATGGCGATGATATCGCCTGGCAGTGCCGCCGCTGGCGGGATGCGCTGCAGGCCCATCGCATCGACCAGGTCCACTAAAGAGGCGAACTTGTTGCGCTCGAGATAGGCGAGCGCCCCTCGCCAGGTCTTGTGGCGCGAGGCGTTCAGCAGCTTCGCCGATCGACCTTGTTTGTGCAGCGCATGGGCTGTCAGCTTGCCACAGTCGCGCACCCCCGGTTCGACCGGCTTGTAGGCGAAACGGTCCATGCAGGCCTGCGTTGCCGCAGCCCGCTTCAGCATCGTATTCATGGCGGATTACCTCAGTCGGGCAGCAGAGGGACCAGCGACTTCAGAAGTCGCTTGAACACGCCCGGGTTTTCGGGGCGGCTGCGCCACTCCTTCTTCCGTGTGACGCCGTCGACGTAGGACAGCCCGAGCTCGCCCGGCCAGATGAGTTGGTGGAAGGCATTGTTCAGGCGCCAGTCGGCGTTCGGCTCCAGCTGACGCTCCGCCTGGGTTCCGCATTCCAGGGTCAGGTTCCAGCTATCGCTGACTTGGAAGCGGGCCTTGTCGATCTCGCCGTCGAACTTCAGTTCCGGGACGCCGATGAGAAGTCCCGTATCCAGATCGATCGCACCCTCCCACCACTGGACACGCGTGCCCTGAGTGGTGGGGGAGGCGAGGGCGGCCGCGGCCGCGTCGGACGCCGGCAGGAGGGACAGATCGATGCGAGTGGTCTGCGCTTCAGCGCCGTCCTTGATCGCCGGGACGGTGTCCAGGGCGCCGTAAACGGGGTGGTTCGACACATAGGGTTCCGGCCCATCGCCTTCGCCGGCGTCAAAGACGACGAAACCGCCGTCCGTCAGGCCGACAGCGCCGCCCGCCATGCCTAACCGCACCAGCGTCGCCTTGGTGAAGGCAGGACGCTGAAAGGCCGCGATCAGATTGGCGTCCATCAGCGCTCTCTCACCGTGAAGGACACCGTGACATTGTGGTTGGCGATGATCCGCAGGCCCGAGACATCGCGCGCCCAACCCTCGATCATGGGCTGCTCCAGTTCGACGACGTCGTTATCGCCAGGTGGAAAGCGCAACATGGTTTGCAGCGGGACAAGGACCGCCCCGGCGTTGGCGACGACCGTCGTGCGCGCGCGATAGAGGAAGCGGCGGCCCTGCGTGATGACCGAAAGGAACTGTCCCTTTCGAACGGTATAGCCGTTGACTAGGCCGTCGATCGCCAGATTCCGTCCAGATTGCCCCCCGCCATTGACGCGCGGTGCGCCGGGCGAGCCCGTGACGAGGCCGGGCTGGTAGACCGCCATGACGACCGTGTCGCCCTCGGTCGTCAGGTCGGTCCAGTCCAGGGCGTCGACATAATCCATCTCGCCCATGTCGAACTGGATCTCGTAACGCGTCCCTTTGCGCAGCAGCTCCTGCTCGCCGTCGCCGAACGCGGGGATGAGCGTGTTCTTGGCGGAGACGAGGTTCACCTCCTGCTCGGCGGGCGGGGTGATCGGCAGCATCATCGGCATCAGAACGCCGCTGGCGCGCCATCGGCGAGGCGATCAACGACGGCGACTGGGAAGCCGAAGAGCCGATCCTGACCCGCCTGCTGGACCGCGACGCCAAGGAAACCCGCTTCGCCGCCATCGCCGAGAACCTGCTGCGTCGCAAGCTGAACCCGATCGAGAAGGCCAAGGGTTTCGAGCAGCTGGCGGAACTGGGCTTCGAGAACAAGCTGATCGCCGAACGCCTCGGCTACACCCCCGAACACGTCCAGCAGCACCGCCGCTTCCTGAAGCTGGACGAGGCCGACCAGCAGCGGATGATCCTGCCGCGCGACGATCCCAAACACCTGTCGGTGCGCGACGCCCGCCAGAAGCTGGCCAACAAGGACGCGAAGGATGCGGCATGGCGACCGGGCAACCTGTCGCCCGAGGAGCAACTGGTCATCGCAGAAGTCGCCGTCGCGATGCGAAAACACTCCAGCTACCTCGGGTCATCCATCGCCGTCGGCCCCAGTGCGCGCACCGACCCTGCTGTCGTCAGCCTCGCTGAGGCCGGCATACTGAAAGTGTCGGAGGAACCTGCCAAATGGACGAACGAGCCAGGCCACTACCGAGTATCATTCCTCAATTGGACGATTGGCGACGCTTGCCGGAATGCATGGGCGGATCTTGTCGTCGACGATGAAGCCAAGCGTCACGCCTCTCTGCATCTGCGACAGAAGGACTGGGTCGGCAGCAGCAGCGAGGGCACGGCCTATCTCACCGCTTGGCTCAACGCACCGTTCGATCTGACGCCCGAGGGACAAGCCATCCTCGACGAGCGGGCGCGAGAACAGGAAGTGTCGGCTCAACTCGCCGCCGCGCGTGCCGCTGAACAAGCCGAAGTCGCGGCGAGGGCCGCCGCCATTCGTCAGCGCCACCTTGAAGCGCTGAACGCCGCTGCTGCCGCGCCGCCACAAGATCTGAAAGCGGCGACCGTCGAAGCTACGGCCGCCATCGAGAAACCGCTGCCGTGGACCCTGCTGGACAACGGCGAAGTGATTGACGCCAACGGCGATCAGCTTCCCGACCTACAGGTCTGGAACCCGGACGATCTCGAAACGACCTTCCTTCAAGTCGTGGTCGTCGCGGTCAACTCGGCGGCCGGCCTGCCCACACCGCCGATCAAGTCGGCGGAAGCTCATCAAGCCGAGATGGAAGCCCGACACGAGACCGAGGCCGAAACCGATCGGGACGAGGCCGCCTGATGGACCGCCCTTGGATCTAAGGCGTCTCCCTGCTGGCCGCCCACAACCTCCCGACCCCTGCACCCCGCAACCTGTATCGCCGGAGATACCGCATGTCCCACGACGTCCGCTTCGCCATCCTGACGGCGAACCCCGCCGACAAGCCGAAGGCCTTCCCCGACCTCGAGGCCTTGGCCCGTCACATCCAGCGTGAGCGCGGCCTTCAGGCCCTCGAACTGGTCGAGGTCGAAGATCTCGAGATCGACGGCGACACCCAGAACCGCCGCGCCGTTACCGTCTTCGCCCTGGACGCCGGCAACGACCGCGACCGTCTAATCGGCCACGCTTACCTCGACGGCCAGGGCATGGCTGTCCTGCAAGCCGCCCTGCGTCGCAACCGACTCGTGATGGCCGACGACATGAAGGATGCCGCGTGATGAGCGACACCGTGGAACTGCCGGTCTCCGGCCGCCATCCGCACCTCGTAGCTTGGGCCGTCGGCACGCACCGCGTCGGCTGGCTCTGCGTGGATTCGCCCATCTATTCAGCATCGATCGCGGCGAGTTGATCCAAGCCGGGTTAGAGCCGTGATGTCCGACCGGGCATTAGCTACCCCCATCAAGTTGGGCTGAGATCTTCTTGCAGGCCCAGCCGCAGCTGCAGAGTGTTATGTTCTATCAAGAGAATATATATTGCGGGCGTTTCGCAGATGTCTCCACTAGGCAACCGGTAGCGCACGTTTGCTCCAATGAGTTGAGTGGGATTTTTCCATTCTATTGCAACTATCCGCTCGGACGCGCTGATGTCTCCAGGGAAGAGTGTGACACCAACATTCGCGCCTTCCGCCGTCAGGGCACTGACATCACGGCGAATAAACATGCTGTTGATCTGAGCAGCGCGATACGCGACATGAAGCGCTGGCGTTTTGCCGACGTTTGTCAGCGTGACCTGCAGAGTGATGGTCCACTGACCGTCAGGGGTCTGGTTCGCGCGCCCCAAGACGATATCCGCTTTGACCCAAGCCCGGCTGTCCAAGAGAGCCGTTTTCGCAGCGGCCGATGCGGCCTCTGCGGACTGAACGGATGCCGCGAGTGCGCCTCGGTTGCTCCTCAACTGAAGCCAGATGAAGAGCAAACCGAGCATGTTCACAGCGATCGAAACCCAAGCCGCAATGGCCGACCAATCGTCTGCAACGCCCCAAGGCGTGACGAGCAGAAGCAACACGCCGCCCACTATCACGACGGCGTAAAGCGTGACGAAAATCGTCTGATTCATCCCCATGCCGGTTTTACCGCACAGGTTGCGGAGCATGTCCATGGCTGACGGTTCCGCGCACGCCGTGCGCCCGCGCCTGGACGGCGTGAAGGCGATCGGCGACTACATCGGCAAACCGGAGCGCTGGGTCTACCAGGCGCGCGAGCGCGGCTGGTCGGTGCCGATCCGCAAGCGCGACGGCCTGGGCTATTACGCCTTCCCCGATGAGCTGGACGCCTGGCTTAACGCTCCCGAGACCCTTCCGCACCGGCCGGCCTGACCGAACCCGGCGCGGAAGGTGACGCCGCGCGCCTGACGTGTATCTATGCGGCCCGAAGAGGAGCCGCAGCGTGGCCAATATCCGCAAGATCTCACACCGTCCGCGCAAGGACGGCAGCGTCAAGACCAGCTGGCGCGCGACCTGGTCCGGCCCGGATGGGTCGCGGCAGTCTAAGAACTTCGAACGCAAGGGCGAGGCCCAGGCTTGGCTGAACGAAGTCGGCGCCGGCCGCGTGGGCGGATCCTCGATCATGACGCTGATCGAACTGGCCGAGCAGCACATCCGCCACTTCGACGGCCTGGTGAAGATCGGCCAGCGCCAGGCGATCACGCGCGATGGCTATCAGTCCGTCCTGGACGTCCACCTTGCGCCCCACGCTCTCGGCCGCACGCGTCTGTCGAACCTGCGCGCCCCTCAGATCCAAGGCCTGCTCGATGACGTCCTGGCCAGCTCCGGATCCGTCAACCTCGCCCGCCGCGTGCGTCGCAGTTTGGTGACCTGGTGCCGGTTCGGCATTCGAAAGGGCTGGCTGCTGACCAACCCGGCCGAGGCCTGTAAGGTCGAGGGCGGCAAGCGCGTCGAACGCGACCAGGACGAGGAATTCGCCATTCCGGAAAAGGCCGTCCTCGGCCGACTGCTCGCCGCCGCCGGCGAAGGCGATGCACCCCTGCGCGACGCCGCCATCGTGCGCCTGCTGATGTTCGGCGGCCTGCGGATCTCCGAGGTTCTCGGCTTGGCCGACGACGCCGCCCAGGTGAAGCCCAAGGGCGGCAAGGTCCGGATCCGCGAGCGTCTCGATCGGCACTATCGCACCCTGGATCCGCCGAAGTCGAAGAAGGGCACGCGCGAGGTGCCGATCGGCGAGGCGACGTCGCTGGCGATCCGGGCCTGGCGGCTTTCGCGTGGACCGGTCAGCCCCTTCGACCACGTCGACGGCCGCCGGCAGAAAGTCCGCGCCGCCGGCCGGCTGTTCCCGCATCCGGAATCCGGACAAGGCGTGTGGAGCTACAACGAATTCTTCCGCGAGTGCTGGCTGCCCATGCTGCGCCGCGCCGGCTTGGTCGACATGCTGCCGGACAGCAAGGGCAAGAACCGGCCGGTGCCGGCGTTCGGACCGCACACCCTGCGCCACGTCGCCGCCAGCCTCTGGATCGAGCAGGACGTGAAGCCGAAGAAGCTGCAGGAGTTGCTCGGTCACGCCACGCTGCAGCTGACCATGGATCTTTACGGCCACCTTTGGACCGATCCCGCCGGCGACGACGCCATCGCCCAGGCCAGCGAACGCATGATCGCCGGCTAAACGGGCTAGTGCGCGTGCACATGCTCCGTACTGAGCCACGCACCTACCGATGCGATCGTGCGCTTCACTTGATTTGCAATCTGCTGCGCGAATAAGCAGGGTAAAGCGTTGCCGATAACCGAGCACGCACCATCAATCTTACCCGATGGAAACTTGTAATCCTTGGGGAAGGTCTGAAGAAGGGCCGCTTCGCGTAGCGATATGGTTCGGAGCTGCTCAGGATGCCCAAACCTCCCCTTGCTCGGCGATAAACATCCAGCTGTGATTGTGGACGATGGCTGGTCCCAGCGCATCCGACCGTAGCTGTTTCCGAAACCTTGCGGTTTGTTCTGATGACACTTTGGTCTTAGCTCGATAGGCAGTGACGATCTGTGAGTGCCGGCTTCGGTCGCTGCAAGGCGAGCCCTGTTCTCAGGCCCCAAACGACGAACGACATGCCAATTAGTCGCTGCAAACCCTCCCAGAAGGGCTGCCTCTTGAATGTCCAGTGCTGCTGGATGTCCTAGAATTGCATCCTCAACTGTGCGCCAACGCGGCAGCCCGTTCCTTCCATCGCGATCGTGCGTAGCCTTTGGCATGTCGATCGAAAAGCCAAGGCCAGCGAGCAATACTAAACGCTTGCGGCGCTGGGGTACGCCGTAGTCGGCCACCTGTAGAATTTCGTATCTAACGACGTAACCCAGATCGATAAGCTGCGCGATAAGTCGATCGAGGATCGGTTTGCCTCGCCCGGCCAAGCCCGCGACATTCTCCATCATAATAGCTTGGGGAAGAGCTTCTGCGGCAAGCCTACCCACTTCGGCGACCAAACCATTGCGCTCGTCGTCCCGCTTGTACTTGGACGTTAGAGTTGAGAACCCTTGGCAAGGTGGACATGCTGCCAAGATATCTATTCGCCGCGTAGGAGATGCGTCCAGAAGATCTTTGCCAGTGACAGTTCTGATGTCCCGATCGAAGAGCTTCACATCGGGGTGGTTAAGCGCGAAAGTGTCGGCAGCGTACCGGTCAACCTCCACAGCCGCGACGGGTCTGACGCCGGCGTCGCGCAAGCCAACGGCTAGGCCGCCGCCACCCGAGAAGAGCTCTGCTGCATACATGACTGCCTACTAGCTCAGCTTGGGCCGACTTGCCACCAAGTCGGAAAGATCCTCATCGTTCGCGGCGACCTGCGTCAGTAGGTCCCAAACCTCGTCCCCGCCGAACTCGAGGATTTGTTTCACACGATCATCATCTGCATCGGGATGAGCCGTAGACAGCATAGCAGCGAGCATGTCGATATGGCCGCGGCGGGATTTAACAAACACATCCTGCCACGACATTATCTCGATGTCGTCACGACCTCGAGCCAAGTCCTGCCCGTTTGTGCCAACCAGATAGCCCTTACGTTTTGCGTTAGGGTATTGCTGCTCAATGTACACCATGTAAGCAGACAGCTGCTCGCGGTTTCTAAACGTTAGATCTTCTCTAGGTGTTTTGATTTCAACAATCACGACGTGGTCATAATCGACATCTGAGAAGAACACGAAATCAGGTTTGTAAGCCTCGTTAATATCTATGTGGCCTGCCGTGAACCGAGAAGGGCTCAACCCTTGCTCGTGGGCTGCTGTCACAAGGGTCTTCAAACGTTGATTGGCCGTGAGCAGCTCCATCTCAGGCTGAAGTATCCAAGGAAACTTCTCAATCAGCGCTTGGAGGTCTGGCTCAGTGCCCTTGTGTTGCATGTCGTTCAGCACCGACAGAGCGTAACCGCGTTGAGCGAACGTGACGGCCAGCGAGAGCGCTTCAGGGATGGCTGCAGCGGCAAGCTTGTCGGTCATATCAAGAAATGGCTTTGGATCGGCACCCCCGGCCCCGTAGTCGGTCCAGACTTTCTTGAGAAGCTCTCGTGTCGGACGATGCAAATAGGCACGCATGACAGCCGCCGTGACCCGAGCGTACGATCCCTCATCCTTCTCAAGGCCCGGCGTAACTTCTGAGAGGAGATCCGCGATCAGCCGCTTCTCATCAGAGCGGATTTTGGGGAGCTTCCCCGACGCCAATGTGCTTGCCGACCGCCTCAGCCTCGAACTTACGTCGAGCAGCCCGATACTCCTCGATCCAGAGCCGAACCTTGCGCGCACCCCAATCGTAAAGCGCCGCCGCCTGGGGGTGCTCCCAGTCAATTGAGCGTCGATCCGTGGAGATGACATCCTCTTCCAGCTCATCGATGAAATCAGCTTCGACGACAGCATACATGTAGCGAGTGAAAATCTCTTTCCCGCGCACACCAAAGGTAAATGGCCGATCTTGAGCGATCTTGCCGTGCGCATAGACCCCAACGCCGGATTCGTCTGCTGGCCATGAAGCAGTCTTGACGAAGCCGACCCAGTATTTGACCGTTCTGTCGCCAACTTTCTCTTCGAGTAAGCCTTCGTGCGGGATCCGGTGCTCGAACTCTGGAAGCGCGTCAGCCTCCGTCACCCGACTTCCATTCACGTTGACAGCAAAGTCTTGCCTAGAAAGGGTGACGGTAAACCTGCGCCCCATCGCTGTACGAAGATGATCAACATTCATAGGGCGAAGGAGCGAGAGATCAGTCATAAGGACGAGAGTGCCCGTCCCTGCGCCAATCATGGAAAGAAACTTGGCAACCTCCCCCGTCGGGTCGGGTTGCGCCGAGACATCACTGAGCGACGCTTCGGTCAATATTGGCTCGGGGGGATAGGATGCGAGGGTGTTAGGGCCAGCGTTGCTGCCGAGCTCAAGAATGCGCCCCAGTTCGATCCGCAGCCAGTTGAACCGCACTTCCTCATCGACTCTTGAGGCAGTCAGCACTTGAACCTGGCGGGCGATACCGAAAGGCGCGAGCTTTCCAATGCCCTTGCGGCCCATCGCATAGCGCTTCCGATCGAAACCCGACGCGGAGCGGCTTTTGGGCTTCCCGATGACCAAATAGGACTCAGCTAAATCCTGAAGCGTCATTCCCCCGCCGCTGTCGGCAACCGCCAGATAGCGCTCAGAGCCGCGAGCCATTTCCGTTGCGACGGCGATCTGAACCGTTTCTGCGCCCGCATCCCAAGCGTTCGACACCAGTTCGGCTACGACGTTGGTTGGGTGGTTTTGGTACAGCTTTAGACCCAGGTGTTCGATGACATGGTGGCTGTATCTGAGGAGAAGTTCAGGCTTCTCGGATGTTGCCGATATGTCAGTCACCTAAATCCCCCTTTGTATCGCGCTCTCGATCGGCGAGCCCCTCTATGACTTGTGGTTGCACCGAAACGCAAGTGACGACCCACGCCATTGGCTGGGCAGCGTCAGATTCATTCGGCCGCTATGGGTCGACTGAGGGGGAATAGGGAGAACAAGGCTCGAACACTGCGGCGCTCATGCGGCGCTCGGAAGATGGCGGAAAGCCACGTAGCATAGAGAAAGTTCAATAAATTCAACGGAAGCGCTGAAATGCGAAAGGCCCCGCTTTTCGGCGAGGCCTTGGAGCTAAGTCATTGACTTAATAGGTGGTGCGGGCGGCCGGGGTCGAACCGGCACTCCTTTCGGAACTGGATTTTGAGTCCAGCGCGTCTACCAATTCCACCACGCCCGCAGCGGAAGGACCGCCTCATGCCACAGAGGGATGAGGCGGGTCCAGCCTTTGTGTCACTGCATGATGAAGTTGACGCGGAAGGCCATCATGCGCGGCGCGGTCGGTTGGTCGCCGTCATAGGCGACGGTGGCGTCGCGGGCCGCCTTGAGCACCGCTTCGCCGAAGCGACCATCGGCGGGATGTTCGGTTTCGATGACGCAGTCGCGCAAGCGACCGTCAGGCTGGGCGACGCACGTGGCGACGGCGAAACCTTCCGAATAGTTGTTGGCGGGATAGCGCGGACGGATCTGGCGCGCCCATCGCATTCCAACTTGCAGACCTTCCTCGGAGATGGCGTCGAGTTCCTGGTCGCGAGGGTCAACAAGCGGGCGGCCGCAGGCCGTCAGGGTTTCGTCGATCGCCGAACCGGACGCCGGCAGTTCAAGGTCGTAGCGGAGATTTCTGCCCGCCCCGCCGCCATCGGGCACGATGATCTGAATGCGCCCGCCTTGGCGAAGTTCGCGCGCAAAAGGCGCAGGAAAATCAGCGACGGCGCCCGCTCGGTCTGTCGTGACGTTCCAGCGCCATTCCTTGGCCTCTTCGTCGCGGAAAATGATTGTGATCGGGCGCGTTTTCGTCCGGCGGGTCACCTCCGGCAATCCGACCAGCAGCGCCGAATAGGCGCCGTCCATGCAGCGGGTCGCGATCGACAGGCCCGGCGTCGTCGTGACGTACGCGATGGTGGATTTCTTTCGCGCGTCCTTGACCAGATCCCAGTCTTCGCCGGTGTTCGCCGCATCCTGCGAGACGGCTGAGCCGGCCGAAAAGGCGACGGCGAGAGCGATTGCGGCTTTCTTCATGCGACGACTTCCATATGGCTGTCTGTCCCGCCGGACTGGATGCGGCGGGCGCGGATGTACATTTCGACGCGCTGCATGACGATCAGGCCCATGGCGAACACCAAGAAGGCGTCGGTAACGGCCAGGGCGTTCAGATGCCAGGCGGCGGCGTGGCTTTCGATCAGGTCGCGCAGCAGCGACCGACCGGCGAACAGCACAACCAGAAGGATCAGACCCAGAGGCGAGGCCTGGGCCATCAGGGCGCCGTCCGGCTCCTTTTCGATGGTGACGGTCTTGCCGCGATACCAGCCGGCTACGCCGCCCAGGATCCCGCCAATGGCCAGAACCGCCCAGGCGTCGGGGCCGAACGGCGCATGGGCCATGTTCGGGTTCTGCGCCGACCCCCAGATGCCCAAGCTGATCAGCGGCAGGACGATGGCCGGCATGACCCACAGCAACTGCGGCTTCAGCACGCGCTTCCTACGGTTCTTCAGCAGCACGACCACCAGCATGATCGGGATCATGAGCAGCGGGATCAGTTTTTCAGGCGGCACGTCGTCTCTCCCCAAAGACAGGAGGCGGCCTCCCCCGAGGCCGCTGTCAGCACCCTAGCGGCGTCAATCCGCGCTGGATAGCGGCGCGACCGTCTGTTCGATGGCGCCGAAGATCGAATGATGACGCTCATCCAGCATTTCGATCCGCACCGTGTCGCCATGTTTCAGGAACGGCGTCTCGGCCGCGCCGCGCAGGATCGTCTCTACCGTACGAACCTCGGCGATGCAGGAGTAGCCCAGACCGCCATCCGCGACCGGCTTGCCGGGGCCGCCGTCGGCGTCCTTGTTCGACACCGTGCCCGAACCGATGATGGTCCCTGCGCCCAGCGACCGGGTCTTGGCCAGATGCGCGATCAGGGTTCCGAAGTCGAAGGTCATGTCGACGCCGGCGTCGGCCTTGCCGAAGTCCTGGCCATTCAGCTGCACCGACAGGGCGCCGTGCAGTTTGCCGTCTTTCCAGCGGTCGCCGAGGGCTTCGGGCGTGACCAGGACCGGCGACAGGGCGCTGGCGGGCTTGGACTGGACAAAGCCGAAACCCTTGGCCAGTTCGGCGGGGATCAGGTTGCGCAGGCTCACGTCGTTGACCAGGCCGACCAGGCGAATGGCGTCGAGCGCCTGTTCGCGCGTCGCGCCCTGCGGCACGTCGCCGACGACGACCACGATCTCGGCCTCCAGGTCGCAGCCCCACGCTTCGTCGGCCAGCGGGATCGGATCGCGCGGCGACAGGAAGCCGTCGGAGCCGCCCTGGTACATCAGCGGGTCCGTCCAGAAGCTCTCGGGCATTTCGGCACCGCGCGCCTTACGCACCAGTTCGACGTGGTTCACATAGGCCGAGCCGTCCGCCCACTGATAGGCGCGGGGCAGGGGAGAGGCGGCGTCGCGCTCATGGAAACGGCCGCGCGGCACGGCCTCATGCTCCAGGCTTTCGGCCAAGGCCTCAAGGCGAGGACCGCAGCGGTCCCAGTCATCCAGCGCCGCCTGCAGCGTCGGGGCGATCAGGAAGGCGTCGGTGAACCAGTTCAAGTCCTGCGAGACGACAACGAGGCGGCCGTTGCGGCCGTGCTTGAGCGAGGCGAGTTTCATGACCAAGGCCTAGACCGGATTTGCGATGTTGGGAACGGCGGAATCAGTCGGCGGCCGTCAGCAGGGCGCGGGCCTCGGCGCCGGTGCGGGCGGCGCGGTCGCGGACCTCGACCTCGACGATGACGCCGCCCTCGGGCTCGACGGCCCACAGGTAGCGACGCTCGACCTCGACCGTGCGGCCGGACGGGGCGAAGCCTTCGTAGCTGTCGCCCCAAGGGGTGATCTTCCTGACCTCGACGAAGGGCATGGCGCAGGCGGCGTCCAACTCCTCGTTGGCCATCACGGTCAGTTCGTCATCGGATGCAGGCATGGGTCTCGGTCTTAGAAAAAGAGAGTCTAATTCGTCTAATTGGTCTGAACGGGCGCTCAGGGCTCGTCGGCGTAGATGGCGACGCGCGCGGTGTCCGTCGAGGAGACCGCGCCGCGATACATTCCCGAGGTGGACATGGCGAAGGCGGGGCGGCCATCCAGGCCCATGACGATGACGCCGCCCTTGCCGCCCAGACGATCGGCGTCTGCGATCTCCGCCTGACCGGCGGCCTGCGTCGCCGCGCCTCCCGCAATCCGCGCGCAGATGTCGCGGGCGACGGTGGCGCGGATGAAATACTCGCCGTCGCCGGTGGCGGACACCGCGCAGCCGTCGGGGTTGGAGGCATAGGTGCCGGCGCCGATGATCGGCACGTCCCCGACGCGTCCCCAGCGTTTGGCGGTCATGCCGCCGGTCGAGGTGGCCGCCGCGAGACGACCCTGGCTGTCCAGCGCCACGGCGCCGACCGTGCCGAACTTCTTCTCGTTGAGGGGCGGGGCGATTTCAGCCTGTGCGCCCGGTAGAGGCGCGCCGGCGGGACGCTCGGGGATCGGCTGTCCGGCTTCGGTCAGGGCCTTGACCAACCCCTGCCAGCGGCGCTCGGTGAAGAAGAAGGCCGGATCGACCTGCTCCAACCCGACCGAGGCGGCGAAGGCGTCGGCGCCGGGGCCGATCAGCATGACGTGGGGCGACCGCTCCATCACCGCGCGGGCGGCGGCGACGGGGTGACGGGTGGTGGTCAGGCCGGCGACCGACCCGGCGGTCAGGTCCGATCCGTTCATGACGGCGGCGTCCAGTTCGTTACGGCCGGCCGCGGTGAAGACCGCCCCGCGCCCGGCGTTGAACAGGGGATCGTCCTCCATGACCTGAACGGCGGCCTGGACCGCATCCAGCGCCGATCCGCCGCTTTTCAGCACGGCCGAACCGGCGTCCAGCGCGCCTTGCAGCGCCGCGCGATAGGCGGCGTCCTGCTCGGGCGTCAGGCTGGCCCGCTCGATCACGCCCGCCCCGCCGTGGATAGCCAGGGACCAGCGGGGGGCGGCGTCCTGGGCCTGGGCCGAGGAAAAACACAGTGCAAAGAGTGCAATCAGTCCAGAATAGGCGGCGCGCATAGTGAAATTCCTTCGGGAGTCAAAAACAGAGTGCAATCTGTGCACTTTGCTCAGAGACGCCGGTCAGGAGCAGTCTAACCCAGCGCGCGAGCGTGTCAGGTCGATTGGTCGAAGAAAATCGCAAAGGTCGAAAGATCAGTGGGTTGGTTCTCGGCGATAGGATGGCTTGCCGATGAGGGACGGAGCCGCCCGTGAGCGCAAGGCCGCTTTCAGCCTAATAGGGTAGGCTAATCGACCCATTGTAGACATTGGTGGCGGCGGCGATAGTTTGCTGATGAAGCGCACGATCCTCCGCATCCTAACCTGCTCGGCGGCTCTTGCGGCATGTGTGCCCGCCAAGAACTCGATCGATATTGACACGTCGGGATCGCCAAACGTCTCTGGTGTGGCGGTCCTGTGCGATAAGGAAACACCTTTGATTGTGCGCGGAGATCACCTGATCGCTACGGTGCCGATCACTTGTGAAGGGGTCGGTGAAATTCGGCTGCGTTTAGGAGATGGGGCCAGCGCGACCTGCCAGGTCGGCTATGTTACCCCCGGAATAGGCCAAGAGTTCTACTTCGTGCTCCAACGTGGCCAGTGCATCTCTGTTAGCACCGAGGTGCGATAGTCCGCCTTCCACCCATAGCAGGCTGCCGTTCGGCCTGCTCCTCGCATGGTCCACCCGCCCCCTCACCCCCGGTGGTGCAGCCGCTTCCACACCTGATAGCCGACGATGGGGGCGAAGCCGCAGAGGAGGGCGGTGATCAGGACTATCCATAAGCCGCCGCCCAGCCAGTATTCGCCGGCCAGGGCCCCGGCGCCGGCCGCGAGGACCGGGCCGAGCCAGGGCAGCCAGGTCGGCGGCCGAATCGTCATTCAGGCGTCGACCTTGATGACGCCGCGACGGATCTGGTCCAGTTCGATCGAGTCGAACAGGGCCTGGAAGTTGCCGTTGCCAAAGCCTTCGTTGCCCTTGCGCTGGATGATCTCGAAGAAGATCGGGCCGAAGGTGTCTTGGGTGAAGATCTGCAGCAGCAGGCCTTCCTCGTCCGAACCGTCGATCAGGATGCGGTTTTTGCGCATCCGCTCCACGTCCTCGCCGTGGTTGGGCAGGCGTTTGTCGATCAGCTCGAAATAGGTCTCGATCGTGTCCTGGAAGGCGACGCCGCGTTCCTTCATCGCCTCGACCGTCTCGAAGATGTTCTCGGTCGTCAGGGCGATGTGCTGGATGCCTTCGCCGTTGTAGCGACGGATGAACTCCTCGATCTGGGAGTTCTCGTCCTGGCTTTCGTTCAGCGGGATGCGGATGGCGCGGTCGGGCGCGATCATGGCTTGGGAGAACAGGCCCGTGGCCTTGCCCTTGATGTCGAAATACTTCTGCTCCTCGAAGTTGAAGATCGAGTTGTAGAAGCCCGACCAGGTGCGCATCTGGCCGCGCCGGACGTTGTGGGTCAGGTGGTCGAGGATCTCCAGGCCCATCGAGTTCTTGCGCTCGGATTCCTCCCAGCCCTCGATCTCGTCCCAGGTGTCGTACAGCGAGCCGGCGTCGCCGTACTGGTCGACGACATAGAGCAGCGAGCCGCCGATGCCTTGCAGGATGTAAGGATAGTCGTCACCCAGCGCCCCGCCAGCGGCGTCCGTCGCGGCGGCGGCGCCGCGGGCCAGCGCGCCCTCATAGGCGGCCTTGGCGTCGGTGGTGCGGAAGGCCATGCCGTTGGCGGACGGGCCGTGATCCTTGGCGAAGTCGGCGGCCTGACCCTTGGGCGAGCGTTGCACCAGGAAGCTGATATCGCCCTGCTTCAGGCGCACTACGTCGGTCTTGGGGTTCACGTGCGTCTGGGTGAAGCCCATCAGCTCCAGGCGCGAGATCATCGCCTCGGGCTCGGGGCCGGTGAATTCGACGAACTCGAAACCGTCGACGCCGAGAGGGTTTTCGAGGTCGATCTGCTGTGGCGTAGCCTGGGTCATGTCGTTCATGGCGCGTCTCCCGCGTGATCTTGAGGGCGGTCTGGCCGCCGATTGGCGCGGAACCTAGTCACAGAAGACGACGGAGCCAAGACGAAGCCACGGGGTCGTGATGAGGGGAGAGAGTTCTAATGGACAACCGCAATCCTGGCGTGTCAGATAGTGGGTGTGGGGGGGATGCAAGCATGGACTACCTTAAACGCGCGCCGTTTGGCGGACTGTTCGTGGTGACCTTTACGGTGGCAGCGACGTTTCAGGTGCTGATGTCCGTCTTGGGGCTGCTTCTGGCATTCTTGTCGCCGGGGCTATTCTTCATGAACGGCGCTCCAGCCACGTCCCCCGTCCAGGCGGTTGGCACTCTGCTGTTCCTTCTGGTCGTGGGACTGGTCGTCAACGCCGGAATGTCCGCCCTCGGGTCCCTGTTGTTGATGGGCGTTCGGCTCGCGCTCCCTAAACGCGCCTCAATCTGAGCAAGGCTGGCGTCAGCCCGGCAGCAGCCGGGTCGCCCATTCGGCGCCGAGGAGCAGGCCGGTTGCGACGGCGCCCAGGATCGTGAGCCAGACGGTGGTGACGGCGCAGCCGGCGAGAACGAACAGGCCGTCGCGCTGGATCAGGCCGACCGACAGCAGGGCCAGGGCGATCGACGGGATGGTGTTGGTCAGGGGCATGACGATGGTAACGGTCGCCAGGATCATGAAGACGGCGGCCAGCTTCTCGCCCGGTCCATCGGCGAAGCGGCGAAGGCGGGGGCGCGACAGGCGGTCGATCCAGCCCAGTTTGGTCTCGGCGAAATCGGCCATGGCCTTCAGCCACGACCCCTTGCACCGCAGGTTCAGGAACCAGCGCGGCAGCCAGGGCTCCTCGCGCCCGACCAGCATCTGGCCGGCCAGCAGGATGACGATCAGCCCGACCACCTGCGGCACGCCGTAAAGGCCAGGCACCAGACAAGGGATGGAGAGCAGCAGGATCAAAAGCCCATAGGCGCGCTCGTCCAGCCGGTCGCGGATCTCGTGCAGGGTCAGCCCGGCGTCGCCGCCGTCGTCGGCCAGCCGCCGCAGCAGCCGGGTGACATTATGGCTGACGTCGTCCTGCTGGACCGTGGACGGGGATGAGGCGGGGGTCGTCATGCGGGCGCTCTAGCAGTTGGACGTGACGGCCGAGGATGACGCAACGCCGCAGGGGTGCTAACGCGCCGTGCCGCCTTAAGGATCGCCATGCTGCGCAAACTCTATGACCGCGTCTTCGACCTGGCGCGCAGCCGCCATGCGACCAAAGCCCTGGCAGTCGTCTCCTTCGCCGAGAGTTCGTTCTTTCCGATCCCGCCCGATGTGATGCTGGCGCCCATGATCCTGGCGCGGCCGCAGAAGGCGTATTTCTATGCCGCCGTCTGCACCGTGGCGTCGGTGCTGGGCGGGATTCTCGGTTATGCGATCGGCTATTTCCTGACCGATCTGGGTCTGGCGATCATGCGGGTGCTGGGCCATTCGGACGGGCTGGAGCAGTTCCGCGCCTGGTTCGATCAGTGGGGCCTGTGGGTCATTCTGATCAAGGGGCTGACGCCCATTCCCTACAAGCTGGTGACCATCGCTTCGGGCCTGGCGGCGTTCAGCTTTCCAGTCTTCATGGCCGCGTCGGTCGTGACGCGGGGCGGACGGTTTTTCCTGGAAGCGTGGATCCTGAAACGCTGGGGGCCGGCCATGCTGGCGCAGGTCGAAAAGCGGCTGGCGATGTGGAGCGTGATCGGCCTGGTCGCGTTGGTCGCGTTGATCGTCGTCCTGAAGCTTCTGTAAGTCGACGCGGCCGCAGGGGCGGGGTAAGACCGTTTCAAGATGATCGATGTCTATCGCCTTCTGACCCGTTGGTGGACCGCCTTCGCCCTGGCCGCGTCGCTGGCCATGCTGGGCGCGGCCCATGCGTTCGAACGGTTCGGCGGCCTGGCGCCCTGCAACCTGTGTCTGAAGCAGCGGGAGGTCTATTGGGGGGCGGTCGTCGTCGCGGTTCTGGCTACGGGCTGGACCCTGGTCAGCGGCGGACGCCGGGGCACGCCGCGCATCGCCGCCTTCCTGCTGGCGGCCGTGTTCGCCACAGGCGCCATTACGGCCATCTTCCACATGGGCGGCGAATACAAATGGTGGGCGCTGCCTGCGACCTGTTCGTCCGTCGGCGGCTCGGTCGATATGGACAGTCTGACGGCCTTAGCCATGGGCACGGGGCCGGTGACCAAGGTGATCGGCTGCGGCGATGTGGCCTGGAGCTGGCTGGGTCTGTCGATGGCAGGATGGAACGCGATCATCGCCTCGGCGCTTGCGGTGTTCAGCCTATTGGCGGCGAAACGTCCCAAGGACGCCCGCGCGCCCCGGATCGAAAAGGCCTGATGCGATGAGCCATTCCATTCCTCTCCCTCGTCCTGGCCAAGGCGCCGACAAGGCGCGGATGGACGAAATCCTGCGTGTCGATCACGCAGGGGAATATGCGGCCGTCTTGATCTATCGCGCCCAGAAGGCGGTGTTCAAAGGGCGCAAGGGGCGTGACGGCATCGCCCACGACCTGTCGGAGATGCAGGACCAAGAGGCGGTGCATCTGGCGCGCTTCGAGCGGCTGCTGAACGAGCGGCGGGTGCGGCCCACGGTCATGACGCCCCTGTGGCGCATCGCCGCCTCGGCCCTGGGCGCCGGCACGGCCCTGATGGGTGAAAAGGCGGCGCACGCCTGCACCGAGGCGGTCGAGAGCGTGATCGAGAAACACTATGCCGACCAGATCGCCGAGATCGGCGATCGCGACCCGGCTCTTGCCGCTGAGCTGAAGCAGTTCCGCGACGAGGAACTGGCCCACCACGACCACGCCATCGAACACGGCAGCCGCGAAGCGCCAGCCTATCGTTTGCTGTCCGGCGTGATCAAGGTCGGTTGCAAGGCGGCGATCAAGATCAGCGAGCGAGTCTGACCCATCTCCTCCCCACCTGTGGGGAGGGGGACCGCGAAGCGGTGGAGGGGCTCTTAAAGGCGTGCTGTCTCCGGTAGGCGTCGCAAAACCCCTCCGTCACGGCGCTGAAGGAGCGCCGCGCCACCTCCCCATGAAATGGGGAGGAGACGGGTGGGCGCTTCAAAAGATCTCGAACAGCCCGGCCGCGCCCATGCCGCCGCCGATGCACATGGTGACGACGCCGTATTTGGCGCCGCGACGCTTGCCCTCGATCAGGACGTGGCCGGTCATGCGGGCGCCGGACATGCCGTAGGGGTGGCCGATGGAGATGGCGCCGCCCGAGACGTTCAGACGGTCGTCGGGAATGCCCAGCGTGTCCTGGCAATACAGAACCTGGGCGGCGAAGGCCTCGTTCAGCTCCCAGATGCCGATGTCGTCCATCGTCAGGCCGTGGCGCTTCAACAATTTGGGCACGGCATAGACCGGGCCGATGCCCATTTCGTCCGGCTCGCAGCCGGCGACCGCCATGCCGCGATAGGCGCCGAGCGGTTGCAGATTGCGCTTCACCGCCTCGCCGGCCTCCATGACGACGCAGGCCGAGGCGCCGTCCGACAGTTGCGAGGCGTTTCCGGCGGTGATGAACTCGCCCGTCTGAATCTCCTCGCCGCCGCCGAAGACGGGCTTCAGCGCCTTCAGCCCTTCCAGCGTCGTGTCGGGACGGTTGCCCTCGTCCTTGGAGAGGGTGACCTCTTTCGATGAGGTCTGGCCGGTGGCCTTGTCCATGACCAGCATGGTGGTGGTCATGGGCACGATCTCGGCGTCGAAGCGGCCGGCGTCCTGGGCGGCTGCGGTGCGCTGCTGGGATTTCAGCGCATATTCGTCCTGGCGGTCACGGCTGACGCCGTAGCGGCGCGACACCACCTCGGCCGTCTCCAGCATCGACATATAGATGTGGGGCGACAGCTTCAGCAGCGCCTCGTCCTTCATCCGGTATAGGTTCATATTCTGGTTCTGGACCAGGGAGATGCTTTCCAGCCCGCCGCCGACCGCCATCTTCTGCTGATCGAAGACGACCTGTTTGGCCGCCGTGGCGATGCCCATCAGGCCCGAGGCGCACTGACGGTCCAGGCTCATGCCGGGAACAGAGGAGGGCAGGCCGGAGGCGAGCGCGATCTGGCGCGCGACGTTGGTGCCGGTCGAACCCTGCTGCAGGGCCGCGCCCATAACGACGTCCTCGATTTCGGCCGGATCGACGCCGGCGCGCTGGACCGCGTGCTTGACCGCATGGGCGCCGAGCTGCTGCGCCTGGGTGTCGTTGAAGGCGCCACGATAGGCGCGCCCGATCGGGGTGCGGGCGGTGGAGACGATGACGGCTTCGCGCATAAATGCTCTCTTCGCTTGGCCTACCGCGCTTTCGCGTTGCTTGAGGCCGGTTTCCTCTGAATCGAAGTTAGGCGCCTCACGTCGCGTCAACGCAAGGCGCCTTGTTGTTCAACCGCCGTGCGCCTTCTGGGCCTTGGTCAGTTCGATCATGCCTTGGGTGGCGCCCATCTCTGGGACGATCTCGGCGGCGCGGTCCGAAATGGCGTCGAAGCGAGCGGCGACCTGTTCGGGCGCATCGTCGCCGGTGACGAAGTCGCCTTGCGTCAGGGTGACATAGGCGCGTTCAAACCCACCGGCGCCGGCGGCCAGGATGGCGCGGCTCGGCGCATCCTGGCTGACCAGGTAAAGTAGGCCGGGCGTGACCAGGGCCGGGGCCAGCGCCTCCAGCGGCAGGGCGGCGCCCAGGTCCTCGGTCATGCGGGTGTGGGCGGTGGGCGCCAGGCAGTTGACGCGGATGTCGTTCTTGGCCCCCTCGATCGACAGGGTCTGCATCAGCCCGACCAGCGCCATCTTGGCCGCGCCATAGTTCGACTGGCCGAAGTTGCCGTACAGGCCCGAGGACGACGTCGTCATCACGATCCGGCCGTAGTTCTGCCCGCGCATGATCTCCCACACCGCCTTGGTGCAGTTGACCGCCCCCATCAGGTGGACGTCGATGACGAAGCGGAAGTCCTCGATCTCCATCTTGGCGAAGGTCTTGTCGCGTAGGACGCCGGCGTTGTTCACAAGGATGTCGATCCGGCCCCATTTCGCCATGGCCTGATCGACCATGGCTTGGACTGCGGCAAAGTCCGTCACCGAGGCCGCATTGGCGATGGCCTCGCCGCCGGCCGCCTCGATTTCCGCCACGACCGATTCCGCCGCCGTCGCCGAAGCGCCCGATCCGTCGCGCGCCCCGCCCAGGTCGTTGACCACCACCTTGGCTCCGCGCGCCGCCAAAGCCAGAGCGTGTTCGCGCCCCAAGCCGCCACCAGCGCCCGTCACGATCGCTACCTGTCCGTCAAACCGCATCGCCATAATCATTCCTTTCGCAAGCGCCCAATGTGTTGAAACGGCGCCACAGTCGTCACAATCGTAGCTCAAGGGCGGAACCGTGCGCCAGCCACGCCGTTCGGTCCGGTGAATGCTGTGCTAATGCGCAGCTTCGCGCATTCACACAGTGAGGAAGCTATGAAGCTCAAACTTCTCGCCTCCGTTGCCGCCGCCGGACTGTTCGCAGCCGGCGCCGCATCGGCGGAACCCAATGGTTGGTACGGCGCCATCGACGCCGGCTACCACATGATCGACGATATCAACGCTGAATCGTCCACGACCGGCGCCAACTGGAACTGGGAAGTGAACGACGGCTGGGCGGCTTTCGCTCGCCTCGGCTACCGCTTCAACCCGAACTGGCGCGTTGAACTGGAAGGCGGCTACCGTTCGGGCGACATCGGCACCGTGCGCGCCGTCACCGGCACACAGGGCCTGTGCAACCTGACCCCGGCGACGGGCGGCTGCTTCTCGCCCGAAGGCGACATCGAATCCGCCACCCTGATGGCCAACGTCATCTATGACTTCGGCTTCGAATACTGGGGCGTTCGTCCGTTCGTCGGCCTGGGCGCCGGTGTGAACCGCGTCGACACCAACACGATCGGCTCGCTGCGCGCCAACCGTCTGGCCACCTTCGCCGCCGACGACACCTCGACCAAGTTCGCCGCTCAGGCGATCGCCGGTCTGGCCTGGGCCATCGGCGACCGCGCCAACATCGACCTGACCTACCGCTATCTGACGGGCGACGCCAACTTCGCCTCGACGACGGCCGGCACGGGCGCAGGCGCCACGCAGTTCGGCGAATGGGACGGCGACTACGACCAGTCGCACACCGTGACCCTGGGTCTGCGCTACAGCTTCGGTGCGGAAGATGCTCCGCCCCCGCCGCCTCCTCCGCCCCCGCCGCCGCCGCCTCCTCCGCCCCCGCCGCCTCCGCCGGCGCCGGTCGCACAGACCCCGATGCCTCGCCAGTTCGTGGTTTACTTCGACTGGGATCGTTCGGACCTGACCGCGGAAGCCCGTTCGGTGGTGACGCAGGCCGCCAACTACGCCAAGTCGGGTCGTCCGACGCGCGTCCTGATCGTCGGCTACACCGACACCTCGGGTTCGGCCGCCTATAACCTGGGTCTGTCCAACCGTCGTTCGCGCACCGTCGCGGACGCGCTGGTCGCCTCGGGCGTCAACGGCGGCGTGATCGCCCTCGACGGCAAGGGCGAGACCAACCTGGCCAAGCCGACCGCCGACGGTGTGCGCGAACCGCTCAACCGTCGCGCGACCATCGACATCAACTTCTAAGACTTTCGGCCGCTGGTTGGGATCACCCAACCAGCCACCGCGAGGCATGGAAGTCGTCGTTTCGAAGACATCGAGCCGTCGTCGCCCTCGGGGCGGCGGCGGCTTTGATGCTAAAAAACAACGCTCAAAGCGCCACGTTTCAAAATTCCAGGACTTAGGGCGTTTTCGATTGATCGCAAAAGGTGGTCGCGACAAAAGGGCGACGATGCCTCTTGCCAACGAACTCTTCGGTTGCAACGGCCGCGCCGAAGCGGTTTCTCTTGCGTCATTGTACCGGTGGGCATGATGGTCGATGTACGTTCCTCTTCTCGAGTTCTGTCGGCGCGGCGTCGTCGGCGTTATCGATTAAGGGCGGATGACGCCCGACCCAGCGTATCTCTGCGGCTTCGTTCACCGGCGACTTCCCAGCCAACGAAAATTTCTGCGTTCCCTGCGCCACGACAGGGCGGTCGATACGGTCTGTCGGGCCGTCGTTTCCTGATCGTTTCCGCCCCTTTCGGCGCGTTCGGAGCGGCGCTGGCCTCGGTGCTTGAATCGCGCGGGGCGGTCGTCAATCGCATGATCTTCAATGCCGGCGATGCGATGAACTGGCGCAGACCAGGCGGCTTGGTGTTCAAGGGGACGGCCAAATCCTGGACCGATGGTCTGGCGCGCATCGTCGCCGATTTCAGCGACGTCATCGTCTTTGGCGAGGCCGGCGCCTACAACCGCGCGGTTTTGGCGGCAGCCGACACCCTGAACGCTCGTGTCTGGGTTCTGGAAAACGGTTACTTTCGTCCTGATTGGGTCACAGTCGAGCGCAATGGCGTGAACGGCTCCAGCGCGCTGCCACGGTTCCGCGACGGATATCCCGAACCGGCGCCGAAGCTGCCCGAGCCTGTCGCAGTTGGAAAAATCCTGCCGCACCACGTCGCCAACATCAGCGCCTATCATACGGTGCAGGTCGCGGGAAAAGCGTTCTTCCCGAACTATACTGCGCCCTATGTATTCTCACCCCTCAAACAATGTCTGGGCCATATCCGACGCTACGTCAGTCTGGCGTTCCGTCGGCCCGAAAATTGCGACGCCGGCATCATCGGGGCCAGGGGCGAGTTCTTCATCGCCTGTTTGCAACGGGAAGGCGACGCGCAATTGCTGCGCTATTCGCGATACGCCGACAACCGCGCCTTCCTGACCGCCGTCATCAACAGCTTCGCCGCCAAGGCTCCGCCTCAGACACGCCTGGTTGTCAAGAACCATCCGCTGGATCCAGGCCTCGTCAATCTTCGCGCTGTCACGATGCGGCTCGCCCGGGAGCATGGCGTGGCGGGCCGTATCGACTTCATCGACGGCGGCAATCTGGCGGCCCTTTGTCGGACGTCGTTGGGGATGGTCGTCAACAACTCGAGCGCCGCGTTGTCGGCGCTTGGCTTCCACACGCCGGTCAAGGTTCTGGGCGACGCCTTCTTCGACTTCGAGGGTCTGACCGACCAGAAGCCGCTGGATCATTTCTGGCGCGCGCCGGAGGCGCCGGATAGCGACCTGTTCACACGCTTCCGTGCGCACGTGATCGCCCAAAGCCAGGTGAACGGCAACTATCATGAGCCGCACGCCATCGTGCCGACGGCGAACGGCGTCGCGGACATTTTTGAGCGGGCGTCAGCCTAGCCCAACCCTGCAAGGTGTGGCGCCCAGACCACCCTCGGTCTCTGTCACATTGCTGTTACATAACTGTCGCCCAAGATTTCAACATCGGCCCTAGAGGGGGCTGGATTGCGACAGGCGATGGACGTCTGCCGCCCATAGGCCATCGGCGCCGTCCATCTGGGGATAGATGTAATGATTACTCGTAAAAGCCTGATTTGGGCGACTACCGCCCTTGCCGGCTCGCTGGCCTTCGCCGGCGCCGCCTCCGCCCAATCGACCGGCACCGAAGCGACCGAAGTTGGCGAAGTCGTCGTTACCGGGGTTCGCGGACAGCGCACCATTGAAGGTCTTGCAACCGCCGAGACTGTCGCCAAGACGCGCAACACCATTGGCCAGGAATTCATCGCGACCCAGTCGGCCGGCCAAACGATCCTTCAGACCCTCAATCTGACCCCGGGGCTCAGCTTCACCAACGCCGATCCATACGGTTCGTCGGGCGGCAACATCCGTCTGCGCGGCTTCGACGGCAACCGCGTGTCGTTGACCTTCGATGGCATCCCGTTGAACGACACCGGCAACTACGCCACCTACACCAACCAGCAGCTTGATCCCGAACTGATCGAACGCGCCTCGATCAACACCGGGTCGACAGACGTCGACAGCCCGACCGCTTCGGCGACCGGCGGCACGATCAACTACGTCACGCGCCGCCCGGCCGCCGATTTTGGCGGCTGGCTGCAAGGTTCGCTGGGCGACTTCAGCTACAATCGCATCATGGGCTTGATCGATACCGGCGCCGTTGGCCCCTGGGGCACCTCGGCCTGGTTCGCCGCTTCGCACCAGAAGTATGACAAGTTCAAAGGTATCGGCGAACTTGAAAAGACCCAGTACAACGCCCGCATTTACCAGCCGCTGCGCGACAACGGCGACTTCATCTCGCTGGCGGCTCACTGGAACGAGAACCGCAACAACAACTACAATGGCCCGAACCTGGCCACCGCAACCGGCTTCTGCGACGTTGCGCGCACCCAGGTCTGCGTCAGCGACGTCGAAACCAGCCCGTTCGGCTGGGGCGTCGATTTCGATCGCACCTACACCGCGCCGACGGTTCGTCCTGGCGTAGCAGATGTAGATACCAACGGTGCCAACTACTGGGGTTTGCGCATCAACCCGTCCGACACGGGCAACATCCGCGGTCAGTCGCGCTTCACCTTGGCTGACGGCCTGATCCTGACGATCGACCCGTCTTTCTCGTACACCCTCGCCAATGGTGGCTCGCAACAAACTGTGCTGGCCGAGAACGACCTGTTGCTGCGTGGTACCCGTACGACGGGCGGCGTCGACCTTAATGGCGACGGCGACATCCTGGACCGCGTTCGCGTCATGACGCCGTCCAACACCCACACCCAGCGCTACACCCTGAACAGCTCGCTGATCTGGGACCTGAACGACCATCACCGTCTACGCGCGGCCTACGCACTGGATTGGGGTCGTCACCGTCAGACCGGCCTTTACGGCCGTATCGACTTCTCGAACCCGACGAACCCGAGCTTCGTCGATGAGTTTGGCGGCCTGAAGGAAGAAGGCAACCGGGTCGTGAACCTGGACGGCTTCGCCCTGCGCTCGCGTGACCGCCTGTCCTATGCCGAACTGAACCAGTTTTCGGTCGAGTACATCGGTCGCTTCCTGGATGAGGCTCTGACGGTGAGTATCGGCGTCCGCGCGCCGTTCTTCTCGCGTGAACTGAATCAGTTCTGCTACACGCAAAACGCCTCTTCCAACGTGATCTGCACCTCGGAAGTGCCGGCGACGACCTTGGCCAACGGCAATGTGACCTTCGCGGGTCGTGGAACTACCCAATACGTCGCTCCGTACTCGCGCACCGTGAAGTACGACGACGTCCTGCCGAACGTCGGCGCCACCTATAAGTTTGGCGGCGCTCAGTCGATCTACGCCAGCTATTCGGAGTCGCTTTCGGCGCCGCGTACGGACAGCCTCTATGCGGCGACCCGTCTGGCGGACGGCTCGATCGGCAATCCGACCGTGCAACCGGAGACGTCCAAGAACATCGACTTCGGCTACCGCTACACGGCGGGCACGCTGATTGCTCAGGCTTCGGGCTTCTTCAACCAGTTCGATAACCGGATCGTCAGCACCTTCGAGCCGGATCTGGATCAGTTCGTCGATCGCAACGTCGGTTCTGTTGAATCCAAGGGTGTTGAAATCTCGGTGGGTTGGTCGCCGATCCAAGCACTCAGCCTCTACGGTTCGGCCTCGTTCCTGGATAGCGAACTGCAGGACGACTATGTCTACGACCGTGCCGGCAACCGTCTGCAGACCAAGGGCAAGAAGCAGGTTGAAACCCCTGAGCAGATGTATTCGCTGCGTGCGTCCTACCAGTTCAACGACGTCTTCTCGGCCGGCATCCAGGGTAAATACACCGGGGAGCGTTGGGTCACCGATGTCAATGACCTCAAGGTCGACGCCTACACCGTGGTCGATCTGGACGCGCGTTTCGACTTTGCCCCGCTGGGCTTCGAAGGCACCTATCTGCAGTTCAACGTCACCAACCTGTTCGATGAGCAGTACTACAGCACCTTGGGCACTCGCGCGTCGGGCACCCCTGGCCAACTGGGTTATAGCCGCTCGTTCGCCGGCGTCGGCGCGCCTCGCACCATGATGGCGACCCTGCGCTACGCCTTCTGAGGCTTAAGCCAGACTGAAACGACGAAGGGCGGTCCGTTCGCGGGCCGCCCTTTTTCGTGGCTGACGTTGAAGTCGGGGGCGCTTGGGGCCATATGGCGCGGCTCCCAGTTCGGCCCTTCTTGAGGACGCCCGCATGACCGATCCGACTGCTGCCGCCATCCCCGCCGAATGGGCGCCGCACCGCGCCATGTGGGTAGGTTGGCCCAGCCATGCGGAATACTGGTTCGAGGCGCTGGAACAGGCACAGAACGAGGTCGAGGGTCTGGTGCGGGCCTTGGCCGGACCGGGTCGCGAGCAGGTCAAGCTGATGGTCGGCAAGGCCGAGGCTCTGGCCGACGCCCAGGCGCGCTTTGCGGGCGTGGCGAATGTCGAGGTCGTTCCCGGCGAGTTCGGCGACGTGTGGCTGCGCGACACCGGGCCGATCTTTGGCGCGGGATCCAGGACGGCCGCCGCCTTCAAATTCAACGGCTGGGGCGGGAAATACGACATGCCGGGCGACGACCTAGTCGCGGGCCAGATTGGCCGACATGCGGGCGTGGACCTGACCTGGAACGACTTTGTCATGGAGGGCGGGTCGCTGGATCACGACGGGGAGGGGACCGTCCTGACCACGCGCCAGTGCCTGCTGAATCCGAACCGCAATCCCGCCTGGAACCAGGATGAAGCCGTCGCGGCGGCGGCGCTGGAAAAGGCGGTCGGCGCCAAGGTGGTGGTGTGGCTGGGCGACGGTTTGCTGAACGATCACACCGACGGGCACGTCGATAATCTGGCGCGGTTCGTTGCGCCCGGCGTTGTCGCCTGCCCGGTCGCCTGGGGGACGAACGACGTCAACGCCGACGTCTATGACGCGACGGCGCGCGATCTGGCCGCCGTGACCGATGCGGCGGGCCGTCGGCTGAAGGTCGTGCGCATCCCGTCGCCGGGCCTGGTGCTGGACGAGGACGAACGCCCGATCCCGGCCAGCCACATGAACTTCCTGATCGCCAACGGCGCCGTGGTCGTCCCCACCTATGGCGATGCGCGTGCGGCCGACATGGCCTGTCAGGCGTTGAAAGACGCCTTCCCCGATCGCGAGATCATCCCGCTGCCGTCAAACGCCATCCTGACGGGCGGCGGCTCGTTCCACTGCATCTCCCAGCAGGAGCCCGCATGACCCGCACCATCACCGTCGCCGGCATACAGACCTCGTACGGCGAGGACATGCAGGCGAACATCGACAAGACCATCGCCCTCGTGCGCGAGGCGGCGGGGCAGGGCGCGCAGGTCATCCTGCCGTCGGAACTGTTCCAGGGGCCGTATTTCTGCGTCTCGCAAGAGGAGCACTGGTTCAGCCAGGCTTATGAGTGGCGCGAGCATCCGTGTGTTGTGGCCATGGCGCCGGTGGCCAAGGAGTTGGGCGTGGCCATTCCGGTCTCGATCTTCGAGAAGGACGGGCCGCAGTATTACAACTCGCTGGTCATGCTGGACGCGGACGGCGAGGCGCTGGGGATCTATCGCAAGAGCCATATCCCCGACGGCCCCGGCTATCAGGAGAAATACTATTTCCGGCCGGGCGACACCGGCTTCAAGGTCTGGAAGACCCGCTTCGGCAAGGTTGGGGTCGGCATCTGCTGGGACCAGTGGTTCCCGGAAGCGGCGCGGGCGATGATGCTGATGGGCGCCGATGTGCTGATGTATCCGACCGCCATCGGCACCGAGCCGCATGATGCGACCCTGCATACGGCCGAGCCGTGGCGGCGCGCCATGCAGGGCCATGCGGTGTCCAACGCTGTGCCCGTCGTCGGCGCCAACCGGATCGGCCATGAGCGCGTGACCGAGGTCGGCCAGACCTTCTACGGCCATTCCTTTATCGCCGACCAGCAGGGCGAACTGGTCGAGCAACTGGGCGCCGAGGAGGAAGGGGTGCTGGTGCACCGCTTCGATCTGGACGAACTGGACAAATATCGCGCGGCCTGGGGCTTCTTCCGCGATCGCCGGACGGACCTGTATGGGGCGCTGACGGGTAAGGGCTGACCTAGCCCCGCATAGCCTCGACCGCCGCGACCAGTCGGTCAAGGTCCGCCGGCGTCGAAAGCCGGTGATCGCCGCCCTCGATTAGGTCCAGGCGCACGTCGCCGCCGGTCAGGCGCTCGACCAGTTCGACCTGATGTCGCCACGGCACGACGTCGTCGGCGCGACCTTGTAGGACGTGGACCGGCGCAGCGATGTCGATCGCGCCGTACAGCATCAGCCAGTCGCGCGCTTCCTCGAACATGCGCCGCGTCAGGACATATTCGCCCAGACCCTCCTCGACGATCAGGGTTTCGCCCTCGCGCAGGATGGCCTGCCGCTCGTGGTCCGCCAGGCCGGGCCACATCAGCCGTTCGGTGAAGTCCTGGGCCGGATTGACCAGCACCAGGCCCTTGATCCGATCCGGTCGCGCCAGCGTCGCCAGCAGCGAGACCCAGCCGCCCATCGACGATCCAACCGGAATGACCGGCCCCGACAGGCTGTCGATCAGGGCGACGGCGTCCTCGCGCCAGCGGCCGATGGTGGCCTGTCTCCAGTCGCCTGATGACTGGCCATGGGCGAAGTGATCGTAGCGCACGAAGTTCCAGCCGCGTTCGCGCGCGGCGACGTCCAGGGCCAGGGCCTTGGTCCCCTCCATGTCCGAACGAAAGCCGCCGACCCAGATCACGGTCGGGCCGTCGCCGTCGACGCGTTTGAACGCCAGGGTTTCGCCATCGGGGCGGGACAGATGCTGGATGTCGGTCATGGCGCCGTTCTGCCCGGACTTTCCGCCGTCGTCACCCTTGACCGCGACGCGCGATGGCGGAACACAGACCCATGTCCGCACCCCAGGTCCTGTTCGTCACCTCCAATCGCATCGGCGACTGCGTCATCTCGTCGGGCGTGATCCGCGAGATCGCGCGTCAGGTCCCGGGGGCCGAGATCACTGTAGCCTGCGGCCGGCCGCCCGCGCCTTTCTTCCGCAATGCGCCAGGCGTCGTGCGCACCATCGTGCTCGACAAGAAGAAGCTGTCCGGCCACTGGCTCGATCTGTGGAAACAGGTCGTCGGCACGCGCTGGGATCTGGTGATCGACATCCGGGGTTCGGCGCTCAGCTATCTGATCCCGGCGAAGCGGCGCATCGTCTATAACCGCTCCTGGGAGACGGGCCTGCGCAAGGTCGAGATGGTGTCGCGCCTGATGGGTTCGCCGACGCCGCTGGGTCCCGAAATCTTCCTGGACGATCAGGCGCGTGCCGAGGCCGCCGCCGTCATCGATCCGCAGCTCGCGGGCGGCGCGGGTCCCGGCCCGATAATCGCCCTGGCCCCCATCGCGCATCAGCCGGGCAAGAGCTGGCCCGCCGACCGCTGGGGCGCGCTGGTCGAGAAGCTGAAAGCCGAGCCGCGCTTCGACGGCTGGCGCTTCATGCCGGTGGGCGGGCCGGGCGACCGGCCCCCGGCGACCCCGGCTTTGGAGGCGGCGGGGCCGCGCGGCATCGATTTCGTCGGCAAGGGCGACATCCTCGCCTCGGCCGCCGCCATCGGCCGGGCCGATCTGTTCGTCGGCAACGATTCGGGCCTGATGCACGTCTCCGCCGCGCTGGGCCGTCCGACCCTGGGTCTGTTCGGTCCGACCGAGTGGTGGCTGTATGGGCCATGGGGGGCCAAGACGCGCACGGCGGCGTCCAACGAGACGCGCGGCCAGTTCGCGCCGATCGAGGACCTGACGGTGGATCACGTCTTCGACGCGGTGCTGGCGCTGCATGACGCCTACATCGTCGAAACGCCTGCGAACCCTTGAAAAATCGGGGCTCGCGGCGCATATTGCCGGCCTTGAGGGGAACGTGGCGATTGCCGCGTGCATTCGCTCATCACGACATACGCCTTCTCTGACCACATAAGGAAACGACGCCCATTCGCCGTCCCATGCAAGCGCCACCCGTGAAAGACGGGCCGCGTATGAACCAGGATATCCGCGCCCCTCGCGTTCTGCTCATCGACCAGAACGGCGAAAAACAGGGCGTCATGCCCACCTCCGCCGCTCTGGAAGCCGCCGAGGAAGCCGGGATGGACCTGGTCGAGATCGTCTCCACCTCCGAGCCGCCGGTGGCCAAGATCCTCGATTACGGCAAGCACCGTTTCCAGGAACAGAAGAAGAAGGCCGAGCAGCGCAAGCGCCAGAAGGTCGTCGAGCTGAAGGAGATCAAACTCCGTCCGAACATCGACACCCACGACTACGAGGTGAAGGCCAAGGCCATGCATCGCTTCTTTGAGGAAGGCGACAAGGTCAAGGTCACCCTGCGCTTCCGCGGTCGCGAAATGGCCCACCCCGAACTGGGCATGAAGCTGCTGAACAAGGTCCAGGCCGACTTCGACGAAGTCGCCAAGGTCGAGTTCTCGCCCAAGATGGAAGGCCGCCAGATGATCATGATCCTGGCCCCGCGCTGATCGCGATCCATCGCTGAATACGAAACGCCCCGGTCCCGCGACCGGGGCGTTTTTCTTTGCTGGAGAAACGGCTAAGCGTTGGGAATGACGAACGCCGATACGGTCGCTGCGCGCACCCAGCCGCCCAAGCTCAAGACACCGGCGCTGGCCGTGCTGTTTGCGACGGTGTTCATCAATCTGGTCGGGTTCGGGCTGGTGGTCCCGTTGCTGCCGTTCTTCGCCCAGAGCCTGAAGGCCGAGGCGTGGCAGATCACGCTGATGTTCTCGGCCTATTCGCTGGGTCAGTTCTTCGCCGAGCCGTTCTGGGGGCGGTTGTCGGATCGGATCGGTCGAAAGCCCGTGCTGTTGATGACCCTGATCGCCAATGCGCTGGGCTATCTGATGCTGGCCTTCGTGCCCAACATCTGGCTGGCGATCGCGGTCAGGCTGTTCACCGGCCTGGGGGCGGGCAATATCTCTACGGTTCAGGGGTATGTCGCCGATGTGACCCCGCCCGAGCAGCGGGCCGGGCGGATGGGTCTGATCGGGGCGGCGTTCGGCCTGGGCTTCATCGTCGGTCCGGGCTTAGGTGGATTGCTGACGCAGCCGCAGCTGGGACGGTTGGGCTATCAGCTGCCGATCTTCCTGGCGGCGGCGTTGGCGGCGATCGCGGCGGTCGGCGTGGTCGTCTTCCTGCGCGAAAGCCGGGCCAAGGCCGATCCCGCCGCCCCGCGTCCGGCCTTCCTGGCGGGCCTGAAGGATGCGCGCGACAATGCCGTGGTGTCGCGCGTGCTGGTCGTGACCCTGATCTATATGGCCGGGTTTTCGGCGATGGAGAGCGTGTTCGGCCTGTGGTCCGAGAGCCGCTATCAATGGGGCGCGCGCGAGGTGGGGCTCAGCTTCATGATCGTGGGCATCGTCTCCACGCTGAACCAAGGGTTCTTCGCCGGGCGGCTGGCGCGACGGTTCGGCGAATCGCGCGTGCTGGCCACCGGCATGCTGCTGTTTGGAACCTCGCTGGTGTTGCAGGTGCTGGCGCCGGTCGCGTGGTTTCCCGCGACGCGGCTCGAGCTGGGCGCCCTCACGATCCCGGTCGTCCAGGGCTGGATCATTCCGATCGTGATGGCGATCGGCGCGTGCGGCATGTCGCTGGCCATGCCCAACATTTCGGCTATGATCAGCCGCGCCTCGCCGCCTGATCGGCAGGGGGCCATGCTGGGTCTGAACATGGCCTCCAGCTCGGTGGCGCGCATCTTCGGGCCGATGATCGCGGGCGCGCTGTTCTCGGGGCTGGGGCATGACTGGCCCTTCGTGATCGGGGCGCTGCTGACCGTCCCGGCGGCCCTGATGGCGATCAACGCCGGACGCGTCATTCGCAGCGGCGAGGGCGGCGTCAAAGCCCCGGCCTGACTCGTCTTGCAATGGCGGCGCTCTTCACGTAGAAGCCGCGCCTTCGCGTACCGAACCGCCAGGCGAACAGGCATGCCTGGGCGGTTCTTAAACTCTGAGGAAACACCGCACGACGGGCTCAAGCAGCTCGAAGAGCGGTCGCCCCTCAAAAAGGAGACTGAAATGCCGAAACTGAAGACGAAGTCGGGCGCCAAGAAGCGCTTCAAATTCACGGCCACTGGCAAGGTTAAGGCCGGCGTTGCGGGCAAGCGTCACCGCTTGATCAGCCACAACTCGAAATACATCCGCCAGAACCGCGGCACCTCGGTCATGGCCGACGCCGACGCCAAGAAGATCAAATCCTACATGCCGTACGCCTGATCGGCGCGCGCTGTACGACTGATCTCCATCCCAAAGAATTTGAAGGAATAGCGACATGGCTCGCGTTAAACGTGGCGTAACCTCGCACGCCAAGCACAAGAAGGTTCTGGAGCAGGCCAAGGGCTTCTCCGGTCGCCGCAAGAATACCATCCGTACGGCCAAGGCCGCCGTCGACCGCGCCGGGCAATACGCCTATCGCGACCGTCGCGCCAAGAAGCGCAACTTCCGCGCCCTGTGGATCCAGCGCATCAACGCCGCCGCTCGTCTGGAAGGCTTCACCTACAGCCAGTTCATCAACGGCCTGAACAAGGCCGGCATCGAACTGGACCGCAAGGTTCTGGCCGCGATCGCCGCTGACGCGACCGGCTTCAAGGCCGTCGCCGACAAGGTCCGCGCCGCCCTGGCGTAAGAGCTGCGCTCAAGCCGCGAGCGACCGCGTCGCGAGCGTAGCGCACTAAGAATGACGCCCGCTCCGGTTTCCGGGGCGGGCGTTCTTCGTTTCAGGCCGCCTTGGGGACATGCGATGCCTGGCTTTGCGCCAGCACCATGCGGATGGCGTTCAGCAGGGCGTCGGGCTGGATCGGCTTTTGCGCCACCCCGTTCATGCCGGCGGCGATATAGTCCAGCTCGTCGCGCTCGTCGGCGTTCGCCGTCAGGGCCAGGATGGGCAGGGCGCTGGCCGGGCCGGGCAGGGCGCGGATGGCCCGCGTCGCGGCGACGCCGTCCATCACCGGCATCTTGATGTCCATCAGGGCAAGGTCGAACGGACGCGCGCTGACGGCGTCCACCGCCTCGCGCCCGTTCTCGGCCATCTCGCAGGTGCAGCCGAACATCTCCAGCAGCTTGCCGGCGACGAAGCGGTTGGTGGCGTTGTCGTCCACCACCAGCACATGAAGGGTCTCGTGCGGCGTCGGCTCGGCCATGGCGGGGGCTGGCGCCGCGCTCTCGGTCGCGACGCGCAGCGGCAGGCGCACCTGAAAGCGCGCGCCGCCCTGGGGCGAGGCGCCAAGCGAGATCGCGCCGCCCATCCGTTCGGCGATCTGTCGGCAGATGGCCAGGCCCAGGCCCGCGCCCGCGCCCTCGCGCCCGGCCTTTCCGGTGTTGAAGGGATCAAAGATGGTCGCGGCCGCCGCCTCGGGCACGCCGGGGCCGCTGTCGTCCACGGTGAAGATGACCTCGCCGTCGGATCGACTCTCGATCACGGCGACGACCTCGCCCGTCTGGGTGAACTTCAGCGCATTGCCGATCAGGTTGTTCAGCAACTGCTTCAGCCGCATCCCATCGGCCTGAACGCAAGGAACGGCCAGGTCAGTGCGGATGGTCAGACCGAGCGCCTTTTCGTCGGCCCGCGCGCGCCACAGGGCGTCGATGTCGAACGCGACGGCCGACAGGTCCAGCGGCTCCTCCTCCAGCGTCAGCATGCCGGCCGAGGCGCGCGACATGTCCAGCGCGTCGGTCAGCAGCCGCAGCAGGCTTTGGCCCGAATCGATCACGGTGCGGACGTAGGGGCGCAGCTCTTCCTGCTCCAGCTTCTTGTCCATCAGGGCCGCGACGCCCAGCACGCCGTTCAGGGGCGTACGAATCTCATGGCTCATCACCGCCAGGAACTCGGACTTGGCGCGGCTGGACGCGACGGCTTCGGCTTCCGCCACCGCCAGGTTGCGAGCCAGGGCGCTCATTTCCTCGGCCCGCTGGCGGTGCAGGGCCGCGCCGGCCTGAACCACCTGCAGCGCCGTGCCGACGCCGACGTATCGGCCGCGCGCCACTACGATGAAGCCCGTCAGCAAGGCGCCCAGTTCCGCGGCCCCGTAAGCCTGGAAGAAGGCCTCGGCGCTGGTCGCCGCCTCCGCCACCGGCGCATTGCGGTCCATCAGGCTTTCGGCGGGCTTTCGGGCATAAAGGGCGCGTCCGAACTCGGCGGCCATCCTCAGGGTGAAGGCGTTGCGTTCGATGATGCCGAGGGGCTGGCCATCATCATCGACAACGGCCAGGGCCAAGGTGTTCGGCTCGGTCTGGAACCGCTCGAACACATCGGCGCCCGGCGTGGACGGGGCCACGGGAGCGATCAAGTCGACGAAATCACCGATCAGCGGCATCAAGGTCCTCGCAAGTCCGGGGGCCTCATTAGCCGGTGATATTTAACGCCAGCTTTGCCGTTCATGAACCTTTCGCGGCGGGTTTTCGACAGTCGATCCGTGGGCGGATGGAAAGTTCCGATTGCGCGCGATATTCCCTCGCGGACGCGACTTCGATAGCCTCGCCGCATGATGCGCACCCTGATCTGCGGCCTGGCTGCCGCCCTCGCCCTGATCACTCCCGCCGCCGCGCAGGACCGACGCGTCGCCGTGACCTTCGACGACCTGCCGTTCCAGGCGGACGTCGCGACCCTGTGCGATCCGGCGCGTCTGATGACGATCACCCAGGATTTCGTCGCCATGCTGAAGCCGCTGGACACGCACGGCGCAGCCTTCGTCAATGCGGGCAAGGTGTGCGAGGCCGAGCGCGCTGTGATCCTGCCGCGCGTGCTGAACGTCTGGCTGGACGCTGGTCTGGACCTGGGCAATCACACCAATACCCATCTGAACATCCATCGCACGACGGTCGAGGCCTATCTGGCCGACGTGGACGCCGGGGCGCCGATCTTGCGCGACGTGCTGGCGGCGCGAGGCCAGTCCTTGCGCTGGTTCCGCCACCCCTATCTGTTCACCGGCGAAACGCAGGAAAAGCATGACGCCATCGCCGCCGGCTTGGCCCAGCGCGGCTATACGATCGCGCCTGTGACCCTCGACAACAACGACTGGATGTTCGCCGACGTCTATCGCAAGGCCGAGCAGATTGGCGATCAGGCGCTGATGCAGCGTATCGGCCAGGCCTATGTGGCGCATATGGCGACGGTGCTGGATTTCTTCGAACCCTACAGCGCCGAGGTGGCCGGCGGGCGTGAACCGGCGCAGGTGCTGCTGCTGCACGCAAACACTCTGAATCAGGCCTGGTATCCGCACATCCACGCCCTGTATCTGGCCCGCGGTTATCGCTTCGTGCCGCTGGAAGAGGCGCTGGCCGATCCGATCTACGGCCATGCCGACACCTATGTCCGCGCCAACGGGATCTCATGGCTGCATCGCTGGATGCAGACCGACGGCCGGGCCATCCGCTGGGAGCCGGAACCGCCCGCCTGGATCGTTGCGGCCAACAAGGCGCCGGCGTCGGAACTTCAGGCCATCGCATCGGCCCCTTGAAGGGTGACGAACGCGCGCGAGAACGCTAAGGCACAGCGCAAATGACCGATCTCGCCACACTCGAACTCGACCTGATCAACGCCATCGGCGGCGCGGAAACCGTCGCCGCCCTGGAAGAGGTGCGCGTCGCCGCCCTGGGCAAGTCCGGCTCCGTCTCCGGCCTGCTGAAGGGCATGGGCGCCCTGAGCCCTGACGAACGCCGCGAACAGGGGCCGATGATCAACGGCCTGCGCGACCGCGTCGCCGCAGCCATCGCCGCGAAGAAGACCGCGCTGGAAGCCGCCGAACTGGACGCCCGCCTGCTGGCCGAACGCATCGACCTGACCCTGCCGGCGCGTCCGCGCAGGAAGGGCGGGGTTCACCCCACCATGCAGGTGATGGACGAGATGATCGCCCTGTTCGCCGAGATGGGCTTCGCCGTGGCCGAAGGTCCCGACATCGAGGACGACTTCCACAACTTCACCGCCCTGAACTTCCCGCCCAAACATCCGGCGCGGGAGATGCACGACACCTTCTTCCTGAAGCCGGACCCCGAGACGGGCGAGCGCAAGGTGCTGCGTACCCACACGTCGCCGGTTCAGGTTCGCACCATGATGAGCCAGAAGCCGCCGATCCGCATCGTCGCGCCGGGTCGCACCTTCCGCAAGGATTCCGACGCCACCCACACGCCGATGTTCCACCAGATCGAAGGCCTGGTGATCGATCGTGACATCCACATGGGCCACCTGAAGACCACGCTTCAGACCTTCATCGCCCGCTTCTTCGAGTTGGACGCGGTCCAGGCGCGGTTCCGTCCGCACCACTTCCCCTTCACCGAGCCCTCGGCCGAGATGGACATCCGCTGCGACCGGTCGGGCGGGAAACTGGTGTTCAACACCGGCGACGACTGGCTGGAGATTCTGGGTTGCGGGATGGTGCATCCCAATGTGCTCAGGAACTGCGGCATCGACCCCGACGAATATCAGGGCTTCGCCTTCGGCATGGGCGTGGATCGGCTGGCCATGCTGAAATACGGCGTGCCCGACCTGCGCCCCATGTTCGACGCCGACACCCGCTGGCTGTCCCACTACGGCTTCTCGGCCTTCGCCGCCCCCAACCCGGCCTCGGGCCTGAGCTGAACGAGTTTCAAGATGACCGATCAAACTGAAACGCCGATGTCGGCCGAAGAAAAATTCGGCCGCGAACTGGTAGCCCGCACGACCTTTGAAAAGGAAGCCGTTTGGCTGCCGTCTTTGGCTGTTCACCACATGAACGCCGGCAAGACCTTCATCGAGGACAAGACGTTCACGAACTGTCTGATCGAAGGACCAGCTGTCATGGCCGTCATGAACGGCACGACATTCGACAGCTGCAACATGGGCGTGGCGTCCAATCCGCGCACGCTGCTGCTTCAGCCCATGGGCGACATGATCGCAGGTGTCGTGGGCATGTCCAACTGCCGCTTTGTCCGCTGCCGCTTCGTTCAGGTTGGCTTTACCGGCGCCCCGGATCTGCTTGAGCAGATCGAGGCCGACCTCCTCAGCGCACGGGAGACCCAAGCATGAGCCGGCTGCCGATCAATCGTCCGATGAGCGTCGCCAAGTCTCTGACACAGGTGGATTTCGTCGATGTCGATATCAATCTGTACGACCTGTACACTGCGCACCAGCAGCAGGGCGCCATCGTCGGGCGAACCTTCACCGGATGCCGGCTTCAGGGCCCCGCAATCGTCTTGATCGGGCCAGGCACGACGTTCGACGAGACGAACTTTGGCGACTCGCGGGGCGGGATGAAAAACCTGCTGCTTCAGCCTATGGGAGACAAGGCGCTGGGTACGGTGCCGATGCACAACTGCACCTTCGTAGGCTGCGAATTCTACAATGTCGGCTTCACCGGAGCCGCCGAAATTCTAGAGCAACTGGCGGCCGTTCCGACGGTGGCGGGGCCGGCGGCATGAAGTTCACCCTGTCCTGGTTGAAGGACCACCTCGAAACCGAGGCGGATGTTCAGCAGATCGCCGAGGCCATGACCATGGCCGGGCTGGAGGTCGAGGAGGTGCTCGACCCCGCCGCCAAATTGGCGCCCTTCACCGTGGCCAAGATCGTCTCGGCCGAGCGGCATCCCAACGCCGACCGGCTGCAGGTCTGCCAGGTCGAGACTGTCGACGGGATGAAGGAGATCGTCTGCGGCGCGCCGAACGCGCGGGCGGGCCTGACCACCATCTACGCCCCCATCGGCGCCTATGTGCCGGGCCTGGGCGTGACCCTGGTCGAGAAGCCGGTGCGTGGCGTGGTGTCGAACGGCATGTTGTGCTCGGCCTCCGAGCTCGAGCTGTCGGATGAGAGCGACGGCATTCAGGAACTGCCGCCGGAAATCCCTGTCGGCACGCCGGTCGCCGGTCTGTTCGGCGCCGAGCCGGTCATCGATTTCGAGGTCACGCCGAACCGGCCCGACTGGCTGGGCGTCGCCGGCATCGCCCGCGATATGGCGGCCGCTAGCGTCGGCAAGCTGAAGCATTTCGACATCGCCGTGGTGCGCGGGGCCTTCCCCTCGCCGATCAGCGTGCGGCTGGACGCGCCGGAGATGTGCCCGGTCTTCGCCGGCCGCGTCATCCGCGGCGTCAAGAACGGGCCGTCGCCGGCCTGGCTGCAGAAGCGCCTGACGGCTATCGGCCTGCGCTCCATCAACCGTCTGGTCGATGTGACCAATCTGATCGCCTACGACCGCGCTCGCCCGCTGCACGTCTATGACGTCGCCAAGCTGTCGGGGACCGCGATCGTGGTGCGGGCGGGGCAGGTTTCGGCCGCGACCGGCGAGCACGAACATCTGATCGCCCTGGACGGCAAGACCTACGCCGCGTCCGCAGCCGACTGCGTCATCGCCGACGCCGCGGGCGAGCGACCCATCGGCCTGGGCGGCGTCATGGGCGGCGAGAGCACCGGCTGCGACGAGACCACCACCGACGTCTTCCTGGAAAGCGCCTGGTTCGACCCGCTGGTCATCGCCCAGACCGGCCGTGCGCTGGGCATCCATTCCGACGCCCAGTACCGGTTCGCGCGCGGCGTCGATCCGGTCTCGGTCACGCCGGGTCTGGAACTGGCCACGCGACTGATCCTGGACCTGTGCGGCGGCGAGCCGTCGGACATCGTCTTCGTCGGCGAACCGCCGGCGGGCCCGGCGCCCTTCGCCTTCGACCCCGCCTATGTGAAGCGCCTCAGCGGCATGGATCTGGCCGACGACCGGATCGGGACCATCCTGGGTCAGCTCGGCTTCCTGGTTCAGGCCGCGCCGGCCGGTCAATCCGAGCCCTGGCTCGTCACTCCGCCGTCGTGGCGTCGCGACGTCGAAGGTCCGGCCGATCTGGTGGAAGAGGTTGCGCGGATCGAGGGCTTCGACAGCCTGCCCGATACGCCCCTGCCCGAGGTCGCTCGCCCCGCTGGCGGCGTGCTGAGCCCCCGCCAGGCCCGCGTCCGCACCGCACGTCGCGCCCTGGCGGCCCTCGGTTACGCCGAGGCCGTCACCTGGTCCTTCACCAAACAATCGACCGCAGCCCTGTTCGGTGGCGGGGATGATCGGCTGGTGCTGGAGAACCCCATTGCGGCCGATCTGGACTGCATGCGGCCCTCGGCCCTGCCGAACCTGGTCCAGGCGGCGGCGCGCAACGCCGCGCGCGGTTTCGCAGACGCCGCCCTGTTCGAGATCGGCCCCATCTATCTGGGTGACGGGCCGGCGGATCAGCGCACGGTCATCGCCGGCCTGGTCGCCCCGCACGCCGCCCGTCACTGGGCCGGCGCCGGTGAGGACGCTCTGTTCGCGCTCAAGGGCGACCTGACCACTTTGCTGGAAGAGATCGGCGCCCCGGTGGCCTCGCTGCAACTGGTCCAAGGCCAGAACCGCGACTGGTGGCACCCCGGCCGTTCGGCCCGGCTGCAACTGGGCCCCAAGAATGTGATGGTCGAGTTCGGCGAACTGCATCCGCGCGTTCTGAAGGCGCTGGATGCTGACGGTCCGATCCTTGCCTTCGAAATCGTGCTGGACAATGTGCCGGAGCCACGCGGCAAAAACGGCAAGGCGCGCGGGTCGGCGGACCTGTCGGCCCTCATGCCCCTGACGCGCGACTTCGCCTTCGTGGTCGAGGACGCCAAACCGGTCGGCGATCTGGTCCGGGCCGCGACGGGCGCCGACAAGGCCCTGATCGCCGACGTGTGGGTCTTCGACGTCTATCGCGGCAAGGGCGTGGACGACGGCTTCAAGTCCGTCGCCCTGGAAGTCGTGATCCAGCCGCGCGAAGCCACCCTGACCGAAGCCGAGATCGAGGCCTTGACCGCCAAGGTCGTTGGAGCGGTCGAAAAGCAGGGCGGCAAGCTGCGGGCTTGAGGGAGCGCAGCGCCGTCTTTCGGGCGGCGCGGGGGACATAGGCGATGACGACGGAACCTCAGGCGGCCCAACCGGATCGCGGCCATCTGCTGCGCGTCCTGGGCGTGACGTTCGGCGTCGCCGTCGTGGTCGGCGGCGTCATCGGTCAGGGTATATTGCGCACCCCCGGCGTGGTCGCCGAGGGGGTTCAGAACCCCACGATCATCATCGCCCTGTGGTGCGTCGCCGGTCTGGTCGCCTGGATCGACGCCATGTCGACCGTCGAACTGGCCGCCTCGATCCGCAAGACGGGCGGCCCCTATATCTTCGCCCGTCGCGCCTTCGGGTCTTTGACCGGCCTCGCCGTCGGCGTTTGCGACTGGCTGGGCAATATGGGCGGCATCGCCTTCATCGCCGTGGTCTTCGGCGAATATCTGCATCGCTTGGGCGTCGCGACCAGCGTGCCCATCGGCGTCCTCGCTCTGTTGATCGTGGTCGTGGTGGGCAGCGTCCAATGGCTGGGCACCAAGATCGGCGGCCGCTCGCAGGAGATCGGTAGCGCGGTCAAGGCGGCCCTGTTCACCGTGCTGATCATCGGCCTGTTCCTGGCGCCGCGCGGCGCGCCCGTGGCCACCGAGATCGCGCCGGCGACGGCAGCGGCCCTGACCTTCGGCGGCATCGTCATGGCCCTGCGGGCGATTTCCGGCACCTATTACGGCTGGAACAGCGCCTCCTATTTCTGCGAAGAGGTCGTCGATCCGGGCCGGACGATCGCGCGGGCGACCTTCTCGGGCATCGCTGTGGTGACGGTGATCTATGTGCTGGCCAACCTGGCCTATCTGAACGTCCTGACGCCGGCCGAGATGGCCGGGTCGAACCTCGTCGCGGCGGATGCGGCCGGTCGGGTGTTCGGCGATGTCGCCGGCCCCATCGTCACGGCCATCTCGCTGGTGTCGCTGGTGACGATCATTAATGCGATGGTGATGGTGTTTCCGCGCGTCCTGTTCGCCATGGCGCGCGAGTATCATGTGTCCGCCCTGACCCGGGTCGCGGCCAACGGCACGCCGCGGCTGGCCCTGATCGCGACGGTGCTGGCGGGCGGGCTGCTGGCGACCATCGGGGTCTATGAGACCCTGCTGACCTTCTCGACGTCGCTGCTGGCGCTCATGAGCGTGCTGGTCAACGCGGCCGTCATCGTCCTGAGGGTGCGCGAGCCAAATCTGGAACGGCCTTGGAAAATGCCGTTCTATCCCCTGCCGGCGATCATCGCCCTGGCGATCAATACGACCCTGTTCGTGATCTTCGTGGTTGAGGATCCTTTGACGGCTGGAAAGGCGTTCGGAACCCTCGCCGTCCTGATCGGTCTCGCCTGGCTGGTCATCCGCCGCAAGCGCTTCCAAGCTTGATCGTCAAAGTCGCAGCGGCGGTGAAAAGCAGGGCGGGCTACTGCGAGCGTAAAGTTTACGGATCGAGGTGGCTTCTAAGACAGCTTGGAGGCGGTTCCGTTATTGATCTTGAATGACGCTGCTGGGACGACCGTCTTGGCGCAGGCAGAAGACACCGCCGTGAGCGTCTGTCTCCCAACTATAAGCATAGCCTTTGTTGCGGATCTGGCCGACCCCGCAACGCTGCATATTTGTCGGAAGTTGAACCCGATTGACGCGCGCATTGGGGTGGCCGGCTTTGGCGAGATCGCGCCGAGCGGTCTCAAGTCTTATCTTGCTGGGTTGATTCAACACGTATGCAAGTGAGATCGCGATAGCGATCCCGACTGGGATCGTGATCCAGCGTGACCGTGTCTGACGACGGGGCATCTCATTTATCATTGATCCAGACGATAGCTGACCATGCCTTTGTGGGCCATCCGCCTCTTTGATCGCCGACGCTGGTCCTCCTCTCGTAAGTCCTCGTTAACCTTGAAGCCGCAAGGCTGCCGCAAAGGTCGGGGACGGTGAGGCCAAGACCGGCGCGCCAGCCGGCCGTCCTCTCGTCGCCTTTCGGAGCGCCCTCCATGCATCGCCGCCAACTGATCCTTTCGGGCCTCGCCACCGCCGCCGGCGCCTCGTCGCTGGGCGCCTGCGCCTCGGCGCCGCCGCGCGATCCCAACTATCCGATCCGCTCGGACCAGACGGCCCAGGCCTACAGTTTCGATGAACTGGTGTCGGCCGGCTCGCGCGAGCTGGGCATCGCGGCCGAGGTTGTGGGCGGCGCGATCGAGCGCGTCTTCGCCGACCAGGGCGACCGCCCCACCGCCTATATCGCGGGCGAGGAAGGCTCCGGCGCCGTCGTCGTCGGCGCTCGGTACGGCCGCGGCGCCCTGCATATGAAGGACCTGTCGGCCTCTCAGGAAGTGTTCTGGCAGGGCGCGTCTGTGGGCTGGGACTGGGGCGGCAACGCCAGCCGCGTCTTCACCCTGGTTTATGGCCTGTACCACCCCGACATGATCTATCGCCGCTATCCCGGCATCGAGGGCTCGGCCTATCTGGTCGCGGGCCTGGGCGTGAACTATCAGCGCGCCGACGGTATCGTCCTGGCCCCCATCCGCACCGGCGTCGGCCTGCGCCTGGGCGCGAACGTCGGCACCATGAGCTATAGCCGCCAGCGCAATCTGCTGCCCTTCTAAGCGCGCTAGGCTCGCGACGCGGTCGCTCGCGGCTAGGGCGCGTGACTGCGCCCTAGCTCACCAATCGCAGCGGGGGCGGTGCGTTCATCAGCGTCGCCAGCCCTTCGCGCCAGCTGGGATAGGCGGGCCGCCAGCCGAGTTCGGCCTTGGCCAGGGCGTTCGAGACGCGCTTGGAATCCAGATAGAAGCGACGCATCGCCTCGCTGACGCTGTCGTCGGTCCAGTCGACCTGGGGCGGGCGGGGCAGGCCCATCCGCTCCGCCGCCCATTCCATCACCACATCGGCGGGCGACGGTTCGTCGTCAGTCAGATTGTAGGCGGCGCCCGGTCGCGGCTGCGCCATCGAGGCGAACAGGCCCGAGACGATGTCGTCCACATGGATGCGGTTGAAGACCTGGCCGGGCTTCCTGACCAGTTTCGCCGTGCCTTCCTTCAGCCGCTCGACCACGCTGCGCCCCGGCCCGTAGACACCGGGCAGGCGGAAGATCTGGACCGTCAGCCCCATCCCCTGCGCCCCGTCCAGCCAATCGCGTTCGGCCCGGACACGGCGCGCGCCCTCCAGATTGGCGGCGTTCAGCGGCCCGTCCTCGAACACCCATCCGCCGGCCCGGTCGCCATAGACGGAGGTGGAAGAGACATAGCCGATCCAGTCCGGCCAGGCGTCGCCCGCCAAAGGCCCCAGGGCCCGCAAACCGGGACAGCCCTGGGCGTCCGGCGCGGCGGTGATCAGGATCGCCGTCGCCGCCTTCAGCGCCGTCTCCAGGGCAGCCGTATCGCCCGGATCGATGGCCATGATCCCGTCGGCCGCCAGGGCGCGACGCCGCTCGGGGTCGCGCGAGGTCGCGGTCGCGCGTCCGCCGCGCCGTATGGCCTCCAGCGCCGCCGCCCGTCCCAGATAGCCGCCGCCGAAGACCAGCAGATCGAGGGGAGGGGAGGCGATAGGCATTACGAAACTCAGGCCGTCAGAACTTGTGAAGGCGCCGCGTCGGCTGCCGGCCGCGACTCATTTTCCAGCGCCTCCGCCCGGCGTTGGTTCCAGGCGGAGACGCACGGCACCCGACCCAGATCGGCGCGGTCGGCATAGCGGCGGGCGATGTCCGTGACCTCGTCCATTAGACCCTGCGCCAGGGTGATCGGCTTCAACCCTAGATCCCGGAACTGGTCGTTGGCGACGACCAGATCGTTCTCGTCGGCTTCCTGACGCGGATTGGCGACATTGTGGATTTCGGCGCCGGTCTTGTCGGCGATCATGGCCGCCAGATCGCGCACGCGGCGGCTCTCGGTCATCTGGTTCAGGATCTTGACCCGCTCGCCGCGTTTGGGCGGGTTCTTTAGCGCCAGTTCGACGCAGCGCACCGTGTCCTGAATATGGATGAAGGCCCGCGTCTGGCCGCCCGACCCATGCACCGTCAGCGGATAGCCGACCGCCGCCTGCATCAGAAAGCGGTTCAGCACCGTGCCGTAATCGCCGTCATAGTCGAAGCGGTTGATCAGCCGTTCGTCCTGTTTGGTTTGCTCGGTCTGGGTTCCCCAGACGATGCCCTGGTGCAGGTCGGTGATGCGCAGGTTGTCGTTACGGGCATAGAACTGGAACAGCAGGGCGTCCTGCGTCTTGGTCATGTGATAGACGCTGCCCGGATTGGGCGGGAACAGGATTTCCTGCTCCGCAGGACCATGGTCGGTGTCCACCGTCACCTTCAGATAGCCCTCGGGAATGCGCAGGCCCGCCGTGCCGTAGCCATAGACCCCCATCGTCCCCAGGTGCGCCAGATGGACGTCCAGGCCGCTTTCGACGATGGCGGCCAGCAGATGGTTGGTTGCGTTGATGTTGTTGTCGACGGTGTACAGCTTGTGCCGCGCCGACTTCATCGAATAGGGGGCGGCCCGCTGCTCGGCGAAATGCACAACGCTGTCGGGGGCGAAGTCGCGGATCAGGGCGACCAGACGGTCGAACTCCTTGCCCACCGTCATGTTGACGAAGCCGATGTCGCGGCCGGACACGTCTTTCCACGCCTTGATCCGCTCGCCCATGGTACGGATGGGCGTCAGGGACTGGACCTCCAGCTCGTTGTCGATGTTGCGACGGCTCAGGTTGTCGACGATGGTCACGTCCCACCCTTCGGCCGACAGATGCAGGGCCGTGGGCCAGCCGCAAAAACCGTCGCCGCCCAGAACCAGCACGCGCATGGGATAGCCTCGTCGTCGTCTCAAAGGTCATGCCTAGCCCAGCCGGCGGGCTTGGCAAAGCGCCGCTGTGCAGGGTTCGGTGCGACGCATTGACGAATATCGCTTGGAAAGGCCGCTCACTCGGGTTAAGTCTCTGCCGTCTCCCACTCAATCGCAGCTTTACGGGCGCATACCCGGCTGTTCGCGGCTTGAGCCGGCCATGACGGTCGGTCCCGAAAGGACCGGCGCACCATGCGGGCGACAAGGCATTCCGACAGTTCGACAATCGGGGATCGGCCCCGAGCGAGACGGAACCACGAAACGGACGGAACCGGCCTTCAGGCTCTGGTCCGCCCCTGCACACGGTAGCGCGAATGAGAGATTTCAAGGGCATGAAGCGTCAGCGCGGACGCAATCGGAACAAGGCGGGCGCCAACAACGCCAATAACGCCAATCCGAATCGTTCGTGGGATTCGCAAGGCCCCGAGAACATCAAGGTCCGGGGCAATGCCCAGACGGTGTATGAGCGCTATCAGCAGCTGGCCCGCGATGCGGCCTCCAGCGGCGACCGGGTGCTGGCCGAAAACTATCAGCAGCACGCCGAACACTATTACCGCGTCCTGCGCGCGCTCCAGCCGCAGCGGTCCTTCTCGGACATCGCCGCGCGTGAACAGTCCAACCAGGGCTTCGACATCGATTTCGAGGACGAATCCGGCGCCCAGGCCGCCGCCTTCGTCGCCGCCCAACAGGCCGCCGACCGTCAGGCCGCAGAGGCCGCCGAACGCGCCGAGCAGAATCAGAACCGCGATCAGAACCGCGACCGCGACTACAATCGCGACCGGGACCGGGACCGTGACAACCGCGACCGCGATCGCGATCAGAACCGTGATCGTGACCGTGACCAGAACCGCGACAGCCAGCAGCCGCGCGAACCCCGCGAACCCCGCGAGCCGCGCGAGGGCGACGAGGTCCGCGCCGAGGGCGAGGGCGGCGGTCGTCGCGAAAGCCGCCGCGAACGCTGGGAGCGTCGCCGCGAGGAACGCAATCGCCGCTTCGACAATCAGGACGGCGCCCAAGACGGCGCCGAGGGCGCCGCCCCCGCCTACGCCGAGGCCGACCGCGCCGAAGCCGTCAGCGAAACGCCCGTCGCCGAGACGCCCGTCGATACGCCTGTCGCTGAAGCCCCGAGCGTCGAGGCGCCGGCCGCCGATGAACGTCCCGCACGCCGACCGCGCCGCACCGCCGCCGCTGTCGCTGCGGACGAGGGCGACGCCCCGACCGCCTTGCCGGGCTTTCTGACCCGCGCGCCGGCGTCGTCGGCCCCGGCCGAGCAGGCCGAAGGCGAGGCGGCCCCGCGTCGCCGTGCGCCGCGCCGCAAGCCCGAAGCCGCCGCAGCCAGCGAAGACTGACAGCAACCCAAACGGGTATGTTTACCTAAATGCAACTCTGACGCGTCAATATGGCGTGTCGGAGGGGCGTCATGGATTTGGTCTTGCTTGTCTTGTCCCTGACGCTGGCGGGGACTTGCGCCGGGATCTGGCTCTGGCTTCAGGCGCACGGGGTCGCCGAGCGCCTGCGTCGTGAGAACGCCCGGCTCGAAGCCCGCATCGTCCAGCAGGCCCAAGGCCTGCGCCGCGCCCTGACGACGGCTGAAGGCGAGATCGATCGTCTGAGCGCCGAGCTGCGGACGCGGGACGAGATCATGCAGGCGTTGGGGCGCGAACTGCGCAACCCCCTGACCACGATCATGGGCTTCGCCCAGTTGCTGCGCGCAAACGATCGGGCCGATCCCCTGACCGCGCGCCAGGCCCAGTCCGTGCGTCAGATCGAGGCCGCGGCCGGCGTCCTGCTGGCCCTGATCGAGGAAACCGAAGCCTTTATGGACGCTGACGGCGGCAGTTCGCCTTCCCTGCACCGCGTCGATCTGCGTCTGGCGCTGCGCCAGGTCTGCGATGGGCTGGAAGCCCAGGCGCGAGAGGCGGGGGTGACGCTGGCCTGTCCGCCGCCCGCCCACGGCCTGGGCGTCATGGCCGATCCGGGCCAGATCCGCCGTATCCTGCGCCGATTGGTCGAGAACGCCCTGCGCCATTCGCCCGGCGGAGGCACGGTGCGCATGGAGATGTCGCGCGCCGAGGACCGGATCGTCATCGCCATCCATGACGCCGGCATGAGTCTGACCGGGGAGGGCGACGGCCGACCGTTTCGCCCCTTGGATGGTCGCGACGCCAGAGGCGGCACCGCCCTCGGCGTCGCCTCGGTCCAGCGGTTGACCGAGCGGATGGGCGGCGCCCTGACCATGGCGCGCGGCCCTGGCGCGGGCGCCATCTTTTCACTCAACCTGCCGGCAGCCCCTGCGCCGGGTCTGGCGTCATCGCGTCAGGCGGTGGTGCTCTATATCGAGGACAATCCCGCCAACATCGCCCTGATGCGCCAGGCGGCGAGGGGGCTGGGCCTGACCCTGCACGCCGCGACGACGGGGCAGGAGGGGCTGGATCTGGCGCGCGCGCTCAGACCCGACGTCATCCTGCTGGACATCGGCCTGCCGGACATGGACGGCTATGAGGTCAAGGCGCGACTGGACGTCGACCCCCTGACGCGTCACGTGCCGGTCCTGGCGCTGACGGCGGCCGTCTCGGCGCCGGACCGGGCGCGCGGCCGCGCCGCCGGCTTCGACGCTTGGCTGGCCAAGCCGTTGGATCTGGCGGCCCTGGCGGCGGCGCTGAATACGGCGCTGGGCGGCCCGGAGGTTGACGCCGATGGTCGCGAGAGGGCCTAAGAGGCTTAAAGATCGCCTGGTCGCCCCAAGGGAAGCGTCGATGTCCCCGTTCGTCCCGTTCCGCTCGCTGACGCGCCGTCTGGCGCCGCTGGCCGTTCTGTGCGCCGTCGCCGCCTGCGCTTCGACCCCGCCGCCGCCGGCGCCCCCGCCGCCGTCCGGCGCATCGGGCGCGCTGATGGACTGGCGCGGCGTCATCACCTCCGGCGACCGGGATCGCTATCGCCGCGTCGACGCCGCCTGGACCCTGGCCCTGCAACAGGCCAAGCGTCAGCGCGGCTCCGGCGATCTGAACAGCCTGGGCGATCTGATCGATTCCAAGGCCGACCGGCCCGGCGTCGCGCCGCCGCCCGGCGACTATCGCTGCCGCACCGTCAAACTGGGCACCCAGGGGGGCGAGGACGGGCTGGGTTATGTCGTCTACGGCTGGTTCGCCTGCCGCATCGAACAGACGCCGAAGGGCCTGAAGTTCTCAAAACTGACCGGCTCGCAGCGCCCCTCCGGTCTGCTCTTTCCCGAAGACGACCGTCATATGGTGATGCTCGGCTCGCTCGCCTTGGCGCAGGAGCCCGCCGCCAACACCTATGGCCGCAACCCCGACCGCGATCTGGTCGCCATCCTGCAACGCATCGGCGAGGCGCGGTGGAGGCTGGTCCTGCCGTGGCCCAACACCGAGTCCAATCTGGACCTGATCGAGCTGGTCCCCGCGCCGCGCGGCTAAGGTTCGGCTGAACCTCGGGCGCCCTGTCACGTTCGGTCAGGGCAACCGATGGAGACGCCGATGCGCCGCACACCTCTGGCCGTTCTGGCCCTGATGACCGCCACGGCCCTGGCGGCCTGTGGCGACAACAGTCCCGCCGCCCCGACCGAGGCCTCGCCCGCCGTCACCACGCCCGCAGCAGACACGCCGGCCGAAACCGCGCCTGAAGCGGCGGCGACGCCGCAGGCCCAAGGCGCGCCCGCCAAAGGGATGCAGGGCGGGACCGACAACTGGCGTCAGGTCGCCAAGGCCGCCGACGCCAGCCTGCTTGGTCGGCTGGATCAGGCCTGGCGCATGGCCCGCTCCGAGGCCGAGGACGGCGGCTTCTCGCGTCAAGTCGAGGCGCTCGGGCCGCTCGCCGATCCCAACGCCGCCCAGACGGGCCGCATCCAGCCGGGACCCGGAACCTATCGCTGCCGCACCATCAAGATGGGCCGCCGTGTCGAGGGCCAGGGACTGGCCTATGTCGAATATCCCTGGTTCGCCTGTTCGGTCGAGCTGACGCCCGGCGGCGATCTGGTCCTGACCAAGACGACGGGATCGCAGCGCACGCGCGGCCTGATCTATCCCGACACAGACCGCCGCGCCGTCTATGTCGGCGCCCAGGCTTGGGGCGCCGACGAAAAGACCTTCCCCGCCTATGGCGACAAGGCCGAACGTGATCAACTCGGCGTCATCGAACGCATCGGCCAGAACCGCTGGCGCCTGGTCCTGCCGTGGCCCAAACAGGAAGCCAAGCTGGAGTTGCTGGAGATCACCGGCTGATCGGTTTCACACGCGCGTCAGTCTCAGGTCCTGATAGTCGTAGCTGAAGTCGATGTCGGGGCTGACCCCCTTCACCGTCGCCGTCGCCGGCTTGGCCGTCAGGATGGCGAAGGTGACGAAGGCGTCCTCCTCGCGCTTGTCCGGGAAACGGGTGCGGAAGGTCTCGCCGTCGTACGGCTCCAGCCAGCCTTGCAGGGCGGGCGTGTGGGTGAAGCTCAGCCACAGGCCGCTCTTGCGATTACGCCCACGTCCTTCGGTCTTGGGCGCAATGACGATGTCGCCGTACCACGGATCGCGCCAAGTCCCGGCGTAGGCGTCCAGCGGCATGGACGGGGGCGCACCCACCGCCTGCTTGGCGTCGATTTCGACGGCGGCGGCGAGGGATTTCGCATTGCCCTCGGCCTCCAGCTTCTTGGAGTCCGCGATCCAGTCGACGTCGACCTTGCCCATGCAGATGTCCGTGATGCCGGACCGCAGGGCGCGCAGCAGGAAGCTCTCCTCGGCGTTGGAGAAGACGCTGAAGCCGGTCTTGCGGCCAGGGATCAGCACCGTGGCGGAAATCCCGCCGGGCGAGCCGCCGCCGTGGCTGGCGATCCGCTCGCCGCGATAGTCCTGAACCTGAAGACCCATCGCATAGGTCGAGGCGATGGATCGGTTGGGCAGTTCCGCCGTCGGTCCGGCCGACGATCCCACGATGATGTTGGGGCGATACATCTCGCGCGCTGCATCCTCGGAATACAGCCGCGTCCCATCGGGCAGCTTGCCGTCGTTCAGACGCACCGCCATCCATTTGGCCCAGTCGGTCGGGGTGGTGCAGATGCCCCCCGCCGCCGCCGCCGAATCCCAGTTCCACACCTCGACGATGGACTTGGCGATCGGCGTCATCGCGCCTTGATAGCGCAGCGGCGGCCCGACCCGGCCGTGGGGCAGGGCGGACTTGGACGCATCCGCCAGACGCGCCAGCGGCACGGTCTCGGTCATCCCGACCTTGTCCAGAATGCGCGTCTGGATGAAGGCCTCCCAGCTCATCCCAGACACGGCCTCCAGCACCGCGCCCGCGACCACGAACATCAGGTTACAGTAGTGATAGCGCGCCCGGAACCCGTCCTCGATCGGCACGAAGGCGGCCTGGGCCAGCACCTCGGCGCGGGTGCGGTCCGAGTTGGGCCAGAACAGCAGGTCGCCGGCGCCCAGGCCGAACCCGGCCCGGTGGCTCAACGTATCGCGCACCGTGATGTGTTCGCCGATATAGGGATCGGACAGGGTGAAGCCGGGCAGATAGGTCCGAACCGGCGCGTCCCATTTCACCTTGCCCTCATCGACCAGGATGGCCAGGGCGGCGGCGGTGACGTTCTTGGTGTTGGAGGCGATGGCGAACAGGGTGTGCTCATCGGCCCGCGCCGGCTTGCCCTGAACCTTGACGCCATAACCGCGCGACAGAACGGTCGCCCCGGCCTTCACAACCGCGACGCCCAGCGCCGGCTGATCCGGCCAGGTCGCCATGCACTTGGCCACATAGGCGTCCACCGCCGCCGCCAGCGACGCATCATCGTTCGCCGGCGCGCTCTGGGCGAACACGGGCCCCGCCGCCAGCGCCGCCGCGCCTCCGGAAGCGAACAGGGTGCGGCGCGACAGACGAAGGGACATGGCGAACTCCAGCGAAGACCGCCGGACGCTAGCGCCCCTTCGTCGTCTAGGCCAGTCGCCAGCGTTGAAGCTTTTCCAGCACGTCGGCGACGATTTGGTCGCGGGTGAAGCCGGTGATGTCGTGGGGGCGTTCGCCTTGGCCGGTCTGGGCGGTCAGTCGCCATTCCAGAAGGCGGCGGCCTTCGGGCGTCTCGCGCTGGGTCACGGCGGGACGCGGACGCGAGCGGGCGCCCAGGCGATAGATGAAGGTGCGCTCGCCCTGCTTGACTGTCAGCCAGGCGACGTCGTCGTCGCGCCCGATCTCGGACTCCGCCGCCTCGGCCTCCATGGCCGCGTGAACCGTCTCCAGCGCGGGCAGGCCGTGGCGCTCGATCTCATCGGTGATGTCGCTGCGGCTGGCTGGGGCCAGGATGCGTTTCAGCTGCTGAGCCAGGGGGGCGCCTTCGGTCTCAAGGCTGCGGCCCGCGACGTCGGCGTTCATCTGGCGCACCAGGCCGATCGACAGCAGGATCATGATCAGGACGAAGGGCAGGGCGGCGGCCAGGGTGGCGGCCTGCAGCGCGCCCAGCCCGCCCGCCAGCAGCAGGGTCGCGGCGATCAGGCCCAGCAGCAGGCACCAATAGACCCGCTGCCAGCGCGGCGTGTCGTCGGCTCCTCCGGAGGCGATGGTGTCGATGATCAGGGCGCCGGAATCGGCCGAGGTGACGAAGAAGACCGCCACCAGCAGGATGGCCAGGCCCGAGGTGAAGGCCGCGCCCGGCAGTTGTTCCAGGAAGTAGAACAGGGCCGTCGACAGGTCGGCCGAAACGGCGTTGGAAATCGCACCGGCCGCCTGGCCCATGTCCAGGCTGATCGCCGTATTGCCGAAGACCGTCATCCACAGGAAGGTGAAGCCGGCCGGCACCAGCAGCACGTTCAGCAGAAACTCGCGCACCGTTCGTCCGCGCGAAATCCGGGCGATGAACATCCCCACGAACGGCGACCAGGCGATCCACCAGGCCCAGTAGAACAGGGTCCAGTCCGCCATCCAGGCGCGCGGCTCATAGGCGTAGAGGGTGAAGGTCCGCTCGACGAAATGGCTGAGATAGAAGCCCAGGTTCTGGACCAGGGCCTTGAACAGGAAGCCGGTCGGCCCGACCACCAGCACGAACAGCATCAGCAGCACCGCCAGCGTCAGGTTCAGCTCGGACAGACGGCGCACCCCCTTTCCGACCCCGCTCATGACCGAGGCGGTCGCCGCCGCCATGACCACGACGATCAGCCCCACCTGAACCCAGGCGGTGTTGGGAATGCCCAGCAGATAGGTCAGGCCGCTGTTCATCTGCGACACGCCGAAACCCAGGGACGTGGCGATGCCGAACGCCGTGCCCCAGATGGCGAAGATGTCGACCGCATCGCCGATGGGCCCGTTGACGCGCTTGCCCAGCAAGGGCGACAGGCCCGACCTCAGCGTCAGCGGCAGACCCTTGCGGTGCGCGAAGAAGGCAAGGCTAAGGCCCACCAGCGCATAGATCGACCAGGCGTGCGCCCCATAGTGGAAGAAGGTGATGCCCATGGCCTGACGCGCGGCGTCGAAGGTGCGGCCGGCGCCCTCGGGCGGATTGATATAGTGCTGGATCGGCTCGGCGACGCCGAAATACATCAGGCCGATCCCCATGCCGGCGGCGAACAGCATGGCCAGCCAGGACAGATAGGGAAAGTCCGGCTCGGCGTCGTCCGGCCCCAGCTTCAGCGCGCCCGTGGGGCCGATCGCCAGCACCAGCACCAGTCCCACGAAGGCGGCGACGGAGGCGATATAGAGCCAGCCGAAGGTGTCGATCACCCAAGCCTGAACGCTTTGGAACAGGCGATCGGATTCGCCCGGCGCGACGATGGCGACGAGGAGCAGCAGCGCGATGATGGCGCTCGCGCCCCAGAACACGCGGGGGTTCATCTTCGTGGTCAGCATCGGGTCAAAGCGTATGGCGAAGCTGACAGTTCCCAGCTTGGCCACAACCGCGCCGTCTCGATGAAGAAGATGTAACTTTGCGATTCAAAGTAACGTCGATAGTCAGGCTTATCGACGGGCGCAAACAGACGCCCGCGCACTCTTTTAGGATCGCCGGGGCATGACCTCTTCCAAACTCGTTCTCATGCTGGGTGCGGCCGCCGTCGCCCTGCCCGGCGCCGCTCTGGCCCAGACTCAAACGCCGTCTCAGACCCCGCCGACGCCGACGGCGACGACGAGCCAGCCGGCCGCCCAGACCCCGGCGACGACGGCGCAGACGCCCGCGCCGCGCACTCAGACGACCGAACCGGCCCAGCAACAGCAGCCCGCCAGCGTCGGCGATGTGGTCGTCAACGCTCGCGCCAATGACGTGCGCACCTCGATCGACTCGGTCAGCTACAGCCTGGCCAACGACCTTCAGGCGACGACGGGCAGTCTGGCCGACGCGCTCCGCAACGTGCCGTCGGTGGACGTGGACCCGGAGGGCAATGTGTCGCTTCGCGGCGACGCCAATGTCACCATCCTGGTCGACGGCCGCCCGTCCGGCATCCTGACCGGCCCCGGTCGCGGCCAGGCCCTGATCCAGCTGCCGGCCAGCCAATACGCCCGCATCGAGGTCATGACCAATCCGTCCGCCGCCTACAGCCCCGAGGGTTCGGGCGGGGTCATCAACCTGATCACCAAGCCCACGGCGCCCAAGCCTGGCACCCAGACGACCGGCTCGCTGCGCGTCAACGTCGGCGACAACGGCCGCTGGAACGCGGGCCTCAGCGGCTCGTACCAGAAGGATCGCCTGACGTTGTCTGGCGACGCCAGCTATCGCTCCGATCCGACCGAACTGACCTTCAACCGCGTCCGCGAACAGCTGGACCCGGTCACCGGCGCGGTGGTTTCGACCACCACCGTCGAACAACCGGTCGAGTCCGAGCAGAACGGCGCCTTCGCCCGCTTCACCGCCGAATACAAGCTGGACGACAAGACCCAGCTGACCGGCGAACTGCGCGGCGTGGCCTTCGACGGCACCGGGTCGGGCGATGGTCTGTATGAAACCCGCAACGCCGCCGGCGCGGTGACCAGCGCCTATCGCCGGGTCGGCGATTCCGACTTCACCTTCAACAACTGGGGCGCCACGGCGCGCGTGCTGCGCCGCTTCGACGGCGACGGCCATGAATGGTCCAACGAGCTGCGCTACGATTCCAACGCCAACGACACCACCAGCCAGACCCTGACCACCTTCCTGACCCCGGCGGGCGCGGCTTTGTATGAGCGAACCAACACGGAGGTCGATCAGGTCACCTGGGGCTTCACCAGCGCCTACACCCGCCCGATGTCCGACGGCGGCAAGCTGCGCCTGGGCTATGAGCTGAACGCCCAGCGGCCAGAGCAGGACGCCGAGTTCCTGCGCGGTCCCTCGCCGGCGGCTCTGGCGCCGGTTCCGGCCCTGAACAATCGTTTTGAAGCCACTCAGACGGTGCATGCCCTCTACACCACCTATGAGCGGCCGCTGGGCGAGAAGCTGTCGGCCCAACTGGGTCTGCGGCTTGAGCAGGCGGACATCGAGATCAAGGATCTGACCGGCGGCGCCTCGGCGTCCCAGGACTATTTCCGCGCCTATCCGACCGCCCACGTCCAATATCAGCTGACGCCCGAACAGACCCTGCGCGCCAGCTATTCGCGCCGCATCCAGCGGCCCCAGCCCAGCCAGCTGAACCCCTTCGTCGTCTATCAGGACCCGCTGAACGTCCGCTCGGGCAATCCGGATCTGGAGCCGCAGGAGACCGACAGCTTCGAGGCCATGTGGCAGATGCGAAAGGGCCAGAGCTTCTATCAGGCCACCGCCTATCTGCGGAACACCGACAAGGCGTTCACCGACGTAGCGTCTGATATCGGCGGCGGCGTCTTCCTGACCCGTCCGGAAAACCTGGGCTCGCGTCGCGACCTGGGCGTTGAAGCGACGGCGAACGGGCGTCTGCATCCGACCCTGCGCTACAGCGCCAGCGTCAACGTCTTCCGTCAGGAGATCGACTCGGGCGCTGTCGTCGGCGGCGGCGACCGCGAGGCTGCCTTGGCCAGCGGCCGTCTCAGCCTGAACTGGCAGCCGACGGCCAAGGACTTCGTCCAGGTCTCCAGCTTCTGGCAGGGCGACAGCCTGTTGGCCCAGGGCCGGCGCGAGGCCGGCGGCATGGTCAATCTGGGCTATCGCAGGAAGCTGAACGAGCAGCTGTCGTTCAACTTCACCGCACGGGATATCTTCAACACGTTCAACACCACCACCATCTACGAGACGCCGCAGTTCCGCGAACGCTCGGAGCAGGACATCAAGCTGCGGGCCTTCTACATCGGCCTGACCTGGAACTTCGGCGGTCCGCGCCGCCAGCCGGAACAGTTCGACTTCTCGACAGGCCCGACCGGGGGCTGAAAACTCCCCGTCCTCGACCCCTTGTGTGCCTGATCGGTCACACCATCTCGGATTCACAGACCCGCGGCGTCGCTTCCTGAAAGGGCGTCGCGGGCGAAATCCGCCTGATGAGGGGACCGTTATGAATCTCGAACTCTATTCCGACCGCGCCAAACAGGCCGTCCAGTCGGCCCAATCGCTGGCCCTGGCCCGCCGACACCAGCAGTTCGCGCCCGAGCATCTGCTCAAGGTGCTGCTTGAGGAACGCGACGGCCTGGCCCGCAATCTGATCACGGCCGCCGGCGGCGACGCCCGCCGCGCCGAGGCCGACACCGAGACCGCGCTGAAGAAACGCGCCCAGGTCAGCGGCGGCTCGGGCCAGCTCTATCTGGACGGCGATACTGCCCGCGTCTTCGCCGCCGCCGAGGCGGCCTCCAAGGCCGCCGGCGACGCCTTCGTCACCACCGAACGGCTGCTGGCCGCGCTCGCCAAGGAAGGCGGGGTCGCCGCCGAGGTGCTGAAGGCTTCGGGCGTCACCGCCGACAAGCTGGAGGCCGCCATCGCCGAGGTGAGGAAGGGCAAGACCGCCGACAGCGCCGGCGCCGAGGACGGCTATGACGCCCTGAAACGCTACGCCCGCGACCTGACCCTGGCCGCCCGCGACGGCAAGATCGACCCGGTCATCGGCCGCGACGAGGAAATCCGCCGCACCATTCAGGTCCTGGCGCGCCGCACCAAGAACAACCCCGTCCTGATCGGCGAGCCCGGCGTCGGCAAGACCGCCATCGTCGAGGGTCTGGCCCTGCGCATCGTCAACGGCGACGTGCCCGAATCCCTGCGCGACAAGACCGTCATGGCGCTGGACATGGGCAGTTTGATCGCCGGCGCGAAATATCGCGGCGAGTTCGAGGAACGGCTGAAATCCGTCCTGTCCGAGGTGTCGGCGGCCGAGGGCGGCATCATCCTGTTCATCGACGAGATGCACACCCTGGTCGGCGCCGGAAAGGGCGACGGCGCCATGGACGCGTCCAACCTGCTGAAGCCTGCTCTGGCGCGCGGCGAGCTTCACTGCGTCGGCGCTACGACGCTCGATGAATACCGCAAGCACGTCGAAAAGGACGCCGCGCTCGCCCGCCGCTTCCAGCCGGTCTTCGTCGCCGAACCGACGGTGGAGGACACCGTCTCCATCCTGCGCGGCCTGAAGGAGAAGTACGAGGTCCACCACGGCGTGCGCATTTCCGACAGCGCCATCGTCGCCGCAGCCACTTTGTCGAACCGCTACATCACCGACCGCTTCCTGCCGGACAAGGCCATCGACCTGATCGACGAGGCGGCCAGCCGCGTGCGCATGGCCGTCGACTCCAAGCCCGAGGCCCTGGACGAGATCGACCGCCGCCTGGTCCAGCTCAAGATCGAACGCGAGGCCCTGAAGAAGGAAACCGACCAGGCCTCCCAACACCGTCTGGAAAAGCTGGAGGACGAGATCGCCGATCTGGAAGGCCAGTCCGACGACCTGACCACCCAGTGGAAAGCCGAAAAGGACAAGGTCGGCCAGGGCGCCCAACTGCGTGAAACCCTGGACCGCCTGCGCCTGGAACTCGCCAACGCCCAGCGCGCGGGCGACCTGGGCCGTGCGTCAGAGATCGCCTACGGCCAGATCCCCCAGATCGAAAAGCAGCTCGAAGAGGCCGAGGCCAATGAGACCTCCGGCGCCTCAGGTCGTGGGGGCCCCCTGACCCCCGAGGTCGTCGACGCCGAACAGATCGCCGCCGTCGTCAGCCGCTGGACCGGCGTGCCCGTCGACAAGATGCTGGAGGGCGAACGCGAGAAACTGCTTCAGATGGAAACGGCGCTCGGCGGTCGCGTGGTGGGTCAGGACGAGGCCCTGGCCGCCGTCTCCGACGCCGTTCGCCGCGCCCGCGCCGGACTGAACGACCCCAACCGTCCGTTGGGCAGCTTCCTGTTCCTGGGGCCGACCGGCGTGGGCAAGACCGAACTGACCAAGGCGTTAGCCGAGTTCCTGTTCGACGACGAGGCGGCCATCACCCGCCTGGATATGTCGGAATATATGGAGAAACACTCGGTCTCCCGCCTGATCGGCGCCCCTCCCGGCTATGTCGGCTATGACGAGGGCGGCGCCCTGACCGAGGCCGTGCGTCGTCGCCCCTATCAGGTCGTTCTGTTCGACGAGGTCGAAAAGGCCCACCCCGACGTCTTCAACGTGCTGCTGCAGGTGCTCGACGACGGCCGCCTGACCGACGGTCAGGGCCGCACCATCGATTTCAGGAACACCCTGATCATCATGACCTCCAACCTCGGCAGCCAGTATCTGGCCGATCAGGGCGAGGGGGATGATGTCGAGGCCGTGCGCCCCTTCGTCATGGACGCCGTGCGCGCCCACTTCCGGCCCGAGTTCCTGAACCGGATCGACGAGATCATCCTGTTTCACCGCCTGGGCCGCGACCAGATGGGCGGCATCGTCCGCATCCAGCTGTCACGCTTCGAGAAACTGCTCGCCGACCGCCGCCTGACCCTGGACCTGGACGACAGCGCCCTGGCCTGGCTCGCCGACCGCGGCTACGACCCCGCCTATGGCGCACGACCCCTGAAACGCGTCATCCAGAAGGACCTTGTCGACCCGATCGCCCGCAAACTCCTGGCCGGCGAGATCGAAGACGGCGGGGTGATTGCGGTCACCGCCGGTGAGGGCGGGCTAGAGATCGGGAAGATGCGGGTGCATTAGCGATCGACCAACCTCCCCGGTCAGCCAATACAGGCAAAGCTGCAAGCAGAATGCGCGCGGTGGTCTCTAAGCTGTCGCCTTAATGTCCTTTTTGAGCGAAATTACGCTCAAAGCCATCGGTGTCGTTCCGACGTATTTCGCGATGAGCGCGTCTACTTGGGGTTGGACCACATTATTCACGGTTCGACCTGCTCGCTCGAGCGCTGGCCCTGAGCTTATCCATCCCTTAGCACCGGCGATCCCTGTCAGTGCAGAGGTGATAGCAGCGCCTCCAGCTGTACCTGCCACAGCCGCGACGCCACAACCTAGCGCTCCCGCCCCAAGGCTCATTGAGGCAGCAAACAACGCGGAATTTAACTTAATATGGTTGTTGGAATAGAATTCGACCATCGCTGCCAGCGCTATGTATCTCGACGACTTGGCAGCCCGGGCGGCCTCTTGGTTGAGCCCCATTATCTCCTTGTCCAAGGACGACTGCCAAACATCGGACGCTTGAGGCTTGTTTAATTCCGATGTGAGCTTCTGGATTCTGGGGCGAAAATCAGAAGCAATTTCTATGTATTTGCTTAAAGACAAACCTTCGGGAATTTGTATCCCTAGGCCTTCCCCTATGGATTTTTGGACTTTTATCGCATGTTGCTGGGTCTGATCTTTATGATCGTCGTAACCGATAGGTAGGTTTGCGTAAGACTCACCTGAAATTATAATAGGAGAATTAAATATAGATGCCGACCTCATGTGGCTCAGCATCCAGCTCATTGCAAAAAGTGATCTAGCTTTTTCTGTATCTTTGATTGCCAGAGCACTTTCAAGTTCATCTAATAACTCAAAATCGGGCTTCACGTATGGATGGAGGTTTGCCATCATCGCGCGAACGTCGCGCTCGACAAATCCTTTCAGCCGTCGCTTGCCAAGCTGGGCAGTAAGTGAAGACGCCCGCTCTTTCACGCAGTGAGAGCAAATCCTTGCATGCCCTCCTGCGCCAGCAAAAAGACTCCTAAGAGCGAAGTACTCATGGCCCCCAACATGGTTGTGAGAGTACGTTATATCGACTATTTTGTCGTCGTAATTGCTATACGCTCCGCCAAATATTGGAATTATAGACGATGTTTCTACTAGCTCTTTATAGTTATCGATATTTTGAACAGTAACGCACTGCGGGCATATCATAACGTATATACGATCCGAGTACGGAAGGTATGATTTTATTACATCTACATTGAACGAATGTAGAACTATGTTCTCGTCATCTAATTCTCTGGAAACTCTCTCCGAGAGTACTAAACTTTCGAACGCGTCATCCTCGCCCGACCTAATGCGGGTCAAAGCGTCGTTGACGCGCTCCGCATGTCGGGTATCCAGTTCTGATTTGTCGACCATTGACGCCCCAAATTCGGCTCACCGGTACCAAGTCCGCGAAGCTTGGGCGACATTCAACTAGTAGTTATGGTTGTGCAAGGGCGGTTAACTCATGCAGTCAAGTTAGGCCCCGACGTCGCCGCCGGGGCCTCTGGTCTCTTCGCCGTCGCGCGCCCGCGACCTAGGGATTGATGACCACCTTGATGCAGCCGTCCTTCTTCTCCTGGAAGGTCTTGTAGGCGTCCGGCCCGTCTTCCAGCCCGATCTTGTGGGTGATCAGGAAGCTGGGGTCGATGTCGCCGTCGAGGACCTTCTTCATCAGGGGCTCCAGGTAGCGTTGCACGTGGGTTTGGCCGGTCTTGAGCGTCAGGGCCTTGCCGATGAAGGCGCCCAGCATCACGGGCGCTATGCCGACGAAGACGCCGGGCAGGCTGATGATCCCGCCGGGCTTGCAGGCCACGATGGCTTCGTTCAGCGCATAGGGGCGCTCCAGCTTGCCGGCGACGGTCTCCTGAACCTTCTCCATCAGGCTGCCCGAGCCGTGGCTCTCCAAGCCCACGGCCTCGATCACCGCATCGGGGCCTTCGCCATTGGTCAGGGCCTTGATCCGCTCCTGCAGGTCGCCCTCGGAGAAGTCGATCGTCTCGGCACCCGCCGCCTGGGCCAGGGCCAGCCGTTCGGGCACCTGGTCGATGGCGATGACCCGGCCGGCGCCCATCATGAAGGCGCTGCGAATGGCGAACTGGCCCACCGGCCCGCAGCCGAACACCAGTATGGTCTGGCCGGGCTGGATGTCGCAGTTCTCGGCCGCCATCCAGCCGGTCGGGAAGATGTCGGACAGGAACAGCACCTGATCGTCGGTCAGCCCCTCGGGCACCTTGATCGGCCCGACGTCGGCGTAGGGGATGCGCAGATATTCGGCCTGACCCCCGGCGAAACCGCCGTACATCTCGCTGTAGCCATACAGGCCGGCGGTCGGGTAGCCGGTCTGTTTGGCCTGTTCGGCGCCGTTCGGATTGGAGCGCTGGCACAGGCTAAACAGGCTGGCGCGGCACATCTTGCAATCGCCGCAGCTGATGGTGAAGGGCACCACGACGCGGTCGCCGACCTTGAGCTTGTCGTTGTCCTTGCCGACAGCGACGACCTCGCCCATCGTCTCGTGGCCCATGACGTCGCCGTGCTTCATGCCCGGCACATAGCCGCCATACAGGTGCAGGTCCGAGCCGCAGATGGCGCAACTGGTCACGCGGATGACGGCGTCCCGGCCATCCTCGATTGTGGCGTCAGGCACCTCTTCGCAGCGGATGTCGCCCTTGCCGTGCCAGCATAACGCCTTCATGTCGGATCTCCCTATCTGAGTGGGATCAATCCGACGCCGGCGCGAGGGTTCCTAACGCAGCGCTTCAAAATCAAAGCGCTACCTTTGGAGGCTCAGTCTTGCGGGATAGGATTGGTGCGCGGGTCCGGGCCGTTGGTGACGACGCGGTCGCGTTCGCCCAGGTCCTTGATGATCTTGACGTCGGTGAAGCCGGCGGCCTCGAACAGCGCCTTGACCTGCGGGCCCTGGTCAAAGCCGATCTCGACGGCGAAGACGCCCAGCGGCTTCAGGATGCGTTTCACCTCGGGCGCCAGGTCGCGATAGGCCTGCAAGCCGTCCGGCCCGCCGTCCAGGGCCAGGTGCGGGTCGTGGTCGCGGACCTCCGGGTCCAGGGTCGCGATATGGTCGGTCGGGATATAGGGCGGGTTGGACAGAACCAGGTCGAAGCTGGCGTCGCCGAAGCCCGCGGCCCATTCGGTGCGCAGGAAGGTCGCGCGCTCGTTCAGGTCCAGGTTGGCGGCGTTCTCCTTGGCCACCGCCAGGGCCTCGGACGAGATGTCGGTGCCGACCCCGCGCGCGGCCGGCCGCTCGGCCAGAAGCGCCAGCAGGATCGCGCCCGAGCCGGTGCCCAGGTCGATGGCGTCGAAGGCCTCGGCCTTGCCGAAGGCCAGCATGGAGACGTCCATCAGGGTCTCGGTGTCGGGACGGGGGCTGAGGACGTCGGGGGTGACGTTCAGCATGATCTTCCAGAAGCCCTTCTTGCCGACGATACGCGAGACGGGCTCGCGCTTCAGCCGGCGCTCGACCATGGCCTCATAGGCGCTCAGCTGGTCGGCGGTGATGGGCCGATAGGGGTCGGTCAGGATGTCCATGCGGCTGGCGCCGGCGGCGGCCTCCAGCAGCAGGCGGGCGTCGATGGCGGGGCTGTCGATGCGGCCGGTCTTCAGCCGGGCCTGCGCCGCCTTCCAGGCGGTCAGCAGGGTGGGGGCGTCGGTGTCGGACTTGGGCGTGATGGGGTCGGTCATGGGCGTTGATTGGCCCGGCCCGGCGCCGATTTCAAGCGCGACGGGAGGAACGCGAGGCCAGCTTGACCGTTCGCGTCGGGATGACTGCGCGCCGCCCCTCCCGCCTCGCCCCGCTTCGCAACCTGTTCGCCCGGGCGCCCGCGCCGGCTGAGCGGGGTCGTGTGTGGAAATTCCTGGCCGCCGCAGCCGGGGGTCTGGCCGCCGGCGCCGGCGCCGCCCACCTGCTCTACAGCCAGGGGCACAAGGTCGGGGTCGAGCTGCGCGCGCCTCGCCCCGAGCCGCTGCCGCCCAAGGTCCCGACGCCCGAGGACTATGAGGCCCAGGAGCCCGGTCGCGGCCGCATGGCCAAACGGCCCGAGCACATTCCTCACAGGGGCTGGTCCGACATCGTCTGGCGCACCGGCGGGTCCTATTTCGGCGACCGGGTCGGGTTCGTGGCCGGCGGGGTGACCTTCTTCACCCTGCTGTCGCTGTTCCCGCTCTTGGGGACGTTCGTGACCCTCTACGGCCTGTTCGCCGATCCGGCCGACGCCTGGGGCCGACTGCAGTTCCTCTACGCCCTGCTGCCGAGTAGCATCGCCGAGTTCCTGGGCGGGGAGATGCAGCGGCTGGCCGAGAACTCCAACAGCCAGTTGACCTTCACCCTGGTGTGGACCTTGGCCCTGTCGCTGTGGACGGCCAACGGGGCGGTCAAGGTGCTGTTCTACGGCCTGAACGTCGCCTACCACGAGGTCGAGCGCCGCAACATCGTGCGCTACAACCTGATCTGCATGGCCTTCACCGTCGGGGCCATCATCGCGGTTCTGCTGACCTCGGTCCTGGTCGTCGGCGTCCCGGTGGTGGTGCGGCTGTTCGGGCTGGAGGAGGAGTGGGGGCTGATCGCGCCGCTGCGCTGGCCGCTGCTGCTGGCGGGCTATGTCGCCGCCCTGACCGTCATCTACCGCTTCGGTCCCTGCCGTCAGAGGGCGCGCTGGCGCTGGGTCACGCCGGGCGCGATCTTCGCGGCGGTGCTCAGCCTGACGGTGTCCTTCCTGTTCAGCTGGTATCTGTCCAACTTCGTGCGGACCGACAGCTACGGCCCGCTGGCGGCGATGATGGGTTTCCTGCTGTGGACCTGGCTGTCGGTGCAGGTGATCCTGATGGGCGCCGAGCTGAACGCCGAGATCGAACACCAGACCGCCGTGGACACCACGACCGGCAAGCCTCTGCCGATCGGCGAGCGGGGCGCTAAGGTCGCCGACAGCATCGGCGCCCGGCGCGGCAATCCTGCGGCACTGGCCTTCACCCAGCGCCAGGCCGAGCGGGTGGCGGACCGCCTGCGCGGCCGCCAGAACCGCAAGGCCGCCGAGCACGTCGCTACAGAATGAAGCGGCTCAGATCGACGTCCTTGGTCAGGGCGTCCATCTTCTCGCGCACCGCATCGCCGTCGAAGGTCACGGTCTGACCTGACAGGTCCGAAGCCTTGAAGCTGGTCTCCTCCAGCACCCTCTCCATCACGGTCTGAAGCCGGCGCGCGCCGATGTTCTCAACCGCGCTGTTGGCCGCCACCGCCGCATCGGCCATCGCCTCGACCGCATCGTCGGTGAAGGTCAGGGTCACGTCCTCGGTCGCCAGCAGGGCCTGGTTCTGACGGATCAGGTTGGCTTCCGGCTCGGTCAGGATGCGCTTGAAGTCGTCGCGCGTCAGGGCCTTCAGCTCAACCCGGATCGGCAAACGTCCCTGAAGCTCGGGCAGCAGGTCTGAGGGCTTGGCGACGTGGAAGGCGCCCGAGGCGATGAACAGCACATGGTCGGTCTTCACCGGCCCGTACTTCGTCGAGACCGTGGTGCCCTCGATCAGGGGCAGCAGGTCGCGCTGCACCCCCTCACGCGACACGTCGGCGCCGGATGCGCCCTGGCGAGCCGCAACCTTGTCGATCTCGTCCAGGAAGACGATGCCCTCGTTCTCGGCCAGTTTCAGCGCCTCCTGCGTCAGGCTGTCCTGATCCAGCAGCTTGTCGCCCTCTTCGGCGATCAGGGGCGTCGTCGCATCGCGCACCGCCAGCTTGACGGTCTTGGTGCGCCCGCCGCCCATCTTGCCCAGCATCTCCGACAGGTTCAGCAGGCCGACATTGCCGGCACCGGGAATGTCCAGCCCCTGGATCGGAGAGGCGGTGTCGGCCAGCGCGATCTCGATCTCCTTGTCGTCCAGCTCGCCGGCGCGCAGCTTCTTTCGGAAACTGTCGCGCGTCGCCGCCCCCGCGCCCGGTCCGACCAGGGCGTCCAGAATCCGGTCCTCGGCGGCGGCCTCGGCCTTGGCCCGCACGTCGCCGCGCCGGCGCTCGCGCACCATGATCAGGGCGCTCTCGACCAGGTCGCGCACGATCTGATCCACGTCGCGGCCGACATAGCCGACCTCGGTGAACTTGGTCGCCTCGACCTTCAAGAAGGGCGAGCCGGCCAGCCGCGCCAGCCGACGCGCGATCTCGGTCTTGCCGACGCCGGTGGGACCGATCATCAGGATGTTCTTGGGCGTCACCTCGTCGCGCAGATCCGCCGGCACGCGCTTCCTGCGCCAGCGGTTCCTCAACGCCACGGCCACGGCGCGCTTGGCGTCGTTCTGGCCGACGATATAGCGATCCAGTTCGGAGACGATCTCGCGGGGGGTCAGTTCGGTCATGCGACGCAGATAGGAGAGGCCGAACCGTTGCGGGAGAGGGGCGGGGCGTCGCAGCGCGCACAAAATCCTACCGTCATCGGCGAAAGGGCGTCATGCCGATCGTCAGGACCGCGTTAGCTGCACCAGAGGCCCTCGATGACACCCTTGCAAACGGATCGCCTGACCCTTCGATCCTTTCAGGCCGGCGACGCCGCAGACCTGTTCGCCTATCTTCACCAACCGCGCGCCGCCTGTTTCGCCGCCATGGCGCTTGAGGACATGGCGGCGGCCGAGGCGGAGGTTCTCAAGCGCGCAGCCGAGGGCGAGTATATCGCCGTCCAGTCCAAGGCCGACGGCCATGTCATCGGCGATGTCTTCGCAATGTTCGAGGCGCCGGACACCTGGTCCATCGGCTGGAACTTCAACAGCGCCTATGGGGCGCCGGCTATGCGTTCGAAGCGGCTCGCGCCCTGGTCGACCATCTGTTCAAGGACAAGGCGGCCCGTCGCCTGTACGCCTATGCCGAGGACGACAATCTGGCGTCACAGAGGCTTTGCGAACGGCTGGGCATGCGGCGCGAAGGGCTGTTTCGCGAGTTCATCTCGTTCGTGAACGACGCCGCGGGCCAGCCCATCTACGTCAACACCTATCAGTACGCCCTTCTGCGACACGAATGGCGAGCCTGACGGTCAGCAAAAAAGGCGTCCCCCGACCGGAGGACGCCTTAAGGCTTCAAGCGCTTGTCGCCCGGATCAGGCGGCGTTGGCGGCCTTGTTCTTGGCCAGCTTGTCCTGGTGGGCCTGCATGCCCTTTGCGATCAGATCGGCGGCCTCGCCGGCGTCGCCCCAGCCCTCGACCTTGACCGACTTGCCCTTCTCCAGATCCTTGTAGCGGGTGAAGAAGTGCTCGATCTGCTCGATCAGGATGGCCGGCAGCTGACGATAGCTGGCGATCTCGGTGTAGTAGGGGTTCAGCTTATCGACCGGCACGGCCAGGATCTTCTCGTCTCCGCCGGCCTCGTCGGTCATCTTCAGCACGCCGATGGGGCGCGAACGGATGACGCAGCCCGGAACGACCGGCGTCGGGTTCAGCACGATCACGTCGCAGGGGTCGCCGTCGTCCGACAGGGTGTGCGGCACGAAGCCGTAGTTGCCCGGATAGTACATGGCGGTGTGCAGGAAGCGGTCGACGAACAGGGCGCCCGATTCCTTGTCCATCTCGTATTTCACCGGCAGGCCGCCCTGCGGGATTTCGATGATGACGTTGATGTCCCAGGGAGCGTTCGGGCCGACGGGAATGGCGTCGAGGTTCATGGCGGGGTCTTTGCTGCGACTGCGAAAATTTGAAAGGCGAAGGGTGATAGGCTCCCCGGCCCGTCACGGCAAGGGCGACCTGTGGCGAATGCCGGCGCGGGCGGGCTTGCGTCGCGGCGCATCATCGCGGACATCTGGATCATGACCTGGACCGATTGGGCGGCGCTGGCCCTCTTCTTCATCTGCTGGCTGGGATACAGCCCCATCCTGGCCTTCATCAGCAGGAAGGGCGGCTCGCTGAACCAGGACATGGAGCATGTCCGGGCGGCCTGGATGCAGTCCATGACCCATCGCGAGATGAAGCTGATCGACAGCCAGCTGATGGGGCATTCGATCAATTCCGCCTCCTTCTTCGCCTCCACCAACCTGCTACTGATCGCGGCGGTCGCGGGCATTCTGTTCGGAGGCGAAAGCGCGCTCCAAGGGTTCGCCGCCGTCGGCGCGGAAAACGTGCCGATGAAGATACTGGAGGCCAAGCTGGCGCTGGTGCTGATCTGTCTGGCGCGCGGTTTTCTGGATTTCATCTGGGCGCTGCGCCAGATGAACTACGCCCTGGCGCTGATCGGCGCGGCTCCGGAAATCCACACCAAGACCGACCGCAAGGCCTTCAGCGAGGCGGCGGGCCAGCTTCTGAATCCGGCGCTCAGTTCCTTCAGTCAGGGCGTGCGCGGCTACTATTTCGCCCTGGCGGCGGCGGCCTGGCTGTTCGGACCGCTGTGGCTGGCGCTGGGCGTCGCCTCGTCCTTCGGCCTGTTGATCTATCGCCAGGAGGCGTCGCCCGCCGCCCGCGCTATCCGCAACGCACGGCGGCTGCTGGACAACTGACTCGATCCTTTCGCAGTTGCGAGATCGAACGCTCGTCCGACTTTGGTCGAAAGAGCGCCGTCTTGTCAGGCGATCCGCCATATTTGCGTAACAAGGCGTGACCGAGCGGGCGCGCATGGGCCTTGACCCATTGTGCATCGCAACCTAAGTTGACCTCTGACGCCTCCGGGCGTCTTGCCCTTCCTGGGCGTTTCCTCCCTATAGACTTTAATGCCGCACCCTCGGGTGCGGCTTTTTTTTTGATCTGATCAGCGATCAGTCAGGCCGACCAGTCGTCTGCGCACAGGGCGGCGATCACGCGCGACAGGGTCTTGTGCGTCTTGGCGTAGGTCGCGTTGGGGGCCAGCGTCGTCTCGTCCAAATACAGCTTGCGGCTCAGTTCGATTTGGATGGCCTCATAGCCCTCGTCCGGCCGGCCCCAACATTGGGTGGACCAACCGCCGGCGTAGGGATGGTTCTGCGCCACGCGCCAGCCTAGACCCTCGAACAACTCGCGCAGTCTTCGGCTGAGCCGCGCACTGCAGGCCGAGCCGTAACGATCGCCCAACACGACCTCGGCCCCGACGGCGCGCGCCGGCATCGAATGCCAGTCGATCAGCACGGCTCGTCCGCGCGTCGCGCGCGTCGCCCGCATCCGTTCGTCCAGCGCCTGGTGATAGGGGGCGTGGACCCTGGCGATGCGGCTTCTGGCCTCCGCCAGCGTCAGCCGGCGCGCATAGAGCGGCGTCCCGTCGCCGGCCAGGCGGGGGATCACGCCATAACCGGCGGCCGTCTTGGCTCCGACTGGCCCGTCCAGATCCGCGATCAGGGCCGGGTCCAGCTCGGACGGATCACGGTTCAGATCAACATAGGCCCGGCCGATCCGGCCTTCGATCAGCGCGGCGCCTCTGCGCGGTCCCTCTGCGACCAAGCGCCCGACCAAGGCGTCCTCGGCGCTTTTCAGACTGGCGCGCGACAGGCCCGGCGCGGCGCCCATCTCGTCGGGATAGAGATCGCCGGAGTGGGGCGAGGCGAAGACCAGCGCCGTCGCGGGCGCGTCCGCCGCCGGGGCGGTGATCGAAAAGCTGTCGCCGCCGTCGGTCATGCCCTCGATTAGCGCGTTTCGCTGTGGAAGGAAGTCGGCTGAGCGGCGAATTTCATCGGCGGTTTACCGTTCGGGCCCTAGGTTTGCGGTCTGTTTCAAGGGTGTTTTTCGAATGGCGCGTATTCTCCTGGCCGAAGACGATGGTTCGTTGCGCGGATTTCTGACGCGCGCGCTGGAGCGGGCAGGCCACCAGGTCATCGACTGCGAGAACGGCGACGACGCGATCGACGCCCTGGAACACGGTCCCTACGATCTGCTGCTGACCGACATCGTCATGCCGGGCGCCGACGGGATCGAGGTCGCCCGCGTCGCCGCCGCCCGACAGCCCGGCCTGCGCATCATGTTCATCACCGGCTTCGCCGCCGTGGCCCTGACGGCCGCCCAGGCCACGCCGGACGCCAAGGTGTTGTCCAAACCCGTCCACCTGCGCGATCTGGTCAATGAGGTCGAGCGGATGGTCGCCGCCTGAACCTTCGCTGCGACTGGGCCGAGCGGCGTTTGGCGAGAAATCGCATTCTTGCCGTTAAATCGGCTTGATGCCGACCGGCCTCGCCGCTATACGACCGCTCTTCCCGCTCCGAAGACGTTTTTCGGAGCCCTACGGCGGATGCGTAGCTCAGCGGGAGAGCACCTCGTTGACATCGAGGGGGTCACAGGTTCAATCCCTGTCGCGTCCACCATTTTCTTCAATGACATAGCGGGCTTGAGCGTATAGCCGCTGCCCAGAAACTGGCCAGAAACCCGCTGCGGAGTCTTTGTTAAGTCTCCACATCCTCGTCCAGCAATTGTCAGACTACGCACCTAGCGGCCGCTCGTGACTCAAAGCGGCGGTTGGGGACGTCGGCTTTCGGTCAGGGAAATTATGAAAACAGCGGTGGCGTCCTCAGCACTGTTTGCCAAGGTGTGGCTTGCAGCTATGGACGGGCGGAATGAACTTTTCGGGTTGGAGAGCGAGCTTGGCTCAGACGCAGCATGGCGTTGGACGCATTCGATCGAAGGTCGAAATTTGGGTCGGAGTGGGCGTCGTGCTCGTTCTCGCCTTCTTCCTGATTAGCGGCGTCGTCGCCTACCTCAACGTCCAGGGCCTGCGCGCCAATAGTCAAAAGGTGGTTGGAACCCATACGACACTGGTGGCCATAGACCAGGTCCTGTCGACCGTGCAGGACGCTGAAACGGGACAGCGCGGTTACCTTCTCACGGGCCAAGACCGTTATCTTGAGCCCTACGAAGACGCCGTGGCCGCAATGGACCGTGACCTTGCGATCCTCACCGAAGTGACCTCGCGCGACCCAGCGCAGCAGGCCAACCTCAAAGAGGTCAAGCGCCATGTCGGCGTCAAGATGGAGCAGTTGACCCGGGGAATCGAAGCGCGGCGTACGGGCGGCCTCGCGGCGGCCGTCGCGATGATCGAAACCGACCGCGGCAGGACGGCGATGAATGCGATCCGGGAACGCTTGGCCATCATGCGCGCCGACGTCGCGCAGCAGCGGCGACAGTGGCTGTCTGAGATGGAGGTCGCTTACCGGACCGCCCTGCTGACCGGAATCCTGTCCGCCCTGCTCGGCGCCGCCCTCACCGTCGGGGTGTTCCTGCTCATCCGCAACAGCACGCGGGAACGCGCCCGGCAGGAGTGGCTTCAGGCCGGACAGGTCGGGCTCGCCGAAGCAATGAGCGGCGACAAGACCATCGAGGCGCTGGCCGACAGCATCTTGGGCTTCCTGGCTCGATATGTCGACTTTCAAGCCGCAGCGATCTTCAAGGGCGAAGGCGGCGTTTTCCGCCGCGCCGCCACCCTGGGCGTTCCATCAGACGCGCCCGTGCCTATGGAGTTCCGACTTAAGGAGGGCCTTCTGGGCCAGGTCGCCGCTGATGGGGCGTCAGTGCTGCTGACGGATGTCCCTCAAGGCTATCTGACTATTGGATCCGCGCTGGGACGGGATGACCCGCGTCATCTCGTCATTGCCCCTGCGAACGCTGATGGCGTCATCAACGCCGTGATCGAGTTGGGCTTTATCCATGCCCCGGGACCGCAGGTCCTTCGGCTGCTGGATGAAAGTGCGGCTGCGATAGGCGTCGCCCTCAGGTCGGCGCGCTATCGTCTAGATCTTCAGAACGCCCTCGAAGAGACCCAGCGCCAGTCCGAGGAACTACAGGTGCAGAGCGAAGAGCTTCGGGTTTCCAACGAGGAGTTGGAGGAGCAGGGGCGCGCGCTCAAGGAATCCCAGGTGCGGCTGGAGCAGCAGCAGGTGGAGCTTGAACAGACCAACAGCCAGCTGGAAGAGCAAGCGCAGGTTCTGGAGGGACAGCGCGACGACCTGGAACGGACCGGCGCCGATCTGGCCCTCAAGGCCCGGGAGCTCGAAGCGGCCAGCCAGTACAAGTCCGACTTCCTCGCCAACATGTCCCACGAACTCCGGACGCCTCTTAACTCCCTGCTGATCCTGTCGAAGCTTCTCGGCGACAACAGCGACGGAAACCTGTCCGAAGAGCAGGTTCGCTACGCCCGGACCATTCAGTCCTCGGGCGACGATCTGTTGACGTTGATCAACGACATTCTCGACCTCTCCAAGATCGAGGCCGGGCACGTCCAGATCCGTCCCGAAGCTGTTTCGGTCCAGAGACTGGCCGGCGACTTGCGCCAGCTGTTCGATCCGATTGCAGACCAGCGGGGGCTGAACTTCACGATCGACGTCGCCAAGGGGACGCCCGATCTGGTTGAGACGGACCGTCAACGTCTGGAACAGATCCTTAAGAACCTGCTTTCGAACGCCTTCAAGTTCACAGAGAAGGGGAGCGTAAAGCTGAGGATCGCGCCCGGCGACCGGGGCTTGGATTTTTCGGTGAAAGACACCGGAATCGGTATTTCGCGCGAACAGCAGAACAGCATCTTCGAAGCCTTCCAGCAGGCCGACGGCACGATCAGCCGCAAGTACGGCGGGACGGGGCTCGGACTTTCGATCTCCAGGGAACTGGCTCGGTTGCTCGGAGGCGCGATCACTCTGGAAAGCAAGCCCGGCAAAGGCAGCACCTTCACCCTCAGCGCGCCCCTCGCCTACGACGCCGCTCAGGTTGCGTCGCGCGCGCCCTTTGCTCCGCAACCCGCGGCGTCCTCAGTCACGCAGGCCGCCCCGAAATCGTCGCCCGCTGTCCTGCCCCGCGCGATTGAGGATGATCGGGACGCGCTGGCCGTGAACCGGCGCACGTTGCTGGTCGTTGAAGACGACGATCGTTTCGCCGCCATCGTCCGGGACCTGTCGCGCGAAATGGCGTTCCAGTGTCTTGTGGCCAGTAATGGCGAGGACGCGATCAAGCTCGCCAAACAGTACCGGCCGAGCGCCATCGTCCTTGACGTCGGCCTTCCTGACCAGTCCGGTCTGACGGTCCTGGACACGCTGAAGCGCGACGACCAGACCCGCCATATACCGATCCATGTGGTGTCCGCTGGAGACCATGCCACGACCGCGCGCGCGCTTGGCGCGATGGGGTATCTCACCAAGCCGGTCAAACGTGAGGCGCTGGCGGATGTCCTTCGGGCCCTGGAGGAGGACCTCACCCGGACCGTTCGACGAGTCCTGATCGTGGAGGATGACGCCGTCCAGCGCGAGGCCATGAGAGCCCTTCTGTCGAGCGGCGGGGTCGAGACGGTCGGGGTGGGCACGGCGGCGGAATGCCTTCAAACCCTCGAACAGCAGACCTTCGACTGCATGGTTGTGGACCTGTCCCTGCCCGACGCCTCCGGCTTCTCGCTGCTGGAGAAGCTCAGTCTGGACGGTCAGCAGGCCTATCCGCCGGTGATCGTCTATACCGGCCAGGATCTGACGGCGGACCACGAGCAACAACTGCGCCGCTACTCCAGCTCAATCATCATCAAGGGCGCCAAGTCGCCGGAACGCCTGCTGGATGAGGTCTCGCTGTTCCTCCACCAGGTGGTCGCCGACATGCCGCCCGAACAGCAGCGCATGATCCAGAAGGCGCGAAATCGAGACGCCGTGCTGGAAGGCCGGCGCATCCTCGTCGTCGAGGATGATGTCCGAAACATCTATTCCCTCACCAGCGTGCTCGAACCTCGCGGCGCCGTCGTGCAGATCGCGCGCAACGGGCAGGAAGCGCTCGACGCGCTCGATGCGTCCGCCGCCTCTGCACCCGCCATAGACCTCGTTCTGATGGATGTGATGATGCCGGTCATGGACGGGCTCACCGCGACACAGCGCATCCGGAGCGATGGACGCTGGGGCGGCCTGCCGATCCTGATGCTGACCGCCAAAGCCATGCCGGACGACCAGGAACGCTGTCTCGCAGCAGGGGCCAACGACTACATGGCCAAGCCCCTGGATGTCGATAAGTTGCTCTCTCTGGTCCGCGTGTGGATGCCGCGCTGATCCATGGCCGACGCTCTCGAAGACCTCGAAATCCAACTGCTGCTGGAGGCGCTGTTCCAGCGCTATCATTTCGACTTCCGTCACTATGCCCGTGCGTCGATCAAGCGGAGGCTAGTGCAGGCCCGCGACCAGATGGGCTATCCGACGCTGACCGCGCTGCAGAACGCTGTCCTGCACGACCCGACGATGCTGCCTCGGCTGCTGGGCTATCTGACGGTGCAGGTCAGCGAAATGTTCCGCGACCCGACCTATTTCAAAGCCTTGCGCGAGACGGTGCTTCCCCATTTGCGCACCTATCCGTCGCTCAAGGTTTGGATTGCGGGGTGCAGCACTGGCGAGGAAGTCTACTCCCTAGCCATCCTGTTCCGGGAGGAAGGGCTGTATGATCGCACCCTCTTCTATGCCACCGACATCAATCCCGATGCGCTCCGCGCAGCAGAAGCCGGGGTCTACGCCCTCGATCGGCTGCGCAAATTCACCGAGAACCACCAGAAGTCGGGCGGACGTTCGTCCCTGTCCGACTACTATACGGCCGACTACGGGCGGGCCGTCTTCGACCGTAGCCTCAGCGCCCGGGTCGTCTTCTCCGATCACAGCCTCGTCACGGACGCGGCGTTCGCCGAGATGCAACTGATCTCCTGCCGCAATGTCATGATCTATTTTGATCGCGCCCTGCAGGATCGCGCCATTGGCCTGTTCAAGGACTCCCTACCACGCGGAGGCTTCCTCGGCCTCGGCTCCAAGGAAAGTTTGAGGTTTTCGGCCCACGCCGGCGAATTTTCTGAGTTCGTCCCCCAGGAAAAGCTCTACCGAAGGCTAGGCGCATGAGTGTCCCATCACAACGCGCGGTGGTGATCGGCGCTTCCGCCGGCGCCGTCCAGGCGCTTTTAGCCATCCTTCCCATCCTCCCAGCGGACTATCCCTTGCCCATTCTGATCGCGGTCCATGTCCCCCCGGATCGAGGCAATGGTCTCGTGCCGCTGCTTCAAGCGAGCTGCGCCCTTGCGGTGCTTGAAGCCGAGGACAAGGAAAGGGTCCTTCCTGGAACCGTCTATTTTGCGCCCCCCGATTATCACCTTCTGGTCGAGCGAGATGGCGGGCTGGCCCTGTCCTCGGATGAGCCGGTCAACTATTCTCGCCCATCGATTGACGTTCTCTTCGAAAGCGCCGCCGACGCCTATGGAGCCGGCCTGATCGGTGTCGTGCTGACGGGCGCCAACAACGACGGGGCCGCCGGCCTGAGAGCCGTTATGGAAAGGGGTGGCGAGGCCTTCGTCGAACGCCCGTCAGAGGCCTATGCGTCAGCGATGCCAGAAGCCGCTCTCGCGGCCTGCGCGGGCGCAACGGCCATGAGTCTGGCGGACATCGCAAACTATCTGGTGGAACTCGAAGCCGCATGACGACCCTCGACACCCCGATAAAGGTTCTTCTTGTCGATGATCTCGAGGAAAATCTCCTCGCGCTTGAGGCTTTGCTCCAGCGCGAAGGTCTCCACCTGCTCAAGGCGAAGTCCGGAGATCAGGCGCTGGAGCTGCTCCTTGCCGAAGACGTCGCTCTCGCCCTCCTAGACGTGCAGATGCCTGGCATGGACGGCTTCCAACTGGCCGAATTCATGCGCGGCAACGCCCGGGTCCGTCATGTCCCCATCATCTTCGTCACGGCGGGCAGCGCAGAACAGCAGCGCCGGTTTCGCGGCTATGAGGCCGGCGCGGTCGATTTTATCCAGAAGCCGATCGAGCCTAATATCCTGCGAATGAAGACGGAGATCTTCATTGAACTCTATCAGCAGCGTGAGCGGATACGCCTGCAACGAGACGAATTGGACGTGCATGCGACGGCCTTGAGCGCCGCAGATCAACGCAAGAACGAGTTCCTGGCGGTCTTGGGTCATGAGCTACGCAATCCCCTCATGGCCCTGAACGCAGGGCTGAAGTTGCTCGATCGCGCCGGCGAGCCAGATCAAGCCGCCGTCATCCGGGAGCGGATGGCGACCCAAGTGTTTCACCTCTCGCGGCTTGTCGAGGATCTGCTTGACGTTTCGAGGATAGATCAGGGCAAGATCGCCCTGCGCCTCGAACGGGTGCAGTTAAAGACCGTGCTGGACTCCGCGATCGATACAAGCCGTCCCAAGATCGACGCGGGTGGGCATGCCTTCACGTTTGACCTACCGACGGAAGCCGTATGGGTCACAGCCGACTTCACCCGCCTATCGCAGATCGTCAGCAATCTGCTGACCAACGCAGCCAAATACACCCCGTCGGGCGGGACGATCCAGCTCCGGGCGAACGCCGGGCCCGACTACGTCGAAGTCGCCGTCTCCGACACTGGCGTCGGCATTTCCAAGGATATGCAAGCTCGGGTCTTTGAGCTGTACACGCAGTTGAAGGGGCCCGACGATCGATCCAGCGAAGGCCTTGGCATCGGTCTCGCCCTGGTCCGCCAACTGGTCGATCTGCATAAGGGCGACATCCGCGTGGAAAGCGACGGTCCGGGCGCCGGCAGCTGTTTCACCATACGGTTGCCGCGTTCAGCATAGCATCGACCGTCGGAGTAGGCGCGGCTATTGCCAAACAATGCGGCAGTGAATGTCTGGGACTGGCGCCCAGAAGTTCATTATCTGGAAGCAGGCGTCACGACAGGCATGCGACCTCAGAGGAGGGGGCATGCGACAGTCTGACCTGTTCCTACAACCGAAGCCCTCAGGGAACGCGCCGTCTAATCGGCCCCAAGGCGCCGCTTAAGCCCAAGCTCATCTGGTCCATCCGACAACAGTTGAGTGTGGCTAGGAGATTTCGCGACCTCGCCGTGTTCAACTGCGCGTTGGATTCGAAACTACGCGCCTGCGACCTGGTCCGACTTCGCGTGAGCGATGCGGCGAGAGGCGGTGTTCTCCGTCAGCGGTCGGTCGTCATCCAACAGAAGACCGGGAGACCTGTGCCCGTTGAGATCACCGAGCCTGCGCGTGATGCGATCGCTGCTCGCCTGAGTGTGCCCCGCCAGCCTGAAGACGACTGGCCGTTCCCAAGCCGGAGCCGGTGCGGCCAGCACATCGGCGCCAGGCCGTATGCTGGGCTGATAGACCGATGGCGCCGTTGATTGACCTAGAGCCCTAAGGGTACGGCGCTCACAGCCTTAGACGCACTAAGGTCTCGCTCATTCACAAGAATGACAGGCAATCTTCGCGCATGCCAGCTCCTGATCGGCCACAGGAGATTGGAGAGCATAGTCAGATATCTCGGTATCGAGGTGGATGACGCCTGGGAGATGTCAGAGCAAATCGACTTGTGACCCTAAGCCGGGCCCTGAAGCAAGCCCGGCGATGGTCAGCTTTGGGTGGGAAGCGGATGTTAGTGGGCAGGCGCCGAGAGGCCGTACCCTCCTGCGGGCGCCGTCTCGGCCACCCTCGACATTCCCGCGATCATCGGTCGCCCTCTCGAGATCGCATCGCGGACCGCCGGAAGCGTGAGTGACGCGCCGTGCGCTTCCTTGCTCTGCCATGCCTCTGTGATCCAAATCACCTCCGGCTCTAGCGGGTCCAAAGCAACGATGTAGCTCAAACAGCCCGGCAGTCCGCTTACACCTTCGATGAGGACTCTGACCAGCTCGTCGCGATGACCTGGCTGCGCTGTCATTTTGCCGATCAAGCCGTACATCGATGAACTTTCCATGTCCGCAGCAGACGCGCGAAGCGGTGAAGTGACGGCCAAGCCCACGCCAGCAACGACGATTCTGCGGCTGATTTCCATCGCAATACGTTAGCTGGCCGATGGATCGAGACAAGCGGATAGTTCCGCAACGGGTCGATTTCGGTCCTGGGCTTTGGCGCCGAACGCGGATGTTGGCCGTTAGGCCGGAAAGCAGTCGCCCTTGACGCCAAATCGGGGTGATTAGTGGATGTTCCTCATCGAAACAACGGGGCGTGGAACCATAGCCTCTAGAAACGACCGGTAACCGGACGGGCGTTGCCGCATTAAGGGAACGACGCCTTGTCGATCCTCCGGAGAGCCATGCCCGATTCCTATATCCTCATGCTGTTTGTGGTGGGGGCGCTGGTCGCGCTGGTGGCGTGGCTGCCGCTGGTGTTCCGGCGCGCGCCGCTTTCGCTGCCGATCGTCTGCGTCGGGCTTGGGGCCGCGCTGTTCAGCCTGCCGCAGGTGGGGTTCGATCCGCTGCCGCAGACCTATCCCGAGATCACCGAGCGGCTGACCGAGTTCGTGGTGATCATCGCCCTGATGGGGGCAGGGCTGAAGATCGACCGGATCTTCAATCCGAGGCGATGGGGCGTGACCTGGCGGTTGCTGGGCGTCACCATGATGCTGTCGATCGTGGCGATCGCGCTGCTGGGATGGACGGTCCTGGGGCTGGGCCTGGCGGGGGCGATCCTGCTGGCCGGCACGCTGGCGCCGACCGATCCTGTGCTGGCGTCGGACATCCAGGTGGCGGCGCCGGGCGAAGGGCGTGAAGACGAGGTGCGGTTCGGCCTGACGTCCGAGGCGGGGCTGAACGACGGGTTGGCGTTCCCGTTCGTGAACCTGGCCATCGCCCTGGCCCTGGTGGCGGCGGGCCAGAAGGACGACTGGTTCGTAGAGTGGCTGACCGTCAGCGTGCTGTGGGAAATCGGCGCCGGGCTGGGCATCGGCTGGGCGATCGGCTGGCTGTTCGGCTGGCTAACCTTCACCATTCCGGCCAGCACGCGACTGGCCGCGACGCGCGACGGGTTCATCGCCCTGGCGGCGACCTTCATCTCATACTCGGTGACGGAGATGCTGCACTGCTACGGCTTTCTGGCGGTGTTCATCACGGCGCTGGCGTTCCGGCACGCAGACCGGGACCACGATTTCCAAGTCGAGATGCACGACTTCATCGAGCAGATCGAGCGTATGGCGATGATGGTGGTGCTGGTGCTGTTCGGCGGGGGGCTGGCGTCGGGCCTGCTGGCGCCGCTGCGGCCGCTGGATGCGATGGTGGCGTTGGCGATCGTGCTGGTGGTGCGGCCTCTGACCGGGATGATCGGCTTCATCGGCTGGAAGCGGCCGATGCGCGAGAAGCTGATTCTGGCCTTCTTCGGGATCCGGGGCGTGGGGTCCTTCTACTATCTGGCCTATGGGCTGAACGCCGCGCCGTTCGAGAGCGACGACCGGCTGTGGGCCATCGTGGGGCTGATCTGCCTGATGTCGATCCTGCTGCACGGGATCACGGTCACGCCGGTGATGCGATGGTTTGACCGCAGCGAAGGCCGCGATCCGGATGCAGAGGCGGATGGGGTGCAGGCCGAAACGTCGGGGCGAGGAACGTCAGCCTGACTTTGTGACCAAGGCCGATTGGATCAGGCACCTCAAATGTCCGCTACGGGTGGTTAGCGGTCATCGACTGGCGGTAGCCTTCGCTTAGCTTCCGAGATGAGCCACTCCACGACTTCAAGGGGGATGCTTCCGTTATCAAACGTCGCCAAGGTCATCTGACCGTTTGCGTCAGCGTAGAAAACCTCTGCCAAGAGCGCGTGTTCGATCACCCCATCCGACAGTTCGAGGAACATGCCGTCACGCTGGACATCACTGCTCATGGTCAGTTGAACGATCCAGCAGGCGACTTTGACATGCGAATACCCCAGATCGCACTAGCCTAATCGGCTGGGCCGATGTCCGCCTCGGGTGGGAAGCGGACATCGTCCCAACTTTCAATCAATGAGCCCGGTAATGCATAGCGACCGCGCCGTTACTGAAAGGCTTGGTCGAGAGCAGTTCTAGTCTGCGTGTTGCGGACAAGCCGGCGTGATAAAGGGTCGGACCGTGCCCTGCGATCCTTGGATGAACGACGAGCTTGTATTCGTCGATCAGATTCAACCGATCTAGTTCCGTCGCCAGCTTGTCGCTGCCGAGGAGCACGCCAGCCGGCGTAGCGTCCTTCAGCGCTTGCACCGCCGCATGTAAGTCGCTGCCAAGATGGTGGCTGTTTGTCCACGGGAACGTCGTACGCGTCGTTGACGCCACATACTTTGGTTTGTCTTCCAGCTTGACCGCCCACTCGCGGATCGCCGCAGGTGCATCCACCTCGCCACTAGCGACGGTAGGCCAGTATCTCTCCATCATCTCGTAGGTCACACGACCCCAGAGCATCGCGCCGTTCTCGTCCATCAAGCGGGTAAAAAAGGCGTGCGTCTCGTCGTCGGCGATGCCTTCCTGATGGTCGACGCAGCCATCTAGAGTGAGGTTGATGCTGAAGGTCAGAAGTCCCATGAGGCTAGCCTATGCGATCTTGGCTCGAGCTCAACGTCCGCAACGGGTTGGTTTGCGAAGCAGCCATCGCCCCCTAAAGAGGACCTCTGATCCACGCACGGAATGTCGTCTTTCCGGCATGGTCCGCATGACCGCTCCTGGCGCTAATCAGTCATTCCGATCTGGCGATCTTGACGTCTTAGCAGGCGCAACTCCCGCACGCGCTAAAGTGACCCATCCAATAGCGTGCGGATGCGGATTGAACACCTCCAGGCTGTTCGCTTTATCACGTTCGCTGGACGAACTTGTGATGGATAGTGGTGCAGATGAGGAGCTTCATCGCTGTTCTCGGAGGTCCCGACCTTGTTTTCGATGACGTGACCCCCATTTCTCATCCAGCCATAACGAGAGTCCTTTGGTGATCTGAGCTGGGGTTGTCGGGGTTGGCAAGAGGCCGGTCAGCGCAGC
>NZ_JACHLJ010000005.1 GCF_014204545.1 Brevundimonas vesicularis
AGAAATGGAAGATCGTCAGGAACGGCACGCGCCTGACGTAAGAAACGGTCGTGAATATCCGTTCGCCAGACGGATTCAATCGACTACACCTTGCTGTTCATCGGCCCGCCGGGGTCGGGCAAGTCGATGATGGCGCAGCGCCTGCCCGGCCTCTTGCCGCCCCTGACACCGCAGGAGTTGCTGGAGACCTCGATGGTCTGGTCGGTCGCCGGCCTGATCGAACGCGGCGCCCTGACCCGCGATCGCCCGTTCCGCAGCCCGCACCATTCCGCCTCGATGGCGGCCCTGACCGGCGGCGGCCTTCGCGCCAAGCCGGGCGAGGCCTCGCTGGCACACAACGGCGTGCTGTTCCTGGACGAACTGCCGGAATATTCGGCCCAGGCCCTGGACTCGCTGCGGGCGCCGCTGGAGACCGGCGAGATCGTCGTCGCCCGCGCCAACGCCCACATCCGCTATCCCGCGCGGTTCCAGCTCGTCGCGGCGATGAACCCGTGCCGCTGCGGTATGGGCGGCGCCGGACGCGGGGCGTGTGGCAAGGCTCCGCGTTGCCAGCGCGACTATCAGAACCGCGTCTCGGGTCCGATGTTCGACCGCATCGACCTGACGGTGGAGACGCCGCCGGTCACCGCCGCCGACATGGCCCTGCCCCCGCCCGCCGAAGGCACGGCCGAGGCCCGGGCGCGCGTCGCAACCGCCCGCGCCATGCAGGAGGACCGGGTGCGCGAGGAGGGGCTGGACGCCGCCCAAGGCCTGAACGCCCGCGCCTCCGGCGCCACGTTGGATCGGTTCGCCACGCCGGACGAGGCGGGCCGGATGCTGCTGATGCGGGCGGGCGAGGCCGGCGGCCTGACCGCGCGCGGCTGGACCCGCACCCTGCGCCTGGCGCGCACCATCGCCGACCTCGACGGCAGCACCGGCGTTCTGCGTCGCCACATCGCCGAGGCCCTGATCTACCGCCGCACCACCATCGGGGCCGAGGCCGACTTCGACCGCCGCGTGGCGCAGCGCCATGAAGGCTTCGGTCTGCGCGAGGACGACGACGAGCAGACGCCCTTCCTGCACGCGTGACGCGCCCGCGTTATGGTGGAGACATCCTTAACCGTCGACCTTTAGGCTCCGTCTCGTTGGGGAGACGGCCATGACGCGACGGACGGCGACGAAGCGGATCGAGGAGCGGACGAGCGCGCCTGTTGACCCCGCCCAGCAGTTCCTGCGGCTGATGAGCCACGAGATGCGCACGCCGCTGAACGGCGTCATCGGCATGATCAACCTGTTGCAGCGGACCCGGCTGGACGGCGCCCAGCGCGCCTATGCCGAGAACGCGCGTCAATCGGCCGAACATCTGCTGGGTCTGGTCAACGACCTGCTGGATTACGCGCGGCTGGAGGCCGGCGCGCTGGAGTTCGACCTGGCGCCCGTCGATCTGGAAGGTCTGGTGCGCGGCGTCGCCGAATTGCTGAGCCCGCGCGCCCACGACAAGGGGCTGGAGATCGTCTGGTCGGTCGCCGCCGACGCGCCCGACGTGCTGGCGGACGAAGGCCGGCTGCGTCAGGTGCTGTTCAACCTGGCGGGCAACGCCGTGAAGTTCACCGAAACCGGCGGCGTGCGCATTTCGGTCGAGCGCGTCGGCGGCAGCACGGCGCGTCCGCGCCTGGCCTTCCTGGTCGACGACACCGGCCCCGGCGTCGCGCCCGAGGCGCGCACACGCATCTTCGAGGAATTCGGCCACGCCGACAGTTCCGACGCGGTCCGCCAGGACGGCGCCGGCCTTGGTCTGGCGGTCGTGCGTAAACTGGCCGCCGCCATGGACGGCTCGGTGAAGGTCGAAAGCCGGCCCGACGGCGCCGCAACCGGCGGGGGCGCCCGCTTCCGCTTCGAGGCCGCCTTCGCCGCCGTCGCGGTGGCGCGCGACAAGCCGTTGCGCGGCCAGACGGTCGCGGTGCGCGCCGTCGATCCGTTTGTCCTGTCAGCGGCTCGCGCCCAGATCGAGGCCTCGGGCGGCGTCGTGGCGGATGCGGCCCCGGTGACCCTGGTCGATCACGCCGACGCCCCGGCGGGCGCGCTGGCGGCCCTGCCTTCCAGCGGTCGCGGCATCGTCCTGCTGAAACCTGCCGAACGCGATCTGATCGCCCGCTATCGCGCCGTCGGCTTCCACGGCTACCTGATCAAGCCCTTGCGTCGCGCGTCCTTGGCCGAGCGCGTCCTGGCCGCCATCGGCGCGGAGGCGCCGGACAACTCCAGCGCCCACTGCGCCGCCCCGATCGAAGACGACCGCGTCGCCCCCGTCCAGTTCGCCGGGATCCGCGTCCTGCTAGCCGAGGACAATCCCGTCGGCGCGCTTCTGGCCCGCACCCTGTTGCGCCGCGAGGGCTGCACCGTCGAGACGGCCGCCACCGGCGACGAAGCCGTCGCAGCGCTGAAACGCGCGCGATACGACGTGGTCTTCATGGACATGCGGATGCCCGGCATGGACGGCCCCGCCGCCGCCCGCGCCATCCGAGCGGCGGGCGACACGACGCCGATCCTGGCCCTGACCGCCAACGCCTTCGCCGAGAACCGCCGCGCCTGTCTTGAGGCCGGCATGGACGACCATATCGTCAAGCCGCTGGACGCCGAGGCCCTGCGCGCCGCCCTCGCCCGCTGGACGAAGCGCGACATCCGCGCCAAGGTCAGCTGAGTTACAGGCGCCCGCGTTACCGGCCGCCGCGCCGGAGCCGTGCATGACCGACCAAGCCCACCCCCCCGTCAACGGCAAGCCCGCCGGCCGTTTCGGCGGCCTCGCCGTCTATGGCGAGCGGCGCGTCTTCATCATGCTGCTGCTGGGCTTTTCGGCAGGCCTGCCGAACCTGCTGATCTTCGACACGCTGACCACCTGGTTGCGAGAGAGCGGCCTGACGCTGGAAGTGATCGGCTTCTTCGCCTTGGCCACACTCAGCTACTCGTTGAAATTCGTCTGGGCGCCGCTGATCGACCGAACCGCCGTGCCGCTTCTGACGCCTCTGCTTGGTCATCGACGCGCATGGATGCTGGTCACGCAAGGCGTAATCATCTTCGGTCTATGGTCGATTTCGACCCTGAACCCCTCCAACGCCCTGATCGCCGTGGCCGGATTCGCCGCCCTCGTCGGCTTCTTCGGCGCGACCCAAGACATCGTCATCGACGCCTGGCGGATCGAGGCGGCCGACGACAGCCGCCATGGCGCCATGGCCGCCGCTTATCAGCTGGGCTACCGCGTCGCCATGATCGTGGCTGGGGCTGTGCCGCTGGTGCTGGCCGATCTCTACAGCTGGAACCTCTCATACGCCGTGATGGCTGCACTCATGGGCATCGGCATCGCCGGGGTGCTGTTTGCGCCGCGGGAGAAGGCGCACTCGATCCGAGCCATTCCGGTTGGAGACGTTCCCTCGCGACCAAAGCTGGAAATCTTCGAGTGGATCGCTCGTCTGACGGTCATCGGCGTCGCCGCCATGTTCCTGGGTTCGGGCCTGACGGGACAGTCGGCGCCTTTGAACGCCCTTTTCAGTCTCTTCGGCCTCGGCCCGGACGGCAAGGCGGCGGTCGCAGCAGCGCTGGCGGCGAAGCCGGAGGGCGTCTATCTGCAGTTCGCTCTGGTGCTCATGGGCCTGGCTGTCATGGTCATGGCCTGCTGGCCTCTGCCAGGAACGAAGACGCGGCCGGGCGCCTATCTCGCCGGATCGTTCGGCCAGCCCCTAGCCGATTTCTACAGGCGCTTTTCAGGCGTGGCGACGCTGATCCTGGCGCTGATCTGCGTCTATCGCCTGGCAGATTTCGTGCTGAACATCATGCCGCCCTTCTACATCGACCTCGGCTTTTCCAAGACGGAGCTGGCCGAGGTGCGCAAGGTGTTTGGCGTGGTCATGACCAGTCTGGGCGTGATCATCGGCGGCTGGTCTGTCGCCAAGCTCGGCCTGATCCGCACCATGGTCATCGGCGCGTTCATGAGCCCTGTGTCCAACCTGATCTTCGCCTGGCTGGCGACCCAGGGTCACAGCCTGTCGGCCCTGACCGTCGCCATCGGCGTGGACAACGTCTCAAGCGGATACGCCGGCACCGCCCTGATCGCCTATATGTCCAGCCTGACGTCGATCGGCTTTACCGCGACCCAGTATGCCCTGTTCACGTCGCTGTACGCTCTTCCCGGCAAGCTGATCGCGACGCAGTCGGGACGGATCGTCGAGGCGTCAGCCCGAGCTGCCGAAGGGACCGGGCCTTTCGCTGGCCTGCGAGCGCTGTTCGCCAATCTGCAACCCGGCGTGTTGACCACCGGCGCGGCGACCAGCGGCGTGACCCCAGCGGCGTTGGGCGCGGGCTACGTGGCCTTCTTCCTCTATTCAGCGATTATCGGTGTGTTCGGGATCGTCCTGGCCTTCATCGTGGCCAGCAAGCAGACCGCCCTGCAGGCGCGCCAGAAGGCCGCGATCGAAGAAGAGGCTGTGATCGCCGCGACCGAGGGCCAGCCGTCCTGACGCTTCAGCGCTTCAGGAAACCGCCGATCATGTCGCCCAGTCCACCCGGCAGTTTGGCAAGCAGGTCGTCGGCGCCGTCGATCTGACCACCGGGGGTCAGGCGGTCGATGGCTTCGGGCAGAAGACCGGCCAGGGTCTCGCCGGCCTGTTCGGGGGTCACGCCCATCTTGGCGGCGATGTCGGCGATGGGGCCGTGGCCCAGGACGGCCGTGATCTGCTCAGCCGAGATGTTGGCGTTCGGCCCCGTGCCGACCCAGGAGCCGATCACATCGCCCAAGCCCGCCTGACCGAACTTCTCGGCCAGTCCGCCGACGCCGCCCTGCCCCTTGAGCAGGTCGCTCAGACCGCCTGCGGCGTCGTCGCCGAGACCCTTCACCACATTGTCCAGAAAGCCCATCACCGTCTCCTGAATGATGGCGCACCGTAACACCGTCATGCGACGGATACGAGAAAGGCCCGCCGTGATCCGACGGGCCTTTCCAACATCGGCTTTTGAGAAAGCCTTAGTTCTTTGCTTCGTTCGCGCCTTGCGTGACGGCCGAACCGGCGGCCGAGACGTCGCGGCCGGCGCCGGCGATGGTGTTGCAGGCCGACACGGCCAGAGCGGCGGCGACGATGGACAGGGTGATGATCTTGCGCATGGTGTGAACCCTTGTTGGTATGGTCAAGTTTCGTCGAAACGCCGACCCTGAACTTGGGTTGCATCAAGCGACGCCGTATCGAAAATTTTGCTTTCGGCGTGTCGGATCGCCGCAACGGCGGCGGCATTGATCGCTTGCGCCGCGCGCACGCGGCCCCGAAGGTGCGCCCCTGTTTCACGAGGGGTTGTTCATGCGTCGTCTTCTGATCTCGTCCGCCGCCGTGATGGCGGTGCTGTCCGCCGCGCCCGCGCTGGCGCAAACCTCCGCCCCCGCCCAAACAGCCGCGGCCGAAAGCGAGGACACGCGGCTGAACGCCTTCTTCGAACAGGCCTTCCAGGCGCGGATCGCGCTGAGCCCGCAGCAGATGACATCGCTGGGCATCAAGACCGACTACGACAAGCTGGACGACGTGTCGGACGCGGCGACCGACCGGGCCCTCGCGCTTCAGGAGGCGCAGCTGGCGCAGATGAAGGCCCAGTTCGATCCGCAGAAGCTGGGGCCGCAGGCGGCGCTGTCGTGGCGGATGTTCGAATATGGCGTCCAGCAGGCGCGACTGTCGAACCAGTGGCGCGACTGGGGCTTTCAGTTCGCCGCCAACGGCAATCCGACCACCAGCCTGCCGGTCTTTCTGATCAACAACCACCGGGTCTCCAGCGTGGCCGACGCCGAGGCCTATGTCGCGCGGATCAAGGCCGCCGAGACGCAGATGGATCAGGTGGCCGAGGAACTGCGTCAGCGCGCGGCGGCGGGCGTCGTCTCGCCGCGCTTCGTCTTCGCGCCGTCCATCGCCAACACCCGCAACGTCATCACCGGCGCGCCGTTCGACGATGGCGCGGACAATCCGGTCTGGGCCGACTTCAACAAGAAGGTCGCGGCGCTGGAGACGGATCAGGCGACGAAGGACCGGCTGCTGGCGGAAGGCCGTGCGGCCCTGACCGGACCCTACAAAGCCGGGTTCGAGACCGTTCTGACGGCGCTGGCCGAGGTGCAGCCCAAGGCTGACAGCGACGCGGGCGTGTGGCGCCTGCCGCAGGGCGAGGCCTATTACAACGCCCGGCTCCAGCTCTCGACGACCACTGACCTGACCGCCGACCAGATCCATGAGATCGGTCTGGCCGAGGTTGCCCGCATCCAGGCCGAGATGGAGACCATCAAGACCCAGGTCGGCTTTACCGGCTCGCTGCAGGCGTTCTTCACCGTCCTGAAGACGGATCCACGGTTCCAGTATCCGAATACGCCCGAGGGCAAGGAGCAGTATCTGACCGACGCGCGCGGCTTCATCGCCCAGGTGATGGCGGCGGCGCCGCAATGGTTCTCGACCCTGCCCAAGGCGGCGCTGGAGGTGCGGGCGGTGGAGCCGTTCCGCGAGGCGACGGCTTCGATCGCCTTCTACAACTCGCCGGCGCCGGACGGATCGCGGCCGGGCATCTACTACGTCAATCTGTCGGACATGACCCAGGTGCTGAAGCCCCAGATCGAGGGCATCAGCTATCACGAGGGCGCGCCGGGCCACCATTTCCAGATCGCCTATGCGCAGGAGATTGAGGGCCTGCCGCGCTTCCGCCGGTTCGGTGGCTATGGAGCCTATGCGGAAGGGTGGGGGCTGTACGCCGAGCAGCTGGGCAAGGAGATGGGCTTCTATCAGGACCCCTATTCCGACTTCGGCCGCCTCTCGACCGAGCTATGGCGCGCGGTGCGTCTGGTGACCGACACCGGCCTGCACGCCAAGCGCTGGAGCCGCGAGCAGGCGATGGACTATTTCCGCCAGAACTCCCTGCTGTCCGAGCGCGACATCGAAAAGGAAGTCGAGCGCTACATCACCAACCCCGGCCAAGCGACCAGCTACAAGATTGGCGAGCTGAAGATCGAGGAACTGCGCGACCGGGCCAAGACGGCGTTGGGCGACCGGTTCGACATCAAGGACTTCCATGCAGTCGTGCTGGGCTCCGGCTCGGTGCCGCTGGACGTGCTGGAGGATCAGGTGGACAGCTGGATCGCAGCGGGCGGCGGGGCGCCGACGACCTGACCCGGCTCGCCTTTCCGGTCACGGAGCGGTAAAGGGCGCGCGCCATGCCCTTTACCGCGACCGTCCTGACCATGTTTCCCGAGGCCTTTCCGGGTCCGCTCGGGGTGTCTCTGATCGGCACGGCTTGGCGCGAGAAGGGCTTGTGGAGCCTGGAAACGGTTGACATTCGCGCCTTTTCCACAGATACGCGCGGCTTCCTGGACGACACCCCTGCGGGTGGCGGCCCGGGAGCTGTGCTGAAGGCGGACGTGGTGGCTCGGGCGGTGGATAGCCTGCCGGGACCGAAACGGCCGCTTTTGTACATGAGCGCCAGGGGTCGCCCCCTGACCCAGGCGCGCGTCAAGGAATGGGCGAAAGCCGACGGGATCGTCGTGCTGTGCGGCCGTTTCGAGGGGGTGGATCAGCGGGTGCTGGACGCACGCGGGTTCGAGGAGGTCTCGGTCGGAGACGCGGTTCTCGCCGGCGGCGAGGCGGCGGCGATGGTCGCGATCGAGGCGTGCGTAAGACTGATCCCCGGCGTGCTCGGCTCAGGCGACAGCCTGTCGTCCGAAAGCTTCGAGGATGGGCTTTTGGAACACCCGCAGTACACGCGACCGCGGACGTTCGAGGGGCTTGAGATACCCGAGGTGCTGCTGTCGGGCGATCACAAGAAGATCGCGGGATGGCGCGAGGCGCAGCGGGAGACGACTACGCGGGAGCGGCGGCCGGACCTCTGGCAGGCGCATCTCGCCAACTCACAGCTAAAGGGCGCAAAGCCCGAGGAGAAATGACATGAACATCGTTCAACAGCTGGACGCCGAAGAAAAAGCCCGCGTCCTGGGCGAACGCAAAATCCCGGAATTCCAGCCCGGCGACACCCTGCGCGTCAACGTGAAGATCAAGGAAGGCGAACGCGAGCGCGTTCAGGCCTTCGAAGGCGTCTGCATCGCCCGTGACGGCGGCGGCATCAGCGAAACCTTCACGGTCCGCAAGATCTCGTTCGGCGAAGGCGTCGAGCGCCGCTTCCCCATCCTGTCGCCGAACATCGAGTCGATCGAGGTGAAGCGCCGCGGCGTCGTGCGTCGCGCCAAGCTCTATTACCTGCGCGATCGTCGCGGCAAATCGGCCCGTATCGCCGAGCGCCAGACGGTTCGTCCCGCCAAGGGCGTCGTCGTTCCGGAAACCGGTTCGGCCGCCAAGACCGAAGAAGCCTAGTTTCAGGCTAAGTGATGAAATGACGAAGGCCCCGGCGGAGACGCCGGGGCCTTTTCTCAATTCCGTCAGTCCGGGATTACTGCGGGAACAAGGGATTGGCCGCGTCACGCTGGCCTTCAAGGCTGTGTTTCAGGGCTTCCATCTGCTCATGCTCAGTCTTCACCGCCGCATAAGCCCGCCGGATCGTCTCGCGCGTGGTGGCGGAAATGCCGGTGTCTTCCAGCGCCTTCTCATATTTGTTGGCGATGAACCCTTCGCCCGAGTTGATCGATCCGACGACGGAATCGTCGTTGCGCATCAGGGCGTGTTTGACGTCCAGAAACGCGCGGTGCGCCTTGGCCAGGATCGATCCATCGGATTCCGGATCGCCGCCCAGGCCCCGCACAGCGGCCGACAGGTCGTCGACGACCTGCTGGCGTTCGGCGCTGCGACGCTCGAACAGGGTGCGGTAGTGCGGGTCTTGCGTCTGTTCGGCGGCTTCGCGATAGCCGTCCGCGCTGTCCAGCGTCGTTTCGATCAGGCCGTTCAGAACCTTGATGTCGTGGGCGTTGGGGTTGCTCATCTCGTCCATTCCTTCCGCTGTTGCGGTCAAACGGCGAAATGGTCCGGCGCGGCGAAGGTTGCCGCCTGCGACATCAAAGTTTGGTGCGAAGCGACCACAGCTCGGGGAAGCAGCGCTTGGTCAGGGTCGAGGCCAGATAGGCGGCGCCTTCGGTTCCGCCCGTGCCGCGACGCCGACCGATGATGCGTTCGACCGTGACGACATGCTTGTGCCGCCAGGTCAGCAGGGCGTCGTCCAGATCGACCAGCTTCTCGGCCAGCTGATACAGAACCCACCACCGTTCCGTGTCGCGATAGACCTCCAGCCAGGCCGCCTCGACGGCTTCGGACGGCGCATAGGGTTGGGTCACGTCGCGGTTCAGCACCTCGGCGGGCACCGGCAGGCCGGCCTTGGCCAGTTGGGCCAGAGCGTCATCGTAAAGGCTGGGCGCGGCGATGGCGGCCTGCAGCGCAGCCAGGGCCTCGGGGCGGTCTTCGTGGAACTTCAGGAAGCTGGCGTCCTTCAGGCCCAGCATGGCTTCGAAACGTCGGAACTGGTCGCTCTGGAAGCCGGACGATGACCCCAACGACCCTCGGAACCGCAGATAGTCCGATGGCGTCATCGTCGACAGAATGTCCCAGCTGTGTGTCATCACCGCCTGGATGCGGGAGACCCGCGCCAGGCTCTTGTAGGCGGGGACCAGGTCGCCGGCGCGCACCATCGACTGGGCCAGGGCTGTCTCATGCAAGATCTGCTTGAGCCACAATTCCTTGGTCTGATGGATGACGACGAACAGCATTTCGTCGTGCTGGTCCGACAGCGGGTGCTGGGTCGAAAGCAGGTCGTCCAACGCCAGATAGCCGGCGTAGGTGATCTCGCTGGATTGGGTCATGCCCGCCTATCGCCCGCGATGGCGGGCAGTGCAAGCTTAGTGCTGGCCTTGGGCCGAGACGTTGGCCGCGATCTGACGGCCGGCGTCGAAGGCGTCGCGGGCGCCTTTGTAGATGAAGCCGTAGGTCGGATAGACCGTCGTGCCCAGATCGTTGATCGGATTGTACCAGACCTTGACCTGCGACCAGTCGTTGGAGGGCGAGACGTCGACGACGGTGACGTTCTCTTCGACCTTGCCGCGGCTGCCGCCCCAGTTGGCGTGGGTCACGCGCACGACGCGGTCGGTCAGGATGTCGGAGACGACGGCGACGTGGCCCCGGCTCATGCGGCCCTCGGGGCGGAAGACCAGAACCGAGCCGGTTTCCGGGGCCTTGCCGGTGCGGAAGTTGGCGGCGGCCTGACGCCACCAGGTCCAGGCGTCGCCGAAGATGTTGATGCCGGAGAACATGCGCGCGAAGGTCACGCACTGCCAGTAGGGCTCATCAGCCTTTGCGGTGGAGGGAACGGCGCCCAGCGCAAAAAAACCGAGGGTCGCCGCAACCGCGGCGGCTTTGAGCCGTTTTGACATGCTTGGGGTATCCCGACCCGCCTTTGGAAGCGCCCTTTAGGCCACGGGATCACGCCCTGTCGCAAGTTGTTTCGGCATATCGCCGTGCTTCATATTTCCTTCCGGAACCTTGGCGTGATGCTTGGCGCGCTTGTCGGCCATGTCCCTAAGAGCCTTGCGCGCCGGGCGTTCGACCAGATGATAGGAGGCGGCCGCGACAACCGGCAGAAGGGCCAGGATCGCCAACCACACGAAAATTTGAAGCTGCTTATCCGGCGCGTCGAACAGTTTGGCGGCCAGACCGACAGCCAGAAGCTTCCACGGCACACAGACCATATAGACCGAATAGCTGATCTCGCCGAGGTAGACGGCAGGTTTGGAGGCCAGCCATCCGGCGCGTTCGTTGGGCAGCGAGGCCAGCGACAGGATCAGGGCGCCAGCCAGCAGAACCGTGACGCCGTCCCATAGTCCGAGCGCGGCGCTGAGGACCATCAGGCCGAACGAGACGGCGGCGCACAGCCACGACGCCTTCAACGGGGCCTGGCGATAGACGAGATAGAGGGCGCAGCCCAAGGCGAAGCACGGCACGATCCTGAGCGCGCCCCAGCGGATCGTCGCCTCGGTCAGGGCGAAGCCGGCCAGTTGCTCGAACGCGAAATAGAGGATGACCAGGAAGGCTGCAGCCCCGACCACCGCCGCGATCGGCCGATGACGCAGACGCCAGAAGACGAAGGCGAACAGCGGGAAGCAGAGATAGGCGAACCACTCCGCAGAGATGGACCAGGACGGATGGTTCCAGCCCGCGACCGGCGCCAGCCCCCAGGCGTGAACCATGAAGAGGTTGGCGGGTAGCGACGTCCAACTCAGCACATTGGCGTCCACGCTCATGCCGGCGAACAGGGCGGCGGCCGCCAGCAGCCCCACGCCGATCAGGGTAGCGATATGCAGCGGATAGACGCGCGCGATCCGCGCCCACAGGAAGCCGCGATACGAGAACCGCTTCTCGCCCGCCGCCGCCAGGTAGACGTGGCTGAGGATGAAGCCGGACAGGACGAAGAACAGCTCGACCCCCAGGTAGCCCTTGGCGACCAGGCCCGACTGACCGGCGCCCGCCAGGTTCTCCCAGAAGCTGTAGACGGCGACCCACATGGCGGCGCCGAAGCGCAGTGCGGTGATGGGGCGAAGATCGGCGGGCGTCTGGACGGGGGTCATGGTCTCACCTTGGCACGTCAGCCTTTTCGAACCATGAAGGCCCGCAAAGGTTGTGCCCGGGCGGCCCTACCCTGCCCACACGCCGTGGAAGCCGGCCGGCAGGGCCACGTCCGCCTGCCAGGTCGCAACCGGGCCGACCTCGATCCGCGCCACGTCGAAGACGTGCAGTTCGGTGCGCCCATCCTTCAGATTGACCGACGGTCCGACCAGCCAGGCGTCCCGTTCCGCCGTCGCGCCGGGCTTGGGCACGAAGACCGCCTCCTCGACCACCTGATGCACGCCGAACTCGAAGGCGTGCGAGCGACCGCTGTCCCAGTCGTGGACCGCCAGTCCCGTCGGCAGCGGGCGGCCGCGAGTCTCGCCGGAGGTATGGGCGGTCAGGCTGCGCTTCAGCCCCGCACGACGCGGATCGGCTTTCGGAAATTCGCCGACGACATGGCTGTAGGTCATCTCGGCCCGGCCGTCTGGCCGCAGGGTGATCAGAGCCAGTTTCGCCGGATCGCCCGGAACGACCCCATGCCCGTCCACCAGAACCCGCGCGCCATCGACCGCGAAGCGCGGATCGCCGCTGGCGGCGACATCGAAGCGGATCGTGCCGTCGCGCTCAGCCCAGGCGTCACCCAAGTGGAAATGGAAGAAGCCCGGCAACTCATACAGGCGGCGCTTCGACAGGTCATCCTTGTCCAGCACGAGAACCTGCGTTCCCATCTCAGGTCGCCAGGCCAGGCCGGACGTCACGGGCATGGCGCGGGTTTCGAACATCCAGGGCTGAAGCACCAGGATCACGTGCCGGTCGGTGGCGGTGAAGTCGTGCATATAGCTGGCGCGCGGCAGGGGCACGACTTGGGCGTCGCTCAGGCTGCGATCCGGGCGCAGATGCCAGATGACGGCCTGACCGCCCGCCGACCCAACGTTCCAGATCGAGCCGTCGGGGGCGTAGCGCGGATGGGCCTGGAACGGCATGCCTTTCAAATCATCGCGCAGGGTGACGAAGTAGCGGGTCGACAGGTTCGACGCCGACAGGGCCAGCGGCGATCCCCCCTCCCACAGCGCCCAGACCTGATCGCCGGCGACCATGACGGCGGTGTTGGCGGCATTGGCGTCGTCGTTCGAGCCGATGCGGGCGCGGTCGTCGCCCTTGGTGCCGAAGCCCGGCGTAACCACGGCGCCCAATTCCGTTTCGGTGCGGCGCTTGGGCGTGTCAGCGAACCGTGCCTCCAGCGTCGCGTGGCCGTCCTGGATGCGGAAGGCGCGCATCATGCCGTCGCCGTCGAACCAGTGGGTCGCCGAGCCGCCGGGCCGCCGGAACTTGGCCGGTCCGTTGCGATACAGCGCGCCCTGCAGCCCCGCCGGCGCCCGGCCGTGGACCAAGCGCATCGTTTGGCGCGCGATGTCGCCTTCGACGTCCTGGGTCGCCAGCGCCCAGTCGGCCTTCGTCGCGGCGACGGCGTCCAGGGCGGCGGCGGCGCGCACCATCTCGGGCGTGGCCACGGCCGCCGAAAGGGCGGCGGCGCCCATCAGGAAGGAACGGCGTGAGGGGGTCATGATCCGGCTCCGGCTTTCGTCGCTTACTTCAGGTCGATCGACTGGGTCGTGGCGCCGGCGGCGGCGAACTTGGCGCGGTCCCACGAGGCCGGACCCATATTGCCGACGGCGTTGTTGGAGAAGGCGAAGGGCTCGACCGGCATGCCGAAGGGATTGGTGTTCATTTTCCCGTCGCCGTTTAGGTCGTGGAAGGCGCGCACCGCATAGTCGCCGTCGGGCAGGCCGTCGAAGGTGACGCTGGTCTGGCCGGCGTCGGCATTCAGCATGGCGACCTGGGCCGGCTGGCCCTCGCCGCCATAGTTGGCCTCGCTGTTGAAGACGGCGACCATGATCTGGCCCTGGGGCGCGGCGGCCGGAAAGGCGATGGTCAGGTCGGCGGCGAAGGCGGGCGCGGCTGTCAGGGCCGCGGCGAGAGCGAGAACGGGAGCGATGGCGGCGACGGTCTTCATGACGGTGGGTCCTGTGTCAGTGAGAGGACCGACGACCGGCCCCCGATGACCGGACCGTGCCGTCGTCCCCTGCCCTTCACCACCGCACTTGCGGCGATGAACGGCTGCCGTTCGCGAATGCACAGCCATGGGCGTTGGCGAAGCGCGAACGAACACTTCGAACGCATCGTGTCCGTGCCTCAAAAGAAAAGGCCCGGAACCTGAGTTCCGGGCCTTGGTCTCCTCGTGCTCGCGACGAGGAACTAGTCCAGCGTGCGCTTGATCTCTTCGACCGTGAAGCACTCGATGTAGTCGCCTTCCTTGATGTCCTGGAAGCCCTGGAACTGCATGCCGCATTCCTGGCCGGCCGTGACCTCGTTGACCTCGTCCTTGAAGCGCTTGAGCGTGTTGAGCGTGCCCAGCTCCAGCACCACGACGTCGTCGCGGATGATGCGGACGCGCGCGCCCTTGCGGACCACGCCTTCCGACACCCGGCAACCAGCGATCTTGCCGATCTTGGAGATGTCGAACACCTGAAGGACAGCCGCGTTGCCCAGGAAGGTTTCGCGTTGCAGCGGCGCCAGCATGCCGGACAGCACGCCTTTGATGTCGTCCAGCAGGTCGTAGATGATCGAATAGTAGCGGATCTCGACCCCTTCGCGCTCGGCCAGATCGCGCGCCTGTTTCGAAGCGCGGACGTTGAAGCCAAGGATCGGCGCGCCGGCCGACTTGGCCAGGTTGACGTCGCTCTCGGTGATGCCGCCGGCGCCGGAATAGACCGTGCGGGCGCGCACCTCGTCGGTGCTCATCTTATCCAGCGAACCCATGATGGCTTCGGCCGAACCCTGCACGTCCGCCTTGATGACGACCGGCAGTTCCGAGGCCTTCTTGGAGCCCAGCTTGGCCATCATGTCGACCAGCGAGACCGAGCCGCCCGAAACCTGGGCCTTTTCGCGCTTCACCCGCTGACGGTATTCGGTCAGCTCGCGGGCGCGGGCTTCGGATTCCACCACGGCGAAGACGTCGCCCGGCGAGGGCGCCTCGTCCAGGCCGAGGATCTCGACCGGGACCGACGGACCGGCTTCGGTCAGCTGCTCGTTGCGCTCGTTCAGCAGGGCGCGAACCTTGCCCCACGATCCGCCGGCGACGACGATGTCGCCGCGCTTCAGCGTGCCGCGCTTGACCAAGACGGTCCCGACCGGGCCGCGACCCTTGTCCAGCTTGGCCTCGATGACCACGCCCTCAGCCGAGCGATCGGCGTTGGCGCGCAGGTCCATGACCTCGGCCTGGATCAGGATGGCTTCCAGCAGGCCGTCGAGGTTCATCCGCTCTTTGGCCGAAACCTCGATGATCTGGGTCTCGCCGCCCAGGCTTTCAGCGATGACTTCGTACTGCAGCAGCTCGTTGACGACCTTCTGCGACGTGGCGCCGGGCTTATCCATCTTGTTGACCGCCACGATCAGGGGCGCGTTGGCCGCCTTGGCGTGTTGGATGGCTTCGATGGTCTGCGGCATGACGCCGTCGTCGGCGGCGACGACCAGGACCACGATGTCGGTCACGTTGGCGCCGCGCGCCCGCATAGCCGAGAAGGCGGCGTGGCCCGGGGTGTCCAGGAAGGTGACCTTCTGGTCGTCCGGCAGGCGAACCTGATAGGCGCCGATATGCTGGGTGATGCCGCCGGCTTCGCCGCCTGCGACGTCGGTCGTGCGCAGGGCGTCAAGCAGCGAGGTCTTGCCGTGATCGACGTGGCCCATGATGGCCACGACCGGCGCGCGGGTGTCGGAGGCGTCCGCATCGTCGGCCTCGCCCAGGAAGCCCGTTTCGATGTCGGATTCCGAAACGCGCTTGACGGCCATGCCAAACTCTTCGGCCACCAGTTCGGCGGTGTCGGAATCGATCACGTCGTTGATCTTCATCATCAGGCCCTGCTTCATCAGGAACTTGATGATGTCGACGCCGCGCACGGCCATCCGGTTGGACAGCTCCTGCACGGTGATGACGTCGGGAATGACGACTTCGCGCGGACGGTTGGGCGCATCGGTCGAGCCGCCCTTGCGCTTTTCCTTCTCGCGTTCGCGAGCACGGCGGACCGAGGCCAGCGAGCGCATCCGCTCGGCGGCGTCGCCGTCGCCGACCACGGACTGGATGGTCATGCGGCCTTCGCGGCGCTTGGGCTCGCCGCGCGTGCGGCTGACGGCCTTGCCGGCGTCGGAGAAACGCTTCTCGCGATCGTCGTCACGACCGGCCGGACGACCGAAGCCGGCGCCGGGCGCACGGGCCGGACGCAGAACATTGGCCTCGGCCGGCGGGGCGTTCGGGGTCGGACGACCGCCAGGGCCGGTGCGCGCGCCGCCGGGACGGGCGGCGCCCGGCGCCGGACGCGGATTCAGGGCCGAATAGCGGACGGGCTCGGCCGGCTTGGCGCCTTGCGGACGCTGACCGCCAGGTCCGGGACGGGCGCCCTGCGGACGGTCGCCTTGCGGGCGATCGCTCTGCGGGCGGTCCGAATAGGCGCGATCGCCGCCGCCCATCGCCTGCTCGCGGGCCGAACGGCCGCCGAAGGCCGGACGCTCGGGCGCGGCGCGTTGGGGATTGCCGGGCTTGGGCACACGTTGGCCGAAGTTGACCACCGGGCGGGCCGGAGCGGCCGGACGGGCGGGCGTAGCCGGGGCCGGAGTCGCAGGCGCCGGGGTCGGCGCGACAGGCGCAGGCGCGGCGGCGACGGGCGCGGCCGGCTTGGGCGCGGGCTTGGCCGGCGCGACAGGCGCAGCCGCCGTCAGCTTGGCGGCTTCGGCGCGTGCGGCTTCTGCGGCGGCCTTGGCGGCGGCGGCTTCGTCACGGGCCGCCTGGGCGGCGCGCTCGGTGGCGGCGGCCTGCTCGCGGGCGGCGGCGTCTGCAGCGGCCTTGGCGGCGGCTTCGGCGGCGGCCTTGGCGGCGTTCGCCTGGGTGGCCAGGGCGATGGCGCGGCGGCGCGCTTCCTGCTCCTCGGCCGACAGGGCGCCGCCGGCGGGTTGCGACGGACGCGGACCTTGCGGACGCGGGGCCTGCGCAGCCTGTTGAGGACGCGCAACATCGAAGCCCTGCGGGCGTTGCGGCCCGCCGGAGCCGGCGCGGCGCTTGGTCTCGACCACCACCGTCTTGGATCGGCCATGGCTGAAGCTCTGCTTCACGGTGCCGGTCGGCACCGATCCCACAACGCGCGGCTTCAGGCTCAGCGGAGCGCGCGGCCCCGTCTGGGACGGCGTGCCGCCCGTGTTGCCCTGGCCTTGGTTGGTCTTGTCGTTTTCGTCGCTCATCCGGTCGCTTTACTCGGGGCGGAAAGGCCCGCCGTCCTCATCTAATACCCATGAACGGCCGTGAGCCCGTCTCCGCCCTTGGAGACAGGCCCTCGGCCGCTAAAATCCTCAGCTCGCCCCTGTCGGGGGTGCTCCCGCCGATCCGTCCTCGACACTGGAAACGTGCCAGTGAGGGGGGCGAAGCGGCCGAAATCCAGCCAGTCGTTCGACCTCGATGGTCCACCGATCGGCGCGTCCGCCCGCAAGCAGGACGGCGTGTATCGCATTTTCCAGCCCAAGGGCCAAACTCAAATCGTCCGCCGTGAACGCGCCGCAGATCTTGGCGGTCTGATGACGGGCCAGGGCGAGGATCTTTCCGCGCCCGTCGGCCGAGCCATCGGCGGCTTCCAGAACCCAGGCGGCCTTGCCGGCGCGCAGGCTCGCCGCGGTTTTTTCGAAGCCGGATATAAGAACGCCTTCGCGTCGGGCAAGACCCAGCTGGTCGAGACAGCGCCTTGCCAGCAGCCGTTCGACGACATCGGCCAGGTCGGCCGGGGCGGTCAATTTGGTCTTGGCCGCGCGGGTGAAGCCGTTCTTCTTGACCGCCGCCTCGACCGAAGCGCGGCTGGCTTCGACCCACAGGCCGCGTCCGGGCAGTTTCCTGCCCAGGTCGGGGACCACCTGGCCATCGGGCCCGGCGACGAAACGGATCAGGCGAGATTCATCCATGACCTCGTGAGAGACGAGGTCCCGGCGTTCCCTATCGATCGTTGCGTCGCGCAAGCTCATATGTGGCCAGGTCTCCCATCACGCGTTCGACGGTTCGGCGTCGGACTCTTCGCCCTCGGCCGCGTCGTCTTCGGCAGGCGCGTCGCCGAACACCTGGTCCGGATCGTATTCGCCCTCGGCGTAATCGCCCTCTTCTTCGTACTCTTCCGGCTCGGGCTGCGGCAGTTCCGAAGCGTCGATCCAGCCGGCGGCGACGCGCGCCTGCAGGATCAGCAGCTCGGCGTCTTCCTGCGCCAGGTTGAAGCTTTCCAGAACGCCGGGGACCTTCACCCGCTCGCCGTTCTTCACTTCGTAGCCGCCGCGGATTTCGTCGGTGGCCAGGTCGGCCAGATCCTCGACCGTCTTCACGCCGCCTTCGCCCAGGGCGACGGCCATGGGCAGGGTCACGCCCGGCACCTGAAGCACGCCGTCCTCGACGCCCAGTTCGACGCGCTTGGCGTCCAGCTCGGCGGCCTTCTTGTCCAGATATTCGCGGGCGCGGGCCTGAAGCTCTTCAGCGGTCTCTTCGTCGAAGCCTTCGATCTCGGAGACTTCGTACGGATCGACATAGGCCAGGTCTTCGACCGTGGCGAAGCCTTCAGTGACCAGCAGCTGGGCGATGACTTCGTCGACGTCCAGGGCTTCCTGGAACAGGCCGGTGCGCTCGGCGAATTCACGCTGACGACGCTCGGAGTCCTGAGCTTCGGTGATGATGTCGATCTGCCAGCCGGTCAGTTGCGAGGCCAGGCGGACGTTCTGGCCGCGACGGCCGATGGCCAGCGACAGCTGCTCGTCCGGCACGACCACTTCGACGCGACCCGCTTCTTCGTCCAGCACGACCTTGGAGACTTCGGCCGGGGCAAGGGCGTTGACGATGAAGGTCGGCTCATCCGGATTCCACTGGATGATGTCGATCTTCTCGCCCTGCAGTTCGGCGACGACCGCCTGAACGCGCGAGCCGCGCATGCCGACGCAGGCGCCGACGGGATCGATGGAGCTGTCGTTCGACAGAACGGCCATCTTGGCGCGCGAGCCCGAGTCACGGGCGGCGGCGCGGATCTCGATCACGCCGTCATAAACTTCCGGCACTTCCTGAGCGAACAGCTTGGCCATGAAGCCGGGATGGGCGCGCGACAGCATGACCTGCGGGCCCTTGGCCTCGGGGCGGACGTCGTAGATGTAGGTGCGGATGCGGTCGCCGATGTTGAACACTTCGCGCGGGATCGACTGGTCGCGGCGCATGACGCCCTCGCCCCGGCCCAGGTCGACGATGGTGTTGCCGTATTCGACGCGCTTGACCGTACCGTTGACGATCTCGCCGACGCGGTCCTTGAACTCTTCGTACTGGTTGGCGCGCTCGGCCTCGCGGACCTTTCCGGTCACGACCTGGCGGGCCATCTGGGTCTGAACCCGACCGAACTCGAACGGCGGCAGGTTCTCGACGTACTCCTTGCCGACCACCGCCTCCGGATCGCGCTTGGAGGCGTCCTTCAGGCGCACCATGGCGCTGTCGTTGAACTCTTCCAGCTCGTCTTCCGGCATCCAGTCGTCCTCGACGATGGTGACGTGGCGGGTCAGCGACAGTTCGCCGGTCTTGTGGTCGATCTTGGCGCGGATGTCGTGGTGCGCGCCGTAGCGCGACTTGGCGCCCTTCTGGATCGCTTCTTCGATCGCCTCGATGACGATTTCGCGCTCGATGTTCTTCTCGCGGGCGACAGCCTCGGCGATCTGCAGCAGTTCGAGGCGGTTGGCGGAAATACCGGTGACGGCCATCAGGCGTTGTCCTCAGAAGGGGTCGTGGTGTCGGTTGTCAGGTCGGAGGCTTCCCCTTCGGGAAGGCCGTCGTCTTCGGGCTCGCCGCGTGCGGCGCGAATGGCGGCGCCCCGTTTCATCAGGGCGTCGGTCAGGACCAGCTTCGCGTCGCTCAGCCAGTCGAAGGGGATCAGGGCGGTGTCGTCCTCGCCGTCCAGGTCGATCAGGACGTTGCCGTCTTCATAGCCGGCCAGCACGCCCTTGAACCGCTTGCGGCCCTCGATCATCCGGTCGGTTTCCAGACGCGCCTCCTCGCCCTCGAACAGGTCGAAGTCGATGGGACGGGTCAGGGGCCGGTCGATGCCGGGCGACGAAACCTCCAGCATATATTCGCCAGGGATGGGGTCTGCGGCGTCGAACACTTCCGACACCGCGCGGCTCAGCTTGGCGCATTGTTCGACCGAGATGTCGTGGTCGGACGGCCGCTCGGCCATGATCTGGAGGCGCTGGCGCTTGGAGCCGGTCATCAGGCGCACGCGAACGACATCCAGACCCAACGACTCCGCGATGGGGTCGATCAGGTCCAGCAGCTGGCGATCCTGGGCGGTTCTTGCGCGCAAGCGACGAATATCCAAAACAAAAGCGGCGGTCCGTCCGGGCCGCCGCTTGGAACGACGCCGTTGGACGCCGGTCTAACGATGTGAGCGCCATATAGGCCAACCGGAAAGGGTTGTCAGCCCCCCGCGATCAAACGCGCCGTCAGCGCGGCCCCAGATAGTCGCGCTTGCCGATCTCGACGCCCGCCGCACGCAACAGGGCGTAGGTCATGGTGACGTGGAAAAAGAAGTTCGGCAGCGCAAACCCGGTCAGATAATCGACGCCGTTGAACTCGTGCTGCCCGCCAGGGAATTTCAGCACCACTTCGCGCGTCTCGGCGCCCTCGAATGCATTGCGGGGCACGCTTTCGATATAGGCGATGGACAGAGCGATGGTGGCTTTCAGCTCGGCGAACGACGCTTCGGTATCGTCGGTCTTGGGCCAGTCCTGTCCGACCAGCCGGGCGACGCAGGCCCGCGCCGAAAACGCCGCCGTGCGCACCTGGGCTGGGAATGGGTTCATGTCCGGGGCGAGACGCGCCTCCATCAGGGCCGCCTCATCGAACCCCTGAGCAAGCGCCTTGTCGAGCAAGGCCGACAGATTGTTCAGCGTGCGCAAAAAGACGGGCGCCGAGGCGTCGTAGATCGAAAAGGCCATGGAGGTCAGGTCCGGTTTGAACGACCCCCTTAGCTGCTAATCAACGCGCCGATATTCAAGGAAGACCGGGGTGGTATCGCCGAGCTTCTTTTCTTCGTAGCGGGTCACGACGTGATCGGAGGGCGCGACGAACCAGTCCTGATCCGCGGAGCCGATCCGCTCCAGTCCCGGCGTGCGGTTCAGCCGCTCGAGCGCCCATTCGGCGTAGTCCAGCCAATCGGTGACGAAGCGCAGCGTGCCGCTGGGCTTCAAGATGCGGGCGAAGGCCTGGGCCGTCTCGTCCTGCAGCAGGCGGCGCTTGTTGTGGCGCGCCTTGTGCCAGGGGTCGGGGAACAGGATCAGCACCCGGTCGACCGAGGCGTCCGGCAGGGCGTCGACCAGATCGCGTGCGTCGTCGGCATGGATGCGGACGTTCTTCAGTCCGCCCTCTTCCACGTGACGCAGGGCCGAGGCGACCCCGTTCAGGAAGGGCTCGCAGCCGATCACCAGGGCGTCGGGCCGCGTCGCCGCCTGGGCGGCCATATGCTCGCCGCCGCCGAAGCCGATCTCCAGCCAGACCTCGGTCGCCTCGGGCATCATCGTCTTGGGGTCCAGCGGCCCGGCCTTCGGATCGGGCACGGCGATTTCGGGCAGCAGGGTCTCCATCAGCGCCGCCTGGCGGGGCTTGATGGGACGGGCCTTGATGCGGCCGAACGATCGCAGCGGGCGGTCGAGATGCGGGTTTTCGTCCTCGGGACGGTCATCGGCGTTCATGCGCCTGCCGTTAGCCGTCGCGGGTGCAGGCGTCCAGAAGACGAACGCCGAAACCTTTTGACGGTCGCGGCCGAACGCCCTTCTATGCCGGTCACAAGCGGCGTCGGGGCTGACGCATCGCGGGAGAGGGATTTCGATGATCGGACATCATCTGCGGGGTGCCAGCCTCGCGGCCATTACATGCGCAGTGCTGGGCCTGTCGGCCTGCGCCACCACCGGCTCGACCCCTGACGATACGGCCGCGAAACCGTCGAAGGAGCGGACCTTGGCCGCCGGTTTGGATCCGGCGACGACGCTGGATCCCTATCCCTCGACCTATCAGCCCTTGCCGCGCGAGAACTTCGCCGTGGTCGGCGCCACCGTCCTGACCGGCACGGATCGCAAGATCGAGAACGGCGTGGTCGTGGTCACGGACGGCAAGATCGCCGCCGTCGGCGACGCCTCGACCCCCGTCCCTTCCGGCTATCGCGTCGTCGAAGCGCGCGGCCGCTATGTCACCCCCGGCGTCATCGACGTGCACAGCCACCTGGGCGTCTATCCGTCGCCCGGCGTCAGCGGCATGAGCGACGGCAACGAGGCGACCAGCCCGAACACCGCCCAGGTCTGGGCCGAACACTCGCTGTGGCCCCAAGACCCCGGTTTCAACACCGCCCGCGCCGGCGGCGTGACCACGCTTCACATCCTGCCCGGCTCGGCCAATCTGTTCGGCGGCCGGGGCGTCACGATCCGCAACGTGCCCTCGATCACCATGCAAGGCCTGAAGTTCCCCGCCGCCCCCTATACGGTCAAGATGGCCTGCGGCGAGAACCCGTCGCGCGTCTATGGCGGGCGCAACCAGAGCCCAGCGACGGGCATGGGCAATATGGCCGGCTATCGCGCCGCCTTCATCGCCGCACGCGATTACAAAGCCAAATGGGACAAGTGGCGCGAGGACGGCGAAGGCGCCGCCCCGACCCGCAACCTGCAGAACGAGACCCTGATGGGTGTTCTGGACGGATCGATCCTGATCCAGAACCACTGCTACCGCGCCGACGAGATGGCCCTGATGATGGATATGGCCAAGGAGTTCGGCTACCGCATCTCCACCTTCCACCACGCGACCGAGGCCTACAAGCTGGCGCCGCAACTGGCCGCCAACGGCATCTGCGCGGCCATGTGGACCGGCTGGTGGGGTTTCAAGATGGAGGCCCTGGACGCCATCGAGGAGAACGCCGCCCTGGTGGACGCCCAGCAGGGATCGTGCGCCGTCATCCACTCCGACGACGCCGAACTGACCCAGCGGTTGAACCAGGAAGCCGCCGCCGCCCTTTCGGCCGGTCGCCGCGCCGGTCTGAACATTTCCGAAGAACACGCCATCGGCTGGATCACTTCCAACGCCGCCAAGGCCATCGGCATCGCCGACCAGACCGGATCGCTGGAGCCCGGCAAGCGCGCCGACGTGGTGATCTGGAGCGCCGATCCCTTCTCGATCTACGCCCGCGCCGATCAGGTCTTCATCGACGGCGCCCTGACCTTTGATCGCAGCAACTCCGCCTATCAGCCGACCAGCGACTTCGAACTGGGTCAGCCGGGCTATGGCCTGACCGCCGCCAACGTCACGGAAGGAGCCCGCTGATGCGCCTGTCTCACATCCTCGCGGGCGCCGTCGCGGCCCTGTCTCTCGCCGTCCCTGCCTTGGCGCAGGAAACCGTCGCCATCGTCGGCGGACGCATCCTGACCGGAAACTCCGTGATCGAGAACGGCACGGTCGTTATCCGCGACGGCAAGATCGTCTCGGTGGGCTCAGGCGGCGCGCCGTCCGGCGCCCGCGTCGTTGACGCGACGGGCAAGACAGTCGCCCCCGGCTTCGTCGCCGTAGATTCCGGCCTGGCCGGGACCGAGGTCAGTTCGGTCAGCGGCACCAACGAACTGCGCAACAGCGCCAATACGCTCAGCGCCGCCTTCGACATCTCGTACGGCCTTGATCCCTGGTCCTTCACACTGCCGGTCGCGCGGTTGGGCGGCATCACCCGCGCCATCGTCGTGCCCCAGCATCCGGGCTCGTCCGGCGGCCATGTGCATGAGGACGAGACGGCCGGCGCCGGCGACGGCGGCTATCAGACGCCCGGCCTGTTCGCGGGTCAGGCGGCGATCATCAATTTGGGCCAAGGCTCGAACATCCTGGTCAAGCCGCGCGTGGCCATGGTCGCCCCCTTCGGCGAAGCGGGCGCAGGCATCGCCGGCGGTGCGCGCGGGGCGCAGTTCGTCCTGTTCAAGGAGACGCTGTCGGAGGTCCGCCTCTATGCCCGCAACAAGTCGGCCTATGAGCGGGCGGGCCTGCGCGATCTCAGCCTGTCGCGCGCCGATCTCGAGGCGCTGATTCCCGTCGCCAACGGGACGATGCCGCTGATCGTCACCGTCCACCGCGCCTCGGACATTCAGCAGGTGCTGCGCCTGGCCCGCGAGGAAGGGATCAAACTGATCCTCGACGGCGCCGAGGAAGGCTGGCTGGTCGCCGGCGACATCGCTTCGGCCGGCGTGCCGGTGCTACTGAACCCCATCTCCAACCTGCCCAGCGATTTCGAGATGCGGGCGGCGCGGGCGGAGAATGCGGCGGCCCTGAATGCGGCGGGTGTCGTCATCGCCATCAAGGGCAACGAGGGTTCGACCCATCGCGCCCGCGAGGCTCGCTACAACGCCGGCAACGCCGTCTCGCACGGCCTGCCCTACGGCGCCGCCATCGCCGCCCTGACGGTCAATCCGGCCCAGATCTTCGGCATGGCCGGTCAGTTCGGCCAGATCGCACCGGGCGCAGCAGGCGATGTCGTGGTCTGGTCCGGCGATCCGCTAGAGCCGCTCAACCAGCCGTCGGCCGTCTTCGTCAATGGCGTCGAACAGCCCCTGACCAGCCGCCCGCTGATGCTGCGCGACCGCTATCGCCAGCAGACGCCGATGCCGCCGGCCTATCGCAACTGAGGACCGCTTCGGTCTGACCGGAAAGGGCGGGGCCGCATGGTCCCGCCCTTTTTCATTGGCTGCGTCCGCGCTAGGTCAGGCCCATGCCCACCGTGCTCTACATCGACGCCGACGCCTGCCCCGTGAAGGAAGAGGTGTATCGCGTCGCTCGCCGCTATGGGCTGAAGACCTATGTCGTCTCCAACACCTGGATGCAGGTTCCGCGCGAGCCGCTGATCGAACAGGTGGTGGTGGACGCCGGCCCCGACATCGCCGACGACTGGATCGCTGAGCGGGCGGGCGTAGGCGACGTGGTCATCACCGCCGATATCCCCCTGGCGGACCGCTGTCTGAAGTCGGGCGCACAGGCGCTGAAGTCGAACGGCCAGCCCTTCACCCCGGACTCCATCGGATCGGCCCTGGCGGGACGGATGGTGGGCGAGCATCTGCGGTCGATGGGCGTGGCGACATCCGGCCCGCCGCCGTTCTCGGCCGCCGACCGTTCGCGTTTCTTACAGGCGTTGGATCAGGCCGTGGTCAAGGCGCGCAAGGCGGCGACATGACCACCGTCATCCCCGAAGACGAGCTGGAGTTTCACTTCTACCGCGCGGGCGGTCCAGGCGGGCAGAACGTCAACAAGGTCTCGACCGCCGTCCAGATGCGGTTCGATGTGAAGAACTCGCCGTCGCTGACCGATCCGGTCAAGGCGCGGCTGATGAAGCTGGCCGGCAGTCGGCTGACGCTGGAAGGCGTGATCCTGATCACCGCCGTGCGTCACCGCACCCAGGAGCGCAATCGCGCCGACGCCATCGAAAGGCTTCAGGCCATGGTGGCCGAGGCCTCGATCCGCCCCGTCTATCGCGTGCCGACCCGGCCGACCAAAGCGTCCAAGGAACGCCGCCTCAAGGCCAAGACGACCCGCGCCTCGATCAAGTCGGGGCGCGGCAAGCCTTCGCTGGACTGACGCTCAGCTCTCGGCCGGGCGGAACAGCAGGGCGGCGATCTTGTCCTCGGCGTCAAAGCCGATCAGCCATTCGGTGACCTGATTGTCGAAGGTGACCCTGAACATCTGGGCCTCGCCTTCCTGCTTGACGTATTCGACGGTCTTAACGGCGCCGAAGCCCTTGATCAGCGGAACGACCTGGGCCTCCTGCTGACGGATCTGAGTTCCGAGACCGGTCGTGAAATCCGAATAGTCGAAGCCGGTCCCCTGGGCGCTGGCGATCACGGCGCGCAGCGCCTCTTCCGAACGGGCGATGTCGGGAGCCTGGGCGGCGGACGCCGTTGCGGGCGCGGCGGCGGGTTGGGCTTGAGGCGCCGAGGCTTGAGCCCGACGGTCGAAGGCGTTCGGCACGGCGCCGGCGGCGGCCTGAGCCAAGGCGGGCACAGGCGCCAGCAGCACGGCGGCTGCGATAGCGGTCTTCATCAAGGTCGGCTTCATAGCGAAAGCTCCGGTCAGGTCAGATAGGGCCAGAGCGAAAGGCCCAGGGCCGCCAGGGCCGCGATGACCGCGACCGTGACTGAAGCCGCCACCCAAGCCGGAGTTCCCGACTTTTCGATGACCACGGCCGCGGGGCGCGGCGGCTCCTGAACCAGGCGCGAGATGGCGCGGGCGGCGGCGATCATTTCGTTGATCGCATCACGCGCCTGAGCCTGCGGTCCCAGTTCGCGGCGGATCCAGCGTTCGACCACCGGCTGGGCGGCCTTCCACAGATCGTGATCGGGTTGCAGCCGGCGCGCCACGCCCTCGACCGAGACCATGGTCTTTTGCAGCAGGATCAGTTCGGGCCGCAGCCGCATGTCGAACAGGGCGGTGATCTCGAACAACTGGCCTAGGAGCCGGCCCATCGACACCTGGCTGGCGGCGCGGCCGATCACCGGCTCGCCGACCGCGCGCAGAGCCTGGGCGAAGGTCTCCACCGAGTGGTGCGGCGGGACGTAGCCGGCCTCGAAATGCACACGCGAAATCCGGTCGTAGTCGCGGCTGATGAAGCCCCACAGGATCTCGGCCAGATAGCGCCGCTCGGCCGGTCCCAAGCGTCCGACGATGCCGAAGTCGATGGCGGTCAGATGCGCCGGCGCGCTGGCGAACAGATTGCCCTCATGCAGGTCAGCGTGGAACACCCCGTGATCCAACGCCTGGACAAGGAAGGCGCGCACCACATTGTCGGCCAGCTGATCCTTGTCCAATCCCGGCAGGTCCGTAAGCGCCGGATCCGTCATGGGCACGCCTTGCGCCCACTCCAGCGTCAGCACGCGCTTGCCCACCCCGTCCCAGATCACGGCCGGCGCGGACATATATCCGTCCTTTGCCAACACCTCGGCCATCTCGCTGGCGGCGGCGGCCTCAAGCCGCATATCCAGCTCCAGATCCAGTGAGTTGGCGATGGTCTCGACGAAGGCGGACGGCTCCAGCCGCCGCGCCATCGGCACGAGCCGCCAGACGAGCCGCGCGGCCAGCCGCATCGAATCCAGGCCATTGGCGACCCGCCGCTCGACCCCCGGCCGCAGCACCTTGACCGCGACGGCCCGCCCATCGGCCAGGGTCGCGCGGTGCGCCTGGGCCAGGGAGGCGGCGGCGACCGGCGGGCTGAGGTCGATGAACAGGCTTTCGGCCGGACGACCCAGCGATTTCTCGATCTCGCGACGCGCCTCTTCCAGAGAGAACGGCGGCAGGGCGTCCTTCAACCGGCCAAGATCGCGCGCGAATTCCAGCCCGAAGATATCGGCGCGCGTCGCCAGGACCTGACCCAGCTTGATCGCCACGGGGCCCAGATGCTCGAACGCCTTGCCCAGCCTCTGGCCCGGCCGCCCCTGACGCCCGGCCCGACCTGAGAACAGTTGCACGAACCGGGCGAACGGCCGCGTCCAGGCCGGCAGCAGATGGGTCACCTCGCGCGGGATCAGGGCGTCATGACGCGCCAGGACCCACAGCCAGCCCAGCAGGCGCAGGAAGGACGCAACCGGGTTCTGGACCGCGACCGTCGCGGGCGGCGGCGGGGCCGTGCGATAGATCCGGCTGGTCAGATCGCCCACCCATGATGGATGGCGGCGATCCCGCCCGACAGGTTGGTCACGGACACGCGGCGGAAGCCGGCGTCCTCGATCATGCCCTTGAACGTATCCTGATCGGGGAAGCGACGGATGCTCTCGACCAGATACTGATAGCTGTAGCGATCCTTGGCGACCCAGCCGCCGATGCGCGGAATGGCGTGGAAGGACCAGGCGTCATAGACCTTGCGGATCGGCGTGGTCGTGGGGCGCGAAAACTCCAGGCACAGGAACCGACCGCCCGGCTTCAGCACCCGGCGCGCCTCGGCCAAAGCCTTGTCGATATGGGCCACGTTGCGAATGCCGAAACTGATCGAATAGGCGTCGACCGAGGCGTCAGGCAGCGGCAGGTTCATGGCGTCGCCGACGCTCCACTGCATCTCCGGTTCGCCGCCCTTGTGGACGCCCGCCAGGATCATCTCGGCGTTGTAGTCCAGCACGATGACATTGGCGTCCTCGCCGCCGCGCCGCTCCTGGGCTGCGCGCGCCATCTTGGAATAGCGACGCGCCATGTCGCCGGTGCCGCCCGCGACGTCCAGAATGGTCTCGCCCGGACGCGGGTTCAGCTTGGCGGCGGCGATGTCCTTCCAGATGCGGTGGACGCCGACGCTCATCAGGTCGTTCATCACATCGTAGTTGGAGGCGACGGAATCGAAGACCCCGCGCACCATCTTCACCTTCTCGCGCGCATCCACGTCGCGAAAGCCGAAGGAAGAACGATCACCCGACGAATGCGGGCCGTGGGAGGAGGCGTCGGTCATAGTCGTCGTCTAGCGCGTCGCAGCGTCCCCGTCATCCGATGAGACACCCGATCAGGCCGCTTCGGGCTGCGGCAGTTTCAAATCCTTCATCACGTCGCGCATCAGGCCGTAACAGCCGCACGACGCCGCCTCCAGACCGTCGCGATCCAGCACCCTGACCCAGCCGCGTCCCCGCTGGATCAGCGACTTGCGCTCCAGCACAGTGCCGACCTCCGACACCGTGGCGCGACGCACGCCCAGCATGCCGGCGATATCAGCCTGCGTCAGATCGATCCGGTCATCCTCGGCTCGGTCGTGGAGCATCAGCAGCCAGCGCGCCAACCGTTCGTCCAGCCGGTGCTGGGCATTGCAGGCGGCCGCCTGCTGCACCTGCGCCATCAAGCCTTCGGTGAAGCGCGACAGGGCCGAGCGCAGCGTCTCGCTGTCTTCCAGCGCCTCGCCGAATACTTCGGCCGAGCAATAAGCCGCGACGCCGTCGCGTTGAGAAATGGCCCGACTGGCGGCGCGCGCATTGAAGGGTCCGCAAGTGACGCCGATCAGGCCTTCGCGCCCGATGGCGGCCGTCTCCACCATCTTGTCATCCGGCAGGATGGTCATCAGCGACACCACGCCCTTGATCGGAAACCACACCTGATCGACCGCCTCGCCAGCGTCATAAAGCATCTGGCCGCGTGTAATCTCGCGCTCTTTCAAATGCGGTTCGATCCGCTTGCGGTCGGCCGCATCCAGGGCGGCGATCCAGAGATTTTCCATCCTAACCCCGCTGGCGACCGATGACGCCGGAGAGCGACGATCATTGCTCGATCAATGCACAAGCTTGACCATGGGTTCCCTGGACGGAATCCGCACGGCTTCGCCGCTTGCCGCCATCCTTCAGGCGCCCTACGCCAAAGAAAAAGAGGAAACGCGATGACCGACACACGGCTTGACGTAGCGGAAACGCTGAAGGATTTGTCCGCCTGGCGCGCGCATGACGGCGATCGCCCGGCCATCACGCGGACGCTGAAGTTCGCGGATTTCAACGCCGCCTTCGGCTTCATGACCCGCGTCGCCCTGATGGCCGACAAGATGGACCACCATCCCGAATGGTCGAATGTCTATGACCGCGTCGAAATCCTGCTCACCACCCACGACGCCGATGGCGTGACGGACAAGGACGTGACCCTGGCCCGCTTCATTGACGACGTCGCCGCCGGTATGGGGGTGAAGTCGTGAGCGGCTCCGCGCGTCCCGGCCGCGTCGCCGGCAAGACGGCCCTGATCACTGGCGCGGCGGGCGGCCTGGGCGAGGCCATGGCCTTCATGCTGGCTCGCGAAGGCGCCCGCGTCGCCGTGACCGACATCGACGCCGCTCGCGCCCAGGCCCTGGCGAGCCGGATCAATGCGGAAATCCCGGACGCCGCCTTCGCCTATGCCCACGACGTGGCCAGCGAGACCGAATGGGAAGGCGTGATCGCCGCCGCCGTCGCCGATCTCGGCGGCCTGTCGGTGTTGGTCAACAACGCCGGCGTCGGCGGCCCGCTGGCCTTCGTCGAACAGGACACGATCGAGAACTGGCAGCGTCAGTACGAGATCAATCTACGCTCCATCATGCTGGGGGCCAAACACGCCATGCCGCATCTGCGCGCCTCGGCGCCGGCCTCGATCATCAACATCTCCTCGATCGCAGGGCTCGCGGCCGCCCCAGGCATGGGCGCCTATAACGCCACCAAGGCGGCGGTGTGGATGTACACCAAGACCCTGGCGCTGGAGGCCGCCAAGGCCGAATGGAACGTACGCTGCAACTCGGTCCATCCCGTCTTCATCAAGACGCCGATCCTGGATCCCTTCATCGCCATGGCCGGCGGGGACGAGGACAAGGCGCACGAGCGCCTCGCGCGGGGCATTCCCTTGAAGCGGATCGGCGAACCCGACGACGTCGCCTACTGCGTCCTCTATCTGGCGTCCGACGAATCCAAGTTCGTCACGGGATCCGAGTTCAAGATCGACGGCGGCATGACGGCGCAATAGGGCGCGAGCGCCCTATTGCTTTGCCTTTGGGGCCTATCGCGCTCCGCGCTGCTTGAGGCCGTTGTACGCAGTGTTCGGCGCCGTCATCATGCTTGTGTCGCGCATTCGGGATTGAGGCCGCTTACGCCATGCTGTAAGCGGCCTGCTCCGGCGTCGCGCCGGCCGACGCACCCGTAGCTCAGCTGGATAGAGTGCTGCCCTCCGAAGGCAGAGGTCACAGGTTCGAATCCTGTCGGGTGCGCCATTTTCCTTCACAATATTCCACGACGTCGTCTCCGGCGCGCGATGCTCGCGAAGACACGTCCAACACAAAATCGTCGTCGGGTTCTTGATTACGCAAAGTCTATGTGACGTTATCTCGTAACAAGTCACTTCCTCACCAGGCTGAGAGTTTTCCATGCGTCCCTCAAGCGTCTCGCGATCCCTGCTCATGGCGGCCGCAGGCTCCACGATTCTGGCCGGCGCCGCCGCCGCGCAGTCGGCACCGCAAGCCCCGGCGGAGTTGGGCGACGTCATCGTGACGGGCGCGCCCTATGGCATCAGCCAGCGAGCCTCGGTAATCGCGACGGACGTGGTGGACGAACAGACCCTGGCCACGGCGCCGGCGGCCTCGCTGGGCGACATGCTCAGCGGACGTCCGGGCATCCGTTCGACCGACTTCGCGCCCGGCGCCAGCCGACCCGTCATTCGCGGCCTCAGCGGCCCACGCGTCCAGGTGCTGACCAACGGCATCGGCCTGATCGACGCGAGCTCTGTTTCGCCGGATCACGCCGTGGCCACCGATCCGGCCGAGGCCAATCGTATCGAGATCATTCGCGGGCCCGCGACGCTGGTCTATGGCGGCTCGGCCATCGGCGGCGTGGTCAATGTTCTGGATGATCGCATTCCCACCGAAATCCCCGAGGGCGGCGTGTCCGGCGTGGTCTCCACCCAGGCGTCCAGCGTGGACGACGGCCGCAGCGCCTTCGGACGCGTAACCGTCGGCAGTGGAAACTTCGCCTTCAACGTCGATGGCGTGAAGCGCAAGACCGACGACTACGACATCCCGGCCCCGGCCATTTCCGCCAGGCGCGCCGCCGCCGAAGGCCTCGCGCGCGAGGACACCAGAACTCAGCCCAACAGCTACACCGACCTGGAAGCCTGGGGCGTCGGCGGTTCCTACATCGGCGACAAGGGCTTCGCCGGCGTTTCCTACAAGAACACCGACAGCGAATACGGCACAGTCGCCGAGGAGTCGGTCTTCATCAAGCTGAACCAGAAGCGCTGGGACGCGCGTGGCGAATACCGTTTCGACAGCGGGCCCTTCTCGGCCCTGCGCGGCTCCTACGGCCATGCCGACTATACTCACACCGAGTTCGAGGCCGTGGGCGAACCAGGCACCATCTTCAACTCCGACGGCTGGGAAGGCCGTGCTGACCTGGTCCAGCGCGAACGCAACGGCTGGAACGGCGCCGTCGGGGTTCAGGCCCTGTCGCGCAACTTCGAGGCCATCGGCGAGGAGGCCTTCGTGCCCAGCATCAAGATCGACGAACTGGGCCTTTATACGGTGCAGCGTCTGGACCTCGGCAACCATGGTTTCGAAGGCGGCCTGCGCTATGACCGTCGCGAACTCAGCGGCACGCCCATCGGCGGCGCCAGCGAAGTCACGCGCGAGTTCGACAACTGGTCGGCGTCCGCCGCCGCCTTCATCCGCCCGACCGCCGGCCTGTTCCTGGGCCTCAGCCTGGCCCACAACGAGCGCGCGCCCAGCGAGGTCGAGCTGTTCGCCGATGGCGTCCACATCGCCACCGCCGCCTACGAGACCGGCGACCTGACGCTGAACTCCGAGAAGGTGACGACGCTGGAGGGCACCGCCCACTATGATCGCGGCCGGTTCACCGGCGATCTGCACGTTTATCACTCCTGGTATAACGGCTTCATCGACGAACGGCCGACGGGCGACCAGTTCTATTTCGAGGAAGAGGACGAGTTCTTCCCCATCTATCGGTTCGTCCAGACCGACGCCAAATTCTATGGCTTCGAGCTGGAAGGCGCCCATGCGCTTTGGCAGGACGGCGATCGCAAACTCTCGCTGGAAGGCGCGGCCGACTATGTCCACGCCCAGACAGACTTCGGCCCTGCCGCGCGGATCCCGCCCTACTCCGTCACCGGACGCCTTGCCTGGACATCGACCAGGTTCGATGCCAGCGCGGAGGTTCGCCACGTCGGCGAACAGGACCGGGTCGCCAACACATTCGAACTGCCGACCGACGACTACACCCTGGTCAACGCCTCGGTCGCGGTCCGTCCCTTCGCCCAGCAGAACGTCACCCTGTTCGCCGAGGCGCGGAACCTGACGGACGAGGAAGCCCGCGAACACGTGTCCTTCCTCAAGGACATCGCCCCTCTGCCCGGCCGCAATCTTCGGGTCGGCGTCGCCTACCGCTTCTGACGAACCCTGAGCCTTCGGCGCAGCCTTGGTTGCGCCGAAGGTTTACACGCGTCGGCGAACGCGAACCGCCTCCGTGCGTTGATCGCCCATGACCGAAAAAGAACCCCGCAAAGTCCCGATCGGCTACGAAGACCGGCCCGATAGGCCGACAAGAGGCGCCTTTCGCATCACGGCCCTCGCCATAGCGGCCGCAGCCGTCGTCTTCCTGACGCTGATCGCGGTTGTCGTCATGCGAAGCGGCGGGATTTAGGGGCTCAGGGCCTTCCGACCTGTGTCAGGGCGCGGCTTGCTGCACGTCCTTCCCAAGCGCTTGAAAAATTCACCAGCCGGCGAGGTCGCCAGCCCGCGCAACGCTGCGGCCACCGGCCGCGAGGCTCTACTACGGACCGCGAGAGATGATTGACTTAAACACCGCCACTGCGGCCGAACTCGATGGCGTCGAACTCTTGCGTGACCATGGGTTTGAGATTGTCCGCTATCGCGAGGAACGCGGTCTGTTCACCAGCCTTCGCCAGCTCGACGAAGTGCCGGGTCTGGCCCAAAAAACGGATGGCGTCGAAGCGCACCTTTACGTCAAACCTGCCGACGCCACCTAGCCGCTATCTTTATCAAAGCGGCGGCTATAACCAGGGTATTGTGACGCCGTGAGAGATGCCGCGATATGAACCCTTGGGATTGGCTGGGCTGACGATTTGGTTAAATCGCCAGGCACCCCTCAACCCGACAGCAGAAAGCCCCACGGCTTTTGGCGGTGGGGCTTTTTGGTGTTTTGCGTGCGGGAGCACGCACTGGCCACAGCAGTATATTCGGCGTTGTCGATATTCCGGCCTGACCACAAGTCGCCACGCGCCGCCATTCCGGCAGTTACAAATGCGCCAGTAGCGGAGTTTAGGCTTTCTCCGGAAATCGATATGGAAGCCTTGGAATCCCCGACACCTGCCAAGGGTTAATGGATTGGTCCAAGCGTCGGCGGGCTATTGGTCAGACGGTCGGCACGGTTCCGCCGTCGACGACGAGCTCCGAACCATGAATGGAGGACGCCCGATCCGAAGCGAGGAAGGCGATGGCTTCGGCGACTTCCCAAGGCTCGGCGCCGCGTCCGATCGCAATGCCGCCGAGTCCTGCAAGGACGTGCTGGCGCGCGTCTTCCAGGGCGCCGCCGTTGGCCGCCTGTATGCGTTTCAGGAACACGTCCGTGCCCCCGGTCATGATCCAGCCTGGCGAGACGGTGTTGACCCGCACGCCCTTGGGACCAAGCTCCTTGGAGATGGACTTGCTATAGGTCCTCAGCGCGGCCTTGGCGGCGGCATAGGCCGTGGTCGCGTCCGGCAGGGGCAAAACCGGCTGGATGGAGGTGACGTGCACCACTGCGCCCGCGCCCCGCTCGATCATCTGCGGGATCAGCAGCCGGTCCAGCCGAACCGCCGCCAGAAGGTTCAGGTTCAGTTCGGAAAGCCAGTGCTCGTCCGTGAGTGCGACGAAACCGCCGCCGGGCGCGGCGGACCCGCCCAGCACATGGGCGACGATGTCGATGCCGCCCAGCCGCTCGAGCGCCGCACGGGCCAAGGCTTCCCCGCCCTTGGCTGTCGTTAAGTTAACTTCGACGAACTCGACCCCGTCGAGGGGGTCAGGGTTCGAGCGCGCCGAGGTGATCACCCGGGCGCCGCCCGCCAGGAAACGCTCGACGGCGGCCCGGCCAAGCCCTTTGGTGCCGCCGGTGATGAGGACCCGCTTGCCCGCAAACTCCATGGGATCAGCGAGGACGGTCATGCCGAGACCTCCATGGCCTTGATGACGTCGCCGTCGAGCTCGACGCGATAGGTGAAGCGGATCGGGCTGCCCGGGAAATCGCCATGGGCCGGACCTTCCATCACGACCGCAGGCCCCTCATGACGAACGGCGTCGGGGGTGAAGATCGCCTTCAGATCGATGACCATCGTCTTGAGCAGGGCGCGGATTTCGGCATGCCCCTTAAAGCGTTTGCCGTTGTCTAGAAGGACCGCCTCGGCGGCGAAGGTCTTGACCATGCCGTCGAGGTCGAGCCGGGCGTTGGCCTCAACATAGTCGGCGATGGGGGAAGGAAGCTCTGGCGGCATTGGTCTGTCCTGCTGGCTGTGGTCACGGCGCTGTGGCCGCATCGTCGATGACGCTAAGGTAGAGATGGACAGGTCGCGCGATAATCGGGACAAATCGGCGCCAGTCGTCACGAAAGGCGGGACAATAATGAAGAGCAGCCTGACCGAACTGGACGCGGTTCTGGTCGTCGCCCGCTGCGGAAAGTTCCGTACTGCCGCAATCGAACTCGGCGTCTCGACAACTGCGCTCAGCAATGCGATCGGAAAGCTGGAGCGCACGCTCGGCGTAAGGTTATTCAATCGGACGACCCGAAGCGTGTCCCTGACCGAGGCGGGTCAGCAATTCGTTTCACAGGTCGCTTCGGCCCTGAGAGACATCCATGAGGCCATGGACGGCGTGCGTTCCCGACAGTCCACGCCGTCGGGCACGCTGCGCATTAACGCCTTTCCGACGGCCGCGCGGGAAATCTTCTCTTCCCTCATCCTGCCGTTCATCGACGTCCACCCCCAGGTCCACGTCGACGTGGTCACCGAGGGTCGAATGGTGGACATCGTCGCGGGCGGCTTCGATTTCGGCGTCCGCGCCGCAGATCGGGTGCCAGTCGACATGATCGCCCTCCCGCTCGGGCTCGCCCGGCGCAATGTGGTGGTGGCGTCACACGCATATCTGGAAAAGCGGGGCACGCCGATGGTCCCACAAGACCTGGCCACGTACGCTTGTCTCCGCGTCCGCCTTCCCAATGGTGCGATCTATCGCTGGCCGTTCGAGAAGAAGGGGCAGTCGGTCCATATCGACGCGGAGGGCGCCCTCACCCTTGATGAGGCCGGCCTCGCCCGCACCGCGGCACTCGCGGGGGTCGGGCTGACACTGGCCATGGAATCCGACGTGCGCGAAGACATCGAGGCCGGTCGACTGGTGCAGGTCCTTGAGGACTGGACGCCGAACCAGGCGCTGTTGAGCCTCTACTACCCCAGCCGACGGAACCCGACGGCGGCGTTCAGGGCGTTCGTTGAATTTGCGCGGAAGCAAAGCGAGGCGTCCGGCGGCTCGAGGCGCTCTCAGGACTGAGCGACAGAAGCAGACAGAGCAGCGCCATCCAAAATCCGACTATAGCCTCCAGGGCGGACTAACCGTCGTGGCCCGATCAGCCCATGCGGAGACGCTGACAAAGACCGCCGTTCGCGGCATGCTGAGGGGATGATCGACGGGCTGGTGTTTGGATGGAGGACCGCGGTGCTGACCGTCGCGGCGGCCGTTGTCCTCCCCATCGCATTCGGACTTTGGACCGCCTTCCATGGTCGGACGGCCGCGCGGACCATGGCGATGCTGCTACTGGTGCTTGTGGGGGTGTTTACGCCCTGGCTGATCGGGTTCGCCGGAGCCTATGACAAATGGCGGTGGCTGACGTTTCTGCCCGTGGCCAACCCGTTGTGGGCCCCGCCGCTGCTGTATCTATATGTGCATGCCCTGACCCGGGGACGGTGGCCGGTGCGGGGCTGGCGGCATCTTATCCCTGGCGGACTGCAGTTTGCGTGGCAGGCGGGGAGTTTCCTGTTACCGATGGGCGCGAAGGACAGATGGGCCGATGTCTCCCTGCCGGTAACAGGGCCGCTGTTCACCGTCGCCCTGACGGCCAGTTTCGTGATTTATGGCCTGGCGACAGTGCGGCTGACGGGTGGCTATCGGCGCGCTCTGGCTCAACAGCGCAGCGATGATACGCGGTTCGCGCTGGGCTGGCTGAGCCGCGCCATGGTGGCGACCAGTGTGCTGGCGGGGCTGTGGACGGTCTATGGACTGTGGGACGTGATCTCGCCGCTGGGGTATCGGGGGCTGATGGGCCTATATGCGGGGCTGGCCGCCATCGCTGTCTATCTGGCCGTCGAAGGCTGGCGTCAGACGCGGGTCGCCTATCCGACGCTGGAGGCGCTGACGGCGGTTGCGCCTTCGACGGTCAGTCCCGCACGCGACTGGGGCGCGCAGGGCCGCGCCTGGGCCGACACCGTTCGGCGCGAAGGCTGGGCCGCCGAACCGGAGCTGAGCCTGACCACGCTGGCCGCGAGGCTGGGCACCAACACCGGCTATCTGTCACGGGCGATCAACGAGGGGTTGGGCGTGAACTTCTCGACCTTCGTCAACGACCTGCGTAGCGAGGCGGTGGCGCAACGGATGGACCAGGGCGCGACGGCCTCCGTGCTGACGCTCGCGCTGGAGGCGGGATTCAGCTCCAAGGCCAGCTTCAACCGCGCTTTCCGCAACCGCTTCGGCCAGACGCCGCAGGCCTATCGCGCCGATGCGGCTCGAACACCGCAGGTGTCAGATCATGAATAAATCACCGCAGCCATGATTTGGGACGCCAAAGTCCAGGCGATGGGGTCAGGGTGGGCAACTTCACAAAAGGAGCCTCGACCATGCTGATCCTTGCCCTGACATCCGCCCTGCTGCTGACGCCAGAGCCGACGGACCCGCGCGAAGTCGCACTGGAGGTGCGCACCGACCGCTTTGAGCAGATCTTGGATGCCACAGTGGAGGCCATCGAGGCCGACATCGCCCTGCCCGTCCGGCTTGAGATGCGGCGTCAGGCAATCGCCCGGCGCATCGCCATCCTGAAGCCTGAGATCGACGCCTATGCTCGCGACATGACCGCCGGCTTCGCCGTCTTGGGCGAAGGCGAAACAGCCGAGCACGCGGCTGAACTGCGCCAGTATGGCGAGGGCTGACCCGGTATCTGGACGGACTGGCAGGCGAGCTGATGCGTGGAGCTGAGCTCGAACTGGCGGGTGGTCGTCAATGATCGGGACCGCCCTCTCTCGCCGTCATCTGCTGGGCGCAGGCGTAGCGACACTGGCGGCCAGCGCCCTGCCTCGACCGGTCAGGGCCCTGGCCCAGGCTGAGACGCTGTCACCAGCGGCCATGCGCCAGGATCTGCGCCTTCTGCGTCGCGCCTATGAGGCCCTGCATCCAGGCCTGTTGCGCTACAACACGCCGCAACAGATCGCCGCCGGGTTTGAACGGCTGGAGGCGGACAGCGCGACGCCCCAGCCGCTGGAGGCCTTCTATCTGCGGCTATCGCGATTTCTGGCGGCGCTGCGGTGTGGGCATTCCTACGCCAACTTCTACAACCAGTCGCGGGCGGTGCAGACTCGGCTGTTCGAAACCCCTGACCGGCTGCCATTCCAGTTCCTTTGGCTGGGCGACCGCATGATCGTCACGGCCGATCCGACCGGCACGGAAATGGCGCCGGGTAGCGAGATCGTCCGGCTGAACGGACGTCCCGTAGGCGAGGTTCTGGCCGGGCTGATGGCCGTGGCCCGCGCCGACGGCGGCAATGACGGCAAGCGGCGTCAGCTGATGTCGGTCCAGGGGCAGGACGGCTATGAGAGTTTCGACGTCTTTTATCCCCTGATGTTCGGCTCGCGTGCCCGCCATGCGCTGGAGGTGGTCGGACCAGACGGTCGCACGCGACGAACTGAGATGGAGGCCATCTCCTTGGAGGCGAGACGGGCCCAGCGGCCGCCGGTGATCGAGGCCGCCGACGACACCTCCGCCTGGACGATGGAGCGACGAGGTCCGACGGCGGTGCTGACCATGCCGGGCTGGGGCCTGTACAACAGCGACTGGGATTGGGCGGGCTGGCTGAATGCCCGGATGGACGCCCTGGTGGCCGATGGGGTGCAGCGCCTGGTCGTCGATATTCGGGCCAATGAGGGCGGGCTGGACTGCGGCGACGTGCTGGCGGCGCGATTGATCGACCGGCCCAATCTGCCGGACACGGCGCGGAGGCTGGTGCGCTATCGCCGCATCCCTGACGACCTGCGTCCCGCGCTGGACACCTGGGATCGCAGCTTCGACGACTGGGGCGACGACGCCCAGCCCTATGATGATCGCTTTCTGTCCCTGGCCCGGAGCGCCGACGAGGGCGGTGTGATCGAGCCCAGGGGCCCACGTTTCACTGGCGAGGTCCGCGTCTTGATCGGGCCGCAAAACAGCTCGGCCACCTTCAGCTTCGCGCAAATGGTCCAGCGCGAGCGGCTGGGCGCGCTGGTGGGCGAGACCACAGGCGGCAATCGGCGCGGCATAAACGGCGGCGCCTTCTACTTCCTGCGGCTACCTGCCACCGGCCTTGAAGTCGACCTGCCGCTGATCGGTACATTCCCGCAACAGCTCCAGCCGGACACAGGCATTCAGCCGGACATCACCATCCCGCGCACGGCCGAGGCGATCGCAGGAGGGCGCGATCCGGTGATGGAAGCGGCGCTAACCTAATCAAGCCGACCGGTTCGCGCCATGCTGGCCTTGGAAAATGGGGGGGGGACTTGCCTCCGACTTGGCGTCATCTGACGGGAATGACCGAGCCGCTCGATCACCCGCTCCGATAGGGACCAAAAACGGCCTTCACCGTCATATCTTCAGTGGCGTCGTCCAGCACGAAGACGCGAAAGCTGTCGCCGCCCTCATTGACGCGGATGACCACGTGCCCCTGTGTGCTCTTGGCTGTCTCCGCTATGCCATAGGTCGTTGTGGCGGTCGCCGGCGAGACATTGGTGACGAAGATGTCGCGTTGTCCTGGCCAGACCCGTTGCGAGGTCATTCGTTTCCAGGTGTTCACCGACGGATGCCCATCGGCCCGAGACCCGATGACGATCACCTGGGGACGAAGCGCCGCCAGAAATGGAATACTGTTGGAATCCCAGCTGCCATGATGGTTCGCCTTCATGGCGTCGACCGGCCCAGTAGCCTGGCCGACCAAGGGCTCCACGTCCCCCCAGGCAGGCGGGGTGGCTGCTGTCTCTTCATTGATCGAAGACAGGTCGCCGCCAGTGAAATAGTCGAACGGACCGTAGCTGACGCGAAACGCGATGCTGAACTTGTTCTCGTCCGGCTGATCGTCTTCAGGCCAGGTCTCAGAGGCAGGGAACAAAGCGCGCGTTGCCGCGCCTTGTCCGGTCCAGAGCACCCCGTTTGCGTATAGGTTCTGGATCTGGAATTGGGGATAGGTGTCGGCGTCGTGCACCAGGATCAGTTGATCAGCGCGCCCGGGCTGGAATCGCTCCACCTGAAGATGATTGTGTTCGGCTTGCCACGCCAGGAAGGTGCGGTAGTTGGTCATCGTGCGGTCCGAAATCGGCCTCGGATAGTCGTAGTCGGGCCAAGCGCGGTCGATCACCTTTGCGATCGGCAGATGCTCCGCGACTTCCGTGATGCCGCTCAGCCGATAGGCGCCATTGGCCGCCCACGGCGAACTATCCACGATCGCGCCCATGTGATCGCCGTGGAAGTGGCTGATCAATGCATAATCGATTCCCGGTGCGGACGGGGGCAGAACGCGCTGCAGATAGCGCGCCACCCATTCACCCGGAGCGCGCGAACTGTCAGGACGTGTCGGCAGCGAGAAGGGCGGCCGTTCCACGGTCTTGCCACTCATGTCGACGAGTAGGCTCGTGCCATCGGGCAGGATCAGCAGCTGGGCCTCCCCTCGTCCCGTATTGATGTGGTGAATGTCCATCTCGCCCTTCCGCCATGGGCGCAGCGGTGCGCCGATAGCGGGATCGACGGCTTGCGCCCAGGCGGGGACGGCGAAGCCCACGACAAGAGCGGCGACGGCTAAAACGGGTCTAAGTGTCATCTTGGCCTCGAAGGTCGCTTTATCGCGCCTTGTTGCGGAGAATTGGGATTGGGGCGTCGACGCCCGCACGACCGGCGGTCGAGATCAGAAGCGAGCGCGAAAACCGACGGTGGCCTTCTGTCCGCTGTAGATATCGATTTGGCTGTGGTGACCCTTTGATCCCGGCCAAATCTCGCTGTTGTCATACCAAGTACCGCGATGGTTGCCGAAGATGTTGTTGGCGCTGAAATAGGCCTCCAACCCCATAAAATTGCCACGGGTCTTTTTGATCAGCGTGTAGCTGCCCGAGATATTCACCTCGAGATAGGGAATGAAGGGTTGGGACTGGGTGATGACGCCTTGCGGCGTAGCGATGTTGCCGGTCTGGCCGCGATCCTTCTCATTGGACCATACACTGTTCAGATTCAGCCGTGCCGGCCCCTGGCGCCAGCTCAAACCAAATTGTCGAACTTGGGTGGAGACGCGCTCCTGGACGACGTCCGGGTCGCTGTAGAGCCACGACCCACGCACCGACAGACCCCGCAGCGCTCCAGGCAGATAGTCCATGGCGTGGTTGAACTCGAGTTCATAGCCATTGATGCCGATCTCTTGATCAGACCGGTTAGTGTAGGACTCGAATGTGGCGTCGGCGTATTCCGTCCCCTCGTAGCCGAACTCTTGGGCTGTAAAGCTGCGCGATATGATCCCGTTCTTGATGCGGTTGCGATAGTAGTTGACCCCGATCAGACCTACCGGTTCGAAATATTTAACCAGTCGAACCGAGACATTGTCCGAATATTCAGGCTTCAGCTCTGGGTTCGGGGCCGTAACTACGACGCCCTCTTCGGTCAGAGCCGTCGACCAAACACCCGCGAGCAAGCTGACGTCAGGTCTTTGGATGGTCCGGCTGTAACCGACGATGAAGTCGATGTTGCTGTCGAACCGGTAGCGGACCGATGCGCTTGGAAAAACGTCCGTATACCGCCCTTCTCGTTCAACTTTAGGACGCGTCAGGTACTGATACTCCAGGCCGGTGATCGTGGTGGCCCGGCCAGTCGCGGCATTGACCGCATAGCCGGCGCTGATGACCTCTTGCGCACTCAAAGGATCGAAATCGGCGCTTCGACCCGTCGTTTCTTCAGCTCTCAAACCCGCCCGTAGCGTCAGGCGGTCCGTAAGTTCGGCCGTCGCCATCAGATAGGCGGCGCCGATGTCTTCCTGATATTCGCGGGTGTTGACGATGTTGGCGTTGTACCAGTTGCTTGCTGTGACCGCATTGGTCCACTGACCTGGGTTCGCCTGCATCATGTCGTAGATCTTCGTCAGGCTCGGCATATAGAGGCCGTTCCCAGACAGGGTTCTGACCCTTATGCCGCTGTTGGCGAACGAGGCCTGATTGCTGCTTTGCACAGCCCGGAGAAACTCGGTGTTGGTCAGCGGGCCACCGTAAATCCACTGAAGGGCTTCGCTGTTGTTGGCGTAATCGTAGGTGTTGCGGGCCAGTTTGACGCCCGTTTTCCAGGTCACAGGCAGTCGGCCGAACGTCGTATCGAACTCAAGGTTGAGCCCTCCGCCCAGCATCTCGGCCTGGATTGAGGATCCCGAGGTGGTCCGGATTTGCGGTCGGTTGGAGCCATTGACCGTGCTGAGCGTGAAGCTGGCAGGATCGGCCCAGTCGGTCCCGCTGACCTGTTGGATTTTCCAATCCTGATCGAGAAGGTTGCTGCGCGCCGCGCTGAAGTTGCCACGCGCTTCCACAGCGTTCAACAAAGTCGAAACCTGACCCCGAGCCGCTGAATCATACCGGCTGCTGGAGTCCGAATAGGCCGCATAGCCGTCCACGCGGAAGCGAGCGCCCGACCATTCGAAACTGGGAATGACGCTGGTGGTCTCGCCGACCTTGTAGGTGAAGGTGTTGGCCAGAGACAAAGTGGTCGATGTCGCGGCAGCATTGGTGGTGAAGTCGAGCGCGGGGTCGCCGCCGCCGACGACACCCCGGGTGCGAGCCAGCGTCGTGAAGGTCGGCGTAAAGGTGCTGGGCTCGATGTCGCCGCGGTTGTAGGTGCTGATCAGCGATAGGATCAGATTGTCAGCGGCCTTGAAGTCCAGTCCAAAAGTCGCGGACTTGCGATTGTATTCTCGGTCATAAAAGGCGCTGCCGATCGATGTCACGGCATAAGGCTGGGGACTGACAGCGGTAGGTATGTAGTTTCGGCCCGCCGTGGTCTGGACATGTTCGATCAGCGTCGTGGAGTCGCTGAGACCCGCCGTCACGCCCAAACGCCCGCCCAGAAAAACGTCGGCGTAGGTGATCTGAGCCATGGGGAGAAACTTGCGGTCGCCATAGCCGCCTTCCTGCCAACCCGTTTGGTAATCATCCCAAAGGCCGGTGTGGGTCGAGGCGCCCAGCTGCACAGTGACGCTGCGCCCACGGCGATCAAAGGCCTTGCGCGTTCGAATGTCGATTGTTCCAGCAGGCGCGTTGGCGTCCATGTCAGCGCTGGTCGTCTTGGAGACGCTGATGGTGTCGATCCCCGTCAGCGCCAGCTGCTCGAAACTGTACTGACGCGACGTTGGCGACGTTGTGCTTGTATTCGCATCAGCGCCTCCGGCCAACGACCGGCCATTGACGGTGATACCGGTGTACCGAGACGGCAGGCCTCTCAGGGAGATGTTGCGGGGCACATCGTCAGCCACGACGTCAAAATCCACGCCGGGCATATACTTCAGGAATTCGGCGGGGTTGCCGTCGCCGATTTCGCCAAAGCTGTCTGCCGACAATGTGTTGACGATATTCATGGAGGCGCGCTGCTCCATGATGGCGCGCGCGTCGCCCTCACGTGCTCCGACGACGACGACTTCGGCGACCTCGGTAGCGGATAGATCGGAGGCCGCCGAAAGGGAACTGCGCAATTCGACGTCGCTCCGCGCCATCCCTCCGGCAGGCACACGGACTACTGTGCGAGCGGGGACGTAACCTGTGTACTCAATCGTCAACTCCACATCCCCTGCGGGAACGCCAACGACCCTGTATTCGCCACGTTCACCCGAGATGGCGACCTGGCGGCCGTCAATCTTCACGACTGCGTTGCGCAAATAGTCACGGGTGGAGGGATCCGAGACTGTCCCGGTCACCACGCCCACCGCCGATGCTCTGACCGAGCGCAAGGTGATGAGTGAGCCTGTATCGGCCGCAATCCGCAAAGGGGAGCCTGCGATAAGTCGCTGCATCGCATCACGCACGTTCAGTTCGCCTATGATGGCGGGTGTGCGCACGCCTTCCAAATCGCGCGCGGACGCGACAACCTGAATCCGCGCCTGCCGGGCGAACTCAGGAATGGCCGTCACGGCCGGTTGTGCGGGAATGCTGAAGTCGCGGGTTTGCGCTTGTGCCTGCTCAAACGCGCAGACGACAAATACGGCTGAGCCGCAGGCGAGAAGAGCCTTGTGAGACATTATGATCTTTCCCCGAGCCGCTGAGAGGCGGCCTATGATCGGGGAGAGGTTTGGGCGGATGGGCTTCCGCCATCCGTCATGAAACTTTTATGCGCCAGCCTGCGGCAGGCCGACCACCACGCGAGTTCGCTCCACCCTTATCGGGGTGCCAAAGAGATCGGCGACGGCTCGGCTGAAACCAACCGGATCATTCGCGGAAAAAAGGCCTGACACGGGTTCGCGCGCCAGCGTCGGATCGGCAATCAATATCCGCACGTTGCTGTAGCGCTGAAAAGCTGAAGCCGCCTGTGCCAGACTTTCGCCCTCGAATGCGATCTTGCCCTCGCGCCAAGCCAACTCTCTGTTGATTACGGTCGGAGAGACATGACGCGGCAAGGAGTCTCGGCGCCCGTCTCTTCCGCTCCCGAGGGTGATCTGCGTGTCCGACCGTAACACACCGCGTCGGCCGATCTGGTCGTCGCCGATCTGGACAACACCCTGATGAACCAACAAGTCGATCGGCTCTCGTCCAAGCTTACGAACCCGAAAACCACCGCCCTCTGCTGTTTCAATCTGGCGATGGCCGACTTCAACGACAAAAGGCCAACCCTGATCGCCTAGGACAGTGAAGTCCGCCTCCCCTTCAAACAACCGCACCAGACGCCTTGTCTTGCTATAGCTAACGGTTACGCGAGACGCCGTGTTCAAGACAACGGTGGACCCATCGGGCAGCGGAACTAGACGCATCTGTCCGCGCTCGGTCGCGTAGGCCGTTGGCGCTGTGAGGGTAAATCCCACAGCCGCGACTGTGGCAACGCAGGCCGCCGCTCCGGCGCTCCATGCCATCAACTGGCGACGCGATAGGCTCGTTGGCACATGCCGACGCTGTATGGAGCTTTTGAATCGCCTCGGATCAAAATCCCGGCCGAGAGCCGAGGCCGCCTGGCTGCTCAAGCCTATGGCGCGAGCCCGCAGCAGGGCGCCGGCATGGCGGGGATCCGCATGCAGCCACACGTCCAGCGCAGCTTGGTCTGCGTTCGACAGCTGCCCCCGATCCTCCCGCGCGACCCAAGCCGCTGCGGCGTCGTCAATGGCCTGACTTGTGTCTCTTGCGACCATGGGGGACGCGTTTCTCCATCTTCAAATCTTTAGAGCGTTGGGACGCGCCTTTTCCGCCATCCGCGTACCAATCAATCAGAAAACGAACGCCTCGCGCGATGTGTTTTTCTACCGTGCTTTCCGACAGTCGCATCTGATGCGCGATCTCGCGTTGGGTATGACCATGTACCCGGCGAAGGATGAAGGCCCGGCGCGTTTGGCCGGGCATGGCGGCGATCGCTTCAGCCAATCGCCGCAACTCGTCACGATCTATGAGCGACTGTTCAAGCGAAGCCGCCCCATCGATCGGATCGAACCCGTCCATTTCCTCGATCGCCTGAATCGATACGACCTTGGCTCTTCGAAGGTGGCGCACGACGATCGAATGAGCGACTTGGAAAATGTAAGCGCGGGGGTTCTGTATGTCGCCCACGTGTTCGCGCGCGGCCAAAACGGTATAGGTTTCCTGGATTACGTCGTCTACATCGACGCCCGCGTAGCGTTTTCGCGCGAGCCAGCTCCGCAATCCGGGCTCGTGAGGCAAAACATGGCGGCAAAACCACCGCGTCTTCTCTTCGGTGAAAACGAACATTGCAGCCGAGCCCCTGAAGCGGGATCGGTAGACGACGGTTTTTACGACGGCGTGACGGACGCGTGACGTCTTGCACAGCGGCACCGCGACAGTGAGCTAACAGACGATTGCGAAAAGCTCTGGGGCTTCTGGAACACCTCAGCCTCGTCGAGCCGACGCTGGTCACCATCACTGTCTGCGGCCGCAATGCGCCAAAACCAGGCGTTTTTAGAGCGTTGACACCTCAACTCGTTGGTAATGGCGCTCGAACGCGGTCTTTGCACGGTCGCGACTCCACATTCGCTGGCCTGCGTGTCAGGCTTCGGCCATGAGGACCGACTGATGGCGACACGCAAGACTCTGATCAAATCGCGCGCTGGCGTTCGCCTTCAACGCATCGATCATTTGGCTCGGCAGCAGGTGGTACAATCGTCCTGGCGGCTGTCGACACTGCGCCAGAACCCGCCGCGCTCATTTGCCGATCAGACGGAAGCGGAGGACGCCTTCGACATGGAGGTTATCGCTTCGCTGACCGATCCCGTGACCATAGACATGCAGCGTCGCGGACTGATCGACTGAGATGGCGGCCAAGCTGAAGGTCTTCACCTGGTCCGACGGTTTCCATGCCTTTACCGTCGCCACAAGCTCGCGACCCAAGGCGTTGGAGGCCTGGGGCTCAAAGCAGGATTTGTTCGCAACCGGCCTAGCTAGCCAGCTTTCCGGCGGACCGGATTACGAGGCCGCCCTGGCCTCTCCTGGCGAGGTCATCGAGCGGGGCCTCGCGATCGATGTCGGCAAGATCGGCAAGGCCAAGCCCGCCAAACCTCCGGGACCGTCCAAGGCAAAGGCCGCCAGGATCAAAAAGCTGAATACGGCGCTGGCCGATCTGGACGAGCGCCGTGAGGCCGAGGTGACGGATTTCGAGCACCAACAGACTACGCTGAACAAGGCGCGTCAGGAGGCGGAGGCGACCTATGAAGGCGGACCGTAAATCTCTGGCTGCGGATCTGAAAAAGGCCAGAGCCTGATGTGCAACCTGTACCGCCAGCGCTCCGGCCCCCAGGCCATACTGGACGCGGCTAACGCCATGCGGTCGACCGTCGGAAACCTTGCGCCGGGCGACCTCTATCCCGATTATCCCGCGCCGATCGTGCGCTGGGAGGGCGCAGAGCGCATCCTCGCTTCGGCGCGCTGGGGCATGCCGTCGTCCAAGAAGATGATCTTCGACAATGCGACGAAGCGCGCCGACAAGCTGCGCGCCAAAGGCGGAGAGGCCGATTTTCAGAGCATCCTCGAGTTCGAACCCGACAGCGGAACGACCAACGTCCGCAACACCCGCTCCAGCCATTGGCGCCCACATCTGTCGCTGGCATCTCGATGCCTGGTGCCTTTCACGGCCTTTAGCGAACCAGGGCGGGACGTCGCCGGCAAATACCGCCCCGTCTGGTTCAGACTGGCCGGGGACGCCCTGGAACCCCTCGCCTTCTTCGCCGGCATCCATCTCCAAGCCCACACCAGCGTGCGCAAAATCAAGACCGGCATGGAGACAATCGACGTCTTCGCTTTTCTGACAACCGAACCCAACGCGGAGGTCGGCGCGGTTCACCCCAAGGCCATGCCGGTGATCCTGACACAGCCCGACGAGATCGAGGCCTGGATGACCGCGCCGTGGGAAACGGCCAAGGCGCTTCAGCGCCCGCTTCCCGACGGCGCTCTGTCAGTTATCGACGCCTGAACCGCGTAAAAGCCTCCGATCGTTGTTTAAAGACGATCCGGTCCCGTCCTGGCGGTCGACACAAGGTCTGCGGTCAACGGATCAGCCGACAGCCCCCAACGGGTCAGAGCCGCTTCGAACACGGTCGGATCGGCCGCCACGGCGGCGAACAGGGTCATCGACGAGCGGAATTTGAGATCGTCGGGCGATCCGAACAGCTGATGCAATGAGGCCGCCGGCGCCGTGGTCGCGGTGTGGGTGGCGCGAGCGAGCCGCGCCCCTAATACCGTATGAGCCAAGTAAGCCTGGGCCTCCTCGAGCGACCAAATGCCATAGAAGGCGGCCGTCGAAGAGCGTCCCAGAGACCGGGCTTGGGGAAAGACGAACCACATCCAGTGGCTCGTCTTGCGACCCGCCACGAGCTCGGCCATCGCCGTCTCGAACACGGGGTCTTGAGCCGCGACGAAACGGTCGAGTGTTGTCGTCATTCGCTCGTCTCGCCCAGACTGGCGAACCAGTCTGCATAGGGGGTGTTTCGCGCCATGTGTCGATTGAGATCGGGCGAGCCGTCGGTCCACCAAACCGGGCCCCGCTCCCCCAGTCCCACCTTGGCCTTATCGACGCTCCGCCGCGCTACGGCCAAAGCGTCCGTATCCTCAGTCGCCAGGGCCTTCCGCACCGCCCGGCGCGCCGACATCAGATCATGCACCATTTTGTCTCTCGCCTCAGCCGACAGAGCGGGATCGGAGCACCGCCACAGCCGGCCTCGCACCACGAAATAGCGGCCGTCTGGAGTCGTGGGGTGTCGGGAAGACCGCGCCATCGTCGAGCTAACGCGCGGTGGGCCGGATGGGCGCCGCCCATAGGGCGATCCACAGCGCCGTTGCGATCCGGCTTGACTCTCGCACGCTCGAACAAGAACAAATGAGGAACATTAAACCCGCATTTGGTTTCAGGAGATCATGTCCGCCGCCTCTTCATCCTTTCAGGCGCTCCGCACGGAGATCGCGCGCATCGAGGCGGGTCGACGTCCGCCCGGCGGCGTGCTGCCGTTCGGCCTGGCCGCGCTCGATCGCCGGCTGCCCGCCGGAGGACTGGCGCTCGGCGCACTGCATGAGGTGGCCGGCGGCGGCGACGGGGCCATCGACGGCGCCGTCGCGGCTCTGTTTGCGGCCGGTGTCGCGGCGCGCACCCAAGGGCCGGTCCTCTGGTGCGTGACCCGCCCGGATCTGTTTGCGCCGGCGCTGGAGCAGGCGGGGCTGTCCTCGAACCGGGTCATCTATGTGGAGGCCGGTGACGAGGCCGGCTTGCTGGCCGCCTTCGAGGATGGTCTGCGTCACGGCGGCTTCGGCGCCGTCGTGGGCGAAGTCGCCCGCCTGTCCATGACGGCGTCGAGGCGGCTGCAACTGGTCGCCGAGGACACCGGCTCGCTGGGTCTGGCGGTGCGACGATGGCGTCGTCAGGCTGAGGCGGCGGACTTCGGCCAGCCGACCGCCGCCGCCACCACCCGCTGGCGCGTCACCGCCCTGCCCTCCGCCCCCCTGCCCGTGCCCGGCGTTGGCCGCCCGCGCTGGTTCGTCGAACTGATCCGTTGCCGCGCCGGAGCCTGCGCGGATTTCGAACTGGAAGCCTGCGATGAGACGGGTCGTCTCGCTCTACCTCCCCACTTGGCCGACCGATCGGCTGCGACGCCGGCTTGGACCCGACGCGCCGTCGCCTGACACGCCGATGGTCCTGATCGGGCGCCAAGGTCGCAAACGCGTGGTGCTGGCCGCCGACCCCGCCGCCCGCGCCCATCGTCTGCGTCCCGGCATGGCCGCGACCCAGGCCCGGGCCCTGGTCGCCGATCTCGTCGTCCATCCCTTCGACCCCGCCGGGGATGCGGCCGCCCTGGACCAGCTCGCCCTCTGGGCGCTGCGCCGCTATGCGCCGATCGTGGCCGCCGACCCGCCGGACGGCCTGGTGCTAGACGTCACCGGGGCCGGTCACCGCTATGGCAGCGATGAGGGCCTGCTCGAGGATTTGATCGCCCAGACCGCCGCTGTCGGCCTGGGCGCCCACGCCGCTCTCGCCGACACTTGGGGCGCCGCTCATGCCTTGGCCCGCAACCTCGCCGAACCGACCATCGTCGTCGCGCGCGGGGGGCCTGCCATCTGTCGCCTGCCCTTGCGCGCCTTGCGCCTGCCCGCCGACATGGTCGATGGCTTGGGACGCCTGGGAATCGACGTCATAGGCGAACTGGAGGCCAAGCCCCGCGCGCCTCTGGCCCTGCGCTTCGGGCCGGAACTGATCCGTCGCCTGGATCAGGCCTACGGCCGCGTCCAGGAACCGATCACCCCGATCGACGCTCCGGAGCTGATCCAGGTCCGGCGGGTCTTCGCCGAGCCGATCGGCGCGCCCGAGACCCTGGCCCGCTACACGCTCAAACTGGTCGAAGCCCTGAGCGAGGCGCTCGAGGCTCAGGGGCTTGGCGCGTCGCGGCTCGACCTGCGGTTTGAACGGATCGACAACCGGACCGAGGCCATCCGCGTCGGCCTGGCGCGCCCCGTGCGCGATGTCGCGCGGCTCACACGCCGGGTGAAGCGGTAGATCGCCTCTCTATTTCACAGGCCGATGTCGCGGCCCCTCTTCGAGGACCTGCGGTTCCACGCGCCAAAATCCGCACGGTCTCCGAAGGCGATATATCTGAACTTCAGATCAGGCTGATGGGCACCATGAACGCCCGCAACTGCGCGAGACTGGCCGAAAGACAAGGCTCGGCCTTCAAGGCGTCGTCCGGTCCGGCGTCATACAGGCGGCCGTGTCTACGGCTACAAAATCAGGCGAGAAGTCGACACCATCGGCGAACCGATCCGGGGCCCTCGCGATATCTATCCTGATGAAGCAGAAGTCGTCCGCGAAATCTTTCGGCGATACGCCGCCGGTCAATCCCCTTGGACAATCGTGAGCGATTTGAATAGGCGTGGCATACCCGGCCCACGAGGGAGAGGTTGGAACGCATCGACGATCAACGGCAATGCCGAGCGTGGCAATGGGGTGATCCATAACGAGTTGTATCGGGGCGTCCTGGTTTTTGGTCGTCAAACCTGGGTTAAGGACAGGCGCACACGAAAGCGCCAGGCGCGAACGGCGGACCCTCAAGAAATTATTTGGACCGAGGCGCCGCATATTCGGATCCTTTTTGAGGAACTATAGGCGGAAGTTCAGGATCGCTACGCGGAAAACACCTTACCACTGCGGGCGCCCTCCCTTCGTGGAGCCGTGCGGCCCCGACACTTACTGAGCGGAAAACTGAGCTGCGGGGTCTGTGGCGGCCCGATGATCCGAAGCGGTGCCGACCAACGCTTCATGTGCTCCTGGAGACGAGGCCGCGGAAAACTGGCATGCACAAACGGTCGAGGGATGGAGAGCGCCGAGATCGAGGCGCGCGTCCTAGCCGCGATCAAGAACCGACTTCTAGCGCCGGAACGCGTGGCGCTCGCCGTCGAAGAGGCGAGGCTTGCAGCAGAGAACGACGCAAGTACGATCACACAGGCTCGATCGAAACTAAACACTGAACTTGGAGCGCCGTGCAGAACGCTTGGACGACCAGATCGCCCACGGAGTGCTTACCGGCGCTACAGTCAAGGATCGTCTAGACGGGCTGGAAGCGCGGAGAACACAGATTGAATTGGAGTTGACAAAAGCGCCCGCGGCACCCGTCGTCGCCCTGCACCCTCGCGTGGCAGAGCATTAAAGGACCGTCGTGGACTGGCTTGCCCGCTCCTTGGCTCGCAGCGACAGCGAGGGAGCGGCTGAGACACGGGACTTGGTGCGCAAGTTGATTGAAACGTAGTGGTTACGCCGTTTGAAGAACGAGGTAAGTCTGCCTTGGCCTTACAAGGCAAAATCGCCGCCCTGGTGAACCAAGACGGCGAAATTACTACGAAGCTGGGTGCGGGAGTAGGATTTGAACCTACGACCTTCAGGTTATGAGCCTGACGAGCTACCGGGCTGCTCCATCCCGCGGCAAACGGTAGAGTATC
>NZ_JACHLJ010000006.1 GCF_014204545.1 Brevundimonas vesicularis
GCTGCGCTGACCGGCCTCTTGCCAACCCCGACAACCCCAGCTCAGATCACCAAAGGACTCTCGTTATGGCTGGATGAGAAATGGGGGTCACGTCAACGACCATCGGTAATGACCGCATTTTGACCACGACGAACTTGCTGTTTTAACTGGGTTAGGTCTTCGCCAGCCTTCCACGCCAGGAGCATCATGGCCGTATCGTCCATGATCGAATTACTACGCGCCACGTAGATTCGGATGCCATTTGGTTTCAGGACATTGTCGTACAACTGAAACAAATCGGCACGATTGCGGCTCAGCCGCTCCAACCCCTCGACCATTAGCACCGAGAATTCGCGATTGTGAGCCGCCTCTGCTATTCGCATGAATCCCTCACGATCACTCTGAGATCCACTTACACCCTCATCCTTTTCGGATCGGACCACTTGCCAGCCTGCCTTGCTTGCGATTTCGCAGAGCATCGCGATCTGATCGTCGGCCGATCTCGGATTCTGGGTGTCTGTTGAAAACCGGCCATAGGCCACAGCTAGAGATCCCCGAGGGGGGAATGACCCTACGTTCATAGTGCTTCTCAATAATAAAATGTCGCCGACGAAGTCGCGCGCACTGCGCCCCAGGGGCCATACCGGACTGACGTTTTCAGTGTTCGGGCTCGCAAAGAGCCGCTATTTTAAAGCACGCCTTCGCCTCGTTCTTTGCGACTAAGCGCGCAATAGACACAAGGATAGGGAAGAGAGCCCGAACTTCTTCGGCGCAGTCTTTGACTGTAGCGGCTACGTCGAGATCATCGCGATGTTGAAGGATCATGCCGTATAGTGGCGCAACGTCACGCTCACTCACACCACAGTTTGATTGGTCAGTATTGGACATTCCAATCACCCGCGTTGGACGCGCGAGCAGACGATCAGCTTTGCCAATGCCTCATGTTTTGTGTCTGCACGGACTCGAGCGACGCCATTTATGAGCCCCAATACGGCCCAACCCAGATCATCCAACTCGAGCCGATTGTTCCCAAGTTGGAATGAACCAAGCGCTGAACCGTCGGGCCAACGGCAAACCTCATCTCGCGCAAATGCGAAGCCAGGTTGATTGAACGCGCTCTTCGATCCGAAATTACCCATTGCTACCTCCATCAAACAACTAAGTCTGCATCAGAGGTAGCTCTCCGATAGGAAGATCCTTTACAATCATCATTTTCATCGGTCAATGACAATCGACAACAAAATTCGGTTTTTGCCCAGTTTATGGATCGTCGTGTCAAGCCGAATATTCGACATGCCCCGTGCACTTACGTAAAATATGCGTATTCAGCCAAGATCCACATGCACTAGCTGCGCAGGAAAGTGAGGCTAGACTCCACTATCAGACCCACGACAGTTGAGCGCCCTCTCTGCGGCCTGGGCCACTTCGACCCTATGGTGATGTTCTTGAATGTTTCGATCATTCGACCCGAGGACGCCGTGCCGCTGGATCGCGAAGACCGCTGGCGTATGAAGCCATACTCCTAATTTGATCCCGAAGCGGCCGCTGTTTTGTGGTGTATTAAAGCCACTGCCGGCCGCGTACGAACACGCCTTTCAAAGCGAGCTAGCGGCCTGTGATTCATCAACGCGCTGAAATTCTCAGCGACGATTTCCGTGAAGTCTGTGCATATCGACACCATGGCAAGCGGCACAGCTACAGAAGTCGATGTTCTGATCGGTGGAATCATTCGGGACCGTCGAGCAGCCCTCGGGCTGACACAAGCGGAACTGGGCAAGGCCATTGGTGTCACATTCCAGCAAGTTCAGAAGTATGAGCGTGGGGTCAATCGCGTCGCCGCCGCTACCCTTCTAAAGGTTGCCGACGCTCTCCAATGCAGCGTCGCAGACCTTTACGGTGACCCCGATCCAGACGGACGATCTCCTTCCGAACGCGCTATTCTCAAGCTGTGGGTGCAGCTTCGCGACCCTGAACGTGATGCTGTCATCGCCATGGTGCGAGAGTTTGCCAAGCGTCAGGCTTGAACCTCCATCAGATCGCTGAACCTCGTCGTGTAGCGTGGCGACCGATTGTTCGCACGCGTTGACCACGGCGTCTTCGGACGAATACCCCCCGGCCGCAGCGTTCCCCGACCGAACCTCGCATTCACCGCATCAAGTGCGGTCATCAGCTTCTCGGACTTGATCGGATCGACAGTCGGCAGAAGATCACGCGGGGCATCCGCCACCGCATGAAGGTCCAGCAGGATCACCCCGCACTTGGCGTAGCTTAGGCCGGACTTCCACATCGACTGCCCTGCCCTCACCGCCTGACGGATCAGCGCGAAGCTGTCGTTCGTCGCCTCGATGTCAAAAGAGCGCTGGGCGTTGAAGAACGACTCCTTGGCGTGAGGGTTGGTGTGAAAGAACACCTGCATCGCCGTCGCGGCCAGCCCATGCTTTCGACACTTCTCCGCAGCGCGTGAAGCGTGGGCCGCCAGTGCCTCCCGCATATCCTCCCACGTCTCGACCGGCCGTCCGAACATCCGTGTCACCGAGACCGTCTGGCGCTGGCTGGGTGCCAAGGTCAGGGGCATACAGGATACGCCGTTCAGTTCGGCATGGGTTCGCTGGCCGGTGACCGTCATGAGTTTCCGAACGCTCGCGCTTGGGAGCGCTGCGAACTGCTCGACTGTGTGGATGCCAAGGTTGTTGAGCTTCAGTTGGCTGGCGCCGCCGACGCCCCAAATCTCGTCGATAGGCATGGTCGCAAAGGCTTCGCGTCGGGTGTCGAGGTCGCTGAAATCCGTCACCCCGGTCGCCGACTTCGCGTGTTTGTTCGCCAGCTTCGCCAGCGTCTTTGTCGGCCCAATGCCGATGCAGGTTGGAATCTTCGTGATCTGGCGCACCCGGTCGCGGACCCGGCGGCAGTAGTCCACCCTCGCGAACTGCGTCAGGTCCAAGAACATCTCGTCTATCGAGTAGGGTTCGACCCTGTTGAAACGCTCCGTCAGCACTTCGTAGACCCTCCGGCTCATATCGCCGTGGAGCGCATAGTTCGAGGATTTGGCGATCACGTCCCGGAACTCCGGCTTGCGCTTCGACAGGTGCCAAACCTCGCCCATCTTGATTCCGAGCTTTTTCGCCTCGGCCGATCTGGCGATGGCGCAGCCGTCGTTGTTCGACAGCACGATTACCGGCTTGCCGTTCAGGGTCGGGTCAAAGGCCCGCTCGCACGAGACGTAGAAGTTGTTGCCGTCGATCAGGCCGAACATTCACACGTCGGTCCTGACCAGAGCGGCGATCATCGCCCAGACTTCGGTATCTTCACCCATCTGCTGCGCGGGCTGACTGGCTGGCTCAAGCCACCATTCGCCGTCCTTCTCGATCAGGACGGCCAACAAGACATCGCCATGCACGAAAGCCACGCAGACCTTGCCCGAGACCGGCTCCGCATCCGAGTTCACCACGAGGATGTCGCCGCCGTGGATGCCACGGGCGCGCAAGCCTTCGCCCTTCACCCTGACCGCGTAACGTTGGGGGCGCCGTAACTCCAAGAGTTCGGCAAGATCGGGGACGGCCTCAATGTGATCCTGCGCCGGGCTTTGAAAGCCCGTCGTCTCGTCGCCCCTGTAATCCCTCTCTCCCATAGGGCCTCAATGTTCTTATTTTGTTCTCGTTTCAACCCTCCCATCGATGAGATTGTGGATGGCCAAACCCAAGTCTGCGTCGATCCTCGACCTTTCTTAGGTATTGCCACTCCCATCCTCCGTTGGGTGTTCCTGCTCATATGACAGCGGATATGTGACCCCATGCTCCAGAAACTCATTTGGCAGATCAACCCAGCGATCCAGACTTGAATCCTTCGCGAGCTCGGCACTAAGCCATTCATCGCTGATCCAGCGGCTACGGCGCTCGATGGTGCCATCGCAAAGCTGGGCGCACAGGTCGAACAGCTTGCGCTTCATCGCCCGCTCTCGATCCACCGGTTTTCAACAGAGAAATGAAACGCCATGCTTCCGTCGACGCAGGTGGCATCGAATGTGCCTAGTTCCGGCACCGTTACCCTCGCACCGCCGACGCCAGCCCCCACAATCACTTCCACCATGAGATAGAGCACGCGCTCAACGATTGCGTTGTTCAGCGTAAATGGCTCGGCATCGACGATTTCTCGAATGAGATCGATCGGCTTAATGGCCTTCGACCGCACGAGAGAAGCAGCGCCTCGTAGCACGATTTGACCCTTCCTGATTTCCGCTCTCTCGAATGCCTCACGGGCATTGAGCGAGGTATTCCTCAACGTCATCTGTTAAGTCCCTGTGCTTAATTTCCTCAGCAAAATGGATTTCGCCCTGAAACGCAAGGCCATAATATGCTGTTTTTATTGTCGAAAATAGCGCTTGACGTCTCTGGCCCGGGTTTTGGCCGAATTCTCGAGCAAACCCAAAAACATTCCGCCCGCCTTGAAGTCAGAGGAACATCAAGGGACACGCCCCTAGGGACGAGACCTGAGTCATTCGACAACTTTCATGCTTGATTTGGCGATCTAGGGACAATAACTGATCGCCCGGCTCGACGATGCGACGCCGCCAGCACAAGGCAGATCGTTATGGGTTCGCCCATCAGGCTTCCCACACAGGAGTGTTCTAGGACCGCAGAGGCCGACCGCCTTCGCGCGCTGGCCAGCCGCTCGATTAGGATTGAACGGCAGGCTGACGGACGGGTCAGGGCCGCCAGCCCCTGGCTTCCGGAGCAGCGCAGGCACAATGCTCATGAACGGATTGTTCAGCGGCGGTCACCGAGCGATCCCAAATACATACCTGACGCCTGGCCAGCTCTCCTCAGCCAGGATGTGCTGTCGGCCTATACCGGCATGAGCAAGGAGGTGCTCGGAGGTATCCTCACCGTCCGTCCGCTCGACCTTGGGGCACGACGCATCCTTTACCGACGCACGGACATCGACGCGTGGCTGGAAACCCTCCCCCAGCGCGGCGAAATCCATGCGCCGGCATCAGCACCGGACTTACAGGATGGCCTGCAGAGCAGGAGCCGCGCAGAAGACGCCCTTGAGAGAGTCAGAGCACGAACTGAGGGGCGTCGGCCGTGACGGACAAGCCCAGCGCGCCAATTCGATACATCCAACGCAACCGTCGCAACGGCCAGACCTATCTTTACTTTCGAAAGGGCGCCTATCGTGAAGGCCCCCTCTTGTCACCCGATGGCTCCGAGGCGTTGCGCGCGGAGGTCGCCGCCATCCTTCGCCGTCTGGCGATGGCCGAGACCGCTGCAAAGACCCCTCGCCCTAATACGATCGGCGGCATGCTGTCCGCCTATAACAAGTCGGCCGAGTTCCTCTCTAAAGCGCGCTCCACACAGCGCGCCTACCAGGACTACATCGACGAGATGGTCGCGGATCTTGGCGACGTCCTACTCTCAGATGTGTCCCAGTCTTTGTTACGAGAACTGAGAGACCACTGGGCGCCACGCGGACACCGGGCGGCGAACAATCGAATGCAGGTGCTGAAGAACGCCCTGTCGCCCGCGATCGACGATCAGACCGACGACCGCATCTCCGGCGACCCCTTTCTGAAGCTGGCGAAGGTCAAACGCCCTCACGTCCTCGGCGAGCCGCATCCGACCTGGATGGACGACGAAGTGTCCGCAGTGCTCGAGGAGTGCCTCAGGCGGGGCCTTCCCGGGCTAGCGAGGGCGGTCGCTCTTGGCCGGTACGCCGGATTCAGGCGCCAGACGATCTGCGCCCTCCCCCTCTCCGCTCGCGTGCCTACACGCGCTGCGGACGGCTCTGAGCACATCCGCCTTCTATGGCTCACAGAGAAGCGGAAGGTGGCCTGCGACAAGCGGGAGGATCCGCGCCTTACAGCCTTGATCGACAGCACGCCGAATCGCGGCCCTACAGTCGCCTACAATGATCGGGGACAGCCTTTCCGCGAACGCGGGCTGAACCAGTCGCTCGATCGAGTTTTGCTGAGTTTAGCAAAAGCAGGGAAGGTCCGAGCCGGCTTCAACGCCAAAGGCGAGACCACTTGCCCGCTCGACATTCACGGCCTGCGACATGCGCGCGGCAACGAGATCGCCGAGTCGGGCGGCTCCGACGCCGAAATCATGAGCCATCTTGAACACGCGACCGATAGGGCGGCGCGGATTTATCGTCGCCAAGCGAGCCGCCGCCGCCTCGCGGACGCGGCTCAGGACCGGATCGATCAGTCTGTGCGCGCGATGTCGAAAAAAGACGCCTGAGCGCATCGGAAATCGGCGCGACGATAGCCCTGTAAAAAAGACTGTAAAACCACTGTAAAAACGGCCGGGCGGTTCGGAATTTCAGGGAGCTCGCTTCAGAGCTAAGAAGTTGCTTTCAAAAGAGAAAGCAAGTGGCGCACCCGGAGCGATTCGAACGCCCGACCCTCAGATTCGTAGTCTGATGCTCTATCCAGCTGAGCTACGGGTGCGGCTGCCTTGCGGCGAGGGCGGGTCTTTAGCCGGTGGATCGGGCGGACGCAAGCGGGGGAATGCAGTTTCTGCGTCTGAAGCGGTTGGCGTGGCGGCTGCGACGGCTTAGGCCTGTCTGACGCTCTCCTGCTTTCGGATCTTCCATGCGTTCATTCCGTCGTCAGATCGCCGCTGTGCTGATCCCCGTCCTCATGGCGGGATGCCAGACCGCGACAGACCTCCACAGCGCGTCCTCGCCGGCGACAGCATCGCCGCAGGCCGTGTCAGCATCGACTGCCGCATCGCCCGCTCGGGGGCCGTTCGTCGCGGCGGCGAATCCGCTGGCGGTCGAGGCGGGGATGACCGTGTTGCGGCGCGGGGGATCAGCCGTGGACGCCGCGGTGGCGATCCAGGCGGTGCTGGGTCTGGTGGAGCCGCAGTCGTCGGGCCTGGGAGGCGGGGCCTTCCTGATGAGCTATGACGCCGAGACCGGGACCGTCACGGCCTATGACGGGCGCGAGACGGCGCCGGCTTCGGCGACGCCCGAACTGTTCTACGAAGACGGCAAGCCCCTGCCCTTCGTCGACGCCGTGTTGTCCGGCCGCTCGACCGGAGCGCCGGGGGCGGTGGCCATGCTGGCGATGGCGCAGAAGGATCATGGCAAGCTGGCCTGGCGTGATCTGTTCGGGGACGCCGAGCGACTGGCGCGCGACGGGTTCACGGTCAGCCCGCGTCTGGCCGGCATGATCAATGGACGCAGTCCGCAAGCGCGGACGCGGTGGGCCAGCGCCTATTTCACCAAGCCGGACGGTACGCGGTATCAGGCGGGCGATACGCTGAAGAACCCCGCCTACGCCGACACGGTCGCGCGACTGGCGCAGCAGGGGCCGGGCGTCTTTTATGGCGGGGCGATCGGGCGTGACATCGCAGCGGCGGTTCGCGAAGGGCCGCGTCCCGGCGGTCTGACCGAGGCGGACATCGCCGGCTATCGGCCCTTGCGCCGCGACGCCCTTTGCCGGCCGTATCAGGCCTATGTGATCTGCGTGCCGCCGCCGCCATCCAGCGGGGTGGCGTTGCTGCAGTTCCTCGCCATGGCCGAGGAAACGCCCGATTTGGACAAGGGGGCCAGGAGCCCTGAGGCCTGGGTCGCGTTCGGGCGGTTGCAGCGGCTGATGTATGCCGATCGGGACCGCTATATCGGCGACAACGACTTCGTCGGCGTGCCGATCGCCGGTCTGCTGGATCCCGACTATGTCGCGTCTCGCGCGGCCCTAGCCCCGCAGGTGAACGGGCCGGTCGAGGCCGGCGCCCCGACGGGATCGCCGCCGCGCGGGGCCGACCAGACGGCCGAGCCGGGCGGCACCTCGCACATGGTCGTGGTGGACGCGTGGGGCAATGCGGTCAGCATGACCACGACGGTCGAGAGCATCTTCGGCAATGGGCGGATGGTCGACGGCTTCTTCCTGAACAATCAGCTGACCGATTTCTCCTTCACGCCGCAGGAGGACGGACATCCGGCCGCCAATGCGGTGGCGGCGGGCAAGCGGCCGCGCTCGTCGATGACGCCAGTGCTGATCCTGGATCGTCAGGGACGGTTGGTCGGCGCCATCGGCTCGCCTGGCGGGTCCAGCATCCTGGCCTATGTCGCCAAGGCTCTGGTCGGGACGATGGACTGGGGCCTGTCGATGCAGCAGGCGATCGCCCTGCCCAACCTGGTGGTGCGGGGCGAGATAGTCGGGGCCGACACCGACCTGATCGCGCCGGATATCCGCGACGCCCTGGCGGCGGCGGGCATGGCCCTGAAGCCCAACGCCACCGAGACCTCGGGTCTGCACGGCGCGATGTGGCGGAACGGTCGCTGGGACGGCGGGGCTGATCCGCGTCGCGAGGGCGTGGCGGTCTCGGAGGTTCGCTAAAGGCTCAGCGGCCGGGACGGATCGACAGCTGGAAGGCCAGCAGGCCTTCGCTCACGTCGGTGTCCAGGCCGTTCATGCCGCGCAGACCCTTGCCGGCGTCGATTTCGCGATAGACGACGCCGAACGAGGTCTGCATGTCGCCCTTGCGATAGGCCACCCCAATCGAGGCGTCGCCCAGGAAGCTGCCCTTGTCCTGGGTGTAGCCGGAGCGAGCGTAGTCGCCGTCGCGCGTGCGGGCGAAATTGTAGCCGACCGCTCGGCCGGATCCGGCGGCATACAGATACCAGCGCGGCCGCTCGCCGAACCGCTCGCGGCCGTTGGGGGCCAGACGGTCCAGTCCCTCGCCGATCTTCAGCGTGACGCCCGCCTCGGCCGAACGGCCTTCGCTGCCGACGCCCAGGCCCGCGTGGGGCGTCAGGCTGACTTCCAGGCCCGAGGCGGTATGGCCGCGCGCGCCGTGGAAACCGCGCACATAACGCAGGTCATAGGCGTCGGGGTCCAGCTCGGCCCGATCGACGGGCGTCACCGGCAGGGGCGAGCCATCGGCGCGGCGCAGACGGCCGGCCGTCTCCAGCGTCACCCGGTCGGTGAAGTCGGTGCGATCGATCCAGACGTCGTTGCGCGTGCTGGCGGAAAGGCCGGATCGGTCGTCGGGACGGAAGGCGGTCGGGATTTCGATCTGGGCTCCGAACCTGGCGTCAGGTGCTACGCGGAAACTTGTCTGTTCGGTCAACCGCGCCTCGACATCGGGCGAGTTGTCGAAGGCGTTGGGGGCAAAGGTCTGTGCGCAGGCGGCGCTCGCGCCGGCCATCGCCAACACGCCCCCCAAGCCGACAATACAGGCCTTCAGTTGCATCCGGTCTCCCCACTGATCCGCTGGACACACACTGCAACCCTCAGGCGCAAGAGTCCAACGGCTTTTGGTCATGGTTTCGTCGCTTTTGAACGAGGACGACCAGCAGCGGTTCCCGAACGAAAAAGGGCCCCGCTGTCGCGGAGCCCTTCGGGTCGTTTGGTGCAGATGGCCTTATTGGCAGGCCAGGCACTCGTCGTAGTCGGTCTTGGGCAGGGAGAAGAGATCCGGCTGATTGGGATCGATCACCTCTTCGGCCTTGTCCTCGGCGCCTGCGAAGGCGGCGCGCTGCACCGACTTGGAGCGTAGATAGTAGAGCGATTTCACGCCGCGTTCCCAAGCGGACCAGTGCAGCATGTGCAGGTCCCATTTGTTCACGTCGCCGGGGATGAACAGGTTCAGCGACTGGGCCTGGCAGATTTCCGGCGCGCGGTCGGCGGCCAGTTCGATCACCCAGCGCTGGTCCAGTTCGAAGGCGGTCTTGAACACGCCCTTCTCGTCCTCGTTCAGGGCGTCGAGGTGCTGGACCGAACCTTCGTTCTCCAGGATGGAGCTCCACACCGCCTCGGTGTTGATGCCCTTTTCGTCGAGCAGCCGCTCCAGATAGGGGTTCTTGACCGCGAACGAGCCCGACAGGGTCTTGTGGGTGTAGATATTGGCCGGGATCGGCTCGATGCCGGCCGAGGTGCCGCCGCAGATGATGCTGATCGAGGCGGTCGGGGCGATGGCCAGCTTGTGGCTGAACCGCTCCATCACGCCGCGTTCCTCGGCGTCCAGGCAGGGGCCCTTCTCCTCGGCCAGCAGGCGGCTGGCCTTGTCGGCCTCGCGACGCAGATGTTTGAACAGGCGCATGTTCCACGACTTGGCCATGGCGCTTTCGAAGGCGACGCCCTGCCCCTGCAGGAAGGAGTGGAAGCCCATCAGGCCCAGACCCACCGAACGCTCGCGCTTGGCCGAATAGACGGCGGCGGCCATGGCGGGCGGGGCGCGGCGGATGAAGTCCTCCAGCACATTGTCCAGGAACCGCATCAGGTCCTCGACGAAGCGCGGCTCCTCGCGCCATTCCAGGAAGGTCTCGGCGTTCACCGATGACAGGCAGCAGACAGCGGTCCGGTCCACGCCCAGGTGGTCGCGGCCGGTGTGCAGCATGATCTCGGCGCACAGGTTCGACTGTTTGACCTTCAGGCCCAGGTCGCGCTGGTGCGGCGCCATCTGGCGGTTCACCGTGTCCGAGAAGATCAGATAGGGCTCGCCGGTCTGCATGCGGATGTCGAGCAGCTTGGTCCACAGCGAACGCGCGTCGACGGTCTTCATGACCGCGCCGTCCTTGGGCGACTTCAGATCGAAGGTTCCGCCGACCTTGACCGCCTCCATGAACTCATCGGTGACGTTGATCCCGTGGTGCAGGTTCAGGGACTTGCGATTGAAGTCGCCCGACGGTTTGCGGATTTCCAGGAACTCTTCGATTTCCGGGTGGTGGATGTCCAGATAGACGGCGGCCGAGCCGCGGCGCAGCGAACCCTGGCTGATCGCCAGCGTCAGGCTGTCCATCACGCGGATGAAGGGGATGATGCCCGACGTTTTGCCCGCGCCCTTCACCTTTTCGCCGATGGAGCGGACGCCGCCCCAATAGGTGCCGATGCCGCCGCCGTTGGAGGCCAGGGCCACGTTCTCGTTCCAGACGTTCTGGATGCCGTCCAGGCTGTCGCCCACCGCGTTCAGGAAGCAGGAGATGGGCAGGCCGCGATCCGCGCCGCCGTTCGACAGGACCGGGGTCGCCGGCATGAACCACAGGCGGCTCATATAGTCATACAGGCGCTGGGCGTGTTCGGCGTCGTCCGAGAAGGCGGTCGAGACCCGCGCGAACATGTCCTGATAGCTTTCGCCCGGCAGCAGATAGCGATCTTCCAGCGTCTTCTTGCCGAAGTCGGTCAGCAGATCGTCGCGCGAGCGGTCGACCTGGACCGATTTGACCACGGTCAGGTGGGGGCGCTCCGGCGTCGGCGTCGCCGCAACGCCTTGGAATTCCGTCGTCTTCAATGCCTCGCCGCCAGCCATGGTCATCTGCGTCCTGAACAAAAAATCGTTTGAGCCGCCCGCGCCGCGACCACATCATCTTGTGGCCTCTGCGCTCCCCGAGCCCACATATAGGGCGCATATGCCTAATGACCCGTCAACGGGTTGACGCCGACCATTGTGGGCGAATCGGTCGGACAAGTCCCAGCCGCCTGGGGAAAAGCCAGCACGCAAGCCAGCACGTCCGTTTTACGCGCCCACGACTGCATGATCACGAACGCGTGATCGGAACGACTGCTCAGCTTGGCCGTTGGCTCGCCCATGACGCTTTCTGACGTACGCGCCTTTTTGATACGCGCCCTGACGGTCGCCCGCACGGAGATCGCCGCGCTTCTGGCCCTGCTGGTCGTCGCCGGCGGTGTTCTGACCTTCGCCGGTCTCGCCGATGAGATGACCGAGGGCGAGGACCAGGCCTTCGATCTTCATGTCCTGGCGCTGATGCGGCCCTATGCCGACGATCCTGGCCGACCGTGGGGGCCGTGGTGGCTGAAGGAGGCGGCGGCGGACATCACCTCGCTGGGCGGCATCTCGGTGCTGGGTCTGTTCGCCCTGATCGTGATCGTTTTCCTGCTGAGCCAACGGAAATGGCTGTCGTCCCTGCTGCTGGTCATCGGCTTGGCCGGCGGCGTCGCGCTCTCGGAAGGTCTGAAGGCCGTGTTCGAGCGCGCCCGGCCCCCTGCGGCCATGCAGGCGGTGGAGACGATCAATGCCAGCTTCCCCTCCGGCCACGCCCTCTTGTCCACCGTCTTCTATCTCAGCGTCGCCGTCATGCTGACCCGCGCCTTCCCGCGCGAGCGGTTCAAGGTCTTCGTCCTGGGCGTCGGCATTCTGCTGGCTCTGCTGGTCGGGCTGACGCGCATCTATCTGGGCGCCCACTGGGCGACCGACGTCTTCGCCGGCTGGGCGGTCGGCGCGGCCTGGGCCATGGCCCTGTGGCTGGTCGCCTATGGGGTGGCGCGCTGGCAGAAGCGTCATCGCGCGGCGCTGCAGGACGAAGCCTCCCCGATCGAAGCCGCGCCCGACCCGACCAAAGTCTAAGCCCGCGATCCGCCTCGCGGCAGGCTAGTCTGGCGACATGACGCAAACGCACGCCATGAACCACGCCGCCCTCTACGCCGAACGCCTGAAGAACCCCGATCAGGCCGCCGCCCTGATCGTCTCGGGCGCCAAGGTCGCCATGGGCCTTGGCGTGTCCCAGCCGCCCGCCCTGTTAAAGGCCCTGGCGGACCGGGCCGAGCGCGGCGAGGTCGAGGATGTGAACCTCTATTACCTGCTCTCCACCGCCATCGCGGGGGACACGGTGCTGCGCTATGAGCTGATGGACCGGATCCGCCCTTGGAGTCTGTTCCACAGCGCCATCGAACGCCGACTGGAACAGCGCGCGCACGAGGAGGGCCGACCCAACCCCGTGCAGTTCATCCCCACGGGCTTTCAGCAGTCGCCCCGCCTGTTGTGCGACGAGGTCAAGGTGGATGCGCTGATCTGCACCGTATCGCCGATGGATGCGGACGGCTTCTTCTCCTTCGGCACCAACACCGACTACGCCAAGCCGGTGTCGCAGACGGCGAAGACCATGATCGTCGAGGTTAATCCGCACATGCCGCGCGTGTTCGGCGACTGCACCGTCCATGTGTCCCAGGTCGCCGGCATCGTCGAACATGCCGCGCCCCTGCTGGTCGTGCCGCGCGCCGAGCCTCAGCCGGCGGACCTGGCCATCGGGCGGATCATCGCCGGCCTGGTCGAGGACGGGGCGACGCTGCAGATGGGGATCGGCGCCCTGCCCAACGCCGTCTGCGACGCCCTGATGGACCACCGCGATCTGGGCGTTCACACCGAGATGCTGACGCCCGGCCTGGTCGAGCTGATGCAGGCCGGCGTGGCGAGCCATGCCCGCAAGACCCTGCATCCGGGCGTGGGCGTCTTCGCCTTCTCGATGGGCGACCTCAACACCTACGAATTTCTGGACGGCAATCGCGGCATGGAGGCCCATCCGGTCTCCTATGTGAACGATCCCGCCGTGATCGCGCGCAATGCGAAGATGATCTCGGTCAACGCCACGCTTCAGGTCGATCTGACAGGCGCCTGCTGCTCGGAGTTCCTGAACGGGCGTCAGTTCACGGCCGCCGGGGGCCAACTGGATTTCGTGCGCGGCGCCTATGGATCGGAGGGCGGCAAGTCTATCATCGCCTGTCATTCCACGGCGGCGAAGGGGACGGCCTCTCGCATCGTCGCCCGTCTGGACGGGCCGGTCACCACGCCACGCAACGACACCCACATCGTCGCCACAGAACACGGCTGGGCCAATCTGAAGGGCAAATCGTCCAGCGAGCGCGCCCGCGCCCTGATCGCCTTGGCCGCGCCGGAGTTTCGCGACGGCCTGACTGCGGCGGCGCGCGAGCAGGGCCTGATCTGACGCCCCGACAACTTGAACTACGGCTTGATCTTGGGCCGTCCGTCGGGACTTCTGGCGTCATGAAGACCGTCCGCCTTCTGGCCCTGCTCGCCCTCCTCGTCGCCGCCCCTGTTAGCGCCAGGGCGGCCCAAGGCGCCTATGCGACCGACGGCGACTGCGGCGGCCGTCCTATGACCACCGTGCGCACGGCGCCCAGCTATTGCCTGGGCCTGGTCTGGCAGGGCGCGGGGGCCGAGGGACCGCGAATGCCGCGCGGCCTGCTGGCGCTACCCAACGGCGACTGGTTGGTGACGGATCTCGGCAACTGGTATCCGGGCAATGGCGCGATCTGGCGGCTGTCGTTCGGCGCCGACGGTGCGCCGCGCTGGCGACGGCTGGCCCAGGGACTGAACATGCCGCACACGGCGGCGCGCGGGCCGGACGGGCGCATCTATGTGTCCGAGATGAACCGCATCCTGATGCTGGACCCCGACGCGGCCGATCCAGCGGCGACGGTGCGCACCGTGATCGGCGACCTGCCCGACAACCGACTGCACGCGAACCGCCACCCCCTGTCCAGCTTCGTCTTCGACGCCAACGGCGGCCTGCTGGTCAATGTCGGCGCGCCCAGCGACCGCTGTGTGGATGCGCGGGGCAGAGCGCGCGCCAATGCGGCGGGGGCCTGCATCGACAGCGCGGCGACAGCCCAGGTGCGGCGTCACGCCTATCTGGGAAACGGCCGCTGGGCCGAGGCTGGCACCGTCTTCGCCTCGGGCCTGCGCAACTCCATCGCCCTCGTGCGGCACCCGTCGGGCACGATCCTGCAAGGCGAGAACTCCGTCGACCTGACCACGCCCGACCATCCCTATGACGAGATCAATGTCCTGCGTCAGGGCGCCCATTACGGCTGGCCCTATTGCGTCGATCTGGCGACGCCCCTGCCGGGCTGGGGCGCGGCCCAGGCGCGATGCAGCCAGCGCAACCGCCCGGTCGCCCTGCTGCCGCCCCACGCCGCGCCGCTGGACCTGATCTATTACGACGGGGCGATGTTCCCCGAACTGCGCGGCCGGCTGCTGATGAGCTGGCACGGCTATCGTCGCGCGGGCGGCCGGATCGTGGCGGCCGAGACGGATGGCGAGGGCCGCCCCCTGACCGATATCGGCGGTCGCTACGCCGTCTATCCGCGCGGCGGCCTGTCCTATCCCGCCGGCGCGCCCAGCCTACGCGGCAAGGTGCTGACGCCGGGCTGGGACACGGTCGCCGGCCGCCAGCCGCGCGGCGCGCCGGTCGTGCTGGCCGTCGCCGCCGACGGATCGATCTGGGTCACGGACGACCGAAACCGGGCGATCCTCAGGATCGCCCGGTCGGACAAGACGCCCTAGCTCTTGCGTGCGTCGCGCTTGGCCAGGACGCGCAGGCGAAGGCCGTTCAGCTTGATGAAGCCGGCCGCGTCCTTGTGGTCATAGGCCTGGACACCTTCTTCGAAGGTCACCAGGTCCTGATCGTACAGGCTGTTGGGGCTTTCACGGCCGATGACCGAGACATTGCCCTTGTACAGCTTGACCTTGACCGTGCCGGAGACGTTTTCCTGGCTCTTGTCGATGGCCGCCTGCAGCATCTCGCGCTCGGGCGAGAACCAGAAGCCGTTGTAGATCAGCTCGGCGTATTTCGGCATCAGCTGGTCCTTCAGGTGCATGGAGCCGCCGTCCAGGGTGATGCTTTCGATGCCGCGGTGAGCCGCGATCAGGATGGTCCCGCCGGGGGTCTCATAGACGCCGCGCGACTTCATGCCGACGAAACGGTTCTCGACCAGGTCCAGACGGCCGATGCCGTTGTCGTGGCCGTACTGGTTCAGGGCGGTCAGGATCGTGGCGGGCGACATGGCCTCGCCGTTGATCGAGACGGCGTCGCCCTTTTCGAAACCGATCTCGATGACGGTCGCCACGTCGGGCGCGTCCTCGGGCGAGATGGTGCGCTGGTGGACGAACTCGGGGGCCTCGACCGCCGGGTCTTCCAGCACCTTGCCCTCGGACGAGGAGTGCAGAAGGTTGGCGTCGACGCTGAAGGGCGCCTCGCCGCGCTTGTCCTTGGCGATGGGGATCTGGTTCTTCTCGGCGAAGTCCAGCAGGGCCTCGCGGCTGCGGAACTCCCATTCGCGCCACGGCGCAATGACGCGGATGTCGGGCTCGAGCGCATAGTAGCCCAGCTCGAACCGGACCTGGTCATTGCCCTTGCCGGTGGCGCCGTGACAGACGGCGTCGGCGCCGACCTGACGCGCGATCTCGATCTGGCGCTTGGAGATCAGCGGCCGGGCGATGGAGGTGCCCAGCAAATAGTCGCCTTCATACTGGGCGTTGGCGCGGAACATGGGGAAGACGAAGTCGCGCACGAACTCTTCGCGCAGGTCGTCGATGAAGATGTTCTCGGGCTTGATGCCCAGCTTCAGGGCCTTCTCGCGCGCCGGGCCAAGCTCCTCGCCCTGGCCCAGGTCGGCGGTGAAGGTTACGACCTCGGCGTTATATTCGGTCTGGAGCCACTTCAGGATGATCGAGGTGTCCAGCCCGCCCGAATAGGCGAGGACGACTTTCTTGACGGGCTTGTCGGCGGGGGCGGACATGGCGGCTCTTTCAGCAAGGGGCGGTCAGTCGGGGAGTTGACGCGCGCATAAGACCGGGGGTCCGGCGATGCAACCTTTTCCGGGTCGCGCGGGGGAGAACATGAACCTTTCGTCATGTTCCATTTGGTCGCGTTGCCAGGCGGCAGACCGGCGTTATGGTCCCCTCCAACTGCAATCCCGAGGATATCGCATGCGCCGCACTGGCTCTCTCGTCGCCGCCGCCGCCCTTCTGGCGGTTTCAACGCCCGTCTGGGCCTCCGTGGCCGCCGCACCTGCCGCCCAGGCCAGGGGTCAGGCCGCCGCACCCGCCGTCCAGGCCGCGCCGGTGTCGCAGCTGATCAACGAAGTCGACATCCCCTACACCAAGCTCACCCTCGACAACGGCCTGACCGTCCTGGTTCACGAGGACCACAAGGCCCCCGTCGTCGCCGTCTCCGTCTGGTACAATGTCGGCTCCAAGGACGAGCCGGCCGGCAAGACCGGCTTCGCCCACCTGTTCGAACACCTGATGTTCGGCGGCTCGGAAAATGCGGCCGGTAGCTATTTCACGCCGATGCGCAACATGGGCGCGACCGACATGAACGGGACCACCTATTTCGACCGCACCAACTATTTCGAGACGGTCCCGACCCCGGCGCTGGAACAGGCCCTGTTCATGGAAAGCGACCGCATGGGCTACATGCTGGGCGCCATCAGCCAGGAGACGCTCGATCTGCAACGCGGCGTCGTCCAGAACGAAAAGCGTCAGGGCGACAACCAGCCCTATGGCCTGAACCAGTACAAGCAGCTGGAAGCCCTGTTCCCCGAAGGCCACCCCTATCGCCACTCGACCATCGGCTCGATGGCCGACCTGGACGCCGCCTCGATGCAGACGGTGCGCGACTGGTTCACTTCCAACTACGGCCCCAACAACGCGGTTCTTGTGCTGGCCGGCGACATCACCCCCGCCAAGGCGCGTGAACTGACCGACAAATACTTCGGCCCGATCGCCAAGGGTCCGGTGAACAATCCCGCCCAGGCCCCGGTCCCGACCCTGTCCGCCCCGCTCAGCGAAACCACCCACGACCGCGTCTCGAACGCCCAGGTCGAAGTCAGCTGGGCCGTGCCGGGCATGCTGGACCCGGATTCGGTGCCGCTCAGCGTCGCCGCCTCGGTCCTAGGCGGCCTGGCCTCCTCGCGCCTGGACAATGAACTGGTGCGCGGCGAGCAGACCGCCGTCTCGGCCAGCGCCGGCAACAGCGCCTTCCATCGCGTCGGCATCTTCGAGATGAGCGCCACGATCAAGCCGGGCGAAGACCCCGCCGCCGTCGAGGCGCGGATGCGTGAAATCCTGAACGGCCTGATCGCGAACGGCCCGACGCAGGACGAGATCAACCGCGTCGTCACCCAATACGCCTCGCGCCGCATCCAGGGCCTGGAACAGGTCGGCGGCTTCGGCGGCAAGGCCACGGCGCTCGCCGAAGGCCAGCTCTATGCCGGCGATCCGGAATTCTACAAGAAGCAGCTGGCCGCCTACGCCGCCGTCACGCCTGCCCAGGTCAAGGCGGCGATGCAGAAGTGGCTGACCCGTCCGGCCTATACGCTGACCACCCTGCCCGGCCAGCGCGAAGCCTATCAGGAGGCGGCCGCCGCGCCGTCCGGCGCCAACCGCACCCCGGCGCCGGAAATCGAGCGCAAGCCGCGCATGCCCAGGCCCGAGATCGGTCAGGTCGCCAACGTCGACTTCCCGGCCGTCGAGCGCACCCGACTGTCGAACGGCATGGAGGTGATCTACGCCCAGCGCGACGCCACCCCGACGACGAAGATCGCGCTCGACTTCGACGCCGGCCTGGCCGCCGACGACCGGTCCAAACTGGGTCTGCAGACCCTGATGCTGGACCTGATGGACGAGGGCACCCGCACCCTGAACGCCACGCAGCTGGCAGAGGCGCAGGAAGCCCTGGGCGCCAGCATCACCACCGGCGCGACGATGGACAGTTCGGTGGTCCAACTGTCGGCGGTGACGCCGAACCTGAAGCCTTCGGTGGATCTGATGGCCGAGGTGGTGCGCAATCCCGCCTTCGCCGCGGCCGAGCTGGAGCGCCTTCGCGCCACCCGCCTGTCTCGCATCGCCGCCGAGCGCACCCAGCCGGCCGCTCTGGCCAGCCGCGCCCTGCCGGAACTGATGTATGGGCCCAACAGCCCCTACGGCCGTCCGTTCAGCGGCAACGGCGACGAGGCCAGCGTCAAGGCGATCACCGACGCCGACATCCGCGCCGACTACGCCAAGTGGATCCGCCCGGACAACGCCAAGCTGTTCGTCGTCTCCGACCGGCCCCTGGCCGAGCTGACGCCGATCCTGGACAGCGCCTTCGGTCAATGGGTCCCGCCCGCATCGGCCAAGGCCGTCAAGGACTTCTCGGCCCCGATCCCGGCCGCGACGCCCAAGATCGTGCTGATCGACCGTCCGCAATCGCCCCAGTCCTACATCATGGGCGGCGAGGTCCTGGGCCTGTCGGGCACCGACGACCTGTTGGTGCTGAACGCGGCGAACAATGTGCTCGGCAACGACTTCCTGTCGCGCATCAACTCGGACCTGCGTGAGACCAAGAGCTGGTCCTACGGCGTCAACGCCTCGGTCAATCCGTTCGCCGGGCGCGTGCCCTATCTGGTCACCGCCCCGGTCCAGGCCGACAAGACCGGCCCGGCCATCGAAGCCCTGAACCAGCAGTTCAACGACTTCCTGTCGGGCGGCAAGGGCGTGACGCCCGAGGAGCTGCAACGCACGATCAACGGCAACACCCGCCGTCTGGCCGGCAGCTACGAGACCTCGGCCGCCGTCCTGGGCGCCATGCGCTCCAACGCCCTGCTGGGCCGTCCGGACGACTATCCGGAAACCATCGCGGCGCGCACCAACGCCCTGACCGCAGCCCAGCTGGACGCCGCCGCCAAGGCCGCCATCGACCCGTCCAAGTTCGTCTGGGTCGTGGTCGGCGACGCCTCGGTGGTCAAGCCGCAACTGGACGCCTTGGGCATCCCTGTCGAGGTCCGCGCGGCGGCCCCCGCCGCCCAATAGGGCGACGACAGACCACAACGATGAAGGCCCGGAGAGCGATCTCCGGGCCTTTTCTTTTTGCCGTCATGCTCGGGTGTGACCCGACGATGAGGGCCGCTAGTCCAGCGTGGCGCCCGTCGTGCGCATGATCTCGGCGCGCAGTTCGGGCAGACCGAGACCCTTTTCCGACGACGTCAGGGCCACCACCGGGAAGGCGGCGGGGCGTTTGGAGATGGCCTTCAGGGTTGCGGCCTGCACGGCCTCGCCCTCGCCCTTCTTCAGCTTGTCGGCCTTGGTCAGGACGATCTGATAGCTGACGGCGGCCAGATCGAGCGCATCCAGCGCCTCGGTATCCACCGACTTCAGCCCATGGCGGCTGTCGATCAGCAGATAGACCCGCTTCAGCGTCACCCGGCCGCGCAGATAGTCGCGGCCCAGATCCTGGAACTTCTTGACCGTGGTCTTGGACGCCTTGGCCCAGCCATAGCCGGGCAGGTCGACCAGACGCATCCGGCCGTCCAGATCGAAGAAGTTGACCTCGCGCGTGCGGCCCGGCTCGTTCGAGGCGCGGGCCAGCTTGTGCATGCCCACCAGCCCGTTGATCAGGCTGGACTTGCCCACGTTCGAACGCCCGGCGAAGGCGATCTCGGGCAGGTCGGGGTCGGGCAGTTGCTCGATCTTGGCCGCGCCCATGACGAAGGTCGCAGGCCGCGCGAACAGGACGCGCGCCGCCTCGATGTCCTCGGGCGTGAACTCGGTCTCGTCGATCACGCCGGTGACTTCTTGAACCGGGCGAAGAAGGTGTCGATCGGGTTCTCGGCCTTGTAGCGGTGCATGATCACATACTGCTGCAGGATGGTCAGGATGTTGGACCAGGCCCAGTAGATCAGCAGGCCCGCCGCGAACGGCGCCATGATGAAGGTGAACAGCAGCGGCATGAACTGGAAGATCTGGCGCTGGACCGGATCGGCCGCCGGCGGATTCATCGCCGTCTGCAGCCACATCGTCAGGCCATAGGCGATCGCCAGCAGACCCAGGTGCAGCGGGCCAGCCAACAGGCCGCCGATCAGCGGCGCCATCGCTGGATCCCACGGGATCAGGCCGAACAGGTTCCAGATCGACGACGGATCGCGCGCCGACAGGTCATGGATGAAGCCCAGGAACGGCTGGTGACGCATTTCGATGGTCACGGTCAGCACCTTGTACAGGGCGTAGAAGACCGGGATCTGCAGCACCAGCGGAAGGCATCCGGCGACCGGATTGATCTTCTCGCGCTGATACAGGGCCATCGTCTCCTGCTGCTGCTTCTGCGGGTCGTCTTTGAACTTCTTCTTGATCTCCTCCATCTTGGGCTGGAGGTTCCGCATCTTGGACATCGAGGCGTAGGCGTTGTTGGCCAGCGGGAACATCACCAGCTTGACGATGACGGTCAGGGCCAGAATGGCGACGCCGAAGCTGCCGACCAGGCCATAGACGTTCTCCAGGATCCAGAAGATCGGCCGCGTCAGGAACCAGAACATGCCCCAGTCGATCGCATAGACGAAGCGCGGCAGGTTCAGGCTCTGCTCATAGGACTTCAGCACCTCGGCGCGCTTGACCCCGGCGAACAGGCGTTGGGTCTCGGTTGCGGTCGCGCCCGGCTGGATGGTGCGGGTGGTGCCCAGGACATTGGCTTCCAGCTGCTGGGCGCCGTTCAGGTCGCGCACGCGGAATTCGGTTTCGACCGCCTCGTTCTGCTGGGGCAGCAGGGCCGCCAGCCAGTATTTGTCGGTGATGCCCAGCCAGCCGCCGGTCGAGGCGTTCTCGATCCGCGGCTCCTTCAGCCAGTCCTTGTATTTCTTCTGCTCGGTCCGGTAGTCGCCCGGCTTGCCGAAGGTGCCGATCGCGCCCTCGTGGACGATGTGCGACGAGCCGGCTGCGGGCGGCACGCCCTGGCGCTGGACGCTGCCGTAGGGGGCGATGGTGATCGCCTGCGTCCCCAGGTTCTGCACCGTGTCCTGCACCGAGAAGACGTATTTGTCGTCGACCGAGATCACGCGGGTAAAGCGCAGGCCCTGGCCGTTGTCCCAGGTCAAGGTGACCGGCGTCGTCGGCGTCAGGGTCGAACCATTGGTCAGGCGCCAGACGGTGTTGGGTCCGGGCACGCCGCCGGCGACATTGGGGCCGGTCCAGCCGAACTGGGCGAAATAGGCGTTCTGCATCCCCTGCGGGCGGAACAGCTCGACGGGCTCAGGCTTGTCCTGCACCTCGCGGTAGTCGGTCAGGAACAGGTCGTCGATGCGGCCGCCTTGCAGCGACAGCGATCCCTTCAGCGTGCCGGACTGGATCGGCACCCGCGCGGCGGTGCTCAGCGCCTGGCTGCGGTCGGTGACGAAGGTCGGGCCCTGCGGGCTCAGCGCCGTGCGCGCGGCGTTGTCAGCGGTCTGCGACTGCTCGGCCTGGGCCTGCTGCTGCACCGCGCGACGCTCGGCCTGCGGACGCAGCACGGCGAAATAATAGATCCCCATGATCAGGGCCGAGCACACGATGAAGATGATCGTGTTGCGCGTGTTCTCGTTTTTCATGGATTCTGGCGGTCCTGGCCGGATGGGGCGCGGGCGTGCGAAGGCTTGTGTGCCTTGGGTGTCGCCAGCCTTGTAAGCGTCGATTTCACGTCGTCAAGCAGACGGTCCCACGCACGCTCGGTCGTGCCCATGCGGGCGATGAAGACATAGTCGCTTCCGGGCACGCCATGCTGGGCCAGCATGGCCCGCGCGGCCTCGCGCAGACGACGTTTGGCGCGGTTGCGCTGAACCGCCCCGCCGATCTTCTTGGTGGCGGTGAAACCCAGGCCGATGTGCGGCGAACCGTCGCCACGCTCCAGCCGCTGGATCACCACGGCGCCGCGCGCCTCGGAAACGCCTTTGGCGGCCGCCAGAAACTGGGGCCGCCGCAACAGACGCTTGATCTGTAAAAGGTCGCTCATGCGTCCAAAAGATCCGGACGCGTAAGCCGCTTACGCCGTCAGGCGCTTGCGGCCCTTGGCGCGACGGCGCGCAACAATCTTCTGGCCGTTCTTGGTGGCCATCCGGCTGCGGAAGCCGTGACGGCGCTTGCGCACGAGTCGCGACGGCTGATAGGTCCGCTTCACGGTCGGCTCCTGACGTTAAAAGGTTGGGCGACGGGGCAAGAGGCGTCCGCCGCAGGAAGGGCGGGCGTATAAGTCGCATGTCCGCGTGAGTCAACGCTCGGACGGCATTTCGGGACGATGAAACGGATGGCGAAACGAACGGCGAAGGAATGGGCCCTGCGGCTGGCGCCGCTGGCGGCCATCGCCGGCCTGGTGATCGCCTTCTTCGCCCTGGGCTGGAACCGCTATCTGTCGATGGATCTGATCCGTGAGCACGGGCTGAACCTTCGTGCCTATGCGCAACAGAACTGGTGGATCGCGCTGGTCGCCTTCATCGCCGTCTATGCCCTGGCGACCGCCTCGACCATTCCCGGACCCGTCTTCCTGACCCTGCTGGGCGGGATGATGTTCGGTCCCTATGTCGGCGCCCTGGCCCAGTCGACGGGAGCCACCATCGGTTCGGTCGTCATCTATTATGTCTATCGCACCTCGATCGGTTCGTGGCTGCGCGCCAAGTTCGAGGCCGACGCCGGCTTCATGGATCGGCTGGCCAAGGGCATCGACCGCAACGCCTTCACCACCCTGTTCACCCTGCGCGTGATCCCCAGCGTGCCCTTCGTCCTGGTCAACGCGACGGCGGGGATGATGGCGGTGCCGCTGAGACCTTACATCATCGCCACCTTCATCGGCCTGCTGCCGTCCACCTTCATCTACACCTGGATCGGATCGCAGCTGGGCGGCCTGCTGCGCGCCGGCGTGCGCCCGGACCTGCCCATGCTGCTGCAACAGTTCTTCTGGCCCTTGATGGGCGTGGTCTTCCTGTCCCTGCTTCTGCCCATCGGCATCAAGCTATTCCAGATGATCCGTGCACGGCGGATCGGGGCGACGGCGGCATGAGCGCCCTGTTCGACCGGATCGCGGCGCGGCTGAACCTGACGCCGGACCAGGCCAGTCTCTGGCGCGAGCGTCTGACGCCCCCGACCCTGAATCCAAGGGCGCCCGACGGCCTGTCGGCGCGGCTGCTGCTGCTGACCGTCGCCTTCACCCTGGCGGTCGAGGCCCTGATCCTGGGGCCGAACCTGGCGGCCTTCCATGAGCGCTGGCTGCGCGACCGGCTCCAGGCCGCCGAACTGGCCTCGGTCGGGGTCGAAGCCCTGCCCTACAGCGCAGTCGAGGACGACACGGCGGCCGAGCTGATGCGGATCGGCGGGGTGCAGGCGGTCGCCCTGACGGAGCAAGGCGTGCGCCGCCTGCTGCTTCAGGCTCCCAACCTGCCCCGCGCGCCCGAACTGATCGACCTGAGGCGTCAGGACAGCTGGTCGCGCCTGACCGACCCGTGGCGCACCCTGTTCGGACATCCGGACCGCTCGCTGCGGGTTCAGGCCAAGCCGCGCTATCGCTCGGGCGACTTCATCGAGATCGTCACCCCCGCCCAGCCGTTGAAACTGGAACTGCGCGCCTTCCTGCTGAACAGCCTGCTGGTGTCCCTGCTGGTGTCGGTGACGGCGGGCGCGCTGCTATATGGCGGTCTGGCCCTGCTGGTGCTGCGCCCGCTGCGTCGCGTCACCCGCTCGATGGAGCGGTTCGCCGCCGATCCCGAGAGCGAGGCCGAGGCGCCGTCCGACCGACACGACGAGATCGGCCGCGTCGAGCGCGAACTCAGCCGGATGCAGGAGGAGGTGCGCCATTCCCTGCGCTCTCGCGCCCGTCTGGTCGCGCTGGGCGAGGCGGTGGCCAAGATCAACCACGACCTGCGAAACATGCTGACCTCGGCCCAGATGGCGTCCGAGCGGCTGGCGACCTCCGCCGACCCGCAGGTGGCCAAGGCCCTGCCCCGGCTGGAGCGCGCGCTCAGCCGCGCCGCCGGCCTGTCGCGCAATGTGCTGGAGTACGGCAAGAGCGAGGAGCCCGCGCCCCAGAAGACCCGCGTCGTCCTGACCAAGGCCCTGACCCTGGCGGCCGAGGACGCCGGGCTGGACCCCGACGGCGTGCGCCTGGTCAAACAGCTGCCGCCCCGGTTCGCCGTCGAGGCCGACCCGGATCAGCTGTACCGCATCCTGGTCAATCTGATGCGCAACGCCCGCCAGGCCATCGAGGCCGATCCGACGCGTCCGCCCGAGCGGCGCGGCAAGGGCGCCATCACCGTCAGCGCCTTTGGTCAGGACGGCTTCTGCGTCGTGCGCATCGCCGACGACGGCCCCGGCATTCCGCCGCGTCTGGCCGAACGCCTGTTCGAACCCTTCGTCAGCTCAAAGAGCTCGGACGGCTCGGGCCTGGGCCTGACCATCTCGCGCGAACTGGCCGCCCTTCACGGCGGCGATCTGCGGCTGGTCGAGACCGACGGCAAGGGCGCCGTGTTCGAGCTGCGCCTGCCGGGCTGAACCGCCCTATTCCAGACCGTCGTCCGACACGACGAAGGGCCGGTTCTCCGCCTTGGCCTGGGCCGCCAACTCCTCCTGAACCAGATGCCAGCGCCGCAGCCGCTCATAGTCGATGGCGTGCTCGGGCGAGGCGTCCAGCCAGTGACGGAAGTCCTCGATCTGAAGCCGGGCGTCCGCGGCGGCCGTATCGGGCAGGGCCGGCACGTTCGGCAACTGGCGCGCGACATCCGCAGGAATGGGAAAGTCGCCGGACGCGGTGCTCAGGATCATCGGTCTTCTCGGATAGGCTGCGGTCGGGAGAGGACGACCATGACGCGAAGCCGAGCCTTTCGCCACCTTTTCATCGCTGCGGCGTTGTGCAGCAGGTTCACAATGGCCAAGCTGCGCAGAACGCCACGGCCTCGGGAGAGACAGTCATGATCGTTCGCACCGCCGCCATCGCCGCCGCCCTGCTGGTCGCCGCCCAGACCGCGCCCGTCGCCGCCCAGACGGCGCCGGCGCCGGCGACCGCCGACCCCTATCGCGATCAGCGCGCCCTGCCCGACCCGGCCGATCCCGCCAGCCGCGACGCCCTGCTGAAGGCGCGGGGCGAGGCCTATCACCGCGCCAGCGACGCCCAGCAAACCGAAGAGGAACTGCGCACCACCCGCGCTCTGAACGACGAGATAGCCGCCCAGAACGCCCTGGCCGACAAGACCGACGCCGACAACCGGCTGGACTACGACGCCGCCCTGGCCCGTCATCAGATCGAGGTCAGCCAGGCCGAGGAACAGGCGCGCGCCGCCGCCGAGACCGCGCGTCTGGCGCAGGAGAAATACGACCGCGACTACGCCGCCTGGCAGGAACAGGTGCGACTGTGCCGCACGGGTTTCCGCCCCGCCTGCACCGCCCGACCGGCGTGGGTCGCGCCGGCGCAATAAGCGCTATCAGTCCGCCTTGGTTTTCGCCTCGGCGATCAGCGCGTCGTCGATTTCGCGGGCGCGCACAGCGGCCGGGCGTGTCGTGATCCGTTCGGCATAGGCCGTGAAGGCCGGCCGTTCAGGCAGGCTCTTGAACATCAGCCCCCAGGCGATCTGGCTGCCGACATAAACATCGGCGGCGCTGAACCGCTCGCCAAGGATCCACGGACTGCGATCCAGCGCATGTTCCAGCCCGTCGATCACCTGATCGAACGAGCCGTAGCCGACCATGGCCGACTTCTCGGGCGGCGGCAGTTGGCCCAGCGACTTGGCCGTCACCGCCGCCTCGACCGGCCCGGCGGCGAAGAACATCCAGCGATAAAAAAGGCCGCGCAGCGGATCGTCCGTCGCCGGCGCCAAGCCGGCGTCAGGAAAGGCGTCGGCCAGATAGGCGCAGATGGCGGCGCATTCGGTGACCACGATCCCGCGATGGGCGACGGCCGGCACCTTTCCCATCGGATTGATCGCCAGATAGTCCGGCGACTTCATCGCCGCATAGCCGACCACGACGGTGCGATAGGGCTGGCCCACCTCCTCCAGCATCCAGCGGACGATGCGTCCGCGCGACATGGGGTTGGTGTAGAAGACGATCTCTTCGCTCATGGCGTGCTCTACCCCTTTTTGGGCCTACCGCGCTTCGCGCTGCTTGAGGCCGACTATTCTCCTGGCCTACCGCTTCGCTGCTTCAGGCCTGGTCAGCCCGCCACCAGGCTCATATCGCGGCGCGCCATCATGCGGTCGAACTCGGTCCAGACGCCGTCGGCGCCGTGCCAGTTCCCTTGCGTCGCCGCCTTGGAATATTCGGTGGCGCGGGCCTCGAAGAAGTTGGCGTGTTCGACGCCGCTGAGCAGCGACTGCAGCCAGGGCAGCGGGTTTTCCGTCACCCCATAGACTTCCGGCAGCTTCAGCTGACGCAAACGCCAGTCGGCGATGAAGCGGATGTACTGTTTGATGTCCTCGGGGGTCATGCCCTGGACCGAGCCCATCTCGAAGGCCAGGTCGATGAACTTGTCCTCCATGTTCACCACCGTCTTGCAGCAGTCGACGATGTCGTCCGCGACCGACTTGGTGACGGCGCCCGTCTCTTTGTTGAAGGCGTGGTACAGCTTGATGATGCCTTCGCAGTGCAGGCTCTCGTCGCGCACCGACCAGGACACGATCTGGCCCATGCCCTTCATCTTGTTCTGGCGCGGGAAGTTCATCAGCATGGCGAAAGACGCGAACAGCTGAACGCCTTCCGAGAAGCCGCCGAACATGGCCAGGGTCCGGCAGATATCCGCGTCTGAATCGACCCCGAACTGGCCCATATAGTCGTGCTTGTCCCGCATGGCCTCATATTCCATGAAGGCGCCGAACTCGCTCTCAGGCATGCCGATGGTCTCGAGCAGAAGGGCGTAGGCCGCGATATGGATCGTCTCCATATTGCCGAAGGCGGCCAGCATCATCTTCACCTCGGTCGGTTTGAAGACCCGACCGTAGCGTTCCATGTAGTTGTCCTGAACCTCGATGTCCGCCTGGGTGAAGAAGCGGAAGATCTGGGTCAGCAGGTTGCGTTCGCCGTCGTTCAGGGTCGAGGCCCAGTCCTTGACGTCCTCGCCCAGCGGCACCTCTTCGGGCATCCAGTGGACCTGCTGCTGCTTCTTCCACATGTCGAACGCCCACGGATAGCGGAACGGCTTGTAGGCGGCCGACGGGGTCAGAAGACCGGCGCGCTCGGGAAGGATGATCGGAGTGATGGCGTTCATCGAACTGGACCTGAGGGCGATTCTGAAGACCCATTCACCATGCGATTTGAAGGCGTCGGCGCCAAGTCAAATTAGGTCTATGTTGCGATCACGATTTATCTCGCCGCTAGATGTTGTGTCCGTGCCGCAGATTCCTGGGGACGGGCCTGGGGATGACGCCGCGCCCGACGGCTCAGGCGGCTTGGGCGTCCAGTCGTGAAGCGGCCGCGCTCAGCGCCTCGTCGATGGCGGCGTAGAGCTTGGCCTGGGTCACCGGCTTGGCCAAATGGCCGTCCATGCCGGCGGACAGGCACCGGGCGGCGTCTTCAGGCATGGCCTCGGCGGTGACGGCCAGGATCGGCGTCTGGCCGGCGGAATCGGTCAGGGCGCGGATCGCACGGCTGGCGGCCAGGCCATCCATCACCGGCATGCGCACATCCATCAGGATCAGGTCGAAGGCCTCGGCCGAGACCGCATTCACCGCCTCGCGCCCGTCGCATGCCTCGGCGGTGTCGCAGTCGGCGGCCTGCAGCATGATGCGTAGCAGGTCGCGATTGGCGGGATGATCGTCGACGATCAGAACCTTCATGCGACGGCTGTCCAGCGGCGCGCCGTTCTCCGTCTCTACCGGCACCACGATCGGCGCCTCGATCTTCAGGGTGAAGGTCGAGCCCTGCCATTGCACGCTTTCGACGACGATGGTTCCGTTCAGGCGCTCGGCGTGGCTCTTGGCCAGGGCCAGGCCGACGCCCGCCCCCTCATGCGCGCGGCTGGTGGAGGCGTCCGCCTGTTCGAACAAACGGAACACGCCCGCCTGGGTTTCGGCGTCCATGCCGCAGCCGGTGTCCGACACGGCGATGCGCAGCCGGTCGTCGGTCCGAGCGACGGTGACGTCCACGCCCCCGCGCGAGGTGAATTTCGAGGCGTTCAGCGTCAGGTGATGCAGGATCTGGCGCAGACGCCGCATGTCGGTCAGCACCCAGCCCTCTGCCTCCGGCGCGATGTGCAGATCGAACGTCAGGCCGCGGATTTCGGACCACTCGCGCGCCGGCGCCACGGCGTCCTGAATCAGGACGCGCAGATCGGCGGGCTTCAGCACGACCTCGTCGCCCCCGCGTGAAATCTCCAGCAAGTCCTCGACCAGGCGCAGCATGGATTCGCCGCACTGGCGCACCGCATTGACCTGGCGATGGCCCTCCGCGTCCAGGCTGGTCGAGCGCGACAACAGGTCGGCATAGCCGGTGACACCAGTCAGGGGCGTGCGCATCTCATGGCTCATCAAGGCCAGGAAGCGCGATTTCGCCTCGTCGGCGCGCCTCGCCCGGGCCAGGGCGTCCAGCGCCGCCGCCGTGCGCGCCCGCAAACGCGCCGTCAGCCGCCGGCGCTCGGTCGACAGGGTGGTGATGGGCAGGACCGACCCGACGACGCACAGCAGAAACAGATGAAACACATTCATCTGGCGCATCACCTCCGGCAGCGCGGCTAGAACCGGATCGGGCGGCAGGCGGGTTAGCACGACCGGCCCATGTCCGCTCAGAGTGGCGGCGCCGCCGATGACCGCAACCATCACCACTGCACAGGCGGTCGTCGGCGGGCCCAGACGGAAGGCCAGAAGGATCAGCGGCGGGAACACCGCGAACATCACCGGCGCCGCAGACTCGCTAAAGGCCCAGGTTGTAACAACTCCGACCAGCACCAGCAGGGCGGCCGCCTCGGTTATCTTGGCCTGGGCGTCGTCCTTGAACCGATGATTACGCGCCAGCAGCAACAGGGACGGCGTGACGATCATCATCGCCAGCAGCTCCATGTCGAACAGATGGTGCATCCGGAACGCCAGCGTGCCCGGCACTTTCCAGCTCATCAGCACCGCGACCGCGCCCGCCAGCAGGGTGCTGATCAAGACGGCCGGCACGGCAGCGAAGACGGCGAAGCGGAACAGACGCCAGGGCCGGCGCATATCCAGCGCGGCTCCGCAGACCCGGCGCGCCAGCACGGCGGCGACGCAGACCTGCGTCAGGTTCAGGGCGACATTGGTGAACATCATCACGCCGGGATCGCCGCGCACGATGTTGCTGACCAGGTTGATCGCGGCGCAGGCGAGCATGACGCCGATGGCCTGGCGACGATGAAGCTGAAGGACGGCGGCCAGAAGCACCGCATTGGCCGGCCACAGAACCGTGGCGCCGAACGTATGCATGCTCCACTGGGCGACCGACAGGCACAGGCCGAACAACGCCACATAGGCGTAGGGCGACGGCCCAGCTGCGCGACCGGCCTCGTGACGGAAAAACCGCCAGCGCCCGCCCTCTGCGTTCACCCACTTCAGTCCCATGACGTAACGGTGACACGCAGGGGTTAAGGATCCCGTAGCGGCCGACCTAGGTAGGATTGCGGAACCGCCGTTCAGCGTCGCCGTTTACTCGCCCTTGCCAGCAAAGGGCCCCAGCCGATGTCAGACGTGATCGCCGAACCGACCTTCGAGCCGCCGGCGGACGCCCTGGCCTTCTATGAAGAGAGCCTGCGCCTGCTGAAGGAAAGCGGCATCCCCTTTTTGCTGTCAGGCACCTATGCGGTCACGGCCTATACCGGCATCCGGCGTCCGACCAAGGATCTGGACGTCTTCTGCAAGCCCGGCGACTACCCCCGCATCCTGGCCTTCTTCCAAAAGCACGGCTACCGCACCGACGTCGAGGACGAGCGCTGGATCGCCAAGGTCTGGAAGGACGAGAAACACTTCTTCGACGTCATCTTCGCCATGTCCAACGGCACCATCGCCGTGTCCGACAGCTGGTTCAGCGAGGACCGGATCACGGTCTATGGCCATCAGGTCCAGATCACCCCGCCCACGGCCCTGATCCTGTCCAAGGTCTTCATCCAAGACCGCTATCGCTATGACGGCGCCGACGTGAACCACGTCATCCTGAAACAGTCGGACGCCATCGACTGGAAGAGCCTGCTCGACCAGATGGACCTCTATTGGGAGGTGCTGGCGGCGCATCTGCTGAACTTCCGCTTCGCCTATCCGACCGAGCGCGACCGGATTCCGCGCTGGCTGATGGAAGAGCTGGTCCAGCGACTGACGGCCCAGATCGACCTGCCGGCGCCGCGCGTGAAGGTCTGTCGGGGCCGGCTGTTCAGCCCGCGCGACTATGTCGCCGACGTCGCCGAATGGGGCTTTGGCGATGTGGTGGGCAAAGGGCTGGAGGAACGCCACGACCCCGTCCACCTAGGCCACTGAGAGGTAAGCCGCCATGACCGACGCCGTCCCCGATCCCCAGACGACCCAACCCGGCCTGCAGCCCGGCCCCGCCAAGACCCTGCGCGTCGCCGCCGTCGGCGACCTTCATGTCGGCGAGACCACCGAGCATCGCTATCGCGACCTGTTCGAACGGGTGTCGGACGACGCCGATGTCCTGTGCCTGTGCGGCGACCTGACCAACTACGGCAAGACGCCCGAGGTCGAGCGGCTGCTTGAGGATCTCAAGCTTTGCAAAATCCCGATGGTCGGCGTGCTGGGCAATCACGAGCACGAGTGCGGCCAGCCCGAGGTCGTCACCAGGATGCTGACCGACGCCGGGGTCAAGATGCTGACCGGCGAGGCCTATGAGATCGACGGCGTCGGCTTTGCCGGCGGCAAGGGTTTCGTCGGCGGCTTCGGCCGCTACATGCTCTCCTCGTTCGGCGAGGCCTCGATCAAGCGATTTGTCCAAGAAGCGGTCGAAGACGCCAATCTGATCGAGAACTCGATCCGCATGCTGCGCACCGAACGCTCGGTCGTACTGCTGCACTATGCGCCCGTGGTCGAGACGGTGATGGGCGAGCCGCCCGAAATCCACGCCTTCCTGGGGTCGTCGCGTCTGGCGGAAACCATCGACCGCTATGACAATGTTCGCCTCGTCGTGCACGGCCACGCCCATCGCGGCGGACCCGAGGGACGCACCACCAAGGGGACGCCCGTGTATAATGTCGCCCTGCCGGTGCTTAAGACCCTGGGCGACAAGCCTTATCGGGTCTTTGAAATCTGATCGGACTGTAGGAGGGTGCGGCCGGGGCTGGGATGCAGCCTCGTTCGGGGCCGCAAGGCGGCCCGTCGTGGAGTTTCCGATGCGCCTTCTGTCTTCCGCCGCGGCCGTCGCCGTCCTTGCCCTGACCACGCCTGCCTTCGCCGCCGGTCAGGCCGCCGCCCCTGCCCCTGCGCCCCAAGCCGCTCCGGCGCCCGCCCAAGAAGCGGACAGCCCCGAGGAAGCCGCCTTCGAGGCCAAGGCGGAAGCCTTCGGTCAGGTCATGGAGACGATGGCCGGCGAGATGCAGACCGCCGCAGCCCAAGCCGACAAGACCAAGGCGAAGGCCGACCTGGACGCCATCCAAGCCAAATATCAGCCCCAGGTCGACGCCTTCGCCGAAGACGTCCAGACGTTCGCCATCAGCAGTGGCCAGGCGACGCCCGAACAGCTCGCGCCGGCGATCCAGCAGATCAAGGGCATCCCTGCCGATGTCCGAGGCAAGATCGACGCCGCCGCTGCAGCCCCAGCCGCCGCTGCGCCGGCGACGCCGCAGTAAGCCGAGCCTTACCGCGATTTCACTTGAGACGGGGCGGCTGAGGGCGGAGTTTGCGCGGGTCATTCAACGGGAGCCGTCCCATGATCCGCCTGCTCAGCCTGACCGCCGCCCTGGCGCTCGCGCCCCTATCCTCGGTCCTGGCGCAGACCCCGGGGCCTGCGCCCACGCCGGCTCCGGCTCCGGCTTCCGCTGAAGCCGCCGAAGCCCGCATGGAAGCCGCCGCCGAGGCCTTCGAGGCGCGCATGGAGACCTTTGGCGAACGCGCCGAGGCGATTTCCGAAGACGAAAGCCTGAGCGAGGCCGAACGCGGCCGTCGCATCGCCGCCCTGTGGTCGGACTATGCGCCCGATGTCGCCGCCTTCACCGCCGAGACCACGAAACACGCCACCGAAATGGCCGCCCAGGCCCTGAAGGACATCGACGTCGACGCCATTGTCGCTGAGGCGCTGAATGACCCCGAGGTCAAACAGGCGATGGAAGAGGGGATGCAGAAAGGCGTCGTCACCGCCGAAGGCATCGCCCGCAACAGCGCCTGGACCAATCCGACGCCCGAGCAGATGGAGACCTACAGCCTGGTCGCTCAATACGCGCTGGACCAGGCCGCCGACGCCGTCGTCGAGGACGAAGCGGCCGCCGAGGTTCCCGAAGCGCCCGAGGCGCCAGAGGCCCCCGAACCGCCCGCGCCGCCAGCCCGTCCGGCCGCCTGATTTGCTGTCTCCTCCCTGCGCAGCGGGAGGGGGACCGCGCAGCGGTGGAGGGGCTCTTGAAGCCCCCCCAGCCGTCTGTGAGGCGGTGAAGAACCCCTCCGTCGCGGCGCAAGATGCGCCGCGCCACCTCCCCGCGACGCGGGGAGGAGACAGAGCGCCTTGACCGCGACCGACTAAGCAGCGACATCGCGCCGCATGCCCGCCCTGCCCGTCGATCCGCACCTCTATTCGACCTTCCTCGGCGTCATGGCGGTGATGGCGATCACGCCCGGCCCCGCCAATCTGTTCGCCGTCGCGACCGGGGTTGAGAAAGGCCGCGGCTCGGCCCTGATCGGCGTCTTGGGCATGAACGCCGCGACCCTGGTGTGGTTCGGCGCGGCGGCCGTGGGGCTGGGCGCCTTGGTCAAGGCCTTCCCCGCCGCCTTCAAGGTCATCGCCGTGCTGGGCGCGCTCTATGTCGCCTGGCTGGGGGTCAAGGCGCTGCGCGGCGCCTTCGCCACCGCCGCCGATCCCGACGAGGTCGTCGTCAAGAAAGGGCGCAGCGCCCTGATCGACGGGTTTGCCGTCCAGATCGCCAACCCCAAGGCCATTCTGTTCTTCACCGCCGTCCTGCCACCCTTCATCGACGTGAACCGGCCGGTCGCCCCGCAGATGGCGATGTTCGCCATGGCGGCCATCGGCATGGATATGGTGTCGATGAGCACCTACGCCCTGTCCGGCGCCGCCCTGTCGCGCCGCATGCAGCAACCGCGCTTTCGCAAGGGCTTCGGCGTCTTCGTCGGCCTGCTGCTGATGGTCGCCGCCGTGCTGATCGTTCTTAGACTCTAGAGCATGAATCTGGAGCCTGATTCACGGCATCAGCGGAATCGCGAAGCGATTCCTCCTCAGCCGATCAGGCTCTAGACGCCGCGACGCTTCGTCATACAGTGATCGGGAACGCCTTCGTTCATGCTCCGTTCAGCCGTCAGAGCGCCCGAATGGGCGATCAAGGAGTTTGATGTCATGAAAACCCTCCCCCTGAAGACCCTGGCGGTGACCGTCGCCGCCGGTCTGGCTCTGGCGGCCTGCGCCACCGCCACCCCGTATCAACCCGCAGGCTTCAACGGCCAGCGTGGCGGCTATGCCGAGCAGCGCCTGGAGAACAATCGTTTCCGGGTCAGCTTCTCAGGCAATTCGCTGACCTCGCGCGAACAGGTCGAACAGTCGTTGCTGCTGCGTTCGGCCGAGCTGGCGGTCGAAAGCGGTTACGACTGGTTCTCCACCGTCAATCGCGCCACCGACCGCGACACCCGCTTCGTCGGCACGCCCGATCCGTTCTATTCGGGCTATAACCGCTTCTACAGCCCCTACTGGGGTCCGTCGTGGCGCTACTATCGCAGCGGCTTCTGGAGCCCGTGGGACCGTTACGGCCCGTGGGGCGTCAACGACTTCGACGTCCGCCAGGTCGACCGCTTCGAGGCCAACGCCGAAATCGTTCTGGGCCGCGGCCCCAAACCCGCCAACGACCCCAACGCCTTCGACGCGCGCGAAGTGATCCAGAACCTGGGTCCGCAGGTCACGCGCCCGGCGGCCTGATGCTGAAAGCCCCTCTCCGCGACGTGGAGAGGGGCTTTTTCTTTCATCCCACGCGCGGTGACTTTAGCCTGCGCTTGTTGGAGTGTGTCGCCGGCGCCGTGCCCAGATCCTCGGGCACCTCGCCCTTGAAGTAGTAGCGCTGCCACGCCTCCTTGGCCGCATCCGGATCGCCGCCGGCCAGGCGCTGGTTGAAGTCGGTGCGGGCGCGGTTCCAGGCCTCGAACTGTCCCTTCATCACCGGGTTGGATTCCAGCGTGCGGATGATCGGCTGGAACTGTTCGACCTTCTTGTGCTCGATCAGATTGATGAAGCAGAAGGGTTCGCCCTTCTCGAAGGTGATCCGTCCCGGTCGGGTGAAGATCCAATTCATCGTGAAGGGGAAGGGCAGCCAGTCCGTTTCGATCAGGCCGACCAGCGGCTGGATGCCGTCCTTCACATGGTTGGGCGATCCCGAACACATCATCCCCCAGCCGGGCGGCGTGCGGAACAGATATTGCGGATGCATGGTCAGCACCCCGCGCGAGAAGTGCGAGGTCACGAAATGGGCCAGATCGTGCTGGGGCCGATCCGGCGTGATGACGATGTCTTCCTGGCGCGGACCGCCGTTCCACTCGGCCGAGAAGCCGAACGGGCACAGGATTTCCCAACCCGTGGTGTTGGCCATGTTCAGCGGCAGGCACCGATAGGGGTGGCGGCTGATGAAGGCGTCCATCCAGTTGCGCGACTGGCGGCCGGGCACCAGGTCCGGCGGCCGAGCCGTCATCGGATAGCATTCCAGTTCCAGCGGGCGCGTGTTGACGGTATCGACCATGACCATTTCCTAACGCCCGAAACCCGACGGCTCAACCATGACTGAAGCACCCGCTTTCGACCGCGAGAAACTGACCGTCTGGCTGAAGGCGAACGGCGTGGATCACCTCACCCACGACCACCCGGCCGTCTTTCGGGTCGAGGAGGGGCTGGATCTCAAGGCCGACCTGCCGGGCGCCCACACCAAGAACCTGTTCCTCAAGGATCACAAAGGCCGCCTGTGGCTGATCTCGGCGCGTCAGGACACGGTGATCGACCTGAAACGCGCCGCCGCCGTCATGGGGTCGGGCCGCCTGTCGTTCGGCGCCGAGACGCTGATGTGGGAGACGCTGGGCGTCCGCCCCGGCTCGGTGACGGCGCTGGGCCTGATCAACGACACAGACCGCCGCGTCACCTTCGTGCTGGACCAGCGCCTGTGGGACGCCGACATCGTCAACTTCCACCCCCTGACCAATACGGCGACCACCGCCCTGGATCAGTTGGCCTTCCGGCGGGTGCTGGCGCTGCTGGAGCGTGAGCCGGTGGTGTTGGATTTCGAGGCGATGGGCGCGTGAACCCATAGGGCGAAATCAGACCTTCGCCAGGCGCGCCCTTCTCCACGACGCCCGCACGCCAAGGATCGCGACCGGCAGGGCGAAGATGTTCATATAGCTGCCGCCCAATCTGTAGTCGAACAGCCACCGGCCGCAGGTGATTTCCACCACGAGCCAGGCGAGGACAAAACAATTCGGCCAGATCGTGCGTCCATACACGATGGCGTAATAGGCCAGGATCACAAATCCCGTCAGCACCCCATGCACGACCAGACTGGACCAGTCGCCCGTGAACAGCGCGACAAAGGCCAAGAAGCCGTGAACCATGCCTAAGGGAATAACGGCTGCGCTTCCGCCTTCAATGCCCTCCGATAGGCTGCGCTTTGTGTTCACAGGCGCGAAGGCGGCCACCAGGACCCTCTGATCATTGCTGAGGGCGTTCGACGCCACCTCACCAAAGCGCACCCTGCGACCGGCGGCGCGCTCCGCCAGCGGCAGCGGCAGCGGCTCTTTGATGGGACGGTTTTGGTTGTCCAGCATTTAACCTGAATATGGCAGGCGTGCTTGCAAACAGGTTAGCGGCGATGCCAGAGCGGTCGCCGCACCTCATTCTGCCGGACTTCGGGGATGTCGCGAGAGACGCAGCCGCGTCGCGGTAAAGCCGTCGTCATGGCCAACCGCTTGAACCTTGCCGCACAAGCCCCATCTCGCAAAGTCGGGCACAATGAGCGACGCGCGGCGGGGGATTTCAGACGAATTAGACGAATTAGACGGTGTTTTTCATGCCCACCGTCTGAAATCCAGGCGCGACCTTTTCCCGGCTTGATGCCGACGCATCCCGACGCCATCTGAACCGTTGAACCTGACTGATCTCTGCGCGGACCTCGCCCATGACCCTGCTCGACCCGACCCTGACCCCCGACGCCGCCGGCGACCTGATCAAGGAAGGCACCGACGCCTCCTTCATGACCGACGTGATCGAGGCGTCGAAACATCAGCCGGTCATCGTCGACTTCTGGGCCACCTGGTGCGGGCCGTGCCGGACCTTGGGGCCGGCGCTGGAGAAGGCCGTGCGAGCCGCCAAGGGGGCGGTGAAGATGGTCAAGATCGATGTGGACGCCAACCCGGCCTATGCGGGCCAGTTGCGGGTGCAGTCGATCCCGACGGTCTACGCCTTCGTCAACGGCCAGCCGGTCGATGGCTTCCAGGGCGCCATTCCCGACAGTCAGATCAAGGCCTTCATCGACAAGCTGACCGGCGGTCAGGGCGGCTCGACCGAGACGGCGCAACTGCTGGAGCTGGGCGAGGAATCGCTGGGCCTGAACGACTTCGGCGGCGCGGCCCAGGCCTTCGCCCACGTTCTGTCGATTGAGCCCGAGAACGAGAAGGCCATCGCCGGCATGGCGCGGGTCTATCTTGCGGGCGGCGACCCCGAACAGGCGGCCCAGACCATCGCCATGGCGCCGCAGGACTCCAAGGAACCGACGGTCCAGAGCGTGCGCGCCCAGCTGGCCCTGGCGTCTAAAACCCCTTCCGGCGCCTCGGCCGAACTCGAGGCCAAGGTCGCCACCGATCCGAACGATCATCAGGCGCGTTTCGACTTGGCCGAGGCCCAGAGCGCGGCCGGCGACTTCAAGGGCGCCGTCGACAATCTGTTGGCCATCATCCAGGCCGATCGCGAGTGGAACGATCAGGCGGCCCGCAAACAGCTGCTGGTCATCTTCGACGCTGCGGGGCTGACCTCGGACGTGTCAAAGGACGGCCGGCGCCGGCTGTCGTCCATCCTGTTTTCGTAGGTCTCCACCCCATGCCTCAAGGCTATGTGCGCGCCCTCGACCTGCCTCAGGTGATCCCGGTGTTCCCGCTGGGCGGGACCATCCTGCTGCCCCGCGGGCAGCTGCCGCTGAACATCTTCGAGCCGCGCTATCTGAACATGGTGGACGACGCCATGGCCGGCGACCGGATCATCGGCCTGGTCCAGCCCAAGGGCGGAACGCCCGCCCTGCCCGGCCTGTCGCCGGTCGGTTGCGCGGGTCGGATCACTAGTTTCGCCGAGACTTCCGACGGGCGCTATCTGATCACCCTGACTGGCGTGTCGCGTTTCCGCATCGCCGCCGAAATGCCGTCCAAGACCCCCTACCGCCAGGTTCGCGCAGCGTTCGAGGCCTATGAGGACGATCTGGTCTCCCCGCCCGAAGAGCCGGACTTCGACCGCGACGCCTTCCTCGACGCCCTGCGCGCCTATATGGCGCACCGGCTTCTGGACATCGACTGGGAGACGGCCGAGACCGCGCCGATGGAGGCTCTGGTCAACAGCCTGTCGATGGCCCTGCCTTTCGAGCCGGCCGAGAAACAGGCGCTGCTGGAGGCGATGGGCCTGATGCCGCGCGCCGAGGCCCTGACCGCCCTGATGCGCATCGACGCCGCCGACGGCGGTGACGACGCCGCGCCGTCCATGCAATAAGCGGCCACGCTTTCAGGAACCTGCCATGAGTGACGCCTTCAATACGCCCGTGTCCGTCGATCCCCGCCTCTTGGAGGTGCTGGTCTGTCCCGTTACGCGCGGCAAGCTGACCTACGACCGCGACGCCAACGAGTTGATCTCGGCGGGCGCCAAACTGGCCTATCCGATCCGCGAGGGCGTGCCGATCATGCTGGCCGAGGAAGCGCGTCAGCTCGACTAAATATATTCCGCTCATCCCCGCGAAAGCGGGGACCCAGCGCTTTGGGCGATAAGGCGTGTCCGATGGATGCTCTTGGTCGATCCAACGCACTGCCGAGCGAAAGAACTGGGTCCCCGCTTTCGCGGGGATGGGCGGATAAGGTTGCGGCGAAGCTCGTCGTTTCAATTCCGCATTGCCTGCCAACGTAGAGAAGGCCTACCGATGCTCAGAGTCGCCATCCAGATGGACCCGATCGAGGCCGTCGACATCGCCGGGGACACCACCTTCCTGATGGCCGAGACGGCGCAGGCGCGCGGTCACAAACAGTGGGTCTATGACTTCCGCACCCTGGCGCTGGAAGAGGGCCGCCTTTACTGCCGCGCCCGCCCGATCACCGTGCGGCGCGAGGTCGGCAACCACGTCAGCTTCGGCGATTGGGAAAAGCTGGATCTGGCCGAGGACGTGGACGTGATCCTGATGCGCCAGGATCCGCCCTTCGACATGGCCTATGTGACCGCCACCTATCTGCTGGAGACGGTCCATCCACGGACGCTGGTGGTCAACGACCCGGCCCAGGTGCGATCGGCCCCCGAAAAGCTGATGGTCACCGCCTTCCCCGGCCTGCAACCGCCGACCCTGATCTCGGCCGACCCCGTCGCCCTGGACGCCTTCCACAAGAAGCATGGCGAGGTGGTTTTGAAGCCCCTGCATGGCAACGGCGGCTCGGGCGTGATCAAGCTGCGCGCCGATGATCCGAACCTGGACGCCCTGATCGAGATCCATGCCGCAGGCAGCCGCGATCCGCTGGTGATCCAGAAATTCATTCCCGCCGTGTCCAAGGGCGACAAGCGCATCCTGCTGATCGACGGCGAGCCCGTCGGAGCCATTAACCGCGTCCCGGCGGCGGGCGCGGTGCGCTCAAACCTGCATGTCGGCGGCACGGCCATGCCGGTCGAGCTGACGCCGCGCGACCTGGAAATCTGCGCCGCCATCGGCCCGACGCTGAGGGAACGCGGCCTGATCTTCGTCGGCATCGACGTGATCGGCGACTATCTGACTGAGATCAACGTCACCTCCCCTACCGGCGCCCAGCAGTTAAAGGCCTTCACCGGCATCGACGCCACGGCCCTGATGTGGGACGCCATCGAAGCCAAACGCGCCGCACAGGTTGCGTGATCGCTACTTGAATTAGATTTCAGTTCATGGTTCGTTCTCTCGCTCAGGTGGGAGAACGACATGGTCGCGCGGGTTGTCACGGTCGCCTTTGACGGGGTGGAAGCCCGGCGCGTGGACGTCGAGGTCCAGTTGATCGGCAATGACGGGCCGACCATCTTCAATATCGTGGGCCTGCCGGACAAGGCGGTGGCCGAAAGCAAGGAGCGGGTGCGCGGAGCCTTCGCCGGCATCGGTCTGGCGCTGCCCGCCAAACGGATCATCGCCAACCTGGCGCCGGCGGACCTGCCCAAGGAGGGCAGCCATTTCGACCTGCCCATCGCCCTGGCCCTGATGGCGGCCATGGGGGTGATCGCGCCCGATGCGCTCGACGGCTGGGCCGCCATCGGCGAGCTGGGGCTGGACGGCCAGATCGCGCGGGTCGGCGGCGCCCTGCCCGCCGCCGTCGCCGCAGACGCCATGGGACTGGGTCTGATCTGCCCCGAGGCGACGGGACCGGAGGCGGCCTGGGCCGGCGGCGCCCGCATTCTTGCGCCGCGCTCGCTGATCAGCCTGGTCAATCATTTCAAGGGAACCCAGGTGCTGCGCGCGCCCGAGCCCGGACCGCTGGCGGACGGCAAGGCCGTGCCCGACCTGCGCGAGGTCAAGGGTCAGGAAAGCGCCAAGCGCGCGCTGGAGATCGCGGCAGCCGGCGGTCACAACCTGCTCGAACCGGAGCCGATTGTCATGGTCCGGGCATGGTCTCCCAGACGATTCAGCCAACGATCCCAGCGACCATCTATGTTCGTTGGTCCAGTGAGGCCCAGACAGGGCGAGACAGTCTTCGGCGCCAGCTTGAATCGGCCCAGCGGTATGCGGACGAACATCGTCTCCTGATCGTTGAAACCATCATCGATGAGGCTGTCTCCGCATTCTCCGGTCATCATCTGACCAAGGGTCGGCTGGGAGAGTTCATCCGTCGTGT
>NZ_JACHLJ010000007.1 GCF_014204545.1 Brevundimonas vesicularis
CCGCCGGCCGGCCCGTTTCCGAGCGAGGCGGCTCTATACGGACCACCAACTTTGTCAGCAAGCGGATTCTGACCAACAAGGGGAAGTTTCTCGCAAAACCGGAATCGGCAAACGGCGCGCGCCCCTCTCAGCCTGCAATATAGGTCCGCAAGCTCTCGGCCTCATGGGCGTGCTCGGCGATCTGGCACTTCACCACGTCGCCGATGGAGATGACGCCGACCAGACGATCCCCCTGCATGACCGGCAGATGCCGGATGCGCCGATCGGTCATGCGGGTCATCAAGGCCGACATCTCCTCGGCCGGTTCGGCATAGATCACCTTGGCCGTCATATAGTCGGCGACCGGACGGTCCAGCGCATCGGCGCCGTCGGCCGCCAAGGCCTTGACCACATCGCGTTCTGAAAACACCCCGACCACTTGGTCGCCGTCACAAACGACCAACGCCCCTACCCGCTTCTGCTCCAGTTCTGCGCACGCCTGCGTCACCGTCAGATCCGGCGCGATCGAGAAGACGGCGTTTCCCTTGGTCTTGAGGATTTCGGCGACGAACATCGCGGTCCCTTCTCTCTATAAGAGACGACCGCAGGGCCGGAATGGCGACAGGGCCGCTCAGGGAGCGATGATCGCTCAGCCCCCGTCCGGAATCAACGCTTCTCAGCGATCAGGCGCGGCGCCCCTTCCGAACATCCGCCCCAAGGGACCGATGGCCAGAAAGCCGACGACGAACCCGACCGCATGCGCTTCCCAGGCGATCCTCGCTCCCTCGGCGCCGGGCAGACCGCCTATCATTCCGGTCACGGCGTTGACCGCCATCCAGGTGATGGCCGCGCCGATCACGCGGCGATCGCCCATCGGCAGCACCCTGCCCTGTCCGCCCAGCAGCCGTGTCGCGGCCCCGATCAGGCCGAAGACGGCGCCGGACGCACCGACCATCGGCTCGCTGGATCCCCAGTGGATCAGTCCATAGCCCAGCGACGCCAACACGCCGCACACCAGATAGAAGAGCAGAAAGACCGTCGGACCAACCTTGGTCCCGAACAGCCGCGCCACCGGCGTCCCGAACGCCAGCGCGGCCACCGCATTCATGATGGCGTGGGTCCAGCCGCCGTGCAGCAGCATGGCCGTCACCAGCCCGCCCCATCGCCCCTGCTCCAGATCAATGGGCGCGAAGGCCATGCTCATGCCCATGTCGGGCAGGTCGCGCTGGAAGAAATAGAGTGTCGGCATCGACGCCGCGATCAACAGCACGACCAGCGGCACGTTGAACATCGGCTCTCGCGCCGGGCGGCTGTTCGGCGGATCGAATCGACCGGATGCGTCTGACATGACGCCACAAATGCTCAGTGACCTGCGTCACATCAAGCGCTTCTTAATAACCTTAATGCAGGTTGGGGTGCGGATCACGCTCGTGGTCCGGCGTCCGTTTGTGCGCGAGGAACCCTGGAATGCCCGCCAAGAGGCTGTTTGTATCCACCGCCGTCATGGCCTTCGCCGCCGCTGCAAGCGTGCCGGCGATGGCGCAGTCGACGGGTTCGGGCGGCGCAGCGCGCTTCCAGCAAGGCTATGGCGGTGCGCGTACGGCCGCCAATACGGCCGCGACCGGCTATACGCGTGACGCCAACGGCAATCGGCTGATCGTCAACGGCATAATCCAGTCCGGCGCCTCATCCTATTCCAGCCAGTCCGGCGGCGCGGCCTCGGCCTATGCCGGCGCAGGCGCCTCCAGCAACGGCGGCACGACCATCGGCGGCTCCACCGCCATCGGCAATCAGCTGAACGTGGTGGTCCAGGGCAGCCGCAACACCGTCATCGTCAACTCGACCCAGACCAACACCGGCGCCATCAACGCCGGTACGGCCCTGAACGGGAACATCAACCTGCCATGAGCCGCCGTCATCTCATCAAGGGGGCCGCCGCCGTCTCGGCCGTCGCCCTTCTGCTCGCCGGCTGCGTCAGCCCGGTCGCGGGTCCGTCGGGTCAATATGCGACGCCGATCGGCAATGCCCCGGTGACCGCCAACCCGACACCCTATTCCGCCGCGCTCTATTGCCTGGCCGACTACGCGCGTCGCTACAACCTGCCTTCGCCGCGCATGGCTGTCGGCCGGATCAGCGACTACACCGGCACAGTGTCGTCCGACGGCGGTCGCCAGATCACCGGCGGCGCGTCCCTGATGGCGAACTCGGCGCTGGCCAAGGCCGGCGCCCGCATCGTCGAACGCTACGACACCTCGGTGTCCGAGCTTGAGCTGCGCTACGCCAACAACAAGCTGATCGGCGACCAGGCCCCCGACGCCAAGGGCCCCGAAGACACGCAATACCGCCGCATCCTGGCGGGTCAGGTGCCGGGCTCCGACTTCTATGTGGTCGGCGGCATCACCGAGGTGAACTACAACATCCGCTCAGGCGGCTTCGACATCGCCGGCGGCGAGGTCGACAGCAACCGTCCCGGCTCGGGCATCGTCAATCACCGCGTCTATGTGATGAACATCGCCATGGACCTGCGCCTGGTCCAGACGACCACGCTGGAGGTCGTCGATGTCGTCTCCTATCAGAAGCAGATCATCGGCCGCGAAATCTCGGCCGGCGTGTTCGACTTCCTGAACGGCAATGTCTTCGACATCTCGGCCGGCACCGGCGGGATGGAGCCGACGCAGCTGGCCGTCCGCGCCCTGGTCGAACGGGCCACGGTCGAGTTCATGGCCAACCTCTATGGCGCCCCCGGCCCCGAAATCTGCCTGAACCCCGCCAATGACCCGCTCGGCGATTCCACGGTCGGCCCGACCGGCGGCTATTATCCGGCCTATCCCACTCAGGACACCAACAATGGCCAGACCCGTGCCGATCCGTCTCGTTGGCATGATGGCCGCGACGGCGACGTTCGCCGCACTCGCCACTGAGGCGAGCGCGCAGCAGACGCCGGCCTGCGATCCGCAAGCCGGCGAAACCTGCTCCAGCACCCAGACCCAGACCGGCGACGTCACCGGCCTGGTGGACATCGACCTGTCCCTCGATCAGTTGACCGTCAGTACAAACGCCCAGGGCAATGCGCTCGCGGGCGGGGTCACGGCCGCCTCCGCCGGCCTGATCTCGCGCCAGTCGATGACCGGCGCCACGGTGGCCCGCAGCAATGTGGTCGTGAACGGAGAGGCCGACGGTCAGCTCAGCGTCGATACGACCGCGCGCGGCAACTATCTCGGCGTCACCACCGATCGCGCGACCTTCGCCGTGGACTCGAGCCAGTCCGCGACCGGCGACCGGGTCGAGGCGGGCACCTATGTTCAGGCGCCGAACGGCCGCGTTCTGCAGGGTGGTTTCGCCACCAGCACCGCCGTCGCCAACACCGTCGCCCTGGGCGGCCCCTCCTCATCCCTGACCGGCGTCATCGACCAGAGGGCCCAGACCACCGTCTTCGCCGAGACCGTCGCCGACGTTCAATACATCCCCGCGCCTGCCACCTTCTCGTCCCAGGCCGTCGCCAATGCGGTCCAGACCAATACGACCGGCGCCTCGCACCAGGATCTGGGCATTCGCCAATCGAACGCCGCCTCGACGACCGAGGCGCGCACCGACGTCTATGTCGACAACGGCTGGGACCTGACGGTCGGCGCCAACGCCGGAGCCAACCAGGCGATCACCGCCAACGCCGGCGGCTCCATGCTGATCCAGACGGACCAAGCCAACGCCGGCCGCGTCCGCGCCGACGCCCGCGTCCAGACCAATCTCCAGGGCCAGACGGTTCTGGCGGCCCGCAGCGTCGCCAACGAGACGGTCGCCGGCAACAACGACATCTATCTGAAGCTGGACAACACCCAGCTGAACACCGGCGGGGTCGAGGCCAACGCAACCTATGTCGGCGTCAACGGCTATGACGCCTATGTCGGCTCCGACGCGGTCGGCAATGCGGTGACGGGCTATGCCTGTTCCCAGTGCGGCGGCGACGTCAACGTCAACAACAACCAGACCAACAGCGGCAATGTCACCGCGACCACCAACGCCACGGTCTCGTCCGGACGCACCGCCGTTGTCGGCGCCAACGCCGTCGGCAACAGCGCCAGCTTCTACATCAGCCGCCCCGGCGGCTGATCCGAACATGACAAGTCGGTAAGGTTTGCCAGCCCCGCTTGTGGCGAAGGCAAGCACCCTTTACACGTCCGACATCGCGCCATCGGGGGTTGCGGTTTCGGAGTGATATCATGCGTTCTGCGCGTCATCTGCTGCTTGTCGCCGTTTCGGGACTGGCCCTGACCACCGGGGCGTTCGCCGCCCCTGCTCTCGCCCAAACCGCGCCGCCCGCTGCGGCCGCCGCCGGTCAGGTCGCGCCGTCCGCCCCCTGGGCCCAGGCCGCCAGCGACATCCCCGCCGATCCGGCCGTCCGTTACGGCCTGCTGCCCAACGGCATGCGCTACGCCCTGCTGCACAATGCGACGCCTCCGGGCCAGGCCTCCTTCCGCCTGCGCATCGACGCCGGCTCGCTGATGGAGCGCGACGATCAGAAGGGTCTGGCTCACTTCATGGAGCACATGGCCTTCAACGGCACCAAGGACGTGCCGGAGAACGAGATGCTGCGCATTCTGGAGCGCCTGGGTCTGGCCTTCGGCGCCGACACCAACGCCTTCACCAGCTTCGACCAGACCGCCTATATGCTGGAGTTGCCCAACACCAAGGACGAGACGGTCGATCCCAGCCTGCACATCCTGCGCGAGATGATGTCGGCGGCCCTGATGGCGCCGGACGCCATCGATTCCGAACGCGGCGTCATCGTCGGCGAAGAACGGACCCGCGACACGCCGCAACTGCGCGTGCTGAAGACCCAGCTCGGCCTTCTGGCGCCCGGCCAGCGTCTGTCGGAACGCCTGCCCATCGGCGACCTCGACATCATCCGCACCGCGCCGCGCCAGCGCTTCGTCGACTTCTACGACGCCTACTATCGCCCCTCGCGCGCCACCTTCATCGCCGTGGGCGACTTCGACGTGGATGCGATGGAGGCCAAGGTCCGGGCCGCCTTCGGCAACTGGACGCCGACCGCCGCCGATGGTCCGGAGCCTGACCTGGGAACCGTCGCCCCGCGTCAACCGCAGACCAGCATCCTGGTCGAGCCGGGCATCCAGTCCTCGATCCAGATCAACTGGATCAAGGCCCCGGACCTCAGCCCCGACACGGCCGCCGAACGCGCCGCCGACGTCCGTCGCGGCCTGGGCCTGGCCGTGCTGAACCGTCGCCTGGGTGAGATCGCCCGCGCCGACAACCCGCCCTTCATCGGCGCCGGCGCCGGCTATCAGTCGCTGTTCGACAGCCTGGACGCCGGCACCCTGTCGGTCGCCTTCAATCCCGGCGGCTGGCAGCGCGCGCTGGAAAGCGTCGAACAGGAAAGCCGTCGCCTGGCCGAATACGGCGTCAGCGACGCCGAGCTTCAGCGCGAAATCGTCAACACCCGCACCGCGCTTCAGAACGCTGTCGCATCGGCCGCGACCCGTTCGACCCCGGCCTTGGCGACCGGCCTTCTGGGCGCCGTCAACGACGACCAGGTCTTCAGCGCGCCCCAGACCAACCTCGATCTGTTCAACAAGGCCGTCGAAGGCCTGACCGTCGACCAGGTCAATCAGGCGACCAAGACGGTGTTCGAGGGCCAGGGCCCGCTGCTTCTGTTCAGCTCGCCCGTCCCGGTCGAGGGCGGCGAGGCCGCCGTCACCGCTGCGCTGGAAGCCTCGCGCAACACCCCGGTTCAGGCCCGCGCCGCCGAGGCCGAGCTGAAGTGGCCCTATGCTGACTTCGGCGCCCCGGCGGTCCCCGCCGCCCGTTCGGAAGTCGCAGATCTGGGCGCGACCCTGGTCCGCTTCCCGAACGGCACGCTGCTGAACATCAAGAAGACGGACTTCCGCGCCGATCAGATTCTGGTCAGCGCCCGCACCGGTCTTGGCGAACTGGGCCTGCCTGCCGACACCCTGTCGCCCCTGTCGATGGCCAGCACCGTCCTGGCCCCCGGCGGTCTGGGCAAGCTCAGCCTGGACGAAATGAACCGCGTGCTCAGCGGCCGCACCTACAGCGCCGCCGTCAATCAGGCTGGCGACGCCTATATCTTCGCCGGCGCCACCAAGCCCGCCGACCTCCAGCTGGAGCTTCAGGTCCTGGCCGCCTATCTGACTGATCCGGGTCTGCGCGGCGCCTCGTTCGAACAGACCAAGGCCATGTTCCCGCAGATCCTGGCCCAGCTGGGCGCCACGCCGCGCGGCGTCTTCCAACGCGACGGCTCGGGCCTGCTGGCCAGCGGCGACGCGCGTGAGACGACCCCGACCGCCGAACAGATCGCCGCGATCCAGATCGACGACATCCGTTCCGGCGTTCGCTCGGCCCTGGCCCAGGGTCCGGTCGAGATCACCGTCGTCGGCGATGTTGATATTGACGCGGTCATCGCCGCCGTCGGCTCGACCTTCGGCGCCCTGCCCTCGCGCGGCGAGGCGCCCACACCGCCCGCGGGCTCGACGGTGCGCAAGTTCCCGGCCCCGACCGCTACGCCGGTCCAGCTGTATCACACCGGACCCGCCGAACAGGCGCTGGGCTTCGTCGCCTGGCCGACCACCGACCAGGTTGAAGATCGCAAGACCGCGCGTCAGCTGTCGATCCTGTCGGACGTGCTGCAACTGCGCCTGAACGACGAAATCCGTGAGAAGCAGGGCCTGGCCTATTCGCCCAGCGCCGGCTCGACCGCCTCGGACAACTATCCGGGCTACGGCTTCATCTCGGTGACTGCGGAAACCCCGCCGGCCGCACTGCCCAAGCTGTTCGAGACGGTGGACGCCATCGCCGCCGACCTGCGCGACAATCCGATCAGCGAGGATGAACTGAACCGCGCCCGTCGCCCGGCCGTCGAGCGCATCCGTCGCAGCATGGCCGACAATGGCTATTGGCTGACCCAACTGTCGCAGGCCCAGAGCGATCCGGCGACGCTGGACCAGACCCGCAACCAGATCGCCACCCTGGAAGCCGTCACCGCCGCCGACCTTCAGGCCCTGGCTCGCCAGTATCTGAAGGCCGACAGCGCCTGGCGCGCCACCGTCACCGCTCAACCGGCGGCCCAGTAACGCCCACGAAAAAGGCCCCGGTTCTCGCGAACCGGGGCCAGTCGTCAGGATCGTCGACGGAGAGCCGACGGTCCTCTTGTCTCATGTCCCGCCTGATCGGCGGCTGAACGGGCGTGTTTAGGTCCGGTTCAGAAGACCCGGCCGCCGACGCCGCCGTCCAGGGTGATCACCCCGGTCAGCACGGTCGCGCTCTCGACCTGCTCCTCACGGTATTCGGTGTATTCCTCTTCGCGATACATCGTCAGGATCTTGATCCCGGCGCCGTAGCGACGCAGCAGCGAACGCTCGTTGCAATCCCGCTCGGGCTTCTCGGGCCGGCATTCCAGCTTGCCGCCCGTTCCGTACCACAGCGCCTCATGCTTGCGGCAGGTCAGGGTCGTGCCGTGATCGAAGCTGATGTCGCCGTTGTAGTCGGCGATGGTCGCCTGCAGCCAGGTGCCCGACAGGCAGCGATACAGCTCGCCCTCGAACCCTTCGGCGATCTCGCGGTCCGGCCGCACCTGCGAGGCGGGGTGCGGCACCTGGCGGTCGTCGATGCAGACGGCCTGGATCACGACCCGCTTCATCATGCTGCGGAAGGCGCTGTAGGGGGTGCGCACGGTCTGGGCGATCACGCCCTCGACGGCCAGGCCCTGGATCGTGGTCGGATAGGGTTGATCGACGCTGACATAGGCCGCGCCGCCGCCTCCGCCGAAGCTGCCCGAGAACCCGCCGGCGCGCGCATTGACATAGGACCGCGCGCCCGCGTTGGCGTTGGCCCCGGCGCCCGCGTTCGCATTGGCGCTCGCGCCAAGGTTCACGTTCACATTGACGTTGGTGTTGATGTTGCCGTTCCAGTTGCCGTTGGAGCCGCAGTTCACGCCATTCCCGCATGAGGGCGGCTCGGGCGGAGGCGGCGGCTCGCACGAGGTGCAGGGCGGCGGCTGACAGCCGGACGTGCATTGCGCCAGCGCGGCTCCGGCGCCCGCCGAGACGGCGAGACCGGCCGCCAGGCCCAGCATCCATTTCGTGATCCGCAGCCGCATCGGCGGGAACTCCCAAGCGAATATCGTGTCGGCCGAACAAGATTTCGGCCGATCCTCCCGTCACAAAACCGCAAAAGCCTTTCGTTTCCGTTGATACGGCGCGCGCTTCGGGATGGCGCAATGCCGCATCCGTCTGCTAGACCGCCCGCACAATGACCGTCCGCGTCTCCATTCGCCTGATTTCGATTAGCTGCCCGGCGTAGCGCTTCTGGGCCGCATGGCCCCGTGCACGCCGGGATCGAAAGCCCTCAAGCAGCGCGAAGCGCGATAGGGCGAAGAGAACAGCGACCTAATTTTCAAGACGCCGAGACGACCGATGGCCGACGCCCCCGAAAACACCTCCGAATCCACCGCCCGCGACTATCGCGACACCGTCTTCCTGCCCGAGACGCCCTTCCCCATGCGCGGCGGCCTGCCCCAAAAGGAGCCGGTCATTCTGGAACAGTGGGGCGACCTCTACGGGACCCTGCGCGCCGAGCGCCAGAGGCAGAACGCCCCCCTCTACGTCCTTCACGACGGCCCGCCCTACGCCAACGGCGACATCCACATCGGCCATGCCCTGAACAAGACGCTGAAGGATTTCGTGGTCCGCAGCCGGTTCCTCTTGGGCTACGATGTCGACTACGTCCCCGGCTGGGACTGCCACGGCCTGCCGATCGAGTGGAAGATCGAGGAGCAGTTCCGCGCCAAGGGCCGCCGCAAGGACGAGGTGTCCAAGGACGAGTTCCGCCGCGCCTGCCGCGAATACGCCGGCAAATACATCGACCTGCAAAAGGACCAGTTCCACCGGCTGGGCATCGTCGGCGACTTCGCCAACCGCTACGCCACCATGGACTTCACCTCTGAAGCCGCCATCGTCGCCGAGTTCCACAAGTTCAAGAACTCGGGCCAGCTTTATCGCGGATCCAAGCCCGTCATGTGGTCGCCGGTCGAGCGCACCGCTTTGGCCGACGCCGAGATCGAGTATCACGACCACGTCAGTCCGACGATCTGGGTCAAGTTCCCGGTCACGGCCATGTCGGACGACCATCCCGACGACCTGCTGGCCTTCCGCTCCAGCACCCCGTCCATCGTCATCTGGACGACCACGCCCTGGACCATCCCGGCCAACCGCGCCATCTCCTACGGCCCCGAGATCGCCTATGGCCTGTATGAGGTCACGGCCATGGAGGAAGGCCTGGAGTTCGCGCCCTGGGCCAAGCCCGGCGACCGCCTGATCCTGGCCGACAAGCTGGCCGAGGAGGTGTTCAAGGCCGCCAAGATCGCCGCCTGGACCCGCGTCTATGACATCAATCCGTCGGGCCTGGAGACCGCGCACCCGCTGGCAGCGCTCGACAGCGGCTACGGTTTCTCCGTGCCCCTGCTGGCCGGCGACCACGTCACCGACGACGCCGGCACCGGCTTCGTCCACACCGCGCCCGGCCACGGCGCCGACGACTTCGAGGTCTGGAAGGCCCATGGTCATCACGAGGTGCCCGACACCGTCGATCCCGACGGCGCCTACTACCCCGGCGTCCCCCTGTTCGCAGGCCTGAAGGTGCTGGAGACCGAGGGCAAGAAGACCGGCAAGTTCGGTCCGGCCAACGGCGCGGTGATGGAAAAGCTGATCGAGGCCGGCAACCTGTTGGCGCGCGGTCGGCTGGAGCACTCCTATCCGCACAGCTGGCGCTCAAAGGCGCCGATCATCTTCCGCAACACACCCCAGTGGTTCATCCGCATGGACCAGCCCCTGAAGAGCGGCGACACCCTGCGCGAGACGGCGCTGAACGCCATCGACGCCACCGCTTTCCATCCCGTCGCCGGCAAGAACCGCATCCGCTCGATGGTGGAGGGCCGTCCCGACTGGCTGGTCAGCCGCCAGCGCGCCTGGGGCACGCCGCTCGCCATGTTCATCGACAAACAGACGGGCCAGCCCCTGCATGACCCCGAGGTTGACACCCGCATCGTCGCGGCCGTCGCCGAACATGGCGCCGACATCTGGTTCACCGCGCCGGACAGCGATTTCCTGGGCGCCCACGACCCGGCTCGCTACGAAAAGGTCGAGGACATCCTGGACGTCTGGTTCGATTCCGGCTCGACCCACGCCTTCACGCTCGACCCGCGCCTGCCGGAAAACGGCTACACCGGCGACCGTCCCGCCCACTGGCCCGCCGACCTCTATCTGGAAGGCTCCGACCAGCACCGCGGCTGGTTCCAGTCTTCCCTGCTGGAAGGCTGCGGCACGCGCGGCCGCGCCCCGTTCAAGGCGGTCCTGACCCACGGCTTCACCCTCGATGAAAAGGGGGAGAAGATGTCCAAGTCCAAGGGCAATACGACCGACCCCCTGACCATCATCAAGGAATCCGGCGCCGACATCCTGCGTCTGTGGGTGGCCCTGGTCGACTATTCGGACGACCAGCGGATCGGCAAACAGATTCTGCAGACCACGGTCGACGCCTATCGCAAGCTCAGGAACACCGTCCGCTACCTGCTGGGCGCCCTCGCAGATTTCGACGAGGCCGAACGCCTGCCGCTGGACCAGATGCCGCCGCTTGAGAAGTTCGTCCTGCACCGCCTGCACGAGTTGGACGCTCAGGTCCGTACGGCCTATGGTGAATACCGCTTCCAGGACGTCGTCCGTCCGGTGCTGGAGTTTTGCGCCGGCGACCTGTCGGCCCTGTATTTCGACATCCGCAAGGACGCCCTCTACTGCGACCGCCCCGACAGCCAGCGTCGCCGCGCCGCCCGCACGGTGATGGACGAAGTCTTCATGCGCCTCACCGCCTGGCTGGCCCCGTTGACGCCCTTCACCATGGAAGAGGCCTGGACCACGCGCTTCCCGGATGCGGGCTCCAACTGCGCCCGGGTGATCCCCGACACTCCGGCAGAATGGGAGAACGAAACGGCCTACACCAAACTCAAGAACCTGCTTCCCATCCGCGAAGTAGTGCTAGGTAGTTTGGAACTGGCACGACGTGACAAGATGATAGGATCCAGCCTCGATGCTGATGTTCTCATCGTCTTGGATGACCCGGCTTTGATCCAACTGGTTCAAGACGTTGCAGGGTCTGAGAATCCTGACCAGTTCATGGCAGACTTCTGCATCGCCAGTGTCGCAAGGCTGACTCGCGATGACCCTCAAGGTCCCGAAGTGCCATTCAGACTGCCTGAACATGCAGGCATAGGCGCCCTAGTGCGACGCTCCGACAACCCGAAATGCGCCCGCTCCTGGCGCCGGGTCCCCGACGTCGGCTCCGACCCCGCCTATCCCGACCTCTCGGCCCGCGACGCCGATGCGGTTCGGTACTGGGACCAGACGCACGCCTGATCGCACCAAAGTCTCCTCCCCACGCGTGGGGAGGGGGACCGCGAAGCGGTGGAGGGGTTCTTGACGTCTCAAAGGCGCCGAGATGCGCTGAAGAGCCCCTCCGTCTCTCCGCTGCGCTTCGAGCCACCTCCCCATGAAATGGGGAGGAGACGATGCCCAGCCATCGCAATGCCGCTGGTCCATCCGCAGCGATTTCAACCGCTTGTCGATTTATGTCGCCGTTCTCCCATCCACGGGGTCACGGCCCCATAATGCCCCCGTCTCGTCGCATGGAGGGCCCGCCTGGCCTGCGACCTTGCGGCGGCGGGAGCGGAGGGAACGGGGGCGATGGTGAAATCCCATCGCGGCGCCGGGGCTGATCGGTCGGGCAATCGCCCCGGCGTCCGCAGTCGCGTCGCAGGGTCGAGGGGGATACTCGGTCGAACCGGGGATCGGGGATCGCTGCTCCGACCCGCCCGTCGCAAGCTTATGGGGTTAGGCGATAAGACCGCCACCGCTCGGCGCCCCGAGCTTGCAGGCCAACCTTCCGCGCGGAGCGTCATACCCTTCGTCGAAACGGTAATCTCTAATCACACTCCGGGCGAAGGCCCGGCGCTCCGCCCAGCCCTCCAGACTTCGCAGGCAAATAGCCGCGAAGCCGGAGCCGTTTTCCGTCCCGCGCGACACTGCGTCATCTTGTCAAACCGCCCCTCGCGCCCCAACTGCAAAGCCTACCCAAATCACACCTTCGCTCGCACAGGAGCCCTGATGCCGCATGCCGACAGCCTGATTCTCACCCTGGTCGGGGGCTTTGTCCTCGCCTTCGTGTTCGGCATGCTGGCGCATCGGCTAAAACTGTCGCCCCTGGTGGGCTATCTCGTCGCGGGCGTGATCGTCGGCCCCTATACGGGCGGCTTCGTCGCCGACACCGAACTGGCCCCGCAACTGGCCGAGATCGGCGTCATTCTGCTGATGTTCGGCGTCGGCCTGCACTTCTCGCCCAAGGACCTGATGCAGGTCCGCAAGGTCGCCATTCCCGGCGCCCTGGTTCAGATCGGCGTCGCCACCGTGCTGGGCTGGGGGCTCGGCCGGTTCGTGCTGGGCATGGGCGATGTCGAAGCCCTGCTGATGGGCTTCGCCCTGTCCGTCGCTTCGACGGTGGTTCTGCTGCGCGCTTTGGAAGAGCGCAAACAGGTCAAGGGCGAGATCGGCCGCATCGCCGTGGGCTGGCTGATCGTCGAGGATCTGGTCATCGTCATCGCCCTGGTCATGCTGCCGATGGTGCTGGTTCCGGCCGGAACCCAGACGGACCTCGCCGCGCTGGGGACCGACGTCGGCCTGACCCTGCTAAAGGTCGTGTTGTTCGTCGTCGGCATGCTGGTCGTCGGCGGCAAGGTCATTCCCTGGCTGCTGATCCGCATCGCCCACACCAAGTCGCGCGAGCTCTTCACCCTGGGCGTCCTCGCCATCGCCCTGGGCATCGCCTGGCTGGCCTATTTCCTGTTCCACTCCTTCGCGCTGGGCGCCTTCCTGGCCGGTCTGGTGATGAACGCCTCGCCCCTGGGTCACAACGCGGCCGAGCGGTCCCTGCCGCTGCGCGACGCCTTCGCCGTGCTGTTCTTCGTTTCGGTCGGCATGCTGTTCGACCCGATGATCGTGGTCCGTCAGCCGTGGGCGGTCTTGGGCGTGCTGGGCATCGTCATCGTCGGCAAGTCGGTCGCGGCCCTGGTCATCACCAAGACGTTCAAGCTGGATCGGCCGACCGGATTCACCGTCGCAGCGTCCCTGGCCCAGATCGGGGAGTTCTCCTTCATCCTGGCCGCGCTCGGCGTGTCGCTGGGCGCCATGAGCCGCGAGACCCACGACCTGATCCTGGCCGCCGCCCTGCTGTCGATTTCGCTGAACCCCTTCGTCTTCCTGTTCACCGACCGGATGGGTGGAAGGCCGAAGCCGCCCACAGCCGGCGCGATCCGACCCGCAGCGGCGGACGGCCCGATCACGGATGCGGTCGCGGCGCCCTGAGCCCCTTTCCGCGCCGCCCGCCGCCCGCTATCGTCCGCTCATGGACAAAATCGCCGCAGATCAGGCCGTTCTTCACTATGGCGACGGCGAATTCGCCGTCCTGAAGCCCGGCCGCTTCGTGCGCTGCGCCGTCACGGACAAACCGATTCCGCTGGAAGTCCTCCGCTACTGGAGCCCCAGCCGTCAGCAGCCCTATTTCGGTCCCGCCGAATTCATCGCGTCGATGCAAGCCGCCACATGATCCCGTCGCGCCGCGCCCTGCTGACCGGCGCGGGCGCCAGCCTGATCGCCGCGCCGCTGATGGCTGAAGATCGCAACGCCCTGCCGCTGACCCTGAACGGCGCCTGGCGTCAGGGCGGCTACGCCTTCGGCCGCACTGCGCCGCGCGCCCTGATCTTCGTCGATGGCGAGGCACTGACCACCGCTTCGACCGACGGCCTCTTCGTGATCGGCTTCGACCGCGACGCCGGTCCGACCACCCAGGTCGAGGCCCGGGCCGGGGGCCGGTCCGCCCGTCGTACGCTCGACATCGCCCCCTACGCCTTTCCCTCGACCAGCGTGAACGGCCTGCCGCCCTCGACCGTCGAGCCCAGCGACCCCGCTCTCCTGGCCCGCATCCAGCACGAGATCTCGCTGAAGACCGAAGGCTTCGCCAGCCGCATCGACTCCGACGATTTCAAGGACGGCTTCATCTGGCCGCTGGAGAGCTACCGGGTCTCCAGCGCCTGGGGCGCCCAGCGCGTCCTGAACGGAACGCCCGCCCGGCCGCACTACGGCATCGACCTGGCCGCTCCCCAGGGCAGCGTCATCCGCGCCCCCGCCGAGGGCCGCATCGCCTTCGTCCGCCCCGACATGCATTTCGAAGGCGGCCTGACCCTGATCGACCACGGCCAGGGCCTGATCAGCTGCTATCTGCATCAGTCGCGGCTGGACGTGGCGCTGGGCCAGCGCGTCCGGCGCGGTGATCCGCTCGGCCGCGTCGGCATGACCGGCCGCGCCACCGGCCCGCACCTGTGTTGGCGCATGAAATGGCGCGATCGCAACCTGGATCCGTCACTCATGATCGGGGCGCGTGTTCCAGAAAGTCTAGCCTGATCAAAGGCTCCTCTTGCGAGACTACGAATATCCTCTTAGCCTCGATCAAAGATCTGGCGGGGCCCGATGTTCTCTCTGAAATCGCTGAACGTCCTGCTGGTGGACGACAATCAGAATATGCGCGCCATCGCTGCCGCCGTGCTGCATTCGGCCGACATCCGCAACGTCTATGAGGCGGCTGAGGGCGCGACCGCCTTCGACCTGCTGCGTCGCCACGCGATCGATCTGGCCATCGTCGATTTCAACATGTTCCCGCTGGACGGGGTCGAGTTCACGCGCCTGGTCCGCACCAGCCCCGACAGCCCCAATCCGTTTCTGCCGATCATCATGATGACCGGCCATTCCGAACGCAGCCGCGTCTACGAGGCCCGCGACGCCGGGGTGACCGAGTTCATCGTCAAGCCGATCACCGCCAAGGCCGTGCTGGATCGGCTGAACGCCGTCATCATGCGGCCCCGCCCCTTCATCAAGGCCGATGGATATATCGGCCCCTGCCGTCGCCGCCGCGATACGCCCGACTACGCCGGGCCTCACCGTCGAGGATCGGACGCCTCGCGGTCCAACGCCGCATAGACCTTGTCCGGCCAACGCTTGTGGACCCAGAACCAGTCCACGGGATGCTCTTTCACCCGGTCCTCGACGAAGCGATTGGCGGCCTGGATGCCGGCCAGCGTATCGGCCGCCTTGTCCTCGCTTTGATTGACCACGATCGGCTCGTGCGCCGTCACCCGGAACCGCACGCCCGGCAGGCGCACCACCGACAGCGGCAGCATGACCGTGTCGAACTTCAACGCCAGCCTCGCCGCCCCCGGCGAGGCGTTCACCGGCTGGCCGAAGAACTCCACCTCTGGCCCCTGATTGTATTTCTGATCCACCAGCAGGGCGATGGAATCGCCGCGCTTCATCCCCGCCATCAGTTCGCGCGTCCCGTCGCCCTTGGGCGCGAACAGGCGGATGCCGTAACGCTCCCGGCTCTGGCGGATCAAGGCGTCGACGTACGGATTATTGGCGGCGCGATAGGTCACCTGACACGGTACGCCCGAGGCCATGATCACCGCCGCCATCACCTCGAAGTTGGCCAGATGGCCTGAGATCAAAACGGCCGGCTTGCCGCTGTCGCGCAGGGTTTGCAGCCGCTCCATCCCGACCACCTCGACCCGCCCGCCCTCGGGCGTCAGATGATCCATGACCGCCAGCTCGGCGAAGGTCCGGCCCGTCTGGGCCCACTGCGCCAGCGCCAACGCCTCGCGCTCAGCGGCCGGCATGTCGGGAAAGGCGATGCGCAGATTGCGCATCACCGTCTTCTGCGTGCCGGTCAGCGGCCCCAGGGTGCGCAGCAGCCAGCCGCCCAACCCCGACGCCCGCTCGACGCCCAGCAAGCGCAGAAAGCCGAACAGCGCCTGGAAGCCGAAGGCCTCCAGGCGCCATGCGAAATCCTGCTTCCACTCTTTTGCGCTACCGCCCTTCGGGCTGCTTGAGCGCGTGTCTTCACCAGGCAATCGTCAATCCACCGTCCACCACAAGGGTCTGGCCGGTCACATAGGCCGACGCAGGGCTGCACAGATAGACCGCCGTGCCCGCGATTTCATCGGGCTGGCCGATCCTTTTCAGCGGCGCCGGCTCGGTGACCTGTTTCAACAGCTCGGGGTTCTCCCACAGATATTTGGCGAAATCGGTCTGAACCAGCCCGGGCGCGATGCAGTTGACCCGCACGTTCGACGGCCCCCACTCCACCGCCAGATTGCGCACCAGCTGCATGTCCGCCGCCTTGGAGATATTGTAGGCGCCGATCAGCGCGTTGCCGCGAAGCCCGCCGATGGACGAGATCACCAGGATCGCCCCGTCTTTCCGCTCCACCATCTGGGGCGCGACCATCTGGATCAGCCAGTGGTTCGAGATGACGTTATTCTGCAGGATCTTCTCGAACTGGTCGTCGGCGATGCCCGCCATCGGCCCGGCATAGGGATTGGTCGCGGCGTTGCAGACCAGGATGTCGATCTGGCCGAAGGCGGCGTTGGTCTCATCGACCAGCCGCTGCAGGTCTTCCTTCGAGGCGATGTTGGCCGGCACCGCAATGGCCCGACCCTCGCCGTACTTGCCGTTGATCTCGGCGGCGACTTCGTCGCACGGCCCGGCCTTGCGTGACGAGATGACGACCTTGGCGCCGTGTTCGGCCAGCCGTTCGGCGATGGCCTTGCCGATTCCCCGCGATGAGCCGGTGATGATTGCGACCTTGCCGGTCAGATCGAACAGTTCCATTGCGTTTCCCGTAGGTTTGGCGGGGATATTTGCAGCCCCGCTCTAGCCGAATGACATTGATAGCCTGATACTCAGGCGATTCCATCCGGGAGTGGCCGACCGCCAGCCGATGCGCAACGTAACAACGGGCTTTCTCTACTTCGCCTATCTGTTCCTCGGCATGACCGTAGGCGCCTTTCTGTGGCGCGCGGGCCTAGGGATCGGCGCAGGCGTGGCCGGAACGCTCGGCGCACTGGGCCTGTTGGGCGCCTTCCACGGCATCGTCACAGGCATCGCCGAGCGCCGCGTCCTGAAAAAGGAAATCGGCCAGGTTCGCGAGGCCCACCGCCTGCTCGCCGATGCGATGGAATCGACCCAGGGCGCCCTGACCGAACTGGCGCACGCCATCGAGACCGGCGTCCTGTCCGACACCGATGCGCTGACCGGCGAAGTCCGGATGCTGGAATCCCTGGTCCAGCAGATGAGCGAAAGCATCGACGAACGCCTGGCCGCCGCGCCGCATATCGGTGTCGAGACCTTCGAGGGCCGTCGCATGGCGCAGTCGAACGTCCTGCTGCGCACCATTCACGAGGCGCTCAGCGAAGGGCGCGTCGATCTATACCTCCAGCCGGTCGTCTCCCTGCCCCAGCGCCGGACGATCTTCTACGAGAGCTTCACCCGGCTGCGCGACTCCACCGACCGTGTCATGATGCCGGCGGAATATCTGTCTTTGGCAGAGGGCGAGGGCCTGGTGCCGGCGATCGACAATCTGCTGCTGTTCAGGTGCGCCCAGATCGTGCGGCGTCTGGCGCGTCAGGACCGCAAGGTCGGCGTCTTCTGCAACGTGGCCCTGACCTCGCTGGGCGACGAGACCTTCTTCCCGCAGTTCCTGGACTTCCTCAGCGAGAACCGCGACCTGAACCAGGCGCTGATCTTCGAACTGGGCCAGGCGACGTTCGACGCGCGCGGCGCCATCGAGGCGCGCAACATGGCCAAGCTGGCCGACCTGGGCTTCCGCTTCTCGCTGGACAAGGTGCAGACGCTGGACCTCGACTTCGCCGACCTGCAACGCTCGGACGTTAAGTTCATCAAGGTCGCGGCCGACCTGATGATCGAACAACTGCTGGACCTGGACGGCGGCGCACCCCTGCGCTCCATGCCCGACATCCAGGCCGCCGACTTCGCCGCCCTGACCCGCCGCTACGGCGTCGAGGTCATCGCCGAAAAGGTCGAGAACGAACGCCAGGTCGTCGATATCCTCGAACTGGACGTCGGCATGGGCCAAGGCCACCTCTTCGGCGAACCCCGCGCCATCAAGGAACAGGTTTTGGCCGAAACCGACCCCCCGGCCGAGTTCCTGCGCTCCACCCTGCGCAGCGCCGAGCAGCGCAGGCGCTACTAGAGCCACTGTCCCGTTTCCTCCCCGCTTTGCGGGGAGGTGGCGCGGCGCCCCTTCGCGCCGCGACGGAGGGGTTCTTCCCCCACGACAGGCGCCGAGCCAATTTCAAGAACCCCTCCACCGCTTCGCGGTCCCCCTCCCCATTTCATGGGGAGGAGACTTTCGCCTCTGCGTCGTAGCGGCTACCAAAGTCCCATGACTCTCCCCCACGCCCTGCCCCACCTCGGCGCCGTCGCCGGCGATTATGACATCCTGCTCTGCGACGTCTGGGGCGTGATCCATAATGGCCGCGAAAGCTGGGCTGGCCCGTGCGAGGCGCTGACCCGGTTCAACCGCGAGGGCGGCCACGTGGTGCTGATCTCCAACTCGCCCCGCCCAGCCTCGGACGTGATCACTCAGCTGGACGGGCTGGGGGTGCCGCGCGAGGCGTGGAAGGCCTTCGTCACCTCCGGCGACGCGACCCGCGCCGAACTGGCCAGGCGCGCGCCCGGGCCCGCCTGGATCGTCGGTCCCGAACGTGACGCGCCCCTGTACACGGGCCTTGGCCTCGAGCGCGCCGCGTCGCCTGAGGACGCCGCCTTCATCTCCGTCACTGGCCCCGTGGACGACACGGTCGAGACACCCGAAGACTATCGTGAGCGGTTCGCCGTCGGCGCCGCACGCGACATCGAACTGATCTGCGCCAATCCCGACCGCGTCGTGCAGCGCGGCGACCAGCTGATCTACTGCGGCGGATCGCTGGCCGACCTCTATGAATCGCAGGGCGGCCGGGTCGTGATGGCGGGCAAGCCCTTCGCCCCGATCTATGATCTGGCGATCAAGGAGGCGGAAGGCCTGCTGGGCCGCCCCGTCGATCGCTCACGCATCCTGTGCATCGGCGACGGCGTCGTCACCGACGTGATGGGCGCAAACGCGCAAGGGCTGGACTGCCTGTTCATCGCCCAGGGTATCCACGGCGACCAAGCCAAGGGCGAAGAAGGCGCGCTCGATCCGGCCCGCGCCGCAGCCCTGCTGAAGGCGGAGACGACCTATGCGCGATACGCCGCGCTCGAACTGAACTGGTAAGGCTCGCCATTTTGTCGCACCGCCGCTAAAGCCTCATCCATGGTCGAATTGGTTCAGCAGCATCCGTCCGGTGGTTACATCCTGGACGAACTTCACGTCGGCATGGCGGCCGAGAAAATCGTCGTCGCGACGGAGGACCGCATTCGGCTGTTCGCCGAGGCGTCCGACGATTTCAACCCGGTGCATCTGGACGAGGCGTTCGCCTCCAAGACCGCCTATCGCGGCCGGATCGCCCACGGCCTGCTCAGCGCCTCGTTCGGATCGGCCGTGGTTGGCACCATCCTGCCGGGGGCGGGGTCGATCTACATTTCCCAGACCCTGGCCTTCCATCAGCCGGTGCGGATCGACGACGTCGTGCGTATCCTGATCACCGTGATCGAGGTCGAGCCCGAGAGCGCACGGGTCAAGCTCAGCTGCGAGGGCTTCGTCGGCGAGACGATGATCATGGACGGCGTCGCGGTCGTCCGCGTTCCCCGTCGTCGCAAACCGTCCCAGCGTTGATGCAAATCGTCCGCGACTGGCGCGACCTGCGGGACGCGCTGAAGGGCGCGGCGGTCGCCGTCGGCGCCTTCGACGGCGTGCATCGCGGCCATCAGGCCGTGATCACCGGCGCACGCGACGCAGCAGAACGGCTGGGCGCGCCGCTGGGCGTCGTCAGCTTCGATCCTCATCCCCGCCGCTGGTTCCAGAAGGACGCCGCGCCCTTTCGACTGATGACGGCCGACCAGATGGCCGAAGCCCTGGCGCCGCTGGGTGTGGACATCCCGTATCTTCTGCCCTTCGACGCTGAGATGGCCGGCATGACCGACGCCGCCTTCGCCGAACGGGTGCTGGCCGAGGGTCTGGGCATTCGCCACGCCGCCGTCGGGTTCGACTTCACCTTCGGCAAGGGCCGATCCGGCTCGCCCGAGGCCTTGCGCGCCTACGGCGAGCGGCTGGGCTTCACCGTCTCGGTCGCCGAACGGCTTGACGACGCGGACGGCTTGAAACTGTCGTCCAGCGCCGTGCGCGAGGCGCTGAAGGCCGGCGACATGGCCCGCGCCGCCGCCATCCTGGGCCGCCCCTTCGCTATTCGGGGCGAGGTGATCCACGGCGACAAGCGCGGCCGCACCATCGGCGTGCCGACCGCCAACGTCGCGCTCGGCGACTACATGCGCCCCGCCTACGGCGTCTATGCGACCCGCAGCCGATTGCCGGACGGGCGGGTGGTCGACGGCGTGGCCAGCCTGGGCGTGCGTCCCATGTATGCGTTGGAGACCCCGCTGATGGAGGTCTGGCTGTTCGATTTCGACGGCGACCTCTACGGCCAGACGCTGGACACCGAACTAGTCGCCTGGCTGCGCGGCGAGGAGACCTTCGACGGTCTCGACGCCCTGAAGACCCAGATCGACGCCGACGCGGCGGCGGCGCGGGCCGTCCTCAGCCGCTCATAAAGGCCGAAGCTCCCCAGCGAACCGCTTCCAGTTCTGCACATAGTGTTCGGCCGACATTTGCAGCACGGCGATGTGCGCCGGGTCACGCTCCCGCACCACCTTGCCGGGCTGGCCCACCACCAGACTGTTGTCCGGGATGATCTTGCCCTCGGTGAGCAGCGCGTTGGCCCCGATGATGCAGTTCCGACCGATCTTGACCCCGTTCAGCACCACCGCCCCGATGCCGATCAGGCTATAGTCCCCGACCTCGCAGCCATGCAGCATGGCCTTGTGTCCCACCGTCACGCCGCGCCCCAGCGTCAGCGGCGACCCCATGTCGGTGTGCAGCACGCTGCCGTCCTGAATGTTGCTGTCAGGCCCCACTGTGATGGGATCGTTGTCCCCGCGCAACACGGCGCCGAACCAGACACTGGCGTTGGAATGGAGAATCACATTCCCTATCACCGATGCGCTTGGCGCCACCCAGTATTCGCCCTGCGGCGGAAGCTGTGGTTTGCTGTCGCCCAAAGCGTAAATGGTCATCTGTACACCGCCTAATCTTTGAAAAACGAGGGCTTTAACGGATCGCTAACCACGATAGCATCATTCTGTTGATGCGATTCGTGGGTCGCCATTTCGGCCCCGGATCCGAAACCGGATCAAGCCCGATCCGGTCATCAGGTCGGGGCTTTCGCGTGGCGCGTTGGGATCCTGGTTCGGTTGTTCGGCGGCGGGCGCACCCCGTTGCAGACGGCCCTGCTGTCGATCCGGGCCGCTGCTCTGCAGGCCGCGACCTCTTCCTCCCCAAGACCATCCAAGGCGGCGCCCGTTCGGGTCCGCCTTTTTTCATGCCCTGGAGGCGTCCATGACCAAGCGTGCTGCAACCAAGCGTCAAACGCGTGAACACGGAATCCTGGATTCGCGTGATTTCATGGAGGAGTCGAAAGTTCGTCGGCTCCATGCGCCCCATAATGAAAGGTCGGGTTGGTCGCCCTATCCTTCGAACGATGACCGCGACCAGGGCTATCTGAAGACGTTGAAGCCCAAGTCCGAGGGCCAGGGCGAGTTGATGGAGGCCATCGACCACCACAACCTGGTCATGGCGCTGGGTCCCGCAGGCACCGGCAAGACCTACCTCGCCGTCGCCAAGGCGGTCGAGGCGTTGGAGGCTGGCAAGGTCGGCCGCATCGTTCTCAGCCGCCCTGCTGTCGAGGCCGGCGAATCCATCGGCTTTCTGCCCGGCGACATGGAAGACAAGCTGGCGCCCTATCTGCGCCCGCTCTACGACGCCCTGTCCGATCGTCTGTCGATGAAGCGGGTCAAGGCGCTGATGGCCGAAGGCCTGATCGAGATCGCGCCGGTCGGCTATATGCGCGGCCGCACCCTGAACAACGCCTTCATCGTCGTAGACGAGGCGCAGAACTGCACCTACGTCCAGCTGAAGATGCTGCTGACCCGCCTGGGCTGGCATTCGACCATGGTGGTTACCGGCGACCCGCAGCAGTCGGACCTGCTGCCTGGCATCTCGGGCCTGTCGGACATCTCGGCGCGACTGGAGGCCGTACCGGACATCGCCGTGGTGCGCCTGGCCGAGCGCGACATCGTGCGTCACCCGCTGGTCGCCTCGATGATCGGCGTCCTCTAGAGCCTCAATCCTGCAGCCGACGTTCTACGGCGTCGGCTGCAGACCCGTTGCACCGCGAAACCAAAAGCCATTGTCCCCGGGCGCACCGCACCGCTAAAGGTCGGCTCGCGGCTGATGAGGGATTTCGATGCGCGTAGCGATGATTGGGACGGGCTATGTGGGCCTGGTGTCCGGCGCCTGTTTCGCCGACTTCGGCCATGTCGTCACCTGCATCGACAAGGACCCGTCCAAGATCGAGCGGTTGGAGCGGGGCGAAATCCCGATCTATGAGCCGGGGCTCGATGATCTGGTCGCCGCCAATGTGCGCGAAGGTCGACTGTTCTTCACGCTGGACGGCGCAGAGGCTATTCGCCGGGCGGACGCCGTCTTCATCGCCGTGGGCACGCCGACGCGTCGCGGCGACGGCCATGCCGACCTGTCCTACGTCCACGCCGCCGCCGAGGAGATCGCCGGTCTGATCGAAGGCTTCACGGTCGTGGTCACCAAGTCGACCGTCCCGGTCGGCACGGGCGACGAGGTCGAGGCGATTATCCGCAAGACCAATCCGAATGCCGACTTCGCCGTCGTCTCCAACCCCGAATTCCTGCGTGAAGGCGCCGCCATCGGCGACTTCAAACGCCCGGACCGCGTCGTCATTGGCATCGACGACATGACCGGCGACGTCGGCGGCCGCGCGCAGAAGGTCATGAGCGAACTCTATCGTCCGCTGAACCTGAACGAGAGCCCACTGCTGTTCGTGGGCCGTCGCACGTCCGAGCTGATCAAATACGCCGCCAACGCCTTCCTGGCGATGAAGATCACCTTCATCAACGAGATGGCCGACCTGTGCGAAGCCGTCGGCGCCGACGTCCAGCAGGTCGCGCGCGGCATCGGCCTGGACAAGCGGATCGGCTCGAAGTTCCTGCACGCCGGCCCCGGCTATGGCGGCTCGTGCTTCCCCAAGGACACCATCGCCCTGGTCCGCACCGCCCAGCAGTATGGCGCGCCGACAAAGCTGATCGAGGCCACGGTCGAGGTCAACGACGCCCGCAAGAAAGCCATGGCCGACCGCGTCGCTGCAACCTTGGGCACCAGCGTCCAGGGCAAGACCGTCGCCCTTCTGGGTCTGACGTTCAAGCCGAACACCGACGACATGCGTGACGCCCCGTCGCTGGACATCGCGCCTGCTTTGATCGCCGCCGGTGCGACCGTCCAGGCCTTCGATCCCGAAGGCATGCACGAGGCCGCCAAGCTGTTGCCGGACATACAGATGAAGGACAGCGCCTATGACGCCGTCGTCGGCGCCGACGCCGTCGTCCTTGTCACCGAATGGGATCAGTTCCGCGCCCTGGATCTGGACCGCATCAAGCTGCTGATGAAACAGCCGGTCCTGGTCGATCTGCGCAACATCTATCGGCCCGAGGACATGAAGAGCCGCGGCTTCCGCTACATGGGCATCGGGCGCGGCTGATGAGGTCGCCGATCCTCGTCACGGGTGCGGCCGGCTTCATCGGCATGCACGTCGCCGAGCGGTTGCTGGACCGGGGCGAGCAGGTGATCGGCGTCGATGTCTTCAACGACTACTACGATCCGCGCCTGAAGGCGGCCCGCGCCGCCCGGCTGGAAGGCCGCGACGGCTTTCGCATGGTGCGCGCCGACATCGCCGACCACGCGCAGATGCGTGCGTTGGTCGCGGACGCCGGGGTCAAGCGGATCGTCCACCTCGCGGCCCAGGCCGGGGTCCGCTACTCCCTCGAAAACCCCTTCGCCTATGAGCGTTCGAACCTGGCCGGCCATCTGTCGATGCTGGAGGCCGCGCGGCACAATGACGTGACCCACCTGGTCTATGCCTCGTCCAGTTCTGTCTATGGCGACCGGCCTCTGGAGGGTTCGGGCTTCCGAGAGGACGATCCGACCGTCCACCCGGTGTCGCTCTACGCCGCCACCAAACGGTCTTGCGAACTGATGAGCCAGAGCTACGCCAAGCTCTATGGTTTCCCGCAATCGGGCCTGCGCTTCTTCACCGTCTATGGACCCTGGGGCCGGCCCGACATGGCCTATTTCAGCTTCACCCAGAAGATCGTGCGCGGCGAGCCGATCGAGGTCTATGGCGAAGGCAAGATGGCGCGCGACTTCACCTATATCGACGACATCGTCGATGGCGTGGTCGCCGTGCTCGACCGACCTCCGGTGCAGGGCGTTCACGAGGTCTACAACATCGGCGACAGCCAACCCGTCGGCCTGATGGAGATGATCTCCACGCTGGAAACCGCGCTGGGCGTCAGCGCGAACAAGATCATGCGGCCGATGCAGCCCGGCGACGTCACCGCCACCTATGCGGACATTTCCAAGCTGAACGCCCTGTGCGGTTATCAGCCCAAGGTCCCGCTGAAGATCGGACTGGAAAAGTTCGTCACCTGGTGGCGTCAATACGAGAACGGTTGACGCAAGAAGGCTGGGGGGCCGATGCGACGCGAAATCCTGCCAGCCGGCGTCGCCCTGATGCTGTTCGGCGCAACCGACGCCTCGGCCCAGGCTTTGCGCTCGGCCCAGGACGCGCAAATCGACCTCTTCGTTCGCAGCCGGGCGGTCGCCGTGCGTGACCGGCCGCAACCCGCCTATGATCCGCTCGGCATCCGGGCCGGCGGTTTCACAGTCTTTCCCCGGCTTCGGTCGGGCGTCGTCCATGACGACAATGTCTTTGCGGCCAAAGACGACCGTCAGCCTGCAACCACCCTGCGCCTGACGCCTGAAGTCGTCGTCCGATCCAACGGGTCGCGTCATGCGCTCGAAACCCGCGCCCGCGCCGAGATCGATCGCAACCTCGACTTCGACAGCGAGAACACGACTGACTGGAGCCTGAGCGGCGCCGGCCGTCTCGACATCGTTCGAGGCGTCGACATCACCTTGGCCGCCGACTACGCCCACGATCACGAGGCCCGCACCGCCGCCGGCGCCGATCCCGCCGCTCGCCGCCCGATCGCCTTCGACCTGGCCTCCGCCTCGCTGGCGGCGACGCGCACACGGGGTCCATTGCGCCTGTCGGCCAAGGCCGCCGTTCTTCGCTATGACTACCGCGATGGGCTGAGCGACGCCGGCGCCGTCATCGAACAGGACGACCGTGATCGCACGGTCGTCCGCCTGACCGGCCGCGCCGACTACGCCCTCTCTCCCGCGACGGCCTTGTTCGTCCAGCTCGCCCGCGACGACCGCGACTATCGCACGGTGGCAGGGTCGCCCGAACGATCCTCTTCCGGCAATGAAGCCTTGGCTGGCGTAAACTTTGAGCTGGGCGCGCTGATCCGGGGCGAGGTCGCCGCCGGATACATCCGCCAGGATTTTCAGGACGCAGCCTATGGCGATCTCGACGCCTTCGGCGGTCGTGTGCGCCTGTCGTGGTTTCCAACGCAACTGACGACTCTGACAGCCACCGCCGCGCGCAGCGTCGAGGATACCGGCGCGGTCGGCTCGGCCGGCGCCCTGCGCACCGACCTGTCGATCAGCGTGGACCACGAACTGCTGCGCAACCTGATCCTGACAGCGGAAACGGCGTGGAGCGAAGACGACCACAACGGCCTCGACCGCATCGACACGCGCTTTACTGCGGGTTTCAGCGCCGTCTATCGCCTCAGCCGTCGCTATGGCCTGACCGGCGGCCTGGCTTATCTCGACCAATCCTCGTCCGGCGCTGCTGCAGGGCCGAGCTATCGCTCGACGCGCCTGTCCATCGCGGTCGTTTCGCAGTTCTGACGGCACGGCCGCAGCGCGAAGATTGACAACCTGAAGTCATCATCGCACGACTGGACGGGACGATCACCGTTCGATGGCGCGATGACCCACCACGACCCCACGATCGGCGGTCCCGCCCAACCGGCGGACGACGCCATCGACCTCCACGCCCTGATCACCGCCTTCCGCCGTCGTCTCGGTCTGTTCACCGCGGTCGCAGCCGTCGTCTGCTTGATCGTGCTGGCACTGATGCTGGGCCAGCCGCCGGTCTATACCGCGACCGCCAGCCTTCAGATCAACACCCGCAAGGAACAGGTCGTGGCGGGACAGGCCGTGCTGTCGGCGCTCGACGCCGAGGCGGCCATTGTCGACACCGAGGTCGAGGTTCTGAAGTCACCCCAGCTTGCCGCCCAGGTCGTGCAGACGCTGGATCTGATCCGCGATCCCGAGTTCAACGCCCGCCTGCGATCCTCGCCCCTCACCAAACATCTGCCGCGCGCCGCGCCTACGCCGACGGATGGCCAGATCGAACTCCAACAGGTTATCGACGCCGTCCGGCGACGCCTGACCGTGCGCCGCGTCGGCCTGACCTATTCGATGGCAATCAGCTTCACCTCCGAAGACCCGACCAAAGCGGCCCGCATCGCCAACGCCTTCGCCGAGGCCTATCTCCAGTCTCAACTCACCGCCAAGTTCGACGCCAACGCCCAGGCCAACACCTTCCTGGGCGCACGGCTGGAAGATCTGCGCCGCCAGGTCGAGGCCGCCGACGCCGCCGTCTCGGCCTACCGGATCGACAATGGCCTGCTCAGCGCCCAGGGCGCCACCCTGACCGAGCAGGAGATTTCGGCCTACAACCAGCAACTCGCCCTGGCCCGCGCACAGCAGGCCGAACAGGACGCCCGCCTGCGCACCGCCCGCTCTCAGATGGCGGCCGGTTCGAACGGCGACGATGTGGGCGAGGCCCTCTCCTCGCCCGTGGTTCAGAATCTGCGCGCCCAGCGCGCCGCGATCAGCACGCGCGTCGCGGATCTGTCGGTCCGTTATGGCCCGCTGCACCCCGACATGATCCGCGCCCGTCAGGAGTTGGCCGACATCGACGCCCAGATCCAGGCCGAGATACGCCGTGTCGTCTCCAACCTGGACGCCCAGGCTCAGGTCGCCCGCCAACGCGCCGCCTCGGTCCAGTCCAGCCTGGACGCCGCGCGCGGCGCCTTGGCCGACAACAACGCCGCCTCGGTGCGCCTGCGCGAACTGGAGGGCGAGGCCGAAGCCGCCCGCGCCATCTACCGCGCCTTCCTGGATCGCTATCGCGAGACCAGCGCCCAGACCGGCGTCGAGCAGGCGGACGCCCGCATCGTCTCGCGCGCCACGCCTCCGACCGCGCAGAGCGCACCGAACCTGATGATCAGCCTGGCGCTCAGCCTGATGCTCGGCGCGGCGGCGGCAACCGGGGCCGTCATCATCGCCAACGCCATGCAGACAGGCCTCAGCGGCCCAGATGACATCGAGCGCAGGCTGGGCGTCGGCGCCGTCGGCGCCGTTCCCCTCGCCTCATCGGTGGCGACGGCGGAGGATCAGACGCTTCACCCGATCGATCTCGTCGTCCAACGGCCGCTGTCGGTCTTCGCCGAGGCTTTCCGGGCGCTGCGCACTTCGATCACCCCCATCGTCAGCGTCGTGGGCGAACCGTCCGCGCGCATCGTCGCCGTCACCTCCGCCCTTCCCGGCGAAGGCAAGACCACCACAGCCGTCTGCCTAGCCCGCGTCGCCGCGCGCTCCGGCGGACGCGTGCTGTTGATCGACGGCGACCCGCGTCGGCGCGGCGTGACGCGAATGCTGGGCCTGAACCCTGACCACGGCCTGGCCGAGGTCCTCCATGGCGCGGCGGCCTGGCGAAACGTCCTGGTGCTGGACCCGGCCTCCGGCGCACAGGTTCTGCCCCTATCGGGATCTGGCCTGTCGGCCGACGACCTGTTCGGCGCCCCGCCGATGACCGCCCTGCTCGACGAACTGCGTCAGACCTTCGACCTGATCGTCATCGACACGGCGCCCGTCCTGGTCCTCGCCGACGCCCGCATCCTGTCAGCCAAGGCCGACTCCGTCATCCTGCTGGCCCGCTGGCGAAAGACCCCGTCGCGCGTCGTCGCCGCCGCTTTGCGCATCCTGCATCAAACCGGCGCCCGCCCCCTCGGCGTCACCTTGAGCCAGCTCGATGTCCGGGCGCAGTCAGGCCAAGACTATGGCCACGCCGGCTACGACTACCGCGCCTACCGAAAATACTATGCGGCATGATTTAAGGTAGAGATCAGGCCGCTAAACCAGCTTCACGTCTTACCATCGACGACAAGCACCAGAGTTTGAAACACAACTCCGATTGCACCGAGCAGGCCCCCGGCGATCGCCAGGCGCAAGCCGAAGGACCGTGTCGCTTCCGGCTTTTCACGCAAGGCAATCAGGCATTTCCAACATAGGGCGCCAATAGTTGCCAGACAGAGGGCGCTGAAAGTCAGCCCGAAAATGTTCCAGGCGCCGGCATCCCCGCGCGCCACGTCGGCGGCGCTGGACAGCAGATACAGGCCCATGAAATGGGCGGCCCAGATCAGGAGCCCGCCCAGCATCAACAGCCAGAACCTCATGCGCCGACGCCCGGGAACAGGCGGATCAGAAGGGTCGTCGCTGCGCCCTGAACCGCCGTGAAGGCCACGAAAAGGGCGACCACTTCGAACGTCGCCGGATAGCGCGGCGACACCAGGCGGCAAAGCCAGCGCAGCAGGACGAACGGCCCCATCAATAGTGAAATGCCGACGAATGTCCCCTGCCAGGCCAACAGCGCATAGACGGTCGCGCCCTGGCTGGAGTCGTCGGGGCGAAGGCCCGAGCTCCACCAAGCCGAGGCCTCGGCCGCAAAGGCGCCGCCCGCCGCCACAGTGGCGGCCAGCATCAGAATGGCGGCGATGCCAGCGCTGCGGGGCCGGTCGAGCTTCAGGGCGCCTTGAGACGCCCAGGCGCCGATCCCGGCGGCCGCCAGCAGACCCAGGGTTAATGGCAGAGAGCCGATCTCGGGCGGCGCCTGCCACAGGTCTGGCCGCCGGCTCCACAGGAAGACGTAGGAGAAGCAGGCCATGATCGCGACCATGCCCGACACGATCAAGGTGATGACCATCGCCCACCAGCCGTGACTGCTGGGGCCGGACACATACGTCGGCAGTCGCACGCCCCCGCCGACGTCCACCGTCGCTGGACCGCTGGGGCGATCCAGTCCCCAGCACCATTTGAGGATGCAGTAGACCGCCAGAACGCCGCTGACCAAGGATGCGACGTAGGCCTGGATCGTCAGGATCAAAAAGAAGCCGGCGGTGAAGATCGCGCCCCAGACATACCAGCTGGACGGCCGGGGCATCCGCTGGAGATATTGAGGTTCGGCGTTGATCGGACTGGTGATCATGGTCTCACGCTCGCCACGCGGTGCGCCGGGCAGGAAGTAGCGGCCGGCCTCGACGTCGCGCGCCAGATTGGGCTGGTCCCACACTGGATACAGGCTCTTGATCACCGGGACGGACCGCAGCGAGTAGCGGCCAGAGGGCAGCCACTCCAGCCCCGGCCCGCCGAAGACATTCCCCGCGTCCTTCTCGCCGAAGGGCCGGAAGTTGCGGATCATGTCGATCATCCACAACACCACCGCCAGGCCGAACATGAAGGAGCCGACGGTCGAGATCATATTGGGCAGGTCCCAGCCCCGATCCGGCAGATAGGTATAGACCCGGCGCGGCATGCCCATCAGCCCGGTCAGGTGCATCGGCATGAAGGTCACGTTGTGGCCGACGAACATCAGCCAGAAGATCCACTTGCCCCACCGCTCGCTGAGCGGCCGACTGCTGGACATCGGCGTCCAGTAGTAGATGGCGGCGAACAGCGGGAAGACCATCCCGCCGATCAGGACGTAATGCAGGTGGGCGACGATGAAATAGCTGTCGTGGGCCTGCCAGTCGAACGGCACCATGGCGACCATCACCCCGGTCAGCCCGCCCATGACGAAGATCACCAGCCCCCCGACTGCGAACAGGCCGGGCGTGTTGAATCGCATCTTGCCCGCCGCAAGGGTGGCGATCCAGGCGAAGACCTGCACCCCCGCCGGCACGCTGACGGCCATGGAGGCGGCGCTGAAATAGTTGATCGAGATTTGCGGCATGCCCGTGGTGAACATGTGGTGCGCCCAGACGCCAAAGCTGATGAAGCCGGTCGCCAGCATGGCCAGGACCACCAGCCGATAACCGACCAGCTTGGTCTGGGCGACAGCCGGGATCAGGGTCGACATCGCCCCCGCCGCCGGCAGGAAGATGATGTAGACCTCGGGGTGGCCGAAGAACCAGAACAGATGCTGCCACAGCATGGGGTCGCCGCCCTTGGCCGCATCGAAGAAGGGCCAGCCCAGCGCGCGTTCCAGCTCCAGCAGCAGGGTCGACAGGATGATCGACGGGAAGGCGATGATGATCATGCAGGCGAAGATCAGCATGGCCCAGGCGAAGATCGGCAGCTTGTCCAGCGTCATGCCCGGCGTCCGCGTCTTCAGCACTCCGACGATGATCTCGATGGCGCCGGCGATGGCCGAAATCTCGATGAAGCCGATGCCCAGCAGCCAGAAGTCGGCGTTGATCCCCGGCGAGTAAGTTGTCGACGTCAGCGGCGGATACATGAACCAGCCGCCATTCGGCGCCAGGCCGAAGAACAGCGAGGCGAAGAAGCAGAGCCCCCCGACCAGATAGGCCCAGAAGGCGTAGGCGCTCAGCCTCGGGAACGGCAGATCGCGCGCCCCCAGCATCTGCGGCAGCAACAGCACGCCCAACGCCTCGACCGCTGGCACTGCGAACAGGAACATCATCACCGTGCCGTGCATGGTGAAGATCTGGTTGTAGGTCTCCTGCGCCAGGAAGCCGGTCATCGGCAGGGCCAGCTGCGTGCGCATCAACAGCGCCAGGACGCCTGCCAACACAAAGAACAGCATGGCCGCGCCGACGTAATAGACGCCGATGTAGTTGTTGTTGATCGCGGTGATCCACTCCCACGGCCGCCGCGGGCCGCACCAGACCTCGTCGAGCTGCTCCAGCTCGCCCTCGGGCCGGGCTTCGGTGGTGGGGAAGCGTTTGTAGAGTTCGGGATCGAACCCGGTTTCCGAACTCATTTCAGGCTTTCCAGATAGGCGGCGACGGCGCGCACGTCCTGACCCGACAGGACCGCATAGGACGGCATCCGGTTGCCAGGCTTCAGGCTCTGGCTGTCCGAAATCCAGCCGGCCATCGTCCCCTGATTGTTCGGCAGGATGCCGGCGCCCAGGGTCTGGCGCGATCCGACATGGGTCAGGTCAGGTCCGGCTAAACCATTCGCCTCGGTCCCGCGAATGGTGTGACACGCGGCGCAGCCCGAGGCGGCGAAGACGTTGCGCCCCTGTTCGATCAAGGCGAGCGGCCCCTGAGCCGAGGGCACGACGGCCGCCGGCCGCGACTGACGCGCCAACCAGGCGGCATAGTCGTCCGGCGCATGGGCCACGACCACCAGCCCCATCAGGGCGTGCGGCCCGCCGCAATATTCGGCGCACTGTCCGCCGTAGGTCCCGGGCGCATCGGCCTGCAGCCGCATGAAGTTGCGACGGCCGGGGATCATGTCGGTCTTGCCGCCCAGGCGCGGCACCCAAAAGCTGTGGATCACGTCCGCGCTTTCCAGTTCGAACACCACCGGCTGCCCGGCGGGGATGTGAACCTCGTTGGCATCCTGGACGATCTCGCGGCCTTGGTCGTCCAGATAGGCGACGCGCCACCACCACATCTCGCCCGTGACGCGCACCCGCATCTCGCCGGCCTTTGGCGCATCGGCCACCCGCGCCGTCGTGGTCAGCCCATAGATCAGCAGGCCCGTCAGCACGACCACCGGAAAGGCCAAACCGGCGATCCAGATCAGCCGCTCGCCGCCGACCCGGCGCTTCCACTTGCGCGGCCCGAACAGGGCGATGCCGAGCGCCCCGGCCACCACGACCATGACCACCGCCGCCATGATGAACAGCACCCAGGCCACGGTCTGGATCGGTCCGGCGAAAGGCCCGGCCGGATCCAGCACGGGCGGCGGCCAGCCGGCGATTCCGGGAGGGGCGTCAGTCTTCATCGAGCGTGTACAGATAGGCCGCGACGTCGCGGGCTTGGTCTTGCGTCAGGGGCATGGGCGGCATGGCGGTTCCGGGGTCCATCGACGGCGCGTCGATCAGCCAGCGGATCAGGACATCGGGCTGGTTCGGCAGGCGTCCGGCGATCAAGGGGCGCGCGCCGAACCCCGCAAAGTTCGAGCCGGACCGACCCTCGGGCCAGGCGACGCCGGGTATCCGGTGACAAGCGGCGCAACCGACCTCCTTGATCACCGCCAATCCAGCGGCCGCATCGGCCTGAACCACCGGCCGAGGCAGGTCGGACTTGTCCACGCAGGCGCATAGGGCGAGCGCCAGCGTGCAGGCCGCCGCCCGTCGTCCCATCGCCTCGCCCGTTGTCCGAAAACCCATCCGCCCCCCAAAGCTTCGCCAGAGCAATCCTCTTGTTGGAAGGAGGTTCCCGACTGCGACATGGAGCCTCGGCGCATCGCCGCAAGGAACCTTCGCCATAAGCAGGTGTTGCACCGCCGTGCGCGCCTCCCTTTCCGTCCTTGTTCTGCTGACCGGCCTGGCCGCCTGCGACTCCACGCCGGGCCAGACGGATCGCACCTTCACGGCGAATGGTCAGGTCATCGCCATGAGCGGCGGCGCCGGCGGGGCGGCCAACGCCTGCTTTGCCTGTCACGGCCTGGACGGCGGCGGGGATGGGGTCGCCGCCCCGCGCCTGGCGGGCCTGGACGCCGGCTATCTGCAAAAGCAGTTGGAAGACTATGCATCGGGCCTGCGTCCCGACGACGCCATGACCCGCATCGCCAAGGCCTTGGACCAGCAGGGCCGACGCGAGGTCGCCGCCTACTACGCCACCCTGCCCGCGCCGCCGACGCAAAGGCCCGCGTCGATGGCGCCTGCGCCCGCCATCTATCTGAACGGCGACCGTTCGCGCGGCATCGTCGCCTGCGCCTCATGTCACGGCGGCCGGGGTCAAGGCTCGGGCCAAGGCGGCAATCCGCAGATCGCCGGCCAGCCCGCCGCCTATACGCTTGAACAGATCGACCGCTGGAAAGCGGGCAAACGCCGCAACGACCCGCGCGGCGTCATGGCCGCCGCCGTCAAATCGCTTTCGGACCCAGAAGCCCGCGCCATAGCGTCCTGGCTGTCGACGCAACCCGCTTCTCCAACGCGCGCCAGCGCCGCTGCCACCGGGTCCGCTTCGGTCGAAGCTTCGGCACGACCGGCAGCATCGCGTGAAACACGTCGTCCCTATCGATCAGATGGTGCTTGAGCGCGGCGCCGGCGTGGATCGGGATCATCAGCAGCAGGGTGATGACCAGGCCCCAGTGCATCCATTCCGCCGCCGCCTCGATCGCCCATAGCTGGGTGTTCGACAGATCCTGCAGCGGAAGCAGCGGCCATTTGATGAAGCCCAACGTCTCCAGCTGCCGCGTCCGATCCGTCGCCGAAATCATGGCCCAGCCCGACAGCGGCAGGCCGAACAGGCAGATGTAGAAGACATAGTGGGTCACATGGGCGGCCATGCTCTCCCAACCCGGCTTGTCCGCATCGTTGATCAGGTCGGGCGCCAGCAGTCGCCACGACAGCCGGCCGATCACCAGAATCAGCATCAGCACGCCGATCGCAAAATGCAGGTCGTAGGCGCCCATCATGGCGCCGCCCACCGGCTGTCGCCCCATCCACCAGCCCCAGCCGAGCTGGAAGATCACCAACCCCGCCATCACCCAATGAAAGCCGATGCCGACGGGCGAATAGCGGCCCTCGTCATGGTGACCCGCCGCCCATTCCAGCAGCTGCCTGAACAGTTTTTCGATCATGCCGGATGCGCCTCGGCGTCGGGGCCGATCATCCGCCCCAGCCGCCACAAGGCGGCGAACAGATACAGCGCCGCGGCCGGCGCCCACATGATCAGTCCAGCCGCCTGCTGATCCTCGAGCGGCGTCATGCCCCAGGCCAGGGTCGAATAGGCATGGGGCGCATAGACGGCCTGCCCCGCAAAGGTCAGCACCGCGCCGAGCAACCCCATCGCCAGCATGGCCGCCAACAGAGCGATGACCGCCGCCGGCGCAGACGCCGACCGCGCCGCGCACCAGAACCAGACGGCGCTCGCCAGGAGACTGATCTGCATCACCCAATAGACCGCATCGTTCGACAGGGCGGCGCCATAGGCGTCAGGCGCATGCCAGGCCCAGAACACCACCGCCTGCACCGCCGTCGCCAGGATCAGCGACCCGTATCGTCTTACCGGCAAGGCCGCCGCCAGCAACGGCGCGGCGACGCCGACCAACAGCACATGATGCACCGTCCTGGCGGAGAACAGCGCCGAGCTAAGGGCGCACAGTGGGGACACAAATCCAACGGCTAAAACAGCGACGGCCGCCAGACCATAGCCGCGCCGTCGCCCTTCCAGCCGCCAAAGGACGAGGCCCGCAGCTGCAACGAGGACGGCCAGCAAGATCGGATCAAGGTTCCAGCGCCACTCGCCGAAAGCCGGCGCGGGACCGCAATAGGGCGTCCAACTCAAACCTTTACCCCCGGCCCTGTCATCCGCCCCATCCCGTATCTCCTGATCCCGGTAAGAGGGAAAAGCCAAGCCTGCGGTGACGGTTCCGCATGCATCATTTCTACGACGATTTGCCGCGATCAGCCCTTTGCAGAAGTGGCGGTGAATTCGGCGGTATCTTTTGTGACCGACCCCGTCCGCAGTTGATCGACCAAGAAGTCGACAAACACCCGGATGCGAGCGGGCACGCTGGCCCCGCCGACAAAGACGGCATGGATGGGCTCGCGGTCGCCAGGGTTGAATTCTTCGAGCAGCGGCACGAGCTCACCCTTCGCGATGGCGTCGGCGACGCTGAAGTTGCCCACGCGCGTTACGCCGACGCCGGCCAGCGCAAGTTGCGTCAGGCTCTCGCCATTGTTCGCTTCCACGGGGCCGCGAACCGTCAGCGCATAGTCACGACCCTCCCGTCGAAACGGCCACACGGGCTCCAACCTTCGGAAGTTGAAGTTCAGACAGTCATGTTGGTGCAGGTCCTCGGGCACGCGCGGTACGCCGCGACGCGCGAGATAGGTCGGCGACGCCACGATCGTTCGTCCTGTCTCACCCAGCCGTCGCGCCGTCAGCGGACTGTCCAGCAACGGTCCGAAGCGAATGGCGACATCGGCCTGTCCAGCCGCGACATCCACGACCGTATCCGTCAGATTGATATCGACGAGGATTTGCGGGTAGCGCGCCACGAACGCGCCGATCAACGGCACGACCACCTGCCGACCGTGCGCCAGGGATGCGCTAACCCTCAGGCGTCCCTGCGGCGCCCCCTGGTCCGAGATGGACTGCTCAGCCTCATCCAGGTCGGCGACGATTCTCCGTGCGGCGCTGAGATAGGCCTGGCCCTCTACCGTCAAGGTCAAGGCGCGGGTTGTTCGGAGAACAAGCCGCACGCCCAGTCGCGCCTCGATCCGATCGATCGTTCGGCTCACGGCCGATGGCGTCAGCCCCAGAACCCGACCGGCCCCTGAAAAGCTGCCGGACGCAGCCACGGCTGCGAACACTTCCATGTCGCGGGCGCGATCCGCGCCCGCTGACGGCGCCTTTGCGTGCATTTCAAAAATCCTTCGCTTTCGGAAGGCCTAACCGCTGGGAACGGTCGCGTCCATCTGTGCGCAAGTCTTGTTAGTCTGCGGATTTCCATCCTATGAAACTTAACCCTCCCCTGCTGGCGCTCGCCGCCGGCGCGTTCGGGATCGGCGTGACCGAGTTCGCCCCCATGGGGCTGTTGCCCGTCATCGCAACCGATCTGGGCGTGTCCATTCCATCGGCCGGCCTGCTGATCAGCGCCTACGCACTGGGCGTCGTCTTGGGCGCGCCCTTGATGACCTTGGCCACAGGCCGCGTTCCGCGCCGCACTCTGCTCATCGGGCTCGCCGGCATCTTCACGATTGGCAATGCGCTGTCTGCGCTGGCTGACAACTACGCCCTGCTGATGATCGCGCGGATCATCACGTCGCTGAACCATGGCGCCTTCTTTGGGGTCGGCGCCATTGTCGCGGCCGGCTTGGTGCCGCCGGACCGCAAGGCCGGGGCGGTGGCTGCCATGTTCATGGGCTTGACCATCGCCAATGTCGTGGGCGTGCCTCTGGCCACCTGGGCTGGGGAAACCTTGGGATGGCGGGCCAGCTTCTGGGGCATTGCGATGATCGGCGTTATGGTGATGGCGGCCCTCGCCCTGACCCTGCCGAAAGCCGCCGCACCTGCCGCCGGCGACATGTTGGCTGAACTGCGCGTGTTGGGCCGCGGACGCGTCCTGTCGGCCTTGGCCCTGACGGTTATCGGCTCCAGCGCCATGTTCACCGTCTTCACCTACATCGCCCCGATCCTGCGCGAACAGACCGGTGCGTCGCTGGGTTTCGTCACCGCGATGCTCGTCCTCTATGGGCTGGGGCTGACCGTCGGCAACTGGATCGGCGGCAAGTTTGCCGACCGTTCCGTCGATCGCACGCTGATCGTCACCCTCGCCGGCCTGTCGCTCGTCCTGCTGACCTTCGCTGTGGCCATGCCTCTGGCCAGCATAAGCGCCGTTCTCATCTTCCTGTGGGGCATCGCCAGCTTTGCGCTCGTGCCGCCGCTTCAGGTTCGCGTGATGGATGCAGCGCGTGACGCCCCGAACCTGGCTTCGGCTGTCAACATCGGCGCCTTCAATCTCGGCAACGCCATCGGGGCCGCGCTGGGCGGCGCCGTCATCGCCGGCGGCCTCGGCTATCCGGCCGTTGCTCTGGCCGGCGCCGGCGCGTCCGCCCTCGGTCTACTGATGATCGTGCTGATGTCACGCCGACCAGCCGTCATGGTCACAGCCGAATAGGGAGCTCCGCCAGTTAGCTGTTGTCGTTGCCGGCGCTTTGGCGGCTGTGTTCGCGCAGTAATGGGCGAACGTCGACGGCGTTCTGAAAAACGGCGTGGCTGATCAAGGCGCCCATTTCGCGCCCCGCGCTCGATCCAGGCTTCCGCGGCCGGCTGATCGAAGGCGCGAGCGCCAATGGCTAGTCCTGACTGAGGTCCGGTTCGACCGGACCGCCGAGCGGCACTTCGGGGGCCGCAATGTCCGCACGGACCAGCCGATGCGCCGCCGCAGCAAGCTTGTGTCGCATCTGCGCCGGTCGCCGCCACGGTCGCAGGCTGTCCGCTGCCGAAATTGGATCGCCCAGGTGATGTTTCGCGACGAACTGGGAAAAGGCGCCGTGATGGCGTGATCGAAGCGGGCGCAGACGGTCCAATCCTTCGTCGCGCAGATGTTCGATGGCCGCACTGACGCCGCCATGGGTCGTGACGGCCTGGCTAACCTGCATCTCCTCGCACCCCAGCCAGTGCGCAATCAGCCGGTTACGAAATACGCCAATACACGCCCCTCCCGCCGCTTCAGGGTCCGATCCCGCATCCAGGGTCAGGTCGCATTCGCTGTCGAAGCCCTGGGACCGATTGTTGACGTTGCTGGATCCGATACGCACGAAACGGTCGTCGACAACGGCGAGCTTGGCGTGGACGATGATGATCCGGCCGTTGCGCGTGACGGGGCTGTAGGCGCTGAACCGCCCATGCCGATCCGCGTCTTCTAGCCGTTTCAGAAAGGCCGAGCGCGTCTTGTCCATGGTCATCTGGTCAAACCAGCTGGGCGAATGCTGGGTCGACACCAGGATCACCTCCGGGCCGTCGGCTTCATCAAGCCGTTGAGCGATGGCCTCCGCGACGATGGGCGAGGTGAAATACTGGTTCTCGATGTAGAGGGTCGTTTTGGCCGCAGCGATCGCGGCCAAGGTGGCCGCCTCGCCCTGCCTCAATTCCGGAAAATCTTTCCACGGCGCCTGGGTGCGAGACACGCCGATCACGACGTTTTCCAGATCGGGCTTCACATCGGCCGGCCAAACGTCGCAAACCGCTTCAGGCCGGGCGGCAAGCGGCTCTCCGGTCGCTCTAACCCACCGTTCGCGGAAAAGATCACCAAGAGTGGCCGCCGGCGGACCATCGACCATCGCCATGACCTCATGGCGACAATCGTAGCAGGGCGTTCCCTTGGCGGTCTTGCCGCGACGGGGGTCGGGGTGGAGATGTTCGGGGCTGTCCCAGCGGTCGGGACCGATGTCGCAACTGCCGCAGAAGGCTACGGCGTCATCGACGATGATGACCTTCTGATGGTGGGACGCGCCTGGCGGCAAGGTTCCGTCCAGACGAAAATCGACGCGCGTATCGGCGAAGAAGCGGCGACTGCGCCAGGGAAAGAACCGCTGGGTGGCCGCAACGGCGACAGGCGACTTCCAGCACAGTATTCGGATCTCTAGCTCCGGGCGGGCTTGCGACAGTTCCTTGAGAAAGCGGCCGATCGTTTGCGGACCCGAGCCATCAATCGGCTCGTGATCCAGGATGGTGTCGGGATCAAAGGCCCAGTTCAGGAAATGGATGGACTGGCTTGCCTGGCTCATCGCCGCCTTTGCGGCCGCCAGGTAAGGTTCCATGTCCACCAGCAGCGCGGCGCGAGGCGCGACTTCGACGCGCCAGCAGGTGGTTCCGGCTTCCAGCATGTGGACGTCTCCCGACAAATATCGCCCGATGAGCCGGTCGCACAGCTTACATCATATCGAAGATGACGCGACGTTCCCGAAATGCATCGGGAGCGTCGCGACGTTGGTCTTACTGGGTCCGGGCCGCGGCGTCGGCCGCCGCATCAGTCTTGCGCGCCGCCGTATCGGCGGCGGCGTCGGCGTTGGCTGCCGCGTCCTGGGCTGCATCTGCGGTCGCGTCAGCGGCGGCGTCCGCATTCGCGGCCGTGTCGCTGGCCGCCGAAGCGACCGTGTCGCCCGCGTTTTCCGCCGTGGCGGCGGCGTTTTCCTCGGTCCGCTCGGAGCAAGCCGCCAAGGCCAGGGCGGCCGCAGCGGCGATATATAGCATGCGCATAGTGTTTTTTCCTCTTGCTGACCGGGCGGCTAATCCGCCTTCGATTACAGCGTCGGCACGCTAGAGCGAAGGCCTGCCGAAGGCGACAGACATTTTTTAATCGGCGAGATGAACGCCATTGTCTGCTGCTGTCATTCTAATACCAGCTAGTCTCTCTTTCACGACTGCCCAACGGTCTGACCGGAGATCGTAATTTGTGAGGACCCTCGCGTTTAAGCGCCATCGCTTCCCTGCGGCGGTGATCCGCCAAGCCGTGCGGCTTTACTTTCGCTTCAGCCTCAGCTTTCGCGAAGTCGAGAAACTGATGGCGGCGCGCGGAATCGACGTCAGCTATAAGACAATCCGCTACTGGACGATCAAGTGCGGACCTCAGATCTCACGGCGGCTGAAGAAACTTCGCCTCTCCCCCTCTCCGCGCCGGCATCTATACGAGGTCGTTTGCTCAATCGGGGGAAAGCGCATGTACCTGTGACGCGCCGTGATGACGAAGGCGAGGTGTTGGACCTCGTCGTCCAGCGCCGGCGAGACACAAAAGCCGCCCTGAAGTTGTAGAAGCCATTGCTCCGAAATCAGCCGGTGGACTTGGAGAGGATCGTGCCCGACGACCTTGGGGCGTATTTAGCAGCGCGGGACCATCTTGGCCTTCGACATCTTCACTCACCAGGCCGGCTGAGGGAGAACAATCGGGCGGAAAACTGGCATCTGCCGATACGGCGACGAGAGCGACAGTGACGTGACCCCCATTTCTCATCCAGCCATAACGAGAGTCCTTTGGTGATCTGAGCTGGGGTTGTCGGGGTTGGCAAGAGGCCGGTCAGCGCAGC
>NZ_JACHLJ010000008.1 GCF_014204545.1 Brevundimonas vesicularis
ACTACAATCCTGACCTGACACGACCTTAAGATGAACATCTATGAACCAGTGTGGGCGCAGTATTACGCCCCCAAATTGTCCGCGCGCGAGATCAACCAGTTCCGCCGAGCGGAGATGCGAGGCCCATCGCTTCTCCTGACCGACATCATCCAACGCCAATCATTCGATCCTGCGAACCGTCGCTACATGGCCGTCGCAAACCGAAAGGGCGTCAGAGGCAGAAATCACTTCCAGCGGGTCGAACTGGAAGACGGTCGAGCACAATGGGCACATCAATGCCTCTTCACGAACGCCTTGCGGATGGCCTTTCCGTGGGATGACGACTTCCGCCATCCGTCAGACCGCGTGGAGATCGCCCCCCACCACATCATCACCATCGAGTTCGACTCGACGAGCCTCCAGTTCTTCAAGCAGCAGCTTTCGTGGTTCCGGTTCGAGAAGAAGCCGACCGACAGCCCCATCGGCAAATTCGTTCGGCATCTGCGAGCGAAATACGCCGACTTCGCGGGCCTGAATGTCACCTATTCAGGCAACAAGAGCTTCCACTACCACTTCGTCGTCGAGACGTCCTTGATCGCTGGGGCGGTGCCAGAACCGTCAAGCGCGCGGCTTGGTTTCCAGAAAGCGTGGGACCGTCTTCGAGACGAGTTCGTCAACTCCCTCGATCTCATGGTTCCATCAACCGAACGACCGGATGAGAACCTTCGGAACCCGGAAATGTATCGGCGTCTCCCCAACGGCATGCGGCTCAACGACAAGGAAGACCACTTCTTCGGCGTGCCGGTCGGAGATGTCCTGATGCAGGTCGTGATGTGGGAACATCTGACGCTCCAACGAAGCCGAGGCGGTAGCCAGACGCTTCTCGTTCCCGCCGACTTCTCGATGGTGGCCTCAACATCCTGCAAGGCGCCTCGGGCAGGTGGCGCACAAGTTCAGACCACGATCCAGCCGGGCGAAGAGGCATACTGCGCCGCCAAACTCGAAGCGATCTTCAATGGCGTTGAGGCTTGGCCGAAGTTCGCGGGCTTCGACCGTTCACATGGCGATCTGCGGGCGCAGTTCTTCAACTCGCCCGGCGACAAGAACCCGACGTCGATGATGCGATCCGACTTCGCGACCGTGTTGGTGCAAGGCGCCAATCCCGATGGCCTGACCAATGTGGAGGATGACGGAGGCACTCTGATGCCTCGACTTCCGCGCCCACTCGGCGAGATGATGGAACTCTGGTCCGAAGAGCACCGGCAGCGTCAACTTGGCCCCGGCGGTCGGGTGCGGGCGCCGGTTGAACAGCAGTTCGCAGATGCCGCCACGAGTAGGTCCGCTGCTACCGGCGCGCTCGGCGATGTGATCTACGACCTCATCACCAGCAAGATTACTCGACCGGGCGTCGATCTGCTGTGTGCTCCAGAGGGCATCAGCAAGTCGGGCACCTTGCTCGCGAATCTGCCTCGCTATCACCGGCTTCTGTCTGGCCATGGTTTGCCGTCGTGGATCATGTTCGCGTCACCGACCTACGAAGGTGCGGAAGAGAAGGCTCAAGCCTTTGAGGACGCAATCAGGGCGGCTGACAAAGACCAGTTCGCTGCGGTCGCGCTGCCTTCGTTCTCCAGAATCTACGAAGAGGAGTTCGGTGGCCGTGGGACGGGCTACATCAGTCATACAGAAGCCGCGCGGTCGGGTTTCTCATCTCGTTTCGACGCTATTGGCAAACTCCAGCCGAGGATCATGGAACGAATTCGGAAACGCTATGCGGCTCTGCATGGCGCCCACGAGGGCCGCCACCCCATCTTCTTCACCGTTCATCCGGTGGCCCAATCGTGGGGCAGCGGTCCTGACAGCCGATTGCTGCTGTCGCCGACGTTCTGGAACAATCCGTCACAACGCGCCTCGCTTCGGGCGGGGCTGATGGAAGAGAGCCGCTTGGGTTTTCTGATCCACGACGAGATCGACGCCAAGAGCATCGTCGATTTGCACCCTGCCGAAACGGTCGCGGCGATCAGCGCATTGACCAATGCCGCTGGCTGGACATCCAAGACGACGAAGGCTGACAAGTTCCGTGACCATGAGCGACTTATGGGGCAGCTTCCACACTCACAGTTTGTGCCCTTCGAAGATGCATGCCGCATCGCCGAGGTGAGGGAGACGGATTGGGACGTCATCGCGGCGCATCCGGCCGGTGAGTATGGTCCGCGCTCAAACGGCTTCGGGAATATTTACGATCAGGCGGAAGAGCGTCACTGGTGCCTCCGCGCCCGCAACTGGGCGAATATCGCCGCCCACAAAACCCTCATCCTCACGACGGAGGCAGTGCCTGTCGCCTTGGCCGAACGCGCCGGTCTGTGGGACATCACCACGCTCGACACTCCCCTCATCGAGAAAGATCGGGTGGAAACGCACCCTATGCGATCCTTGAAGTCATCAACGACCGCCGAGCACGTCGCTGATTGGGCGAAGGAAACTGAAGAAGCCGGACGAGAGCTTTTCGCGATTGGAAACAAGCTCGAAGCGCTTGAAAACGCGCGCTCGCATATTGCTGCAAAAGGTTCGAACGAACTCATCGGCAAGGACATCATTCAAACGATGACGCTGATGACCCCGGATGAATATGCGCGCTATCAGGCCCTCAATGCGTGGACCGGCCGAGGTGACCTCGCCCGCCTCAAGCACATCGACGATATCAACCAGTCTGCGGGGCGCAACCTCGGCTTCCGCGCGACTCACACCGGGCCGAAACCCAGCCACACGCTGCTGATCAACCGACGTCTGTTCGACAGCCTCGTCCCCTTGTTCAGTCACCTGCGCTACGATCTCGTTGACGCGACGGCGGCGCAGTCGCGGAAGAATGCTCGAAAACGCGGCCAGAAGGTTCTGCATCCGCTCCTGACCGGCGGAAACCGTCAACTCCAGCGGATTAGGACTGCGCTGACCGACCTCGCCGCCTGACATCGGGCGATGACGTGGTGAAGCCTCTGCAACTTTGGCTACGGTCGTTGACGCAAATGGCGGATTGGATCAGCGGAACTGTCGCGCTATACGCGAATATGCCCGTGAGCGTTGCCTCAGAACTTGATCTACAAATCGGGCACGCCGTCCGTTCTCGCCGTGAAAAAGCTGGCCTTACTCAGGCTGATCTGGGTCGTGCAATAGGCGTCACCTTCCAGCAGGTTCAGAAGTATGAGCGCGGCGCCAACCGCGTGTCGGCGGCTGCCATGATCAGGATCGCGGACGCTCTCGGGTGTCATGTCGCCGACCTTTATGACGACCCTGATCCCAGCGGCCGATCAGCTTCGGAACGCGCCATCCTCAAGTTGTGGGCAAAGCTGCATCAGCCCGAACGCGATGCGGTCACTTCGCTGATCCGCGAATTCACGAAGCGGCAGTAGTAGGGCTTCCAATGTCTGACGCGATGTCGGCTCCACGAACACATTGCGAAGCAATCATTTCCTACGACGACCTTGCCGCCGGTAGCGACATCCACATCGTCGTGCATTTGTCAGGAGCGATCCTGATCCAGCCCCGACCGGAATGTGAAGTTGAGTTCGATACGCTCGTGGCCCACCTCTACGAGATTGAGGACCGAGGCTTCGCTATTTTCCCGAAGGTCGGCCCGGAGCGGCTATATGTGTCAGCCGAAGTCATGAGGCTGAATTAATCCCGCGCCGCCGGGTTAGGTCGGTCAGATTTGCAGTGGCGTCGATGCGACACACAAACACAGCGGGGGCGAAAGCTTTGTAGCAATCCGAGGCTTTTTCTTTGTGTGTCATTGGTCCACACATAATGGACTAGGGAGGGCTTATGTCGCGAAGCATTGCGGTCATCGCAGCAGTTTTTGGCTTGGCCAGTGCGCCGATATCCGCAAAGTCACAGACTCCGGGTCCGCACGATCCCTTCGTGTTTGCCACAAGTCTATCTGGCGACGGGGTAGGCATTTCAAAGAACGAGGCGTGGTGGCTGCGATTCATCGTCATCCGCCCGATGGGGACTAGCGTGTCTGGTGTCTCACTGGCCTCTATCAACCAGCATCGGCCCGGCGCCGCGTCATCCGAATGGTGTTTCGCTGATGTGCTAACCCCGAGGTCATTCACTTCCAATCTTCGGGAAGTTCAGATTGAAATTGACCGGTCTATGGCCGACTCCGAGAGCGCCAACTTTGCCGTATCGGGACCTTTTACAGGGGCCGAAATGCTCGATGCCGTTGTTGGCAATTACGAGACTTGCCATGGGCAGCAAGGGGCTTTCCTGCTTATCACCGACAGATCGCCGACGCCTAAAATTGTCTACTTCAACGAGTGGGAAGACTGGAAAGGCTTGATCTGGCTACGCCAAGAAGGCGAGGCCCTCCACGTCGGGTCATGCTTCGGGTGCGGACATGTAGAGTCGTTGTTCTACGACAATCGTCGGTCACGCTTTTATTGGGAGAACACCGGCGACTGACAGTTATGCCTGAACCTCCATCAGGTCGCTGATCCGCGTCGTGTATCTGGGCGACCGATTGTTCGCCCGCGTTGACCAAGGCGTCATCGGACGTATCCCTCCGGGCCGCAGCGTTCCCCGACCGAACCTCCCGTTCACCGCGTCCAGCGCCGTCATCAGCTTCTCGGACTTGATAGGATCGACAGTGGGCAGAAGATCGCGTGGCGCATCCGCAACCGCGTGAAGGTCCAGCAGGATCACCCCGCACTTGGCGTAGCTCAAGCCCGGCTTCCACATCGACTGCCCCGCCCGCACGGCCTGACGGATCAGCGAGAAGCTGTCGTTCGTCGCCTCAATGTCGAACGAGCGCTGGGCGTTGAAGAACGGGTCTTTGGCGTGAGGGTTGGTGTGAAAGAACACCTGCATCGCCGTCGCCGCCAGTCCATGCTTTCGACACTTCTCCGCAGCGCGTGAAGCGTGAGCCGCCAGTGCCTCGCGCATGTCCTCCCAAGTCTCGACCAGCCGTCCAAACATCCGCGTGACGGCGACGGTTTGCTTCTGATCTGGAGCGAGGGTCAGCGGCATGCAGGACACCCCATTCAGTTCGGCATGGGTTCGCTGGCCTGTGACGGTCATGAGCTTCCTGACGGACGCGCTCGGCAACGCCGCGAACTGCTCGACGGTGAAGATGCCCTGATTGTTGAGCTTGGTCTGACTGGCCCCGCCGACGCCCCATATCTCGCTGATCGGCATTTGTGCGAACGCCTTACGACGGGCGTCAATGTCGCTGAAGTCAGAGACGCCAGTCGGCCCGCCCTTGGCGTGTTTGTTCGCCAGCTTCGCCAGCGTCTTCGTCGGCCCTATCCCGATGCACGTCGGAATCTTGGTGATCTGGCGCACCCGATCCCGAACCCGGCGGCAGTAGTCCACTCGCGCGAACTGCGTCAGGTCCAGAAACATTTCGTCGATGCTGTAGGGTTCGACGCGCTGGAAACTCTCCGACAGCACCTCAAACACCCGGCGGCTCATGTCGCCGTAGAGCGCGTAGTTCGACGATTTGGCGACGACGCCTCGGAACTCCGGCTTGCGCTTCGACAGGTGCCAGACCTCGCCCATCTTGACGCCGAGCGCCTTCGCCTCGGCCGAACGGGCTATGGCGCAGCCGTCGTTGTTCGACAGCACGATCACAGGCTTGCCGATCAGGGTCGGGTCGAAAGCGCGCTCACACGACACATAGAAGTTGTTGCCGTCGATCAGTCCGAACATCGTCAGACTTCCGTGCGGACCAGCGCTGCGATCATCGCCCAGACTTCCGTGTCATCGGACACGGGCTGGGCTGATTGGTTGGAAGGCTCCAACCACCATTGGCCGTCCTTCTCTGTCAGGACCGCCAGCACGACATCACCGTGCAAGAAGGCAACACAAACTTTGCCTGACCGTGGTTCCGCGTCGGTGTTGACCACGAGGATGTCGCCTCCGTGGATGCCGCGCTTTCGCAGCCCTTCGCCCTTCACTCTTACGGCGTATCGCTGCGGGCGCCGAAGCTCCAAAAGGTCAGCGAGATCGGGCACGCCTTCGATGTGATCCTGCGCCGGGCTTTGGAAGCCCGTCGTGTCATCGCCCTTGTAAGCGGCTACTCCCATATGAGAACGTATGGAGAACATTTAACCGGCTGGGAAGTGAGATTGATCGCCCTGCTGTGGGCGGAACGTGGATGATGTGGTGGTCAGCCGTGGCGACATCCTCTGAATGCATTTTCAGATCGGTTCGACGGAAACACCAGCGACCTTCCCGCCGAGGAAACTCGTCATCAACCGATGTCGATTAAAGGGTCCGATAAGCAAGGAGGGGACTATGGATCGGGCAGAGTTCGAAGCCATACGAGAGAAGGTCAGGGCACGGCGAGAAGCGAGGGAGGCAGAAGCCGACGCGACATGGGCGGAAAACTACGCCGCGATGGTCGAGCGTAATGGTGGACCCGAAGCCTATTTTGGACCGCTGACCACTTACGGGACCGCTGACCAATTCTTGGCCGCTCTCACGAAGAAGACACGCGGCTAGACCTGCGACGATTCCAGCAGCATGCCCCGACCGCCCGGCAACGTCCGATAAAGCGTGCTGGGCGCCACCCCGACCTGTCGGGCGATCTCGGACATCGAAAGCTGGTCATCGGCCATCAGCGCCTTCGCGATCTTGAGCTTGGTTTCGTCCATCGCCTTGGGACGACCGCCCATGCGACCGCGCGCGATGGCCGCTCGTCGGCCCGCCTCACAGGCTAGTCGCTTCTGTTCGACTTCATACTGGCCGAGCGCCGCCAACGTATGGACCGCCAGCCGACCGCTCGGCGTCGTGCTGTCGATGGCCTCGCTCAACGACTTCAGGCCGATATCCCGGCGGGTGAACTGATCTACGAGGTCGAGGATTTGCCGAACATCTCGGGCAAGCCGATCCAAACGTAGGACGACCACTGTGTCTCCGGGTCGGGCGAAGTCGAGAAGTTCGGTAAGCTGCGGCCGATCAGATCGCGTGCCGGAAGCGGTCTCGATGAAGATGCGTTCGCACCCTGCTCGCTCCAGCGCGTCGATCTGTGACTCGTGGTTCTGTCCGCGAGCCGAGCACCTCGAATATCCGATCAGCATCCGTTTCCGAAAACCCCTGAAAACCCCGCGTTGTCGGAGATAGATTTCAGGATACGGTATTCGGAGAGTCTGTCATCCATATCTGATGATTAACGCGAGACTTCCGGTGCCCCTCCTCGTCATCTCCTAGAAGTATACCTTTTCGGACTGCTTTTTTAAAGGAAGTCTGGGGCGAGTGGTCGGTGACTGCCGGGTCGTTCAAGGATCGGCTTGACCGTCCAGCGGCACCACGAACATCCGGCTGTAACCTTGGTGACCGTCGCTCGTCGGGAAGACCACGAAGTCCTCGCCCGAGTGGTCTACGGCTTCCCGCACGAGATCGCTGAACTCGTTTAGACGGCCGGGCTTGCCGACCAGAGAGAAGCCGTCGTTCTCGGCCTCCACATCGTAAGCCGTGGAGCCTCGGATCAATTTATCCAGCAGCCTTCCCATGCGGAAAGGAGAACACCGGTCTTTCCCGGCTGTCAAGCTGGGAGACTTCAGGACCGTCACGGGCGCACCCTCCGGCCGCTTCGCGACCGTGAAAAGGGCTGGGCTTTCGAGCCGACGAGATACGAACTGATCTGGACCCACGCCAATCGACTGCACCGACTTGAAGAAGGCATTTGGGGCCGACGCCCATCGCGTCGCCAGCAACTTCGAGATCGGCGGAAGAGGCCGATCTCTTTGTTGCAATGCATTCGCTTTGATTGGGGGAGGAGCCGGATTCCTCGACCCCATCCAGTTCACGACGTAGCTACACGGCTCTCGATAGGCCGAGCGGCTCGCCGGGAGGCCGTGATCGAAGGCGTGGAGCCGTCGCGTGTAGCGCGGCGCAATGTCTCGGCAGCCGAGGATCAAACAACGCCCCAGCGCGTCACACCAATCCTCTAAATACTATTAGATGAATGACGTGACGGGATGCGCTCGTGACGGGATGGTTTAGAAACTACAGTCACGAAGTTTATAGTCGGCACGATTATCTGCGTGGTAAATACTGATTATGTCGCACGCATAGGGGCTGCGACCACAATCAACGATACAATGAACACGCAGACTATTTACTACAGCAGCGCAGCTTGCGGTGCTGGGAAGACCAAATGGGCCGTCGAACGCATCGGCCGCACGCCCGGACGCTACATCTACGCAGTGGATCGGACAGAAGAGTTCGCCGTCCGTCAGAGCCTTATCATCAACAATGCCATCCAGTCGGGTGCTTCGGTGAGGGTTTGCTCGCTGTCCAGCGAGGCTGGCAACGTCGTTTCCCGCGACTTCCCGCTGATGATTGAGCGTTGCAGCGACGAAGAGCACGTCGTCCTGATCATGACCCACGAGGCGGTCAAGAGGGTGGATCACTCGGCCGTCGAGGGTCGGGGTTGGACGATCATCATCGACGAAGACCCCAAGGTCTGGACATCGGGATCGTTCGATCTTGGTGCGTCCACTCCGTTCTGGGAAGCAACCTACAATCTGGAGCCTTTCGCCAAAGGCTACTCCAAACTCCTTCCGAAGGCCGACGCACCTTCCTCCCGTGCGCTTGCTGCCGACGACCTCACTCGCCCCGTCGCAGCGCTGCACAACCGGGTTCAGCGGGGGGGAGCCGTGATCAATTTGGAAGCTTGGGAAGAACTCCAGCACCGCCAAAGGCTGACCTACTTCAGCATCTGGGATGTCACCGAGTTGGCCGTCTACGACCGGGCTGTCATCCTCGCTAACAGCTTTACCAGCCTCATCACCTATCGGCTCTGCACGACGCTTCATCCCGGCGTGATCTGGAAGCCGATTTCCCTCGGTCAGAACACTGTCTGGCAGGGTCGTGATCTGACGATCAGATACGTCGCGGAGGATCATCGTGCGGGTTCGACATTCTTCGAGAAGTCCGAGGCTGGCCAACGAGCCGTTCAGGCATGGTGCGCTTGGGTTCGAACGAACGTCACCGCCGGGCAGCACTATTGGGCGGCGAACAAGAAGCGAGGTGACCTGAAGCTGCCGGGCGAGCAGGTCTCCCCGAAGATCGCCGGGTCCAACAAATATCGGCTGTTGACCGAATGCTCGGTCCTCTACAGCGCCAAGGCCAGCGATGCGGAGAACAAGGTGTTCGCCGCCATGACCTGCGGGCTGCTCGACCACGAGGCCGTGCGGCGAGATCGTGAGTTTGAAGACCTGATCCAGATCGTGTTCCGGTCCTCGCTCCGCATGCCCGACGATGTGCGCCCGGTGACGGTGACTGTCTATGACAAGGAACAGGCGACCTTCCTCGCCGACTACTTCAAGGCGGCCGGGTTCCCGTTTCGCACATCGTTGGAGTTCATCGACCTCGGGCTGACCCGCACGAAGGCCAAACCCGGCCCGAAGCCTGATCCGCTGAAGCCGCCAAAGAGTGCCGCTCAACGTGCGGCTGATTACCGTGCACGAAAGGCAGCAGCGTGATGACTCAGGACGAGATCAACGGGATGTTGGCCGCAGCGCTGGACGATGCCCAAAGGCGCATCGACGTGCAGGAGAAGTGCATCGAGATGTTGGTGGATCAGATCGAGGACATGGCCCACCAGATGACCGGCGTGTTGGAAGAAGCAAGAGTTGCTCGCCTCCACTACGCGGAGCAGCGGCGGCGACTTGGGATGACCATCGACGTTTCGGCCGGAAGTTTGCTCGGCGGGGCATTTGGGCTGGCCAATGAGCCGCCCGACCCGCACCACTGAAGATCAGGACTTTCAAGATCGGCAGATCGGTCTCTGCCGGTTGAACCTTTCCCACAACACGGCCGCTCCGCTTTCCACCATGGCGCAGTTGATCTCGACGCCTGATGTGTTTCGGCAGATCGCGGTCACCCGTTCGTAGCTTTGCCCCGTGCGTAGGCAGGTGATCCTGTCTCCGGCCAGCCGTGTCAGGGCGGCGTTGCTCGTTGCGGCCGAAGCTGTCGGGCACGGGTGTCCCGGCGAACAGGAGTCGTCTGTTTCTCTGGCGGCTATGGCGTGTTAACGAACGCGCGTGCCGTCGCGGCAGCGGAGAGTGTCGCCGTCGTTCACATAGGCGACGTCACATGCGAAGTCGTAGGCGGACGTGGCGGCGTCGGCGGATGTTAATTCTCCAGACCGGGGCCACCACATCGTCCCGGTGAATGCAGCCACGGCCGCACCCACGACCGTCGCGATGAACTTCGCCGTCAGGCGCTTGGCCGGTGCTCTCGCCCTCCGTTTCGGCCAGCGGCGGTAGTTCACAGCTTTGGGCACTCTTTTCATGCGGTGAGCATGGCCACGGTCTGGCAAATGACAGCCTAACGACCGGCTGGGCCACTGCTCATCATCGGTGATTTGGTTGCCGGATTCGACTTCCATGAGACACTGAAACCTCCACAGAAAATGGAGGTCGCGTGACGCCAGTCGAACAACCGTTGCGATGTCTCGCCGTCCGCGTCGTTCTCGACGATGAGGGCGAGATTGATGGCATCGAACTGGAAGCTTTCCTCAACAAGGTAGCAGGACGTCATCAATGGCTCTCGACGACCGAATGGTTGTTCGTCGATCCCCCGGCGGAAGTTGGCGATTGGCCGACCGCGCCTGTCGTGATGCCTGAACGGGTCGCGGTTCGTGCGATTCTCGAAGACCTTACCGGTGATCCGCCACGCATCCTGTTCGACCATCAGACCACGCCCGCCGAGCGGCGGAAATGGCGCTGGGTTGCGTTTCAGGTTGCTCCCAATCAGCAAGGACAAGGGCGCTTTCCGTGGGAGCGCGTCCATGCGTGAGGGGCTGTTGGGCTGGTCAACGAACGCGCTGGTGCAACTGGATGACGAGGTGCCCGGCGTGCTGGCCCGAGTGCTGACGGCGGCCGCTCCGCGCAAGCAGGCGATCTTCGCCGCTCTCGCCGCGCGGGAAGAAAAGGTCGGTGTTTTCGAAGGCGCCGACGACCTGTTTGAGAGGTCGTTTGCGGAGGTCGTTCGTCACGGCCGAGCCAGCGACATCTTACGGCGTGCGTTCGGCGCCGTGCCCGATGGCCTGCCGGGATTGCTGGCGCAGGTCGGCGAGCGACCGCTCCCGCGCTCGAAGGATTACATCGCCCTGCATGATTTGCTCGTGGACGACGATGTGCGCGGCGCCGACGCTCTGCGCGGCTCCGGGCGGATCACCTGCCGGAAGCTGGAGGTGTTGCTCGCTCTCGATCCGCGATGGCGCCATGCCCACACACTAGACCGCATCGACACCGGCGCCGAGGCCATGACGTTCAACAGGGCGGTCACCTTTATTCAGTCGGTGAACTCGAAAGCATCTGACGAGGTGATAGCGGAAGCTATCGCCCGCATGGGACCGACCTCCTCGCTGCCCCGACTTCTCGACCGGCTGCTACGCCGTGCCGACCGGTTGCCCCCTCACCCTGTGCCCGAAGGCGACAACGAACTTCGGCCGCTCGCCTCGATGCGCGACCTGCTGGAAGCTGGCCGGAAATATCGGAACTGCCTCTCTCACCGTCTGGCTGACGTTGCCGCAGGGAGGATGGCGATTGGCGAGTTTCGCGGCGAGTGCCTTGTGGAATTTCGTCCGATGTCTCTGCGAAAGGGCTGGCTCCTGCGCGAGGTCCACATCGAGCGAAACCGCCCCGTGCCGCTGGCCCTGTTTTCGGAGGTGGAGGTGAAGTGCGATGCCCTAGGCATTCCACGCATCGACGACGCGGGCGGTCGAAATGGTGATGGCTGGAAGAACTACCGACGCTTCACGGGTGAGTTGGAGTGGGGCTAAGGCGAATACGACCAGTCAATATCGACGATGGACCAAATCGAACCGATGGTGGCGACGCTGCGGGCCGTTGTATCAAGACTTAATCAGCCGCTTGATCTGACGTTGAGAAGCGCATTGATGTGTTGACGGATCGTATCTATGCGACTTGTATCAAATGCCTGATAGTAAATGTAGTCGTTCGCATAAGATCCTGATCTGGCTACGAAATAAGGGTCAGGATCAACGCTTGGGTGGTAGCGCGAGGTATACATCAGAGATGTGAGGTCGAAGGCGACGCAGTAATCGACATCCGACAGGTCTAGACTTTGGTCGGCTTCATTCCGACATTCTTTGCTGCGCTGGCTCGCAAGAAGAGTCCCGAACGCAGGATCGCTGGTCAGGACGGATATGGCGTCGCGGTATCCATTGATCATGGCCCATTCAAACTGCTGAGGTGTCTGTGGCGCGTATGGACGATATCTATTAGGGGCGTCGCCCAGCAATGGTGTTCCTGAAACTTGGGGTGTAGCTATTGCACCAGTCAGAGGTTGGGTTTTCAGGTTTTCATATTTGCTGGGATTCAAGAGGCCGCTAACCCCAGCGGCAAACAAGATTACCCCAAATACAGCAGCGATCTTTAGAACCGGCCTCGGACGCTTCAGTATTACACTCTGCGCTCCCTTCGAAGGTTGCGTCGTCTTTGCCTTACTCACCTGATGAGGGTTAGACCGCGTATTTGGCTTAGAATGTTGAGCAGGTCGAACCGAAGCGGATGTCTCTTGACCGTTCCGCTGAGCGTCATATCGGCTTCGCCGCTCCGGATCGCGGAGCACTTCATAGGCTTCGTTTATCGACTTTGCGCGAGCCTCAGCTTCAGGCTGTGCGTTTCTATCCGGATGGTATTGACGGATCATGGCCTTGTAGGCGGCCTGAATCACGATGTCCTCAGCGGTCGGTGACACGCCTAGCAGTTCATAGAAATCAGTCACGGCCCCTCCGACGATATCCGCTCATAACCGGCGGGTGCGGTTTCAGCTACCTTGATGCGCCAGAGTTCAAATGATGGGAGATGGATGGATCACTATCGCCCGCATCGGACAGACCTCTTTGCTGCCTCGACCTCTCGACCGGCTTCTGCGCCGTGCCGACCGGTTGCCGCATCGCCCCGTGCTCAAAGACGACAACGAACTCCGGCCGCTCGCCTCGATGCGCGACATGCTGGAAGCTGGAAGAAAATACCGGAACTGCCTCGCCCACCGTATTGCTGACATCGCCGCCGGAAAGATCGCCATTGCCGAGTTTCGCGGCGAATGCCTCGTGGAATTCCGACCTATGACCCTTCGCACCGGCTGGCTGCTGCGCGAGGTCCACATTGAGCGAAATCGCCCTGTCCCGCTGGCCCTGTTCTCGGAGGTGGAGGCGAAGTGCGACCAGATCGGCATTCCTCGCATCGACGAGGCAGGCGGTGGCGACGGCTCGAAGAGCTACCGCCGATTCACCGGTGAACTTGAGTGGGGGTGATTTCTCGCGGAAGTCGCACGACCGTTCTTGACGCACGGCTCTGCAATTAGCGAAGCTGTATCAGCTCAGGCGGGGGATTTGTGTCACGCTGTTTGCCCGCTGGTGATAAGACCGAATGGTCATCGCTTCGGGGGAATCGGGATTGGCCGATCAGTTCTTTCAACGTCCTATCCTCAACTCGCCCTACGAGCGGCCAGCGCTGCACTGGGAGCTTGACCCAGAGGGCCAGCCGACCGGGAACATTGCCGAAGCTCGGCGCCACTCCGACCTGATCACGCCGGTTCCGAAGCCGAAGAAGCGGAAGAAAAAGGCGACGCAGACGGAGATGGCCTTCGACGCGGGCGACGACCTCTCCTCGGCCGATCAGGAATACAATCCGACCCCGATCATCAATGAGGTTCGGCAGCACGTCGATGCGTGGCGCAATCTGGTTAACCCGAAGGACTGGCTGGTCACGCCTGAAACAGAGCGGCTCCTGAAGCACTGGCGCCACCACAAGTTTCAGGGCGTCCGCCCCTTCTTCTGTCAGGTCGAAGCGGTCGAAACCGTCATCTGGCTGACGGAAGTCGCGCCGAAACTCGGTGCGCGTGGATCGAAGTTCTGGGACCACATCAAGGGCGCCAACGCTCAGGCCAATCCGGCGTTGATCCGTATGGCGCTGAAGCTCGCCACCGGGGCCGGAAAGACGACCGTCATGTCGATGCTGATCGCATGGCATACCGTCAACGCCGTCCGCCACCCCAACAGCAAGATGTTCTCGCGCGGCTTCCTGATCGTGGCACCGGGTATAACCATCCGCGACCGACTGCGGGTGCTGCTCCCGAACGATCAAGAGAGCTACTATCGGACCCGCGAGATCGTCCCACCTGACATGCTGGCGGACATCGACCGCGCCAAGATCGTCATCACCAACTACCACGCCTTCAAACTGCGCGAGCGAGCCAAGGTGGCGGCGGGCACCCGCACGGCGCTGGAAGGCTGGCGCAAGGAGAAGTTGGAGACGCTGGAAACCGAAGGGCAGATGCTCCAGCGGGTCATGCCCGATCTGATGGGGATGAAGAACATCGTCGTTCTGAACGACGAAGCTCACCACTGCTATCGCGCCCGCGTTCAGGATGCGCTCGGCGAAACCGAAGCAGACCTCAGCGGCGACGATAAGGATGCCGCCAAGGCCGACAACGAAGCCGCCCGGATGTGGATCACCGGGTTGGAGACCGTGAAGAAGAAGCTGGGCCTGTCGATGGTCTACGATCTGTCGGCTACCCCCTTCTTCCTGCGCGGCTCTGGCTACATCGAAGGCACCCTGTTCCCGTGGACCATGAGCGACTTCTCGCTGATGGACGCCATCGAGTGCGGGATCGTGAAACTGCCCCGCGTGCCGGTCGCTGATAACGTGCCCGGTGGCGACACGCCAAAGTTCCGAAACCTTTGGGAACATATCGGCAAGGAAATGCCGAAGAAGGGACGCGGGGCCGGAAAGGTGCTCGACCCGCTCAATCTTCCGTCCGAGCTTTTGTCGGCTCTGGACGCCCTCTACGGCCACTACAAAAAGACATTCGAACTCTGGGAGGCCGAGGGCATCGGCGTCCCGCCTGTGTTCATCGTGGTGTGCAACAACACCGCCACGTCGGAACTGGTCTACAAATACATTTCGGGCTTCTTCCGAGAGGGCGACGACGGTTCGCAGACGCTGAACAATGGCCGCCTCGACCTCTTCCGAAACTACGATGACTACGGCAACCGGTTCGCGCGCCCGAACACCATCCTGATCGACAGCGAGCAGTTGGAGTCGGGCGAGGCGCTCGACAAGGACTTCCGCGCCATGGCGGCGGACGAGATCGAGCAATTCCGTCAGGCAGAGGTCCAGCGCACCGGCGACATCCGTGCAGGCGAAAACATCGACGACGCCACCTTGCTGCGCGAGGTCATGAACACGGTCGGCAAGAAGGGCCGTCTGGGCGAGCAGGTTCGCTGCGTCGTCTCGGTGTCGATGTTGACCGAGGGCTGGGACGCCAACACCGTCACCCACATCCTCGGCGTCCGTGCCTTTGGCACCCAGCTTCTGTGTGAACAGGTCGTCGGCCGTGGTCTGCGCCGCCAGTCCTACGAACTGAACGAAGATGGCCTGTTTAACGTCGAATACGCTGACATCCTCGGCATCCCGTTCGACTTCGCCGCCAAGCCCGTCATCGCCCCGCCCGCGAAGCCACGCGAGACGGTGCGCGTCCATGCGGTGCGCCCCGAGCGCGACAAGCTGGAGATCGTCTTCCCGCGCGTCGAGGGCTATCGCGTCGAACTGCCCGACACGCGGCTGGAGGCGAACTTCGGCCCGAACTCATACCTCGATCTGACGCCCGATCTGGTTGGCCCGTCCAAGACCAGCAACCAAGGCATTATCGGCGAAGGCGCCGAACTGACGCTGGACCATCTGGATGACATGCGGTCGTCCAGCCTGCTATTCCACCTCGCCAAGCACCTGCTCTACACTAAGTTCCGCGACCCCGGCGAAGAGCCGAAGCTGGCCCTGTTCGGCCAACTGAAGCGGATCACTCGGCAATGGCTAGATGGCGGCTATCTGCGCTGCTCGGGCGGCACCTTCCCAGCGCAACTGGCCTATCAGGAAATTGCCGACATGGCGGCCGAGCGGATCAAGGCGGCCATCGTCGAGACGCTGGCAGGCCATCGCCCGGTGAAGGCAATCCTCGACGCCTACAACCCGACCGGCTCCACGGCCTTCGTGAACTTCAACACGTCCAAGGCCGACCGTTGGAAGACGGACCCGCGCTATTGCCACATCAACTGGGCGGTCTGCGACAGCGACTGGGAGGCCGAGTTCTGCCGGATCGCGGAATCGACGCCGCACGTCCGGGCCTATGTGAAGAACCACAACCTCGGCCTTGAAGTGCCCTATCTGATGGGCAGCGAGCCAAAGAAATACCGCCCGGACTTCATCGTCCAGATCGACGACGGCCGCCCCGATCCGCTGAACCTGATCGTCGAGACCAAGGGCTATCGGGGCGAGGACGCGATAGCGAAAGCCAACACCATGAACGCCTACTGGGTGCCGGGTGTGAACAACCTCGGCAAGTTCGGTCGCTGGGCGTTTGTCGAATACGCCGCCGTCTATGAGATGGAAGCTGCGTTCAAGAAGCTGGTCGATGATGTTCGAGCCGCGACGCTGGTCGGGGAACCGGCATGAGCGGAGCGTGGGCTGACAACCAAGTCTATTGGGCCACGCTCGCCTATGCGCGCTGGTGGCTCGCCGTAGACGGTCCTTTCCTTGGCGCGGTCAAAGCCGAGAGGGGCTTCACCGAGACGCTGCTGCGGCGGGTGGCGGTTCGCTACAACGTCAATCGCGGATTGCTCCAGCCCGAGGGGCAGCAGGAAGGTGAGGATGTATCCGCGAGCGGAATGATCGACCTGCTCCGGGGCGCCGTGGTCGATTGGCCTTCAGGTATTCGCATCCGCGCCGAGGTTTGCATGCAGATCGCGGAGGCGGCGCAGCAGGCGGGCTGGACAGACAAGCTACAGGTCTCAGGCGTCAGCAAGTTCATCTGGTTCCTGAAACCAGAGCGCTGGACCTTGTTCGACCGCTTCGCCGCCAGAGGGATGGGAATCCCCGCTCACTGGAGCCGCCGCCGTCAGTTCGAAGCCTTTTATGAGGCGCTGGGCGACGGCGATTTTAACGGGGTGGTCACGCGGATCGAGCCGCTCATCGCGGGTTCAAGCCTCCCCGGCCTTCCCGCCGCCCGCATAATCGACTCCTTGTTGATGGCGCGCGGTGCGCGCGGTTCAGGGATGCATGAGATCGAGGAAAGCCGCGCCTTTCTGGGCCTTCTTCCACCCGAGTTTCGCGACGCCCTGAATCATCTCGCGACCCAGCTACAGGACGAGATCGGCAACGACGTCCTGCCCCCGATGACCACCAAGCGTAAGAAGTCCTGACATGGCGAAGAAGCCGATCTCCATTGAGGCGCTGAAGCACGACGCCACCCGGATCAACATCCCGACCGCCGAGTTCGAGTCTCTGATGCGCGAGGAGGACAAGTCGCCGCTGCAGGTGGCCTATGAGCGCCGCAACCGAGACCTCGATCCCCAACTGGTTTGGCGCGGCAAGGATCAACAGGACTGGTCCGACCTGATCGTTCAGGCGCCGCCGCTGTATGTGCAGGAAAAGCTGCATCCCAAGGCGCTGATCGACGACCTGAAGCGCCAGACGAAGGCCCGGAGAGCCGAGGCCGACGAGTCCATCCCAGACCTCTTTGCCGACTTCAATGGCCTGCCCGACAAGGAGGCGGTGACCGAGTTCTACCAGCACGACCTGCACTGGTCGAACCGGATGATCTCGGGGGACAGCCTGTCCGTCATGGCGTCACTGGCCGAGCGCGAGGGTCTGCGTGGTCAGGTGCAATGTATCTATTTCGACCCGCCCTATGGCATCAAGTTCAACTCAAATTTCCAATGGTCCACCACGTCGCGTGATGTGAAAGATGGAGCAAAGGATCAGATCACCCGCGAGCCGGAACAGGTCCGTGCCTTTCGCGACACGTGGAAGGACGGCATCCACTCTTATCTGACTTACCTGCGCGACAGGCTGGTTGTGGCGCGGGATTTATTGAGCGAGAGCGGCTCGATCTTTGTTCAAATCGGAGATGAAAACGTCCACCGCGTCCGCGCACTACTGGACGAGATTTTTGGGGAGGAGAATGCAGTAAGCACTCTCGTAGTCCAGAAAACATATGGGTTCTCCGGCAATGCTGTTTCAAACGTGGCGGACTACGTTATCTGGTTCAGTAAGAACAAAGATAAGATGAAGGTTCGTCCTATATTGAGAGAGAAGCCATTTGAGTTGGGGAGTGGCAACGCTAGCTGGCTGTTGATGGAAGATTTCACCTATCGCAGTGTGAACGTTAAAGAGAAAAACGAAGATCGGATGATTCCGGAGGGTGCGCGCCCCTACAATCCAGATAATCTGATATCTCAGGGACGAGCATCAGACGCGCAGCCATTCGCGTTCCGGGGAGTGCTTCAAGACCCTTGGCCCAAGAACTCTCACTGGAAGCCCAACTACCCGTTGGGAATGGAGCGGCTGGCCCGTTCGGAGCGCATTCACCTTGCGTCGAACAGTTTCCGCTATCGGCGGTTCCATTCCGACTCGGGTGTTCTGCCCATCTCCAATATCTGGACCGATACTGGGACGGGCAACTTCACAGACGAGAAAATCTATGTGGTTCAGACCGGCTCCAAAACTGTGGAACGCTGCATTCTGATGACGACCGACCCCGGTGATCTGGTTCTTGATCCGACTTGCGGCTCGGGCACGACCGCCTACGTCGCCGAACAGTGGGGTCGGCGATGGATCACCATAGATACAAGCCGTGTTGCAATCGCGCTCGCGCGCGCGCGCCTCATGGGTGCTCGCTATCCGTTTTATCTCCTCGCCGACAGCATCGAAGGGCAAAACAAGGAGGCCGCTATTACTCGGGGTCCCGTAAGGACGACCCCAGTGTTTGGATCAATTCGGCAAGGTTTCGTCTATGAGCGCGTGCCGCATGTCACTTTGAAGTCTATTGCGAACAACACGGAAATAGATGCCATTTGGGAAAGAATGCAGCCCGAAGTCGAGGCAACTATCGCCCGCTTGAACGAAGCGTTGCGAGGGCACCCTACCCCGTTCACCGTCGAGACCGGTGGCCGTGCGGGAACTAAAATCGACTTCACAGCGGACGGCGAAGTGAGGTTGCCTTCAGGGGACGTGGCCCCCGCGAACGGTTTCATGGAATGGGAGATTCCGCGCGGACCGGGCGCCGATTGGCCCGCCGAAGCGCACGAAGCCCTTTCCTGCTTTTGGAAAGCACGGACTGCGCGGCAACAGGAGATCGATGCCTCCATCGCGGCCAAGGCGGATTCCGAATACCTCTACGACAGGCCCTATTCCGACAGTGCCAAGGTTCGTGTGGCCGGGCCATTCACGGTCGAGAGCCTGTCCCCGCACATCACTATGGCCGTGGGACCAGACGACGAACTTATCGACCTGACCGGTGCGGGTCTGGCCGACGAGGGAGCAGCGTTCGACGGTCCCGACGACTTCGCGAGCATGATACTAAATAACCTGCGCGTCGCAGGCGTTCAGCAGGCGCACAAGGAGGATCGGATAACCTTCACCAGCCTGATCGGTTGGCCGGGCGACCTGATCTGTGCCGAAGGTCGTTATCTGGAAGGTGAGGTCGAGAAACGGGCTGGCATCTTCATCGGCCCTGAATTTGGCACCGTATCACGCCCGGACCTTGTTCAAGCGGCTCGTGAAGCGGGCGATGCAGGCTTCGATGTGCTGGTCGCCTGCGCCTTCAACTACGACGCCCATTCGGCCGAGTTCTCCAAGCTCGGCCGGGTGCCGGTGCTGCGGGCGCGCATGAACCCGGACCTGCATATGGCGGGCGACCTCGCAGCAACCGGAGCAGGCAACCTGTTCGTCATCTTCGGTGAACCGGACATCAAGATCGAGGACGCGGGCAAGGATACGGACGGCGCCGAACTGATCCGGGTTAAGGTGTCAGGCGTCGATGTCTTCAAGCCTCAGACTGGCGAGGTGGTTTCCGAGGACACGGACGGCATCGCCCTATGGATGCTGGACACCGACTACAATGAAGAGAGCTTCTTCGTCCGCCACGCCTACTTCCTCGGCGCCAACGACCCCTACAAGGCGCTGAAGACCACCTTGAAGGCCGAGATCGACGAGGAGGCGTGGGCGACCCTGAACAGCGACATCAGCCGCCCCTTCCCCAAGCCGACCTCCGGCCGCATCGCCGTGAAGGTCATCAACCACCTCGGCGACGAGGTGATGAAGGTGTTTGAGGCGCGCTGATGCCGATCCCCCGGACCAAGCCCGCCGATTGGGGGGATGACGTTGCGGACATCTGCAATGCCGCTGACTACCCTCTCTTCAAACGGGTCGATCTCCATTGGGAGAAGCCCACGGAGTGGAAGAAGGGGCAAAACCAGCCTTCGTTCGATACCGACGAGCCGTTCCTCTACGCGCTGATCCGCAATCACTGGAGTTCGCGCGAGCGCGACCAGATCGAATACGTTGGCCTGACCAAAGCCCCGCGCACCCGCTTCGGCAATCATAAGACCGCCAAGCAGATCGTCAGCGAGCGGGGGTCGGTGATGTTCACCTACGCCAAGCTGGACTCGATTAAGGGACGCAACCGACTGGAGCGCGTTCATACCGCTTTGGAGGAGATCGAGCACCTGCTGATCTGGTCCATCGGGAGCGAACTGCGAAACGAGAAAAAGCAGTTCACGCTGCCCGGCATGGGAAGCAACGGCGGCAACGCTTGGCACATCGTGAACAGCGGCTACCACTTCGCGGGCCGGATGCCGAAGGAGATCATCTATCCGTGGATGCTGGTCCGCCATGGCCGGGATACCAGCAGGAAACGCACCACGTGACAGACTTCCGCATCGCCGACACCTTCACCGAGAGCCTCGCACGGTTGACCGGGCAGGAGCAGAAGGCCGTGAAGACGACGGCCTTCGATCTCCAGATGAACCCGTCGTCGCCGGGTCTGTCGTTTCACAAGCTGGATCGGGCGAAGGACTCGAACTTCTGGTCGGTGCGGGTCAATGCCGACATTCGGGTCATCGTCCACCGCACACCCGGCAGCATCCTGCTGACCTACGTCGATCACCACGACGACGCCTATCGCTGGGCCGAGCGGCGCAAGATAGAGCGGCATCCGACGACCGGCGCCATGCAGTTGGTCGAGGTGCGGGAACGTGTCGAGGAACTGCCGTCGCCACCCGCTCAACCGGCCGCCCCCGCGCCGGTAGTAATGCCTACCGGCAAGCCATTACCGCTGCTGTTCGACAATCTCCGCAAGTTCGAACTGATGGCATTCGGGGTGCCCGAGGAATGGGTCGAGGACGTGCGCCGAGCGACCGAGGCGACCCTGTTCGATCTGCTCGAACACCTGCCGCAGGAAGCGCAGGAAGCTCTCTTGAAGCTGGCAGTCGGCGAACAACCCGCGCCACCCGAACCTGTGGCTCCAGACATCGATCCCTTCGAACACCCGGACGCCCAGCGCCGCTTCCGTATTCTCACCAACGTCGAGGAACTGGAGCGCGCGCTCGACTCTCCTTGGGAGAAATGGGCGGTGTTCCTGCACCCGGCGCAGCGAGAAACGGTCGAACGCACCTATTCCGGCCCGGCGCGCGTCACCGGGTCTGCGGGCACCGGCAAGACCATCGTGGCGCTGCACAGAGCCGTCCATCTGGCCCGAGCGAACCCGACATCTCGCATCCTGCTGACCACCTTCTCCAAGGCTCTGGCGAACGCGCTGAAGGGCAAGTTGGCGCACCTGACAGGCAATCAGCCAGAGATTGCCTCACGTATCCATGTGCAGGCTCTGACGGGTGTCGGCTACGATCTCTACGCCCAGCTATTCGGCCAACCGACCTTGGCTTCGACCAGCGTGATCCAGTCGCTAATTACCAAGGCGGCCGAGGATATCGCCGAGCCGCGCTTTACTCCGCATTTTTTGCTCGGCGAGTGGACCGATGTCGTCGATGCATGGCGACTGACCTCGTGGGAGGACTACCGCGACGTCTCCCGGCTGGGCCGCAAGACCCGGATCGGCGGAAAGCAGCGCGAGACCCTTTGGGCGGTGTTCGAACAGGTCCGCGCGGGCCTGCGTGATCGCAAGTTGGTGACGTGGGCGGACATCTTTGGCCGACTGGCGGACCACTACGGCAGCGGCGCTGCGGAACCGTTCGATTTCGTCATTGTGGACGAGGCGCAGGACATCAGCGTGTCCGAAGCGCGATTCCTCAGCGCTCTCACAAAGGACCGGCCCGAGGCCCTGTTCTTCGCTGGAGACATTGGTCAGCGCATCTTCCAGCAGCCATTCTCGTGGAAATCTCTCGGTCTGGACGTTCGAGGCCGGTCATCGACCCTGCGGATCAACTACCGAACTTCGCACCAGATCAGGTCGCACGCTGACCGCCTGCTGCCCATCACAGTCACCGATGTCGATGGCGTGACCGAGAGCCGACGCGGCACCGTCTCGGTGTTCGATGGCGCTGAACCCATCGTCCAGACGTTCGACGATATCGGCGACGAACAGACCGCTGTCGGCGCATGGATCGCTGCCCGCATCGCAGAAGGCTGTCTGCCGCACGAGATTGGGCTGTTCGTCCGATCCGACGCCGAGATGAAGCGTGCACGTGCCGCCGCCAAGCTGAGCGGCGCGGCGGCCGTCGAACTCAGCGACAAGGTGGAAGCCGAGCCGAATAAGCTGGCCGTCTGCACCATGCATCTGGCGAAAGGACTGGAGTTCCGCGCCGTGGTGGTCATGGCCTGCGACGACGAGGTGATTCCCGATCAGGACCGCATCGAGCGCGTCGCCGACGAGTCCGATTTGCAGGAGGTCTACGACACCGAGCGGCACCTCCTTTACGTCGCCTGCACCCGCGCCCGCGACCACCTGCTGGTGACGGGCGTAAATCCGGCGTCAGAGTTCTTGGAAGACTTCGGCGTCTAGCGGCCCGCGCCCCGAATGTTCCACGGCAAATCGAAGTTCTGGATCAAGCCGAGTTCGAGACCAGCATCTCCGCTCACCGGCATGCCGTTCCACGTCAGATCGGGCGGATGGGCGGTGTAGACTTCGATGACGTCGCCGACACCGACCGCTTCAATGAGAGCAGCGTTCAAACGCCTACTGGTCCTCTAGGTCTTGCCCGGTCGGCAGTAGGATCGGAAGCGCTGAAAGACCCCCTTTGTGGCCAGACCGACGTAGAGCGCGGCGCCGTCCTTCACAAAGGCATACACACCACGTTCCTTTGGGAAATCTGCGCCCTGAACGAGCGACGCCTCGGTCACGGTCCATGCACCCACGCGGCTGAAGCCTCCCTCCCTAAGGAGAGCTACCGTGAGCGGCGGCTTGTTTGGGAGAGCTTTGCGAACGCGCGGCGAACTCGGCTTCGTGGCCCGCTCAGGGCTATTCAACAGGCCGCAGCGTCTCAGGACGTTGTAGGCTTGTTGATAGCGCACGCCGACCTGATCAGCGATCTGGGCGGTCGTGAAGCCCTTGGCCGCGAGCGCTCTGATCTGTGCTGCTTTCGTCATGAGGCGCCCGATTCAGGCTGGGCCGCTAATCGTTCGGCGAGCCAATCCCAGCGACCTTCAAAGGGCTGAAGTCGCTGTCGCAGGTCGGCGCCGACGCGGGTCACAGCGTATTTGCCACCAGCCGACCACGAGTTCGTAGCGGTCGCTTTGGCACCGAGGACCACCAGAGCTTCCTCATAGGTCATCAGGAATACGACTGGCGCGCTCGTGACATTCCAGACGTAGGCCAACGGAATGCCTCGCCCTTCGTATTTCCGGTCCAGACTGAAGCTTTCACCCGAGGAGCACTTCAACTGAAGAGGGAGCGCCCGGATGCCCTGCTCACCGACTTCCTTGAAGACAATGAGATCGACGCCTCGGTCCACGACGGGGGTGGCCACTTCGAAACCGCGCATCAGGAGTTGAGCCGTAAGCCAGTTCCGCCCCGCCACTTCGACGGTCGCTGAACTGATGTTCGAGCCTGCGGTCATTCCACCTCCGAGGGTTGGATAAATATCGGAAAGGAGACCCTCCGGTATGGACATCTACCACCACTTTTTCTCGCGCGGGCTGACCGACTCCCAGCGGCATTTCAGCAGCGCATGGCTTGGCCGCGCAGAGAACTATCTCTGCCTCCGATCTGGGCGAGGGCCTTCCGCTGATGCCTTGATCGAACTGTTTCAGACCCTCTGGCGCGAGGGTCGTCTGCTACTCGCAGCGAGGGTCGCTTGGGCGGTGCTTTGGCTGAAGCCGGAGGCGCGACGATGAACTATCACCACGTCTTCCAGTTTCCCAGCGACAACGAGGCGACGCTGGAGGCAGTTCTCCGGCAGATGAGAACCGGCGCAGTCACGAGTCCGATGGGCGACCAGCTTCTCACCCTCTCGTCGGTCGCGGAGGCAATTTATGTTCGATGCGCCTTCGGCGACCTGCGGCCTACCGGAGACGTTTCCCTGCTTGTCCGAGAGGCAAACATAGCGAGCGTGCAAGGCTGGCTGGATCAGCATCTTCCCACTAACCGCTACGCTTGGGCCGCTCTGGAGCACTTCGAGTTCTTCCATTTGGCAGATGTCGAACGGCTGATGGAGGTGTTCAGCGGCATCCTCGGGCGACCGCCCATATCGATGCCGCTGAACCTGTGGCCGGATGTGTTCCCGTCCAGCGACGCCTCCTAAGCCGCGTCGCCGAGCGTCGGAGCTTGATCCGCTGCGAGATCGGCATTGTCATTGGAACTTCCACGCAGATCATCCGGCAGCGGCGCATCTCCTTGAAGAACGACGCCGAGGCGTTCCTCGGCCATCCGGCAGTAGTCCGCTGACTGCTCGATGCCGATAAAGCGGCGGCCCTCCATCAAAGCGGCCACGCCCGTCGATCCAGAACCGAGGAAGGGGTCGAGGACCGTTTTGGCATTCGTCGCCGCGATGATCATGCGCGGCAGTTCGACCGGGAACGGGGCGGGATGCTGATTGCCCTTATCTGCCAGCAGCTTCATGACATCCTTCAGCCCATGACCTTTGCGGAAGCGGAACTTCGGCTTGGCGAAGATGTAGATCACCTCGTGCGTAGGCAGGGCGAAGGCGGCGTTGAAGTTATGACCCGAGCCGCGATCCCAGATGATGATTTGGCGCAGTGGTAAGCCGGGATTTAGTTCGTGCGGCGTCCGCAGCAAACCGTTCTGCACGCGATTCTTGTGCTGATAGAAGATCGCTCCGTCCTCGGGGATCAACCGCCAGCACTCCAGCAGGAACGCCTTCTGCCATGCGACGTAATCCGCGTAGGGCATAGCATCGTCGTGCCCGTCGTAGCCGTCAGCCAGCTTGGCGTTCTTCCACTTGCCGCGCCCTTTTTGTCCTTTGAAACCGCCGCCGCTCGATTCACCGAGGTTGTAGGGCGGGCTGGTGAAGATGATATCGACCGATCCGTCAGCCATCTGCTTCATTCCGGTCAGGCAGTCGCTGTTGAGGATCGTGGGTGCGAGATCGTGAGTGGGCACTTCCTGCTTGATGTCGTCGTTCGCGGCAGTTGTCGGTGCGATCTCACCGTTGGCGGCGGAAGGCAGGGTCAAAGCCAGATCAGGCGACAGGCACGGCTCAACCGCTTCGATGCGTTGCTTGGCGATCTGGAAGAACTCGGGATCGCGCTCGATGCCGATGAACTTGCGGCCAGCGGCCAGCGCCACGCAGCCGGTCGTGCCGCTCCCCATCGTGTTGTCCAGAACGACATCGCCGGGATTGGAGTAGGTGCGGACAATCCAGTCGAACAGTTCGACAGGCTTCTGGGTGGGGTGAACCGGCTTGTTGACGGACGGGAAGCGCAGGACCGAGCGGGGATAATTGGTGTGCGTCTGGCGGCGCTCGGAATCAGAGCGGTAGGGGTGGGCCTTGTAGAGGGCCGATCCCACCCCGCCGTTGCGGCTCACGCGAGGTTTAGAGAGTTCCACCAGTCCCTGCGGGTTGTAGGTCATGGGGCTGGCAGCGCGGTTTCCGACGCCGCCCTTCGAGAACACGAGAACGTCTTCATGCTCCATCAGAACCTGCGACTTCGCGTGAACGAAGCGCGTGGCGCGAGTTTTCTCCCAGACCAAGGAGTATTTGTAGAGGTCGGGCGCGGCCATCATCAGCTTCGCGGAGAACATCCCCGCCGATGTGAGAACGATGGTGCCGGTCGGCTTCAGGATGCGTCGATACTCGGCCCAGAGCGCTTCCATCGGGATGATCTCATCCCACGGTGCCCGCGTGCAGCCGTAAGGAAGGTCCGCACCAATCAGGTCCACGGATTGATCCGCGATTTCAGCCATTCGGGCGAGGGTTTCGCCGAGCATCAGACGAACGGCATCATCTTCCAGTCCGAGACGCTTCTCGATGATTGACCAGTAGCTCGGCTCACGCTCGATAATGATCGCAGATCGGCCGTGCGCCATTGCTGCCGCCCCTGTCGTCCCAGAGCCGCCGAACGGGTCCATCACGACGTCGCCGCTATTGGAGCACGCCAGCACGATGCGCTCGATCATGGCTTGCGGGAACGGGCACGGATGCGCGGTGCGCTCCTTTGACGTCCCATGGACCTGCGTGAAATCCCAGATGTCGGCGGGGTTGGCTCCCGCCGGGTTGTTGCGTTTGTCGGCCGAAGTCGAGGGACGGCGCACATCGTCGAGATTGAACGTCGGCGCGATGTTCTTGCGACGTCCGCGACCGCCTTTCAACACGCCCGGCTTCACCAGATAGAGCCAGCGCTCGGAGCGCGTGGAGAAGCGTTGGGTGGTATTCTGCTGGGCGCGGCGATCCCAGACGATCTCCTGCACGAGCGTCAGGCCGGTCCGTGCGATCAGCGGGAACAGATAATAGGTCAGCGGCACGCGGCTGTTCGGACCCGCCTTGTGCATGCCCACGTTGATCCACATCGCGCCACCGGGCTTCAGAACACGAGCGGCAGCCGTGATCCATTGGCGCGAGAACTCGATGTAATCTTCGATGGTGTCGAAGGCGTCGCCATACTCCATGCCGATGTTCATGTAGGGCGGCGACGTCACGACCAGATCGACCGACGCGGCCGTCATCGCGCTCATCATCGCGATGCACTCACCCTTCAGGAGACGAGCGGAAGGCGCATTTGGCGGCGGGGTGAGAGTGGGCAGATTATCGTTGGAAGCAACAATGGGGCTGGCTTGCACGGTTCGTTCAGCAGTGGCGACGATGTTGGACATTGGAAGCTCCGGTCTGTGGTTGGGAGCTTCAAAATATCCCCAGCTTCCGCACTGGCCGTCGTGACGTGAAATCCCAGAAAACTCTCTATATTAGAGCGGCTTCCGACATCGAGGACGTCGCTCAGGAACTATTCGCAGACAGCTTCATCGGCGTTTATTGGACGTTTCCCGCCGTGGGTCGCAAGGAGTTGGCCGATGGTATCGGCAGCGCCGTATTGGCCAGCTACACCATCAGGCGTCAGCGAGAAGCCATCTTGGAAGTTGCCGATCAACTCGGTCTCAAGTGCCGAGCGGAATGCGCTCTTCAGTTTCAACCGCAGTTCGGTTGGGACGAGAGAATCCAGCGCTCATTCCACGAAGCGATGGCGATGGCTGACCCGATGACCGCAGTCATATCTGTCGAGTTTCAGGATGGAGGAAGGTGGCGCCCCAACAATGTGTTGAACCAGCGGCTCAATAGCGAACCGTTTTGGCAAGTTCGGATATTGCCCTTTGCGGACGCTATCGAACATTTCTCTCTCAACCGATATTGGGACCAGCAGCGCTCAAGCCAGCGGCGTCGTAGACGCGGCCCGGAAACTGGATCGGATAAAGTTCAAGCTCCTCGACAGCGGCTGGAGCAGTTCCACCGATACATGCGGATGCGGATCATCGACATCGACGAATGGGACGAGTGGTCATTGAAGAAGAAGGCGGACGCTCTGCACGCACGCGGTCTTTGGACAGTAACAGGACTTCGATGGACGTCAGAGTTGGTGCGTGATCTCGAACAGGCTATCGGACATCGCTCGC
>NZ_JACHLJ010000009.1 GCF_014204545.1 Brevundimonas vesicularis
GAAGGTGACCGTGCTTACCGGGCCTCAGGGCAGCGGCAAGAGCACGGTGATGCGGGAGGAGGCCATGGCCCAGCCCGGCCTCTACCTGTTCGCCGCCCCCACCCACGAACTGATCGACGAGCAGACTGCCGCCTTCAAGGCAGAAAAGCGCGGCCTGAAGCTGTGGCCCGTCCATTCCAAAACAGGCGGCAAGGGCAAGGTCGAGGAGCGCCTTGAACACGCGCGTTCAGAGATCGTGCGCGAAGGCCACCGTCACGCCGTGATCCTGACGACTCACGACGCGATGATGGGCAGCGATCTGTCCCTCTTCGCAGGATGGCATGCTCGGATCGACGAGGCGCCCGCTGCGGTTCAGGCTGGCTCGTTTAACATCAGCGAGGTTCGTGCGGCTTTGAAGGAGCGGTTCGCTCTGCACACCAAGCCCGGCCACGACTGGGCATCACTGACCCTGAAGGGGAACAAGCCAAGCTGGAAGCGGCTTCAGGGGAGCCTCGCCGCAAGCGATCTCGTCGAGTTCTACAAACAGGCCGCCAACCCGGCACGGGTCTTTGTGCGAACCCCGAACTGGGATGCGCTCGACGACATCGACTGGTTCTCGATGTGGACGCCGCTGGAACTCGCCGGTTTCGCTTCTGTGCAGATCGCCGGGTCCAGCTACACCCGCAGTGTGGGCTACCTCGGAGCACAGGCTCTCTATGAAGACCTGTTGGAATTCGATGAGCGCGAGGTGCCGGTCGTCCGCAAAGGTCAGCCGTCGATCAGCATTCATTACTTCACCGAAGAACATCGCGGCTCGACGGCCTTCTGGGGGAAGTCCGAAGGGCGGCTTCAGATCAAACACGTCTGCGACTATCTGGCGAAGACGTTGCCCAAGGCGTCGTTCTGGTCGGGCAACACAGTGGTCCAGCATCTCATGGAGCACCGGATCAAAGGCGAACTCATCGCGGCGAGCGCGGCGGGTCTGAACAAGCACCGCAGAAAACAGCACTGCGCCATCATCTTTAGCGGCAAGGCGACGAAGGCCGACCGGGGCATGATGAAGGTCTTTGGCCTGACCGACGACCACATCGAGCGCGCCCGCGAGGACGAATTAATCCGACAGTTCGCCATGCGCGGCGCCATCCGCGATCCGACCTTCGACGACGCCTATGACATCTACGTCTACGAGAAGGTTCAGGCCGAACGGCTGAAGGAGCACTTCGAGGAATTGCACTTCGACACCGTTGAACTGATCCCGGTAACGGACGCGGGGCTGATGACGGTGCGCCGGAAGTCAGACGGTCCTACGGAACAAGAACAAGAAGCCAAGAAGGCCGACGTGAACAAGAAGGCGGCGGATCGACAGCGCGCGAAACGTGCGGCTGCGGCGAAGGCGGCCGGGCGTGAGGTCGGTCAGCCGGGTAACCCAAATCTGAAGGCTAAGTCCAAGGATCGCACCAAATGAACAAGCCGCGCTCCATGCGCTCGCCGGATGTTCGGGCGGCCAGACGCGCCATGCTCGACCTGCCCCATATCAAACCGCTGTCTGACTTCGCGGCTGATCTGCGTGTCCGACACGGCGTCGAAGTGCCCGAGTTCGATCCACTCGACGGGGGGGTCAACGCACGCGTCCTGTTCCTGTTCGAAAAGCCGGGGCCGATGACTTCCGATCTCAAAGCAGGACGGGTCGGATCGGGATTCATCAGCCGGGACAATGACGATCCCTCCGCTGAAGCCACGTTCAACTTCATGGCCGACGCTGGAATCCCACGGGAGGATACCGTGACGTGGAATGTCATTCCCGGCTGGAACGGCACCCGGAAGATCACCGGGACGGAACTTCGCCAAGGCGTAGCGGAGGCTCGCAATCTGCTCGCTCTTCTGCCTCGCGCCCGAACGGTCGTGCTCGTAGGAAGGAAGGCGGCAAGGGCTTACGCATTGTTTGAAGATGCGGGGTTTTCCGTCTTCGAGTCGCGCCATCCTTCGCCGCTCGTTAAGGCACGGCGGCCAGATGAGTGGGCAGGTATCCCTCAACGATGGGCTGAAGCCTACGCCTCCGTCATCGCCCAATCTGGTTGACGGGTTCGGCTTCCATGAGACGCTCGAACCTCCACAGCAAATGGAGGTCGCTTGTCGCCGCACGAACAATCGTTGCGATGCCTCGCCGTCCGCGTCGTTCTCGACGCGGGCGAGATCGACGGCATCGAACTGGAAACTTTCCTGAATGAGGTCGCTGGACCACATCAGTGGCTGAGCACGACCGAATGGCTGTTCGTCGATCCGCCCTCTGAGGCGGACGACTGGCCGACCGTGCCAGTCGTGATGCCCGAAGAGGTCGCGGTTCGTGCGATCCTCGAAGACCTCACCGGTGATCCGCCACGCATCCTGTTCGATCATGCGACCACTCCTGCTGAGACGCGCAAATGGCGATGGGTGGCGTTTCAGGTCGCGCCGAACCCGCAGGGCCAAGGTCGGTTTCCTTGGGAGCGCTTCAATGCTTGAGGGCGGACTGTTGGGATGGGCGACCGACCAGTTGATCAAGCTGGACGATCAGGCTCCCGGTCTCATCGCTCGTGTGCTCACTGCCGCACCGAAGCGTCGTCAGGCAATCTTCGCAGTTCTGGCGGCACATGACCTAAAGGGCGGTGTTTTCGGAATCGACCACGACCTGTTTCCGGCACCGCTCGCCGAGGTCATCCGTCACGGTCGCGCCAGCGACATCCTGCGCCACGCCTTCAGTCAAGTGCCCGAAGGCTTCTCTGGTCTTCTCGAACGCATTGGAGAGCGTCCGCTCGCCCGACCGCAGGACTACATGCTGCTCCACGGCATCGCAGCGGGCGATAGCTCCGTAGGCATCGAGGCTTTGCGCGATGGTAGGATCACCGGCCGGAAGCTGGCCGTGTATTCCGCATTGGACGAACGCTGGCGACACGCCAACACGTTGGGCCGTATCGACACGCCCGGCGACGCCCTGACCTTCAACCGAGCCGTCGATTTCGTTCAGACTGTCTCCGCCCGCGCGACTGACGAGGTGGTAGCGACTGCCATCGCGGCGATGCGGCCAACATCGACCCTTGCGCGGTTGCTTGACCGGCTGCTGCGCCGCGCAGATCGCCTTCCAGACCATCCGATCACCGCTGGCGACAACGAACTTCGGCCGCTCGCCTCGATGCGCGACCTGCTGGAAGCTGGACGGAAATACCGAAACTGCCTCGCTCACCGGCTGGCCGATGTAGCGGCGGGAAAGATGGCCATGGGTGAGTTTCGCGGAGAATGCCTTGTGGAGTTCCGGCCCCTGACCCAAGGGACGGGCTGGCTGCTGCGCGATGTCCACATCGAGCGAAACCGGCCCGTTCCTCTGGCATTGATCGCGGAGGTGGAGGCGAAATGCGACCAGATGGGCATCCACCGGATCGATGATGCGGGCGACAGCGGCTGGAAGAGCTACCGCCGCTTCACCGCCGAGTTGGAATGGGGATGATCGGGGGTAGCTGAACTCGGTTCCTTTTTCGGCGCCCCTTCGGCATGGTGCTCACGACATGCCTTCGTCGATTCACACAAACCGGTCAGCACTTCAGGCCGTTCAAGCCGTGAACTCGGCGGGCCGCGACCTCAAGGCCGCGCAGAACCGAATTTCTACCGGCTTCAAAGTCGGCGGCGCGAAGGACAACGGCGCAATTTTCGCCGTTGCTTCCGCGATGCGGGCTGAGTCTGGCGGTTGGGGCGTTGTGGCGACGGGACTGAATCGCGTCCAATCCATTACCGACGTCGCCCTGATGGGCGCAGAGCGCATCAGCGAACTGCTTGGAGAACTCCAGCAGCACGCTGTAGCCCTCAACGACTCGCTTTCCGCCACCGCCCGGCAAGCGGTGATCGATCAGATGACCGGGATGATCGCCGAGATCGACAGGATCGCTCGCTCGACCGAGTTCGACGGGATCAACCTCTTAACCGGCAGGCCGACCACGGTCACGACCACGACCACCACCTATGGGTTGCCCTCGACCCCGCTTTCGCAGCCCGCCTTTCCGCAAATGGCCGCTCTGCCGCCGGGGTCATTCTCCTCGACGACAAGCTCCGTGAGCTACTCGCTCCCGGTTTCCCCACTCACACCGCCAACCTTCGACGCGGCGGTCGCATCGATCTCTGGCTCGAACAGTCAAACGGTCGTCGCGGATGCCGGAGCGACGGCCGGGCGCGTGAGTCTGCTGCTCGATGCTTATGGTGCGCCTGACGTCGTGGAGATTTGGCAGGATGGCGTGCGGGTCGCAGCTTCGGGTCAGCCTTACGCACCAAACGGCGATCCCGTCACAGCCGGAACGGCGGTGACGGGGCCAAACATCCTAAGCTTCGACTATGATCCGGCGAAGGGGCAGGCCCTCGAATTTCGGTTCAATGAAGGACTGAGCGTCACTGGCACCGCATGGACGGTGGGTGGTCTAATCCTTCAAGACCCCAGCGAACCGCCCCCTGCGGCGATCCAGACGTCCACCCCGACCGGAACTCTGCAAACGACAGCAGCTTTCGATCCGCCGCTGGCGTCTGCAAACCCCGAGCAGGTCGCCGTCGCCTTGGATGAGAAGCCGAGCGGCGTAGCGACTTCTTATGGCTTTTCGGCTGGCGCCGTAGCCGGTCGCATCGACATAGTGTTCGACGCCTTCGACATCCCTGACACAGTTGAAGTCTGGCAGGGCGGCGCCCGTATCGCCGCTTCAGGACGGACCTATACTTCCGGCGGCGCGGCCGTTGGTTCGGGCGTGCCGGTCATGGGTCAGAACGTCATCTCGTTCGACTACGATCCAGCCAAGGGACCGTTAGATGTGCGCTTCAACAACGCGGGCGCCGATAGCGATAGCGCGTGGGTCGTAGGAGCCATATCGCTCAGTCCATTCGGCTCGCCCATGACGACGGCGAGCGCGGTTGCCTCGTCCTTCCAGTCGGCGGGATTCGGTCCCCTCAATCTTGATGTGTTCACCACGCCTTCTGGGGAGACCATGCGGGTGTCCTCACGTGATCTCACAGCCAGCGGTCTGGGTCTCGATCCAATGGACTTCACTGACCCGAAAGTGACGCTCGGCCGAGTTAAGAACGCTCTCAATCGGGCCACCGAATCATCCGCCTACTTCGGCAATCGCAACATCTCCCTCGGGCGCGCTGCGCTTTTTGCCGTCAAGTCCCGTGATGCGCTCGACGCGGGCATCGGGAACCTCGTGGACGCCGACCTCGCAAAGGAATCCGCCAAGCTCCAAGCGGCGCAGATCAGACAGGAGTTGGCGACACAAACGCTCTCTATCGCCAATGGCCAACCACAGTGGCTTCTCAGCCTGTTCAGGCCGGATTGAGCTACGGTCGCATTCGGAGTTCGTGTTGGGTGACCTTGCGAGCCTCTCTTCAGCCGCGAATGATCGCACCGATTTTTACGTCTGCTTCCGTCGCGGTATGAGCAACCATATCCCATTGCTACTTGAACGGCATGAGCTTGGCGATAGCGCTGGCTATCGGCAGATCGGCCTCTGGCGGTCAAAACGGCCCCACTTGAGAGCCGCCCCGCTCTGGACCATTGCGCAGTTGATCTCGACCCCCGCCTCGTTGTCACAGATCGCGGTGACACGATTGTAGCTGGTCCCTGTTTTGACGCATCTCAGCGTCTGACCTGCTGCAAGGTCGCGTAGGGTATCCCGCGCCCGTTGGGCTGAGGCCGCCGGACAGGGATGCCCCGACGAGCATGTCCCGTCGCTCTCGCGCGCGGCGACAGCGTGGAGGCGAATGCGGATGCCGTCCGCGCAGCGAAGCGTGTCGCCATCGGTGATGCTCGCGACGCGGCAGGAGAGGTCGTAGAGCGACGCTTCACGAGGATAGCCAAGGATGCCGGGATCGAACCCCGAGGGCCTTCTGACACCCACAACGTCGCAGCAAACGCGAGGACGAAGACGGCCGCCACGGTCAAGGTGAACCGTCTGCCCCCCGTAATGGTGGACGGGCGTCGCTTCTTTGATGACGTTCGGTAGCGGTAGGCGGCTCGCGACATGGGAGCACCATGCCAGTCCTGAACTAACGAGCGGTTGCAGGCGTAATGCGTGGCTGCGGGCTGCTTAGAGCAAGCCAGCCCTGTGCATCTTTTCTGCAATCGCTGCGATGGATGTTGGCTCCGAGGGTGTCGGCTCGGGACTGATCGTCGGCGCACCGTTCCACGCCAGTTCGTAGCGGCGAACGTGCCACTTCATCCCGTCTTCAGTTGCCGCCGATATAGCCAGTTCAGCATCGGCTTCTGAAAGATGGACGCTATCTACATAGGCGTAGTAGCCATCGCCGAATACCGTCTCGTAGCTATCTTCTTTGAGAACTGCCCAAATGACCGTGGGGCCTGCTCGGAGGGCTTCGTAGAGAGCCTGACGGCAATATGTCGGCTGTTCAACATCAGCCTATGCGGGCGACGGCGGCGCCGGTCTCACCAGCACTGATCGAGGTCGGCTTTGTCAGCAGTTTGGCGAGGCGCGACCGCATACGTTCACGCCGAGCCACATAGAACTCCATGAACTCCGCCGCCGACAAGGGCACGACACCGAGATCGTGACGGTCCATCACGGCCTGTCGCTGGACCGGATCGCCGTAGGTCGTCGCCATCCATGCATCCGGCAGGGCATCGTTTTTCGCGACGTTCAGGAGACCTTCCAGAAGCTGAAGGTTCGCCAGCCGATCACGCGCGTTGACACATTCCTCAACCTGATATGCCTCCAAACCAGCCTTTTCCAGCGCCCGGCGATTGAGTCGGCTCTTCGGGAAGAAGTGATCGACGTGATGGTGCTGACGGACGTCGATGAAGGGATAAAGAATGGACAGAAGGGGGAACATCCGCCGGTCGCCATATTCCATATCGAGTAGGTCTTCGATCTCCTCTGGCCCGAATGCCAAGGACTTCCCGCGTGCAGCCAGAACCTGCTCCAGCCTGTCGGCCGGGAAGACATCGTGGTGATCTCGGATCACATCGCGCAATGCCGTGAGCAGGGTGTCCAGACCGCTGCCCCAGATGCCTGACAACTTCAGAAGGGAACGGACCAACCAGCTTCGGATCGCTTCACGGTCGGTGGCGAAGTTGGGATGGTTCAGCCAGTTGTCAGGAACCGGCTTACGATAGAGGTAATAGGCAATCGGGAGGAGCGCGCTGTCCGCGCGCAAGTTCTTCGAACTCAGGCCGAAGGACGCGGCCAACTCTACGGCGAGCACCAGCGCTCGGCGAACATCGGGCCAAATCTTCTCCAGCGTCGCCATGTTGGCACGGTTGAAGTTCTCAACCTTGAAGCCGACGCTGGCGATGTCGCCCAGCATCAGACCTGCCTTGAGAACGAAATCCTTGGAGAAGTTGAATCCCTCACCCACCCGGTTCAACTCGTCTACGAGGCCATGAATCTCCTGACGGGCGTCGAGCACCGACCACTGGGCAACAGCGACGCTGAGGAGCAAGTCGGAATAGGACAGGACGGTCCCCCCCCGAGTTCATGCGGATGAAAATCCGCAGCACTCGATCAAGCTCCTGACTTCTCTCGGTGTAGTGGGTCAGGTTGCGGGCGGTGTGGACCACCTCATAGAGGCGATGCAGGGTGTCGCTGGCTCGGTTGAACAGTTCACTTTCGCCTCCGAGACCGACCTCCTGAAAGCGGCCGAACAGCCATTGAGAGAGGCGGCCGACATTCGTCACGGCAAGAATGTCGGGGACGGGATACCAGAGGCTTTCGGCGTCCGCCTTGGCCTTTTCGAGTTCGAGGAAGCGGAAGCGATAGGCTTCTCCCTCCTCATCCTCGCCTTTCGCAGCCAGTAGATCGACGTGGAGAACCCGCTTGGGAAAGGCGTTGGCGTTGCTCCAGCGCTTATTAGGCTCCTTGATCGCCATCGATCCGCGAAGACCGATATTCAAGGCCGTCAGGCGCTGCTGACCGTCGAGGACTGCGGTCAGTTCACGGTTCGGCAGCGCGCCCAGTTCTGGGCAGTGGGCCGCGTCCCGCTCGTGGTAGTTCTGGACGAACCCATAGAACTTGAACTGTCCGCTCTTCTCCGGCTCGACCTTCCAGAAAAGGAACGTGCCGAAGGGGTAGCCCTGCATCAGGCTGTCGAATAGCCGACAAATCTGTTCCGGCTTCCAGACGAACTCGCGCTGGATGGCGGGCAAGACGTAGAGGTTCTTGCTGACGTCTTCGAGCGCGTCTTTGATACTCAGCCCAGAATTATACATGCTGCCCCGCTCCCTTACTCTCTCAGTCTTTGTCGCGAACGACGCCCGTCGTCCACGCCATGCCGTGGGTCTGTCCCCGCGAGTCCCACTCGACGCCTTTGCAGTCGGCTCGACTTTGGATGATCAGAGCGCAGCGTCTGCGGCCCGCCTCCTGATCATCGCTCAGCGGACGGATACCCGTGATCGTCCCCCCAAAGTGCGAGGGCTGGCTCTTGGTGGTGTGCAGCATGGCTTCGCCGCCCTGAAGGGCGTCAATGTCATCGTTCGACAAAAGCCACGCTTCGCTCTCGTAAGTCGCGGTCGTCTTGTCGATGCATCGCAAGCCTTCGTTCGCCTTGCACAGCAGATGGATTTTCGCGCCCATCAAATATCCCCCTCGTTCGCAGATGCGGGCGTCAGTCGCCCGGCCAGTTCTTTTTCCGCCCGCCTCACCACATCGGCCGCCATCTCCGGTTCCGCGATCAACCAGCGCAGGTAATCGGCTGGAGCGAGGGACCAATCCTTCCCCCGGTAGCGGCCGAACGGGATTCTATCCAGCCGTCGCGGGGCATGGGTCGCGGCAGCGAGGTCATCCACTGAGCAGGTCTGGAGCAGATCGATCAATAGGTGAGCCGTCACCCACGCATCCGGCGCTGCGCGGTGCGGCGGCATCGCGAGAGCGGGATCGAGGTCGAGACCGCGCCAATAGCGCAGCACCTGATTGGAGTGTCCGGGCGCGTCTGGCCATGCGTGGCGCGCGCCCTTCACTGTGCATATCCAGCGAGTGTCACCTGTCACGGCAGCGCCAATGTGTGCGCTCTCGAACGCGACGTTGTGAGCGACCATATAGTCGGCTGCGCCGCCGCCTTGGAGGAAGTCGATGAGTTGCCGGTCGTCACAGCAGGGCAGGCTGGCATCGAAGTGAGAAGGCGTTAGGTGGTGGATCGCCATCGCATGGAAGGTGATCGCCCCGTTGGGGCGAAACAGCCGCGACCGGGGCGGCTCTGCTCGCCATACGCCGTCCGTCTGAACGACATCGACAGCCGCGATCTCGATAATCTCGGATGGCGAACCGCCACTGGTTTCGATGTCGATGACCCTAAGACGCATTTCCCCTCCGCGCACGACGTCAGCTTGCCGTAAGCGCCTGATGCGTCAGATTTGGTCGCATGGGCGAGATTAACCGTCCTCGCTCAACTCATACCGCCCCCGCAGGTCCGCATCGGGCGCCCGCACGAACTGCGACAACAGCCCGTCCAGCGTCGCGTTCGGCTGCACCGCGTCGTCGGGCACAAGCGCATAGCGCCATGGTTTGTCGCCGTGCTTCTTCGCGTGATGCTCGGTTGCGATAAAGCACCACAGAGAGGCGGCATCGGCTTTTCGGCGGACATCCACGTCGTCCATGTCGGACTTCCGCTTCGTCTCGATGATCAGCCGTTCGGTCTTCGTCTCGACCACGAAGTCGGGCTGGTAGGCGGCGCCCTCGCTGTCGAAAATCTTGAACTGGTTGGGGCCGGGCTTCATCCAGAGTTCGACCGTGGGATCGCGCTCCAGAAGCACGGCCATCTTCCGCTCGGTGTCGGAATCGAACTTGGCCTGCGCGTAGCAGGCGCGAGGTCCGAAGCCGGTGAAGATGAACCGCTTGATGTCGATCAGGCGCTCCGGCGCGTTCTTGAAGTCGCGCACGGGGTCCTTGCCCGACCCGTCGAACGCCTGTGGCTTCAGTTCGCTGAACGCCGCGTTCACAGTCACTCGGTAGGTCGTAGCTGTGTGCTTCATGTGGAGACGCATCTGGGCAAGCATCGCCTCGGCCATCGCTTTGCTGCGCCCTTGGAGGACGTTGCGGACATCTTCCTCGTTCGGGAGATATGAGCGCAGGTGAGCCACCACTTGCCCTGCCAGATCGTAAAGCAGCGCCGAATGGGCGTCGTAGTCGATCTCGTCGAAGTCGATCAGTTTGGCGACCAGATAGTCCTCCAGCAGCGAGGGTGTCTCGCCCCCTTCTTCGCTGCTGATGACGGTCTGTTTCTCGGTGCGGAGCACCTGCACCAGAAGCTCCCGCGAGAGCGGCTGGTAGTTCCAGCTACCGACATCGAGGGTGAAAGGCTGGAAGCCGAATGAGACCTCAACTGTTGGCTTAACGATCAACTGTGGGATGGCGATGGTCTTGGCCACGAAGGCGGCGCAGAACTCCTTGACCACGGCCTCGGCGCGCTCCTCGGTCAGCTCGGAGAACAGGCCGCTCTTGCTGCGCTGGATGGCCAAGGCGTCGGCGACGATGCGCTTCACCACCTTGTCGTCGTTCAAGTCCTTGATGGTCGCGACCTGCTTCTTGATAGTCGGCAGGACGTCCGTCAGCACCGTCTGGGCCAGAGCCAACTCCTCTTCCTTCTCGAAGGTGAAGGCGGGCGCGGGCGGTTCGGAGACGCCATGCGGCTTGGCTTCAAGAGCGAACTCGGTCGCCACGTCGTCCTCGGGCGGACGCACGACCGGCTTCAGCATTTGCTCGATCACTGAAGGTGCCTCGACCATCACCGGCTTTGAAGCCGAGATGTCGCCGCCTTCGCCGATCCTCACCTGCTTCAGCGAATGAATGACGCCATCGGCGTCCTTGGCCTTCTCGATGAGGTCGTTGAAGCGGTCGTGGGCGATGACCGTCAGGGTGTCCACGGCATCGACGCCGGTGCGCTTCCCGTAGGGAAGACGCAGCCCCCGGCCGAGGGTCTGCTCGGTCAGGATATCGGAGGCTGAAGCTCGCAGCGGCACGATGGTGAAGAGGTTGGAGACATCCCAACCTTCCTTCAGCTTGTTGACGTGGATCACAATGTCCGTGTCGCCGCTCTTCTCGATGTTGAGCAGCCGCTGGGCGTTCTCGTCGCTTTCCTCACCGGTCAGCTTGGAATGGATTTCCGCGACCCGGCCCTTGTAGCGGCCCTCGAAGAACCCATCGGACTCGACGAACTCGCGCACGCGGCGGGCGTGGTCGGTGTCCTGTGTCACCACCAGCATAAACGGATGCACCAGCGGCTTCTCGTTCTGTTTGGCGTAGGTCGCAAGCTGGACCTTCACATGCTCGTGGTAGTGGATGCCGTCTTCGAGCTTGATGCGCTCCAACGTGTCCTCATCGACGGACTTCGGGTCGAAGTTCGCGCGGGTGCCGACCGCCGGTTCCTTGACGTAGCCATCCGCCATCGCGGCGGGCAGATCGTAGCGATAGACGACGTTCTTGAACGCGGCCGACTTGACGCCGACGCTCTTGGGCGTGGCAGTGACCTCCAGCCCGAGGATTGGCTTCAGTTCGGCGATGGCCTTCGCGCCAGCCGAGCCGCGATAGCGGTGGGCCTCGTCCATCAGCAGGACCAGATCGTCGAGGCCCGCCAGATAGCTGAAGTAGCTCTCGCCGATATATTCTTGAAGCCGCTTGATGCGGGGAAGCTGGCCCTTCCGCTGCGACGAAGTGGTGTCGGCGTTGATCTTCGAGATGTTGAAGATGTTGATGATGGCCGCTTCCTGCCCCAGCAGGTCGGCGCCGCGCACGCCCCGGCCTTCCTCATAGTTCTCGGCATTGACAATCAGCGGCGGCTGGTGCGCGAACGCCTCGACACCCTTGAAGACATACTTGGGACTGGACGGCTGGAAGTCGGCAAGAAGCTTCTCATAGATCGTCAAGTTCGGCGCCAGCACGAAGAAGTTGCGGCTCTTGCCGATCATGAACAGGTAGCTGACGAAGGCCCCCATCAGGCGGGTCTTGCCCACGCCGGTCGCCAAGGCGAAGCAGACACTGGGGAAGTCCCGTTCGAAGTCCTCGAAGTAGGCGTCGTCCAGATCGCCATAGGCGGCGCGGATCGCTTCGCGTGCGGCGTCGATGTCCGTCTCCTTGGACGGCGCGATCAGGTCCACGATGTCGGCGAGCCGGTGCAGAGATTCCGACTGCGGCTTTCGCAGCGACAGGCGCTGATTGATCTGGGTCTCGGCCCGCTTGAGATCGACGACGGGAGCGCTCACGCCCCCGCCTCCTCGTCGCCGTTGAACAGGCCGGGCTGGTTCGGATTACCGGCCGACTTCCGGCGCGGCGCCTCATCCGCCGCCTCATCCGGCTCGTCCTCGATCAGCGGCAGCGCTTCGATCTTCAGCGAGTAGTCGTCCTTGCCCCATTCGCAGCGGTCAAGGATCGCGCCCGGAATCTTGCGGATGGTCAGATTGCCGAAGACGTCGGCGTTGCCGCCTTGGAACGCCTTGCAGCAGATCAGCAGGGTCTGCTCCGGCCCAACCTCATCGGAGATGGCGGCAAGCTGCTCGTGCGTGAGGCTGTTCGTCGTGACGTAGATGAAGTCCGTCTCGGACGAGTGACCGTGCATCCAGTAGTGCTCGGCCGAGGGGGCGTAGGTGAAGCCGAAGTGCTTGCACATGGCCTCGGCCAGCATCTCGGCGTTGTAGGACTTGGAGATCACCCAGTTGCCGAATTGGTCCTTCTCCAGCAGCGACGGCGCGAGCTTATAGTAGCGATAGCCGCCGCCGCCCCTCCACGCGACAGCCTCTGTGATCCCGCCGGAATCTTCACCGTCGATGACCTTCTTCAGGCGTGGGACGATGTGCGTTTCACAATGATCGCCGAGTTCGACCATGATCCAACGGCGGCCCATCTTGTGAGCCACTGCGCCCGTCGTGCCCGATCCGGCGAAGCTGTCGAGCACGAGATCACCGGGGTCCGTGGCGATTTGCAATAGCCTACTGACCAGCTTTTCCGGCTTGGGCGTTGGGAACGGGTCAGTGGGGTTAAGACCGAGAACCTCACGCTTGGCGTCTTGAGTGTGACCTACCTCTGCATGAAGCCACAGCGTCGTGGGCACTCTTCCACCGCTCTTCATTTCCGCCAAAAATTTCTTCAGTCGCGGCGTAGAGTTTTTTCCATCCTTTCCCCAGTATACTCGACCTTCAAGCACATTTCTTTCGTGCGTTTCAGGTTCAAACGCCCAAACGCGGCTTCTTTTTGGAAGAATTTTCTCACCCGTGTTCGGGTTTGTGACCGTATAGTAGAGATTCGGTCGCTCGTCAGCGCTTTTCGCACATGTATAGTTATCTGACATCCACGGGCCTCTTGGGTCGCCGTCCGGGTTCTTGTATAGAGAATTTTGCTCCTCGGTTCTTTCAAGCTTGTTTGGACGCCAAATATCCTTGTTTTTTGCATAGACGAGGATGTGGTCATGCACATCGCTGAACCAGATTGCGTCATTGGCGGGCGCATACTTCTTTTGCCAAACGACATTGGCGACGAAGTTCGACCGACCGAACACCTCGTCCATGACGACCTTAAGATAGTGCGCCTCATTGTCGTCGATAGAGACCCAGATCGACCCGTCTTCGGAGAGCAACGTCCGCAAGGCGAAGAGCCGCTCTCTCATGAGACTTAGCCATAGGCTGTGCTCAACGCCGTCATCGTAATGCGTGAACGCCGAACCGGTGTTGTAGGGAGGGTCGATAAAGATGCACTTCACACTCCCAGCATGCGTGGCCTCCAGCGCCTTCAAGCCGAGGAGGTTGTCTCCACGGACGAGAATATTGTCGAAGTAATCTCCATCGCGTCGCGCTGTGGCATGATGGGAGAGACGCTCTTCCTCAATCAGGATGCGCGGCTCCAATCGAGGCCGGTTTTGCTTCCCGATCCACGTCAGTTCGAGCTTGGTCTTGGCGGCCATCAGGCAAGGCTCCATCGGATCGTGAACAGGGTCGTCATCTCCGGGGTCAGGTTCAGCTTCTCGGCGATCTCGTCGAGCATGCGCTCGCGCTCGTCGTCGATCTCCTTCAGCCGGGTGTAAAGCTGGTGCTGGAGGTCGTCGGCCTGACGCTTCAGGGCCGACGCTTCGCGCTGTAGCTCGACCTTCTCCTGAAGGTTCTGCACCGCACGGGCCAACTTCTTCTTCTCGTTGGCTTCCTTGGTCAGCGCCTTGATCTGCTGGTCGTAGGAGACCCGTGCGTCGTCCCGCCAGTTGTCGAGCCGCTCCTCCTCCTCGTTGAGGAAGTCGCCCAAACGCTCCTGCGCCCGGCCGACGATCTCGGTTTGGCCCTGCTCCAGAACGGCCGTGAGATCGGCCTCGGGTGCGACCTCGGGCGCGTCGCCGATGACGCGACCGGGCACGCCCAGCATGCGCTCGGCCGTCTCGGGGTGGACCGGCTCGCCATCATCGGTGAAGGCGGCGCAGATCAGTTCGTCGAATGCGCGAGCGGGAGTGTTCAACTTCAGCCGCGCCACCCGCATCCAGCCGCTGCGTCCCCGGAGGCCCGCGACATCGGCCAGATTGCCGTCGTAGGCGCCGTAGTCGAAGGCGACCTGCGCGGGCGCAAGCTCTCGGCTGTGGGCGCGCTCGACCAGTTGATCGGCCAAGCCCTCATCGGCCAGCCGGAAGAAGCGCCAGCCTCTCTCGTCCGCCTCGGGCCATTCGGTGGAATAGGTCTCGCCGTCGTAGTCGAAGCGCTCGACATGATCATCGTGGAAGCGGGCTTCCGGCAGTTCGGCGCGAGCGAGGTTCAGCAGGGCGCGGCGGAACTCGTCCAGCGACGCCGCGACCTCGCCCTTGCGGTCGATCAGGCGCGAGATGACCTTATCGTCCATCTCGGCCAGCAGTTTGTTCCGGGCCTCGGTCTTGGCTTCGTCGATCTCGACGCTGAACTCCTCCTGAAGCCGGTCGAAGGCTTCGTTGATCTCCTCGTTCGTGCGGCAGGACTGCACGATGTCGAGGATGCGCCGCTCGATATCGACCCCGGACTCGATGGCGCCCAGCACCTCGTCCGACGAACCGAAGACGCCTTCGAAGAGCCGGAACTTCTGATCCAGAAGCTGGACGATCCGGGCCTCGGCTTGGTTCTTCCGGTTCATGAAGTTGATGACGGTGACGTCGATCTTCTGACCGTAGCGATGGCAGCGGCCAATGCGCTGCTCCACCCGCTGCGGGTTCCAAGGCAGGTCGTAGTTGATCAGCAGCGAGCAGAACTGAAGGTTGATGCCCTCGGCGCCCGACTCCGTGGCGATGAGGATCGTCCGGTCGTTTCGGAAGGCGTCCACGATGGCCGCCTTCATGTCGGCGGTCTTGGAACCCGAGACGACATCGGTGCCCCGGTGCTTCTCCAGCCACGCCTTGTAGATGGCGTTGCTGTCCTTGTCCGAGTTCGAGCCGTTGAGGACGACGGTCTGGCTCTCGAACCCGCTGCGCTCCAGCAGTTCGCGGAGATAGGTCTGGGTGCGGACGGACTCGGTGAAGATCACGGCCTTCCGCTGGCCGCCCTTGGCGACGATCTCCTCCAGCACGCCCGGCAGGCAATCCAGCAGGGCCTTGCCTTTGGCGTTGGTCTGGATCGAGGCCGCCAGATCACGATAGCGGGCCAGTTCCTCGATCTCGGCCTTCAGGACTTCGGGATCGATGTCCTCGATGGCATCGTCGGTCTCGTCCTCCAGCGCTTCGGCCTCGCGGGCGTCGCCATCCTCGCGCCATTCCTCGGCGGTTTCCTCGACACCATCGATGTCGTCGAGCGCATCCTCGTTTACCGCCAGCTTCCGCTCCAGCCGGTTGACCATCTTGTCCAGCGTCGCGGCCACGGCGAAGGACGAGGAGCCGAGAATTTTCCGCAGGACCAGCGTGACGAGGTGGCGACCGTTCTGCCCGACCGCCAGCGTGTCATCGCGCCGGAGGTAGTCGGACATGTGCTCGTAGAGGTCCGTCTCCAGCTTGTCGGGCGTAAAGTCGAACGTCTTGGGCAGACGGTTGGTGTAATTGATAAGGCCCGCTTTTTGGACCTGACGGCGCAGGGTGCGCTTGCAGATCGGCTCCAGTCGCCGGGCCAGCAGGGCTTGGGACGCCTTGTCCTCGCGCCCGCCGAACTCGGCCCTGAAGGCTTGCTCCGAGCCGAAGTAAGTCTCGTCGATGATGGTGACGAGGCCATATAGCTCCATCAGATTGTTCTGAAGCGGCGTGGCGGTGAGCAGCAGCTTCTGACGCCCGGCCAGCGCGTCGCGCAGCACGGCCGCCCGCGAAGTCTCAATGGCCCGATAGACGTTCCGCAGCTTGTGCGCTTCGTCGAAGACCACGAGGTTCCACGGGATGCCGCGAAGCTGGTCGGCGATCCGCGCGGCGTATTCATAGGACAGAATGACGATGCCCTCGCCGCGCCCCAGCGGGTTCGGTTTACCGACCTTGGCGAGGTCTTTGACCCGCTTGGCGTCGAGGATCACCGAGGGCAGCGAGAACTTCTCGCGCAGTTCGGTCGCCCACTGTTTCCGCAGCGAGGCGGGCACGATCAGCAGCAGGTCACGTTGCCGCTCCCACCAGCGCTGGGACAGCACCAAGGCCGCTTCGATTGTCTTGCCCAGCCCCACCTCATCGGCCAGCAGCACGCCCTTGGACAGCGGCGACCGCAGCGCGAACATCGCCGCATCGACTTGGTGCGGGTTCAGGTCCACGCGCGCAGACGACAGCGATTGCGTCAGCCCTTCGCCCTCATCCAGCCCCTCGCGGGTCAGGAAGTGCGCGAAATATTTAGCCTGATGCGGCGTATAGGTCGGCGCGGCGCTCATGTTTCCCCGGCGTGATCCGGGTCGTTAGCGACAGCTACCGGCGCACACCAGTCACTCGAATCGCGGCCGTCCCCCGGCTGATTGTCTGGGGCGATGTTCGACGCTGTAGGCTTTGGGATCAACCAGAAATACCGATGCCCGGTAGCCCGTGCGACCGCATTTGACGGCCCCCGGATAAATACCGGTATGGACATCTACCACCACTTCCTTGAGCGCGGCCTCACCGACTCCCAGCGGCATTTCAGCAGCGCATGGCTCGGCCGCGCCGAGAACTACCTGTGCCTTCGCGCCGGTCGGGGGCCATCCGCCGACGCGCTTGTCGAACTCTTCCAAACCCTCGTGGGGGAGGGGAAGCTGGTGCTGGCGGCGCGGGTCGGGTGGGCAGTGCTCTGGCTTAAGCCGGGGGCGCGGCGGTGATCGCCGCTCCCTCCATTAGTTCAGCCTTCCCCCATGCTCGAAAAAGCGGTCCACGCAGCCGTTGATGATTTTCAGTCCGCCGACCTCGATGGCCGCCGCGTTCGCGGCACGGCGTCTCTGGATGACTGATCGGCATTTCCGCCAGTCATGAAGACCAAGGACGGCCGCGATCTCGCTGTCCTCTGGTAGGGCGTGGGTCAGGTCGTCGCGATGGGTGATCAGACCGGCCGCCATCAAACGGGGAGCGATGTAGTCCATTCGGAACAGATCGCCGATGTGGCCCTCCAGCCTTCGGACCCTTCTGACGGTGCCGATGGAATAGCCGGTGGCCTCGGCGATCTCGGCGGTTGTGCCGTCAGCGTTCAGGATTTCGACGATGCGCGTCGTGTTGAGGTTCTTGCCGCGCTTACGGGGGTGCATAGAGTGGGTTCCTTGTCGTCGGGTCATGAACAGAAGAGTTGCGTGAGCACGGCGGCGTGCACCTGATCCGGCTCGAAGCGAAGGACGAAGTAGGCGGCGTCCTCGTCATGGGTCGGAAGAACGCTGAGAATGCGCGGTTGCAAACCGTTCAGATCGAGATACGCCTTCATTTCGCAAACGGCCTCCCGCGTGAGACCTTTGCTCGGAAAGCGAGCGTCGGATGGTCTGAACTGGAAATCCGTCAAATCCGACTCGTGGCCCTCATGGTTGATCGGCCATCCCCCTTTGGCTGGACCCCATTGGTATTCGAGGACATACGCGATCACTTGGCGGCCTCCGACCGGGCGACTTGAAACGCCTTGGCTTCGGTTTGGAGATATCCGACGCGCGGCTCTCGGCGTGCGCGTGTCCCACTCGCGCCTCTGGGCTGAGGATGAAGCCGATCCAGTTCAGCCCGGATCAGCCAAATCCAGCGTCGGTGCGCCTTGGCGTTCGCTTTCGCGCGCCTGACCTTGGCTGTCGGTGACATCGTGGCGAATGCGGCCAGCGCGCCCGAAGCCTTCTTCATACCGTCGTCGAGCCGCTGCCTGACCTGCTCCGGCGTGAGACGACGCAGACGCGAGGCCGTCCATTCCTGCACCGCTCTCGGGTCGGTGCGATGCGGCCGATATCCCGAGGTGAAGGCGTCGAGGGGCTTGCCCTTAATCCATGAGGCGCGAGCCATCAGATCGCCTCCACCAGCTTGGCGACGACCTCGACCTGATGGTGGGACTTTCGCAGATCGCGGATGAACCGGGCCATGGCGTTGGCGGCCTGTCGGGGGTGAACGGCGCGCTGGGCCTCGGCGAACATCTGGGTGCCGAGCCGGAACTGAACTTGCCAGCGGTGGGTCCACTCGCCGCGCTGCGCCGCCGCTTCCCACTCCCTGATCGTCACCCACGCCTTGTGGGCGGGCGCCGACTGGGTGCCCTTGGGAATAACCAGCCCTTTCAGCGCATCGTATCGCGCCCGCGCCGCATCCGCCTCGGCGGGTGTGTAGCTCTGGCTCTTGCGCCGGGCGGCGATCTCGACCTCACGCACCTCCGCGTCTTCGAGGAACTCGGCGCTGGGATCGATGTCGGCCAGCAGCATCTTGGCGAGGACGCGGGCGCCTTCACTGTCGAACACGATGACCGTGCGGTCGAACCGTTCGATGAAGGGGTCAAACGCCTCCTTCGTCAGTTCGATCTGGTGATCCGCCAACAGGCGGGCCGCCGCCGTGGTGCATTCGCTCTTTATCGTTAGGCCGAACATTCTCTGTTCTCCATCCGCCGCGACGTTGCGGCGTGCGGAAGAAGACAGAGACCGAGGGGAGCGGATACGAAGGCAAACTCACCAGTTGCCAACTGATGCAATAGTTGGCGGATTACCTCTGCAACCTCACGATCCCGAGCTTGGCCAAGCGGTCTATGCCGAGGCCGACCCCGTTATCCGTTCCGGGGATGCCGTGGTTGCGGCCGTTCTGACGCTCGACATCGTTCCATTTGTAGACTTTGTCGATAAGGTCGGCTCGTTTGAATGACTGCCCCGGAGTCTGCTGGGCGGTCAGATGCTTCCCGAACTCAATCTGCCAACGGGGCTGAAAGCCCTCGGGTTTGCCGCCACGCCGTCTCACCACTTCTGCCTGAAGGTCGGTGAAGCGATCCCAGAGTTCGGCCTCGGCCAAAGACAAAAGGACTTCAGCTCTCGCAATCTCTCCCCCTGCGAGAACTAACATCGAGGCCGTCGCCTTCTCCGCCCCAACACGCTGGGCCGCGGCCAGTTGAGCGAGCATCGCCTCCAGCGCGCCTTGAGCGGCTTCGAGTTTTTTGGTGGTTCTCGGAGAAAGATCATCACCCGATGAGGCCGCCGCGGCTGTCGTCAGCAGTCCGACTATCCGCCCCAGCAGGTCTGGCGCCGTCACCAGCGCGGAAACATCGATATCCGTCTTTTCCAGTATGCTCCCTACACGCCAGAGCAACCATTCCATTTGGGCCGCGACGGCGCCGTCCCAGTCCTCCGCGTCCATCGCCAAAGCAAGCCGCTCAAAAGCCTCTGCCGCCGAACGATCCAACAGACTG
>NZ_JACHLJ010000010.1 GCF_014204545.1 Brevundimonas vesicularis
TGGGTCTTTGACATTGTTGATTTGGAAAGAGAAACGCAGGCGGCGGTGTTCTTGCGATGACCCTAGAAGGTCATCATACGACACTGACTATCTGCGGTCTTTTTGAAAAGATACCATGCGTCGGTCTTAGGATCGATGACGTGGGAACTCGTCAATAAAATACGTAGAACTAATGCCAAGACCACTTCGGTGGTCTTCAAGCTTAGGTCAGAAGTCAACTCAACCTGAGAGTTTGATCCTGGCTCAGAGCGAACGCTGGCGGCAGGCCTAACACATGCAAGTCGAACGAACTCTTCGGAGTTAGTGGCGGACGGGTGAGTAACACGTGGGAACGTGCCTTTAGGTTCGGAATAACTCAGGGAAACTTGTGCTAATACCGAATGTGCCCTTCGGGGGAAAGATTTATCGCCTTTAGAGCGGCCCGCGTCTGATTAGCTAGTTGGTGAGGTAAAGGCTCACCAAGGCGACGATCAGTAGCTGGTCTGAGAGGATGATCAGCCACATTGGGACTGAGACACGGCCCAAACTCCTACGGGAGGCAGCAGTGGGGAATCTTGCGCAATGGGCGAAAGCCTGACGCAGCCATGCCGCGTGAATGATGAAGGTCTTAGGATTGTAAAATTCTTTCACCGGGGACGATAATGACGGTACCCGGAGAAGAAGCCCCGGCTAACTTCGTGCCAGCAGCCGCGGTAATACGAAGGGGGCTAGCGTTGCTCGGAATTACTGGGCGTAAAGGGAGCGTAGGCGGACATTTAAGTCAGGGGTGAAATCCCGGGGCTCAACCTCGGAATTGCCTTTGATACTGGGTGTCTTGAGTATGAGAGAGGTGTGTGGAACTCCGAGTGTAGAGGTGAAATTCGTAGATATTCGGAAGAACACCAGTGGCGAAGGCGACACACTGGCTCATTACTGACGCTGAGGCTCGAAAGCGTGGGGAGCAAACAGGATTAGATACCCTGGTAGTCCACGCCGTAAACGATGATTGCTAGTTGTCGGGATGCATGCATTTCGGTGACGCAGCTAACGCATTAAGCAATCCGCCTGGGGAGTACGGTCGCAAGATTAAAACTCAAAGGAATTGACGGGGGCCCGCACAAGCGGTGGAGCATGTGGTTTAATTCGAAGCAACGCGCAGAACCTTACCACCTTTTGACATGCCTGGACCGCCAGAGAGATCTGGCTTTCCCTTCGGGGACTAGGACACAGGTGCTGCATGGCTGTCGTCAGCTCGTGTCGTGAGATGTTGGGTTAAGTCCCGCAACGAGCGCAACCCTCGCCATTAGTTGCCATCATTTAGTTGGGAACTCTAATGGGACTGCCGGTGCTAAGCCGGAGGAAGGTGGGGATGACGTCAAGTCCTCATGGCCCTTACAGGGTGGGCTACACACGTGCTACAATGGCGACTACAGAGGGTTAATCCTTAAAAGTCGTCTCAGTTCGGATTGTCCTCTGCAACTCGAGGGCATGAAGTTGGAATCGCTAGTAATCGCGGATCAGCATGCCGCGGTGAATACGTTCCCGGGCCTTGTACACACCGCCCGTCACACCATGGGAGTTGGTTCTACCCGAAGGCGCTGCGCTGACCGCAAGGAGGCAGGCGACCACGGTAGGGTCAGCGACTGGGGTGAAGTCGTAACAAGGTAGCCGTAGGGGAACCTGCGGCTGGATCACCTCCTTTCTAAGGATGCTTCTCCAGGCCGTCTCTCACGAGACTGTCTATTGAGGCTCCAATAGCTGATGCGCTCAAGCAGCAATGCGATAGCGCTAGGCACAAACGGCGGAACGCCGCCGTCTCCGTTTCTCTTTCCACTTTCGTCATCGACGCCTCGACCATACGGGTCGTTGAGTTGGTGACGCGATCGCGAGCCTGGGTGTCTATGACCCGGCTGTCGCTGCCATAGGCCCGTAGCTCAGGTGGTTAGAGCGTACGCCTGATAAGCGTAAGGTCGGCAGTTCGAGTCTGCCCGGGCCTACCAGGACTTCTGGTTCGCTGGGGGTTCTCAGCCTCAAGACGGCATCGCCGACAGCTCTCCTGGGCTTCGCACTATTCCTGATGGAATGGGGCCATAGCTCAGTTGGTAGAGCGCCTGCTTTGCAAGCAGGATGTCGTCGGTTCGACTCCGTCTGGCTCCACCAGGATCTTGTGATCGCATCAAGAATTGCCCGTCGGCGCTCGTCGGCTGGCATTGATATCGTAAAGGAAGAACGTGACCGGCTCCCCTGAGCTTTGAGGTCTTGTTCGAGAAGAAGACATTGTCTGACAAAAATCAGGCTTGGTCCCCCGGCATCTTTCCAGTCGGGCGGAATAAACCAAGCATGAGTTTTGCTGAGAAACGATCAAACGTTGAAGGGCTTCTGACGGATGCCTTGGCGTAGAGAGGCGATGAAGGACGTGGCAAGCTGCGATAAGAACCGGGGAGGCGCTAGCACCCTTTGATCCGGTTATTTCCGAATGGGGAAACCCACCTTTACAGTCTTCCAACTCTGCTCTCCGGGGCAGCGATTGGCGGATTGTTGAAAGGTATAATGAGCTGAATACATAGGCTTCATTAAGCGAACCCGGGGAACTGAAACATCTCAGTACCCGGAGGAAAGGACATCAACCGAGACTCCCGTAGTAGTGGCGAGCGAACCGGGACCAGGCCAGTGCTCTTGTGAAATAAAGACGAACGATCTGGAAAGGTCGGCCATAGTGGGTGAAAGCCCCGTAGTCATCAAACAGCAAGAGACTCGAGTAGGGCGGGACACGTGAAATCCTGTCTGAACATGGGGGGACCACCCTCCAAGCCTAAGTACTCCTCTACGACCGATAGTGAACAAGTACCGTGAGGGAAAGGTGAAAAGCACCCCGACAAGGGGAGTGAAACAGATCCTGAAATCGGAAGCCTACAAGCAGTCGGAGCCGCCAAGCGCGGTGACGGCGTACCTTTTGTATAATGGGTCAGCGACTTCATGTGTCGAGCAAGCTTAAGCCGTTAGGTGTAGGCGCAGCGAAAGCGAGTCTGAATAGGGCGCTAAGTTCGACGTATGACGACCCGAAACCAGGTGATCTATCCATGAGCAGGTTGAAGGTTGGGTAACACCAACTGGAGGACCGAACCCGTGAATGTTGAAAAATTCTGGGATGACTTGTGGATAGGGGTGAAAGGCCAATCAAACCTGGACATAGCTGGTTCTCCGCGAAATCTATTTAGGTAGAGCGTCCGACGAATTCCTTGGGGGGTAGAGCACTGGATGGTTGCGGGCTGCGCGAGCGGTACCAATACTAACCAAACTCCGAATACCCAAGAGAACTATCGGGCAGACACACGGCGGGTGCTAACGTCCGTCGTGAAAAGGGAAACAACCCTAACCATCATCTAAGGCCCCCAAGTCACGGCTAAGTGGGAAACGATGTGGGATTGCTTTGACAATCAGGAGGTTGGCTTAGAAGCAGCCATCCTTTAAAGAAAGCGTAACAGCTCACTGATCAAGCGATCCTGCGCGGAAAATGTAACGGGGCTCAAGCCGTGCGCCGAAGATATGGGTTTGCAGTTTACTGCAAGCGGTAGCGGAGCGTTCCGTAGGCCGGTGAAGGTCAGGCGTGAGCCTGGCTGGAGGTATCGGAAGTGAGAATGCTGACATGAGTAACGATAAGAGTGTGAGAGACACTCTCGCCGAAAGACCAAGGGTTCCTGCGTAAAGCTAATCTGCGCAGGGTTAGTCGGCCCCTAAGGCGAGGCTGAAAAGCGTAGTCGATGGGAAGCAGGTAAATATTCCTGCACCAGCTGGAAGTGACGGATGGCTTAACTCGTACCCACTTATTGGATTGTGTGTGCGGGGGCGTTGTCCCAGGAAATAACTCCAGCAGAGACCGTACCCGAAACCGACACAGGTGGTCAGGTAGAGCATACCAAGGCGTTTGAGAGAACTATGCTGAAGGAACTCGGCAAATTGCACGCGTAACTTCGGAATAAGCGTGACTCACCTTGCGCAAGCAGGACTGAGTGGCACAAGCCAGGGGGTAGCGACTGTTTAGCAAAAACACAGGGCTCTGCGAAGCAGCAATGCGACGTATAGGGTCTGACGCCTGCCCGGTGCCTGAAGGTTAAAGGGAGATGTGAAAGCGTCGAACTGAAGCCCAGGTAAACGGCGGCCGTAACTATAACGGTCCTAAGGTAGCGAAATTCCTTGTCGGGTAAGTTCCGACCTGCACGAATGGCGTAACGACTTCCCCACTGTCTCCAGCATAGGCTCAGTGAAATTGAATTCCCCGTGAAGATGCGGGGTTCCCGCGGTCAGACGGAAAGACCCTATGAACCTTTACTATAGCTTCGCCTTGGCGTTAGCGACCGTATGTGTAGGATAGGTGGGAGACTATGAAACCGGGGCGCCAGCTCTGGTGGAGTCGTCCTTGAAATACCACCCTTACTGTCGTTGACGTCTAACCGAGGGCCGTTATCCGGTCCCGGGACATGGCGTGGTGGGTAGTTTGACTGGGGCGGTCGCCTCCTAAAGTGTAACGGAGGCGCGCGATGGTGGGCTCAGACCGGTCGGAAATCGGTCGTCGAGTGCAATGGCATAAGCCCGCCTGACTGCGAGACTGACAAGTCGAGCAGAGACGAAAGTCGGCCATAGTGATCCGGTGGTCCCGAGTGGAAGGGCCATCGCTCAACGGATAAAAGGTACTCTAGGGATAACAGGCTGATTTTGCCCAAGAGTCCATATCGACGGCAAAGTTTGGCACCTCGATGTCGGCTCATCACATCCTGGGGCTGGAGCAGGTCCCAAGGGTATGGCTGTTCGCCATTTAAAGTGGTACGTGAGCTGGGTTCAGAACGTCGTGAGACAGTTTGGTCCCTATCTGCCGTGGGTGTTCGAAGCTTGAGAGGATCTGTCCCTAGTACGAGAGGACCGGGATGGACATACCTCTGGTGTACCTGTCATGG
>NZ_JACHLJ010000011.1 GCF_014204545.1 Brevundimonas vesicularis
GACGGACGTGATCGACCTGCTGATCCTCGTTGGAACATGACCTCCAACGGTGTCCGCCACCTATCCTTACTTATACCGGTCAAGAACTGGCGGCGGCTATATCTTTCGACGTGGTGAGGGAGAGTTCTTGAAGGAGCGGAGCGACCACTGTGTCCTCCTGCTGAACTTTCCCCCGTTAATGGCCTTGCTAATAGAGGTCTTATTAGGAGAGCCGATAAAGGGGGAAACTCCCCTCTCCCCCTGTGTCCAAGGGTGCCGCCGCCAGATCGGTCTGGCAGATGGCGGCATAGTCGGAGCGAGGTCGGCTGCGATCCTGACAGAGGCTTCAGCCAGATCGCGATGACATCGGCTGGAAGATCGCTCGAAAATCCCACTACGACCGTTCTCGTAAACAGGGGTGGAAATCGCTGTGTTTCACGGCCCGCAAACGCAGTGCTGGCGTAATCGATATTTTGTGCCCGCTTCCATCTGATTGGGAGAACGGAACTATCGGCTGGGCGCGATGCTTCATCAAAGGAGCATGAAGCGATGCGGTAGGAGGGCCGTCAGATGCGCTGGAAACGAGTCATCTATTGCAGCCGCTCGACCGTATCGCTGGAAAACTCGTTGAACCTCGCCGAACTTCTGGGAGCGTCCGCACGCAACAACCGACGCGACGAGATCACCGGGCTGCTCGCCTACGCGGAAGGCATGTTCATTCAAGCTATCGAAGGCACGCCACCGGCAGTGGACCGGCTGATGGACCGACTGCGAGCCGACACCCGACACCGCGATCTCACTGTGTTGGGTGAGGACTTCGGCTCACAACGGGCATTCGCGGTCTGGGCGATGGAGACGCCGAAGATGCGCCCCGAACGGACAGCCCTCCTCCGCAAATTAGTCGAGAGGTGCGGAGGCTCTTATGGATCGGCCCTGAAGTTGATGCTCGACATGGCGCAAGATTTTGACACAGCCTCCGCTTGAGAGGCGCCCACTTGCCAGCTTTATCGAACAGTGTTTTCCTTTCGGCATGGGAAGGCTGCTGGACAGTCTCTTGGAAAGCTCTTCCGCCTATCGCGTGGTGCGAGAGGCGGACGGCTTCATGCTAATCGGCGATCCCGACCATCTGGACGAGTTCAGCGATCTTGTGCGGGAAGCTGCTGCGCGCTCGGCGAGGAATTTGTCGTCTTTGCGGTGAGTGAGGGAGGCCATCGCTACAGCGAGATGTTCGTCATGCCACTGGATTGGCCATTGACGTCTGACTGAAGGGCAGTCGGCGAGGAACCATATCGTTGAAGTTGCGTTGACCCCCGCATGCGGTTGGAAGGCTACAATCGAACGCGGGCAGCCAATCTGCGGGAACTCGCGGGTCAAACCTCTGTAATTGAGCATCGCCAGTCCTACCTACGTCTCGCTTACCAGTATGATGGCATCGCCGATCTGGAGGCCCGTTCTCTGGGCAAACTTCGCAGACGAGGGATGACAACTCCGAACCCAGATACAGCCCGCAACTGATTGACGGCCTGCCGATCCGTGAGAGTCTGTTCTCCCAACACCAGATCGGAGAACACCCCTGACCAAGCGCGTGGCCCTCTACTGTCGCGTCTCGACGGCTGACAAAAACCAGACCGTGGAGAACCAACTTCGCGATCTGCGAGCCGTCGCGGAGCGGCAGGACTGGGAGATCGTGGCCACCTTCCTCGACGAGGGCATCTCGGGGGCCAAGGGGCGTGAGAAGAGGCCCGGCTTCGACAACCTGCTGAAGGGTGTGGCACGCAGGGATTTTGATCTGATCGCGTGCTTTTCCGTCTGCCGGATTGGCCGATCCTTGCCCGACCTGATCCACTTCCTTGGCGATATCCAGACCAAGAACGTGGACCTCTACGTTCACACGCAGGGCCTCGATACCTCGACGTCATCTGGTCGGATGATGTTTTCGATGTTGGGCGTCTTCGCCGAATTCGAACGAGCCATCCATAGGGAGCGCGTGCTTTCCGGGCTTCGTCGCACGACCAAGAAGAGCGGTCGAAAACCCATGCCTGACGACCGTGTGGAAGCGATCAGGAGGTCGTTGATCAACGGTCAGGGCATCCGCGCCACAGCCCGACTTCACCGGGCCTCCACGACCACTGTGACGACCATCAAGCGGTCTCTGGAGACGGTTTAGGAAGGCCGTCGCGAGCGTCGATGCAAATAAGCTACGCCGCTTGACGACGTGAGCCGAGACCGCATCCTGACGGACTTCTTGCCCTGCCGAGACCTTCACTATGTCAAGCCGACCCACCTGCCTCGAACGTGCCTATCAACTCGCCGAAAGCGGTTCGTGCCGTGACCTTCGCGAGATCGCCGCAGCCCTCAAACGCGAAGGCTTCACGGGCATCCGGGCGCAGCTTGAGGGTCGGTCGCTGACCAATGCGTTGCGTGCGCTCTACCGGTCGAACTTCCGTCAGGCGGACGAGGCCACGGGCTGAACCGGGAATGAAACCTCGACGACCAGACCAGCGGCCGTCCAATCGCGTTTCAACGACCATGTAGTCGTCGCGTGACGTTCGCCACCAGTTTGGAGCCTAACCAGAACCTCCAGACCGGTCGGGCGACCCTTGGGGGCTGACCCTCCGGGCAAGGATCGGAAGTCAGTCGGGCGTGGAGAAGGCAGCGTTTTATCCGCCCCCTCCTCCACCCCACGAGATCAGGACTTGGAGGCGAGGGCGTCCTTGTTGACCGCCGCATCGGCGATGGTGGTCAGGTCTTCGTCCGTCTGCGACTCTTCGTTGAGCGTCTCTTCGAGGAGCTTGGCCGCATCCTTCAAACCAAGCACGTTGGCCCAGCGGCGCAGTGTGCCGTAGCGAGTGATCTCGTAGTGCTCCACCGCCTGCGCGGCGGCCAATAGACCGGCGTCGAGAGCAGGCGTGCCTTTGTATTCCTCCATGATCTCATCGCCCTCGGCGAGGATGCCCTCGATGGCGTCGCACGTCTTGCCGCGCGGTGCTTTTCCGATGATCTCAAACACCTGCTGAAGGCGCTCGATCTGGCCTTCAGTCTGATCCTTGTGCTTTTCGAAAGCGGCCTTGAGTTGCGGATGTTGAGCCGCGCGCGCCATTTTCGGCAGCGACTTCAGAATCTTCCGCTCGGCGTAATAGATGTCCTTGAGGGTGTCGTGGAAAAGGTCGTCGAGGGTTTTGTCGGCCACGGTTTTTCTCCTGATAACGTGCGGTTTGAAAATCGCCGCACTTCAAGGAAGTTCCAAAAATTCCACCCGTCTGGAGGCAAGGTGTTGATGCGCTCATGCATGCCGCTGCGAGCCATCTGCGCGAGAAAGCCGAAGTGCTCGACCAAGATGCAGAGCCGCAGATTGGCGGGACAGATCAGCGATAGGCCGACCTGATGGGCGGACTATCGTGCCCCTGCCGTAGGCCTAAGCCAGCGCCAGCTTTGCGTTCACCTGATCTTCCTCGCGGCTGAACTGGAAGCGCACCTCGACGCCGCCATTGCCGAGCGGGTAGTGCGGCCAGTTCGACGGCTCGATCCCGATAGCCATCACTACCGCCTTCGCACGCTCGGCCAGCACCTGTTGGGCCAGACCATTCAACGTAAGCTTCCCGACATCGTAGCCTGCGTTCGCCAGCACTTCCGCAAGGCGTCGCTCCTCCACATCAACAACGGACGCCGAGACGACGTGATCCAGCTTCCACATCGTTGACATTCTCCCCACTCGACCGCGCCTTGGCGCGACCTGCCGACCATAGAAATGGAAGATCGTCAGGAACGGCACGCGCCTGACGTAAGAAACGGTCGTGAATATCCGTTCGCCAGACGGATTCAATCGACTACACCTTGCT
>NZ_JACHLJ010000012.1 GCF_014204545.1 Brevundimonas vesicularis
ATCTCACCCACCCCATCACTCCACGCTCAAGCTTATTTTCCTCGACCCTGTGGCCCGGACGATGTGAAAGAAGGGTTCAAGGGCAACCCGTTCGCAGCGTGCTTATAGAGAAAGGTGCGAACGGGTTGTGGAGGATGGGTTCTCGACGAGGAGCCGGGACCAATGACCTCGACAGAGAACTATCCGGGTGAGCCGGGGCTGGGCTTCGTGGAGGAGACGAGCGGCAGCGAGGCGGGGGAACGAAGGCCACGGGAGACTCGCCCGGATCGGGTGACCGCTTCAGCGGGCGACCGGCAGATTGGCGTTGGAAGGCTCCAGCCTGATCGGGTTGATCTGGACGAGCCGCTCCCTGTCGGTCACGGCGTCGTTCGCCTTGGTCGATGTCGTCGCGGACGAGCCGCTCGCCTTCGACCGGCGATTGGCCTTCGGTCGATTTGATCTCGTCGGCGCCAGAGAATTCAGGTGATGAGGCCGAAGGCCGATCAAGCACGCCACGAACGGGTTGGAGGGCGTTCTCCCAAACACCCCCGGAATCCGATTGTCTCGCGCCCCGGAAACACGGGCCTTCAGAGCCGCCCGTCGATGTGCCCGCTTCCATCTGTTTTCCGGCTCAGCTTGACCGTCATAATGACCTGTGTTTTCCTCCAGCCATGGGACGGCTGCTGAAAAAGCTGCTGATGGATCACCCCGCCTACGACATCCGGCGGGACAAGGACGGCTTCGTGCTGATCGGCAAGCCCGACCACATCGACGAGTTCAGCGATCTGGTGCGCGAGGCGGCTGATCATGCTGGAGAGGACTTCGTGGTCTTCACCACGAGCGATGGCGGCCAAGGCTACAGCCAGATGTTCGTCATGCCGCTGGACGCGGTTGATGCTCGCTGAGCGGAGTCACCTCGAAAACAACGGTTGGGGAGCGCGGCCCTGTGATCGGCGTTCAGATCGCATGCGTCTCCCGACCAGCTATAATCGACTGCGGGCTGCGCTGGCCCGAGAGCAGGCCAGCAAGACCTTCGTCGTCGAGCATCGTCAGCACTATCTACGACTCGCCTTTCAATACGACGCCATTGCCGCACTGGAAGCGGAGCGACCGCGCCTGACGGCGCCCGCACGACGGCCTGCCGGGATCGTCGCCTCACTTCCCAACTGAGCCGTTCTGAACCATCCGACGCCTCACGCCTTCCAAGAACATGGATCGGCTCAACACCCTTCTCGAAGGCTCCCCGGCGTATGGAGTGCTCGACGCCAAGGACGGCGTGGTGCTGTTCCGCCGATCCGGCTTCGAGCAGGAGTTCAACGAACTGGCCGCTGAAGCCGTGGAGGCGGCAGGGGAAGAGTTTGAGGTCATCCCATTGACCAGCGGTGACGACTGCGACCGGCTCTTCATCGCGCCGAGGGAAGAGCGGTCGTTCGCCCGATCTGATTGACGCTCTGCCGATCCATGAGAGCCTGTTCTCCCAACATTGGATCGGAGAACACCCCTGACCAAGCGCGTCGCGATCTACGCCCGTGTGAGCACGGCCGATAAGAACCAGACGGTCGAGAACCAATTGCGCGATCTGCTGGCCGTCGCCGAGCGTCAGGGCTGGACCGTCACCGCGACCTTCACCGACGAAGGCATCAGCGGCGTGAAGGGGCGGGATCGGCGCCCCGGCTACGACTCGCTGCTCAAGGGCGTGGCGCGCAAGGACTTCGATCAGATCATGGCGTGGAGCGTGGACCGCCTCGGGCGCAGCCTTCCCGACCTCGTGGCCTTCCTGAACGACATTCAGTCCAAGAATGTGGACCTCTACCTGCACCAGCAGGGCCTCGACACCTCGACGCCCTCAGGCCGGATGATGTTCCAGATGCTGGGCGTCTTCGCCGAGTTCGAGCGCGCCATGATCCGAGAGCGCATCCTCGCCGGTCTGCGTCGCACGACCAAGAAGTCCGGGCGGAAGCCTATGCCTGACGACCGTGTGGAAGCGATCAGGAAATCGTTGGCGGACGGTCAGGGCATCCGCGCCACCGCCCGGCTCCATCGTGCCTCGCCCATGACGGTGACCGCCATCAAGCGCTCGATGGAGAGCGTCCCGGCCTAAGCCAAAGCCAGCCTCGCGTTCACCTGATCTTCCTCGCGGCTGAACTGGAAGCGCACCTCGACGCCGCCATTGCCGAGCGGGTAGTGCGGCCAGTTCGACGGCTCGATGCCGATAGACATCACTACCGCCTTCGCCCGCTCGGCCAGCACCTGCTGGGCCAGTGCGTTCAGCGACAGCTTCCCGACATCGTAGCCCGCCTTCGCAAGCACCTCGGCGAGACGCTGCTCTTCGACGTCAACATCGGACGCCGGGACGATGTGATCCAGCTTCCACACGTTGACCTTCCCCCCGTCCAATCAGAGCCTTGGCGATCTCCTAACCAACCGAGTCGCGCACTGCCACCATGACCGACGAAAGCGACCACACGGCCGTCCCCTCGGCTCCACCA
>NZ_JACHLJ010000013.1 GCF_014204545.1 Brevundimonas vesicularis
CGTCAGGCTCGGATCGTCGCAGCGATGTTGGAGCAGGAGTGGCGGGACATCGAGACCCACGGCGTTCAGCCTGTCATCGTGCTCCCACCCGAGCGACCAAAGCCCGCAGCCACGCCCACGGCGGCGCCAGCGGACAAAACGCTTCGCCAAGCCTTTGAACTCTTCCGATCCGACCCTGCAAAGCAGCGCACTCGGAAGACGGACCTCCATTATCTTAACCTGATCGAACTAACGGTCGGCCTCTGGGGGGAAGACCGCACCATCCGCTCCATCGACCGCGAAGCCTCGCGTGAGCTTCTCGAAGTGCTCCGCTGGCTCCCCTCCAACGCCGAGAAGAAGTTTCCGAAGCTGTCGCCTCTCGCCGCCGCGCGGATGGCGAAGGAGAAGGGGCTTACCGGAAGGCTCTCGCCCGCGTCGGTCAACGGCTACATGTGCAAGTTCCGGGCGGTGATGAACTTCTGTCAGAACGAGGGCTGGATCGAACGGAACCCAGCCAAGGGACTTCAAGTCATCGACCGGGTGAGACGGCGAGATAAACGTCTGCCTTTTTCCACCGAGCAGCTACGCCTGATCTTCGACGCTCCGATCTTTCGCGGTTGCGTTGACGACTGGGCCGGATACTCCACGCCCGGCCCCGCACGTCCACGTCGCGGGCGTTTCTGGGTGCCTCTCATCGCCCTGTTCTCGGGCATGCGAATGAACGAGATCTGTCAGCTACACGTCGCAGACATCCATCGGCTCGATGGCGTGGACTGCTTCTTCGTGACCGAAGGTCCGTCCGATACTGACAACGGAAAACGTCTGAAGACCGCCGCCAGCGAGCGGTTCATCCCGGTCCATCCGATGCTGATCGAAATCGGGTTCATGGCCTTCGTAGAGCAGCGGCGAGCGGCGGGCGCCGTTCGTCTGTTCTCCGAACTCCAAAAGTCCAGCACCGGCTACTACAGCGACCCCTTCTCGAAGTGGTTTCGTCGCTTCCTTGAGCGCGCTGGCGCGATCCGAGAGAAGACCTGCTTCCACTCGTTCCGGCACTGCTACCGGGATGCGCTGCGAGAAGCCCGTATCGAGCATGAAGTCGCTCTCGCCCTCGGAGGCTGGTCGTCAGCGAACGGAAACGAAGGCGGCGAAACCGCCGCTGCTTACGGTCGAGGCTATCGCGCCCAGACGCTGTATGAAGCCATCGGCCGGATAGCCTATCCCGAACTCGACCTGTCCCACCTCGTCAGACACGGATGACGAAGATGCGTTTGCGGGCAGTCAACGAAACCACGGCTTCGGTCGTTAGTCGTATATGTTCCGACGCATTCACCGTCTCGCAGTCGCGTGTGCCGCAATAGTCCTTTTCGGATGTTCGAAGCCGCCTGAAGCGGCCCCGACCCCGGCGGGCTTCCATCGCATCGACGCGGTTGGTCCCTTTTCAGTGGCCATTCCTGATGGACTCACTCGCCTGCCTGTCATTGGCGTGGATACAGAGGTGGACGAGTTCGTAGGGGATGGTCTGCGCCTCGGTCTCTCGCATGGATCGTATGGTTCAGTGCCGCCTCCACAGGTCGGGTTGATCGACCATTCGACCGGTGACCTTGAGGTCGATGGAAGGTCGGGGACGTGGGCAGCCTACGAGCGTAGTGCCGATCAGGTGGCTGACGGCCTTCCGCACGCATGGATCGGCGCGGTTAGAGCCCCCCCTCGCCGGGGTGCGGCTCCTGCGGAGCCTGTCGGGCTGACGATCTATCTATCCTGCCGCACGAAGCAGATTTGCGAAATCGGCCCCAAGGTGGCGGCAACGGTGCGGTTTGGGCGATAGCCCGTCGTTTCACGGATGTCGGCGA
>NZ_JACHLJ010000014.1 GCF_014204545.1 Brevundimonas vesicularis
AGAGGATCGTGCTGTCGCCCTGCCGCACGTCCTGATCTGCGAGAGTCTCGACCGACTGAACCGTCAGGCCCCCCTTGATGCGCTGGCCCCCTTCATCGGCCTCATCAATGCGGGCATCACGCTTGTCACCCTGACTGATCGACAGCGATTCACCCGACAAAGCATGGCCGATGACGGTGGGCTACGGTTGTTGGGTAGCCTGATCGTGATGCTACGCGCACACGAGGAATCAGCGACCAAGAGCAAGCGCGTGCGCGCCGCTTGGGAACGGAAGCGTCGTGAAGCCGACGTGCGGAAGCTGACCAAGACCTGCCCGGCATGGCTTCGCCTGTCCCCAGATCGGTCAAGATTCGAGATCATCGAAGAGCGCGCTGATGTCGTTCGGATGATCTTCTTGGAGACGACCGCTGGCATCGGGAAAGGCTCCATCGCCGCCAGATTGAACGCCGCTGGCGTGCCAGCATTTCGAGGCAAGCACGGCTGGCACGCGAGCTACATCCAGAAGCTCTTGTCCAGCGATGCGGCTGTGGGGACGTATCAGCCTCACACGATGGAGGACGGTCGTCGCGTGCCGATAGGACCGCCCGTGCTAAACTACTTCCCACCCATCGTGGATCACTCGCTCATGATGAAGGCGCGGGCCGCTATCATCACTCGCAGGACGGGAACGGCAGGTCGAAAGGGTTCAGCCTTCAGGAACATTCTCACCGGCATCGCGCGGTGCGCGGCGTGCGGTGGCAGCATGACATACGTCGCGAAGGGTGATGCCGAACGCTATCTGGCATGCTCGACAGCCCGACGACGACGAGCGTGCGATTGCCGGGCATTGTTCAACTTCAACGAAGCCGAGCGTCATTTTCTGGACGCTGCGCTCACCTTCGATCCCACCGAGCGGAACACGCCCGGCGCGTCCCGCACGAGGGAAGGTCTTCGTCGCGCCAGCCGTGATGTCGCCCGTCTATCTGGTCGTCTGATGAAGCTGCTCGACTCGTTTGGTGGCGATGCGACTGACGAGATTGTGGTCGTTGTCGAGACGGCGCGCGACCAACTGCGATTGGCTCGGATCGCGGAGGCAGGGTTGCGTGATCAACTGGTCGTCGAGGAATACGGCGCCAATCTACCAGACCTCCGAGCAGCGATCTCGGAACTCCGAGCAGCGGACAAATCCACCCCCGCGTCTTCGATGTTCGTCGTGCGCGCTCGGATTGCTCACGCGGCCAAAGCCGCTGGCTTCACCGCTACATTCCACGAGCACGAGCGACGTGTCGAACTGCGATGCGCCGGGTATGACGGAGCGGTCTCGTTTAGCTGCGTGCCCCAGAAAGCCGATCCTGCGCGTGGCCCTCTTGGCCAGTTCGCCAAGCGGGC
>NZ_JACHLJ010000015.1 GCF_014204545.1 Brevundimonas vesicularis
TGACGTGACCCCCATTTCTCATCCAGCCATAACGAGAGTCCTTTGGTGATCTGAGCTGGGGTTGTCGGGGTTGGCAAGAGGCCGGTCAGCGCAGCCCCCAACCAGCGCAGCGGACCGGCCGATCTGTCCGGTGAGCGCTTCTGCATAGGCCTGCGGCGTCAGCCACCCGAGCTTCGAGTGCGGACGCCGTTCGTTGTAATCGCGCCGCCAAGCTTCGAGCACTGCGCGGGCGTGCGGCAGGGATCGGAACAGCGTCTCGTTCAGCAGCTCGTCGCGCAGGCGTCCATTGAAGCTCTCGTTGAAGCCGTTCTGCTGGGGCTTGCCGGGCGCGATGTAATGCCAGCCGACGCCGGTGCTGTCGGCCCAGGCCAGGACCGCGTTCGAGGTGTATTCCGTCCCGTTGTCGCTGACGATGGTGTCGGGCCGGCCCCGCTGCCGGATGACGGCGTCCAACTCCCGCACGACCCGCGCGCCCGACAGCGAGGTGTCGGCCACCAACGCCAGGCATTCACGCGTGCAGTTGTCGATCACCGTCAGGATGCGGAAGCGCCGCCCGTCAGTCATCTGGTCGGCCACGAAGTCCAGCGACCAGCGCTGGTTCGCCACCAGTGGCAACTCCAGCGGTCTTCGGGTGCCGATGGCGCGCTTCCGACCGCCGCGTCGACGGACCGTCAGTCGCTCCTCGCGATAGATCCGCTGGATCCGCTTCCTGTTGACCGCATGGCCTTCGCGCCGCAGCAGCACGTGCAGGCGGCGATAGCCGAACCGGCGACGCTCCTGGGCCAGAGCCTTCAGCCGGTCGCGCAGCGCGCCGTCGTCCGGGCGCGTCGCCTGATAGCGCACGCTCGTCCGATCGACGCCCAGCACACGGCACGCCCGCCGTTCGCTCATCTCGTAGGCGGCCTGCAGATGGCTAGCCGCCTCGCGATAGCCGGCGGGCGTCACCACTTTTTTCCCAGCAGATCCTTCAGCGCGACGTTGTCCAGCATCGCGTCCGCCAGCATCCGCTTCAGCTTGGTGTTCTCGTCCTCCAGCGCCTTCAGCCGCCGGGCCTCCGACACGTCCATGCCTCCGAACTTGGCCTTCCACTTGTAGAAGGTCGCCGAGCTGACACCGTGTCGCCGGCACACCTCTGCCGTCGCCACACCGGCCTCCTGCTCCCGCAAGATCCCGATGATTTGCTCTTCCGTGAACCTTGATCGCTTCATTCTGTCCGTCCTTCGTTGGGCGGACTCTAGCTATTCCTGGAGGAGTTTCAGGGGGTCACGTCA